>NZ_JAFIBI010000001.1:0-2400000 GCF_017832975.1 Arthrobacter sp. PvP023
CAGAAACCGCCCGCCCGGCTGCCGATCCTTGAGTCGACGCCGCTGCGCAACCCCTTCTGGCAGTATTCACGGGACAAAATCGCCTGCGAGGAACTGCTGATGCGGACGTACCGCGACGACGGCTTCCCGGTCACGGTGGTCCGCCCCTCGCACACTTACGACCGCACCAAGATCGCCCTGTTGGGCGGCTGGACGGACATCCACCGGATGCGGGCGGGCCTGCCGGTGCTGGTCCACGGCGACGGTACCTCGCTGTGGACGCTGACGCACAGCAGGGACTTCGCCCAGGCCTTCGTGGGCCTGCTGGGCCGGCCGCAGGCGGTGGGTGAAAGCTACACCATCACCTCGGATGAGTTCCTCCCGTGGGATCAGGTGTACCGGCTGTTTGCCCGGGCGGCAGGCGTCGCCGAGCCGGAACTGGTGCATGTGGCTTCTGAAACCATCGCGGCCCACGACTCCGAACGCGGCCCGTGGCTGCTCGGAGACAGGGCACACTCCGTGGTGTTCGACAACTCCAAGATCAAGTCCCTCGTGCCCTCATTCCAGGCCTCCGTCCCGTTCGCGGACGGCGCCCGTGAAATCGTCCGGTGGCATGATACCCACCCTGAGTTGCAGCAGGTCGACGACGGTTTCATGGAACTCAGCGACCGGCTGGTCGACTGGTCCCGCCGGCGGTAGGACGGCGTTGGCCACCTGTTCGATTTCACGGCCCTGGCCGCAAAATCGTTGGAATACCGTGCCTTTTGACATCTGTGCAAACCGACTCCGATAGGAAAGACTTTCCAAATGGCACTCTCACCAGTGATTGAGCTCAATGACGGACACTGGATTCCCCAGATCGGGCTGGGGACCTGGCCGCTGGACGATCACCAGGTGGCTGCCGCCATCGTCGAAGCTGTGGAAGCCGGGTACCGGCACGTCGACACGGCAGTGAAATACGGCAACGAAAAAGGTGTGGGAAACGGCATCCGTTCCAGCGGCCTCGACCGATCGGAACTGTTCATCACCACCAAACTCGACGGCGAATTCCAGGGGCAGGACAGGGCCGTGGCCGGCCTGGACGGATCGCTCAAACGCCTCGAACTGGACTACGTGGACCTGCTTTTGATCCATTGGCCGCTCCCCCGGCGGGATGAATTCATCTCTACGTGGAAAACTTTCGAGCGGTTGCAGGCGGACGGAAAAGTGCGGTCTATCGGCGTGTCCAACTTCAAGCCGGCGCACCTGGAGCGACTCATGTCTGCCTGCGATGTTGTACCGGCCGTCAACCAGATCCAGGTCAGTCCGGCCATCACCCGGATAGTTGATATTGCCTACAACCGGCGCCATGGAATCGTCACCGAGTCGTACAGTCCGCTGGGTGCGGGCAGCGACCTCCTGAACGCGCCGGTACTGGGAAGGATCGCCCAAAAGCATGGCAAGACGCCCGGCCAAATCGTGCTCCGCTGGCATGTTGAGCAGGGCCTTGTCGCCATCCCCAAATCGGCCAATCCACAGCGCATGAAAGAGAATCTGGACATCTTCGGTTTTGCGTTGGACGCAGACGACACATCCGCCATTGCGACGCTGGACGGAGGTGACGGGTCCGGGGTTAATTCCGACGTTCAGGGCCACTGAAAATCGGCGCTCCAAGGAATTCACGGGTCCGCCGACTGGCAGATTAATACTAAGCATGATTAGTATTAGGTAGAAGGATGTAGCGTGCCCGGGATCCGGGCACCTCCTCAATGAAAGAAGAAGGAACGATAAAATGGGTTTTTTCGCATTTCTGATTCTGGGCCTTATCGCTGGAGCAATCGCTAAGGCAATCCTCCCGGGCCGTCAGGGCGGTGGCATTTTCATCACCCTGCTCCTGGGCGTCGTAGGAGCATTCCTCGGCGGCTGGATTGGCAGCCTGCTCTTCGGTGTTGGCATCAACGAGTTCTTCTCGCTGTCCACATGGCTCCTGGCCATTGGCGGCGCGATCATCGTCCTGCTGGTTTACGGCATGATCACCAAGCGCACGGCCCGCTAAAGCGGAGTCCGGCCTGAGAAACGGCCCCGGGATTTTTCCTGGGGCCGTTTTTTCATTCAGGCCCCCGTCCACGTACGGAACGTTCTCACGGAGCAGGAGTACATCATGAAATCAAAACTTCTTTTTGGCACCGGAATGGCAGCGGGCTTCGTCCTGGGGTCCAGGTCCGGCCGCGCCGCGTACGAAAAAATCAAGGCGAGGGCTGCGGCACTCTGGGACAGCAAGCCCGTTCAGGACAAAGTGGCTGCGGCAACCGAGGCGGTCAAGGAAAAGGCTCCCGAGGTTTCTGACCAGCTAACGGAAGCCGCCCGCCGCGCCGGCACGGTCATCAGTTCCGCTGTGCACCGGGACAAGCCAAGCGACAACGCGAAGGACACCCCGGCTACATCCGGCGTTCCCGCTGCCGAAGGCGAACTGCCCGCCGGTGACTATGTCCCGTCGCACAGCACGCATCCGGAGACCGTCAACCTGGGGACTGCGGACAGCAGCAGCACCAGCGGCAGCGCGGACAGCTCCACCGCCAGCGGTATCCCCGACACCACCAGCGATCCTGCGCTCAACGACTCAACCGGCCAGGACTGGTCCGATGAGGGAGGCGCGACGCCCGCCGGCGCCGCCACCAACACGAATCCTGAGCGGACCTAAAAACCCGCTGACAGCTGTGCCGACCCGTCCGGACCGTTGGTTCCGGGCGGGTCGGCCCATGTCTGCCCGCATTCCCGCATTCCCGCGTTCCCGCGCCTCGCCCTGCCTCGCCTCGCCTCGCCTCGCGAGGGTCCGTCGCGAGGGTCCGTCGGCAAGCATCTTTCCCAAAGGTCCCTGGCAAGGGTCCAAAGGACCTTGTCGGGCGCTGTGCGGAATTTTAGAATGTGGGTGGCTAAGCAGTCAGCCATTGAATCCCCGGTCCGGAGTGATTTCATGAGTTCTCGACGCCTGGCCCCCGTTCCCCCGGCACCTGCGGCGCGGCCCCTTGCCCGGCGGCGTTCATGAACGGATGGAACCTGGACACGTCCGGATCGATCGGCCCCAATGCCGTGACCATCGTTGAGGGATCATCATTCTTCATTTCCGCCGGCAACGGTGACCTGGATCCCGGCCTGGCCCACGGCGTCTTCTACCAGGACACGAGGATCCTTTCCCGCTGGAACCTGCTGGTGAACAACCACGTGGTGGAGGGCCTCCTGGCAGTGAACCCCGAGCCGTACCGGGCCGTCTTCACGGGCCGGGCGCCCCAGCCCGACGGGGCGGCCGATCGTCCCATGGTGATTGAGCGGGACCGGCAGGTGGGGGACGGCGTCCGCGAGACTCTGACCCTGCGCAACTACTCCAGCAGCCCGGCGCCCTGCAGCATCAAACTGGCGGTGGAGGCCGACTTCGCTGACCTGTTCGAGGTCAAAGCCGGCCGGAAGACCCGTCAGCTCCGCCCCTCCCACCGGCCGGAGGGTGACCGGCTGATCATCAGCGGTCGGCACAACGGGCGGCTGCTCGGCGTGACCATCCGCGCCCCGGGAGCGGACGTGAACCGCCACGGAGTGATGTTCAAGGTGACCATCCCCGCGAAGGGATCGTGGACGGCCACCATCGTGGTGACGCCCAGCTCCGACGGCAGCGAACCGGCGGGCAGGTTCTCTGTCAGTACACCGCAGAACGAATCGGTTCCGGCCCGGCGTCACCGGACCTGGCGCTCTGCAGCGCCGGTCATCAGCATGGACAATCCCATGCTCGAAAAGATCCTGCGCCAGAGCCAGCGGGACTTGGGCTCGCTGCGGATCGCAGACCCCGCCCATCCGGACCGCACCGTGATTGCCGCCGGCGCCCCCTGGTTCATGGCGCTGTTCGGCCGCGACGCCCTGCTGACCTCCCTCATGGCGCTTCCCGTGGATCCCGCCATCGCGTTGGGGACCCTGCAGACGCTCGCCGAATACCAGGGCCAAAAAATCAACAAGATCACTGAGGAACAGCCGGGACGGATCCTCCACGAAGTGCGCCTCGGCTCCGGCGCCGCCTTGTCGCTGGGCGGAGAAAAGACCTACTACGGAACGGCGGATGCCACGCCGCTGTTCGTCACGCTCCTGGGTGAAGTCAGCCGCTGGGGACTGGAGCCACGGGCAGTGCAGGAGCTCCTCCCCCACGCGGACCGCGCGCTGGAATGGATTACACACTACGGGGACCGCGACGGGGACGGCTTCGTGGAATATGAACGCGCCACCCGGCATGGCCTGCTCAACCAGGGCTGGAAGGACTCCTACGACGGGATCAATTTTGCGGACGGCACCCTCGCCGAACCGCCCATCGCCCTGTGCGAAGTGCAGGGATACGCCTACAGCGCATTCGTGGCCCGCGCACTGCTCGCCCTGGATGCCGGCGACGCCGCCCTTGCCCGCAGTTGGGGCGACCGGGCGGCCGCACTGAAGGATGAGTTCAACCGCAGGTTCTGGCTGCCGCAACGCGGCTACTTCGCGGTGGCCCTGGACAAGGACAAGCGGCCCGTGGACTCCTGTGCCTCCAACATGGGGCACTGCCTGTGGTCAGGAATCGTGGACGATGACAAGGCGCCCCTCGTGGCGCAGCGCCTGATGGAACCGGACATGTTCTCCGGCTGGGGCGTCCGCACCCTGGCGTCAAGCATGGGCGCGTACAACCCCGTGAGCTACCACAACGGCTCTGTGTGGCCGCACGACAACGCCCTGATTGCCGCCGGCCTGATGCGGTACGGCTTCATTGAAGAAGCGCAGCGGGTGGCCATGGCCGTCTTCGACGCCGCGGAAGCGTTCGGTGGTCGGCTGCCGGAGCTCTTCTGCGGTTTCCCGCGCGAACCGGGCAGGCCCCCGGTGGCGTATCCGTCGTCGTGTTCTCCACAGGCCTGGGCCTCGGCCACTCCCATCCACCTCATCCGTGTCCTGCTGCGCCTGGATCCTTCCGCTCCCACCGGCCGGCTCTGGGTGAGCCCGGCCTTCCCTGACGGATTCGGCTATCTGAAGAAGGAACAAGTGCCGCTGGCCGGTTCCCGCCTGACCATCGAGGTGTCCGGCAACGCCGTGCACGTGACGGGGCTGCCGCCGTCCATTGAACTGCATCTGGGGACGCAGGAACCCCTGGCGGACCTCATCCGGGTCCACCACGACCCCGGCCGGAAGGCCGGCTGATGTAGGAGGCGCAATGCGTATTGGCATCCTGGCACCACCATGGATACCCGTTCCCCCGCCAAGCTATGGCGGAACGGAATCGGTGGTTCACACCCTGGCTGCGGGGCTCGCGGAGGCTGGGCACGATGTTGTGCTCGCCGCCTCGAGCGACAGCACCTGTCCTGTGCCGAGGGTTCCGGGGCTTTCGGACTCCTCGGAGGTCAGCATGGACTCGGGACGGCAGGAGATCCTGCATGTGCTCCGCGCCTACGACGCCATGGAGGACGTGGACATCATCCACGACCACACGCTGCTCGGTCCGCTGTGCCAGCGGAGCGTGCCCGGTGTTCCCCGCGCCACCACCTTGCACGGACCTTTCGACGACGAACTAACCCTGATCTACCGTGCCATGCAACGGGAGACAGCCCTCGTGGCCATCTCGCACCACCAGGCTTCCACTGCCCGCGGCGTGAAGGTGGGCGCGGTCATCCACCACGGCATCGACGTACGGGGCGTCCGGTACAGCCCCTCGCACACGGGCGGAGCGTGCTTCCTGGGACGGATGCACCCGAACAAGGGCCTCCTGCAGGCCATCATGGTGGCGCGACGGGCGGGAATCCCGTTGCGGATCGGCGCGAAGATGCGCGAACCGTTCGAACTCGACTACTTCAACGACGTGATCGAACCCCTGCTGGGCCCGGACGTTGAATACCTCGGCGAGCTGGGCACGGCGGACAAGTACAGGCTGCTCGGCGAATCCGTTGCATTGCTGAACCCGATCCAGTGGCCGGAACCGTTCGGAATGGTGATGATCGAGGCCCTGGCCGCCGGAACCCCGGTGGTGGCCACACGCCGGGGCTCGGCTCCTGAAATCATCAGCGACGGCGAAACAGGATTCCTGGCGGACAGCCTCCAGGGCCTCGCCGAGGCACTGCAGGGTTGCAGCTGGCTCCGCCGCAGTGACTGCCGGCGGTCGGCCGAGCAGCGCTTCAGTTCCCAACGGATGGTCCGGGACTACATCCGGTTCTATTCGGAGCTCCTGGAAGGGTCACCCCGCGCGTCGAAACAGGCCGCCGCCGCCGCCGGATTCTGAGGAGGCCGAATCTGACGTGTCACAGATTCCGATGTGCCCGGATTCTGACGCGCACTGCGGAGCGCAAAGACCCCTCAGTCCCGCCTCAGGCCGATCGCCACCGTGGCATCCAGCTCCGGGTCGCTCGCCAGCCGGGTGGCGAGTCCCGCGCTCCGCATGAGCCCGATGGTCCGCCGCGCCTGCCTCCGGCTTGTCTCGATCAGCACATGGCCGCCCGGGGCAAGCCAGGCCGGCGCCTCGGCGATGACCCTCCGCTGGATGTCCAGCCCGTCCGGACCGCCGTCCAGCGACATCAGCGGCTCATGCGTGCGGGCTTCCGGAGGCATGGTCCCGATCGCGGCCGTTGGAACATAGGGGGCGTTGGCTACCAGGACCGCGATGCCGCCGCGCAGCCGCGCCGGCAGGGCTTCGAAGAGGTCACCTTCATGGACGCGCCCGCCAGCCGGCTCGATGTTTCCCTTGGCACATAGCACCGCAGCCGGGTCCAGGTCCGAGGCATGCAGTTCGATTCCGCCCACGCGTGCCGCCAGTGCTGTCCCGACGGCGCCGGAACCGCAGCAGAGGTCCACGACAAGGAGCCCGCCGGCGGCGCCCCGCCCGACGTCGTGAGTACCGCCGTCGTGAATCCCGCCGTCGTGAGTACCGCCGTCGTGCATGGCGCGGAGCAGCAGCTCCGCCTGCCTGACGAGGAACCCGGTGCGGCGGCGCGGTACAAACACTCCTGCCGTAACACCGATGCGGAGTCCGCAGAATTCGGCCCAGCCGAGGATGTGCTCAAGCGGCAGGCCTGCGACGCGCCGCTCGATCATGGATTCCAGCTCCGCAGCGGAGGCAGCCGCGCCGCTGAGCAGGCGTGCTTCCTCCTCGGCGAAGACGCAACCCGCGGCCCGGAGACGTTGGACCGGCTCGTCCGGGCCGCGGTCTCCCGGGCTGTCCGCAGGCACGGTCCGGCCGGGCGGCATTGGGCGTTCTGGCGGCAACGGCAGCTCCCTCAGCTCCAGGTCAGTGGGTTTCATGCTACCGAATCCGGACAGATACCAAGCAACCTTGGGATTTGCTGGAAAAAGTCGGTGCAAGCGCTTACAGTTGTGACTTGGCTCTCAGAAGCCGGTCTCCCGCGTCGTCCTTCACAGCAGCAACGTCGCTTTCCGGAAGGTTTCCTTATCGTGTTTTTCCGCAGTTCGAACCCCAAGAATCCACCCTGCAACCAGCCGCGCCCCGGTGACGGATGAGAACTTCTACTTCGTAATGGCTGACCGCTTCAAGGGCCTGCTGGACAAGATCGACTACATCCAGGGCCTGGGCACCACGTCCATCTGGCTGACGCCCAGCTTCAAGAACAAAGCGGTCCAGCCGGAGGACAAATCGGCCGGCTACCACGGCTACTGGGTCACGGACTTCACCCAGATCGACCCGCACCTGGGCACCAACGCCGAACTGAAGGCGCTGATCGACGAGGCCCACTCGCGCGGGATGAAGGTCTACTTCGACATCATCACCAACCACACAGCAGACGTGATCGGCTACGAGGAAGGCGCCCGCCAGCCGTACGTCTCCAAGGACACAGAGCCGTACAAGACTGCTGCAGGCGAGGTGTTCGACGACCGCGACTACGCCGGAACGGACACCTTCCCCACGCTGGATCCGGCCACTTCGTTCCCCTATACGCCGGTCCTGGATAACGCCGAAAAGGACCTCAAGGTTCCGTCCTGGCTTAACGACCCCACGCTTTACCACAACCGCGGCGACACCACCTTCCAGGGGGAGGACTCCTTCTACGGCGACTTCTTCGGCCTGGACGACCTCTTCACCGAGAACCCCACCGTGATCAACGGCATGATCGACGTCTATCAAAAGTGGATCGGTGACTTCGGCGTGGACGGTTTCCGGATCGACACCATGAAGCACGTCAATGACGAATTCTGGCAGCAGTTCGGGCCCAAGGTCCTGGAATATGCCAAGGAACAGGGCAAGGACGAGTTCTTTATGTTCGGTGAGGTCTTTGACACCTCCAAGAGCTTCACCTCGCAGTTCACCACCCGCAACAAGATGCAGGCTGTACTGGACTTCCCGTTCCAGGATGCCGCCCGGAACTTTGCCTCCCGCAGCCAGTCCGCCAGCCAGCTGGAGACGTTCTTCGCCGGGGACGACTGGTACACCGATGCCGACTCCAACGTCTACGAACTCCCCACGTTCCTGGGCAACCACGACATGGGCCGGATCGGCAGCTTCATTGCCGCGGACAACCCCGGTGCGGACGACGCCGAACGCGTTTCCCGGGACCAACTGGCCCACGAACTGATGTACTTCTCGCGCGGCAACCCGGTGGTGTACTACGGCGACGAGCAGGGCTTCACCGGCCCCGGCGGGGACCAGGATGCACGCCAGACGCTCTTCGCCAGCAAGGTGCCGGAATACCTGGACGACGACCTGCTGGGCACCGATGCCACCCATGCCACGGACAACTTCAACACCGGCCACCCGCTGTACAGCAAGATCAGCGAACTCGCAGCGCTGACCGCTGAGCACCCGGCACTGCGCAACGGCGCCCACCAGAACCGGTACGCCGCGGAGGGCCAGGGAATCTACGCGTTCTCCCGCACTGACGCGAAGTACCAGCGCGAGTACGTGGTGGCAGTCAACAACAGCGGGACCGCGCAGACCGCCGCGGTGCCCACCTACATCGCAAAGCGCAACTACACCCGGATCTACGGCGACACAGGCGATTCCGGCGGCGCCGCCGCCGAGGTCAAAACGGCCGACGACGGCAAGCTCACCGTTACCGTCCCGCCGCTTTCCGCTGTGGTCTACGAATCGTCGGGGCGGATCCCCCGCTCCAAGGCGGCTCCCGCCGTCGGCCTCCAGGACCCTGCCACGGCGGACGGCGACAACGGCAGGATCCGGGTGGCGGCCGACGTCGACGGTTCCTCGTTCTACGAGGTCACCTTCCAGGCGCGCACAACCGGCGGGCAATGGGAACCGATCGGCACGGACGACACCGCCCCGTACCAGGTGTTCCACGACGTCACCGGACTGAACCCGGGCACCGCCGTGGAATACCGCGCCGTGGTCCTGGACAACGGCGGACACACCTCGGTCAGCGCGGCCCGCACGGGCACGGTCCCCTCCCCGGTCCTCGCCATGCAGAAACCGGCAGAGGGCAGCAGCGTGGACGGCAAGGTGGAAGTCAGCGCCACGGCCAGCCCGGAGAAGGCTGACTACACGGTCAGCTTCGAACGCAGCGTGGGCGGCGGCGAGTGGGCTCCGATCGGTTCGGACAGTTCCTCTCCGGCGTACACGGTCTTCGATGACCTCACTGCGCTGGGGCTCGCCGACGGCACTCAGGTCCGCTACCGGGCAACCATGTCCGTCCCGGGCGCGGCGAACGTGGTCAGCGACATCCGGACCGTGGTGGCCGGCGAGATCCCGCAGCCGGACTCCGTGACCGTGGCGGGCAGCCTGAACTCCGAGATGGGCTGCCCGGACGACTGGCAGCCTACGTGCGCAAAGGCTTTTATGACGCTGGACCCGGCGGACAAGGTCTGGCGCCTGACCGTGCCGGAACTGCCGGCGGGCACGTATGAGTTCAAGGCCGCGCTGAACGGCGGCTGGGACGAGAACTACGGCGTCGGGGGCGCGTTTAACGGCGGCAACATCGTGCTGGAGCACCCGGGCGGGGCCGTGACGTTCCGCTACGACCACACCACGCATGTGCTGAGCCCGGTCTACGCCTCACAGCAGCCGGGCGCCGTGGCCGCTGCGGGGAGCATGAACCTGGAACAAGGATGCCCGGAAGACTGGATGCCCGCCTGCGACCAGGCCCAGCTCCGGCTGGACCCCGCCGACCTGGTGTGGAAACTGTCAGTGCCCGACCTTCCGGCCGGCAACTATGAGTTCAAGGCCGCCCTGAACCGGTCCTGGGCCGAGAGCTACGGTGCCGGCGGTTCGCCGAATGGTGCCAACATCAGCCTGGCGCACGACGGCGGCCCGCTAACCATCCGGTACGACCACTTCACGCATGTGATGACGGCCGGATAGCGGCTTTCGGCTGGTGAAACAGTAAACGCAAAAGCAGCGCCGCCCTCTCGTGGGGACGGCGCTGCTTTTGGTTGCAACAGCTTTCGGGTCGCTACCGTGCTCTGCGCTAGTTGAGCGTCGCGGTGTCGATCACGAAGCGGTACCGGACGTCGGAGGCGAGGACGCGCTCGTAGGCCTCGTTGATCTTCTCGGCCGGGATGACCTCGATTTCGGCGCCCAGGTGGTGCTCGGCGCAGAAGTCGAGCATTTCCTGGGTCTCGCGGATGCCGCCGATCATCGAGCCGGCGAAGGAGCGGCGGCCGGCGATAAGCGCGAACGCGTTCACGGGGAGCGGCTCGGCCGGTGCGCCGACGTTCACCAAGGCGCCGTCGAGGGTCAGCAGCTGCAGGTAGGAGCTGATGTCGATCGACGCGCTGACGGTGTTGATGATCAGGTCGAAGCTGCCGGCCAGGTCGCTAAAGGTGTTCTCATCGCTCGTGGCGTAGTAGTGGTCCGCGCCCAGTTTCAGGCCGTCCTCCTGCTTCTTGAGCGACTGGGACAGCACCGTAACCTCGGCGCCCATGGCGTGGGCGATCTTGACGGCCATGTGGCCCAGGCCGCCCAGCCCGACGACGGCAACCTTCTTGCCGGGGCCTGCACCCCAGTGGTGCAGCGGCGAGTAGGTGGTGATGCCGGCGCAAAGCAGCGGCGCGGCGACGTCGAGCTCGATGCCCTCGGGGATCCGCACGACGAAGTCTTCGGTCACCACGACGTGTGTGGAGTAGCCGCCCTGGGTAATGGTGCCGTCGCGGTCAACGGCGCCGTAGGTGCCGATGTTGCCCTTGAGGCAGTACTGTTCCTCGCCCTTCTGGCAGTTGACGCACTCGCGGCAGGAATTCACCATGCAGCCGACGCCGACGCGGTCGCCAACGGCGTGCTTGGTGACTTCGGAGCCAACTTCGGTGACGATTCCGGCGATTTCGTGTCCCGGAGCCAGCGGGTATTGCTGGGGTCCCCAGTCGCCGCGGACGGTGTGGATATCCGAGTGGCAGATGCCGGCGAACTGGATGTCGATCAGCACATCGTGGGGTCCGACGTCGCGGCGTTCGATGGTGGTGGGAACCAGGTCTCCGTCAGCGGACGGGGCGGCGTAAGCGTTAGCGGTAAGCAATGGTTTCTCCAATGTTGGGTGAGGGATTCACTTGGTTGGGTGGAAGTCTTATGGGCGGATCAGCACTTTGAGCGCTGTGCGGTCGGCCATGGCGCAGTAGCCGGCAGCGACATCGTCGAGGGCTACAGTCTGGTCAAACACCTGGCCGGGCTGAATTGTTCCCGAGAGGATGTCCGGCATGAGTTCTTCGATGTAGGCCCGGGCCGGGGCCACTCCGCCGGTAAGGGTGATATTGCGCATCACGGTGTCGAAATTCATGGGCACATCGGTGTACTGGGCAGCTCCCACCCTACCAATGGCACCGCCGTCGCGCACGGCGCCGATCGCGGCGTCAATGGCGTCCTGTGTCCCGACACACTCCAGCACCGCGTGGGTCCCCTCGTCGCCGGTGAACTGCTGGGCCGGCGAAGGGGTCTCTGTTGCCATGGTGGTCCTCCTTAGGACGTTTTCGCTGCCTATCCAGCAAACCGCGTCCTCTACGCGCGGGGAAGGTCCTGTTGGTACAGGTACTGGCAGGGCCTCCCAACAGCCGCGGAAGGCTCCTAGTGTTGAAGCGGGAATGCAGTCCGCGCGGCACGCCGCCGTCAACAGAGGAGAACAGTTGGAGATCCAGCCGAAAGCGCCAAGCAACAAGGGACCTGCGGAGATGTTCAGCGGCGACGTCTGGTTCGACGTCATCGCCAAGGGCGAGGCCCCCTCCCAGCTGCGCGTGAACATGGTCCGTTTCGCTCCTGGCGCGCACACTGCGTGGCACTCCCTGCGAACGGCCAAACCCTGCACGTGACCGAGGGCCTCGGCCTGGTCCAGTCCCGCGGCGGCGAGGTCATCGAGATCCGTCCGGGCGACACCATCTACACGCCTCCGGGTGAATGGCACTGGCATGGCGCTGCACCTGGACATTTCATGAGCCACCTGGCCATGTGGGAAGCCTTGGGTGAAGGCCAGGAGGGCCCGGAAGCGACCTGGGGTGAGCACGTCACCGACAAGGAATACCGAGCCAAATAACTGGTGTGTTCCTGGCTGGACTGCCCTTAGCCGAACTGATCCGTATCTGAACTGTTTCGTATCTGAACTGTTCGCGGGGCGGGGCCGGGTTACCTTGTCAGGCCGGCAAAGCTAAATTGTCACACCCCCGCGGCAGAGTTATCCCATGGAAGTTATGGGGGAACTTGCAGCAAGTGGGGCGTTGCGGTGGGCCAAGCTGCCCGCAGCTGCTTCATCCGCGCCTGTCCGCGGTTTGCGGAGTGTTCCCGCCGTATCCCCTCAGCCGGCGGCCACAGCGTTCGACGGCGGTGGTTCCGGTGAGCTGTCCCGGTGCCTTGAGCTGCTGGGGGCCATTAGTTCGACGGCGGCTGCGGACGCTGCGGTGTTGGGTTTCCGGGAGGCGGCTGACTTCGCCGCCAGCGTCGAGGAAGCCGCCCGGACGCTGGAATACCTTCAGGTTGTGGCTGCCGGGGCGGTGGACCGGTCGCGGCGCGAGGCCAGTGCTGCTGCGCGCTCGGGTGCTGGGGTTGGCTGGACCACCGGGTGGGGCAGCGAGACGGCTGTGCATGGGCCGATCGGCTGGGCGACCAGGACTCCGGCTTGCGGCCCGGGGGACAGCGATGGGGGCACAGAGGCCGCCGCGGGTCCCGTGCCAAGCCCAGAACCGCCAAGGTCCAATGATCCGGGTCCGGCCGATGACGGGTGCCGGAACACTACCGAGTTCCTGCGTATGAGACTGCGGATCGGTGCCGGCGAAGCCCGCCGCCGGCTCGCCCTGGCCGAGGCCGTGCTGCCCCGGGCCGGGATCACCGGCCACCCCCAGCCTCCGGAACGTCCCGTGCTCGCCGCGGCCGTGGCGTCCGGTTCAGTGGGTTCCCGTTCCGCGACGATCATCACCGTCGCCCTGGACCGGGTCCGGCATCACGCCCCTGCGGGCACCATGGCCCGGATGGAACACACCCTGACCCGCACCGCGGCCGAACAGGACACCGATTTCGTCGCCCGCGTCGCCCGCCACCTGGTTGAGGCGGCCGACCAGGACGGCAGCGAACCCTCCGAGGAGGAGCTCCGGCACCGGCAGGGCGTCTTCATCCGGAAACCCCGCCGCGGACTGCACCACGTGGAATTCTTCGCCACCCCGGACCAATACGAACCCCTCCTGACTGTGATGAACACCGCCACCAACCCCCGCACCCAACCAGGCGAACAGGATCTGGACCGGCGGACCCGGCCCCAGCAGCTCCTGGACGGCCTCGTCGGCGCCGCCAAGACCACACTCGCCACCGGAAACCTCCCCGCTGCCGGCGGTCTGCGTCCCCAGGTCATGGTCACCATTGACTACCGCGACCTCCTGGACCGCCTCGACCGGCTCGACCACAACAGCGACAGGCCAACCGGCACCACGGGCGCGGGCACGCCCGGCAATGGCAGCGCAACCGGCACCACGGGCACAGGGACCATCCCCGGTACGGGCTCGTTGACGTTCACCGGGCCCGTCACAGCCGCCACGGTCCGCAAGATCGCCTGCGACGCCGACATCATCCCCGTCCTCCTCGGCAGCCAGGGCCGCGTCCTGGACATCGGCAGGACCACCCGGATCTTCCCGCCCCACATCCGCAAAGCCCTCACCGCCCGCGACCAAGGCTGCGCGTTCCCGGGCTGCACCATCCCCGCCCCCTGGTGCGAAGCCCACCACATCACTTACTGGTCACACGGCGGAACCACCAGCACCGAGAACGGCACGCTGCTTTGCTCCCATCACCACCACCTGATCCACAAGGAACAGTGGCACATCCAGGTCAAAACCGGGATCCCGTGGTTCATCCCGCCACCCCATATCGACCCACGCCAAAAACCACAACGAAACAACTACTTCAGGCCCGAGTGATGCTGCACCATGCCGGTCCGCTGAAATGTGTTTCACTCATTGAAAACTCTGACGCCTTGGCTGCGGATTGGAGGGCATGCTGGTGACCACGCCACGGCGAAGCTCCGGACTGGAAAGAAGGAACCAATGTCCCTCAGCGTTGAGGAAATGAACACGCAACTCCCGGTGGCGAACGCGCTGCCCGGCGAGGCTGTCCCCTACTACATGGCCTCCGGGGAGGGCGCCCGATACGAGATCAACGGACAGCTGATCACCGTCATCGCCCGCGCTGCGGACACCGGAGGCATCTTTAGCGCCGCCTATATCTCCGGAGGCATGGGAGCCGAATCCCCCTTCGTGAGCCACAAGGTGGAGCACAAGACCCTGTACGTTTTCGACGGCATCCTGCACGTCTGGCTGCCTGGTGAGAGCCGCATCCTCACCCCGGGTGATTCGGTGGTGATCCCGCCCGGAACGCCGCACGCCTACCGCATGGCGAGCCACTACACGCGCTTCCTGAACTGGATGACCCCTGGTGGCGCCGAGGCGTACTACGAACGCGTCGGCACCCCCATCGATTCGCACGTCCCGCCCGTGCATGCGGGACACAAGCGCAGCGCCCAGGAGCAAGCCGAGGTTGGCGCGGAATTCGGCATCACCTTCCCGGACGTGGAGCGCGTGGCGCCCACGTTCCAGCAGGACGCCGGCCTTCCTGCCACGCAGAGTCCGTACTTCCTCAGTGCCGGCGAGGGTGAACGCCTGGTGAGCTACCAGACGATGTTCACGTACCTCTCCCGGCCGGCGAACACCGGTTCAAACTACTTCGCGGTGCACACCAAGGGAGCCAAATCCCCGTATATCCCGCTGCATTTCCACGAACAGCACACTGAGAACTTCCTGTGCACCGAGGGGCGGATGTGGCTTTACGCCAACGGCCGCGAAGTCCTGCTCACCAAGGGCGACTTCCTGCACGCCCCGGCCGGCACTATTCACTCGTTCGCGTTCGATGCGCACAACACCCAGATGGTGGGCTTCCTGACCCCGTCGGTCTTCAACGGTTTCTTTGAGTACTTCAATAAGCCCACCGAGGACTACATGTACACCGAAGGCGGTGCCCCGTACATGGACATGGAAGGCTTCGGCCGCGCCCAGGCCGAGATGGACCTCACCGTGGTCGGTCCCCCGCCGCAGCGTCGCGCGGCACTGGATATCTGACAAGCACCAACAACAACAGTGGCCCGGATCTCCGAAAGGAAGTCCGGGCCATTGTCTTTGAGGTCCACGGACCGCCGATTGCTCCAATAGTTGCCCTCATCGGTGCCCGGAAGGGCGGTTAATGAGCAGCCGACGGGAATTGCCGCACCAGTTCGCGGCCGTAGTCGTTGCCGTTGGGCGTGCGCAGGACGGTGTGCATGTGGAATGGCGCAGGCTCATCGTTGCTGAGGAAGACGCCCGTGTGGTGGTCCAGTTCCATCAACACCACCGGGCTCTGCAGCCGGAAGTAGAAGGCCTCCTGCCCCTCCCGGCCGCCGATCCAGCTGAACCAGCTCTCGCCGTAGTGCTCCTGGATCTCCCTGCGCCGCGCGGCCCTGGGTCCGTCCGGTAGATAGGCGATGAAATCCTCCACCACGTCATCCAGCACGGCTAGCGCCTGGGGCGGCAATGAGCTGACCGCAATGCCCTCGTAAGGAATCACCCGGTTGTCCTGGAAGCAGCCGCCCAGGTGCCGTTCGTCCCCGGGGTGGATCCGTCCCTCCGGCATGGCCGGGTCCACCATTGCGGCATAGATGGTTGCTTCGTGGCGGAGTCCCTCGGGCAGGGCACCCATGAGTTTCCGGGCCAGTGCGATGCGTTCCTTGAAGACTTTCACGCCCCGGTGCGGACCGGCGTCGATGCCATCCGGTTCAGCTCCGAGGAACACGGGTGAGATGACCATCTGCGTGCCCGTGACCAAACAGTTGAGCGCCACGTGGTGGCCGAACAGCTGCCAGCCCCACGGTTCATCCTCGGACGGCTCGCCGAAAAGGGCGAAGTTATAGCTGAACTCATTCATCAGCTGCGGCAGCTCCACCAGTTCACCCAGGAATCCGTTGATCCGCATGAGGTTCCTGGCGAGCTCGAAACCGGCCGGGCTCAGGCTCGCTTCCACCACCGCCAGGGCCGCATCGCGGAGGGGAGAATCCAGCTCGTCAAGGCGCAGCCCGGTGTCATGCTGCATGAACTCGGGGTTGGCCCAGCTTTGCCATTCGTGGGCGTCCACGGAGTAGCTCAACCGGGATGCCTGCTCCGGGGTGGCCATCTCGAGCATTTTCCGCCCGGCGGCCACCATCGCGGCCGTAGGGGCTTCCTCGCCCGCCCGCGCGGGTGCCAGCGGGTACAGCCCGGGGCGGATGACGCCGTCGTTCGTTACGCCCTTGAACGGTTCCGGGTAGAGCACCTCCCAGCCTCTGATCATGGGCCCGGCAAAGGAATCCGTCCTGGCGGCATCTGCATAGTCCCGGGCAGTGAGGCCGCGGATTTCGGCCACCCGCGGATGGTCCGGAGCGAAGAGGAAATCACGGAATGACGGCGCTGACACGGGAGTCCCTTTCGTTATGCTGCGTCGGGTTGAGCTGCGAAGAATGTCCGGGTGCGCTGCCCCAGCCGGCGGCCACGGACAGCGCTGCGGCCGCAGCTTCCGGCACGCTGCCGCGCCAGGCCACGTGCTGGTCGGGGCGGACCAGCACCGCGTCGGCTCCCCACAGGTCCGCCATCGGCGTCCCGTCGCCGGAAGGCCCGACGGCGGTGACGGTCACCGGGATTCCCCGCCGCTCCGCGGCTTCGAGGACCGGCGCGAAGACCTGGACTCCAGGCACTCCGCCCAGTACGGCGGCGTCGGCCAGGAGGGTGAAGCCTTGGCCGAGGAGGCTGTAAACGGACGTAGAGTCGTCCAGCCAGGCATGCGGAAGCAGCGCGCCCGGACTGGCCGAGACGACGTACCGGACGGGGTCCTCAACAGGAACCGGCGAGCCGTCCGGCACCACCAGGGGCGAATCCCCGTAGCTGTAGCCGAGCACCAGCCCCAGCGAATCGAACTCGCTCTGCTTCACGGCGAGCGCCTGGTAGGCCGCCTGCCGTGCCCGGAGACCGTCGTCGCCGGCGCGGCGCAGTGCCGGATCAGCGAAATGGTAGGCGAGGGCCTCGCCGTTGTTTGCGGCGTCCCGGATGGTTCGGGCCGCCACCGGACGGCGTTCCAGCCCGTAGCTGGCCAGGAGTTCCGGGCCGCCCCAGCCTGTGAGGCTGGCCGCGATTTTCCACGCCAGGTTCGCGGCGTCGCCGATGCACGTGTTGAAGCCGTGGCCGCCCCACGGAGGATTCAGGTGCGCCGCATCGCCCACCAGGAACACGCTGTCGCGGCCGTAGGCGGGGGCCAGGAGCATGCGGGCAGTCCAAGGGTCCGTGGCCACCACGTCGACGTCCACCTCTGCGCCCACCAGTTCATGGACCATGGCGACGGCGGCATCGACTTCCAGTGCGCCCGCGGCTTCGGCGTCCACGCCCTGGATGATGGCCCACCAGGTATCGGCGAGATCCATCCGGCCCACCATTCCGGCGGTTTCCCCGCCCACCACCCAGTACTGGACGGCCGGTGGCAGGGTGATCGCGGAACCCAGGTCCTTGGAGCGGAACATGATGCTGATGTTGGACAGTGCGGCGGAGCCGCCCTCGAGGCGGAGTCCCAGGCTGCGGCGCACGGCGGAGGACCCGCCGTCGGCACCGATCACGAAGTCGGCAGCGATGGTGCGGGTACGGCCCGCGCCGTCCGCCACCACGACGGCGGTTCCGGGCACTGGGGATTCGCGCACGACGGCGGTTCCGGGCACTGGGGATTCGGCAAGAGCAGTTTCGGGGTGAACAGCAACGTCTTCAACGTGCCACCCGGTCAGTAGGGTGACCAGCGGAGCCTCGGACACCGCCGCGCGGAAGACTTCCTCCAGGACGGGCTGCGGAACCTGCTGGCCGCATTCGGGCTGGGGGCCATAGCGGCCGGGCACCAGCTGGAAGGCGTGCTTGAAGGTCCGCAGTTCATGGGCGGCGGTGCCCGTGAGGCCGGTGCAGAAGGTCACGTCCTGGGCGTAGTCCACGGGCAGCGGTGCCGCGGCGCGAAGTGCGTCCGCCAGGCCGAGCCGGCGCAGGTGCGTCATGGTCCGGGCGTTGGTGGTCTTAGCGCGGGGCCGGGCCGGATCCACGGACGTCCGCGGCTCGATCACCACACTGGGAATGCCGCGGGAGGCCAGGTCCAGCGAGAGGAAGAGTCCGCTGGGGCCGCCGCCGGAGATCAGTACCTGAACCTCCTCCGGCAGCTCCTCAGGGGAGGCGGAATTCAACGTGGCCATCAGGCACGGCCACGGAGTGAGATGTCGCCGACAGGGGTCGTCAGAGTTCCCAGGCGGTCGATTTCGACCTCGACGGTGTCGCCGGGCTGGAGCAGCCACTGCGGGGTCCGGGCGTAGCCCACGCCCTCCGGGGTTCCGGTGGCGATCACATCCCCGGGGTGGAGGGTGAACGTCTGGCTGATCAGCGAAATGATTTCCGGCACCGGGAAGATCATGTCCCGCGTGTTGCCGTTCTGGACCTCGGTGCCGTTTACCCGGGTGCGGACCTGCAGGCCGTCCCGGAGGTCGCCCACCTCATCACGGCTGACGAGCGGCCCCAGCGGACCGCTGAAGTCGCCGTTCTTGCCCAGGGTCCACTGGGAGGTGAGCTTCTGGGCCCGGCGGGAGGTGATGTCGTTAAAAGTGGAGTAGCCAAAGACCGAGTCGCCCGCTTCGGCCTCATCAGCTGATTCCACCCGCCGGCCGATGTACGCTGCCACTTCGCCTTCCCAGTCCAGGCCATCCTCACCGGCGGGCACCGGGACCGTCACGTTCCCGACCGACAGCGAGGCCGTCCAGCGCCCGAACAGCGTGGGGTACGGGGGAAGGTCCTGGTCCTTGTAGCTGCCCTCCGCGGCGTGGGCCTTGTAGTTGAGGCCCACGCAAATGACCCGGGCCGATGCGGGCACCAGGGGCACCTCGGTGACGCTGCCGCGCTCAAGCCAACCGTCCTCGGACTGTGAGACGGCGGACAATGAGGAGTCGGACTGTGAGACGGCGGAAGGTGAGGCGCCGGGCTGCAAGGTGCCGGCCGTCAGCGAGACGGACTTGTCCTGCCAGCCGGCGGCGTCCGCCCAGAACTCGCCCACGGGCGCCAGGGGGAAGACGCGGGAATCCGCCAGGGCCGCTGCCCAGGATTCCCCGCGGTGGTTGATGCCGATGTACTGCATGTGGAGCCTTTCAGGTCTAGCCCGGGCACAAGGAATGCCGGTCAGGCTGGGTTCAAGTCAGGACGTGCAACGTCAGGAAGCCTGGGCTTGCCTGCGGAAAAAATCGATGGTGGCGTCCAGGACCTTCTCTGCCGCTGCCGGGCTCTTGTCCGGCAGCAGCCACATGTGGTCGGCGCCGTCAATGAGGTGAAGTTCGACGTCGGCCCCGGCAGCTCCCAGCGCCGCGGCAAACGAGGTGGACTGCGCCGGCGGAACGAACCGGTCAGCGGTGCCGTGGGCCAGGAAAAACGGCGGGGCGTTTCCGCCGACGTAGCTCAGCGGGCTCGCGGCTGCTGCCTTGTCCGGGGCATCAGCCGGCTGCGCCCCGATGAGGAGTGCCTCCCGGGAACCGGGGTCGTCTGCCGTTGCGACGGCGTCGGGCAGGGCCTGCGCTCCCATCCGGACCAAATCGGTGGGCGGGTACCAGGCGGCGACGGCGGCAACCGCTCCGGCCGGGGCACCGGAACCGTCCGCGCCCAGGCCCACCAGGCAGGCAAGGTGGCCGCCGGCGGAATCACCCCACGCATAGATCCTGCCGGGGTCGACGTGGAACTCCGCCGCGTTGGCCCGCAGCCAGGACACTGCCGCCGTGGCGTCTTCCAGCTGGGCGGGAAACACGGCCTGCGAGGACAGGCGGTAGTCCGCCGACACCACGACGAATCCGGCCGCCGCGACACGCTCAAAGGGAGTCAGCGAAAACCCGTCCGTGACCGGGCCGAGGGATGAACGCTCACCCACCCGCCAGCCGCCGCCATGGAAATGCACAACGGCCGGCATCGGGCCGTGGGAGGTTCCCTCCGCTGGCAGGTAAAGGTCCAGCAGCAACGGCAACCCGCCGGGACGCGAAAACTCGATCCCCTTCAGGACTTGTCCTGCAGTCATCAACGACTCCATCCGTTGCCATGGCCGGTATCAGGATCGATCCGGCGTCTCCCCTAAGCCTGCTGGACGGAATGCCCGCTGGAAACGGGAATTTTCAATCATTGGAACGGCTTCGCGGAACCCACTTCGTCCGCCAGGAACTGCAGGCCGCGCCGGACGATTCCCAGTCCGGCCGAGTGGTTCAGATACCCGTGCGTGGCGCCGGGCTCCAGCCTGTGCTCCACGGGGATCCCTGCGGCCCGGAGACCGCCAATGAACAGCTCGGCGGACTGGCGCAAGTCGTCGTATTCGGACACCAGGACGGCGGCCGGCGGCAGTCCGGCCGGATCCGCATGCCCGGGCATGGCGTAGGAGGATGCCATCAGGAGGGGGCCTCCGATGTAGTTCTCCACCATGGCGCGGCAATCGTCGGCCGTGAAGCGGAGGATCGGTGGAAGTCCGGCCATGCGGGCAGCTTCCGGTTCCCCTGATTCGGGCAGTTCCGCGTGCAGGAAAGGGTAGGCCAGCACCAGCTTTGCAGGCAACTGGTGGCCCGAATCCTTGAGGTACAGGGCGGCGCCGACTGCCAGGTTGCCGCCGGCGCTGGCTCCGCCCAGGCACAGTGTGCGGGGCTCAGCTCCCAGCTCCTCGGCGTGCTCCACTGCCCACAGCCAGGCCGCCAGGACATCCTCATGCGGCACCGGAAAATGCACGCCGTCGCGGGCGAGCCGGTAGTCCACGGACAGCACGATTCCGCCGCTCCTGGCGGCCACTTCCCGCGCCAGCTGGTCGGCTTCCCGCATGTCCAGCCCGCCCCCGGCGAAACCGCCGCCGTGCAACCACACGAGGGCGGGAAGGCCGCCGTCAGAAACGCCGTCTGCTGCAGCGCCTCCGTCGGACGGACCGCCGTAAATGCGGACCGGCACCGGGCCGTTGGGGCCAGGTACGTCCACGGTCCGGACCGCGACGTCGGGCGCCTGATACGGGGCCGTGCCGGCGCTGAAGGCCTCCAGCCGCTGCTGGCCCGAGGGATCTCCAAGGAGCTCGGCAAAGGAGCCGGCGCCGGCCACGTGGTGCATGAGGCCGGCCAGCTCCGGATCCAGGCTCATGGGCGTGCCGCGAGCTCGGGAGCCCTGCCAGCGCCGTGGGGCTGCGCCGCGACGCAGCTGAACGAATGCGTTCCGGAGCCTACCTCGTGGGCGCTCCCCTCAGCGTCGGGCAGCACCACAATGGCTGTGCAGCCGGCCGGCACCGTCACCTGCAGGGTGAACTCCGGGCCGGCCAGGTCCCAGCGGACCGCGGCAATCCCGTAGGGCGTCTCGTGCCGGGCCTGTGCCCAGTCCAGTCCGCCGCCGGGCCGGGGACGGACCAGGAGCTTCCGGTAGCCCGGTTCAGCCGGTGCCAGTCCCGCGAGGCTGCGGTGCATCCAGTCGGCCACCGCACCCAGGGCGTAGTGGTTGAAGGACGTCATCTCGCCTTCGTTGATGCTGCCGTCCGGAAGCATGGAATCCCAGCGTTCCCAGATAGTGGTGGCACCCATGGTCACGGGGTAGAGCCAGGACGGGCATTCCGTCTGGAGCAGCAGGCTGTAGGCCGCCGCCGTGTAGCCGTGGTCGGTCAGCGCGTCGCACACCAGCGGTGTCCCCACGAAGCCGGTGGCGATGCGGTAGCCATCGGCCTCCACTGCCGCAGCCAGGCCGGCGGCAGCCACGGCTTCCTCCCCGCCTTCCAGCAGTCCGAAGCTCAACGCCACGGCGTAGGCCGTCTGGGTGGGCGGGAGCAGCTCGCCGCCGTCGGCAATGTATCGCTCGCGGAACACCGCAGCAGCCCGCTGCGAAAGCTCAGCCAGGGCGGCGGAGTCCTCCCCCAGCAGCTCCGCGGCCTCGCCGGCCACGCGGGCCGAGTACGCCAGGTAGGCCTGGGCCACCAGCTGCCACGGCGTCCGGGCAGCGCCTGGTTCGTTCGGGGGCGCCGCCGGATCCAGCCAATCACCGAACTGGAAGCCCTGTTCGAACCACAGCTCCGGTCCGGCGGCCCCGGCAGCAGCCTCCAGCCATGCGATCATTCCCGGCAGCTGCCGTCGCAGGAACTCCAGGTCGCCGGTGCGCTGGTACAGCACCCAGGGAACCAGCACGGCCGCGTCACCCCACGCGGCCATCACCGGGCGGACAGGAAACGGCGGCTTGTCGAACGTTACTTCGGGGACAACCAGCGGCGGAGGTCCGTCGGTACCTTGCTCGGCGGCCAGGTCCTTCAGCCAGGACGCTGTGAAGCCTGGGATCCGGTAGAGGAAGGACGCCGTTGCTGCGAAAATCTGGAAGTCGCCCGTCCAGCCGAGCCGCTCGTTGCGCTGCGGGCAGTCCGTTGGCACATCAACGAAGTTTCCGCGCATGCCCCACACCACGTTGGAATGGAGCTGGTTCAGCATGGGGTCGGAACATTCGAAGGAACCGGTCCGCACCAGGTCTGAGTGAACGACGACGGCCGTGAACGCCCCCGGGTCCAGGGCACCTGGCCAGCCGGACACCTCCACATAACGGAAGCCGTGGATGGTGAACTCGGGCTCCCAGACTTCCTCGCGACCCCCGCGCAGTATGTACCGGTCGGTCTGCTTGGCGACCCGCAGGGGCCTGGTGCCCAGTTCTCCGTGTTCCAGGACTTCGGCGTGGCGCAGGACCAGCTCCGTGCCGGCTTCTCCGCTGACCCGGAGGCGTACGTGGCCCACCAGGTCCTGGCCGAAGTCCAGGATGGTCTTCCCGGACGGTGTGCCCAGCACGGCGCGCACGGGCAGCTCCTCGGTGGCCCGCACCGGAGGACCGTCCGGGGCCACCAGCACCGACGCATCGAAGTCCTCCACGACGGCGGGGTCCAGGGCGGCATCCTCAGACCCTGCCCAGCCGCCGTCCTCCAGCCGGGCGTCATACGTTTCGCCGTTGTAGAGATCGGCCCCGAGCACCGGGCTCCTGCCTGCCAGCCAGGAGCTGTCGGTTCCGATGACCGTGATCCGGCCGCCGTCGTCGGCAAATTCCAGTTGGGCGATCGCCGCGGTGCGGTCACCGTAGGTGTTGCGCTTGTCCTGGAACCCCAGATAGCCGCGCCACCAGCCGTCGGCGAGTTCGAGTCCGATGACATTGGTGCCGGGCCGCAGGTAGTCCGTGACGTCGTGGGTCTGGTAGCGGAGGCGGTGGTGGTAGCTGGTCCAGCCCGGCGCCAGGCGGTCGCTGCCCACGCGCCGGCCGTTGATCGAGGCGACGTAAACCCCGTGGGCGCTGGCGTAGAGGCGTGCGGAAGCCACCGGGCCGGTGACGTCGAACGTCCGGCTCAGCCGGGAGGCGGGTTCCGTGTCCTCGCTCGCTTCGTCCCGGGCCGGCCGGATCATCGCCGCCTGCCAGTCCGTGGGGTTCAGGAGCCCGGCTTCGACGTGGGTGACGGGGCCCCATTCGGAGGGACCGCCGTCGTCGTTGCCCCACACGCGCACCCGTGCGGCGACGCGCTGGCGGCTCTGCAGCGGCGGTGCCGGCCACGGCTGGAGGAGCTGTCCGGCGGATTCGGTCCGGCCATAGCTCGCCAAGCTGCCTTCGTCGGGGCCGAGCTCCAGCTCGTAGGCGGCCTGCACCCAGTCCGGTGTTTCGGTGCTGACCTGCCAGGACAGCCGCGGCCGGCTTTCACCGATGCCGAAAGGCTCCTCATGGTGCTCGAAGCGGAGGGCGGAGAGGCGGGATGGTTGAGTCAACGTCGGCTCGATTCGTTACGAAGGGGAAGTTTTCAGGCTTCCCCCAGCGTCCCGGGAACGGCCCTGGGCCCGCTAGCGGAGTTTCATTGACTGGAAACCGTGTCCCTGGAGCCCTCGAATCCGCCTAGTCCACGCAAAGACAGAAAGGGTGGCCGGCAGGATCCAGGAAAACACGGAACGTGGTGCCGGGCTGCGTCTCCGCCTTGGTGGCCCCGAGCTTGACGGCCTCCTTTTCGCCTTCGTCCAGGTCCTGCACCATCAGGTCGAGGTGCATCTGCTGGGGAACGGCCTGGCCCGGCCATTCCGGCGCCCGGTACTCCTCGACCTGCTGGAAGGAAATGCAGTTGCTGCCGTCGTCGGGTCGGATCTCGGCCCAATCGCCGTCATCCTTCACGTTCCAGCCAAGCAGGGCAGCGTAAAAGTCCGCCAGGGCACGGGCGTCGGGGCAGTCAATAACTAAACCTGGGTAGCGTGCGATAGCCATATCGGCATGCTACCGCCCGCCGTCAGCCCTGTCTTCAATCCCGCGGGCCTAAAGCTCGCGGACGAAATAGTCCACTGCCATGCTGAGGATTCCGTCCAGCTGGTCTTCGGCAAAGAAGAAGCAGTGGTCGCCGCCCCGGATGGTGACGAGTTCGTTGCGGACACCGGCGTCCGTCAGCGCCGCGGCCAGCAGTTCGCTCTGGGACAGCGGGACCAGGCCGTCGCTGTCGCCGTGGATCAGCAGGAACGGCGGTGCGTCGGCAGTGACGTGGCCCAGCGGGCTGGCCGCCGCCAGGAGGGCGGGATCGGCAGTTCCGCCCACCAGCATGGGACCCGGTTCCATGGTCATGCCCGGCGGCAGCGCAGCCACGAGGGCACCGGACATCGGGCCGGAGGGCATGTCCATCGGCGGCATGTCCGGCAATGAGGACACACCGTAGAAATCGACGACGGCGCTGACGGCACTGGAATGCCCCTGCACGCCCAGCCCGCCCTCGAGGTCCTCACGCGTCCCCGTGACACCCAGCAAGGCAGCGAGGTGTCCGCCGGCGGACTCGCCCCAGGTGCCGACGCGGTCCGGGTCGATGCCCAGGGCATCAGCATGTTCCCGGAGGTACCGGACGGCGGCTTTCAGGTCGTGCAGCTGCGCCGGGAAGGGCGCTTCCAGGGCATGGCGGTAGTCCACGGTGGCGCACGCGATCCCGGCCTCATTCAGCAGCCGGAAGACCGAATCCCGGGCAAAGGTGGGCGGCAGTTCGCGGCGGTCACCGAGCTGGAAGGCTCCGCCATGGATCCACACCACCACCGGGACGGGGCCGGGGGCCGTGCGCGGCAGCCAGATGTCCATGGCCAAACGCCGGAAGCCGACGGCGATCGCGTAGCTGAGTTCGCGGTGCACCAGGGAATTTGCAGATACTTCCTCGGGCGTTCCCGGGGCGTGGAAGGCCGGGAACGGAGGCGGTGCGGGCATCCTTGCCGGCGCCGCTGTGGTTTCTGTTTCCTGGGTCATGATGTGCTCCTTAGGAGATCCGGTGAGGTATCTGCGCTGCGCGTCGAAGCGGCGAAGGTATGGGTTCCGGGCCCGACGGCGGCGGCCGGCTCACCGGGCATGCGGATGTCCGCTGTGGTACCGGACGGTATGGTCGCCGTGAGCGCCAGCACGCCGTCGTTGATGCTCCAGTCCACGTCGATAAGGCCCTGCGGGCCCCGGTGCGAGGTGCTGGCGGAGGTCAGGCCGGCGCCCGGCCGTGGCTCGATGATGACCCGCTCCCAGCCTGCACTCCCGGGTGCCTGGCGCAGTCCGGCGGTATAACGGTGCAGGAACGAGACCACGGCACCCTTGCTGTAGTGGTTCAGTGAACCCTGGGTGCTGCCGTCCGGGCCGATTCCATCCCAGTCCTCCCAGATGGTGGTGGCGCCGCGGTCCACCATCACCAGCCAGGACGGAGCGGAGTCCTGCATGAGCAGCTCGTATGCCAGGTTCAGCTGTCCGTTGTCCGCGAGCGCCGGCAGCAGGTACGGCGTGGCCAGGAAGCCGGTGCCCAGGTGGGTGCCCGTTTCCCTGACCAGTCTGGCGAGCTGGTCTGTGACGGCGGGGCGGGCAGTGTCCGGCACCAGGTCGAAGGCGAGCGCCCGCACGCAGTTGGCCTGAGTGCCTCCGCGCACCGTTTGGTCGGACACTGTTTGTTCTGACACTGTTCCGCCGGCCAGCAGGTATTCCTGTTGCCAGGCCCGGCGGACGTTCTCGGACAGCTCCCCCAGTTCGCGGGCTTCCGCGTCGCGGCCCAGGACGGCGGCAACCTTGGCCATGATGGCGGAGGAGTGCCGGTAGAACGCGGTGGCCACAATGCCGTTGTCCAGGGACCGGGAGGCAAAAAGGTCCGGGGCCGGGCCACCCGGTTCCATCCATTCCCCGAAATGGAAGCCGGTGTCCCAGAGGTACCGCTCGTGTTCCTCGGGGGCGGGGTGAAGCGCCGCCCTGGCCGGGTGCCGGTTCCCCTCAGCGGAGCTGCGGACGAAGCCGAGCCAGCGGTTCATTGCGTCCCAGTTCTCTTCCAGGATCACCGTGTCACCGGTGGCGAGGTGGATCTCCCAGGGCACCATGACGATCGCGTCGCCCCATCCTGCGGACCCGTTCGTGAAGGCCATGAACTCGGCACCGGTCACCTCGGGCCCGG
This sequence comes from Arthrobacter sp. PvP023, assembly GCF_017832975.1. NCBI lineage: Bacteria > Bacillati > Actinomycetota > Actinomycetes > Micrococcales > Micrococcaceae > Arthrobacter > Arthrobacter sp. PvP023. The sequence continues at coordinate 26,870 of NZ_JAFIBI010000001.1, forward strand.
GCGACGGCGAGATGTTGACGATCACGCCGTTCTCCCACTGGTCGGCGCGGACATCGTTGAGCCACTTCCGTGAAAAGCCTGCCACGTCGTAAAGGTAGGCGGCAGCGGGCACAAACAGCTGCCAGTCGCCGGTCCAGCCCGCCTTCTCGCGCTGCGGGCAGTCCGTGGGGACCTCGCAGGCGTTGCCGCGGAAGCTCCAGTCCACAATCCCGTGCAGCTTGTTGAGCCGGCCGTCGCTGCAGCTGAAGGTCCCCAGGCGCTCCAGGTCGGTCTGGACCATGCAGCCGGTGATGTCCCCGGGTTCCAGGGTTTCAGCCAGGCCCCGGACGGACACGTACTGGAAGCCGTGGGCGGTGTGGCGGGGTTCGAACACTTCGCCGGGCACGCCCGCGGAGACCACCGAATCCACCTGCCCGGCGTCGAGGAACTGGCCGGGGTTCTTGAAGTCGATGGGGCGGAGGTGGTCCCGGGTGACCTCGCCGCCGGCGTCGAGTGCTTCCCCGTACACCAGCGTCACCTCGGTGCCGGCCGCGCCGAGACGATTGAGCCGCACCCAGCCGTTGATGTTCTGTCCCAGGTCCACAACCTGGTGGCCGCCCGGCTGCCGGGTGATGGACACCGGGGCGAGCTCTTCCACGATCCGTGTGGGCGGCGCCACCGGCCCGGTCAGGGTGGCGAAGGCCAGGGTCTCGAAGCTCCCCTCGCGAAGGACCGCGTGCACCGCCTTCTGGCCATCAGCCGCCTTCCGGTCGCTGCGGCGGAGGTCCACTCGCTGGCCTTCCATCAGGTCCGCTGCGATGATCTCCGTCGCGGAAACAAGCCACGTCTCATCGGTACCGATGACTGCCCGGGCTCCCGCGGACTCAATTTCCAGCTGCGCCAGGAACGCCGTCCGCGTGCCGTACATGTCGGCGTCGCGCGTGAACCCAAAGGAACCGCGGAACCATCCGTCAGTAAGGACGGCGCGCACGGTGTTGGAGCCGGGCCGGAGCAGCGGGGCGACGTCGTAGGCCTGCACCTGCAGGGTGCTGTGGTAGCTCGTGGAGCCGGGGGTGAGCTGCTGGTCCCCCACCCGCTGCCCGTTGATGAACAGCTCGTAGATCCCGTGCGCCGTCGCATAGGCGCGCGCGGCATCCGGCACGGCGCCCACGGTGAAGTCGCGGTGCAGGGCATAGCCCGGGCGTTGCCCCGGGGCAGGGACAACCGGTTCATCGGGGCCGATCCACCGGGCGCTCCAGTCGCCGGGGTGCAGCAGGCCCAGCTCCACGGACATGGGCTCGGACCAGCCGGACAGCGCCTCGGTGCCGTCCGGTGCCACGTTCCAGGTCCGGACCTTCCACTCGAAGCGGTCGCGGGACTTAAGGTTCGGCCCGCCATAGGACACAAAGCCGTGCACGTCCGAGTCCACGTGCCCGGAGTCCCAGCCGTTGCTCGTGCTGAGCTGGTAGGCGGCCTGCCGGAGGGTGCCGGGCGGCGGCGTCCAGCTGAACCGCGGCGCCGTGTCAGTAATGCCGAAGGCCTCTGCCAGGTGATTGGTCCGCAGGCGGGTGGGACCCGGGGATGCGCGGTGGTCAGCCAAGGCCGGCTCCCTCAGGCGTAATGGCAGGCGACGTCGGATGCGCCCGCCTTGCGCAGCGCGGGCCGTTCGGAGGTGCACAGGTCCGTTGCCAGCGGACAGCGCTGGCTGAAGGGACAGCCGCCCGGCGATACCGCGACCGCGGCGGCAGTGCGCACGCCAAGGGCTTCGCGCACGGCCCGCCGTTGGGCCTGTTCCGCGGGCCTCGGCACGGGTGAGGCAGCGACGAGGGCCTGCGTGAACGGGTGCTTGGGTGCCTCCGTCACGGCGGCTGCCGGTCCGCTTTCCATAACCTGGCCGCGGTAGAGGACCACCACCCGCTGGGCGAGGAACTGTACCACCGATATGTCGTGGGCGATGAAAAGATAGCTCAGCCCGCGTTCGTCCCGAAGGTCGGCCAGCAGGTTCAGCACCTGCGCCTGGGTGGAAAGATCCAGGGCGCTGACCGCTTCGTCGCACACCACGAGTTTGGGGTCGCAAATCAGGGCGCGCGCCACCGCGATGCGCTGGCGCTGGCCGCCGGAGAACTGGCTGGGATAGCGGTCCACGGCTTCGCGGGGCAGGCCCACGCGTTCCAGCATGGCTTCGGCCTTCTCCCGCGCCTCCGCGGCGGTAACTCCGCGGAGGCGGAGCGGTTCTGCCAGCGAAGCACCCACGGTCTGGCGTGGGTTCAGCGAGGAATTGGGGTCCTGGAAGACAGCCCTCAGTTGACCGCCGAGGGCCCGGCGCTTTGCGGCACCGGCGTGGGTGATGTCCTCGCCCTGGTAGGTGATGGTGCCGCCGGCACTCTTCTGGAGGCCCAGGATCGCCTTGCCGATGGTGGACTTTCCTGAACCGGACTCCCCGACCAGGCCCACGGTCTCGCCGGGGAGGATGCTGAAACTCACCCCGTCCACTGCTGCCGGCACGGCTGCAGCCTTTCGCCCGCGGCCATAGCGGACCACCAGGTCCTTGACTTCCAGCATGGGCTGCTCCGGCGCAACTGCCGCTGTGTCCTGCCGTTCGGCCGTCTCGATGCTCATGCCAGGTCCCTTTCAACGATTTTCAGTACTCGGTGCGTGGGCACTTCGGTGGCAAGCCATTCCAGGCCTTCCACGGCCAGTTCGTCGGCTTTGACGCAGCGGACCAGTCCCATCTCGGAGCCGGAGGCCAGCAGCGGCACCGGGGCGGCGCAGGCGGACCCGGCGAACTGGCAGCGGGCCGCAAAGCGGCAGCCGGCGGGCCAGTCCTTGGGCTGCGGGACCTGTCCGCTGATGGTGGCCAGCCGTTCTGGCATGTCCGCCGCGGAATTGGCGTGCGGGTCTGCGGCCAGGAGGGCCAGCGTGTAGGGGTGGCGGGGGTTGTCCAGGATGCTGGCGGTCCGTCCGTTTTCCACCACCTGCCCTGCATACATGACAGCGACGTTGTCGCAGATATCCGCCACGACGCCGAGATCGTGCGTCACGATCACCACCGACATACCGGTGTCCTTCACCAGTGAGCGGAGCAGGGACAGGATTTCAGCCTGGACCGTAACATCCAGCGCGGTGGTGGGTTCATCGGCCACCAGCAGCCTCGGCCTGCCCGAGAGGGCCAGGGCGATGGCCACGCGCTGGGCCATGCCGCCGCTGATCTGGTGCGGGTAGGTCTTGAGAATGCGTTCGGCATCCACAATGCCCACCTTTTCAAGCAGGCTAAGGGCCTCTTGTCGGGCATCTGCCTTACCCACCTTACGGAGCCGCCGGATGGCGGCGGTGAGCTGGTAGCCCACGGTGAACATGGGGTCCAGGGCCCGCATGGGTTCCTGGGAGATCAGGGCGATGTCCCGGCCACGAATGCTTTCCATGTCCCGTTCCGTGGCGGCGGCCAGGTTCTTGCCGTTCCAGAGAATCTGCCCGCCGGTGGCAACCACTCCGGAGGGGAGGAGGCCCAGCAGGGACAGCGCGGTCATGGTCTTGCCACAGCCGGACTCGCCCACGAGCCCCAGCACGGTTCCCTGCTCGACGTCGAACGAGACGTCCGTGACCAGCGGAGTGCCGCCGTCGACCCCTACAGAGAGTCCGCGGACGCTCAGCTGGCCTTTCGCGGGTGCGGCGTCAGTGCCGGGGGCGGCCACCGGAGCCGCTCCGACGGCGGTAACGGCGCGGGCGCGCTGGCGGCGGGCGGCGGCTGATGGAAGATGCGATGCCGCGGCGTTGGGCGCCTTCCCCAGGGCGTTGCCGATGGCGTTGGCCGCAAGCACCGTGAGCGCCAGAACGGCACCGGTGGGAACCATCAGCCAGGGAGCGTCGTAGACGTGCTGGGAGGCGCTCTGGATCATCCCGCCCCAGCTCGGCTGCGGGATGGGCGGGCCGAACCCGATGAACGCGAGACCAGCTTGAATGAGCATGCCTACCGCGAAGATCAGGGCGGACTGCACCACGATGGTGTTGGTGAGCCCGGGCAGGACGTGCCGGAGGCTGATGCCCAGTGTGCTGACGCCGTCAACCTTGGCCGCGTCCACGTAGAGCTGGGACTGCAGCGACTTGGCCTGGCCCAAGATCACGCGGTAAACGCCGGCGGATATGAAGACGCCAAGGACAGCCATGATGAAAGGGATGTTGGTGCCCACGGCACCGATGACGGCGAGGATGATGACCGTGGACGGCAGGGACATCATGATTTCCGTGCTCCGGCTGATAGTGCCCTCAGCCCGGACGGAGGCGGCCGCGGCCAGGGCCAGGATGGTGCCAAGCCCGATCCCTACCAGTACCGTGATGAAGGACGTGCCCAGGGTGCCGGCGGCGGAGGCGAAGATGCGGCTGAGGATGTCCCGGCCCAGTTCGTCCGCGCCCAGCCAGTGGGCGGCGGTGGGGCCGGAGAGGACGGCGGTGAAGTCCTGGTCCTCCGTCTTGAACGGCAGCCACCAGGGGGCGGTCAGGGAGGCAACCACCAGGGCGGCCAGCCAGATCATGCCGGCGACGCCGCCCGGGGAGGAAAAGAGCCGGTGGGCGGCGACCTTGCTGAAGGCAGCCCTTGGTCCGGACGCGGGCACAGCCGCGGACGTTGCGGTGCTGTCGGCGGGGGCGGGTGCAACGTTGGGGATCATGCGGCACGCAACTTCGGGTCGAGGAACTTGGTGGCGAGTTCGAGCGCCAGGTTCACCGCAACTACCACGACGGTGGCAATCACCACCACGCCCTGGACAGCTGGGGCATCGTGGGTACTGACGGAACTCTGGGCTGCCTGGCCCAGGCCTGGCATGGCAAAGAGCTGTTCGGCGACAACTGATCCGCCGAAGAGGCCCATGAACTGCAGTGCGATGCCGGCCACAATCGGCAGGCTGGCGTAGCGCAGGGCGTGGATATAAAGGATTTTCCAGGTCGGTGTGGCTGTGGCCCGCAGGGTCCGGATGTGTTCCTGCTGCAGGGCGTCCAGCATGGAGGCCCTGGTCTGCCGGGCGATGAAAGCCGCACCGCCGACGGCCAAGGTGATGACCGGCAAGGCCAGGGACATGGCCCAGTCCTGCGGGGACACTTCGAACGGCACGTAGCCGGTGGCCGGAAAGACCGAGGACTGGACCGCGAGTAGATAGACGAAGATGATGCCGATCCAGAAGGCCGGTAGTGCCACGGCCAGCCCGCAGAGTCCGCCGACGATGCGGTCCACCGTGCCTCCGCGTACTGCTGCGGTGACGCCGAGGGCGATGCCGAGGACGGCGCTGAGCACAGTGGCGCCGGCTGCCAGCGACGCGGTGACAGGCAGCCTGCTGAGCAGGGCGGCGCTGACGGAACGGCCGTCGATGAGGGAGATTCCCAGGTCGCCCTGGACCGCGTCGCCCAGCCAGCGGAAGAACTGTGTCAGGAGCGGGTCGTTCCAGCCGAGGCGCGCGTTGACCTCGTCGATGGCTTCCTGGGAGGCACCGGCTCCGAGGGATACTGCGCCGGGGCTGCCGGGCATTGCATGTACCAGCAGGAATGCCAGCACCGCTACCACCAGCACGGTGGTCAACGCCATGAGCAGGCGTTTGGTGATGAATAGTGCCATGGTGACCTCCATCGGTCAGGACCGGCCGGGCTGCCCTCCGTTGCGCGGAGGACAGCCCGGCAGAGCCGGTGATTGACGGCTCTGGGTATTAGCTGGCCGGTGCGTAGGACGAGAGCAGCGGGTACGCGTTGGTGCCGGCGAACTCCACCTGCTTGATTTTCTTGGTGTTGTAGCCCTGGTTGGTGAGGGCTTCGTAGAGCGGGATCATCCAGCCGGACTCCACCAGCCGGGTGTTCAGCTTGGTCAGCGCCGTCTTGCTGGCGGCATCGTCCTTTGCTGCGGCAGCCTCGCCTGTGGCCGCGCTCAGCTGATCATCGGTGGCCTTCTGCACATTGGTGAAACCGTTCAGGACCACGCCGTACATCACGCCCACCGGGTTGTCCCAGTTCAGCGGCGCGTAGCCCAGGGGTGTGGTGGCGACCGCGGCAAAGGCCTCGTCCGTGGAGGCGGCCATCTTGACGTTCATGGTGATTCCGACGGCGGCAAGGTCCTTCTGGACGGCCTGCAGGTCCGTCTGCGTCTGCGCACTGGCGATGATGGTGAATTCGAAGCCGTTGGCGTAGCCGGCCTCAGCCAGCAGTGCCTTGGCCTTCTCGGGGTCGTAGGCGAACGTGGTTTCCAGCTCGTCGGTGAAGCCGGCGGAGTCCTTGGGCAGGGCGTTCCAGGCGGGGATGTCACCCTTGTGGAGCGCGTCCACGAGGGCCTTGCGGTTGATGGCGTGCTGGATGGCCTGGCGGACCTTTTCGCTGGCGAAGGCGGGGGCTGTCTTGCCGGTTTTGTCGAAGGAAATCATGGTGTTGACCGTGCCGCCGATCTGGGACACGCCAAGACCCTTGGACTTCGCGAAGTCCACCGTGGAGGAGGTGAGCATAGCCACGTCCGCCTGCCCGGAGACCAGGGCGTTGGCACGCGCCTGGGGATCCTGGACAACGCTGAAGACGACCTTGCTGAAGGGGTAGTTCGAAGCGTCCAGGCTCTTGTCGTTCTTGACCAGCACGTATTTGTTGCCCTTCACCGTGGAGGGGTCAAGAGTGTAGGGGCCGGAGCCGTCCGGGGTCGCGGCCAGGCTTGCCGTATCCGCCACGCCGGCCTTGCCCACGATCATGCCCGTGGTGGAGGCCAGGTTCTTTTCGAATCCGGGCTGCGGCTTGGCGAAGGTCAGGGCCACCTGGGTGGGGCTGACCACGTCAACGGAGGTGATTTCCTGGGCGCCGCCCTTGGCTACGGCGGAGTAGGCGCTGAGTGCGGGATCGGAGCGGCGGTCCAGGTTGGCCTTGACCAGATCAGCGTCGAGCTTTGAACCGTCGGTGAACATCACCCCGTCCTTCAGCGTCAGCGTCAGGACCGTCTTGTCTGCGTTGTAGCTGAACTCCTTCGCCAGGCCCGGGCCTGCCGAACCGTCCGGCTGGAGGGTCATCAGGCTGTCGTACAGGCCCTCGAAGAACTGCCGCTGGGCCGCTGAAACACGGAGCGGGTCAAAGCCGAACGAAGCAGAGTCGCTATCGATGGCGAGAGTCAGGGTGCTGGTGTCCGCCTTGGCAGTCGCCTGGCTGGAGCCGCCGCAGGCGGTCAACGATCCCAGGAGAAGCGCTCCGGCCAGAACGGCGGAGCTCCCACGTGCGGTGGAGTTCAGAAGTTTCATGTAGTGCGCCTTTGCATTCTGATGTGACAACGGAGGAAAACAGTTATGGGGGCCAGGCGGGTGGCCGGCTCCCCTCAAGCATCAGTGGCGGCTGTTTGCTGGAAACACGAGGATTTCATTGGTTGAAATACTTATGTGGTGGCGGTCACGGCTCGAGCGACTGGCAGCAAGCCGCGTGCGGAGGAGTATTTCAACCAATGAAAGTGCCGGTCCCAAACCCGGCGTTGACCCTCGAGGATGGACAGTCAGCCCATGCACAGTCGCTTGGCGCTCACATCGAGAGGAACCTGATGACCGACTCTTTCCCTTTCCCGCACGACTTCCTGTGGGGCGTCGCCACGGCAGCCCACCAGGTCGAAGGAAACAACGTCAACAGTGACTGCTGGTTCCTGGAGAGGCTCCCCGGAACGATTTTTGCCGAACCGTCCGGCGACGCCGTAGACCACTATCACCGGTTCCGCGAGGACATTGCCCTCATCGCAGGCCTGGGATTTACCAGCTACCGCTTCTCGCTGGAGTGGGCGCGCATCGAACCCGAAGAAGGCTCTTTCTCGGTGGCGGAACTCAACCATTACCGCCGCGTGCTGGAGACCTGCCATGAGCACGGACTCACCCCGGTTGTCACTTTCCATCACTTCACCTCACCCCGCTGGCTACTGGCAGCCGGCGGCTGGGAGGACCCGCAGACCCCCGGGCGGTTCGCCCGCTACTGTGACCGGGCCATGCGGCACCTCGGCGACCTCATCGGGGTTGCCTGCACACTCAACGAACCCAACCTTCCGTGGCTGCTCAAGGAGCTCGGCCTGGGCGGCGAAGCGCCCGAGCACAGGGCTGATGTGCCGCTGTGGGCGGCAGCAGCAGACCGGCTGGGCATCGATGCAAGCCGTGTGGCTCCCTTCCAATTCACGGTGTCCGAGCCCGGCTTCAACATCAAGCTCGCGGCACACCGCGAGGGCACGGCCGCCATCAAGGCCATCCGGCCGGAGCTCCCGGTCGGGTGGACCCTGGCCAATACAGACATCCAGGCAGCCGAAGGCGGCCAGGACCGTGCGGACAGGATCCGCAGAGAGGTCAACGAACGTTTCCTCCTGGCCTCCCGCGGAGACGACTTCGTGGGAATCCAGACGTACGGCCGGACGGTCTTCGGGCCGGACGGAGTGGCGCCGGCCCCTGAGGGGTCAGCGACGAACCAGATGGGTGAGGAAATCTACCCCGAGGCCCTCGAAGCGACGATCCGGGAGGCGGCCCGCGTCGCCGGCATCCCGGTGATCGTCACGGAGAACGGACTGTCGACGGACGACGACTCGCAGCGCGTGGCCTACCTCCGCACTGCGGTGGACGGTGTGGCCGCCTGCCTGGCCGACGGCATCGACGTCCGCGGCTACATCGCCTGGACCGCCTTCGACAACTTCGAGTGGATCTTTGGTTACGGTCCGAAGTTCGGCCTGATCGCAGTGGACCGGGCCACGCAGGAACGGACGCCAAAGGAGAGCGCCAGGTTCCTTGGCAGCCTTGCCCGGACCAAGGCGGCAGAGCCCCGGAACCAAGTGGCTGAGTCCGTCTGAACCGGCACTGGCGGCGTCCACCCGGGAGTTCACAGCCCCGGACTTCCGGCTAGGAGTTTCATTGGGTGGAACACTATGGTGGTGGACGTCACCGGTGGCGATGAAGGAGCGGTTTGAGATGACAGCAGTCCCGGAAACGGACCCGGACAGCACCGGATCCGCCACGCCCGCCGCTGTCCGCGGCAAGAGACCCAAACAGGGCGAACCCGTCATCGACCGTGCACTGAGCCTCCTGGCCGTGTTTACCGACCGGCGCCGTGCCCTGACGCTGTCCGAGATGGCCAGGTACGCGGACATGCCCGCGCCAACGGCACTGAGGCTGATCGCGCGGCTGGTGGCATGGGGTGCGCTGGAACGGCTCGACGACGGGCGGTACGTGGTGGGCGTACGGCTCTGGGAAGTCGCGTCTTTGTCGCCCCGCGGCCACGGCGTGCGGGAAATCGCCCTGCCCTACCTGGAGGACCTCTTCGAAGTGACCCGCCACCACGTCCTGCTGGCCGTGCGCGACGGGAACGAGGCCGTGCTCATCGAGCGGCTGTCCTCCAAAGAGGCCACCGAGGTGGCCTACCGGGTGGGCGGCCGAGCGCCGCTGCGGTCCACGGCAGTAGGCTTGGTGCTCCTGGCCGGCGCGGACACGGCATTCCAGGACGCCGTGATCCGGCAGCCAGCCGACGTGGAGGCCGGCGTGGACGCCATGCCGGAAGGGCAGCTCAGGCGCACCCTGTCCGATGTGCGACGCACGGGCGTGGCGATGATCAGAAGGTCAGCGCCTTCCAGGACCGTGTCCGTGGCGTCGCCGATTTTCGACGCCCAGGGCGCCGTCGCCGCCGCACTTTCGATCGTGGTTCCCGACGGCGCCACTCCCCCGAACGTGCTGGCTCCCGCGGTCCAGGCCACAGCCAGGGCGGTCTCCCGAAACCTCGGGTTCAAGGCCGAGGTCAGTGCCGGGGTGCGGCACCTGGCGCAGGCGTGACCCCTGCCATGAGCCTCGCAACCACTCCCGACGGCCTAGTCCGCGGCACGGTCCTTGCGGTGGACGGCAGGGTGGGCGGCCGAAGCCTGAACCGCTTCTTGGGGATCCCCTACGCGGAATCACCCGCCCGGCTGCGGCGCTTCCTGCCGCCCGTGCCGGTACGTCCCTGGGACGGGACCCGGGACTGCACGGTTCCGGGCACCATGGCGCCGCAGATCCCGGACCCGTTCCTGCCGCCGTCGGACGGTTTCGCGGAACGGTGGGACGAGGACAGCTGCCTCAACCTCAACGTGTGGACCCCCGGCGCGGACGGCGCCGCCCGGCCGGTGATGGTGTGGGTCCACGGCGGTGCGTACCTCACCGGATCCAACAACGGCGGACTGCACGACGGCGGCAGGCTGGCTGCAGCGCTGGACCTGGTGGTGGTCTCCGTCAATTACCGGCTGGGAGCGCTGGGCTTCCTGCACCTTCCCGAACTCCTCGGTCCGGAGTACGCGGACTCGTCCAGCTCTGCCCTGCTGGACATCCTGGAGGCACTGCGCTGGGTACGCCGCAACATTGCCGCGTTTGGGGGCGATGCAACCAACGTGACGCTTTTCGGCGAATCCGCTGGGGCCGCGGCCGTAGGCACCCTGTTGGGCATGCCGGCCTCGGAAGGACTGTTCCGGCGCGCCATCATGCAAAGCGGCACGGCCGAGCGGGTCCGGACCCCCGAAGAGTCGCGAAGAATCACGGAGGAATTCCTGGGATACTGCGGCCTGGACGCCTCGCGCGCCGCAGAACTGCTGGCCCTGCCGGTGGAACGGTTACTGGCAGCGCAGGAGGCGTTGGGTAAGGCGGCGGCCGGCAGCACCTTTGGCGTTGCCCTTCCGTTCCAGCCCGCCACCGGCACGCCGGCAATTCCTGAGCCGCCGCTGGCCGCAATCCGAAAAGGGCTCAACGCGGGGGTAGACCTCTTGGCCGGCACCAACTTGAACGAGGGTTCCTTTACCGTGGAACTCAGGCCCGCGTCGCCGTCGGATCCGCCCGACCTCGCTGACCGGGTGGAACTGATGATGGCGGGACTGATGAAGGCGGAACGCGGCGCCGACCCAGCGAAGGAGCGGGTCCGCTACGAGGAAGCACTCGCCGAGACCCTTGGCACCGCGCCCACCGGGAAGCAACTCCTGGAGGCTTACCTGTCAGATGCCCAATACCGGCAGCCGACCACCAGGCTTCTCGACGCCCGCAGCGGTTCGACGGGGAGGAACTTCAGCTACCTGTTCACGTGGAAGAGCCCGGCCATGGGCGGCAAGCTCGGCTCATGCCACGCACTGGAGATTCCGTTCGTGTTCCGGCAACTGGACTCGGCCGAAGCGGCGTACCTGACCCGCGGGAAGGCGCCGGCGGACCTGGCCGAGTGGATGAGCGCGGCCTGGGCGGCCTTTGCCGGGTCCGGTGCACCCGTGGCGGCCGGGCTGCCGCCCTGGCCCGAATATCGGGAGCCCGAATACCGCGAGCACACCGGAGCCCCGGAGCACCGCGGGGGCCGGCCCACGATGATCCTCGACGCCGAGCCAAGGGTCGAGTCCGATCCCCGGGGCAGGCTCCGGGGGTTCTGGGCCAGTCACGGGACGCCCTTCCAACCAGCCAAAAATAGCCTTTCCAACCATTGACAAGCCCGGTTCGGCAGCGGAAACCAACGACGTAGCGTAGGGACTTCCCGCCCGGCAAGGACGGGCGGTGAACACTTTGCAACGGACGGAACCTTGGTGATTGACAGTGCACTTGAGCTGGCCCGGCCAGCCACATCTCCGGCCGCCACCACACCGGTCATCCCGGGCTTCTACCCGGATCCCACCATCTGCCGCGTTGGCGATGACTATTTCCTGGCAACGTCGAGCTTCGAATACTTCCCCGGGGCGCCCGTCTTCCACAGCCGTGACCTTGTCACCTGGAAGCAGATCGGCAACATCCTCACCAGGCGGAGCCAGTTCGCAGCAGGCGACCGCCGCCCGTCAGGAGGCATCTTCGGATCCACCCTCCGGCACCACAACAACAGGTTCTGGTTCGTGACCACAAACATGAGCGATTTCGGCGGCGGCCACTTGCTGATGCACGCTGAAGACGCGGCGGGCCCGTGGAGTGACCCGGTCCAGATTCGCGGAACGTTGGGCATCGACCCGGACATTGCGTGGGACGACGACGGCGACTGCTACCTCACCTGGGTGGGCTTCGGGCCCGGCGAGAACGAGTCGGGGATCGTCCAGGCGCGGCTGGACCCCCTGGCCGGTCAGCTGCTGGAACCGCCCCGGAAGGTGTGGCAGGGAACGGGCCTCGCCTTCCCTGAGGGCCCGCACCTTTATCAGCGCGACGGCTGGTGGTACCTGGTCCTGGCCGAGGGCGGCACGGAACGGGGCCATGCCGTGTCCGTCAGCCGGAGCAAGACGCCGGCCGGTCCCTTCGAACCGCACCCGGACAACCCCGTCTTCAGCCACCGCAGCACCGCTGCCCCGGTACAGAATGCGGGCCACGCCGACCTTGTCGAAACGGCCGACGGCGACTGGGCGGCGGCCTATCTGGGCGTCCGTCCCCGCGGCGTGGTTCCCGGCTATCACGTCCTGGGGCGCGAAACCTTCATCGCCGGCATCACCTGGGACCGAGGCTGGCCGCACTTCGACGAGCACCGGTACCAGGTACCTGCCGGTGCCACGTCCTTCTCCGACGACTTTGCCCCGGACCGGCTGCACATCCGCTGGATCTCCCCCGGCAACGACCCCGCGTCCTTCACGGCCCCGGCTGCCGCCGGACTCCTCATCAGCGGAGGAGAACCCGGAAAGGCCCCCGTCCTCGCCACCAGGGTGAGGGACCTTGCGTGGACCGCCCGTGCAACGTTCCGCCTTTCGGAGGGCGCGTCCGTCCGGCTCGTCCTCAGGATCGACGACTCCCACTGGTACGCGGTCGAAGCCTCCGAAGACGAGGTCCGGGCCGTTGCGCAGATCGGGCCGCTGCACCAGGTCCTAGGAACGGCGCCTCGGGATGTGTCCGGTGCGGCGTCAGCGGGCAACGTCCAGTTGGAGATCGCGTGCGCGGACGCGCCCTTTGCCGGACAGCCGGGCAAGAATACCGGCCCGGACGAGGTGTCCCTCCGCTTGCTGCAGGACGGCCGTGCGGTGACGCTGGCACGGCTGGACGGAAGATACCTGTCCACCGAAGTGGCGGGCGGTTTCACCGGACGCGTTGTCGGAGTCTCCGTCCCCAGCGGGAGCGCCGTCGTCGAGCGGTTCGACTACGACGCCGCCCCGTAAGGGGCCGGCCTCAAGCGTCGCCGCGGGCCGGCCGCGTCCTACCGGGCGGGTCGACGTCGATGCCCCCCCGGGTTAGAAAATCGGCTGGAGAAATAGGACACAGAAAGTTTTCTTAATTCCGGAAATCATCGGTATTGTTTCGTGGTTAGGCCAGCCTAAGCACGAACTTGAGGACCACCATGATTCCTGCCCACCCCCTTGCGAGCCCTGAAGCAGGGCCGGACCGTGGCCTGGCCTCCTTCGCTGCCAACCTCGCCCGGCACGGTGACCGTCCTGCCGTCCTGACGGGCGCGGGGTCCCTCTCCTACCGCGAACTCGCCGAGCGCGTCGATGCGGCGGCGGCCCGCTTGGGTCCCGTGCGGCGCCTCGCGTTGCTGGCCGCTCAGAACGACCTGGATTCGCTGGTTGCCTACCTGGCAGCCCTTTCCTCCGGCCACCCGCTCATCCTGGTTCCCGCGGACAAACCGGGCTCCGTTGACTCCATCGCAGCTGCCTACAGAGCCGACGTAGTCCTCCGGTCCGGAGACGGTGCCGGCCGCCCGGCCGTCGAAGAAGTGCGGCCCAGCACATCGCACGAACTCCATCCCGACCTCGCCCTGCTCCTGAGCACCTCGGGATCCACCGGCTCGCCAAAACTCGTGCGCCTCTCGCACGCCAATCTGCAATCGAACGCGGAGTCCATCGCCGAATACCTGGGCATCCGTTCGGAGGACCGTGCAGCTACCACCCTGCCAATGTCCTACTGCTACGGGCTTTCCGTCATCAACAGCCACCTGGCACGCGGTGCCGCGCTGGTGCTCACGGATCTGTCCGTCGTCGACCCGTGCTTCTGGGACCTTTTTGCCGCCCGCGGTGCGACATCCTTTGCAGCAGTCCCCTACACCTTTGAGCTTTTGGACCGCGTCGGTTTCACCGGGATGGATTTGCCGCACCTGCGGTATGTGACGCAGGCCGGCGGGAGGCTCGCCCCAGAGCACGTGCGGGAGTTCTCGCGGCTGGGCCGGCGGCGGGGCTGGGACCTGTTTGTGATGTACGGCGCCACTGAAGCAACGGCCCGAATGGCGTACCTACCTCCGGAACTGGCAGAAACCACTCCGGAAACCATCGGCATCCCCGTACCGGGCGGCGCGTTCCGGATAGACCCGGTTCCGGGCCTGGACGACGGCGAGCTCGTGTACACCGGCCCGAACGTGATGCTCGGCTACGCAGAAAGCCCGGAGGACCTCTCAGCGGGCCGGACAGTCACCGAACTTCGGACCGGCGACCTGGCACGGCAGCATCCCACCGGCATCTACGAGATCGTGGGACGGCGGAGCCGGTTCGTCAAGGTGGTCGGGCTGCGGGTGGATCTCGGGCAGGTGGAGCGGATCCTTGCCGGGCTCGGCGTCTCCGGGGCCTGCGCGGGATCCGACGACGGCCTGGTGGCCGCCGTGGAAGGCGACCACGATGAACGGCTGCTGGGCAAGGTCCTCGCGCAAAGCCTGGGCCTGCCCCGAGGGTCCGTCGACGTGCACGCCGTGGAGAACCTGCCCCGGCTTGGGAGCGGAAAGGTGGACTATCCCGCCATCCTGGAGCTCGCCGCCGAGCGGGCCGCCCCTGCACCCGCAGAGAACGCGTCCGCGTCCGCGCCGGACGAGGGACCGGCGGACGTCCGGAGGATCTTCGCGGAACAGCTGGAACTCGACGACGTCGCGGACGACAGCACGTTCGTCACCCTCGGCGGTGACTCGCTGTCCTACGTGGCCGTCTCCGTGCGGCTGGAAAAAGCCCTCGGCGACCTCCCGCCGGACTGGCATGTCCGCACGGTCCGCGAACTCACGAACCCCGAACTCATGAACCCCGGTAAGCCCCCGCGGCAAAGGCGTGGGCGGTTCTTTGCCCCGCTGGAAACCGGCATTGTCCTGAGGGCCCTCGCGATCGTGTTCATCGTCAGCACCCACGTTGGCCTTTTCAGCTGGCAGGGCACCGCGCATGTGCTGATGGCCGTCGCCGGGTTCAACTTTGCCCGCTTCCAGCTCGCCGGAGAACGGCTGCCCCGCCTTCGCCGCCAGCTGCGCAGCCTCGGCAGGGTTGTTGTCCCCAGCGTCGTCTTCATTGGCGCGGCCTACCTGCTCACCGACCGGTACAGCCTCGCCAACGTCCTGCTCCTCAACGCCATCATCGGTCCGGAAGAGGTGACCACACAGTGGCACTTCTGGTTCGTGGAGGTGTTGGTGTACATCCTTTCCGCGGCAGCCGCCTTGCTGGCCGTTCCTTGGGCGGACCGCGCGGAGCGGCGCTTCCCGTGGACTTTCCCCCTGCTGCTGACCGGGGTCGGGCTGCTGGAACGCTTTGAACTGGTGGACCCCGACGTGCCCAACACCGGGCCGGTACTGTGGCTGTTCGCACTCGGCTGGGCATCGGCACGTTCGCACGGCCTCCTCCAGCGACTCGCCGTCACCGCAATCACGGTCCTCACGGTCCCGGGCTTCTTTGACAACCCGAACCGTGAGGCGACACTCGTTGCCGGCGTCCTCCTGCTCATCTGGCTCCCCAGCATCCCCGTCCCCGCCCGCCTGCACCGCTTCATGGGCCTGCTGGCTGCCTCCTCGCTGTACGCCTACCTCACACATTGGCTGGTTTACCCGCTGCTGGTCGGCGTTAGCCCTGCTTTGGCGGTGGTCGCTTCGCTTGCCGCCGGAGTGGCGTACTGGGCGCTTTCAATGCGCGTGATGGCGGCGTTGCGCCGGTGGAAGAAGACCCGGCTCGAGAAGGGACCCCAGGATGATTGTCCTAGGCGGGCGCCTGACCGGAACCAAGGTTCCGGGTGGCGGGGCCCTGGATCACGGTACCGTCGGTGCTGAACCGGGAGCCGTGGCACGGGCAGTCCCAGGTGACGTCCGCGGGGTTGAACTCCACGGTGCAGCCCAGGTGCGTGCAGACGGCCGAGACCGCGCTGACCTTTCCGGCGAGGCTGACGTAAACGGCGGTCTTTGCTCCGTCCACGTCCACCACCCTTCCTGAACCCCGGACGAGGTCCGACCGAATGGGAACGGTGGCGCCCGGCTCGGGGGAAGGCGGCGCGACATCCCCGGCAGCGGCCGGCGTGGCGCCTCGTGCGCGGACAGCCCGGGTGCTGTCGAATACCGCCGCCCACGGGTTGCGCGTGCCGCACAGCGTGTCCCGAAGGATCAGGCCCGCGGCCGTTCCGTTGGTCAGCCCCCATTTGCGCAGACCCGTGATCACGTGGACGTGCCGCAACTCCGGGGACAGGCGGCCGACGTAGGGCAGCCCGTCCGCAGGCATGGCGTCCTGCGTGGACCAGCGGAAGGCGATGTCCCCGGCACCCAGGCGGTCCCGGGCAAATCCGCTGAGCCGCCGGTACCGCTCCGCGGAGTCAACCTGCTCCGAGGCGGGGTGTCCTTCACCGCCGGCAAGGACGTAGCTGACGCCGTCGACGTCGATCGTCAGGATGGATCGCATTGGCTCGTCCACGCTGAGGAGGGTGGAATCCAAAGGGGCGGCGTCGCTGCGGGCGGCAACGATATACGAGCGGTGCAGGTAGCACCGCTCAGCAAAGATTCCTTTGTCCCCGAACGGCATATTCGTGGCCACGATGATTTCCTTCGCGCGGACCGCGCCCCGCTCCGTGTCGACGACGGCCGGCGACCCGTCCCGGAACCCGGTGGCGGGCGAGTCCTCGAAGACAAAGCTGCCATCCCCGTCCACCGCGCGGGCCAGTCCCTGCACGTACCTGAGCGCGTGGAGCTGCGCCTGGTTATCGAAGCGGACTGCACCGTTGACCCGGAACGGCAGCGGCACCTCGGTAGTGAACGATGCCGGAAGCCCGAACCTCCCGGCGAGCGCTGCCTCCTCCCGGACCAGGGCGAGCGTGCGCTCCGATTCGGCGTAGGTGTAGTTGGATACCCACCGGAAGCCGCAGTCGATTCCTTCGTTCGCCACCGTGACTGCCACATGCTCAATCGCGGCTTCGTTGGCCTGTCCGTAGATGCGTGCTGCCTCGGGTCCGTGCCGTCCGGCAAGTTCCGTGTAGGCCAGCCGGTGCAGGGACGTGACCTTGCCGGTAGTGTTCCCGGTGACTCCGGTGCCCACCCGGGCCGCTTCCAGTACTGCCACAGCTTGCCCGGCCCGTTTGAGGGCCAGTGCCGCGGTCAGCCCGGCTATCCCGCCACCGATCACGGCCACATCAACGTCGATGGCCTCGCTGAGGCCGGCGTACTGCGTCGGCCTGCCGGTGGCCGCCCACAGTGAACCACGCCTGCCTGCAAGCTGCTCAGTCACTGATGGTCCCGCCTTCCACGTAGTTGGCTTCCCCAACTAGTACGTGTCCCGACGCCGGGCGGTCAATAGGCGAAGGTCAGTCCCCGGCGGTCTTCGCGGCCTTGGCAGCGGCCTTGGCTGCCTGCTTGCTGGCGCGCACTTTGACCAGCGACTCCGGATCCACAATGTCCGCCACAGACAGGTAGGCGTCTTCCTGGCCGTAGTGTCCGGCCGCTTCGCGCCAGCCATCAGCAGTGAGTCCGCACTGCTTCCCCAGCAGCGCAAGGAAGATCTTCGCCTTTTGCTCGCCGAATCCGGGCAGGGCCTTCAACCGGCGCAACACCTCCGGCCCGTCGGGGTCACCCTGCGTCCAGATGGCTGTGGCATCCCCGTTCCAATCCTGGTGAACGGTCTCCGCGAGCGCCTGGACGCGGCCAGCCATGGAGCCGGGGAAGCGGTGCACGGCCGGACGCTCCTTGAACATCTCGACGAATTCCTGCGGGTCGTACCCGGCGATCGCCGCAGGGTCCATGGAACCGATCCGCGTCCGGATCTTTTCAGGTCCGGCAAACGCCGACTCCATGGTCACCTGCTGGTCAAGCAGCATTCCGGTGAGCAGCGCGAACGCGTCATCGCTGAGTAGTTTGTCCGCCGCGGGGTCCCCTGTGATGTGCAGTTCCATGCGTCCTATCCTGCCACCCGCTCCGGCATGCGTCATGGGGTGCGTCGCGGGCCGCCCGGCGGGCAAGCTACGCGGCCGTTGAAGCGCCTTTCAACCGCCCGCGCCACACCGCAGCGCCCCACACCGCCAGCAGGACGGCCACCAGCAGCAGTCCGGCCTCGCCCAGGTCCACGGCGCCCAGCCAGCTGGTGAGGGGATCCTCCAGGCCAAAGGCCGCATTGAAGAAGCCGCCCAGGGTGATGGCTGAAATGAACAGTGCGGACACGGCAGAGATCCCGGTGATCAGGGCGTTGAACCCGAGTTTGCGCTGCGGATTGTGGATCGCTGACCGGTACATCCGCATCATGGCGACACCGTTGACCGTGTCGCACAAGGTCATGGCCGCAGTGAACGCCAGCGGCAGCGCCAGCAGTGCCAGCGGAGAGACTCCGGCGAGGGATGCCGCCGTCGTCATCACCAAAAGCCCGATGGTGGTGGCGGTATCGAAACCCAGCCCGAACAGGAAGCCGATCACGTAGATGTTGCGCGGCCGCTGGACCCTGGACAGCGGTTTGGCCAGCAGGCGTGCCACGAATCCCTTCGCTTCAAGGTCCCCCTCCCGCAGCTCGCCGCCGCCCTGCACGTTCCGGTAGGCCTGCGCTGCCTGCAGGAACGCCGAGCCGTTGAACAGGCCAATGGCGAGCAGGAACAGCCCGGAGACGCCGCTGCCGATCAGGCCCAGGACCAGGTTTCCGGTGGTGCCGTCCTCCATGAACTGGCCCACCATGGCGGCGCCGCCCACCACCAGGACTCCGGTGAGGATCACCACCGAACTGTGGCCCAGGCTGAACGCGAACCCGACGCTCACCGGGTCCTTGTGCTGGGCCACGAACTTCCGCGTCGAATTGTCGATCGCAGCGAGGTGGTCCCAGTCGTAACTGTGTTTGATGCCCGCCAGGTACGCGGTGAGCACCAGCCCCAGCCCCAGCGGTTGCACGGCACCCGCCGAACTGACAAGCAACAGTACGACGGCGGCAAGATGCAGCGCGGCCACCGCACCAAAGGCGAAGAGCAGCCGGGTCCGGAGCGGCAGCTGCTCCCGCTCCCGGTACATCGCGGCGAACCCGGTCAGCGTGGCCATCAGTATTTCCTCAGGTTCAGGGGAGCCTGCCCGTACCAGCGCTCCCGCAGCGCGGCGGAGCAGGCGCCCAGCAAACGGTTGAGTTCCTCCGTCGAGTTGGAGAGCGACCGCAGCACCAGGCCGGTGGTTCCGCCGACGGATGCAGTCAGTGACACCCCGGTGCAGGCATCGTGCCCGGCAGTCAGCGCGTGGAGCTCGTCGGCCAGTGCCTGGTCCACCCGGCCGTCCACCACTACCAGCGAACCCAGGTGGCTGTAGCCCTCCATGAAGCCCATGCCGGTGACATCGCCGAGGGGCGGCCGGATCAGCAAGTTGTCCAGCGCCAGCAGTTCGGTGCCGCTGTCCACCTCCACGTGGATCTCGGTGCGGAGCCGCAGTTCCTCGTACCGGAACGAGGCCCCGTCCGGCGACCACCCCGGCGTGACCACTTCAGCCATGACCAGGCTCGACGACGGCCGCACGGTGATGCGGGTGTTCTGCCGGTAGCTGGCCTCCCGGTACGCGATCAGCTGGTCCGGGGCCAGCTCCAACTGCGCCCCCTCCCCCAGCCGCAGGCTCATCCGCTGTTCGGCAAAGGACCCGGGAGTCCGGTAGATTTTCGTGGCGGACTGGGTGGTCAGCAGGAGCTTCGCCCCGTCCCCGACCTCCACGTCAATGACGTAGCGATCGGCCCCAAGGTAGGCGCCGCCCGGATTCACGAGGACATAACAAACCTGCCCGGAGTCATCCAAGTAGTGCGGCCGTAGGATCCGCAAGGCGCCCCGATGGTACTGATGCGCGGCCACGGAGCTGGCCCCGCGATGCTCGATGCGCAGCTCGAGCTCCCCCATCGGTGCGCAAACCGCGGCAGGAACGGCCGCCGTCGTGCTCATTGCGCCAGGTCGAGCATCAGGACGTCGCGCCGCACCCATTCGATGACTGCGTCGAGGCCTTCGTCTGTCTTCAGGTTGGTGAAGCAGAACGGCTTCTCTCCCCGGAATTCCTTCGAATCGCGCTCCATAACCGAGAGGTCCGCGCCGACGTGCGGGGCGAGGTCGGTTTTGTTGATGATGAAGAGGTCCGACTTGATCATGCCCTGGCCGGCCTTGCGCGGGATCTTCTCGCCCTGCGCCACGTCGATGATGTAAATCGAGAAGTCCACCAACTCGGGGCTGAACGTGGCGGAGAGGTTGTCGCCGCCGGATTCAACGAAAATGACCTGCAGGTCCGGGTGGCGCTTCTTGAGCTCCTCGATCGCCGCCGTGTTCATGGACGTGTCCTCGCGGATCGCGGTGTGCGGGCAGCCACCGGTTTCGACGCCGATGATCCGGTCCTCGGGCAGGATGCCGTTGGCGGCCAGGATCTTGGCGTCCTCGATGGTGTAGATGTCGTTGGTGATGGCGGCCATGGAGATTTCGCGGCTCATATGCCGGGTGAGACGCTCCACGAGCTGGGTCTTGCCGGCACCGACCGGTCCGCCGATGCCGATTTTGATGGGTTCAGACATAGTGTCCTCCTGCTAGCTCATGAACATGCGGGCACGCTGACGCTCGTGCCGCATCTGCGAAATTTCCAGTCCGGGGCTGACGGCCCCGAAGTCGTCCGGCGCAAGGCGGCCGATCCGTTCGACGGCGGCAGCGACGTCGTCGGCCGCTTTCCGCAGCAGCCGCTGGCCGGCGTTCTGCCCCAGCGGAATGGCGCGGACGGCGTTCTGCGTCAGCGAGGTGACCGCGGCGAAAAGGTACGCGGCGAGCGCTTCTGCGAGCGGCACCCCAAGGGAACGGGCGACGACGGCGAACGCCAGCGGCTGATGGCCGGCGGCCCGGCCGGCACCCACCAGCGCCCGGTACTGGGCCAGCTCCGGGGAAGGGAAAATTTCGGAGCCGATCTCCAGCAGCCGCGTCCCCATCTTGATGCTCGCCTCCCGCAGCTGCCGCGGCAGGAGCTGCGCCGTGAGCAGTGCGTCCAGTTCCGCAACGGAACCGCCGTCATAGAGGAAACGGATTGCCAGGCCATCGGAGTACGTGAGCTGCTGCCCCACGAACGCGGACAGCCACACCCCGAAGGACGCCTCATCGTGGACCAGGCCGCGCTCAATGTAGGTCTCGAAGCCGAGCGAGTGCGCAAACGCCCCGGTGGGCAACGCGGAGTCGGTCAGCTGCTGCAGCGCGAGCTGGTAGCTAGTGGCTGTGTTCGGCATGGCGGAAGGGGACGGGCATCACGCGTTCCTGGCGGTCGTAGGGCACACCGACATGTTTGAGGTAATCCTCCACGGTGTGGTCGTAGGCGCACACCATCACCTCGGCGCCGTACTCCGAGGACGAATCGAAGAACTGCGCCTGCAGGTGCCGGTTGCCGAGCGAGTGCGCCACCACGCCCATTTCGTGGATGGTCCGAGGCGCCACCACCAGGACGTCGGTGGGCAGCACGGACACCACGATCATGTTGGTTTCGGCCACGTGCAGGATGTCGCCGTCGCGCAGGTCCCCGGAACCGGCGGGCAGCCGGATGCCGAGTTCCTTGCCGTGGTCCGTGGTGACGCGCTGGATCCGCTTCACCAGCTGGGCGCTGGGCAGCACCACTTTTTCCTGGTGCAGGGCGGCGAGGGCTCCGGCCTCCGAGGCAGGGAGCTCGTGCAGGTTGCCGAGGATTTTCTCGATGATCACGTGGGGGCTCCGGGGGTCGGGATCTTAGAAGAGGAAGTAGCGCTGGGCCATGGGCAGAACGTCCGCCGGTTCACACGTGACGTCCTCGCCGTCCACCGTCACCTTGTACGTTTCCGGGTCCACCTGGATGTCCGGCGTGGCGTCGTTGAACTTGAGGTCGGCCTTGGATAGCGTGCGGATCCCGGACACAGGGCGGATGTTCTTTTGGAGCCCCAGTTCCTCCGGCACACCGGCCTCTATCGCGGCCTGGGACAGGAACGTAATAGAGGACTGCTGCACCGCCTTGCCGAATGCGGCGAACATCGGGCGCATGGTCCGCGGCTGCGGGGTGGGGATCGAGGCGTTGGCATCGCCCATGAGTGCGTAGGCGATCTGGCCGCCTTTGAGCACCAGTTCCGGCTTCACCCCGAAGAACGCGGGGTCCCAGAGCACCAGGTCCGCGAACTTGCCTTCCTCCACCGAGCCGATGGATTCGGCCATGCCCTGAGCGATGGCGGCGTTGATGGTGTACTTCGCCACGTAGCGCTTGATCCGGAAGTTGTCGCTGTCCGAACCGGAGCCGTTGGGAGCGCCGTGCGCGCCGCCGGCCGGGTCCTTCAGCACGCCGCGCTGCTTCTTCATTTTGTCCGCCACCTGCCAGGTGCGGGTGATCACCTCGCCCACCCGGCCCATGGCCTGGGAGTCGGAGGACGTGATGGCGAAGACCCCCAGGTCCTGCAGCACGTCCTCGGCGGCGATGGTCTCGGCGCGGATCCGGGAATCGGCGAACGCCACGTCTTCCGGGATGTCCGGGTTGAGGTGGTGGCACACCATGAGCATGTCCAGGTGCTCTTCGATGGTGTTGCGCGTGTAAGGCAGCGTGGGGTTGGTGGACGCGGGCAGTACGTTGGGCAGCCCGGCGATCTTGATGATGTCCGGGGCGTGGCCGCCGCCGGCGCCCTCGGTGTGGAAGGTGTGGATGACCCGGCCGGCGATGGCCCGGATGGTGTCCTCCACGAAGCCGCATTCATTGAGGGTGTCGGTGTGGATGGCTACCTGGACGTCGTATTCGTCCGCCACTTTCAGGGAGTTGTCGATCGAGGACGTGGTGGAACCCCAGTCCTCATGGACCTTGAGTCCGATGGCGCCGGCCCGGATCTGCTCGGCCAGCGGTTCGACGGCCGAGGCGTGGCCCTTGCCGAACAGCCCGATGTTGATGGGCATTCCCTCGGTGGCCTGCAGCATCCGCTGGATGTGCCATTTTCCGGGCGTGACGGTGGTGGCCTTAGTGCCTTCCGCCGGCCCGGTTCCCCCGCCCACCATGGTGGTCACGCCGCTGGTGAGCGCGGTGGGCACCTGGTCCGGGGAGATGAAGTGGATGTGCGTGTCCACGCCGCCAGCGGTGAGGATCTTCCGTTCCCCGGCGATGATTTCGGTACTGGCGCCGATCACGATGTCCACGCCGTCGGCGATCTGCGGGTTGCCGGCCTTGCCGATCTTGAGGATGTGGCCGTCCCTGATCGCCACGTCCGCCTTGTAGATGCCGGTGTAGTCCAGGATGACGGCGTTGGTGATGACGGTGTCCGGAACATCTTCTTCCCGGGTCACCTGGCCGTTCTGGCCCATGCCGTCGCGGATCACCTTGCCCCCGCCGAACACCACTTCCTCGCCGTAGACGGTGAGGTCCTTTTCGATCTCAAGGAACAGTTCGGTGTCCGCGAGGCGGATGGAGTCGCCCGTCGTCGGGCCGTAGAGGTCCGCGTACTGCCTGCGGGTCAGGTCGAAGCTCATTTGGCTACCGCCTTCGCTGCTTTGGGATCAGCCGGGGCCAGCGTGCCGTTGACCGCGTTGCTAAGGCCGTACACCTCGCGGCTGCCCGCCAGCTCGATCAGCCGGACGGTCTTGCTGTCCCCCGGTTCAAACCGGGCCGCAGTGCCCGCCGGAATGTCCAGCCGGCGGCCGTAGGCAGCGGCGCGGTCAAACTCAAGGGCGGCGTTCGCTTCAGCGAAGTGGTAGTGCGAGCCCACCTGAACGGGCCGGTCACCGGTGTTAACAACGACGACGTCGATCGCGTCGCGTCCGGCATTGATCACCACGGGCGTGGATCCGAGAACATACTCGCCTGGAATCATGGCCTGCCCTACCGGATCGGATCGTGGACAGTGACGAGCTTGGTGCCGTCCGGGAACGTGGCTTCGATCTGAACGTCGTGGATCATTTCCGGCACGCCCTCCATCACGTCGTCCCGGGTCAGCAGCGTGGTGCCGTAACTCATGAGGTCGGCGACGGTCCGGCCATCCCGGGCGCCCTCGATCAGCTCGTAGCTGATGATTGCCACGGATTCAGGGAAGTTCAGCTTCAGGCCGCGGGCCTGGCGGCGCCGGGCAAGGTCTGCGGCGACCACAATCATGAGCTTTTCCTGCTCACGGGGCATCAGGTGCATCGAAAATCCCTTCAACGTACTGCTTGTGTAACCACAGTAGGCCGGTCACGTTTCCGTGAGATTTCCGGGGCCCGTCTCCCGGTTCAGGGACAGCGGGAGACGGCGTGGCGGCCCTTAGCCTTCGCAATCAACGCAATAGGCGTGACCGTTCTTTTCGCGGGCGATCTGGGACCGGTGCCGGACCAGGAAGCAGGAGTAGCAGGTGAATTCATCCTGCGCCTGTGGGATGACCTGGACCACCAGTTCCTCGGCCACGAACTCGCCGCCGGGGACCATGCCGTCGTCCAGTGCGTCTGTCTCGTCCAGTTCCCGGACAACGCTTCGCGCGTCGGGTGCGTTGGCGGACTGGAGCGCCTCCAGGGAGTTCTCCTGGGATTCCTTGACGTCGGATCGTACTTCGTCGTAATCGGTTGCCACTTTGGGTGTTTCTCTTTTCTGATGTTCTTGCCCTGACGGGAATGCAACCTACACCATCGCACCCTTATTCCCGATACACCACAACGAACTAAGTCGAAGTGGTGTAATGTTCGGCACGCTCCGGCACGAAATCAGGTGGCGCGCGCTGCGCGCTCAGCTCGCCAGGGACCGTTATGCCCTGCGAACGTGCCTCGTCTGCCTGCGGTTTTGAAGCGGGTGGCTTTGAAGCGGGGTGGCTTTGAAGCGGGGTTTTTTGTCGGTGCCTGCTGGCATGCTGTGGGTATGGACGGCAAAGCAGTTGCGGAGACGTTGGAGGGCATGGCGGCCTCCCTTGCTGCCTTGGCTGCGTTCGCCGGTCGCGTGGCCGGAAGCGCGGCCCCGACTGAAGCTGACCCTCTTCGGGACGAAGCGGACGCGTGCCTGGACGGCATGGCTGAGGCGGGCAGCATGGAAGCCATGCTGGCCGCGGTGAAAGTGCACTTCGCCGCCGGATACGCGGCCGCTGCCGCGGCCTTGGCGGCCCCGGCCGTTTCCCCGCAGGAGCGCACGGCCCGGGACATGGCGGTGACAGCAGAAGTGGCCTGTGCCCTGACTGTCAGCGAACGATCGGCCGCGGCGTTCCTGGCGGAGGCGGCCGCCCTGACCACCCGGTTGCCCCTGACCCTGTCGGCGCTGCGGTCTGGGGGCATTTCGTGGCAGCACGCGCGGGTGATGTGTGATGAAACATCCGGTCTGGACCCGGTCGCGGCCGCTGCCCTGGAGGGGCATTTCCTGGACCCCGAAGCTCCTTTTGCTGCGCGTGGCTGCCCGGCCGGGGAGCTGGTGCCGGGCAGATTCCGGGCCAAAGCGCGCAGCTGGCGTGAGCGGCACCACCCGGTAAGTATCGAAGCGCGCCACCGCAAGGGCATGGAGGACCGTCGGCTGGACTATGCCCCGGACCGGGACGGCATGGCGTGGCTCTCGGCCTACGTGAGTGCGGACGTGGCAGCGGGTGTGTGGGCCCGTGCCACGGAAGCGGCCCGGGCCCTGCAGGGGCCGGCCGAATCCCGGACCCTGACCCAGCTCCGCGCGGACGTCGCCGCGGACTGGCTCATCGCCGGCGTCACCGAGGGTGTTCCGTCGCCGAAGGCGCAGGTGTTGGTGACCGTGCCGGTGTTATCGCTCCTGGGCGCCGGGACGGAACCGGCCACACTGGACGGGTACGGTCCCGTTCCGCCGTCCATGGCCCGCCGGCTTGTCGCCGATGGCGCCGGATCGTTCCTGCGTGTGCTGACCGACCCGCGCAGCGGGGCGCCGCTGGAGGTCGGACGCAGCAGCTACCGGGTCCCGAAGGCGATGCGTCAATGGTTACGGCTTCGGGACGGCCGGTGCCCTTTTCCCGGCTGCACCAACCACTCCCTGGACAACGAAGCGGACCACCTGCTGGCCTGGTCCGACGGCGGCGGCACCGGCATCACCAACCTGGGCCAGCCATGCCGGAAGCACCACCGGCTCAAACACACCACAGCGTGGCGGCCGGTCGGCGCCACCCGCGACCGGCCACCGGGCTGGATCTCACCCGCAGGACGCTCCTACCCCAGCGAACAACAGGACTGGGAACCACCACACTGGCCCGACGTACTAACCGATGCCCCCGACCACGGAGAGGCCGGGCCACCATTACCGGTGGACCCCTTCCCTGACTGGGCACTATTCCTCGCGGCCTAGGATCCACCCTTGCCTCTGCTGCCCGGCCATCCGTGGCGAGTAGTCAACGCCCTGCGGGTCACGGTTGTGGATGCGCGCTGCTGTCTGCATCCGTCGCCTGCCTGTGCCGGCGGATCCGCCATGTGACCAGCACGCCGACTGCCACTGCGGCAACAACGATGGCGGCAGCACTTCCGGCGGTGTGTGCCACCTCGTCGTACAGGTTCCCGGCAAGGTATCCGAGGGTCACGAACAGGCTCCCCCACAGCACGCCGCCGGTGATGTTCCACAGCGCGAAGCGCCGGTAGGGCATGCCGCTCAACCCGGCCAGTGCCGGCATCACTGCGCGGAAGAAGGCGGTGAACCGGCCAAGGAAGATGGCCGGTCCGCCCCGCCGCTTCAGGAACTCCTGGGCCTTCTCCAGTTGGGGTCGCTTCCGGTCATAGGTCTTGAGCGACATCAGCCGGGGGCCCAGGTGCTTGCCGATTTCATACCCCACCGTGTCGCCGAGGATCGCTGCGGAGACCACCACGGCAATCATCACCGCAAGCGGGATGCTGCCTTTGCCGGCGATCACACCTCCCACCACCGCCGCGGTTTCGCCGGGAATGACGAAGCCGATGAAGAGGGCGTCCTCGGCGAAAACGAGCGCGAACACAACACAGGCCACCAGTACCGGGCTGGCGTTGAGGAGTCCGTCGAAGAATGCCTGCATCAGCAACAGTGTGGCAGTAGGGACGGGCTGCCGTCAGCGCTTCAGGTCCCCGCGTCTCCTATGCTGGGGCCATGGACGCCTCGCAGCAGTTGGGCAGTAAGCCGATTCTCACCCTGACGGTGAATCCGGCCTTGGACATCAGCACCTCAACCGAACAGGTCAGCAGCGGCCATAAGCTCAGGTGCGGCGCGAGCCGCCTCGACCCGGGCGGCGGCGGCATCAACGTGGCGAGGGTAATCCAGCGACTGGGCGGACAAACCCTCGCGGTATATACGGCAGGCGGGCCCACGGGGGAAGCCTATCGGCGGCTGATCGAAGCGGAGCGCATCCCGACGCTGGCGGTCCCCATCCACGGGAGCACCCGCCAGGACTTCACCGTTGATGAGACGTCCACCGGCAAACAGTTCCGGTTCGTGCTCCAGGGCCCGGAACTTAGGGAACCGGAGTGGCAGTCCTGCCTGGACATTGTTGCCGCGTCCATGCCGGCGGGCGGCTATGTGGTGGCCAGCGGCAGCCTTCCGCCGGGAGTCCCGGACGACTTCTATGCGCGGGTTGCCCGCTTGGCGCGTCAGTCCGGTGCCCACTGCGTCGTTGACGCCTCCGGGCCGGCACTCACCCAGGCGCTGACCGCGGGAGTGTTCATGGTCAAGCCGAGCCTGCGCGAACTGGGGGCGCATTTCGGCGCCGCCCTCGACAGTGAGCAGAGCCAGGTGGACGCCGCATCCGCCCTCGTGGCTGACGGGGCAGCGGAACACGTCGCCCTGACCCTCGGCGGGTCCGGAGCCCTGCTCGCGTCGAAATCCGGCCTCATCCGGCTCACCGTGCCGAACGTGCCGGTGGTCAGTACGGTAGGGGCCGGGGACAATTTCCTCGCCGCTTTTGTGCTCCGGCTCGCCCAAGGGCGCCCGCTTGAAGCGGCTTTCCGGGCCGCAGTGGCCGCCGGAAGCGCCACGGTCATGACGCCTGCCACCGAACTGTGCCACCGGGCCGACGTGGAACGCCTGGAGGCTGAACTCGCCAACACAGCGACCTGACCGGCCGCGGGCGTCCTGCGCGCCCTGGCACCGCAGCCGGAACCTGTCCACGTGTAGGTGGTCTGCATCGGAAAAGGTCCCTGGCCAAAGGCAAAGGGGCGGCGGCAACCCCTCCGGGTTGCCGCCGCCACGCGGTTGACGACTGTTGCCGGCGGTTACACCACGGCTACGGGCTCTTTGACCTTCAGGGGCTCAATCTTGCCCATGACAAAGAGGTAGTTGGCGGCACCCACGAGCGAGATGGCTCCGATGACCGCCAGCGGGGCCACGAAGGAACCGGTCTGGTCCACCAGCACGCCGATCAGGATCGGGGTGAAGATTCCGGCCAGGTTGGAGGCGAAGTTCTGCAGTCCGCCGATGGATCCGACGTGCTTGGAGCTTGGGGCAACGTCCGCGGGCAGCGACCAAATGCCGGTCGCGGCGACGGTGAGGCTTGAGTAAGCGACGGAAAGCAGGGCCAGGGCCATCCAGGCTTCCGGCACGAGGGCGGCGAACATGATGACGGAGCCGCCTGCGAGGCCGCCCGCGATGGCGGTTTTGCGGACCTTGGTGACGGATGCCCCGGCCCGGACTGCGCGGTCCGCCAGGTATCCGCCCAGCCAGCCGCACAGCACCGCGCAGATTCCGGGGATGGCACCGAAGAAGCCCAGCTTGAGCAGGTCGAATCCGCGTTCCTTCACGAGGTAGCTCGGGAAGAAGGTGATGAAGAAGTAGATGGCGCTGTTCAGGCAGAAGAAGCCGAACATCATGCTGAGGATGGTGCGGTACTTGAAGAGCGAGCGCCACGGGAGCTTGGCGGCGTTGGCGTCGTCGCTGCCTTCGCCGCGGGCGCCGCCTTCTTCGATGTACGCCACTTCGGCGGCGTTGGCGCCGGGGTGCTCCTGGGGGCTGCGGTACACCTTCCACCAGACGGCTGCCCAGATCACGCCGGCAATGCCGATGATGATGAACACTGCGTGCCACGAGGTCAGCGCCACGATCAGGGTAACGATGGGAAGCGCTATCACGGCCCCCACGCGGGAACCCGAGTCCCAGATGCTCGTGGCAAAAGCCCGCTCACGGACGGGGAACCAGGTGGCCACCACCTTGGCGGCAGTGCTGGGCGCGGGGCTTTCGCCGACACCCAGGAGGAAGCGGGCCGCGAACAGGGACCAGAAGTTCGTCGCCGCGGCGGTCACCATGGTGAAGACGGACCACCAGAGCGCCGCCAAGGAGAACGACCTGCGGGGTCCGACTTTATCCACGTACCAACCGGCCGCCAGCTGGCAGAAGTCGTAGGCCCAGAAGAAGGCCGCAAAGATCAGGCCCTGCTGGGTGGCGGTCAGTTCGAAGTCCTTGCCCATGAAGGGGAGGGCAACACTGAGGCTGGAGCGGTCCAGGTAGTTGATGCTCAGCCCGATGAAGGCAAGCCAGATGATGACCCAACGCTTCCGGGTCATCATGCGGGGATTTTTTGGGGATGACGTACTGGCAACTTTACTTCCGAGCGCAGTCATGTGGTCTCCTTCGACGTGAACATGGCTTCGGGCGCCTGTGGCGCCGGGGGAAGACACCGAAGATATCGATGCCAAAATCATATAGGAATCTGGTTAATCATATAGAAAATGTGATCCGGATCAAGCCCCCTCGAAAATCACCCGAAACAGCTCTCCGCCGGAGCGACTGATGGCCCGGTGGAATATGATTCCCCCAGCGACTCCCACCCCGACAACACACCCAACCAGCACTAAGAGGTCAGCGCGTGCCCCCACGTCAGTCTTCCGACATCTCCCGCGGCAAAGCAGCCGTCAGCGATGTGTATTCGTCCATGCGCGCCTCCATCCTCGAAGGCGAAATCGCACCCGGCACCCGGATCAACATCGATGCCGTGTCGCGCAGCCTGGGCGTATCGCAGACGCCGGTGCGCGAAGTGCTGCAGCGGCTCGAAGGCGACAACCTGGTGGTCTACAACCCCGGCCGGGGCTACAGCACCACGCCGCTGCTGGACCTGGCCGAACTCCGCTCCCTCTTCGAGTTCCGGCTGCTGGTGGAGCCTTGGGCGGCACGTTCGGCAGCCGTCGACCGGCTGGCCAATCCCTCCGCCGCACTCGAGAAGGAAATTACGGCGTTCCGCAGCGCCATGACGTCCGCAGGTGATCTGCGGCAGGATCTGGTGGCCCATGACACCCGCTTCCACGACACGATCCTGGCCGCCGCCGGCAACACCGTAGTCCGCCACGCCTTCGCCCAGACGCACTGCCACCTGCACACCTTCCGCCTCTACCCGGCCGACGTCGACGGCGCCATCACCGTCGCGGAACACTCGGCCGTCCGCGAGGCCATCAAGGCGTGCCAGCCCGAACAGGCCGAAGCGGCCATGGCGGAGCACATCCGGAACTCGTTTGCCCGCTTCGCCCAGGCCTTCGAAGGCCAGGCAGACCTCGCACCGCTCGAGGACGGCGGCCCGCCCAGGCGGCACATCGTGGATTAGCTCCAGAGCCCCGGCCCCTCGGCCGGGGTTCTTTTTTGCCATCGGCACTTGATCTGGATCACAGTTCCTATATGATTACGGAAATTCATATAGGAAATCATCCCACCCCTTCAGATCAATCCGAGAGAAGAGATCCATGCCTTCCATCACTTCCATCACCACCCAGGACGTCCGCTTTCCCACGTCCCTGGAGCTCGATGGGTCCGACGCGGTCAATGTTGACCCCGACTACTCCGCCGCCTATGTCGTCATCCGCACCGATGCGGGCGATGAGGGCCACGGCTTTGTGTTCAGCTGCGGCCGCGGCAGCGAAATCCTCACGGCGGCCATCAACTCGTACGCTGAGCTGCTTCGGGGCCGGGACATTGACGAACTGATCTACGACCTCGGCAGCGCCTCCAAGCGACTCATCCACGACTCGCAGCTCCGGTGGCTCGGCCCGGAAAAGGGCGTCACCCAGATGGCGGCCGGCGCGCTGGTCAGCGCGCTCTGGGACATCCGCGCCCGCCGCGAAAACAAGCCGCTCTGGCTGCTCCTGAGCGAAATGTCCCCGGAAGAGATCGTGGACGTCGTGGACTTCACCCACATCCGCGACGCCCTGAACCCGCAGCAGGCGCTGGACATCCTCCGGGCGGGCCAGGACGGCAAGTCCGCACGGATCGCCTCCCTCAGGGCGGATGGCTACCCCGCCTACACCACGTCGCCGGGGTGGCTGGGCTACAGCGACGAGAAGCTCGTCCGGCTCAGCAAGGAGGCCGCCGCCGCCGGCTTCTCCATGATCAAGCTCAAGGTGGGCGGCGACATCGCTGACGACCGCCGCCGCATGGCCCTCGCCCGGCAGGCGGTGGGCAACCTGCCTATCGCCATCGACGCCAACCAGCGCTGGGAAGTGTCCGAGGCGATTGAATGGGTCAACCAGCTGGCCGAGTTCAATCCCTACTGGATCGAAGAGCCCACCAGCACCGACGACATCCTGGGCCATGCGGACATCCGGAAGGGAGTAGCCCCGGTCCGCGTCGCCACCGGCGAGGCCGTAGCCAGCCGCATTGTGTTCAAGCAGCTGCTGCAGGCAGGGGCCATCGACGTCCTGCAGCTGGATTCCACCCGGGTGGGCGGCGTCAACGAGAACATCGCCAACCTGCTACTCGCCGCCAAGTTCGGCGTCCCGGTTTGCCCGCATGCCGGCGGCGTTGGCCTGTGCGAACTGGTCCAGCACTTCTCCTTCTTCGACTACGCCGCCATCACCGGACGCCAGGACGGCCGCATGATCGAATACGTGGACCACCTGCACGAACACTTCGCCGAACCGGTGCGGATCGTTGGGGGACGCTATGCCGCCCCGGAACGCCCGGGCACCGGGGCCGAGATGCTCAGCGCTTCCCGGACGCGCTGGGAATTCCCCTCCGGCCCGGGGTGGCTTGAAGTGGGCAACCGTGCCGCCGTCACCGGCGCGAGCCTTGCACCTGCCGGAGCCGGCCGATGAACACCACCGCCGGCCAGCTGAACGCATCCGTCGAGGCCGCCCACGCAGCCTTCGAGAAAGCCCGCCTGGCAGGTCCCGGAACGCGGGCGTCCTGGCTTGAAGCGGTAGCCGCAGGCCTGGAAGGAGACGCCGCGGCACTCGTGGAGATCGCGGCCGCGGAGACCCATCTCGCCGAACCCCGGCTCCAGGGCGAGCTGAAGCGCACTGTCTTCCAGCTCAGGCTCTTCGCCGACGAGATCCGCCGCGGCGAGCACTTCGACGCGACGATCGACCATGACGATGCCGCCTGGGGCATTGGACCGCGGCCCGACCTCCGCCGCTACAACGTGCCGCTCGGCGTGGTGGGCGTCTTCGGGGCGTCCAACTTCCCCTTCGCCTTCAGTGTGATGGGCGGTGACTCCGCGTCGGCCCTGGCGGCCGGCTGCGCCGTCGTCCACAAGGCGCACGACGGACACCGGGAACTTGCGGTCCGTACCGCCGAAACGGTGACCGCGGCGCTCGAGGGCGCCGGGGCGCCGTCGGGCCTCTTCTCCCTGGTCACTGGCCGCCAGGCTGCGGAGGCACTGGTTGACCACCCGCTGGTGAAGGCCATCGGGTTCACGGGTTCGACGGCGGGCGGCCGGGCTTTGTTCGACCGTGCAGCTGCACGGCCCGAACCGATCCCGTTCTTTGGGGAACTGGGCGGCATCAATGCCGTTTTCGTCACCGGCAACGCCTGGTCCGCACGCCGCGAGGAGATCCTGGGCGGCTACGCCGGCTCCTTCACGCAGGGAATGGGTCAGTTCTGCACCAAGCCGGGCGTGCTCTTCATCCCCGCCGGGCACACTGACGAGGTCCGGGACAGCCTTCGGGACGCCCTCGCGGACTTCGCTCCGGCGCAGCTGCTCAGCGAACGGCTGCACGAAGGGTTCCGGCAGGCAGTTGCCGGGCTGCGGGACACGGCAGGCGTGCAGGTGCTGGTGGACGGCGATTTCGCTGAGGCGCCGGCACCCACGGTGTTGCTGACCACGGCCGACGCCGTCCGCCGGGACCCCGGCATCCTCCGCCAGGAAATGTTCGGGCCGGCCAGCCTGGTGGTGGAGTACAGCGACGACTCCGAACTCGCCGCCCTTGCCGGGCTCCTGGAAGGCCAGCTGACCACCACACTGCAGGCCGAACCGGAGGACGACGTCGCCGAACTTGCCGGCAGGCTCGCGGACATCAGCGGGCGCCTGCTCTGGAACGGCTGGCCAACGGGGGTGACCGTCAGTTACGCCCAGCACCACGGCGGGCCATACCCGGCCACGACGTCGGGCACCACCTCCGTGGGGACGGCCGCCATCCGGCGGTTCCTGCGGCCGGTGGCCTTCCAGTCTTTTCCGGAGCAGCGGCTACCGGAGCCGCTGCAGGATGCGAACCCCTGGAACGTCCCGCAAAGGGTCGACGGCGCCTGGCGGCGGCCGTCCGCACGGCCGGACGGTCAGCGGTGACGGCGCTGCCGGCGCAGGTCGCCGCAGTCCTTCCGGAGGATGCGGAGGACGCGCTCCTCATCGGCCGTCTCTGGGATGTGGAAACCTCCGGTCCGCGGGTCGTGGGGGTGCGGGGCGGCGATGTGTTCGACCTGCAGCATCTCGCCGGCACGGTGTCGGAGCTGATGGAACGCCCGGAGCCCGCGGCGGAGGTCCGTGCAGCCATGACTGAGGCTCGGTGGAAGACGGCGGACGTCGTCAGCGCCTCGCTGGCGCAGGACACAACGCGTCCGCACCTGCTGGCGCCCGTTGACCTCCAGGTCATCAAGGCCTGCGGGGTGACGTTCGTGGACAGCATGATCGAGCGCGTCATCGAGGAGCGCTGCGGCGGGGATGCAGGCCGGGCCACCGAGATGCGTGAACTTGTGGGCAAGGCGCTGGGCGGCAGCATCGGCGAGGTCCGGCCGGGCTCCCCCGAGGCCGCCGAAGCCAAGCGGATACTGATCGCCGAAGGGCTGTGGTCGCAGTACCTCGAGGTGGGCATCGGCCCCGACCCCGAGGTCTTCACCAAGGCACCCGTGCTGTCCTCCGTCGGCCTTGGTGCCGGTGTCGGAATTCCTGCGTTCTCTTCCTGGAACAACCCGGAGCCGGAGCTCGTGCTGATCGCCACCTCCGCGGGCAAGGTGGTGGGTGCGACACTCGGCAATGACGTGAACCTCCGCGACGTTGAAGGGCGGAGTGCCCTGCTGTTGGGCAAGGCCAAGGACAACAACGCCTCCAGCGCCTTGGGGCCGCTGATCCGGCTGTTCGACGGCGGGTTCACCCTCGAGACCCTGCGGCAGGAAGAGATACTGCTCCGGGTGGAGGGTACGGACGGGTACCAGCTCGAAGGCCGGAACACGGTGGCCCGGATCAGCCGTCCATTCGAGGAGCTGGTGGCCGCGACCTTCGGCAGGCACCACCAGTACCCGGACGGGTTCGCGCTCTTCACGGGCACACTGTTCGCGCCCACGCAGGACCGGGACGAACCCGGGCA
This sequence comes from Arthrobacter sp. PvP023, assembly GCF_017832975.1. NCBI lineage: Bacteria > Bacillati > Actinomycetota > Actinomycetes > Micrococcales > Micrococcaceae > Arthrobacter > Arthrobacter sp. PvP023. The sequence goes on from NZ_JAFIBI010000001.1 coordinate 61,336, forward strand.
GGGCTTCACCCACAAGATGGGGGACGTGGTCACCATCCGCAGCAGCCATCTTGGAGCCCTGGTCAACACAGTGGGTGCAGCCGAGGAACTGCCGCCCTGGCGCTTCGGGCTGCGTCAGCAGTTCGCCTACCTCGCCGGGGTGGAGCGGTCCGCTTCAGCTGTGGGCTCTGCAAGCGTCAGCTGAAGAGGCCTTCTTCGATGAAGCCGCCGGGCCTGGTGCCCGGCGGCGATGAAGAACAGTACGCTAATTAGCCGTACGTTACGCGCCGGCGGTCCGGTCGGGGCTGGCCCTAGGGCGCCGAGTCCCGGACCTTCAACTCGAAGCCGGCCTCGACCCGAAGGCCTTCCTCGGCCGGCTCCGCGCCTTCGATCCTGTCGATCAGCAACTTGATGGATCGCTCGGCGATTTCCGCCATGCCGGGCGACACCGTGGTGAGGGACGGTGACGCGAAACGGGCCTCGTCGATGTCGTCGAAGCCTGCCACCGCAACGTCGTCCGGTACTTTGATTCCGCGAATCAAGAGCTCGTGCAGGGCACCCAGCGCCACGGTGTCATTCAGGCCGAAGACGGCGTCGAACCCGATGCCGCTGTTGAGCAGGCCGCCGACGGCGGAGGCGCCGGCATCGCGGCGCCAGTCGCACTGCACCACCAGTGCGGGATCGAATTCCACTCCCGCAGCATCCAATGCCTGCCGGTAGCCGTTCAGGCGCAGGCCCGGACTGTCCGCCGTGTCTCCTGCCGCAGCACCCAGTACGGCGATGCGGCGCCGGCCCCCTGCAAGGAGATGGCCGGTGATTGCCGCCGCGGCTTCGGCGTTCTTCATGGTCACGAGATCGAACCGGGGATCCGCGATGTGCTCTCCCAGCATGACGACCGGCTTGGCGCCCCGGTGCGCGGCGATGGTCTCGGCATCGAGGGTCAGCGGGGTGAACAGCAGTCCGTCCGTGAGCTGGCGGAACGGGCCCTGGAGCGCGCTCAGCTCGTGCGCGGCGGTGGCCCCGGACTGCTCCACCAGGACGCGGTAGCCGCGGCCGGCCGCAACGGTCATCAGCCGGGACGCGAGTTCCGCGTAATACGGGATGGAGAGGTCGGACAGCACCAGCCCCAGCATGCGGGTTTTCCCGGAGCGCAGGCTTCGCGCCGTCAGGTTGGCTTCGTAGCCCAGTTCCGCGATGGCATCCAGCACCTTCTGCCTGGTGGCCGGCCGGATGAACTCGTAGTCGTTGAGCACATTGGACACGGTCTTCAACGAGACGCCGGCGGCGCGCGCAACGTCATTCATGGTCACAGCCACAGGTGATTCCCTTCCCGGCAACATCTTCAGCTACATCGTTGCAGACCGGCACGGTTTTTGCCCTGTCCACGCCTTATACAACGTTATAGAATGAGCCCGGCCGCAGCATCCGAACCGGCCCTCCGCCCGCGAGTCCCGAAGGAACAGCCATGCCGCCTGCCACGTCCCCCCTCTTCCGCTGCCCGGTGTTCGACGGCGCCGCCGATCCCACTGTCATCCACCGCCGCGGCACCGGCGAGTGGTGGATGTTCTACACGGCCCGCCGCGCCACCCTCACCACAGGCGGCGTGGACTGGATCACCGGCACCCGGATCGGAATCGCCGTCTCCGCCGACGCCGGAGCGTCCTGGCAGTACCGCGGCGTGGTGGAGGGCCTCGATCCGGAAGACTCCCCCGGGCTTAACACGCACTGGGCCCCCGAAGTCGTGTGGCATGACGGCGAGTATCACATGTTCCTGACCTGGGGCGCGGGCGCTCCGGGCACCTGGGCCGAGCAGACGAGGCGTCGGCTTGTGCACTTCACCAGCCCCGACCTGGAGCAATGGGAGTTCGAAAGCCGGGTGGACGTCGGCTCCGAGAACGTCATCGACGCAGCGTTTGCGGTGGTGGCGGACGGCCGCCCGCGGCTCTGGTTCAAGGACGAGGTGGACGGCTCCACCACCTGGTCGGCGGTGTGGGAAGAAACAGGTTCAAGAGGCCATTGGCGCGCCGAAGGCCAGGTGATCGGGTTGCCCGCCCACGAAGGTCCCAACGTGTTCCGGCTTGGCGGCTGGTACTGGATGGTGGTGGACGAGTGGCGCGGCCAGGCCGTGCACCGCTCGGCCGATGGCCTGGCCTGGACCCGGCAGGAAGCCGGCAACGGCCTCATCCTGGATGCACCCGGCGCCGGCGCGGACGACGCCACCTACGGGCGGCACGCGGATGTGGTCACCCAGGGCGGCCACGCCTACATCTTCTACTTCACGCATCCGGAATGGCAGGACACCGAGATGGCCAACGGCCTGGCGGATCCGGCCCGGGCTGTCCGGGAGCAGCGCACCAGCATCCACGCGGCACGGCTGCATGTGGAAGGGGACGTCCTGGTCTGCACACGCGACCTGGACGCCCCCGTCCACCTTGACCCGGCGTTGCTCGAGGACTAGCTGGCCGCCCCGTCGACGGCCAGGCGGATCATGCTCCAGGAGACGGCGGGGAGCTCGGCGGTGAGCCGGCCGCCGTCGAGCTTTACGCTGACGTTTTCGCCGGGCAGCACCGAGGTGGAGTCATCCGCCGTGGCCTGCCAGTACGGGTCCTTGTTGGCATAGGTGACCGCCTCGATGACCTTCGCGTTGCCCAGCCCGGCGACGGCGGCGCTCAACGTGAGCGAGTCCGCGGCCGAACGGTTCACGGCAAACACCACGGCTTCACCCGACGCGGCGTCGAAGGTCGCCACGGCGGACAGCGCGGCGAAGTCCGCGGTCTTGCCGCCGCTGAGCAGCGGGGACTCGACGGCGAGCTGCAGCACCGTGCCCCTGGCGTGCTCCGACGTCAGGGCGAACGGATGGAAGGTGGTCTGCTTCCAGGCGCGGCCGCCGGGTTCCGTCATGATCGGGGCAATCACATTGACCAGCTGCGCCAGGCTGGCGGAGTGGACGCGGTCGGTGTTGCGGAGCAGCGTGATGAGGAGATCACCGACAACCACGGCATCCGCCACGGTGTACCGGTCCTCAAGGAGCACGGGCGCCACCGGCCAGTCCTTGCCGGCGGGCGACTTCGATTCGTCGCGGCTCATGTGCCAGACGTTCCACTCGTCGAAGGAGATGTTCACCTGTTTGGTGGACTTCTTGACCGACTTCACATGGTCGATATGCGCCACGATGTCCTTGATGAACGCCTCCATCCGATGCCCGGACGAGAGGTGCTCCTGCAGGTCGCCGAAGTCCTCGAAGTACTGGTGCGCCGAGATCAAGTCCACGAGTTCGTAGGTTTCGGTGAGGACCACCCGCTCCCACTCGCCGAACGTGGGCATGCTCGGAGCGGAACTGCCACAGGCCACGAGCTCCAGGTCGGGCTCCACCATCCGCATGGCGCGGGCGGTGTCGGCGGCGAGCCGGCCGTATTCGGTGGCGTTCTTGTGGCCGATCTGCCAGAAGCCGTCCATCTCGTTGCCCAGGCACCACATTTTGATGCCGTAGCCGTTTTCGGCCCCGTTGGCCCGGCGCTGGTCGGAGAAGGCGGTGCCGCCGTCGATATTGCAGTATTCGAGCAGGTCCAGGGCTTCCTGGGTCCCGCGGGTACCCAGGTTCACGGCCATCATCGGCTCGACGCCGGCCTTGGCGGACCATTTGGCAAACTCGTCCACGCCCACATGGTTGGGGTCGGTGGAGTGCCAGGCCAGGTCCAGCCGGGCCGGCCGCTGCTCCATCGGCCCCACGCCGTCCTCCCAGCGGTAGCCGGAGACGAAGTTCCCGCCCGGATAGCGCACCGTGGACACGCCCAGCTCGCGGGTGAGTTCCAGGACGTCGGTCCGGAAGCCGTCCCCGTCAGCCTTGGGGTGCCCCGGCTCGAAGATGCCGGTGTAGACGCAGCGGCCCAGGTGCTCCACAAACGCGCCGAAGGTGCGGCGCCGGACCGGCCCCACGGTGAAGGCCGGGTCCAGGGTGATCTTGGCAGTTATCTTGCCTGCGGCAGATTCGCTAGTTCTCACGTAAACATCCTCGTTTTCTCATCTTCTACAACGTTATAGAAAACCATTGTTAGCGTTCATCATCCGGACGTCAAGAGGGGACTTCCGGACCTATGGCCCTCATGGACCGGCGGCCTACCTTTAAGGGCAAAGATCTGTGAGGCCGACGCCTCTAAAAACCAGGCCAGCGAAAGGGAGTCCGATGATCTCATCGCGAGCCGGAACCCGTGTCCGGGCTGGCGTCCGGGCCGGTGTAACCCTGACCGTGTTGGCAATCCTTGGCTCCGGCATGGCCGGATGCACGGGGGCAGACCAGCGCCCGGCCCCTTCCTCCTCCTCAGCTGCAGGATCCACAACTCAAGGCTCCTCCGGGACAGCCCTTGCCACCCAGCCGGGCACGCCGCAGGCAGCCGCGGACATCCCGTCCATCGTGGAGACCGTCCAGCCGTCCGTTGTCACGGTGCTCACCAACGGCGGGCTGGGCAGCGGCGTGGTCTTCACGGCGGAGGGACTGATCCTCACCAACGAGCATGTGGTGCGGGGCAACACCGACGTGGAGATCGCCTTTGCTGACGGCCAGCGGGTTGCGGGCACCGTCAAGGCCACGGATGCCATTTCGGACCTGGCCCTCGTGGAGGCGAAGCGCACGGGGCTTCCTGCCGCGAAGTTCCAGTCCGAACTCCCCCGGGTGGGCGAACTGGCAATCGTGATCGGCTCGCCGCTGGGTTTCGAAAACACGGCGACGGCGGGGATCATCTCCGGCTTGCACCGCGAGATCCCGGGCTCGGCGGCCAGCAGCCAGTCGCTGGTGGACCTGATCCAGACCGATGCGGCCATCAGCCCCGGGAACTCCGGCGGCGCCGTGGTGAATGCCCGGGGCGAGGTGATCGGCATCAGTGAGGCGTACATCCCGCCGCAGTCCGGGGCGGTGGCGCTGGGCTTCGCGATCCCCGCGGCGACCGCCGTCCGGGTAGCCGAGCAGTTGCGCGAGGACGGGACCGCGGACCACGCCTTCATCGGCCTCCGCCCGGATGCGATCACCTCACAGATCGCAGACATGCTGGGACTCGAAAACACCCGCGGTGCCCTGGTGCTCTCGGTGGTGGACGGCGGACCCGCGGACCGTGCGGGCATCCGGCCCGGGGACGTCCTTGTCTCCTTGGACGGCAAGGAACTGGCCTCACCCGAAGACCTGCTCGCCGAACTCCGCGGCAAGAACCCGGACCAGACCGTTAACGTCGGCTACCGCCGGGGTACGGAATCCAAGGAAGCCAAAGTCACCCTCGCTGCCCGCCCCGCCTCGTAGGGCTGAGCGGACAGCGGAGTAGCTCCTACAGCCCGCCGGCCAGCTTGTAGTAGGCCGCGTTCCAGTTCAGTTCCTTCTTGAACTGCCTGATGGTGGTGCCTTCGTCGATGGTCAGCAGTTCGGTCTTCGCAATCTCGGCGAAGTCCTCGAACACGTCCATGCCCACGGCGGTGGACAGCACCGTGTGGTGCGCCGCGCCGGCGGTGAGCCAGGCCGCTGCGGAGGTGGCGAAGTCCGGTTTGGGAGACCACAGGGCCCGGGCCACCGGCAGGTTGGGCAGCGGCTCGTCCAGGTCCACCACGTCGACGGCATTCGCCACGAGGCGGAAACGGTCGCGCATGTCGGACAGCGCCACCACTACTCCGGGGCCGGCGTCGGTGTCGAATACCATGCGGACGGGATCTTCCTTGCCGCCGATGCCCAGCGGGTGGATCTCGACTCGCGGCCTGGTGGCGGTCAGCGACGGGCAGACCTCCAGCATGTGCGCACCCAGGATTTTCTCCTGGCCGGGGGCAAGGTGGTAGGTGTAGTCCTCCATGAGCGAAGCTCCGCCGGGCAGTCCTGCGCCCATCACTTTGGCGGCGCGCACCAGGATGGCGGTCTTCCAGTCGCCCTCGGCGCCGAAGCCGTAGCCGTCCGCCATCAGCCGCTGCACGGCCATGCCGGGTAACTGGCGCAGTTCGCCCACGTCCTCAAAGGAGGTGGTGAACGCGGCCGAGCCGTTGGCCTCAAGGAAACTCCGCAGGCCGAGTTCGATCCGGGCGCTGTAGCGCAGCGATTCGTGCCGCGCTCCCCCGGCCTGCAACTCGGGGACCACGTCGTAGAGGCGCTCGTACTCCGCAACGAGCGCGTCGACGTCGGACTCCGCAGCGCCGTGCACGGCGTCGGCGAGCTCGTTCACGGACCAGGTGTTCACCGAGACGCCGAAGCGGAGCTCGGCCTCGGTCTTGTCACCTTCGGTGACGGCCACGTTGCGCATGTTGTCGCCGAAACGGGTCAGTTTCAGGGTGCGGACGGCGGCCCAACCCGCGGACGCCCGCTGCCAGACGCCCACCTGGCGGGTGACCTCCGGGTTGGACACGTGGCCCACCACGGTCTTGCGGGGGATGCCCAGCCGGGACTGGATGTAGCCGAACTCGCGGTCGCCGTGGGCGGCCTGGTTGAGGTTCATGAAGTCGAAATCGATGTCCGCCCAGGGCAGCTCGACGTTGGCCTGGGTGTGCAGGTGCAGCAGCGGTTTGCGCAGCAGGTCCAGGCCCTGGATCCACATCTTGGCCGGGCTGAACGTGTGCATCCAGGCGGTCACGCCGATGACGGAATCGTCGGAGTTCGCTTCCAGCGCGGTGCGGCGGATGGCTTCCGAATCAGTGAGGACGGGCTTCCAGACCACCTTGACCGGGACATCGGAGGAATCGTTCAGCGCGGCGGCAATCTCCTGCGACTGCGCTGCGACCTGCTTGAGGACGTCCTCGCCATACAGGTGCTGGCTGCCGGTGAGGAACCAGACCTCGTACTGCTGGAGGGACGTGTTGTTTGCGTTGCTCATGGGGGTTCTCCTGAAGAAACGGGCGCGCTGCGGCGCTACTGGCCGTAGACGTTCTGGTAGCGGGCATAGAGGGATTCGATGCTGTCCTGGTCGATGGGCAGCGGTTCGCCCAGCTGGCGGGAGATGTGGACGGTGCGCGCCACTTCCTCGCACATCACGGCGGCCTTCACCGCGGATCTGGCGTCCTTGCCGATGGTGAACGGGCCGTGGTTCTGCATCAGGACCGCGGGGGATGTGGAGTTCCGCAAGGTTTCCACAATCCCCTGGCCGATCGAGTCGTCGCCGATCAGCGCGAAGGGGCCCACCGGGATGCTGCCGCCGAACTCGTCGCTCATCATGGTGAGCACGCACGGGATAGCTTCGCCGCGGGCCGCCCACGCTGTGGCGTAGGTGGAGTGCGTGTGCACCACGCCGCCCACTTCCGGCATATGCCTGTAGACGTATGCATGCGCGGCAGTGTCCGACGACGGCGAGAACGGCGGATTGCCCCACTCCCCGTCCGCCGGGGTGCCGTAGAGGTCGGTGACAACCATGCTCCCGGGGGTGAGGTCCGCATAGGAGACTCCGGACGGCTTGATGATCATCAGGTCGTGGCCGGGAACCCGGGCGGAGACGTTGCCGGCCGTCCACACCACCAGTTCGTAGCGGGTGAGCTCGGCGTGAAGGTCGCAGACCTCGCGGCGGACCTGCGCGATGGTTTCGAGGAGGTGGCTCATGCGGACACCGGCTCTGTGGCATGGTCAATGGCCGCCAACGACGGCCTGGCCGCACGCTGGATGGCTTTGAGCCGGTGCATTACGCTGTTGGTGCCGCGGCCAAAATAGTCGTGCAGCGTGCGGTACTCCTGGAAGAGCTTTTCGTAGGCCGCAACATTTTCCGGAATGGGAAGATAAATCCCGCCGGGCTCTGAGCCCATGGCAGCCGAAGCGGCGCGGACGTCCGGGTATTCACCCGCCGCGACGGCGGCGTGGATGGCGGAGCCCAACGCAGGCCCCTGGGCGGAACCGATGGTGGACAGCGGCAGGCCTGTGACGTCGGCATAGATCTGCATGAGCAGCCTGTTCTTCAGCAGGCCGCCGGCCACGATGAATTCTTTGACCGGAACTCCCGCGTCGCGGAAGGCGTCCACGATGGTGCGTGTGCCGAAGGCCGTGGCTTCCAGCAAGGCCCGGTAGCTGTCTTCGGGGCGGGTGGCGAGGGTCTGGCCCACCACCACGCCGGACAGTTCATGGTCCACCAGCACGGAGCGGTTGCCGGAGTGCCAGTCCAGGGCTATCAGCCCGTGTTCGCCGATGGCCTGGCGGGAGGCGAGGTCCGTAAGGTATTCGTGGATGCCCAGCCCCTGCCCGGCGGCAGCCTGGTGGTATTCGGGCGGGACGCCGTTGTTGGTGAACCAGCCGAAGATGTCGCCTACCCCGCTCTGGCCCGCTTCGTAGCCCCACAGTCCGTCAACGATGCCACCGTCCACCACGCCGCACATGCCAGGGACTTCCCGCAGCTCGGCGCCGTTCATGACGTGGCAGGTGGAGGTGCCCATAATGGCCACCAGCTGACCGGGCTCCACGGCCTTCGCGGCGGGGGCCGTGACGTGGGCGTCCACATTGCCCACCGCGACGGCGATGCCTTCCGGCAGCCCGGTCCAGGCCGCGGCCTCGGCCGTCAGCCTGCCTGCGGCGTCGCCCAGCCGCCCGATGGGGTGTTCGAGCTTGGTGCTGACAAAATCCTTGAAGTCCGGATTCAGGGCGGCCAGGAATTCCTCGGACGGGTATCTGCCGTCCTGGTAAATGCCCTTGTACCCGGCGGTGCAGGCATTGCGGACGTAGTTGCCGCAGAGCTGCCACACGATCCAGTCGGCGGCCTCCACCCAGTGGTGCATTGCGGCGTACGCTCCCGGGTCCTCCTCCAGCAACTGGAGCCCCTTGGCGAACTCCCATTCGGAGGAAATGAGCCCGCCGTAGCGCGGCAGCCAGCTTTCTCCTCGGTCGGCGGCCAAGGCGTTGATCCGGTCCGCCTGCGGCTGGGCGGCATGGTGGCGCCACAGTTTCACATAGGCGTGCGGCCGGTTCGCGAAGCCGGAAAGTTCATTCAACGGTGTGCCATCGGCCCTGACCGGGACCATGGTGCAGGCGGTGAAGTCGGTGGCGATGCCCACCACGGCGGCCGGGGCGATCCCTGCGTCGGCAATGGCAGCGGGCACCGCCCGGCGCAACACCTCGCGGTAGTCATCCGGCACCTGCAGGGCCCATTCCCCGGGAAGCCGTTCGGCGCCGTCGCCCGCCAGGTCCGCCGGAAGGGAGTCGGTGACCACGGCGTGGGGATATTCGAACACGCCGCTGCCCAGTTCCTTGCCGTCCCGGACCCGGACCACCACGGCCCGCCCGGACAGCGTGCCGTAGTCGACGCCGATCACGTAGTTGTCTGAACCGTCTGCTGTGACGTCCATCAATTCCTCCCATAGTCTCCGCCGCTCTGCGGTTGCCTTAATTGTTAGCGCTAACAAACAGAAAGTCAACAGAGAAAGGAGTTCCGAAGGAGCACCGCTCACTCAAGGACGGCGGTGACAATCACATTGTCGCTGTAGTCCATTCGCTCCTGCAGCCACCTGCCCCCGCAGGTGACCACTTTGAGTTCATGCGGACCGGAACGGCGGAAAAGTGAATCACCATCGAAGCTATCTTTGGCCATCAGCTCCACACTGACCACCCGGTAGTTCAGCGCGGGCGCGCCCAGGCGTCCCACCTGGACCGCAGTCCCCGGTGCCAGTGTCTTTAATTGCGAAAAGGGCGCCCGCTCGGAGGTTGTGTCAATGTGCCCTGCGATCACCGCTGTCCCGGCAGCCGCTCCGGGGGCCGGCCCGAACCTGTACCACCCGGCCTGGTCGAAGGCCTCAGGGATCTCCATGGCCCTGTCGGATGAGACCCCTACCGGCACCACTGCCATGTTGATGGACGTTCCGGCCACAGAGAGTGATATCGGGGCCGGCGCCGCCTCAGCAGCTGCCGGCAGGCTGGCCGGCCGCTGCGGAATGGATTCCTTATTCTGACCAGGATGCTGCGAGGCGCCAGGTGCCGCGGCAGGCGGGGACGGAGTCGCGGCCGGCAAGGCACCTTCGCTCGTCACTGCCGCCGAGGGCTGCGGGACGGGCACGGAGGGAGCGCACGCCGCGAGCAGGAGCGCCGCTGCGGCCACGGCGGCAGCCTTGGGCGGAAAGGAATAACGACGGCGGGACGCCCCTGCCGTCGCGGTGCCTGGCTTCATGACCGGCCTTCCCCGAGGCAAGCACCGTCAGGGCTTGCAACGTTGGTTGATGAGGACTGCGGCCCGGCCGTCCGACGCGCGTCGGGCGGCCGGGCCTCCTGCTGCCGTACCGCCTTGCTAGCCTGCCCGCCGGGCGGCAATGGTGCGGGCTACACCCACGCCCCCGAGGAGCAGCGCAAGGGCTGCGGCACCGAACCCGACCGTCACGACGGCCGGTCCTGCCGCTGAGGTCCCGGACGAGCCGTCACGGGCTCCCGGGACCGAGCCCGGCGCCGAATGCAGCCCCTCGATGGTCTGCACGGCCAGCTGGAGATTGCTGTCCGCCAGGCTTCCCCAGGCGTAGACAATGGTGTGCGTGCCTTCGGCCACAGTGACGTCAGCAGGGCCGATCACCGGCGTGGTGGTTCCGGTCGCCGCCACTGCTGCGGAGATGGTGGCGGGGTCCAGGCTGAGAGTCTGCTCGCTGGGGTTGGCCAGGTTGGAAACAACGGCTGTTCCGCCGGCAAGGACATCCACGGCAGGCGCCGCAGCTGCGTGCCGGACGGTCAGCTTGCCCTTGCCTGCCGCGATCTGCGAGACGTCATTGGTAAAGAAGTTCGCCGTCGGCTTGCCCGCCGCGTCGAGGTTGGCTACTGCGGTGTAGTTTCCGCTCGCGGCGAGCGTCACGGTGACTGGACCGATGACAGGAGCCGACGCATCGGCGGCGTCCGAGGCAGTGATGGCGAGTTCGTAGGCTCCGGCCGGCAGCGAGAGCGGCCCGGCAAGGGTTCCGGGAGCGAAATCGTCAAGGGTGCGGTCGCCGTTGACCCAGACATCCACGGTGAGCCCGGGAACCCCGTGCAGCACCGAAAGCCGGGCGTCTCCGTCGGCCGCCTGGGCCGGGCCGGCGAGAGCGATTGCTGCCGCGATTGCGGCTGCTCCGGCGCCGGCTGTGAAAATGCTTGTGCGCATGTCCTTCTCCTTCATCGGCCCGGCTGGCGGGCAATTGTGCTTACACCCCTAACTACCGGCGCAGCATCAAATCTGGATGCACATGCATATAAATTTCTTGAAAAGGATCTCGCGGGGGCCGGGAGGCAGCGCCCGGCATATTGCCGGGAAGGGCGCCGTCAGCGGGGACTGGCGTCCGGTCGGGCCGTGCTTGCACGCACCACTATCCGAGGTTCCACCACGGTTGTTCCGGCCGCCGCGCCGTCTTCCAGCAGCGCCAGCATCATATCCATGCAGCGGCGGCCAAGCTCCTCGAAGTCCTGGCGGACAGTGGTGAGCGGCGGGGTGAAATAGCCGGCTTCCGGCTGGTCGTCGAAACCCACCACTGAGACGTCCTGGGGCACCCGCACGCCCGCTTCACTGAAGGCGCGCAAGACCCCCAGCGCCATCTGGTCGTTGCCCACGAATACCGCGGTGGCGGTCCGCTCGATGGCGAGCTTCTGGCCGATGCCATAGCCGCTGCCCGCGCTCCAGTCCCCCTCGACGAGAAGGTCGTCAGCCAGTCCCGCCTGCGCCAGCGCCTCACGCCAGCCTTCGGTCCGCTCCGACCCGTCGATCCAGTCCTGCGGTCCGGATATGTGTCCGATTCGCTGGTGGCCCTGCTCGATCAAATGCGCGACGGCCAGCCGCGCACCCATCTTCTGGTCCACCATGGCGCCGCTGAACCGGCCCTCACCGCTGGAGCCCACCACCACCACGGGCACGTCCAGGTTCAGCTGCTCCAACGCCTGCAGGGTTCCGGCGTGCGGCACCAGGGCCACAATGCCGTCCACACCCTGGTCCATAAAATGGCGCGCGGCATCGGCGATCGATTCCGCGCTGACCTCGCGGATGGCCGCGATGCTCACGAAGTAGCCGGCATCGCGGGCAGCCTGCTCCACGCCGAGCAGCGTGTTGGCGGGTCCGTACTGGGACAACTCGCTGGCCAGGACGCCGATGGTATGCGAACGCCGCGTCACCAGGCTGCGCGCCGCGGTGTTCCGCCGGTATCCCAGCTCGGCAATGGCCGCCTCAACGCGCTCCCTGGTTACCTTGCTCACGTTGGGGTGGTTGTTGATGACGCGGGATACCGTTTGGTGCGAGACGCCGGCGCGTTCCGCTACATCTTCAAGTCGCGGAAGGCGCCGCTCGCTGCTGTTGGCCATGAAGCTATTGTGCGCGAGCCTGCAGCGCATCCGCGAAAACGGTCGGGATGTCCGCCGGATTCCTCGCAACATAGCTGGCGCCGCCGGTCCTCTTGTCCAGCCCGGAAATATCCGCAACCAGGCGGTCCCGCTGCGTGACCCCGCCAACAACCTGGTCCATCTTCCTGATGGGATCGAGCTCTACGTAGTCCTGGCTGCCGCCTCCCAGTCCAATGGGAACGCCCACATCCCCAAAGCGGCGGTGTCGGGGAACAGCTTGCTGCCCGCTATGGCTGCCTGTTGCGTGAGCTGCATGCGGGTCTGTTTGCCAGCCTGGAAGTTCATCGAGCCGGAGGCGTCCATGACCACCAGCGACCTGAAGGGGATGGCCTGGAGGGACCAGCCCTTCAGCGCCCGCTCCACGGATTCCGGTGAGGCAGGCTTCAGGGCCGCGACACTGCCCACGCCCGCCTGCTCCGGGGTGCGGCTGCCGCCCACGGGCCTGAGGCCGCTGTCGGCGAGCGCCTTCTTTCCCTCCTCGGTTGCCATCGCGGACGCCAGGGCGCTGGCGGCGTCAGCGGCGGCATCGCCGTGCGCCCTGCCCGCGGCGGTGAGGGCAACGGGGTAGTCAAGCGACACGGACCCCGTGTGCGGCATCGACGCCGCGAGGCCGGTACCTGAAGCCGTCTTTGCGAAGGACAGCCAGGCCTGCTCGGTGACGATGGCGAAACCTGGCGCCCAACAATTACTCCGGGCGTCGACGGCCTCGCCGGCCACTTCCCGATCCGGCCCGGACTAATGGTTGAAGATTCAAGTAAAAGCTCCTAGAATGGAGATATGACGCAGACACTTGACCGCCCGCCCGTTCTCTTCCTGAGCCACGGCGCGCCTCCCCTGGCCGACGACGCGCGCTGGACCAGTGAGCTCAGCGCCTGGTCCGGCGCCTTCGGCAAGCCGAAGGACATCCTGATGGTGTCCGCACATTGGGAAAACGCCCCGGTGACCCTCAGCGCCACCACACGGAACCCCGGACTCGTCTACGACTTCTGGGGCTTCCCGCAGAAGTACTACGACGTCAGCTACGACGCCCCCCGGGCGGTGGAACTCGCCAATGAGGTGGAGAAGCTCGTTTCCACCCATGGCCACCACGTGGAACGCGACGAGGAACGCGGCCTGGACCACGGCGCCTACGTGCCGCTCGTGGAAATGTATCCGGAAGCTGATATCCCGGTGCTCCAGATGTCCATGCCCACCCTGGATCCGCAAGGCCTGTTCAATCTAGGCGAGACGCTGGCCCCGCTGCGGGACCGCGGCACGCTTATCGTCGGTTCCGGCTTCACCACGCACAACCTGCGCTGGTTCAACCCGGCCGGCGGCCCGGACACCGCGCCGCCGGCCGCTTCGAGCGAATTCGACCACTGGGCCCAGGAAACCATGGCGGCCGGCGATGTCGATTCGATCCTGGATTTCCTGCACAAGGCACCGGCAGCGTTGGAGGCGCATCCGCGCAGCGAGCACTGGGCACCGCTTTATGTGGCCCTCGGTGCCGCCTACGGGTCCGGCGACCTAAACGCCAAAACGGCTATCGACGGCTTCTGGTTCGGGCTCTCCAAGCGCTCCTGGACGCTGACCGGGAAATAGCGGGCGCTAGCGGGGCGGGTTTAGGAAGAGATCGTCCGCGGGCGTCGTGAGGCGACGACGGCGATGACGGCTGCGGTCCCCGTGGCGGCGGCCGCGGCGTAGGCCATGTTTGTGTAACTTCCGAGCCAGGCTGCCAGTGCAGGTCCGGCGGCCGGGGCGATGGCGGTGACAGCTGTGAGCGGCGCGGCGAACAGTCCCTGCAAGGTGCCAAGATTTTGTGTTCCCCACCGGTCAGCGATGACAGTGGCCTGCAGCAGGGTCTGGCACCCTCTGACCGCACCCGCGAGCATGCCGGCGGCCATCAGCGCGGGGACCGGCCCGGGCATGACGGCGAGGAGCAGGACGGCGCCGGTGGCGGTACCGGTGATGACCGGCAGCCGCGCGCCGGGCGGGATGGTGCCGAACAGCAGACGTCCGCCGACCTGTCCGGCGCCCACGAGGCCGAGCCCGAACGCGGCCGTGGTGTAGTCGGCTCCCTTTTCGATCAGCAGGGGGATGACATTCAGCGTCACGGTATAAAGACCGAGGCACAACAGGAGCATGAGGACCTGCAAGCCGAGGAATTCATCACTGCGCCTGATGGTGCGCACTGCGTCCCGTCGCTCAGCCGCAGGTGGCGTGACAACGGCCGGTGCCCAGTCCCGGTTCAGGTAGCGGGCATGGAGCGGCACGGTGATGATCCCCAGGATCCCGGCGAGGATGATGAAGGCGCCTCTCCAGCCGAACGCGGAGCTCAGGGCCGCGGTGAAGGGCGCGAAAATGGTGGATGCGAACCCGGCGACGAGGGTCAGCACCGTCAGCGGCCGCATGCGCGCGGGCCCGTACCAGCGGCTGATCACCGTGAAGGCCGGCTGGTACAGCACGGCGGCCTGCGCGGCGCCGGCGAGCAGCCAGGCCACAAAGAATACGGGCAGGTTCGGTGCCACCGACACCATGGCCAGGGCCAGCACTCCGATGAGGGATCCGCCGATCATCAGCCTGCGGGGCCCGGTCCTGTCGAGGATCCTGCCGACGGAGATCCCGGCCACCGCGGAAACCAGCAGGCCGGCCGAAAACGCGCCCGTCACGGCGGTCGGGCCCCAGCCAGTGTCCTGGCTGATGCGCGGGACTGCCGCGATCAAGGCGTAGTACAGCGCGCCCCACGCGGTGGTCTGGGTGACGCACATCGCGGCGAGTCCGCCGCGCGGTGCACCCTCCGCGACGAGGATCCGGGCGGGAGCGGGCGCCGGCACGGTCACTTACCGGTGAGCTCCGCATACAGCTTCCGGACGCGGGCCCTGATGTCATCCCGGACCAGGCGCATGCGTTCCATGCCTTCGATGCCGCGCTCGGAGGGCTCGTCCGTATCCCAGACCTCAAGCCGCTTGCCCGCGTGGGCTTCGACTTTCGCCTCGTTGCCCAGGACGATGACGACGTCGACGGCGTCCAGCACGTCGTCGGTGACGGGTTTGGGGTGTTCCCCCGTGATGTCGATGCCGAGCTCTGCCAGCGCGTCCACGGACTGGGGGTTCAGCGACTTGCCGGGTTTCGTCCCGGCGGAGTGCACCGTGACGGTACCGGCGGCGAGCTGGTTCATCAGTCCGGCGGCGAGCTGGGACTTCCCGCCATTCTTACTGCATACGAACAGGACGCCGGGCTTTTTGTCCTGCCGGTCCGGGCGGTGTTCAGGGTGGTCGGTCATGTCGGTACTCCAGTGTGGTCGGTTGGTGAAAGCTTCGGAAGGAGGTCAGCTGTCGGCGGAGCGGCCGTGGGCCAGGCCCGTGGGGAATCCGACGAGGACCGGCTCGGGCGTTCCGCAGCAGCCGCCGGAGGTCTCGGCCACAAAACCTGCAGGCTGGACCGCGGGGATGTCGCAGCTGGTGCCGATATCGGAGGAGCAGACACCGGTTTCGGGCAGCTCGAGCTGGACGGTGTCGGCAGCCTTCCGGTCCCCTGCCAAGGCTGCGGTGACGGAGCGTACCTGCTCGTAGCCGGTGGCGAGCAGGAAGGTCGGGGCACGGCCGTAGGACTTCATGCCCACGATGTAGAAGTCGGCTTCCGGGTGGGCCAGCATCCTGGCACCGTGGGGTTCGACCGTGCCGCAGGAGTGGAATTCGGGGTCGATCAGCGGGCCGAGCTCACGCGGGGCTTCCACACCGGGGTCGAGTTCCAGCCGGAGTTCACGGAGGATGCCCAGGTCCGGGCGGAAGCCGGTGGCCGGAACCACGACGTCGGCTTCGAGGGTGCGGCCGTCGGTTGAGGTCAGGGTGACGGCGCCCTCGGCAGCCGTCAGGGATGCGATCCCGAAGCCGGCGTGAAGTTCCACGGCACCGGACTCGACGAGGCCGCGGAGCCGGCTGCCGAGCTGGCCGCGGGCAGCAAGGCCGTCAGCGTCACCGCCGCCGTAGACCTTGGCAGCGGAGGTGCCGCGGATGGCCCACACGATCTTCGTCCCGGGCACCTGGGCCGCGAGCTCGGAGAGATTGATCAGGGTGTTGGCGGCCGAGTGGCCGGCCCCGACGACGACGGCGGTGCGCCCGGCAAAGGCTGCACGGTCACGGCCCAGCACGTCAGGCAGCGGGGAGGAGATGCGGGCGGCCGCATCAGCCTCGCCGAGGGCCGGCAGGCCGGAGGTGCCGAGCGGGTTGCGGGTGGACCAAGTGCCGGAGGCGTCGATGACGGCGGCAGCCCGGTAGTCGCGGACTTCGCCGTCGGCGTGTTCCACCCGGACCACGAAGGGTGTGGTGTTCCGGTTGCGGCTGTGGGTTTTGTCCATGCCGTGCCGGGTCACAGCCACCACACGGGCGCCCGTGTGCAAGCGGGACGCGATGGCGGGAAGTGCGGCCAAGGGGGTGAGGTAGTGATCGATGAATTCACCGCCGGTGGGCAGCGCCGTCGGCTCCGGTGATTCCCACCCGGTCCCGGCGAGCAGGCGGGCGGCTGCAGCGTCAGTGTTGTACTGCCATGGCGAGAAAAGCCGGATGTGGCGCCACTGCTCGATGGCGGAGGCAGGGGCCGCGCCGGCCTCAAGGATCAGCGGCTCCAAACCTCGTTCGATCAGGTGCGCTGCCGCGGCGAGGCCGATGGGCCCGGCTCCGATGACAGCTACGGGAAGGATTGTTGTTACATCCATGGTGTCCTCTGTTTCATCCGGCGGGGGCCAATTCAGGCGTGGGTGGGTTCCTCGACCAGGGCGGTCGCGATGCTGTCCGCATCATCCAGGGCGGCGAGGTAGCGCTCGGCGTCGAGGGCGGCGGCGCACCCGGTGCCTGCAGCGGTGATGGCCTGGCGGTAACGGTGGTCCACAGCGTCCCCGCAGGCGAAGACGCCGGTCAGGTTGGTGACGGTGGTGGGCGAGTCCACCTTGATGTAGCCCTCGGCATCCAGGTCGACCTGGCCCTCGACGAGTTCGGTGCGGGGCACGTGTCCGATCGCCACGAATATGCCCGTAGCGGCATGTTCACGGGTTTCACCGGTCCGGGTGTCGGTCAGCGTAATGCCGGTGACCTTGGGGTCGCCGTGGATGGCGGTGACGGCGGAGTGCCAGGCGAAACTGATCTTCGGGTTGTCCTTGGCGCGCTGCGCCATGATGCGGGAGGCGCGGAGTTCGCCCTTGCGGACCACCACGGTGACGGTCCGTGCGAAGCGGGTCAGGAAGGTGGCTTCCTCCATGGCGGAGTCCCCGCCGCCGACGACAACGATGTCCTGGTCACGGAAGAAGAAGCCATCGCAGGTGGCGCACCAGGAGACACCGTGGCCGCTGAGCTTCTTCTCCTCGGGCAGGCCGAGTTCTTTGTAGGCGGAACCCGTCGCGAGGATGACGGCAGGCGCCTCGTGGATGTCACCGCCGCCCGTGACCACGCGCTTGAGGTGCCCGGTCAGCGTCACTTCAGTGACGTCGTCGAACACCACCTGCGCGCCGAACCGCTGCGCCTGTTCCTGGAGTCCGTCCATCAGTTCGGGGCCCTGGATGCCGGCGGGGAAGCCCGGGAAGTTCTCAACTTCGGTGGTGTTCATCAGGGCGCCGCCGGCCGTTACCGAGCCGGCCAGGACCAGGGGCTTCAGGCCTGCGCGGGCGGCGTAAATCGCCGCAGTGTAGCCGGCGGGGCCGGATCCGATGATGATCAGCTGTTCGGTGCTCACTTCGGTGCTCATGGAAGGTCTCCTAGGTTCGGGCGGTTACTTGGCGGCGGGGGCAAGGGAGGCGATGAGGTCCTCGATGCGGGCCTTGATGTCGTCCCGAATGGGGCGGACGGCATCCACGCCCTGGCCGGCCGGGTCTTCGAGTTCCCAGTCTTCATAGCGCTTGCCGGGGAAGATCGGGCAGGTGTCACCGCAGCCCATAGTGATCACGACATCTGATTCCTTGACGGCCTCGGTGGTGAGGACCTTGGGGATTTCGGCGGACATGTCGATGCCGAGTTCGGCCATTGCCTCGACGGCGGCCGGGTTGACCTTGTCGGCAGGCTGGGAACCTGCGGAGCGGACCTCGATGGCGCCCTTGGACAGGGTGGTGAGGAACGCGGCGGCCATCTGGGAGCGGCCGGCATTGTGGACGCAGACGAACAGGACGGAGGGCTTCTTGGCGGTTTCGGTGCTCATCGGTTTCTCCTGGGATTTCTGGATCAGACGGAAAGGGGGCTCGAGGTGAAGTAGCGCTTGCGGGCCCAGAGGGCCGCATAGACCAGTGCAACAAGGACCGGGACTTCAATCAAGGGTCCGACGACGCCGGCCAGGGCCTGCCCGGAGGTCACCCCGAAGGTGCCGATCGCCACGGCGATGGCGAGCTCGAAGTTGTTGCCGGCGGCGGTGAACGCCAGGGTGGTGGTTTTGGCGTAGCCCAGGTCGAGCCACATTCCGATCAGCATGCCAGCGCCGAAGACCACCAGGAAGTAGACCAGCAGGGGCAGGGCGATCCGGACGACGTCGAGCGGGCGGGAAGTGATGGTCCCGCCCTGCAGGGCGAACAGCAGCGTGATGGTGAACAGCAGGCCGTATAGCGCCCACGGTCCGAGCTTCGGCAGGAACGTTCCTTCGTACCAGTGCCGGCCCTTGGCCTTTTCTCCGATCGTGCGGGTAAGGAAGCCGGCCAGCAGCGGGATCCCCAGGAAGACCAGGACGGAAGCGGTGATGGCCCAGAAGGAGAAGTCCGCACTGGTGGTGGGCAGGCCCAGCCAGCCCGGCAGCAGCTGCAGGTAGAACCAGCCAAGAGCGCCGAACGCGATGACCTGGAAGACGGAATTGATGGCAACCAGCACGGCGGCGGCTTCGCGGTCCCCGCAGGCGAGGTCGTTCCAGATCATCACCATGGCGATGCAGCGGGCCAGACCCACGATGATCAGTCCGGTCCGGTACTCGGGCAGATCCGGAATGAAGATCCAGGCCAGGGCAAACATGAACGCCGGGGCGAGGACCCAGTTCAGCACCAGGGAGGTGATCATGAGCTTCCGGTCCCCGACCACGCGGTGTGCCTGGTCGTAGCGGACTTTCGCCAGCACCGGATACATCATCACCAGCAGCCCGATGGCGATCGGCAGCGAAACTTCGCCCACCTTGACTGCCTCGAGTGCGGTGTTCAGGCCGGGGATGAAGCTGCCCAGGAGCAGGCCCAGGACCATGGCTGCGATGATCCACACCGGCAGGAAGCGGTCCAGGGTGGAAAGTTTGCCAACGACGGCAGCCTCGCCTTCACGGGTGGGCGAAGAAACGGTCTGGGTGCTCACGGGACTCCTGTGCTGCGTTTGTGTCGCTCTGCGAAAAGATTGATGGTTGTCGATATGAAGTATTCCCAACTATATCGATGAATGTCAATCTGTGTGCATAATAGACCCATGAATTCTCTGCAAACTGTTGAGCCGGCCCTCGACGAGGGCTGCTGTGCACCGTCCGGCCGGCCTGTCCTCAGTGCTGAGGATGCCCGGCGCAAGGCCCTCGTGTTCAAGGCCCTCTCCGATCCCAACAGATTGCGGCTGCTATCCATCGTCAAGAGCGGCGGGTCCGGGGAGGCCTGCGTCTGCGATCTCACCGAGCCGCTGGACCTAGGGCAGCCCACCGTGTCGCATCACCTTAAGATCCTGGTCGACGCCGGCCTGCTGCACCGGGAGAAGCGCGGCACATGGGCCTACTACTCCCTCGTTCCCGGCGCCATGGAACAGACGGCAGGCCTCCTGACGTCCCTGTGATCCACAGTCCGGCGGCGGAAAAGTAGTCCGTGGAAGCCGGGTGGGGCCCCACCTCAGGCAGGCAGGCAGCTTAGGGCGGTCAAGGCCGACAACTTCTCCTCGCCGACGGGTTCTTCGGCCAGCAACGGAATGAGCGCCACCCGGTCCGTCAGGGTGCGCACCTTCATGATCTGTTCGATTTCGCTCGCGGCACGGGCCCGCAGGAACGGCGTCCGGGGGTGCGCGGCGGCGATCGAGTTGTTGATGACCCAGGCCCATGGATGAATTCCGGCTCGTTCCAGGTCGCTCTTCAACTCTTCGGCTTCCAGCACCGGCGTTGTTTCGGCCAAGGTAACGAGGACTACCTTCGTCCGGGCCGGGTCCTGGAGCCGCATGAGCGGAGTCACGAACCCCATCGTGTCGCCGACCTGTCGCGCGATCTCCCGGTGGTACGAGCCGGTGGCGTCCAGGAGCAGCAGGGTGTGGCCGGTCGGCGCCGTGTCGATCACTACGAAGTGCCGGCGGGATTCCTGCACCACCCTGGAGAACTGCCGGAACACAGCCACCTCGTCCGCGCACGGGGACATCAGGTCCTCAGCGAGGGCCGCGCGCCCGTCATCGTCCAGGCTCCGGCCCTTGGTCTCCATCACATGGCTTCGATATTCCTGGATGGCCGCTTCCGGATCGATGCGGGAGACCTTCAGGCCCGGGATGGAGCCATGGAGTGTCTCGGTGAGGTGGGCTGCGGGATCGGTGGTGGTGAGGTGGACCGCATGCCCGCGCTTGGCCAGGGCGACCGCAATGGCGGCCGCGACGGTGGTCTTCCCGACCCCGCCCTTGCCCATGCACATCACGAGGCCGTGCCCGCCGAGCTCCACTTCGTCGACCAGGGCAGCCAGGGGGGCGTCCTCAATCTCGGGGCCCGGCGCGGCGTCATCAGCAATGTGGGCGCCGGAAGTGGGCGTGAACAGGGACTCAATCGCCGCAATGCCGACCATATTCCCCGGTTTCAGGTCCAGGACATCCCGGGGCAGGCCGGCGACCGCGTCGGGGATGGCTGCGATGGCCGCAGCCTCCCGTGCGCGCAGGGCCTGCGCCAGGTCCTCCTCCCCTGCCGCTTCGGGCAGGACGCCGTTGACAACGACGTAACCGCTGCCGATCCCGATCCGGTTGAGCTCCAGATAGGTCCGCTCGACCTCGCCCAGCGATGATGTCTGCGCACGGCTGACCAGCACAAGCCGGGTCCTGGCCGGGTCCGTGAGTGCCTGGACTGCCTTGGCATACACCTGCTTGTGCTTCTCGAGCCCCGACAAGGGGCCCAGGCAGGACGGGTCCCCCTTGCCGGCTGCCAGGAAATCGGTCCACGAGCCGGGCAGCTGTAACAGCCGGATCGTGTGGCCCGTCGGGGCGGTGTCGAAGACGATGTGGTCATACTCCCCGTAGGAGCTGTCGTCGGCGAGCAGGTTCGTAAATTCATCGAACGAGGCGATCTCCGTGGTGCAGGAACCGGAGAGGCTCTCCGCAATGCCGGCCAATTCAGTCTCGGGCAGGAGTCCGCGGACGGGCGCGATGATCCGTTCCCGGTAGGCTTCGACGGCCTGTTCGGGGTCAATTTCCAGCGCAGAGAGACCTGGTACGTCCTGGATGGCAGTGACGGTGTTCCCGATGGTCACGCCGAAGACCTGTCCCACATTGGACGCGGGGTCGGTGCTGACCAGCAGGACCTTCCGGCCGGCCCTGGCTAGGGTGAGCGCTGTTGCACACGCCACGGAGGTCTTGCCCACGCCGCCCTTCCCGGTGAAAAACAGGAAGCGGGGTGCGTTCTGGAGAAACTTCACCCGCACAGCATATCGACAATGGTCGATGCACATAAGGGCAGGCAGTTCCGGGCAACAAAAAACCTCCGGCCTCCTGTCACCAGGAAGCCGGAGGTTTTCCACTCTTCGCTAAAAGAGTGGGCCCTGTGGGGATCGAACCCACGACCCACGGATTAAAAGTCCGATGCTCTACCAACTGAGCTAAAGGCCCCAGCTGACTGCCGTAAATATGCGCGGATGCGCACCTCAACGAACTATCAGCCCAGTCCATTTCTGGACGTTAAATACTGTACCCCACGCCGGGGGCAGCTTTGACACAACGGCGCGCGGCGCCGTCGTGCGTTAACGGTGACGCCCAAACATCAACAATGGCCGCCAGCGCTTCCCCCAATACTCCTTAAGCAGCCCGGCGGCAAGCTCGATAACAGAACAGCACAGGAGTAGCGTGGGGGCATGAGCGAGCAAGCTGGATCCAAGCCCTACGGCGGTGCAAACCGGCACCACAAGCCCAAGCCTTTTGCGCCCATCGACTTTGAGCCGTTCGCAGGCGGCGCAGACCCTGCCCGGGTCTCCGAGGCGGCGCACCTTGCCGCCCAGGCGCTGGTGCGCCACGGCCGCGACAGCGACGACCCCAAGGTGACCAAGCGCCTCGTCAAGCTTGCGGACGAGCAGGGTCTGGAAGCCATCGCAGAAATGTGGGCGGAAAGCCCGGCCAGGTCACTGCCCGGCGCACTCTGGCGGCTCTACGCGCTGCGGGCCGCCACCATCCAGGACCCCGAGCGGATCTCCGTGTACTTCAAGGCCGGCAAGGACACCGCGCAGGTTTCCAATGTGGTGGCCGGCGCTGCCGAGCCGCCGGGAGCGGACGAAATGAAGACGATGGCGGACGCCATCCTTTCCGGAGCGTTCGACGGCGAGTTCGACGTCGCGCTGGAACGCTCTGCCGCGTTCTGCCGCGTGGTTGCGCTGGGACAGGCCACCCTGGCCGACGGCGCCGAGCACAGCAACGAGAGCCACGCCAGCAAACTGACCCGCAATTCCCACCTCCTGGTGAAGACCGCCGAGGACCTGGAGCACGCGGCAAACGCCTGGCGGCTCGGCGAACTGGACTGAGGCGAGCCGCGAGGCATCCGTGCGGCGCGGCCTGCTCAACGAGTCCGCCACTGTTACGCACGGAGGGGCCCGGCTGTCAATGTTGACTTGGTTCAGCCAAAGTAGAAAACTGAAACCGGTGCCGAACCGCGAAACCCCCGGGCTTCAACATTTAGCCGCCTAGAGCGGCCTACCGCCGAGAGGCGTATCCGGTTCGGCACCACTTTTATGCCCGCGTGGATCTGCCGGTAAAGTAATCCCCATGTGCGGGTCAACGTCAAGTCACATGGCCCGTGGGCCACATTCCCTGCCGCTCCCTGCCTTCGCCGGAACCCGAAGGTGAAGCTCCGCCTGTTTCCGCAGGAGCCCGCAGGGCTGCACCTGCTCTCGCAGATGGCCCGCCAGATCGTCCTCGCCACCGCGACGCTGGCCGAAATCCTCGGCGTCCCGGCCACCGAGCACAACCGCCTGGTTGAAGACATGCACGATCACGAGGCCAAATCCGCGGAGCTGCACTTCGCGCTGCTGACCCACATGCGCACCAGCTTCGTGAATCCGCTCCCCCGCGAGGACATGTACGCCCTCTCCCGCTACCTCAACGAGGCCATGGAGAAGCTGGACGCCGCAGCGGAACTGGTGGCCCTGTACAAGCTCGAACGCCTTCCCAAGCGCGCCGCGGACCAGCTCGAGATCATCAGCCGGCAGGCCGAACTCACCGTGGACGCCATGCGGCAGCTGAACAACCTGGACGATCTGGAGGACTACTGGATCGAGATCCTCCGCCTGGCCAAGCGGGCGGAACGGACCCACCGGGTGTGGGTTGCGGACATGATCAAGGACATGAAATGGGCCCAATACGCCCGGAACCGGGATATTGCCAACCAGCTGGTGGAAGTCACCAAGGACATGCGGCGCATCGCCACCCAGGTAGGCAGCATCATCGTCAAGGAATCCTGACGTGACCCTGTTCTTCTTCGTGGTGGTGGTGCTGTTTGCCGCCGCGTTCGCCTTCCTGAACGGATTCAGGGATGCGTCAACGTCCGTGGCCCTGGCCGTGCGGACCCGGGCCCTGACCCCCACGGTGGCCGTCCTGCTGGCCGCCCTCTTCAACTTCGTCGGAGCCGGGCTGAGCGGGCTCCTGGCGCTGCAGGTGAGCAGAACCTGGATCTCGCTGCCTCCGGGTGAAAACGGTCTGACCATCCTCGCGGCCGGCCTGCTCAGCGCCGTAGCCTGGGGCATTTACACCTGGTGGCGCGGCATTCCCTCCTCGTCCACCCACGCACTGGTGGGCGGGCTGGCCGGCGCGGGCCTGGCCAGCGTGCTGGTGGGCGGCAACGCGGTGGGCGGAGTGAACAATTCCCTGCTTTTCCAGGTGGTGCTGCCCCTCCTGCTGTCCCCTGTCATCGCATTTGTGGGCGCGTACCTGCTGGTGTGGCCGGCCACCTGGGCGGCGCGCTACACCCCGCCCAGCGTAGTGAACAGCCGCTCTCGCAGGACCCAGGCCATCGCCGCCGGGGCGGTGGCCTTCGGCCACGGCCTCCAGGACGGACAGCGGACCAGCGCCGTGTTGCTCCTGGCGCTCCTCGCCGCCGGCCTGTCCGACGGCGCCGGCATCCCCGGCTGGGTGCCGCTGCTTACCGCGGCGATGCTGGCGGCCGGAACCCTGGCCGGAGGCTGGCGCATTTCCTACACCATCGGCTACAAGCTCACCCGGATCGATCCGCTCCGGGGCTTCGTGGCCCAGCTCTACAGCTCGGTCATCCTGCTGCTCGGCGCCATCGGGCTGCAGTGGCCCATTTCCACCACGCACACGGTGACGGCGGCCGTGCTGGGTGCCGGCAGCAACCAGGGCTTCCCGGTAACCAACCGCAGGCTGGTGCTCCGGATCCTGGCGTTCTGGGTACTCACGCCCGTGCTGACGGCGGCTGCCGCCTTCGTGCTGGAGCTCTCGCTCTCGCCCCTCACAAACCTCTAGGTTTCGCTTATCCGAAGCGGCCGGAGACGTAGTCTTCCGTGGCCTTCTGGGTGGGGTTGCTGAAGATGGTGTGGGTGTCTCCCACTTCGATCAACTTGCCCGGCTTGCCGGTTCCGGCGATGTTGAAGAACGCGGTCCGGTCCGAGACGCGCGCGGCCTGCTGCATGTTGTGCGTAACGATGACCACCGTGTACTGGTCCTTGAGGTCGTTGATGAGGTCCTCAATGGCCAGCGTGGAAATGGGATCAAGCGCGGAGCAGGGCTCGTCCATCAGGATGACCTGCGGTTCCACGGCAATGGCGCGCGCAATGCACAGGCGCTGCTGCTGGCCGCCGGAAAGGCCGGACCCCGGCTTGGCCAGGCGGTCCTTCACCTCGTTCCACAGGTTGGCGCCCTGCAGGGAGCGCTCCACGAGGGCGTCGGCCTCGCCCTTGGAGATCTTCTGGTTGTTCAGCTTCACCCCGGCCAGGACGTTGTCCCGGATGGACATGGTGGGGAACGGGTTGGGCCGCTGGAACACCATGCCGATCTGCGAGCGGACGGTCACGGGGTCCACGCCGGGTCCGTAGAGGTTGTCACCGTCCAGCAGAACTTCGCCTTCAACCCGGGCGCCCGGAATCACTTCGTGCATGCGGTTCAGCGTCCGCAGGAACGTGGACTTGCCACAGCCGGACGGGCCGATGAATGCCGTGACGGACTTGGCTTCGATGTTGATGTTGACGTCCTCAACGGCCAGGAACTTGCCGTAGTAGACGTTCAAATCCTTGACGTCGATGCGCTTAGACATGGTATTCCTTCACTTGCTGGATACGAATTGAATTTTACCGGCGGAGCTAGCGGCCGGTCTTGGGTGCGAAGATCCTGGCGATGAGCCGTGCGCCGAGGTTCAGCAGCATCACCAGGATGATGAGCACCAGCGCGGCACCCCATGCCCGCTGCGAGGACGGATCCGGGTTGGACGGCGAGGTGGGGTTCAGGATCTGGGTGTAGATGAACGTGGGCAGGGAGGCCATCCAGCCGCTGAACACGTTGGTGTTGATGTTGGTGGCAAAGCCTGCGGTCACCAGGATCGGGGCGGTTTCGCCGATCACGCGGGCAATGGCCAGGGTGACGCCGGACGCGATGCCGGAGATCGCCGTCGGAATGACCACCTTGAGGATGGTGCGCCATTTGCGGACGCCCAGGGCGTACGCCGCTTCGCGGAGTTCGTTGGGGACGATCTTGAGCATTTCCTCGCTGGAACGCACCACCACCGGGATCATCAGGACGGAAAGCGCGACGGCGGCCACAGCCCCCGTTTTGGTGCCGGGACCCACCACGGCGAAGAAGAACGCGGCGGCGAAGAGGCCGGCGACGATCGAGGGGATGCCCGTCATGACGTCCACGAAGAACGTGATGGCGCGGGCCAGCGGGCGGTCCTCGCCGTACTCCACAAGGTAGACCGCGGTCAGCAGGCCCACCGGAACCGAGATGACCGTGGCCAGCAGGGTGATCTGGATGGTGCCCAGGAGCGCGTGGTAGATGCCGCCCACGACGGGCGCACCCTCCTCCGTGCTCTTGTTGTCGAAGGCGCCGGTGACACCGTTCATGGAGGTGGTGAGGAAGCCCGGATCCAGGAGGCCGGGGAGCCCGTTGACCAGGACGGTCCAGATCACCGAGATCAGCGGCAGCAGGGCCACCAGGAAGGAACCGACCACCAGGCAGGTGGCCAGCTTGTCCTTGGCCCTGCGTCCTCCTTCGACGGCGGCGCTCCAACCCACCAGGCCGGCCGTGAACAGGATGGCTGAGACGATGCCCCAACCGAACGCGTTGAAGCCGATCACGGCCAGGATGGCGGCGCCGACCACCAGGGCAAGGGCCAGTACAACGAAAGGCGCGAACTTGGGCAGCTGGCCCTTGGTGAGCGCGGAGCGCTTGCGGACCGGGGTGAGGGTGGAGGTCATTTAGTTGGCTCCCGAGAATTCTTTGTGCCGGCTGATGATCCAGCGGGCAATCATGTTGACGCCGAGCGTGATGACGAACAGGACCAGGCCTGCTGCGATCAGCGTGCTCACCTTCAAGCCGCTGGCCTCCGGGAAGTTCAGCGCGATTTCGGCGGCGATGGTCTGGTTGCCGGACTGGATCAGGCTGGCGGTGAGGGCGCCGGAGGACAGCACCAGTGCTACGGCCATGGTTTCGCCGAGTGCCCGGCCCAGGCCCAGCATCACGGCGCTGACGATGCCCGGGCGGCCAAACGGAAGAACGGCCATTTTGATCATTTCCCAGCGGGTGGCACCCAGGGCCAGGGCGGCTTCCTCGTGCAGCTTGGGGGTCTGCAGGAAGATTTCGCGGCTCAACGAGGTGATGATGGGAAGGACCATCACGGCCAGCACGATGCCGGCGGTGAGGATGGTCTTGCCGGTGGCGGACGCGGGGCCCTGGAAGATGGGCAGCCAGCCCATGTTGTTGGCTAGCCAGTCGTAGGCCGGGGAGATCTCCTTGGCCAGGAACGCGGCGCCCCAGGCGCCGTAGACCACCGACGGAATGGCGGCCAGGAGGTCGATCACGTAGCCCAGGCCGGAGGCGAGGCCGCGCGGGGCGAAGTGCGAGATGAAGAGCGCAACTCCGATGGCCACGGGGGTGGCGATGACCAGGGCAATAACGGCCGCGATAACGGTGCCGATGACGATCGGCCAGATGTAGGCGAAGAAGCCTTCGCCGCCTTGGATCTTGTCCGGCGAAGCCACGAGGGCCGGGATCGCCTGGACTACCAGGAACAGGGCCACGCCGAAGAGCACGGCAAGGATCAGGCATCCTGCGGCCAGGGCGGCTCCGGAAAAGACCTTGTCTCCGGCGCGGCCTGCGCCCCGGGACTGTGTCAGGGAGGTGGTGGTCACAAACGATCCTCTGGGTTCGAATAGAACCGACTGCCTGGTCCGGGCTGAGCCGGCAAGCAGCGGTGAAACTGGCTGTACTTCGGACAAACACCTAGGTTCCCTGCCCCGCGCGACGGTCTGTGACCGACCCGCACGGGACAGGGAACCTGGCTCAGGCTCGTGTTTCCACTATGCCTTGCTGTGCAGTGAATCCCCTAGGACTTGACCTTGATGGATTCGATGGCCTTGGCAGCCTTCTCCTGGAGGGACTTGGAGAGGGGAGCGGACTTCGCGGCGTCAGCGGCGGCCTGCTGGCCGGCATCGGACACTACGTAGTTTTCGAAGGCCTTGACCAGGTCAACGGTTTCCTTCTTGTCGTAGGTGGAGCACACCACGTGGAAGGAGACCAGGACAACCGGGTAGGCACCTTCGATGGTGGTCTTGCGGTCCAGCTTGATGGACAGGTCGTTGGCGGAACGGCCTTCCACCGGCTTGCCGGCGTCCACGGCCTTGGCTGCAGCCTCGGCGGAGATCTTGGTGAAGGTATCGCCGACCTTGACCTGGGCGATGCCAAGCTTGCCGCTGACGGCCGAGTCATCGGCGTAGGTTACGGCGCCCGGGGTGTCGGTGACGGTCTTGACCACGCCGGAGGTGCCCTTGGCGTTCTCGCCCTTCAGGGATGCGGGCCAGACGCCGGCAGCCTTGTCGGTCCAGACCTCCGGAGCTGCGGCGGCCAGGTAGTCGGTGAAGTTGCTGGTGGTGCCGGAGTCATCGGAACGGTTGACCGGCGTGACCTTGAGGTCCGGCAGCTTGGCGTCCGGGTTCATTGCCGCGATGGCGGGATCGTTCCAGTTGGCGATTTCGCCGCGGAAGATCTTGGCCACGGTGGCGGCGTCCAGCTTCAGTTCCTTGACATCCGGGATGTTGAAGGCGATGGCGATCGGGGAGATGTACACCGGAATGTTGATGGCACCCTCGGGGCCGCACTTTTCCTTGGAGCTGGCGAGCTCCTCGTCCTTGAGGTAGGCGTCGGAACCGGCAAACTGGGCCGAACCGTCGATGATGGCCTTGCGTCCAGCGCCGGAGCCATCCGGGGAGTACTGCACGGAGGCGCCCTGGTTGGCGGACGCGAAGTTGGTCTTCCATACGTCCATGGCCGCGCCCTGGGCGGAGGAACCGATGCCGGTCAGCGTGCCGGTGACGTTCGCCCCCGTGGCGGACGGGGCGCCGGACTGGCCGGTGCCCGTGGCGTTGTCGGAACCGCAGGCGGTGAGCGCGAGTGCGCCGGCTGCGATGACAGCGATAGCCGCGTGGCGGCCGAAGCGGAGTGCCTTCACTGATGTACCCCTTCCAGGGATTTCTGATGCGTAGCGGACCGGAGACGTCCGAACATAAGAAGTTGCGTACTTTTTGTACCTTCATTGAAGTTAGGGGCCGCAGGTAACGGGATGTGGGGACCAAGGTGAACGGAGGGTTAACGACGGCGGGACATCGGCTTACATGTGCAGCGTCACCATTGCGCACATCACATCTCCGGTCGTAGTGCAACGCCAGTGAATAGACTGGAACGCATGGCCATCCCAGCAGGACTTTCAGCAAGCGGGCGTTTCCTGCGCGGCCGCATCCGTACCGGCCTGGTCCGGAGCCGCAACTCGCTGATCCCCGCCGTCCAGATGACCGGCTGCGCCGTGGGGGCTTATGCCTTCGCCGAGTACGTACTGGGGCATTCGGGTCCCCTGTTCGCGGCGACGTCGTCGCTGATCGCCTTGGGCTTCTCGCGGGAGCCCCGGCTGCGCCGGGTGGTTGAGGTGGGCCTTGGCTGCACCATCGGCATTGCGGTGGGCGACCTGCTCCTGCACTGGCTGGGCGGCGACATCTGGGTGGCCGCCGTCGTGCTCCTCACCTCCATCCTGCTGGCGCGTTTCCTGGACAGCGGCAACATCTTCACCACCCAACTGGGGCTGCAGTCGCTCCTGGTGGTGCTGCTGCCGGCGCCCGCCGGAGGCCCGTTCACCCGCAGCATCGATGCGATAGTGGGCGGACTGTTCGCGCTGCTGGTCACCATCCTCATCCCCAAGGATCCCCGGCGGGAACCGCGCAAGGACGTCCGGAAACTGCTGCACGAGCTCGCCGAGGTGCTGCGCGAATGCGCGCAGGCCCTCATCAAGAGCGACTCCACCCAGGCATGGCATGCCCTGATCCGCGGCCGGAACTGCCAGCCCCTGGTGGACGCAATGCGCCATACCCTGCGCGCGTCCGGTGAGGTGGCCACGCTCGCACCGGCGTACCGCAGGCACCGCGATGAGCTGGACCGGCTCGAGCAGTCGCTGGACTTCATCGACCTGGCGCTCCGTAACAGCCGCGTTTTTGCGCGCAGGCTGACCAGCGCCATCAACCATGCCGCGTTGTCCGACGAAGCCACCGAAAACATCGCCGAGGTGCTGCAGGAAACCGCCGCCGCCATCGACGAGCTGTCCCTGGGCCTTGCCGAAACGCACGACGGTGCTCGGCGGGCCCATCTCCGGACGGCCCGGCAGGACCTGAGCGGGATCGCACTGCGCCTGCACCCGAAGCTGCTGGAAGTCCAGCGCCTCGAGGGCGAAACGGTGGTCATGCTGTTCCGCCCGCTGATGGTGGACCTGCTCGAAGCCAGCGGAATGGACTCCCGGGAGGCCAGGGACATTCTCCCGCCGCTGTAGTAGCAGGATCCCGCTGGTTGAACTCGTCGAAGCCGGGACCCCGACGAGCTGGCGCCGGGATGTCACTGCCCCCGGATAGTGTGGAGCAATGGCAACCAAGACTTCCCGGGCATCCAAAGCCCCGGCCTACAAATGCGCCGAATGCGGCTGGACCACCGTCAAATGGGTGGGGCGCTGTGGCGAGTGCCAGGCGTGGGGCACCGTGGAGGAAACCGGCGCCGCCGTTGCGCGTACGACGGCGGCCACCACCGTTGTGGAGCCCGCCCGCCGGATCGCCGACGTCGATGCCACCACGGCGGCGTTCCTCCCGACGGGCGTGGATGAACTGGACCGCGTGCTCGGCGGCGGGCTGGTTCCGGGCGCAGTGATCCTGCTGGCCGGCGAGCCCGGGGTGGGCAAGTCCACGCTGCTCCTGGATGTTGCCGCCAAGTTCGCCCGCACGGCGCAGGACGTCCTCTACATCACGGGTGAGGAATCCGCTGCGCAGGTCAAACTGCGGGCGGACCGGATCGACGCTGTTGCAGAGTCCCTCTACCTTTCGGCCGAAACGGATCTTGGCCAGGCGCTCGGGCAAGTGGAGAAGCTGGAACCGCGGCTGCTGGTGGTGGACTCCGTCCAGACCCTCAGCAGTGCCGACGTCGAGGGCAGCGCCGGCGGCGTCTCCCAGGTGCGCGAGGTGGCCGCCTCCCTGATCGCCGCGGCCAAGCGCCGCAACATGACCACGCTCCTGGTGGGGCACGTGACCAAGGACGGCTCCATCGCCGGGCCCCGCCTCCTGGAGCACCTGGTGGACGTGGTCTGCCAGTTCGAGGGCGAGCGCCACTCGCGGCTCCGGCTGCTGCGGGCCGTGAAAAACCGGTACGGACCCACGGACGACGTCGGCTGCTTCGACCTCAACGAGGACGGCATCGTAGGCCTTGCCGATCCCAGCGGCCTGTTCGTCTCCCGGACCAAGGAGCCTGTGTCCGGCACGTGCATCACCGTGACTTTGGAAGGCCGCCGGCCGCTGCTGGCGGAGGTGCAGTCGCTCCTGGCCGAGAGCGCCAGTTCGCAGCCCCGCCGTGCCACCAGCGGCCTGGACAGCTCCCGGGTGGCCATGCTGCTTGCCGTGCTCCAGCAGCGCGCCGGCTGCCTGCTGCACAAGGATGATTCCTATGTGGCAACGGTGGGCGGCGTGAAGCTCAGCGAGCCGGCAACCGACCTTGCCGTGGCGCTGGCCGTGGCTTCGGCCAAGGCAAAAAAGCCGCTGCCCATCCGGCTGATTGCCTTTGGCGAGGTGGGACTGGCCGGTGAAGTCCGTCCCGTTCCAGGCATCAACCAGCGCATCCAGGAAGCCCACCGGCTGGGCTTTACCCACGCCGTGGTGCCGGCGAGCCCCAACGGCCCCGGACCGGTTCCCGCCGGTTTCTCCGTTCGGGAAGTGGGGCATCTGGCCGAAGCCCTGAGCCTGCTCATCAGCTGAGCGTCAGATGGTGGACCAGCCCCCGTCGCTGGGCAGAATCGCTCCGTTGACGTTGGCCGAGTCCTCGCTGAGCAGCCAGGTTATGG
The DNA here is from genome assembly GCF_017832975.1 of Arthrobacter sp. PvP023. NCBI lineage: Bacteria > Bacillati > Actinomycetota > Actinomycetes > Micrococcales > Micrococcaceae > Arthrobacter > Arthrobacter sp. PvP023. The sequence goes on from NZ_JAFIBI010000001.1 coordinate 93,287, forward strand.
CTGCGGCGAGCTGGGCGGGCTGCGCCACCGAACCTACGGTGGCCTGCAGGATGGGGCCGATCCGCCCTGCCGCGAAGTCCGACTTCCAGGGCGCCTCGATGTTGGTGGCAACAGCCCCCGGTGCCACCGCGTTCGCCCGGATCCCCTGGGGTCCATAAAAGAACGCCACGCTCTTGGTGAAGCCCACCAGCGCGTGCTTGGACGACGTGTAGGCCACGCCGGAAGCGGACGCCCGCAGCGACGCCTCGGACGCCACGTTCACGATGGTGCCCGTTCCGGCCGCCAGCATCAGCGGCAGGACCGCCCGGGTGAGGCGCATGGGGCCTGTCAGGTTGACGCTGAACACCCTGTCCCAGGTGGCATCGTCCACCTCGGCCGGCGGCAGGAAGGCGTCCATTATCCCTGCGACGTTGGCCAGCCCGTCCACCCGGCCGTCGGCGGCAGCCACAATCGCGGCGGTGGTCTCCGCCTCGGCCACGTCTCCGGTGACCGTGACGACGTCGAACCCGCGCAGTCCGGCGGCAAGGTCCGCCAGCCGCTGCTCCAGAACGTCCGTGGCGATGACCCTCGCGCCCTCATGTGCCAGGCGGGTGGCGGTGGCCAGTCCGATCCCGGAGCCCGCTCCGGTCACGATCACGGTTTGCCCCGCGAAGCGGGAGGGGTACGCGGCTGGCGGCATGGCCTGCTCCTCAGCGTAGATGGCCCCGGGCAGGGGCTCGGCTATGGTTACAGGCTCCGCCCTGCGGACAGTCCTCCACAAGCGACTTACGACCCTAGTGGAGTCCGTGAACCGGGCGCACTGTTGTCGTAGGAAGTAGAGGCCGCGAAGGGAGCAGCCATGATGTGGGGTTACGGTCCGGACATGGGCTGGATGTGGCTGTGGGGAGTGCTGATGCTGGTGGGCGTAGCCCTGCTGGTGCTTGTTGCCGTGCGGTTGTTCTCCGGTGGCGGCCGCGGCGGGTTCACGGGAGGCGGGTTCAACCCGCCAGGGACTCCGGGGCCGGGCGGTCCGTGGCCCGGAGCCGGCGGTCCCGGACTAGGACGCAGCCGGGCGCGGCAGATCCTCGACGAACGGTTCGCGAAAGGGGAACTGACCGCTGACGAGTACCGCGAACAGGCCAGGATACTCGGCGAGGAGCACTAGTGCCTCCCGCCAACACGCCTCCCGCGGGTCCGCAACCAGGTCCGCAACACGCCGCCAGCCCGCCCGGCACGAAACCCAGCCGCGAGCCATTGGTTGGCAGCCGTCCCGCCAGCCGTCCCATAAGCCGGCGCAGCGCGTTGCTCCTGGGCGGACTCGGCGCGGCCGGAACGGTGGCTGGCGGAGCGGGGCTGTGGTGGACGCTGGCTTCCCGGTCCTCATCCCGGTCGGCCCCGGTCACCGGAGCCGACCTGTCCCAGCCGTCCGAGCTTCGTAGCACCGGCGGGCGGCTGGAGGTCCGGCTCGAAGCCGGGGCAGGCCAGTTTCCGCTCGCCGGGCGGCAGGCCCAGGCGCTGGGCTATAACGGCGGAATTCCGGGTCCCACTCTTCGCTTGCTGCCGGGTGATGTACTCAACGTCCGTCTGGCCAACAGCCTGGACCAGCCAACCAACCTGCATGTCCACGGGCTGCACGTCTCCCCCGAGGGCTCCGGGGACAACGTGTTCGTGGTGGTGAATCCCGGCGCCGTCCATGACTATGAGTACCGGCTCCCGGCTGACCACCCTCCGGGTGTGTACTGGTACCACCCGCACCACCACGGCATGGTGGCCGACCAGATCTTCGCAGGCCTCTTTGGCGCGATCATCGTGGAGGACCCGGATCCTGTCCCGGTCAGCACCGAACGCGTCCTGGTCATTTCCGACACCACACTGGACGGCGGCGGGAACGTTGTCCGCGTTTCCCAGATGGAGCGGATGCTGGGCAGGGAAGGCGAACTCATCCTGGTCAATGGCCAGAGCAACCCCGAGTTCACCGCCATGCCGGGTCAGCGGGAGCGGTGGCGCCTCATCAACGCCTGCGTGGCCCGCTATCTCGCGCTGCGGCTTGACGGCCAGCAGCTCCAATTGCTGGGGATGGACTCGGGCCGGTTCCGCACGCCGTCGCCGGTGGAGGAACTCTTGCTGGCCCCGGGTAACCGGGCAGACGTGCTGGTCACCACGGCGGCCGGAAACTCCATCCTGCGGGCCGCGTACTACGACCGCGGCAGCATGGCCGGCATGATGGGCCAAGGACCCGGTCCACGGCGGACGGGCCAACCGGACGCGGCCGGCGCGGCGCTGGCGACGTTGCGCGTGGCCGGAAGCACCGCCGCCTCTCCAGCACCCCTGTCGCCGCTGCCGCCCTTGCCGGCAGGCAGGGACCCGGACGACCTGCGGACGGCCGCCGTGGCAGCGCACCGGCAGCTCACGCTTTCCTCTGGCGCAGGCATGGGAATGGGCGGGGCCATGATGGGCTTCACCATCAACGGCCGGGAGTTCAGCGCGGCGAGGACGGACACCACGGTGGCGGCAGGGAGCGTGGAGGAATGGACCCTGACCAACCCCAGCCCCATGGACCACCCGTTCCACCTGCACGTCTGGCCGATGCAGGTCATTGAGGAGGGCGGTCGCGCACTGGATCCGCCGGAGTGGCGGGACGTAGTCAATGTTCCGGCTCAGGGCCGGGTGAAGGTCCGCGTGGCTTTCAAGGACTTCGCCGGCCGGGCCGTCTACCACTGCCACATCCTGGACCATGAGGACCTCGGCATGATGGGCGTGATCGAAGTCCGCTAGCGGGAAACCCTTGCCATCTATACCCCCTGGGGGTATGTTGACGTTAAGCCGCGACCACTACGGGTGAAAGTCTCAAAGGAGCACACCATGGAACCCCGCCACGGTGCAGGCCAACTGCACACTGGGCAATCAGATCAGGGCCGTCCGCACGCCGGCCACTCCGGGCATCCGGAGCACGGCACCCATCAGATGCCTGGGCAGGGTACGCATCCGGCAGGCCACGGACCCGTTGACGACGAACACATGGTCCACAGCCAGGGCCAGCATGCCGGCCACAGCGTGGCGATGTTCAAGAACAGGTTCTGGCTGACGCTTGCCTTGGCCGTGCCTGTGGTCTTCTTCAGCCCGATGTTCGGGCACCTCCTGGGCTACATGCCGCCGTCCTTCCCCGGTTCCCTCTGGATCCCGCCGCTCCTGGGCACCGTGATCTACCTGTACGGAGGCCAGCCGTTCCTCCGCGGCGGGCTCAACGAGCTCAAGTCCCGGAAACCCGGCATGATGCTTCTGATCGGCATGGCCATCACAGTGGCCTTCGCTGCGTCCTGGGCCACCAGCCTGGGGATCGGCGGATTCGATCTGGACTTCTGGTGGGAGCTGGCGCTTCTCGTCGCCATCATGCTGCTGGGCCATTGGATCGAGATGAGGGCGCTTGGCTCGGCCCAGGGGGCGCTGGATGCGCTGGCGGCACTGCTTCCCGACGAGGCGGAACGCATCACGGACGCCGGCTCCGAAACCGTCGCAGTTTCCGAACTCCGCTCCGGCGATCTCATCCTGGTCCGCTCGGGCGGGCGGATGCCGGCTGACGGCACCGTCAGCGACGGGCAGGCGGAGTTCGACGAATCCATGATCACGGGCGAATCCAGGACCGTCCTGCGTTCGCCGGGAGATCCGGTGGTGGCCGGAACGATCGCGACGGACAATTCTGTCAGGGTACAGGTCACCGCCATCGGCGAGGACACGGCCCTGGCCGGAATCCAGCGGCTTGTTGCCGAGGCTCAGGCGTCGTCCTCCAAGGCCCAGGCCCTCGCGGACCGGGCAGCGGCGTTCCTCTTCTACTTCGCCGCTGGCGCCGGCGTCATCACGTTCGTCGCCTGGACGCTGCTGGGCAGCATTTCCGACGCCGTGACACGCACCGTGACGGTGCTGGTCATTGCCTGCCCCCACGCGCTGGGGCTTGCCATCCCGCTGGTGATCGCCATTTCCACCGAGCGCGCAGCCCGGGCCGGCGTGCTGATCAAGAACCGGATGGCACTGGAGCGCATGCGGACCGTCGACGTCGTGCTTTTCGACAAAACCGGAACCCTGACCAAGGGCGAGCCCGAACTCAAGGACGTGGCCGCAGTTGAGGGGATGGACCGGGACGGGCTCCTGGCTCTGGCCGCCGCCGTGGAATCGGACAGCGAGCACCCGGTGGCCCGCGCAGTCGTCGCGGCCGCCCGCGGTCGCGGGCTCACCGTTCCGAAAGCCACGGACTTCAGCTCCATGACCGGCCGCGGCGTCCGTGCCGGCATCGATGGCAGGACTGTGTACGTGGGCGGTCCCGCCCTGCTCCGCGAACTGGGAGCAAACGAGCCGGAGACGCTCGCAGCCGTCACGGCAGCCTGGATGGAGCGGGGCGCCGCCGTCCTCCATGTAGTGGACGACGGCGGGCGGGTCCTTGGCGCCGTCAGCCTTGAGGACGCCGTGCGACCGGAATCCCGCCAGGCTGTCGCGGCCCTGCAGAACCGCGGGATCAAGGTGGCCATGATCACCGGCGATGCCCGCCAGGTGGCCAGCGCCGTCGCCGCCGACCTCAAGATCGACGAGGTCTTCGCTGAAGTGCTTCCGGCAGACAAGGACAAGAAAGTCGCCGAACTCCAGGGCCGCGGACTCCGGGTGGCCATGGTGGGCGACGGCGTCAACGACTCCCCCGCCCTGGCCCGGGCGGAAGTGGGCATCGCGATCGGCGGCGGGACCGATGTGGCAGTGGAGTCCGCCGGCGTAGTCCTGGCCGGCAACGATCCACGGGCCGTGCTGTCCATGGTGGACCTTTCCCGGGCGAGCTACCGGAAGATGTGGCAGAACCTCGTTTGGGCCACGGGCTACAACATCATTGCGGTGCCGTTGGCCGCCGGTGTGCTGGCCTTCGCAGGGATCGTCCTGTCCCCCGCCGCAGGTGCCGTGCTGATGTCCGCCTCCACCATCGTGGTGGCCCTCAACGCGCAGCTGCTGCGCCGGCTGAAGCTCAACCCGGCGCAGGCGCGCTGACCCAGGGAGCCACCGATGCCTGAAGCCAACCACCGGAAATCATCGTTCGGACAATACTTCGCCCGCGTGGGTCCGCGCATGGACGCGCGCGGGGCAGCGGACCACCGGCGGCGACTCGTCGAAGCAGCGCACGGCACCGTCGTCGAAATCGGGGCGGGCTACGGTGCCACCTTCCCCTTCTACCCTTCCGCCGTGACCAGCGTGCTGGCACTCGAACCGGACCCGACGCTCCGGACGCTGGCGCTGGCGGAGGCAAACCGGGCACCGGTTCCCATCACGGTCCAGGACGGCACAGCGGAATCTCTGCCCGCGGCGGACGGATCCGTGGACGTGGTGGTCTCCAGCCTGGTCCTGTGCAGCGTGGCGGACCAGACCGCCGTCCTGACGGAAATGCTGCGGGTTCTCCGGCCCGGCGGCCTCCTGCTGTTCTACGAACATGTCCGCTCCGCGCACCGCGTGCTGGCAGCTGCCGAGGACCTGTTCACCCCGCTGTGGAGCCGGCTGGCCGGCGGATGCCACCCAAACCGCGACACCGCCGCCGGGATCGCCGCAGCGGGCCTCACGCTGCAGACCCTGGAGCGCTTCGGGTTTTCCGCCCTCCCCGGCAATCCGCGGGTAGCCCACATTCTCGGGACAGCGGAAAAGTCACCGGCATGAGCGCCGCCGCCTCCCCCCTCCCTGCCGAGGGACGAGTTTTTGTCCAGATAATGGGTGCAAACCGACGTTTTCGCCCCATTATCTGGACAAAAACTCTCCGGGGGCCGGACATGACAAAGGGCGCCTGCCGCAAAAGCAGGCGCCCTTCCATTCAAACCGGGAGCCGGTGGTTAGGCCTTTTTGGGCGGGAGCGCCAGCTTGAAGACCTTGGCCCACGTGGAGCCGACCTGCTTCCAGATCGGGCCAGTGGTGTACGGCAGGCCGTAGCGCTTGCAGATCTCCTGCACCTTGGGCGCCACCTCGGCGTAGCGGTTGGACGGAATGTCCGGGAAGAGGTGGTGCTCGATCTGGTGCGAAAGGTTTCCGGTCATGAGGTGCATGAACTTGGAACCGGAGATGTTGGCGGAGCCGATCATCTGACGCACGTACCAGTCCCCGCGGGTCTCCCCCTCCACCATTTCCTCGGTGAAAGTGTCGGTCCCGTCGGGGAAGTGACCGCAGAAGATCACAGCGTGGGCCCAGACGTTACGCACCGCATTGGCGGTCAGCGTGCCGTAGAGCGCCTGCTTGCCGGAGCCGGTCAGCATGGCGACGGCCGGGGTTGCGGCGTAATCCTTGGTGAACTGCTTAAGGGCCTTGACGCCGAGGGCCTTGAGGTCCTTGACCAGCGCTTCCTTGGACTTGTTGCCTTCCTTGTAGTCCTGGAGCTCAAGGTCGTAGATCGCGATGCCCCACTCGAAGACCGGGGCCAGGATGGCGTTGTAGAGCGGGTTGCCGAGGTTGAACGGCTTCCACTCCTGCTGGGGGTCCATCCGCAGCAGGTTGTATCCGACGTCGTTGTCCTTGCCCACCACGTTGGTCCAGCGGTGGTGCAGGTCATTGTGGGTGTGCTGCCAGGCGCGTGCCGGGGTGACAAAGTCCCACTCCCAGGTGGTGGAGTGGATGTCCGGGTCCCGCATCCAGTCCCACTGGCCGTGCAGCACATTGTGCCCGATCTCCATGTTTTCCAGGATCTTGGCCAGGCTGAGCAGGGTGGTGCCGGTGATCCAGGCAGCCTTGTTCCGGCTCACCAGGAGCGTCGCGCGGCCGGAGATCTCCAGCCCGCGCTGGATCTTGATCATGCGGCGGATGTACGCGGCGTCGGAGGCTCCGCGCTTCGCCAGAATGTCGTCCTTGATGGCATCAAGTTCGCGGCCCAGCTCGGCCACTTGCTCGTCGGAGAGGTGTGCTGCGGCCGGCGGACGGACAAGTGGGCTGCCGGATGTGGCCAGCGCGCCTCGCCGCGTCTTCGCGGGCACAACGGCGTCTTCCGTGGTCTCGGCTTCGTGGTTGATAACTATTGCCATGCGGTGGTGCTCCTCAAATGTCGAGGTTAACGGGTCCGGCGGCTGCCGATACACACGTCTGGATTAGTTGGCCCGGCTCGCCGTGGACTTCACCGGTGCGGAGGTCGCGGACATGCCCTGCCCGCAGGGGGGTGAGGCAGCTATGGCAGATGCCCATCCGGCAGCCGCTGGGCATCAGCACGCCGGCGTCTTCGCCGACGTCAAGCAGCGGCGTGCTTCCGTCCGCCTCCACCTCGCGGTCGGAGGCTTCAAAGGTGACCAGCCCGCCGTCGTGCCCTGCACCGGCGGCCAGGCTGGTGGTGAAGCGTTCGATGATGAGGTTGATGGGGTCGGCCGCAAACGGCCCCTCCGGCTGGTGGGATTCGCCGCCCGCCGCGGAACCTTCCGCCGCAGCGGCGGCCTCTGCGGACCACAGCGCCTCGGCGTCATCAAGGAAGCCTTCGGGGCCGCACGCATAGGCTGCGCGGTGGCGCCAGTCCGGGCAGAGTTCGTCCAGCACCGCGGCAGATGAGAAGTCCACCCGGCCGCGTTCGCCGGTAAACCAGTGGGTCACCTTGAAGTTGGGGAACTGGTCTGCAAGCTCCGACAGTTCTTCCCGGAAGATGCTGTCTTCCGGGGTCCGGGCTGAATGGATCAGCACAACGTCGGAGTCCGGGCGGTGCGGGACGAGCGTGCGGATCATCGACATGACCGGGGTGATGCCGCTCCCCGCGGTGAGCATCAGCAGGGGCCGCGGGTGCTCCGGGAGGACGAAGTCGCCCTGCGGCGGAGCCAGGAACAGCACGTCACCGGGGCGGGTGTTGCGGACCAGGACGCCGGAAACGGCGCCTACGTCGGTCACGGTAATGGCTGGATCCTGGCCGGCGGGGGCGCTCAGGGAATAGGAACGCCAGTGCCGCACGCCGTCGAGTTCGACGCCGATGCGGGCCCACTGGCCGGCCTGGTGGGCCTTCCAGCCGCGGCCTGGGCGGAAGAAAATGGTGGCGGAATCGGCCGTCTCGGCGACCACCCTGGTGACTATGCCGCGCAACTGGCGGGCAGAGAACACAGGATTGAAGAGCGACAGAATATCTTCTGGAGCTAGCGGGGTGGTCAGTACAGATGCGGCGCGCGCCAGCTTACGGAGCCGGATCATGTTATTAACCTTATGTTGGATCGAGGCATATTTCTTCTCCCAAGGCATACGATCGAACGTTCTAAACTGTTCCCCCGAAACAACTTATGGAAGTCTCTCATGAACCCTCCGGCCTCGAAGAGTCCCGCCGCCCCCGCCTACGATCCGCCGTGGCTCGCACTGCCCCGGGAGGTCAGCGACCTGCTGCGCCCCAAGATGCCCGGCATTGTGGAGGCCATCATCGACGCCGTCCCGCAACTGGTTCCTGCCTATGCCAGGCCTATTGAGGGCCGCTTCGGGCGCGGTTTGCGGCGCGGGGTGGCTGCGGCACTGGAGCGGTTCCTGCAGCTTCCCGGCACCAGGCTCCCCGCCCTGTCCGAGGAAAGCCGGCAGCTCGTGGCGGGTCTTGGCAGCGGCGAATTCCGCCAGGGCCGGAGCATGGACGCGCTGCTGAGCGCCTACCGCATGGGTGCCCGCGTGACGTTCCGGGAGATGTCGCGCATCTCGATGGAAAAGGACCTGGGCCAGAGCGTCGTGGTGGACCTGGGCGAATCGATCCTGGCGTACATCGACGAACTGTCCGCCGTGAGCGCCGAGGCCTACGCCTTTGAACAGTCCGAGCGGGCCGGGGCCGTGGACCGGCGCAGGACCGAACTGCTGGAGCTGCTGCTGATGGGCCAGGCGGACGAGGCCGCCCTGCGGCAGGCGGCCTCCATGGCCGACTGGTCGCTGCCGGCGAGGATGGTGGTGGTCACGCTTCCGCTGGACCGGTCCGCAGGGCTGCGGCTGCAGCTGGGGCCGGGCACACTGGTGGTTGAGCGCGAAACGGATGCCGTGGCGCTTGTCCCGTCCCGGAAGTCCGAGGCCGCCCGGGGGGCGCTGGAGAAGGTATTGAAGGGCAGGTCCGCTTCCGTGGGGCCGGCCGGCAGCTGGGAGAAGGTGCCCGATTCGCTGCGGCTCGCCGTGCTGGCGGCCTCGGTGCTGCCGCCGCGGGAAGACCCCGAGGATCCGCCCATCTGGGCGGATGACCACCTGGCCCAGATCGTGCTCGGCTCCGAGCCCTCGGCCATCGCGGAACTGGCGGAGCGCAGGCTTGCGCCGCTGGAGGGCCTGCGTCCGGCGCAGCGCGAAAGGCTCGCGGAGACCCTCCTCTCCTGGCTGCGGCACTGGGGCCAGCGGGCTCCGGTGGCGGCCGAGCTCGGCATCCATCCGCAGACAGTGGGTTACCGGGCGGCCCAGCTGCGGGAACTCTTCGGCGATGCGCTGGAAGACCCGCGGGCCCGGTTCGAGCTGGAACTGGCCCTGCATGCGGGGCGGCGCTAGGCGGCCGCTCATCTGCCGGCCGCCATTGCGCCGCGGCTTTGCAGCCGCAGCTCGAGGTCGTTCATCACGATGGCGGCCAGGTCCTCCAGCGCGCGGGAATCCTCGGCAGTGAACTCCCGCGGCTGGCGGTCCAGGATGCAGATCGTCCCGAGGTTGTAGCCGTCGGGGGTGCGCAGCGGCACTCCGGCATAGAACTGCAGTCCGAACTCGCCCGCGACGAGCGGGTTCGCCAGGGTGCGCGGGTCCGTGACGGCGTCCGGGACCACCCAGACCTCGTCCTGCAGGATGGCGGAAGCACATAGCCCGGGGTCCCGCCCGATCTCGCCCACCTCGGTCCCGTGATGGGCTTTGAACCAGATCCGGTCGTGGTCCACCACGCTGACGATGGCCACGGGCACGGAGAACATCCGCGCCGCGAGGCCTACGATCCGGTCGAACGTGCCGTCCGGGGGCGTGTCCAGGATCCGGTAGCGTTCGACGGCGCGCATCCGCGCCTCTTCGTTCGCGGCGGAATCGTACGACGGCGGTGCTTCCGCCGGCACCCCGGACGGAGCCGGACTGATGCTCCGGTGGCGCCCGGCGGCGCTGATGACTTCCTGCCGGAGGGCAAGGGAAACGTCCCGGGCACTTGGCCGGGCCGAAGGCTCACGGGACAGCATGGAACTGAGCAGGGCAGCCCATTTGGGTGCCACGACATCGGGGATGTGCGGATCCCGCAAGAGCCGCGCCATGGCTGAGGCGATCGGCGCACCGGGGTACACGGGATCGCCGGTCAGTCCCTCGAGCAGGACCAGTCCCAGGGAGTACACATCGCTGGGCGGCCCCACCCGCTCGCTGGCGGCCTGTTCCGGGCTGAGGTACTGCGGGGTGCCGGAGCTTTCCCCGGGGCCGGTGCGCTGCCCGTCCCCGAGGATCATGGCCACGCCGAAATCGCTCAGCTTGGCGCGTGGCCGGCGGTTATCGTTGTTGTAGTCCACCAGGAGGATGTTGGCGGGCTTGACGTCGCGGTGGACGATGCCGTGGTGGTGGATGTACGCGAGTCCGTCCGCAAGGTCGTGGCCGATCAGCGCCAGATGCGCGGCGTTGATGGGGCCCTGGGCCGCGCGTGCGCGCAGGTCCGGGCCGCGCACCAGTTCCATGACCAGGTACGTGCGGCGGTGCCGGGGATCGCTGAGGTCCGCCCCCGCATCCAGCAAGGTGACCAGCGCGTGGTGGCTCATTCCTGCCAGGATGCGGACTTCCTCGCCCTGGCGGCGCGTGTGGTCCAGGTTCCCGGGGTCGTCGCGGAAGAGTTTGACCGCGACTTCGCGCTGCAGGAGTTCATCGAAGGCCCGGTAGACGCCGGACTGGCTCCCGCGGCCAATCAGGGCCTCAATCCGGTATCGGCCGCTGAGGAGGTAGCCGGGTTCCATGCTTGCAGCCATGATCGGCCTCTCAGCTGTTTATTTGATAAGTATGCTTATGATATCCCGGCGACGGTCGCGGAACTGACGGAGGGCCCGCTATTTGGCGGGGTTGTGTGTGCCGATCGGCACCAGGGTCAGGTCCGGGTGGTTCTTCTCGATCCGGCGCAGCGCCCAAATGTCGTTGAAGAGGGCCAGGTATTCGCCGTCGGAGCGCAGCAGCACCTCGGCGCCCGGCACGTTGGCGAGCGCGGGCATGGCGTCCGCCGTCGAAATCCTTGCCATCGAGTACGGGAGCCGCTCCAGGCGCATCGGCGCGCTGAAGTCATGCGCCATGCGGTCCTCCACCACTTCGAACTGCATGGGGCCGACGGCGGCGAGCACCGGCGCCTGGTCGCCTCGGATGTCGGAGCGGAGCACCTGGATAACGCCCTCGTGCTCAAGCTGCTCGATGCCGCGGCGGAACTGCTTGAAGCGGCTGGGGTCCTTGGAGCGTGCAACCTGGAAGTGCTCCGGTGCGAACAGCGGGATCGCGGGGAACTCCACGGGTTCGTCCAGGAACAGGCTGTCCCCCACCCGGAGGGACGAAGCGTTGACCAGGCCGACGACGTCGCCGGGGAAGGCTTCGTCAATGACCTCGCGCTCACGGCCGAACACCTGCTGGGCGTACTTGGTGGCGAACGACTTTCCGGTGCGGGTCTGGGTGACCACCATGCCGCGCTCGAACACGCCGGAGCAAACGCGGATAAAGGCGACGTGGTCGCGGTGGGCCTTGTTCATGCCGGCCTGGACCTTGAAGACGAAGCCCGCGAACGGCGCATCCACCGCACGGGGTTCGCCGTCGACGTCGGGACGGGGCGCGGCCGGCGGCGCGAAATCCACCAGGGCGTCCAGGATTTCCTTGACGCCGAAGTTAAGGGCCGCGGAGCTGAAGAGGATGGGAGTGGCCTTGCCTGCGTGGAAGGCGTCGACGTCGAACTCCAGGTTGGATTCGATGACCAGCCCGGCTTCGTCCACGGCATTGGACCAGTCGTCGCCCTGGTTGACGGCGGCTTCCTCGGGGGTGAAGTACTCAGTGAGCGCGATGTTGGCGCCGGCATTGTTGCGCTGGAACCGGGCGAAGCGGTCGTTGCGGAGGTCCCACACGCCGCGGAAGTCGCCCGAGATACCCACGGCCCAGGTCAGCGGCATGGGCTGGAGCCCCGTACGGTCGGTGATTTCGTCCATGAGGGCCAGCGCATCCAGGCCGGGGCGGTCCCACTTGTTGATCACCGTGATGATGGGCAGGTTGCGCTGCTTGCAGACCTCGAAGAGCTTCATGGTCTGCGTTTCCAGGCCTTTGGCCGCGTCAACCAGCATGACTGCGCAGTCAACGGCGGCCAGGACGCGGTAGGTGTCCTCGGAGAAGTCGGCGTGGCCGGGGGTGTCCAGGAGGTTGATCACGGTGTCCCGGTAGGCGAACTGCAGGGCTGCGGAACTGATGGAGATGCCGCGGTCCTTTTCCATCTGCATCCAGTCCGAGACCGTTTCCTTGCGGTTGGCCTTGCCGCTGGACGCGCCGGCGGTGCCGATCACCTTCGCGTGCAGGGCCAGCGCCTCAGTGAGCGTTGACTTGCCGGCGTCAGGGTGGGAAATGACCGCGAAAGTCCGACGCCGGGCCGCCTGCTTGTGAATCTCCTGGACTCGGGCGGGGCTAAGGACTTCTTGAGACACGGTGCTACTTTCGCTGCGACATGGGGGCTGGTAAGGGATGCGAACGTGGGGCGAACGCGACTTTAACGCGGGGGCCGGCAGGCGTGAACTGTGCAGCCAAGGTTTCCAGTTTATCGCAGGGCGGCAGGAGCCGCCGGTGGGCGCCCCAACCGCCGCCTCCCGCCGTCGTCGTCAGGGGTCTTCCGGGGCATCGCCAGCGCAGTCCAAACGAGCCACTTTGAGGCTTGTCCGTGCGGTTAATGCGCTTCTTTGCCCCTAGTATGGAGCCAGTGGGGAAATGAGTACTTTTGATCCTGCCGGCGGAATCGTAAAACCGGCGTACTTGCAGGCAGCGGCTTGCACCTTTGAAGGGAAAACCTATGGCTCGGAGCCCTGAAGATTCGCTTAAGGCGACTCTGGGCAGAGTGGCTCCAGGCACCGCTCTGCGCGATGGCCTGGAACGCATCCTCCGCGGGCGCACCGGCGCATTGATCGTTCTGGGCTCGGACCGCACCATTGAATCCATCTGTTCCGGCGGATTCGATATCGGGATCGACTTCTCCCCCACCAGGCTTCGCGAACTCGCCAAAATGGACGGCGCCATCATCTGCGACAAGGACGCCGGCAACATCCTCCGGGCCGCTGTGCAGCTGGTTCCGGATTCGAGCATCGAAACCCAGGAATCCGGAACCAGGCACCGGACGGCCGAGCGCGTCGCCATCCAGACCGGCGTCCCCGTGATCTCAGTCAGCCAGTCCATGCAGATCATCGCCCTCTACGTGAACGGCCTGCGGCACGTCCTGGAAGGCTCCGAGAAGGTCCTTGCCCGCGCCAACCAGGCGCTGGCCACCCTGGAACGCTACCGCTCCCGCCTGGACCAGGTCACCAGCTCCCTTTCCGCGCTGGAAATCGAAGCCATGGTGACAGTCCGGGACGTCGCGGTGACGTTGCAGCGCCAGGAAATGGTGCGCCGGATCTCCGAGGAAATCTCCCAGTACGTCTTGGAGCTCGGCGAGGACGGACGGCTGCTTTCGCTGCAGCTGGATGAACTCACGGTAGGCCGGGGACCCGGCAGCGATGTGATCATCCGCGATTACGCCGGACCCAACGCGTCGCCGGAGGACATCGAGGGCGCCGTCAGTGCCCTGCTGGGCCTCGGCCCCACCGAGCTGATCGACCTGAGCAGGATTGCCGGCATTATCGGCTTCGCGGGCGGCGTGGAGACCCTCGACGCCGTGGTGCAGCCGCGCGGATACCGGCTCCTCTCCGGCCTGAAGGCGGTGCCCAAGGCCGTGGCGGACAGGCTCGTTGACCACTTCGGCGGCCTCCAGTACCTGATGGCGGCCACCATCGATGACCTCATGACCGTGGACGGCATCGGCGACCAGCGCGCCCGCACGGTTCGGGAAGGACTGAGCCGGATGGCCGAGGCGAGCCTGCTGGACCGGTTCCTCTAGACACCGCCACGCGCCGGCTCGCGGCTTGCCTTACACCGGACCAACGCGCACGCTGCCGTCGGCCATGTTGAACGTGAACCGGCGCTCAAGCCGCCGGTTCACGCCGCCCGCCGTCCACTCCACCCCGTACCTGACGTCGAGCGAGCCGCGTTCCACGTCCCGCGCCGTCACCGTGCAGACAGGGGTGAAATACAGCGATTCCTCGCCGGGCTGCAGGTCTGCCGGACCGAACTCTTCCGCCCCCGGACCCGTCAGCCGCACGCCGGCCAGCACCTCCCGGCCACTGTTGCGCGCCCGTCCGGTGAAGGCAAGGATGTCCCCCGCCTTGTAGCCGGGGATGACCGGCCCGTAGTTCAGGTCCTGCGCCTCGCGCGTTCCGATCACCTGGGCTGATTCAGCCGAGTATCCTTGGCCGATCTCCTTCCATGTGTGGACGTCCCACTCGCCCGCATCGGCGGCCATCACGTGGAATTCGCCGGCGTTTTGCCAGACCTCCGGACGGCCGGGCGTGACAGAGCGGAGTTCCATGTCGAACACCATCCCTGCTGCGGGTCCGGCAGGCTGGCCGGAGGCCGGTCCGGCAGGCTGCCCGGCTGGCTCACCGGAGTCCTCACGGGTGGCACGGCGGGTGCCCTGACGGGGCGCGGCGGCATCCGTGAGCTGGGCTGCCGGAATGGAGCAGAACACAATTTCGCGGTAGCCCTGGCGCTCGTAGAGGACTCCGATGTTCCCGTCGGGCAGCCTGGCCGCCGTTGAATACGCCGAGCTGCCCGGGCAAATGGCGAGCTTCGCCGGCCAACTTGCTCCATTGTCCCGGGAGAGGCTGAGCACGGTGTTGCGGCGCAACGCGGTGTCGTGGTTGTTGGTTGCAAGCAACCATGCGTCCGTTTCCGCGGTGGCATGGCCCGGGGGAAGCGGCAGCCCGTCAAAACGGGCCACGGAGCCGTTGTCGCCGGGATCGGGGAGGTCCGCAACGGCGGTCAGCGGACCCCAGCTGTGCCCGCCGTCGCGGGAGATCGCTGATAGCCGGCGGGGAGTGGCGCGGCTGTGCAGCAGGAGCCTGCCGTCGCTGAGGCAGACAACCTTGTTCTCGTTGGGCGCCACCCCGCCTCCTGTCGGCGCGCCCGCCTGCCCGCCGGCCGCCGAAGGGCCGATGAGCTCCCCCAGCGACCAGGTTTCGCCGTGGTCGTCGCTGTAGGCGGACGCCGCCAAAATCTCCCCCTGCACCAGCACCACGTACTGCTGGACGAGTCTCCCGGCGAACGGTCCGGCATGGATTTGGATGCCCTGCCCCGCCGCCGCGAAGATTCCGGTAATTCCGCGGTCGCGGCCGGCTGCGAGCTTGAGCTGGGCCGTGAGCCGCCGGTGCCGCCAGGTCAGCCCGTCGTCGTCGGAGTAGCTGACGTCGCAGTGCTG
The DNA here is from genome assembly GCF_017832975.1 of Arthrobacter sp. PvP023. Taxonomy (NCBI): domain Bacteria; kingdom Bacillati; phylum Actinomycetota; class Actinomycetes; order Micrococcales; family Micrococcaceae; genus Arthrobacter; species Arthrobacter sp. PvP023. Next base: position 108,696 of record NZ_JAFIBI010000001.1, read on the forward strand.
GACGTCGTCGTCGTTCCCCGCACCTTCGGCGGCTTCGAAGAAACCGGCGCGGGTGCCTGCCGCGTGGAACATAAAGATCCGGCCCGTCCCGGCGTCCACCAGCAGGCTTGGATCCCCGTACCCCTCAAGCCCGACGCCGGTGCGCACCACTTGCTGAGCCTGCCAGGAGCGCCCGCTGTCACCACTGCGCCGTAGCAGAAGATCAATCGGGCTGGGAAGATCATCAAGGTTGGGTCGTCCGTCGTATGCGGCGAGCAGGGTGCCGCGGGCAGTCACAGCCATCGCTGGAATCCTGTACTGCCGGTAGCCGCCCCTGCCGCGCTCCGCCAGCACGTGCTCAACGTCGGGGCGCGCCAACTGAATGCCATCGGCTGAAGAAAAGAGGTGGGATGTCATATCTCCAGAGTAAATGCCCGGAACCGCACGCCAAAGCGAGCCGGCTCACACTTGACGGAAGCATGTGACCACCCTTACAGTTTTTCCTACGAGCATCGGACGTCCTACATCCGATAACTAATCTGAACGGTGAGGCACCTCATGGATAAGACGATCAAGAACCGTCAGCTGGTCAATTCCGCCAGCCGCCGGAGTTTCCTTAAATTGACCGGAGCAGCGGGGGTCGCGGCTGCTTTCGCCAGCTCCCTGGCTGCCTGCGGCGGGCCTGCAGCCACCACGGCAGGCGCCTCCGGAAACACGGCACCCGTCAACAAGGACCTCATCATCGAGGCCGGCATCTCCTACGCCCTGTCCACCGGGTTCGATCCGTTGTCCTCCTCAGGCGCCACGCCCCTTGCCGCCAACCTGCACGTCTACGAAGGCCTGGTGGAACTGCACCCGGCCACCCGCGAGCCGTACAACGCACTCGCCGCCGAGGACCCGAAGATGGTCAGCCCCACCACCTACCGGGTGTCCCTTCGCCAGGGCGCCAAGTTCCACGACGGCACCCCGGTCACGGCAGACGACGTCGTCTTCTCGTTCACCCGTGTGATGGATCCGGCAAACAAGTCCCTGTTCTCGCAGTTCATCCCCTTCATCAAGGAAGTCAAGGCCGTTGATGCGGCCACGGTCGAGTTCACCCTCAAGTACGCCTTCCCCGGGTTCGGCCCGCGGATCTCCGTGGTCAAGGTTGTCCCCAAGGCCCTGGCCAACTTCCCGCTGGGCTCGGAACAACTCAAGGCTTTCGACGCCAAGCCGGTGGGCACCGGACCGTACAAACTCATCTCGGCAGTCAAGGACGACAAGATCGTCTTCGAAGCCAACCCTGACTACAACGGCCCCATGCCCGCCCTGGCAAAGGGCATGACCTGGCTGCTGCTCTCCGACGCCGCAGCGCGCGTCACCGCCATGCAGTCCGGCCGCGTGCAGGCAATCGAGGACGTCCCCTACCTGGACGTGGACGGCCTCAAGGCCAAGGCCACCGTGGAATCCGTCCAGTCCTTCGGCATGCTGTTCCTGATGTTCAACTGCACCAAGGGCCCGTTCAGCGACAAGCGCGTCCGCCAGGCCCTGCACTATGGCCTGGACAAGGACTCCATCATCAAGAAGGCCCTGTTCGGCAACGCCAAGGCAGCCAGCTCCTACTTCCAGGAAGGCCACCCGGACTACGTCAAAGCGAAGAACGTCTACTCCTACGACGCCGCCAAAGCCGCGGACCTGCTCAAGGAAGCCAGCGTCACCAGCCTGGAGTTCGAACTGCTGACCACTGACACCGCCTGGGTCAAGGATGTCGCCCCGCTGATGCTCGAGTCCTGGAACAAGATCCCAGGAGTGAAGGTCACACTCAAGAACCTGCAGTCCGGCGCCTTGTACGCGGACCGGGTGGGCAAGGGCGACTACAGCGTGGTTGCGGCTCCGGGCGACCCCTCGGTCTTCGGAAACGACGCCGACCTGCTGCTGAGCTGGTTCTACGCCGGGGACACCTGGATGAAGGGCCGCGCCAACTGGGCTGCCACCCCGGAACGCGCGCAGCTCGTGGATCTGATGGCCAAAGCCGGGCAGTCCGCCGGGGACGAGGCCAAGAAGCTGACCGGCGAAATCGTCGACCTGGTTTCCGAGGAAGTGCCCCTGTACCCGATCTTCCACCGCCAGCTCCCCAGCGCGTGGGATTCCACCAAACTCAGTGGCTTCAAGCCGCTGCCCACCACCGGCGTCTCGTTCGTCGGCGTCGGCCGCACGGCCTAGGCCAAAGCCACCCCAGATCAACCGGAGAATACATTGGTCACGATATTGCGTCTGCTCGGCCGAAGGCTCGCAGCACTGCCCCTGATGATTCTGGGCATCACCTTGCTGGTGTTCCTGGTCCTGCAGGCCGCACCCGGCGACCAGGCCAGCAGCGCCCTCGGTGAGGGCGCCAGCGAGGAAGCCAAGGAACAGTACCGGCAGGACAACGGCCTGAACGACCCGTTGTTCCTGCAGTACCTGGGCTTCCTCGCCAAGCTGCTCCGCTTTGACCTGGGAGTCACCACTCCCCCGGCGAAGTCGGTGGCCACCATGATCGGTTCGGCCTTCCCCCTGACCCTTCAGTTGACGCTGTTTGGCGTGCTCATCGCCGTCGTGCTGTCGTTGGCCTTCGGAATCGTCGGGGCTCTTTACCGGGACAAGTGGCAGGACCAGCTGGTGCGGGTGTTCTCAATCGCGGCGGTCGCCACGCCGTCGTTCTGGCTTGGCATCCTGCTGATCCAGTGGTTCGCCCTCGGTTCCAGCCCGATGTTCCCCTCGGGCGGCATCGCGACGCCGGAATCCGGCTTTGGCGGCTGGCTCAACTCGATGGCCCTCCCGGCCCTCGCCCTCGGCATCCCGGTCTCGGCGTCCCTCATCCGCGTGGTCCGCACCTCGATGGTGGAGGAACTGGACCGGGACTACGTCCGCACAGCCATCGGCAACGGCGTGCCCTACCGCGAAGTGGTGTCCCGGAACGTGCTGCGGAACGCCCTGGTCACACCGGTGACCGTGCTGGGGCTCAGGATCGGCTACCTGCTGGGCGGCGCCGTCGTGATTGAAATGATCTTTGCCCTCCCCGGCATGGGCCAGCTGATCCTCAACGGCATCACCAACCTCGACGTCAACCTGGTGCAGGGGGTAGTGCTGACCATCTCGGTCACCTTTGTCCTGGTGAACATCGCCGTCGACCTTCTCTACCTGCTCATCAACCCCCGAATCAGGACGGTCTGACCCATGCGAAGCAAACTCGCTGAACGGCTCAGTGCCCCCGGGATCCGCTTCAAGGCCCTGCCGTGGAGCTCCCGCTTTGCGCTCGTGTTCCTGGTGGCCATCATCGCCGCCGCCATCCTGGCTCCGGTGCTCGCCCCGCACGACCCGCTCGAAACCTTCATCCCCGCCACCGCACCCGGAGGTGAACACCTTTTCGGCACCGACCGGCTGGGCCGGGACATCTTCTCCCGCCTGCTGTACGGCTCGCAGTCCTCGCTGCTGATCGGCCTCGGCGCCGTGGCGCTGGCCGTAGCGGCGGGCGCCCTGCTGGGATCCCTGGCGGCCACGTCCAGCAAGGCCGTCAATGAACTGATCATGCGCCTGATGGACATCCTCATGGCGTTCCCCGGCATAGCCCTGGCCGCGGTCCTGCTGGCGGCCTTCGGCAACTCGGTACCCACCATCATCGTGGCGATTGCGGTCATCTACACCCCGCAGCTGGCCCGCGTGGTGCGCGCCAACGTGCTGTCGCAGTACGGCGAGGACTACGTCCGCGCCGAGCGGGTGATCGGCGCAGGCCGGTTCTACATCCTGCTCAAGCACATCGTCCGGAACACCGCGGCCCCCGTCCTCGTGTTCGCCACGGTTATGGTGGCGGATGCCATCATCCTCGAGGCCTCGCTGTCCTTCCTCGGTGCCGGCGTGCAGGATCCCGCCCCGTCCTGGGGCAACGTCATCTCCTACGGCCGCAACCTCGTCCTCTCGGGCGGCTGGTGGGCCACCACCTTCGCCGGCCTCACCATCCTGCTGACCGTCCTGGCCCTGAACATCCTGGCCGAAGGCCTCACCGACGCGATGGTGAACCCGAAGCTGCGCAGGGCTCCCGTGGTAAAGGACGACGACGGAACTGCTTCATCGGTTGCCGGCGCCGCTGTAGGCACTGAAGTTGCCACGTCCGTCGCCCAGCCGTCCGTGGTGGAAGAACACGAGCTCGACGGCGTCCGGGCGGCTTCCCGCGACGCCCTCACCGAGGAGCACTACAACAAGTCAGCCCTGCTGACTGATGTCAAGGTGGCCGCCGCCAGCCCGCACGTCCTGCTCGACAGGGAACTGGAACTGCTGGCAGCCATTGAAGCCAAACGCACCGACCGTCTTCCCCAGGTCCCGGCCGGCGCCCGCAACGTCCTGGAGGTCAAGAACTTGTCCATCCGCTTCCCGGGCCGCTTCGGCGACACCGCGATCGTGGACAACGTCTCCTTCACGGTCCGCGAAGGAGAAACCATGGGCCTCGTTGGTGAGTCCGGCTGCGGCAAGTCGATCACCTCGCTGGCCGTCATGGGGCTCCTGCCCAAGACGGCGCAGATCACCGGATCCATCATGTTCGACGGCAAGGAACTCCTCGACGCCGATACCAGGCACAGCAGCCCCAAGGCCTATGAGGGCCTGCGCGGCGAACAGATCGCCATGGTCTACCAGGACGCCCTCAGCTCCCTGAATCCGTCCATGAAAATCAAGGACCAGATGGAGCAGCTGACCCGCCGCGGGGGACGCAAGACCCCCACTGAATGGCTTGAGATGGTCAAGCTGGATCCCGTCCGCACGCTGGCCAGCTACCCGCACGAGCTCTCCGGCGGCCAGCGCCAGCGCGTGCTGATCGCCATGGCACTCTCCCGTTCACCGAAGATCGTTGTTGCCGACGAGCCCACCACCGCCCTGGACGTCACCGTCCAGAAGCAGGTTGTGGACCTGCTCAACGAACTGCGCGACCAGCTCGGCTTCGCCATGGTTTTTGTCAGTCACGACCTCGCACTGGTGGCATCCCTGGCCCACCGCATCACGGTCATGTACGCCGGCCAGGTGGTGGAATCCGCCCAGGCCTCCGAGCTCCTGCAAAACCCGAAGCACGAGTACACCCGGGGATTGCTCGGCGCCGTCCTGTCCATTGAGGCCGACGCCGTCCGCCTGCACCAGATCCCCGGCACCGTGCCGTCCCCGCGCGACTTCGCCCCGGGCGACCGCTTCGCGGCGCGCTCACTGCGCCCCGACGCCGACCCCAACCAGCGACTGGTGCTCACAGCCGTTCGGTCGGCCCAGGGCGACGACGCTGACCACTACTGGGCGAGCCACCTGAAGGAGGACGCGAAATGAGTGAATCAACCGGCAAGCCGGTCATCGAACTCAAGGACCTGAAGGTCTACCACCATGCGCGGACCGGGGGGCTGTTCCGCCCGAACATCGTCAAGGCAGTCGACGGCGTGGACTTCACCATCAGCCGGGGTGAAACCGTCGGCATCGTGGGTGAGTCCGGCTGCGGCAAATCAACGCTTGCTTCGGTACTCGTGGGTCTCCAGCAGCCGACGTCGGGCCAGGTCCTCTTCCACGGCAAGCCCGCCATCAAGCGCAACGCAGCCATGCGCAAGGAATTCGGCCGCTCCGTCTCCGTGGTCTTCCAGGACCCGGCAACCGCCTTGAACCCGCGCATGACCATCCAGGACATCCTGACCGACCCCCTGCAGATCCACGGCATAGGCACCGCGGCCACCCGCGCTGCCACGGTCAAGGAACTCCTGGCGCTGGTAGGCCTGCCGCAGTCAGCCGCAGAAGTCACGCCGTCCCAGGTGTCCGGCGGCCAGCGCCAGCGTGTGGCGATCGCCCGCGCCCTGGCACTGGATCCGGACATCATCGTGGCGGACGAGCCGACCTCGGCCCTCGACGTCTCCGTCCGCGCGCAGGTGCTGAACCTGCTGTCCGACCTGAAGACCCGCCTGAACCTCGGCATGGTGTTCATCTCGCACGACATCCAGACCGTCCGCTACGTCTCCGACCGCATCTGCGTCATGTACTTCGGCAAGATCGTCGAACAAGGCACAGCCAGCCAGGTCTTCGACCACCCCATCAACGACTACACCAAGAAGCTGCTGGGCGCCGCGCCAAGCCTGCTCCACATCTAGTTTTTCCCTTCACAAGCTACAAACAACGGAGAATTCTGTGTCCACTCAGTTCCAGGGCGTCATCCCCCCGGTCATCACCCCCCGCCACACCGACGGCAGCATCGACACTGCGTCGCTGAAGAACGTCACCAAGCACCTGATCGACGGCGGTGTGTCCGGACTTTTCGTCCTCGGATCCTCCGGCGAAGTCCCCTACCTGACCAACGCGGAGCGTGAGCTGGTGGTCTCCACCATCGCCGACGCCAACGCCGGAGCCGTCCCGCTAATCGTGGGCGCCAACGAGCAGACCACCAACCGAGTCATCGAAGAAGCACGCAAGGTAGTTGACCTTGGCGCCGACGCGATAGTGGTCACGTCCATGTACTACGCCATCGGCAACACGGCGGAGACCGAAACCCACTTCCGCAGCATCCACGCCGCCATCGAGAAGCCGATCTTCGCCTACGACGTCCCGGTCCGCACCCACTTCAAGCTGCCCACGGACCTGCTGGTCCGCCTGGGCCGCGACGGAGTGATCGCCGGCGTCAAGGACTCCTCCGGCGACGACGTCTCGTTCCGCCAACTGCTCCTTGCCGCCAAGGACATCCCGGACTTCGACATCTTCACCGGCCACGAAGTCGTAGTTGACGGCGCCCTCCTCGGCGGCGCCCAGGGCGTTGTCCCGGGCCTCGGCAACGTTGACCCCGCCGGCTACCGACGACTCTTCGACGCCGCCCGGGCCGGCGACTGGGCCGGCGCCGCCCGCGAACAGGACCGCCTGGCCGACGTCTTCGAAATCGTCTACGCCCCCAACGGCCGGGTCTCCGGCGGAGCCGCAGGCCTGGGCGCCTTCAAGACCGCCCTGCAGCTCATGGGCGTCATTGAATCCAACACCATGAGCCAGCCCATGCTGTCCCTGAACGACGACGAAGCCGCCACGATCCGCACCGTTCTCGAGCGCAACGGCCTGGTCTAAGTTCGGCCCCGTGATCGAGCCTGCCGGGGTCCCGGTTTCGACCATGCTCAACACCGGAACGTATGTGAGGAAAGAAATGCAGTACGCAATCGGCGTTGACCTGGGCGGCACCAAGACTGCTGCCGGGGTTGTTTCGGAGGTCGGGGAGGTGCTGTTTTCGGAGACCATTCCGACGCTGAACCGCGACGGCGGCGAGGCAATCCTCAACGCGACGGCGGCGCTGGTTTCCGGGCTCATGTCCCGGGCCACGGCCAATAGCCTTGGGATTGTCGGAGCGGGCGTTGGTTCGGCCGGTGTGATTGATGCCGGGCGCGGTGTGGTGGTGTCAGCAACGGATGCCATCCTGGGCTGGGCCGGGACTGAGCTGGCGGCGGGGCTCGCCGGCCGGCTTGGCCTCACCCCGGAGTCGGTTCGTGCCGTTAACGATGTCCACGCGCACGCGCTTGGCGAGTCCTGGACCGGGGCGGCAGCCGAAACCGCCAGTTCGTTGCTGGTGGCCTTCGGCACAGGGGTCGGCGGCAGCTTCGTCCTGGCCGGCAGTCCGGTCCTGGGTCACCGCTACGTGGCCGGCCATGTGGGCCACCTTGCGTCCCCTTTCGCGTACAGCCGCGGCCGGGCCCTGCCGTGCGTCTGCGGAAGGGCCGGCCATGTTGAAGCGATCGCGTCCGGGCCGGCGATCCGCGAGGCCTATGTGCGCCTCGGCGGGTCCCCCGACGTCCCGGACACCCGTGCGGTTTTCGCTTTGGCGCACGACGGCGATGCTGCCGCCACCACGGCGGTCAGGGACGCCGCCGGCGCTGCCGGGCAGGCGGTGGGCGGCCTTGCCAATGTCCTGGATCCTGAACTCGTGGTCGTTTCCGGCGGCCTGGCCGACGCCGGCGAACTATGGTGGAAGCCGATGGAAGCCGCCCTCCGGGCTGAACTGCTGGCCCCGCTCGCGGGGCTGCCGGTCCGCCCGGCCGCCCTGGGCAACACTGCTGCCGTGATCGGCGCTGCCAGCCTTGTCCTCACCCCGCCCAGCTCCGTCGACGACCTCCGGGAGACACTTTGATCCTCACGCCACAGGGCCTTGCTGCCCTCCGTTCACAGCTGGTCGTCTCCTGCCAGGCCTACCCCGGGGAGCCCATGCGGGACCCCCGCACCACCGGCCAGGTTGCCGCATCAGCGGTGGCAGGCGGGGCTGCCGCGGTCCGGGTCCAGGGGCTGGCGGATGTCCAGTTCACCCGCGCCGCCGTCGAAGTTCCCGTCATCGGGCTCTGGAAGGACGGCCACGACGGCGTGTTCATCACCCCCACGCTTCGCCACGCGCTGGCCGTGGCGAACGCCGGCGCCCATGTGGTGGCCCTGGACGGCACGCGCCGCGAGCGCCCGGACGGGCTCTCCCTCGCGCAGACGATCGCCGGCATCCGTGGCGAATCCCACGCGCTGGTGATGGCCGACTGCGGTTCCCTGGACGACGCCGCCGCCGCCGTGGACGCAGGGGCCGACCTGGTGGGCACCACCCTGGCCGGTTACACGGGCGAGCGCCCGAAGACGACGGGCCCCGACCTTGCCCTGCTGGAGCAGATCGCCTCCGCGGAGCTCGGCAGGCCGCTGATCGCGGAAGGACGGATCCACACACCTGCCCAGGCCCGCCAGGCGCTCGAGGCCGGCGCTTTCGCCGTCGTCGTCGGAACCGCCATCACCCATCCGGCCACCATCACCGGCTGGTTCTCCGACGCCCTGCGTTCCTGATCCTGAACCACCCCTGCACTGAAAGCGGCACACGTGACCCCGGCAGACCTGTCCCCTTCAACTCCCCGCCAGCCGACCGAAAGCCGGACCTTCGTCCTGGCAGGAACGGTGCTCTCCGACGGGCGCGCCCTGCCGGACCACATAGTGGCCGTCGTTGGTAGCCGGATTACGTTCGCCGGCCCCCGGAGCTCCTTTGACGCCGCGGACTACCCCGGGGCGGTGGAACTGGAGGTGCCCGCCGGGGGCTTCATTCTGCCGGGTCTGGTGGACTTGCACTGTCACGGGGCGGCGGGCGGAGACTTCCCCGGCGGTGACGAGGACGCTTGCCGCACGGCAGTGGACTTCCTGCACCGCCACGGCACCACCACGCTTCTTGCCAGTCTTGTCACGGCCTCCCGTGACGACCTTCTCACAGGGATCAGGTCCCTTCGCGTGCTCACCGGCGAGGGCCTCATCGCGGGCATCCATTCGGAGGGCCCGTTCCTGTCCACGGCCCGGTGCGGTGCGCAGAATCCCGACTGGCTTCGGCACCCCGACCTGGCCCTGACGGCCGAAATGCTGGAGGTAGCCGGCGGTTCGCTGAAAAGCATGACCTACGCCCCGGAACTGCCCGGTGCCAAGGACCTGGTTAGCCTGCTAGCGCAGCATGGTGTCACACCGTCACTTGGCCACACCGATGCGGACCCAAGCACCGCGGCTTCCTCCCTCGAACACGCTGCGGAAGCCCTGGCGGCCGCTCCAGGCTCCTGGGCCGGCACGCGGCCCACCGTGACGCATCTCTTCAACGGCATGCCGCCGCTCCACCACCGGAATCCGGGACCGGCATCGGCCTGCCTGCGCTTGGCGCGCGCCGGAACCGCCGCCGTCGAACTCATCGCCGACGGCGTCCACCTGTCGCCTGAGACAGTGCACATGGTGTTCGAACTTGTGGGAGCGGAAAACGTTGTGCTGGTCACCGACTCGATGGCCGCAACCGGCCTCCCGGACGGGGACTACGCCCTGGGCCCGGCGTCGGTTTCGGTCCGGGACGCCGTCGCCACCCTGCAAAGCAATGGAGCGCTTGCCGGCGGCACGGCGACCATGCTTGATGTGGTGCGCCGGACCGTCGCCGCCGGGGTATCGGCTGCCGACGCCGCCGCTTCCGCGAGCTGCGTGCCGGCCGGAATCCTGGGAATGGACCATGAAATCGGCAGCGTTCGGCCCGGCATGCGTGCCGACCTCCTCGCTGTGGACGCGGAATTCGGTCTGCTCACGGTGCTGCGGGCCGGGACACTGCTCGGTCCCGCCGCAGCCTGACCCTAGCCGGTAGCGCCCGCTCCTGCAGCGCCGGCCCCGACAGCCACCGGAACTACGGTCCCGGGCGTCCTTACGCGTCCCATCAGGGCAGCCGCACCTTCGTCCGCGATCACCGTCACGTGCGGATGGTGCTGGAGGACGGAGGCCGGGCAGTCGGCCGATACGGGTCCGGTCAATGCCCGGTGCAGGATTTGCGCCTTATCCGCTCCATGCACAACCAGCAGGAGCTGCCGTGCCTCAAGAATTGTGCCGAGGCCCTGCGTGATGCACCGCTCCGGCACGTCCCGTGGCGAGTCGAAGTAGCGTGCATTCGCCTGGCGGGTTCGTTCTGCAAGGACTTCTACCCTGGTGCGGGAATCGAGTGCGGACCCGGGCTCGTTGAAGGCCAGGTGGCCGTTGTGGCCGATGCCCAGCAGCTGGATGTCGATCCCGCCGCAGGCCGCGATGGCCGCTTCGTAGTCGCTGGCGGCGCGCTCGGGTTCCGCTGCGCTTCCGTCCGGGACGAACACGTTGGCCGGGTCAAGCCCGAGCCTCCCGGTGACTTCGCGGCGGACAACTTCGGCATAGCTTTCCGGGTGGCCCGCCGGCAGGCCGACGTACTCATCCAGGGCGAAGCACCGGATGCGTGACATCTCCAGTCCGTATCCGGCAAGGGAGCGGTAGACCGGCAACGGCGATCCGCCCGTGGCCACTCCCAGCACGGCGTCAGGATTGCTTCGGATCACGGCGGCCAGGAATCCCGCGCCAACTGCTCCGGCGGCCGCGGCGTCCTGAACTGTGAAGAATTCCATGCTTAAGGGCTCTTTTCCTTGCTGGGTCCGGCCTGGGAGGCGGGTTCTAATGGTGGTTGTGACGCCGGCTGGCAGGCCTAGCGGGCTGCGACTGTCCTGAGTTTTCCGCGGATGCCGTCGAAGTGGCGCTGCAGGCGTTCGGAGGCCAGCGCCTTGTCGCCCGCCGCCACGGCGTGGTAGATGTCGGCGTGCTCCCGAACCTGTTTGCCCAGGTCCACAGGTCCGGGGCCCAGTTCCAGGTGAATTTGACGGTAAACCTTCCAAAAAACGTCCATCAGGTTCATCAGGAGATCGTTGCGGAGCGGAGCAAATAGCCGGCGGTGGAATTCGGCGTCGTGGATAAACAAGGGTTCCCCCTTGGCTGCCGCGTCCTCCATTGCAGCCAGGGCGCTGCGGAGATCGTCCCGCTGCGCAGCGGTCATCAGGTCCATGGCCGAACCGATCAGGCCGGATTCCAGGGCCTGGCGCACGTCGACGAGTTCCATCGCCTCATCGCCCCGGTGGCGCAGGGAAAGCTTCCCCCGGAAGGCAAGTCCGTCCGCCAGGGCGTGGAAGTTATTGGGAGCGACGAACGTGCCGAAGCCGTGGCGGATCTCGATGACGCCGAGCGCCTGCAGCACCTTCAGCGACTCCCTGATGGTATTGCGTCCCACACCCAGGATCGCGGACAGCTCGCCTTCAGTCGGGAGAGCGTCGCCCACATCGAGTCCCTGCTCCAGGATGAGCTCCATGATCCGCGTCTGCAGGGCGTGCGATCGCAGCTGCGCGCTGAAGCGGGCGGATGACACTTCTTGCGGGGCCATTGTCACGGCTGTCTCCTCGGAGTCCGACCTGCCGCTGAAGCAGGACTGACTTCATTCTATCGGAGATGGGACGTCCCTTGTCCTATTTAGTGACAAAAGTTTGCGTCCGCCCCGACGTCCGGAGTGCGTCGTCGGAGTGGGCAGGGGTGCGGACTGAAAAGTGGCGCCTAAAGCAACTGGAAGACGGCCTTGGAGCTGGACTTGGTACCCAGCCGCGCGACGAACATGTAATACGCCCCGCCGGCGCCGGGCTTCGCGGATACTGCGCCGCAGCCGGGAACGCTGCGGTTGCGCTGCCACGGGAAGTTGGCTGTCTCGCTTTGGCCCGGAGCGATGGTCTTTACGAGGTCCCCGCTCTCAACCTGGCAGTCAACCGAAGAGAAAATGCGGTCGGAGCCGCTGGTGACGGTGTACTCCATCTGCGACGTGCCCAGATTCACCTCGCACGCCACTTTTCCGCCGTTGGTGACTTTCAAGCTGAGCAGGGGGTTTTCACCCGCTGCGTAGGCAGCCTTATCGGTGGAAGCAGAGACTGTGACCAGGGTCTGGTCACACGTGGGCGTCGCCGGAGTGCTGGGCGTGGCGGACGCGGAGGGCGTGGCTTCAGGCTTGGCCCCCTGCCCGTCAGATCCGTTCCGGTCAGTGGAAGAAGCATGCTCGGAGGATCGCATGGCCCCGGACACGGCTGCGAAGCCTCCCAGCGCCACCGAGGCAACGAGAAGCAACACCAGGCCAACGAACAGCCTGCGACGGCGGTAGACGGCCTTCAGCGGAGGCCGTCCCGCCTGCCGGCCGGGGGTGCCCTTCGGTTTCGGACCGTTCTTTCCTGAAGTGCCTTGCCTGACCATCCTTCTAGGCTAGAGAACGCCGGGCGCATTAGGGCACCACCACGCCGGGAGGCGGACCGCTGGCCAGTATCCACTACAGTATTTGCATCGAAGCCTTAGCCGCACCCACTGCCCTGCCCCCGGCGAGTCGCCCCGCGTTACCGCCGCTTGCCGCCCTCCATGACGCCCTTGACGCCTGGTTCGGGACCAACGCCAGGGACCTGCCGTGGCGTGACCCCGAGTGCTCCGCCTGGGGTGTCCTGGTCAGCGAGATCATGCTCCAGCAGACACCCGTTGTCCGGGTCCTGCCCGTCTGGGAAGACTGGCTCCGCCGCTGGCCGTCTCCGGCGCACCTGGCGGCCGAGGCCTCCGGCGAGGCTGTCCGGCACTGGGGCAGGCTTGGCTATCCGCGGCGGGCCCTGCGCCTGCATGCGGCCGCCGTCGCCATCGTGGAAAAGCACGACGGCGGCGTGCCGGGAACGTACGACGAACTGCTGGAACTCCCCGGGGTGGGCAGCTACACGGCGGCCGCCGTCGCCGCCTTCGCCTTCGGCCGCCGCGAAACCGTGGTGGACACCAACATCCGCCGCGTCCACGCACGGCTCTTTTCCGGCACTGCGCTGCCCTCGCAGTCGCTGACAGCAGCCGAAATGCGGCTGGCCGCCGAACTGCTGCCGGCCGACGTCGGACTCTCCGTCCGCTGGAACGCGTCGGTCATGGAGCTGGGGGCACTGGTCTGCACGGCGAGGGCGCCGAAGTGCGGTGAGTGCCCGGTGCGGGGGGCGTGCGCGTGGCTGGCGGCCGGCGAGCCGCCGCCGTCGTACACCCCGAAGGGCCAGTCCTGGCACGGCACCGACCGGCAGGTCCGGGGAGCCGTGATGGCCGTCCTCCGGCTGGCGGACGCGCCGGTGGCTCCGGAAATTTTCCATCAGCCCGCCGCCGATCTTGGCTTCGAAGCCGAAGGCATCGGCATCCCGCTGGCAGCGCTGCACCGGCTGAATTCCGCGCCCGAGCAGTTGGAGCGCGCCCTGGCCGGGCTGGTCAGCGACGGCCTGGCGGAACTCCACCCGGCCGGCCTGAGGCTGCCCGCCTGAAGGCCGTCCGGAATGTGAAGCGGAGCAGGCAGTGGCATACTGCTTGCTGACGCGAAAGGGAGAACCGTGAAAACCGTGCTGTACATCGTCTGGGCCGTGTTCGTCGTCGCGGCCGCCGTGTCGATCACCGTGGCGGTGCGTAGGGGCAAACGCCTGGAGAAGCTCGCCGAACAGTGGCCAAGAGTCCAGGCGACCGTGACCGGCAGCAAAGCCGGATGGTCCAGCGCCGTTGGCTCCTCCGGGTCGCGCCACCGCCTCTACCGCCCCACCTACCGCTTCGCCGACCCGCACGGAACCCTGTACTTCGGGGAGTCGGATGTCCCGTTCCGCACCGAGCCGGCGCCCGGTTCAACCGTGGACGTGGCCTACAACCCGGCGGATCCGACCCAGTCCATCCACCAGGCATCCAAGGAGAAGGCCGGCATGGGCTGCATGATCGCCTTCTTTGCCGTCTTCGCCGTGGCCTCTTTCCTGTTCATCGGCGTCTTTCCGGTCAGCTAGCGTCCGGCGTTGCCGCCCATCCGCCCGGTAGCCTCTGGCGGCGCAGCCCGGACGGATCTACGCTGAAGCATGCGCAGCTTGGGCGTATTTTTGGTAGCTGTCACGACGTCGCTGATCCCGTCCGCGTGCCTGCCCGAGGCAGTGCCGTGCCCGGCAATCGCGCAGGCGCCGGTGGTGGCGCTGACTGTGGCGGCCAGCTATGCAGCCACGGTCAAGGCCATCCACCTGAAGGCCTGCCAGGACGGCACATGCCGGGAAGCGGACCTCGAACTGATGCCCGGCAGCACTGCTGTGGACCAGGGCTGCGAGCCCTCGGCGGGGCCGGACGGCACGTGTTCCGCAACGTCCTCGCCGGACGGCACCCTCAGGGGCATGCTGATGATGGATGTCCTGACCGAATCGCGCATTGACGCCACAGCCACCGGCACCTCGACGGCGGGCATTCCGTTGCCTGAGCGGACGCTGAGCTTCATGCCCAGGGCGGAGTACCCGTACGGAGAGCACTGCGGGAAGTTCATCACAGCCACCGTGCTGCTGGGTGCCGACGGGCTCCGGCAGGCCGGCTGACGGCGGGACCGTCCGGCGCGGCCGGACCTCCCGCCGCCGGTGCCCTCAGGGCTCCCCGAACCCCGTTTCCACCAGGCCGCCGACGTACTTCACGGCCCTGGCCGCGTCCGGACCCCAGGCCTCGACGTGGAGGATGGATCCCTTGCCTGCGCCCAGGGTCATCAGACCGGTCATGGAAGCGCCATCCATACCGTTGACCGTCACCTCAGCATCCAGGCCTGCCAGTCCCCCGGCGATCTTCGCTGCGGGCCGGGCATGCATGCCGGCCTGGTTGACCAGCTCGAAATCGCCCGTGGCTTCGGGGGGTCCCAGCGTCTCCGCCTCGGCAGGCGCCTCCGCCGCAGGTGCGCGGCGGACCGCTTCGGCGGCCTGCTTCACTCCCGTGGCGTCCGCTCCCGACTGCGCCGCGACCGCTGCAGCCACCAGCCCCTCGACCAGCGGAGCATCGGCCAACAGGACAGTGTCCGGATCCGGCAGGAACTCCACCGCCGATTCGGCCGTCATCACGGCGGACCCGAGGTCCGTGAGCACCACGATGCCGTCTTCGCCGGCCGCCTGGTCCAGGGCGGCCATGACCTTTTCAAGGCTGGTGCCGATCCTGCCGTCGTCGGTACCGCCCGCCGGGAGGATCACGACGTCGGGTGCCATTTGGGCGGCCAGCTCCGCCGCGCCGTCGGCGATCTTTTCGCTATGGGACACCACCACGAGGCTGACCGTCATCCGGCCGCACCGGCCGCGGCGCGCAAGATGAGTGCGGTGGAAACTGCGCCGGGGTCCCGGTGGCCGGCGCTGCGTTCGCCCAGATAGCTGGCCCGTCCTTTGCGGGCGATGAGCGGATCAGTGGCAACGGCACCCGCCTCGGCGGCTTCCGCGGCCGCCAGAAGGACCTTGAGGACATCCCCGTCCCCCGCAGCGGCCTGCGCTGCCGCGGCGTCGACGGCGGGCGTCCAGGCGTCCACCATCGTTTTATCGCCGGATTCGGCCTTCCCCCGGGCCACAACGCCGTCGCGGGCGGCCTGGATGGCAGCAGCGAGCGCGGCGGGATCGATGTCCTCCGTATCGCCCAACGAGGTGGAGGCACGCAGGAAAGCCGTGCCGTAGAGGGGCCCGGCCGCTCCGCCCACTTTGGACATCAGTGCCATGGCCGTGAGTTTCAAGGCAGCTCCCGGGGTGGCGGGCGGCGCTTCGGCGAGTTTCTCCATCACCGCCTTGAAGCCGCGGTCCATGTTTTCGCCATGGTCGGAATCCCCGATGGCGCGGTCCAGCTCAATCAGTTCCACCCGGTGGTCCGCCATCGCCTGCGCAGAAAGGGTCAGCCACCTTACGGCCCAGTCAACGTCCAGCCCCACGGTCAGATGCCCCAGCGCAGCGCGGCGGTGTGGACCGGGGCGTCCCAGAGGCTGGTCAGTTCATCGTCGAGCCGAAGCACGGTGATGGAGCAGCCCTGCATCTCCAGGGAGGTGATGTAGTTGCCCACCAGGGAGCGCTCCACCGTGACGCCTTTCTCCGCGAGCACCTGTGCTGCACGGCGGTAGACGATATAGAGCTCGCTTTGCGGCGTCCCGCCCATGC
Organism: Arthrobacter sp. PvP023; assembly: GCF_017832975.1. NCBI lineage: Bacteria > Bacillati > Actinomycetota > Actinomycetes > Micrococcales > Micrococcaceae > Arthrobacter > Arthrobacter sp. PvP023. The sequence continues at coordinate 124,937 of NZ_JAFIBI010000001.1, forward strand.
CGTTCACGAACAGGAGCACCTTCTCGCCGGAGGCAATGCCCAGGTCGGACAGGATGGGTTCCAGGAGGCGGTCGGTGATGCCGTCGGCGTTTTCCATCGGGATCCGGTGCCGTCCGGGCTCCCCGTGGATCCCGATGCCGATTTCGATTTCGTTCTCTTCCAGGTCAAAGCTGGGCACCCCTGCGTGCGGGACCGTACAGGCGGACAGCGCGACGCCCATGCTGCGGACGTTTTGGTTGACCCGGTCCCCGATGGCGGCGACAGCATCCAGGTCATCCCCGCGTTCGGCAGCCGCACCGGCGATCTTCTCCACCAGGACGGTACCGCCCACGCCGCGCCGACCTGCCGTGTACAGCGAGTCCTCCACGGCGACGTCGTCGTTCACCAGTACGGTGCGGACTTGCACGCCTTCGGCCTCCGCCATTTCGGCGGCCGTTTCGAAATTCAGGACGTCGCCCGTGTAGTTCTTGACGATGTGGACGACGCCGGCACCCGAGTTTACGGCGAGCGTCGCGGGAATGATCTGATCAGGCGTGGGCGAAGTGAAGACCGCACCCGGCACCGCGGCGTCGAGCATTCCCAGCCCGACGAACCCGCCGTGAAGCGGTTCGTGGCCGCTGCCGCCGCCGCTGACAAGGCCCACTTTCCCGGCCACGGGGGCGTCCTTCCTGGTAATGAATTTCGGCTCGGCGCTCACGGTCACAATGTCCGCATGCGCAAGGCCGAAGCCTTCCACGGACTCGTCTACTACAGCGCGGGGATCGTTGATCAGCTTCTTCATTGGAGTGCTCCCTGGAGTGACCTGGCGGCTTTGTCTTGACCCTACTACCGCGGCCGTGGCAACGGTAGCGCCCTGTCGAATCGTCCGGCGAATGCCCGGCCTAAAAGGGCAAAACGAAAGGGACAGCCCCCAATTGACTGTCCCTTTCCTTTCCTGTCTTGGATCCCCCGGCCGGGCTCAGCGGTTTCCCCAGGAGCCCGGGAGAAGATCCGGCCACGCGGCGGCGCCGATATGGAATACCGACGCCTCACGGCACCGGCCCGGAGGATCGTTCCGGGCCGGATCCGCAGGAAGATCCATCTGGAACGCCGAAAAATCCGGAAAAATGGCGTATTCGCGCATTTCTGTCCTTTGAAGTGGTTTCGGGTTTCGGGTACTACCGGGCAACCGTGATTAATTTTATACATCGATTCGATATATGGGAAGAGCCAGAAGTCAGACATAATCCGCAAGGCGGGGAAAGGCCTACAGGAACCTGATCATGCGCGTATTGCCCAGGGTGTTGGGCTTGACCCGCGCGAGGTCCAGAAACTCAGCCACGCCTTCGTCATGCGAGCGCAGCAACTCGGAATAGACCACCGGGTCCACCGCCGTCTGGTCCGCCATCACATCGAAGCCGTGCTTCTTGAAGAAGTCCACTTCGAAGGTCAGGCAGAACACACGCGAAACGCCCAGCGCCCTGGCTTCCTCCAGGAGGCTTTCCACCAGGACGTGCCCCACACCCTTGCCGCGCCATGCATCGGAGGCCGCCAGGGTTCGCACCTCGGCCAGGTCCTCCCACATGACGTGCAGGGCGCCGCAGCCGATCACCTCGCCGTCGGCCGACTCCGCGATCCTGAACTCCTGCAGGCTTTCGTAGTACGCCACCGTCTCCTTGGCCATGAGGATCCTCTTGTCCGCCAGCGGGGCCACGAGGCGCTTGATGGCAGCTACATCGCTGGTGCGGGCAGGGCGGATGCGGAAGGTCTCAGTCACAGCCCCATCTTACGAGCCGGGGGTACCTAGAGCCCCAGTTCAGCGGGCAAAGGCGCGTCCTGGTCCAGCACATTCTTCGCCAGGAAGTGCTCGACGACCCCGTACCAGACCTTGGCGTGCTGCGGCTGCAGGATCCAGTGGTTCTCGTCCGGGTAGTAGAGGAAGCGATGCGGTGTCCGGCCGTTGCCGTCGGCCGCCAGCTGCGATTTGGACAGGAGTTCGTACCAGAGCCGCAGCCCCTCGCCAATGGGCACGCGGTAGTCCTTGTCACCGTGGATCACCAGCATGGGGGTGCTGATCTTCTCGACGTGCAGGTGGGGCGAATTCGCCAGTGCCATCTCGGCCGTCATTTCCTTCAGCCAGTACTGCGGGGCGTCAGTGGTGGGGCCGAACTGGTCAAGGGCCCACAGGCTGGCATGGGTGACGATCGCGTTGAAGCGGTCCGTCTGCCCCGCCACCCAGTTGGCCATGTATCCACCGAAGGAGCCGCCCATGGCAGCCGTCCGCGACGCATCAATGTCCGGGCGTTCCACCACGGCGTCCGTGATTTTCATGAGGTCCGTAAATGGCGCCCGGCCCCACTCTCCCCAGCCACGCTGAATGTAGGACTGGCCGTACCCGGTGGACAGGGCGGGATCCGGCAGGAGGACGGCATAACCCTTGGCCACCAAGAGCCACGGGTTCCAGCGCCACGTCCACGCGTTCCAGGAGCCCAGGGGTCCGCCGTGGATCCAGAGCAGCAGCGGCGCCTGGTTCCGGGCAGAGGCACCCTCCGGCAGGGCAAGGTAGGCGGGAATCCGGGCGCCATCGGCGGCAGTCGCCTCCATGCGCTCCAGTGATCCCTGGATGCGGGGGCGCTCGGCGGGAGCCTGGAGCCTGGTGACCTGTCCGCTCGCCAGGTCGATCCGTACCGCCTCGGGCGGAAATTCGTACGAGCTCCGCAGAGCGTAGGCGCTCAATCCGTCCGGTGAAACCACGACGTCGGTATATGCCGCAGCGTCGAGCGTCACGCGGGTGACTTCGTCGTCGCCGGCCGCTCCGACGGCGCCTCCCCCGGCCCCGGCGGGAGTGATGCGGAAGACGGGGGAGGCGCCGTCGTCGTCGGCCGTTACCAGGAGGGCAGAGGCGTCCGGCAACCACGCGGCTTTGATGGCCCAGCGGTCCCATTCAGGGGCCAGCGGCCTGAGGTTTGCTTCCGGCTCCCCCGGCGCACTGACGTCCAGGAGATGGAGCTTGACCTGCGGAGCCTGGCGGGGAGTGGTGTCGGATTCGCTCAGCACCACGAGCGTACGGTTGTCGGGGCTCACCGGTCCCGCGAAGTAGCTCATGCCTTCCCTGTCCAGCAGGACCTTGTGTGTTGCGGTGGCCACGTCAATAGCCACCAGGACGGAGCGTGAGTCCGCTTTGGCGAGTGGCTTGTCGAAGCTGGTGTAGATCGTCCTGCCGTCGGGGCTGACCACCGAGTCCGCGTTGCGCAGCATGCCGGCTGCCTCCGGCGTGAGGTTCCGGAGCTTCAGCGGTGCGGCCGCGTCAACCGTCGCCGGTTTGCCGGGATCCTTGTCCTCCCCCGGCTCAACGGCGAAGATACGCGGCTGGTCCGGCCCCAGGTCGGCATCCCAGTACCGCACCGGGTAGCCGCTGTGAAGGATGGCGGACACCTTGTTGTCCTTGCGGCTCTTCCGCCGAGCCTCATCCGCTTCCTCGTCGGCGGAACCTGCCAGCACGGACGCCGCGACGAAGGTGGCGTCCGAGTCCCGTGCAGTGATCACGTGGCTGATCCCGCCGGTGCGCGACAGGACCACGCGGGCTTCGCCGCCGTCCGCCGGGAGCTGCCAGAGGGCGCTGACGGGGTCGTCATCCGGGCTATCGGGATCGGGGCGGGCCGATGTGAAGTAGAGGTCCCCCGTGGCGGCAAAGGCCGCGCCGGCCTCGCCCTTGGCGCTCCGGGTGATCCGGCGGGCGTGCTTCTCCCCCGCGGGGTCCAGCTCCCACAGGGCAGTGACATACTCCGTGCCCTTGCCGTTCAGCGTGGAGACGGTGGTCACCAGGCGCTGCCCGTCCGGGCTCAACGCCAGTCCGCTCACCCGGGGTATGGCGAGGTAGTGGTCAATGTCGTGAAAAGGGGTCGCCGGTTGTTCGCTCAGGATCGCTGAGTCCTCAGAAGCCATGAAGAGATTCAACACCGACTGTGGGCCGGATCACAGCAAGTTCACTACTAGTGAAACCATGCTCTCAGAACCCACACGCCAAAGCGGAAGGCGACGGCGCAGGCGTGCGCGGACCGCCGGGGTGCTTCGGCACCGGCGCTGTCGGCCGAGACATTTGCCGGCGCCTCGCTCGTTCCTCGCTTAGACGGCGCCTACACAAATGCCTGACCGCCACCGCCTGCGCGGGTCCGCCCCAGCCCATCACCGAAGCGAAGGCATCGGTGGCATTTGTGTAGCTTGCGTCAAAGCGACGAAGGAGCAGCAAGCGGCAAATGTCGCCGGTGCCGAGCTGGAGGCGACTGACGAGCGCCGGACCCAGCCACGGGGACGGGCGCAAGGACAGCGCAAAGGCCCGCCTACTCCTTTCGGAGCAGACGGGCCTTGGCGGTGATGCACTAGACGCTCGGAGCGATTTCCGGGATGCGCGGCTTGGCGTTTCCTTCGAAGGTGAACTTGGCGTCGTCGCCTTCGCCGTCCACATCCACCACTACGATGTCGCCCGCGTGGATCTCTCCGAAGAGGATCTTCTCGGACAGCTGGTCCTCGATCTCGCGCTGGATGGTGCGGCGCAGCGGCCGTGCACCCATTGCGGGATCGTAGCCGCGGGTTGCCAGCAGGACCTTGGCAGCCTTGGTGAGCTCGATGCCCATGTCCTTGTCCTTGAGGCGCTTCTCCAAGCGGCTCACGAACAGGTCCACGATCTCGATGATCTCGTCCTGGGTCAGCTGCGGGAACACCACAACGTCGTCAACACGGTTCAGGAACTCGGGGCGGAAGTGCTGCTTGAGCTCTTCAGTGACCCGGGCGCGCATCCGGTTGTACCCGGTCTGCGTGTCCGTGCCGGACTGGAAGCCCGTGGCAACGCTCTTGGAGATGTCCCGCGTTCCGAGGTTGGTGGTCATGATGATCACGGTGTTCTTGAAGTCCACCACGCGGCCCTGGGAGTCGGTCAGGCGGCCGTCTTCCAGGATCTGCAGCAGTGAGTTGAAGAGGTCCGCGTGGGCCTTCTCCACTTCATCGAACAGCACCACGGAGAACGGACGGCGGCGAACCTTCTCGGTCAGCTGCCCACCTTCTTCGTAGCCGACGTAGCCCGGAGGCGCACCGAAGAGGCGCGACACCGTGTGCTTCTCGGAGTATTCGGACATGTCCAGGGTGATGAGGGCGTCCTCTTCACCAAACAGGAACTCCGCGAGGGCCTTGGCGAGCTCGGTCTTGCCGACGCCGGTGGGGCCGGCGAAGATAAACGAGCCGCCCGGACGCTTCGGGTCCTTCAGGCCTGCACGGGTGCGCCGGATGGCCTGGGACAGGGCCTTGATGGCCTCGTTCTGGCCAACGACGCGCTTGTGCAGTTCGTCTTCCATCTTCAGCAGGCGCGAGGACTCCTCCTCGGTCAGCTTGAAGACCGGAATGCCGGTGGAGTTTGCCAGCACCTCGGCGATGAGATCCTCATCAACCTCGGAGATGTCATCCATGCCGCCGGTCTTCCAGTGGCGTTCCTTCTCGGCCCGCTCGGCAATGAGCTTCTGCTCCTTGTCGCGCAGCGAGGCGGCGCCTTCGAAGTCCTGCGCGTCAATCGCGGACTCCTTCTCCATCTTGAGTTCGGCGATGCGCTCGTCCATGGCCTTCAGCTCCGGCGGAGCGGTCATCCGGCGGATGCGCAGGCGCGCACCGGCTTCATCGATGAGGTCAATCGCCTTGTCCGGCAGGAACCGGTCCGAGATGTAGCGTTCGGACAGGTTGGCCGCGGAGGCGAGGGCGCCGTCGGTGATGGTTACCCGGTGGTGGGCCTCATAGCGGTCACGCAGGCCCTTGAGGATCTCGATCGCGTGAGCCACCGAGGGTTCCTTGACCTGGATCGGCTGGAAGCGGCGCTCGAGCGCTGCGTCCTTTTCGATGTGCTTGCGGTATTCGTCCAGCGTGGTGGCACCGATGGTCTGGAGCTCGCCGCGCGCCAGCATGGGCTTCAGGATGGATGCGGCATCGATGGCGCCTTCGGCGGCACCCGCACCCACCAGGGTGTGGATTTCGTCGATGAACAGGATGATGTCGCCGCGGGTGCGGATCTCCTTGAGGACCTTCTTCAGGCGCTCTTCGAAGTCACCGCGGTAGCGGGAGCCTGCCACCAGGGACCCAAGGTCCAGCGTGTAGAGCTGCTTGTCCTTGATGGTCTCCGGGACGTCCCCGCGGACGATCGCCTGGGCGAGTCCTTCGACGACGGCTGTCTTGCCGACGCCGGGCTCGCCGATGAGGACGGGGTTGTTCTTGGTGCGCCGGGAAAGGACCTGCATGACGCGTTCCATTTCCTGTTCGCGTCCGATGACCGGATCCAGTTTGTTCTCGCGCGCAGCCTGGGTCAGGTTGCGGCCGAACTGGTCCAGGACCACGGAACCGGCGGGAGTACCCTCCGGCTGGCCGGCGCCGACGCCTGCGCCGGTGGTCTCCTTGCCCTGGTAACCCGAGAGCAGCTGGATCACCTGCTGGCGGACGCGGTTGAGGTCCGCTCCGAGCTTCACGAGCACCTGGGCGGCCACGCCTTCACCCTCGCGGATGAGCCCCAGCAGGATATGCTCCGTGCCGATGTAGTTATGGCCCAGCTGCAGGGCTTCGCGGAGCGAGAGCTCCAGCACCTTCTTGGCGCGCGGGGTGAAAGGGATATGGCCGGACGGGGCCTGCTGGCCCTGGCCGATGATCTCCTGCACCTGCTCGCGCACGCCGTCGAGCGAAATGCTCAAGGACTCCAGAGCTTTGGCGGCAACGCCCTCACCCTCATGGATCAGACCCAAGAGGATGTGTTCGGTACCGATGTAATTGTGGTTCAGCATGCGTGCCTCTTCTTGGGCAAGCACAACTACGCGACGGGCACGGTCCGTAAATCGCTCAAACATTTCGCCACACTCCTAGCTACGACGTACTTTGATGCTACGTGGCAGACCCGCACTTGTGGAGCGTGTTCGCCACAGGGGAAACCCGGGTCAGGTTCCGGGGGTTGACGCCACCTGCCGTCGGAGGTTCCGGCCCGCACGCTCCCGGCGCGTATTGGCTATGTTGCGGGCCAGGAATCCTGCCATCGACGGGCCCCAATTGCACCGCGCCGGCCCCGGAACTTGTGCCCCGGCCAGTTTCTCGCCGCAATACCCGCGGAATAACCGCCGCCGTTTTACCCTGGCTGCGCCGCACTGCCGGGCGGCCTATTCAAATGGCAATGCCCCCGCCGATTGGCAGGGGCATTGCTTTTTCCACGCAAAACTGCGGCAGTGCTAGGAATTTGCCTTCTGGTAGGCTTCCTGAATTTCAGCCTGGATACGGCCGCGGCTGTTAACCGCATAGCCATTCTCCCTGGCCCACTGACGAATCTGTGCAGAGTCCTGATTACGGCCGCCTGAGACCTTGGTGCGGGTGGCGCGGCCGGTGGACGTCTTACGTGCGCTTGAAACAAACCGCTCCAGTGAGGAGCGGAGTTCTGCAGCATTGGCAGCCGACAGGTCAATTTCGTAGCTGACGCCGTCAAGGCCAAATCGGACAGTTTCGTCCGCGGTTCCCCCATCCAGATCATCGACAAGGATGATTTTTACTTTCTGTGCCATATAAATTCTCTCTTTTGGAAAGGACGGGTATTCAGAAAAGCAGGATGTATCTGTAAAAAGTATCCCTCGGTTTATGGCAACGCGTCAAAGCGGCAAAAGGTTCCTGTGAATGGTGGGAAGGAATATGCAGGGAGTATTAGTTTGTTCCGTTGCCGTTGCCGGCATTCGTTCCCGTATTTGGCGCACCATTCGGTCCGGGCTTGGATTCGGCGGCACTGGCGTCAGCTTCGGCCTGGGCGCGCGCTTCAGCCTGGCGCTCCGATTTGTCCGCATTGAAGATGGACTTCATGGCAAACCAGAACAGCAAACCGACCACAAGGGACGGCAGGAGGACTGCGACGTACTCCACGGTCAGTGTCCTTCGGGCTTCAGGAGCGGGAAAAGGATGGTCTCGCGGATGCCGGCCCCGGTGAACAGCATCACCAGGCGGTCAATGCCCAGCCCGATGCCGCCCATGGGCGGGGCGCCGTACTCCAGCGCCCGGAGGAAATCCTCATCCAGCTGCATGGCCTCGACGTCTCCGGCCGCTGCATGCATTGACTGTTCGGTGAGGCGTTCCCGCTGGATCACGGGGTCGATCAGCTCCGAAAAGGCCGTGCCGCGTTCCATGCCGCCGATGATCAGGTCCCAGGCCTCGATCAGCCGGCCGTCCTCGCGGTGCGGGCGTGCCAGCGGCTGGGCGGAGGGCGGGTAGTCGTAGACGAACGTGGGGTTCAGCAGGGTGGGTTCCACGATTTCGCCGAACAGTTCAACGGCCAGCTTTTCGGCATCCCACTTCGGATCCACCTTGACGTCGTGCTTGGCCGCCACAACCCGCAGTTCCTCCACCGTGGTGTCCGGTGTGATTTCCTGTCCCACGGCGTCGGAGAGTCCGGGGTAGACGGCCAGCCAGGTCCATTCGCCGTCGAGGTTGATCTCCCCGGCTTCGGTCTGGATGGTGCGGCCCACACCGGCGGCGTCAGCGGCGTCGAGGATGATCTCCTTGATACGGTCCGCCATGACGAACTGGTCGGCCCAGGCTTCGTAGCATTCCAGCGTGGTGAATTCCGGGCTGTGCGTGGAATCCACGCCCTCGTTGCGGAACACCCGGCCCATGTCGTACACGCGGTCGATGCCGCCCACCACGGCGCGCTTGAGGTACAGCTCGGTGGCGATGCGCAGGGTCATCTTCTGGTCGAAGGCGTTCATGTGGGTCTCGAACGGCCGGGCCAGGGCACCGCCGTGGACCAGTTGGAGCATCGGGGTTTCCACCTCGACGTAGTTGCGGCGGTGCAGGCTTTCCCGGATGGAACGGGTGATCGCGGCGCGGGTGTAGACCATTTCGCGGGCTTCATCACGGACCATCAGGTCCACATAGCGCTGGCGAACGCGGGTTTCCTCGTTCAGGCCGGCGTGCAGCACCGGCAGCGGGCGCAGCGCCTTGGACGCCATGGACCAGGAATCGGCCATCACGGACAGCTCGCCGCGGCGGGAGGAAATGACCTCACCCTTGATGAAGACGTGGTCGCCCAGGTCAACCAGGGCCTTCCATTCGGCCAGGGACTCTTCGCCCACGTTGGCAAGGCTCAGCATGGCCTGCAGGCGTGTGCCCTTACCGTCCGTGCCGCCTTCCTGGAGCGTGGCGAAGCAGAGCTTGCCGGTGTTCCGGATGAATACGATGCGGCCGGTGACGCCCACAATGTCTCCGGTGGTTTCGTCGGCCTCAAGGTGCGCGTACTTCTCCCGGATCTCGCTCAGGGAATGCGTGCGTTCAACACCCACCGGATAGGCCTCGACGCCGCGCTCAATAAGCTTGGCGCGCTTCTCCATGCGAATGCGCATCTGCTCGCTGGCGTCCGCCGGTTCGGCAGCATTGGTCGGGGTGGGGGTGTTTTGGGAAGTCACAATCCCTAAGTTTACCGGGAGTTCCCCGGCATGTTTTCCGGCCACCCATGATCCGGCCCACCCGGGAGTTTTTGTCCAGATAATGGCTCCAAAGTGGCACTTATCCCCCTTTATCTGGACAAAAACTCCTAGCGGAAGGAGGCTGCGGGGAGAGGAATAGACTCGGGGCTGTGGAAACTCGGACGATTGGCACGGACGACGGCGACGGCCACCTTGAGCTGCACTCTTTCGGTAGCGGCGGGAACAGCGCCGGGCAACCCGGCGTCGTCGTCATTCACGGAACGCTGGTAACCGACGCGCTGTACCGGCCGTTCGCGATGAAGATCGCACGCCTGCTGGGGAGGCCGGTGCATACCTATAACCGCCGAGGGCGCGGCGGTTCTTCGGGCCAGCCTGGAGACTATTCGGTGGCGACGGAGATCAGCGACCTCCGTGACGTCATGCGGGCAACCGGCTCCACGGGCGTGGTGGCCCACAGCTACGGCGGCTTCGTGGCCCTGCAGGCGGCCCGGACCGAGCCGATCCGCCGGCTCGTGACCTATGACGCCGCGGTTTCCCTGTCCGGCAGCCTCAGCCGGCGGTGGCGGCCGGAACTTGAACACTCCATGGCGGCGGGACAGCTGGACCACGCGTGGGCGCACCTGGTCCAGGGCCTGGAAACAGCCGGGCCGGTTTCCAAACTCCCGCTCGGTGCCCTGCGGATGCTGAGCATCCTGTCCGCCCGGACCCGCCTTGGCGCCGAAATGCGTCAGCTGCTGCCCACCGCCGTCGTCGAAATGCGGGCCGTACTGGACGCGGACGCCGAGCTGGCGGACTTCGCCGGCGTCACCACACCCACCCTGATGCTCAGCGGAGGCTGGAGCCCGCCGTACTTCGCCGAGACCGGCCGCCTGCTCGCGGAGGCAGTCCCGAGCATCGACTTCGCCCTGGTTCCCGGGCAGCTGCACGAGGGCCCGCTCCGCCCCGGGCACCGCCTGGCCCTCACCACCGCGCGGTTCCTGGCCAACGACGCCGGCCTGCGGGTCCAGCGCATCCGCGCCGCCCGGTTCCCGCAGGGCAGCCGTTTTAGGATGGGCCAGTGAAGGAAATCCGGGAACGTGAGGCAACAGTGATGCAGCGGGCCATCGCAACGGACGACGGCGGGCGGCTGGCTTTGTACAGTTACGGAACCGTGGATGCCCCCGGCGAGCGCCGGGTTGTGGTGATCGGCGGAGCCTTCCTCACGGCACTGATCTACCGGCCGTTTTCCGAGGCGCTATCCAAGGGCCTCGGCGACGGCTGGGCGGTGGACGTCTACGACCGGCGCGGCCGCGGCGATTCCACGCCGCAGCCTGCGGACTACTCCATGGCCACCGAGATCGCCGATGTCAAGACCATCATGGATGCCACCGGCGCCCGCAACCTTTTCGGGCACAGTCTGGGCGGCTCCGTGGCGCTCAATGCGGTGCAGGAGTTCGTCGGCACCTCACACCAGCCGGACAAGCTTGCGGTCTATGACGCTGCAGTAAACATCGACGGCAGCGTGGATACGTCCTGGCTGGACAGTTTTGAACGCTCGGTCAACGAGGGAAACGTCCCGCACGCCTTGGCCAAACTCAAGAAAGGCATGCAGCCCGGCACGGCCATGGCCAGGATTCCGGAGCCGGTCCTCGCCGGGCTGATGGCGCTGGTGTCGCGGACCAAGGTGAACCGGCTCTTCAAAGAGGTCATGCCCAGCGGCGTGGGCGAGCTCAAGGCGGTGTTTGATGAAGCCGACCACGTCCGGGATTTTTCCGTCCTCCCGCCGAACACCAGGTTCATGGTCGGCTCCAAAAGTCCCCGGTACTACAAGGTGACAGCCGAACTGCTGCACCGCGCCGTTCCCGGGAGCGCCCTCCAGGTCTCACCCAAGTGCGTCCACGCCTCCATTCCCGCGGCAGTTAAGGAACTGGTCGAGGACATCTCCTCCTACTACAAGGGCTGACGCACGTTCCTGCCGGCCCCCTGCTGCTGTGCGGTTCCTGCCGCCCCGGGTAGGCTCGGAACATGACGCGCGAGAACATCAAAACACCCGACGGCGGAACGCTGGAGCTCTACACCACGGGAGCCGAACTGGCTTCGGCGGGCTCGGGCGTCGTCGTCGTTCAGGCCTCAATGGTCACCGCAGCGGACTACACGCGCTTTGCCCAGAAGCTGAGCGCATCGCTGGGCCGCCCGGTGCACACGTTCAACCGGCGCGGGCGGGGCGCATCGTCCGCGCAGCCGAACGACTACACGCTGGATGTTGACATCCGGGACCTGGACACCGTGATGAGGCACACGGCCAGCACGGACGTGTTCGGCCACAGCTTCGGCGGCGCAGTAGCGCTCCACGCCGCACGGACCCTCCCGGTGGAACGCCTGGCAGTCTACGATCCCGCCGTCTCCGTGAACCACAGCGTCAAGGCCGACTGGATCGCCGAATACGAACGCGCCACCGCGGCCGGCGACGACGACCGCGCCCTCGCCGTGCTGCTCCGGGGACTCGAGACGGGCGGGGCCCTGTCCTCACGGATGCCCCTCTCCATGCTGACCCTGGCCAACAAGCTCACCGCCGGGACGCCGGTGGGCAAGCAGCAGCGCGAATTGATGACGACCGGGGTCCGGGAGATCAAGGCGATCATCGCTGCGGACATGCCTGCCGAACCGTTCCTGGCATTGCCGCTGGAAACCCTCATTATTGTGGGCGAGAAGAGCCCGGCCTACTTTGGGATAGCGTGCGGCCAGATCCACGACGTCCTGTCCGGTTCGAGCTACACCATCCTGCCCGGGGCCGGCCACGACGGCGTCAACCGCGCGCCGGACAAGCTGATCACCGAACTCAGCGAGTTCTTCGCCGGCTGACCCCGCTTGGGGTGTTAGTGGGCTGCAGGCACCGAGTGTTCCGCGCCCGCGGTCTTGCGCATCATGGCGGAAAGTACGACGGCGGCCACGGCTATGATCGCGGCCGTGAGGAACGCTGCGTGCATGCCGGCGACAACGCCTGATCCGGCGGCCACTACCGCGTAGATCGAGACCAGGAGCGCGGTTCCGGCGGCACCGGCCACCTGCTGGAGCGTGCTCATGATGGCCGATCCGTGCGAGTAGAGGTGCGGCGGCAGCGGGTTGAGTCCGGTGGTGAACGCCGGCGTGAACAGGAGCGCCAGGCCCAGGCTGAGGACCACGTGCAGCGTCACGATCCACCAGACGGCCGTTTCCGCATTGAGCATGGAGAACTGCCAGAGGGACAGCACCATCATGACGGAGCCGGTGACGGTCAGGGGAAGCGGGCCCACCTTGTCGAAGACTCGTCCGATGAACGGGCCCAGCAGGCCCATGGCCAGGCCTCCGGGCAGGAGCGCCAGGCCGGTCTCCAGGGATTTCAGGCCGCGGATTTCCTGCAGGTACAGCGGGAGCAGGATCACGGCGCCGAAGAGCGCGATCATGGCCACCACCAGGAGCAGCACGGAAACGGTGAACATGCGGAAGTTGAACGCGCGCAGGTCCAGCAGCGGTCCTTCGGACTTCTGCAGCTTCAGCTGGCGGAAGACGAACGCCGTCATGGCCACCAGGCCGACGGCCAGCGCAGCCACGGCAGTGGTGCCGGGACCGCTTTGTCCGCCATGGCCCCCGCCGATCTGGCTAAGTCCGTACACGAGTCCCCCGAAGGCGGGAACGGTCAACAGCACGGACAGGATGTCCAGCCGGGTCTTCTCGGTTTCGCCGATGTTCGTGAGGTAGCGGGCGCCGATGGCGAAGGCGGCCAGGGCGATGGGCAGGACGAACACGAACATAAAGCGCCATGTGAAGTGCTCAAGGATCAGCCCGGACACGGTGGGGCCCATGGCCGGTGCCACCGAAATGGCGATGCTCACGTTGCCCATGACGGCGCCGCGCCGCTCGATCGGGACCAGCGTCAGGATGGTGGTCATCAGGAGCGGGAGCATGATGGCTGTACCGCCGGCCTGGACGATGCGGGCCAGGAGGAGGACTTCGAATCCCGGAGCCAGCGCGGCAAGGAGCGTGCCGCCCGAGAACAGTCCCATGGCAAGCATAAAAACGGCCCGGGTGGACAACCGCTGCAGGATGAATCCGGTGGTGGGGATGACCACGGCCATGGTGAGCATAAAACCGGTGGACAGCCACTGCACCGTGGGGGCGTCGACACCAAGGTCCACCATGAGCCGCTGGAGGGCGACGTTCATGATGGTTTCGTTGAGGATCACCACGAAGGTGGCAACGAGCAGGGTGACGATGATGGTGACCGACTCGCGGGACATCTTCACCGGGCCTACCGCCGGCGCCTTCACAGCGACAGTGGCCACGGGGTCGCCGGGGGCGTTGGAAGAGACGTCTGTAGACATGGGGATTCCCTTAGGGAGATGTGAAGTGATTTCCGGCGAGCATCGTCGCTGCAGATTCCAACAGTCTATCCCCCGGGGTAATTCCCGTCACTGGAAAAAACCTCAGGAATTGAGTGGCACGTTGTCAATGAGCCGGACCGGCCCCACCTTCGCCGCAATGATGGCCAGGCCTTCGCCGCGGAACGGCGTTTCCTTGCAGTTCTCGGCCAGGGGCTCAAGGGTCTCCGGGTCCACCACGTCGAAGTAGTCCAGTCCCACCAGGGGCTGGGATTCCACGAGGGCCTGGGCGGATTCCAGGTCCAGCGGCTCGTGGGCGTTGGCGCGCTCCTCGAGGAGCCTCAGCGCCCGGGACAGCACCAGGGCAGCCTCGCGTTCCTCCCCGGACAGGAACCTGTTCCGGCTGCTCAACGCCAGCCCGTCGGCGGAGCGGACCGTGGGAACAGACACGATCTCGACGGGGAAGTTCAGGTCCGCCACCATGCGCCGCACCAGCGTCAGCTGCTGGGCGTCCTTCTGGCCGAAGTAGGCGCGGTACGCCGGCAGGCCCGCACCGGCGCCGGTCACGAAGGCGCCTCCGCCGGGGAGCCCGGTCCCGGGGATGCCATAGTGCAGCAGCTTGGCCACCACCGTGAGGGCACCGTCGAAGTGGCCGGGGCGGGATGCGCCTTCCCATTTCCCGGCCAGCCGGCCAGCCGTCACCCGGACCAGCGGCTCGCCGCCCGGGTAGACCTCCTCCACGGAAGGTGCGAACACCAGGTCCACGCCCTCGGCGTCCAGGAGTTCCATGTCCGCCTCGAGGGTGCGGGGGTAGCGGTCCAGGTCCACGGCCTCGCCGAACTGCAGGGGATTGACGAAGATGCTGGCCACCACAACGTCGTTTTGTTCGACGGCGGTGCGCGCCAGCCTGGCGTGGCCTTCGTGCAGTGCGCCCATGGTGGGAATGAGGCCCTGCGACGAGCCCTGTTTCTCCGTCAGCAGCCGCGCGCTTTCGGCCCGCAGCTGCGCCGCGGTGGTCACGAGTTTGATCGCCAAGTCAGTTTCCTCCAGTGGCCTGCGGCCCGTCGTTGCCCACACCGTCCAGGGCTTTCCGGATGGCATCCAGCTGGTCCGGTTTCAGCAGTCCCCGGCTCCCGGCGCGGTGCGCGGTGGCCCGCGCCATGGCCAGGTAGGCCTCCAGAATATCGCCGCCGGCACCGGCATCGTGTTCCCGCAGGGCCTCCGCGTGCGCGGCGACCGTGCCAACATCGCCCCGGGCCACCGGGCCGGTCAGGGCCGATTCGCCGGAGGCAAGCGCGTTCTCCAGCGTTGCCCGCAGCAGTGGTCCCAGCATGCGCTCGGGCGATTCCACGCCCACTTCGCGCAGCAGCTGCGAGGCCTGCGCCACGAGGGTGACCAGGTGGTTCGACCCGTGCGCCAGGGCCGCGTGGTACTGGGTGCGGTCGCCTTCCGCAATCACCACCGGCTCGGCGCCCATCTCCACCACCAGTGCCTGCGCAATCGGCAGCATCGCAGCGTCCGCCGTGACCCCGAACGTGCAGTCCAGCAGCCGGGTGAGGTCCAGGCTCATGCCGGTGAAGGTCATGGCGGGGTGCAGCGCGAGCGGGACGGCGCCGGCTGCCCGGACCGGATGCAGGATGCCTACGCCGAAGCGGCCCGAGGTGTGGGCCACGAGCTGTCCGGGCTGCCAGGCGCGGAGCTTGGCGAGGCCTTCCACGAGCCCGCCGAGGGCGTCGTCGGGGACGGCCAGCAGCACCAGCTCGGAGCGTTCCACGATGTCCTGCACGTCGAGCACCGGCACGCCCGGGAGCAGGGTTTCGGCGCGCTCCCGGCTTGCGTCCGAGACCGCTGAAACCCCGACGACGGCGTGCTCGGCGGCGCGCAACGCCGCACCGAGGACTGCGCCCACCTTGCCGGCTCCAATGATTCCGACGCCGAGGCGTCCTGGCTTAGCCATGGTGCGGGCCTTCCTGGTGGTTCTGGGGATGAACTTCCGGCCCCACCACACTAGGTGGGGCCACCTGGGCGAGCCATTGCTCGCTGGTCTGGCGTTTGCGGGCTTTCCGGGCACGGGCGGCCTGGGCATCGAACAGGTCGCGGGCCTCGTCCAGCCCGGCCTGGATGACCCGCGGCGACACCGGTCCGGCCGTGGTGTGCAGTACGAGGTCCGCCACCCGGAAGCGTCTCGCCAGCGGCCCCTGGTGCAGGGCCATCGATTGCGTGCGCTGGTGCGGAACCACCACCAGCTCGCGCCACAGGCGGCCGGAACGGATCAGCAGCGCCGTGTCCGTGGCGGTGAAACCGTTGCGGCGCCAGCCCAGCGGTGCCAGCAGGCGCGCGCGGCGCGGGCTGGTGACGAACCCGCCGTCGGGCTCTTCGCCCGGCGTTCCCCCGGAGGGAGGCGGCCCGGCCGGGGGTACTGCGGGAGCCAGCCCGGTCAGGCCGGTGGCAAAGACACGGGCCGGGTCCGGCGTTCCCGGGTCGGGGAGCACCAGCGCGAGCATCCTCATGACGTCCGCCAGGACGCCCACCGGGAGGAGCGTGGTGCGCGACGCGCCTTCCCCGTTGCTGCCCGGGCCGCCGTAGCCGGCCACGTTCACCTGCATCCGGTACCAACCGAAGATCCGCCACAGCGGCGGCTGCGTGATTTTTACGGCCTGGATCCTGCCGGGTGGGAGGGTCTGCGCCTGCGTGTCCAGCAGCCCGTAGCGGAGCCGGATTCCGTCCGGCGAAATGGCGGCGGTGAAGTTGTAGCCCTTGTTGAATGATCCCCAGTAGGCGGCGGCCAGGCCCAGTGCTGCGGGGATCAGGTAGAAGTAGAAGCCGCGGCTTTCAGTGACGGCGGACAGCACGACGGAAGCCGCCGCGCCCAGGACCACGAAGAAACTCTGCTCGCTGAGCAGCAGCGAACCGACAAGGCGCGACGGCGGCACGGACAGGACGGCGTATTCCGGCGCCTCGGGCAGGGCTGCTTCGGGTTGCGCAGGGTCTGGTTCCAGCCCGGCCGCCCGGGCCAGGATGGTGGCCCGGAGCTGGCGGGCGTCGTCAATGCGAAGGTAGGCGAGTCGCACGGCCGATTCGCCGGCGTCGGCCACCTCGAACTTGAGTTCGGCGAGGCCGAAGATCCTGGCCAGGAGCGGCTGCACGATGTCGATGGCCTGCACCCGGTCCAACCGGGCCTGGCGCTGCTGCTTGAACAGGAAGCCCGTGTTCACCCGGACGAAGCCTCCGGCCACCTGGTACCGGGTGAAGTACCACGTGGTGATGAACCCCAGTACGGCCAGCACCAGGACCAGTCCGCCGCCGGCAAGAAGGAACGGCACCCGACCGGAATACATCTCGTCCATGAGGGGGCGGCCCTGCAGCATGCGTTCGAAGGTGTCGCGGCCGAAGAAGAATCCGATGGCGGCAAGCGCTACCCAGCCCCGGATGAACGGTGACGCGGGATGTACGCGCAGCCACTCGCCGTCGGGCTTTCCGGTGATCTGCCCGGCACGGTTGCCGGTTGGCCCGGGAGCACCGGGCGCCGGCCCGGATCCGGCGCCGCCGGGTGTTACCGCGCTGTCAGGGGTCACAGCCCGGCCAGCCGTGCAGCGCCCCGGGCGGACAGCTGCTCGCGGAGCCGCGCCCCCTCGTCGGCCGGCAGGCCGGGAATCTCAGCATTGGTGCCGGCCGAGGCGGTGTGCAACTTCAGCGTGCAGAGGCCCAGTCCGCGTTCCACGGGACCCACTCCGATGTCCACGTACTGCATCCGGCCGTAGGGAACCACCAGTGTGCGCTGGAAGAAGATGCCGCTGCGGATCAGGAGGTCGTCGTCGCGCTCGGCGTAGCCGATGGCCCGCACCTGGCGTGGAATCAGTAGCAGCCGCCAGACGGCCAGCAGCAAAGTGACCGCCGGGACGGTGACGGCCAGCCAGAGCGGGACCCACGCCCACCAGCCCGCCAGCCTCAACGCGAGCGGCAGCGACAGCAGCGCCACGGCGATGAGGTTCCCGAACGCCCATTCGACGAGGCGGACGGTCACGTATTTGGGCGAAACGCGGAGCCAGGAAATACCCGGCGGATCAATCGCCTCGGTAGGCATATTCGCCTTCCCCTTTGGGCTTGCGGGCGCCCCGTCCCGGAACTCCGGGAGTCCCGTCGGCGTCGCCGTCTTCGGGCGGGATCCGGCAGAAGCGTTCCACAACAAGACCCACGATGATCATGGCCAGTCCCCCGCCGGCCATGGAAAGGGCCAGCCAGGTGATTCCCTGGTCGCTGCGCAGGTTCCAAAGCCTGAGCAGGTCCAGGAAGATTCCGGCGTGCCAGCCCAGCAGCACCGTTCCGGTGTACGCACAGGCCTGGGCGAGGACCAGGGTCCAGGCGGCCAGGATGGGATTCAGCATTTTCTTCTTCTTGCCGTTCCGCCAGCGCAGGACGCGGATCCCCAGGACCAGCGTGAGCGCCACGATCACTCCCATGGTCACCAGCCCGGTCTGGGGCAGCACCGGAGTGGCCAGGCCGTAGCGGGTGGTCATGACGGCCGCGAACCAGCCGGCAAGGGCCAGGATCAGCCCGACGACGATCAGGAGGAACGGATTGACTGGTTTCACGGCCTACTCCACTGCTCCTGCTGTGGGAAGGCCGTCGAAGTCGCCGAAGCCGTCGAAGGGGGCAAGGTCCGGGAAGTCGGCGGCCCTGGCGGCGAGTTCGCCCACCCGGACGCCGTTAAGCTCTGCCGAGGGGTCGATGAGCGACCACGGGTAGAGCACAAACGCCCGCTCCGCAGCGCGGGGATGCGGCAGTGTCAGCGCCGGATCCGAACTCACGATGTCCCCGTAGGCGATGATGTCCACGTCCAGGGTCCGCGGACCCCACCTGACTTCGCGCACCCGGTGGTGCTTGTTTTCCACAGCCTGGCAATGGCGCAGCAGCTCCGACGGCGGCAGCGAGGTTTCCACCGTGATCACCATGTTCAGGAAATCAGGCTGGCCCTCGGGTCCGCCCACGGCCTTGGTCTGGACCACCGGGGAAACCGCGGTCAGCCGCACTTCCGGCCGGTCCACGAGGTCGGCGACGGCGCTGGAGAGGGTGTCGTTCCGCTCCCCCAGGTTGCTGCCGAGGGCCAGCACCGCACGGACGTACGGGTTGTTCGAATACGGCGGGTTCATGACCGCCGCCGATGCACGCTGACGGAGACGTCGCCGAACTCCACCTCAATGGGGGCCTTGGGCTTGTGCACCGTGATGTCCACGGCGGCCAGCGGGAATTCCTGCAGGAGGTCTTCGGCGATGCGGACGGCCAGGGCCTCGATCAGGTTGAGCGGGTCGCCGGTGATCCAGTGCTTGATGCGTTCGGCCACCTCGCCGTAATGGGCGGTGTCCAGGACGTCGTCCGAGGCTGCCGCCTTCGCGAAGTCCAGGTGCAGCACGGCATCAACGATGAACGGCTGGCCGTTGCGGCGTTCAAAATCGAACACCCCGTGATGGCCGACGGCGGTAACACCGCTCAGCGTGATTGTGTCCATGGTGGCTGCCTAGTTGGTGGGACTGGAATGGCCGAGCGGTCCGGCGGACATCCGTGCGGCAACCTTGACGGCGTCAAGGCTGGGTCCGACGTCGTGCACGCGCACAGCCCATGCGCCGCGGGCGGCGCTGATGGCGGTGATGGCGGCGGTCGCGTGGTCCCGTTCGCCGGGAGCGGCAGCCTTGCCCGCCACGGTCAGCAAGGTACCAAGGAAGCGTTTGCGGGAGGCGCCCACCAGGATCCTGTGGCCCAGCGCCTCCAGCGGACCCATGTTCCGCAGGAGCTCCCAGTTCTGGGCATCGTTCTTGGAGAAGCCCAGGCCCGGGTCCACGATGATCTGTTCCGGCGCCACTCCGGCCGCATACAGTTTGTCCCGCACGCCCACCAGTTCAGCGGCTACATCCTCCGCCACGTTGCCGTAGTCCGTGAGCGAGTTCATGGTCTTGGCATCGCCACGGCGGTGGGTCAGCACGTACGGGGCGCCCGTGCGGGCGGCCAGTTCGGCCATCTCGGGCTCCATCGTCAGCCCGGAAACGTCGTTGATGATGGTGGCGCCGGCCTTGAGGGCAGCGGCAGCCGTTGAAGCGTGGGTGGTGTCGATACTGACCAGGGCGCCGGCCTTGACCATGGCCTCGATCACCGGCAGCACACGGCGCTGCTCTTCTTCGGGGCTGACTTCCTCCGCGCCGGGGCGGGTGGATTCACCGCCGACGTCGATGATGTCGGCACCCGCGTAGAACATCCGAAGGCCGGCCGCGATGGCGGTGTCCGGCGTCGGGTGCTTCCCGCCGTCGCTGAAGGAATCCGGGGTGACGTTCAGGATGCCCATCACCAGCGTGCGGTCCGTGGGGAGATCTTCAAACTTGGCTGCCGGCCGCGGTTTACGCAGGATGGGCAAGGGGCTTGTTGCGGGTCCGGTTCCAGGGGCTGCAGCTAGGGAGTCCATAGTCTGTTTTATTACCTTCCGAGTATGAGGCTCATGGCTTCGGCACGGGTGGCCGGGTCATGCAGTTGACCGCGCACGGCGCTGGTGACGGTCTTGGCACCGGGCTTACGGATGCCTCGCATTGACATGCACAGGTGTTCGCATTCGACCACCACGATCGCTCCGCGCGGCTTCAGGTGCGTTACCAATGCTTCAACGATCTGGGTGGTGAGCCGTTCCTGCACCTGGGGTCGCTTGGCGAACATGTCCACCAGCCTGGCGAGCTTGCTCAGCCCGGTGACCTTGCCGTCGTGGGAGGGAATGTAGCCAACGTGCGCCACGCCATGGAACGGCACCAGGTGGTGCTCGCAGGTGGAGTAGAACGGGATGTCCTTGACCAGGACCAGTTCCTCATGGTCCAGGTCGAAGGTGGTGGACAGGATTTCCGCGGGGTCGTGGTGCAGGCCGGCGAAAACCTCCGCGTAGGCCTTGGCCACCCTTTTGGGGGTGTCCAGGAGCCCGCCGCGGTCCGGGTCCTCCCCGATGGCCAGCAGGATTTCCCGGACCGCCGCCTCGATCCGCGGCCGGTCAACCTTGGTGTGGCCGGCGTGGTGCGAGTGGCCCGCAGCCGAACGATCGGGGCTGGCGGAAACGTCGTCGTCGTCGAAATGAGTCACAGAAGAAGCTTAGCCGTGCTGCGGCCCGTCGGTGCTGACGTCCGTAACACCGCCGCCGAAGGTCTCCTGTCCTGCCACGCCCTGGGGGTGCGGCGGCCGGGCATCCAGCGGCTCCTCCAGGCGGGCTTCCTTGGCTTCCTCCTGGGCTTCACGTTCGGCCCGCTCGTGCCGGGACTCCACGGGGCCGGCGGTCTGCACCGGCCGGCTTTCCTTGGAGAGCCACACTTCACGGAAGTCACGCTTGCGGATGTCACGGAAGACGTACGCAATTTCGGCCTGGTTGAGGGTCTCCCGTTCGAGGAGCTCCAGGGCCAGGGAGTCGAGGATGTCGCGGTTCTCGGTGAGGATCGCGTAGGCCTCGTCGTGGGCCTGGTCGATCAGCCGGCGCACCTCCTCGTCCACGATGTAGGCGATCTGGTCGGAGTAGTTGCGCTCGTGGCCGGCGTCGCGGCCCAGGAACGGCTCGCCGCCGCCCTGGCCGAGGCGTACTGCACCGACGCGTTCGCTCATGCCGAACTCCGTGACCATCTTGCGGGCCGTCGACGTGGCCTTTTCGATGTCGTTGGAGGCGCCGGTGGACGGATCGTGAAAGACGATTTCCTCGGCAACGCGGCCGCCCATGGCGTACGCCATCTGGTCCAGCAGTTCGTTGCGGGTCACGGAGTACTTGTCGTTCTCCGGAACCACCATGGTGTAGCCCAGGGCGCGGCCGCGGGGCAGGATGGTGATCTTGGTGACCGGGGCCGAGTTCCGCAGTGCGGCAGCCACCAGGGCGTGTCCGCCTTCGTGGTAGGCCGTGATCTTGCGCTCGTGCTCCTTCATGACGCGGCTGCGCTTCTGCGGGCCGGCCATGACACGGTCGATGGCCTCGTCCAGGGCGCGGTCGTCAATCAGGTTCGCGTTGGAGCGGGCCGTCAGCAGGGCAGCTTCGTTGAGGACGTTGGCGAGGTCGGCACCGGTGTAGCCGGGGGTCTTCTTGGCAACGGCCTTGAGGTCGACGCCGGGAGCCATCGGCTTGCCCTTGGCATGGACCTGCAGGATCTGGTCGCGGCCCACCAGGTCCGGTGCTTCAACGGTGATCTGGCGGTCGAAGCGGCCGGGGCGCAGCAGGGCCGGGTCCAGTACGTCGGGGCGGTTGGTGGCGGCGATCAGGATGACGTTGGTCTTGACATCGAAGCCGTCCATTTCAACCAGCAGCTGGTTGAGGGTCTGCTCGCGTTCGTCGTTGCCGCCGCCGATGCCCGCGCCGCGGTGACGGCCGACGGCGTCGATCTCGTCCACGAAGATGATGGCGGGTGAGCTGGCCTTGGCCTGCTCGAAGAGGTCGCGGACACGGGACGCACCCACGCCGACGAACATTTCAACGAAGTCGGAACCCGAGATGGAGAAGAACGGCACTCCCGCTTCACCAGCCACGGCGCGGGCCAGCAGGGTCTTACCGGTACCCGGAGGGCCGTAGAGCAGCACGCCCTTCGGGATCTTGGCTCCCACGGCCTGGAACTTGGCCGGTTCCTGGAGGAACTCCTTGATTTCCTGGAGTTCCTCCACGGCCTCATCAGCGCCGGCGACGTCGCTGAACGTCACCTGGGGCATGTCCTTGTTGACCAGCTTGGCCTTGGACTTGCCGAACTGCATGATCTTGGACCCGCCGCCCTGCATCCGGGAGAGCAGGAACCAGAAGAGGACGCCCAGCAGCAGCACGGGAATCAGGAGGGAGAACAGCCCGGAGAACCAGTTGTTTTCGATGGGCTGGTCGGTGTAACCGCTCGAGGGGTCGGCGTCGGTGACGGCCTTGACCACGTCCGCGGCGCGGGCATTGACGAAGAAGAACTGGACGTTCTTGCCCTTGTCCTGACCGTCGATGACCAGGTTGTCTTTGAGGACAAGGTCCACGCGGTTCTCCGCGTCAAAGATCTTGGCCTGCTCCACCTTGCCCTTGTCCGCAAGGAGCTCGAGGCCCGGTTTTGTGTCGATCCGGGTTGCGCCTCCGGGGGCGAGCGTGGCAAAGGCCAGCAGGAGCATTCCGACCACAACAACGATCCAGATGCCCGGGCCCTTGAAGAAACTCTTAGCTTTCATCTGATCGGGGGCTGGCCCCGTCCCTCCTGGTAGTGCTGCACGGCGACTGGTCTGCGCGCGTGTGGTGCTGCGTCAGCTTCTAGCTATACACCGTTCGGAGTGAATCACGCACGGTGCAGGGCAAAAGTTCCCTCTAGGCGTAGCGGTGCAGGGCCGCGGCCCGCTGGGGGTCCGGCCGGCCGGGAGGGATCCCGGGAAAGGCGACTATTCGTAGACGTGGGGTGCGAGCGTGCCCACGAAGTCCAGGTTGCGGTACTTCTCGGCGTAGTCCAGGCCGTAGCCCACTACGAATTCGTTGGGGATGTCGTAGCCGACGTATTTGACGTCGATCTGAACCTTGGCGGCCGTGGGCTTGCGGAAGGCGGTGCAGATTTCCACGGACGCGGTGCCGCGGGATTCCAGGTTGGTCTTGAGCCAGGACAGCGTCAGTCCGGAATCGATGATGTCCTCGACGATCAGTACGTCCTTGCCCATGAGGTCCGTGTCGAGGTCCTTGAGGATGCGCACAACGCCGGACGACTGGGTCCCGGAACCGTAGGAGGAAACTGCCATCCAGTCCATGGAAACGTGGCTGTGAAGTGCCCGCGCCAGGTCTGCCATGACCATGACCGCGCCCTTCAATACGCCGACGATGAGGAGCTCCCGGCCCTCGTAGTCCTTGTCGATCTGCGCAGCGAGCTCGGTAATCCGCTGCTGGATCTGATCCTTGGTGTAGAGAACGTGCTTGAGGTCTGCCTGGACGTCGTTTGAATCCACCAATGGCTCCTGTGTAGATGCGGGTGCGACTATTCTTGGGGCGGCTTTTGAGGCCGGAATACTAGCTTCCCACAGCGGGCGGCCTCGCGGGGACCGCCGTTGGCGGCATCTCCTGCCCGGCCCGCCGGATTCTGCCCTTCGCCAGCGAGGATTTGCGCCAGCGACAGCCGGTAGGCGCTCACGCCGCCGGGGAGTTCCACGGGGCCGGCCGAACCCTGCCGGCGCAGGAGCGCTTCCGCGGCCAGCAGCCGCTGGTAGCTCGGCTGCTGGCCTCCGACGGCGGCGGCTGCCTTGGCAATCACCCGGAACCGGATGGCGGGGGCCAGGTTGCCCAGCGCGGCTTCGGGGAGGCTGATCCCGCCGCCGGACTGCTCCGCCAGTTGCTCGTAAGTGCTGTTCGCCACGTCGTCGAGGTAGTCGGCGTCCAGTTGCAGGATGGCGGCCGTCCTGGCGAGGGACTCCGCGACGCCGGGACCGAGCTTTTCCTCCAGCATGGGGAGGACCTCCACGCGCGTCCGGGACCGGGCAAAAGACGGGTCGGCGTTGCTGGGGTCGTGCCACGGGTCCAGTCCTTCGACCGCGCAGATCTCCAGTGTGTCGGCACGGCGGAGGCCCAGGAACGGCCGGAGCAGAAGTCCCCGGACGGGCCGCATTCCCGCCAACGAGCGTGTTCCGGAGCCCCGCGCCAGGCCGAGCAGCACCTGTTCCGCCTGATCGTCCAGGGTGTGGCCGAGGAGGATTGCACCGGCACCGGCCCGGGCGGCGGCTTCCTCGAGCGCCGCGTGGCGGGCGTCCCGGGCCGCGGCTTCGGGGCCGATCCCGGTGGACGCGACGTCAACCCGCCGCACGTCAACGGGGGAAAGCCCCAGGTCCCGGAGGACATCGGCGGTTTGGGCGGCGACGCCGGCGGAACCGGGCTGCAGCTGGTGGTCAACGACGACGGAGCCCACCGACACGGGGTGGCCGTCCACGTGGCCGCGGCGGCTGAAGTAGGACGCGACGGCCGCGAGGGCCAGGGAATCCGGGCCGCCGCTGCAGGCGACGAGCACCCGCTCGGGGTAGCCGGCATCGGCCAGGGCGTTCTGCACCATTTTGCGCGCCTT
This sequence comes from Arthrobacter sp. PvP023, assembly GCF_017832975.1. Lineage (NCBI taxonomy): Bacteria > Bacillati > Actinomycetota > Actinomycetes > Micrococcales > Micrococcaceae > Arthrobacter > Arthrobacter sp. PvP023. The sequence goes on from NZ_JAFIBI010000001.1 coordinate 149,774, forward strand.
ACCGACGACGGGCGACAACCGGCCGGGCCGCCGTCGTCCGCTTGGGGCGTGCGACAACTAGAGCCCCATCCGCTCGAGCCAGAGCTTGGCGTCATGGATCTCCGGTTCCGTGGGCAGGTTCCCAGCGGATTCCCACACCCGATTGAAGCCTTCCATGCCGGCCACGTCCACCACGGCACGGACAAATTTGGCGCCGTCCGTGTACTGGCGCATCTTGGCGTCGAGGCCCAGCAGGCTGCGGATGAACTTCTCCACGACGCCCCGGTCCTTGCCCCGGGCGTTGAAGCGCTGCCGGATGGTCTTGACGGACGGGACGATGCTGGCGTCGACGGCGTCCATCACCACGTTGGCGTGGCCCTCCAGCAGGCTCATCACGGCTGTCAGGTGCGACAGGGAGGCTTTTTCTTCGGGGTCCTGCAGCAGGTCCAGGATGGCGCCGCGTCCGGGAGCAGTTCCGGCGGCTGTGCGGTCCTTGAGCGACTTGGCCGCAGCGGACGCGCGCTCCAGGAGGGTGTCGACGTTGCCCAGCAGGTGCTCGCTGAGGTTGTCGATTTCGTTGAGCATGTGGTGGCGCAGCCAGGGTGCGGCCGCGAACTGCACGCGGTGCGTCTGTTCGTGCAGGCAGACCCATAGCCGGAAGTCCTCGGGGGCAACATTGAGTTCGCGCTCAACCTGGACGATGTTCGGCGCGACCAGCAGAAGGCGTCCGCCGGCGGGGGCCGTTGAGTCTTCGGCGAGCGCCGAGAAGGGATCGTACTGGCCCAGGACCTTGCTGGACAGGAAGGCGAGCACGGCGCCCAGCTGGCTTCCCGTGATGGCTCCGCTGACGGACGCCGCGCCGGGGGTCATGGTTCCGCGGCGGCCCTCCAGCATCTTTTCCATGGCGGGCTTCAGCATGACGGCGAAGCTCTGGGTGTTGGCCTTGGCCCAGGAGGCGCGGTCCACCACCAGCACGGAGGAATCGCGGAGGTCCCGCGCGGCTTCCAGCCCGGTGATGTCATGGACGTGCGGCACGGAGATGTCCGCCATCAGGCGCAGGTTCTCCACGGCGCTGCCGATTTCGGCGGACCCCAGCGAAGGGCCGGCCGGAGCCAGCCGCGCAGCTGTTGACGCCGCGAGCTCCCAGTTGATCAGCGCCTGGGCCTGTACTGATGAATCGCCTGCAGTTGACTCCATAGCGTCCATCAGATCACAGCCTCCCGCGGTTGCGCCTTAAGTTCGCTGACCGGCGAACCGGCCGGGTGGCGGACGGGCGGGCGCTGCGGCCGGGGCTGGTGGTTAGCGGCAGCCGCAGGAGGCCAAGGCTGATGCAGTGCGGTCCAGCGCCGTCCTGTTTCCCGCAGCGCCGGGCGCCAGGCCGTTCCCTATAAAGGAGAACACCAGGAGGCGTCCGTCGGCGTCCACCACGTAACCGCTGAGGGCGATCACGGAGTTCAGGGTTCCGGTCTTTGCCCGCACCAGCCCCGCACCGCCCTCCGTGGACGCGTCGGTGTACCTGCTGCCCAGGGTTCCGGTCAGGCCTGCCACCGGGAAGCCGCCGATGGCAGCCCGCAGGCTGGGTTCGGTTCCGGAGGTGATGGCCCTGACAATCTCCGACAGCTGGCCGGCCGACACCTGGTTTCCCAGTGACAGGCCGGAGACGTCGGCCACGCGGAGGCCGTCCGTGGGGATTCCCAGATCCTGCACCTGCTGGTACACGGTGGCCGTGGCGCCGTCATTGCTGCCGGGTTGTCCGGTGGCCACGGCCGCCAGGCGGCCCAGCACCTCCGCCAGGTAGTTGTCCGAGGTCTGCAGCATCAAGTCCACCTGCTGGCGGAGCGTGGCGGACTGGACTTCGGCAAGCACCCTTCCGCTTTCCGGGGCCTTGGCGCGCTCGACGCCGGCAGTGACGGACAACCCGGCGGCGGCACCTGCCGCTGTGAGCTGGGCGGAGAACGCCTCCGCTGCAGCCATGGCTGCGTCCTGCGGGCGCGGTCCGGTGGTGACAGCGGGGTCGTACCTGGCCGAGTTGAGGGCCAGCGGGAACAGCGGCGCCGTCTCACCTGCGGCCACATCGTCCGGGCTCCACGTCGGGTTCAGGGCGGGGCCGGTAAATAAGGAGTCGTCCAGCCGGACTTGCACCGGACCCTTGACACCGTCTTCCTGCAGCGACTTAACCGTGAGCCCGGCAAGCGTGGCCAGTCCGGCGTGGCCCATCACGGCGTCGCGGGAGGACTCCCCGGCACCAAGCAGGACGTCGCCGCCGCCGGTCAGCACAACCGATCCCGCCTCGGCGCCGGCAACCACCGTGGTGCTGAAGCGCTGATCCGGTCCGATGGCACGGAGAGCGGCAGCGGCCGTCAGGAGCTTCATGTTGGAGGCAGGCACCCTGCCCTCGGCGCCGTCCCGGTCAAACAGCACCTGGCCGGTGGCGGCGTCCTGCACTACCCCGGTAAATGACCCCCCGCCGTCGGTCTTCAGGGTGGCATTAAGCTGCGCGGCGAGCGTGTCCGGCCACGGGACGGGAGCCGAGTCCTTAAGGGGTGAAATGCCCTGCGGAAGGGAAAGGTCCCGTGGGACCTGTTGCCAGGCGGGAACCGCGGACTCCGTGCTTTCCGGGTTGGGCCGCTGGCCCGTCAAGGCGGGGGCTACGAGCATGGCCGCCGGGACTGCGAGCGCCACGATCAGGATGGTCAGCAGCGCCAGCGGCAGTTGCCGCCTGATGATCTCAAACCAGGGATGCCTGGCCGCGCGGCTCATCGTGCGTTTCATGCTGCTGCTGGTCCTTTAGTCCTGAAATGTCCCCACTAGTTCATGAAACCTGGGCCTATCGCTATATCCTCAATAGTAGTCGGCGGCACCGACACTCCTTTTGCTGGTAACTCCGTGTGCCGCGAACACCCCTGAAGTCGAGGAGCATTCCATGAAGCATGACGTGACCATCGAGATCCCCAAGGGATCGCGCGTCAAGTACGAAGTCGATCACGAGACCGGCCGCGTCCGCCTGGACCGCGTCCTGTTCACCTCCATGCAGTACCCCACCCACTACGGCTTCTTCGAGAACACCCTCGGCGAAGACGGCGACCCGCTGGATGCACTGGTGCTCCTGCAGGACTTCGATCTGCACCCGGGCGTCATCGTTGAGGCCCGCCCCATCGGCGTGTTCAACATGACGGACGACGGCGGCGGGGACGCCAAGGTTCTTTGCGTTCCTGTAGACGCCCGCTTTGACCACATCAAAGAGGTCAGCGACGTCAGCGAATACCTGATCAAGGAAATCGAGCACTTCTTCACCCGCTACAAGGACCTGGAACCGGGCAAGTGGGTCAAGGCTGAAGGCTGGGGCGACCGCGCCGCTGCAGAAGCCGAACTGGAAGCCTCCATCAAGCGCTACGTTCCGGCAGCGCACTAGCAGCCAGTCCGACGGCAGCCAGTCCGACGGCGGGTGCCGGGTTCACGCGATCCCGGCCTCGCCGTCGTCGTTTGCGGAGTTTTTGTCCAGATATCGGGACTTCCGCAACGACAAAGACCCGATATCTGGACAAAAACTCCGAACAAATCCGTGAAATCGTTGCCCTATGAACGCCCCTGCCTTTAGTCCTCCGTGCTTCAGTCCTTCCTGCGGGCCGGTCACCGGCTGGCGGGACGGCGACGTTGTGCGCGCCACGGGAATCCCCTATGCAACGGCAGGCCGTTTCCAGCCGCCGGCAAGTGCACCCGGCTGGACCGAGGTTCTTGCCGCCACCTCGCTCTCGCCCGCCTGCCCGCAGGGTCCGGTGCCGTTCCTGGATGACATCCTGGGAACCCGCTACGGTGAGCTTCCCGGCAGCGAGGACTGCCAGCGGCTCTCGATCACCATTCCGGCGGACCTCGCAGACGGCGAGCGCGTCCCGGTCATGGTGTGGCTCCATGGCGGGTCCTACACCTCCGGCTCCGGGGACCTGGCCATCTTCGACCCCAAGGCGCTGGTTGCCGAGAACCGGGTCATCGTTGTGTCGGTGACGTATCGTCTCGGTCTGTTCGGATACCTGGCAACGGGCACGGGACGCCCTGCCAACCTTGGCCTGCTGGACCAGCTGGAGGCGTTCCGCTGGGTGCAGCGCAACATCGGCGCCTTCGGCGGTGATCCGGAACGCGTCACCGCCTTCGGCCAGTCAGCAGGCGGCGATGCCGTCGTCCACCTGATGGCGACTCCGGAAGCGCCGTCGCTGTTCCAGCGCGCCATCATCCAAAGCGCACCCCTGGGCATCACCCGTGGCCGGGAAAAAATGAGCGCCGCGATGGGTGTCGCCGCGGAACATGTCACCGAAGACACCCCTGCGATGGACGTGGTGGCCATTGAAGGGCGTGTTTCGCAGGTGGCCCGGAAGTTCGGGCTGAAGGCGGCCATGCCCTTCGGTACGCAATACGGACACGCGCCCCTGCCGCCGGAACACGAGATTGAAGCCGCATGGAACGCGACCGCCCCTGGGATCGAGGTCCTGATCGGCCACACCGCCGACGAGGCGCGCATGTTCCTGCCTGGCAATCCCGTCGCCAGCCGTCTCGCCAGGGTTCCGGTCGTCGGGACCGCCGTCGTAAACGCAATCAGCCGGGCCGTGACCGAAGCCGTGTACGGCCGGTCCGCCAGGAAGTTCGCCCGGCGGCACGCCCGGGCGGGAGGAAAAGCGTACAGCTACGTGCTTACGTGGGCCGCGCCCGGTAACTTCTTCGGGGCCGCCCACACTGTCGACCTGCCGCTGCTGTTCGGCAACGAGCAGACCTGGGCGGCCGCCGGCCTTGTCGCGGGCGCCTCCTGGGACGAGATCAACGCCCAGGGCCGCGCCCTCCGCGCCGTCTGGGCCCGGTTCGCTTCCGGGGAAGGCCTCGGGAATCGCGGGGAGCTTCCAGGCGCACTCCGCTACCGCTCGGTTTAGCCCGTGAAGACACTGGGCGTGGACCTCGCGGCGGCCACCAGGAAGACCGCGGCGGCAGTCCTTGACTGGACGCACGGCGGTGCACGGCTGGTCCACTTGTCCCTGGACGTCACTGACGAAGACATCGTGGAGCTGTTCAGCAGCACCGACATGACGGGCATCGACTGCCCCGTCGGCTGGCCGGACGCCTTCCTGCCCTTCATTGCCGGTCACCTGAACTTCGACGCCCACCCGGTGCTGGACCACGACGGCATCGAGGGCCGCCGGATCCTGGCCTACCGGGACACGGACCGGTTCGTCACCGGCGCCACGGGGCTGATCCCCCTCAGCGTCTCCGCTGACCGGCTGGCCCACCCCGCCATGCGCTGCGCGGTCATCCAAGCCAAGATCGCCCGGGACCACGGTCCGCAGGCCAGGGACGGGTCGGGCAGGCTGGCGGAGGTCTACCCGGCGGCCTCGCTGAAACTCTGGGGAATCCACGCCCGCGGCTATAAAGGACGCGGCGCCCCGGAAGCAGAGCGGCTGGAACTGATCCTGGACAGCCTGGCCCAAGCCGCGCCCTGGCTGGACCTGGCCGGATACCGTGATGCCCTCGCGGCCTCGGACGACATGTTCGACGCCGTCATCGCCGCACTCACAGCCCGCGCGGTCAGCCTCCGCCAGACTTTCATGCCGCCCGTAGATCACGCTGCCGCCGCCCTCAGCGAAGGCTGGATCCACGTGCCGTCAGGCCCGCTCGCAGCCTTGGCCGGGACCGGGTGACCGGTTCGGGCGACGCGTCCCGAGCTACCCGCCGAGCGCCCAGTCGCTGATCTCGGCCTGGTCTTCGCCGTGGCTGCGCGTGTGGTTGTGCGCACGGATACGGCTGTCCTGCAACGACTGGCGCAGCAGCGAGTGCCGCTCCGCCAGGCCGGGAACCCGGTCGATCGCGTCGATGGCCAGTTGGAAGCGGTCGATCCCGTTGAGCATGGCCATGTCGAACGCCGTCGTGGTGGTGCCCTCCTCCTTGTATCCCCGGACGTGCAGGCCTTCCTGGTTGGTCCGCAGGTAAGCCAGCCGGTGGATCAGGGACGGGTAGCCGTGGTAGGCGAAGATGACCGGCTTGTCCGCAGTGAATATGCCGTCAAAATCGCGTGAACTCAGCCCGTGGGGGTGCTCGCTGGAATCCTGGAGGCGCATCAGGTCCACCACGTTGACCACCCGGATCTTCAGCCCCGGCGCACCCTTCTTGAGCAGTTCAGCAGCCGCGACGGTCTCCACCGTGGGAACGTCGCCGGCGCAGGCGAGGACCACGTCCGGTTCCTCCCCCGGCACCTCCGAACCGGCGAACTCCCAGATGCCCAGTCCCCGCTGGCAGTGATGCGCGGCGTCGGCCGGTCCCAGCCAAGTAGGTGAGGGCTGCTTGCCGCTGACCACGATATTGACGTAATCCCGGGAAGCCAGGCAGTGCTCCATAACGGACAGCAGCGTGTTGGCGTCCGGCGGCAGGTAGACGCGGATCACTTCCGCCTTCTTATTCACTGCGTGGTCGATGAAGCCCGGATCCTGGTGCGAGAAGCCGTTGTGGTCCTGCTGCCAGACGTGCGAGGACAGGACGTAGTTCAGCGATGCGACCGGCTGGCGCCAGGCAAGCTCCCGGTGGACCTTGAGCCACTTGGCGTGCTGGTTGAACATCGAGTCGACAATGTGGATGAAGGCCTCGTAGCAGCTGAACACTCCGTGCCGGCCGGTCAGCAGGTACCCTTCCAGCCAGCCCTGGCACAGGTGCTCGCTGAGCACCTCCATCACGCGGCCGGCGCGCGCAAGGTGCTCGTCGACGTCGTCGATCCGGTACTGCCACACTTTGTCCGTGACGTCGTAGACGTCCTGCAGGCGGTTGGACGCCGTCTCGTCAGGGCCGAAAAGCCGGAAAGTCTCCGGGTTTTGGGCAATGACGTCCCGCATCCAGCCGCCGAGGGTGATCATGGCGCTGACCCGCTCAACTCCCGGCCGGGGCACCTCGACGGCGTGCTTGCGGTAGTCCGGCAGTTTGAGGTCGCGCAGCAGGATGCCGCCGTTGGCATACGGCGTGGCACTCATTCGCAGCTCCCCTTCCGGAGCGTTTTCCGCGACGTCGGTCCGGAGCCGGCCGCTCTCGTCAAAGAGCTCGCCGGGCCGGTAGGACTGGAGCCATTGCTCCAGCTGGGCCAGGTGCTCCGGATTGGTGCGGACCTCGGACAGCGGCACCTGGTGGCTCCGCCAGGTGCCCTCCACTTGCTTGCCGTCCACCTGTTTGGGGCCGGTCCAGCCTTTGGGTGAACGCAGCACAATCATGGGCCATTGGGCGGCGCCGGCGTCGTCTGCCGACGGGACCCCGGCGGCGCGGCGCTCCGCCTGAATGGCGCGGATCTCGGCGAGGCACGTGTCCAGGACAGCGGCGAAGTCACGGTGGGCCCCCTCGACATCGTCCGGGTCCGTCACCGTGACGAAGTGCGGCGTGTGGCCGTAGCCGCGCAGCAGTTGTTCCAGCTGGGCTTCCGGCATCCGGGCCAGGACCGTGGGGTTGGCGATCTTGTAGCCGTTCAGGTGCAGGATGGGCAGCACGGCGCCGTCGGCCACGGGGTCCAGGAAGTTGTGCGAGTGCCAGCTGGCCGCGAGCGGCCCGGTTTCGGCCTCGCCGTCACCGATCACGACGGCGGTAATCAGCTTCGGATTGTCGAAGACGGACCCGTAGGCGTGCGCCAGCGAATATCCGAGCTCGCCGCCCTCGCTGATGGAGCCCGGAGTCTCGGGCGCCGCGTGGCTGGGGATCCCGCCCGGGTAGGAGAACTGCCGGAACAGCTCAGCAAGTCCCGGTTCGTCGTTGCCCACGTTGCTGTAGATCTCCGAGTAGGTCCCCTCCAGCCACGCGTTAGCCACCACGGCCGGGCCGCCGTGGCCGGGACCAGCGATGAACAGCATCTCCTGCCGGTCGCGCCTGATGACCCGGTTGAGGTGGGCATAGACAAAGTTGAGCCCGGGGGTGGTGCCCCAGTGGCCCAGGAGCCTGGACTTGGTGTCCTCCGAGCGGAGCGGTTCGCGCAGCAGCGGGTTGGAGCGGAGGTAGATCTGGCCCACGGACAGGTAGTTGGCCGCCCGCCACCAGCGGTCCACGAGACCCAGGTCGCTGCTGTCGCCTGCCGAAGTCCTTGCTTCACGTGGTTTGGTGTCACTGACTGTGTCCCCACCGAGGGCGTTGGCCATGGCAGTCCTCCGTTTCCGTCAATGCCGCCGTCGGCAGCGTCCTCCCCCATCGCAACACCTTCACGGCACGGGCACAACCTACGGGCGGGGTGGGTTGTGCTGCCCATCGCGATGCAATAGACCCCGGTGTAGGGTCGGTTTGTTCGATTCGACGTTGGAATAAGGGGAACCCACGTGGCGATGGTCCATGAAAGAAGCACCAGGCTGGGCAACGGTGCGTCGGTGAAGGCAAGCGCGTGGCAGCAGTTCGGGGCATGGGGCGTGGATTTCGGCCTCATCGCCGTTGTGGCGGCTGGTGCCTACGGGGCAATGGCCGGTTCCGACGCAGGAACAACGGGCACGGCCGTGACGGCTGCCATCGCCGCCTGGCTGGTCACGCCATGGCCCTACGGGTTCTTCTGCCCCGGCGGCAGATCCCTGGGCGCCTTGGCGGCGGGCACACGCGTGGTGCGATTCTCCTCAGGCGAAAAACCAGGAATCTGGCGGTCCGGCTGGGTCATGTTTTCCCGCACGGTGCTTTTTCCGGTTGTTGGCCTGTTCCTGCTACTCGCCGCCGCAGGGGGATCCAGCCCCACGATGAACGGCCCCCAGGCCCGCCACATCACGCTTGACCAGCGGCTCCCCGCTGTTCCGGCCCCCGTCAACTAAGTCCGTCATGGCCACGACTGACGAAAAATTTGCCCGGAACACCGAATTGGTCGACCCCGCCACCGGACGCCCGGTCCGTCGGCACACCGTCTCCGGGGCGTCCTACGTGCCTAAGCCGGGTTGGCCTCACTTCTGGGGCCGGGCTCTGGATGCCCTCGTTGTGATGGCTGTTTCAGGAATCCTGATGGCAGTGCTGAACTCCTTGGTCCAGAATCTGGCACTCGGCTCAGTCTCACTGGCGTTGCTGTCCAGTGACGGGCTGTTCGTCGCAGCCCTCGCAGCCGTCTGGTTACTGGTGCTTTTTGCCTACGGCATGATCATGGGGACTACCGGCAGCCTGGGCGACGCGGCCGCCGGGATGCGTTCTGTCAGAATCGCGGACGGCACGACGTCGGGAGCCTGGCTGGGCGGCTGGCGCGCCGTCTGCTGGTCATTCGCACCCGCCTACATGCTGATGGCGTTCGCCTCCGCACTCGGAGGCGGCAGCGGGGACACCTTTGACGCGAAGTTCACTGCCGTGGACGTCCGGTCAGGCGTTGCCCGCGGGGCGGACCCGGTCCGGGATCCCCAGCTTGTTGCCGCTGAACAGCCGGCCGCTGGACAGCACGATCGGCTGCCCAACCTCTACGGCAACGGCAACCGGCGTGGCTGAACCCGGAAGGACCTGGCTGGCACGCCGGGCGGAGCGACAGTATGGGCAAGAACTGGGCCTGTTGCAGTACACGGAGCTGTCATGGCACGTCAGGTGGAAGCTCATGCCGTGGTTCATCGGCGCAGGCTTCGTCTTCGCCGCCGTAGCCGAGTTCACGGGCCAGCCGACGTCCTCCCGAGGTCCCGGACTATTCTCCAACCTCCCGCTATACGCTGTGGTGAGCATTCTCACGGGCTTGGTCCTCTGGTCGCTAACGCTCCTCTGGAGCTTCCGATGGATCCTCGTTTTCGACCGGGGCCTTCTCTACCGCTACAGCCAAAAGCACGCCGCAAGGGCAATCTTCTGGGAGGACATCGACGCCGGAACCCTTCGTTCCGTTGTTGCTCCGGCAGGAACGGACGCCGGGAGGCCTCTCCGTTTCTTCACCTTCACCACACGGAACAGCCCTGACCATCTGGTGGGCAAGATCCAGGAGGGCCTGAGAAATGCTGGCGGCCCGGATGCCGCATCCGCATTCCAAGCGCTGCCGCCCGCCGTCGTCCGTTCCGCGGTGTCTTTGGACTAGATGATGGGTGCATGGTCAGGAACCGCCGCCGCCAGGGTGGGCGGCGGCAGCGCGGAGATGTCCGCCTGTCACATTCCCGCTGCGCCCGGGCCGCCACCGGGTAGTCTGTGATCCACAATGTTCACGCTGACCATCAACCAAACGGACAGCCGGCGCGACGGCGACCGGGTGCCGCAGTTGCTCAAGGACCTGCGGCACATACCGGCGCGCCTTGACTTCGACCGGTCAGTTGAGGACGAGGTCCAGGGCATCGTCGAGTTCCCGCACCAGGCGGTGGAGGCGGCCCTGATCGCCCTTCGCTGCGGCAGCTGGTTCGTGGGGATCGGTGTTGGGCCGGTGAATGAGCCGCTGCCCAACCAGATCAAGGACGCCACCGGGCACGGACTGATCTACGCCCGCCGCGCCGTGGACCGTCTGCGGAACGGCAAGGAACGCGTCCCCGTTGCCGTTGACGGTCCGTTCGCCGATCTCGCCGCGGAAGCTGAGGCTGTCCTGAAGCTCCTCGGCCACATCGTGCATGACCGCAGCGCCGCAGAGTGGCGTGTCCTCGATTTGCTGACACCCGGCGTGCGGGGCCAGCAGAAGGCTGTGGCCCAGGAGCTTGGCATTACCACCCAGGCCGTCAGCAAGGCCGTGGCAAGGGCCCAGTGGAACGAGGAACACGCGGCCCGCCCGGCCGCGGCACGGCTGCTCCAGCTGATCCTCGAGGTCCGCTGAGCCCCGGCAGCCCCTTGGCCCGGCGCCCTGGAAGCAGCCGCTTAGGAAAGCAGGCTGCGGAGAACGTGCGCAGCGCCGTCGTCGTGGACGGACATGGTGACCTCGTCTGCAGCGGCAAGCACTTCGTCGGGGGCCTGGCCCATGGCGACGCCACGGCCGGCCCACGCAAGCATCTCGATGTCGTTGCGGCCGTCACCGATCGCCACCGTGAGGTGGGACTCGATGCTCAGGTGTCCGCGCAGGTGCTCCAGGGCACTGGCCTTGGTCACTCCTTCGGCGGCGATGTCCAGCCAGGCGGTCCAGCCAACCGAGTACGTGACGCCGGAGAGGCCGATGTGCTTGATCGCCTCGTTGAATTCTTCGGATGTGTTCTCTGAACTGAACACCACAACGCGGACAGCGGTGGCATCCAGCATGGTCTGGAAGTCCACGCCGATTGCCTCGACGCCGAAGCTTGCGTCCTGGAAGCGCTCGGTGGAAAGGAAGTTGCCGTGCTCGTCCTCCAGCGCATACTTGGCCATGGGCAGCCGCTTGCGGAGGGCACGGAGCGCCGGGCCCGGATCGAACGTGGCCTTGCGGATGACTTCGTAGCCGTCGGGGTGGGCCGGATCGAGCCGGAGCGTCACGCCGCCGTTGCAGCACACCGCGTAGCCCGTGTCGATCCCGATCTGCTCGATGATGGGCAGGGTGGCATTCAGGGACCGGCCGGTAGCGATCAGGACTTCATGGCCGGCCGCCACAACCGCCTGGGCCGCATCACGCACGGGAGCCGACATGTGGCCGTCATGGTTGACCAGGGTGCCGTCGACATCCAGTGCCACCATGAGCTTCTGTGCGGGGTCGTTCTTGCCGTTGTTTCGCTGGTCGTCGTTGCCAGCGACTGAGGTTTCAGTCAATGTTGTCATTCACCTAGTACAGCAGACGCCCCGGTACGCCCGCTAGGACGCACGCCACAGCCACTGTGAACTTGTGGTAAACACCCACAGCTTGTCCACACTGTGGGTGTTTACCGGTTGGTCACCCCGCGGCCCCGACCGCCCGCCCCAGGCGCCGTTCCGAAGCTTATTTGCAGGACCGGCCCCTGAGCGTTCGGATGCGCAGACTAGCGAGGGTTCCGCGGACGCAGCCCGGCTGCCAGGAGCTTGCGCCTCAAGAGTTCAGGGTTATCCACATCCGTCCAGCCCCAGCGCGCGAAGCCATAACCCAGGCCGCGGATCCGGTATTCGCGGAGTTTCTCGAGGTACACGGCTTCTTCCGCCGTGACACCGCCACGAAGGGCCGCATCCACGTACTTGCTCTTGCCGTCGAACTCCCCCACAACACCTTGCCTTGGCCACCAGAAGTCGCTCCTGCCGATGAAGCCATGATGGTCGCTGAAGACATGCTGAAGCGCCGGCTGCTCGAAGCCAAGATATTCAAAGGCCGCACGGCTGTACGACTCGCCGACGGACTCAGCCAACGGGCTGGCGAGTCCTGCAGTCAGTTCCGCACGACGCCGGGCAGCTGCGTGCGGGTGGGCGGCGATGCAGTCTGCAATTCCGGGCACGTCCAGAAGCCTGGCGTCAGCGGCCAGGACGCCCTCGTTGTGCATTCTTCGGGCCAGGCCATCAGCAACCACCAATGCATTGCTCAGCCTGCCCGACACCATGACATCCACCGCAGTCTGCACCGGCCCTGTGCACAGAAACTCACCATGTTGCACCGGCTCCACCACTGCTTTGAGGCAATACCGGAGCGGGTAAGAGCGTTTGTCCCGGACTTCCTTGGCCGTGCTCTCCTCGCCCAGCACCAGAAGCGGCGATCGCCTCGTCCCGCTGCGCCCGGGCAGGGTTGTGGCGAGCTCGACGCAGGCGGGGGTCTTGAGCGTAGGCAGGCCGCTGGCCAGGGCGGCTGTCTCCCCGCACAGCACGGCGCCCTTGACCGATCTGGCAACCGCCGCCGTCGACCACGCGAAGCGGTGCGAAGGGCGGGCACGGATCCAATCGGTGGTGCGCACGTAGAACCCGCGGCGGATCCGCACCAGCCTGCCAGCCCGGAACTCGCGGTGAATTGAATCGGTGCCGGCCCGTGTGCGCAGTACGGCGGCGGAGTCGATCAAGCCGGGCGGGATTTCCATGCCAACAGCTTGAAGCACCAGGCCGCAGGTGTCGCCGGAACCGGTGCGCTATGTGGAAGCGGCGGGGTGTGGAGGAAGAGTCATGCCGCCTCGAACCGGCGAATCCTAGGCTTGTACGCGCATCATGCCCGTGAAGGGCGGGAAATGCGGACAAGCCTAGGAAACGCGGCGCCGGCTACAGCACCGGCAGTACTTCCAGGCCACCCAGGTACTTCTGGAGTGCCCGCGGGACGTTCACGGAGCCATCCTCATTCTGGTGGTGTTCCAGGATGGCCACGATCCACCGGGTGGTGGCCAGCGTGCCGTTCAGGGTGGCGACGGCGCGGGTCCCCTTGGGGGCGCCGTCCTCGTTCAGCACGCGCTCACGGATGTTCAGGCGGCGCGCCTGGAAGGTGGTGCAGTTGGAGGTGGAGGTCAGTTCGCGGTAGGCGCCCTGCGTGGGCACCCAGGCTTCGCAGTCGAACTTGCGGGCCGCCGAGTTGCCGAGGTCGCCGGCGGCGGTATCGATCACCCGGTACGGGAGCTCGCACTTGGCCAGCATCTCCTCTTCCCACGCAAGCAAGCGCTCATGTTCGGCGGCGGCCTCTTCCACCGTGGTGTAGATGAACATTTCCACCTTGTTGAACTGGTGGACACGGATGATGCCGCGGGTGTCCTTACCGTGCGACCCCGCCTCGCGCCGGTAGCAGGAGCTCTGGCCGGCATAGCGGATAGGGCCGGCAGAAAGGTCCAGGATCTCGTCCGCGTGGTACCCGGCCAGGGCAACCTCCGAGGTGCCCACCAGGTACAGGTCGTCTTCCGCGAGACGGTAGATCTCGGCGTCGTGCTTGACGTCGAATCCGGTGCCCTGCATCGTTTCCGGACGGACCAGCGTGGGGGTGATCATGGGGATGAAGCCCGCGTCAATGGCCTGTTCCATGGCCATCTGAAGGAGGGCCATCTCCAGCCGGGCGCCCACGCCGCGGAGGAAGTAGAAGCGTGAACCGGACACCTTGGCGCCGCGCTCCATGTCAATGGCGCCGATCAGCTCGCCGATTTCCAGGTGGTCCTTCGGCTCGAAATCGGGGAACTCGCGGGGTTCGCCGACGGTCTTGACCACAATGTAGTCGTCCTCGCCGCCTTCGGGAACGCCGTCTTCAATCAGGTTGGGGATACCGCGGAGCAGTTCCTCCTGCCGGGCCTGGGCAACGTCCGCCTCAGCCGAAGCAGCCTTGACCGATGCGGCCAGGACTTTGACCTCTGCCAGCAGGGCCTGCTTTTCATCGCCCTTGGCCTGCGCCACCTTCTTGCCGAACGCATTCTGCTCGGCGCGGAGGTTTTCGAAGCGGATCAAAGCCGCACGCCTTGCCGCGTCCGCCGAGACGATCGCGTCCACCACGGACTCGTCGGCGCCGCGGGCGCGCTGGCTGGCACGGAACTTGTCCGGATTTTCGCTGAGGTCTTTTACGTCGATCACCAGACAAGAGTATCGAATCCGCCCGCCATGACGCGGTGGGCCGTACGGACGCCGGTGCGGACGTCCGCGCGGGATAGTGTTGGAGCACCATGAACGATTGGCTGCTCTACCTCATCCTTGCTGCGGCCCTGGCTTTCGCGGTCTCCAGCTGGTGGGGCGTGCGGCGGCTGAAGGCACTGCATACGCGCAGTGCCGTCCAGGAGGACACGCACCATCCGGGCATGGTGCAGCAGAAGGTGGCCGTGGTGATGAACCCGGTCAAGGCGAAATCGTCGGAAGCCCGCGCACTCATCCAGCGCGCCTGCCTGTCCGCCGGCTGGGAAGCCCCCCTCTTTTTCGAGACAACGGCCGAGGACCCCGGATACGCGCAGGCCGAGGCGGCAGTCGCAAGCGGGGCCGACGTCGTCCTCGTGGGCGGCGGGGACGGCACCGTGCGCGTGGTGGCTGAGAAGCTCGCCCGCACGAACGTGCCCATGGGCCTGGTCCCGCTGGGCACGGGAAACCTGCTGGCCAGGAACATCCACCTGGATGTGAACGATCTCCACGGCAGCATCCAGACAGCGCTCTTTGGGCACCAGCGGCACATCGACACGGCCCGCATGGGTATCAGGAACTCCCGGACGGGCGCCTCGTCAGAGCACGCATTCCTGGTGATTGCCGGCATGGGCATGGATGCCGAAGTCGTCGGAGACACCAACGACGGGCTGAAAAAGGCGGTGGGCTGGCTCGCCTACACGGAGGCCGGAGTCCGGCATCTGCCCGGGCGGCGCAAGAAGGTGTCCATCGCCCTGGACGACCAGCCGGAACAGTCCCGGAAGATCCGCAGTGTGCTGTTCGCCAACTGCGGCCTCATTCCGGGCGGCATCGACTTCATTCCGCAGGCAATGATCGACGACGGCATGCTGGACGTGGTGGTGATGAGCCCCCGCAGCGCCATCGGATGGATCGCGATGTACACAAAGATCATGTTCAAGCACAAGGGGAACCTGCCGGTGATGAGCTACTACCGCTCCGGCAAGATCGTCATCAAGTGCGCCGAGCCGGTGGCCACCCAGGTCGACGGCGACCCGTGCGGCGAGGCGACCGACGTTACGGTTCAGGTGGAGCCGCGGTCCCTGCTGGTCCGGGTTCCGGAACGCAAGGGCGGCGAAACGCCCGCAAGGGAAGCGTCGGCTCCGCAGTAGGCACCCCGGAGGGAAGCCGTCTGCGGAGACCTGGGACTTAGGCGCTGGCCTTCTTCTCTTCTGCCTCCGCTGCGGCCTTTGCCGCGGCACGGGCTTCGGACTGCTCACGGATCATGGCTTGCTCCTCTTCGAAGCGCAGGCGATCCGCCCTGTCCGCGTCGTCTCCGTCCCAGTCCTGGTTATCGGCAGTCGGCTTGGGATTGACAATCATTCCCTGACCGTCGTTGTCGCTGCTGGATCCTGACATGACCCGCTCCTTCCGGTAGAGGCCTTCCCCAATGGATCAGGCAAGCATACGCACTGCGGTGCAGGCGGGGAAGTACCCGGAAGGGCATTTGCCTAAGCTGTGGGCGAACCTTGCGGGGCATGAACAGGCTCGATCGATGCCCCTTTGAGTATCCCTGCCACCCATTCATGTGCAGCCTGGAATGCTTCGTCGGAGGTGTGCTGAGCCACGTCCGGGCTCTGCGCATCCGCCCGCGGGTAGGACCCCAGGAAGCGGGTGGCGGGGCTGATCCGGTGTAATCCCGCCAAGGCGTCGGCCACACGCGCGTCCTCCACGTGGCCGTCGGCGTCGATGCTGAAGAAATAGTGGCCAAGGTACTGCCCGGTGGGCCGTGATTCAATGCGGCTGAGGTTCACGCCGCGGGTGGCGAACTGGTCCAGGATCTCCATCAGCGCACCCGGTCGGTCCTCTGGCAGCGGAACCACCACGGTGGTCTTGTCCGCTCCGGTGCGGTGGGGCAGCGCGCCGGGCCGGCTGACCAGGACAAACCTCGTTACCGCACCCGGGTTGTCCCCGATGTTCTCCGCCAGCACGTGCAGTCCGGGCTGCTCTGTCGCCACGATCGGGGCGCAGATGGCGGCGTCGTAATGGACGCCGTCCGCGTCCAGCAGCCCCATGGCCCCGGCTGCGGTGGAGGAGGCCGGAATGTATTCCACATCAGGCATGTTCGCTTCTACCCAGAGCCGGCACTGGGCCCAGGCATGGCCGTGGGTGGAGACCCGGCGGATATCCGCGATTTCCACGCCGGGGCGGGCAACCAGGACGAAGCTGATGGGCACCAGCGCCTCCCGGACAATCCGCAGTTCCGCACCGGACGCGATGGCATCCAGTGTTGCCGTCACGCCGCCCTCCACGGAATTTTCGATGGGCACCATGGCGGCATCGGCGGAGCCGTCACGGACCTTGTCCAGCGCGGTGTTCACGTTGGATGAGGGGATGCGGACTGCCTCGCTTGCACCCGGCACCTGCATCAGCGCAGCCTCGGTGAAGGTTCCCTCCGGGCCGAGGAAAGTGTAGGTGACGGGTTGGGCGGGCATGGACTGTCCTTCGTGATCATGTCTAGGCCGCCCGGTGGGGCGGCCCATGGGGAAATGCTGGTGCCGCGTGTACCAGGGCGCGTGCTAGAGGATGACGGGCTTGAGGCCGTTGTCCGAAACCAGCGGCAGGCCCGACTCGAGCCATTGGTCCATTCCGCCGGCCACGTTGTAAGCGGAATAGCCCTGGCCCACGAGCCACTTGGCCGCCCGGAAGGAACGGCCGCCGGTGCGGCAGATGACGTACACGTCCTCGTCAGGGTCCAGCTCGCCGAGCCGGGCGGGCAGCTGGTCCAGTGGAATGTGCAGGGCACCTTCGGCGTGTCCGGCCGACCACTCGTAGTCCTCCCGCACGTCAAGGATTCTGGCGTCGGCGGGAACGTCGGTCACGGTCACGGTTTCGAAGTCGCTCATGGAAGTCCTCTCCGGAGAATGCAGGTCTGCCTCCAGCGTAGCCTCCGCGGGAGGCGGGCACGCCGAATCCGGGGCACGTTACGCTTCAATGGACCGCAAAGGAGAATCGTCGATGGCAGCCCAACAGCCAACCATCCTGGCCACGTCCGGCGGATACAAGGCCGGCCGGCGCTCACGGCTGGAGTTTGACGCCCTGCTGCACCACGCCGTCGAACTTTCCGGCGTCGCCGGGCGCGCCCCGCGCGTGACGCACATCGGCACTGCGGCGGGTGACCAGCGCTCTTTCAACGCGGAACTGGACCAGGCCGCCAAAATAGCCGGCTTCGATTTCAGCCACCTCAATCTCTTCACCATGCCCAGCATCGACGACCCGGAAGCGCACCTCCTGGAACAGGACGTGGTGTGGGTCAACGGCGGTTCGGTGGTGAACCTCCTGGCAGTCTGGCGGGCGCACGGCCTCGACGAAATCCTGCGGCGCGTGTGGGAAGCAGGCGTGGTCCTCGCCGGTGTCTCGGCAGGGTCCATCTGCTGGTTCCAGGGCGGCACCACCGATTCGTACGGCCCGCAGCTGCGACCGGTGACCAACGCCCTGGGATTCCTGCCATATGCCAACGGAGTGCACTACGACTCGGAGGTCCAGCGCCGCCCGCTGGTGCACCGGCTGGTGGCCGACGGCACGCTGGGCGAAACCCACTGCACGGACGACGGCGCGGGGCTGGTCTACTTCGGCACTGACCTTGCGGAGGCGGTCACCGAAGTGCGGGGCAAGGCAGCGTACCGCGTCACCCGGGATATCCAAGGTGGCGCCGCGACCGCCGCCGAAGAGCGGCTGGAGGCCCGTTTCCTTGGCTGACATCCACGAACTTTCAGCGGTTGGACTCCGCGACGCCCTGCACTCGGGAGAACTCTCCGCCCGGGAGGTAACGGAGCATTTCCTCGCCCGGATCGAGGCCCGGAATCCAGGCCTCGGCGCCTTCATCACGGTGACCGGGGAACAGGCCCTGGCGGACGCCGCGGACGCGGACGCACGCTATGCCCGATCAGCCGGGCAGCTTCCGCTGCTCCACGGCATGCCGGTGGCCTTCAAGGACCTGACGGATGTGGCCGGTGTGGTGACCACCCACGGCAGCGCGGCCCTGGAGCACAAACCTGCGTCCGTGGACGGCGCACTGGCGGCGGTGTTGAAGGGTGCCGGTGCCATCTCGCTGGGCAAGACCCAGGTTCCGGAGTTCGGTCTGACCGCCTACAGCGAAAACCTGATCGCACCGCCGTCGCGCAATCCGCACGCACTGAGCCGCAGCTCCGGAGGGTCCTCGGGCGGAAGCGCCGCCGCGGTTGCCGCAGGCCTGGTTCCGTTCGCTCCGGGGTCCGACGGCGGCGGCTCCGTCAGGATCCCGGCAGCAGCCTGCGGGCTTGTGGGCCTGAAACCGGGGCGCGGACTCGTCCCGGCCGGTGAAAGCACCGGCGATCCCGCCCGGCTGGTGGTGGCCGGCCCGCTGGCCCGGTCAGCCGGGGATGCCGCCCTGATGCTGGACGCCCTGGTGGCCCCGCCCGAAGCCGGCGGCTACTTTGCGTCCGTGTCCCGGCCGCCGGGCCCGCTGCGGATCGGCGTGAGCCTGGACAGCCCCTGGCAGGCCATTTTTCCGTTTACGCCGGCCGCGGAAGCCATGGATGCGCTCAACGAAGGCGTCCGCCTGCTGGAAGCGGCCGGCCACACCACCGCCGAAGCGGCCGTCCGGTATGACAACCGCTACCCGGATGCATTCACGACGGCGTGGACCGCCGGCGTCGGGAACGCCCGGATTGCGCCGCAGCGCGAAGCCCTCCTGACCCCGCTCACACGCACGTTCCGGCGCCGCGCCCAGCAGCGGAGCGCGTCAAAACTCAACGAGGCCCTGGGCTTCCTGCGGCAGTTTGAACGGGACACCGTGGCCCAGTACACGCAGTGGGACCTCATGCTGATGCCGGCGCTGGCCCAGACGCCCCGTCCCGTGGGCTGGTTCACGGGAGCCTCGCACGGGGACGGCTACTGGCCCGTCTCGGAATGGGCCGGCGACGCCGACGGCGACTACCGGAAGCAATGCGAGTACGCGCCGTGGTCCAGCATGGTCAACGTGTGCGGCCTGCCCGCCATCAGCATCCCCGTGCACTGGACGGGCGGGTCACCGGGCGCCGGACTGCCCATGGGCATCCAGCTGGTGGGGCCGGCGGGATCCGAGAAGGTCCTGCTGCAAGTGGCGGCTCAGATCGGGTTTTGACGGCGCGTCCTCCTTGCTTTCCTGCCAGCGGCAATGTGACAATCGCGCGGCCGGGTGCCACCCTTAAGTAAATGAGCACAACTCATTTATCTGATCGCCCCGCTACAACGCCGGGCGATACGTCATTTTTTGGCCACCCAAAGATGCTGGCCAGCCTCTTCTCGGTAGAAATGTGGGAACGCTTCTCCTTCTACGGGATGCAGGGTATCCTCCTCTACTACATGTACTTCACGGCCGCTCAGGGCGGCCTCGAAATTGAGCAGGGCCTGGCCGCCGGACTGGTGGGCGCCTACGGCGGCGGAGTCTATCTCTCCACCATTCTGGGCGCGTGGCTGGCTGACCGGCTCTTCGGTTCGGAACGGGTCCTGTTCGGCTCGGCAGTCCTGATCATGGCGGGCCACATCGCCCTGGCGCTTGTCCCGGGCATTCCCGGACTCATCGCCGGTCTGGTGCTGGTGGGCGTCGGCTCGGGCGGCCTCAAAGCCAATGCCACCGCGCTGGTGGGCACTCTCTACGGGGAGAAGGACGAACGCCGCGACGCAGGCTTCTCCATCTTCTACATGGGCATCAACGCCGGCGCGCTGATCGGCCCGCTGGTTACCGGCTGGCTGCAGGAAAGCCAGGGGTTCCACTGGGGCTTCGGCGCGGCCGCCGTCGGCATGGCCCTTGGCCTGGGCATCTACGCGATGGGACGCGGGAAGCTCCCCGAAGCGGCGCACCACGTGCCCAACCCGCTCCCGGCGGCCCAACGCACCAGGTACGGGCTGATCTTCCTGGGCATCGCCGCCGTGGTGGCGGTTCTCCTCGCCACCGGCGCCGTGAACGCCGAAAACCTGGCTATGTCCATGGCGTACGCCGCCATCGGCGCTTCCGTCCTCTACTTCGGACTGATCTTCTCCAGCAGGAAGGTGACAGGCATCGAGCGCAAGCGGGTGGTGGCCTTCATACCGCTGTACATCGCCTCCGCAGCGTTCTGGGCCCTTTTCCAGCAGCAGTTCACGTTCATTGCCGTGTACTCAGAGGAGAAGCTGGACCGGAACCTCTTCGGCTGGGAGATGCCGGCCGCCTGGGTGCAGTCCATCAACCCCGTGTTCATCATCATTTTTGCCGGCGTCATGGCAGCACTATGGACCCGGCTGGGCAACAAGCAGCCCGGCTCGGCCCTGAAGTTCTCCATCGGCCTGTTCGTGATGGGCCTGGCCTTCCTGGCCTTCATTCCGCTGGCCGGCAGCGGCAAGACGCCCCTCCTGGCACTGGTGGGCATCCTGTTCCTGTTCACCCTGGCGGAGCTCTTCCTCTCCCCCATCGGGCTGTCCGTTACCACCAAGCTGGCGCCGCAGGCCTTCCACACGCAGATGGTGGCACTGTTCTTCCTGTCCGTTTCGCTCGGCACCACCCTGGCCGGCATCCTGTCCGGGCTGTACAACCCGCAGGACGAACTGCCGTACTTCATCGGCATCGGCGGCACGGCCATGGTGCTGGCCGTCGGCCTCGCCGCCGCTTCGCCGGTCATCAAGAAGCTCATGGCCGGCGTGCGCTGACCCGATGACTAACGCCCGCCAGCCGGCTGCGCAGGGGACGGTTGTGAGCCCCGCGTCTACCGTCCCGCCGCAGGCGAGGCGTCCGACGCCGGCGTTGCGACGTCACCAGGAGGGTGGTGCGGGTGGACGGAACCATCCGCCGCCCGCACCTTGCCGATGGGACACAACGCCCGGACCCTCGGCGCGGCCGGGCCAGGTGTCCCTGCCGTGCATCCGCGGTACCTAACGGTTTCCAAGTAGTCCTGAGTAGCACTACCTGCACTACTCGCAATTCGCCTTCTTCAGTCCAGTAGCGGACACTCACGACCCCCGGCGTGTTACCGAATAGTATCCGAAGTGGGCTGGCAACGGTCCACGGCTTTCAACAAGCGAGCCGTGAGTATGCAGAAAAGTACCAAGGCGGCTGAGGGTTCCTTGGAACGGCGATGCGGGGGAAGCCTGTGCATAGCTAGTCGCCTTAAACCTAGCTATGGGATGCAGACATGAAACTTCTAGACCATCGGCCTTACCAACGACGCCGTGACCCCGGCCCTGAAAACAAATGGCTCACGCGCTGGACTGCCGCCGCCAGCGTGGTGGCAGTCGCCGCAAGCGTGCTGGCTGGCGCATTCTTTGCGGCTCCAGCCCACGCAGCGGACCCGCCGGTCATCACTCTCACCTTTGACGATGCGAATGCGGATCAAGTCGCGGCGGCGCAGATCCTCAATCAGGCTGGGTTGAAAGGGACGTTCTACGCTCCTTCGGGCTATCTCGATGCCACGGAATACATGACCACCGCTCAGGCCTTGGCTCTCCAAACTGCCGGTAATGAAATAGGCGGCCACACCGTTACCCACCCTGACCTTGCCCTGGCCGGGGCGGATGAGGTCAAGCGTCAGATCTGCAATGACAGAGTGAACCTGACCACCAAGGGATTCAGGGTTACAAGCTTCGCCTATCCCTTTGCCTCCATTTCCGCTGCCGCAAAGCAGGCTGTCATAGACTGCGGCTTTAACAGCGCACGCAGCCTGGGCGATCTGGAAAGCCACGTGGTAGGGACGGCAGGCTTCGGTTTCGCGGAGGCCATCCCCCCTGCCGATCCCTTTGAAACACGGGCTCCGGACCAGGTGGACAACTCCTGGACCCTCCAGAATCTCAAGGACGTAGTCCTCAAGGCACAGCCTGCCGGAGGATGGGTCCAATTGACGTTCCACCACATAGGAACCTCAACCGATCCCCTCACGGTGTCAACCGCCATTTACTCGGATTTCGTCACCTTCCTGAAGGATGAACAAGCGGCCGGCCGCATCACTGTCAAGACCGTAGACCAGGTAATCGGCGGAGCACTTAAGCCGGCCGTCAGTGGCCCGACAGCCCCGCCGGCACAGACGTCAGGGAACCTGATTCACAACCCGGGCTTGGAGACCCCCGGCCCGGTGGCAGGCGGCCTCCCGCAATGCTGGGCCCCTGGCGGCTGGGGAACTAACACCAGGACTTTCAGCACATCGACCCCCGGGCATACCGGCACAGTAGCCGGAAGACTGGATATTACTGCTTGGACGGACGGTGATGGAAAGATTTTGCCCTCTCTGGACCTCGGCGAATGCGCGCCAAGCGCGATTCCGGGGCATCAGTACCAGGTCAAGGCCTGGTATCAGTCCACAGGCAACACGCAGTTTGAGCTGTACTACCGGACCGGTTTGGGAACGTGGAGTTATTGGCAGGGCGCCGGGAGCCCGTACTTCGCACCCGCGAACGTGTGGACCCAGGCCACCTATCTGACACCGCCTGTCCCGGCCGGCGCAACCGCGATCAGCATGGGCATGAACCTTCTGGGCACCGGTACGCTCCTAACGGATGACTTCGAGCTTCTGGATGTCGCCGCTACGGCGCCCGCTGAGGCGGTCACGGCCATAGCAGCGGCGGCCACTGCCCCCCCGGGCTTGGGACAGCCGTTGGGCGTAATAACCTGTGGACTCGCAGCCGGCGGGTGCTACCAGAACTACCCGGGCGGCGTCATTCACTGGTCTGCCGCAACGGGAGCCCGCATCACCAAAGGCGCCATCGACGCCGCATGGGCAGCGCAAGGCTGGGAAAACGGCGGACTGGGCTACCCCACCAGCAATGAAATCGGCGGACTCAAGGACGGAGGCGTCTACCAGAACTTCCAGGGCGGCGTCATCCACTGGTCACCGGCAACCGGGGCCCGCATCACCAAAGGCGCCATCGACGCCGCATGGGCAGCGCAAGGCTGGGAAAACGGCGGACTGGGCTACCCCACCAGCAATGAAATCGGCGGACTCAAGAATGGAGGCGTCTACCAGAACTTCCAGGGCGGCGTCATCCACTGGTCACCGGCAACCGGGGCCCGCATCACCAAGGGAGCTATCAGGGCCACTTGGGCGGCCTTCAATTGGGAGAACGGCTTCCTTGGTTACCCAACCAGCAACGAGATCACCGGCTTGAAGAACGGCGGCGTCTACCAGAACTTCCAGGGCGGCGTCATCTACTGGTCTCCAACAACTGGTGCCCGCACGAACGCAGGCGCCATCCGTGTCGCCTATGCCTCGCAGGGCTGGGAAAACGGACGTCTCGGCTACCCCACCACCAATGAGTTCGCGATTGGCGGCGGGTCGGTTGCCCAGGACTACCAGGGCGGACGTATCACATGGTCGCCCACTTCAGGCACATCCATCAGTTACAGGTGAGAATGAGCTGGTCGCGGCAAGGGAGCCCAAACTCCTAGCAGCGTCTGTTACGAATCGATGGTCAATCAGGGAGTGCCACGGTGACTGCATCTTCGCCGGACACTCCCTGATTGCGTGTCTGAACCCGCCTAGTACCCGTACCCGGCGTTGGCCGCCGCGAAGATCGCAGCCACGGCAAACGTCAGTACAATCGCCGTCAGCGCAAGGCCGATGTAGCCGAGGACCAGGCCTCCGATGGCGAGTCCGCGTCCGGCAGGTTCCCGGAGCAAGGCCAGATGGCCCAGGACCACGGCGGCAATCTGCGGCAGGATGAAAAGACCCAGCCCGAGGAACACCGCGATGCCGCAGCACAGGCTGGCGATACTCAGGCCCTTGGGCTCGGGCGGCATGCCGTAATAGGACGGCTGCCCGTAGGCGTTGCCAAACGGTCCGGGCTGCTGGCCGTATTCCGGCTGCCCATACCCCGGCTGGCCGTACGGTCCGGCCTGCTGGCCAAATCCAGGCTGCTCGCCATAAGGGGCCATTGGCGGCACGGGCTGTGATCCCTGAGGCGGAATATACGACGGTGGCTGGTAGCCCTGGGGCGTCCCCTCGTCGCCGGGGGCAGGCTGGTTAGTCATTGGGAAATCCCTTTTTTGGTGCCTATAAACAGCCTACCAACGCGTCGCCCGGGCGGGCGCTGCCGTGATACACCCGTGATATGCCGGCCAACCGGGACTACCGGCTCCAGAGCGGCGCCGCGAGCGAGAACGCCACGATCCCCAGGACCAGCAGGCTCCACAAAAGGGCTGCCAGCTTGCCCGTGGAGGCCTGGTGTCCGAGTTGCGGGGGACTCGCGGCGGACCGGTATCCGATGCGCGCCGGAACCGGCGATGGATATGCCCCGCGCTGGTATGGACGAGGCACGGGATTGCGGGCCGCGTTCCCGCGGACGTCCGGCACTGCAGGCGCCTGGGGCTGCGTGAGTTGCTGTCCCAGGTGCGAATACAGGCCAACCACCGTCTGCGGGTCAAGCACTGCAGGGAGGGCCGCAATCCGTGCCACCACGCGGTTGATGCCCAGCACTTCGACGCCGGATTCCGTTACCTCTGCAAAGTCGGGGTGGCCGGTGAGGCAAATGATGGAGCGGACCAGGCGCCGGTGCGGCGCGCCGAGCAGTGCGGCCACGGCTGCCGCCTGCCCCAGGGCGCCGTCCACCGCAGGGTTCCGCGAGTAGCCGTTCTGCCTGAGGACGCCGTCCCTGACCTCAACGGAGCCAGACCAGTTCTTGGCATCCACCACCACAACGCCGCCCGGCCCCACCAGGACGTGGTCGAGGTTGGCCAGCGGCCGGCCGGGCCAGTGGACATCGTGCAGCATGAACCAGCCATCCGGGGTCAGCCGGCCCAGCCGGCTGGCAGTGCGGCGCTCCCCCTCCGCCCCGGCGCCCCACGTTTCGGCGGCACGTTCGGCTTGGTCCAACTGGCGCTTCAGCCGCGCGATCCGTTCCGCAGCCAATCGTGACTGTTCTGACGCTCCGTCGCCTGCTGCCATGGAATGTCCTCCCCTTGGATTCGCCGCAACGCTGACGGCGGCGGAGGGCCCGCCGTCGTAATTTGTTTAGAAAAGTAGCAGCCGCGGGACGGCCGGTATATAGGTAGTTTTGCCGCCACCACTCGCTTTTTCGCAGCCAATTACTGCCCCCAAATAAATGCAAAGAGGAATGAATTGGTAAATGCCGGATGAAATTCGGCGTCATAGGGGCCGGATTCCGGACAAAGCGTGTTGCGTCCCGCCGTCGTCTGGCATGCTGGTGCCATGGCTAGCCGCGCGGGCACAGTTGCCCAACCCCAAGACCTTGTTGACCTCACTGCGCTCCTGGATGCGTACTACGATGTTTCCCCCGATCTGAGCGATCCGGGCCAGCGCGTTGCGTTCGGCACCTCCGGACACCGGGGATCCAGCCTGAAGGCTTCATTCAATGAACCCCACATCGTGGCCATTACCCAGGCGATCGTGGAATACCGCGCCGGCCAAGGCATCACCGGACCGCTGTACATGGCAAAGGACACGCACGCCCTCAGCGAACCGGCGCAGAACTCCGCACTTGAGGTGCTGGCGGCCAACGGCGTGAACGTGCTGATCGACGCCCGCCACGGCTACACGCCCACGCCGGCGCTGAGCCACGCCATCCTCACCCACAACCGGAACGCCCCCGCCGGCGCCCCGCAGGCTGACGGAATTGTGGTCACTCCCAGCCACAACCCGCCCGGTGACGGTGGCTTCAAGTACAACCCGCCGCACGGCGGACCGGCAGACACCGACGCCACCGGCTGGATCGCCAACCGCGCCAACGAACTCCTGGAAAACGGGCTCCGCGGCGTCAAGCGCATTCCGGTGGCCGATGCCCTGGCGGCTGAGACCACCGGCAAGTTCGACTTCCTCAGCAGCTACGTGGACGATCTCCCGTCCGTCCTGGACCTCAACGCCATCCGCGAGGCCGGCGTCCGGATCGGCGCCGACCCCATGGGCGGCGCCTCGGTGGATTACTGGGGCGAGATCGGCGAGCGCCACCACCTGAACCTCACGGTGGTGAACCCCACGGTCGACCCGCAGTGGGCGTTCATGACCCTGGACTGGGACGAAAAGATCCGGATGGATTGCTCCTCCCCGTCGGCAATGGCCTCGCTGATCAACCGCATGTCCAGCGGCGCAAATTTTGACGTCGCCACCGGCAACGACGCCGACGCCGACCGCCACGGCATCGTCACACCGGACGGGGGGCTGATGAACCCGAACCACTACCTCGCCGTCGCCATCGACTACCTCTACCGCCACCGCACCGGCTGGAACCCGCAGTCCGTGATCGGCAAGACCCTGGTCTCGTCGTCGATCATCGACCGCGTGGCCGAAAGCCTGGGCCGCAAGCTCGTCGAGGTGCCGGTGGGCTTCAAGTGGTTTGTTCCCGGGCTGTTGTCCGGCGAGGGCGCGTTCGGCGGCGAAGAATCCGCCGGCGCTTCGTTCAACAAGATGGACGGCAGCGTCTGGACCACCGACAAGGACGGCATCCTGCTGGCGCTGCTGGCTTCGGAAATCACGGCGGTAACCGGCAAGTCGCCCTCGCAGCTCTACAAGGGCCTCACGGACCAGTTCGGCGACCCCGTCTATGCCCGGATCGATGCCGCAGCCACGCGTGAGCAGAAGGCTGCGCTTGGCAAGCTCTCGCCGTCCGACGTCACCGCCACCGAACTCGCCGGCGAAACGATCACGGCCAAGCTCACCGAGGCTCCCGGCAACGGGGCGTCCATCGGCGGCCTGAAGGTGGTCACGGAGAACGCCTGGTTCGCCGCCCGCCCGTCCGGCACCGAGGACGTCTACAAGATCTACGCGGAGTCATTCAAGGGCGCCGATCACCTCAAGCAGGTCCAGGCCGAAGCCAAGGCCCTTGTTGACGGGGTTATTTCGTAAGTTCCCACAGGTGGAGGATGCGCCGGACGGAATGGTTTCCGTCCGGCGCCATGTCCACCAGGGCCACGCGGTCAAGTACGACGACGTCGCCCGGTTGGGGACGCTTGTCACCGTGATGGGACACATGGGGACGGTAGCTGTCCAGGATGTGGTGCGGCGTGGGCACCCGGCCCGGCAGTTCCGTAACGCTTCCCACCAGTGACTCGTGAAGTTCCTGCAAGGGCCGGCTGGGCTCGACCAGGCTGACCGGGACGGATTCCTGCCGGCCGAAGCCGGCGTCCTCGCCAATGGTGAGCCGCGCACCGAGGGCCGCCCGGACGGGCTGGTCGATAAGTCCGGCAATCCGATCGGCGAGGCCGGCGCCCTGCCCGCCGTCGTCATTCCCCCCATCGACTCCGGTGACGGCGTCGCCGGACCGCATATCGACGTCGAACCTCACCAGGGTGATATGCAGGGGCCAGTCGTCGCGGGGAAAGACGAGCCCGTCAGAGACGGGCTCGGTGAAGGCCACCAGAATCAGGTTCCGCATAGGGCCAGTGTGCCACGGGGCGGTTCGGCCTGCGCCGCCCCCGCGGGAGGGCGGGCACAGTCGCCAGAGGGCGGTTTTGACTAGAATCGGAAGTGGCTCCGGAGAGCTGGCGCGGACCTAGACGGTGCGGACCACATCTTCGTAAGCGAACTTGGGCTTTGCGGCACCCCAGGCGTCGGGACCGGGCTGGCCGATGTTGACCACCAGGAAGCTCTTCTGGTCCCCGGCGGGGAAGAACGCCGCGTCAATGGCGGAGAAATCAGCACCCGTCATCGGGCCGGCGGCGAAACCGAGCGACCGGACGGCCAGGATGAAGTAGCCGGCCTGCAGGTGGGCGTTGTTGTTTCCCGTGCTTGCCGCGAGCTCCGGCGCGGCGTCGTACATGGCCTTGGGCGCGTTGTAGCCGGGAAGGAAGTTGTCCCACTGATCCTGCCAGGCGGTGTCGTAGCTGAGTACGGCAACAAGCGGGGCGGACGCCGTTTTGGCCTTGTTGCCGTTGGACAGCGTGTCCACCAACTGCGCGCGGGCCTCGTCGGAGCGAACATACGTCACGCGCAGCGGCTGGGAGTTGAAAGCCGTGGGGCCGAACTTGGTCAGCTCGTAGATGGCGCGGGCCTGCTCGTCCGTGACCTCGCCGGTGAAGGCGTTGGCCGTACGGGCTTCGGCGAAGATCGCGTCCACTGCCGCTGCGTCGATCACTGCTTCTTCATGGGCAATTGTCATCTGCATGCCTTTCGCTGGGCCCGCGCACCCGGAGGCGGCCGGCGGTTCTGCTATCCATAGTTGCAACTTCAAGCGAATCATTCCTCTTCCCGTGACCGCGCGTGACGTTTCCCACAGCGGCGGACCGCACGGCCCGCGCGGTAATGTTGCTCCGGAAGATTCCTTCCCCGCTCCCGACATAAATTTCTTTGAAAGGCTCCCGGCCATGAGCATGCTTGGTACCAAATGGAAGCTTCACGGCAACGGAAAGTCGGTCCGGCCCGGTGAGGTGGTGGCCCCCGGTGAACGGCTCACCTGGCCCCTCACCATCGGGGTGGGAATGCAGCATGTGGTGGCCATGTTCGGCGCCACGTTCCTGGTGCCCATCATCACCGGCATGCCGCCTGCAACCACACTGTTCTTCTCCGGCATCGGAACCCTGCTCTTCCTGGTGATCACGCAAGGCAAGGTGCCCAGCTACCTCGGATCAAGCTTTGCGTTCATTGCCCCGATCATGGCCTCCCAGCAGCAGTTCGGGATTCCGGGCGCACTGGGCGGCGTGGTGCTCGCCGGCGCCGGGCTGGCCGTCATCGGCGCCGTGGTCCAGAAATTCGGGGCCGGCTGGATCAACCGCCTGATGCCACCCATCGTCACCGGTGCCATTGTGGCCCTGATCGGGTTGAACCTGGCGCCGGCCGCGAAAAACAACTTCGACGCCGCCCCCGTCACCGCGGCGATCACCCTCGCCACCATCATCCTGGTCAGCGTGCTGTTCAAGGGCATCCTGGGGCGGCTCAGCATCCTGGTGGGCGTGGTGGTGGGCTACGTGGTGGCCATGATCCGCGGCGAGGTGGACTACGCCAAAATGGACGCCGCCGCGTGGGTGGGGCTGCCGCACTTCCAGACTCCCGAATTCCACCTTGGCGTGGTGGGCCTCTTTGTGCCCGTGGTGCTGGTGCTGGTTGCCGAGAACATCGGCCACGTGAAATCCGTGTCCGCCATGACCGGCCAGAACCTCGACGGCGTCTCCGGCCGCGCCCTGATGGCGGATGGCGCCGCCACGGTTCTGGCGGGCTTCGGCGGCGGCTCCGGAACCACCACCTACGCGGAAAACATCGGCGTCATGGCCGCCACGAAGGTCTATTCGACGGCGGCCTACTGGGTGGCCGGCATCTTCGCGATCATCCTGAGCTTCTCCCCCAAATTCGGCGAACTGATCGCTACAGTTCCCCCGGGCGTGCTGGGCGGGGCCGCCACCATGCTGTACGGCATGATCGGCATCCTGGGCGTCAAGATCTGGGTCCAGAACAAAGTCAACTTCTCCAACCCGGTCAACCTGACCACTGCAGCGGTGGCCCTGATTATCGGCATCGCCAACTACACCTGGACCATCGGCGAACTGACGTTCACCGGCATCGCGCTGGGCTCCGCCGCCGCGCTGGTGATCTACCACGGCATGAAGGCGATCGCGAAGGCCCGCGGCAGCGTCGCGGAACCGGAAACCGAACAGGCCGGGCTGCCCCCGGCAGTCAAAGCCGCAATCAACGCCGCCTCCAAGCGGACGCCGAAAAAGCGCCCCTAACTCCCTTAAACGCATGCGGGCGGCCGCATCAGCAGCCGCCCGCACGGGCAGTTCATCCGGAACCGAATTACCCGGCGTCGAAACTATCGTCGTCCCGGTCCTTGGGAGCCTTGCTGTCCGGCAGGTCAGTGCCGCTGCCGTCCGGAATCCCGGCCGCGTCCTGGTTCGGTTCCGAGGAGAACGGCCGTCCGGCGTCGGGATCCTCCGTGTTGGACTCATCCATCTCGGCCTCCGCGGACGGCACCGCTGCGTCGCCTTCGGCAGACTGCCCTATGTTCTCCGGCGCTGTGTTCTCCGGCTCAAAGCCGGGGTCTGCGCTTTCGTTCTCTGCGTTCATCTGGTCCTCCGTTCCTCCGAAGCGTCCCGCTCCGGGTTCTCCTGCACTGTCCTGGTCCTCGGCGCCGAACTGGCTGAGGTCAGGGGCCCCGGCGGGGTAGGTTTCGCCGTCGGGGCTGTCCTGGCTCAGGCCGGCCGCGTCGAAGGCCTCTTCCTCACGCGGCTGGGCGAACTTCTTCGTGTCCGCACCGCCCATTTCCTGCTCGACTGTGGGCGTGCCGTAGCCGCCTTCTTCCTCGATGGGCGTGCCCTGGTTCTCCTGTGTCATGTCGTTCCTCCTGGGTAGTCGGGCCTGAATGGAAAGTGTGTGGCAAACGCTAGAGGCCCTTGCCGCCGGTCACTGGAAGTACGGCCCCGGAGATATATGAGCCGTGGTCGGAGGCCAGCAGGACGTAGGCTGCGGCGAGCTCCGCGGGCTGTCCAGCCCGTCCCAAGGGAGTGTCCTGGCCGAACGTCGGCAGCTTTTCCGGCCATTCAGTGGCGGGAATCAGCGGCGTCCAGATGGGACCGGGTGCAACGGCGTTGACCCGGATGCCCTTGGGGCCAAGCTCCTGGGCCAGGGCCTTGGTGAACGCAACCTGGGCGCCTTTCGTCATGGCGTAGTCGATGAGGCCCGGCGACGGATTGAAGGCCTGGATGGAGGCGGTGGTGATGATGGATGCGCCCGCCTTGAGGTGAGGCACTGCCGCCCTGGCAGTCCAGAGCAGGGAATACAGGTTCGTCTTGAAGACGCGGTCGAATTCCTCGGTGGGAAGCGTCTCAAAGCTGTCGCGGTTCTTTTGGTAGGCCGCGTTCAACACCACGACGTCCAGCCTGCCGAACTCCGCCAGGGTATCCGCTACGATCCGGGTGCTGAACTCTTCACTTCGGCCGTCGCCCGGCAGCAGGAGGGCCCGTTGCCCGGCCTTGCGGATCCACGCCGCCGTGTCCTGGGCATCGGCTTCTTCTTCGGGAAGGTAGGAAATGGCGACGTCGGCCCCTTCGCGGGCGAATGCAATGGCCACGGCCCTGCCGATCCCGGAATCCCCGCCGGTGATGAGCGCCGCCTTGCCGGTGAGCGCACTGCTTCCCTCGTAGCTTTCCTCGCCGTGGTCCGGCTGCGGCTCCATGGGCGCAGTGAGCCCGGGCTGCTCCTGGACCTGCTCCGGGAACGGCCCCTCGTGGTAACCCGTCCGGGGGTCCCGCGGCTGGTGGTCCTGCTTGTTGTCCGTCATAGTCCACCTCGCTAGCGTCTCGGTTTCGTGCTGGTTCCGGTCCGTGACCGGCCCTTCGAAACTATCCCAGCAAACAAGGCAAGTCCACCGTTTTGGACAAATTAGTCAGCAAACTTAGTATTGCCCTGCAGGCGGAGTATTGCCTGACGAAGGCTTCAAGCCTAGGTTGAGAGTTAGTTGCGCGCGGCGGCGTGCCAGGCCCGGAGGTGAGCCCATGTCAGAACGCGACGCGGTGGTTGGCGACGGCAGGAACGAATCCGTCAATCAACAGATGGACCGCAACTGGGGAGAGCTGATCCAGGAACTCCGGGTACTGCAGACAGGGGTGCAGATCCTCGCCGGTTTCCTCCTGACCATTCCTTTCCAGGAGCGGTTCAAGACACTGGACGACTACCAGGTGGGGCTCTACCTGGCCAACGTGATCCTTGCCGCACTGACCACCGCCGTCATCCTCCTCCCGGTCAGCGTGCACCGCAGGCTCTTCCGCAAGCAGCTCAAGAAGACGCTCGTTTCGAGTGCGGACCGGATAGCAAAAGTGGCGCTGGCCGGCGTCGCACTCCTCAGCGCAGGAACGGCGTCACTCGTGTTCGATGTGACCGCCGGGCGGGATGCCGGATTCCTCGCGGGCGGAGGGCTGCTCGCCGCCATGGTCCTGCTGCTTGTTCTCGTGCCGAACTGGCTCCTCAAACGGGCATCGAAGGTCTAGCCGGAATGACCGTGGCGGGCCTGCGCCAGAATTCAATCAAACTCTCCGGGAGGCGCCATGAAGAAGTGGGTTAAGGAACACGGGCTGATGCTGGCCAACATCGGACTGTTCGCACTGTTTTTCGGCGGCATGATCGTCAGCGGGGCCAGCGACTACAGCGAAGACCAGCTTGCGCACGGACAGCCGGCGGTGGGAATTGCGGGCTACCTCGCCACCGGCGCATTCCTGGAAGCGACCTTCGAGAACTGGGAATCGGAATTCCTGCAGATGGGCATGTATGTCATCCTGACGGTCTTCCTCTTCCAGAAGGGCTCCTCGGAATCCAAGCCGATGGGCCGCACCGCGCCGCAGGACCAGGATCCGCGGGATGCAACGGTGAAGGCCGCCACGCCATGGCCGGTGCGCCGCGGAGGTGTGGTGCTCAAGTTGTACGAACACTCACTGTCGATCATGTTCCTGCTGCTGTTCCTCGCGTCCTTCACCCTCCATGCCGTCGGGGGCAGCGAGGAATACAGCCAGGAGCAGCAAAGCCATGGACAGCCGGGCGTGACGCTCCTCGGCTACCTTGCCACGAGCCGGTTCTGGTTTGAGTCATTTCAGAACTGGCAGAGCGAATTCCTGGCCGTTGCCGTCCTGGTCGGGGCTTCCGTCTACCTGCGCGAACGGGGCTCCCCCGAGTCCAAACCTGTGGCGGAACCGCACTACGAGACCGGGGCCTAGCTGCAATCCTGAGGTGCCGCGTCACGCCCCTTCGAGGACCTGGCTGGTGGCCCAGGTGAGGTACTTCGCGGCGTTGGAGACGGCGTCTTCCGGGCTGGCTGCGACGTCCAGCAGCTGCGCCGCGGCCACCACGCCGTGCTCCGCAAGGTCCTCCGGGGTGACCAGGATGCGGCCGGCCACCACAATGACCGGGATGCCCCGCTCACGTGCTGCATCCGCCAAGGCAATCGGGGCCTTGCCGGTCAACGACTGCGAGTCCATTGACCCTTCACCGGTGATCACCAGGTCAGCCTCAGCCAGCTGGCCGGCAAGGCCGGTCAGGCCCGCCACCAGGGCGAAGCCGCCTTCGAGGGTGGCTCCGCTGAAGGCAAGGAACGACGCCGGGAACCCGCCGGCCGCGCCGGCTCCGGGAACGTTGACGTCGCGTCCCGTGGCCTGGCGCAGAACGGAAGCCCAGTTACGGAGCCCGGCGTCCAGCAACTCCACGGCGTCCGCGTCGGCCCCCTTCTGCGGGCCGAAGACGTGGGCCGCTCCGTCGCTTCCGAACAGCGGGTTCTGGACATCCACTGCGATCCGGAACTTCGCGGACGCCAGCCGGGGGTCCAGGCCGGACACATCCACGTCCACAACGTCCGCGAGGGATCCGCCGCCCAGGGGAACCACGTTTCCGGCCGCGTCCAGCGGTTTCAGGCCCAGGGCGCGCAATGCGCCGCTGCCGCCGTCGGTCATGGCAGAGCCGCCCACCCCCAGCACGATTTCGGAGGCTCCGGCGTCCAGTGCGGCAGCGATCAGCTGGCCGCAGCCGTAGCTGTGGGCGCGCAGCGCATTCGCGGGCGTAGGTTCCATGTGCGCCAGCCCCGATGCCTGGGCGGTCTCAATCACTGCGGTTGCACCGCCGAACGCATCCTTTCGCAGCGCCCAGGCGGCGCCGATGGGCGCAAGAATGGGGCCGACGACGGCGTTCAGGCGTTCCTCGTACCCGGCGGCGACGGCAGCTTCCAGGGTGCCTTCCCCGCCGTCGGCCACCGGAAACTGCGTAGCGACCGCATCCGGGTAGACGCGCAGCGCCCCCTCGGCGATGGCACTGGCCGCCTCGGCGGCGGTGAGTGACCCTTTGAACTTGTCCGGAGCAATGAGAATGCGCATGTGTCTATCCTGCCAGCATCCATCGGAAAGCGCTTGCCTCCCGTGTAACCAAGCCGCCGCTACAAGGCCGCCGGGAAGGGCCTGCCTACTGGCCGTTCAAGGTCTACTCCGGCGCACCGGCACCGGGGAGGCCGGTAAAGCCGGTGATCGCGTCGGCCACCCGGGCCGTGCCGGTGTGCTGGACCACGTGACCGCAGCCGGGCACCTCCACCAGCGTCCCCGCCGGTGCGCGGCGGGCAAGGATGCGGCACCACTCGCCGGTTGCGATGGGGTCGGAAGCTCCGCGAAGGATCAGCACAGGCATGGTCAGCCCGCGGATCCGCTCCTCGGTCCGGTAGTTCATCATGACCCGCAGCTGTTTGAGGTACCAGAGCGGCCCGCAACGCATGTAGTCGCTGAACACCAAGGCGTTCGAACCGGGGGTTTCGTGGAGGAGCGCGTCCTTGGTCAGCGCCATGATCTGGCGGGGCAGCGTGCGGCGGCGGACGTCCACCACGGGTCCCATCAGCACCACGTGCGGCACCTGTTCCGGCCGCTGCAAGGCTGCTTCCAGGACGAACTGCGCCCCCATGGAGTGGCCCACCAGGACCCGCAGCCCCACCCCGGCCTGGTCCAGCACATCATGGATAAAGGCTGCCTGGTCCGCCACCCTGAGCTGGCGGTCCGGGCGCGGTGTGGAGCCGAAGCCCGGAAGGTCGATCGAAATAGTGTCCGCCACCCCGGCCAGGACCCGGTGCAGCCGCACCAGGTAGCGGTGGGAGACGCCAATTCCGTGGATGAGGACAAAGGTCGGGGCCTCCGCGGCAGCTCCCGGCCGGAGCCCTGAAGTGGCACGCGAAGCGTACATCCGTCCGCGAAGGCCTCCGGCTTCGACGTCTGTGGTTACGGCACCCTTCATCCGTCGAGAATAGACCTCCGCGGTCAGGATTCAGCTATTCCCCGTGCCCCTGGTCCCCGCTCATGGAGTCTTCCGCGGGTGGCGTTTCCCCGGGCGGAACACCGCCGCCGGGCTCCAGGCCGGTGATGTTGCCATCCAGCGGGTCGGGGTTCGCGGTGGCCGCCGGGTCCTTGGATGCCCGGTCTTTTTCTTCCGTCGTGTCAGTGTCCGGCCGCCCCGACGCCGCGTCGGCGCTGCCGGGCCGGTCCGGATTCGAGGGGTCGTTCTCCGGGTGGTAGGTGCTCATGTTTGGTCCGTTCGTCGGGTGCCGCCTCCGGGGATCGCGGAGACGTGCAGGCTGATGGGTGGCCAGCCTAGCCTTCCGTGATTACCGCGACAAGGACTCACGGGCAGTAGTAACGTGGGCCTTCCTGAGCTATACGCAGCCAACGAGGGCGCGAACGCGGCCCGGGAAACGGGCCCGGACCAAGGGGGTAGCAATGCCGCAATCCGATGACCGGAATTCTTTAGGAAGAGGTCCCGCGGGAACGGGACTGACCGAGCTGGTGCTGGTGCGCCACGGCGAGAGCGCAGGGAATGTGGCCGCGACGATGGCCAGACAGGCCGGAGCCCACGTCATCGACGTTCCGGCCCGGGATGCCGATGTGGAGCTTTCCGCTACCGGACGAGACCAGGCCCTGGCCCTGGGCAGGCTGTTCGCTGACTTTCCGGAGGAGCAGCGGCCCGCCGGAGTGTGGTCGTCGCCCTACGTCCGCGCCCGGCAGACGGCCGAGCTTGCCGTGAAAACCGGCGGCTGGCCCGCAGGTGTCCTCATCGACGAACGGCTCCGCGACAGGGAACTGGGCATCCTGGACATGCTGACCTCCGCGGGCGTGGAAGCCCGGCTGCCGGAGGAAGCGGCGCGTCGGCGCTGGCTGGGAAAGTTCTACTACCGGCCGCCCGGCGGCGAGTCCTGGGCCGACGTCGTGCTTCGGCTCCGCTCCCTGCTTGCCGATCTTGAACGGCAACCGGGCGGCGGCCGGATTATGCTCGTGTGCCATGACGCCCTGATCCTGCTGTTCCGCTACATCCTGGAAGGGCTCACCGAACCGGAACTCCTCGATATTGCCGCGACATCCACCATTCTCAACGCCTCCCTTACCCGGTTCGTGCGGCCGGATGAATCCGGGCCGTGGATCCTCGAGAGCTTCAACATGGCCGACCACCTGGTCAGCGAAGGCGTGCCGGTGACCGAACATGCGGGAGATGCCAATGTCCACCCCGCATAGCAAGCCGGCGGCGCAGCCGGTCACTCCCACCCTGCTGCGCGACTGGCCGCTTCCGGGCGGCGGATCGGGCAAGGACGACCGCGGATCCGTGCTGGTCATCGGCGGAGCCCGGAAGACTCCCGGCGCGGCGCTTCTGGCGGGCACGGCGGTCCTGCGCGCCGGCGCAGGCCGGCTGACCCTGGCAGTTGCCGGTTCCACTGCGGTGCAGGTTGCGGTGGCCCTGCCGGAAGCGGGGGTGGTGGGCCTCGCTGAAACGGACGACGGCGCCGTCGAAGGTTCCGGGGTATCGGTCCTGGCCGAAGAACTGGAGAAAGCCGCGGCCGTCCTGGCGGGACCGGGACTGGACGACATGGACGAAGCGGAGTCCCTCCTGAGGGAACTGCTGAAACTGAACTCCGGCCCCGCCAACAAGCCGGCGGTGGTCCTCGACGCCTACGCTTTGGGGTGTCTTCCGGGGCTCGTTGACGAGCTCGGACCGTGGTCCGGGCGGCTCATCCTGACCCCGAATACCACCGAAGCCGGAATCCTGCTGGGGCGGGAGGTCGGGGACCTGCACCGGGACGTTGCGGAAATTGCCGGGCGTTACGGTGCCGTGGTGAGTTGCCAGGGGGTCATCGCGGCGCCGGACGCGGGCCAGGGCGGGAACAAGGACGGGAGCCCGGGGGACGCCCCCGGAACCGGGGATGTCCAGCTGTGGGAAATCACCACCGGCTATGGCGGCCTGGGCACGTCCGGCAGCGGGGACATCCTGGCCGGCGCCATCGCGGGCCTTCGCGCCCGCGGAACATCGAACGCCCAGGCAACGTGCTGGGGCACCCACCTCCACGCCGCCGCGGGCGACAGGCTGGCGAGCAGGTTCGGAAGCCTCGGGTACCTGGCGCGGGAACTTGCCGATGAGCTGCCCGCCCTGATGATGGAACTTGGCACCTGAGGCGTCCCGACCGGGCTCTGGACAATTAGCTGTACCCGGCCATCAGGGAGCATCATCCCTTAGTTCCGCGCCTCCAGCACCGCAAAG
The DNA here is from genome assembly GCF_017832975.1 of Arthrobacter sp. PvP023. Taxonomy (NCBI): domain Bacteria; kingdom Bacillati; phylum Actinomycetota; class Actinomycetes; order Micrococcales; family Micrococcaceae; genus Arthrobacter; species Arthrobacter sp. PvP023. Next base: position 187,015 of record NZ_JAFIBI010000001.1, read on the forward strand.
TACCCGGGGATGAGGTCGGACCGCGCGGGGTTGGACAACGGCATCGTCTCGATCGTCGTGGGACCCTCCTCGATCAGCTCCCAGCGGCTGGCCGGGAACGCCAGGCTCCGCTCCTTCGGGCCGAATCGTCCCGGCATCGGAAGCCCGCGAATGGCGCCTTCAAGCGGCGCAGGAATCGACCGGAGCGTTGCGCCGAGGTGCGAGACGTAGTCGATGGCGTTTCCCCGGAAGTCTGTTTCGGCCAGGAAGACGCGGCCGTTCGCGCCCGTGATGGCGCGGGCATTTTCGGCCAGCGCGATCCGGTCACGTTCGCCCAGGACGTGCAGCACGCCACGGATGAAAACATTCGCTCCGCCACCTGCCGGGCCTCCCGCCCCCGGCAGGGCAAGCTCCTCCAGCAGTCCGCTCCCCGCCCCGGACGCGGTCATGTCAGCGACGGCGTAGGAAACGTTCGCCAGCCCGGCAGACTCGGCCCGGGCACGCCGGACTGCATGCGCGGAAACGTCGACCCCCACAGCATGGGGGAAATGCCCGGCCAGCTGCCGGGTGAAGCTGCCGTTGCCGCACCCGATGTCCACAACCGGCAGCCCGGGGTCCAGGTGCTGTCGCAGCCTGTCCACATAACCGCGCATTTCGTGGTCGCTGCCGGAATCCCAGAGCACGTCGCCGGTGGCTCCCGTGGCTTTGACATTGGACCAGAACCGGTCCCAGGCAACATGATGGTCCCGCGGTGCGCCTGCGGATAAGCGAACCAGCTTGGGGACCAGCAGATACTTTTTCAGGGCGGCGAGCATGGTCCCAATATAAGGGCACCGGCGGTGACGTCCGGAGAAAGCGCCACGGGTCACGTCAGGGCAAGCCAGGTCAGTGCGTCCCGCTCAGACGTGAAGAACTTGGTGGGGCACGGCACCGAGTTGATGCCCAGGAAGAAATTGGCCAGGACCCTGTCGACCGGCGAGGACCCCAGCAGGGCTATCCGGGACGCCTGGCACGGACGGCCGAAAACTGCGCGGGCGCCGCGGGACACGTCGGCGGTCGTGGCCATGTCCACCAGCATGGGATGCCGGTCGTTGCCGCAGAGTTGGTTCACCCTGAGCATGGCGCGCTCCGCGTCCCCGGCCGTGATCACGGCAGCCCGCGGCCACGTCAGCCGGAGTAATCCGTCGGTCCCAAGCGTCAATTCCGCTTCCGTGCCCACCTCGCTGTCTCCAGACATATCCGCCCTTCCTCCCGCCAGGTGTCGCCGGCACGGAATGCGTGCCACTGATGTCACCCTACAATGTACTCAACCGGGGACCGAAGGGGGCAGTGTGGTAATTCAGATGGCGGAGAAATCACTCGTACCACGCACGGCCATCGTGGCGGATCCGGACAGCGGGCGCCGGTCCGCCACGGCCGGGGTCCTGGCAGCCGCGGGGTTCGAGGTCTCCACGGCCTCTAGCCACGAAATCCTGACCGGCCTCCTGGAACGGCACATGCCCAGCATCATCGTCGCGGACCATTCCTTTGGGGTCCCGCCGGCGGACGCGCCGGTGGACGCGCCGCTGCTGCTCCTCGTCGACCTCGCAGACGAATCCGCAGCGGACAGCCTGCGGACGCTGGGCATGGCGGACTACATCGCAAAGCCGGCCGCGCCGGACGAGCTGGTCCACCGGGCGGACGTCCTGATCAGCCGTGCGGCACAGCGCTCCGATGCCCGGCAAAGCGCTGAGCGGTTGCGCGAAAAGCTTCGCTTGGTGTCCTCCGCCATCCGCGCCACTCACGATCCACGCCTGATTTCGGATTGCCTGGTGACGGGATTCGGGGAGACGTTCGGTGCCGACCGCGTACTGTTCACCACGTTCGACGACGACCGCGTGCCCCGGATAGCCGCCGAGTGGCACCGCCCCGGCCTCGCCCCGGTCCCGGAGGGGCTGGGGCTGCAGGAGTCCTCCGCGCACCGCGTTGCGGACCGGCTGTGGTCGGAGGCCGAAGTACTTGCGGTGGAAGACCACCATGTCCACGAATGGTCCCCTGAGGACCAGGACCTGGCGGCCTGGTCTGAAGATATGGGCCCGTGGGCGTCCGCATTCGTTCCCGTGGGCGAGGGAAAGTCATCGCTGGGCGTCATCTGGATTGCGCAGTTGGACGAGCCGCGGGTCTGGACACGCACCGAAATCTCCCTGATCCAGCACGTTGCCGGCAACGTGGCCTACGGGCTCATCCAAAGCCATTTGATGAGCGCCCAGCAGCAGGTGGTCAAGCAGCTGCGGCAGCTTGACCAGGCGAAGACCGACTTCCTGGCCACTGTCAACCATGAGCTCCGGACCCCGCTGACATCCATCTCCGCCTACCTGGACATGATCCAGGACGGTGTGGGGGGTCCGGTGCCCGCGGAAGTGACCCGGATGCTGGACATCATTGTCAGGAACTCCGAGCGGCTCCGCCGCCTGATCGAAGATATGCTCACTGTTTCCCGCCAGGACTACGACGGCGCCAACCTTCACCTGGGCCCGGTGAGTCTGGGGCACACCCTGCAGATCGTCACGGTTGCGCTGCGTCCGCTGGCAGAACTGGGAGACGTTTCCATCTCCTTGGAGCTGTGTGACGGCGACCCGGCGATAATTGCCGATGAAGTCCAGCTGGAGCAGGTGTTTACCAACCTTGTTTCAAATGCCATCAAATTCACGCCACGCGGAGGCAGGATTGTTGTCAGTTGCCGCTTTGAGGCAATGACGGACGGTGAGCCGGGCGTAAATGTTCATGTCCGCGACACGGGGGTAGGAATCCCGGAAGAAGAAATCCCGCATCTTTTTACCCGGTTTTTCCGTGCCTCCAACGCAACATCCACTGCCGTGCCGGGCAGCGGCCTGGGACTCGCCATTGCACACGACATCGTAAAGTCGCACCGGGGGTTTTTGGCGGTCAGCTCCGAGCTCGGCGCGGGTACCACCATCACTGTTCAACTGCCCGTTTCCGGCCCGTAACGGGTAGCCGGACTTTAAACGAAACTGCCCCCGGAGATAAAATCCGGGGGCAGTCTTTCTTGCCGAACTAGTTGGGCCACCAACCGATGGAGGACTGGGTGGTCGTCGTCTTGCTGGAGCTGCTGACAGTTGTGTCCGACTTAGGAGCGGCATTGGCGGGTGCTGCAAATCCAGCGACAGCCAGAACGCCGGTGAGCAAGAATGTTGCGGCAATCTTCTTCATCCGTTGGTCCTTTCAATCAATTAGGTTCGATCATGCATTACGAGCGTCATTATACGGTCAGATCATCAACATAAAAGCCACGTAATACGAAAGTAATTGCCGGGACCGGACTGCGGCCAGGGCAGTCAGGGTGGATAATTGGCAAATGCCGTATCCCCGGAATTTGACTCCCTACGTAGTTGCCGAGCTGCAGGCCCGCGAAAGTGCCAAAAACCGCGATTATGCCGCTGCGAAAGCGCAGGCCGCGGCCGCCGCCGCCCTGGCTTTGGAGTCCGGGGATTTTTCCGGCTGGTGGAACATGATCTACCTCAAGGCAGAGTGCCTCCGTGACGAGGGCTCAATCTCCGAGTGCTTGGACGTGGCCAAGTCCCTCGCCGAATCCCCAATGTCAGCGGATCACGCCCTGCTGGCCGCCCGGGCCTACACGTTGCTGGCTGTGGCACAGCAAGGACTTGGCCGGCTCCCTGACGCCGTGTCATCCGCCGCAACAGCCGCCAACCTTGTGGCTGGCAACGCCGAGTACGTGTACCTCCATGTGGAAGCACAGCGCGCACTCATCGCCGCCCTGGCCGAGAGCCGCCGACTGGATGAGGCGTGGGATCAGTGCCTCCTTCTGGAGGGCCTGCTGACGGAACTTGTGGACGAGGACACCGCAGGCAAGGCCTATTGGGTGATCGGAAACGTCGCGTTCCTCACCGGCAGGGTCACGGACGGCGGGCGGTACCACGACATGGCCGCAGAGAGCCTTTCGCCGTCGAAGGACGTGGACCTCTGGGCCCGGTTCAACCGCGCGTCAGCGGTGATGCGGCTTGAGGCTGAACTCACCGGACCCGCGACGCTTCGCTGCATCGAACGGGCTGAACTCGCAACTGAAGTCGTCGGCGGCAGCGATCGCGACCTCCTCGAAATGTCCTTCGCCCGCGCGCACTGGAATTTCCTGACCGGCGACATGGCCACCGCCATCAACATGCTCAGGCCGCTCTGCACCGAAGCCGGAATTTTGGCCACCCAAACGGCCGGAGAAGCCTCTTTCCTGCTGGGAAGATCACTCCTTGCCAACGGTGAGCGCGACGAGGCGCTGCAGCGGCTGGCGGATGCCGCCGAGCTGTTCGACAATGCCGCCGCCTCGGAACGGAGCGCCCAGGTCCGCGCGTTTGCGGCTGATGTACGCTAACGCTCTCCGGACCCGGATGGACGGTGTATTTTAGTCGGAAGGCCTCACCGGAGTTTCGGTGGGGTGCGGGAGGCCAAACGGCTCCTCTCATATGTTCGGGGGATTGATGTCTAAGCCGCTTGGATTGATGCAGGAGCAGATTGTCCGGATCGTGCTTCCCCGGGACGAGCACTTGGACGAACACTCGGCACAGTTGCTGGCTGCCGGCCTCCAGGCGCCCCCGTCGGGCTCCCCGTTGGCCGTACTGATGGATGTGACGGACGTTGCGTCTGTAAGCCGGGCAGCGAGGGCCGTCTTCAGCAACGTGAGCACCGTGGCCGCGTGGGCGCTGCTGGGCCGGACTCCCGTGGACCGTATCCTGGCCCATTTCATCCTTGGCGGTGACTTCAAGTCCGGGCCGGCGAGCTACTTCACCTCTGAAATTGATGCACTCAAGTGGTTGAAGGAACACGCCCATGTTCACTGACGGCGATCCGCGCCTGGGCAAGCTGCTGGACGGAATCGTCCGCCTCGCCGCAGGAGAGCTGCACTCCAGGATTGAAGTGTCCCCCGCCAGGGACGAACTGGATGCCGTCATCATGGGAACCAACCTCCTCGCCGAGGATCTGCAGATTATGTACCAGGAGCTGGAACAGCGGGTGGAACTGCGCACCCGGCTGCTCAACGAGGCGCATCTCGAAATGCAGAAGATGGCACTCACAGACTCGCTCACGGGCCTGGCGAACCGTGCCGCCCTGGTCAGCGCCATTAACGACGCACTGGCGGAGGCAGGGCAGGGCGGCCTGCCGCCGGCACTCCTCCTGCTGGACCTTGACGCTTTCAAGGGCATCAACGACACCCTTGGCCACGCTGCCGGCGACCAGGTCCTGGCCGCCGTCGGGGAGCGCATCAAAGGCTCAGTCCGCGAAACAGACACAGTGGCCCGCCTGGGCGGAGACGAATTCGCCGTTCTGATGCCCGCCACCACCCTGGCCCGCGCCGCGGGCGCCGGCAACCGCATCCTCGCTTCCCTGGACGGCCAGGTGGAGCTCGAGAACGACGCCGTCCAGTGCGGTGCCAGCATGGGGCTGTGCATTGGTGGAAACGGCCAGAGCGCGGAACAGCTGCTCATCGAGGCTGATGTGGCCATGTACGCGTCCAAGGCCGGGGGCCGCAACCGGCTCAAGGTGTTCGAACCGGCAATGCTGCACGCCCGCCAGCTGCGCAGCCAGCTCATTGAGGACCTGCGGACGGCCATTTCCGGCTCGGAGCTGGTGCTTTTTTACCAGCCCGTGGTGGACCTGGCAACAGGGCGGATCGAAGGCGCGGAAGCCTTGGTCCGCTGGAAGCACCCGTCCCGGGGGATGGTGATGCCGGACGAATTCATTCCGCTGGCGGAAGACGCCGGACTCATTTCCGAGCTGGGCGGGTGGGTCCTACGCGCCGCCGTACGGCAGTTGAGGGACTGGCGGGCAGAGGGCCGTGCGGGCGACGAATTCTCCATGCGCATTAACATCTCCCCCACGGACCTGCAGCGCCTGGAGTTCATCGAAGAGGTCCGGGATGCCCTCAGCGAGGCGGAGCTCAACCCGGAACTGCTGGTCCTCGAGCTGACGGAAGGTGCCATCGTCAGCGGCAATGAACTGGACCGGTACTCCCTGAACAGCCTGCGGAAGCTGGGTGTGGGGCTGGAAATCGACGACTTCGGCACGGGCTACTCCTCCATCAGCTACCTGCGCAAGCTCCCCGTGGACAAGGTCAAAGTGGACCGCTCCCTCCTGAAGGACCTAGGGACGGACCCGGCCCAGCCAGCGCTGATAGCGGCAATCCTCCAGCTGATCCGGGCGTGCGGCCTCGAGGCGGTCTGGGAAGGCGTGGAAAACGCGGAACAGGCACAGCATCTTGCCAGCATTGGCTGTGTCAGCGCGCAGGGATATTACTTCGGCCGGCCGGTCCCTGCGGACGAGTTTGCAGCAGTGCTGGACGCACAGCGGGCGTCACGCCGCGACAGCTAGTCCCACTGCCCCCGGTCCTGGAGCACCTGTTTGAGGAGATCTGCCCGGTCGGTGACGATGCCGTCAACACCAAGGTCCAGGAGCCGGTGCATCTCCTCGGGGTCGTTGATGGTCCAGACATGGACCTGGAGACCGTGCCGATGGGCGCGGCGGACAAAGGCCGGCGTCACCACCCGGACGCCGCCGTAGCTGACCGGCACCTGAAGCGCGTGGACGCCGCGCAGGAGCCGACGGATGACCGGTGCCGGAAGCACCGGGCCCAACATTGTGAACAGGGCGTTGGAAACCATACCGGCCGACGCCGCGACCGGCCGGCTCAACCGTTTGACGACGGCCCGGCGCCGGCGGTCGGAGAAGCTCGCAATCAGTACCTGGTCGTGAACGCCGTACCTCTCAATCGCGGCGGCAAGGCCGGGCACCGAGTTCCAATCCTTGACATCAAGGTTTAGCCGCACGTCGGGGAAGGCCCGGACCATCTCCTCGAAGAGCGGGATGGGCTCCACGCCGCCGATCCGTGCCCGGGCAACGATCCCGGCAGGGAGCCGGGCGATGCGGCCCTGCCCGTCAGTGACGCGGTCTAGCGAGGGGTCGTGAAACACCAGGAGCACGCCGTCGGCGGTGGTGTGAACATCCATTTCCAGGTACCGGTAGCCGAGTTCGACGGCGGCGCGGAACGCCGACATCGAATTTTCCAGCCCGTCCGGAGAAAAACCGCGGTGCGCCATGGCAATCCGCGCGGAGGCGCTTCCGGCGGCGAAGAAGGGCTGGGACTCCGTCATTCCAGGCGCCTGACTAGACGGGCTTCACGCCAAGTCCGGCAAGCTTGGCTTCGAGAATCTGGGCCACGCCGTCGTCGTCGAAATGGGGCGCCTGCTGCCCCGCTGCCCGGATGGCCTCGGGGTGGCCGCTGGCCATTGCATAGCCGTCGCCGGCCCAGCGCAGCATCTCGATGTCGTTGGGCATGTCCCCGAAGGCCACCACATCAGCGGCCTCAATGCCCAGGGCGCCGGCGTATTCGGCCAGCGTCACGGCTTTGTTGACGCCCGGCAAAGCGAGCTCCAGCATGGCCACGGTGGGTGCCGAGTGGGTGGCCGAAGCGAGGTGCGCCACCGCGGGTGACACTTCGGCGAGGAAGTCGTCTGCGGTGCCTTCACGGACAATTGCCAGGAACTTCACCACGGCGTCGTCCGCGCTGAGGGTGCTGGCCAGCGGAGCGGGGGTGAACTCGGACAGGATTTCGCTGGAGTCGTTTTCGATGAAGCCCGGTTCCAGGTGGAAGCCGGTGAGGGTTTCCGCGGCGAACAGGGCGGACGGCCGCAGCTGCTTGATGATGCGGCGTGCTTCGAACACGGCGTCCAGGGCAAGCGAACGTGCGGACACCAGGCGGCCCGCCTCGAGGTCCCACACCACTGCGCCGTTCGAGCAGATCACCGTTCCCGCATGCCCCAACTGGTCCTCCAGGGGGTGCAGCCAGCGGGGCGGACGTCCGGTCACGAACACCAGTTCGACGCCGGCGTCACGGCACGCGTGGAAGGCGCGGATGGTCCGGTGGCTGATTTTGCCGTCATGCCCGAGGATCGTTCCGTCAATGTCACTTGCTACCAGCCGCATACTGTCAGTCTACGTTGGCCCGCCAGTGGCGGCGGCCCAGGATCCAGGCCCGGGCCTGACGCCCGGCGGGCGCGGCGGCGGGCTCAGCGCTCGAAGATGCCGGTGAGCGTTCCGCGGGCCAGCACGTGCCCGGCCAGCTTGGCTTCCAGCTTGGCCGGGCTGAACCCGGCTTCCAGGCCCAGGTGCTCCACGTCGAGGGCGTAGACGGTGGCGATGTAGCGGTGCGGACCGTGTCCGGGCGGCGGCGCGGCCCCCAGGTAGCCGTGGAAGCCGCCGTCGTTCTTCAACTGCATCGCACCGGCCGGAAGGAGCCGGCCGCCCTCGCCGCCCGCACCGGCGGGCAAGGACGTAGCGCCCGCGGGGAGGTCCAGCACGGCCCAGTGCCAGAAGCCGCCACGGCCCGGGGCATCGGGATCAAACACCGTGACCGCATAGCCCTTGGTTCCGGCCGGCGCACCGCTCCAGCTCAACTGCGGCGATTCATCCTTGCCGCCGGCGCGCATCTTGCCGCTGCGCTGGGCGGGCGGCAGGATCTGGCCGTCCCGGAAGGACTCGCTGGTGACGTGCAGGTTCGGGGAATCGTGGCGGGACATCTGCTGGCCTTTCAGTTGCTGGCGGAGTCGGCATTCCTCAGGTCGTCCCCGGCGAGCGCCGTGTCGCGCGCCAGGCCTTCGCGCTCCAGGCTTTCGAGCTCGAAGTGGTTGAGCTCCGCCCTGGTGGGCGGGTTGGCTCCGGGCCGGGACACGGTGACTGCCGCAGCCCACGCCGCATGGGCCAGCAGCTCACGGAGCGACTCGGCCGGCAGTTCACGCAGCTCCTTCCGGTTCTGCGCACCGTCCAGTCCGCGGTCCACCAGGCCGGAAATCAGTGCTGCCATAAAGGAATCCCCGGCACCCACAGTGTCCGCCACCTCCACCCTGGGCGCAGGGAACTCGGCTTCGCCGGCGGCGGTGATGCCCCAGGGGCCGGCCGCGCCGCGGGTCACCACCACCAGGGCGGGCCCCCCGGGACCGCCCAGGGAGAGCCAGCGCCGGGCCGAATCCAGCGCGTCCACACCGGGGTACAGCCACTCCAGGTCCTCGTCGGAAGCCTTCACGACGTCCGCGAGGCTGACGAACTTTTCCGCCTGCCTGCGGGCGTAGTCCACGTCGGTGATGATGGTGGGGCGGCAGTTGGGGTCGAAGCTGATGGTGGCGGACGGATGGGCGTGCTCGACGGCGGAAAGCACCTCGGCCGCGCCCGGCGCCAGCATGGTGGCAATGGAACCGGTGTGCACCAGGGTGGTGCCCTGCAGCATGAACGGCAGCCGGTCCGCGAGGCCGGGAAGTTCCCAGGCGAGGTCGAACGTGTAGCTGGCGGCGCCGTCGTCGTCTATCAACGCGGTGGCCACGCTGGTGGGCAGGGCATCCGGACCCTGCGGGACCATCACCGAGCTGGATTTCAGGTGGGCGGCCACGGACTCGCCGTAGGCGTCGCGCCCGAACCTGCCGATGAACTGCACGGGATGGTCCAGCCGCGCCAGTCCCACTGCCACGTTGAGCGGGCTGCCGCCCACGTGGGCCTCGACTCCCGAGGATCGCTGGACAACGTCAACAAGGCCTTCGCCAATAACTGTGAGCATGGTCATACTCTGCCAGAGAACGGGTGCGGGCGCTCCTGATTACGCCGACGGGCCCTTCTCCATGGGGACGCCGGCTTTACCGGCATCATCGAACCTCGCGTCCAGGTGGACCACGTCCCTGCCTGCACGCTGCAGCAGGCTGGCCGCCACTCCGGCACGGTAGCCGGTTCCGCAGTGGACCCACAGCTTGCCTGCCGGCACTTCGTCCATTCGGGTGAGGAGCTGGTGGATGGGAACGTTAACGGCGCCGGCCACGTGGGAGGCGGCAAACTCGTCCGTCCGCCGTACATCGAGGACCGTGTCACCGCCTGCCCGGCCGGCCAGCAGGCCGTCCCAGCCGACGCGCGGGTAGGAGTCGACCGCGGCGTCCGGCGCCAGTGCGTGCGGTTCGGTCCCGACGGCGGCATCCGGCGAATCGATGCCGATGCGGGACAGATCGCGGATGGCTTTTTCGACGTCGTCCCGCGAGCCGACGAGGGTAAGCTTCTCATCCCAGGGCAGGACCCAGCCCAGGTAGGTGGTGAAGTTGGAGCCGCTGCCGTATTCGAAGCTGACACTGCCCTTGAGGTGGTTGCTGGCAAACGCCACGCGGCGGCGGAGGTCGACCACCCATTCCCCGTCTTCCAGGCGGCGGGTGAGCTCGGCCGGGTCCACCGATTCCGGGACCGCGAGGTCCGCGGGACCCGGACCCTTGGCGTTCATGGCCCCCATGTGCGCGTAATACGCCGGGTACGCGGAGAGGTTGGCGATGAGTTCCTGGACGAAATGGTCCTCGTCCGGATCGGTCAGGGCATGGTTCGCGGTGAGCTGCTCACCGACAGTGGAGGAGCCGGAGCGGGTGGCCGGCCCGGACGAACAGAACGACCCGAAGCCGTGGGTGGGGAAGAGCGCTGCGTCATGCCGGGCCTCGGCCACGAGACGGCGCACGGAAGCATACTGGTCATGGGTCAGGCCGACCGTGTCGGACGCAGCCACGAGATCCGTCCGGCCGACTGAGCCGTAGAGCAGGCTGCCGCCGGAGAAGACAGCCTGCTTGTCGCCGTCGTCCACGATGAAGGACAGGTGCGTGTGGGTGTGGCCCGGAGTGGCCACGGCCCTTACGGTCAGCGCGCCCACGCGGACGGTCTGGCCGTCGGTGATGGCTTCGCGCTCGAACTGGACCGGGTCCGCGGCGTTGACCAGGTACGTCGCACCATGGGATGTGGCCAGTTCCAGGCCGCCGGTGACGTAGTCGTTGTGCACATGCGTTTCGGCGACGTGGGTGATGGTCACCCCCGCTTCGCGGGCGGCGGCCTCCACCCGGTCCGTGTCCCGCTGCGGGTCGATGACGAGTCCCACCGTGCCGTCGTGGACCAGGTAGCTCCGGTCCCCCAGCTGCGGGGTTTCGATGACAACAACGTCCATGGCATCCTCCTCGGGAGGTGACGGCGGCGCCGGGCGGGTTCGGCCCCGCGTCTGCCCTTAACTCGACCATACCCAGAGGGGTATGGCACAGCAAGGGGTTGCGGGCCGTCAGGCCTGGTTCTCGTGTTCGTAGACGTCCGGAATGCCGTCCTGGTCCGAGTCCACCTTCTCCAGCTCTTCCGCACGGCGGTACTGGCGGTTCCTGGTCCGCAGCACCACGGTGGCCAGGATGGCGGCAAGGAGCGATGCGGCCAGGATGCCTACCTTGGCGTGGTCATCGTGCAGGCTGCCGTGGCCGAAGCTGAGTTCCGCGACCAGCAGGGACACGGTGAAACCGATTCCGGCCAGCAATGAGACGCCAAAAACATCGATCCACTTGAAGGATCCGTCCAGCCGCGCCCTGGTGGCTTTGGTGAGGATCCACGTGGTGCCCATGATGCCGATCGGCTTGCCCAGGACGAGCGCCATGATGATGCCGATGGCCACGGGGTCAGCCAGGGCGGAACCCAGGCCTTCCCAGCCGCCTACGGCCACGCCGGCGGAGAAGAAAGCGAAGATGGGAACCGCCACGCCGGCGGAAATGGGACGGAAGCGGTGTTCGAAGATCTCCGCGAGGCCGGGGCCCGCTTCGGGACCCCCGCTGGCCTGGGACCGGAGCACCGGCACGGCGAACCCGAGCAGAACGCCCGCCACCGTGGCGTGGATGCCGGAGGCGTGCACCAGCGCCCAGGTGACGATGCCGAGCGGCAGCAGGATGGCCCAGGCAGCCATGAAATGGGCACCGAAGAAGCGGCGGTACTTCTGGGCCAGGAAGGCGTACAGGGCAAGCGGGATGAGGGCGAGCAGCAGCGGGGCCGCCTGGATGTCGCTGGAGTAGAAGAACGCGATGATGCTGATGGCAATGAGGTCATCCACCACTGCCAGGGTCAGCAGGAAAATGCGCAGGGCGCTGGGCAGGTGCGAGCCGATGATGGCCAGCACTGCGACGGCGAACGCAATGTCCGTTGCGGTGGGGATGGCCCATCCACGTAGGGTTTCCGGGCTGTAGATGTTCACGGCGGCGTAGATCAACGCGGGAACAATCACGCCGCCGGCCGCAGCCGCCACGGGCACGATCGATTTGTTGAGCTGGCGGAGGTCGCCGGCCACGAACTCACGCTTGAGCTCCAGGCCCACCAGGAAGAAGAAGATGGCCAGCAGTCCGTCGGCCGCCCAGGCGCCCAGGCTCAGCTCCAGATGCCAGGGCTCATAGCCGATTTTGTAGTCCCGCAAGGCGAAATAGCTGTCGGAGACCGGCGAGTTTGCCCAGATCAGGGCGATGACAGCCGCGGCCACCAAGAGGGCGCCGCCGACAGTTTCCTTGCGCAGGATCTCACCGATGCGCAGCGATTCGGCGTAGCTGCCGTAGCCAAGGACGGTACGTGGTTTGGCGTCGGGGGCGGGCGTAGGTGTGTGGCTCATGAAGCGTCCTAAACGTTGAGTCGACAAAATCATGCCGACCAGACTTCCCGGCGCACCTTGGACCAGTCTAGGCGACGGACTCCGCCGCGGGTTAAACGTGCCGGGCGGAAACGAAGCCGCCGGCGAGCGCCGCGTCAGCCGAGGAGTTCCTGCACTAGGTCCCGGCACTTCCGGTAGGCCGGCGTCTTGGGGTCAATCAGCGAGAAGTGGTCGCCGGGCACGTTGAGCAGCTGAACCGGCGCACCCGCGGCCTTGGCCGCGCTGGCGTAGGACAGGGACTGGCTTGCGGGCACATCGTCATCGTCGCTCCCGTGGACCGCGTAAACGGGGACACCCAGCGGGAGCGCGCTCATGGGGTCCACAAACTTGTGCCGTTTCGGGTACTTCGCTGACGAACCGCCCAGCAGGTTGCTGACCGCGCCGTTGCTGAGGTTCAGCTTTTCGGCGTCGGCCAGGTTCAGGAGCCCGGCCTGGCTGACCACCCCGGTAAGGTGCACCGCGCCGTCGTCGTTCTTCCGCTGCAACTGGCGGTCAGCGTCCGGCGCGCCTAGCTGCCCCAGGCGGGAACGGCCGGCCGCCCAGACTGCAAGGTGCCCGCCGGCCGAGTGGCCCAGCGCCACCACTCTTTCGAGGCCCAGCCCGTGCATCGCGGCAACGTCCCGGAGCTTGTCGATGCCCGCCAGCACGTCCTCGAAGGTGTGCGGCCAGCCGCCGCCGTTGCCGGCGCGCCGGTACTCCAGGTTCCAGGCCGGCATCCCGTGCATGGCGAGGTCCCTGGCCAGCGGTTCGCCCAACTCGGCGCCGTACTGCGAGCGCCAGTACCCGCCGTGGATGACCACCACCACGCCCCGGGTTCCAGGGGCGTCCGGCAGGAAGAGTTCACCCCATTGGCTGGGGTCGTCGCCGTATTGGTACTTGTGCCGCTTCACTGCGTCCTCCTTCGGGCCCGACGAACAGGAAGCGGACAGTGCCCCCAGTGTCACCGCCGCGGCAGCGCCCAGCCCCGTTGAAAGAAGGGTCCGACGCCGCACATCAGCCATGTGCCGAGCCTACCTTGGGTGCCGGACAGCTTTGCGCCAGGGGGTTCGACGGCGGCGTCGTGCACCGCGCGCCGGCGCCACGGACCGAACAGCCGCGAAGGTGTCACCCGCGCGGCTGTCGCAGGCCGCCCGTAAGCTGGAACCATGGCTACCAACTGGGACCGCCTGGACGCAGGCCTGCGCGAATCCGTGCAGGAAAACGTGGAGCTCTACGAACGGGTCCGCCCTGCCCTGAAGCTGGTCACCCGGGAAGTCCTGCTCACGCTGCGCAGCATGCTCAAGGACACCGAGGTGACGCCCCTGTTCGTCACCGGCCGCACCAAAACGGTGGAGTCCTTCAAGGAGAAGATTTCCCGCACGGAGAAGCCACTGGAACCGGGCGGCCCGCCCGTGCTGAAGTTCCCCGATCCGTTCCGGACCCTGAACGACATGGTGGGCGTCCGGGTCATCACCAAGCTACCGGCGGAGAACGCGGTGGTGGCAAACCTGATCAAACGCCAGCGCCAGCTCTTTGACTGCCGCGGCGACCGCGAGAAGGACATCGGCTCCATCGAGTCCGGCACCTACGGCTACTCCAGCCGCCACCTGATCCTGCGGACCATCCAGAACGAAGCCGTCAAGGACTACCAGAAGGTGTTCAACCCGGACCTCCAGCCCAACGGCAGCTACTTTTTCGAATGCCAGATCCGCACCGTCTTTGCCCACGCCTGGAGCGAGATCGAGCACGACATCCGTTTCAAGGCCGAGGACCCCCGCGCCTGGACCCCGCATTTTGACCGCCAGTTCACGGCCACGGCGGCCATGCTGGAAACCGTGGAAACAGCCTTCGCGGACCTGCACGAACGCTACGAAGAAGTCCGCGGCTACTGGGACACGGACGGCGAAGGCGGTGCGCAGCTCACCCCGAACCGGATCCGCGACGTCTGGCGGACACTTCTTCCGCACGTTGACCGTAAAGTGGATGATGACTGGGGCTGGGCAGCCGAACTCATGGCCGCCCACGGCCTCAACCAGACCGTGCAGCTCGCAGAGCTGCTCAGCGCCAACCGGATCACCGAAGTCCGCAAGGCCCTGGACCACAGGTACTCCCCTGGGCCCGACCGGCTGCTGGATGACCTGCTGCTGTGGCAGTACGGCACCAAACACATTGACCTCACCGCGGAGGCGCCCGACGCCGTTCCGCACCCCCGGCGCGACAGCCTCCTGCGGCGGCTGAAACAGATCGAGCGCTACCGCCAGACCAAGCTCTAGGACACCATGAAGCCCGAACAACTCCAGTCCGTCCGGGCTACGCTCCGTTCCCCGCGCCGGCTCAAGACGGAAGCCCTCGCCGGACTGGTGGTGGCGCTGGCCCTCATCCCCGAGGCGATTGCATTCTCCGTCATTGCAGGCGTTGATCCCCGGATCGGGCTGTTCGCGTCCTTCACCATGGCGGTGACCATCTCCTTCGTGGGCGGCCGGCCTGCCATGATCTCCGCGGCCACCGGTGCGGTTGCCCTGGTGATCGCCCCGCTGATGCGGAGCCACGGCCTGGACTACCTGATCGCAGCGGTGATCCTGGCCGGGGTCTTTCAGATCCTCCTGGCACTCCTGGGCGTCACCAAACTCATGCGCTTCATTCCGCGCTCAGTGATGGTGGGGTTCGTCAACGCACTGGCCATCCTCGTGTTCATGGCGCAGCTGCCCGAGCTGATCAACGTGCCGTGGCTCGTCTATCCCCTGGTGGCGGTTGGCTTGGTGATCGTGATTGCCCTGCCGCGGCTCACGTCAGCGATACCCTCCCCGCTCGTGGCGATCGTGGCCCTGACGCTGTTTGCGGTGTTCGCCAA
This sequence comes from Arthrobacter sp. PvP023, assembly GCF_017832975.1. NCBI lineage: Bacteria > Bacillati > Actinomycetota > Actinomycetes > Micrococcales > Micrococcaceae > Arthrobacter > Arthrobacter sp. PvP023. Next base: position 202,338 of record NZ_JAFIBI010000001.1, read on the forward strand.
GATCGACGTACCCGCTGTCCGGGACAAAGGCCAGCTTCCGGAAAGCCTGCCCACGTTCTTCATTCCCAACGTGCCGCTAACGCTGGAAACCCTCCAGATCCTCGCCCCCTTCGCGCTCTCCATGGCGCTGGTGGGCCTGCTGGAATCCCTGATGACGGCCAAGCTTGTTGACGACATCACGGACACCCGCTCGAACAAGACCCGCGAGTCCTGGGGCCAGGGCGTGGCGAACATCGTCACCGGCTTCCTGGGCGGCATGGGCGGCTGCGCCGTGATCGGCCAAACCATGATCAACGTCAAAGGGTCCGGTGCCCGGAGCAGGGTCTCTACGTTCCTTGCCGGCGTCTTCCTGCTGGTCCTGGTGGTGACGCTGGGCGATGTTGTGGGGCTGATCCCCATGGCAGCGCTCGTGGCCGTGATGATCTTCGTCTCCGCCATCACGTTCGACTGGCACTCCATCGCCCCGAAGACTCTCAAGCGGATGCCCAAGTCCGAAACAGCGGTCATGCTGATTACGGTGGGCACCGTGGTGGCCACCCACAACCTCGCCATTGGGGTGGGCGTCGGAGTCCTGGCGGCCATGGCCATGTTCGCCCGGCGCGTTGCCCATTTCGCCACGGTCGAACGGACCGAGATCGAGCTCAATGGCGAGACCGTGGCAACGTACACGGTGGACGGAGAGCTCTTCTTCGCCTCCTCCAACGACCTCTACACCCAGTTCGAATACGCCCGCGATGCCGCACCCACGGTGGACCGCGTCATCATCGATCTGCACGCCTCGCACCTGTGGGACGCGTCCACCATCGCCGTGCTGGACGCCGTCACCGAGAAGTATCGGCGGCACGGCAGGGAAGTGGAGCTGATCGGCCTGAACTCCGCAAGCACCCAGATGCGTGAACGGCTCGCCGGGAAGCTCAACGCCGGGCACTGACCGGACACAAATCGTTGTGTAGTTTATGTGACAAGTATTGTCATCTAGGCTGGTAAGGGAGCAGCCTGCGACCACCTGGCAGGCGCACCACCTTGGGGGAGGTCCAGCATGGCAGGAAAATTCGAACTCGTCGCCGCGGAACAAGGCGGCGTCCGCATCCGGCTCGTCAACGGCGCAGGCAACATCCTGGCCGTCTCAGGAATCTACCGCGACAGCGCTGCGGCCGCTTCCGGCGTCACGGAGATTCGCGAGCACGCGGCCACTGCGCACATCGCCGATTACAGCGGCCCGCCGGCCCAGTAGCTCCGCGCCATGGGCCGCCCGGTAGCGGGACAGCCGGCGGTGCGCCTGCGACATAAATGTCAGACGTCTGTTCACGAACTGGCCGGATCAAGGGTCGGGGTGTGAGCATTATTGGATGCTTGAGGCAACCAAATCCCACGAACACCCCAAGGCCGGCACTGAAGCTGATGCCGCCGGACTGAATCCGGCACTGGCCGCAGAGGCAAAAATCGCGCGAATCGCGGTCACGGTCTTCCCGCTGCTGGTGGTCGCTGCCGGCGTTGCCGGCTTCCTGCTGCCCGGCGCCTTCAAGCCGATGGCCCCAGGCGTCCCGTACCTGCTGGGCGTCATCATGTTCTGCATGGGCCTGACCCTCACCCCGCCGGACTTCGCCTCCGTGGTGAAGCGGCCCTGGGCCGTGGTGCTGGGCATCGTGGCCCACTACGTGATCATGCCGGGTGCCGGATGGCTGATTGCCGTGGCACTCAACCTCCCGCCCGAACTGGCCGTGGGCCTCATTCTGGTGGGCTGCGCACCGTCCGGCACCGCCTCCAACGTGATGGCCTTCCTGGCCAAGGGCGACGTTGCCCTCTCGGTGGCCGTCGCCTCCGTCTCCACACTGATCGCCCCGATCGTCACTCCCCTGCTGGTTCTCTTCCTGGCCGGATCCTTCCTGCAGATCGACGCCGGAGCGATGGTCCAGGACATCGTCAAGACCGTCCTCCTGCCGGTAATTGCAGGCCTGCTGGCACGGCTGTTCCTCAAGAAGCTCGTGGCGAAGGTGCTTCCGGCACTCCCGTGGGCCTCCGCCGTCGTGATTTCCCTGATTGTGGCGATCGTCGTGGCCGGCAGCGCCAGCAAGATTGTGGCCGCAGGCGGCATCGTGTTCCTCGCCGTGGTGCTGCACAACGGCTTTGGCCTGGGCCTTGGATACCTCGCCGGAAAGCTCGGCAGGCTGGATGACAAGGCCCGCCGCGCGCTGGCCTTTGAAGTCGGCATGCAGAACTCCGGGCTGGCCGCCACCTTGGCCACCGCGCACTTCAGTCCGCTGGCCGCACTGCCCTCCGCGGTGTTCTCGCTGTGGCACAACATCTCGGGCGCGATCGTGGCCGCATGGCTGGCCCGGCGCCCGCTGAGCGATGCCCCTGGCCGCGATGCCCTCTTTCACGGCGCAGCCGCCCGGGACGCCTAAGCGCTCAGTTCCGGTGGTGCTCGATCAGCCAGCCGGCCATCTGCTGGGCCCGCTTTGATGCCAGGAAGTCCCCTTCGGTGGCCGAGATGATCGAGCCCTTCATCAGGATGTGCCAGGACCGGGCGAATTCTTCGGTGCGATTCAGCCCGGCTTCCTCCGCCAAGGCCTGGATGTGGCCGCGGATCCTGGTGAGGTAGCCGATGCTCGCCTTCCCCAGCGGATGGTCGGGACCCATTTCCAGCAGGACATTGATGAAAGTGCACGCTTCGAAGTCGTCCCGGTGGAACCAGTCGCCGAACACGTCGAAGATGGCGAGCAGCCGCTCCTCGGGGGTGGCGCCGCGGCGCCGGGCTTCGGAGACGATGAGGTCCACGGTCCAGACCTGGTCACGGAGCGCCAGGAAGGCCAGGACCAGGGCATCCTTGGACGGGAAATGCCGGTAGAACGTCGCCTTGGCCACGCCGGAGCGGCTGATGAGTTCGTTGGTCCCTACATCGCGGATCCCGCGGCGGGAAAACAGCTCATAAGCGGTGGCAAGAATGCGGTCCACGGGGTCATCGCGGCCCGCCATTGCCTGGGCGGGCAGCAGGGTGGAACGGTTGGCGTCGTCGGCAGTCATCGTAGAAGGAATTTTACATGGAGCGCTGTTGACGCCTCCCCTCAGGTCCGTGGACGCCGATTGTTCCGGGCCGGCGTCCGGCAGGTCCGCGGTGGAGTGCCTTCACGAAACGGTCCAGCAGTGCGGGGTCCTTGGCGTTGTTGGCCAGGGCCACGAGGTCGGCTGCGGTCCTGGCCAGCTTGATGTTGCTGTGCTGGCTGTGGGCGACGAGCAGCTTGAACGCCTCCTCCGATCCGATGCGCAGGGCCCCCATCAGGATGCCTTTGGCCTGCTCTATGGTGCTGCGGCTCGCGCTGGCCGCTGTAACGGCGGCCCTGGCGAACTGCTCCGTCTCGCGCTGCAGCATCTTGGTGAGGTCTATCACGAAGGCGTCAATGTGGCTCAGCCTGCCCGCCTGGTCAAGCACGCCCTCGCCCGTCGTCAGGATCCTGTGCTCGCGCAGGCGCGCGTCAATGAGCCTGTCGTAGCTGAAGAAGCTTCCCCCGGCGTTCCGGATTCGGGTCAAGATCTCCAGGCCGCGGCTTCGGTCGTCGGGATGCTTGTGCGAGAGCAGCAGGTCCAAGGTGGGCACGATCTCGCCGCGGCGATATCCGTGAATGTGGAAGAGCTCCTCGGACCAGTCGAGCTTGCCGGTCACCGCGTCATACCGGAACGTCCCGGCGATGCAGTCCCCGGCAGCAAGGAGACTGGAGTGCGCCTGCGGGACCTTCCGCGCGGTCACGGGGCTCACCACGCAGGGAAATCGGCGACGGCGGCCGGGCGCCTGAGCGATTGCCGCCAGCGGAGAAGAATCTGGCCTTTCCGGACCGCCGCCCGCCCCCGAACGGCGCGGGCTGCGGCGGACACCCGGCCCGGCTTCGGCGCCGGGACTTCAGTGACAAAGCCCATGCCTGCGTACTCGCGCACCGCGGCGATCCCGGCTACTGCGGCCCTCTTGTCGGGGAACGGCCTCGAGAGCGCCATGACCGTGCCGTCGGGTGCTGTCAGTTGAAATCTGAAGGAAGTGTCTGAGTCGGCGAATAGTTCGAACATTCCTGCCATTGAGCCCTCCCGGAACCTGGGGTCACGCCACTCCCGGTGACGCCGTTGTCAGCGGAAGCAGCCTGAATCCATCCATGGGTAGCCGGCCGCTTCTGAACAGCCGGTTCGAATTGATGAATTCATGAAATTCTGAACTACTCAACGCATCCGCGCAAGGGGTGCCCACGGACTAAATCCAGCGATCATCCCAAACCGGCCGGGGCTACGATATACATGCACATCACGCCAACTGGCCGTGCGGGCGAGACAGACTTTTCTGTCTGGCATAAGCTGTATTCGTTGAACAAGCGTTATGGTTATCGCCCGGCTGTGGACGGAGGAAGGGAAGCCCGATGAAGGACGAGTTGCCCGCAGGTCTGGTCCTGAGTGATGTAAAGGCCGAACTTTTCAAGTCCATGGGACACCCTGTACGGATCCAGGTCCTGGAGATGCTGGCCGACGGCCCCGTGGCCGTCAGCCGCCTGCGCGACGACACCGGGCTGGAACCTTCGAACCTCTCCCAGCACCTTGGCGTGCTCCGCCGCCAGCGCCTGGTCATCCCTTCGCGCCAGGACGGCCGGCTGTTTTACGAACTGTCCTGCCCCGAGGTGAGCAGCCTCCTCCTCTCGGCGCGCTCACTGCTGGGCACCGTCCTGCAGTCGACCCGGCTGACCCTGAAGTCCGTGGACGTACCCGCGAAGGAAGCGGTGGGCGGCTAGCCTCGCCGGCAACTCACACGGGGCGGCACCTTAGGGTCTTCTGCAGATTCCCTTCGGTATCCGTGTGAGGATGAAGCTGTGAGCCCCGTTCCCAAGCGTGCCGGTCTGTTGTTCGATTCCGGCCGGATGTTCTACGGCCGGCTGCCCCGGGCCATCGTCGGCGGCAGCGCCTTACTGTTAGTAGGAATCCTGCTGGCAATCGCCCTCACCGACGCGCTGCAGTCGGAACCCGTGGCATGGACTTCCATTTCATGCGCGCTCATCCTGATCACTTTCCTGGCGTTCGGCTTCTCCAGGATCCAAGTCCTCGAAAACGAAGTGCGGTTGCGCTGGTTTCCGTTCTACCGCCGCAGGATTCCCATTGCGGCGATCCGGCGTGCCGCCCCGACAACAGTCCACGGCCTGCGTTACGGATTCGGGCTGCGGTTCGGCGCCTTTGGGCTGGGAATCATCCAGGATACGGGGCCTGCCGTCCAGCTCGACGCCGGGCGGGGATATCTGCTGAGCCTTGGGTCAGCGGACCGCCAGGCACGGTTCCTCGCAGCGCTGGCGGCTGCGGGCGTCAACGTCCAGCGCTTCTAACACCGGGTGCATTCTGCCCGCAGGTGTTCAAATCGCGGGCGACCTACGCCTTTTCAACCCACTGGGCGCGCCATACCGGCGCTTCGAATGCCTCGCTCCAATAGGCCGTTTCTTTGGCAATGGGGCCAATGCATCAGCGCATCATCATGAAACAGCTCGTCCATAACCTCGATGTGACGGTCATTGATACAAGCAATAAGCGGATTGACGACAGTCTCGTTCGCAATGGTTTCATCCATGATTCCGACCTGTTTCCTGGAGGGCTTGGTGTTTAGTTTTACGCACCACGGCATTTGGGCCCTCGCGCGAGCCGCGGAATTCACCTAGCCGATCAGCGCGAGCACCGCCCCGGCACTGACCACGCCGCCGGCCTCGGTGCGGATGCCGGTCACCGTTCCGTCGCGGTGCGCCGTCACCTGCGTTTCCATCTTCATGGCTTCAAGAACGACGACGGCGTCCCCCGCCGACACTTCGGCGCCCGGCTCCACGAGCCACTTCACGACGGTTCCGGCCATGTCAGCGCGCAGCTCGCCGGGGTCGGCGGCGAAACCGGCGGCAGCACCGCCGTCGGACGTTCCCTCCAGCGAGACGCCGGCGGGGAGGGCTCCGCCCGAGCGTGCCCAGCCGTCCAGCAGGTCAGCGGGCAGCCCGACTGCCAGGCGGCGGCCGTCCAGTTCGACGGTGATGGTGCGGCGTTCGCCGTCGGGGGCGGTTGTGCTGTAGCCCGGATCGGCCGGGATGCGGTCCGCGAAGTCCGTTTCAATCCAGCGGGTGTGGATGCCCAGCCCGGTCTCAGAGGTGAAATCCGGCGATTCGAGCACGGCGCGGTGGAACGGCAGCACCGTGGCCACGCCGGTGATCTCGATTTCGGCGAGCGCGCGGCGCGCCCGGCGTAGGGCCTGCTGCCGGTCCGCTCCCGTGACGATCAGCTTGGCAAGGAGCGAGTCGAACTGCGGTGCGACGAAGGACCCGGAGCGGACACCGGTGTCCAGGCGGATGCCCGGGCCGGTGGGGGCGTGGAACTCGGCGATGGTTCCGGGCGAGGGCAGGAAGCCGCGCCCCACGTCCTCGGCGTTGAGTCGGAACTCGAAGGAGTGGCCGCGGGGCTCAGGGTCCGCGGTGATGCGCAGGGCTTCGCCGTCAGCGATCCGGAACTGCTCCTGGACCAGGTCGATCCCCGTGGTTTCCTCGGTGATGGGGTGCTCCACCTGAAGCCGCGTATTCACTTCCAGGAACGCGACAGTTCCATCCGCGGCAACAAGGAACTCCACGGTGCCGGCGCCGGAGTAGCCGGCTTCCCGGCAGACCGCCTTCGCGGCGCTGTAAATCTGCCGCCGCTGATCGTCGCTGAGGAACGGTGCGGGTGCTTCCTCCACGAGCTTCTGGTGCCGGCGCTGCAGGGAGCAGTCGCGGGTCCCGACGACGACGACGTTGCCGTGGGTATCGGCAAGGACCTGCGCTTCGACGTGCCGCGGACGGTCCAGGTAGCGTTCCACGAAGCATTCGCCGCGGCCGAAGGCTGCCACGGCTTCGCGTACTGCGGAGTCGAAGGATTCCTCGATCTCGTCCATGTTCCGGACCACCTTGAGCCCGCGGCCGCCGCCGCCGAAGGCCGCCTTGATGGCGATAGGCAGGCCGTGCTGCTCGGCGAAGGCGCGGGCTTCCGCAGCCGAATCCACGGGACCGTCGCTTCCGGCCACGAGGGGGGCGCCGGCGCGGACAGCGATTTCGCGGGCGGTGATCTTGTTGCCCAGCTGCCGGATGGCTTCCGGCGCGGGCCCGATCCAGGCCAGCCCGGCGTCCAGCACTGCCTGCGCGAAATCGGCGTTCTCGGACAGGAAGCCATAGCCGGGATGGACGGCGTCAGCACCTGACCTGGCAGCCACCCCAAGCAGCTTGGGGATGTTCAGGTAGGTATCCGCCGGGGAGTTACCGTCAAGGCTGAAGGCCTCGCTGGCAGCGCCTACGTGCATGGCATCGGCGTCGATATCCGCGTACACGGCGACGGATTCCAGCTGTGCATCGTCGCAGGCTCGGGCAATCCGGACGGCGATCTCACCACGGTTGGCAATCAGGACCTTGCGCATCAAGTTACTCACTTTTCTTGGGAAGTCTGTTCGGGGGACGTCTGTACAGAGGCAGCCTGCTCCGGGGCGGCCGGTGCGGAGGAAGCCTGTTCGGGAACAACGCGGAAGCGGATGCTGCCGCCGATCGGCACCTGGGCGGCAAGGTCCAGTTGGTGGTCCACCACCACGCCGATCACCGGGTAGCCGCCCGTGATCGGGTGGTCTGCCAGGAAGAGCACGGGAAGGCCCTCGGGCGGGAGCTGGATGGCCCCGGCCACGGTGCCTTCGCTGGGCAGTTCGCCTTGCCGGCTGCGTTGCAGCGGGGTGCCGTCCAGCCTCATGCCCACCCGGTTGGACTGCGGCTTCACCACCCAGTCCTGCCCGCACAGGGAGTCGATGGCGGCCTGGTCGAACCAGTCGGCCCGCGGTCCCAGCACGATGTCCAGGACGGTGACGCCGTCCCCGGGGAAGTCCGGCTGGAGTTCGGGGCTGCCCACGACGCCGGATTCGGTGACGTCGCCGGATGCCAGCAGCTGGCCCGCGGCGAGCGGAGCAGGCCCGATGCCGGACATCGTGTCGGTGGAACGGCTGCCCAGCACCGGCGCGGTGTCCACCCCGCCGCGGACGGCCAGGTAGCTGCGGAAACCGGACTCCGGTGCACCGAGGGTAAGGATTTCGCCGTCGAGCAGGGCAAACGGGGTGGCCATGGGGACGATGCGCTGCCGGGCAGGCTTGCCGGCGTCGTAACCCTCGCCGGATTCAGCGTCCGGTTCAGCGTCCGGCGGCGAATCAATGGTCAGTGCCGACGGCGCCCCGGCGACGGCCAGGACCTGGTCCCCGACGGCCTGGACCCGTAGACCGCCGGCCACGCTTTCGATGGCTGCGGCGGACGAACCGTTGCCCACCAGCCGGTTGGCCCGGCGTAGCGAAGCACGGTCCAGCGCGCCGGCGGCAGAGACGCCCAGGGCGGAGTGGCCGTGCCGGCCAAGATCCTGGATGAGGCTTTGCAGCCCGGGTGAAACGACCCGCAGCCCGGAACGTGTTTCCTGGCCCGGCAGCTCCTCCGGCGTTCCTGCGGCCGGTGCGGCTTCGGACGCTGCGGGCTCCGGTGCCATGGTCACAACTTCGCGGACGGCGCGGAACTGGACCCGGTGCCCCGGGCTGGCCAGGGCCGGTTCGGCCCGGTCGAGGTCCCACATGCGGGCGCCGGTGCGGCCGATCAGCTGCCAGCCACCCGGGGACCTGCGCGGATACACCGCCGAATAGTTGCCTGCCAGGGCCACGGATCCGGCGGGCACGGCAGTGCGCGGTGAGCTCCGGCGCGGCACTTCGAGGGTCTGGTTCTCCCCCACCATGTAGCCGAAACCGGGTGCGAACCCGGCGAAAGCCACCGTCCAGACCTGGCCGGTGTGGGCTTTGATGACGCCTTCCGCCCCCAGGCCGGTGAGCCGTCCCACTTCGGCGAGGTCCTCGCCGTCGTACACGGTGTCGATGAACACCAGGCCGCCGTCCTGTTTGGCCCGGGCGGTGAGGTCCAGCTCCAGCAGGAGCGCGCCCATGCGGCGGGCAGCCGCCGGCGAGTCCGCGCGGACCATGACGGTCTGCGCTGCCGCCAGCACGTCCACCTGGCCCGGCAGCGGCGATTCCAGGAGCAGGGTCTGGAGGGCGAGGACCTCCTGCGTTCCGGGGAGCTCCGCGAGCACCGCACGCGTGCCGACGGGCCGGACCGAGAGGACCTTGTGGACGGTCAGGGTTTCCATAGCTGCTGCTTTCATCGTTGCCGGGGGCGTGAACGGGATTTCGTGCCGGTCAGGTTTCCCGCACCGGCTAGGCGTGGGAGTCCGCCAGGAGGCGCTCTTCTTCAGCGGTCTGCGGGTTCCGGCCGAGGGCCAGGCCCACCACGGTAACTGCTGCTGCCACCAGGAGATAGGCCGCAATCAGGAACCAGTCTCCGGAGACTGCGTAGAGGGCGGTGAAGATCAAGGGTGCCACGGCTCCGCCGATAACGCCGGCCAGGGTATAGGCCAGCGAGCTGCCGGCGTAGCGCAGGCGGGCCGGGAACTGCTCGGTGATGTAGGCGGCCTGCGGGCCGTACATAAAGGCGTGGAACGCCAGTCCGATCACCACGCCGATGATGAGCATCAGCACGGACTTGCCCTCGATCATGAGGAAGAACAGCGGGATGTAGAGGGCGGTGCCCACCGCGGCGATGCCGTAGACGAGGCGGCGGTTGAAGCGGTCCGTAAGGGCACCGGCCAGCGGGATCAGGAACAGCTGGAACGCCGAGCCGATCAGGATGGCGGTGAGGACGTTGCCGGTGGTCAGGCCGAGTTCCTTCGTGGCATAGACGGCCACGAACACGGTGAACAGGGCGTAGAGGACGTCCGGGCAGACCCGGGACAGGGCGGCGGCAATAAGCGCGCGGGGTTCCCTGGTGAACACCTCGGTGATGGGGGCCTTGGGCTGTTCGCCGTGGGCCGCGATGGCCTTGAAGACAGGGGTTTCCTCGAGCTTGAGGCGGATGATCAGGCCGAAGACCACCAGCAGGGCGGAGGCGAGGAAGGCTACGCGCCAGCCCCAGGAGAGGAAGGCTTCCGTGCTAAGCGTGGCTGCGAGCACGGCCAGGACGCCATTGGCCATCAGGTTGCCGGCGGGTGGGCCGATCTGGGCCGCGGAGGACCAGAAGCCGCGCTTGTTCGCATCACCGAATTCGCTGGAGAGCAGGACGGCACCGCCCCATTCGCCGCCGACGCCGATGCCCTGGGCCAGGCGCAGGAGCACCAGGATGGTGGGGGCTGCCACGCCGATCACGGAGTAGTCGGGGAGCAGGCCGATGAGGACAGTGGCGACGCCGATCAGCATCAGGGTGACCACGAGGATGTGCTTGCGGCCGATTTTGTCACCCAGGCGGCCGAAGATGACCCCGCCGATGGGCCGCGCCAGGTAGCCCACGGCGAAAGCCGAGAAGGAGAGCAGGAGTCCGACGAACTCGTCATTGCCCGGGAAGAAGATCTTGGGGAAGACCAGCGCCGAGGCCACCGAGTATATGGCGAAGTCGTAGTACTCCAGCGAGGTGCCGGTGAGGCTGGCGATATAGGCCTTCAGGGCGCCGGGCGGAATCTTCCGGCCGGTGCGGGCGGCCGAGTGGTGTGTGGTCATGATCTGTCCTTCAAGGGTGCGGTGGTGCTGCCTGCGTGCTGGGGCGCGGTTGCTTGGCGGAATTCTTTACTCCGCGAAGCGGTAACGGGGTGCGGCGAATGCGGTATTAGGCAAAAGCTTTGATAGCGATGCCGGCGTCGGAAAGCGCAGCCCTGACTGCGACGGCCATGGCAACGGCCCCGGGGGAATCGCCATGGACGCAGATGCTGTCTGCATTGATTCTCAGGATGGAGCCGTCCACGGTGCGGATGGCGGAGTCGGCAGCCATCCGCAGGACGTGTTCGGCCACCTGGGCCGGATCATGCAGGACGGCTCCGGGGAGCGAGCGGGAGACGAGCGTGCCGTCGGGGTTGTAGGCGCGGTCGGCGAAGGCTTCGGAAACAGCGCGGAGTCCGGCTGCTTCTGCGAGGCGCAGCACCTCCGAGCCGGGAAGGCCGAGGATGGGCAGTGAGGCGTCGATCGACTTGACGGCGTCCACGACGGCGCGTGCCTGGGCGGTGTGGGAGACGATCGCGTTGTACAGGCCGCCGTGCGGCTTGACGTAGCGGACGCGGGCGCCTTCGGTGGCGGCCAGCGCCTGCAGCGCGCCGATCTGGTAGACGATGTCGTCAGCCAGTTCGCTGGGATCGATGTCCACGAAACGGCGGCCGAAACCGGAGAGGTCGCGGTAGCCCACGTGGGCACCGATCATCACGCCGGCCTGCACCGCTTCGCGGCAGGTGCGGCGGATGACCGTGGGATCGCCCGCGTGGAAACCGCAGGCCACGTTGGCGCTGGACACTGATTGGAACATCGCCGTGTCGTCGCCCAGGGTCCAGCGGCCGAAGGACTCGCCTACGTCGCTGTTCAGATCCATATACACCATTGTGATCCTCGTCTCATTGATTTACTCCTACTAGGATGCACCAAATTTAGCGATTGTTCAACAATCCTTCGATTCAACGATGTGACGATCGTGTAAATTCTGGGGTATGGCCACTTCAGCAGCAGCAACCCGGGGCACCTCCGCAGCACTCTCAAGCGCATCAACGGCAGCAGCACGGCTGCGCGTCGCCGTGCCGTCGGTCGCAGACAGGGTGGCCGATGAACTGCGCCTGCAGCTGGCTGAAGGGGTCCTGCTCCCGGGCGCACGGCTGACCGAGTCCACGATCGCCGAGGACCTTGGGGTCTCCCGCAACACTGTGCGCGAAGCCTTTGCCGAGCTTGCGAGCGAACGGCTGGTGATCCGCCACCCCAACCGCGGAGTTTTCGTGGCGAGCCTGGAAGCCGGCGATATCCACGACGTCTACACCGTGCGCCGGACCATCGAAGTCAGCGCCATCCGCGGCGGGGGCAGCCCGGAAGCCGTGGCCGCCGTCCGGGCCGCAGTGGAGGAAGGCAAGCTCGCGGCCGCAGCGAACGACGACGAGGGGCTGGGCACCGCGAACCAGCACTTCCACGGCGCGATCGTGGCCATGGCCGGCAGCCGCCGGCTGAACACCATCATGTCCCAGGTCCTGGCCGAGATGCGGCTGTTCTTCCACAAGGCCACGATGGATGCGCACTTCTACAGCGGCTACCTCAAGGACAACGAGGAAATCTGCGAGGCACTGGAGGCCGGCGAATTCGAGCGGGCCGCCGAGCTGCTGCTGGCATACCTGGACCGTTCGGAAGAGAAGCAGGCGGAGGTCCACGGGGAGTAAGGCGGACCGCCCGCTTCAGGCCGCGGGAGGGGCCGTGGAGTCGCGGACAATCACCTGCGTGGCCAGTTCGACGCGGTGGGAATCCAAGACTTCGCCGCGTGCTTGGCGCAGCAGGGAGCGCAGCGCTGCGCGCCCCATTTCCTCCAGCGGCTGGGCCACGGACGTCAGCGCCGGGACGGCTTCCTGGCCCTGGCTTGTTCCGTCGAAGCCAATAAGGCTGATGTCGTCGGGGATCCTGAGACCATGCCGGCCAGCTTCACTCAGAACACCCAATGCGATGCTGTCGCTTCCGGCAAAGACGGCGGTGGGGCGCTGCTCGAGCTTGAGGAGGGCTTTGAGGCCGGCCACTCCGCTGTCCCTGCGGAACTTGCCGCCGGAAACAATGTACTGAGGGTCGACGGGTACACCCTGGGCCATAAGAGCCGCCATGTAGCCATGCAGGCGTGCCTGGTTGCATTCAGCCCCTTCGATGCCGCCGATGTAGGCTATGCGCCTGTGCCCGAGCTCCAGCAAGTGTTCCGTGGCTGCCTTGCCTCCGGCCCAATTTGTCGCTCCCACGCTGACCACATCGGCCGAGGGCGGGTTGAGGGGGTCAATCACGACGACGGGAATTTGCCGGCGCCGGAACGCATGCAGTTGCGCCTCGCTGAACGCTGACGTCACGACGATCATTCCCGCCCTGCCCTCGTCGATGATGCGCTGGGCCCGGCGCTCGGGGCTGAGCCGGGTTGAGGGGGTGGTTCCGGTGAGGCTTACCAGGATTTCGACATCGGCTCCGGCGGCGAACCGCAGTATCCCGTTCAGGACCTCAACCGTGTAAGCCGAGTCGAGGACGTCCAGGACCACCTCGACGACGGTGCCGGCCTCCGCCGCGGAACGGCGCTGCAGCGGGGACTGGTAGCCGGCCTGCTCCAGTGCGGCCAGAACGCGGGCGCGCGTTTCCGGCGCAACATCGTCACGGCCGTTCACCACCTTCGACACCGTGGGCGCCGACACTCCCGTCTGCCGCGCCACGGTGGCGAGCGTTGGCTTATCCGGACGGGTGGTGACTGCCATAGGTTTCGAAACCTTTCGATAGTTGCGACGATCCCATTCTGCAGAAACTGCGCTCCAGGGTCAAGGAGGCCCAAGCGGACGCGGAAAATATCATCCGACACTATTGACGGCCCCGCTTTCACGGCATTAGTTTAGACCGTGACCTAAATCACGAGTGCGAAATATTTCGAGACTTTTCCGGAGGCTCCGCCTTGGAATGCTCACAGAAGAAGCGATTACAGATGGAGAAGCAATGAAGCAACCCCAGACATCCCGGCGCTCTTTCCTCGCCCTTGCCGCCCTCGCACCCTTCGCCGCCGCGGTGACCAGCGCCTGCGGCACATCGGGGCCGGGCGCCTCCAGCGGAGGGGGCGCCAGCATGTGGTACCTCTCAGGTGAGCCGAACCAGACCACCATGCAGAAGGCTGTTGACGCCTTCAGTTCGGCGAACCCGGACAACAAGATAGCGGCGACCTACTTCCAGAACGACGCATATAAAACCAAGATCAAGACCGCGATCGGCGCAGGGCAGGCTCCCACCATCATCTACGGCTGGGGCGGCGGCACTCTGAAGACATATGCCGAGGCTAACCAGGTGGAGGACCTGACCAGCTGGTTCGGAGAGAACCCGGACTTGAAAAATAAGTTCTTCCCGGCCGCCTTCGGTGCCGCCACCGTCAACGGGAAAATCTACGCGGTGCCCAACCAGTACGTCGCCCCGATCGTCCTGTTCTACAACAAGGAACTGTTCGAAAAAGCCGGCGCCCAGCCGCCAAAGACCTGGGACGACGTCATGTCCCTCGTCAAAACCTTCAACGACATGGGCGTGGCGCCCTTCTCCCTTGGTGGACAGTCGCGCTGGACTTCCATGATGTGGCTTGAGTACCTGCTCGACCGCATCGGCGGTGCCGAAGTATTCACTGCCATTTTCGAAGGCAAACCCAATGCCTGGATGGACCCTGCCGTGATTGAGACCGGCACCAAGATCCAGGAGCTCGTCTCGGCTGACGGCTTCATCAAAGGCTTTTCCTCCATCGCCGCGGACTCCAATGCCGATCAGGCACTGCTGTTCACAGGTAAGGCCGCCATGATGCTTCACGGCTCCTGGACCTATGGCGCCATGAAGAAGGGTGGTCAGAACTTCGTCCAGGACGGGAAGCTTGGCTTCATCCCGTTCCCCACCATTTCCGGCGGTAAAGGCGATCCGAAGAACGCCGTGGGCAACCCCGCCGCGTACATGTCGATCTCCTCAAAGGCCACCGACAAGGAAAAGGAGACGGCGAAGAAGTTCCTCAAGGACGGCATTCTGACCGACACGGTCATAGACACCTACATCAATTCCGGATCCGTTCCCATTGTCAACGGCATCGAAGACAAGCTGGACACCTCGCCGGACAAGGACTTCCTGAACTTCGTCTACGACCTGGCCAAGAACGCACCGAACTTCCAGCAGTCCTGGGACCAGGCACTCAGCCCGACTGCCGCCGAAGCCCTGCTGAACAACATCGACCAGCTGTTCCTCAAGTCGATCACGCCGCAGCAGTTCGCCGAGAACATGAATGCCACCCTCGGAAAATGAGTAACACCGTCTCCACCGCCCCTAAGACTGAGGCGGCCGCCAGAACTGCAACCGCAAAAGGTGGGCAGCGTGACAAAGCCCTCGCCTGGCTGACAGCGCCCGCCTTGTTCTTCTTCGTGGCATTCGCCGTGGTGCCGCTGGCAGGTGTCCTCATCCTGAGCTTCGCCAGTTGGGACGGCATCGGTGCCATCGGATCAGCGGGACTGGGCAACTGGTTCTCAGTGCTTGCGGACCCCGGACTGTACAACGCCCTGGGACTGACCTTCCTGATCATGATCGCTTCATGGCTGGTCCAGACACCCATCAGCCTTCTTCTGGGTGTCTTCACCGCCGGTAGCCAGCGCTACCGGGCGGCCCTGGCGGTGCTCTATTTCCTGCCTTTGCTGCTCTCGTCCGCAGCAGTCGCCATCGCCTTCAAAGCCCTGCTGGACCCGAACTTCGGCCTGGCCACGGGCCTCGGACTGCCGTTCCTGGCCCAGGACTGGTTGGGGGTCCCGCACCTGGCCGTGGGTTTGGTCATCTTCGTGATTGCCTGGCAGTTCGTGCCGTTCCACACGCTCATTTACCAGGGCGGAGTGCGGCAGATTCCCAAATCACTGTATGAAGCAGCCGAAATCGACGGAGCGGGGACAATCAAGCAGTTCTTCCACATCACCCTCCCCCAGTTGAAATACACCATCATCACCTCGTCCACCCTGATGGTCGTGGGGTCGCTGACCTACTTCGACCTGATCTTCGTCCTCACCGGCGGCGGACCGGGGAACTCCACGCGGATCCTGGCCCTGGACATGTACCTGCGGGGCTTCCGGGCCAACCTTATGGGACCGGCAAGCGTCATCGCCGTCATTCTCGTACTCATCGGCCTTGCACTTGCCTTGTTCCTCCAGCGCCTTGGAGGCAAGGACAAGCAAGGCAGCCAATTGGAAGGTATGTAGGGTGAGCACCGTACTGAAAAGCAGCGCGGAGGAAACTTCCGCCGGCGCCCCGACAAACCCGGCCGCCCCCAAGCGGGGGCTGGGTTCACGGATGAGGCGGCTAAACGTCCCGGCAGGCCTGGGCGGCTGGATCTGGCTGGCCATCATCATCATTCCGGTCTACTACGTGGTGATCACCAGCCTGAAGACGCAGGCAGGCTACTTCGGCCAGAATCCGCTGGCCCTGCCCACAGAGCCAACCTTGGAAAACTACCAGATGGTCCTTGAGGCCGACTTCGCGAAGTACTTCATGAACAGCACCATCGTCACGCTGGGTGCCGTCATCCCGACGGTACTGATCTCGTTCATGGCCGCGTTCGCAATCGTCCGGGGCAAGGGCAGGTTCCTCAAACTGGTCAACGGCATGTTCCTGATGGGACTGGCAATCCCCCTGCAGGCAACCATCATCCCGATCTACCTGATGATCATCCGCCTCAACCTGTACGACAGCCTGCTGGCACTCATGCTTCCCTCCATTGCCTTCGCCATCCCGTTGACCGTGCTAATCCTGTCCAACTTCATCCGCGACGTTCCGAACGAACTGTTTGAATCGATGCGGCTGGATGGGTGCAGTGAGTGGCAGACCATGTGGCGGCTAGCTCTTCCACTGACCCGTCCCGCGATCGTGACCGTCGCCATCTATAACGGCCTGCACGTCTGGAACGGATTCCTGCTGCCGCTGGTCCTCACCCAGAGCCCTGGCCTGCGCGTCCTTCCCTTGGCGCTGTGGACCTTCCAGGGTGAATACAGCGTCAACATCCCGGCCGTGCTTGCCTCGGTTGTACTCAGCACCCTGCCAATCCTCGTGCTCTACGTCGTGGGCCGCCGCCAGCTGCTCAGCGGCCTCACCGCCGGCTTCAGCAAGTAGCCCGGATCCGCAAAGAAAGGACCTCCGATGACAAGAGTCAAACCCCTGCGCGTGGGCATGGTGGGCTATGCCTTCATGGGTGCCGCCCACTCCCACGCCTGGCGCACCGCACCGCGCTTCTTCGACCTTCCGCTTGCCCCGGAACTCACTGCCGTGGCCGGTCGGAATGAGGTCAGCGTCCGGGCGGCGGCCGGCAAGTACGGCTGGGACTCAGTGGAAACCGATTGGCGTCGCCTGATAGAGCGGGACGACATCGACCTCATCGACATCTGCACCCCAGGCAACACGCACGCCGAGATCGCTATCGCAGCGCTCGAAGCAGGCAAGCATGTCCTGTGCGAAAAGCCATTGGCCAACTCCGTGGAAGAAGCGGAAAAGATGACCGCCGTGGCACAAGCTGCGGCTGAGCGCGGTGTGCTGTCCATGTGCGGCTTCAGCTACCGCCGCACCCCTGCGCTGGCCCTCGCCAAGCGGATGGTGGATGACGGTCGCTTGGGGGAGATCAGGCACGTCCGTGCCCAGTACCTGCAGGACTGGCTCAGCGACGCCGACGCGCCGCTGACATGGCGACTGGATAAGTCCAAGTCCGGATCCGGATCCCTGGGAGACATCGGCGCCCACAGCATCGACGCTGCCCAATGGATCACCGGGCTCAACATCACCGGCGTCTCCGCGCTGCTGGAGACGTTCGTGAAGGAACGCCCGGTGGGCGGCGACTTTGTGGGGCTGGGCGGCCACGGCGGTTCCGATGGACCCCGCGGTCCAGTAACCGTTGACGACGCCGCGCTGTTCACTGCACGTTTTGAGGCAAGGCACGACGACGGCGCTGACGCCGGCTCAGTGCCCGGGAGCCCTGCCGGCCCCATCGGCATCTTCGAAGCCACCCGTTTTGCCCTGGGGCGCAAGAACGCGATGCGCCTGGAGCTGAACGGCACCAAAGGATCCATCGCTTTCGACTTCGAGGACATGAACTCCCTGCAGTTCTACGAATCCGCGTTGGAGCCGGACGCCGGATTTCGGAAGATCATGGTCACCGAACCCTCCCACCCGTACACCGCCAACTGGTGGCCCACCGGGCATGGCCTCGGTTACGAGCACGGATTCACCCACCAAGTGGTGGACCTTGTTACTGCCATCGGCGCAGGCGAGCAGCCCTCGCCGTCGTTCGCTGATGCCTTGCAGGTGCAAAAGGTGCTGGCCGCCGTCGAGGCGAGCGCGGACAATTCAAGCCGTTGGCAGAACGTCGACAAGGAGCCATCATGACCCGACCCATCACGCTCTTCACCGGACAATGGGCTGACCTGCCCTTCGAAGAAGTGGCACGGCTGGCTGGCGAGTGGGGCTTTGACGGCTTGGAGATCGCCTGTTGGGGCGATCACCTGGACCCGCAGCGCGTTGTGGAGGATGACGCCTACTTGCAGGCCAAACTGGATGTCCTGGACAAGCATCACCTCAGCGTCCATGCCATTGCCAACCACCTCACCGGTCAGGCCGTGTGCGATGATCCCATCGATGAGCGCCACAGGGACATCCTGGCTCCTGCGGTGTGGGGCGATGGTGAGCCGGAAGGGGTGCGGCAGCGGGCGGCCGAGGCGATGAAGACGACGGCCCGCGCCGCCGCCAGGCTTGGGGTGAAGACGGTCACGGGATTCACGGGCTCCTCCATTTGGAAATGCGTCGCAATGTTCCCGCCGGCCTCGGACGCCATGATCGAGCGGGGGTACCAGGACTTTGCCGACCGCTGGAATCCAATCATGGACGTGTTCGACGAAGAGGGGGTCCGGTTTGCCCTTGAAGTCCACCCTTCGGAGATTGCTTACGACTACTGGACCGCCAAGCGCACACTGGACGCGATCGGACACAGGGAAGGCTTCGGTCTGAACTTCGATCCTTCCCATTTCATCTGGCAGGACCTTGATCCGGTCATGTTCCTGCAGGACTTCGCAGACAAGATCTTCCACGTCCACGTGAAGGAATCCGTCCGGCAACTGAATGGCCGCAACGGGCGGCTGGGCTCCCACCTGCCGTGGGCCGATCCCCGCCGCGGGTGGGACTTCGTCACCGCCGGGCACGGCGACGTTAGCTGGGAGCCGATCTTCAGGGCACTCAACGCCATCGGCTACGAAGGACCTACCAGCATCGAATGGGAGGACGCCGGTATGGACCGGCTGGTGGGCGCTCCCCAGGCGCTGGACATGGTCCGTGACCTGGCCGCCATACGACCACCCGCTGCCGCGTTTGATGCCGCCTTTGCGACCCGCTGACCTGCAGTACAGAACAGATACCGACTCACACTGATACGCCCCGAAATGAAGGAAACCATGACAAGCAACAACAAAACAGCGCTGGTGGTTCGCGGCGGCTGGGACGGACACCAGCCGGTGGAGGCCACCGAGCTGTTCATCCCCTACCTTAAGGACAACGGCTACGACGTCCGGGTGGAGGAATCACCCAAGATCTACGCTGATACGGAATACATGGCCGGCGTTGACCTGATCGTGCAGTGCATGACGATGTCCACCATCGAGAAGGATGAATTTGAGGGGCTCCGCGCCGCCGTCGAAAACGGCACCGGCCTTGCAGGCTGGCACGGCGGCATCGCCGATTCGTACCGCAATAACTCGGACTACCTTCACCTGATTGGCGGCCAGTTCGCCTGCCATCCGGGCAAGCACGCTGACGAGCGGACCGGCGAGCAGTCGGACAACTACGTCCCTTACACGGTGGACATGCTGCCAGCTGCCGCCGAGCACCCCATCACGCAGGGCATCGCTGACTTTGACCTCGTCACGGAGCAGTACTGGGTTCTCAGCGACGACTACATCGACGTCCTGGCCACCACCACTCAGAAGGTCCGGGAATGGGATCCGTGGAACCGGGAGGTCATCTCGCCTGCCATCTGGACCCGCCAGTGGGGCAACGGCAAAATCTTCGTTTGCACCCCGGGCCACCGCATCGAAGTCCTGCAGGACAAGAACGTCCGCACCATCATTGAAAGGGGTTTGCTGTGGGCAAGCCGTTGAACGTAGGAATCATTGGCTGCGGCAAGATCGTGGCCCAGTACCTGGCCAGCTTCCGCAGGCTGGAGCAGGTGCGTCTGGTGGCTGTTGCAGACCTTGACACTGCCCGCGCACAGGAGGTCGCAGACAGCTACGAAGGCGTCCGGGCCGTCTCGGTCGATGAGCTGATTGCGGCCCACGATATCGACCTCGTCCTAAACCTCACTATCCCCGCCGCCCACGCCGACGTTGCGCTCAAGGCCATCGCTGCCGGCAAGAGCGTTTACGGCGAGAAACCGCTCGCTGCCACCACCGAGGAAGCCCGGGAGGTTATAACCGCCGCCCGCGAAGCCGGCGTTGTGGTCGGCTGCGCCCCGGACACAGTGCTGGGTACCGGCATCCAGACGGCAAGGAAGGCCATCGACGACGGCCTGATCGGTTCCCCGATCGCGGCCACGGCTACTATGGTCACCCCCGGCCACGAGCGCTGGCACCCGAATCCGGACTTCTACTACCAACCCGGTGGCGGACCGCTTCTGGACATGGGCCCCTACTATGTCAGCGCTCTCGTGACGCTACTGGGTCCCGTCGTCTCGGTAATCGGCGCCGCCAGCCACACCCGCACTGAGCGCACCATCGGCTCCGGCGAGCGTGCCGGACAGGTAGTTCCGGTGAACATCGACACCCACGTCACCGGTGTCCTGGTCCACGCGTCGGGGGCCCTTTCGACCCTGGTCATGAGCTTCGACGCCGTGCAAAGCAAGTCCCCCAATATCGAAATCCACGGGGAGAAGGGTTCGCTCTCCGTTCCTGACCCCAACCACTTCGACGGCGACGTGGAGATCTTCCGGCTCGGCGGCGAATCTTGGGAAACGCTCCCTGTATCCGCCGGATACATCGACTCGGGCCGCGGCTACGGCATCGCGGACATCGCGGCAACACCTGCGGGCGCCGAGCCCCGCGCCGGCGGGGCCCTGGCGTTCCACGTGCTCGAAGTAATGGAGTCCGTGCTCGCGGCCGCGCACACGGGAGCCCCGATGCGGATTGCCAGCACAGCCGAGCGGCCCTCGGCCGTCGCATTGGCGGATCTGGCCGCACTGCCCCAAGAAATCAACTCCTAGCTAAGCCATCCGGCCCCGCATCCGCTCCACATCCGCGACGCCGGCGTAGGCGGCCTGCGTTCCCTTCCGGGTGGCGGCGAGTGCCGCCGCCACGGAGGCGAAGGCAGCGGCTTCGGCCAGCGGCTGTCCGGCGGCGAGCCGTGCGGCCACGGCGCCGGTGAACGCATCGCCGGCGCCCGTGGTGTCCACGGCATGGACCTTGACCGGTGCGATCCGGGTGACACGGTCCGTCCCCGAAACCAGCGAGTCCAGGACCACCGAGCCGCTGGCCCCCAACGTGACCAGGACCCGCCGCAGCCCGCGCTCGGCGAAGCGCTCCCGGACCTGGTCCCACGCGGCGTCGTCCGCTTCGGCGCCGGGCATCTCACCCGACCCCAGGAACAGCGACGCCTCGTGCGCGTTGACCAGCAGCACGTCGGCCAGGTCCGCCAGGCTCTGTGGGATCTCGCCGTAAGGCGAGAGGTTCAGCAGGACTGTCGCGCCGGCGTCGTGCCCTGTCCGGGCGGCGGCTTCAACGGTGTCCAGGCTGACCTCGAGGCAGAGACACACCACGGAAGCGCCGTCGAACGCGTCCGCTGACGCCGCAACGTCGGCGGGAGCGAGGGTTCCGTTGGCACCGGCGGAAATGATGATGTTGTTCTCGCCGTGCGCGTCCACCGCGATCACGGCGACTCCCGTGGCGGCGGACTCCGAGGTGCGCACGTGCGAGATGTCCACGCCGGCGCCGGCGGTGGAGGAGAGGAGCATCTCGCCGTTGGAGTCGTCCCCCACGGCGCCGACGAGGCTGACTACCCCGCCCAGCAGGCTTGCCGCCACGGCCTGGTTGGCGCTCTTGCCTCCCGGATTCACCGCGAATCCGGTGCCGTGGACCGTCTCACCCGGCAGCGGAAGCCGTTCGCAATAGATGGTCAGGTCCGCGTTCAGGGAGCCGACGACGACGATCCGGCCGTGCGTTTCGGGTCCGGCGCTCATTCGGCCACCTCGGCTTCAACCGGCTTGGGGATCAGGAGCGAGGCACCGAAGGCGGCAACGGTGATGACCAGGCCGACCACCACGACGGTCAGGTACGACGCCTTGGCGTCGCCGAGGGCCGAGGTTGCCACCAGCACGGCGGGCAGCACCAGGAAGCTGAGTCCGGCGCCGAGGTTGAAGGCACCTGCGTTCATGCCCGGCAGGAAGCCCGGGTTTCCGGCGGGCGAGAGCACCACTCCGAGTCCGTTCAGCATGATGTTGACCGTACCGGCGTACATGATGCCCAGCAAGACCGTACCGGCGATCATCATCGGCAGGCTCCCCAGGCCGAAGAAGGCGATCAGGGCCAGCGCGGCGATACTGCCCAGCAGCCCGATGCGCAGCACCCTGGTGTAGCCAAGGACCGGCGCCAGCCTGCCGCTGAGCGGGCCCACCACCCAGCCAAGCAGGGCATACGGGGTCAGGATGATCAGCGACATTTCCGTGGGACCCACTCCGAAGCCCGGAGCCGCCGCCTGTACGTAAGCGGGGACGATGCCATTGATGACGGCGAAGATTCCGGTCATGGTGAGCGTGGTGGTCAGCAGGGGCGCCCAAGTGGAGCGCTGGCGCAGGTGGACGGTTTCCACCATGGGCTGCTTGGAGCGCTTTTCCACGGTCCAGAACGCGTAAAAGGCGAGCGCGGCGACGGCCACCAGCCCTACGGCCAGCATCAGGGTGCCCGCCGAGAAGCCGCCCACCAGCTTGGAGCCCTCGTTGAGGGCGGTCAGCAGCGCGCCGACGGCCACAACAATGAAGAAGACGCCGAGCCAGTCCATGGTGGTGCCGGCCGCGGGCTTGCTTTCGCCGGCCAGGAGCGCGATCAGCGCTGTAGCCACCAGTGCCAGGACCACCATCAGCCAGAAGATGCTGCGGAAGCCGAAGTGCTCGGCAAAGTAGCCGCCCACGAAGGAGTCAACGCCGGCCACGCCGCCGTTGACCGCCGTGATGAGGCCCATGAGCGTGCCGTATTTGCGAGGATTGCTGACGGCGGAGCGCAGCATGATCAGGCACAGCGGCACGGTGGGGCCGCTGACGCCCTGGATGATGCGGCCCACGAAGAGCCACGTGACGTCCGGGGCGAGCGCGGCGATGACCGAGCCGACGGCCATGAGCAGCATCATGCCGATCAGGATCTTCTTCCGTCCGATGATGTCGCTCAGGCGCGGCAGGAAGAGGGAAAACAGCGCGGCCGCAGTGAAGAACCAGGTCTGGGACAGGCCGATGACGGCCTGGTCGGTGTTGAGTTCCTTCCCCATGGTCACCAGGGCCGGGCTGAGCATGGAGGCATTGAGCTGGAACGCCACGCAGGAGGCCAGCAGGGCCACCATCAGGGCGGTCACGTTGCCGCGGGCGGTCTTGGTTTCGGTGAGGGTGGTCATTTACTTGACCCCTCCGGTTGCCGCGCCGACTGAGACGGCGGCCGGTGCCGCGAGCGCGGGTTCGCCGATCCGGATGAGGGCGTCGGTGACGAGGTCCCAGAACCTTTCGTGGTCCAGGTCGACGGCAACGGAGGTGTTGCAGTCTGCCGGGGCCGGGGCACGGAAGTCTGCAATGGTCATCCCGAGGGTCAGCCTGCCGTGCAGTTCGATGTCCACCGGAACCTTGCGGGTGGTGACAATGCTGGGATCGATCACGTAGGCCACGGCGCAGGGGTCGTGGACCGGCGGGTGGTCGAAGCCCTGGGCGTCCTGGTAGGTCTTGGTGAAGAACTCCATCAGTTCCATGACGAACCTGGCGGGTCCGGTTCCCACGGCGGCGATCTTCTCCACCACTTCGGGGGTGGCCAGTGCCTGGTGGGTGAGGTCCAGGCCCACCATCACTACGGGCCATGCCTCGTTGAACACGATGTGCGCGGCTTCAGGATCGATGATGATGTTGAATTCCGCCACGGCGCTCCAGTTGCCCACGTGGTAGCCGCCGCCCATCAGGACCACTTCCTTGACGCGTTCAACGATGCGCGGTTCCTTGCGGGCCGCCATGGCGATGTTGGTGAGGCCGGCGGTGGGGACCAGGGTCACGGTGCCGGGCTCGTGCTCCATAACAATGTCAATGATGAGGTCGACGGCGTGGCGCGTGTCCAACTCGATGGCGGACTCGGGCTGGGCGGGGCCGTCCATGCCGGATTCGCCGTGGATGTCCGGCGCGGTTTCGATGGTGCGCACCAGCGGGCGGCCGCAGCCGGCGGCGAAGGGGACGCCCGTGATGCCGGCGATCGTGCCGACGGACAGGGCGTTGCGGGTGACCTTCTCGAGGGTCTGGTTGCCCACCACCGTGGTGACGGCAAGCAGTTCGATATCGGGGTTGCCGTGCGCCAGCAGCATGGCCACGGCGTCGTCATGCCCGGGGTCGCAGTCCAGGATGATCTTCTTGCGGGCAGGGGTCACGGGGTTGGGGTCCACGTCTATCTCCACGTCGTTGGGGGCCCGCCCGGAGGCAGGGTGCAAAAGCAAACAGGGAGATCATGACAGCTCCGCGGTACTTACGTCAAGCGCTTAACGTGAATTGCGTTAAGCGCTTGACGCCTTGCGCGGCAAGCAGTCTCACGTGGAACGGCGCAGGCATGCACCTGGCCCACTACGATCGAGGGTATGGATTCCGCGCACCACGTACAGCATTCACCGGGCACGGGACCCAAGGCCGCCGCGCCGCGGGTCACGGCGGCCATGGTTGCCGCCCGCGCGGGGGTTTCCACGGCCACCGTTTCCCTGGTGGCCAACGGCAAGACCCGCGGCCGCGTGTCGGAGGACAACATTTCGCGGGTGCGGGACGCCATCTCCGAACTGGGCTATGTGGTGGACGGCATCGGCAGCTCCCTGGCCAAGGGCGTGAGCTCGATCGTCATCCTTGTGGCGCCGGACATCTCCAACCCGTTCTTCGCCAAGGTGATCACCGGTGTGCGCGAATCCCTGGGCGCCGACTACCAGCTGCTCCTGTCCGTCACGGAGGCCGGAGAGTTTCCGCAGGCCGATGACGTCCGGAAGCTGACGGCGCTGCGGCCCGCAGGGCTGCTGGTGGACGCCCCGGACGCCGAATTCCTGGAGGAACTGTCGGCTGCGGGCCCGCTGGTGCTGCTCGACGCTCCCGGTCTGGAAGCCTACGCCCCGTCGGTGAACCTCGACGTGGCGCACGGCGCCCGGGAGCTGGCGGCGCACCTGGCCGCTGCGGGGCACAAATGCGCGGCTTACGTGGACAGCGTGACGGGCACGGCCACCTTCGACGTTCGGCGCACCGCGTTCCTCGAGGAAGCAGCGGAGCGCGGGATTTCAGTGCCGCCCGAATGCATCATCAGCACCACCATCGACGTCGGGACCGCGGCCGCGGCGTTCGCCCGGGCATGGCCGCAGTGGCAGCGGAACGGGGTTACCGCCGTCGTCTGCGGTACCGATACGCAGGCCTACGGCGTGCTGCAGGAAGCCCGTGTTGCGGGAGTGCGGATCCCCGAAGAACTGGCGGTGGCGGGATTCGATGACCTGCCGTACTCCGCGACCAGCAATCCGGGCCTGACAAGCGTTCACCTGCCGGCCACGCCCCTCGGGCTCAAGGCCGGCGAGCAGTTGCGCTCCCTCATGGAGGGCCGCCCGCTGGAGCAGCCCCAGGTGACACTGGAAAGCTCCTTGGTGGTTCGCGGCTCCACAGCCTGACGAAACTCCCTCAGCGCTGGTTCTGGTCCACGCGTTCGCGCTGCCGCCGGTACGCCCTGATCGAAACCCAGGCAATCAGGGCTGCAAGCGCGGCGTAGACGGCGTAATTGAGGTATTTGGAGTACTCCTCGATGAGGTGGTACTGCGCTCCGAGGAGCACACCGAGACCGATCAACAGGGCATTCCAGAGCCCGCTCCCGGCAATGGTAAAGATGCTGAACGTGGCCAGGTTCATTTTCTCCGCGCCGGCGGGCAGGGAAATCAGGCTGCGCACCCCGGGCAGGAACCGGCCGAAGAACACCGCCGATTTGCCGTGGCGCTGGAACCAGTCGGCGGCTTTCTCGAAGTCCTCGCGGTCCATCAGCGGAAGCCGGGACAGCCCGCGGATGGCACGCTCCAGGCCAAGCTTCGCGCCAATCCAGTACAGCAGCAGCGCACCGGCGTAGGCGCCGAGCGTGCTGGTGAGGAACACGAGGGCCAGGCTCATGCTTCCCTGCTTGGTGAGGAAGCCCGCCAGCGGCAGGATGACCTCGCTCGGGATGGGCGGGATGATGGTTTCGGCGAAGGTGAACAGTCCCACGCCCCACTCCCCCAGCGTATCGATGCCGCGGGCGGCCAAGCCGGCTATCCCCGTGAGCTCGTCAACGGCGTTTGCGGTAGTCATGACTGTCCTTCCTGAGTGTCAGCGGGCTGCGGGACGGAACCGCATGAAACCGAAGGCGGCGGAGAGCAGGAGCATCCCGCCGCCGATGGCCACCAGGTATCCGGCAAGTGGAACGGTCCCTGCCCCGGCCCTGCCGGAATCCGGCAGGGCGGCTGCCAATGTCCGGGCTGAGCGGGACGGCATCGGCGATGACGCCTTAGCCGGCGTGGCAAAGCCTGCACCTGACGGCGTTCCGGCGGATGCTGAAGGGGCGGTCGCTGTCCCCTGGCCGGCCACACCTTCCTGCGACGGCAGGTTTTCCGCGGCCGAACCGGGAACTACGGGCTGGGTGTCTGCGGGGCCGGAACCGCCCTGCGCGGGTCCGGGGCTGGCTGGCCCGGCCGGGGCGGTCGGCGCCGATGCGGGCGCCGGGGAAGGCGGGCCGCCGGAAACGCAGAACCCGCCCGCGGCAGCCGGAACCTGCTTGTCCGGGCAGGGTTCGGCACTTGCCGGTGCGGCGATACCCAGCAAAAAGAAGGCGACGACGGACAGCACCGCGAGGATGCAGGGAACCAGTCGACCGTTGCGCATGTCACCCTACGCTACCCGCTCCGGCGAAATCCGTCCTGCCACCCGGCGGCCCGACCCTAGCGCAGGGCTGTGAAGCGGGCGGGTGAGCCCCCGCCGTCGGCGAGGTCTGCAAGTATCCGGCCAATGGCCGGTGTGAACTTGAAACCGTGGCCGGAGAAGCCGGCCCCCACCACCACTGGACCGAAACGGTCCAGCACGAAGTCCTCGTTGGCGGTGCTGGTGTACGTGCAACTGATGGGAACCGCCGACTCCGCATCCACGCCCGGCAGCCACTCCCGGACGTAGCGCACCAGCGCCTGAAGCTGGACAGGTTCGGGGGTGAAGCTGCGCGCGTCCGGGTCCGTCACCGGCCCCACGCCGTGCCAGCCGGCTTTGATGCCCTCGCCCGGGGTGAGCATTCCGTAGACGGGGCTGTACCAGTACGCGTCGCGGGGATCATCCGGGTCCGGGTTGTGGTTGAAGCTGGGCCAGGCCAGTGAGTCGTCCAGCGGCGTGAAGTGTGCCGGCTGCTCCTGCGTGACCACAAGCCCCGGCAGCGTGACCCGGTTCCCGAGAAGCTTGCCGGTCCACGCGCCGGCGGTGACCACCACACGGCGCGCGGTGATCTCGCCGGAGTCAATGACCACGACGGCGCGGTCGCCGTCAACGCGGATGTCGCGGACCGGCGTCGAGTATTCAAAGCGGGCGCCGTGCGCCTCGGCGGCCTGGCGCAGCGCCAGCAGCGCGTCGGCGGCGCGGACCCGTCCCGAGCCGGGCACCACCAGGACGTCACCCCTGAAGTTCATGCCCCGCCAGCGCTCCGCCGCCTCTGCCGCCGGAATGAAGTGGCTCTCAATGCCCCGCTCGGCGTGCGACGAACGAACGTCCCGCAGCCGCCGGACGTTGCCGTGGTTCACCAGGCCCACGAGGTCCAGGAGCTGCGTGCCCGTTGCACCCTCGAGCTCGTCCCAGAGGTCCTTGGCCTCGGTGACCAGGTCCAGGTAGTCGGGCTCGGCGTAGGCCATGTTGAAATTGCGGGTCGCGCCGTGGGAGGCGCCGATGTGATGCCCCTGTTCAAACTGCTCCAGGAGGACAACGGACCTGCCGCGGCGGGCAAGCTGCCACGCGGCAGCGGATCCCATCGCCCCTCCGCCGACCACGACGACGTCAACTTCCACCACAGCTCCACCAGACTCGATCCCGCGGCCTCGCCAAGAGGCCTGTTGCCGGGACCTATTCTTCCGGATTGACCGGCTCAGCCCGCGAAAGTTACATCCTTGCTGTCCTCAACCGCAGCGGTGCGGCCGGGAGCCGTGTGGTATTTCCAGTAAAGGTTGGTGTGCGCAATGACCTTGTCCGGCGGCGGGGCACCCCACTCGCTCTGGTCCTCCGTGGTGTGCGCGTCACCAACGAGGGTCACGTCGTAGCCGCGGACAAAGGCGCCGTGGATGGTGGACCGGATGCACTCATCCGTCTGCGCGCCGGTCACCACCAGGCGCCCGACTGCTGCTCCGGCCAGTACGTCTTCCAGGTCGGTGTCCTCGAAGGAGTCCGCGAACGACTTGTGCACCAGCGGTTCCGGTTCCTGCCGCTTCAGTTCCGGCACGAGCTCCCAGGCATCGCTTCCCTTCGCCAGTTGCCCACTCGAGTGCTGGACCCAGACGATCGGGACGCCTTCGCTCCGCGCTTTGTCAACGAGGGTGGCGATGTTGGCGACGACGGCGTCGCGCTGGTGCACATCGGCCACCACCCCGTTCTGGACGTCGATCACCAGCAAGGCGGTGTTGGGTCGATCCGACAGTGTGGTCATAGCGAGCTCCTCGGTTTGTGCCGGGACATGCTGCGGCCCTGGAGTGGCAATCCGTTGCATGCATTTTACGTGGGCTTAACTTGATCGGTCTTGTGAGCCTACAAGGGGCCGCGACAGACTTGAAGCACTTGATGAACCGATCAATTCTGATCGTTCGACCAGACCAGCGGACGTTGTTCGCAGAGATGCGTTCGGCCCGTTTCGCGGCGAAGCTGCCGGCGGGCCGGCTCCGCAGACCGGAAGGATTAATTATGGCCGGCAAGTTTGAAGTTTTCGTCGATGCAGAGTTGCAGTACCGCTTCCGGCTGACGACGCCGGAAGGAGCCGAGCTTGCCGTGTCAGGCGCCTACCGCGACAAGCCGTCGGCGGTGGCGGCCATCGAAGCGGTCCGCGAGTGCGCGGGAATGGGGCTGATCAGCGACCTCTGCCCTGCTAGCAGTTCGGTCCCGGCACCCGCCCAGGCACCGGCTGCTGCGACGCCTGCCCCCGTCCCCGCGGCCTGCGACACCCGGCGGTTCCCGGTTGACGGCTTCCGCAAGCACGCCGCGGCCCGCCGGGCCCCGGCCGTTCCGCACTGGTCGGGGGCAGCCTGACCCGCGGGCGGTAACGTGGTACGCAGTAGAGGGAGCATGCTGCGACCTGCCGCGCGGAGGGATTCACGTTGCCAGAAGATTCGAACACCGGAGCGCCGGATCCGAGGGGCCGGCTGACGTCCCGGATCCTTCGTGGCGGCACTGAGCCCGATCCGCGGTTTACCCTGGCGAACGAGCGGACGTTCCTGGCGTGGATCCGGACGTCGCTGGCCCTGCTAGCCGGGGGCGTTGCGGTCGAAGCTTTTATGGCTGAGCTCTTGGGTCCCGAACTGCGCAAGACCATTTCGGTCCTGCTGCTTGTCCTGGCGTTGCTGATCGGGGGCGGCTCGTTCTTCCGGTGGGTGAACGTGGAACGCGCCATGCGGCGAAAAGCACCTATGCCGCTCCCGCTCATGGCCCCGGTGCTGGCCATCGGCGGGGCCCTCGTGGCGGCCATCATGGTGGTTTTCGTGATCGTCCGGCCGGCCTGAGCATGGCTTCCCGAAGCGGCGCCGCATGGCACGGCGATTCCGGCCTCCAGCCGGAACGCACTGACCTGGCCTGGAGCCGCACCACCCTGTCCATGGTGATCGCTGCGTCCGTTTTCCTGCGGTGGATGCCCCACCACGGCTGGTTCGTCGGGACGCTCGTCGGCGGTGCCGTCGTCACCGCACTGGCCATCAATCTCACCCAGAAACGCCGGTTCCACCGGGCCGTCCGGGGCATCAGGCAGGAGACCATGCCGCCGCACATAGGCTCGACGGCGGCGGTCGCCGCGAGCGTCGTCGTCCTCGCCCTGCTGGGGATTTACACCGTACTGTTCCTCCCGCTGCAGCCGTGAGCGGGGCGTGACGCGACAGGCGTGACGCCCTGCCGCGGCACCGGGCGGCCGGTCAGAAGAGCGTCAACTGGCCGTCTGGTGATCCGTTGGAGTCGGGCAGCGCCCCTTCGGGCGAGTTCATTCCCACCATTTCCTTGACGTCCGGAAGCAGCTCGCCAATGCAGGTCTGACCCTCCAGCACCGGGATCACCGCCATGTTTGCACTGCCATCGGTGCTTGAATCTGCCACTGGGTGAGTTTATTGCAGGGCACCGACACTCACGGTGCGACACTCCAACGTGGACTGTACCCCCCTCACGCCTGGCCCTCCATGACGACGGCAGGTTGCCCGGAGCTGTTGACCGGAGCAGCGGCAGGCCGCTTCGCGGTCGGTTCCGTAACACCGGCAGGCTTGTGGACCCGTCGCCACGCCCAAGGCAGCAGGTACGTGCGGGCCCACACAAGGTCCTCGGCCCTGGCGCGGCGCCAATCGCCCTGCGGCAGGTCCCCCGCCTGCAGCGGCTGCAGCGGATGCCGGACCCCAAGCGCATCGAGCACCCTCATCGCCACGGCATAGTGACCCGGCGGGGACAAGTGCAGCCTGTCCCGGTCCCACATCCGCGGGTCCCGGAGCTCCCGAAGTCCCCAGAGATCCGCGATCACGGCGTTATGCCGGGAGGCGATCTCGCGGATGTTTTCGTTGAAGACTGCCACCTTGCTCCGGTTGCGGCCGAGCACCGGCGTTGACCCCCAATCCGGTCCGGTGAAGAGCACCAGGGTGGCACCGGAAGAACTCAGCAGCGCCACGCCGTCGTCAAGCATGCCCGCGAGCTTGTCCGGATCGCTGCCGTGGAAGACCAGGTCGTTGCCTCCGGCGGAAAGCGTGATCACATCCGGCCGCAGGACCAGCGCCGGACCGGCCTGCCGGGCCAGGATCTGCTCCAGCAGCAGGCCGCGCACGGCCAGATTCGCATACGCGAAGTCGTCGTGCCCTGCGCTCAGTTCCTCTGCCACCCGGTCCACCCACCTCCTCGTGGGAAGCCTGCGCCCTTTCTTTGATTAACCACGGAACCGGTCCACATGTTCCGAAAATCGGGCGGAATGCCGTGTTTGTGAAAGGAATGCCTGCTGCTCGCCGGGCGTTAAAAGAGTGTCCGCTGTTATGAGTTGCAGCGGACTGACGGGAAGGTAATGAGCAGGAAAATCGAAACAGTCGAGGACGACGCCGGGAAGGTCATCAGCTACCACCGGCACCCCAACGGCGGCGGCCTGATCGGCCGTGGGGCCGAGGTGGACGAGTCGTCCTTCATCAGTCCAACCGCCTATGTGGAGGCCGGCGCCCAGGTGGGGGCCGGATGCCGGGTGGGCGGCGGCAGCTGGATCGACCGGCGTGCGCGGGTCGGCCACAAAGTGGTGATCGGTGATGCTGTGTACGTGGGGCAGGGAGCGGTGATCGGCCACCGGGCCCGGATCGGCAGCCACTCCAAGATCGGAGCGGGGGCCGTGATAGGGCACGGAGTCCGCCTCCACGGCGACAGCAAGGTCGCCCAGGGCAGCCGCCTCCCGGCCAGGACCGGGGCGTCGGCAAGCCCTCCGCCGCGGTCCCTTCCGGACGGTAACCGCCAGGCCGCGTGAAGCTTGCCGCTCTACCGGCGCGCGTCCCTGTTCTGCAGCGAAGCCGAGCCGGGCCCAAAGCCTCTCGTGGACCGCGCCGGAGTGGGATTACCTTAAGGCATACCCACCGTTAGGTCATTGAAAGCGGGGACGCGTGATGGGTGGCGGAACGGATCCTGATGGCGGGCACGGACGCGACGACGAACCTGACGAGGTTGGCCCCGACGGTGCCGTCCCCCAGGACGAGTCCCTCCCTGACTCCGGTGCCGTCCCCTACGACGAGGACGCGGGTTATTTCGACGACACCGCTGCCCAGCAAGAAGCTCCCCTCCCCGCAGTTCCGGAAGCTACCACCCGCGAAACGGTGGTTGCCAGGCAAGAGGAACGGTTCGGCGGCATCAAGATCGGTGCGGCCTTCTTCGGCTGGCTGACTGCAACCGCGATGGCCGTTCTGCTGGCGGCTTTGGCCATGGCGTCCACACGGACGGGCCTGCTGACCGCCGCGGATATGGCCGCAGGCACCGGGCAGGCTTGGTCCTGGCCCGGCGGCGTCACCGGCGCTGCCCTGCTCCTTATGATCCCCCTCTTCGCCTACTTTTCAGGCGGCTACGTCGCGGGACGGATGGCGCGGTTCAACGGCGTCGGCCAGGGACTCATGGTGTGGCTGTGGGCGGTCATTGTGGCTGCGGCAGCAGCCGTCGTCGCCATAGTGGGTGGCATTGTTGGCGGCGGCCAGTTGAATGTCCGGATGGTGCTCAACGACTTGCTTCGGCTGCCCGTGAATGAGGGCCCGCTGGGCACGGCCAGCATTGTCGCGGCCATCGCCGTCGCCGCGTTAGCCCTGCTGGGCTCCGTCCTGGGCGGCATGGTTGGAGTTCATTACCACCGGAAAGTGGACCGGGTGGGATTCACTCCGACGGAAAAGTACTACCAGCCCTAGTCCCGGCTCAGGCCTCGACTGGAGCTGCGAACCGTTCGCCGTTGAAGTACTCCAGCTGCCAGCCGTCAACGGCGTGGTGGTGGGCGAGGTTGAGCACGGCGTTGTCGACGCTTTGCAGCGTGCGGCCGATGGCACGGCTGAGGCTCACGCGGATGAGCGTCCCGTGGGCAACCACCAGGACGCGGCGGCCGCGGAACTCTTCGGCCAGTGCTTCCAGCGCGGCCAAACCGCGGGAGGCTGCCTGGTCTTCGCTTTCCGCGCCGCGGAAACCGCCGGGGATGCGCAGGGCTTCAAGTTCGGGGCCGGCCTGCAGGCCCTCCGCCGGCCCGAAGCTGCGCTCGGTGAGCTCCGGCACGTGCCGGGCCACGCTGAGGCCCAGCCCGTCGGCAATCAGGTTGGCGGTTTCCGCGGCACGGCTCAGCGGCGAGGATACGATCGCGTCCCACTCGTGGCCGGACAGGGCGGCGGCGGCGGCGCGCGCCTGTCCGCGGCCGACGTCATTGAGCGGAATGTCCGTGGATCCCTGCAGCCTGCGCTGCGCATTCCAGTCAGTCTGGCCATGGCGGACAAGGGCGAAGGTCGTAAGGGTCATGCCTTCCATTGTGCCTTGACCCGTTGGGATTATCGTTGGAGACCACCTATCTGACGCAGGAGGGGCGATGGCACGCATCTTCATCACCGGCTCAACCGACGGACTTGGACGGGCTGCCGCACAGTCCCTCCACGACAACGGCCATGACGTCATCGTGCACGCACGGAGCGTCCAACGGCTGGCCGGGATACAGGATCTCCTTGACCTTGGGGCCACGGGCGTAGTCGGCGACCTGTCAGACATCGAGCAAACACGCGACCTCGCCCGCCAAGTGAACCGAAGCGGGCCGGTGGACGCGGTGATTCATAACGCGGGCGTGCTCCACAGCCCGCACATCTTCCAAGTCAACGTCGTCGCCCCGTACCTTCTGACCGCCCTCATCCATCGCCCTCGCCGGCTGGTCTACCTCAGCAGCGGCATGCACCGCGGCGGCCGCGCCTCCCTTGCCGCCATCCGTCAGGGCGCGCAGCCACAAAGCGTCTCCTATTCCGACAGCAAGCTCTACATCACCACCCTTGCCGCAGCCATTGCCAGGCTGTGGCCGGACGTTCTGACCAACTCAGTGGACCCCGGCTGGGTCCCCACCAGGATGGGCGGCGCCGGCGCTCCGGACGACCTGCGGCTCGGTCGCCTCACCCAGGAATGGCTTGCCGCCAACGACGACCCGGAGGCGCTCACGAGCGGCGGCTACTGGCACCATCAGCACAGGGAAAAGGCACACCCCTCCGTCTACGACCATCGGTTCCAGGCTGAGCTCATCAACCTCCTCGCCCGCCTCACCGGAGAAAGCCTCACTTAAGGCCCGTGGCCTTCAGGAACTGCCCCCTACGCTTGGGCGGGCAGGCCTCCGGTGCTGGCTCAGCCGTAGAAGGCCGGTGCTACCCGAGTCCGGCAGCTTCCCGCGCGAGCTTGGTGACCTGCTTCCAGTCGTTGTCTTCGATGGCTGTCCTCGGCGTGAGCCAGCTGCCGCCCACGCAGGAAACGTTCGGCAGCGCGAGGTATGCCGGTGCTGAGCTGAGGCTGACTCCGCCTGTCGGGCAGAACTGCACCTGCGGGATGGGAGCTCCGATGGCAGCGAGGTATTCGGGTCCACCCGCGGGTCCGGCGGGGAAGAACTTCATGGCGTTTAGTCCCCGTTCCAGGACAGCCATCACTTCGCCCACCGTGGCCACGCCGGGCAGGAGCGGCAGGCCCAGCTCCAGCATGTGATCCAGCAGGGAGGGTGTGACGCCGGGGCTGACCAGGAACCGGGCTCCGGCAGCTACCGCGGCATCGGCCTGGGCCGGAGTCAGGACAGTGCCGGCACCAACCAGGATCTCGGGCACCTCGTCCGCAATGTGTTTGAGCGACGTGAGGGCGCTCTCCGTCCGGAGGGTGAGTTCGATGATGCGGACGCCGCCGTCGGCCAGTGCCAGGGCAAGGGGAACAGCGTGCCGCGGGTCATCGACAGTCACCACCGGGATGACGGGGGAAACGTTCAGGATGCTGGTGGCATCAGCCATGGTTGATCTCATTTCTCAGGCCGTCCAGCCCGTGGGTGTCAATGATGCGGTACCAGTGCATGAGGAGGCCGGCAAACCCCTGGTGTGCCGCGAGTTCGCCGTCGAAGATGGTGCGGCAGCCGAGCAGTGCGGGCACCACCGTTGCGGCGGTGCGCGTCGTTGGAAGTTGTGCATGGAGCGCCGGCGCGAGCGGATCGTCCAGCTCCGCCGTCGGGGTTGAGGCCACATGGTGCATCCATGCAGCAACGGCCAGGGCCGTCCAGCGGGGCTCGCGGCCGGCGTCCAGGCCGGCGCGGACCGTGGTCAAGAGCCGCAGTCCGATTTTCTGGGATCCGTCGCTTCCCACCTTGGCGGTGGTGTGTCCCAGCGCGGGATTCGCGAAACGGCTGAGCACCTGCGCGCAGTACGCTGCGCCGTCCAGTCCGGCTGGAAGGCTGATCGTGGGAAGGGCGTCCTCGGCCATCATGCGGCTGCAGGCGGTGCGGAACGCGTCCTCCCCCACGGCGTCACTGATGGTGGTTTTGCCCGTCGCCAGCCCCAGGTACGCCAGCATGGAATGGCTGGCGTTCAGCAGGCGCAGCTTGGCCGCTTCCCAGGCGGCAACGTCGGAGCTGAAGAGCGCTCCGGCGTCCTCCCAGCGCGGGCGGCGCGACGCGAAGTTGTCCTCGATCACCCACTGCAGGAAGGGCTCGGCCACCACGGCGGCCTCGTCCCGGAGTCCCAGTTCACGCTCGACGGCGTCAAGGTCACCCGCCGTGGTGGCCGGCACCATCCGGTCCACCATGGTGCTCGGGAAGGACACGTTGTCCGCCATCCATGACACCAGCGGATCGGCCTCTTGGGCGGGCAAAGCGGCGGCAAAGGCGTGCACGAGGCTCCGGGTGAGTTCCCCGTTGCCGGGAAGGTTGTCGCACGAGACCACGGTGAGGGGTCCGGCGTCCGCGCGGGCGCGGCGCTGGATTCCCCTCGCGATCTGCCCGATGGAGGTCTGCGGAGCCTGTCCTGCAAGGTCCGCCTGCACCTGTTCGTCCGCAAAGTCGAGGATCCCGGTCCGCGGATCGATACGATAGCCCTTTTCCGTGACGGTCAACGTGACCACCGACGTCGAGGGCGCTGCAATGCGGTCCGTCACCGTTCCGGGGTTGTCCCGTCCGGAAAGGACTTCGACGATGCTCGATACGACCCGGGGCGGTGCAGCGCCGCTTCCCCGTTCGGTGACGGTGAAGAGACCGTCTTGGGGCGCCAGCTGGCGCGCCACCGTGTCGGAGCGCTGGGTCACGCCGATGATCCCCCAGCCGAAATCTCCGGCGGACAGCATGGCGGTTTCCGTCAGCACGGCCGTGTGGGCGCGGGCAAAGGCACCCAGTCCAAGGTGCACGATTCCGGGCCGCAGCGCTTCACGGGCCAGCAGGGACTGCCGGGTTCCGAGGGTTTCGAGCGTGGCGTTGCTTAGGCGTGCGATGTCAGTTCTCCTTCGCCGGCCCGGCGGGCGTGTGCGCTGGTTTGTTCGAAGGTGGGGATCAGTCCGGTGCCGCCCTTGCCGCCCACCACCAGCGACGCGGCGGCCGCGCCGTACCTCGCCGCTACCGGAAGGCTGTCACCAAGGACTATTCGGGCGGTCATGGTCCCGACGAAGGCGTCGCCCGCCCCGGTCTGGTCCACTACCGACGGTGCAGGGATGGCCTCCACCCAGGCCGAAAGCTGGTCGCCCTCAAGCTGGATCCCCTCCGACCCGCAGGTCACGGCCACGTTCGCCGCGCCCAGGTCCCGGAGCTTGCCGGCGGCCTCCGTTGGCGAGGCGCAGTTCAATAGCGCGGACGTTTCCCCGGGGAAGGACGGGGTGACCAGGAAGGTCCGCGGCGCCAGCTCGGCGAGCAGGGCGCTTGCCCCCTCGGTGCTGGCCAAACGCGGGCGGAAGTTGGGGTCGAAAATGAACCGGCGGGAGAGCGCCGAGGCCTTAAGGACTGCCGCCCGCGAGCTGTCCGAGATCGCGCAGGCGATTCCGCCGGCGATCACTGCCTTCGCGGTGGAGAAGACCACGGGGTCGACGTCGTCCGGGGACAGGGTGGAGCCCACGCTGCCGTTGCGGGCGTAGGAGAACTCGCGCTGACCTTCAGGGTCCGAGTGCACCAGGTAAACCCCCTGCTGCCCGGACCGGAATTTGAGCAAGTCGGGGGAAATGCCGAGTTCCCGGATTCTGGCGGCGATCGCCTGGCCGAGTTCGTCGTCGGGCAGTACGGCCAGCAGCCCCACGCGCGCACCGGCAGCCGAAGCGGCGGCGGCGACGTTCAGCGCGTCCCCGGAGATGCCCAGTTGCGCCGGAACACCGTGACCGAAGGGGAGATCGGTGGCCACCTCGATCAGGATTTCTCCCATGACGACGACGTCGAACGGCTGGCGGCGATTTACTTGCGTTGCATCGTTCACCAGTCGTGCACCGACCCGTCGAGGCGGCGGTTGATAGGCAGGTACTTGGGTTGGAACGGGAAGGCGGCCGCTGCCTCCTCGTTGAATTCCACGCCAATCCCGGGGGCTTCACCGGGGTGCATGTAGCCGTCGTTGAAGGTGTAGGAGGTCTTGAAGACCTCACCTGCGGGGTCGCGGTGGCCCATGTACTCCTGGATGCCGAAGTTGGGGATACTCATGTCCACGTGCAGGGCTGCGGCAAACGATACCGGAGAGAGGTCCCCGGCACCGTGGGAGCCGGAACGGACGCCATACAGGTCGGCCAGGGAGAAGATGCGCCGCAGGTGGGTGATTCCGCCGGCGTGCGAGACGGAGGTCCGGATGTAGTCGATCAGGCGTTCGGTGATCAGCTGCTGGCAGTCCCAGATGGAGTTGAACACTTCCCCGACGGCGATGGGGGTGGTGGTGTGCTGGCGGATCAGGCGGAAGGCGGACTGGTCCTCTGCCGGCGTCGGGTCCTCGATCCAGAACGGGCGGTACTCCTCAAGCGAAGCGCCCAGGCGGCCGGCCTCGATGGGCGTCAGCCGGTGATGAACGTCGTGCAGGACGTGGACGCCGTAGCCGAACTGTTCGCGGACGTGGGCCATCATTTTCGGTGCGAAATCCAGGTAGGCGGTGGTCTCCCACATGTCCTCCTGCGGCACGTTGCCGCTTGCAGGCTCGTAGGTCCTGCCGTCCACCGGCGCGATTCCGTAGGTCTTTTCCAGTCCGGGAACGGCGGCCTGGGCGCGGATGGCCTTGTAGCCCAGGTCCAGGTGGTGCTGGAAGTCAGCGCTGAGGTCCTCCAGGGTTGAGCCGCTGGCATGTCCGTAGACCATCACGCCTTCGCGGGCGGCGCCGCCCAGCAGCTCGTACACCGGCATGCCGGCGGCCTTGCCCTTGATGTCCCACAGGGCGACGTCGATCGCGGCGATCGCTGTCATGGTCACCGGCCCGCGGCGCCAGTAGGCACCCTTGTAGAAGTACTGCCAGGCATCCTCGATCCGGCGCGCGTCGCGGCCGATCAGCAACGGGCAGAGGTGCTCGGAGAGATAGGACGCGACTGCCAGTTCGCGGCCGTTGAGGGTGGCGTCGCCGATGCCGGTGATTCCGTCCTCGGTTTCGATTACGAGCGTGACGTAGTTCCGTCCTGGCGACGAAACCACTACCCGTGCGTCGGTGATCTTCACTGCTTGGTCCTTTAGGTGGGGATGTGATCTGCAAGTAGGTCGCAGCAGGTGTCGTTATGAGGGCTCATCACGACACCTGCTGCTACTCAGTTGGGCTGAGGCGGAGCATGACCTTGCTGCTGCCGGAGGCGGGGTCTGCCGAGACGCGCATGGCTTCCTCCGCCTGGTCGATGCCGAACTGGTGGGTGATGACCGGTGAGACGTCCAGGCCGTCCGCCATGGCGCGGAGGGCGTCGCTGATTTCTTCGACGAAACGGTACGAACCGATCCAGGTGATTTCGCGGGTCACCAGGTCGCCGAGTGCGGCAGCTGCCGGGGCGCCGGGAAGGTTGCCCACCTGGACGAGGGTTCCGCCGCGGGCAGTCGCGCGGAGCACACCTCCGAGTACTGCCGGGATTCCGGAAGCCTCGAAGACCAACTCCATGTCCTCGGGAAGGCTGCCCGCGGACACATTGACGACGTGGTCCGCCCCCATGGACTTGGCAATCCGCAGTGAGTCCTCGTTGATGTCGGCGGCAGTGACGCTTCTGGCC
Organism: Arthrobacter sp. PvP023; assembly: GCF_017832975.1. Taxonomy (NCBI): domain Bacteria; kingdom Bacillati; phylum Actinomycetota; class Actinomycetes; order Micrococcales; family Micrococcaceae; genus Arthrobacter; species Arthrobacter sp. PvP023. The sequence goes on from NZ_JAFIBI010000001.1 coordinate 241,052, forward strand.
CCGGCGTACTTGGCCGCCGCGACCACCAGCGAGCCGATGGGGCCGGCTCCGTTGACCAGCACGTCCCGGCCGGCCAGGGATCCTGCCCGGCTGACTGCGTGCATGGCGACGGCGAGCGGTTCGGCGAGGGCTCCGCGAAGGGTGTCCACGCCGTCCGGCAGGGACCGGATCTGGGATGCCTTGACGAGCTTCCGTTCGCTGAATCCGCCATCGGTGTGCGGATCAAAGGCCGCCGAACCGAAGTAGCGGATCTGCGGGTACAGGTTGGTGCGGCCGGTCAGACGGTCCGGCATGGTTCCGTCGCCCACCAGTTCCGCCGGGTGTACGGTGACCGGCTGCCCGACGTCGAGGTTGCGGACACCGGGGCCCAGTTGCGCGATCCGGCCCGCCACTTCGTGTCCTAGGACCAGCGGCGACTTCAGCGCTGCCGTCCCCGAGGCGCCGTGGCGCCAGTAGGAGAGGTCAGAGCCGCAGATCCCGCCCCACTCGACGTCGATTACCACTTCCCCCGGCCCGGCTACAGGCTCCGGCCGTTCGTCGATACGGAGATCGTTGGCGCCGTGGACTACGACGGCTTTCATACTGCGTCTTCCAGGCGGACCATGTCCCGTCCGCGGACCTCGGGCCCCACGAAGGCTGAGATCAAGGTGATCAGGGAGTAGCCGATGAGCATCGCGGCGAGCGGCCACCAGTGGCCGGTGATGGCGGTGAGGGTTGCGGCAAGCAGGGGCCCGATGGCGGTGGCGAGGATGCCGCCGATTTCCTTGGCCAGGGCCAGCTGCGTGAAGCGGGTACGGGCGCCGAAGAATTCGGCCATGGTGACGCTTTCCATCGCAAACAGGCTCAGCACGCCCAGGTTCAGCCCGACGACCATGGCGATGGTGATGAGCCCCGTGTTTCCGCTGGTGACCATCAGCATCATGGGGATGGCGAACAGCGCCGTGAGCGCGCTCAGCACGAGGTACAGGGGCCTCCGGCCGAACCGGTCACCCAGCAAGCCCATGACCGGAATGGTCAGGAAGCCGAGCAGGGAGCCGTACACGATGGCTGAAGTGCCCACGCTCTTGTCCACCAGCAGGACAGTGGCGAGATAGCCCACCAGGAATGTCTGGACCAACCCCGAGTTGCCGGCCTGCCCGAAGCGCAGGCCGAGGGCGATCAGGAAGGCCTTGCCCTTGCGCTGGTGCAGGGCGGCTTCGATGGTGCTGGTCTTGGCGAGCTCATCTGCCGCGGCGATTTCGCGCTTGGAAAGTGCAACGCCGTCCACAACATCTGCCCGCTGTTCAAAGACCGGGCTTTCCTTGAGCGAGCGGCGCACCCACACGGCGAAAATCATCAATACAAAGCTGAACAGGAACGGAATCCGCCAGCCCCAGCTCAGCAGCTGGTCCTCCGGAAGGGTGCTCACCAGAACCGCCCAAAGCGCCGACGCGGCGAGCGTTCCGGAGTTCGTGCCAAGGCACACGAGGGAAGAGATGAGGCCTCGGCGGCGGGCCGGGGCGAATTCGGCGAGCATCACAGTGGCGCCGGCGATCTCGGCACCCGCGCCGAAGCCCTGCGCCAGGCGCAGTGCAACCAGCAGGATGGGAGCCCAGATGCCGATCATCGCGTAGGTAGGGAGAACGCCGATAAGGGTTGTTGATGCTCCCATGAGGGCGATGGTGATGAAGAGGACCTTCTTGCGGCCGATCCTGTCGCCCATGCGGCCGAAGTAGACGGCACCGGCAAGGCGCGCAACGTAGCCCACACCGTAAGTGGCCATGGCGGCGATGAGGCCAATGACCGGGCTGACATCGGGGAAGAAGATCTTGTTGAAGACGATGGCTGCCGCCAGGGAGTACAGCTGGAAGTCCATAAATTCCATGGCGGTTCCCAGCCACCCTGAGACGGCGACTTTTGCCAGCTCCCGGGTGGGTTTGGTGGTCTCCGGCCGGGCGGTGGGCGGCGCGATGCTCTCAGTCATCTGGTGCTCCTTTGCAGGCGATGAAAAACGAAGGGGGGTTGAACAGAGGAAGAAGGCTGGCGGGCCGTCGATGTGACCGGCGGCACCTCGCTAACTACTACCATACAAGCACTACCATTCTAGTGTGTCAAGAGAATAGACTGAGGTCATGGCATCGGATAAACACGGCAAGGGACAGCAACCTCGACAGTCCGTGCGTGACCAGACCCTGGAAACACTGCGGCGGCGCATCATCTCCCTCCAGCTGCCCCCGGGGGAACCGCTCTCGGAGAATGAGCTCGCGCAGGAACTGGGCGTCAGCCGCACGCCGGTGCGGGAAAGCCTGATTCTGCTCAGGGAAGAGGGACTGGTGCAGGTGTACCCGCAGATCGGTTCCTTTGTGTCTCTCGTTGATCTTGGCCGGGTGTCAGACGCCCAGTTTGTCCGCGAGGCCATTGAGTGCGCGTCCCTGCGCGACCTTTCGGTGGACGCGGCCGGAATAGCGGGACTGCGCGGAATCCTCCAAAGCCAAACGGAGGCTGATGCCAACAGCGACGTGGACGAATTCTTCCGCCTGGATGAAGATTTTCACCGCGAGCTCCTCCGGCTTGCGGGCCACGAGTCCGCCTGGGCTGCCGTGAACTCCGCCAAGGCACACCTCGACCGCGCCCGTCGCCTGAGCCTGCTGGATACACGGCCCATTGCCACCCTGATTGAGCAGCACACCGCCGTGGTGGACGCTCTTGAAGCCAACAACCTGACGGACGCCGACAGCTCCCTCCGCCTGCACCTTCGGGGCGTCTTTGAGGATGTCCAACGGATCCAGCAGGCAACTCCGCAGCTCTTTTCCGACGGCGCGGCGCTCCGGCCCTCCCGCCGAAGCGTCGCCCGCCTGACCTGACCGGCGCCCTTCCGGGAATCAGCCCGCGCTCTGCCGGCGCACGATCTCGTTGATCCAGGCCGGTGCGAACGGGGACGTGCAGTTCGGCGGCGTCGGGTAGTCCTTGAGCACCTCGAGCCGTTCGCCGATCTCGATCGCCCGGGCACGGTACGCGGCATGGTGGATCCCGATCTGCGCCAGGCAGGTGTTCATCGCCCATTGCAGTCGGTCGGGTGCCTCCTTCATCTGCGCCTCGATGGTGTCGAGGAGGCCCGGCAGGTCGAGCCCCTCAGGGTTCTTCGCGACCCGCTCGCTGGTCAGCGCCCAGCCGGCGCCGGCCACCACCGGGTCTGAATCCGCAGTCCAGGCAACGCGCAGTTCCTCGGCGTGCGGGCTCCGCTTGACCACGTAGTTCACCAGCCAGTCCTGCACCTTGGGCGCCCGCGACTGGCGCAGCATGGCATCCAGTTCCCCGTGTTCGAACTCCTTGGGCCGGCAGATCAACAGCCCGAGCAGCCGGGCCGCGGTGTCGTCCGTCGCCCACAGCTCGCGGGCGAGGCCCTGCTGGATCTTGAGCCGCTTGGCGATGGCACGCAGCTTGGAGAGGTTCACGCCGTGATCATCGCCGTGCTTCTCGTTGACTGAGCGCATTCTTGGGTCTTCGAGCTCGGCCAGTTCGGCTTTCAACTCGGCAACTGTCGTCTCGGACATTCCAACCTCCCGGTCATTCACCCGCTGGGTCCCAGCCTACGGCCCAAGGAAGGGGGGCGGCCGGAATCCGGCCGCCCCTCCGAATTACGACGCGTCGTCGACTGCAATCACGATCTTGCCGCGGGTGTGCCCCTCCATGTTGAGGCGGAAGGCATCTGCCGCCTGCGCCAGCGGGAACGTTTGTGCCACTTCAACCCGGAGCTTGCGCTCATCGACCAGGTCGGCGAGTTCCTGCAGCTCGGCGCCTACAGGGTTCACCCACATCCAGGTACCGCCATGCTGCTCCACCTCGCTGTCCGCGATGGATGCGTGCCTGCCTCCCTCAGCAAGGACAGCCAGCGTGGATTCAAGGTTGCCGCCCACGAAGTCCGCGACGACGTCGACGCCTTCAGGGCGCAGTGCGCGGACCCGGTCCGCGAGTCCTTCGCCGTAGCTGACGGACTCGGCACCGAGCGACCGGATGAAGTCGTGGTTCTTTTCTGATGCGGTCGCAATCACCTTGGCACCGCGCGCCGCGGCGATCTGGATACCCAGGGACCCGACGCCGCCTGCGCCGCCATGGATCAACACGGTCTCCCCCGCCTTGAGGTCCAGGCGGTTGAGGACCTGATATGCCGTCAGGCCCGCCAACGGAAGTCCTGCGGCTTCGTTCCAGGTCAGGGATGCGGGCTTGCGGGCCAGGAGCCGTTCCGGCAACGCGATGTACTCAGCGAAACTACCGCCGTGGACGTAGTCTTTGCGGCCATAGGAAATGACTTCATCGCCGGGCTGGAAATGCGGCGCATCGATGCCGACCGACTCGACGACGCCGGCCGCGTCCCATCCGGGAATGGCCGGGAACTGCAGGTCCATGGCCGGGTCCAAGTAACCGGCCATGATCTTCCAATCGACCGGATTGACCGCTGCCGCCTTGACCTTGACCAGGACCATTCCCGGCCCGACCTTGGGTAGCGGCTGCTCCGTCAACTCAAGTACGTCCGGACTTCCGTATTCGCTGTAAGTAATTGCCTTCATGCAGGCCTCAACCGATATCTTCCGGCCACTATTCCGAACCTACCCGGCAGACCCCGACTGTTCCGCGTATGCCTTCGCCTGGTCGCGCACCTGGCGAACGTAGGAGTCGGACTGGTTGTAGGAGAGCACCGCGTCGGTCCACCCGCGGGCGGTGGTGAGGTCACGGCCGCCCTCGCATAGGTACGCGGCGGCGCTGAGTGCGGCGTCGTCGATGTTCAGCGGGTCGGCGACTCCGTCCCCGTTCCCGTCCTGCCCCGCCAGCTTCCAGGTGGAAGGAATGAACTGCATGGGTCCGACCGCACGGTCCCAGCGGGCGTCGCCGTCGAGCATTCCGTCGTCCGTGTCAGGGATGGCGGCGAAACTGTCGCCGTCGAGGCTGGGGCCGATAATGGGCCTGCTCACCTGCCCGGTGTTCGACAAGCTGCCGCCGCCGTGACTCCCGTGCGCGGACTCCACGAAACCGATGGAGGCCACGGTATTCCACCCGATCCGGCACGCCGGTGTGGCAATGTTGGCGAGCTCCGCAGCAGCCGCGTAGGCCTGGAGTGCCCGGGCCGGTATGTTGGTCTGCGCCGCGGTCCGTCCGAGCCACTCCGCGTCAATCGTGCTGTCAGTAATGTCCACGGCTCGGGAGCTGAACGCGGACAGCGTCGCAAGTTTCGCGCCTGCTTGCGGCGGCGCCGACTGGCTCCAAAACGCTGCAGGGCCGGACGGGCGGAGCACCCAGAACAAGAGCCCGGTGATGACGCAGGTCGCGAAAAGGCAGAAGACGGCAAGGCGTTTCAGTCGGAGCATGGACTAGTGCGTTCTCCCTTCCGGTGTTTTGTTCAGCCGGGAGCAACTTACACCATCTTCCCGTTGTTCAATTTTTGGTGCCAAAAAGCCCCGGACCTGATGGTCCGGGGCTCAGGCGCCTGTTACCGCTCGATGCTGACAGCGAGATCCAGGTGGATGTCGCTGTCGGCCACCAGGCGGTCCTGGAGGTAACGGGCCAGGCTCGAATCGGTGGCGGTGTGCACGCTATTCGGCACCGCTCCCCGCAGGAGGGCCTGCGTATCCGTGGACTTGACCATGTCCAGCGGCGCCCAGCCACGATGGCTGGAGGTGAGCCGCTCGATGTCTGTGCGGAAAGAGCGCCTGTGGTCCTCGCGGACAGTGGCACGGACGGTGAACGGGACAAAGGCAGTAGGCAAAAGAGGTCCTCTCACGAGGCAGCCGGTGGTCGGCGCCCCAAAGAGAACAAGTCGCATCGGGGCCCCTGTTATTCCCCCGAGGCAGCCGACGAGTCCGACGTCATGCTGTTCAACGGCTCCACAGTGCTCAGTTCTTCACCTCCCCCAGTTCCCGCCCGGCGGATTCGGGCTCCATGTCCTGGCTTAGTTCAGCCTGGAACGTGGCGAAGCGGGCCAGGTGCGCGGGACGGCGGCGGAGCACCAGCCAGGCGGCGCCGAGCAGGATGAACCACACCGGCGTCACCAGGAGCGCCAGCAGCGTGTCCGGCTGCGTGGTCAGGGCCCACAGCACGAAGACGAAGAAGGCGAAGACCAACCACACCATGGGGACGCCGCCAGGCATCCGGTACTTGGACGCCTCGTGCAGCTGCGGGCGGCGCCTGCGGAAGGCAATGTAGCTGGCCAGGATGATGGACCAGACAAAAACGAAGCAGACGGCGGAGACGGTGGTCACCATGTCGAAGGCCTTGCCGATGTCCTGGCCCGCGTACATCAGGACCACGCCGGAGAGCAGCAGGACGCAGGAGAGGAACAGCGCGTTCTGCGGGACCTTGCGGCGGGACAGGGCGCCGAAAACAGACGGTGCGTCACCCTCCTGGGCCAGGCCGTAAACCATGCGCGAAGTGGAATATATGCCGGAGTTGGCCGAGGACATGGCCGAGCTGAGCACCACCAGGTTCACTACGGTGGCAGCGGCACCCAGTCCAGCCAGCGAGAACATGGCGATGAACGGGCTGTGGCCGGCCTGGAACTGGGTCCAGGGCGTGACGGACATCAGGATGATGAGCGCGCCCACGTAGAAGAGCAGCACGCGGATGGGGATGGAGTTGATGGCCTTGGGCAGGTTCTTCTCCGGGTCCTTGGCCTCCGCGGCCGTGGTGCCTACCAGCTCAATGCCCACAAAGGCGAACACTGCGATCTGGAAGCCGGCCACAAAACCCATGAATTCGTTCGGGAAGAAGCCGCCGTGGCTCCACAGGTTCGAGAAGGTGGCCGGGCCGGCGTCGGACTGGAATCCGCTGAAAATCATGAACAGGCCCACCAGGATCAGCGCCGCAATGGCGATGATCTTGATCAGGGCGAACCAGAACTCCGTCTCGCCGAACGCCTTCACCGTGGTGAGGTTCAGGAGCAGGAGGATGGCCACGGTGGCCAGGCCAGGGATCCACAGCGGGAGCCCAGGCCAGAGTTCCTTCGAGTAGCCGGCGATGGCGATGACGTCCGCGATTCCGGTGATCACCCAGCAGAACCAGTATGTCCAGCCGGTGAAGAAGCCGGCCCAGGGGCCCAGCAGGTCCGCCGCGAAGTCGCTGAAGGACTTGTAGTTCAGGTTGGACAGCAAGAGCTCGCCCATGGCCCGCATCACGAAGAACAGCATGAAACCGATGATCATGTAGACGAATATTACGGATGGGCCGGCTGCTGAAATGGTTTTTCCGGAGCCCATGAAGAGGCCTGTGCCGATGGCACCGCCAATAGCGATCAGCTGGATGTGCCGGTTGCTGAGCTGCCGCTCCAGATGCGGCTCCTGACGGGCGGTCACGGTCTTAGTTGTCACGTGCTGCTCCTCGGATCAAAGCGGACTGGAGTGCTGCTGAGGTTGACGCCTGATCCGGCTCGCCGGGAACCGGCTCAAGGTTGTTGAAGCTGTACAGATGGATGCCGGCAATGTTCCCCGGCTCGCGTTCCAGCCCGGCCACCAGGGTTTGCGGCGAATAGCGGTCACCACTGAGGAGCTTCCGCGCCAGCGGCCCTTTACGGCTGAGGAACGTCAGCGAACTTCCGACGCCGATCTGCGCCGCCAGGGCGACCAGCTTGGTCCGAGGGACGGACCCCGCCACGCCGGCCCAGACGGGCAGCTGCACCCCTTCGCGGCGCAGGAGTGCAGCGTAATCGAGGATCTTCGGCTCGGAGAAGCACATTTGCGTGACGACATGCGAGGCCAGGTGCTCCTTGGCCAGCAGGGCGTCCAGCAGGTCCACCGGGCCAACCCCCGGATGGCCCTCCGGGTAACCGGCAACGCCCACCCGCATCATGCCGCCGGAGTACTGCGCGATGTCTTCCAGCAGCGGAAGGGCGGACCCGTACTGGCCGGCCTGCTGCTTCCGGTCTCCGCCGATCACGAACACTTCCCGGATGCCGGCCACGTTGCAGTCGCGGAGGATTCCGGTGAGCTCTGCGCGGTCATGCACGCTCCGCGCGGCGAGGTGCGGAATGACGGAGTAGCCGAGCACGCTCAGCTGCACGGCGGCACGCATGGTCCGCTCGATGCCGTGGTGGGGCAGGCACGTGACGGTGAGCGTCGTGGTCACGGGCACGTGCGCCCGGACCCGGTCAACGATTCCCTCTGAAGGGATGATTTCGATCCTGGTGGGGAACATCATTGGTCCTCTCTGGCTATCAAATGGTTCTCAGGAGTGTGCTGCGATGAGGGAGCTGGCTTCCTGGCGGGTGCTGCCGGAGGACTCGATGTGCGCGAGTTCGGCCGGGATTTCCCAGCCCTTCTTGCGCATCGCGGTGGCCCACAGGCGGCCGGCACGGTAGGAGGAGCGGACCAGGGGCCCGGACATGACGCCGAGGAAGCCGATTTCCTCGGCTTCGGTGGCGAGGTCGACGAATTCCTGCGGTTTGACCCAGCGGTCCACCGGCAGGTGCCGCTCGCTCGGGCGCAGGTACTGGGTGATGGTGATCAGGTCGCAGCCGGCGTCGTGCAGGTCCCGGAGGGCTTCGGAGATTTCCTCGCGGGTCTCGCCCATGCCCAGGATCAGGTTGGACTTGGTGACCATGCCCAGGTTCCGACCCTGCGTGAGGACGTCCAGGGACCGCTCGTACCGGAAGGCGGGGCGGATGCGCTTGAAGATCCGCGGCACGGTTTCGACGTTGTGCGCGAAGACCTCGGGCTTGGAGTCGCAGATCGCTGCGATGTGTTCGGGTTTGCCGGAGAAGTCCGGGATCAGGAGTTCGACGCCGGTGCCCGGGTTCAGTTCGTGGATCTTCCGGACTGTTTCGGCGTAGAGCCAGACGCCCTCGTCGGCGAGGTCGTCCCGGGCCACGCCGGTCACGGTGGCGTAGCGCAGCTGCATGGCCTGGACCGAGCGGGCCACCTTGGTGGGTTCGAATATGTCCACCGGGGAGGGCTTGCCGGTATCGATCTGGCAGAAATCACAGCGCCGGGTGCACTCGGAGCCGCCGATCAGGAAGGTGGCTTCCTTGTCTTCCCAGCACTCGAAGATGTTCGGGCAGCCTGCTTCTTCACAGACGGTGTGCAGGCCTTCCTTCTTCACCAGGTTCTTGAGCTGGACGAACTCCGGGCCCATCTGGACCTTGGCTTTGATCCACTCCGGCTTACGCTCCACCGGAGTAGCCGCATTGCGCTGCTCAATACGCAGCATCTTCCGGCCTTCTGGTGCCAGTGTCATAGTTCTCTTTCCGTTGTGCGGGCGCCGGTTGGCCGGCCAATTTTTTGGTGCTGGAGCAGGTGCTCGGGTCAGCATTCGACGACGTTGACGGCGAGGCCGCCCATCGCGGTTTCCTTGTATTTGGAGGACATGTCCTTGCCGGTTTCGCGCATGGTCACGATCACCTCGTCCAGGGACACCCGGTGCGTGCCATCGCCCCAGAGCGCCATCTTCGCGGCGTTGATGGCCTTCGCCGCCGCGATCGCGTTCCTCTCAATACAAGGGATCTGCACCAGCCCGCCGATCGGATCACACGTCAGCCCCAGATTGTGCTCCATCGCGATCTCCGCGGCGTTTTCCACCTGCTGCGGCGTCCCGCCCATCACCTCGGCCAGGCCAGCGGCCGCCATCGACGACGCCGAGCCCACCTCGCCCTGGCAACCCACTTCCGCCCCCGAGATCGAGGCCTGCTCCTTGTAGAGCACCCCCACCGCGGCGGCAGCGAGCAGGAACTTCACCACCACATCGTCCCGGTCCCCCTGGCTGGCCCGGTCCATGCCCGGCGCGAAATGCAACGCGTAATACAGCACCGCCGGGATGATCCCGGCAGCCCCGTTCGTCGGCGCCGTAACCACCCGGCCACCGGAAGCGTTCTCCTCATTGACCGCCAGCGCGATCAGGTTCACCCACTCCTGCCAGTACTTCGGATCGCGGTAGGCGGGGTCCTGGCCGCGGTTCTCCTTCAACAGGCGTTCGTGCCAGTCCGGCGCCCGACGGCGGACCTTCAGCCCGCCCGGCAGCAACCCCTCCCGCTTCAGGGACACCGCGACGCACTCCTCCATCACCGAATAGATGTGCAGCAGGCCCTCGCGGATCTCCGCCTCGGACCGGGAAGCGCGTTCGTTGACGAACATGATCTCCCCGATGGACAGGCCCTTGGACTGGCACCGGCCCAGCAGCTCCGCCGCGGTCCGGAACGGCAGCGGCAGCTCCTTCTTCGACTCCTCCAGCTCCTGCTGCGCCGCGTCCTCCTCGCCCTCACGGACAATGAAGCCGCCCCCCACAGAAAAGAACGTCGCCGCATGCAGGACCTCCCCGGCAGCATCCGTGACCGTGAACGTCATCCCGTTCGTATGCCGCGGCAGGATCGTCAACGGCCGCAGCACCATGTCCTTCACCCCGTACGGCAGCGAAACCGCACCCGCCAGCTCCAGGGTCCCGGTCTCCGCGATCGCCGCGAGCCGCTCCTCCACCTCAGCCGGGAGGATCTTCTCCGGGTGGTACCCCTCCAACCCCAGCAGGATCGCCGTCATGGTCCCGTGACCATGCCCCGTCGCAGCAAGGGAACCATACAAATCCACCCGCAACCCGGCCACCTTCTCAAGGTCCCCGGACGCCCGAAGCTCCCCGGCGAACACCGCGGCAGCCCGCATCGGACCCACCGTATGCGAACTCGAAGGCCCAATCCCGATGGAAAAAAGATCAAAGACACCAACGGCCATGGTCGGGGTTTCCTTAGCTGCCCAGGCGCTGCGGAGCGGGCTGGGGACCCCCGTGGAGGCGGCAGGGCAGGCAGATGCGGGGGCATGTATAGGTGTCAGAGGACGGCTGAATCGTCACGAGAGGAACTCCATAATTCAGGTGACGCAGGGCGCCACGTTGATTCGGGTTCCTCCCCGCTCTGTATGTGACCTGAGAGTTTCCGCGGACCCTGCTGTTACAGCGTGCCGCTTGCACCGTCGGTGAGCCCGGGGACCGGACTACTTTCCAGAGTTGCCTCGCCGCGGCGGTACGTGGGCCTGAGAGATTCCTGGGGAGGATTTGCTCCTACGGCGCCTGCTGAACGTACCGGCAGGACTCTCCCGCCGCAGATCAAAAGCATGTGTCACCTGCCGGTGACACGGCTCACACTTTATCCGCTGCCGGGGCGGCCCGCAACAGGGTCACTTCACATAAGTCACGATGGCCGCGGGCAGGAAACCTAACTGCCGGCGGCCCGCGGCATCACGTCACCGGCTGACAGAAGGTAGGAGTTTTTGTCCAGATAATGTGCGCAACTCGCGGTTTTGCGGCCATTATCTGGACAAAAACTCCTGACACCACCCCCACGGGCCTGCTTGTTACGCTGGAGGCATGAAATCCAGCCTCGCCGCCCTGTCCGTTACCGCCCTCATCGTTGTACTGACCGGTTGCGGGCAGGTCCAGGACGCCGCCGAAAAGGCTGTGAACGACGGCGCCTCGCAGGTTGCCACCGCAGCCGCCGACCAGGTCAAGGGACAGGTGTGCGCCCTCGTGGAGGACGGGCTTGTCAGCGTCAAGGACAAGGAACTGCTGGGCGGCCTCGTGGCCGGCGCCGAGACCGCCGGCGTACCCTCCGAGATCACCACTCCGTTGCGCCAGATCGCCGAGTCGGGCGACCAGGTTCCGGCGGAATCCGTTAAAGCGCTCAAGGACGCCTGCACCGCCTGAGCCTTAGCGCTTGCCCTTCTTGCGTGATCCCTTGCCGCGGCCCTTGTCCGGATTGGGAGCGTAGCGCTGCGCAACCTTGGGCTTCTTGACGCCGGTTCCCCTCCGGTCCGGTTTCGGTTCCTTCTTGGGCGGCTCCACCTTCGCCGACGGCTGGCGGGAGCTCTGGGCGGTCCGTCCGCGGACAATCCCGATGAACTCCTCGATCACTTCATCCATGGCCGGTTCCCCGGCCCCGGCCATCGCGTCACGCGTGGCCTCAGTGGGCCATGCGAGGGCGATCTGCGTGGTGGGTGCGCCGGTAAGCTTCCGCGCCACCGTGTCCTTGACGTTGAAGTGGCGGGCAACGGACATCGGCAGGATCACGAGCCCGGCACCGGAGGCAACCACCTGCAAAGCGACTTCCGGGCCGCCGAGCTCAGCCACATCCAGGAAGGTCTCCTCGGAAAGATCCGCCAGCGCCACCTCTTCGAAGACCGAAATCTCGTGCCCCTTGGGAGCAACCACCACGGGCTGCTCCTCATACAGGGGAATCACGTTCAGGCCCTCGCGCTCCACCGGCAGGCGGACGAAACTGAGGTCGGCGGAACCGTCACGGAGCACTGAAAGCTGAGCGCCGTCGTCGGACATAAACGAATGCAACGGAACATCCGCCATCCGCTCTTCCCAGCGCCTGATCCATTTCCCCGGCGTTACTCCGGCAACGTAGGCGAAGCGCAGCACGCGCCCTTCCGGTTCAGCGGGCGCGGGTACTTGCGGGAATTCTTCTTCAGCGGACACACGTTCACAGTACCGCCAGAGCTGCAGGAGAGCCCTGCTGGTGCCCTGAAGGGCCTGCCGCCGGATACCCTTGAACCATGACCTCTGCAAACTCCCAGTCCATGAAGCCGGCCACCGTTGCCAAGAAGCTTGGTATCTACCTGCCCGCAACACCCCAGGAGTTCCAGGATTCGGTCATCAGCCGCGCCGATTTCGCCGAGCTCCAGGCCAACCCGCCGGAGTGGCTGGCGGAACTCCGCCGCAACGGACCGCACCCCCGCCCGGTGGTGGCGCAGAAGCTGAACGTTTCCATCAGCGGCCTGGCCCGCGGCGGTGTCGAAGAAGCACTCACGACGGCGGAAATCACCGCGCTGCTGCAGGCTCCCCCGGCATGGCTGGTCGCCGAGCGCTCCACGCACGCCGCCGTCCGCGCCGAAGCGCAGCGCGTCAAGGATGAAGCGGCCAAGAAGGACGCGAAGAAAGCCCGCGCCAAGGCCGAGTAAGCCGCTGATTCCTTCGGGAGGTCAGCGCACGGGACGAAGGTCGTCCGGGTCGCCTCGATGGAACATTCGCCGGGGCGCAACGCCTTCGAAAAGGACCCACACCGTGGATGCGTCTTCGGTCATGGCATCAACAATTCCCGACGCCGTGACGCGTTTCCCCCGCACAACCGCCACCTTGTCGCCGGGACGCAGTTCCGACCAGTCGGATTCCTGCCGTGCGGGCCCGTCGGTCCCTTCTCCCGTTTGGTTCCCGTGCGGAATCTGCGGTCCCCCGCCGAACAGCCACGCGGAGACGTCGCTGCGCAGCACGAGGTGGGGTCCGCCCGTTGCACTCACGCTTCCCGTGGGCACGTAATAGCCACGGCCCGCACCCGACCCGCCGGCCGCCCTGTCCAGGGCATCAACAAGTCGCCTGGTGAGGTGGCCCTGGGGACCAATCTCCCGAAGCTCGTCGAGCTCGTCCGGGGAGAGCCGTCCCAGCACAGCAGCTATATCGGCCATGATGGATCCCTTCTAGCGGATGGTGCCTGAGGAACCACGCTAGGACGCCGCCATTAACGGCACATGAAATCGGAGAGGCAAACAGAAAACAAGTTCCGCGGGGGGACGATCAGGGCCGGCCTCGCGTTAAACGAGCAACACCCGATCAACTGCCGGAGCACCTCCGCCGCACGAACTGCCCGCCCCCAAACGAAATGAGCCACCCCCTGCTAATCGTCCTCACCGGAATTGACGGTGCCGGAAAGACCACCGCCGCCCGCGCAGCCGTGGAAGCCGCCCGCCTGGCCGGTGGCAAGGCCCTGCTGCTACGCAACCATGCCGGCCGCCGCAATATGTCGCAGTGGTCGAAGCGCTCCGGAATTCCCCTCAACCCCCGCCTTGCGGACGCACTGGAGAGCGTCATCCGGACGGTCAACGTTCTGGTGTCCCACGCCCGCGCCCGCAACTTTTCCGGCCTGGTGGTCATGGACCGGCACCTTTATTGCCAGCTCGCACTGCGCAGCGTCCGGGGCCTCCCGCCCGGCCGGTTGCTCCGCTGGCTACTGCGCCGCCTTCCAGAACCGGACCTGGTGATCCACTTCGACGTCGCTCCGGAGCAGGCCCTGGAACGCGTCCTCCTGCGCGGCACGGACACCGAAACGCTTGAGGAACTGACGGCCCTTAGCGAGGGCTACCGCGCCCTTCCCGAGTTCCCCGGATTCGTCCGCATCGACGCCGGCGGAGCCCAGGACGAGGTGCTTGCCGCGCTCACCGCAGCGATCGACGCCGGCACGCCACCGGCCATTCCCGCAACTTCCGCTGCAGGGCCGGACAGGATCAGCGCGAGATAATCGACGCGACAGCGGTGATGAACGGGGGCAGGGCCGCGACTGCAGCCAGGCCCAGAGCCGCGCGGCCGCCCCAGGACAGCGCTGTTGCCCGCCGCAGGGCACGCGGGGACCGGACTTCATCCGGACCCCTTTGCACAGGTTCCCGCCCGGCGCGGCCAACATGCGCGAGCCACGAGCACAGCATGACAACCAGCGCACCGATGCCGAGCAGGACGCCGACGGGCAGGAACAGGATGGCTCCGACGAGCGGGAGGTAGTACTTCCAGTCGCGGCCGGACGGCAGCGGAAGACGCTGGCTGAACGCGCCGACCACGGCGGCCGCCACCGCGCCGTGCAGGACGGCCAGCGCCGAAAAGAGTGCCACGGAAAGCCAGCCCGGCCCCACGATGGCGAAGTCGATGTTCTCCGCCCGAAGCGGATCCACGGAGGCTCCGAAGACCAGGAGGAGCAACACCCCCAGCGCGGGGCCCGCCCAGCGGCCGGCGGGGAGCCAGCGGCGGATGAACAAGTAGATGAAAGCCGCGGCGAAGCCTGCCGGCAGTCCCCCGAAGAACAACAGGGCAATACTGCCGTCGATCGTGGGGAATCCGACGTTCGCCTGCGCTTCGGTAAGACGGCCCTGGGCTGATGCCGGCGAGGTGAGGGCCAGTATGCGCATCGCCAGCCTGCCGCCGGCCCACGCCACCAGGATCCCCGAAGCGAGGGCGGCCGCCGTTGCCACGTTGGCCCACCAGAGGTAGAGCCGTAAGGGGGAAGCCGGGGCACCAGGGTCGGCGGGCCTCCGGAAGGGGCGCCCGCCCCAGACGATGACCAGGATGATGGCAACCAGCAGGAACAGCGTGCACACAATCACGATTACCAGCGCCACCGGCATCACCACCAATGTTGTTGCTTCATTCTGCTCCGGCCGCGGACGATTGAACAGGTGTGACCCGTGACGCCTACCGTCTCCGGGCCGAGTGAGCCGGACATAGAATCGCCTCAGGACAAGATGACACGGGAGATGCATGAGCACTAAGGCAGCGGGAATCAAGGACGTGGCCGCCGCCGCAGGAGTGTCCATCACCACCGTCTCCCAGGTCCTCAACAACGTGGCCTATGCCCGGGTGGGTGCCGAAACCCGGGACCGCGTCCACGAGGCTGCCCGCCGGCTTGGGTATGGTCCGAACCGGCTGGCCCAGGCTCTCCGGACCCGGCGTTCCGGGGTTATCGGGATGATCTGCGAAAGTTTCGCCGCGGCTTCGGACACCGGCAGTGTGATTCTTGGCTCGGAAGAAGCTGCCAGGCGCCGCGGCTACAACATCATGGTCATTACGTCCGCCGGCACCGATTCCGAGGAGGTCCGGGAATCCGGCGTGGCCGCACTGCTGGACCGCAGGGTGGACGGCATCGTTTACGCCGCCACGGACCGCGGTCCGCTTCGCCTGCCAGCCGGCCTTGCGGGCGTTCCGGCTGTGCTCGTGGACGCCGCGGACACCGGCCGCTCCGTCCCGTCGGTGGTCCTGGGGAGGGAAGCCGGCGCACGCACGGCCGTCCAGTACTTGGTCGACGCCGGCCACACCAGGATCGGAATGGTCACCACCATTGATGACGTCCCGGCCACGGATTTCCGGTTGCGTGCGTTCAAGGACACTTTGACCCACGCCGGCCTGGAATTCCGTGCCGAACTGGTTCAGTCCGGACGGCCCGATGCAGCCGGAGGACACCAGGCCGCGCTGCGCCTGCTGCAGCTCGAGGACCCGCCAACGGCGGTGTTCTGCTTCAATGACCCGATGGCCATGGGCCTGTACCGGGCTGCCAGCGAACTGGGCGTGCGGATTCCCGACGACTTGTCGGTGGTGGGCTTCGGCAACCAGGAACCCATCGCGGAAAACCTTGATCCGGCGCTGACCACGGTACGACTGCCCCACCACGCGATGGGCGCATGGGCAACAGAACATCTCATTGATGCCATAGAGGGCGATGCTAGCGCGCGCGTGTTGGCGGTCGAGCCCGCAGTCCTGGACTGCGCGCTGGTCATACGGGAATCAGTAGCGCTTCCCCGATGAACCGCGGCGTTACTCCTTGGGCATGATGATCCACAAGGCGATGTAGACCAGTTCCCCCACGCCGAACAGGCCGAACAGCACAAAGCCGATGCGGACGAGGGCTTTTGAAACGCCGAACCGGGCTGCGAGGCCGGCGCAGACGCCGGCGATCATTTTGCCATTCCTGGGCCGTACCAATGCTGCGCTCATGCGGCCACAGTACCAGCCGGTCTCCGGGTCCGGTCCAGAGTCCCTTGGCTCCCTGTCCAGGTGATGACGGACTAGTCCTGGTGCAGCTGGACGTAGTTCCCGCAGCCGTCGTCCAGCACCACCGAAATCCCCGTGGGCCCGTCTGCCGGTTCGCCCTGGAAGATGATGCCGAGGGCGGCCAGCCGCTTGTACTCGGCCCGGACATCGGGAACGCCGAAGACGATTGCCGGCAGCCCGGCGTCGTGCAGGCCGTTCATGTAGGTCGCCGCAATGGGATTGTCGCTGGGCTCCAGCAGGAGCCCCACGGATCCCGAACTACCTCCGACGGAACCGGGGTCCTTCACGATGTACAGGTTGTATTCGGGCATGGCCATCAGCGTTTCAAAACCCAGCGTCTCCGTGTAGAAGTGGTGGGCCGCCGCCGGATCCTTGACGTGGATGCTGCACATTTTTAGTCGCATGGAGCCTAGGCTACCGGTGCGCGGCCCGGCCGGGAACGGTGCCGGGAGGCCGGCTTCTGCCAGGTCCCACCAGGGTCCGCCCATTGACGCACCCGCGCGGCGGGATTCCAATTGAAGTAGCGGAACCAGCCAGCCCGGGCAGGTTCCGTGGGAGGTGGAACGGTGTCTGTCATCACGGAATCGGTCCCTATGGGGCCCTTACAGCTAGCAGTCTGTGCCGCCGTCGTGGTGTGCGGCGTGGCCGGCGCCGTCTATTCGGCGCGGTACCACGCCAGGCGCGACGCCGGGCAAATGACCGACGCCGTCTTCTGGGACGGCTTCGCCGGACTGGTGGTGGTGTTCCCTGCTGTCCTCATACCCTTCCTGGCCTCGCCGTGGCTGGGCCTCGGCGCGGGACTCCTTGCCACCGCCACCGCTGTGACCGCATATGTGTGGAGTCCCCGCCTGATGGCACGGCAGGAAGCGCGGCTCCACGATGCAGCCGCACAGGCGGAGATCGAAGCCGCGGCCGCACGGCACCGCACAGTGCTGAGTAGATGGCAGCGCTATGAGCTGGATCCCGCGTGCTGCATCGACTACCCCGACATGACAGATGTGCGCCGGCCGGAAACGGCGGCCCTGATCAAGGCCATGCGGGAGGCCGAACAGCTCCGGGCAGTCGAGCCCGCCAGCTACGTTCCCGCCGTCACCCGGCTGGAACATGCCCTGGGCCGGGCGGAAGCCGCAGCGGGCGTGCGGGCGCGCTAAACGGCCCGCGACGTTAACTGGTGTGTCGGGACCATTCGAAAGGCCGGAAGCGGCGGCGGTAGCATCCCATAATGGAGCCTTTAGTCACGGACACACGAGACCAGCACGGCAGGTTGCGATCGGACCGGGGAGTCTGGCGGCAGGCAACGACCCTCGAAGCGGCCGGAGAACTGACTGCGCGGTGGCTCGAATCCCGCAGCGAATACCAGCCTGGAACATTTGCACCCAGCATCGACGAGGAGACGCGGCCCATCGCCGCCGAACTGGCGGAGATCAACAGGAACGGCCTCTTCACCAAGGAATCCCAGCCGGGAATGCGCGGCGATGCCGGCCATTCCCAGAGGCAATATGTGACCGGCTTCTGCAGCGCCGAGGCCGCAGCCGAACTCGTGGCCCTGTCCACCAGGTCCGAACTCATCACCATTGGCCACGCCCCGGGCGAGGTCAGCGCGGCCGCCGTCCCGGTAACTTTCGACGGCGGTGCGGTGGTCACCGTCCTCGGGTCCAGTGAGAACCCGGTGGACGAGGACGCACTCCGCGACTGGTCCGAGGAAACCAACGACGCACTCGCCCTGCTCCTCGCCGATTCCTGGTACGTGGAAGTCCTGGATCCGGTGTGGGGCCGGAACGACGTGCTGTTGCCGGAGGTGCTGGCGGCCCTCCGGCAACTGCAGTGAGGACTACAGGTCCACCGTGCCGCTTTCGCCGACACTCATGCGGCTGTTCGTCACCTTCGACTTGACCCACTGAAGTACCGTGGCGGCCCGGCCGCCAGGGCTGGTCCAGTATTCAGCGGAGTCGGAATCAACGCGCAGGAGCACAACCTCAGGCGTGTCCGGCCCGTCGGGGAACCAGGCCTCGACCACCTGGTTCCACATGTCGTGGATCTTCTGCCTGTCGGTGACGATTTCGGCGGTGCCGGCCACGGACACCCATTCGGTGTTCTTGCCGAAGGCCACGTTCACCCGCGGATCGGCGCGGACATGCGCCACCTGGGAAGTTTCCGACGACGTGAAGAACCACATGTCGCCGTCGTCCTTGACTTCCTGGACGGCCAGCGGGCGGCTGACCAGCGCGCCTGCTTCGTTGATGGTGGTCAGCATCCCGATGTGGGAATCGTTGATGATCTTCGTGACTTTGCTGATGTTCTCAGTGTCAGACATGCATTCACCTCGTTCGTGTCGAACGGGGAAGTTCCCCGCCAGCCCAGCCTATTAGTAAGTTTGCTTACTTTCAACGATGGTCCGGAGCTTTGGGGTCCCATTGGCCCGCGGCTCAGATTCCCCGCGCCAGGACCTGGCCCTTGAAGAACTCCGGGCGGAGCCTGGACATCACCAGCATCAGCACGACGCCCAGCAGGATCACGCCCATGCCCAGAATGAACACCAGGCCCACCCCACCCACGGAGGAGCCGGAGCCGTAGGCGGGATCCATGGAGTCATAGGCTGTCTTGAAGAACATGACCAGAAGGATGACCCCGCCCAGGAGCGGCGCCAGGAATTTGAAGAAGAACGCGTGGACTCCACTGAAGGCCTGGGCGCGGAAGAACCAGACGCAGGCCAGTGCCGTGATGCCGTAGTAGAAGCAGATCATCATGCCCAGTGCGGTGATGGTGTCCCACAGCGCGTTCTCGGAGGTGGTCCGGGTAATGACGTAGAACGCTGCAGCGGCGATGGCTGCGGCAATGGTGGCATAGCTCGGGGATTTGTAGGTGGGGCTGATCCGCCCGAACTTGGCCGGTAATGCCTTGTAGTGGCCCATGGAGAGAAGCGTCCGGGCGGGCGAGACAAACGTGGACTGTAGGGAAGCCGCTGAGCTGCTCAGGATGGCCAGCGACATCAGGATGGCGAACGGACCCATGACCGGTCCGGCGAGGACGGCGAAGATGCTGCCCTGGTTGTCGGGGTTGCCCGCGCCCAGGCCGGTGTCGCCGATGCCGGCGAATGCCAGGGTGGAGAGCGCCACGGTCATGTAGATGATCACGATGACCAGGACGGTGACGGTCGCGGCACGGCCGGGCGTCTTTTCCGGGTTCCGGGTTTCCTCGTTCATGGTGAGCGTGACGTCCCACCCCCAGTAGATAAAGATCGACAGGGACACCCCGGCGGCGAAGGAAGAGAAGGAGTCCACGGCGAACGGGTTGAACCAGTCGGGCGAGATGGCCGTGGCATCGAAAGCCGAACCGTTGGCAACATGGCTGAACGCAGCTACCGCAAACCAGCCGAGCACCAGGAGCTGGAACGCCACCAGCACATACTGGACGCCCTTGGTGGTCTCCATGCCGCGGTAGGAAATCCAGCACGCCAGCGCAATGAACACCAGCGTTGTGGCGATATTGAGCGGCAGGTTCTTGCTCAGCTCGCCCAGTTCCGGATTGCTGAAGAGCTGGGCCAGCATGAGGTAGAAGAAATCGACGGCAACGGCGGCCAGGTTGGAAAGCACGATGATGGTGGCCGCAATCAGCCCCCAGCCGCCCATCCAGCCAATCCACGGCCCGAACGCCCGCGATGCCCAGGTGAAGGAGGTGCCGGCGTCGGGCATGGCGTTGTTGAGTTCGCGGTAGCCGAACGCCACGAGAAGCATGGGAATGAATCCCACCAGGAAGATGGCCGGCAGGTGGACGCCGACCTCGGACACTGTTGGCCCGAGCGCTGCGGTGAGGGTGTAGGCCGGGGCGATGCAGGAGACGCCGATGACGACTGCGCCGATCAGCCCTACCGATCCCGCCTTCAGGCCTTTGGCACTAATGCCCTTGTGGTCGGACTGCGACGTCGCGGACGTCGCGTGCTCAGTAGTCATGATGGTGCCTCTCCGGAGGTTTCATTCGACGTTGAATGGGTTCTTTGCTTCAGTGCGTAGTCGCTCGGGACC
This sequence comes from Arthrobacter sp. PvP023, assembly GCF_017832975.1. NCBI lineage: Bacteria > Bacillati > Actinomycetota > Actinomycetes > Micrococcales > Micrococcaceae > Arthrobacter > Arthrobacter sp. PvP023. The sequence goes on from NZ_JAFIBI010000001.1 coordinate 261,604, forward strand.
ACAATCATGGGCACGGGCAGGGCGCGGAGGATGCGATTTGCGGTGGTGCCCAGGAAGATGGACCGGCTCCTGGCCAGCCGGCTGGATCCGATCACCAGGACTTCGCCGTCCTCCCAGTCGAGCCGGTCCACGGCTTCCTCGATGCTTCCGCCCTGTGCCACAACGACTTCTGTCTTCGTAGCCGGCCGGGAGCCCGCTTCGCCGCCGAGAAGAGCGGCCGACACGCGGTCGCCGGCATGGCTCCGGGCCGCTTCGGCGACCTCCGGCGACTCGCCGTCGTCGAGGGTCAAAAGGGACACCACCCGCAAGGGCACCTCACGGTTCAACGCCATCGAAACGGCGTAGTCGAGCAGCTCGTCGGCGCCGGGGCGGGCGCCGAGTCCGCAACTGATCCGGGTCAGGGCTTCCCTGCGGTGGTATCCGTGGGGTGCCAGGGCCACCGGGACGGTGGCTGCATGGAGCAGCGCACCGGCCACGGATCCGATCGTGAACCGCTTGAACAGCCCGTTGCTCGTGGCCCCGATGATCAGCATGTCCGCCTGGAACTCCTCGCACGCATCCATCAGGGTCTGCGCGTCCGACTCACCGGTGCGAACGTGCCCTTCCGCCGGGACATCGGCGGGAACCAGCGCCAGCGCCTCGTCGAGCCACGTCCGGGCCTGCTCATGGAGCAGTGTTTCGAATCCGGCCTTGGGCGCATGGGCCGCGCTGAACGGCGACACTTCCGGAATGGCCACCACCAGGTCCAGGGCGGCGCCACGGCCCCGGGCCAGTGACACGGCCAGATTTACGGCATCATGGCCTCTGGCATTTGCTGAATACCCCACTACGTACCGCATCTGGCCGTTCCTCTCTGAACTGTCGTTGGATTCCTACTGCGTGACTGAAGCGCGGTGGGCGACGGCGGCAACCCGTGAGGCGGTCATCTGACCCATCCGGATGGCGCCGTCGACGTGCTGGTACCCCTGGGCCGCCAGGTCGGAGGAGCTCCAGTAAATGGGGCCCACAGGCTGATGCTGGTCCTTGCCGTACCGGTGCAGGCCGCCGAGGTCGTAGCTGGAGGCGTAGGCGCCGCGCGTCCACTCCTCGGCGCCCCAGTCGGACTCGAAGTACACCTCGGGTTCCAGTGCCTTGTCGCCCAGGAAGGCCGCGACGGATTCCAGGATGGTGCGCTTGCGCTCTTCGGCGCTCAACTCAAAAACGGCGTCGGCTTTCTCGTCCGAGACGAAACCCACCAGCGTGCCGCGGGAATCCCCGTGGTTGGTGTTGTCGTAGACCTCCTGCACCAGCGAGCCGGCGCTGAAGCAGGTGCCGGAGAGGCCCTCCTCGCGCCAGAACGGGGTCTTGTAGACGGCGTGCACCTTGATGACCAGGCCCAATGACTGGTGCTGGTGCATCTGGTGCTGGCGGCGCGGCAGCGGCGGATTGAAGGAGACCCGCGAATAGAGGTTGGGCGGCACCGCCATGATCACGTAGCGGGCATTCACCGTGGCCCGTTCCGACACCACAGTGACGCGCGGGCCGCCGTCGCGCTCGTCAGTCCAGTTAATGGTGCGCACCGGGCTGTTAAGAACGACGTCGTCACCCAGTTCGCGTGCCTGCAGCAGCGAGACCTGCTGCATGCCTCCCACAACCCGTTTGTCCAGGATGAAGTCCTCATCCGTCAAGTGGCTGAAGGAGCCGGCGGAGGCGGCCATCAGGACAGCCTGCAGCGCGGAGAATGCGTGCGCGGGTTTGGTCAGCATGCCGCCGGCGATGAACAGGCCGATGTTGTTGCACGCCTCCTCATCCGGGGAGTTCTGGCGGAGCCAGTGGTGGAAGGAAATGGTGTCCAGCTCCCGGGCCTTGGGATGCGCCCAGGGCTCGGTGGGTCCGATTTCCGCCGCCAGCCCGTCCAGCAGGCCGATCAGCTTGTCCATTTCCGCTGCCGTGGTGTCGCTGACCGGGAAGGAGTCACCGGTGTAGCGGGTCTTCCTGCCATCGGCGCCGATGTAGATCGACTCGCCTTCGCGGTAGCGGGAGTACGTTTCCAGGCCCAGCTCGTCGAGGAGTTCCAGCAGCACGGTCTGGTCCGGCGAGACCCACTGGCCGCCGATTTCCAGCATGGCGCCGTCAATGGTGTCCGTCCAGGTGCGGCCGCCCACCCGGTCCCGCGCTTCCAGCACGGCGACGCTGAGGCCTGCCTTTTTCAGTTGGCGGGCCGCGGTAAGTCCCGAGGGGCCAGCGCCTACGACGACGACGTCGCGGTCAAGTTCCAGCATGATGTCCTCTCTGTGGCCGCAGGAGTGATGCGTGCCACTAAATGAATACCATTCATTTAGGAAAATGATAGCGCTTCCGTCGCCGTCGCGGAAGGGGTCAATGGAATAATGCTGGGGACCCCGCCAGCAGAAAGGCCGACGATGCCGGCAGCCGCCCGCCAGAACACCCAACCCTCCGCAGACTCGCGCGAAGCAGCGGCTCAGCCGAAGCGCCGCGCGGGCCGGCCGGCCTCGGCGGTACTAGACCAGGCGGTGATCACCGCGGCAGCGTTGCGGCTGATCGAAAAGAGCGGCTATGACGGCCTCACCATGGCCGCACTGGCCCGCTCACTGGATGTGGCGCCGTCGGCCCTTTACAACCACGTGACGTCCAAACGGGACGTGCTGGTCCTGGTGGAAGACCATCTCGCGGCCCTCGTGGACGTGTCCGCGTTCGGCCGTGGACCGTGGGACGAAGCCGTACGACGGTGGGCGTGGAGCTATCGGGACGTTTTTTCCCAGCACACGCCGCTCATCCCGGTGATCGCGGTCCTGCCAGTCACGGACGCGCCTCAGACCCTGGCCATGTACGAGACGGTCAGCGAAGGGCTGCGGGAGGCCGGCTTCCCTGAGGAACGGATCATCTCCTCGATCGTGGCGCTCGAGTCCTTCATTTTCGGCTCGGCCTTCGACGTCACGGCTCCGGCGGACATCTTCGATCCGGGCAGCATGGCGGAATCCACGCCCAATTTCACGGCCGCGGTGCAGAGCCTCGCCGAACAAGGCCACGAAAAGCCCGCTGACATCGCCTTCAGCCTGGGCCTGGAGGCATTGATTTCGGGGCTCGGGGCGCTGCGGAACTAGGAATGTTCACTTTTGACCAGCTGGCAGGGTTCATTGCCGTCGCGGAAGAACTTCACTTCGGCCGGGCCGCAGAACGGCTCAACATGACCCAACCGCCCCTGAGCCGCCAGATCCAGAAGCTTGAAAAGACCGTGGGCGCGGAGCTGCTGGAACGCGACAACCGGAAGGTCCGCCTGACGGCCGCGGGCAGGGCTTTCCTGGAGGAAGCCCGGCGGCTCATGGCACTGGCCGATCGTGCGCCCCTCACGGCACAACGAATCGCGTCCGGCAGCTCCGGCCTGATACGGATCGGCTTTACAGCGGCCAGCGGCTTCAGCATCCTGGGCCCGCTCCTGGAGAAGATTTCGGCAGGGCTGCCCGGCGTGGATATCGACCTGCAGGAACTCGTGACGGGTGAGCAGGTCGCCGGGCTGCAATCCGGCGAGCTCGACCTCGGCCTTGCCCGGCCTCCAATCAACAGGGACATTTTTGCTTCGCACGTGCTTCAACGCGAGACGATGGTGCTTGCTGCGCCGTCCGGGCACCCCCTGACGGAACTCAACCGGCCCGTCAGGGAGGACGACCTCAAGGACGTGCCCCTCATCATGCATTCACCCGGCGAGGCCAGCTATTTCTACGACCTTGCGGTCAGGATGCTCCAAATCCAGCATGCCAACGTGGTTCACACGGTCAGCCAGATCCTCACTATGGTGTCCCTGGTTGCGGCGAAGCGCGGAGTAGCCCTGGTCCCCCGTTCCACTTCCCTTCTTGGCGTTCAGGGCGTCGACTTCGTGCCGCTGGAAGGCAGTGCGAACTACCCGGTGGAGCTGCACGCCGTCTGGAACCGCAGTATCACCAACCCCGCCCTGTCCCAGACCCTGGCAGTCCTGGGGTACCAGGACGATTGAGTCCGGCTGCCCCGGGACGGGTGGCCGGTAAGCGATACCTTGAAAGCATCAAAGGATACAAAAACAGCCTTGGACAGGCATCACACGGCTCCCTAGGCTGAAGGGTAAGACATCACCTGCCGCACCGCTGCGGCGCCGACATGGAGGACAATCGTGGCCAAACACTCACCCCAGGAACTCGCCAGTGTTCTCAAAGACGGGTTGCTCTCCTTCCCGGTGACCTCGTTCGATTCGCAGCTCCGGTTCGACGAGGAAAACTACCGCAAGCACCTTGCCTGGCAGGCCAGCTACCCGGTGGCCGGGCTCTTCGCCGCCGGCGGCACGGGCGAAGGCTTCTCCCTCACGCCGGCTGAATCCGCCCGCGTTGTCCGCGCCGCCGTCGAAGAAGTCGGCAGCATAGTCCCCGTCCTGGCGTCAGCCGGCGGTTCCACGGCCCAGGCCATCGAAAACGCCCAGGCCGCCGAAGCGGCTGGTGCGGAGGGCATCCTGCTGCTGCCGCCGTACCTGACGGAAGCGGACCAGGCCGGCCTGATCGAGCACGTCAGCGCCGTCTGCAGTTCCACCTCGCTCGGCGTCATCATCTACAACCGTGCCAACGCGATCTATAAGGACACCACCGTGGCCGCCCTGGCCGACCGCCACGAGAACCTCATCGGCTTCAAGGACGGCGTGGGCGACCTCGAACACGACGCCCGCGTTTACGCCAAGCTCGGCGACCGCCTCTTCTATCTCGGCGGCCTCCCGACGGCCGAGACCTTCGCGCTGCCGCTGCTGCAGCTGGGCATGAGCACCTACTCCAGCGCCATGTACAACTTCGTCCCGCAGTTCGCCCTGGACTTCTACCAGGACGTGCGCAACCACGACCGCGTGGCCGTCAACAAGAAGCTCAACGACTTCGTCATTCCTTACCTGGATATCCGCGACCGGGTCAAGGGATACTCCGTTTCCATCGTCAAGGGCGGACTGGACGCCATCGGGCGCTCTGCCGGCGGCGTCCGTCCCCCGCTGCAGAACCTGGCTCCGCAAGACCTGGCAGACCTCAAAGCGCTCATCGCCACCGTCTCCTGATCCACTGTCTCCTAGGAGTAACCACCATGACACTCACCGGACATTCCCTGATCGCCGGGCAGGCCGTCGCTGGCGAAGGCAAGACTGCCTTTGGCTTCAACCCCGCCAGCAACGAACAGCTTGACCCCGCCTACACCCTGCTTACCGAGGACCAGCTCAAGGCAGCCACCGCCGCGGCCGCCGACGCCTACCCGTCCTTCAGCACCCTCGATCCCGAGACGCACGCCGGCTTCCTGGAAGCCATTGCGGACAACATCGAGGCCATCGGTGACGAACTGATCATCCGGGCAGGCCAGGAGACCGGCCTGCCCGCGGCCCGGCTGCAGGGCGAACGCGCCCGCACCACCGGCCAGCTCCGCCTGTTCGCCACGGTGGTCAGGCAGGGCGATTTCCGCGGCGTCCGCATCGATCCGGCTTTGCCGGAGCGCACGCCGCTCCCCCGCGCCGACATCCGCCAGCGCCAGATTCCGCTGGGACCGGTGGCCGTCTTCGGCGCCAGCAACTTCCCGCTGGCCTTTTCGACGGCGGGAGGAGACACCGCCTCGGCTCTCGCCGCGGGGTGTCCGGTGGTCTTCAAGGCCCACAACGCCCACCCGGGCACGGGCGAACTCGTCGGCCAGGCCATCGTGAAGGCCGTTGGCGACTCAGGTCTGCACCCGGGCGTCTTCTCGCTCATCTACGGCCCCGGCAGCAGCATCGGCCAAGCCCTCGTGGCGGACCCTGCCATCAAGGCCGTGGGCTTCACCGGCTCGCAAAGCGCCGGCATCGCCCTGATGCGCACCGCGGCGGCACGGCCCGAGCCCATCCCGGTCTATGCGGAAATGTCTTCGCTCAACCCGGTCTTCGTCTTCCCCGGCGCCCTCAAGGGTGATGTCGACGCACTCGCCCGGCAGTACGTCGCGGCCGTCACCGGAAGTTCAGGGCAGCTCTGCACATCCCCCGGCCTGCTGTTCGCCCCGGCCGGCGAGGCAGGCGACAAACTGGCTGCCGCCGTCGGACGCGCAGTCTCCGCCTGTGCCGGCCAGACCATGCTGACCGCCGGCATCGCCGGTTCCTGGAACGACGGCGCCGAGGCGCTCGGCGCCGCCCCCAACGTGACCGTCGTCGGCCAGGGCACCCCCGGTCCCACCGAGAACGCGCCGGCGCCCACCATCTTCGGCACAGGCATCGCGGACTTCGTCGGCAACCAGGTACTGCACGCCGAGATCTTCGGCGCTGCCAGCCTGGTGATCCGCTACTCCACCGCCGAGGAATTGATCCAGGCGGCCAACCGGATCGAGGGCCAGCTCACCGCTTCCCTGCAGCTCACCGAGGAGGACTACCCGACGGCGGCGCAACTGCTGCCCGCCCTCGAACAGAAGGTGGGGCGGATCATCGTCAACGGCTGGCCCACCGGCGTTGAAGTGGGACATGCCATGGTCCACGGCGGCCCCTTCCCCGCGACGTCGGACACCCGCACGACGTCGGTGGGCACCCTGGCCATCAACCGCTTCCTGCGGCCGGTCGCGTACCAGAACCTGCCCCAGGAACTGCTCCCCGCTCCGTTGCAGGATGCGAACCCGTGGCACCTTAACCGCCGGATCGACGGCACCACCGCCGTCGTATAGAAGGGCACACTTTTGGGCGGCGTTGTCTCTGGCGTATTGATCGTCACTGCCGTTATTGCCGTGGGCTATTTCGCCGCCCGCTTTCGGATCCTGGGACCGGAAGTCCAGGGTGCGCTCACCCGAACCGCCTATTACGTCACCAACCCGGCACTGCTGTTCACCGTGGTGGCCGGCAGCGATATCCGGGCGGCCCTCGGAACGGACGCCCCGCTGGCGCTGCTCTCGGCAGCGATAGTGGGGCTTCTCTATTGCCTGGCAAGTTTCCTGTTTTTCCGCCGGCCCGCGGCGGAAACGGCAGTGGGTGCCATGGCCAGCAGCTATGCCAATGCGAACAACATCGGCATTCCGGTGTCGCTCTATGCCGTCGGAACCGCGCAGCACGTGGCGCCCGTGCTCCTGGTGCAGATTCTGGTGATGGCGCCGTTCTATCTCACGGTGCTGGGCCTGGTTTCCGGATCCAAAATCTCCTGGAAGAAGCTTCTCCTTCAGCCCTTCGCCAACCCGATGATCATCGCCTCAGGACTGGGTGCAGCGGTGGCCCTGACGGGCTGGAGCGCCCCGGACCTCCTGCAGAAACCCATCGACATGCTGGCCGGAGGGGCGGTGCCGATGGTGCTGCTGGCCTTCGGGCTGTCACTCGCCGGCCGGGCCCCGCTGCAAAAAGACGATGGCCGCATCGAGACCCTCGTGGCCACGTTCCTGAAGATCGCCGGAATGCCGCTCATCGTGTGGGTCCTTGGCCGCTTTGTCTTCGGCCTGGAGGGGCAGCACCTGCTGGCCAGCGTCATCATGGCCGCACTCCCCACCGCCCAGAACGTGTTCCTCTTCGCCTCCCCCTACGGTCGCGGCATGACCGTGGCGCGTGACGTGATCCTCTGCACCACCTTGCTGAGCATCGGTGCGCTGCTCGTGGTCGCGTGGCTGGTGGGCTAGGCACGCCAATCACCGTCGGCTTCCCTAATTGTACTTGTAATACAAGTTGATAACTTATAGCATAAGAAGTGCGGGCGATGATGCCCCTTTCCGATTCCGAGGAGCAGCCATGAGCACCGTAGATCTCATTCGCCATGTGAAACTTTCCACCGCCAGGCTTCCCCTCGCCGTGCCGATCAGCGATGCCAAAGTATTCACCGGCCGCCAGAAGCCCATGACCGAAGTGGTGTTCCTGTTCGCTGAAATCACCACCGAGCAGGGCCACAGCGGCATCGGCTTCAGCTACTCCAAGCGCGCAGGCGGACCGGCCCAATACGCGCATGCCAAGGAGGTGGCCGAAGGAATCATTGGTGAGGACCCCAACGACATCGGCAAGATCTACACGAAGCTGCTCTGGGCCGGCGCCTCCGTGGGCCGCTCGGGCGTGGCCACCCAGGCGCTGGCCGCCATCGACATCGCGCTCTACGACCTCAAGGCCAAGCGCGCCGGGCTTCCCCTGGCCAAGCTCCTGGGCTCATACCGCGACTCGGTCCAGACCTACAACACGTCCGGCGGCTTCCTGAATGCCTCCCTGGATGAGGTCAAGGCCCGCGCCACCCGGTCCATCGATGAGGGAATCGGCGGCATCAAGATCAAGGTGGGCCTCCCCGACAGCAAGGAGGACTTGCGCCGCGTGGCCGGAATCCGCGAACACATCGGTTGGGACGTGCCGCTTATGGTGGACGCCAACCAGCAGTGGGACCGCGCCACCGCCCTGCGGATGGGCCGGCAGCTGGAGGAGTTCAACCTCATCTGGATCGAAGAGCCGCTGGACGCCTACGACTTCGAGGGCCACGCCCACCTGGCCAACGTCCTGGACACCCCCATCGCCACCGGTGAAATGCTGGCCTCCGTGGCTGAGCACAAGGGCCTGATCAACGCCAACGGCTGCGACATCATCCAGCCTGATGCGCCGCGCGTCGGCGGCATCACCCAATTCCTGCGGCTGGCTGCACTGGCGGACGAGCGGGGCCTGGGCCTCGCACCGCACTTCGCCATGGAAATCCACCTGCACCTCGCGGCCGCCTACCCCCGCGAACCGTGGGTGGAGCACTTCGACTGGCTCGACCCGCTGTTCAACGAGCGCCTCGAAACCAAGAACGGCCGCATGCTGGTTCCGGACCGCCCGGGCCTTGGCGTGTCCCTCAGCGACCAGGCCCGCGCCTGGACCACCGAGTCCGTGGAGTTCGGCGCGTAACCTTGAACGCATGAGCCGGAACCTGACCGCGGACCTCGCCGCCGACCTTCGCACGCGCATTGTTGACGGCGTCATCCAGCCCGGCGACAAGCTGCCCAGCGAAAACACGCTGATCGGCGAATTCGGCGTCAGCCGCACCGTGGTCCGGGCAGCCCTGACCCGGCTGCAGGCAGAGGGGCTGGTGGAAACCGAACGCGGGCGGGGAAGCTTCGCGCTGACCCCGCCCCCGGCCGGTGATCCGCAGGCCCCCGGCGGCCGGCCGGTGACCAGCCTGGAGGACCGGCTCCACCTGCTCGAGTTCCGGATGGGCGTCGAAGCGGAGGCTGCAGCCTTGGCCGCCCGCAACCGGACGGACCGGCAGCTGAGGGTAGTGCAGAAAGCGCTGGAGGACTTCACATCCAGCAGCGGCCACCCGGCGCATGCAATGAAATCCGACTACGAATTCCACAAGGCCATCGCCGCCGCGTCGGGAAACCCCTTCTACTCGGACTGCCTGGCATCACTGGGCCAGACCATGATCGCCATGCCCCGCACCCGGCTGATGACCGGCGACGAACACTACGCCCGCGACCACTTCGACCAGGTGGTCCATGAGCATGAATCGATCTATGCGGCCATCGCGGAAGGCGACGTGCCGTCGTCGTCGGCTGCCATGCGCAGCCATCTGGCCAACTCGAGGCGGCGGCTCCGGGCCGGCCGCTAGGCCACTTCCCGCCGCCCGGTTATCCCGATCCCGATGGCGCCCGGCCGGACCTCCGCAGCATGGCCTCCTCGAGGAGCGCCACCACGGTGTACAGGATGATCGAAACGAGCGTGATCACCACCACCGATGCCCACACCTCGTTGTTCCTTGCCCGGGACACGGCGGAGATGATGGCGTAGCCGATTCCCTTGCCGGTGGCGAGCCACTCCGCCAGCAACGCGCCTGTGATCGCCCCCGGAATGGAGACCTTCACTGCCGTGAAGAACGCCGGCAGGGACGAGGGCAGCGCAACCTTCAACAGTGCAGTCCAGCGTGAGCCGCCGTAGACATCGATCACTTCGATCATGGCCGGGGACGCCGAGCGAAGCCCGAACACAATCGTCACCAGCGCGGGGAACAGCACCACGATGCCGCCGATGGCAGCAACCGCCGGTTCCTGGCGGCCGAAAATCAGGATGATGATGGGCGCCAGCGCCACGAGCGGAACCGAGCGCAGCAGCATGGCAACCGGCATCAGGGCGTTCTCCACACCACGGAACAACACAAACACACCGGCAATCACAACCGCTCCCACCATTCCCGCGGCGAAGCCCAGGAATGCGTCCACCATGGTTTGGCCGAGGTTTTGCAGGATTGCCTGCCGGTTGGCCTCCGCTGCCGGAACCGAGAACAGGAAGTTGAAAACGTCCAGCGGTCCTTTGCCAACGAACGGCGAGATGTTGAAAACCCTCAGCAGTGCAACCCACAGCAGCAACACCACCGCGAGGGAAACCAGCAGGCCGACGACCGCGCGCCACGCGCCCTTCAGTGCGGCCAGGCCGGCCGCCGATCCCGGTGTCATCCTGCCGCCCGGCGCCCGGAGGACCACGGCGTCACGAATCGAGCCAGCAGCGCAAACACGCCATAGCCGGCACCGGCAAGCAACCCCGCCACCAGGGCAACTCCCCACGCCCTGGCAATTTCGAGGTTCTGTTGCGCGTTGACCAGCGCCGGGCCGATCCCGCGGTCCACGCCTCCCACATATTCGCCCAGGACGGCTCCCAGGACGGCGGCCGGAACGGCGATCTTCAATGCGTTCAGGATTCCCGGCAGGGCGGAGATGAGCTGTACCTTGACCAGCTGCTTCAGCCGTCCTCCGCCGTAGACGGCGACGAGATCCAGGCTTGCCCGGTCCGCGCTCTTGAGCGCGGCCAGCGCGCCCACCACAGTGGTGAAGAAGACCGAGATGCCCGCCAGCAGGACGGCCGTGCCTGAGGATTCCCCCCGTGCGGGCGAGCCGATGACGATGAAGGCCAGCGGACCGATGGCAACGATGGGCAGGCAATAGCTGATCACTGCCAGTTGGGTGACCAGCCGTTCAAGGGAGGGAAACACCAGGACAGTCGCGGACAGCAGCAGCGCGGCTGCGTTCCCCCACAGGTACCCCGCAGAAGCTTCCGCCATCGTCACGGCAAGGTTGGGCCAGTAAAACCCGACGCCGTCACTCGCCAGCTGTCCCAGAACTTCCGGGGGCGTCGGCACGGCGCCGCCGGATCCGTCCGTGCTGGCGCCCACTCCGGAAAGCACCGTCGCGGCCGCCAGCCACCAGAGCGCGACCGTGGCCGCCACGCCGATCCCGGCCGCAGCCCACGGCGGCAGCGGCCGGGCCGCCGTCGTACTTAACAGAAAAGACCGCGTCACGGTGACTCCTCTTCCTCAGGGGGCGCACCGGCGTCGCCGAACAGAAGTTCGGAGGCCCGGTCGCACAGCGCATGGAACTCCGGCGTCCGCATCATTTCCGGCGTCCGCGGCCGCGGCAGGTCCACGGTGATGATCTCCTTGATCCGGCCCGGACGGGCGCTCATCACAGCCACCACATCGGAGAGGAACATGGCCTCCGCGATGCCGTGGGTGACCATCAGGGTTGTGGCGGGCTTTTCCGTCCAGATCCTCAGCAGTTCCAGGTTCAGCCGTTGCCGGGTCATGTCGTCCAGCGCCCCGAACGGCTCATCGAGCAGCAGCACCGACGGCTTGAGCGCCAGGGCACGTGCAATGGACACCCGCTGGCGCATGCCGCCGGACAGCTGTGCCGGCTTGGCCTTTTCAAAACCCTTCAGCCCGATCAGCTCCACCAGGTCGTCCACCATGGCGTGGTCAACCGGAAGGCCGGCCACCTCAAAGGGCAGCCGGATGTTGGACACCACGCTCCGCCAGGGCAACAGCGCGGGATCCTGGAAAGCGATCCCCAGCTCGTGCCGGGTCCGCAGCTCGGCCGGTGTGTGACCGTCCACCGTCACGTCTCCGGTGGTGGGGGTTTCGAGCCCGGCCAGGATCCGCAGGATGGTGGACTTGCCGCATCCTGAGGGTCCCAGCAAGGAGAGGAACGTCCCCTTGGAAGTCATCAGGTTGGCATCTTCCAGCGCCACCACGCTCTTCCTGCCCATCCGGAAGCTCTTGCCCAGGTTGCTGAGCGATATGCCGGTTCCGGAAAGCATTCCCCCGGCCACGGCTTCCGTGCTCACTTCAGTCATGCGTCCTACTTCAGGTCCGGGTTCTCGGCATAGACCTCGTCGAGGAGGCTCAGGTCAAAGATCGCGTCTGCGGTGGTGTCGTAGCCGGCGAGCTTGAGGATCTCGATGTTCTTGTCCATCAGCTCCTTGGATACCGTGAACAGGCCGTTGCTGTCCGTCTCCGGCGTGGCAATGAGCTTGGTGTTCTGGGCTTCCGCCTGGCCTTTTTCCTTGGCAATGGTCAGGCCCAGCTCCTTGCCATAGACCTCGACGGCGAGCCGGGCAGACTCATCCGGATCGGCCAGGGCGTCCTTCCAGCCCTTGATGGTCGCCGCCAGGAAGGCCTTCAGCTCCGGCCTCTTGTCCTTGATGGACTCGTCCGTGACCACGAAGCTCTCGGCAACGAAGGGCAGGCCATTGTCCGCAAAAGGCAGGACCGCCGTCTTGTGTCCGCCCAGTTCAAGCGTGAGCACTTCGTTGGTCAGGTACGCGAAGAACCCCTCGACGTCGCCGTTCAGCAACGGCTGCGGATCGTATTGCACCGGTACCTTGGTGACCTTTGACGGGTCGATCTTGTTGACTTCCAGGAGGGCATCGAACAGTGTTTCGTTCACGCCGGCCTGCACGCCAATCTTCTTGCCCACAAGGTCCTCCGGGGCAGTGATCGAGTTGGCCGCCAGCGAAACGATGGTGAATGGGTTCTTCTGGTAGGTGGAGCCGATGATCTTCAGCGGCGCTCCCTCGTTGAGGACCACCGGAGCCACTCCCACGGGCGACGACGTGCCCACCAGCGCCTTCCCGGAGAGGACCATGGTCTCCGCCGAGGCCCCTCCCGGACCGCCGGCGATCAGGTTGACGGCGCTGAAACCCGCGTCCTTGTAATAGCCCTTGCTGTCGGCAAAGTACTCGCCGGCGAACTCCGCGTTCTTCAGCCACGACAGCTGCACCTCCAGGGTGCCGAAATCGGCCGCCGCGCCTGAAGCCGTGCCTGAGGCAGCCGGGGCGGCGGATCCCGACCCGCCTCCGCAGCCGGTCAGCGCCACCAGCGCCGCCGATGAAAACCCTGCCAGCACCATCCGCCGCGATGGGCGCGGGGCGCCTTTGTCCGAACTGAAAGCCGTCATTCTTCTTCTCCAAATCGGGAGGCGGTCAGGTATGCAGGCGGCCTCGCAGGCCGTCAGGCTCCGACACTATGGAACGGTTGTTTCAGGAATCAGCCCGAGCCGTTTCAGCGAAGTTAACTGTCGTTTAGCAGCAGGGGCGCTGGTCCCGCGGGCGGCGGGCGGGCTGCGGGCTGCGGGCGGCGGGATGCGCTGGATAATGACGGTCCCGTCAAAAAGGGCCGCGTTAAAGCAAAAGAGCCCCGGTCCTAAGACCGGAGCTCTTCATTTGCGTGCGCGAGGGGGGATTTGAACCCCCACGCCCTTTCGGACACTGGCACCTGAAGCCAGCGCGTCTGCCGTTCCGCCACTCGCGCGCAACTTCTTTCACCCGACAGGAGCCCGTTTTCCGGACTGCCAGCCTCGTAAAAGCAGCGAGATCAAGCATAACGGACAACCATGGCAAAACACCAATCGGGCTCTGCGGCTGCCCCTGCGGGCCGAATCGTCCCGCGCTCTGCGCCCCGGATATGCCCTTGGAATGGCGCAGTCCGCCCCGGATCGGCCCCAGCCGATCCGAACTATTCTCCCCGCCCCGGCGTTGTGCATTAAGGTCATTCACAGCCCCGCCCAGTAGTATCAGGTGTAGGAGTGCCCGCCCCCGGCGCACTTCCGGCAGTGTTGTGAACTGAGTTCCGAGTCGTGTGCTGCCCCGCAGCCGTCAGGAGAGGAGAGATGCCATGGGAATGCTGGACAAAGTCGAGCGCGGCATCGAAAAGGCCGTCCGCGGTGTCTTCTCCACCGGTTCGCGGGCCCAGGTTGAGCCTGTGGAAATCGCCAGCCGCCTCCGCCGGGAGGTGGACCACAAGGCCATCACCATCGCCGCCGGGCGCACCCTCGCACCAAACGTGTTTGATGTCCGCCTCAGCGAAGACGACTTCAAGCGCGCCCAGGAGTGGGGCACGCCCCTGGCCGAAGAACTCTGTGATGTGGTGATCAACCACGTACGCAGCCAGGGCTACACACTTCAGGGTTCAGTCCGCATTTCCTTCCGGCGCGACGGCGAAATCCGCGCCGGCGATTTCGAAATCGATTCAAGGACGGAAAAGGCCTCCGGTTCTGCCGCGGCGCCTCCCGTGCCGCGGAACAACGTGCCCGCTGCGCCCAGCCGCCAGCCCGTGCGGCTTCAGCCGGTCCTGGACATTGACGGCCAGCGCTACTCACTGAACGCCGCATCGATCGTGCTGGGCCGGTCCTCGGAGGCGGACATTCTGGTGGACGACACCGGGGTCTCGCGCCGCCACCTCGAAATCCGCACCACGAACGGCACTACAGAGGCCGTCGACCTGGGATCCACCAACGGCAGCTACGTCAACGGACGCAAGGTCGTCGGCAGCGTCGACCTTACCGACGGCTCCACCATCACGATGGGACGGACCAAAATCATCTTCCGCCTTTTGCCCGCCAACTCCGGTGGCCGCCCGTGAGCGAACTGACTATTACGGCCCTGCGGTTCGGGTTCCTCCTGCTGCTCTGGGTCCTCATCATCAGCATCGTGTCCGCCATGCGCCGCGACCTGATGATCGGCAGGAAAGCCGCAATGGGCGCTCCCACCGCCCGCCAGGTACGCAAGCACCCCGAACTGGCCGAAACCGCCCCGCCGCCCGCGAAACAGCAGGCCCGCCAGCTGGTTGTCACGGAGGGTCCGCTTAAGGGCCACACCATTCCCCTCGCAGACAGCCCCATCCTGCTTGGCCGCGCCCAGGAGGCCACGCTGGTCCTGGAGGACGACTACGCGTCAGGCCGGCACGCCCGGCTCTTCCCGCAGGGCAGCCGCTGGTTCATCGAGGATCTTGGCTCGACCAACGGCACGTACCTGGCCAATCAGCAGCTCACCCGAGCCCTCCCGGTGGAGCTCGGTGTCCCCGTGAGAATCGGCAAGACGGTCATCGAATTGAGGCCATAGCCGTGGCCGTCCCGGAAATCCCCGCCGACAAGGGCTCCACCCCGACGCGGCCGCTCATCATGCGCTACGCCGCCCGCTCTGACGTGGGACGAATCCGAGCCAAAAACGACGACTCCGCCTACGTCGGCCGCCATCTGGCCATTGTGGCGGACGGCATGGGGGGCCATGCCGGTGGTGACGTGGCTTCCGCGGCAACCGTACTGGACATGCTCCACCTGGACCACGGCAATTACGACGGCGATGCCGGGACCGTGCTGGCGGATGAAATCCAGACCGCAAACTCCCTCCTGTCGGAACTGGTCCACATCAATCCCAAGCTCGCCGGCATGGGGACCACCGTCACCGCGCTCCTCCTGGCGGAAGGCAAACTGCACTTCGCCCACATCGGCGACTCCCGGGCCTACCGGCTCCGCAACGGCGAATTCAAGCAGATCAGCGTCGACCACACTTTTGTGCAGAGGCTCATCGACGAAGGCCGGCTGCGCCCCGAGGAAGCGGAAACCCACCCGCACAAAAATGTCCTGATGCGGGTTCTGGGCGACGTCGACGCCAGCCCGGAACTCGATCTGGCCACCCTTGACGTCGAACCCGGCGAACGGTGGCTGCTCTGCTCGGACGGCCTGAACTACGTTGCGGGACACGTCGTGGAACGCACGGTCCGCGAAACCAAGGATCTGCGCGAATGCGTCGAAACGCTCGTTGATCTCACCCTTGAAGCCGGCGCACCGGACAACGTCACGGTCGTCATGCTCGAAATCGCGGAACAAACGCCCGACGACGTCCGCACGGCCGCCGTCGAGATCGTCCCGCCCCTTGCCGGCGCGGACGAGACGACAAAGGCCGACTCTCCGGACAAGACGGCCACTCCAGCCGACGCCCCGTCCCCGGCCCCGCTTCCGCAGGACGCCACGCCGAAAACTGCCGAACATACGGGCGGCACCGACTCCGGCGGAGACGACGCCGGCTCCGGGCCGGCAGCCAAGCCGGGTGAACCAAGCACCACCACGGACCCGCATCTGGGCGAGCACCTCTCTGCAGCCGTCCTCCGCGAGGAACTTTCCACACGTCCCCACGAGCTGGTCGGCGCCGCCGCCGCCGCTGCCGAATCCGGGTCCATTCCCACGATTGCCGGCCGCACCGTCGCGCGCCGTGCCGCGACCGTCCTTACCCACAAATCGGATCAGGACCGCGAGGAAACCGACGAATACAAACCCGCCGCCAAGCCGCGCCGCTGGGTCACGATCGCCACGGCGGCGGCCCTGCTCGTCATCCTCAGCGTCGGACTGTGGCTCGGCTACGCCTGGACCCAGACGCGGTACTACATCGGCGAATACGATTCGCGGGTTGCCATCTACAACGGCGTCTCCCAGCGTCTGGGACCAATCCAACTCTCAACGCTGGAGACCGTAACGGACATCCGCATGTCCGACCTTCCGGAGTTCTCGCAGCAGCGGGTCCGCCAGACCGTGCCGGCACGCGACCTCTACGACGCACAGCGGATCGTCAAGAACCTCGACCTGACCGGGACGACGTCTCCGGCGGAGGATTGCGCCAGCGCCTCAGCGACGCCCACTGCCTCCCCGAGCGCTTCGGGCGCCGCGCCGGCTCCCGGCGGCACGGCGGCGCCCCCCGGATCACCGTCGCCCTCCGCTACCCCCAGCCCGTCCACCAAAGCTTGTGAGGAGGCCAAGTGACACAGATTGAGCCCACCCCCAAGCCGCGCAGGAACACCGAACTGGTACTCCTGATCCTTGCCCTGGCCGTGGGCATCGGCGCCAATGCCCTGGTGGGCGTGGACCAGGAAAAAGCGTTCGACCAGGATTTCTGGTTCCAGTCCAGCCTGCTCGCTGCCGCCGCCCTCGTTTTCCACATCGTGCTGCGGATCCGTGCTAAATATGCCGATCCGGTTATACTTCCACTGGTTGTGGCCCTTAACGGCCTGGGCCTGGCCATGATCCACCGGCTGGATGCCCCGGGGGATGATACAGGCAACAACCAGCTCCGCTGGACCCTGATTGCCATGGCCGTGGCCATCGCGGTCATCTGGTTCCTCAAAGACCACCGGATCCTCCGCCGGTTTACGTTCATATCCTTGGCCGCCAGTGCGCTCCTGCTCATTCTGCCGCTGATCCCGGGCATTTCCGCCGGCGAAATCCTCGGTGCCCGTGTCTGGATCAAGCTGGGCCCGATGACCTTCCAGCCGGGCGAAATCGCCAAGATTACCTTGGCCATATTCTTCGCCGGGTATCTTTCCTCCAACCGGGACCTGATTCTCCTCGCGGGCCGCAAACTAGGCCCGTTGCAGTTCCCGCGGGTCAAGGACATGGGCCCGATGATCACCGCCTGGCTGGTGAGCATCGGAGTGCTGATCTTCCAGCGGGACCTGGGTTCCTCCGTGCTGTTCTTCGGCCTCTTCATTGTGATGATCTACGTGGCCACGAGCCGGATCAGCTGGGTAGTGATCGGTGTGGCCCTGATCCTGGGCGGCGGATACGTGGCCTCCAAGGTTTTCTCCCACGTTGGCCTCCGCATCGACGGGTGGCTGAACGCCTTCACGGACGAGGTGTACGGGCGGCAGTTTGGCGGTAGCTTCCAGATTGTGGAAGGCCTGTTCGGCATGGCCAACGGCGGCCTCGTGGGCACCGGCCTTGGCCAGGGCCGCCCGAACCTGGTCCCGTTTGCCAACAGCGACATGATCATCGCTTCCTTCGGCGAGGAACTCGGCCTGATCGGGCTCTTCGCGATCGTCCTGATGTACCTGCTGCTGTTCACACGCGGGTTTCGGGCGGCCCTGGGAACACGGGATGCCTTCGGGAAGCTGCTGGCCTGCGGCCTGTCGTTCGCCATCGCGCTTCAGTGTTTTGTGGTAATTGGCGGCGTGACGCGGCTGATTCCGCTGACCGGGCTCACCACACCCTTCCTGGCTGCCGGCGGTTCCTCGCTGCTGGCCAACTGGATCATCGTGGGGCTGTTGCTAATGATTTCGCACGCCGCCCGTGGCCCGGTGGACACCACACCCATGCCGCAGGGTGCAGGGCCCGGTGAACAGAAGCCTGTTCCGCCTTCCCCGCCGCGCCCGGCCAAACAGCCCGGCCGGAAGCCCTCGTCCGCCCATCCCGACGCGCCAACTGAAGCGGTGAAACAGCTGTGAACCACGCCATTCGGAATTCATGGATTGCCGCCGTGGCCATGTTCGCTCTGATCTTCGGCGCCCTCAGCTATGTGCAGGTGGTGGGTGCCGACGAACTGCAGGCCAACCCCTGGAACAAGCGCGCCATCCTACAGAACTACTGCAACGACCGCGGAGCCATCATCGTGGGCGGAAAACCCATCGCGCAGTCCGTTGCCGCCTCGGAAAGCTGCAAGTTCCAGCGCACCTACACCGAGCCCGAGCTGTACGCCGGCATCACGGGGTACTTTTCGAAGAACTACGGCGTCACAGGTCTGGAAAGTTCCCTCAACGAGCAGCTCGCTGGCAGCTCGGACCAGCTCTTCCTGGACCGCGTGGGCCAGCTGTTCCTCGGCAACCAGCCGAAGGGCGCCTCGGTGGAACTCACACTGGACCCGGCTCTCCAAAAGCTGGCCTATGACTTGATTCCAGACGGCCAGCGCGGCTCCATCGTGGTGACGAACCCGAAAACGGGTGACATCCTGGCCATGGTCTCCAAGCCGTCCTACGATCCCAACCTGATCGCAACCCAGGACGCGGCTGCCGAGGCTGCGAATTTCAACGAGCTGAACAAGGTTCCCGGGATCAACCTGAACCCGAATGTCAGCGGGCCAACCGGTGCACTTTTGGCGCCCGGCTCGGTGTTCAAGCTGGTGGATACGGCCGCCGCGCTCAGCTCGGGCAAGTACAACAAGGACAGTGAGCTGCCCAACCCCGCCGAGATGAGCTTCCCCGGAATCCAGTACAAGCTGCCGAACTACGCCGGGGGCAACTGCTACACCCAGAACACGGCGAGCTTCGCCTTCGCGCTGCAGCAGTCCTGCAACACACCGTTCGCGTCCATTGCCCGGGACCTGGGCCAAAAGGCCATAGCCGACCAGGCCGCGAAGTTCGGCTTCGGGGAGGACCTGGGCGACCAGCTGAAACTGGATTACGCAAAGAAGGCGTTCCCGGAGGAGGAGCTGGACCCGGCAGGGCTCGCCCAGTCCGCCATCGGCCAGCGCGACGTGCGGGCTACTCCGCTGCAGATAGCGCTGATGACGTCCGCCATCGCCAACGGCGGAGTCCAGATGAGGCCCAACCTGATCAAGACGGTGCGGTCCCCGGACCTGAGGGTCATCAGCGAACCGAAACCAGAGGTTCTGCGGACCTCCACCAGCCCGGAGATTTCCCGGCAGATCACCGAGTGGATGACCAGCGTAGTCAGTGAAGGCATCGGCCGCGGGGCCGCCGTGCCGGGCGTCCAGGTGGCCGGCAAGACCGGCACTGCCGAGCTGGGAACCGACGGCTTGAACAATTCATGGTTTACCGGGTTCGCCCCGGCCAACGACCCCCAGGTGTCGGTGACCATCGTCATGCAGGGCGTGGACATCACCACCGGTGCACAGCTAACCAGTCCGAACGCGAAGAAGATTTTTGAGGCGGTGTTGAATAAGTGAGGCCTACATCAGGGATCACCCTCGGCGGGAGATTCCAGCTGACCACGCGTATTGCGATTGGCGGGATGGGAGAAGTCTGGAAGGCCAAGGACCTTATCCTTGGCCGGATTGTCGCCATCAAGGTGCTCAAAGAGGAGTACACGGGCGATCCCGGGTTCCTCCAGCGCTTCCGTGCCGAGGCTCGCCACACGGCGCTGCTGAACCATGTGGGCATCGCCAACGTCTTTGACTACGGTGAAGAGGAGGGGTCGGCGTACCTGGTGATGGAGCTGGTCCCGGGCCAGCCACTGAGCAGCATCATCGAACACGAACAGGTCCTTTCGCCGGACCGGACGCTGTCCATGATTGCCCAGACAGCCCGCGCCCTCTCGGTGGCCCACTCACAGGGCCTGGTGCACCGTGACATCAAGCCCGGCAACCTGCTGATCACCCCGGATGGCCGCGTCAAAGTCACAGACTTCGGCATCGCCCGGCTGGCGGACCAGGTCCCGCTGACCCAAACCGGTCAGGTCATGGGCACGGCCCAGTACCTCGCACCGGAGCAGGCAACCGGACAGACCGCCACCGGCGCCTCGGACATCTACTCGCTCGGCGTCATCGGCTACGAGTGCCTCACCGGGCATCGCCCGTTCTCCGGTGAATCGCAGATCGCCATTGCGCTTGCCCAGGTCAATGACGCGCCGCCGCCGCTGCCGGAAACACTGCCGACGCCGGTGCGGGCGCTCCTGATGTCCATGCTCGCCAAGGATCCCAAGAACCGCCCGGCCAACGCCATCAAGCTGTCCGAGGCAGCGGAAGCCATCCGCAACGGTGACATCGCCGCTGCGCATGCCGCCGTTCCCGGAATGCTGCTTTTCGAAGCGGCCACGGGACCAATCACGGCTCCGGTGGACATTCCCACCGCCGCCACCGGCGTC
Organism: Arthrobacter sp. PvP023; assembly: GCF_017832975.1. Taxonomy (NCBI): domain Bacteria; kingdom Bacillati; phylum Actinomycetota; class Actinomycetes; order Micrococcales; family Micrococcaceae; genus Arthrobacter; species Arthrobacter sp. PvP023. The sequence goes on from NZ_JAFIBI010000001.1 coordinate 282,223, forward strand.
ATTGAATCACCCGAAAAGGACAAATCGACGACGGCGACTTCCGCGCTTCCGGTGGTCGGCGCCGCGGGCGCCGGTGCGGCCGCAGGACTCGCCGCCGGAGCTGCTGCCGGGGCAACCGGTCCGGGCAAAACACTGTCACGCGCCGACGCCCTGGCCGCCCAGCGCAGCTGGGACCAGGAAGAGGAGCAGGACCGCTACGACGAACCGGTGGACGAGCCGCAGCGCAAGGGCCGGAGCCCGTGGACGTGGCCGCTCATCGCCCTCATCGTGCTCGTCCTCTTCGCACTGGTGGGTGTCCTGCTTACCCAGGCAGGCATCTTCTCCCCGTCCGGCCCGGCCGAGTCCTCGTCCACGTCGAGCAGCGCCAAGCCCAGCAGCACCAGCGCCTCACCGACGTCCACTTCGGCCAGCCCCACACCCAGCAGCGCGAGCCCGACGCCCACTCCCACGCAGTCGACCCCGGAAACCATCAACCTGATCCCTGATGCCTACCTGGGCCAGCCGTACAACACGGTCCGCAGCCAGCTCGTCGGCCTGGGATTGACCGTCAAGGGCGACCCGGTCTTCAGCGACGCAGCGCAGGGCACGGTCACCAACATCGAGCCTTCCGGCCCGGTAGCCCCGGGCGAGACCATCACGGTCACCTATTCCAAGGGCCCGGACCCGAGCCAGGAGTCTTCGGTGCCCGCGATCGGCGTCGGCAGCTCCGAGGCCCAGGCGCAGAAAGCGATCGAAGACGCCGGATTGCGCTGGGTAAAGGGAGCAGACGTACCCGGCAGCGCCGGGCAAAAAGCCGGCACCTTCGTCAGTTCAGAGCCGGGCGCCGGACAAAAGGTACCCGCCGGATCCGTAGTGACCTACCACCTCGCCGCTGAACCCGTGCCCACCCCGAGCACCTCGACGACGAACTAAGGCGCACCGTGCCGAACTCACCCCGTCTCCCGTCGCACAGAGAGGACAGCCTCCCAGTGAACACCCAGCGCGTCCTCAACGGACGGTACGAACTCGGTGAGCTGATCGGCCGCGGCGGTATGGCGGACGTCCACCGGGGCGTTGACACCCGGCTGGGCCGGACAGTGGCCATCAAGCTGCTGCGCCCGGACCTTGCCCGGGATCCACAGTTCCAGGCACGGTTCAAGCGCGAAGCCCAGGCCGTGGCGGCGTTGAACCATCCTTCGATCGTTGCCATCTACGACACCGGGGACCATGCTGTGCCGGGCGGGCCCGAGGACACGGTCCGGGTGCCTTACATCGTGATGGAATTCGTGTCCGGGAAGACCCTGAGGGATCTCATCCGGGCGAAGGAAGTCAGCATCGACCACGCCATCGACTTCACTCTCGGCGTGCTCTCCGCGCTCGAGTACAGCCACCGGGCGGGAATCGTGCACCGGGATATCAAGCCCGCAAACGTGATGTTCTGCGAAGACTCGGACACCATCAAAGTCATGGACTTCGGGATTGCCCGGGCCATGGCCGATTCGTCCGCCACCATGACCCAGACCCAGGCGGTCGTTGGCACGGCGCAGTACCTTTCCCCGGAACAGGCACGCGGTGAAACCGTGGACGCCCGGAGTGATCTGTACTCCGCGGCGTGCCTGCTGTACGAAATGCTGACGGGGCGGCCTCCGTTCATCGGTGACAGTCCAGTATCTGTCGCCTACCAGCACGTCCGCGAGATTCCGGAACCGGCCAGCAGCCTCAACCCCGAGGTGTCGGAAGCCCTGGACAGCGTCCTCTCGAAGGCCCTGCAGAAGAACCGTGCTGACCGTTTCCAGGATGCGGCCGCTTTCCAGCGGGCACTTCGAGCGGCCCGCAACGGCATCCCCGTTCCCGAGGTGGCGGCGGGCGAGGCCCCGACGGATCCCAACAACACGGTCCCGGCCGGGGAACGGACGGCCCTTGCCGCGCCGTACTCGCTGACGGGGGCAAGCTTCCTCGATGATTCACCGAGCGGCCGGCTCCGGCCCGTCCATGACACCCTTGGCGACGACCAGGCGATTCCCGCGCAGGTTTACGAACCCTCGGAGTCCAGCGATCTTCCCCTCGGGTTTCCGCCGGAACGTGAGCGCACCCCCCGGCAGAAGTCCCGCCGTCGAACATGGATCGCCACCTTGGTGATCTTCACCCTGCTGGTCCTGGCCGGCGGCGGCCTCTGGCTCTACAACATGATGAACCAGGCGCCCCCTCCAGTGGCGAAGGTCGATGTGCCGGCCGTTTCGGCGCTAACGGAGTCCGAGGCGCTGCAGCGGCTGTACAACGCCAGGCTGAGCCCGCAGATCACCAGGCTGCCGCACGACACCATCACGAAGGGCACGGCCATCGGCACGGTGCCGGCCGCCGGCACCGCCATGGAACCTGACTCGAAGGTGACCCTGAACATCTCCGACGGCCCGAGCGCCGTAAAAATCCCGGACGACCTGCCGGGGCGGACCGAAGCAGCGGCCCGGGATGTTCTTCGACAAATCGGCCTCGCCGGCGCCCCCGGAACCACCATGGCCAACAGCGCCACCGTTCCCACCGGAATCGTGATCACTACCAAGCCGGCGCCGGGCCAGACGGTCGCGGTCGGAAGCACCGTGGAAATCGTGGTGTCCACCGGCAAGGTGGCCATGCCAGAACTCCGCGGACTGCCCAGGGCGGAGGCCGAGACGGCGCTCAAGAACCTTGGACTTGGCATCGACGTGAAGGAAGTGGAGAACTCTGAGGTTGAACCGGGAAAGGTGACCGAGCAGAGCGACGCCGTCAACTCGCTGGTGGAGCAGGGCAAAACCATCGCCATCGTTGTTGCCAAGGCGCCGGCGCCCAAGCCCACACCAACCCCGACGCCGACGCCGACTGAGACGAGCCGTACCCGGGGATAGCCGCCCCGCGGCGCCCGATGAGTTGCCTCCCGAAGGACCGTACGGGCAGTCGCCCTGCCTTCAGTACCGCGCTGACGTCAGTGCTGGATGAGGGGGCTCAGTTTGGCAGCCCGCTCGGCCGCGCCGGCCATTCCGAGTGATTCGAGCCAGTTGCCCAGCATCTGGTAACCGCCCTCAGTGAGGACCGACTCCGGGTGGAACTGCACGCCACAGAGCGGTGCCGTCCGGTGCTGCAGGCCCATGATCACGCCGTTTGCCGTCTGGGCTGTGATCTCGAGGATGTCCGGGATGGTTTCGCGGACAGCGGCCAGGGAGTGATACCGCGTGGCAGTAACAGGGGAGGGAAGTCCCGCGAAGACGCTGCCTCCTTCATGCTCAACAAGGGACGTTTTGCCGTGCATCAGCTCCGGCGCGTGCGTCACCGTGGCTCCGTAGGCCTCGGCCAGTGCCTGGTGTCCCAGGCAGACGCCGAACATCGGCTTGTCGTGGCTGCCGCACCATTTGATCAAGTCAATGCAGACCCCGGCCTCCGCAGGGGTGCCGGGACCCGGCGAGATGAGGACGCCGTCGCGCGCGTCCGCCATCTCGATTGCCTCAGCAAGGGTGACGTCGTCGTTTCGGACCACCGTTGTTTCGGCGCCGAGCTCCTGGAGGTAGCCCACCAGGGTGTAAACAAAGCTGTCGTAGTTGTCTACGACCAGGATCTTGGTGGTGCTCATTGTCGAGTTACTAAACCAATCGTTGAGTCGGTGAACTGGGTGAACTGTGACATCCAGGGGAAGAGGAGCTGAACCATCAATACCAGCACGCCGGCCAGCAGCACCAGTGACGTAGCAATCCTGAACCACAGCGGCCCGGGCAGGTGGCGGAAAATCCATCCGTACATGGCGTCAGCCCTTCCCTAGTGCCTTGGCCACCTGGGCCGCGATTTCTGCCGGTGGTCCAGCCGAGGCGGGCTGCCAGTGGTCCAGCAAGGAATAGGCAATGATGCGTTCCTGGGAGCCGAAGCGCGGATTGCAGCTGGTCATGGTGAGGTAAGCCTCCGTGGGCCGGGCGGCGGGCTGCGTAGGCACGGGGAGCAGCACATCCGTGGCCGACGGAAGCACGATCTGGTTGTTCCTGAAGACGTAGACATAGAACCCGTCCCTGGTTTGGACGTAGATCTTGTCCCCAGGTACCAGGGTGTGGATGTTGTCCAGGACCGCTCCGTGGGTCTGGCGGTGACCGGCCACAGCAAAGTTGCCGGTTGCCCCTGGCATCGCCGTGTCGTTGTAGTGGCCAAGGCCCAGCGTATCCAGGACATCCGTGGAGGTTCCCTGCACGATGGGCCGGGTGTAGTCCGCGCCAAAACGGGGGATGTACATGATGCCGATGGTTTGGCCGTGACCGGGCGCTTCGGCGACCTTCGGCGGACCGTAGTCGGCCGGGGCGGGTGTCGGGGAGACAGGCTCATCGGATGCCGCGGGAGCCGGGGTACCGCCCAGTTCCTGGGCAAAATTCCGGATCGTCTCGCTCTGCTTCGCATCGGACTCCACATTGGTCCACCAGAGCTGCCATGCGACGAACAGGAGCAGGATGATTCCCACCGTGATCAGCAGCTCACCAACGATCTGGACGACTTTCCGGAGAACTCCGACGCCGCGTGCCGGCACGGCAGCAGTCGTCTCCTTCTCCAGCAACACCACGTGGTCTCCTCAATCGGCGGCCTGAACTGGCGCCGGTGTGTTCTGAACTACAGCTAGAATTGGCTGCTAGTAAGAATTCAGACCTGACCAAGGGCGCCAACCCCGCCGGCATATTCCTTCCTGCAGGATATCAAGCCGGAGGCTCCGCCCTTGATTCAGCCCGACGAGGAGGACCCGTGCCCGAGTCAAAGCCACGAAAGAAGACCGCTGCCGCGGAAAAGCCGGCTTCTGTATCGCAGGCATACAAGCCGAACGCGGTGTGGTTCAAGCCCGTCATGTTCGGCCTGATGATCCTCGGGCTGCTGTGGATCATCACCTTCTACATCAGCGAGGGCGCCCTCCCGGTCAGGGATTGGGGATCCTGGAACATCGTGGCCGGATTCGGCATTGCCATCGCCGGATTCTTGATGACCACCCGCTGGCGTTCCTAGCCCCAGGCTTGCGTTTGGCCGGCACCGCCCGGCAAGCACCCCGCGTTTAACGAAAAAGTCGGACCGGCACATTGTGCCGGTCCGACTTTTTTGTTGCTGGTTTATTGCCGGCCGCTGCTCACTACTGGCCGGGGTTGAGCACGTGAATCGCCAGGTCGGTGCCGGCGTCGGACGTTACGGAAATCTCCACGCCGTGACCTGCGACTTTGACGCTTCCGTACGGGTTGTCGGAGCTGTAGTAGGCCAGCGGGTCGCTGTCGTTGAACACTCCAATCGGGGCGCTGCTCGGTGCGCAGGCGTCAAGTGAGCTGATCGACGTACTGCGCTTGGTACCGGTCTGCACTTCCTTCGCGATGCACAGCGGATCCGTAGCCTCCAAACCGAAGGTCGCGTCGAACGGCTGGCGGCTGTTGCCGGGCATCGTGCCGTCGGACCACTTCAGCGGCGCCGGCCGGGCATCCACGGGCAGCGCCGAACCGGCGCCGGGGTGCGCCGAAACGTTGTTGTCCGCGTACGAGTCGTCGACGTACCAGACCAGCATGCCGTTCTGGTACTTGAAGAAATCCACCCAGTTCGGTGCCGTGATGCCCTTGGTGAAGGCATATGGGCCCTCCGCGAGCGTCGCATCGAACCCCATGTACTCCCGGTTCTCCACGAGGTAGTACTGCTCAGTGGTCCGGGTGACGGAGCCGCTGCTCAGTTGCCACGAACCCTCGGCAACCCACTGTCCCGCGCCGGATTCGACGTCGTCACTCAGGATTACGGTCTTTCCGGCCGAAATCCTGATGTCGTCAATGAAGGCACCGGGGTTGTGGACGCCGCCGTCGGTCTGGTACCTGAAGCGGAACAACGATTCCAGGCCGGCGGCGTCATAGGAGTAGCGCAGCTGCCCCCAGCCGGCCGCTCCGCTGAGCGCCCGTCCCGCTGAATTCCAGGTCTTGCCACCGTCGGTGGAGTACTCACCATAGAGGTAGTCGTAGTTCGCCTCTATGTCGTACCAGGCGTTCGCTGTAACGGTTACCCGCGACTGCGCCGGAACGGCATGGGTCAGGGATTCATTGAGGTTGTCCGCGCTGCCCGTCCACCATGCCTTGATCCCTGAGGAGGGAGCTGTGTAGTTCGTGGTGGTTGTCTTATCCGGCAGGTTGACCCGGACGGCCTGGTCCTTGCCGTCAACCTGAAGTTGGGACGGGTTCAGGACAAAGTCACCGCTGGAGCCCGCATTCACTGTGCTGTGGTCAAGCCAGCCAAGGAAAAGCTTCTCTTCGGGTCCCATCAGGCCCGGGGTGGTTCCGATCCCTTCATTGGCAGCAGAACCGTGGCCCAACCAGGAGCCTGAGCTCATGAGGGTCCAGAACGCTGTGCTGTTGGTGGCAGCTCCGGTGGTGTCATAGAAGTCCGGCAGTCCGAGGTCGTGGCCGAATTCGTGGGCAAAGACGCCGACTCCGCCGTTCTCGGGTTCCGTCGTGTAATCACCAAGCCAGTATTTTGAGGACCCGATCCGGGTGCCGCCGGAGAGGTTACCCTCCGGTCCGGCAGAGCCGAACTGGTTGCCGAAGGCGTACCAGCGGTGGGACCAGATTGCGTCCTCGCCCAGGGTGCCGCCGCCACCTTCCTCGCCTTCCCCGGCGTGGACCGCCTGGAAGTGGTCGATGTAACCGTCCGGTTCATCGAAGTTACCGTTCCCGTTGAAGTCGTAGCGGTCCCACACATCGAACTGTGCAAGGTACGCGTCAATTTCAGCCGGTGTCTTGCCGGCCGCCAGCTGGGAATCCCACCACGCGTTGCCGGAGTCCCGGACAAAAGCCCATGCGCCGCCCGTGTCCTCGGTGGCGTTGTCGCCGTAGAAGGATCCGTTGTTGGGCACCTTGACCCAGTTCGTCACCGTATTTGTTACCGAGTACTGATTGTTGGAGACGGCCTCGTAGTAGCCCTTCATTGATTCGCCGCTGCCATTGAAGAGTTCTTCGTAGTAAGCGGGGCTGAAGTCCTTGGTCCACAGCGTGGTGTTGTCCACCGAGCGGTCCGGTTCCGCAATCGTATTGTGCAACGGACCGGGCGTCGTTCCGAACCGCCCCGAGCCTTGGTCGCCGAACTCGGCCAGGATGGTGAAGATCTTGTCCTGCCTGGCGGTCTCTACCTCGGCGAACTTGTCCGGCGCCAGCTGCACCACGCCGTCTTCATTGGCTTTCGCCTGCCCCTTGGCCACCTTTTCAAGAGCTGCCTTCCGCCGTTCAACGAGTTCCTTCGTCCGCGGTCCGGGGCGGTTGTCCTGCCGGATTGCCGCGGCGGCTCCGCCCGACCCGTCGTCAACAGGTGGTGCGGCTACGGCAGGGGCCTGGATGCTGAGCATCCCGAGAACGACCCCCGCCACGCCGGCCACGGCAATTTTGGTTTTCCTCACACGTACCTCCCAGTAATTTGTGATCAGAGCCACAGCATAATGTGAGAGTGTTCGTTCGGCTATGAGTTTCGCGGTCACCGGCGCATGTCCTTCCCGGTCGCTGAATATGCTGGAGTCTGCAGCATGGTGCAGGACTAGCTAAGGACCCCAGATGACCCCGGACGAACGCGGCACCATCATCGGCAGTGACGGCCTGGCCCGGCCACCGTGGGCTGCGGCGGACCCGCTGCTCCAGGCGTACTACGACACTGAATGGGGCATGCCGGTCCGTGACGAGCAGGGCCTGTTCGAACGCATCAGCTTGGAGGCCTTCCAGGCCGGATTATCCTGGGCCACCATCCTGCGAAAGCGACCCGCCTTCCGGTCTGCATTCCACGACTTTCAGCCCGACACGGTGGCAGCGTTCACCGAAGAGGACGTCGAACGCCTGATGCTCGACGCCGGCATTGTCCGGAACCGGCTCAAGATCAGGGCCGCCATCACAAATGCCCGCGCCACCATCGCACTGCGGGACGACGGCGGTCTGGTGGACTTCGTCTGGAGCTTCCAGCCGTCGGTGACGCCACGACCGCAGAACCACGCGGAGATCCCCACAACATCGCCTGAGTCCGTTGCCCTGTCCAAAGCCCTGCGGGGCAAAGGTTTCGCCTTCGTGGGACCCACCACGATGCACGCGCTCATGGAGGCGATCGGCATGATTGATACCCACCTGGTGGATAGCCACCGGCGGGGCTCCTCGGGCGTGTGGACGGAGCGGCGCTGAGTTGTCCTGAGCTGTGGGGAAACTTATCCACAGTGTTGAAAACTTCGGGACTGATGCGCGGGAATTCCGCTGGCCACGGCCTGCGCGGACTCGCTCAGTGGATGAATAACAGGGGTCGTAAGTTATTAACACTGTGGATTGTCTGTGGATAACCAGCCGGGGATCGGAAATTCGCCTGCGCGGGGGGTCTGACTCCGCCCTGGACTCCGGTTGCAGCCGACGGCGTCCGCGAGGCGGAGTTATCCACTTACGAACAACGCTATCCCCAGAAGTTATCCACAGGTGGGGATAAAGCGGGGGATAATTGGCTCCGCCGGGCCAAAGAGGGCGCCCTCCCGCTGAATTCCTTGGTCACGCTGAGATCTGGCGAGTTATTAACACTGTGCATAACCTGTTGACTGGCTCCGGGACTGATCGCGATTGAGACGCCGATGGCGCTCTTCCGGCCCCCTGGAGCGGGCGGCGGGCAAGTCCGTTTACTGCGCCGCGGGGTGTTGACGGGCCGGCGAACAGATTCGGCACTGGCGCTAGCCGGTCAAGCACCCGTCCCGCCAGCCAAGTTGTCCACTTAACCACAGGGCGGAGGAACATCTTTATCCACAGATGTGGACAATCTCCCGGCTTCCTGTCGATAATCGCCAGCTGGCAAGGGCTCCGTGGGGGAGCGGGTCTGAACTACACGCATGTAAGTTACCAACAATGTGGATAACCACTGTGGAAAACTTCCCGGCGGGCGGCTGGCGCCTGCAGCACCGGACGGAAAGGGTTCGTTCTGGCATGCCGAAATCCACTGAGGCCAGGAGTTGTGGGTCAGCAGGCGGCTTGGTGTGCGGCAGCGGGAAGCAGGCGGCTTGGTGTGCGGCAGCGGGAAGCACGCGGAGACGCGGAATGGGTCGCAGGGCGGCGGATGGGCCCCAGGGCGACAGAATGGGTCGCAGATGGGCCGCAGGGCGGCGGACCGCAGGCAGCGGCATGGGCGTCCGCACACGCAGTCGCAGACCGTCGGGTTAAAGGCCGGAAGGGGCCCGGGAATTGCTTAGGCGCCGGCCATTCGCAAGGCGGTGGCCCCGACTAGCAGGCCCAGCACGAGCACAAGGCCTGCCGACTGCCAGAGCCAGCGTCGCGGACCGCGGGGGGCGTAAGCGATGGCTGCGGCGCAGGCAGCACCCGTGACCAGGCCGCCAAGGTGGGCCTGCCAGGCAATCTGGGGGACGATGAAGCCGATGACCCCATTGATGGCGATCAGCACCCATAGCTGCTTCGTATCCCCGCCGCGGTGGCGCTGTACCACCAGCATGGCGCCGAAGAGTCCGAAGATGGCACCGGACGCCCCCACGACGCCGGCGAGCTGCTGGCCGGGAGTATAGGCCGGCGTCAGCAGGAGGTAACCGACGGATCCGCCTACCGCAGCCAGCAGGTAGAGCGCCAGGAAACGGATACGCCCGAGGAGGGGTTCAAGTGCCTGCCCGAACATCCACAGCATGTACATGTTCAGCGCGATGTGAAGGATGAAACCCTGGGAATGGAGGAACGCGGACGTCAGCATGCGCCATGGTTCGAAGACCCCGTACTCGGGGGTGGCGTAGACCGTGGCGAAAGCGAAATTCTGGTAGATCCCGTCATTGGGAACTATCCATTGGAGCACGTAGACGAGCGCGCATACCGCGATGATCCCGAACGTCACCACGGGCCGGCCGGCGACGGCGGTTCCGCCGTAGACCGTCCTGGCTGCCGGCGTCGTACGTTTTGTTTCGTTGACGCAGTCAATGCATTGGAATCCGACGGCGGCCGCCCGCTGGCATTCCGGGCATGCCGGGCGCCCGCAGCGCTGGCACCGGACATAGGAAGGCCTGTCCGGGTGCCGGGGGCACACCGGAATCTGTGCGGACGGCTCGGCCGCCGGAATTCCGTAGCTCATGAGGGGTTAGAGCTGCTCGACATCGATGCTGTTAATAACAACGTCCTCGACCGGGCGGTCGCCCATGCCGGTGCGGACACCTTCGATGGCATCCACGACCTTCTTGGATTCCTCGTCAGCGACTTCACCGAAGATGCTGTGCTTGCCCTGCAGCCAGTCGGTGGGGATGGTGGTGATGAAGAACTGCGAGCCGTTGGTGCCCTTGCCCATCTGGATGCCGGCGTTGGCCATGGCCAGCTTGTACGGCTCGTTGAAGGTCAGTTCGGGGTGGATTTCGTCGTCGAACTTGTAGCCCGGTCCGCCCACGCCGCGGCCCAGGGGATCGCCGGCCTGGATCATGAAATCCTTGATGATGCGGTGGAAGATGGTGCCGTTGTACAGCGGGGTTCCGGTCTTGTCCTCACCGGTTTCCGGGTGGGTCCAGGCCTGCTCGCCCGTGGCCAGGCCAACGAAGTTCTTAACCGTCTTGGGCGCATGGTTGCCGAAGAGGTTGACGACGATGTCGCCGAGGCTGGTGTGGATGGTTGCTTTTGCAGTTGCGATGGCAGTCATAGGCCCATTGTTCCACGTCGGCCCAGCACGGCATCAGGCCTTCCAACCAGTTCCGCGCTAGGTGAAATCGGCCGGAAACGGCTTTGGAGAATAGCCGGTGGAGGTCAATCCACGTAGGCTAACAACAGAACCGTCACATTAATCGGGAGGTAGTTGTGAAGAAATCGGATCGTATTGCCCGTGACCTGGAGCAGTCAGTCAGCAGCGCGGTAGAGAACGCCAAGGATTGGGCAGCCCCCCGCGTAGAAGCAGCCGTGGACTGGGCGGTTCCCCGCCTGCAGCACGGCATTGACACAGCATCCCCGAAGATCCAGGAAGGGCTCAAATCTGCGGCCCACAACCTGGCCGACGGCGTTGCCACCGTAACGCCGCGCATCCAAGACGGGCTCGCACACCTCGCGCCCAAGATCCATGACGTTGTGGACAGTGCCACCCCGCGCCTCCACGAAGCACTGGACAAGGCCACCCCCGTCATCTCCCAGGCCCGCGACCGCGTGGTGGTGGAATACCTGCCCAGGCTCTCGGACCAGATCGGCCACGCTTCCGAGGCAGTGCACCGCACGCTCGAAAGCGCACCGGCGCACGTGGATGCCGTCGCCCAGAAGCTTGCGGATTCCGGCGTTGTGCATTCCATCCAGGATCAGGCCCAGGCCGCAGGCCACCAACTCAAGGCCGCAGCAGCAGAGGCCACCCGGGTTGTCACCGGCGAAGTGGCCAAGCCGCAGAAGCCGAAGCACCGCGGACTTCTTATTTTCGGCGTCATCGCAGCAGCCGTCGCCGCCGGCGTCGCAGCATGGAAGGCGTCCAAGCCCGTTGAGGATCCTTGGAAGACCCCCGCGCCGGTAACGCCCGCACCAGTTGCCGCCACCACGGTCAACGACGTCACTGCCGCGGCCAAGGACGCCACGGCAACCGCTGGCGAAAAGGCCGTTAATGCAGCGGACGCCGCTGCCGATGCGTCAGACGACGCAGCGGCGAAGGCTGCCGACGCCGCCGAAGATGCCAAGGACGAGGCTGCCAAGGTTGCTACGGATGCCAAGACCGCTGTGAAGAACATCGCTTCGAGCATGAACAACGGTTCCGCCAAGGCAAACGAGAACTAGAAACCGGCCGTCACGGGACGGCATAACAACAGAGGAGGCCCGCACATTTGTGTGCGGGCCTCCTCTGTTGTTTCCCCGACCTTCACCCGCAGTCCCGGGCTGCGGCCCACAAGGGTGCTAAATTTGTGGTGATGTCACCCGATAGATCCCCCGAGGATGCCTCGCACGACGCTGCGCTTATGCCGGGCGTATCCATCGTCATACCGGCATACAACGAGGCAAGCGTCATCAGGCAGTGCCTCATTGCGGCCATCTACCAGTCGGTGCCGGCGGCGGAGATCATCGTTGTGGACAACATGTCCAAGGACCGCACAGCGGACATAGTGCGCCAGATGCAGCAGGAATATCCGGAAAGTCCCATCATCCTGTTGAGCCAGGATCGGGACCAGGGCCTCATCCCGACCCGGAATTTCGGCCTCAACCACGCCACCGGCGATGTCCTGGGCCGGATCGATGCAGACTCCGTGGTGGAACCGGACTGGGTGGAACAGGTCCAGAAGGCCTTCCTCGACCCCGCCGTCCAGGCTGCCACCGGCCCGGTGGTGTATTACGACATGCCGATGCGCCGCTTCGGGCTCAAAGCGGACGACAAGATGCGCCAGCTAATGCTCAAGCTTGCCAAGCACCAGTACCACTTCCTCTTCGGTTCTAATATGGCGCTGCGCCGTTCAGCCTGGGAAACCATCCGGGACGAAACCTGCCGGGATGAAAAAGACGAGATGCATGAGGACATTGATTTGTCCCTGCATCTGGCGGACCATGACCTGCGCGTGCAGTACTGGCCCCAGATGGTGTCCGGAATGTCCGCCCGCCGCCTCGAGGACTCACCGCGCGACTACCGGTACTACGTGACCAGGTTCGACCGAACCTATAAGGCCCACAACGTCAAGAAGATGGCCCTCAAGGCACCCATGGTGGTGTTCTTCTCCGTGTACTTCCCGGCCAAGCTCCTGCGGGCCATTCACACCGTGAACTCCGCCCAGCCCGTGCGCCGCGGCGGCCAGTAGCTCCAGCCCGGCTCTCAGGCCCGGCGCCCCCACCAGCACCAGCGGGGCTCAGTCCGTTCCCAGCTCCGCCAGGCGGGCTTCGCCGGCCGGCGGGGGCCGCCTGCGCCGCTGCCCGGCCACCACGACGGCGAGCCCTACCAGAATGAGTGCCAGCCCGGCATAGGTGCCTCCCGGCAACGTCTCAGCCAGGAACACGGCGGCCAGCACCGCGGCACCGGGAATCTCCAGCAGGATGATCATCGAAACCAGCAGCGGGCTCATGGTGGCCAGCAGGTGGTTGAAGGCCGTATGCCCCACCAGCTGGGCGCACACGGTAATGGCCACGATCCCCAGCCAGCCGGCCGCCTCAAAGCCCACGAGCGGCTGTCCGGAAGCGAGGGCCAGCACTGCAACCAAGGACGCGCACATGCCGTAGCAGAGCGTCGTATAGGTACCGGTGGTCATGGTTTCGCGTGCCTTGCCGCCCGCCAGCGTGTAGAGGCCGGCCAGCGCGCCTCCTGCCACCGCCAGAACGTCCCCGAGCAGGGCATCCGGCGAGGTGCCCATGTCGAACCCCGTGATGGCGACAACGCCGCCGAACGCCATTCCAAGGCCCACCAGTACCTGCCAGCGGTGGCGTACTCCCCGGAACAGCTGGAACACTGCGATCCAGCCGGACTGGAGGCAGACCAGCGCCGTGGCCGCGGCTACGGACGTGAGCTGGAGGGAGGTGATGAAACACGCGAAGTGCAGGGCAAGAGCCACTGCAGCCAGGGCCGACCAGCGGAAATCGCGGCGCGTCACCTTTTCGAACTGCCGGGGATTGCCCACCAGGACGGGGGTGGCCATCACGACGGCTCCGATGGCATTCCGCCAAAAGGCGATGGCCAGCGCACTGACAGTGGTGGCGCCCAGTGTAGCGGCGATGAGGGGCCCGGATGAGGCCACGCCGAGCACGCCCAAGGTGGCAAGGAAGAAGGTCACCGTTCCAACAGTAATGGTGCCTCCGTGGAGCCGGCGACGTGGGCTGTCATGGACGACTAGGCGAAGCGCAACGACGGAGGGCAAAGCAAAAGGCCCCGGATTGCGTTTCCGCATTCCGGGGCCTTCCTTATGGTGGAGGCACGGGGACTCGAACCCCGAACCCCCTGCTTGCAAAGCAGGTGCGCTACCAATTGCGCCATGCCCCCATAAGAAGCAACCCGACAATCATACCCTAGTTCCGGAGGCCTTCTTACCAGCGTCCAGACCGGGGATCCGAACTAATCGACCGTGTCAGTCGATTCGCTCCAGACCGTTTTCCGGGCTTCGGATTCCTGCACCTTCTTGAAAAGCAAAGCGCCTGCGACAGCCACTGCAACAACCAGCAACTTCTTCACATGCACCCCGTTCCGGTCCGGTTTTATCCGAACCATTTCCAAAACCTGTGCAGGTTCCGTGGGCGTACCAGGACTTGAACCTGGGACCTCTTCGTTATCAGCGAAGCGCTCTAACCGCCTGAGCTATACGCCCCGATGCCTCATCGGGCCGAGACATGACTTTACAGCACATCCCGGCCCGATCTCAAATCGAGGCATTTCGCGGGTGGAATCCCGCGAAATTCCGCGGACTAATCGTCCGTGAGGGTCACACCGATGCCGCCGACAAGGGTGGCGGAAATGTTGTACAGCACGGCGGAAAGCATCGACAGGGCTGTCAGGAGCACAACGTTCACCACGGCGATGATGACCGCGAACGAGGCCACCTGGCCCAGCGAAGCAACCTTCTTCAGTTCGAAGCCGCCGCCTTCGGAACCGGCGAGGGTTCCCAGCAGGCTATCCACCTGGTCGAAGATGCCCGTCAGGTCCAGGACGGTCCACAGGACGATTGCCGCAACGACAGTGACGATGCCGAGGGCAACCGACAGCAGGAAGGCCATCTTCAGCACGGACCAGGGGTCTACTTTGCTGATGAGAAGCCGTGCACGGCGGACCTTGGCCTTCGGAGCCGGCTTAACCAGGCCCGGGGCACCCTGGGCGCCGCCCTGGGCAGGGCGCTGGGCCGGGGCCCCGGGGCGTTGACCCTGGGGTGCCTGGCCGGGGCGCTGTCCCTGTGCCGGGCGCTGACCGGGGACCACCGGGCGCTGGGCCGGAGCACCCGGCGTCGAAGGCCGCTGCTGGGGACGTACGGGGGCGTTCACGCGCGGAGCGGACGCCGGCTGCCTGATCCCGCCGGGAGTGTTGCTGTTCGGCTTGGGATATGAGTCGGAATTACTCACTCGTTACCTCCGGTATTTTCTTCGTCCAGCTCAACGTCGTCCGATGACTCGTCGGATTCCACGGCCGGTGCTGAATCTGCCTCTGCGGACCCGCCATGGGATCCGGCACCTTCAGCCAACGTTACGTCATCCCCGGCCGCAGCCGGGCTTCCTGCCGGGTTTTCCGGGTCGATGGCTTCGGCCTCCTCACCCTCCAGGCCGCGTTCGCTGTTCCGCGCCACTTCGATGATGCGGTCGTTCTTGTCCGGCTTGGCGAAGATGACGCCCATGGTGTCGCGGCCCTTGGCAGGCACTCCGGCCACCGAGGACCGGACCACCTTGCCGCCTTCCATGACGACGAGGACTTCGTCCTCTTCCTGGACAATGAGCGCACCTACCAGGTGGCCCCGCTCTTCCTGGTATTTTCCGACCTTGATACCAAGTCCGCCGCGGCCCTGGAGGCGGTATTCCTCCACTGCGGTCCGCTTGGCATAGCCGCCCTCGGTGACGATGAAGACGAACGAGCCGTCCTTGACGACGTCGGCCGCCAACAATTCGTCGTCCTCGCGGAACTTCATGCCGGTCACGCCGGACGTGGCACGGCCCATCGGGCGCAGCGCATCGTCGGTGGCCGTGAATCGGATGGACTGGCCCATTCGTGAAACCAGCATCAGGTCATCGGTTTCCGAGACAAGCTGGGCGGAGACGAGTTCGTCGCCGTCGCGCAGGTTGATCGCGATGACGCCGGCGGAACGGTTGGTGTCGTAGTCCTCCAGGCGGGTCTTCTTCACCAGGCCGCGCTTGGTGGCCAGCACCAGGTACGGGGCATGCTGGTAGTCGCGGAGGTCCAGCACCTGGGCAATGTGCTCGTCCGGCTGGAATGCCAGCAGGTTGGCAACGTGCTGGCCCTTGGCATCACGTCCCGCTTCCACGAGTTCGTAGGCCTTGGCGCGGTAGACGCGTCCCAGGTTGGTGAAGAACAGCAGCCAGTGGTGCGTGGTGGTGACGAAGAAGTGTTCCACAACGTCGTCTCCGCGCAGCTGGGCGCCCTTGATTCCCTTGCCGCCGCGCTGCTGTGAGCGGTAATTGTCGCTGCGCGTGCGCTTGACGTAGCCGCCGCGGGTGATGGTGACCACCATTTCCTCTTCGGGAATGAGGTCTTCCATGGACATGTCGCCGTCGAAGCCCATCAGGATCTTCGTGCGGCGGTCATCCCCGTGCTTGGCGACAATCTCGGAAAGCTCGGTGCTGATGATCTCGCGCTGGCGCTCCTCCGAGGCGAGGATGGAGTTGTACTCCGCAATCAGGGCCTCAAGTTCGGCGTGCCGGTCCTGGATCTTCTGGCGTTCCAGCGCTGCAAGCCGGCGCAGCTGCATGTCCAGGATGGCCCGGGCCTGCAGCTCGTCGATGTCCAGCAACTGCATGAGGCCGTCGCGGGCCGCTTCGGTGGTGTTGGATGCGCGGATGAGGGCAATGACTTCATCCAGCATGTCCAGAGCCTTGAGGAGGGCGCGCAGAATGTGCGCCTCTTCTTCGGCCTTGCGCAGGCGGTACCGGGTCCGGCGGGCGATGACGTCCATCTGGTGGGCAACCCAGTGGCGGATGAAGGCATCCAGGCTGAGGGTCCGCGGCACGCCGTCGACAATGGCCAGCATGTTGGCCGCGAAGTTGTCCTGCAGCTGGGTGTGCTTGTAGAGGTTGTTCAGCACCACCTTCGCCACGGCGTCGCGCTTGAGCACAATCACCAGCCGCTGGCCGGTGCGGCCGGAGGTCTCGTCCCGAAGGTCGGCGATGCCGGAGATCTTGCCGTCCTTGACCAGCTCGGCGATCTTGATGGCCAGGTTGTCCGGGTTGGCCTGGTACGGCAGTTCGGTGACCACCAGGCAGGTACGGCCCTGGAGTTCCTCAACATTCACCACGGCCCGCATGGTGATGGATCCGCGGCCCGTCCGGTAGGCGTCCTCGATCCCCTTGTGGCCCAGGATGGTGGCACCGGTCGGGAAGTCCGGGCCCTTAATGCGCAGCAACAGCTCTTCCAGCAGCTCTTCGCGGCTGGCGGTCGGGTTGGCCAGGTACCACTGCACGCCGTCGGCAACCTCGCGGAGGTTGTGCGGCGGAATGTTCGTGGCCATGCCGACGGCGATGCCCGAGGAACCGTTGACCAGCAGGTTGGGGAAGCGGGCCGGCAGGATGGTGGGTTCCTGGTTCTTGCCGTCATAGTTGTCCTGGAAATCGACGGTTTCCTCGTCGATGTCGCGGACCATCTCCATGGCAAGCGGAGCCATTTTGGTTTCGGTGTACCGCGGTGCTGCTGCGCCGTCATTGCCGGGCGAACCGAAGTTGCCCTGGCCCAGGGCAAGCGGGTAGCGCATGGTCCAGTCCTGGATCAGGCGGACCAGGGCATCGTAGATGGCGGTGTCGCCGTGCGGGTGGTACTGGCCCATGACCTCGCCCACCACGCGGGCGCACTTGTTGAAGGAGCGGTCCGGGCGGTAACCGCCGTCGAACATGGCGTAGAGAACCCGGCGGTGGACCGGCTTGAGGCCGTCGCGGACGTCCGGCAACGCGCGGCCGACAATAACGGCCATGGCGTAGTCAAGGTAGGAGCGCTGCATTTCCGTCTGCAGGTCCACCTGCTCCACGCGGTCGACCAGCACGTCGCCCTCCAAAACGGGCTCAACGGGGCCGGCGGAATCCGCGGGAACCTCGGGTGTTTCGTCACTCATAGTCTATATTTTCCGTTTCAGGTATATGTCGCTTCAAGAATACTTACGGGCCGTTCGGAGGCCTGTTAGATATCCAGGAACCTGACATCCTTGGCGTTTTGCTGAATGAAGTTTCGGCGTGATTCAACGTCTTCGCCCATCAGCACGGTGAAGATCTGGTCGGCCGCGAGGGCGTCGTCCATGGTGACCTGCAGCAGTGTCCGGTGGTCAGGATCCATGGTGGTGTCCCACAGTTCCGTGTAGTCCATCTCGCCAAGGCCCTTGTAGCGCTGGATGCCGTTGTCCTTCGGAATGCGGCGCCCTGCTGCCTGCCCGGCCAGGAGCCGGGCGTCGCGTTCGCGGTCGCTGTAGACATAATCGTGGGGGGCGTTGGACCATTTGATCCGGTACAGCGGCGGCTGGGCCAGGTAAACATAGCCGTTCTCAATCAGCGGCCGCATGTAACGGAACAGCAGTGTCATCAGCAGGGTGGTGATGTGCTGGCCGTCCACGTCGGCATCTGCCATGAGCACGATCTTGTGATAGCGCAGCTTGGCGAGGTCGAAGTCCTCGCCGATGCCGGTGCCGAAGGCAGTGATCATGGATTGGACCTCATTGTTGCCGAGGGCCTTGTCCAGGCGTGCACGCTCGACGTTCAGAATCTTGCCTCGCAGCGGGAGGATGGCCTGTGTTTCCGGGTTCCGGCCGCGCTTGGCCGAACCGCCGGCGGAGTCACCCTCCACGATGTAGACCTCGCATTTCTCCGGGTCCTTCGAGGAGCAGTCCGACAACTTGCCCGGCATGCCGAAGGACTCCAGCGGGCTCTTGCGGCGTGCGTTGTCGCGGGCCTTGCGGGCGGCCATGCGGGCCTGCGCTGCGGAAATTGCCTTGCGGATGACGTCGCGGGCCGGGCCGGGATTGCGCTCCAGCCAGTCGCCCAGGCCGTCGGTGACCACGCGCTGGACGAAGCCCTTGACTTCGGAGTTGCCGAGTTTGGTCTTGGTCTGGCCTTCGAACTGGGGTTCTGCCAGCTTCACGGAAATGACGGCGGTGAGGCCTTCGCGGATGTCGTCACCCGTGAGGTTGTCGTCTTTTTCCTTGATGATGTTCTTCTCCCGCGCGTAGCGGTTGATGAGCGACGTCATGGCGGCACGGAAACCCTCTTCGTGGGTTCCGCCCTCGTGCGTGTTGATGGTGTTGGCGTAGGTGTGGACACTCTCGGAGTATGCGTTGGTCCACTGCATCGCCATTTCCAAGGCGATTTTCCGTTCTTTGTCCTCGGTTTCGAAGGCGATGACGTCCTCATGGACAACGTCTACCTTCTTGCCGGAGTTCAGGTGTTTCACGTAGTCCAGCAGGCCGTCGTCGTACTGGTACACAACCGTCCGGTATTCGGCGGCGACTTCACCTTCGGTGGGAACGGTATCGAGATCCAGGTCCTCGTCTTCTGACGATTCCAGCGCATCGCGGCGCTCATCCGTCAGCGTGATGCGCAGGCCCTTGTTGAGGAACGCCATCTGCTGGAAGCGGGCACGCAGCGTTTCGAAGTCGAATTCCGTGCTCTCGAAGATGCTGGCATCGGGATAGAACGTCTGCGTCGTACCGGTCTGGTCCGTCTCTTCGCCCTTGACGAGGCTGCCCTGGGGTTTGCCGCCGTCGGCGAAGGACATCCGCCAGACGTGGCCCTGGCGCCGCACTTCGGTGTCCACGCGGCTGGAAAGCGCGTTGACCACGGAGATGCCCACGCCGTGCAGGCCGCCGGAGACGGCATATCCGCCGCCGCCGAACTTTCCGCCCGCATGCAGGATGGTCATGACAACCTCAACCGTGGGTTTGTGCTCGGTGGGGTGCATGTCCACCGGGATGCCGCGGCCGTCGTCCACCACTTTGACGCCGCCGTCGGCCTGCAGAACAATTTCAATGTGGGTGCAGTACCCGGCCAGGGCTTCATCCACGGAGTTGTCCACCACTTCGTACACGAGGTGGTGGAGGCCGCGGGGCCCCGTGGAGCCGATGTACATGCCGGGACGTTTCCGGACAGCTTCGAGTCCTTCAAGGACGGTGATATCGCTCGCACCGTACCCCTTGCGTTCGGCTGCCTCCGCCGGCGCATCAGGTGTACGGGCATCCTCAGCTGCGGGTTCCACTGCCGGGATATCTGCATTGTCGTTAGCCACAGGCGCTTTCGACTCCTCTGTATTCGTATGGCCGGCCGTCACCGTCTCCGATAGAAGAGGCTCCTGCCAACAGGCACGTCACTGATGACGCCGACTACTTCGTTGGCTGTCGGAACCGTGCCCCGGCCGCAAAAAAGCGCCGGAAAACGGACTCAGTCAACGTTTCACCGGCGCCCAGTTATCTACCACGATTCTACCGTGCTGGAGAGCGTAATCCCGCATTCCAGGCCCGTAAACGCGCGGGAATATGGTGCTGGCAGGCCGTTGGCCCCGCCTGCAAGGCTCCAGCGGTCCGGGTTCTGGGTTCCTATACGCCCACGGGGCGTTGGAGCGCCCTACACGCCGTTTGGCCATTTTTCAAGAGTCCGTGCCAGCGGCTGCCGGGGACGCAGGGGCAGCCAAGGTGTTCCGCGCTATCCGTACGTGTCGCGGGGACCGCGGCCGTTGACCGTCCGCCCGCCCTTCCGCCAGCTCGGAGCCGCCGGTCCAAGGACCTGGATCTTGGTGACTACGCCCTCGCCCAGTTCGGTCCGGAACTTCTCCAGGAGGCTGAAGCTGAGCAGGCGCAGCTGGGTGGCCCACGCCGTGGAATCGCACCGCACATGGAGCGTGGTGTCGGTGAAGCTCTCCGGGGTGCAGTGCGCCGAAATTTCCGGTCCCACAAGGGTGCCCCACTCCGCCATCACGGAACCGACCGCCACCGGTGACGTCCAGCCGCGTTCGGCCACCAGCCGTCCCACCACTTTGCCCAGGCCCAGCGGGTCCCGGCCCGTGCCGTGGAACTGGGTGAAACCCCGGGTCCCCGCGCTGCTGCGTCCCGGTTTCTTGGCTGCGCCGCCGGGAAGCGGAGCCTTGCGGCGGATTTCACCGCGGGCAGCGGCCGCCTCGCGCATCCTGTTGAGCGCGGCCTGGGCAGCGTCGATGTCGTCGGGATCGCGGCCCGGCTGCAGGCCGCCAGCATCTTTATTCATCGGGATTCCGACTCATCGATTCCTCCGGGGACCACCTTCACCCGCCGCCCGGCCAGCTCTTCTGGGATATCGGCGTCGACGGCGGCGGTCACCAGCACCTGTTCGGCACCGGATACTATTGCCGCCAGTTTACGCCGGCGCTGGACGTCGAGTTCAGCAAACACGTCGTCAAGGATAAGGATCGGTGCGGAGCCTCCGGTGCGCGCGTCGTCGAGCATCACGTAGTATGACGCCAGCCGCAGGGACAGGCACATGGACCACGTTTCGCCGTGCGAGGCATACCCTTTCGCCGGCGCCTCGCCGAGGATGAGTTCGACGTCGTCGCGGTGAGGCCCCACAAGGGAAATGCCCCGTTCCAGTTCCTTGCGGCGGGACGCCGCAAAAGCCTGCACGTAGCGTTGGGTGAGTTCATCGACGGACAGTGACCGGAGGTCCTCAACGCGTTCGACGGCGGCGGGTTCCGCAGCGTAACCGGCGCCGTCGTCGTCCATCATTCCCTGGAGCGTGGACCGGTAGATCGCGTCCGCCTCCTTGGACCCGTCAGTCAGCTGGGTATAGGCAGCTTTCAGGTGGGGCCGGATCCGTTCCACCAGTTCCAGGCGCGCGTGAAGCAGCTCGGCGCCGGCCCGGGCCATGTGCTGGTCCCACACATCCAGGGTGGCCTCGTGGCCGGCAGTGAACTTGCCGGCCCGGCCCGATTTGAGCAGCGCATTGCGCTGCTTGAGGACGCGGTCGTAATCCGATCTGGTGGCGGAATGTCGCGGCATGAGGCTGACCAGCAACTCGTCGAGGAAACGCCGGCGGTTGGACGGATCCCCCTTCACCAGCGCAAGGTCTTCCGGTGCAAAGAGAACCGTCTGGCAGATGCCCAGGATGTCGCGGGCACGGACGGGATTGCTGCGGTTGATGCGTCCGCGGTTCGCGCGGCTGCCGTTGATTTCCAGCTCCAGCACAGTGGACTGCCCGCCCCGGACCAGCTTGGCCCTGATCAGCGCGCGCTCGGTACCGAAGCGCAGCAGGGGGGCGTCCGAACTCACGCGGTGCGAACTGAGCGTAGCAAGGTACCCGATGGCCTCCATGAGGTTGGTCTTGCCGATGCCGTTGTACCCCACAAGTACTGTCACGCCGGGCTCGAGGGTGAGGTCCACCTGGGCATAACTGCGAAAATCGGTCAGCGAGAGCTTTTCTAGGTACACGCGGTCTTCAGGATTCCCGGACTGCTCGGAGTGCCGCTACTTGGCCGGACGGGTGGCATGCCCGCCGAACTGGTGGCGCAGCGCGGACACCATCTTCATGGCCGGCGAGTTGTCCTCGCGGGACGAGAAGCGGGCAAACAAAGCCGCTGTGATGGCCGGCGCAGGAACTGCATTGGCGATTGCCTCTTCCACGGTCCAGCGTCCTTCCCCGGAATCCTCGACGTAGTCGTCGATCGAGGCCAGGCCCGGATCCTCGTCCAGGGCCTTGACCATGAGGTCCAGCAGCCAGGAACGCACAACCGTTCCCTTCTGCCAGGCGCGGAAAGTGCCCGGCAGGTCCGTGACGATGTCCTTGGCGGCCAGCAGTTCGTAGCCCTCTGCGTAGGCCTGCATAAGCCCGTATTCGATGCCGTTGTGCACCATTTTCGCGTAGTGGCCCGCGCCGACGCCGCCAACGTGGACGAAGCTATCCGCCCGGTCACCTTCGGGGCGGAGTGCGTCAAAAGCGGGCATTGCCCGTTCAATGTCGGCGGCATCGCCGCCGGCCATCAGGCCGTAGCCGTTCTGCAGGCCCCACACACCGCCGGACACTCCGCAGTCCGCGAAGCGGATGCCCTTCTCGGCCAGCGCGGCGCCGTGCTTCTGGTCTTCGGTGAAACGGGAATTCCCGCCGTCGATCACCAAGTCGCCGGCGTCCAGCTTGGAACCCAGCTCGGTGATGACGGCGTCGGTGATCTCGCCTGCCGGAACCATGACCCAGATGACGCGCGGAGCCGGAACAGCCGCGATGAGCTCGTCCACCGTGGCGACGTCCGTGACGTCAGGGTTGCGATCGAAGCCGGTGACTTCCACGCCGCCCTTGCGCAGCCGCTCGCGCATGTTGAAACCCATTTTTCCAAGGCCGATTAGTCCGATGTGCACGGTAGGAGCTCTTTTCTGCGCTGGTGTGGTGGAAGGTGCCGCGGCTGCTGCCTAGTTGGGCAGGCGCACCGGCATGACCAGGTAACGGTAGTCGTCCTGGTCTTCGCCGTCGGCGTCGACCTGTGCCGTGATCATGGCGGGCTTGGGTGCCGTGGTGAAGGAGAAGCGTACGAACTTGGTTTCGATTACGCTCAGGCCCTCAATCAGGTAGTGCGGGTTGAATGCAACCGTGATTTCATCGCCGGTCAGCTGGGCTTCAAGTTCTTCCGAAGCCTGCGCGTCTTCGCCGGTGCCCGCGTCCAACTGGAGCTGGCCATCGGTGAACGCCAGCCGGACAGGCGTATTGCGTTCGGCAACCAGGGATACGCGCCGGACAGCCTCGACCAGTTCCTGGGTCTGCACCGTGGCGTGGATCGGGGTGGCATCCGGGAACAGTGAGCGGATCTTGGGGTAGTCGCCATCCACGAGGAGGGACGTGGTGGTGCGTCCGCCGCTTTCGAAGCCGATGAGCCGGCTGTCGTCATCCGCCAGGGCGAGGTTGATGTCACCGCTGTTGCCCAGCGTTTTTGCAACTTCGTTCAAGGTTTTGGCCTTGACCAGGGCACTGGTGGAGATTCCCGGGGTGACAGGCTTCCAAGGTACCTCGCGCATGGCCAGACGGTAGCGGTCGGTGGCCAGCAGTGTGATGAGGTCGTCCTCGATTTCCATCCGGACGCCAGTGAGGATCGGCAGGGTGTCGTCCTTGCTGGCCGCGATGATCACCTGGGATACGGCCTGCGCGAAGGAATCTCCCGGGACTGTTCCGCTGATGGTGGGCAATGCCGGCAGCGGCGGGTATTCCGCCTCGGGCATGGTGGCCAGGTGGAAGCTGCTGCGCCGGCAGGTGAGCGTGACTTTGTTGCCATCGGTTTCGACGTCGACGGGAGCAGACGGCAGGCTGCGGCAGATGTCTGCGAGCAGGCGGCCGGAAACCAGGATGGTGCCCTCAACGCTGATGTCGGCCGGGATTTCAAGGCGGGCCGACGTTTCGTAGTCAAAACTCGAGAGGCTGACGGTGCCTGCTTCGGCTTTGAGGAGGAGCCCGGAAAGCACCGGAACCGGAGGCCGCGGAGACAACGACCGGGCGGTCCATGTGACGGCTTCTGCCAGGACGTCCCGTTCGACTCTGAACTTCACGGAAGGGTGCCGCCTTTCATTGCTGCTGCCATTTTTTCAACGCGAACTCCCGCAGGGAGCTCGAAAAACCTGCTCCCGGACACCGGAACCTGCATGGTCCGCGCTTGCTGAACCACAAACAGACCCAAGGATGGGAGCGCTGCTGACAGCTTAGCCGGAAGATTCAGGATTTCCCCATCCCCGGCCGGCCCGGAGGCCCCTCGGGGCCGAGGCCACGAGGCTCTGTGAGGCGGGGAACGAGATTGTTGTTTGAGGGAATTTCAATTTCTTGGGATTAGTAGTGTTAATAACTGCTGTGGAAACTGTGGATAACCCCGTCCCACGGCACGATTCCGCGGTTAAGCCCTGTTCATCCGTTGTGGGCGACGCAGGTTTTAAACAGGGTGTGGATGGGGACAACTTTTTTGGCCGTTTCGCTGATCCACAGATGCCTTAAGGGTTTTAAGCCCATTAACCGCGGTTGTCCCCTTAAGTATCCACAGGCTTATCCACATGCGCCTGTTAATAAGGTAAGAGTGCGGGGCGGAAGCCCGGCTTAGGAATCCCGCTGCTGCTGCTTGATGCGGTTGGTCAGCTCCGTAACCTGGTTGTAGATCACACGACGCTCGGCCATCAGTTCACGGATCTTGCGGTCTGCGTGGATCACCGTGGTGTGGTCCCGGCCGCCGAGTTCCTGTCCGATCTTGGGAAGCGACATGTCCGTCAGCTCCCTGCACAGGTACATGGCGATCTGGCGGGCGGTCACGAGCGTGCGCGTCCGGGACTTGCTGCAGAGCTCTTCCATGCTGAGCTTGAAGTAGTCGGCTGTCTGGGTCAGGATCTGCGCCGAGGTGATCTCCTGGGCGCCGTCGTCCGTGATCAGGTCCTTGAGCACCATTTCGGCGAGGGCAACGTCCACCGGTTGCCGGTTCAGGCTGGCGAACGCGGTGACGCGGATGAGTGCGCCTTCGAGTTCGCGGATGTTGCTGGAGATTTTGGACGCGATGTACTCCAGTGCGTCGTCCGGTGCGGACAGACCTTCACTGAGGGCCTTCTTGCGGAGGATCGCAATACGGGTTTCCAGTTCCGGCGGCTGGATGTCGGTCAGCAGGCCCCACTCGAAGCGGGACTTCATCCTGTCCTCGAATCCCGCGAGCAGCTTGGGCGGCTGGTCGGAGGTGATGACTACCTGCTTGTTGTTGTTGTGGAGCGCATTGAACGTGTGGAAGAACTCCTCCAGCGTGCGGTCCTTGCCGGCCAGGAACTGGATGTCGTCGATCAGCAGGACGTCCACGTTGCGGTACGTGGTCTTGAAGCTGGTGCCTTCATCGTCCCGGATGGAGTTGATGAAGTCGTTGGTGAATTCTTCGGAGTTCACGTAGCGGACCCGGATGCCGCTGTAGAGGCGGCGGGCGTAGTGCCCGATCGCGTGCAGCAGGTGGGTCTTTCCCAGGCCGGAGTCACCGTAGATGAACAGCGGATTGTAGGCCTTGGCCGGCGCTTCAGCGACGGCGACGGCTGCGGCGTGCGCGAACCGGTTCGATGAACCGATCACGAAGGTGTCGAAGACGTACTTCGGGTTGAGTCGGCCGAATTCGTGGGACGTGCTCGGCAGCATCGGCTGCGGCTTCAGTTCCACGGTGGGATCAGTCGCGAGGGAAAGTTCGACGGCGGGTTCGGGTTCGGTGTGGAGCGGCACCAGATCGGTGTCCACATCGATGGCGCAGCGGATGTCGTCGGAGAAAACGTTATGCAGGGCGTCGTCGAGTGCTTCTTTGACCTGGGTCTGCAGGACTTCGCGGGTGAGTTCATTGGGCACTGCCACCAGGAGGGTTGAGCCGATAAGGCCCTGTGCCTGTGCGAGGATCACGAAGCCGCGCTGCCGGGGTGAAACCCGGTGGTCCTGCTCCAGAAGACTCACAACCCGCCGCCAGGAACTTCCGACAGTATTCGCGTGGTTGGCTTCGTCTACTGTCATCAATCAGTTCCTCAAACTTGCTTGCCTGCATTACCTGCAGCCACAAGTCCCGAACCAGGGGTCTGGTTCCGGCTTCATCCACAGGGTTATGCACAGAGCGTGGATAATCGGCTACTGAGCCACTCTAGGGGATCAAAAGCCTAGAAGATAGCTGGGTAGAGCCTTGTGGATAATTACACCGTTGTGGTTCGAAAACACGCCCTGTGAGCCACTTCATCCACAGGCTGTGGGCAGAGGTTAACCACAACCGCCGAAGGGTGGTGAAGACCGGTCCGGTTTGACTAGGGGGATCATTTTGACCTAACGTTGTGAAGTCCTTTGTGTCCGCTTTTCGACCTCATTTGAATCTCTCTGACGTTCTGCGTCCTACGAGCCGAGGGCAGCGTGTGCACATACAAAACTTAGCGTCGGCCAGTTCTTCCCCTTTTTGATCGGGTGGGCGCACCTTTGATCCACTGGAGTAACTAACGTGAGCAAGCGGACTTTTCAGCCGAATAACCGCCGTCGAGCCAAGAAGCACGGCTTCCGCCTTCGTATGCGTACCCGTGCCGGCCGTGCCATCCTGGCAGCCCGTCGTGGCAAGGGCCGCACCGAACTGTCGGCCTAAATACACTGACTCGTCGGTCACCATCCCTTTGCGAGTTTAACGGTGCTAGCCACCAGGAACCGTCTGAGGACCTCAACCGATTTTTCAACAACTGTACGTTCCGGCGTCCGCAATGGACGCCGGAACGTAGTGTTATATACGGTAGCTATTGCTGCTGACGAACCAAGCCGGATCGGATTCATCGTTTCCAAGAGTGTTGGGAACGCTGTTGTCAGGAACCTCGTTAAGAGGAGACTGAGGGAAGCCGGCGCTTTGTCGTTGCAGGAATACGGTACCGGGTTCGCCATTGTGGTCCGGGCACTGCCTGCGGCCGCGGCTGCCAGCTGGGACCAACTGCTGGCAGACTACAACGCCGCTCTGGAAACGACCATGAAACGGCTGGGCGGCCGCCTTCCTCGGGCCGCGTCAGCGGTTTCACGTGAATCAAGACAGGAAGGGACACCGCGTGCGTAACTCCATTGCCGCCGTCGTCCGCTTCTTGAAACCGGCTGCCATCGTGGTGGGCAGGACGCTCTGGAACCTGCCCCGCAACTTTCTTATTCTGCTGCTGATGACCTACCGCAAGGTGATTTCGCCCTTGTATGGCCAGGTCTGCCGCTTCTTTCCTTCGTGCTCGGCATACGCCCTCGAAGCAATCACGGTGCATGGCGCCGTCAAGGGAAGCTGGCTCGCGGCCCGGCGCCTGATGCGCTGCCACCCATGGAACGCCGGCGGTGTGGACCATGTCCCCGCCGGTCACCGCCACTGGCCTGAAAACCAGACCCCCACAATTGTTGTACTGAACAACCCGGACAAGTACCTGGCTGCGCAGTCTGATGGAGAAGGCCGCACTGCGGCCTAACGAATAGGGATATCGTATGGACTTCTTTGAAACAATCATGTTTCCGTTCAAGTGGCTGGTGTCAGTCATCATGGTGGGCTTCCATGAAGGCCTGAGTGCCATTGGCCTGCCGGCTGCCAACGGCTGGACGTGGACGCTGTCCATCATCGGGCTGGTGCTGGTCATCCGTGCCGCCCTGATTCCCGTGTTCGTCAAGCAGATCAAGGCCCAGCGCGGCATGCAGCTCCTGCAGCCGGACCTGAAGAAGCTGCAGGACAAGTACAAGGGAAAGACTGACCAGCTGTCCCGCCAGGCCATGGCGCAGGAACAGATGGCGATGTACAAGAAGCACGGGACCAACCCCTTCTCGGCCTGCCTGCCCATGCTGATCCAGATGCCGTTCTTCTTCGCACTGTTCCAGGTGCTTTCCGGCATCACGGCGGCCCGAACCAAGGGCGCCGGTATCGGGGCGATGAGCCACGAGCAAGTGGTGCAGTTCGACGATTCCAGCATCTTCGGGGCCACGCTTTCGGCGTCCCTGCTGCACGGCGGCGCCGGCAACCAGACCGCCGTCTGGATCCTCTCGATCGTGATGATCCTCGCCATGACGGCCTCGCAGTTCATCACGCAGAAGCAGATCATGGCCAAGAACATGTCCGAAGAGGCCATGGCCAGCCCGTTCATGCGACAGCAGAAAATGATGCTCTACATCCTGCCGATCGTCTTCGGCGTGGGTGGCATCAACTTCCCCATCGGTGTCCTCATCTACTGGACCACCACCAACCTCTGGACCATGGCGCAGCAGTTCTTCGTCATCCGCCGCATGCCGACGCCGGGATCCCCCGCCGCCAAGGCCCTCGCCGAGCGCCGTGCCGCCAAGGGCCTTCCGGCCCTGCCCATCCTGGGAGGCAAGAAGGCCGATGTCGAGGCTGAAGCTGCCGCTGCTGCCGCAGTTGCCGAGGCCAAGGGCCAGCGCATCCAGCCACAACGTAAGAACAGGAAGAAGAAGTAATGTCTGTCGATAGCACCGAAAACGCCGTTTCCGCCGAGGCCATTGAAGACCAGGACGACGCTCAGGATGAGATCCAGGATGCGGGCAAGGGCTCTTCTGCGAGCCGGCTGGAAGAAGAGGGCGACGTCGCAGCCGACTACCTCGAGGAACTGCTGGACATCGCCGACATCGACGGCGACATCGACATCGAGGTCCGGAACGGTCGGACCTACATTTCCATCGTGGCCGAGGAAGAATCAGCGGGTCTCGAAAGCCTTGTTGGCCGCGACGGTGAAGTGCTGGAAGCCCTGCAGGAACTGACCCGCCTTTCGGTCCTGTCGGCCACGGAAAACCGCTCGCGCCTGGTACTGGACATCAACGGTTACCGCCAGGAGCGCGCCGGGCATCTGCAGAAGATTGCAGAGGACGCAGTGGCGTCCGTGAAGGAATCAGGTAATGCTGTGGCACTGGAACCGATGAGCGCCTACGAGCGGAAGATCGTCCACGACGCTGTGGCTGATCTGGGTTTCGTTAGCGAATCTGAAGGCGAAGGTGCCGGGAGGCACATCGTTGTTTCCGCAGACTGAAGACGCCGGGACGCAGACCATGGTTGACATTACTGCCGCGGAACTCAAGGCGGCCGAGGCGATCTTTGGTGACCGCCTGGAACTGGCCAAGCGATACGTCGAACACCTGGCCACCTCCGGCACTGAGCGCGGCCTGATCGGGCCCCGCGAGGTGCCGCGGCTTTGGAGCCGCCACGTTCTGAATTGCGCCGTCATCGAGCGCGAAATTGCCCAGGGAAGCCACGTCGCTGATGTTGGGAGCGGCGCCGGATTGCCCGGGCTGTGCTTGGCCATTGCGCGCCCCGACCTTGAACTGACGCTGATTGAGCCGCTGGAACGCCGCGTCATCTGGCTGCAGGAGGTCGTGGACGACCTCGGACTGACCAACGTAACGGTGATGCGAACCCGGGCTGAACTGGCCGTGGGTATGGTGAATGCCGATGTGGTCACCGCCCGGGCTGTGTCCGCATTGTCCAACCTGGCCGGGCTGACCATCCCCCTGCTCGCGGGCAAGGGTGAAGTCGTGGCCATCAAGGGACGCAGCGCCGGGGAAGAGATTGAGAAGGCTGCCAAAGCCATCCGCAAGCTCGGCGGCGTTCAGACATCCGTGGTGGTCGTTGGGGAGGACCTTCTCGAGGAACCCACCACTGTAGTCCGCATCATCGTTAATAAGACGCAAAAGATTGCCTAGCCGCTGGCCCGGTGCCGCGGGTCTTTTGGGGGAAGCGGTTAGGCTAGTGAACGGCAGAAAAAGCCGAATGAGAGTGAGTGTGTCACAGTGACCAGTAGCGAAGCCTCCACACAGCGGATACCCCCGTTCGTGTCCCTGGGGTCCGCACGGGCTATGGTCGCG
Organism: Arthrobacter sp. PvP023; assembly: GCF_017832975.1. Classification (NCBI taxonomy): domain Bacteria; kingdom Bacillati; phylum Actinomycetota; class Actinomycetes; order Micrococcales; family Micrococcaceae; genus Arthrobacter; species Arthrobacter sp. PvP023. Next base: position 312,102 of record NZ_JAFIBI010000001.1, read on the forward strand.
CCCTCGATTGCGCCGACTGACTCGTGGAATCATCTGAATTCGGTTGCAAGTCGTTCCAAGTCCACCGCAGTTTCACGTGAAACTGCAGGATCGGTCAGCGGTAACATCATGGACTCCATTGATGACTCGAGCCCCATCGCCCGTGAATTGGCCCACGAAAATAAACGGCGCGAGCGGTTGATCGGCCGGCAGCTCCCGAAGCCGGAGAAGACCCGCATCTTCACGGTATCGAACCAAAAGGGCGGGGTCGGTAAGACAACCACCACAGTCAACATTGCGGCCGCACTCGCTGCTGCCGGGCTGAACGTTCTGGTTATTGACATTGACCCCCAGGGCAACGCCTCTACCGCCCTTGGCATTGAACACCACGCGGACGTGGACAGCATCTACGATGTTTTGATCAACGACGTACCGCTCAAGGACGTCGTGGCCCAGTGCCCCGACATCGCGAACCTGATCTGTGCACCCGCCACCATTCACCTGGCCGGCGCGGAAATTGAACTCGTTTCGTTGGTCGCCAGGGAACAGCGGCTCCGCCGCGCGATTGACGTTTACGCCAAGGAACGCCAGAAGGCCGGCGAGGCCCGCCTCGACTACATCTTCATTGACTGCCCGCCAAGCCTGGGCCTTCTGACAGTCAACGCCTTCTGTGCCGCCAGCGAGGTGCTGATTCCCATCCAGTGCGAGTACTACGCCCTGGAAGGACTCAGCCAGCTGCTGAAGAACATCGAAATGATCCAGAAGCACCTCAACGCCGAGCTGGTTGTGTCCACCATCCTCCTCACCATGTACGACGGCCGTACGAACCTCGCCGCGCAGGTAGCTGCCGAGGTCCGTCAGCACTTCCCGGAACAGGTTCTCGGCGCTGTGGTGCCGCGGTCGGTCAGGATTTCCGAGGCGCCGAGTTACCAGCAGACTGTGATGACCTACGATCCGTCCTCCAGCGGTGCACTCTCCTATCTGGAAGCCGCAGCGGAAATCGCTGAACGTTAGAATTTTCAACAATTGCACTAGCCAGAGCCGGATCTGCCGGGCTCTTCCATTGGAGGGATTTATCCATGAGCGATAAGCGACGCGGCCTCGGTCGCGGTCTTGGCGCACTCATTCCAAGTTCCGCTCCGGCTAACGCATCCGGCAACGGCGCAGCACCGTCGCGTCCAGTGGACCTGTTTTTTCCGGAGGCCCGGAAGACGGCTACAACAGTCCCGGTCATTCCCGTCGAGGACGACTCAACCACATCGGGACCCCCGGCTCCCAGGAAGTCCCCCAGCGTGGCGCCCTCTCCTGAAGCGAAGGCGCCGGTTCGGAAAACCGCGGCCAAGTCAGCCCCCGCCAGGAAGACGGCTACCGAAAAGTCTGAGGGGAACCCTGACACCTCGACAGCAGCTGCTACAGTCACCGACGCCGGACCGGAACTGGTGGAAGTCCCCGGAGTCAGGTTCGCGGAGATTCCGGTTGGCGATATCCATCCGAACCGCAAACAGCCGCGTTCCGTCTTCGATGAAGACGACATGGCGGAGCTCATCCACTCCGTCCGCGAAATAGGCGTTCTCCAGCCAATTGTTGTCCGTACTTCAACCGAAAAGGGTGGCGAACCCTTTGAACTCGTCATGGGTGAGCGTCGTTGGCGTGCAGTGCAGGCCGCGGGGCTGGAAACTATCCCTGCAATTGTCAGGGATACCACTGACGATGACCTGCTTCGGGATGCTTTACTCGAAAACCTGCACCGCAGCCAGCTGAACCCCCTTGAAGAAGCGGCCGCATACCAGCAGCTGCTCGAGGACTTCGGTACGACGCATGAACAACTCGCCGACCGCATCGGCCGCTCTCGGCCCCAGGTGTCGAACACGCTGCGCCTGCTCAAGCTGCCGCCGTTGGTGCAGCGCCGGGTAGCTGCGAGTGTTTTGTCCGCGGGACACGCACGTGCCCTGCTTGCCCTTCCGGATGCGGCGGCAATGGAACGCCTGGCCCAGAAGATCGTCGCTGAGGGAATGTCGGTTCGGGCAACGGAGGAAGCGGTGACTCTTTACCAGAGCCCGGCAACGCCTGCTAAGAACAACGTCCCCCGGCCCGGTGCCCGCCATGAACGGCTGGACTATCTCGCATCGTCCCTGTCGGATCGTCTCGATACCAACGTGAAAATATCCCTTGGTGCCAGGAAGGGCCGTGTCAGTATTGAGTTTGCCAGCGTGGAGGACTTGAACCGGATTATGGAAGTTCTGACGCCGGGATCCGAAAACTAGATTTCCAGCAAAGTGCGGGGCCTGTTTCACGTGAAACAGGCCCCTTTCATTTGCGTCTGACCCGGAATGCCCGTTGGTGAAATCCTTCGAGGTGCGGTGCATCTATCCGGAAACTGCCGTTTCCATGTTGCGGCGCTCCGTCGCCAGAAGGCGGCAGTCGGGCAAATCCAAGCAGTATAAGGCGAAGGCACGACCTCTGCCGCCCTGGTGGCGCGCTGCTCTCGGTGTTGTCCCGTTCACGGCCCGCGGCCGAGGTGCTGCCGCCTCAGGCCGCCCAGGAGATCCCTGGGGCCGCGCAGCGGGCACGAGCCTGACCTGGCAAAGGTTGGGAGCCCTAGGCCTTATGGCGGCGTCCGCGGCTGATGTGGCGGCCCGCTGTCGCTGCCGCTCGGACTGCCAAATCGGGTATTCTACCGCAACGTAGCCGTGGCCCGTAGACCGGTGGGAGGATCTGGCGGTATATTGTCGCTGCCGGGCACGCGATATTGGGTTTCCGTACACCCAATCGGTGACGTGGTGACAATCGAGTCGATGTCCCGGAGTGTTTGTTGTAGCGGCTACGCAGCTGTGCCCTGATGTTCCGCTCGTTCAGATGTATAGGGCTTGAGTATGCGAAGGCACACGCGTGATGAGCCCGATTCCGTAGGCCAAGCATGCGGCGATGGTGCTCCGCAAGCCTACGACGCTTTAGGAGGGCGATGTTTATGTGTGGCAGGTCGGCTGAGGTTCCAGGAACTTTCTAATCGAGCGCAATTTGCCGTACGTGGTGGCAGGTGATCTGCGGTGCTGGCGCCGATGTGCGTCGTGACTTCAGGTATGCGCCCGAGTTGCTGCACTCAGGTGTTGAGCGTCTGGTCCTCGCCCAGCCACCGGTGCGGCCCAGGCCGTGGCACGGTGACCCTGTTTCACGTGAAACCAGGAGCTCAGAAGCAAGGATTTGGGGATAGGACCGCGTGTTCTGCCGCGCTACTCGCCGGGAAGATTGTGGTCGAGGTGATGGCCCCTGCCCCGCTCGTTCAGTTACTCGCCGGCGTTCGGCGGTTTCGGTGCGCACCGTCTCTCTGTTGTTGATGCCGCCGAACGTTTTCGACGGTGTTCCCCCATGACGGATACGCTTCGCCCGCTTCGTTCCAGCCTCTCGCAGCCATCAGGAAGGTGTGGCGACATCTTCGGCCTTCACCCTGCAGTGTGTAGCCGGCCTGCCGACCGGTCCGCGGTGATCCGACTGTCACTGCACAGGCCAGACTCTGTTTAGTCGACCGGTGGCACGGCCGGGCACCAAGGATGTTTCACGTGAAACCGGACCGGTCAGTCTGGCACGATGTCGTCATATATATTTGAGCTGCCAGGCGCCGGTGCTAGGTGCCGGGCTCCGATGGCAGTTGCTTGGTGCCGCCCAGAGTTGGTGCCTGCCGGGCGGGGTGGTTCAGGTCTTGGTCCCATCGTCACCACTAGCCACTCGCCCATATCCGTTCTCGCCCGCCGACTCCTCCCCCGGCTGTCGCCTGATCTGCGACTCAGATTAGCTCACAATCTCCCGTCCATAATCGGTGCACGAGGAAGCGTCCTGGTTAGCGCACGCTCCCCCAGAACGAGTGATGTAGTTGCGTGGCGAGTGAGGGAAGGATGGCGGTGGCCGTTCTGCATGGACGGAATCGGTGCGGAGGCCGGATCGGGATCCATTGCCGGAGAGAAGCCCCTGGAAGCCGCGCAAAGGATCATCGGCTGACACAGGGCTGTCGTGGTGGTCGACCTGAGATCGTGGCGGATCTTTGGAGCGACGGTGGGGCCTTCCGGTCACAGGGCTCAAGTCCTAGGACTCCCCCGGGCATCGCCCAAAGCTCATCTTGTCGCATGCCGGGGTCGCAGCAACCATCGGATTCTTGAGGACCATCGGGCAAACCGGAGCACCATTCGGGTTGGTCATTGAACCGGTTAGAGCGTGAACAGGAGGCCATGCCTGGTGATGGACGGAGGGGGTTGAGGTGGCAGCGGCCATTCGTTGGAGCGTCCTAGCAACTCACCACTCAAGAGGATGCCGATCATGGGTACGCTCCGGCATTTGACCGATGGCGTAAGCACAAGAACGCGCTTCGCTGATTGATTCTATCGACGATTGAGTGGCCATTTCTCCGTACCCCATGGTCAATATTCCGCCGGCATCCAGGCTCCTCCCTGCGGATACCTTGAATGGGAATACGTGCTTCTGTCGGGACAGCTCCGTGTGGGGATGGAGCCCGGCTTTCGGTCCACCGTCTGCCCACGGCCTCCCCCGGTCGTACGCAGTGGTTCCTGGCTTGTCCGAACTCGCATAATTCAACGTTGAGCTTTGGCAGTTTCCAGGGAGCGATGCCGACGCAAGTTTAGTCTCGCACGCTGGCCTAGGGGCCAGCGTCCGCCAGCGTCGACTGCCTTTGTCGGACGTCAGGGCGGTGGATAAGAAGGTGCATAACATCGTAGGCACCTGTGGATAACTATGGGGATAAGCCAAAGCTGACAGTTGGACTTCAGGTACATCTTGACGCGCGCATGCCGGTTGGAATTGGGGGTGGAAGCGGACTGCCACACACCTCGGCTGTATGGTTTCACGTGAAACATTGCTGGTCCCGGATGCGGACCTCTCCAGTGAGCCAAATTCCGCGGAATTCAGCCAAAAAAGCATCAATTGTTGACCGTTTAAGCAGCGTCATAGTGGCCCCGCCCTGACGCTTCCCATCTCGCATCGAACGTGACACACGCCACGGCAGGATGGGCAAGGGCCCGGCCCCAACCTATGTGCAAAGTCACGATTCGTCGACAACAAGGGCGCTTGTGGACAACACTGTGGATAACCTCTGTGGAGAATCGGCGGCGCGGTGGGGATAACTGATTTCCCAACTCGGTCAGGGAGACTAGAACACCCCGGGTTCGTGACGGGGCTTCGGAACTACGGTGTCCCTGTGCCTCGCAGACATTGGCGAGCATGTCCCAAACCGTGAAGCGAGAGCCACATGGATGGTTGGGCCGGGCACGGAAGGCAATCCGGCTGTACGCGCGGTAGAGGGGCGGCCGAGAGTTGGCGAGCCTGTCGCCGAGCCGCACCGCTACTGGTTCAGCCTGTGCGCTGCGCCATTGCGTCGGACCAAAAGGATGATGGTCTTGCCCATCCCTTCAACGTATGGCGAGTCATCCAAGCAGGCCCGGCGGCCCCGACAGCCGCCGTACTGTGCCTTCCAAGGGGCATGGCTACCTATGCCGTACCAGGCCCGGTGGTTCCTCATGGAGTGTCCGACCGTTCGCAATCTCCCGGCCGTGGCATCCTCCGGACTCCCACTCAGATGAGTCACGGCTCGGGTACCAATCCCGTCAAAGGGTCGGGCCGCGCGAGGGGATGCGAATGTCCAATGTTCGAACTATCTGAGCCTGTGCCACCGCAAGTACACCTCCGGAGGCCGGGGCGGCATCCAGTCGTACCGTGGCAGTCTCAGGCTGTGGCACTGTGGTCTTACCCGGGCCGGCCGCAGTGACGCCGGTGCCCAAGGCACAAAGAGGCCGTGACCGCCAGGACAGATCCGGGCGCATCTACAGTGCATCACTGGTCGTCCGGTCGTGGTTGGTCCGATCCAGGTTCCCCCTTGCAGGGCTGCGGGGCAGGCTCAGGGGCGTGCAGTCGCTATGGAAGTAATGGGTCCCGGGCCATCAACGTACTGGCTCGGACCGCCGGCGTTGCCGCCGTGCTGAAGGGGCACCTTACGTTGTCCCCATGCCCGCCCATGGCGGTCGTCGACGTGGAGGTTAGAGAGGAGCGACGTTGGTTGTGACATCGACATCGGCGGTCCGACGTCTACCCCGACTGGGGAATGCCCCTTCGGGAACCGCAGCCGAAACGCCGCGCCCGCAACAGGCGGCGGCAGCTGATGTGGGAGACCGTACCAACTGGGTTGCGGCGGGCTTGCCGCGGAGTTTGGCTGCCGGCCGCTTCTTTGTACATCGGTCACGAAACGAACGATCCTCCGCCAGCGATATTGCATACATAATGGGCATTGGAGGCCTCTTCCTTGGAGCTGTTAGACATATGTTCCTGGTCCCGCGGGCAGGTCGTCTCTTGGCGACAATGGGTATCCGCGTCGGAGGACGCAACAGGGGTAACTAAGGGTCGGCTACCAGGTAGCCAAGCGGGGCTTGGGTGGGCACGGATAGGCCACTGCCTTGCAGCGTCCTTCCCTTGCCAGGCTGCTCGCTTTCGGGGTAGGACAGTTCCGTGGTGGAACCTTTCCGATCATTCGTTCCGGGTTGACCGTCTGGTCTACTGGTCTCGGGAATACGGTGAAGCATGGACTGTTTCACGTGAAACATGACTGCCCCCTGGACATGGCGGAACGGGGCTCCTCGGGTCGTTGCGCCGGAGGGTCGGTTCGCTAAGCTTTAGGTTGTGGCGAAACGGTTGCTTCAGCGCGTGTGGCGTCCATTCCCCTTCGGGCGTATGCCGCTGGTAACGATGCAGGAAGCGGCGGAAGCGGAAGTCCCACGGTGTTTGGGTGGAGTGATCAAGACGGTATTTCGGCGGGCGGATTGCGGGTAGCACGTTCCTGCCGTTGGATCAGCCCTGGCCAGGCTGCTCCAGCCACGCGATCGCATGCCGCCTCTCTTGGCGCTGGACACCCGTCCGCGAAGGTAGCGGCGCCATGCAAGCCTGAAGGCTCGAGTGGGGCCAAATGCATCCTTGTCGTATGTGTCATGCGTGTTGGGACGTCGCTGTCGCACCGTCTACTTTGAGCTCACCGGCAGCGGGTCGATGAGCGGTGCAAGGAACGACTATGTTTCACGTGAAACGCAGTTGACCTCTGGCGTGCTCGGCCAAAAGGATGCCAGTAGTCGCCTCAACGTTCGGAACTGTTGATCAGCCGCCGCAGGCTCTATCCGGGACCTAGCAGACGAAGGTTGCGTGGATTCTATGTTGGTGATCTTGGACGGTTTATGTGCGTGCCTTCTCCGGCCGAACCGTGTACTTCGAGTTTCCCTGCAAACAATCAGTCGCGAGTGGCTCCTGACGCCGACCGAACATCGATTTTGGGTCTAATCTGCCGCCCGCTCATTAAGTGTCTGGAATCTGCGCCTAGGGAGCGCGTATGTTCGGAAAAACCAGGTCGAAGGTCGGGGTGAAAAGCGGGGCGGATCGCTTCGGCCATGGGATAGCCCTCGACTTGCCACTTCGGACGGCAGGCGCCATTGGGCTGATCTGCCGGATTTGAGGTCTGGCCGAATAGTATTCGCGGCACGTTCCAACGGCGGTCTTGCCTGTTTGGCTGCGGTGCAACCCCTACCTGAATAGCACTCAGAGCCCTTACTGCATGGAACGGGCCGGTTTTAGCAGCTGTGGCTGCGGGATCCCCCGAGACATGACGGTTCATTCGGACCTCGAGGGCAGTCGACTGCGTGGTGGAGGGTGCTTGGCTGCGTAATGGACGGTGAGCAGCGGGCTCGGACCGGGCACCCTGGCCCTCTCCATAATGTTTCACGTGAAACACTGAAAGTCCGAGCCTGAGACTGCTTGGCGGTCCCGCATTTGGTTCGATCCAAGAGATCGATGATCCGCCCACGTTCGGAGCGCTTGCCCCCGGACCTCCAGGGCATTCCTTAGGGGCATTGAATCCAGCGATGGCAGCAAATGCCATTCCACCGAAAAGAGACGGCAAGAAAGGGGGAATCCAACTTCCAATGTTTCACGTGAAACAGCACCACGTCCACTCTAATCACTGCGCTGAATCCCTGCCGGACGTCTGCGCCCCTGCAACCCTCCGAACAGTCCTCGATCGCCAGCCAGTACTAGTCCCTCTCGCCGCTCCACCTGCGAGCCCACGGTCAGACTCAATATCCGCGACTCCCTGGATTCGGGCCATCGTTGGCCGGCCTCTTGCCCGCTCTTCAGTTGTCCCACTCCTAGCTGGCCGGAGTGTGAGGCAGGTCCGCCTACCCCTACTCAGGCCCAAGTAGTGCCTACGGCGTAAACAGCTTGGAGCGAATATATATCAATCAAGCAGCCCATATGAGTTTGATATCAGCTTCACCGCCAAGGATTCGGCTGCCCCGCTTGGAAAGTAGGTGCCTAGAGTTGCCCGGTACCCTGCCCGTGGTGCCGCGTCTTAAATGCGAAAGCGGTGACCCGCACTCGTTATGAGTGCCGGCCACCGCTAATGGCTATCCGGAATCCCGGGCAGCGCGTGATCCGCCCGAAGCTGTCCGGCTACTAGGACAGGACGTCAGCGAATTCCTTCTCGAAGAACTGCTTCGGCTTGGCGCCGATGACGGTGTTCTTTACCTCGCCGCCCTGGAACAGGTAGACGGCGGGAATGGAGGTGATGCCGTATTCGGCAGCGATCGCCGGGTTGTCGTCAACGTTTACCTTGACTACATTGACCTTCTCGCTGTACTCGACGGAGATTTCGTCCAGGATGGGGCCCAGCTTGCGGCAGGGACCGCACCACTCAGCCCAGAAGTCCACAATGACCGGCTTGTCGGCCGAGAGTACATCCGTGCTGAAACTTGCGTCTGTTACGTCTTTTGCGTTGCTCATTACCTTGTTGTTTCCCTTCGGATCAATGGTGCGCTGTTTAGGCGTGGATGTCTGCGAGGTAGTGCTCGACGTCGATAGCTGCCACGCAGCCCGAGCCTGAGGCGGTGATGGCCTGGCGGTACGTGGGGTCAACAACGTCGCCGGCGGCGAATACACCCTTGACGCTTGTCTTGGAACTGCGGCCGTCAACGGCGATGGTGCCTTCCGGCGTGAGCTCCAGCGCGTCCTTGATGAGTTCGGTGCGGGGATCGTTTCCGATGGCGACGAAGACTCCGGTCACCGCCAGTTCGGACTCGGTGCCGTCCACGAGGTTCTTCAACTTGAGGCCGGTGACCTTGTCCCCGCCGAGGACGTCCTCGACACCCGTGTTCCACACGAACTTGATCTTCTCGTGTGCCTGCGCACGGTCGCCCATGATCTTGGATGCCCTGAGCGAGTCCCGGCGGTGCACTACCGTGACGGACTTGGCGAACTTAGTGAGGAACAGTGCCTCTTCCATGGCGGAGTCTCCACCGCCGATAACGGCAATGTCCTGGTCCTTGAAAAAGAAACCATCGCAGGTTGCACACCAGCTAACGCCGTGGCCCGACAGTCGCTTCTCATTCGGAAGGCCGAGTTCGCGATAGGCCGATCCGGTGGACAGGATAATGGCGCGGGCCTGGAAGGTCTCCCCCGTGGCGATGGTGACTGTTTTGATGTCGCCGTCGAGATCCAGAGCAGTGACATCCTCGAACTGGATCTCCGTGCCGAAGCGCGCAGCCTGTTTTTCGAAGTTCTCCATGAGGTCAGGACCCATGATGCCTTCAGGGAACCCAGGGTAGTTTTCCACGTCGGTGGTGTTCATCAGTTCCCCGCCGGCAGTGACGGAACCGGCAAGGAGCAGCGGCTTCAGGTTGGCTCGCGCCGTATAAACTGCAGCTGTGTAGCCTGCAGGGCCGGAGCCGACGATGATGACATCACGTACCTGGGACGCGGTGTTTTCTGCGGTGCTCACTGAACGGTGAACCTCTTCCTTTGTCGATGCGCCTGCTGTTGCTGGCCGGCCACATGGCACAACCCATTGTTGATCCTGAATATTCCGGGCATGGAGGCAGACCAACAAGACGCCACCACTCAGGGTACCGTCTTGCCAGGCCGGGAGACACCGTGTTACCGGGCATCCAGGGTGCTTCGGGCCCGTTCCTGCCAGGTTGCAGGGAAGCTACTGAACCTTGATTTCGGCGAGGCGGAGACCGTAGCCGAAGCGGGTCTTGGGTGCAGCCAGTTTGGGGAGGTTCTTGATGGACACGATCACGTACTGTGCCGTGACCGGCTCAGATAGCGGCATGGTCAGGTCCGGTGAGGTGAAGCTGTTGGTTCCCACCTGCTTGGCACCTTCCAGTGAAGGCCTGTCATTCGTCAGGACGCTGATGTTGCCGCCGCTGCCGCCCAGCTGGCTGAGAGTAATGGAAGAGACCTTCGAGGGGCTCTTCAGCTTCACGACCAGGGAAACATCAGGAGCAAGACCGCCCCAGTTGTCCGTGGCGAACTCCATGTCAGACCAGTAGCTTGCCCCGTTACCGTCGAACGTCTTTGAAAGGTCGCCGTCATAGGTGGCGGCAAAATCAAAGTTGCCCAGGCGGGAGACGCCCTCGACAGCCGGCGGACCTGCCACCGGTGCTGATGACTCGCTGGCAGTCGGGGCCCCGGAGGTCTGCGGCTGGGAGGTGCTGCTGGGGGTTCCCGGCGCGGGGTTGCCCTGGGGTTCGCTCTTGAACAGGCTTCCCAGGTTGGAGACGGCAAAGATCAGGCCCACCACGAGGACAGCGGCCAGCAGGCCACCCACCAGCCACCGCATTGACTGGGGCTCGCGCTTAGGAGGCTCTTCGTCGTCGTAGTATTCGTCCGATTCGTCGCGGCCGCCGCCGCCGGCGAATGCCGGGAAGGTGGCTGCCATGCGCTCCCGGGCCGTCCTGGCCGGCCCGGTGGATGGTGCCTCCTCCTCCGGGTAGTCGTAGTCGCTGTTTTCCCAGAGGGACACCTTGGGAGAATCCGCAGCCGGAGCCTGTGTATTGATGGCTTCGGTGTTACGGCCTCCGGTGGGAACAGGGCGCTGCGGCGCGGTGGCCTGGGGCGCCGTGGAAGGATCCTTGGACTCCTTGGCCGCAGCCGCCGCTCCGGCGGCAAGCGCCGCTGCACCCGCTGCACCGGCGACTCCGGCACCTGTTCCGCGCCCACCACCGGTACGCGCACCGCCGGCATCGGGGCCGGAGGAACCAACAGAGGGGGCCGATGCCGGCCGCACCGGCGCGGCACGTGGCGGAACTACCGGGGGGACCACCGGCGGGGATGACTGCTTGCGGTCCTGGGCGGTCGGCTGGTTGTTGCCGTAGTTGATGTAGCCGGCCTCGACCGCTTCTTCGTCGTACTGGCCGTCATACGTTTCCGGTTCGCGGGACCGTGCCTGGCCGAAGATTTCACTGCCGAGGGTGTCCGTAAAAAAGGGCTCAACGTAGGGCGGGTTGGACGCGACCACCAGGTCCAGGAGGTCGGCAGCAGACGTGTGGTTGGTGATCAGGTAGGTGGTGGAATCGCTGACGCCAAGGTCCAGGATCTGCACATTTCCGGGCCGCTCCCCAGTGGCAACCTCGCGGGCGCTCTGGGCGACCTGCTCCGCATTGTCCGGACCCGCAACGAGGATGCTTACCGGCCGGTTGAGGACCTGGTCAACGCCATCCAGCACCAGATCATGGTCGTGTGAGGTCAATACGGTGGCGGTGACCTTGTAGCGGCCGCCGAGCACTGATCCAACATCGATCGGGTGGGACACGGGTTCCTCCTAGACTGTCCGGGGAACCGCGCCTCAATCATGCGAAAGCGGATACGCCGGTTAGCCGGTTAATTTCTGGTCTGTAACTACTACCCTAGTTAGCTTCTGATCCTAGCCGATGGTGCGTTACGGCCGTGTGAGACAGGCTCGGTGGACCGCGGCGGTGTCACCTTTTCTTCTTTCGCCGACTTTCCGACCGCTTGCTGAAGTGCGGGTTGCGCCCGGCGGTTCCCTGGAAGGTGCGCCGGCCCGGTAGCGGGATTTCCTCCCGCAAGATGCCGCCCCTTGCGGTGTTGGGCACTTCTTCGGCCGGTAGGTATTCGCCCGCGGAACTGCTCTGCTGCACATCGGGGTGCGCCCCCGGTTCCTCAACCTGTGGTCCCGCACGGAATGACGCGGCGTCGAATTCCCCGGAAATTCGCGGGATCAGGCCGGTGTCCACCGAGACAGTGGCGCGTTCCGGCGTCGTCCGTTGCCGGGCGGAGGGGGTGCCGGCCGGGGTGCCCGGGGCAGGTTCCGCCGGTGCGGCGGCGGGGGCGACCCCCCGGCCCAGGCGGCCGAGCAGCGGCTGCAGCAGGTCACGCAGCTCCGTGACGCGGAATAGTTTCAGCAGGAAGAGGTATGCCACCAGCATCACCGGCCCGACGACGACGATGGTGACCAGGGCCTCGATCCTGCCGCTCCAGGCGAAGCCGTCGGCACTGTAGCTCCCCATCAGCCACAGCGCGCCGGCGCCGGCCAGTGCGGAACCTAGCGCTGCATATCCCATCCGGATGTACGAATTGGCGATCCGGGGGCCGTCCAGGTGCCCCAGGAGGCGGCGGAGGAAGAACGAGCTCACAACCACGGAAAGGATGTTGCCGCCCGTGTAGAGGATGGCGATGGCGAAGATGATCCGGTCATACGGCAGGAACTGGATGGCAAAGGCCGCCACCACATTGACGATTGCCAGAACCAGTTGGATGTAGAACGGCGTACGGGCGTCCTCATTGGCGTAGAAGACCCTGGACATCATGAAGTTGGCGCTCATGAACGGTGTGCTCAGGGCCAGGATGGTCAGGGTCTGGGCGAGCATTACGCCGTCCTGAACCTTGCCGCCGGAGAAGAACATGCCCAGCGGACCGGCCAGCGCAAACAGTGCCAGCGCCCCGAAGACCGTGGCCACCGCCATGGTGCGAAGCCCGTGGGACAGCGCGTCCCGGAGCCCCGCCCGGTCTCCGTCCTGGGAAGCCCGGGTCATGCGGTTGAACAGCACGGTGGCAAGCGAGAGGGCGATGATGGAGTGCGGCAGCAGGTACAGCTGGCTGGCCACCTCCAGCACTGCGTTGCCGGGCAGGGTGGCCGCGGCAGTGAGGTCCCCCGCGCGCTCGAGGCGGAGCCGCTCGGTACCCGGAATCGTGGCAATGCGCATGACGTACAGGAAGGCGAGCTGCCCGACGGCGGCAGTGAGGAGCGTCCAGACGCTCAGCTTCGCGGCCTGCCCCAGGCCAACCCCGCGCCAGCCGAACCTGGGCCGGAGTCCCAGACGGAGCCGGAACACCGGGACCAGCAGGATGGCTGTCTGGGCCACCACGCCGATGGTGGAAAATCCGGCTATGAGAAAGGTCTGGGTGGGTCCCCAGTTGTCCAGCGTGTGGGGATTAGTCAAGTTGGGTCCGAGGATCCAGATGAACATGCCCAGGCCGGCAATGGCCACGATGTTGTTCAGAATGGGTGCCCACATTGCCGGGCCGAATGCCCCGTTGGCGTTCAGCACCTGCGTCAGGAGGGCGTACAGGCCGTAGAAGAAGATCTGCGGCAGGCACCAGAACGCGAAGGACACCGCGAGTGATTTCTGTTCGGCCGAGTACCCCTGGGTGGTCAGCTCAATGATCCAGGGAGCCAACAGGGTGACCAGCAGGGTCAGGCTCAGAAGGACCAGGACAGCCAGGGTGAGGAGCCGGCTGATGTAGTCCGCTCCCCTGTCCGGCGCCTTGCTGGCCTTGATGATTTGGGGTACCAGGACGGCGTTGAACACGCCGCCGGCCACCAGCAGGAAAATCAGGTTCGGCAGGTTGTTTGCGTTGATGAAGGTGTCATTGACCGTGGAGCCAAGGCCAAGGGCAAAACCCAGCATCCAGGTCTTGCCGAAGCCCAGGAAGCGCGAGACCAGGGTTCCGGCGGCCATGATGGCGCTGGAACGGGCCTCTCCGTGCTGGGCGGTCCGGGATTCGGCCTGGGAATCGGAGGAGCCGGACTCGGGGGAAGCTGGATTGGCTGCTGACATGGCCTTCATCGTCTCAAGGGTGCGCAGTTAGGCACGTGGGCGGCGCTTCATGGAATCAGTCACGGGACCTCAGAGGTGTTCCGGCAGGACTTCCCTGGCGAGGTCGGCGATACGGCGCTCATTAGGGAAAGACAGCTTGCGGGCGAGTTCCTGGATGGGCACCCAGGCGACGTCCACAGCTTCCTGGTCGGGATCGTTTTCGATGGTCAGCTCGCCGCCCGTGGCCCGGAGCAGGTAGTGGTGGACGGTCTTGTGGACGCGGTGGCCGCTGACGGTGAACCAGTAGTCGATGCTCCCCAGCGGGGCCAGGATGTCGCCGCTGATGCCGGTTTCCTCGGCGATCTCGCGGACTGCCGCTTCCTCGTTCTTTTCCTTGCCCTCCGGGTGGCCCTTCGGCAGGCACCATTCGAGGCGTCCGCCGCGGTTAAGGCGGGCGATGATCGCGACCCTCAGTTCGCCGTCGGACGTGTCAACGACAACGCCGCCGGCGGAGATTTCCTCGACGGTGGGCAGCGAGGCCGGCCCGGGGTGCTGGGCGGGCGCGACATGGGCACCGATTGCCGACGGCAACGGTGGGTTTGTCCTCCTGCCAGGAGCACTCGGTACGGGATGGGCCATGAAGTCCACTCTAACGACTCTTGCCCGTTGGTGATGACCGGAACATGACAAGAAAGTGGACTGCGTATGACGCGGATTCCCGAACCCGCGGCGTAACGGCGCGGTTAGGCGGCTCCGATTGGTGCTTGTTGGCGTGGTTTTCTGACAAGCTTAAGTAACTATGGCGCACGCACATCAAAAGTCCGACCCGCACACCGTCGATTTCCAGGTGGACCCGGTGGTCCTGGAGCTCGGGCAGCGCTTCGTCGACGCCGGGCATGAACTGTCGCTGGTGGGCGGGCCTGTGCGTGACCTGTTCCTGGGCCGGCGCTCCCCTGATCTCGACTTCACGACGGACGCCACGCCGGACCAGACACTGGCGCTGATCCGGAAGTGGGCGGACAACTTCTGGGAGATCGGCAAGGCATTCGGCACCATCGGAATGCGGAAGTCCGGTTTCCAGATTGAAATCACCACGTACCGCGCCGAGGCGTACGATCCTGAGTCGCGGAAACCCATGGTGGCGTTTGGGTCCTCGCTGACCGATGACCTGCATCGCCGGGACTTCACCATCAATGCCATGGCGCTGCGGCTGCCGTCAATGGAGCTGATAGACCCCTTCGGCGGTGTCCGGGACCTCCACGCCTCCGTGCTGGCAACTCCCGGCGCGCCGGAGACGTCCTTTTCCGATGACCCCCTGCGCATGATGCGGGCGGCCCGCTTTGCCTCCCAGCTCGGTGTGGCGGTCCGCGGGGACGTCAAGCAGGCGATGTCGCAGATGGCGGAACGGATCAGCATCATTTCCGCGGAGCGTGTCCGCGAGGAACTGGTGAAACTTATCTGCGGAGCCCACCCGCGCGTGGGCATCGACCTCCTCGTGGACACCGGCCTGGCCGAATTCGTCCTCCCCGAAGTCTCCGCCCTGCGCCTGGAGGCGGACGAACACCACCGGCACAAGGACGTCTACCAGCACTCCCTCCAGGTGCTGGAGCAGGCCGCTTCCCTGGAGACGGATTCCGACGGCGCCGTACCCGGCCCCGATTTTGTGCTGCGGTTTGCGGCCCTCATGCACGACGTCGGCAAGCCGGCTACGCGCCGCTTTGAACCGGGCGGCGCGGTGAGCTTCCGCCACCACGACATGGTGGGGTCCAAACTGACCAAGAAACGGATGAAGGCCCTCCGCTTCGACAACGACACCATCAAGGCAGTGGCACGGCTCGTCGAGCTCCACATGCGCTTCTACGGTTACGGGGAGGCCGGCTGGAGCGACTCCGCCGTCCGCCGGTATGTTACGGACGCAGGGCCGCTCCTGGAGCGCCTGCACCGGCTGACCCGGTCGGATGTGACCACCCGCAACCAGCGCAAGGCGGACAGGCTGTCCTTTGCCTATGACGACCTTGAGGCGCGCATCGCGGCACTGCGTGAGCAGGAATCGCTGGAAGCGGTCCGCCCGGACCTGGACGGCGGCCGGATCATGGCCCTGCTGGGGCTGAAGCCGGGGCCCGTGGTGGGCAAGGCCTACAAGTTCCTGCTTGAACAGCGTATGGAGCACGGCCCGCTCGATCCTGCGGCGGCAGAGGCCAGGCTGCGCGAATGGTGGGCGGCTCAACCCGAGGCCGCCGAACACCAGCCGGCCGCCGGCGTCGAACTTTCCACTACCGAGGAGTCATAAGTGGTTTCACTCAACAGCACTGCCCGCCCCCAGCTCTGGATCCTGCGCCACGGCGAAACCGAATGGTCCAAGAGCGGCCAGTACACCGGGCTCACCGACCTGCCCTTGACAGTAGAGGGCGAGCAGCAGTCCGTGGAGGCACGCAAGGTGCTTGACGCCGTCGACTTCGACCTGGTGCTGACCTCGCCGCTGCGGCGGGCACGCCGCACGGCGGAATTGGCGGGATTCCCGGACGCCGAACAGGAACCCCTCGCGGTGGAATGGAACTACGGCGATTACGAAGGAATCAGCTCCGACCTGATCCGGAAGGACAACCCGGAGTACTTGATCTGGACCCACGGCGTGCCCAACGGTGAAGCCCTGGAGGAAGTGGCTGCCCGGGCGGACAAGATCGTGGCGCGTGTGCTGGAATCCGGGCTGGACAACGTGCTCATTGTGGCCCACGGACACTTCTCCAGGATCCTGACTGCGCGCTGGTTGGGATTGGATCCGCACGAAGGACGGCATTTCATCCTGGGGACCGCGAAAGTCTGCACCCTCGGATGGGACAAGAAGACTCCCGCCATAGTCCGCTGGGGACTATAAAGACGATTTATAAATAACTTCGGGGAATCTTCTCAATTCAGTAGTCAAAAACCCTGAGGATAGTGTAATTTTATTTCTGACTCCAGTGCGTTTTGCCAGGGTCACCGGCGCCCGCCGTCCAGTGAGTCAACTGGGCCGCGGCATAGCAGAAAAGGAGGTTGGGAAAATGATTACTTTGACTAGCGGATGGAAGATGACCATCACCGCCTTCCCGGCCTTTGCTGCTGCCTCGCGCCCACTTCACGGACTGACTGCCTCCTGACCTGCGGATTCCGGCCTCCCGGCCGGAATCCTGTTGACCGGCCTCCCGAGCAGGGAAGCTGCCCGGCAGTCAGCCGTCCATGCGGGCCCATGAGCTTGCGCAACACCCCATAGTTCGGAACCAGCTTCTTGCTGGGGACTGCGGCGCAGCTGCATCCAGGGGCCACCCTTCGGTTGGCGGAATCCATCAATTGCTTTGGTCTTTATGTCCGGGGCATATCCACCGGGCATTCTTATGCCCTAATTTCCTCCATTAATTCAATGAATTAATTGGCCCTAATTGTCATGCCCAATTCCGGGTGCAATCAACCATCAAAGGATCCAACGTGAGCATCACCGCTATTGCCGCCCCGCAGGCCGATCATGGCCGGCGCCGCCGAGCAACATCACGGGAGGAGGTAACCATGCTGAAACTGCTCCGAAGCGTCCTGCGCTTTGGCTGGCGGCCAGCTCTGAAAGACAAGACGCTGTTCAACGGCCAGCTCCTGGACCAGAACCGCGAAGACGTCTACGTCGTACTGCACCAGATGGGCGGCGTCATCCGCTGAGGCCGGGGCCTTGTTTCTGAACCTCCCGCGCTGCAGCCTGGAACGGAAATATCCAGGAGGACCCGATGGCAACGACCCGTATCCATGCTCAAAAAGCCCACGCGGCGACGCGTGGGCTTTTTGTTTGCCGGAGCGGCTGTATGCGGGACTGTGGGAGCGCAGCTGCGACGGTAAGCTCGGGGGATGCAGGAGACAATGCCGCCGGCGCACCGAAAGAGAACGCGTCTGGTCATCCCGAGCCGTAGCGATCTCCTGCTCAGGAACTTCACCGAGCTGATCGGCGGGCCGATGGGACAACGGGCCGCACCGGGCATCATCTCGCCGGGATTCTTCACCGTTGAACGCGTCCTCATTATCCTCACCGTGCTGGCAGCCCTGGCAAGCATCATGGTCAAGAACTACTGCCGGGTAAACGGCTGGGAGTCGCCGGGCCAGTTCTACTCCACCTGCTACTCCGACTTCCCGGAGCTTTTCCGCAACCGGGGACTCGGCGAGGGCACCTTTCCCTTCTTCAGTGAAGGCAGTTTGTTCGAATATCCGGTCCTGATGGGCATTATCGCGGGACTGACAGCCATGCTGGTCCCCGGACAGGGCGCCACTGACGCCCGCATTCTTGGCTACTTCGACGTCAACGCCACCCTCATCGCCGCTGTGTGGATTGTCACGGTCCTTGCCACGGCGCGCATGAGCGGGCGCCGGCCCTGGGACGCGGCGATGGTGGCCGTGGCCCCCGGAATCATCCTCGCCGGAGTGATCAACTGGGACATGTGGGCGGTGGGCCTGCTCGCCGTCGGCATGTATTTCTTTTCCCGCGAACGGCTGGTGCTGGCCGGCGTCTTCATAGGCCTGGGAACGGCCACCAAGCTGTATCCCCTGCTGGTCTTTGGTGCCATCCTCCTGCTTGCCCTGAGGACAGGAAAGATCCGTCCGCTGCTGGTCACCGCAGGGGCCGCCGCCGCTGCCTGGCTGGCCGTCAACGTCCCCATCGCTGCCATGAACCCCTCCGGCTGGAAGTATTTCTACCAGTTCACTGAAGACCGCCCTGCCGGTTACAGCTCACCCTGGTTTGCGTACAACCTCGTGGCCGGACGCCTGCAGTGGCTGCCCCTGGGGCCCGAAGCCATCAACACCCTGGCCCTCAACCTGTTCCTCATCAGCTGCGTTCTGATCGCCGTCCTGGCCCTCACGGCCCCCCGTAGGCCCCGCCTCGCGCAACTGGCGTTCCTGATCGTTGCGGCGTTTATCCTGACCAACAAGGTGTACTCGCCCCAGTTCGTCATCTGGCTGATCCCGCTGCTGGCCCTGGCCCGTCCGCGCTGGCGTGACTTCCTCATCTGGCAGGGCATAGAAGGGCTGCACTGGGCGGCCGTGTGGATGTACCTGGGACAGGTGACCAGCGGAGGCCCGACGCAGCACAATATCGACATGCCTTATTACGTACTGGCGGTGGGTCTGCACATGATTGCCACGGCCTACCTGATGGTCCGTGTGGCCTGGGATATCCGGGAGCCCGGCTACGATGTGGTCCGCCGCCATTCGCTGGACGATCCGCAGGGAGGCCCGTTCAACGGCGCGCGCGACTGGCTGCGCCTAAATCCGGCAGACCCCGCGGCATCGGTACTCCCCTGGCGGCGGGCCGGCAATGCCTGACGTCTCCGTCGTAGGTTCCGGTCCGAACGGACTTGCCGCTGCCGTGACCATGGCCAGGGCAGGCCTCAAGGTGCACGTATTCGAAGCCGCGGAAACCCCCGGGGGCGGTCTCCGGACCTCGGAACTCATGCAGCCCGGCCACCTGCACGACATTTGCTCGGCCGTCCAGCCGATGGCCCTCGCCTCACCGTTCTTCCAAGCCTTTGAACTGTCCCGACGGATTGACCTTGTCACTCCGGAGCTTTCCTTCGGATCGCCCCTGGACGGCGGCCGGGCTGCACTGGCCTACCGTTCCCTGGACCGCACTGCCGCCGGGCTCGGACCGGACGGGCCCGCTTACAAGCGGCTGATGGCACCCCTCGTGCGCCGGGCGGACGGCATTGCCGACTTCACGCTAAACCAGCTCCTGCGGATCCCGCGCGACCCCCTTGCCGCCGTGCTTTTCGGCCTCCGGACACTGGAGCAGGGCTCTGCGGCGTGGAACGCCAGGTTCAGCGACGAGCTGGTGCCCGCCCTGCTGACCGGCGTCGCAGCCCACTCGGTGGGGCGGCTGCCGTCGCTGGCACCCGCAGGGGCGGGCCTGATGCTCGGGACGCTGGCACATGCGCAGGGCTGGCCGATCCCCGTGGGCGGGTCCGCGTCCATTGCCCGCGCCATGGTGCGGGACATCGAAGCCCATGGCGGGACAGTGGAAACCGGCCGGCGGATCGAATCCCTGGCGGAGCTGCCGTCGGCCAGGGCGACACTCCTGGACATCGCCCCGCCCGCGCTGGTGAGGCTCGCCGGGGACAAATTGCCGGCCGGATACCGCCGGTCGCTGGAGTCGTTCCGCTTCGGAAATGCCGCCTGCAAGGTGGATTTCATCCTGTCCGGACCTGTCCCGTGGGAGGCGGCCGGGCTGGCCGACGCCGGAACTGTCCATGTGGGCGGCACACGCGCAGAGATGGCCGAGGCTGAAAACCAGGTGGCTTCCGGGAAGCATCCGGAACGGCCTTACGTCCTGGTGTCCCAGCCGTCACGGTTTGACGATTCCCGAGCTCCGGACGGACGGCACATCCTGTGGACTTATTGCCATGTTCCGTCAGGGTCAACGGTGGATATGGCGGAGGAGGTGACGGCCCAGTTGGAACGTTTTGCGCCGGGCTTCCGTGACCTCGTGGTCCAGGTCCATGTGACGACGGCGGCCGGGCTGGCGGAATACAACCAGAACTACGTGGGCGGGGACTTTGCGGCCGGGCTCATGGATCTCCGCGGATTGATCCAGCGTCCGGTGATCAGTCCCGTGCCCTGGCGGACGCCCCTGGCAGGCGTGTACCTGTGCTCCTCGTCCACACCCCCCGGGCCCGGTGTTACGGGAATGCCAGGCTTTCATGCGGCAAGATATGCCCTTAAGGACATATTCGGACTGGGGGTCCCCCCGCTCCGTCTCTAGGGCTGTGGGCTCTAGGGCTGCGGGGTCCGGGAGGCAGGCAATCAGGACACGGGTTGCGCCGTGGCGACCGCGTCCATGTTTAATTCAGGGTTTGCCACCGTGAAACGGGCGCGGCGGTGGGACGGTGCCTCCAGTTCGTCCAGCATGGCCACGGCGAAGTCCTGGGTGGTGATGGACCGTCCCGCAGGCGAATTGTCCGCTGTCACGTACTTGCCGCTTCGCGTGCCCGGCTGCATGACAGGGGCGGGCGCCAGCATGGTCCAGTTGAGGGCCTCAGGAGCTGAGCGGATCTCATCGTACGCGGCAGCCATGCTGCGGGCTTCGGAGCGGTAGGGCTCTGGGAAGTCGGGGGAGTCGCACAGGCGCACACCGTTGATTTCGAGCGACCCCGCTCCGCCCACCACCAGCAGCCGCGTCGTGCCGGCACTGCCGAAGGCTGCCTTCATCGCAGCCAGCCATTCGCCATGATCCCCGCCCGTGCGGCTGGGCACCGTGGCCAGTACGACGGCGTCGTGATCCCTGGCAACGCTGGCAAACGTGCGCACGTCTGCCAGTTCCGCCCGGCACGCCGTGGTGCCGGGTACCGCCGCGCCTGTCCGCGAAATGGCCGTGACGTTGTGGCCCCGCCGCAACGATTCTTTGACGATCTGGCCGCCCACCATCCCGGTGGCACCGTACACTGCGATTTTCATGCCGCTCCTCGTATTGGGTACCGTAGGAATTCACAGTATCTCTAGGATACCTAGAGGCTCAGAAGAAACGAGGTGCCGAATGGATACCATCACGCCCGTGGCCACGCCCGATGCGGACATCATGGATCCGCGGTGCCCGTCCCGGGTTGTGTTCCAGCGAGTCGGCGACAAATGGGCGTCGCTGGTGGTCCAGGTGCTGGCCGACGGTCCCGTTCGCTTCTCCGAACTGCGCAAGCAAGTCCACGTGATCACGCCGAAGGTCCTGACCCAGACCCTGAGGACGCTGGAACGTGACGGGCTGATCACCCGAAAGGTCTACGCCCAGGTCCCTCCACGGGTCGATTACCAGCTGACCGATTTGGGGTTGTCGCTGCTGGGCCCCCTCACCGTCCTCCGGGAATGGGCCGAGTCCAATGTTCCCAGCATCCTGAACGCCCGGGATGCCTACGACGAAGCCCGTGACGTGACACTGCCGGAGGGCTGAAGGGAACGGATCCGCCCGTCCCGCATGGTGGCCACCGCATCCGTCAGTGACACGAAGTCAGTGTCGTGCGTGACCATCACCGTGGCCACATTGAATTCGTCCGTGACCTCGCGCAGCAACCGGACAATGCCGGCGCTCCGCTCGTGGTCCAGCGCCGCCGTCGGTTCGTCCACCAGCAGCACCCTGGGCCGGCCCATCAGGGCCCGTGCGATGTTGACGCGTTGCCGCTGGCCGCCCGACAACTGGTGAGGGCGTTTGTCCCGGACTGTACCGAGTCCGACCACGTCCAGCAGCTCGGCCGCGCGCCTGCGGGCAGCTATCAGGGGCTTCCCGCGCAGGTGGTCCGCCAGTACGAGCTGCTCGGCCGAGGTCAGGGACGGCAGGAGGTTGGGTTGCTGGAAGATGATGCCGATCTTCTCCCGGCGCAGCGCCGTCAGATTAGCGTCCCGCAGGCCCGTGACCACCTCGCCGTCGATGGTCACAGCGCCGGACGTGGGCCGGATGAGCGCAGCGGAGACTGCCAGCAGGGATGATTTGCCGGACCCTGAAGGCCCCACGAGGGCGAGGAAGTCCCCTGCGCCAACAGCGAGACTGACCCGGTCCAGTGCCTTGAGGGTGTCCTCTCCGTCCGGGTACTCGAGGGTGACGTTGACGAGGTTGAGCGGGGTGTCCAATGAGTATTCCTTTCGGGGAATATATCTGTGGCAGGAGAAATCAGTTGCCGCCGAGGGCGAGGAGCGGGTCAACCCGGGTAACGCCGCGGACCGCCACCACGGATCCGCCGAGGCCCAGGAAAAGGATTCCGGCGATGGGCACAAGCGTGGTGGCCGGAGTGACCAGGAACGGGGCAGCCTGTGCCGCAAAAATCCCGCCGAGCAGTCCTGCTCCGCCGCCGGTGACCGTCCCGGCTGCCAGCACCATGCCGGCCTGGGCCATCGCATCGCGGAGCACATATCCCGGTGACCCGCCCATTGCCTTGACGACGGCGATGTCCCGGGTCCGCTGAACAGTCCATACCGTCAGGAACGCCACGATCACCAGGGCCGAGATGCCGTACAGGAACGCTTGCATCAGCACCAGCGAACCGTTTTCGCTTTTGAACGAACCCAGCGCCTGGAACGAACCTTCACGGGTGGCGCTGACTGTCCCGGCCGCCGCATTGGCGGCGTCCACGTCCACCCGGGCGCCGGCGTCGAACGTCACGGCCAGAACCGTGCCGAGGGACCCCTTGCCTGCGCGGGCCACTTGCCGCCAGTCATTCAGCGACGTCCGGATGACGCCGGTATGTGAATACCACTCGTCCGGGACGATGTCCGCAACGGCAAGTTCCAGCCCGCCTACTGCCAGTAGGCTGCCGCGGCTGAGGTGCAGGTCCGCAGCGAGGGTCTCGCCCACTACAACAGTTCCGTCCTCCGGGTCCCCGGACAGTCCGTTGCCGGTTCCAAAGACGGCCACGTTCGCGGTGCCGCCCGGGGCTCCGGCGGGGCCAACGGCCTGGGCGCGGGCCTGGCTGATGCCGAGCGCAGCCACCCCCGAAACACCGTCCCGTCCGGACCAGGCGGCCAGCTGGTCCCGGCTGACTTCCGACTCGGTGAACGATGCCTTGGCCGGAGTACCGGCGGGGGCTCCGAACACGATCTGGTCGGCCCGCAGCGCGGCGATTGCCGACGTGGACTGGTTTCCCAAACCGGCGGTCAGGCCCGAGAGCATCACGAGCAACAAGGTGATCAGGGCGATAACGGCTGCCATCAGGGCAAAGCGTCCTTTGGCAAAGCGAAGATCGCGAATGGCGAGAAACACGGGTTTCCTTTCGTGGCGGTGTGGCGTGCTGGTTCCACTCTTCCGCCGCGTGCGGCACTGCACATCGGCAGGCCGGTTGGTCAGCCGAAGGCACCTGGTGGAGCCGCGGGTCAACCAAAAGGTTGATCTCGGGCCGAGGGGCCCGGTTTCGCCGGGAAACCCGGGCCCTGGAGGATACGCTGGATTGATGCGAGGCAAGTCTTGACACCGGGTGAATCCAGCGGGTCCGCGATCATCCTGCGGCTGCTGAGGGTCAGCCTTCACGTGGGTTTCGCCGTCCTGCTCCTGGTGGCCATGGTGCGCGTCCTGATGTCCGGCCCGGGGCTGACCGGCTGGCTCAGCCTGACCCTCGCCCTGCTGCTCGCCACCGTCTACGTCATCGGCACCGTGTTGGAGAAGCGCCACTCCACGGAGACGAACCGCTTCGATCCGCGCCCTTATGCGGTGTGGTGGCTTGGCGCGGTCTCGGTCCTGTGGCTGGTGCTGATCTGGTCCAGCGCGGACTTCGTCTGGCTGGCCTTTCCGCTTTTCTTCCTGCAGCTGCACGTGCTGCCGAGGCGCGTGGCCCTGCCGGTCATCGCGGCGTCCACCGTACTGGTTGTGGTGGCGCTCTGGTTCCACAACCGGGGCACTGCCGGGCCGGCGCTGGAGCTGCCGATGGTGCTGGGGCCGGTCTTCGGTGCAGCCTTCGCCGTGATCACCGGCCTCGCATACCGGGCGCTCTACCTTGAGGCGGAGAACCAGCGGCTGGCGGCCGAGGAATTGCGCCGGACACGCGGGGAACTGGCCCGCAGCCAGCACGACGCCGGCACGCTGACCGAGCGGGCACGGCTGGCCCGCGAAATTCACGACACCCTGGCCCAGGGCTTCTCCAGCATCGTGCTGATGGGCCGCTCGGCTGAGAAGGCACTCGACGACGGCGACACGGCAACGGCGCGCGAACGGCTCCGGACGGTGCAGGAGACTGCGTCCGCCAACCTCGCAGAGGCGCGCAACTTTGTCCGCGGCCTGCAGTCCCCGGCACTAGAGCAGATGTCCCTGGCGGGCAGCCTCCGCCGGCTCTGTGAAAAGACCGAGGCCGAAGCGGCGGCACGCGGGGCCGGCTTTAGGTGCCGTTTCGACCTCGAAGGCACCCCCGTTGAGCTGTCCAATCCGTACTCCACCACGCTCCTGCGTGCTGCCCAGGCGAGCCTCGCCAACGTGTGGGTTCACGCGAAGGCAAGCACCGCCGTCGTGACCCTGTCTTTCATGGGAACCGAAGTGGCCATGGACATTTACGACGACGGCGTGGGCTTCCGGCCGGAGCCGGAGGGACCCGGGGACAGCCCGCAGCGGACGGACGGTTCCGGGTACGGCCTCCGGTCCCTCCGGGAACGCGTGACTGCCCTGGCGGGAACGTTGGACATCGAATCCGCGCCGGGTGAGGGAACAGTGGTGGCCATCCGGCTCCCGCTGGTGGACAGTGCGGCGGCCGCGGGGAAGCCGGCAAACGGGGAGCCGGCATGAGCGGAATCCGCATCCTCCTGGTGGACGACCATCCCGTGGTCCGCGCCGGTCTCCGCGCCATGCTGAGCGACTTCGAGGGCATCACCGTGGCGGCCGAAGCCGGCGACGGTGCCGCTGCGCTTGCCCAGCTCGCCAGGCTTCGCACGCTCGGCGAGCCCGTGGACGTGGTCCTGATGGACCTGCAAATGGGAGCAGGCATGGACGGCGTCACGGCCACACAGAATATCAAGGCCGGCGAAGCGGGCATTCCCGCCCCGCCGGTGCTGATCCTCACCACCTACGATTCCGACGCCGACATCCTGGCCGCCGTCGAAGCCGGCGCCAGCGGCTACATGCTCAAGGATGCGCCGCCCGAGCACATCCGCCAGGCAGTCCTCTCCGCCGCGGCGGGCGGGACCGCGCTGGCTCCCGAGGTGGCCGCCCGGCTGATGGGCAGGATCCGCAATCCCGAACCGGCACTGTCCGCACGGGAAATCCAATTGCTGCAGCTCCTGGCCACCGGACTGCCGAACCGCGCCATCGCCCGGCAACTCTTCATTTCCGAGGCCACCGTAAAAACCCACCTGGTGCACATCTACGGGAAACTCGGCGTGGACAACCGCACCGCGGCGATTTCCGTGGCGACACAGCGCCGGATCATCCGGCCCGTGTGAGCCGGCGTCCCGTCCCGCGCCGGCTGGCCGCCTGCTTGCCGCCTGCCGGGGGTCTCTCAGCCCGCTCCATGTGACAAGAACTTTGTCCGGGCTTGCGGGCATAATGGCGCGATGGGGAACTTTCAGAAACTTTCGCTTGCTCTCGTCGGACTTATCATGGGCGGATCGCTGGTGGCCTGCGACGACGGCCGTGCCGGTGCGCAGGACGCCGCGAAGCAGCTCGCTTCCGCGGTGGCGGCGCTGGACGTCGGTTCCGTCGCCTTTGAAGGTGCCGACGCCGCAGCAGCCAACGAACAGCTGAAAGAAGTTTTCCAGGCGCTCGATCCCGCCAAACCGGCCGTTGAAGCCGGAGAATTGACGCTGGAGAAGGACACCGCCACGGTCCCGCTGAATTACAGCTGGAAGATCGGCTCCGGAGAATGGAAGTACACGGCCTCCGCCGAGCTGAGGAAGTCCGGTGACAAATGGCTGACCGTGTGGAAGCCGGCCCTGCTGGTCCCTGAACTGGCGGACGGCGAAGTTGTCGGTGCCGCCACAGAGTCTCCGCAGCGGGCAGATATCCTGGGCGCCGGCGACGCAAAACTCGTCACCTACCGGCCGGTGGTGAACGTCGGCATCGACAAGCCCAAACTGGGTCCCGCCGACCCCGCCGCATCCGCCACCAAGCTCGCCCAACTGGTGGGTGTGGATCCAGCCGCCTACACGCAGCAGGTCCAGGCGGCAGGCCCGGAGGCGTTCGTCACAGCCATCACCCTCCGGCAGGACGGCCGGACCATCACGGACGAGCAGATCGCCCGGATCCCCGGCGCCAGGTCCATCGCCGGCCTCCTGCCGCTGGCGCCAACCCGCACGTTTGCCCGCGCCCTCCTGGGCACCGCTGCCGAGGCGAATGCCGAACAAATCGAAAAATCCGGCGGTGCCCTCAAAGCCGGGGACACCACCGGCACCGGCGGGCTTCAGCAGCAATATGACGCCCAACTCCGCGGCACCGACGGTATCCAGGTCTTCGCCGAAAAGGCAGGGCTCACCGCCGAGGAAAAGCAGGCCTTGCCCAACCAAGGCCGCCGGATCCTGTTCCAGGTTGAGATGAAACCGGGAACGCCGGTGAAAACCACGCTGGATCCGCGCCTGCAGCAGCTCGCCGAAGACGTCCTGGCAGATGTTGGCCCGGCGTCCGCCATCGTGGCCCTGCGCCCCTCCAGCGGCGCCGTCCTGGCCGCGGCGTCGGGACCGGGCAGCAACGGCTACAACACCGCCATGCTGGGACAGTACGCTCCGGGCTCAACGTTCAAAATGGTGGATTCGCTGGCCATGATCCGCAACGGCATGACGCCGGACTCCAAGGTTGAATGCACACCCACGCTCACGGTGGACGGCCGGACGTTCAAGAACGCCGAGGGCTATCCGGAGGACTCCTTGGGATCCGTCACGCTGCGGGATGCATTTGCGCACTCCTGCAACACCGCCTTCATCGCGGCCCGCGATTCCGTCAGCCAAGCCCAGCTCGAATCCGCGGCCACCTCCCTCGGTGTTGCCGTCGAGGCGCCCGGGCTGGGGGCGGATGCCTTCCTTGGCTCGGTCCCTGGTGAAGCTGAGGGAACCGAGCATGCCGCTTCCATGATCGGGCAGGGCAAGGTGCTGCTCTCGCCGTTGGCTGCCGCCGTGATGGCCGGGTCCGTCGCCAAGGGCTCCCCCGTGTCCCCTTCCCTCGTGCTGAACCCGGAAGCAGGGGCCGGCAGCGCAACCCCTGAGGCGTCCGGAAACCCGACGGCGGCCGGAACATCGCCGTCGTTGTCCTCCACCGCGCCTGCTCCCGCGAAAGCTGCGGAGAAACCGGTCACTGCGGCAGAAGCTGCGGCCTTGGCCGACATGATGCGCGCTGTGGTCACCTCCGGACACGCCGGCTTCCTGGCCTCAGTGCCGGGGGAACCGGTGGGGGCCAAGACCGGCACCGCCGAATTCGGCAATGAAAACCCGCCCAAGACGCACGCCTGGATTGTGGCCGTGCACGGCGACCTCGCCGTAGCCGTCTTCGTCGAAGAGGGTGGCCTGGGAGCCACAACATCCGGTCCGCTGCTCAAAGACTTCCTGGTCGCCGCCGGTTAACCGGCACTAGCGCAGGTTCAGCGCAGGATTCCGTCAGTTTTTGGCGAGTGCGCCCGGAAAGCAAGCAAACGGACCCTATTCTGGGAGGGCTCGCCCCGCGGCGGCCTATCGCACTTGATTTTTGAACACGGAAAGAAGCACTGACGCCCGATGCAGCTCATTCACCGGACGGCCGCCGTCCTATCGGCCCTGCTCCTTTCGATGGCCTCGATCAACCTGGTGACCCTGCCGGCGCAGGCCGCCCCGTCGGACCCTGCCGTACCCCCGGTATCGTCCACTGCCGAGGGAACGCCGCATTCCGATCACACCTTCGAACCCGAGGCCCTCAGGGCCATCCGGGAGGCGGAAACTCCGCAGGGTGCTGCCAGCAGCCTGACCCGGGCCGGTGACATCCAGGTGACGCTGGTGACCGTCAAGCTCGCCGACAAAACGGCGGAACAGACGGCAGCCATCGACTTGAATGCCGCAAAAGCCGGGATCACTGCATCCAGCAACTTCTGGAAGACCATGTCGAACAACCGGCTTTCCATGTCCGTTGCTTCCACCCGGACCGGCGTTCCCTCCGCGGCAAAGTCCACCCAGACGTACTACGAGATCATGGACACCGTGACCCGCGAGCTGGGCTGGGTCAATGCGTCATACAAAGCGCTCGTTGTGTTCGTGCCCGTGACTGAACTGTCGTGGGGTGCACTGGGAGCAGGCTGGAGCGCCGGGAACCAGGGCGGGCGGATCCTGATGCCCTTGCCGAGCAACTTCACCAACAACGTTGTGGCCCACGAGTTTGGACACGTCCTGGGCCTCATGCACGCCGACAGCCTGCAGTGCCTGAGCGGCACGTCGGACGTCGGATCGGACCTCAACGGCAACTACACGGACAGCTCCTGCAGTGTGCGCGAGTACGGCGACACGATGGACCTCATGGGGGCCTCACGGTGGTTTGAGCTGCCCACCATCAGCTCCAGCCACTGGGAAGCCGGCGGGTTCGGCCGAGGCGACGAAATCCGCAACACGGGCATTGCCGCCGGCAGCAAGAGCTACACCCTCAAGGCCTGGGCCGGCACCGAAGCCAATCGGGCCCTGAAATTCACCGACCCCAAAAGCGGGGAAGTTTATTTCGTTGAGCTTCGGCTGCCCGTGGGCTACGACGCCCGGCTGGCCGTGAACGGCAACAAGGGCGTCAAGATCGTCCAGCGCGGCGGAGCCACAGCCGTCTCCTCATTGCTGCTGATGCCGTCTACCATCCCCTTCGACGGCTATTACGCGACGAACCATGCCTGGCAGGCAGGCAGCACGTTCGTGACCCACACCGGCACCAGGGTCCGGATTGATTACGTGTCCGGGGACGCGGCGGGTGTCACCATCATGGCCCCGGATCCCTTCACGGACATCAGCGGATCAGGCTTCCGCCCGGACATCATCTGGATGTACGACAGCGGGCTGAGCACCGGCTGGGGCGACGGCACGTACCGGCCCTACCAGGCGATCAGCCGCGAGGCCATGGCGGCCTTCATGTACCGGCTTGCTGGCAGCCCTGCCTACACTCCGCCGGCGAAGTCGCCGTTCGCCGATGTGCCCACCGGCAGCCTGTTCTACAAGCAGATCGCCTGGCTCGAGGCGGAAGGGCTGGCCAACGGCTGGGAGGACGGCACGTTCCGTCCGGGAGCCTCGATGAGCCGTGAGGCCATGGCCGCCTTCATCTTCAGGTACAGCGGTGAATACTGCAGGCTGCCGGCCACACTGGGTTACACCGAGCCCCTCGCTTCGCCGTTCAAGGACGTACCCGTGTTGGCAGCCTTCTATGGTGAAATCGCCTGGACAAGCCAGGCAGGAATCTCCAGGGGCTGGAGCGACGGAACATACCGGCCGCTGGAGCCGATCTCCCGCGAGGCCATGGCCGCCTTCATCCACCGCCTGGACACCTTCCAGGATGCGAACGGAGGCTGCCGCCCCGTATAGCGGTTCCACGCGGCGTGGGAAGATTGAAAGCGTGGCTCATATTGACGTTTCCAATATTGATTACTTCCTCTCCGACGGCACGCAGCTGCTGAACGGGGTGACCTTCAAGGTCCCGGACGGCACCAAGACGGCGCTGATCGGACCCAACGGAACGGGCAAAACCACGCTTTTCCGCATCATTTCCGGCGACCTTGTGCCGGATGAAGGAGTGATCGGCCGGTCCGGGAACATGGGCATCATGCGCCAGTTTGTGGGCCAGGTCCGGGATGAATCCACGGTCCGCGACCTCCTCGTCTCCGCGGCGCCGCCCGCCCTGGCGGCCGCTGCCCGCGCCGTGGACGACGCCGAGATGGCCATGATGGAGCACGACGACGAGCCCACCCAGATGCAGTACGCCCAGGCAATCGTGGACTGGGGGGACGCCGGCGGCTACGACGTCGAGACCGTCTGGGACGAGGTCTGCATGGCCGCGCTGGGACTGCCGTTCGACCGCGCGCAGCATCGCCCGGCGTCGAGCCTTTCCGGCGGCGAGCAAAAGCGGCTGGTGCTGGAGGCACTCTTCGCCGGCCCCGACGAGCTGCTGCTCCTCGATGAGCCGGATAACTACCTCGATGTCCCGGGCAAGCGCTGGCTCGAGGCCAAGCTCAACGAGTCCAAGAAGACCGTGTTCTTCATCAGCCACGACCGGGAGTTGCTGAACAACGCCGCCGGCCGCATCGTGACCCTCGAGCCGGGCATCAACGGGGCCGGAGCCTGGATCCACGGCGGCGGCTTCGGCTCCTACGTGGAGGCGCGCGCGGACCGCAATGCCCGCTTCGAAGAGCTGCGCAAACGCTGGGACGAGGAGCACGTGAAGCTCAAGGAACTCGTCAACATGTACAAGAACAAAGCGGCGTTCCGCTCAGACATGGCCAACCGGTACCACGCCGCGCAGACCCGGCTGGCAAAGTTCCTCGAAGCCGGCCCGCCCGAGGCGCTCCCGATCGAGCAGAACGTGCAGATGCGGCTCAAGGGCGGCCGCACGGCCAAGCGTGCGATCGTCGCGGAGAAGCTGGAGCTCACGGGGCTGATGAAGCCGTTCTCCACCGAGGTCTGGTTCGGGGACCGCGTGGGCGTGCTTGGTTCCAACGGTTCCGGCAAGAGCCACTTCCTCCGCCTGCTCGCCACCGGGGGAACCGATCCCGAGCGGGAGCACCTGCCGGTGTCCGACGTCGACATCGCCGAAGTGCCGCACGAAGGCACCGTGAAACTCGGCGCCCGCATCCGTCCCGGCTTCTTTGCCCAGACCCACGTCCGCCCCGATCTGCTGGGCAAGACGCTCCTGGAGATCCTGCACCGCGGCGACGAGCACCGCTCCGGGCTGGGCCGCGAGGCAGCAGCCGGCGCCCTGGACGGGTACGGCCTGGCCTCCCAGTCGGAGCAGAAGTACGAGTCCCTGTCCGGCGGCCAGCAGGCGCGGTTCCAGATCCTGCTGCTGCAGCTGTCCGGCGCCACCCTGCTGCTCCTCGACGAGCCCACCGACAACCTGGACCTGCACTCGGCCGAGGCCCTGGAACGCGCCATTGACCACTTCGAGGGAACCGTCCTGGCCGTCACGCACGACCGCTGGTTCGCCCGGACCTTCGACCGCTTCCTGGTGTTCGGTTCCGACGGCAAAGTGTACGAATCCGCGGAGCCGGTCTGGGACGAGAAGCGCGTGGCGCGCGCCCGCTAACCAAGGCGTCGCTGCGTGCGGGCCTGGCGGGTGTGCCGTTTACTCCGGCAGTAGTTCGGAGCGTACTCCGGCTTCCGGCCCGGCAGTTCCTCCCATGGCGGCCACCAGCCGTTCCCGTGCCCGCCCAAGGTGCTCGTCGAGCAGCTCGGCGGCGGCGTCCCCCTGGCCCGCCTCGATGAGTTCGAGGATCTTCTGGTGTTCGGCCTGGATCAGCGCGGTGTCCAGGAGATGCAGGGACTGGATGCGGACCATGCACAGCCGCACCTCACCCACGAGCGAGCGGTACATCCTGCTGATCCGCTCATTGCCGACGGCGTCAATCAGGCTGGTGTGGAACCGCATGTCCGGTTCGACGACGTCGAGCGGAGCGCCCGTCTGCACCGCAGCGATGTCGCGGTTGGCCTGCAGGGCCCCTTCCGGCACGTCCCTGGTGCGGGCGAGCCTGCGGAGCACTTCGCTTTCCAAATAGGCGCGCGCCAGGTAGATATCCCGCACCGAGTCCGGTCCGAGGTCCACCACCCGGGCGGTCTTGTGCGTCCCGCGGTCCAATAGTCCCTCTGCGACGAGCTTCTCGATCGAGGCCTTCGCCGTTGGGCGTGCCACCTCATAGGACGAGGCGACTTCTGTCTCCGTGAGGGTCTGGCCGGAACCGAGATCACCGGAAAAAATCCGGCTCCGCAAGTCCGCGGCGATCGCATCAACGATCGAGACTGCTGCAATTCGGCCGGCCACCGGTGCTCCATTCCCGCCAAGAGTTTCTTGATTCACCATCAATCTTGCCAGACAAGTCAACAAGTCTCTCTTGACCATCATGTGTACTTGTTAGACAATCGTAGGGCGCCACGGTGTTGTGACGCCTAACACAATCTGGAGACACATGTTTCAGCAGATCCTCGACCCCATTGCCGGGTCCCTAGTGATTTCAGCCCTCTGCGCGGCGCTTCCCCTCGTCCTGCTCTTCGTCCTCCTGGGCGTCTTCAAGGTCAAGGCACCGAAGGCGGCCCTGGCCAGCCTGGCGCTTTCCCTCGTCCTGGCCATCGTCGGCTGGCAGATGCCCGTCAACCAGGCCCTGAGTGCCACCGCAGCCGGCATCTTCTACGGCCTGTTCCCGATCCTGTGGATCCTGGTCAACGCGCTGTGGATCTACCGGCTCACGGTGGCCACCCCCTGGTTCGAAGTGCTGGGACGGACCATCCGCTCCATCTCAAACGACCTGCGGATCCTCTCCATCCTGATCGCGTTCTGCTTCGGGGCCCTGCTGGAATCCCTGGCGGGCTTCGGCGCACCCGTGGCAATCTCCGCGGCCATGCTGATGGCCGCCGGCATGAAGCCGTTGAAGTCGGCCGTGGTGTCGCTGCTGGCCAACACGGCTCCTGTCGCGTTTGGCGCCATGGCTGCCCCGATCATCGCCCTGAACGGCGTCACCGGCCTGCCGCTGCACGACCTCTCCTCGATGGCCGGTCGCCAGACCCCGTTCATTGCGCTCATCGTGCCGCTGCTGCTGGTGTTCATCGTCGACGGTCGGCGCGGGGTGAAGCAGACCTGGCCCGTAGCCCTGGTGGCCGGCGTCGCTTTCGGCGCGGCCCAGTTCGTTACCTCCAACTTCTTCGCCGTGGAACTCACCGATGTTGTTGCCGCAGTGGTGACGGTGGCCGCCGTGCTGCTGATGCTGAAGGTCTGGCAGCCGAAGGAAACCGTCGGAATGGGCGGTGCCGTGGAAACCGCTCCGGAAACCGCTCAGGAAGCTGCCCGCGCCACCGCCGCCGTCGGTTCCGTTGCCGGTTCCCGTCGTAGCGGTCCGGCCGTCGGGCCGGCGGCCGGTTCCGGCGCCGGACACCCGGCAACGGCTGCAGCTTCAGGCACCACCGTGCCGACCGACAACTCCCGGCCCGAACCCCGGCAGATCTGGATGGCGATCGCCCCGTACCTGATCATCATCGCGGTGTTCTCGGTGGCCCAGATCCCGTTCGTCAAGACCTGGCTCGGCCAGGTGGGCAGCGTGACGTTCGCGTGGCCCGGCCTGGACATCACCGATTCGGCCGGCAAGCCGGTTGCGGCCACCAAATTCAAGCTCGACCACCTCAAGGCCACCGGCACGCTTCTGATGTTCTCCGGACTGCTCACCATGATGCTGTACAAGGTCACTGCATCACAGGGCCTGCGCATTTACCGGGACACCCTCGTGCAGCTGCGGTGGACGATCGTCACCGTCACCGCCGTCCTGGGGCTGTCCTTCGTGATGAACCTGTCCGGCCAGACCACCACCCTCGGCTTCGCGCTGGCCTCCGCAGGCGGCTTCTTCGCCATCCTCTCACCGCTGATCGGATGGATCGGCGTAGCCCTCACCGGCTCCGACACGTCCTCCAACTCCCTGTTCGGCCAGATGCAGGCCACCGCAGCGGCGCAGACCGGCCTGTCTCCGGTGCTGATGGCCGCCTCGAACTCCTCCGCCGGCGTGATGGGCAAGATGCTGTCGCTGCAGAACCTTGCCGTGGCCTCGGCGGCGGTGGGCCTGGACGGCGCCGAGGGGACCCTTTTCCGGAAGCTCCTCGGCTGGAGCATTGGGCTGCTGGCGCTCATCACCGTGCTGATCTTCCTGCAGTCCACCCCCGTACTGGGCTGGATGGTCCCCTGATGGCTCCCCTGGACATGGCCGGCCTCCGCGCGGCGGTGAAGGATCCGGCCCAGGTGAAGACCCGGGCTATCGACCTGCACGCGAACGCGCATGACGCCTCGCATTTCCTGCTGATCCCGAAGGCCGTGGTCACGGCGGGCAGTGCTGCCGATGTGGGCGGACT
The DNA here is from genome assembly GCF_017832975.1 of Arthrobacter sp. PvP023. Taxonomy (NCBI): domain Bacteria; kingdom Bacillati; phylum Actinomycetota; class Actinomycetes; order Micrococcales; family Micrococcaceae; genus Arthrobacter; species Arthrobacter sp. PvP023. Next base: position 346,427 of record NZ_JAFIBI010000001.1, read on the forward strand.
GCTGCGCGCCAGCGCCGCCCAAGGCGTGCCGCTGACCCTCCGCTCCGGCGGCACCAGCCTGAGCGGCCAGGCGGTCACCGACGGCGTGCTGGTGGATGTCCGCCGCAACTTCAAGGACATTGAAGTGCTCGACGACGGCGCGCGGGTCCGCGTCCAGCCCGGCGTCACTGTCCGGGCGCTCAACGCGAGGCTGGCGCGCTACGGACGGAAGTTCGGCCCGGATCCGGCCAGCGAGGCGGCGTGCACCATCGGCGGCGTGGTGGCCAACAATTCCTCGGGCATGAACTGCGGCACCGTGGACAACACGTACCGCACCCTGGAGTCGTTGACCGTGGTCCTGCCCTCCGGCACCGTGATCGACACCGGAGCGCCGGACGCGGACCGGAAACTCCGCGCCCTGGAACCGGACCTCTATGAGGGACTGGCCAGGCTGGCCGGGCGGGTCCGGACCAACGCGGACTCCGTGCAGAGGATCCGGCAGCAGTTCGCCATGAAAAACACCATGGGCTACGGGCTGAACTCACTGCTGGACTTCCAGACCCCGGTGGACATCATGGCCCACCTGATCGTCGGCAGTGAAGGCACCCTGGGTTTCGTGGCAGAGGCGGTTTTCCGCACCATCCCGCGGCTCCAGCACGCCGCCGCGGGCCTGCTGGTGTTCCCGGACCTCGAGGCCGCCAACGCGGCGCTGCCCGCCCTCGTCGAAACGGGAGCCGCAACTATCGAACTGATGGATGCGCTGTCACTCAAGGTGGGCCAGACGCTCAAGGGGACTCCCGCCGTCGTGCAGGACCTGGCGGTCCGGGAGCATGCCGCCCTGCTCGTTGAGTATTCCGCCGGCAGCGCCGGGGACCTGGCGGAACTCCAGGGCAACGGCGAGGGTGTGCTGCAGGGCCTCGGGCTGGCCGCGCCTGCCCGGTTCACCGGCGACGGCCGGGAACGCGGACGGCTCTGGCAGCTGCGCAAGGGCCTCTACGCCTCGGTGGCCGGGGCCCGTCCCCAGGGCACTACCGCGCTGCTGGAAGACATTGTGGTTCCCGTCCCGGTGCTGGGCCGGACCTGCCGGGAACTGATCCGGCTCTTCGACAAGTACAGCTACAGCAACAGCGTGATCTTCGGCCACGCCAAGGACGGCAACGTGCACTTCATGCTGACTGACGGCTTCGCCACAACGGCTGAACTGGACCGCTACAGCGCTTTCACCGAAGACATGGTGGACCTGGTCCTCGCCGAGGGCGGATCCCTGAAAGCCGAGCACGGGACCGGGCGCGTCATGGCCCCGTACGTCCGCCGGCAGTACGGCGATGAGCTCTACGACGTCATGCGCAGCATCAAGCAGCTCTTCGACCCCGCCGGGATGCTCAACCCCGGCGTGCTGATGGACGAGGACCCGCTGGCACACCTGCGGCACATCAAGACGGCGCCGCCCGTGGCCGAGGAAGTGGACCGGTGCGTCTCCTGCGGCTACTGCGAACCGGTCTGCCCCAGCAAGGACATCACCCTTACGCCGCGGCAGCGGATTGTCACGCTGCGCGCCATCGAATCCGCGCGGCTGGCCGGGGACACGGCGCTGGTCAGGGCACTGGAGAAGGACTACGAGTACGAGTCCGTGGACACTTGCGCCGTGGACGGGATGTGCCAGACCGCCTGCCCGGTGGACATCAACACGGGGTCGCTCGTGAAGAAACTGCGGAAGGACGACGCCGGTCCGCTCGCCAACGGGGCCTGGAACGCCGCCGCCAAGCACTGGGAAGGCGTCACCCGCGGCGCGGCCCTGGCGCTGACTGTGGTGGACAGGCTTCCGGCCGCCGCCATCACCCCGCCCAACAAGGCCGCCCGGGCGGTGCTCGGCAAAGACACCGTGCCGCTGTATTCCGCCGAACTGCCGGGCGGCGGTTCCGTGCGGAAACGTCCGACGCCGGCGGGCGAGGTTGACGCTGTCTACTTCCCGGCCTGCGTGGGGACCATGTTCGGACCCGCCGGCGCGGGGCCCGACGCCGAAGGACGCGGTGTCCAGTACAGCTTCGAGCAGCTGTGCGGCCGGGCCGGGCTCACGCTCCTCGTACCGGAGGGTATTGACGGACTGTGCTGCGGCACACCCTGGTCCTCCAAGGGCATGGATGCCGGCCGGAAGACCATGCGCGAGAAGACCTTGGCTGCCCTCCGGGAGGCAACCCGGGACGGCGAGCTTCCGATCGTCTGCGATGCGTCCTCCTGCACCGAGGGCCTGCGCCAGGCGGTCGAGTCGGACATACCCGCAGCAGGGCAGCGGGCCCTGCGGATGGTGGACGCCGTCGACTTCGCCGCGGAACGGATCCTGCCCCGGCTGCCCGGCCACGGAAAGCTGGAGTCGCTGGCCCTGCACCCCACCTGTTCGTCCACCCGGATGGGCCTCAATGATGCCTTGGGTGCCATTGCCGGAGCCGTGGCCGAACGGGTCGAGGTCCCGGAGAACTGGGGCTGCTGCGCGTTCGCCGGGGACCGGGGCATGCTGCACCCCGAACTGACGGCGTCTGCCACCGCGAAACAGGCCTTGGAAGTGGCCGACATGGGCGCTGCCGCCCACGCCTCATGCAACCGGACCTGCGAACTGGGCATGACGCGGGCCACGGGCGCCCAGTACCGGCACGTGCTGGAGTTGCTGGAGGAAGTCACCCGCTAAAGCCGGACGCTCTCTCACTTCCTGCACGTTTTCCGCCATCGCTCTCTCACCGGTGAGAGAGCGATGGCGTTTTTGTGGCAGGAAGTGAGAGAGCGTTGGGGCTCCGGCGGCAGTAATACGCTCATCACTTCTGATTAAATGATCATTCTCAGTTAGCATTTGAACATGAGGACTGAAGAGCGGCACCGGTTGATCGGTGAGTTGCTGCGGAACCGCGAAGAGGTGACCGTCGACGAGTTGATCGCGGAGTGCGGAGCATCCGGGGCGACGATCCGCCGCGACCTGGATACGCTGGCAGTCCATGGCGTCCTCCGCCGGGTGCACGGCGGAGCCAAGAGCCTGGTGCTCCGCGGCGAGAACCCCGGGTACGGGCAGCGGGAGCTGGAAGGGAAGGATGCCAAGGCCCGGATTGCCGCCGGCGTTGCCGACCTGCTGCAGGACCGCGAACACGTCTGGCTGGACAGCGGAACCACCGCAACCGGAATAGCCCGCCGGCTGCGGCATCGCGAACTGACGCTCATGCCCATGTCGCTGCCCGCCCTCAACGCTTTGACGGCGGAAGGCCAGGCCGGGCATCACCCCGCCCTGCTGGTTCCGGGCGGAAGCCTGATTCCGGGAGAGCTGTGCTTCCGGGGCCCGCTGGCCGAGGCCAACATCCGCTCCCTCCGCTTCGACACGGCCGTGGTGACCCCCTGCGCGGTCAACCTCAAAGACGGGCTGCTGGCGCACGACCTCGACGACGCCGCCGTCAAGCGCGCCGGCCTGGAATCCGCCGCCCGGGTCATTGCCGCCTGCGCAGGCTCGAAATGGAACGCCGCCGCCGTGGCGCTCGTCGCCGCCCTGGACGCCGTGGACATCATTGTCACGGACAGGTCATTCAGCCCGCAGGAACTCACGCAACTTGGAAAACTCTCAGTGAAAGTAGTGAATGTATGACCATCGCCGTCTCCACACAGAAGCTGAACGCCGCGGCAGCCGCCACGTTCCTGATCTTCGGGATCAACGGACTCGTGTTTGCCAGCTGGGCCGCCCGCATCCCCGCCGTCACCGAAATCCTGCACGTCACCTCCGGACAAATGGGTACGCTGCTCCTTTGCACCGCCGTGGGTTCACTGATCGCGCTTCCAACCGCAGGATGGGTGGTGGGCCGGATCGGAACCGCCAACACGGTCCGCGCCAGCGGACTCCTGGCTGCGGTGGCCGGCGTGGGCATCGCCCTCTCGCTGACGGCCGAATCGGTGCCCGGGACCGCAGTGGCGTTGTTCTTCTTTGGCATTGGCATCGGCTTGTGGGACGTTTCGCAGAACATCGAAGGGGCCGACGTCGAACACCGGCTTAAGCGGACCATCATGCCGCAGTTCCACGCGGCTTTCAGCGGTGGCGCCTTCGTAGGCGCCCTGATCGGCGCGGGCCTCTCCGGTCTTGGAGTGGGACTGCCTGCCCACCTGCTGGTCATTGCCGCCGTCGTGGCAGTCCTGACCATGGTGGCGCCCCGCTACTTCCTGCCGCACAATGCTGCCGAGGTCCCCGCCAGCGGCGAAGCAGCCGCACCGAAGGATGCATCCGCCTGGCGGGACAGCCGCACGCTGCTGATCGGCGTTGTGGTCCTCGGTGCCACCCTGACCGAAGGTGCCGGAAACGACTGGATCGCCAAAGCCTCCGTGGACGGCCTCGGAACCAGCGAATCCACCGGCGCACTGATGTTCGCGGTCTTCGTCCTGGCCATGACGGCCATGCGGTTCTGCGGCGGGTTCGTGATCGACAAGTACGGCCGTGTTGCCGTGCTGCGCGCCAGCATGGCCGCGGCCGCCGCGGGCCTTGGCCTCTTTGTGCTGGCGGGCAACGTGTGGCTGGCCACGGCCGGTGCCGCACTGTGGGGAATCGGCGCGGCACTGGCCTTCCCGATGGGCATGTCCGCCGCAGCCGACGATCCGAAGAAGGCTGCCGCCCGGGTGTCGGTGGTTTCCACGCTGGGCTACATCTCCTTCCTGGCGGGACCGCCGCTCCTCGGCTACCTCGGTGACCTCACCGGCATCCACCTTGCCCTGCTCGCGATCATGGTGCCCATCCTGGTGGCGCTCCTCCTGGCCGGAGCGGCCAAGCCCCTCCCCGGTGCGCCGCTCCGCAACGAGTAGTACAGGCCACACCCACCAACCGCAGCCAACCGCGGCAACCGCAGCGTCAGCGGTAGGGTGGGGAAATGCGAAGGATGCTGAGGAAAGGCCCGGGCCTGGTGGCCGGACTGGACCGGACATTACTCAAAGCCGTGTCCAACCTGCCTGGCGGAAACCACGATGTCCTGTTCCGCCGGCTCTCGGCGGCCGCAAATCATGGAAAGCTCTGGTTTGGGGTGGCCGGAGGGCTGGCCCTCATACCCGGCAAGCCCCGCCGTGCGGCCTTGCATGGGCTGATTGCCCAGGGTGTCGCATCGGCTGTCACCAACGTGGTGTTCAAAACGCTCCTTCCCCGGGCCCGGCCGCTGCCGGAGCATCTTCCCGTGTTCCGGTTCGTCAACCCGCAGCCCACAAGCTCGTCGATGCCATCAGGCCATTCGGCGTCCGCGGCGGCTTTTGCCGTGGGCGTGGGGCTGGTGCAGCCGGCCATTGGCGCAGCACTGGCACCCTTGGCCGCCGGCGTTGCGTACTCCCGGGTCCACACCGGCGCCCACTGGCCTTCGGATGTACTGTTCGGGTCGGCACTGGGAGCCGGAGCAGCCATGATCACCCGCAAGTGGTGGCCCGTCCGGCCGCCCTTCCCGGAAACCGCCCGGACCCCCGCCAACGCGGCCGCGCTGCCCGGCGGCGAAGGCCTCAACATCGCGGTTAACACGCTGGGCGGTTCATATGCACCGGAAACCATAAAGGCTTTACAAGATGTATTCCCATTGGCGCATATACGTGAGATTGACGAGGACGGGGACGTCGCCGCTGAGATCAGGGCGGTGGCTGCCCTGCCCGGAGTGAAGGCCCTCGGCGTGTGGGGCGGTGACGGAACGGTGGGCACCGCCGCTGCGGTCGCCGTCGAACTTTCCTTGCCCTTGCTGGTGCTTCCCGGCGGGACGCTCAACCACTTTGCCCGCGACGCCGGAACCTCCACCCTGGAGGAGGCCGTGGAGGCTGCTTCCGCCGGTTCGGCTGCCCGGGCGGATGTGGGGCACGTCCGGGTGGAACGGGGGCTCGCCGGAACCCCCGAAAAGCTGGAACGGACCATGCTCAACACGGCGAGCATCGGCCTCTACCCCAATCTGGTGCGCCGGCGGGAACAGCTCCGGCCGGCCCTCGGCAAACCGCTGGCCGGGGTGGTGGCAATGTTCCGGACGTTCGCGGCCGGCACGCCGACCACCATGATTGTGAACGGCGTCCGCCACAAGCTATGGATCCTTTACGTAGGCCGGGGCCGCTACTACCCCCGCGACCATGCACCGCTGGTACGTCCGGTGATGGACGACGGTGTCCTGGACCTGCGGATGATCACTGCCGATGAGTCCTTCGCCCGGATCCGGCTCCTGTGGTCCGTCCTGACGGGCACCGTGGCCACGTCCAGGATCACGCACTTGAGTGAATCCACGAAAGTGACGGTGGAAGCAGCGGGGTCGCCCATGGCACTGGCCGTGGACGGGGAAGCCATGCCGGGCGTGCGCCGCGTCGAGTTTACGGTGCTCCCCGGAGCGCTGACCTACTACTCCCCGGCCCCGGCGTAGGCAGCCTGCTGGTCATCCCTTGGGACTACCCTGATTCCACCCTGAATCATCCCTGAGACCGGCGAAAAGGGAACACCGCGTCTGTAGCGTGGGTGGTACGAACGGAGCTGCGACGAGCAGAGCCGTCACCGCATCCACAGCTACGCAAAGGAACGCTTCCATGATTGAAGCAAGAGGCCTGTCCAAGGTCTACGGCGAGAAAACCGCCGTGGGCGGAGTGGATTTCACGGTCCAGGCAGGCCGGGTGACCGGCTTCCTGGGCCCCAACGGAGCCGGCAAATCCACAACGATGAGAATGATCATGGGACTGGATACGCCGACGTCGGGCTCGGTCACCGTCAACGGGGTCTCGTTCACCAAGCACGCGGCTCCCCTCCGTGAAGTGGGCGCCCTGCTGGACGCCAAGGCCGTTCACACCGGCCGTTCGGCCTACAACCACCTCCTCGCCATGGCCGCGACGCACAGCATTCCCAAAAAGCGCGTCAACGAGGTCATCGAAATGACCGGCCTTGCCGACGTCGCCAAGAAGAAGGTCAAGGGATTTTCGCTCGGCATGGGGCAGCGGCTGGGCATTGCCGCGGCACTGCTGGGGGATCCGCAGACCATCATCCTGGATGAGCCGGTCAACGGGCTGGACCCCGAAGGCGTGGTGTGGGTCCGCAACCTGGTGAAATACCTGGCCTCGGAAGGGCGGACCGTCTTCCTGTCCAGCCACCTCATGAGCGAAATGGCTGTGACGGCGGACCACCTGATCGTGATCGGCCGCGGAAAAATCATCGCGGACGCCCCCATCAAGGACATCATCACGGGGAAGGGCGCGAGCCGCACCCGGGTCCGCACCGATGAGCCGGACCAGCTGATGCACCTCCTTGCCGGAACCGGCGTTTCGGTGGAGGCCCAGGACCACGAACTGCTGGAGGTCAAGGGCCTGGATCCGCGCCAGATCGCCCGTGCAGCCCTGGACAACCACGTCATGATTTACGAACTCACCCCGCTCCAGGCAAGCCTTGAAGAGGCCTACATGGAGCTGACCAAGGATGAGGTCGAATACCACTCGCTTATCACTACGGGTGCCGCGGCTCCCGTGCAGACCGGAGGGAAGTAAGCCATGAGCTCTACGACTTTGGAACCCAACCCCTCCGGCCGCAGGGCGGAGGGCGGCGCAGGACCCCAGGCCGGCGGTCCCGCCGGGCAGGCCGCACGCCCGGCCGGCAATTCGGCATCCCCGGGGCCCGGCCCCAGTTTCCTGCGGGTGCTGAACTCGGAATTCATCAAGTTCCGCACCCTGTTGTCCACACTGATCCTGCTTGGTTCCACCATGCTGGTGATGGTGGGCTTCGGTGCCCTGGCGGCGTGGTCCACCGGCCAGTTCCGCGAGCAGATGGCGTCGGACCCGGAAGCCGCGGCCCAGATGGCGGCCCAGGGCGGCGACATCGCCGTGAGTGCCCCGACGTCCGGCATCGCTTTTGCCCAGCTGATCCTCGGATCCCTCGGCGTCCTGCTGATGAGCTCCGAGTTCACCACCGGAATGGCGCGTTCCACGTTCGCGGCCGTACCGAAGAGGACGCCGGCCTTCGTGGCGAAATTCCTTGTGGTGGTAGTGGTGTCCTTCGTCCTGACGGGGGTTTCGACGCTGCTGGCGGGCCTGGTGTCCGTGCCGATCCTGGACAACTACGGCCTGAGCCTGGACCTTGCCAGCTCCCAGTCGGTCAAGCTCCTGCTCGTCAACAGCCTTTATGTGGCCGCGGTGGCCTCCATCGGCATGTCGCTGGGCAGCATCATCCGTAATTCCGCGGGCGGCATCATGAGCCTGGTGGGCCTGTTCTTCGTGGCTCCCATCGCCTTCCAGCTCATTCCCGGCGACTTCTTCGAGGAAGCCCGCAAGTACCTTCCCGGAAACACAGTGACGCCCCTGACTGCCGTGGAACATGTGGACGGAACCCTCGAGGTCTGGCAGGCGGCCCTGGTGCTGGGCGCGTGGGTGGTCATCCCGGCAGTGCTGGCCATGGTCCTGCTCAAGAAGCGGGACGTTTGAGCGGAAAGGGCGGCCGTACGGCCGCCTAGGCTCATCACATGAACGAAGAACCACCGGCAAGGGACGCAGCAACCTCCATCCAGGTTGATGCGTCCTTTGCCGCACTCGCCGACCGCCGACGCGGCCGGCTCCGCCGTTACCTGTACCGGCGGCCCAGGGTCATGGATGCGGTGGTGGTGCTCTGCTACCTGTTGCTGGTCACGCCCACCGCCGTGGACGCCGGGCTCGACGGCGGCTGGGCAGCCACCGCGCTGCTCGCCGCAGTCGCCGCGGCCCTCTTTTTCCGGCGGTCCCATCCGGTGGCCGTTGTTGCCGCCGTAGCCGTGCTGGAAGTGGGCATCACCGTCCTGCACCCCTGGGGCTCCAATGTTTCCGCGGGGCTGTGGTTTGCGCTGTATGCGTTGGCCGTCCAGCGGTCCCGCCGGTTCTCCATCACGGCGCTGGCGCTGGCAAATGCCCCGCTATCCCTGATGTATTTCCTGACCCTCGTGGGACCGCTGGAACGCGCCCTTCCCAACGGTGGTCCCGCAGCGCCGGAGAATTCGCAGCTGGTCTTTGGCATCGTTGCCGGCATCACCATCACGCTGTCCAACATCATCGCCACCGGTATCGGCATTTCCATCCGGCAGAGGCGGGAACACGAAGAGGAAATCGCTGCCTGGGCGGCCCGGACCGCGGCACTGGGTTCAGTCACCGAACGCAACCGGATCGCCCGGGAGATGCACGACGTCGTGGCCCACTCCCTGACGGTGATGCTCACCTTGTCCGACGGCGCCGCGGTGGTGGTCAGGAAGAGCCCGGAGCGCGCGGCTGAGGTCCTGACGGAGATTTCCCGGACCGGACGCACCGCCTTGGGAGACATGCGCCGGGTGCTGGGCGTCCTGCGCGACGAGTCGCCGGCGGGCCAGGCGCCCAGGCAACCCCTGAGCGCCGGCAACAGCCTGGCCAAACTCCTCGAGGGTTTCCGCACGGCGGGGTTGCCGCTGCACTATTCGCACACCGGGCCGGCCCTTCCCGAGGATGCGGCCTTCCAGCTGACCGTCTACCGCATCGTGCAGGAATCACTCACCAACGTCCTCCGCTACGGCCGGGCGCTCAGCCGGGTGGAGGTGAGCATGGTCCGGGCAGGCGGGACGGTCACCATTGAAGTGCTCGACGACGGCAGGGGTACCGTGGGCCACGGGGCGGCGGGCCCGGGCGGATCCGGGGTAGCGGCGGGCGGCCCCGGACCGCTGGGTTCCGGCCAGGGCCTGACCGGCATGCGTGAGCGGGCCGGCATTTACGGCGGTACGGTGGAAGCCGGACGCCCTGCCGGCGGCGGATGGCGCGTCCGGGCAGTTCTGAATTGGAATGGGGACCAAGGAAAAACATGAATGGCAATGCACCGATCAAAGTCCTGCTGGTGGACGACCAGCCGCTGCTAAGGATGGGCTTCCGCCTGATCCTTGAGGGCGAGGACGATCTTCGGATCGTGGGCGAAGCATCCGACGGCGCGGAAGCGATCCGGCAGGTCAGGGAAGTGGACCCCGACGTGGTGTTGATGGATGTCCGGATGCCGGTCCTGGACGGAATAGAGGCAACCCGGGCGGTGACCTCGTCCGGCTCCCACGCGAAGGTGATCATCCTCACGACCTTCGATCTCGACGAATACGCCTTTGCCGGCCTGCAGGCGGGCGCTTCGGCATTTCTGCTCAAGGATGTGGCACCGGCCGAACTGGTGAGTGCCGTGCGTGTGGTGGCGAGCGGCGACGCCGTGGTGGCGCCCCGTGTCACGCGCCGGCTGCTGGAAGCCTATGTCCGGGAGGGGAACCCGTCGGCAATCCCAGGACAACCAGCAGGCGCCCCCGCCCCCGCTCCGGCAGCCGGCCGGGGCCGGCACCCGCACGGCGAAGAGCAGCAGAGGGACCCCCTGCTGGAGGCACTGACGCCCCGGGAAACGGAGATGCTGGAGGCCATGGCAGAGGGACTGTCCAACGCCGAGATCGCCCACAGGTTCTTCCTTTCCGAGGCTACAGTGAAGACGCATGTGCGCCGGATCCTCGCCAAACTGCATCTCCGGGACAGGGTGCAGGCGGTGGTCTACGCCTATGAAACCGGACTGGTGGTGCCCAGCAATCCGGACTATTAGCTACTCTGAGGTAGATTTCGGGCACATTTCAAAGTTGCCCTAAAGGTCACTCCTGTTGCGTATTGGTGCCCTGCATTGTGTGAAGCTCCCTTTACGGTAACGTCAAAATGTTCGACTGCACATGATCCGGGCGGCGGCATCGGGTCTAGGGTGAAAAAGAAATGTGGCCTGCAACACGGTGATCCGTGTCGCCCGGGGCCCACACCCTCAACGAAGGACGGCGCTTCCATGCACGCTGACCAACAGCTTTCCAAGTCCCTGAAACCAAGGCACCTTTCGATGATCGCCATCGCCGGCGTGATTGGCGCCGGACTCTTTGTGGGTTCCGGTGCTGCCATCCAGCAGGCCGGTCCCGGCATCCTGCTCGCCTACATGGCCGCAGGAATTGTGGTGATCCTGGTGATGCGGATGCTCGGTGAAATGGCTGCCGCCAATCCTGAAACCGGATCATTCTCCACCTACGCGGACAAGGCGCTGGGCCGGTGGGCCGGATTCAGCATCGGCTGGCTCTACGCGTGGTTCTGGATCATCGTCCTCGGGATTGAGGCCACCGCCGGTGCGGCCATCATGCACCGCTGGGTTCCGGGCATCGACCAGTGGGTGTGGGCCCTGGTCCTCATGGTCCTGCTGACGCTCACCAACCTGGGCTCGGTGAAATCGTACGGAGAATTCGAGTTCTGGTTCGCCTCCATCAAAGTGGCCGCCATTGTGTTGTTCCTGCTCTTCGGCGTGGCCGCCATCCTGGGCCTGATTCCCGGAGTTCCGGCACCCGGACTGGACAACCTGGTCAACAACGGCGGATTCCTGCCCAACGGCCCCGGAGCGGTCCTCGCCGGCATCCTGGTGGTTGTGTTCTCCTTCTTCGGCGCCGAAATCGCCACCATTGCCGCCGGTGAATCCGAGAACCCGGTGGACGCCGTCAAGAAGGCCGTGAAGTCCACTGTCTGGCGCATCCTGGTGTTCTACATCGGCTCCATCGCCATCGTGGTCACCCTGCTGCCGTGGAACTCCGCCTCCGTTGCCAAGAGCCCGTACGTTGCCGTGATCGAACTGTTCGGCATCCCCGGCGCCGGAACCATCATGGACATTGTGGTGCTGACTTCGGTGCTGTCCTGCCTGAACTCCGGCCTCTACACCGCCAGCCGCATGCTGTTCTCCCTCGCCCGCCGCGGGGACGCACCCCGCGCCTGGACGAGGATCTCCGGCCGCGGCGTTCCAGCGTCCGCCGTGCTGGCCTCAACCGTGGTTGGGTTCATCACTGTGGGACTGAACTACATCGCCCCGGATACCGTGTTCCTGTTCCTCGTAAACACCTCGGGTGCGATTGCGCTGTTCGTCTGGCTGGTAATCGCCTCCTCGCAGCTCGTCCTCCGCCAGCGCATGGGTGCCGCCGCCAAGGACCTTGCCCTTAAGATGTGGCTGTTCCCGTACCTGACCTGGGTGGCCATCGCCAGCATCGTCGCGCTGCTTATCGGCATGGTGATCCTGGAATCCACGCGGGAGTCGCTGCTGCTCTCACTGGGCCTGGCCGCTGTGGTGGTGGGCGTGGGTGTCTGGCGTTACCGCAAGGGCCTCGGCGCCACTGGCACTGTTACGGAAGAGACCGCACCGGAAGAAGCCGGCGTGAGTGCCGGCCCGGCGTCGTAATTCAAAGGCGCTAGCCCGGGAAGCGGCTTAGCGCAACAGGAGCGGGCCCAGCCCGCCCGGAAACGGAGTCCGGCCACCTTCAGTCAAGGTGACCGGACTCCGTTCCGTTTGGAGCCGGCTGCACCGCGTCGAAGAAACGATGATCCCCGGTTGCGGCGGATGATCCGTGAATGCGGGAGCGGATGAAGCTGACGTCTGCCGCGGTGAGCTGTATGGCACCGTGCTGATCGCGGACCACGGGCTCGTCCGCAACCCGGGCGACGATGGCCGAAATCGTCCTGGGCAGCACAACGCACCCGGGATTGTCCATGAGCCACTGGCGGGTCGCGGGATCAAGCCGGTGCCACTGTGATTTCAGTTCCATGAGGGGACCCGTTCCATGTGTTGGTTAGCCTCTTTCCCGGTCGGGCTGCTGTTTGATGGCGGAGCTGGGCTAATCGCGGCTGATGGGAAGCCGCTTCTCGGCGGCATCGGTTCCAGGTGCCGCGGGAAGAGGGGTCCTGACTTCCAGGACGCCGTTCCGGAAGGACACTTTGATGTCCTTGTCCGTCACACCCTCCGGCAACGGCAGGTTGCGGCTGAATCGGCGATACCTCAGTCCGGAAGGAAAGCGGTCCCCGTCGGAGTTGCCGCCGGCCTCGTCGCGCCCTGCCCGGATGTGCAGCACTCCGCCGGCCACTGAAACCTCAATGTCCCTGTCGGGATCAGCGCCGGGCATCTGGGCCCGGACCACGAGGGTCTCCTCGTCGACGTACTCGTCGACACTGACTTCCGCGACGCTCGCGGCCATTGGCGCGTCCGGGTGTTCGAAGGGGCGTGCCATCGCGCCAGCGAACGGTGACGGCTTCCTGCCCGCCCCGTCCTGGGCAGACGGCCACCGGGCCGATTCGAACGGGGACCATTTCAACGCACCGGACATAGCTCTCTCCTGATTGTTCTCCTGGCAAGCCGACACCCATTGGCGGCCCGGACCCAAACCCCAGTAGATACCCATCCCCGGACCGGACAACAGGGCCCAAAGTCCCCGGTGGTGCAGGAGTGAACCCGCCCACAGGCAGAGCCCGCATCCGCGTGCGGGAATTTATCCAAACAGAGGACTTTCGTCCCTTACCGGTCGAAGGCATGCGGGGCATCATGGATGGGAATCCCCACGACCACCTTCGGAAGGAAACCATGGCGGGACAATTTGAACTTTTCGCGGACGATGCAGCCGGGGTGCGTTTCAGGATGATCGCCCCCGACGGCACGGTGCTGGCCGTGTCCCGGCCGTTTCCGGATACCAGGGCGGCCGCCGCCGGCATCGAGGCAATGCGGGAATGCGCCGGCACAGGACTGATCAGGAACCTTTGTCCAAACGTCCACGAGCCGGTAAAGACCCGAACCATGAAGACCCCCGCACCCTCGGCAGTCGCACAGCGGGCTCACAGGAAAGGCCTATGCGCGGCATAGCCCGTCAGCGTTTGATGTGTCCATGACAACGTCACCGCAACCTTCCCGCGAACCCCATCCCGACCACGATCGCGGCCTTGAATTCGACCTCTCCACCCTGATGAGCCGGCGTTCCCTGGGCCTCTTTTTCGGTGCCGGCACAGCGGCCGCCGCCTTGGCAGCCTGCACTCCCGGCGGCGGGTCCGCTTCCGGAACGGCGAGCACGACGGCGGCCGCCAGCAGTTCCGCAACCACCACGCCGACTCCCTCAGCGTCTGCGTCCGCTACACCCTCCGCGTCACCCACGCTGACCCGTGCCATCGCTGAATGCGGCGTGGAAATTCCGCAGGAGACAGCGGGGCCCTATCCTGGAGACGGTTCCAATGGCCCCAACGTCCTGGAGGCGTCCGGCGTGGTCCGGCAGGACATCACCGCCAGCTTCGGGACCTCCACCACCAAGGCCGAAGGCATCCCGCTGACGGTCACCTTGACTCTCCTGGACAACGCCAGCGGCTGCAAACCCCTTGCCGGGGCCGCCGTCTACGCCTGGCACTGCGACCGGGACGGCAAATACTCGATGTACGACGCCGGACTTGAAAATGAGAACTTCCTTCGCGGTGTCCAGGAAGCGGATGCCAACGGGCAGGTCTCTTTCACCACCATCTACCCCGGTGCCTACAACGGCCGCTGGCCGCACATCCACTTCGAAGTCTTCGAGTCCATGAGCAATGCCACGGCTGCCGGCCAGGTGCTGGCGGTCTCCCAGATCGCCATGACGGAGGCAGCATGCAACGAGGTTTACGCAACGGCAGGATATGAGTCCAGTGCCCGGAATTTTCCGAACACCACGCTTACCTCGGACAACGTGTTTGGCGACGATGGCGGAATCCACCAGTTGGCCACCATGTCCGGTTCAGTGGCCGCCGGCTACTCGGCAGGACTCAACGTCACGGTCTAGGACAAGGCCTCAGGCGCGGGCCGCCGGGTCCCGGCTAGACTCGGAGCCATGCCTTCCCACGCCACTGCCGCAGACCACATCCAGGACCTCGGCGCGTACGTCAGCGCCTCGCCGTCGAGCTTTCACGCAGTACAGGAAGCCGCGAGCCGGCTGGACCAGGCGGGCTTCACCGGCCTGGACGAACTGGCGGCATGGCCGGCCGGCAGTGGCACGAATGGCGGTGGGGCGGGGCGGTTCTATGTGGTCCGCGACGGCGCCCTGATCGCATGGGTGACTCCGAAGAATGCCGGACCGACCACCGGCTTCAACATCCTCGGGGCACACACCGATTCGCCGTCATTCAAACTCAAGCCCAAGCCCACCACGGGAAAATTCGGCTGGCTGCAGGCCGGTGTGGAGGTCTACGGCGGCCCCCTGCTCAATTCCTGGCTGGACCGGGAACTGCAGCTGGCCGGCCGGCTGGTGATGCTGGACGGTACACAGCGCCTGACCGCCACCGGTCCGCTGCTGAGGTTCCCGCAGCTCGCCATCCACCTGGATCGCGCGGTCAATGAGGGCCTGGTGCTGGACAAGCAGCAGCACATGAATCCCGTCTTTGGGCTCGGCGATCCGGGAGCCGAGGACCTCCTCGCGCTGCTGGCCGAACGGGCCACCGCAGCGGCTCCCGGCTCCGCGCCGGTGGATCCGGGACAGATCGGCGGGTACGACGTCGTTGTGGCAGACACGCAACCGGCCGCGGTTTTCGGGGCCAAGGGTGAGTTCTTTGCCTCCGGACGGCTGGACAACCTGTCCGCCACCCATGCCGGCCTGGCCGCGCTCATCGCACATGCCGAGGCCGGAGACCAGGAGGACGGGGGCCCCGTCGCGGTACTGGCGGCGTTCGACCACGAGGAGATCGGTTCCAACTCGCGGTCGGGGGCCTGCGGACCGCTCCTCGAAGACGTCTTGGTGCGCATCTCGGACGGCCTCGGGGCGTCGGCCAGCCAGCGCCGGCAGGCCCTGGCGGCGTCGTTCTGCGTGTCGGCCGACGCCGGCCACGCGGTGCACCCGAACTACGCGGAGCGCCATGACCCGGTCAACCGGCCTGTGCTCAACGGCGGCCCGTTGCTCAAGATCAACGCCAACCAGCGCTACGCGACCGACGGCCCGGGTGCCGCCTTCTGGGCGCGGCTGTGCTCCGATGCGGGGGTCCCGTACCAGGAGTTCGTCTCGAACAACGTGATGCCGTGCGGGTCCACGATCGGGCCGCTGACGGCGACGCGGCTGGGTATCAGGACCGTGGACGTAGGTGTGCCGCTGCTGTCCATGCACTCCGCCCGTGAACTCTGCGGCGTCGAAGACCCCTTCCGGCTGGCCCGGGTGACCGAGCTGTTCTTCCGGACGGCTGCCTAGGCGGGGATGTATGTGCCCGTGCAACAGGCCGGTTCTTACGCGAGCCCGATCACCAGGTTGATGGTGGTGGCCAGGATGACGGTGCCGAAGAGATAGGACAGCAGGCTGTGTTTGAGCGCTTCGGCCCTGATGAGGTGGTTCTGCAGATTGGTGTCGGACACCTGGTATGTCATGCCCAGGCTCGTGGCCAGGTAGGCGAAGTCCGTGTACTGCGGAGGCCGGTCCTGGTTGAAATCTATGCCGCCCGCGTCCGATCCGCCGCGCTTCCCGGGACTGTAGTACAGCTCGGCGTAGCGCAGGGTGAAAAGGGTCTGCACCAGGATCCACGACAACGCGACGCACGCCAGGGCCAGGAGGCCGCCGCTCAGTCGCGAGCCGCCGTCGGACCTGTGCGAGTCCACCACCACGGCGGCAACTGCGGCCAGGCTGGCGACGTTGGCCACCAGGATGAGCAGGTCGGTGGTGCTGCGGGACGGGTCCTCAGACGTCGCGTGGGCGCGGGTCCCTGCGGGGTCGAGGCGTCCCACTACAAGCCAGACCCAGGCCACGTAGACCAGTGCGGCGCTGCCCCAGCCGACGGCCGGCGCCTCCACCCAATATCCGGACAGTCCGGTGGCCGCAGCGGCCGCCAGCCCGGTCATAACCATGGCAAGAAACCGCAGCCGGCTTCGTTTCACCCTGGCGGGCAGCGGGCTGGTGTCCATGTGTCGATACTCTAGCCAAACAAACAGGCTGCGCCCGGTTCCGGTTCGTTTTTCCACATAGGGGCCCGGAGCGTTTCCGCCCGGCACGGACCCGGGACTAGCCTGAAGCGGTCACGAATCGCCGAAACCGGCCTAAATGCACTAAGATATTGAAGTCTGTGCTGCGTCCTGCCTCCGTTTTGGGGACGGATGCGCACGGCACCGCAAATGAACCTCCTGTTACGGAAATGCCGTAACCGCTTAGCCCAAAGGAGGTGGGTTCACATATGCGTCCTTACGAATTGATGGTAATCATCGACCCCGAGGTCGAAGAGCGTACCGTTGAGCCGTCGCTTCAGAAGTTCCTGAACGTCATCACCAACGATGGTGGAACCATCGAAAAGGTTGACATCTGGGGCCGTCGTCGACTGGCTTACGAAATCAAGAAGAAGTCTGAAGGTATCTACGCCGTGGTGAACTTCACCGCCAAGCCGGACACCGCCAAGGAACTTGACCGCCAGCTGAGTCTCAACGAGACCATCATGCGCACCAAGATCACCCGCCCCGAAGAGCAGAAGGTCGTTGCTGAGTAATTTCAGCATCGTGCATTCAATCTTTACCCCGCAGGAACGAACAAGGAGGCAGTAGATGGCAGGCGAAACCACTATTACGGTCATCGGTAATCTCACCAATGACCCCGAACTGAGGTTCACACCGTCAGGTTCGGCAGTAGCGAATTTCACCATCGCTTCTACGCCCCGCACCTTCGATCGCCAGTCAAACGAGTGGAAGGACGGGGAAACCCTGTTCCTCCGCGCGTCCGTCTGGCGTGAAGCAGCCGAAAACGTCGCAGAATCCCTCACGAAGGGTATGCGGGTAATCGTTTCCGGACGTTTGAAGAGCCGTTCCTACGAAACCAAAGAAGGCGAAAAGCGCACCGTTATCGAGCTCGAAGTCGATGAAATCGGCCCGAGCCTGCGCTACGCCAACGCCAAGGTCAACCGCACCCAGCGCTCCGGCGGTCAGGGTGGCCAGGGTGGCTTCGGCGGCGGCAACAGCGGCGGTGGGTTCGGTGGCGGCCAGGGTGCAAGCCAGGGTGGCACTACCGGAGGAAACTGGGGCGGCAACCAGCCCGCAGCAGCGCAGGAAGACCCTTGGGCAACGCCCGGTGTCAGCAATGCAGGCGGCGGCTGGGGCAACGGCCCGGATTCCGAACCTCCCTTCTAACCAATAATTCAGGTCCGGTGCCGGAACCCGCCGGGATGCCTTACGGCTCCCGGGTGAGTGCCGCCGTCGAACCACCACCATCCCGTGGATCAATATCCACGGGCTCCATAGAATAGGAGCTCCACGATGGCTAAGGCTGAACTCCGTAAGCCCAAACCAAAGTCCAACCCCTTGAAGGCCGCTGACATCACCGTCATCGACTACAAGGACGTAGCATTGCTGCGCAAGTTCATCTCCGACCGCGGAAAGATCCGCGCCCGTCGCGTCACTGGCGTCACGGTGCAGGAACAGCGCAAAATCGCCCAGGCAATCAAGAACGCCCGCGAAGTTGCTCTGCTGCCTTACTCCGGCGCTGGCCGCGGCTAAGGAAGGGATTAACTAAAATGGCAAAGCTCATTCTGACCCACGAAGTAACCGGTCTCGGTGCTGCTGGCGATGTTGTCGAGGTCAAGGACGGTTACGCACGTAACTTCCTGCTGCCCCGCGGTTTCGCACTGACCTGGTCCAAGGGTGGCGAGAAGCAGGTTGAGTCCATCAAGGCTGCCCGCGCTGCCCGCGAGCACGCTTCCCTGGAAGACGCTCAGAAGCAGGCCGCTGCACTGCAGGCCAAGCCGGTCAAGCTCGTTGTCAAGGCTGGCGAGACCGGACGTCTGTTCGGCACCGTCAAGCAGGGCGACGTGGCCGACGCTGTTGAGGCCGCCGGCCTCGGCCGCATCGACAAGCGCAAGGTTGAACTGCCGGCTCACATCAAGTCGACCGGTTCCTACCAGGCCAACGTCCGTCTGCACGACGACGTTGCCGCTGTGATCGAACTCGACGTAGTCGCAGGCAAGTAGTCCCTCCGGCCAACCGCCAGAGCGCTACGCAGTCCTGAACTGCTGAAGGCCCCCGCCTCGGATTCCCTTTTTTGGAACCGAAGGAGGGGGCCTTTGTTCTTTAATTCCCGGCTGTTCAAACGGCCTGCCGCGGCCGGGGGCTACTCCTGGTGCATCACGGTTGTGGAGTGCCGGTGCCCCGCCCGGATGAGTTCGGCCAGCACGCCTTCATCCACGTCCTCGAGTTTGTTGATGTAGAGGCACCCTGCGCCGACCTTGTGCTTGCCAAGGCGCGGCAGAAGCTCCGCGGCTTCGGGCGCGTAGGTCAGGCCATAGAGGGAGAGGCTCCCCTTCCGCGGGGAGAAGCCGACGGCCACCGTGTCCCCCTCGCGGCCGCTCTCATACCGGTAGTGGTAGCTGCCAAACCCCACGATGCCGGGGCCCCACATCACGGGTGTTTCGCCGGTGTGTTCCTTCATGAGGGCCAGGAGCCGCAGGCCGTCCCGCTGCCGGGCGGGATTCTCCACGCCGTCAAGGAAGTCCTCCACGGAAGCGTCGGTTGCCTGCGTCTTGTTTTCAACCATGACGGCAGTCTGGCAGACACCGCTGCGCTTGTCAGCAGGGTTCGCCGGCAGTGTTCCGTTGCCGTGGAATAAACGCGGGAGCGGACAGGTTGACTCGATAGATGCAAACGCATGTAGTCTTGATTTACCGTTGACCTCAGGAGTAAACCGTGGAAACCCGCCGCATAACCGTCCTCAGCGCCGGACTGGGCGTACCGTCGTCGAGCAGGCTGCTGGCCGATCAACTCGCAGCCGCGGGCCAACGCAGGCTCAGGGCCGCCGGCTACGAGGTGTCCATCGATGTGGTGGAACTCCGTGATCTGGCCGTGGACATTGCCAACAACTTCGTCACCGGCTACGCGCCACCGCGGCTGGCCGAAGTGATTGCCGGCGTGGAGGACTCCGACGGCATCATCGCCGTCACGCCGGTGTTCAGCGCCTCCTACAGCGGCCTGTTCAAGTCGTTCTTCGATGTCCTGGACCCCAAGGCGCTGGAGGGCAAGGCCGTCCTCCTTGGGGCAACCGGCGGCACCGACCGCCACCAGATGGTTCTGGACTATGCCATGCGGCCCTTGTTCAGCTACCTTCGGACCCGCACGGCTGCCACCGGCGTCTTCGCCGGGCCCCAGGACTGGGGAAACGCGGACGACGGCGGCTCGCCCCTTTCGGTGCGGATCGACAGGGCGGCGGAAGAGTTTACGGAGCTTGTCACAGCCTCGCGGCCGCGGCGGAGGCCGGACGCCGCCGGTTCCCTGCCGTTTGAACAGCTCCTGGCCGGCATCTCGAACGGCCGCTAGGCACCAGCCGCCGGGCGCCCGGCCCGGGCCTGCTCCGAACTTTTCCGGGGGTCCGCTCGTTGTGCGGGACATGAAATGCCCTGTGGATTCCGTAGACCTGGTAATGAGTGAGCGCAGCGGAGTGGAGATCGATTACTGTCCGCAGTGCCGGGGCGTGTGGCTTGACCGCGGCGAGCTCGACAAGATCATCGACCGCGCCGCCGAGCTGATGGGTCCGGGGACGCCGGCCGCACCCGTGCCGCCGGCCGCCCCTCCCGTTCCCGGACTTGTTCCGCCGCCGCTTTACAACACCCTTGACCCCCGCCGGGATGACCGGCGGCCGGATGATCGTCGCTATGACGACCGCCGGGACCGGCCCCGATACGATCAGCCCCGCCATGACGACCGCCGCTACGACGACCGACGGCGGCCCAAGAAGAAGGAAGGCTGGCTCGGCGAGCTCTTCGATTTCTGAGTGGTCAGGCTGGATGCTCAGTCGTCGAGCAGCGCAATGAACTCCCTGGCCTGTTTCATGGAAATGTCCGAGTGCCGGGTCAGCGCCGTTGCCGCTGCCTCGGTGTCACCGCTCCTGGCCAGCGTGCGGATGCGGCCGTAGATCTCGTCATTCAGCATGTTGCTGCTGACCTCCCGCGTGACATCGCCCTTACTGGCGATCGCGCGGTAGCGGTACGGGAAACGCTCGGGGGCATCGTCGTCGTCATGCTCCGGCGCCTCAGGGGCCGCTGAGCGGAACGGCTGCGGGTGGGCGGCCAGGGCGCCAACGGCGTCGCGGGAGGCCCGTAGGCCCTCACCTGAGGCTTCGTAGTAGAGCTTGATGGCCGCCATGGCCTGGCCTTGGGCGATCAGGGCGTACAGGCGTCGGTGCTGGTCTTCGGTGAGTTTGGCTGCTGCGGCCTTGGCCGTTTCCACGGGATCACCGGACGGCGTGCCGCGGCTTGTCTTGGCGGCGGCACCCGTTGCGCCGGCGGTGCGGCGTCCTACGGCACGGGCCACCAGCAGGACGGCGGCCCCCACGATGAGCAGGATCAGGACGGGGATCACTAGCGATTCCATTGCTAAAGCCGATCTACATAATTTTTTGCGGTCAGGAGATCTGAGTGTGTTGCCTGCCGCAGCATCTTGATGGCTTGCAGTTTCTGGCCGTTGCGGGCCAGGGACTGCAGCTGGAGGGCGAACTGCGGGTTCAATTGGCCGCCGGGGAGGACCGGTCCCTGGTAGCCATGCATTCCAACACCGGGGCTGGAGCCGGCCTGGGCGCGCAAGGCCGCCCGTGCGTGGTCTGCCTGCTGCGACTGCTGTTGCTCGTTCTGGCTTGGCCGGGTGGCGGCGTCAACCCGTGCCCGTGCGGCGGTCGCTGCCTGCACCTGGGCGGCATAGTGGGCCTGCGACCGTATGGCCAGTTCCAGCTGATAGCGCTCCGCGTCCGAGATGCCTGTGTCCCGGGGTTTCAGTGCCGTGGAAACCGCCCAGATCACTGCCACAAGGATGAGGGCAGGCAGCATAACTATCAATACATCGCCCATGAATAGAGCTTATGCCAGTTCGCTGTTATCCACAGCATATTCTCGGCTGCGCATACAGCCCTTCGAGGAAAGCGTCAATTCGACCCCCCGGAGCGGCCTAAATCACAGGACGGGTATATTCTCCGTCACTTGTCCCTGAGTTACTGGCCGGTATCCCCAATGGGAACCTGCAAGCTGTGGATGAACGTTCCTAAAAAGAATCTTTCGTCCACAGGCCATTTTCAACGTTTTCGCACGTCAGAGCCATATTGGGGCCCAAAGTTTCTTGCTTTCCACAGGTTGCCACACAGGCTGTGCACAAGCAGCGGCCGGTAGTCCACAACTTATCCACAGGTGTGCATGTATGTGGGCTTGGTGCCCGGGAGAAGGGGTACTAACGTAGCGGGATACCTGTTTTTGGGGCACTAGTACTTGGTTTCGGGAGTCCGCAAGAGCATATTGCAGGCGATCCCGACGCCCACTCGGACCCCCAATTGTGGATAACCTCCGCAAGTTGGGGATAACCGGGTTGCGGCCGGAACAGCGGGCGCGGGCGCAGTCCCGCGACTGTCAGTGCCGGGTGGTAGTACTTGTCCTGCCGCACAGCGGGCTTCCGCTGCGCCACGACAGCCCAATGGCAGATCGCAACACAGCACCGACGGCAATGAGAGATGCGCCGCGGTACACAACGGAGGACGGCAGCTTTGTCAGTTACGCACCTGGACTCAATCGAGGGCACCCGGAGTTCCGAAGGCAACCGCAAGCCGCCCCAGGACATCCCCGCCGAGCAATCAGTTCTCGGCGGGATGATGCTGTCCAAGGACGCAATCGCCGACGTCGTTGAGATCCTGCGGGGCCAGGACTTCTACCGCCCCGCCCACGAGACAATCTACGAGGCCGTCATTGACCTCTACGGCCGCGGCGAGCCTGCCGACGCCGTGACGGTGTCTGATGAGCTGACCAAGCGCGGAGAGATCAACCGGATCGGCGGACCCGCCTACCTGCACGAACTCATCCAGACCGTACCCACTGCCGCCAACGCCGGATACTACGCGGAGATCGTTGCCGAACGTGCCGTCCTGCGGCGGCTGGTCAATGCCGGCACCAAGATCGTCCAGCTGGGTTACGGCTCGGACGGTGAAGTGGAAGACCTCGTCAACCAGGCCCAGGCCGAGATTTACGCCGTGGCCGAACGACGGACGGCTGAGGACTACGTTGTCCTCAAGGACGTCATGGAATCCACGGTGGACGAGATCGAAGCTTCGGGCCACCGCGACGAAGGCATGACAGGCGTGCCCACGGGCTTCTACGAACTGGACGAGCTCACACACGGCCTGCACCCGGGGCAGATGATCGTCATCGCCGCCCGCCCGGCCGTCGGTAAGTCCACGTTCGCCCTGGACTTTGCCCGGTCCGCGGCCATCAAGAACAACCTCGCCACCGTGATGTTCTCCTTGGAAATGGGCCGGAACGAAATCGCCATGCGCCTCCTGTCCGCGGAGGCCACCATAGGCCTCCAGGACCTCCGCAAGGGCACCATCAAGGACGAACAATGGTCCAAGATCGCCACCACCATGGGCCGGATGAATGACGCGCCGCTGTTCATCGATGACAGCCCCAACATGTCGCTCATGGAAATCCGGGCCAAATGCCGCCGGCTCAAGCAGCAGCACGACCTGAAGCTGGTCATCCTGGACTACCTGCAGCTCATGAGCTCCGGCAAGAAAGTGGAATCGCGCCAGCAGGAAGTTTCGGAGTTCTCCCGTGCGCTGAAGCTGCTGGCCAAGGAGCTCCAGGTGCCCGTGATTGCCCTGTCACAGTTGAACCGTGGCTCCGAACAGCGCCAGGACAAACGGCCCATGGTCTCGGACCTCCGCGAATCAGGTTCCATCGAGCAGGACGCCGACATGGTCATCCTGCTCCACCGCGAGGACGTCTACGACAAGGAATCGCCGCGTGCCGGCGAGGCGGACATCCTCATTGCCAAGCACCGTAACGGCCCTACGAAGGACATTGTGGTGGCCTTCCAGGGGCATTACTCGCGGTTCGCCAACATGGCAGCGGACGCAGGCGGCGGCGGCTTCTAGCCAGCGCGACTATGCGCCTTCCTGCACCCCGCCAGCGGAGAGCAGGTGGTTGGGCAGCCGGTTGCCCGGCGCCCGGCCACGGATTTCCAGCAGTTCCCGGGCGTGGGCGTGCAGGCGCTTGTCCTCCTCCGAGACCGGCACCCAAGGCGGAATCGGCACCGAATTCCCGGCCGCGTCCCTGGCCACCATGACGGTCAGGCAGTAGGTGGTCAGGTTCATCTCCCGGCCTTTGGGATCTCCGGACCGGACGTGCACCGCAATGTGCATTCCCTTGGTGCCGGTGTACACAAGGCGCGCCTCCACTTCCACGACGTGGCCTATCAGCAGCGGCCGGTAGAAACGCACCCCGCCGGAAAATACCGCCACGGTGTCTTTGCCGCAATACCGGGACGCGCAAACATAGGCGGCCTCGTCGATCCACTTCATGACGATGCCGCCGTGCACCTTGCCGCCCCAGTTCACATCCGTCGGGGCGGCCATGAACCGAAGGACCACCCGTTCCGCCGTGCCGGCGTCCGTGTACTCCTGCGCATTCATGGCCTGGACGATGTCCTCGCGGACCTTGATCCGCGCCAGGGCGTGGTCGCGCTGCTCGGTCTCCTCCGGAGTGGAAGGTTCGAACTGCGGGACGGGGACCGGTTTACCGTCCGGGCCCACGGCCACAAATATCACCATGCACTGGCTGCGCATTGTGGCCGCCCCGCCTTTGGGATCGCCAGAGGACACCACCGTGCGGATATGCATGGAGGACCGCCCGGTATAGACGATCGTGGCGGTGACTTCCACCATGTCCCCGCTGTTGACCGGGTCGGCAAAGTGGATGTTGCCCACGTAGGCCGTTACGCAGTACGACTTGGCCCAGCCAACTGCCGCGGCATAGGCCGCCTTGTCCACCCATTCCAGTACCGTCCCGGCGTCCACCGAGCCGCTGTGGCCGACGTCCATGGGGGCCGCCAGAAAGCGGAGGGTCACTGAATTGGCGGCAGTCTCGCTCATGCTGAGAGTTTACTGATGACCCCGGCATACCGGCGGGTCCGAATGACACAAACGCCGCAGAACCCGCCACATGCGGCGGGGGCGGCGCGCCACGCGGGACTAGTGGGTGGACCCGGAAGCGACTGTCCGATTTGCCAGTCTAATGAGAATGACTATCATTTAGTTTATGAAGAGCCCACATAGCGTCATTCGCCGCCACTCCAAACCCTCGTTTCCCTCGCTTCGCCTGGCGCGGCGGTCCGGTCCGAGGGTTTCCCCGATCGGCTTGCCGGGAGCAGCCGGACTTGCTGTTGCCACGCTCGTCCTGAGCGCTTGCGCCGCGGACCCGGGGCGGAGCGGTGACGGCGCGCAGGCGGGAGGCGGCGCGTCATCCGCCGGGGAGTCCGCCGGGTCGTCCAGTGCAAGCCGGGAGGTCCAGGGCCCCGCGCCAAGGCTGGTACTGACCCATTCCGGCGGCATCACGGTGCTCGACGCCACCTCACTGGAGGTCGTGGGGGAGGCGGAGCTTGCGGGCTTCAACCGGTTGAACCCCGCGGGCGACGGCAGGCATGTCCTGGTGTCCACGGGAAACGCGTTCAGGGTGTTCGATGCGGGCGTGTGGACTGAGAAGCATGGCGATCATGGGCATTCCTACGCAGTTGAGCCGTCACTCACGGCTGCCTCGTTCGAAGCCAGCAAGTCCGGCCACGCCGTCTTCCACTCCGGCACGACCGCCCTCTTCAGTGACGGTTCCGGAAGGGTGGAGCTCTTCGACCCGGCGGGACTGGCAGAGGGTGCGGGTGTCCTTCCGGACAGCGATGTCTACACGACCCCGGAAGCCCACCATGGCGTAGCGGTACCGCTTGAGGCGGGCAAACTCCTCGTCACGCTCGGTGACGAGGAGTCGAGGCGGGGGGTTGCCGTGCTGGCAGCGGGAGCGGGCCAGGACCGGGCGGAACTGGTACGCAACGAGGACTGCCCCGGCGTGCACGGCGAAGCGGTTGCCGGGCCGGACGCCGTCGTGGTGGGCTGCGAAGACGGAATGCTGATCTACCGGGACGGAAGGATTTCCAAAGTGGCCAGCCCCGACGTCTACGGGCGGATGGGAAACCAGGCGGGTTCCCCCAAGTCGCCGGTAGTCCTGGGTGACTACAAGGTGGATAAGGATGCCGCGCTGGAACGGCCTACGCGCGTCTCGCTCGTCAATACGGAGACGGGCGCCCTCCGGCTGGTGGAACTCGGTACGAGCTATTCGTTCCGCTCGCTGGGCAGGGGTCCCGCGGGCGAGGCCCTGGTCCTGGGAACCGACGGTGCCCTGCGCGTCATTGACCCGTTGACCGGAAGCATCACGTCCACCATCCCCGTAGTTGATGCCTGGGAGGAATCGGAAACCTGGCAGGACCCGCGCCCCACGCTGTTTGTGCAGGGCTCCACCGCCTACATCACGGAGCCTGCAAGCAGCGCGATCCATGCCGTGGACCTTTCCTCGGGGAAGGTAGCCAAATCGGCGGAACTCGCGCACGTGCCCAACGAGCTGACAGGCGTATCCGGTTAGTATTCCCCCCGCGGGGGACTGCCTCTTACGGTTCGCAGACAGCGACGCCGGGCCTGCCGCTTGCGTGGCTGGCCCGGCGTCGTGCGGGGATGGTTTTTGGGCTGCTTCCCGCCTTACGCGAGGACGCGGAGCTTCGAGTTGCTGCGGCCGAACAGTGCCCGGTCGACGGCCAGCTTGCCGGCGCCGGTCAGTGCAATAGCCAAGGCTCCGGCTGCAAGCAGCAGTACGAGTTCATAACCGCCCGTTGCGGCAAAGACGCCGGCGGGGGCGTGCACCAGGAACAGGGCGCCAAGCATGTCCACGGCGAGAAGGGCTGCGAAGACGCGCGTCAGGACGCCCAGGATCAGGGCGATTCCACCCGCAAGCTCGAGCGTGGCCACGGCAGGGGCTGCCAGGTCAGCGGCGGGCACGCCCATCTTGGCGAACGAAGCCTGGGTGCCGGCGATGGTCCATTCGTTGAACTTCTGCCAGCCGTGGGCTGCGAACAGGAAGCCCGCTATGACGCGCAGGATAGTAAGTGCTGTGGTTGTCAGTGTGGACTGGTTCATGGGAATCTCACCATTTCGAGGTCGGGGGCATTGCCGGGCGCCCGTCTGGACGCGGTTGAAGCTTCAATCCTTAACCCTGCCAGTTGATTGGTTGAAGAGTCAACTAATGTGGTCGACATGTGACAGGTCTCTCCAGCTAGGCTGGCTCCGTGCCAGACTCACGTGCCACCGCCCGGACTGTTCCTGTCAGCCGAAACGGCCGGGAAATCCTCCGCCTCGCCGTGCCGGCATTCGGCGCCCTCATCGCGGAACCGCTCTTTCTGTTGGCGGACTCGGCCATAGTGGGCCACCTCGGCGTGTCACAGCTCGCGGGGGTGGGGCTGGCTTCGGCAGTGCTGCACACGGCCGTGGGCCTCATGGTGTTCCTGGCATACTCCACCACTCCTGCAGTTGCCCGGGCCATCGGCGAGGGCAAGCTTCCCAAGGCCCTCGCGGCAGGACGGGACGGCGTCTGGCTGGCGCTTGTCCTGGGCCTGGTGCTGGCGGCGGCAGGGTTCGCCGGTGCCGAGATGCTCGTCGACCTGATGGGCGCGACGGGCGACGTCCGCCGGTTCGCCGTGGACTATCTCCGCTGGTCCATGCCCGGACTCGTCGCCATGCTGCTGATTTTCGCAGGGACCGGCGTGCTGCGTGGCCTCCAGGACACCCGGACCCCCTTGGCTGTGGCCTCTGCCGGGTTCACGCTGAACGTCCTCCTCAACCTGGCGTTGGTTTACGGCCTGGGCTGGTCCGTGACCGGTTCCGCCGTGGGCACCAGCATTGCCCAGTGGGCCATGGCCTTGGTGTACCTGGCGATCGTCCGGCGGAATGCGCGTGATCACGGGGTTTCACTCCGTCCGGACTGGCGGGGCTTGCGTGCCATGACCAAAGTGGGGTCCTGGCTCATGCTTCGGACGCTCAGCCTGAGGATCGCGATCCTCGCGACCGTGCTGGTGGTCACGGCGCAGGGCCCGGTAAACCTGGCTGCGCACCAGTTGGCCATGACCATCTTCACCTTCCTGGCCTTCGCCCTGGATGCCCTGGCCATTGCCGCCCAGGCCCTGATCGGCAAGGAATTGGGGGCGGCGAACCCGGCCACGGTGCGGGACCTGACCCGGACCATGATCCGCTGGGGTGCGTGGTTCGGGGTGATCACGGGAGTGCTGCTGGCCGTTGCGGCCCCGTGGGCCGGGGCGTTGTTCACGTCCGACGCCGGCGTCCAGTCCGCACTGATGCTCGCCCTGTGGGTGCTCGCCGCCGGACAGCCGGTTGCGGGCTATGTTTTTGTGCTGGACGGTGTCCTCATCGGCGCCGGCGATGCGAAGTACCTGGCGATTGCCGGCGTCGTGAACCTCGCGGTGTACCTGCCGCTGCTGGCAGCCGTCAGGCTCGCCCATGTCGACGGCGCCGCCGGGCTAGCCTGGCTGTGGGTGGCCTTTTCGCTGGGTTACATGTCCGCGCGGGCGGTAACGCTGGGCCTGCGGGCAAGGACTGACAAGTGGATGGTTCTTGGGTCGAATCCGCTGCGCACTAAACTGGACCCGTGACCCTCCCCGCAACTCCTTCCGATCCCGCTGCCCTGACCGCTCCCGCCGCGGACCTGTGGAAGCCGGTGCTCACCAGGGCCCTGCTTGCCCTTGCCTTCGGTGCACTGACCGTCTTCTGGGCGTCGCCGTCGGCCTCCGAAATGGGCTGGGCCGGCGGGCTCTACCTTCTGGCGACCGGCGTAATACTGATCCGCGGAATCGGGAAGTTTGGCTTGGCGGCCAAGCAGTCGGCCGGCAAGATCATGGCAGCTGCCGGGGCAGCACTCACCGGTGCCGGTGTGGCCGTGGCGTTCCTTGGCAGTGAACTGGTGTTCGGTGTCCTGGCGGCGCTGGGCCTGGGCCTGCTGGGAGCTGCGGAACTCTGCCTTGGTTTCCTCTACCGCGGACGCAGTGTCCTGGCGCGTGACTGGCTTGCCTCCGGCGTGATCGGGCTGGGGACAGCCGCGGCCCTGCCGTTCTTCATCAGCCTCGGAGCGCATGCCCTGCTGGGAGTGGCGGGTGGCGGAGCGATCATTTCGGGCGTTCTCTGGATCCTGGCGGCCCTGACCTTGCGGCACGATGCGCGGTCTGTTTCCAGCGAGGCCGTAAACTAGTAGGGAACGGTTCTACTTCGCGTAGAACAATCGCTTGACTTAAGCGGCAGGGCTCAGGCCGTGCTGCACGGGAGGAAACACCTTGGCACAGCAGAAACCAGGAGAACCGCGCAATCTGCGGACCTCGGTCAAGGGACCCCTCATGTTCTCCGCATTCTGGGCTGTCCTGGCCTTCTTTGCCGTGCTGATCTTCGCCTCCGGCGGCAGCGCCCGGTCCCCACGTTTCGATCTCGCCTTCACGGGTGCGGGGATCGCATTCATCGTGACCCTGGTCATCGCGGCGATGCTTTCCATGAGCTACAAGGACAATGCCGACCACCTGGGTAAGGGGTCCGGCGTCAACCTGAGTTCCAGGAAGTCCTCCGGCCATGGCGGCTATTCCGCGCGCCCGGACGCGCAGGCTCCCGGTACGCCGGATGCCGCCCCCGGCGCCGACCCCCGCTAGATTCTCCCGGGGCTTCCCCCGGCACCGGTTCCCTCCAGCGGCGGTCCTTCCGCCACGCGTCCCTAGGACACGGCTTTCCGTGCGCGGTAGGCGGCCACGTGCGCCCGGTTGGCGCAATTCCCGGTATCGCAATAGCGCTTGGACCTGTTCCGGCTGAGGTCCAGCACTACGGCGTCGCAATCCTCCGCGGCGCACACCAGCATCCGGTCCATCTCCTTGCTGCGGATTACGTCCGCCAGCGCCATGGCGGCCTCGGTGCCCATCCGGTCCGCCAGCGGTGCCTCGCGGGTAGTGGCGTGCAGGTGCCAGTCCCATTCATCGTGCTTGATCAGCTGCGGAAGGGCATTGGCTTCGCGGAGTATGCGGTTCACCGTCGCGACGGCCGCGTCCTCATCCATGGTCCACAGCTCGGTGAGTTGGCTCCGCAACTTATGGACGCTGGCCAGTTCAGCCGCGTCACGTGACCTCGCGCCGGAGAAGCCTTCGGCCAGAAGGAAGCGGTCCAGGTCCGCGATCGTGGCGAGATGTTCTTCGCCGTTTGCCGCGCTGTTGATCAGTCCCACAACGGTGCGAAGCGCAACTTCAGTGTCAGGGGCAAAAACCATCTTGACTCCTTACAGGGACCGGGCGTAATGTCATGACCATTACCCCACTTTACTCCTGACAGGAGGCAGCCGTGCCTGCCGTAAGCAAACGCGACGAAGCGTCCGTCAAGGCCGCCGCTTCCCGGCCGGACGCCGCCCGCCGGCCCGCTTCCGGCTTCCTGGCGTCCGGGCTCGGCGTTGCGCTGTTTTCTTCAGCCGTCTTCGGCCTTTCCGGATCTTTTGCCAAGGCCCTGCTTGAAACCGGGTGGACTCCGGGTGCTGCCGTGACCGCACGCCTGACCGGAGCAGCCCTCATCCTCGCGATCCCGGCCGTGCCCGCTTTGCGCGGCCGCTGGAGCCAGCTGAGGGACAACTGGTTGACCATCCTGCTGTTCGGGCTCATCGGGGTCGCGGCCTGCCAGCTGTTCTACTTCAACGCCGTCGAGCGCCTTTCCGTAGGCGTTGCCCTGCTGCTGGAGTACCTGGCACCGGTGATCATCGTCCTCTGGCTGTGGGCCGCGAGCCGGCGGCGTCCGCGCCCGCTCACCATTGCGGGAACGCTGCTTTCGCTGGGCGGACTGATCCTGGTGCTGGACCTTACCGGTGCGGTGAAGATCGACGTCGTCGGTGTCCTGTGGGGAATCGCCGCAGCCGTCTGCCTGGCGATCTACTTCTTCATCACTGCCAGGGAGAACGACACCCTCCCGCCGATCGTCCTGGCATCCGGCGGCCTGATGGTGGGCGCCGTCGTGATGTGGCTGGCAGCTGCCACCGGACTTCTACCCATGGCGTTCAGCACGGCGGACACCAAACTGGGGCCGTGGGTTACCCCGTGGTGGGTGTCGCTGGGCGGCTTGATCATCCTTGCCACGGTCCTCGCCTACGTTTCGGGGATTGTGGCTGCGCGGGCGCTCGGTTCAAAGGTGGCATCGTTCGTGTCGCTCACCGAGGTGCTCTTCGCCGTCATCTGGGCGTGGCTCCTGCTCGGTGAACTGCCCGGCCCCATCCAGCTCCTCGGCGGTGTGCTGATTGTTGGCGGCGTCGTCCTGGTCCGCGTGGACGAGCTCCGCGGACCGCGGGCAGGGACTGCCTCCGCAGGCGGATCCGATGCAGCGCCGGTGCCGGCGCCGCTGGACCACGCTAACGATGTCGAACCGGTCCCGTAACCGCACCACGCGGCGGTGGCCTTGGCGTTAAGAGGCGGATGCCCCGGGCGCTTTATGCGTCCGGGGCATCCGTTTCGGCGTTGCCGGCGGCAGGCGTTCCCTAGCGGGAAGCCTCTTCCTGCTGGGCAGCGTTCTTGCTGGCCTGCTTGCCGGCCTCTTCCAGTGCCCGGGCCACCCGGGCCAGGTCCGTTACGTGGCGGCCGGACCATTCGCTGCGGAACTTCTCCGCATCCGGGCCCTTCCAGTCGGTGCTGTCAAGAGCCTTCGTCAGCTGCGACTTGGCCTTCTCGATCTCGGACGAACCAGCCTGAAGCTTGGTCCCGAGCGCCTTGAGCTGAGCAATGTCTGCACCCCAAATAGCCATTAGTTTTCTCCTTCAGTCAACGGACCCGATCCGATCGGCATCCCCAGCGGCCCCCGGCTCATCCGGAAGATCCATTACCTAGAAACTATCCCGCGGCCCCGGCACTGTCGATGGGCACCGCTCCCCATGCAGTCCAACCCGTGAGGGCAGCTGCGGGGCCAGCGGTATCCGGACAGGCTTCGGGCCTCGATCCCAGGCGGTCCAGAGCCTAGCATGGGACTATGTGCCGCAATATCCGGACCCTGCATAACTTTGAGCCCCACGCCACGTCGGCCGAGGTGGAAGCCGCTGCGTTGCAGTACGTGCGCAAGATCAGTGGCAGCACCAAGCCGTCGAAAGCCAACGAGGAGGCGTTCAACCGCGCCGTGCACGAGATCGCGCACGCCACCCAGCACCTGCTCGATTCGCTGGTGACACATGCCCCGGCCAAGGACCGGGACGAGGAAGCCGCCAAGGCACGGGCCAAGGCGGCTGTCCGCTTCGGCGCCGCCTAAGCGCCCAGGCGGCCGCCGGTCTTGCCGAAGCTGCGAAGCCGGAGAGAGTTGGCCACCACCAGCACCGAACTGGCGGCCATGGCCGCGCCGGCGATCATGGGGTTGAGCAACCCCAGTGCCGCCACGGGTATGCCGACGGCGTTGTAGAAAAACGCCCAGAACAGGTTGGCCTTGATAGTGGCCAGCGTTCGGCGGGACAGTTCGATGGCCTGTGCCACCTGCCCCAGGTCATTGCCCATCACGGTCAGATCCGCGGCCTCGATGGCTACATCCGTGCCGGACCCCATAGCAATCCCCAGATCCGCCTGGGCCAGGGCCGCTGCGTCATTCACGCCGTCTCCCGCCATGGCCACGGTTGCACCGCCGTCCTGCAGTTTCCGCACGGCATCGACCTTGCCCTCCGGCAGCACCCCGGCGAACACATCTTCGGGAGCGATGCCGACGGCGGCGGCCACCTGCGCAGCCACTGCGCCATTGTCCCCGGTCAGCAGGATCGGCCGGAGGCCCAGCTGCTTTAGCCGGGAAATCGCTGCGGCCGACCCGGGCTTGATGGTGTCGCGAAGCGAGACTATGCCCGCAGGTTCCCCGTCCACGGCAACCCAGATGGCGGTGGCACCGGATTCTTCGGCGGCCCGGAGCGCCTCCTGCTGTTCCGTCGTGACCGTGATGCCGTTGTCCTGAAGCCAGCCCGTGCGTCCGGCGATGACCAGCCGGCCTTGCACGCTTCCGGACACCCCGCCTCCCGGCGCTGAACGGAAGTGCTCGACGGCGGGAAGCCGCCCGCCGCCGTCGTTCCTGCGCTCCGCGGAGAGCGCTGCGGCCGCAATGGCCTGGGCCACAGGGTGCTCGGAGGCGGCCTCAACGGCGCCCGCCAGGCGCAGCACTTCGGCGCTGCTGTGCGTGCCGAAGGCCCGCGTGCCGTACACGGCCAGGTGGCCGGTGGTGACGGTGCCGGTCTTGTCCAGCAGGATCGTGTCAACGGTGCGGGTATCTTCAAGCACCTGCGGGCCTTTGATCAGGATCCCCAGCTGGGCGCCGCGGCCCGTGCCGGTGAGGAGACCAACCGGAGTGGCCAGGCCCAGGGCGCAGGGGCAGGCGATGACCAGGACCGCTACGGCCGCCGTGAACGCCGCGCGGATTTCGGCAGGCTCTATCACCGGTCCGCTGAAGACGATCCAGAGCACGAACGTGAGGACGGCGATGACCAGCACAATCGGAACGAACACCGCACTGATGCGGTCCGCCAGGCGGGCGATGGGAGCCTTTCCGGTCTGCGCCTGGGCAACCAGCCGGGCCATCTGGGCCAGTGTGGTTTCGGAACCGACCCGGGTGGCACGGACCAGCAGGCGGCCGGAGGTGTTGATCGTGGCCCCGGTGACGGGACTGCCCGGAGCCACCTCGACGGGTACGGACTCGCCCGTTACCAGGGAGGCGTCCACGGCAGAGGCACCGTCAAGCACCACACCGTCCGTCGCGATCTTCTCACCGGGGCGGACCACCACGACGTCGCCCACCGTGAGTTGGTCGGCGGGAATCCTGAGCTCGGCGCCGTCAACGAGGACCGTGGCATCCTTGGCGCCCAGGTTCAGCAGCGCCTCCAGGGCGTCGCCCGCTTTCTGCTTCGCGTTGGCTTCCAGGAAGCGGCCCAGCAACAGGAAAGTGGTGACCACGGAGGCCACCTCGAAGTACAGTCCGCCCGTACCCATCTCCATGCCGGGGTGTTCGGTCATGCGGGGATCGGCCAGCAACTGC
Organism: Arthrobacter sp. PvP023; assembly: GCF_017832975.1. Lineage (NCBI taxonomy): Bacteria > Bacillati > Actinomycetota > Actinomycetes > Micrococcales > Micrococcaceae > Arthrobacter > Arthrobacter sp. PvP023. Next base: position 380,053 of record NZ_JAFIBI010000001.1, read on the forward strand.
CAGGCGGAGAACAGGTACGCGGCCGTGACGCCGAGGGAGACCAGGGTGTCCATGGTGGATGCGAAGTGCCGGGCGTTGACGGCCGCGGCGCGGTGGAACGGCCAAGCCGCCCACGTGACCACCGGCAATGCCAGGATCCCCGCCACCCAGCCCCAGTCGGCGAACTGGAACGCCGGGAGCATCGAAATCGCGAACACCGGGACGGTGAGGACGGCGGCAACGATGAGCCGCGGTTTAAGTTGGGCAGCGGCGCCACCGTGGGCCATGTGGTCACCAGCCGAGGCACCACCGGAGACATGCTCTGCATGCTCGCTCATGCCTCGCTTAGACGCATGCTGCCGCATGCCCCCGGCGTCGCCGCTCGAGGGTGTCCCACCGGTTGTGGTTGAGCCGGTCGCAATCTCAGCCTCGCCACCCCGGCTCGGGTAGCGCGGGGGCCGCACCCGGGCTTTGTAGCCTGCGGCTTCTACGGTGGCCGTGATCTGTTCGTCGGTGATGCCGGCCGGGACCGTGACCTGCGCCGACTCAAGGGGGAGGTTGACCGAGGCTTCGACGCCGTCGAGCTTTCCGAGCTTGCGTTCCACCCGGCCGACGCATGAAGCGCAGGTCATGCCCTCGATATCGAGTTCGATGACCCGGGTTCCCGGCTGGTGCAGCAGTTGCTCGTTACTCACGGCGTGTCCTCACTATGGGTTGGATTGGTTCGTGCGGTTCAGGCCTCGTTGGCCACCACCAGGTAACCGGCCTCGGCTACGGCTTCGCCGATCTCGGAACGGGAAAGGGCCTTTTCGGACGTGATGGTGACGGTGGAAATGCCGCCGGCGTTGAGGTCGACGTCCACCGCTTCCACGCCTTCCAGTGCTTCCAGTTCTTCGCTCACGGAGGACACGCAGTGTCCGCAGGTCATGCCGGACACGTTCACGGTGGTGGATACGGGGCTCATGGTTTGCTCCTCTTTCTCGGTGGTGCCGGTGGTGCCGGTGGTGCCGGCGGCACCGGATTGACCCGGTCGGATCATCCGGATGGTGTGGTGGGTGGGATTGCCGCTACCGCAGCAGGCGCCCGATGGCATCGGTGGCCTCCTTGACCTTGAAGTCGATGGCTTCCGCGCGGAGTTCCGGGTCGGGTTCGGAGGCGGCGCCCACGACGCAGTGACCGATATGCTCCTCAACGAGGCCAAGGCTCACTGCGTGCAGGGCTTTGTTCACTGCCGCAACCTGGGTGAGGATGTCGATGCAGTACTTGTCCTCATCCACCATCCGTGCGATTCCGCGGACCTGGCCTTCAATGCGTTTGAGCCGGCGCAGATATGCCTCTTTGTTCGAGGTGTAGCCATGCTGGGGGACGGTTTCCGCGTCCGCAGTCAGGGGTCCGGCGTCTTCTGCTGAGTCCATGTCCTCAACATATACCCCCGAGGGGTATATTGCAAGTACCCCCCGGGGGTATGAAATGCGGCTGTCAGGCCGGATATCACCGTTCGGCGGCCGGTTCCTGGGCCGGCGCCCCGCGGCCGATGCTGCCGATGCCGAGCAGGGATGCGGCGGCGACGGCCGCGGCGAGGACTCCGAGGCCCAGGGGCAGTGCTGAAGCTGTAGCCACGGCACCAACCAGGAGGGGACCACCGGCGTCGCCCAGCTCCCGTCCCAGCTCGGCTGATCCCATGGTCCGTCCCAAACGCTCGGGCGGCGTGGTGGAGGCCAGGTGCGCGAAGCCCAGCGGCGTGGCAACACCGATGCCCGTGCCGATGGCAGCCGCTGCGCAAAAGATGGTGACCGGCCCCGGAAACAGCGCCACCGCGGCGATTCCGGCCGCCGTCAGCAGCAGCCCGGCTGTCATGCCGGGACCGTCATGGAGCCGTCCCTGATCGCGCAGGCGGCCGATCCAGGGTTGAGTGGCAGCGGAGGCGAGTGCCAGCACGCTGACGGCGGCCACGGCCGCCACGGGATCCAGGCCGTGCCGCGTTGCCAGCGCGGGAAGGAATCCAATGGCTGTTCCAAGGGCTCCGGTGGCTGACGCAAGAACGAGCGTCGGGACGAGGAAGCTCCGATGCGTTATCTGGCGGGCAAGATCCAACAGCGTGTACCGCGGCCGGGGTAGAGGAGCGAGTTGCGGCAGCGTCACCATCGCCCACACGGCAGTGGCCGCCGCGAGGACGGCCAGGGCGGCAAAAAGGAGGGTGAAGCCGCCCAGGAAGATCAGGCCGGCACCGATCAGCGGGCCCGCGACGTAGCCCAGGCTCTTCCACGAGCCGTAGCGGCCGAAATACGTCCCTGCGTTGCGGCCGGCAAGCCTCGCCACCATTGCCGAGGACGCCGGCGAAAACGCCGAGGCAGCGGCGCCCTGGCCGATCCGGGCGAGCCCGAGCATCAAGGGGTTTGAGCCCCACAATCCGATCAGAGACATCAGTGCGAAAGCGAAAAGCCCTGCCACGACCACCGGCTTCGTGCCGATGCGGTCGCTCAAAGCTCCGAAGACCGGTTTCAGCACCACTTCGGCGAGGTCATAAACAGCCAGGAGGATACCCAGGTTGAGCAGGCTCAGTCCAATATCACCGCTGTGGGCGCCCATCCCGGCTGCGATGCTGTGCGCACCAAAGGCTGTGACAAAGCCTGCGGCATACAGCGGCGCGGTGACAGCCGCGGTCGGCGTGGGAATTGGCGCTGTGGTCACGGCTTTGCTCCTGGCAGGCGGCCGGCGCCGCTTTTCGCTTGATTATCCCCGGAATCCGGCCTGCACATTAAAAAGCTCCGGAGTGCGTTATTGGGGGATACGCACTCCGGAGCAGCTTATGGGGCAGGTCCAACATCTTCCTGCGAACTCCAGCTTACTTGGCGGTAGCGGTGAGCGCCACCACCTTGAATAACTACTTTCGCTTTACTTTCACAGGGGCTTTCGTCCTGTCTTCCTGCCCCGTATCTCTTCAGGCGGACCGCCGCCCAGGCTGAGCTGGGTGGCATGGAAGTCGAAATGTTCGATGGGATAGGCGTAGACCTCTGCCAAGGACATCCACGGTGTGAAGAACGGGTCCCAGCGGTCCGGAAAGGACATGCCGCGGGCCATCGCGGCAACTGTCTCGCGCCGCATCCGCCGCTCAAGGGAGCGCGTTACCCGCCGGAGCTTCGCGGCCATCCGCCTGCGGTTGTACACGCGTGCCGCAGCCTTGGATCCGAGGTAATTGACGACGTCGAACGGTGCGGTTCCCGCGTTCAGCATCCGCGAAAACCCCCGGCTCAAAGGCGCCGGGAGGACCCCGAAAATCCGGACCAGGGGCAGCAGGGCCTGCACCACCATGTAGCCGAAAACCATATGGAACAGAAGCTCCTCATTGGTCCAGCGGGTGCCGTCGCTGCTGCGGCGGAGGTCCGCGTCGGACGCGGAGGCCAGCCAGTGCTCGAGTTCCCTGCAGTTGCGCTCGTAGCCGTGCAGGACCTTCCCCGGAGCGGCGGTCACTCGGGGGTGTCCCGGTGGGCGCCCATATGTGCCGGGACCACCAGGACGGGGCGGTCCTGGTGGTGGGTCAGCCACGCAGCCACGGAACCGTTGAGGGCCGCCGAGAGGCGGTGGCCCAGGCCCCGCTCGGGTGTTCCCACAATGATCATGGAGGCGTTGGCCTCCGCTGCCACACGCCCCAGGGCGCGGGCGGGGTCGCCGGACAGTATCCGCAGTGTCCACTCCACCGATTTCGTGGCGCATGCGGCCCCCACGACCCCGCGGAGCTCTTCGCTCACGGCCCGGACGTCGTCGTCGTCCTTGTCCGGGTGCAGGGACAGCCGGTGCGCCGACCGTGCCGGGTCCCACTCGACCAGGTAGCTTGCCTCGTCCACGTAGGCGCACAACAGCGGAACGCCCAGTTTTTCTGCGAGGCCGGTGGCCGAGTGCAGCACTTCTGCGTGCTGGCCGGGCAGCACTCCGACAAGCAGGGGAGGCGGACCGCTGAAGCGTTCAGGAGACATACTCCATTGTGGCCCCGCCTGCATTCATTGAACAGCGCGGCCACGGCCGTTGGACCCTTGTACACCCCCTTGCCGCGGAATAACGTTGACGCATAGGGAGAGGTGGTCCGCGGTGGAAATCTACATGTGGTGGCTTGATCTGGACCTGGCCAGCAAGGAATGGCTGCGCGAGAATCTGCGCGCGGACGAAATGCCGTTGTTTGTGCTCCAAGGGATTGCCGAGGCGGGCGGACCGCACCCGGACACCGCTACGGGAGTCCTCACGAACGCGGACTGGGACTTCATCGAGACGCAGTCTGAATTCGTGGACTGACCCTGCAGGGCGCATAACGCCGCGCGAAAACCATTGCGGCCTCCGGGGCTGAGTGGTTGCATGGGGTGCATGGCCATCGAACAGAGTTATGTCCTAGCAATCGGAACCAAAAAAGGGCTGTGGCTGGCGACCAGCCAGGACCGGCAGACATGGTCCATGTCCGGCCCCCATTTCCTGATGAGCGAAGTCCCCAGCATCGGCATCGACACCCGTGACGGGCGTACCCGCATCATGGTGGGTGTCCGCTCCGAGCACTGGGGGCCCACTGTGGCGCACTCGGATGACCTCGGGGCGACGTGGACCGAGCCCGAACAGGGCGCCATCAAGTTCCCGAACGGCACTGACGCCGCAGTGGAGCGCATTTGGCAGATTTATCCGGACGCCGAGTCCCGCCCCGGAGTGGTCTGGGCCGGCGCCGAACCCATTTCCGTGTGGAAATCCACGGACGGGGGCGAACACTTCGAGCTCAACCGCGGACTCTGGGACCATCCGCACCGCAGCGAATGGGGCGCAGGGTACGGCGGAGCGGCCGCCCACTCAATCGTCGTCGATCCGTCCGGGGAAAACGTGCACGTTGCCATGAGCACCGGCGGCGTTTACCGCTCGCTCGACGGCGGCTCCTCCTGGGAGCCGCGGAACAAGGGAATCTCTGCGTACTTCATGCCTGATCCCAACCCTGAGTTCGGCCAGTGCGTGCACAAGATCGCGGCGGATGCCGCCGTCGAGGGCCGGCTTTACGCCCAGAACCACCACGGGGTGTACCGCACTGATGACAGCGGCGAGAACTGGGAGTCGATAGCGGAAGGACTTCCGGCGGATTTTGGCTTTGTGATGCTCACTCATCCGCGGCGCGCAGGCACTGCGTGGGTTGTCCCGCTTAAAGCCGACGGCGAACGCATACCGCCTGACGGGAAGCTGGCAGTACACCGGACGGACGATGCCGGGAAGACCTGGAAACGCCTTGATTCCGGGCTGCCGCAGGGCGAATACAACGCGGTGCTCCGTGACGCTGCCTCGGTTGATTCCGCAGAACCGGCCGGGGTGTACTTCGGAACGCGCGGTGGCTCTGTCTACGCCAGCCCGGACGAGGGCGAGCACTTCACCGAAGTGGCGTCACATCTTCCTGACGTCCTGTGCGTCCGCGCTGCGGTGGTGTCTGCGGCCCTGGTGCCTGGCGCTCCGGTACCCGCTTGAGGGTCCGTTGTGGCTGACATCAGCGTGGTGCTGCCCAGTGTCCTCCAGCCGCTCGCCGGCGGGCAGTCCATCCTGACTACGCCCGCCGACGGTGCGGTGACTGTGGGGTTCCTGCTGGACTCGCTGGCCGGGGATTATCCGGTGCTCGCGAGGCGGTTGAGGGACGAGACCGGTGCCCTCCGCCGCTACGTGAATATTTACGTGAACGGGGACGAGGTCCGGCGCTTGCGGGGACTGGAAACTGAAGTGGCTGCCGGCCAGGAAGTGGTGATCATCCAGTCCGTGGCCGGCGGCTGAGAGGCTCAGGCTACTCGCCAAATGCTGCATTCGTCCGAATTGATCGCCTTGCGCATCCCGGTCTGACGGTCCATGATCCATACGACCCCGATGCCCGGCGCAGTTTCCTGCACCCGGCCCCGGCGGATCACCACGTCGTCATAGCTGGGGCCCACCGAGAGGCGGGCTTCGATCTCGTCGCCGCGGTGCAGCTGGTCCAGGGCGCGAACGCGGGTCACATGTGCTTTGGCTTCCTTCAACATGGCGGGCCTCCTGAGCTGGAGCTTGTGCTGTTGCCTGCAATTGCCGGCATATCCAGTGTCCTGCGCCATTGTTGCCGCCGCGTTTCATCCCGGTAATGGCCGCGTTAGCTTTCCGCGCCCGGGCTGTTTCCGCGCTCCGTGCCAGCTGAAGGAAACCTAACGCCGCGTCAGATCCGCCGGCGCTATATCCGCCTGTCGGCGGGTCGCTGGATCCGGAACCAGCGGTAGCCGTAGCGTTCCAGCTCCAGTTCGAAGCCACCGTCGTCCGCCAGCGGAACATTGTCGCCGTCGAGCAGATCCAGCAGGACGGCACCGCCGAATGTCTCCTCCGGATCTTCCGGCGAGGAAACCCTGGCCGCGACGGAGGCCGGCTGCGCGGCCATGTTGTGCGCCAGGACCAGCGTTGAACCGGCGCGGGTGCAGCTGTGCAGGAGAACGCCGGAATCGGACTGTTTGATGAGCTCGAAGTCGCCCCAGGCAAGCTCCGGGCTTTCCCGGTAGCTTCGGATGAGTGCGGCGATGAAATTCCACAGCGAGTCCGGGTCGCGCTTTGCCTGCGCGGCATTGATGTTCTTCGGCCCGAAGTAGCCGTCAACCACCCGAGCCACCAGCTTGTCCGCCGGGGCGGTGGAGAACCCGCCGTTTGCCGTGTCAGTCCACTGCATGGGGGACCGTACGGCGGAGCGGCCCTTCGCCCGTAGGTCCTCACCCATCCCGAGCTCCTCGCCGTAGAAGAGGACCGGGGTTCCGGGGAGGGAGAACATCAGCGAATAGACCATGCGGATCCGGGCGGGATCGCCGTCGAGCATCGTTGGCAGGCGACGCCGGAGTCCCCGCCCGTACATCTGCATGTCCGGGTCGGGCCCGAAGGCGGCGAAAACCTCGGCGCGCTCCTCGTCGCTCAGCTTGTCCAGCGTCAGTTCATCATGGTTGCGGACAAACATGGCCCACTGGTTGTCCGGATGGATGGCCGGCCTGGCGGCGAGGGTTTTGGCCAGCGGCCGGGCATCCTCCCTGGCCAGGGACAGATAGAGGTTCTGCATGCTCAGGAAGTCGAACTGCATGTTCAGTTCGTTGCCGTCCGGCCCGCCGAAGTATTTCAGCTGCTCCTTGTAGGGGAGGTTGACCTCACCCAGGAGCACAGCACTGCCGTTGCGCCGGTTCAGGAAGCTGCGCAGTGCGGCCAGGTAGTCGTGCGGATCGATCTTGGCCGCATCCTCCTTGGACACGCCCTGCAGCTCCAGGAAGAACGGCACGGCATCCAGCCGGAATCCGTCCAGCCCCATCTGGAGCCAGAAACCCATGGACTTGGCGATCTCGTCCCGGACCTTCGGGTTGGCGACGTTCAGGTCCGGCTGGTGCTTGGCGAACATGTGCAGGTACCACTCGCCCGTGGCCTTGTCCCGGGTCCAGATGGACGTTTCCTCGCCGGGGAACACCACCTGCTCCGACGTGTCCGGGGGAGTGTCCTTCCGCCACACGTAATAGTCGCGGTAAGGGTTGTCCACGGACTTCCGGGATTCCCTGAACCAGGGGTGCTTGTCCGAGGTGTGGTTGATGACGAAGTCCGCGATCACCCGCATTCCCCGGTCCTTGGCCGTCCGGATGAACTCCACAACGTCGCCCAGGGTGCCGAGCCGCGGGTCTACGCCGTACATGTCGGTGATGTCGTAGCCGTCGTCCCGGTCCGGCGAGGGGTAGAACGGCATGAGCCAGATGCACGTGACCCCCAGGGCCGCAAGGTAGTCCACACGCTGGGTCAGGCCGCCGAAATCCCCGGTCCCGTCTCCGTCGTCGTCAAAAAAGGTTTCAGGGTCCAGGCAGTAGACCACGGCATTCTTCCACCACAGATCCGAAGTCTCGGCGATCCTCATGCCGTCACCGCCTGCGTCCCGCTGCCGGCCCGCAGCTGAGGCAGGACGTGTTCGGCGAACGCCTCGATGAAGGGCTTCTGCTGCTGGCCCACGAAGTGCAGGTAGAGCTCGTCGAAGCCCAGGTCCGCGTACTCCTGCAGCCACGTGGCGTGCTGGTCCAGGCTGGAGGAGATGTTGACGGCCTTGCGGACCTGATCCTCGCCGACGTCGGTGCTGACGCCGTCAAAGTGGGCCGCTGTGGGCAGGTCCCAGGGGATGGGCGGCGCAAAGACGTTGGACCGCCACTGGTCCAGGGCTGTGGAAACCGCGTCCTCTTCCCGCGGCGCCCAGGACAGGTGGATCTGGAGCACCGCCTTGCCCTTGCCGCCGTTGTCCCGGTAGGCGGCCAGCATCTCCTGCAATTTCGCGTGCGGCTGGTTGACGGTGACCAGTCCGTCCGCCCAGGCCGCCGCACGCCGGGCTGTCTGCACGCTGATGGCGGGGGCGATCAGCGGCGGCTTGGTTTCCGGAACGTCCCAGAGGCGTGCCTGTTCCACGGTGACCAGCCCGTGATGGGTGACTTCTTCGCCGTTGTGCAGGCGCCGGATGACGTCAACGCATTCCTCGAGCCGCTGCTGGCGGGTTTCCTTGGCCGGCCACGCGTCACCGGTGATGTGTTCATTCATGTTCTCCCCGCTCCCCGGAGCCATCCAGAACCGCCCGGGGAACATGTCCGCCAGGGTGGCCGAGGCGTGCGCGATGATCGCGGGGTGGTAGCGCTGGCCGGGAGCTGTGACCACGCCGAAGCGCAGCGAGGTGGTGGCCAGCGCAGCCCCCAGCCAGGACCAGGCGAAGCCGGAGTGGCCCTGCCGGGCGGACCAGGGTTCAATGTGGTCCGAACACATGGCGGCGTCGAACCCCGCCTGCTCCGCCAGTTGGACGTCCTGGAGCAGTTGGCCCGGGCTGATCTGTTCATGCGATGCGTGAAAACCGATAGTAGCCATCGTTAATGTCTACCGGCGGGGAAGACGCGTGTCGAGGAAAGCACCGGCGGAGCCGCGTCTTTCTGCATAGACTCTAGCCAGTACCGACCCGGGGAAGCGATGACTCGGGACAGCGATGACGCTGGAAAGGGAGTGGCTGGTGAAGCTAGGCATTGCGCGGGAACACCGTGAGGGCGAGCGGCGGGTTGCCGGAACACCGGAGACGGTGCAGCAACTGATTGGCCTGGGCCTTGAGGTCCTGGTCGAATCCCGGGCGGGAGCCGCGGCAGGCTACAGCGACGAGGCGTACGTCCGCGCCGGCGCCCGGATCGTCCCCGGCCTCGATCCCGGATCACTCGACATCCTCGCGCACGTACGGCCGCTGGAACCGGCGACGGCGGCGGCTTTGCGCCGCGGGGCCGTCACCGCCGGGCTCGCATCGCCGTCGTCCGAACTGCCCACGGTCCGGGCGCTGGCTGCCGCAGGGGTGACCTCATTCGCGATGGAACTGGTGCCGCGGATATCCCGGGCGCAGTCGATGGACGCACTGTCCTCCCAGGCCCTCGTGGCCGGCTACCGCTGCGTACTGGAAGCGGCCATCCGGCTGCCGAGGTTCTTTCCGCTCTTTATGACCGCGGCGGGCACCGTTCCGCCGGCGCGCGTGCTGGTGCTCGGCGTCGGTGTGGCCGGCCTGCAGGCCATCGGCACCGCAAAACGGCTGGGGGCGCGGGTCTCCGCGAACGACATCCGGCCCGCCTCGGCAGACGAGGTCGCCTCGATGGGCGGCACGTTCATCAAGCTCGACCTGGAGACGGCCGAGGCCGCGGGCGGCTATGCCCGCGAGCTCAGTGCGGACCGCGGAGCCCTGCAACGGCAGCTCCTGGCACCGCATGTGGCCCAGGCAGATGTGCTGATTACGACGGCGGCCGTCCCCGGCCGGAGGGCCCCGCTGCTGGTGAGCCGGGAAATGGTGCAGGGAATGCGGCCCGGCTCCGTCGTGGTGGACCTCGCCGCGGAGTCCGGCGGCAACGTGGAGGGATCGGTTCCCGGCCGGGATATCCAGGTGGACACCGCCGACGGCCAGGGCACGGTGACGCTGGTGGGCCTGAAGGACGCCGCATCCGCCATGCCCGCCGACGCCTCCCGGCTCTATGCGAAGAACGTGGCCAACCTGCTCGCCCTGGTGGTCCGGGGCGGAACCCTGTCCCTGGACTTCGGTGATGAGGTGGTGGCCGGCACGTGCCTGACGCACGACGGCGAGGTGCGGCACGGGCCCACGGCGGAGGCGCTGGCCGCGCTTCCGGGCGAACCAGTTCCGGGCCAACCGGTTCCCGCTGATCCCGGGAACCGCCGGTCCGACAACGAAGGGGTGGCCTGATGGACGGTATCAGCCTGCTCACGATCACCGTGCTGGCGGTTTTCGTGGGCTTCGAAGTGGTCTCCAAAGTATCCAGTACCCTGCACACACCGCTGATGTCAGGCGCCAACGCCATCCACGGGATCATCCTGGTGGGGGCCATCATCGTGGCCGGCCAGGCTGCGGACCCGTGGGTCCTTGGCGTCGCGCTGCTCGCCGTCGTGCTGGCCACGACCAACCTGGTGGGCGGTTTCGTGGTGACGGACCGCATGCTGGAGATGTTCCGCGGCCGCAAAGACGGGACGGGCCCGCGATGAGCATCCTGGACCCGACCTGGACGGGGCTCCTCTACCTGGTGGCCGCCGTGTTGTTCATCCTCGCCCTCATGGGCCTGAACTCGCCCCGCACCGCCCGCCGCGGCAACCTCGTGGGCGCCGCCGGAGCCCTTCTGGGCGTCGTCACAGTGTTCCTTTCGGCCCGGCTGGACAACATCCCGTGGATCCTCGGCGCGATTGCCGTGGGTTCCGTTGTGGCCGCCCCCGTGGCACGGCGCGTGAAAATGACCCAGATGCCGCAGCTCGTTGCCGCGTTCAACGGAGTGGGCGGCGGCGCGGCCGCCCTCGTGGCGCTGCTTGAACTGGCGCACACGGAGGACGCGTGGGTCCGCCTGGCCATCGCGTTCACCCTGCTGGTGGGTGCTGTGTCCTTTGCAGGCTCGGCCGTCACGTTCGCCAAGCTGCAGGAACTCATGACCACCCGGCCGGTGGTCTTCCCCGGACTGCCAGTGATCATGGGCGCGGTGCTGCTCGCCGCCGTGGGTGCCGGCACCGCCGTCGTCCTGACCGGTTCGCTGCCTCTGGCCCTGGTGCTGCTGGTGCTGGGACTCGCCGCGGGCATTTTCCTGGTGCTGCCTGTGGGCGGCGCGGACGTGCCGATCGTGATTTCACTGCTGAACGCCTTCACCGGCCTGGCCGTCGCGGCCTCGGGCCTGGTGCTGGGCAACGTGCTGCTGCTTGTTGCCGGCACGCTGGTGGGAGCGTCCGGCACCATCCTGACCCGGGCCATGGCCGCCGCCATGGGCCGCAGTGTGGCGGGCATCCTGTTCGGGGCGTTCAGGGGAGGTTCGACGGCGGGGTCCACCGCCGTCAGTGAGCGCCCGGTGCGCTCCTCCAGCGCGGAGGACGTCGCCGTGCTGCTGGGCTACGCGCAGCGGGTAATCATCGTTCCCGGGTACGGCCTGGCCGTGGCGCAGGGGCAACACACCGCAGCGGAACTGGCCAAGGCCCTGCAGCTGCGCGGAATCCAGGTGGACTTCGCGATCCATCCCGTGGCCGGCCGGATGCCCGGGCACATGAACGTGCTCCTGGCCGAAGCGAACGTGCCGTACGAGGAACTCAAGGAAATGACCGAGATCAACTCGGAATTCAAGACCGCCGACGTTGCCCTGGTGGTGGGTGCCAACGACGTGGTGAATCCCGCGGCCAAGACATCCTCCGGTTCGCCGATCTACGGGATGCCCATCCTGGAAGTGGGGGACGCCCGGCAGGTGGTGTTCCTCAAGCGTTCCATGCGTCCGGGCTTCGCCGGCATCGAGAACGAACTGCTCTACGAACCGCAGACCACGCTCCTGTTCGGCGACGCGAAGGATTCGCTGACGAAGGTGCTGGGGGCGGTCAAGGCCCTGTAGCAGCGGGGTCCGCCTCCGGAATGCTGCTGCGGAGGTTCCGGCCCTCCGGGGGTGGTGCGGAGCGGACGGCCGGGCAAGAATGGGCGTTATGCAACTGCCGGTGATGCCCCCGATCGCGCCCATGCTCGCCAAAGCCGTCAGCTCCCTGCCTGAAGTCCCGGATTCAGGTCCGAAGTGGAGCTTTGAACCCAAGTGGGACGGCTTCCGGTCCATCATCTTCCGCGACGGGGACGAGGTGGAGATCGGCAGCCGCAACGGCAAGCCCATGACCCGCTATTTCCCCGAGCTCGTGGAGGCACTGAAGGCGAACCTGCCGCCCCGCTGCGTTCTGGACGGCGAAATCATCCTGGTGGGTGCCTCCGGTGACCGGCTGGACTTCGAGGCCCTGCAGCAGCGGATCCACCCCGCCGCCAGCCGGGTGAAGCTCCTCGCAGCCCGGACGCCTGCCAGCTTTGTCGCATTCGACCTGCTGGCGCTCGACGACGAGGACCTCACCGGCCGCCCGTTCTCGGAGCGGCGCAGCATGCTGGAAAAGGCCCTCGCGGGCAGTTCCGCACCGGTCCACCTGACCTCCACCACCCAGGACAACGGCACGGCGCAGCAGTGGTTCCACCAGTTCGAGGGAGCCGGCCTCGACGGGATTGTTGCCAAAGCGCTGGACGGCAGCTACCAGCCGGACAAACGCGTGATGCTCAAGATCAAGCACGAACGCACGGCGGACTGCGTCCTGGCGGGGTACCGCGTGCACACCAGCGGTCCGGACCGGATCGGTTCCCTGCTGCTGGGGCTCTACAACGGCGAGGGCCAGCTGGCCAGTGTGGGTGTGGTGGGAGCCTTCCCGATGCAGCGCCGCAAGGACCTCTTTGAGGAACTCCAGCCCCTGGTGACTGACTTCGACGGCCACCCCTGGGCCTGGGCCAAGCAGGAGGAGGGCAGCCGGACGCCGCGGAACGCCGAAGGCAGCCGGTGGAGCGCGGGCAAGGACCTGTCCTTCGTGCCGCTCCGGCCCGAGCGGGTGCTGGAAGTGAAGTACGACCACATGGAAGGCGAACGGTTCCGCCATACCGCCCAGTTTGTCCGTTGGCGGCCCGACCGGGACCCGGAATCCTGCACTTATGACCAGTTGGAGGAACCCGTCAAGTATGACCTCGCCGAGGTGCTGGCCACCTGACCGCCTCAAAACTGCTGGTAAAACTGCGGCGGCCCGCCCCCGTGAGGGGCGGACCGCCGTCGTGACCTTCTTTTGCGCGAGACTGGCCGGAAGTTCAGGGAATCGCCGTGTCCCGTCCCGTCCCGTTTCGAAAAAGGGTCACGACGGCGGCTTCCGCAGGAACGCGCCTACTTCAGGCCGAGCTCCCGGGTGGGGGTCTTGAAGGATTCCTTGGCCGTGAGGGCCGAGATGGCAGCGATACCGCAGATGACTGCCGTGAAGATGCTGATCTGGACCCAGCCGCCGGGCTTGATGCCGCCCATGGCAGCCACGATCGCCGGGGCGAAGCCGGCCATCAGGAAGCCGAGCTGCGTGCCGATGGCCAGGCCGGAGAAGCGGACCTTGGTGCTGAACATCTCGGCGTAGAAGGACGGCCAGACGGCGTTGGAGGCTGCGTAGCCGAAGGAGAAGAAGCCGATGGCGGCCAGGAACATCAGCGGGACGCTGCCCGACTCGAGGCTCAGAAGGAAGACCGGGGTCAGGATCGCGCTGGCCACGGCGCCGTAGATGAACACCGGCTTGCGGCCGATCTTGTCCGCCAGCATGCCGAACAGCGGCTGGGTGCCGAGGGCCACGAAGTTGGCGCCGACCACGAGCCACAGGGTGGTGGTGCCGTCCACGCCGGCCACGGTCTTGGCGTAGCTGATGGCCAGGGTGCCGAACACGGTGGACACGGCTGCGATGAAGGCGCAGGCCACAACCCGGAGGACATCGCGCCAGTGGTGCTTCAGCAGGTCGGCCACTGGCAGCTTGGAGATGGCAGCGGACTTCTGGGCTTCGGCGAATGCCGGCGGTTCGTGCAGGGTGCGGCGGATGAAGAAGGCCACCAGGACCACCAAGGCGCTGAGCCAGAACGGGATGCGCCAGCCGATGCCGTACTTGACCTCGTCAGGCAGGGCGAGCACGGGGATGAAGACGAGGGCCGCGAGGATCTGGCCGCCCTGGGTGCCCGTGAGGGTCCAGGATGTGAAGAAGGAACGGCGGTTGTCCGGGGCATGCTCCAAAGTCATGGAGGACGCGCCGGCCTGTTCGCCGGCTGCAGAGAGGCCCTGGCAGAGACGGGCAAGCACCAGCAGGGCGGGAGCCCACCAGCCCACCGTGTTGAAGTCGGGGAGGCAGCCGATGAGGAAGGTGGAGGCTCCCATCAGCACCAGGGTGAACATCAGGACCTTCTGCCGTCCCACACGGTCGCCGAAGTGGCCCAGGATGACGGCGCCAACCGGGCGTGCCACGTAGGCGAAGCCGAAGGTGGCGAAGGACATGATGGCGGCGTTGGCATCAGCACTGGGGAAAAACACGTGCGGGAAGATCAGCGCGGCGGCGGAACCGAAGATGAAGAAGTCGTAGTACTCGACGGCGCTTCCCAGGAAGCTGGCGAGGGCTGCCTTCTTCGGGGTCCCGGCCGGTGCAGCGGTGCCCGGCGTCGTGGACGGGAGTGTCTGGCTCATGGTGTTCCTTTGTGTGACGACATTGTCGCGGATGGATCAGGATTCTCGCGGCTGCCGCGCTTCCTTGCTGGAGACCCAGCCGGAGACCCGGATGGAGGCTCTGCTGGCGGCGGCCGGTGGTCCATGTGAAGACCCGGACGAGTAGCCACATGGTGGAAGCTACTTGTGCGATATAGCAATGATGGCTGTGAGGGCTGTCACTTGTCAAGAAAAATGATCACCATCTAGAAATAGCTCTCACAATGTGGCAACATCAGGTTATGAGTGTGAATCAAAGCACAGAGCCGGACGTTGTGACCGGCCCGCCCGCTGAGGCCCTGTCGGAAACGCCGGCGAAAGCGCCGGCGAAAGCGCCGGCTAAAGCGGCAAGGGCGCCCAAGGCAGCCAAGGATGACTCCCGCACGGACATGGTGGGCAAGGCCCTGGGCCTCCTGGTCCTGCTGGGAGATGAGCCGCGAGGCGCCAGTGCGGCGGAGCTGTCCCGGCGGGCCGAGCTGCCCTTCAGCACCACGTACCGGCTGCTGGGCTCGCTCACGCGCGACGGTTTTGTGGACTACGAGCCGGACGGCCGCCGCTACCATCTGGGCCTGCGCGTCTTCCAGCTGGGTCAGCGCGTGTCTAACCACCATGGATTTGCCGGGACGGCGCTGCCCATCCTTCGCCGGGTCACCGAGAAGACCGGGGAGGCCACCATCCTCTCTGTCCGCGACGGAAACCATCACCTCACCGTCAACAAGGTGGACGGACCGCAGACCTTCCGCGTCACGAGTGATCCCGGGCACCTTGGCGCCCTCCACACCACGTCGGTGGGTAAGGCGCTGGTGGCTTTTGCCGAGGACGCCGAGCGGAAGCGCCTGGTGGAGGAGCTGGAACTTGAGCCGCTGACGGAATTTTCCATCACGGACCGTGAGGCCTTCCGGTCCGAGATCGAGCAGGTCCGCCGCCGCGGCTACGCCGTCATGGATGAGGAGAACGAGCTCGGCATGCGCGCCATAGCCGTTCCCGTCTTCAATGCCCAGGGCTACGCCTTCGCGTCGCTGGCCACGGCGGTACCCGTGTTCCGGCTCAGCCCGGAGGAGCTGGTGGCCCTTGTCCCCGTGCTCCAGGAGGCCGCCGCGGAACTGGCCGCACGGCTGCCGCAGCGATGAGCCGCACCGCCCGAAGTGGCAGTCGCCGGCGACACCACTTGTTCGCTATAAGAACATCAGTGCAAGATGTGAACATTTCCTGTACTGTAATCCCTATCACCCGGCCCGCGGCCGGCGCCCAGCGCGTCCCGGCAAGCCGAGTGCCGTTGTCAAAGGAGCTATACGGATGAGCAATCGGGCAGAGTCCTATCTGGTGGGCCTCGTAGGTGATGGCGTCATGCCGTCGCTCACGCCCCCCATGCACGAGCGCGAAGGCGACGTGCAGGGCCTGCGGTATCTCTACCGCCCCATCGACCTGCTGGAGCTGGGCCTCCCGGGTGAATCGGTGGGCGAACTCCTGCAGAGTGCCCACCGCATGGGCTTCAACGGCCTGAACATCACGCACCCCTGCAAACAGCTGGTCCTGGACCACCTCGATGAGGTTTCGCCGGACGCCCGCCGCCTGGGGGCCGTCAACACCGTGACCCTCCGGGACGGCCGCTTTATCGGCCACAACACCGACTTCTCCGGCTTCGCGGCCGCCCTCGCCTCCGGACTGCCCGATGCAAAGCTTGACCGCGTGGTCCAGCTGGGTGCTGGCGGCGCCGGGTCCGCCGTCGCGTACGCCCTGCTCACCGCCGGCGTCCGCCACCTTGACCTCGTGGACACTGACGCCGCCCGCTGCGCCGCACGCGCCGCCGAACTGGCCGGGTTCTTCCCGGACAGCACGGTTACGGCCCGCACGACGGCGGAGCTGCCGCAGCTGATGCCGCTCGCCGACGGCCTGGTGCACTGCACGCCCGTGGGCATGGCCGCCCACCCGGGCGCGCCGCTGGAGCTGTCGCTGCTGGAGTCCCGGCACTGGGTGGCGGACATTGTCTACCGCCCGATCGACACCGAACTGGTCCGCGAAGCCCGTGCCAAAGGCTGCGACGTACTGGACGGCGGACGCATGGCCGTGGGCCAGGCAGCCGACGCCTTCCGGATCTTCACCGGCCTCGAGGCCGACGCGGACCGCATGCGTGCCCATTTCCTGGAACTCGTTGCCGCCGAAGAGGTGACCGCCTGATGCGCACCGGAATCGCCACCGTGTGCCTGTCCGGCACGCTGAAGGAAAAAATGCAGGCATGCGCCATCGCAGGCTTCGACGGAATCGAAATCTTCGAGCAGGACCTGGTGACGTCCTCCCTGAGCCCCGAGGACGTCCGGAAGACGGCCGCGGACCTGGGCCTGACCCTGGACCTCTACCAGCCGTTCCGCGACTTCGACAGCGTTCCCGAGGACCTCCTCGCCGCCAACCTCCGCCGGGCCGAGGCCAAGTTCAAGCTGATGTCCCGCCTGGGCATGGACACCATCCTGGTCTGCTCCAACGTGGGCACGGCAACCATCGACGACGACTCCCTGCGCGCCGAACAGCTGGCCCGGCTCGCCGGACTCGCCGGGGACCACGGCGTGAAAGTGGCCTACGAGGCACTCGCCTGGGGCAAATACGTCAACGACTACGAGCACGCCCACCGCCTGGTGGAAACCGTGGACCACCCGAACCTGGGCACCTGCCTGGACTCCTTCCACATCCTTTCCCGGGACTGGGACACGGCGCCCATCGAAGCGTTCAGTGCGGACAAGATCTTCTTCGTCCAGGTGGCCGACGCCCCGAAGCTGTCCATGGATGTCCTGTCCTGGAGCCGCCACTACCGGGTCTTCCCGGGCGAGGGCCAGTTCGAGCTCGCCAAGTTCATGGGCCACGTGGTCCGCGCCGGATACACCGGACCGGTCTCGCTGGAGGTCTTCAACGACGTCTTCCGCCAGTCCGACGTCGAACGCACGGCAGTGGACGCCATGCGGTCGCTGATCTGGCTGGAGGAGCAGAGCGCCAAATGGCTGGACGCCAACACCCCGGCGGGTCCGGGTGCCGTAGGCACCCAGGCGGCCGGCCGCCGTCGTTATCCCATGGAACTGGCAACCCTCCCGCAGGTGGCAGAACCGGCCGGCTTCAACTTCGCCGAGGTCAAAGCGGCCGACACCGCGGGCCTGGAAAAGGTGCTGGGACAGCTGGGATTCGAATTCAACGGCAGACACCGCACCAAGGACGTGCAATTGTGGAGCATGGGCCACGCACGCGTGATCATCAATGAGGCTTCGGTCGATGCCGGGGACTCCTCACCGGCGATTGCCGCCCTCGGCTTCGACGTCGACTCTCCCGTGATCGCCGCGGCGCGTGCCCAGCAGCTCAAGGCGCCCGCCGTCCCCCGCAAGAGCCAGGCCGACGAAGAAGTGTTCCAAGGCTTCGCTGCGCCGGACTCCACCGAGATCTTCCTTTGCCAGGGCAGCCCGGACGGCACCGCAGCCTGGACCCGCGAGTTTGGCGAAGGCCTGGAGGTACCGGCCGCCGGCGGACGCAATGCGGTGATCGACCATGTGAACCTCGCCCAGCCGTGGCAGCACTTTGACGAAGCCGTGCTGTTCTACACCAGCGCCCTGGCCCTGGAACCGCAGCCTTTCGCGGAGGTGCCCAGTCCCAGCGGACTGGTGCGCTCCCAGGTGATGCTGACGGCGGACCGTGCCGTGCGCCTGGTGCTGAACCTTGCCCCGGTGATCCAGCAGGACGGCGCGGTTGCGGGCACCGCGCACCGGAAGACCTACCAGGAGCACATCGCCTTCGCCGTGGACGACCTCGTGGAGACGGCCCGTGCGGCCCGGGACCGGGGCCTGGATTTCCTGCAGATCCCGGCGAACTACTACGAGGACCTGGACGCCCGGTTCGACCTCGACCCCGCCTTCCTGGCCACGCTCCGGGACCTCAACCTGCTGTACGACCGCGACGCCGACGGCGAGTTCCTGCACTTCTACACCGCCACCGTGGGCAGCGTGTTCTTCGAAATGGTGGAGCGCCGCGGCGGTTACGACGGCTACGGTGCGCCCAACGCGCCGGTGCGGCACGCCGTCCAGTACGACCACCTGCACCAGCTGGGCCGCACCGCCTGAAAAGACCAACCATCTCCAACCAACAATATCAACCACTGAAAGGAGGCTGCTGTGCCTGAAGACATCAACCTTGAAATTTTCAACGCTGACCCGATCACCGAAGACGTGTCGGATGCGGCGCCCCAGGCCGAAACCGGAGCCGCACCGAAGACCTCCGCGCCGCTTGATGCCGCTGCGGAATCGCAGGCGGACCTCAGCGCCGAGATGAAGTCGATCGGCGAAGCATATGCGGAAGCACTCAGGAACGGGGCCAAAGCGGAAATCCAGCCCCGGCTGGACTACGCACCGTACCGCAGCAGCGTCCTGCGCCACCCGACCAAGGACCTGCACCACGCGGATCCGGAAACCATCGAACTGTTCTCACCGGCCTTCGGACACATGGACGTGCACGCGCTGGAATCGGACCTGACCATCCAGCACAACGGTGAGCCCCTGGGCGAACGCATCCTCGTCTCAGGCCGCGTGCTCGACGGCGATGGCCGTCCCGTGGCCGGACAGCTCGTGGAGATCTGGCAGGCCAACTCGGCCGGCCGCTACATCCACAAGCGGGACCAGCACCCCGCCCCGCTCGATCCCAACTTCACCGGCGTGGGCCGCTGCATCACCGGCGCCGACGGCTCCTACAGCTTCACCACCATCAAGCCCGGCGCGTACCCGTGGAAGAACCACCTCAACGCCTGGCGTCCGGCGCACATCCACTTCTCGCTGTTCGGGCAGGAATTCACCCAGCGCATCGTGACCCAGATGTACTTCCCCGGTGACCAGCTCTTCCCGCTGGACCCGATCTACCAGTCCATCGTGGACCAGGACGCCCGTGACCGCCTGGTGGCCACCTATGATCATGACCTCACCAAGCCTGAGTGGGCGATTGGCTACAAGTGGGACATTGTCCTGACGGGCTCCAAGCGGACCTGGACCGAAAACGAAGCGTTTGGCACAGATGGCGAAGAGGAGTAGTCGGATGAGCACCCCCACCAAGCTGACCCCCACCCCCGGACAGACCGTTGGCCCCTTCTACGGCTACGCACTGCCGTACGAAAAGGACCGTGAACTGCTGGCTCCGGGTTCACCGGGCTCCATCCGCCTGCAAGGCACTGTCTACGACGGTGCCGGCCACCCGATCCCGGACGCGATCCTGGAAATCTGGCAGCCGGATTCCGAGGGCAAGGTTGTACACCGGACCGGTTCGCTGGTCCGGGACGGCTACACGTTCACCGGCTTCGGCCGGAGCGCGGTGGGCAACACCGGCGTGTACACCTTCACCACGGTTAATCCCGGCCCCACCGAGCCCGGCGCGGCCGCCTTCATCTCCGTGGCCGTGTTTGCCCGCGGCCTGATGAACCGGCTCTTCACGCGGTTGTACCTGCCGGAGAACGAGGAAGCCCTTGCGGCCGACCCGCTGCTGTCCTCCCTGGACCCGGAGCGCCGCAGCACGCTGATTGCGCGCCGCGACGCCGATGGCGGACTCACCTGGGACATCCGGCTGCAGGGCGAGGGCGAAACCGTGTTCCTCGACTTCGAGGGTGCCTCCAAGTGAATGATCCTGACGTGTTCGGCGGCGACGTCGGACTCCTCAGTCCCGTGTCGGCGTCGCCTTTGGTGGCGGCGCTGACGGGGGACCGGGCGGTCCTGGCGGCGATTCTCGCCGTTGAGGCCGGCTGGGCGTCGGTTTTGGAGAAGGCCGGCCTCGCGCCCGCCGGCTCTGCCGCCGTGGTGGCTTCCGCAGCGGACGCGGACCGCTATGACGTGGCCGGCCTCGCCGTCCGCGCACAGGGCGGCGCCAACCCGGTCATCCCGCTGCTGGCTGACCTCCGTGCCCAGGTCAAGGCCCTAGACACGGACAATCTGGGCGCTGTGGGGGCCGTGCACACCTCGCTGACCAGCCAGGACGTGCTGGACTCGGCGCTGATGCTGCTGGCCAGGAACGCCGTTGCCATGCTCCTCGCCGACCTTCGCGGGATCACGACGGCGCTGGCGGCACTTGCGGAGCAGCATGCGGAAACGTTGTGCGTCGGCAGGAGCCTGACGCAGCACTCGTTGCCGTTTACGTTCGGGCTCAAGGCGGCGCAGTGGTTCCACGGACTGGCCGCCGCGGCCCGGCGCCTCGAGGCCGTCGAGCTGCCGCTGCAGACGGGCGGCGCCGCCGGAACGCTGGCCGCCGGGACAGTGCTGACCAAGGGGTCGGTGGACACAACCTTCGACCTCTCGGGCAACCTGGCCGCTCACCTTGGGCTGGCGTCAGCCCCGGGACCGTGGCACACCAACCGGCTGGCCGTCACCTCCCTGGGCGATGCCCTGGCAGCGGTGACGGACGCGCTGGGCAAGATCGCGGGCGATGTGCTGTTCCTCAGCCGGCCGGAAGTGGGAGAGCTCGCCGAACCCCGGGCCGCCGGGCGCGGAGTATCCTCGGCCATGCCGCAAAAGCAGAACCCCGTGCTGTCCGTGCTGGTCCGCAGCGCCGCACTGCAGGCACCGAACCTGGCCGCGCAGCTGCACCTGGCAGCGGCCAACTTCAACGATGAACGTCCCGACGGCGCCTGGCACAGCGAATGGCAGGCCTTCCGCCAACTCCTTCGACTGGCACTCGGCGCAGCCGGGCACCTGCGGGAACTCGCGGAGGGCCTGCAGGTCTTCCCGGATGCCATGCGCCGCAACCTGGAACTGTCCGGGCCGCTGCTGCTCAGCGAAGGAGTGTCCGCCGCCGTGGCGCCACTGCTCGATGAGCGGAACGGCCGAAACGGCAAGCAGCAGCTCCAGGACGTGGTGGACCGGACGCTCCAGGCCCCGTCCGCCGAGCAGTCCGAAACATACCGCCGGCTGCTGCGGGAGGCCGTTCCCGCCAGCGCCGTGTCCGACGAACGGCTGGAAGAACTCCTGGATCCTGCCAACTACCTGGGGCAGGCCGCTGAAATATCCCGCCGCATCCTGGCCGCTTTCCCCGAGTTTGCCGGCAGCGGCGGACCACCGGCCGACGCAGGCTACGCCATTCCCGCCGGAACAACCACCGAAACAGACCTGAACGGAGACCCCCGTGGCTAGACCAACAGTCAAGGCAGTACTGCTCTCCCCCCAGCGCCCGCTGGGGGACAAGCCCCTGCTGGTGGTGGGCCCGTCACTGGGGACGTCCTCGCTGCTGTGGACCCAGGCCGGCGCCCTGCTCGGGACCGACTACGACGTCGTCGCCTGGGACCTGCCCGGGCACGGCGTGTCACCGGCCGCGACGGAAACGTTCGACGTCGCCGAACTGGCTGACGCCGTCGTCGACCTCGTTGACTCGATTGCCCCGGGCGAGAGGTTCCATTACGCCGGGGTGTCGCTCGGCGGGGCCATCGGGCTGCAGTTGGGAATCAAGCACGGCGAACGCCTCAAGAGCCTGTCGGTGCAGTGCACCGGCGCCAAGATCGGCACGCCCGAAGGCTGGCTGGAGCGCGCGGAGACCGTCCGCACCCAGGGCACGCCCGTGATGATCCAGGGCTCAGCCGAGCGCTGGTTCGCGCCCGGCTTCATGGATCGTGAGCCGGAGCTCAGCGGCCGGCTCCTGCACTCCCTGCGCGATGCCGACCGTTTCAGCTACGCCTTCTGCTGCGAAGCACTTGCCGGCTTCGACGTCCGCGCCGAGCTGGGCAGTATCCGTGTTCCCACCCAGGCGGTGGCCGGCGCGGAGGACTCCGTTGTGCCGCCGTCGTTTGCCAAGGAGATCGTCGAAGGAATCACCGCCGGCGGCGGAACCGCAAACGCCGTGACACTGGAGGGAGTGGCACACCTGGCTCCGTTCGAGGCCCCCGCTCATGTTGCCGAACTGCTGCGGAGCCTCATCACCTGGAGTGAAACCAGCGGAGCGGCCAAGTGACCGGCCCGGGGACCCCCGGCGGGGGATCCGCCGGCCCGGAACGGCACGGGGTCGTCCAGCCGGGTGCCACCAGCCAGGAAATCTACGACGGCGGCATGGTGGTCCGCCGCGAGGTGCTGGGTGCCGCGCACGTTGACCGCGCCAACGCCAACAAGGACTCCTTCACCGAAGACTTCCAGGACATGATCACCCGCATCGCCTGGGGTGGCATTTGGACCCGGCCGGGCCTGACCCGGCAGATGCGCTCCGCCGTCACCATCACCGCCATGGTGGCGCACGGGCACTGGGAAGAACTGGCCATGCATATCCGCGCAGCCATCACCAACGGCCTGAGCAGGGACGAGATCAAGGAAATCCTGCTGCAGACTGCCATTTACTGCGGAGTTCCCTCCGCCAACACCGCTTTCAAGACAGCACAACAGGTTTTTAAAGAAATGGACGCCGCAGCAATGGACAACGCTGCAGACACCCCCACCACCCCCACTTCGCCCAACTAGCTCGCAGTTAATGTCGTGAAAGACGAGTTTCACGACATTAACTGCTACCCAGTTGGGGCCCGCCAGAATCAAAGGAATAGTTATGAATGAAGCTTTTGTGTACGACGCCGTGCGCACGCCTTTTGGGAAGTTCGGCTCCGGTTTGGCCGGGGTCCGCCCGGACGACCTTGCCGCGCACGTGATCGGAGAGATCGTGAAGCGCGCTCCGAAGCTCGACGTCGAGCGGATCGACGAGGTGGTGTTCGGCAACGCCAACGGCGCCGGCGAGGAGAACCGCAACGTCGCCCGGATGGGCACCCTGCTGGCCGGGCTTCCCGTTTCCATCCCGGGCACCACGGTGAACCGGCTCTGCGGATCCTCGCTGGACGCGGCGATTATCGCTTCGCGCCAAGTGAACGCCGGGGACGCGGAGCTGATGCTGATCGGCGGGGCGGAGTCGATGTCCCGTGCACCCTGGGTGCTGCCGAAAACCGAGAAGCCCTACCCCGCCGGGGACCTGACCCTGGCCTCCACCACACTGGGCTGGCGCCTGGTGAACAAGGCCATGCCCAAGGACTGGACCATCTCCCTGGGTGAGGCCACCGAACGCCTGCGCGAGAAGTACGGCGTCACCCGCGAGCAGCAGGACGAGTTCTCCGCGAACTCCCACAACCTCGCCGCCGCAGCCTGGGATGAAGGGTTCTATGACAACCTGGTGGCGCCGGTGCCGGGCACGGACCTGGTCCGCGACGAGGGCATCCGTGCCGGGTCCTCAGCCGAGAAACTCGCCGGTTTGAAGACCGTGTTCCGCACCGAGAACGGCACCGTCACGGCCGGGAACGCGTCCCCGCTCTCTGACGGGGCGTCCGCGGCCTGGATCGGGTCGGAGAACGCCGCCGGGATCCTGGGCATGGAGCCCGTGGCCCGGATCGCGGGCCGCGGGGCGCACGCGAACGATCCGCAGTACTTCGGCTACGCGCCGGTGGAGGCCGCGAACAAGGCCCTCGCGAAAGCGGGCATCGGCTGGGACCAGGTGGGCGCCGTCGAACTGAACGAAGCGTTCGCCGCGCAGTCCCTGGCCTGCATCAACGCCTGGGGCATCGACCACGCAATTGTGAACCGGCACGGCGGCGCGATCGCCATGGGCCACCCGCTGGGTGCCTCCGGCGGCCGCATCCTGGGCACCCTGGCCCGGTCCCTGCAGGCCTCCGGGGAACGCTGGGGCGTCGCCGCGATCTGCATCGGCGTCGGCCAGGGCCTCGCCGTCGTCCTCGAAAACGTCACCTCGGGAGCTAAGGGCTAAGAACATGCTGAATTTCATTGACACTGTCGGCGAGGCCGTCGCCGGCATCAAGGACGGTTCCACGGTGATGATCGGCGGCTTCGGCAACGCCGGGCAGCCGTTTGAACTGATCGACGCGCTGCTGGACTGCGGCGCCCGCGAGCTCACCGTGGTGAACAACAACGCCGGCCAGGGCGACCAGGGCCTGGCGCTGCTCATCAAGGAAGGCCGGGTCAAGAAGATGATCTGCTCCTTCCCGCGGCAGTCCGACTCCTGGCACTTCGACGCCAAATACAAGGCCGGCGAGATCGAACTGGAACTCGTTCCGCAGGGCAACCTGGCCGAGCGCATCAGGGCCGCGGGAGCCGGCATCGGCGGCTTCTTCACGCCCACCGGCTACGGAACCATGCTGGCCGAGGGCAAGGAAACCCGCATCCTGGACGGCCGCGGCCAGGTCTTCGAGACGCCCATCCACGCCGACGTCGCCCTGATCAAGGCGCTCAAGGCGGACGGCATGGGCAACCTCGTGTACCGCAAGACGGCCCGGAACTTCGGCCCCATTATGGCCGCCGCCGCCAAACACACCATCGTCCAGGTCTCCGAGATTGTGCCCACCGGCGGACTCGACCCGGAGAACGTCGTGACCCCCGGCATCTACGTGAACAGCATTGTTCGCGTCAACTCAGTGAAGGCGGCCTGATATGAGCGCACAGACAAGCCGCGAGACCGGCTCGATCCAGAGCAGCGAGCAGCCCCTGGGCCGCGACGACCTCGCCCGGCTGGTGGCGAAGGACATCAAGCCCGGCTCTTTCGTGAACCTTGGCATCGGCCAGCCCACTTTGGTCTCCAACTACCTCGAACCGGAGCAGAACATCACGCTCCACACCGAGAACGGGATGCTGGGCATGGGCCCGGAAGCCAAGGGTGATGAGATTGATGAAGACCTCATCAACGCCGGCAAGATCCCTGTGACCGAACTGCCGGGGGCGTCCTACTTCCACCACGCCGACTCCTTCGCGATCATGCGCGGCGGGCACCTGGACATCTGCGTCCTCGGCGCGTTCCAGGTCTCGGCCACCGGTGACCTCGCCAACTGGCACACCGGCGCGCCGGACGCCATCCCCGCGGTGGGCGGCGCCATGGACCTTGCCACCGGGGCGAAGGACGTGTTCGTGATGATGACGCTCCTGACCCGCGACGGCGCGTCCAAGATCGTGGAGGCCTGCACCTACCCGCTCACCGGCGTCGGCTGCGTGACCCGCGTGTACACGGACAAGGCCGTGTTCCTGACCGGCCCGGACGGCGTCCAGGTCCGCGAAACGTTCGGCTGCACCCTCGAGGAGCTCCAGGCCCTGGTGCCGGTCCCCCTCACGGCAGCCCCCGCCGTCGAGCGCTAATCCACCAGCGCGAACTGGCAGCCAATGACCCCAAAGCCCCGATCTGAGGTCATTGGCTGCCGGTTCGCGCCCGGGGGAGCGGGTGCGGGCTAATAGGATTGGTAACCATGACCGACGCAGCAGCCGAGACCGCGCCCAGGCCTTCCTCTGCGCCGCAGGCCAGTGACCAGTACGTCCAGTCCCTCGCCCGCGGGCTGGCAGTGATCCGCGCCTTCGATACCGACCACCCGGTGATGACGCTCACCGAAGTGGCTGCACGGACGGACCTGACCCGCGCCACCGCGCGCCGCTTCCTGCACACCCTCGTGGAGCTGGGGTACGTGCGCACGGACGGGAAGACCTTCGCGCTCACCGCGCAGGTGCTGCAGCTCGGCTACGCCTACCTGTCCGGGCTGTCGCTGCCCCAGCTCGCCCAGCCGCACCTTGAGGAGCTTTCGCTGCGGCTGGGGGAGTCGACGTCGGCCGCCGTCCTGGACGGGAAGGACATCGCCTACATCGCGCGGGTCACCACCCGTCGGATCATGAACGTGGGCATCACGGTGGGGACCCGCTTCCCGGCCTACGCCACCTCCATGGGCCGCGTGCTGCTCGCGGCGCTGCCGCCGGCCGCACTGAAGCAGTACCTCGCGGAGGCTGAGATCAAGCCGCTCACTCCCCGGGCCATCGGTACCACGAACGACCTTGTGGCCGCGCTGGACACGGTCCGCGCGCAGGGCTGGTGCCTTCTGGACCAGGAGCTCGAACTTGGCCTGATGTCCGTTGCGGCGCCGGTGTACCACGGCCCGACGAAGGTGGTGGCGGCGATCAACGTGTCCCTGCAGGCGCAGTCGGTGGCCGCGAAACCGGATCCCAAGGCCTACCTGGAGATGGTCCGGAAGGAAACTGTTGAGACGGCCCGGCTGATTTCCGCGGACCTTTCAGCCAAGCATTAGCCCGTTGAGGTCATTCCGTCGTTCCCCGGAGTGATCGGCTCCACGGGCGGCCACCATTTGGTGGGCGGGCCGATGACAAAGCGGCGCCCGGTCAGTTCGCTGGGCGTGATCCGGACCAGGACGTCCTTGGCACCCTCCTGCCACGGCGACGGCGTTTCGGCAGGAGCGTCCTCGCCCGGCTGCACGGCCTCGGCGACCCCCTTGACCACCACGCTCCACGCGATGGTTCCGTAGACGTTCAGCCCGTCGGCTTCAAGGACCACCGGCTCCCCGGCGAGAACAGCGTCCAGCTTGGTCCCGGGGCCGGTCCGGAAAATCACCGTGCCTTCATCCGGCAGGTAGTTCACCGGGAAGATTTCCGGCGCGGCATTGCTGATGACCGCCAGCCGTCCCACGGAGGCGGAGCGAAGGTGCCGCCAGCATTCACGGACGGTGAGTTCTGTTATTTCCGGCCCCGGCCCAGAGGTATTCATGGTGCTGAGCCTAGGCGTCCGGTCCGCGTTGCGGCAAGGCAGTAAGACCCTGTTTTCAGTTACGCTTCACATGAGGAGAACCCCCGACCATTTGCCCGTGAAGGATGCCATGACCCAGCACAACAATGAGCCGGAGAATACGAACGCTCCGGAAGGCAACGCCGCGCCCCAGGCCGGTCCCGGCCCCAAGCGCGCCGCCGTCATCATCAACCCGGCCAAGCCCGTCGACTTCGATGTTCGCGGCCTGATGGCCAAGCACTGCGCAGATGCGGGCTGGGATGAGCCCATGTGGATCGAAACCACCAAGGACGACCCGGGGGTCGGACAGGCGAAGGAAGCGCTGAGCCGCGGGGCCGACGTCGTGATTGCCGCCGGCGGCGACGGCACCGTACGGTGCGTGGCTGAGGTCCTTTCCGGCACCTCCACGCCAATGGGTCTGCTGCCGCTGGGCACGGGAAACCTGCTGGCCCGCAACCTTGGCATGGATGTCACCGATATTGAAGGCGCCATGGCGGGCGCCCTGACGGGCGAGGACCGCAAGATCGACGTGGTCCGTGCAGTCCGGAGCGATCCGGACAAGGAGCAGCACTTCCTGGTGATGGCCGGTGTGGGCTACGACGCCACCATCATGGCGGACACGAATGAGGACCTGAAAGACAAGGTGGGCTGGCTGGCCTACGTCGATGCGGGCATCAGGAACCTTCCGGGCAAACCCGTGAAGGCAAGCATCGTCATTGACGGCAAGTCAGTGGTCCACCGCCGGGTCCGAAGCGTCATGGTGGGAAACTGCGGCAAGGTCCAGGGCGGCCTGGAGATCTTCCCGGACGCGAAGGTGGACGACGGACTCCTGGACGTGGTGGTCCTGGCGCCTCGGGGCAAGCTCGGCTGGTTCTCCGTTGTGGCCGGCATGATCGGCAAGGGCAAAGGCAAGGACACGTCCGTGGAGTACTTCCAGGGCAAGGACGTGGAGATCACCCTTGAACACGCCGACGACTACCAGCTCGACGGCGACCATGAAGGCGACGGCAAGCACGTCCGCATGACCATGCTCCCCGGAGCGCTAGCGGTCAGGATGAACGCGCCGGCTGCCGCCTAGAAGGCAGCGCGCAACAGAGTCAAAAAGGTTCGACGGCGGCCCGCTCCCAGTGGACGGACCGCCGTCGGTTCTTGCCCGGGCTGGATCAGTCCGTGAGCAGCCTGCCCCACCTCGGTGCGAGCAAGGGGGACCCGGCAAGTTTGAGGCAGTGCCACAAAGTGACGGCCACGGAGTCCAGCACCGGTACGCCGGTTTCTGATTCCACTTCCGCTGCGATGTTGGCGCCGTACAGGTTGGTGCAGAGGTAGACCAGGGCGTCCGGCCGTGCCGCCGCGAGCTCCAGCGACCCCGGCCGCATTTCGTCGTCCGTGACCCGGGCGAAGGACTCGTTGTCGCTCAGCCCCAGGGCCCGGTGGCCGATGGTTTTGATGCCGTCTCGCTCGTAGGAGGCCATGATGGCGTGGTTGACGTCCGCCGTGTACGGCGTGAAGAGCCCGATCCGTTCCATGCTGAAGGACTCGAAAGCCGCCAGATAGGCGAGCGTGGACGTGGTGGCCGGGATTCCCGTCGCGTCGACGATCTCGCCGACCAGTTCGCGGTCGTGGCCGGCGCCGAGCCACGAACCTGACGTCCCGTTCCAGGCGATGACGTCCACGTCCGCCGTCGCTAGGAGTTCGGCGGCAGCCCTCATGACGGCGGGATCGAACTGCTTGTCCGAGGAATCGTCCAGGGCGATCCGGGTGACCGGGATCCGGGTGAAATGGATGGTGACGTCGTCCCGGTCGCCCAGGATGCGGTAGCTCTGCGGCTCCAGGCAGGTGTTGGAGGACGGCACGATCATGCCGATGCGGGTCTTGCGTACTTCAGAAGGCATGGGTGCTCCTACTTTGCTGCGGACGGGGCGGCTGCGGCGGGAGCTGTCGCGGCGGACAGATGCTCGCGGAAACCGTTCCGGGCTACGAAACGCCCCACGGCGCCGGGATCGTGGAAGCCGCCGCCGTCGAGCACCACCCGTCCTGCGGAGACCACAACGGCGGGCCAGCCGGTGAGTGCCCGGCCGTCGAACGGCGAGAAGTCAGTGCCCATGTGCAGTGCCCCGCCGTCCACTACCCGTTCCTCGGTGGGATCGAAGATCACCAGGTCGGCGTCGAAGCCCTCGGCGATGGTTCCCTTGCCGGGAACGGCGTTGATGCGGGCCGGGCCGGCGGCGAAGACCTCCACGAAGTCCTCCACCGAACTGCCGGCGGACGCCATGGCCGTGAACGTGACCGGCATCCGGGTTTCCACACCGGGCAGGCCGTGCGGCATGGCGCGGATGTCGTCCGTGCGCTCGCGCTTCTGCGACAGGTCGTAGCAGGAGTGGTCCGAGGAAACAGTGTGGATGGCACCGTCGGCCAGCCGTTCCTTGAGCGCGGCGACGGTTTCGGGGCTGCGCATGGGCGGGCAGCAGGCGTACCACTCGGGGAAAGCGGAGCCGTACACCGTGTCATCGAGGGTGAGGTAATGCGGGCAGGTCTCGGAGTAGGCTTCCTGGCCACGGGCCCGCGCCCCGGTGACCAGGTCCACGGCGCCCGGCGTGGACTGGTGCACGAAGTACACCGGTGCCTTGGTGTATTCGGCCATGGCCAGGGTTTCCTTGACCGAGATTTCCTCGGCCAGCTCCGGACGGGTCCGGTGCAGGTGTTCGATGCCGATCCTGCCGTCGTCGGCGTGCTGCTGCGTGCAGTCGCTGATGATGGGGTCGTGTTCGGCGTGGATGTAGGTGAGGCCGTCCAGCCGGACCATCTCGCGCATCACTTTCAGGATGGTATCGCCGTCCGCCATGGTGGTGCCGCGGTTGGTGGTGTACATCTTCACCGAGCGCACACCCTCAGCGGCGAGCTGCTCCAGCTGCCAAGGCACGGTCTCGTCCCAGCTGACCACGGAGCCGTGCAGGGCGACGTCGCAGCGGGATTCCAGCGCCAGCTCCTTCTTGTGCAGCACGGCAGCCAGGGGGGTTTCCTGCGCGTCGCGGGGAATGCCGAAGTCGATGATGGTGGTGGTGCCGCCCCACAGTGCCGCGGTGGAGGTGGTTCGGTAGTCGTCCAGGGTGCGGAAGCGGCCGGTTACCTGGGCCACATGGCAATGGCCGTCCACGCCGCCCGGAATCACCAGTTGTCCGGTGGCGTCGATGGTGCGGACTGCGGCGGGGACGGGTTCCGCGGCGTCGATGAGCTGCTCCACGCGGCCGTCGCGGACCACCACGTGGGCGTTGCGTCGGCCGGAGCTGTTGACCACGGTGCCGTGGGCGATGACGAGGTCGGGAATGCGGGACATCTTTGTCCTCCTAGTTCTTTGAAGCGGTGCGTTCTGTCTGTGCGGCGGCCAGGGCGGCGTCAAGGTTTGCGGAGAGTCCCTTGCGGGCCTTGACGGGCGGCGGCGCGAAGGCACCAGCCCGGTGCGGGCCGGATTGAAGTCCGACGACGGCCTCCGCCATGCGGATGCCGGCGGAGATGCCGTCCACCACCGGAACCGGGATCTGGCCGCTAAGTTCGCGGGCCAGGCCGGCGAGGGGCGCGCCGGCGAGGATCACGACGTCGGCCCCGTCCTCCGCGACGGCCTGCCGGCTGAGTGCCAGCAGCGTTTCCTTGAAGTCCTGCTGCACGGAGCCGATGCCGTTCAGCGTCTCATTGATGGAGCGGATGGAGGCCAGCCGGCCGCCGAGGCCGAAGCGCTCCACACAGTCGAGGTACCAGGGCCGGATCCGGTCGGAGATGGCGATGATGGAGAAGCGGTGGCCCTGCAGGGCGGCGGCGCACAGCGCGGCCTCCGTGATGCCGATGACGGGGACGTCCGTGAGCTCCTTCAGGGCGGGCATTCCTGGATCGCCGAAGGCCGCGACGACGACCCCGTCGATGGGTGCCACGTCGATGCGGTCCGTGCCGGAGTCGCCGTGGGCACTGTCCGGGGCATCGCCGGCGTATTCGGCGATCACCTCTGCCACCGCGCCGGCGGCGATGAGGGACTCGAAGCGGGTTTCGATGTATTCGACACCGTACGCGGCGGTGCGGACCACCAGTTCAGTGTCCGGCGAGGCGGAGCGCAGGGCTTCCGATTCGATCAGCGCCGTGACGTCGTCGCTGATATTGGGGTTGATGACGAGGAGTTTCATTTTTTCTTCCGGTGCAGGGCGGGTTCAGTTTTCTGGAAGTCGTCGGGGAACTGTTCGCGGTATTTGCCGATGTGCGACGCCGACTGGGCCGCGGCGCGGTCCGGGTCGCCGCTGGCGATGGCGGCGTAGAGTTCCCGGTGCTCCCGGATCAGTTCGGGCAGGTCGCTCACGTGCCGGAACAGCCAGTGCATGCGGCCCTGCAGCGGCTCCAGGGCGGACCTGAGGAAGCCGTTGTCCGCGATCCGGGTGATGGCATCGTGGAATTCGCTGTTGGCGCGGTGGGCCTCCATGACGGCGCCCTTGGCGAGGCAGCGTTCGGCCTCGTCCAGCAGCCCGGCCAGGTACTCACGGTCCTCGCCGGTGGCGCGGAGGGCAGCCAGCCGGCAGGCCAGTACCTCCAGCGACTGGCGGACGTCGAACAGGTCCTCCACATCCTTGGGGCTGAGCGAGCTGACCTCGGCACCGCGGGCGCCCCGGTCGCTGAGGAGGCCTTCCTGGCGCAGCATCCGCAGCGCTTCCCGGACAGGCAGCCGCGAGACGTTGAACTCGGCTGCCAGGTCCCGTTCCACCAGCCGGGTGCCGGGAGCGTAGTGCCCTTCGAAGATCCTGGTGCGGAGCGTGTCCCGGACGGTCTCGCGGAGGGGGCGTTCCTTGTCCTGGGTTTCTTCTGCGGTAAGCATGGTGCTCCATTCGGGTTTCTTGACGGGTAGTGCGCTCCCGGCGCCGGGAGGGGTGCTGCGGTGCCTAGCTTAGGGCTGCCAGCTTAGACAGGGAGGCGCTTGTTGTAGTCCAGCACCAGGACGGACACGCCCATGATGATCGCGGACCCGACGAAGTACAGCAGCGCCCAGGTGTAGGAGCCGGTGGCGCCCACGATCAGGCCGACGGCGATCGGGGTGACGAAGCCGGAGATGTTGCCGCTGAAGTTCATCGCCCCGCCGAGGACGCCGGCGTTGGTCCGGCCGCCCAGGATGGAGGGAATGCTCCAGAACAGGCCAACCCAGCGGAGGAAGAACATCACCACGGAGAGGAGTACGACGGCGGTGGTCGGGTCTGCCACGACGGTCACCCCGACGAGGCCGCCCACCACCACAACACTGGAGATGCCCAGCAGCGTGCGCATGACGCGGTTGGCGGAGGCGCCGGCTGCCCGCCATTTGTCGGCAAGGGTGCCGCCCAGGATCTCCCCGACGAAGCCCGCACCGAAGATCACGAACGTGGACCAGCCGATGGTCTTCAGGTCGAAGCCCTTGGCCTGGGCGAGGTACAGCGGGCCCCAGGTGAGCAGGCCGTAGAAGACTCCGTTGAAGCCCAGCCAGCCGAAGCACATGGCCCAGAAGGAACGGAATTTCAGGTAGGGTAGCAGGGCCCGCTTGCCTTTGCTGCCGTCCAGCTCGGCCTCGGCGTCCTCGGCCGCGTGGGAGGCCTCGATGTATTCGGCCTCGGCGGCGTTGACTCCGCGGTGCTGGCGCGGGTTGTCCCGGACGTACCACCAGACGGCCAGGCCCATCAGGACCGTGGCGGCGCCGGCGATGACGAATGAACTGCGCCAGCTGCCGGTGGCGGCGATGAGGCCGGCGATCAGGATGCCGCCGAGCCCGGCGCCGAGCGGAGCGCCGGCGTCCAGGATGGTGGCGCCCCGGCCGCGTTCCGACTTGTGCATCCAGATCGCGTTGAGCTTGCCGCCGGCCGGCATGACACCGGCTTCGGTGACGCCGATGCCGAGCCGGGCGATGAACATGCTGAGGAAGCCGCCGGCCATGCCGGAGGCCGCCGTTGCGGCGCCCCAGCCCACGCAGGAAGCGGTCATGACCTTGCGCGGGCCGAACTTGTCGATCAGCAGGCCGACCGGGATCTGCATCAGGGCATAGGTCCAGAAGAAGGCGGAGAGCAGCAGGCCCACGAGTTCGGGGGCGAGGTTGAATTCCTTTTGGATGATGGGGAGCGCCACCGAGATGGAGCCGCGGTCGATGTAATTGACGGCCACCAGGACGAGGAGCAGCAGGAAGAGCTTCCAGCGGACGTTGGTGCGCCGTTGCACGCCGTCCTTGCCGGCCTGGTCCTCAGGGTATTGAACTGCGGTGGGATCGGTGCTGGAAGTTTCGGTACTTGGAAGAGACACAGCTTTTCCTTCACGGGGAAGATTGCGGGCAGGGGAAAGACTCTGGTGTTATGGCTGGCCACGGCCGGATCCGGCGGGGCCTTACTGTCCAGGCCTGGCTCTGGGTACGCCGCTCGGGGCGCCAGGTTCCGGGATGGTGGTCACTTTTGGGATCCCGTTTTGGGATCCCGTTTTGGGATCCCAAAATTAAAGATAGAAGTGAGCCCCGCCACTGTCAAGGGTTTTCCCCGCGCTGCCCGCGGGGCAGCCTATTTACCGATTGTGACTACCGGCTGTCGCTATGCGCCAGAATCTCCGCGAGCTCCGCCAGCCGGTGGGCCCGCGCCGATTCCGCCGGAGTGAACGGTTCGCCGGGACGGTGGAAGGTGACGGGTCCGTGCCACGCCGTCGGGATTTTCAGCACCGTCCCGGCGTCGGC
Source organism: Arthrobacter sp. PvP023 (assembly GCF_017832975.1). Classification (NCBI taxonomy): domain Bacteria; kingdom Bacillati; phylum Actinomycetota; class Actinomycetes; order Micrococcales; family Micrococcaceae; genus Arthrobacter; species Arthrobacter sp. PvP023. The sequence continues at coordinate 413,839 of NZ_JAFIBI010000001.1, forward strand.
CGTGGCCAGGAGTTCCCGGCGCCCTTCAGCAGCGGAGGGGACAATCCTGGCGGAAAGCAGCTCGGCGACGGCCAGCGGAAGCTCATCCGGGTTGCCCGCAATCCGGGCAGCGAGGCTTAGTGCCCTGGTCTGGCCGTCCGCCATGGCCAGGGCCGTGGTGGGCCAGACGTGCGGATGCCTGCCGCCGCCGTCGCGCAGGGCGTCCAGGAGCTCACGTTCACCGAGATTCCCGGGCGCGGAGAGGACGAACTCGTCGAGTACGCCGCCCGCCACCGGATGGATGTGGATGCTGAGGATGTTGGTGTCCAGCCGGGCCAGCGCCTGGGTGATTTTCTGAAGCGACCCGGGCTGGTCGCGCAGCACGGTGCGTGCCCGCCAGAGGGCAGGTGCGGTATTCAGCCGCCTGCGGTGCCGCAGGGCGGGAGCGTGCAGCCAGCTCCTCAGCATCCGGGCGGCGGAAGGCTCGGCCACCCAGATCACCAGCACTGTTGCCGTCAGGGTAAGGACAAGGACCTTGGCCACGTAAGGGAGGTGGGTCTCCACTACAGCCGCGTGCACCAGGAGCTCAATGGGCAGCATAACGGCGATATTCGCCAGGGTCAGCCGTGCTTTTGTGGGCTCCGGCATCTGGCCGCAAACTTCGCAGCTCAGGTCGGCCGGTTCGGGGGACGGTGCCTTGCGCTTCATACTCACATCATGGCGGGGCCCTGTTTCAATGGCGTTGCGACCGCGTCACGATCGCTGGCACCCAGGGACCCCCGGCAGGTAACACGGGGGTGTCCGGCGCCAAGCGAACCAAGTACTGCCCTGCTCCACGGGCAGTACCGCGGTTCCCAAGCGGGTATTCCGCGCAGCAAAGGCGGTGTTCCGCGGAAAAATGCGCGTACGCCACTCTCGTGACCGCACCGCCGGGCGGCGCGTTGAATGGAAGGGCATACCTATTTCTTCTTGACGAGCGGGAGGCCCCGGTGACCATCAGCGAAGACCGTGCGGTTAGCCACATCGGCGTGATGAGGCCATGGCTCGGGCAGGAGGAAGCGGACGCCGTCGTGCAAGTGCTTTCGTCGGGCCGCATGGTTCAGGGGCCTCGCGTGGGGCAGTTCGAAGAGGCGTTCGGCTCTGCCCAGCAGGTGCCGCACGCCGTCGCCGTATCCAGCGGCACCGCCGCGCTCCACCTGGCGCTCAGCGTGGCCGGGGTCGAACCGCAGGACGACGTCGTGTTGCCCTCGTTCTGCTCAGCAGCGAACGCAGACGCCGTCAGTCGCCTGGGCGCCCGGACGGTCTTTGCCGATGTCGAGGCGGGAACCGGCAATGTGTCCCGGGGGACCATCGAGGAGGCCCTCACGCCGGCCACCCGGGCGGTGATCGTGGCGGACCAGGGAGGGATGCCAGTTGACCTGAAACCCATCCGCGAGCTGTGTGACCCGCTCGGCGTCACGGTCATCGAGGACGCCTCCTGCGGTGTGGGCTCCACGTACCAGGGACAGCCGGTGGGAGCGGGCGCCGAACTGACCGTGTGGTCCTTTGATTCGTTTGAGGTCCTGACCACCGGCGAGGGCGGAATGCTGACCACGCGGAATGAGGGGTGGGCAAGCGCAGCCAGGCACCTTCGTGATAACGCCGGGAGCGGCGCGGGACCCGATCACCGCATGACTGACCTGCAGGCTGCCATCGGCCTGGTCCAGCTCGGGCGGCTGCAGGAAGCCGTGGCACATCGCCGGGAAATCGTGGCCAGCTACCAGCTGGCGCTCGCGCGGATCGGCGGGCTGCGGTTCATCAAGGATCCCGACTACGGCACCAGCAATTTCCAGTCCTTCTGGCTTGAGGTGCTGCCGTCGTTCGCCGTTGCCCGCAACGAGCTTCTGGAGCGCTTGTCGCGCGACGGCATTACAGCCGGCACCGGGATCGCGGCGGTCCACCGGGAGCCGGCCTACAGGAACCGGGACACCGGCGACGCAGACCTCTCAGTCACGGAACGGCTGGCGGACAGGCTGGTGGTCCTGCCGGTCTACCACGAGCTGACTCCCGGCGAGCAGTCGCGGGTGCTCCGTTCCGTCCGGCTCGCCGCGGCCGGAATTCCCACCACCGTGCGGCGGGGCAAATGGAACGGCGGGTTCCGTCGGGCGGACGCCGCCAGCGCCTGACTGCCCCGGCGTCAGCGTGAACCTTCGGGTTCTTTCGACGACGTTCCGGCGCTGGTGAGCTCCCGGTCGTTGCCCGCGAGCTGGGTCAGCAGGTCCCGGATCTCGGCCAGGAGCGCTGTGTCTGCCGGGATGGGCTCCTCCTCGGGCTCCGCCGTGGCCAGCCGGCTCTTCACCAGCGAGTTGATCTTGTTCATAGGCGCCACGAAGATGAAATAGACCACGGCCGCGGTAATGAGGAAGGTCACGAAAGCGGTGATGGCACCGCCGATGTTGACGAACGTCTTGTCATTGCCGGGCCAGATGGGGAAGCCCAGGCCCTCGGTGTGGACCCCGCCAGCCGCGGCGATGATCGGGTTCACGATGTTGGTGGTGAAAGCTGTGACCAGTGCCGTGAAGGCCGTGCCGACGACGACGGCGATGGACAGTTCGATCACGTTGCCACGAAGGATGAAATCCTTGAATCCTTTGAGCATGGGTCCTCCGGTATTCGGTTCAGTCGGTGATTTAACCGAATGATAATACCAGTCCGCGCGTTCGCGCCCGCCGTCGTCACCTATGCCCCGGGCGTAGGATTTGGGGTGGACGCCAACGCTGCCGCCATCAGACTGGCACCGTATGGAAAGGCGCGACCCCCGTGAAGCTGTTTGCCGAGATGTTCACAATTGCTCCCGGCAATAAAGACCATCAGGTCGCGATCCGCTGCGCAGTGGGTGTCTTTGTTCCGCTGATCATCCTGGTCCTGGTAGGCCGCAGCGACCTGGCAATCTTCGCTTCCTTTGGCGCCTTCACCGGAATCTACGGTCGCGGGGAGATGCACCGGAAGCGGCTCTTCATCCAGATGCGCGCCGGTTCGCTCATGCTGCTCGTCATACTGCTGGCAACGCTGTCCGCCCGCGCCGGCCGGGCCCTGGGGCTTTCGGACGCCGCGAGCACCTGGACCCAGGTGGCTGCCACCACGGTGGTAGCCGGGGCGTGTTCGCTAGTGATTGCCTTGTGGCGGCACCGGCCGGCAGGCTCGTTGTTCCATATTTTTGCCTTCGCGGCCATCGCGTCGATTCCCAACCAGCCGCCGCTCTGGCAATGCATGCTTGTCGCCATCCTCACCACCGTGTTCTGCCTGTTGATCGGCATCTCCTCCCGCCTCGTGCGGAGCCGTCGGACGCCGTGGTCCATGCCCGAACCCGCCCGGCTGACGCCCGATGAAAAGCGCGCCGCCTGGCTCGAAGCCGTGGGCTACATCGTGGCTGCGGGTCTGGCCGGCACACTGGCCACCATTGTGGGCCAGCGGCTGGGCTTCGGCCACAACTACTGGGCCATGGTGGCTGCCGTTGTTCCGGTGGTGGGCCGGACCACCCGCCACCGGGTGGCGAGGGGCATCCAGAGAATCATAGGCACCGTGCTGGGCCTGGTGGTGCTGGCCGGTGTGCTCCTGCTGAATCCTGCGCCCTGGCAGATGGTGCTGGTGATCGCCGCGTGCCAGTTCGGCGCCGAGATGTTCATTGCACGCCAGTACGTCCTGGCGCAGATCTTCGTTACACCGCTGGCCCTCAGCGCCACATTGCTGGCTGCGCCCACTGCCCCGCAGGTGCTGCTGCGGGACAGGATCGTGGAGACGGTCATCGGCGCCGCCGTCGGCATTGCCGTGGTGGTTGCCCCCGCCGTGTGGCGGCGGATGCGGGCACGGAGCGGCGCGCAGCGCCTGGCAGCGTAGGTTACGCGGCAGCCGCTAGGAAGGCCCGACGGCGGTCCGCTTACTCGCCGCTGCGGTGACCGCCTGCGGGACCAGGACGAGGGCTGCAACGGCGAGAACGGCCGCGCCGGCAAAGACGTAGAAGCCCCAGGGGTAAGCGATTCCGGCCGCAACGAGGGTGCCGGTCACGGCCGGACCGAGGATGGCCCCCAGGCGTCCGACGCCGGCGGCGAAGCCCAGCGCGGTGCCGCGCAGCCGCGGCGGGAACAGCTGGCTCACCCAGGCGTACACCAGCACCTGTGAGCTGAAGACGAAGACCCCTGTGACGAAGACGGCCGCGTTCAGGAGCAGCTCGTTCTGGATTTTCACGCTGAGTACTGCCAGGAACACGGCGGAGAGTCCGAACCAGAGAAGCACGATCTTCTTGGTTCCGTGCTTGTCCGCCAGGATGCCGGCCACGACCAGGCCGGCCACGGCGCCCACGTTCAGGACCAGCAGGAGGGAGAGCCCAGCGCTGAGCGTGTAGCCGGCGGACGACATGAGCTGCGGCAGCCAGGTATTCAGTCCGTACACCAGCAGCAGGCCCATGAACGAGGCCACGGCCACACCGGCGGCCACGAGCGGGTACGGTTTCCGCCCGAGGTCCTTGAAGCTGGCGCGGTCTTCCACCGCAGGAGCGGGTTCTTTTGCGGCAGCCTTGCCGGGTGCCGGAAGGGAGATGACGGCGGGCAGCGTTTCCGGCAGCTTGAACCACAGGAACGGGACCAGCGCGAAGCCCGCAAGGCCGCCAACCACGAACATGATGCGCCAGTCCGGGATGACCATGAGCGCCAGGAAGGCTGTAGCCACCGCGCCTGCGTGGTAACCGGTCATGGTCCGGGTGGTGGACTTGCCGGCGGATCCTGCGGGGGCGTAATCGTTCATGTAGGCCAAAGCGGCGGGAAGGCAGGCGCCCAGCCCCAGGCCGGCCAGTAGCCTGAAGGCGCTGAAGACTGCCACGTTGGGGGCAAAGACCACGGCAATGGTGAAGATGGAGAACCACGTAACGCAGGCAACCAGCAGGTTCCGCCGGCCGAACCGGTCGGAAAGCGGCGCAATGAACAGTGCTCCGAGGCCCACGCCCACTAGGGAGATGGTCGCAGCAAAGGTGGCGCCCACGGCGTCGAAGCCAAGGTCGTGGGTCTTGATGAGCGTGGGGATGACGGTGCCAAGCACCACCAGGTCAAAGCCGTCCAGGACCATGGCCAGCCAGCAGAGCCAGACGGGCCAGCGTGATTTGTTTTCCAACGACGTCGTTGACATTGCTACCTCAAAAGTTGATTAGTGCGCTCTGTTTCCGTGTGAAACAAGCCGGGACCAAGGTTCCCCGCCCTGAGATTTGTACCACTGGGCAGTGTTATGTGGGACACTTCGAACCATTCAATGGAAGGGGAAGTGTGGCCAACTCGGTTTCCGGGGACTCTGTGGTGGACCGCGTGGTCCGCGTCATTGCCGCTTTTCCGGAGGGTGTGAACGTGCTTCCGCTTTCGGAACTCGCCGCGCGGGCGGGGCTGCCGCTCACTACGGCCCACCGGCTGGTGCGCCAGCTGGCCGGACACGGGCTGCTCGACGTCGGCGCCGGCGGTTCGGTGCAACTGGGGCTGCGGCTCTGGGAGCTCGTTAACCGCAATTCGCCCACGCTGGAACTGCGCCAGGCCGCCATGCCGTTCATGGAGGACATACAGCAGGTGCTCAATCAGAACGTGAACCTTGCGGTGCTGGACGGCTGGGAGGCACTTTTCGTCGAGCGGCTTTCCCGGCGCGGCTCGGTGGCGAACCGGGCGCAGGTCGCCGGCCGCATGCCCGTGCACGTGTCCTCGGCCGGGCTGGTCCTGATGGCCAACCAGCCGCACGCGGTCCAGGCGGACTACCTTGCGGGTTTCACGGATCCCGCCGGCAGGTTGACGGTGGAAGAACTGCGCATCCAGCTAGGCGAAGCTGCGCACCAGGGATACGCGCAGCTGGCCGGCGTGGTGGACCCGGACACCTGGGGCATTGCCGTTCCGGTGATGGACCGCAAGAAGCGGACGGTGGCCGCGATCGGCGTCGTGGTTCCCTTGCGCGAGGTGCGCCTGCAGGCGCTGGTCCCGGCCCTGCAGACAGCCGCCCGCGGCATCGGCCGCCGCCTCGCTGAATCGGAGGGCCCTGCAGAGCTGCGGGAGTAGACCCGGATTCCATTCAACGGAATCACTGTAACGCGGATCACGCATCGGGGCGCACACTGTTTCCAGACGATCCAACAGGCCCCGGGCACTCCCGCCGGCCCCCGCAACGAAGCGAGGAAACACCATGGCAGCCCGCACAGTCATCACCACCCAGGTAGCCATCCTGGGTGCAGGCCCGGCAGGCCTGATGCTCTCGCATCTGCTCGCCAAGTCCGGCATAGAATCCACCGTCATCGAAATCCGGAGCCGCCAGGAAATCCAGGAGACAGTCCGCGCCGGCATCCTGGAGCACGGCACCGTGAAGATGCTGGTGGACAGCGGCGTCTCGGACCGCGTGCTGCGGGACGGCGACCGGCACGACGGCATCGAGCTGCGCTTCAACGGCGAGAGCCACCGGATCGACTTCCAGGACCTGGTGGGGGAGTCGGTGTGGCTCTACCCGCAGACTGACGTGTTCATGGACCTTGCCGCTCGCCGCGAGGCCGACGGCGGAGACGTCCGCTACAGCGTTACGGACACCACCATCCACGACATCGAAGGATCCCCAAAGATCTGGTTCACGGACGCCGACGGTGTGGAGTATGAGCTGCGGGCCGATTTCATCACCGGCGCGGACGGCTCCCGCAGCCACTGCCGCTTCCAGATCCCGGAGGCCGACCGCAAGTGGTACTTCCACGAGTACCCCTTCGCCTGGTTCGGGATCCTGGCCGAGGCGCCCCGCAGCTCCGATGAACTGATCTACGCCAACTCGGACAACGGCTTCGCCCTGATCAGCCAGCGGACCGAAACCGTTCAGCGCATGTATTTCCAGTGCGATCCCAACGAGGACGTGAACAACTGGAGTGAGGACCGCATCTGGGACGCCTTCCGCAGCCGGGTCAACGGCAACGGCTTCGAGCTCAAGGAAGGGCCGGTCATCGACAAGATGGTGCTGAAGTTCCGCAGCTTCGTCCACGCCCCCATGCGCCACGGCAAGCTCTTCCTGGCCGGCGACGCCGCCCACACCGTCCCGCCCACCGGCGCCAAGGGCCTGAACCTGGCCATCCACGACGTCAAGGTCCTCTTCGAAGGCCTGGAAAGCTACTACAAGGACGGTTCCACGGTGTTGTTGGACGCTTATAGCGACCGCGCCCTAGAACGCGTCTGGAAGGCACAGCAGTTCTCCTACTGGATGACCTCGATGCTGCACACGCCGGCGGATGCGGACGATTTCTCCCGGGCCCGGCAGCTGGGTGAGCTCAACTCAGTGGTCTCCTCCCGCCACGGCAGGGCCTATCTGGCGGAGGCCTACACCGGCTGGCCCGGGGCCCGCTAAGCGGGCCCGGGACGCAGCCCCGGTCGTAGACTCGGGGAATGCACGGCATAACAATCGTGGGCGGGGGCATCGCCGGCCTGGCCCTCGCCGCGACGCTCGACCCGGGTCGCTTCCACGTCACGGTTCACGAGCAGCGGAACACGCTGCCGACAGTGGAAACGTCCCTGGCCATGTGGCCGGAGGCCCAGCAGGCGCTCGAAACCGTGGGGATCCTGCCGGAGATTCAGGCGGCAGGCTCCCCTTTTGACGCCATGGCATTGCGGGACGTGTCCGGGAAGGTGTGGTTCCGGGCCGAGGTTTCAGGCGTGATCGGTGTGTTTCACGTGCTGACCTGCTTCGGCTCCTGGACTCTGCTGTGCCGGAATCCGTCACCCGGGTGTTTACGGCTGTGACCTCGCTCCCCGACTCCGGGCTCCTGGTGGGCGCCGACGGCGTCCATAGTGAGTCCGCCGGCAACGGTGGGGTTCGCGGTCCCGGGAGCGGCTCAGTCCCTACCTCGCCTTGCGCGGGATCATCGATGAACCCCTTGCGGGGGATGCGGGCGGCGAGTACTGGGGCCGTGGCGAATTGTTCGGGATCGCTCCGGCCTCCCGGCAACGGACCTACTGGTATGCCTCCTACCGCTCGGACCTGGGGCCCGGCGGCATCGATGTTGCCGCGGCACTGGATGTCACCCGCCGGCGCTTTACGGGAAAGGCTCCGGGAATCGTCCGCGTTCTCGCCGCGGCCACCCCCGAACGGACGCTCGCCCAGCGGATCTGGACTGTGCCCGCCCTGCGCAGCTACGCGCGCGGGGGCGCCGCGCTGGTGGGAGACGCGGCGCACGGCATGACACCCAACCTTGGGCGCGGGGCCTGCGAGGCCCTGGTTGATTCGGTTGCCCTCGCCGGGCTGCTCAACTCGCGGCCGCTTCCGGAGGCGCTCGCGGCGTACAACAAACGGCGCGTGCTGCGCAGCCAGGCCTTACGGGTGGCGTCCTCCGCCATGACCCGGCTGGTGCTGGCCGAATCGGCCCAGCCGTTCCGGGACAGGATCCTTAGTGTGGCCGGGCGGCTGAACCGCTCCACGTAGCGGGCGCCGGCCGCCTGGTTGCGCACCGCCGTCGGGCGCGGTCTTTTGGGTTGGGCTTAAGGCACCGGACTCGGCGCGGATGCCTTGGCGTCCGCTATCTCCACAACGGGCGATGCCGCTGGAGCGGCAGTGCCGACAGCAGCGCCGGTTCCGCCGCCTTTCCCGCTCTTCGAGCCTCGGCGCTTGCCGGACCGACCGCCCGACCTTCCATAGACGAGGTACATCGTCAGACCGGTGATGACCATCAGCAGCACCGTGTACACAAAGGTGTTGGAAACACCGTCCACGCCTTCTGCACCGTCCGTGTTGGCCTTGATGACAAGGCCCAGCGGCTGGACCAGCGGATGGGCCAGGAAGATGGCGGTGTCGTAGTCGTCCAGCATGCTGTTGAAGTTGAGGGCGGCGATGGCGGCCGCGGCGGGAAGGACCAGCGGCAGCAGGATGCGCCGGAAAACGTAAAGCGTTCTTGCCCCCATGATGGTTGCCGCCTCCTCCAGGGATGAATTCACCGACGCAAACGATGCCTTGAGCATCCTGAGCGTGAAGGGGATCTTCACCGTGACGAAGGCGATCAGGAGGATGACTGTAGTCCCGGTGAGGACGGCGCCGCCCACCAGCGGGTTGGGGTGGTCGTAGCTGATGATCAACCCCAGGGCCAGCAGGGCCGACGGCAGGATCCACGGGATGTGCAACAAGTACTCGAACATGGCCGTTACCCAGTTCTTGTGTTTCTGCAGGATCCGCGCCACGAAGAGCAGGCCGCCCACGGCGATGACCGCAGCAAGCGCGCTGTAGACAACGCTGATGACAAATGGCCGCAGGCCGGAGGGCTGGGTCAGCACGCGCACATAGTTGTCGAAGGTGAGGCTGCCCGGTGAGAGCTGTCCGGTCTGGATGGCGGCGCCGTCTGCGAAGGAGAACAGCACAATCAGGACCACAGGCAGGGTGTACACCGCAAAAAGCAGGTACGCGGCCGCGTGGACGGCAATGTTGGCTGCCGGGTTGGAGATTTTTTGCTTCTGGAGCGCCGAGGAAACCTTGGACACGGAAAAGTAGGTGCCGCCCTTTTCCAGGCGCGACATGACCGCGAGCATCAGGATGGTGGCCGCGCCGAGGATGACGGCGAGTAGTGCCGCGAGGTCACGGGACGTGGGGCTGTTCGTGAACGTGAGGATCATCGGGGTGATGGTCTGGAAGTCGCGTCCGCCCAGGACCTGGGGCGCGCTGAGTGCTCCCAGGCCGGTCAGGAAGGACAGGATGGTGACGGCGAAGAGCGTGGGCTTCAGCATCGGCAGCACGATGCGGCGAAGGATGGTCCAGGTTGAGGCGCCAAGGTTTCTGGCCGCTTCGATGGTCTGGTAGTCAACGCCTTTGAGGGCGTTCGCGACGAACAGCATGTGGTTGGTGGTGGTGGCGAAGGTCATCACCGCCAACACGGCGAAGAATCCCGAAAACCAGCCCGAATCCATCCCGGGAAAGATGTTCAGCAGGAATGCCGTGACGATTCCCTTGTCGCCGTAAATGAATTTGTAGCCCGCCGCCAGTACGATGCCGCCGTAGATGAACGTGGTGGCGTAGCCCAGGAAGAGGATCCTGGAACCGCGGATCCTGAAGTAATGGGTGACCAGGACGATGAAGATGCCCACAACGTTCACCGTGATGGAGAGTGCCACTGCCAGCAGGAAGCTGTTGCCCAGGGATTTCATGGCGCGCTGGGAGGAAAAAAGCTTCTCGGCCGCCCGGCCTGAAAAGTTTCCTTCGGGGAAGAAGGTTTCGAGCAGGACGTTCGCGTTGGGCCAGACGAGGAACGCCGCGATGAACCATGTCAGGACCGTTCCCACAATGATGATGAACGGGGAACGGAGCATGCTCCTGGCCGGTGTGGCGCTGCTCATCGGAGGGACGCTGCCTGGTCCTGTGCTGCCTGATCCTGCGCTGCCTGATCGTGACCGGCCAGCGCGGCGCCGGTATCGGGGTGGTACTGCAGCACGTGGCCCGGTTGAACATACACAGTGGTTTGCGCCCCCGTCTCGGGATGCACGCCGCCGTCCTCCTTGACCAGCAGCCGGATGTCGGCGCCGTGGCTCCGCACCACGTAGCGGCTGTGGAGCCCGTGATACGTACGGGACACCACCTTTCCGGAAAGCCCTACGGCGGTGCTGCCGGCTGCTGAACCTCCGGCTGCGGGCGGCGTCAACGACGCTTTTTCCACCCTCAGGTAGGAATTCGCTGCCGTGCCGAGCCCGGCGCCCGAGAGCCGGTTCAGTTCAGCGATGAACTCCGCGGTCAGGGCGGAGCTGTCGCCGATGAAATTGCACACGAATTCGGTGGCCGACCGGTCGTAGATGTCCTGCGGGGTGCCCACCTGCTCCACCACCCCCTTGTTGAAGACGGCCACGCGGTCGCTCATGGCAAGGGCTTCGTCCTGGTCGTGGGTCACGTAAACGGTGGTGATGCCGAATTCGCTCTGCAGGTCCTTGAGTTGCTGCCGTAGCTGGTGGCGCAGTTTGGCGTCGAGATTGGACAGCGGTTCGTCGAGGAGCAGGATCTTGGGGCGAAGCACCAGGGCGCGGGCAACGGCCACCCGCTGCTGCTGGCCCCCCGAAAGCTCCGCCACGTTCTTGTCCAGCTGTTCATCGCTGAGCTCCACCCGGCGCGCGATGTCGCGCACCAGGCGGTCGCTCTCGGCGGACTTTTCCTTCCGCACACGCAGGCCGAACGCGATGTTTTCCCACACGCTCATGCTCGGGAACAGGGCGTAATTCTGGAAGACCATCCCCACCTGGCGCTTGTCGCTCGCCAGGCGCGTGACGTTCTTGCCGTCCACATGGACCGTCCCCGCGGACGGCTCAATGAAGCCTGCCAACGTCCGAAGTGCCGTCGTTTTGCCGCACCCCGACGGGCCCAGCAGCGTGAAGAATTCACCGGGCCGGACGTGGAGGTCCAGGTGCGGGATGGCAATGAAGTCGCCGAAGGCAACTTCGATGTTGTCCAAGCGGATCATGGGAAACCTGTCTTGTGGGACTGCAGAAAGTGGGTAGGGCAGGGTTACGTCATGTACTCGAGCTCGATCTTTTCCACCCACGAGCCCATGTTTTCCTGGACGAAGTTCCAGTCAATGTCCTGCTGCTTGAGTCCGTTGAAGAACTCCACCACCTCCGGCTTGGCCTTGGCGGCGGCGCTCTTGTTCACCGGCATGGAGTTGAACTGCTGTGCGAACTCACCTTGGACGTCGGCACTGCCGAACCAGTCGATGAACTTTTGGGCCTGTTCTTTCTTGTCGGTACCCTTCACCAGGGCGACCTGCTCCACCGCGAGGGGGACGCCTACGGACGGCACCACCGTTTCGACGTTCACCTTGAAGGACTTCTCGCGTTCCGCCACGATGGACGACGGCATCTGCCCCATGTCCACGTCGCCTGATGCGATACGGGCGAAGAGATCGGTTTTCGCTTCGGCGGGGCTGCCGTTCTTGAAGTATTGCTCCACCTGCTTCCAGCCTTCATCGGAGATGCCCAGGTCGCCGGAATCGTCCTTGTAGCGGGAGAGAATACCGGCGAATACCAGCTGTGCCGTGGCGGTTCCCAGTCCGGTGACCCGCTCGTAGCGTGTTTTGAACTCGTCTTTGGACCATAGGTCCGTCCAATCCTTGGGTGCCTGCTCCGGGGTGAACTTGTCCGAGTTGTAGCCGAGCAGGATGGCCTGCTTGACCAGCGGCCAGTAGGCCTTGCCGTCGTCGCTGTCTGCGAGCGAGGAATCCACTTCGCCCGCCCAGGCAGGCTCATAGGCCTCGATCGCACCGGCTGCTTTGACCTGGGCGAAGTACATGTTGTTGAGGCCGAAGGCAACGTCCGCAATGGGGTTGTTCTTCTCGGCGATCAGTTTGTTGGTCGCGTCTGCGCCGCCGGCGCCCACAATCTCAATCTTGAAGCCGGCGTCCGCTGCCTTTTTCGTCAGCCACTCCCCGCGGCCCTCTCCGTTGGAGTTGGTGTACACCACCAGTGTGTCGCCCGAGGCCCCGGCGGCGGAGGAATTTCCGGAGGTTTCGGGGGCTGCGGTGCCGGCACCGCAGCCGGCTAGAAGGGTGACGGCGACAGCGGCGGCAACCATTGTTTTGAGTTTGTGCACGATTGAGACCCATTTCTGAACTGGAACCGGAGCATTGTCCGGCAAGCCTATAGCGGCTAACGCCGATTCGGGCCGTTTATAGCTATCGATTCGATAAACTACCCGGCCCCGGCGTTCGAGTCTTGTCCAGGCATCTCAACAGCGTTCGCCCGTGGCTTTAACGCACCGTGAACTTCCGGGGTACCCCGGAATGGTCAGTCCTGATCCAGGGTCTCGGTCAGGTGGTGGGTGGGGATGCGGTCGCGGTCGTAGGTGATCTCGGTATAGCCGTGGGGTTCGGGCTTGCCGTGCGGGCTGAGGTTCACGAACACGATTTCCTCGATGGTGAGGATGCTCTGCCGCGTGATCATGTTCCGCACTTCGGCGCGCATGGTCAGCGATGTCCGGCCGAAGCGCGTGGCGGTCAGCCCCATCTCGATGAGGTCTCCCTGTACCGCGGAGCTGACGAAGTTGATTTCGGAAATGTACTTGGTGACTGCGCGGCCGTTGCCGAGCTGCAGGATGGCGTAGATGGCCGCTTCCTCGTCGATCCATTTCAGCAGGCTCTCGCCGAACAGCGTGCCGTTCGCATTGAGGTCTTCAGGTCGCACCCATTTGCGCGTGCGGAAGGTAATGTCTGCCGATTCCATAAGGCGAGATTAGCCGACGGCGGTCCGCCTGCCGCAGTATGACGGTCTGCCAGGTGGCGACAGCGGCAGGCGCTGCCGTCGTCAGGCCATGGCAGTGTGGGCGGCGCTGTGGGAATCAATCTTCTTGGCGTAGCAGTAGGAGTGCTCAACGCCGATGTAGGGGCCGAAGTTCGGTACTTCGTCAAAGCCACAGCTCTGGTAGAAGTTCCTGCCGTCCGGCTGGGCGGAGCCGGCTTCGGCGGTGATGGAGGTGACGCCCATGCCGTAGGCGTGCGCCTCCAGTGCTGCGAGGATGGAGCTCGCCACCCCCGAACCGCGGGTGTAGGGCAGTACGTACAGCCGCTTGATTTCCGCCGTCGTGGAGTCCAGCATCCTCAGCCCGCCGCATCCTACGGGCTGGCCGGAGCTCTTCTCATAGGCCACCAGGAACACGGCGGTATCCGCTTCCGACGGCGGCGGGCCGGGTTCGTGGTCCTTCGTGCCGAAGCGGGCGTCCAGTTCCGCCTGCTGTGCCGCACGCAGGTCGGCGCCCACGGGGTTGGCCCAAGTGACCTGCCTGATGTTGAGACGGGGGTTGGTCTGCATCACTGCCTCGATTCGCCGAAGGGTTATGCAAAATAAGCCTAAGAGGGGGCCGTTTCCGCGGTGTTTCCTGCGGGTAAGCGTCCGGAGAACAGGGTGTCGGGCCTTCAGGATTTATCAAGCCCGTCTAGATATCAGATCGGCTAGTATTACCCAATGGCTTTGAACAGCAGTGCCGGATCCGGCTATTGGTACGGCGCCGACGGGCAGTTCGACCATGGCGCGGCCGTATTGCAGTCCCTGCGTGACTATCGCAATGCCGAAGTGGCAACGCGCCGGGCGACCAGGGATTCGATGGGCATGGGGGAGACGGACATCCTCGCCCTGCGCTACCTCCTGCGGGCGCGCGCCTCGAACAGGGCCGTTGTTCCCAAGGATCTCAGTACTTTCCTTGGCATTACCAGCGCCTCCACCACTTCGCTGATAGACCGTCTGGTGGGCAGTGGGCACGTGCGACGCGAACCGCACCCCACGGACAGGCGATCGTTGATCGTAGTGCCGACTGTCGAATCCGATACGGAGGTGCGGGCCACTCTGGGAGCCATGCACCGCCGGATGATGGCGGTGGCGGAAGAGCTGACCGCGGAGGAGGCCGGCGTCGTCATCGCTTTTCTCCAGCGCATGCGCGAGGCGATTGAACCGGAAGACGGCAGCAATCCCTGATAGGTAGTTAGACAAGCTAGTTATATTGACTACTTATATGTATGCTTACTATTAATGGGGGTTGACCGTTGATAGTTTGGCGCTTGGCATAGGGAGTTGGGTTCGCTTGGTTACGTTCACACGATTTGACGGACCGGGCCAGCGGACGGAAATGACTACGGGGCCAGCAGCCACCATGACCGAGCCGGCCCGTATCTCGGACGGGTCCGGCCCGGCGGGATACCCGCCCAAGCACTGCGGCGTGGCCATGGAATGGTCCACACCGGCCGCGCAGACCATGTCGGCCTACTCCTACTCCTACGATGCCGGCGAAGCCCTGGCCGACCTGCCCGAAGTGTGGCGGTGCCGATGCGGCTTCCAGCTCGACTCCTGGGTAAACGCGGCACCCGCCGCAAGCCTTCTGGCCGATATCCGCAGGTCATGACCGGCGACTGCGGCTGCCAGCCTCCCGAAATATGGGATGCCGGTTCGGACACACGCTATCTGCTGCATGAACGGGTAGGCATCGGTGCCACCGCCCAGGTGTTCCGCGGTACCGACCACCGTGACGGCCGTCCGGTCGCCATTAAAGTGGCTGCACTGGCGGACAAACGGAATGGCGAACGTATCGCCGCTGAGGCTGTCCTGATGGAGGGATTGCGCCATCCGGCGCTCGTGAAATTTGTTGACAAGGGCACCGGGGCAGCGGATTCCCGCTGGGCAGGCCGCCCCTTCCTGGTTCAGGAACTGGTGTACGGCAGCAGCCTTGCGGAAACAATCCGCTGGGGGCCAGTGCCCGGGAGCGAGGTAGCTCCTTGGGCGGTGGGCCTCCTGTCCGGACTGCGGCACCTGCATGCGCGCGGGATCGTGCACCGTGACATCAAGCCGGCGAACCTGCTGCTCAGCCGCCTGCGCAAGTGTCCTGTCCGGATCATCGACTTCGGCATCGCTGCACCTGCCGGAACCGAGCCGGAGCCCGGGACGTCTTCCGGCACCGTTCAGTACATGAGTCCGGAGCAGGCCAACGGCGAGACAGTCCGGCCGGCTGACGACATTTATGCCTTGGGGCTGGTGCTGCTTGAATGCCTGACGGGAGTCAAGGCCTTTCCCGGGACGGCCGTCGAGTCCCTGGTCGCAAGGACGCTGAGGAGCCCCGGCATACCGCAGCATCTCGGTCCACAATGGGCGTCGCTGCTGGGATCGATGACAGCCAGGCATGCGGCGGTGCGCCCCACAGCACTGGAGGCCACGGCAGAGGCCGCGATGCTCCTGCAGCGCCCGCATCCCCTGCGCCGGCGGGTGGAGGCGCGCTCGGGGAGCTACTGCTAGGCCTTTCTGCCGGTGGGGTCTTCCGCGGCCGGATCGGCCAGAGCCAGGCCGCCCACGGGGCTGTCGTCCCAGTGGATGAGCTTCCAGCCGTCGTTGGGATCGCCCTCCAGGGCCACAATGCCGGTGTTGTTCAGCACATGCTTCGCGGCAAAGTCCGGCTCAATGTTGCCTGCCCGCAGTCCTGCCCATACCCGGATGGCCGCCCCGTGGCTGACCACGGCAACGGATCCGGAATCCCCGATTCCGTTTGCCCGCTCCGCCACTGCGGCGATCGCGGCGTCATAGCGGTCGAAGAAGTCCCGGCCGCTGGGACCTGCAGGCATCCGGCGGTC
Source organism: Arthrobacter sp. PvP023 (assembly GCF_017832975.1). NCBI lineage: Bacteria > Bacillati > Actinomycetota > Actinomycetes > Micrococcales > Micrococcaceae > Arthrobacter > Arthrobacter sp. PvP023. The sequence goes on from NZ_JAFIBI010000001.1 coordinate 429,905, forward strand.
CAGGTCGCCGTCGGCCCAGGAAAATATGGTGCCCAGGTACCGCTTGTGCGATTCATGGTCCGTCAGCTTTTCGAGCGCACCGGCTTCGATCTCGTGGATGCCCTCAATCACCTCAGTGTCCAGCCCGTGGAGCCGCGCCAGCGGCGCTGCCGTGATCTGGGTCCGGACCAGGGTGGAGGCGTAGAGGGCGTGGATCCGCTCATTCGCCAGAGCGCGGGAAAGAGCCTCGGCCTGGCGTTCGCCGAGTTCCGTCAGCCCCGGTCCCGGGTGCGCGGTGTCCAGCTGCCCCAGGACGTTGCCGGGGGTCTGGCCGTGGCGAATGAGCAGGAGCCTCATTTGATGTGGTCCACCAGCTGGTCCGCGATGCCCGTGTACTTGCCCGGTGTCAGGGCCAGCAGCCGGGCTTCGGCGTCCGCGGAGAGGCCCAGGCCCTGGACGAATTCCTGCATCCGGGCGGCATCCACGCGCTGTCCGCGGGTCAGGTCCTTGAGCCGCTCGTAGGGGTTTTCCATCCCCTCGACGCCGGCAATCGCCTCAGCGCGCATCACCATCTGGATGGCCTCGCCCAGGACTTCCCAGTTGGTGTCGAGGTCGCCGGCCAGGACGTCCTCGGCCACGTCCAGGCGCTCCAGGCCCTTGACCACATTCGAGATGGCCAGCAGGGAGTGCCCGAAGGCGACGCCGATGTTGCGCTGGCTGGAGGAGTCGGTGAGGTCGCGCTGCCAGCGCGAGGTGACCAGCGTGGAGCCCAGCACGTCCAGCAGGCCGGAGGAGATCTCCAGGTTGGCTTCGGCGTTCTCAAAGCGGATCGGGTTGACCTTGTGCGGCATGGTGGAGGAACCCGTGGCGCCCGCCACCGGGATCTGCGCGAAATAGCCGATGGAGATGTAGCTCCAGATGTCGGTGCACACGTTGTGCAGGATCCGGTTGAACCGCGCGACGTCGGCGTACAGCTCCGCCTGCCAGTCGTGGCTTTCGATCTGGGTGGTCAGCGGGTTCCAGGTCAGGCCCAGGCCCTCAACGAAGGACTTCGCCACGTGCTGCCAGTCCGCGCCGGGAACGGAAGCGACGTGGGCGGCGTAGGTGCCGGTGGCGCCGTTGATTTTGCCCAGGTATTCCGTCCTGGCGATCCGGTCCAGCTGGCGGGTCAGGCGGTGCGCGATGACGGCCAGCTCCTTGCCCAGAGTGGTGGGCGTTGCCGGCTGGCCGTGCGTGCGGGAAAGCATGGGCACGCTGCGGTTGTCATCAGCCATCCTGCTGATCTGGGCCACCAGCGCCTTGGCGGCGGGCAGCCACACGTCCTCCACGGCGCCCTTGACGCCCAGCGCGTAGGAGAGGTTGTTGATGTCTTCCGAGGTGCAGCCGAAGTGCACCATGGCGGTAAGCCGCTCAATGCCGATGGCCGGCAGTCTGCGGCCGATGTAGTACTCAACTGCCTTGACGTCGTGAACCGTGACGGCCTCGATGTCGGCCAGCTCGGTGACCGACGCGGAGTCGAATTCCGTGACGATGGCGCGGAGCTGGTCCTGCTGTTCGGACGTCAGCGGACCGGCGCCCGGGAGGACGTTGTTGCTGGTCAGGTGGATGAGCCACTCGACTTCCACGGCCACGCGATCCCGGTTGAGGGCCGCCTCGGACAGGTAATCCACCAACGGTGCGACCGCGGACTGGTACCGGCCGTCCAGCGGGCCTAGGGCGATCTTGTCCGGCGAGGCGGCAAGGGCCAGGCGTCCGGAGGGCGTACGGGTCTCAGCTGTGGCGGCAGTTTCAGGCATGTGCTGATTCTTTCACGAAGTCGCGCTGCCCCTTAAGCGCGCTGTCCGTGTGACTTCTCCCCGCCGGGCCTCAGGTTCGGGTGCCCTCCGTTTTCCACATAACCGACGCCGGCAGTTCCATGCCGCTGCACCGCTCCGTAGCGTCGTTATTACCGACCATGGGGAACGACAAAAGTCAGGGGGACAAGGGAATGAGCGGCAGCATCACTGCAGCGGATGCCAACACCTGCGGTTCGCGAAGCTTTGAGGTGCAGCAGCTGGCCTGGCGCGTCGCGGGCTTTGCGCACCGCCTCGATACGTCGATGCTCGCCTTCCGCCGGGTTCAACTCTCGGAGTGGCAGTCGCCGGCCGGCGCGGCGTACCGCACCGCCATCTCGCTGCAGGCGGCCGCGCTGAGTCGCGCACGGGAGCGGCTGATGGCGGCCTATGAAGCTGTCCTCCGCCACTCACAGCAGGTTTCTGTCTCATCCCAGCGGACGCCCGGCGGAGGGTACTGATGGCAGAGGCCGCGCCCTCAGGAAGCGGCGGACAGCTACCACCGCTGGAGCCGGCAACGGACGGCAGCATGCGGATCCGCGGCGGAGTCGGAGGAATCAGATTTCAACTGGAAGAGCTCATGGCCGGTGTGGCTGAACTTGACGGCATGGCTGACGAACTCGCCGCGGTTGAGATCGGGGTCCGGCGGATCTGGGAAGAACTGTGTCCCTACGAGAACGATCCCCGCACAAGCGGCACCGCCGCGCTGATTGCGGTGGGTGAAGGGGGCCAGGCAGTCCGCGCCGTCAGGGAAGAACTCCAACACCTCAGCAGCCAGGTCCGGGCGAGCCGCCGGGACTACGAAACGGCAGAGTCATTGGCCGCCGCGGGGATCCGCATGCCGGACGACGGCTGGGGCTTCCTGCCTGCGCTCTATCTGGACCTGAAGACAACGTTTGTGCCGAGCCGTGACGCTGCCGAGGCGCTCGCGGCGCCTTTGTCACTCGCACTGATGATAGGAATTTCCCCCGCGGAGCTGGCTCGCGCGTTGGCGGCCGAGGTTGCAGCAGGCCGGAGTTTCCTGGCCATTGGCCCGTTGATGCGCAGGCTGGCGGAGGGCACCGTTCCCTTCCTCAAGCCGCGTCCCGTTACGGCCGTCGAGGAACTCACCCGGGATGTGGTGGTGGACACCTCGCCCGCCGGCCTCCTCGCCAGGCTTCGCGAACTTGACGCTGAGGGCCACGGAAAGATCGAGGTGGTGCAAGTGGAGACCGACGGCCGAAAAGTGTATATCGTCATCATCCCCGGCACCCAGCCCGGGGATCCGGCAGGGGGTTCGAACCCGCTGGATGAGGCCGGGATTGCTGAGGCCCTGGGCTATGGCTCGGAATACCTGAATGCTGCCGTGCTGTCGGCGTTGCACCAGGCCGGTGCAGCCAAAGGGGATCAGGTAGTGGCCGTGGGCTACAGCCAGGGCGGGGCACATGCCATGAACCTCAGCAGTGACAAGGCCTTCCTCGCCGAATTCGACCTGAAGTATGTGCTGACGGCCGGTTCACCGGTGGGCGGGATTTCGCCGGCACCGGGAATCACGTCCCTCCACCTCGAACACCGCCAGGATTGGGTTCCCGGTAGTGACGGAACTCCTAACCCGGACACCAAGGAAAGGGTCACCGTTACGCTGACTGACCGTGTGTTCAGGCCGCCGGGTTTTGATCTCAACCTGGGGCCGGGTCACAACATTGGCAACTATGAGGAAGGCGCCAGGGCAGTGTCGGCCAGCGAAAACCCGTCCCTGGTCGCGAACACGGCGGTCCTCGCCGGCGTTGTTGGCGCGGGAGGGGCGGGGACAGCCACCCGCTTTGCGGTTAACCGGGAACCGAAGGCCCCCACGGCGCGCCAGCAGGACAGGCCGCTCCAGGGCGCAGCCAGATGGGTCGGCCGCTAGGCGGGCAGGTGCTGGTGCGCGCCGTGCGCACCTTAGCGCCGGACGCCGGTGATCCTGCCCGCTACGAGGGATACCACCGTGATGATGATGGCCGCCAGCACAGCAGTCCAGAAGAAGGAGTCAATGGTGAAGTGCACGGGGGTGTAGCTGCTCAGCCAGGACGTCAGGAACAGCATGGCGGCGTTGATGACGATCGTGAACAGGCCCAGTGTCAGGATGGTGATCGGCAGGGACAACAGGCTGACGATCGGCCGTACCAGCGCATTGACCAGGCCGAAGATCAGGCCAATGAAAAGGTAGGCAAGAACTACGCCAAGCGGATCCGTTCCCTGCGTGACACCACCTTGGGCAACGGCTTCCGTCGTTGCGGTGGTGGAGATGTCCAGGCCGGGCAGGATCCAGCTCGCAATCCCGAGAGCCAGGCCGTTGATGAGAACCCGCAAGATGAATGAAAACATGGCCCCATGCTTTCATACGGCGCGGGAAAGCGGCAGGACTGGAGAAGTAGGCTAGTTGGCATGACTTCACCAGAGAACCCTGCGGGGGGAATCAGGCCACGTCCGGTCGTGGACAGGCTTCCCCGATATGCCGCGGGCAAGCCCCCGGCCGCCGTCGAGGGCCTTGCCAGCTACAAACTGTCCTCGAACGAGAACCCGCTTCCGCCCATCCCTGCAGTGCTGCAGGCCATCGCGGACCAGACGGACTTCAACCGCTACCCGGATCCGCTCAGCACCAAGCTCCGGGGGGCGCTCGCGGACTTCCTGCAGGTCCCTTCCGAGGACATTGTCACCGGTGCCGGCAGCCTCGGCGCCCTGAACCAGCTCCTGGTGACCTTCGCCGGGCAGAACGACGACGGCAAAGCCGATGAAGTCATCTACGCCTGGCGGTCCTTTGAGGCCTACCCCATCTGCGTCGGCCTTGCCGGGGCTGAGAGCGTGCGGATCCCGCTTACGCCCGACGGCCGCCACGATCTCGACGCCATGGCAGCAGCCGTCACCGCGCGCACCAAAGTCATCCTGCTGTGCACCCCCAACAATCCCACCGGTCCCATCCTTGAAACGGAAGAAACCGAACGGTTCATCCGCTCGGTCCCGTCGGACGTGGTCATCGTCATCGACGAGGCCTACCAGGAGTTTGTTCGCGCGGAACACGCCGTGGACGGGATCGAGATGTACCGCAAGTACCCGAATGTGGTGGTCCTGCGGACCTTCTCCAAGGCGCACGGGCTGGCCGGCCTTCGCGTGGGCTATAGCGTCTCCAACCCGGACCTCACCCAGCATCTGCGTGTCGCCGCCACACCTTTCGCCGTATCCCAGATCGCCGAGCGGGCAGCCGTCACTTCCCTGCAGAACTTCAGCCAGGTTGTAGAAAGGGTACAAAGACTGGTGGATGAGCGCGACCGCGTCACGGCCGGGCTGCGCGAGCTCGGCTGGTTTGTGCCGGATGCCCAGGGCAACTTCGTGTGGCTCGATCTGGGAGAAAACAGTGCGGACTTCGCAGCACTGGCGGGAGAACGCGCCTTGTCCGTGCGGGCGTTCGGCAACGAAGGCGTCCGGGTAAGCATCGGCGAGGAGGAAGCGAACACCCGTTTCCTCAAACTCTGTGCAGACTATACAAAGCCGCCACGGCGTTCCTAGCGCTTAACATAACGACCTCCGTCCGCCTACTGCGGATAAAGTAAGGGACAGTAAGCCAATATATATGCCAGATCAGGAATGTATTCCATATCCGGCATATATCCCAGCGAGATTGCGACGCATTCAGGTGCGGCAAGCAAGGAGACGGTATGGGCGCCACACATCTGCCCGCTACCGAGTTCGACGGAACCGGGGTAGACGACCAGCTCGAGGCGGAAGCCGAGGCCGCACTGGGCGAACCTCCCACCCGGATGGTCCAGCTCCTGGGCCATGACGGCACCTTGGGCGAGGACCCGGTCTTCTCCGCCTACGCAAACCGACTCGACGCTGAAAAGCTGCGCGGGTTCTACGCGGACATGGCAGCCATCCGGCGGTTCGACCAGGAGGCAACCGCGCTCCAGCGCCAGGGCCAGCTGGCACTGTGGGTGCCGCTGACCGGCCAGGAGGCCGCCCAGATCGGGTCGGGACGGGCCAGCCAGCCGCAGGATTACATCTTCCCCACGTACCGTGAACACGGGGTCGCCCTGACCCGCAACGTTGACCTGGCCGAGCTGCTGCGCCAGTTCCGCGGGGTGTCCAATGGCGGCTGGAACCCCAAGGACACCAACTTCCACCTTTACACGCTGGTCCTCGCGGCACAGACTCCGCATGCGGTTGGCTACGCCATGGGCATCCAGCGGGACCAGAAGCTTGCGGCCGCCAACGCCACCCCGGGCCAGCCGCAGGAACCGAAGGCCGCCGTCATGGTCTACTTCGGCGACGGCGCCAGCTCCGAAGGTGACGTGCACGAGTCCATGGTCTTCGCCTCTTCGTACAACGCGCCGGTGGTCTTTTTCTGCCAGAACAACCATTGGGCCATCTCGGTACCCAGCACCGTGCAAACCCGTGTCCCCCTGGCCGACCGCGCCAAAGGCTACGGTTTCCCCGGCATCCGGGTGGACGGCAATGACGTTATCGCAGTGCATGCCGTCACGGAGTGGGCTTTGGAGCGAGCCCGTGAAGGAAAGAGCCCGGTGCTGATCGAGGCCTTCACGTACCGGGTCGGCGCCCACACCACGGCGGACGATCCCACCAAATACCGCGGCTCCGATGAAGAGGCGCAATGGCGGGCGAAGGACCCCCTCGAACGGCTGGAGAAGTACCTCCGCGCCGAGGGCATGGCTGATGACGCCTTCTTCGCCAAGGTCAAGGCCGACGGCGACGAGCTCGCCGCCTACGTCCGCAAGACGACCCATGACCTCGAAACCCCGGATATCCGGACGGCATTCGCGAACACCTACGCCGAGGCCCACCCGCTGGTAGCCGAAGAGCTGGCCTGGTTTGAGGAGTACAGCGCGGGCTTCGCTGACGAAGCAAGTACAGACGAGGCAGATACAGACGGGGCAGCCAACCGATGACCACCATGACCATCGCCAAGGCCATCAACGAGGGCCTCCGCGCGACGCTGAACAACAACCCGCGCACGCTGCTCATGGGCGAGGACATCGGCCCGCTCGGCGGCGTCTACCGCGTGACTGACGGGCTGATCGGTGAATTCGGCGCCGACCGCGTCGTGGACACCCCGCTGGCCGAGTCCGGAATCATCGGAACCGCGATTGGACTTGCCCTCAGCGGCTACCTGCCGGTCTGCGAGATCCAGTTCGACGGCTTCGTTTTTCCGGGCTTCAACCAGATCACCACCCAGCTGGCCAAGATGCACGCCCGCAGCAACGGAAACCTCACCGTGCCGGTGGTCATCCGCATCCCGTACGGCGGCGGCATCGGCTCGATTGAACACCACTCGGAGTCCCCGGAAGCGCTGTTCGCCCACACGGCCGGCCTGCGCATCATCACCCCTTCCAACCCGCATGACGCCTACTGGATGATCCAGCAGGCCGTCGACTGCCAGGATCCGGTGATTGTCTTTGAGCCGAAGCGGCGCTACTGGCTCAAGGGTGACGTAGACACTGAGTCGCCCGGCGCGTCGGCGGATCCGTTCACGGCCCACGTGCTGCGTGAAGGCACCGACGCCACCGTGGTCGCTTACGGTCCGCTGGTTCCGGTGGCACTCGCTGCGGCCGGTGCCGCTGCCGAGGACGGCCACAGCGTGGAGGTGATCGACCTGCGGTCCATCTCGCCCATCGACTTCGACACCGTCACCGAGTCCGTCAAGAAGACGGGCCGTCTGGTTGTGGCCCATGAGGCACCAACGTTCGGTGGCATCGGTGGCGAAATCGCGGCCCGCGTGAGCGAGCGTGCGTTCCTGTCCCTGGAAGCGCCGGTGATCCGTGTGGGCGGCTTCCACATGCCCTACCCCGTGGCCAAGGTGGAAGAGGACTACCTGCCGGACATCGACCGCATCCTCGAGGCGCTGGACCGCGCCCTTGCCTACTGACAACCGCGTACTGACGACTGCCTGCTGACGACGCCTTCCAAACCGAGGACCCCATGACCGTAAACAAGTTCAACCTCCCCGATGTGGGCGAAGGGCTGACCGAGGCCGAGATCGTTTCGTGGAACGTCAAGCCCGGTGACAGCGTCGCGATCAATGACATCCTGTGCGAAATCGAAACGGCCAAGTCCCTCGTGGAACTGCCTTCCCCGTTTGCGGGGACGGTCACCGAACTGCTCGTTCCCGTGGGGGTTACGGTCGACGTCGGCACTCCGATCATCAGCGTGAGCGATGCCGTGTCCGGCGACCCCACGCCTGCGGACGCGCCGGTTCCAGTGGCCCCCGCCGCTGCGGCTGCACAGCCGCCCGCAGCTCCCACCGCGGACGCTCCGATGTACGGGAAACTCTCCGGGGACCAGGACGAGCAAGAGAATGGCACGTCAGGCGAGCAGGCTGCACCCGCCTCCGGCAAGGCCGTAGGCCCCCTGGTGGGCTCGGGTCCCAAGGCCGACGCCGTCAAGCGCCGCCCGCGCAAGGCGTCGCCGTCCGCGGCGGTGCGGCCGGCGCCGGCCGCAGCCGCCCCGGCGCTGGTTGAGCCCGCCCCCCTGGCCGAGCCTGTCGAGACCCAGGGCATCTGGATCAACGCCGGCGCATCTTCCGCCTCCGGGACCCCCGACGCCGCGGCGGTTCCCGAAGGAAGCTCCGGGCGCCCCACCCTCGGCGGCACCATCAGCGGCCTGGTCAACCGGGTCCTGGCCAAGCCTCCGGTGCGCAAGATCGCCCGCGACCTCGGGATCGACCTCGCAGACGTCGTCGCCACCGGTGCTCGTGGCGAAGTCACCCGGGAAGACCTGGTGAGCTACCAGGCCCAGCGCGACGCCGAGGTGGACAAGGCGGACACCTTCTGGGGAAAGTCGGGCCGGCCCCAGGACCAGCGAATCGAGCGGATTCCCGTCAAGGGCGTCCGCAAGGCCACGGCCAAGGCCATGGTGGAGTCCGCGTTCGCCGCCCCGCATGTGAGCATCTTCGTGGACGTCGACGCGAGCCGCACCATGGAGTTCGTCAAGCGGCTCAAGGTGTCGCGTGACTTCGAAGGCATTAAGGTCTCCCCGCTGCTGATCCTGGCCAAGGCCGTGATCTGGGCCGCCGCCCGCAACCCCAGCGTCAACGCCACGTGGGTGGACAACCCTGACGGCAGCGACACGGCCGAGATCCACGTCAAGCACTTCATGAACCTGGGCATCGCAGCGGCAACCCCGCGAGGCCTGATGGTGCCGAATATCAAGAACGCCCAGGACCTCTCGCTCAAGGAGCTGGCCCTGGCGCTCAACGACCTGGCCACAACTGCCCGCGCCGGCAAGACCCAGCCCGCGCAGATGCAGGGCGGCACCCTGACGGTCACCAACATCGGCGCCTTGGGCATCGACACCGGCACCCCGATCATCAATCCCGGCGAGGTGGCCATCGTGGCGTTCGGTACCATCAAGCAGAAGCCGTGGGTCCTGGACGGGGAAGTCATTCCGCGGTGGATCACCACCCTGGGCGGTTCATTCGACCACCGTGTGGTGGACGGGGACCTCTCGGCGCGCTTCATGGCCGACGTCGCGGCAATCCTTGAGGAGCCCGCCCTCCTGCTGGATTAGGGCGAACCGGACTGGATGAGGCCGCACCGGACCGGGACCGCCAACAACAAAGGAACCCCGCCGCTGGAATGCAGCGGCGGGGTTCCTTTGTGCCGGGCGGCCTAGTAGGCGGGGTAGTTCGCGAGCATCTGGGCCAGGGCCGGATCGGACGTCATTCCGCTCAGGGCGACCGCCGCTGCGATCATCGCGCCGGAGAAGCCGGTGACGCAGGCAGTAACCACCGCAAAGAACTTCCAGTCATCGCGCATGACGCTTCGGATGGTCTCCGGAAGATTCAGGCCGGGCGCGATCAGGTTGGGGGCGGTGTCCGTGGAACCGTCGTCGAGGAACGCGATCACCCGGTCATTGGCGCGGTCCACACGCATGGTGCTGATGTGGTTCCCGTGGCGGGCAAGAAGGATGTCGTGGCCTACCAGCTGGCGGCGCTGAAGCGTAAGAATGATGTTCCCCTGAAGTCGTCGGTACTCGGATGTCCGCACCATCGAGCACCTTCCAATTTTATCGTCGCTAACCGCGTGATTCCGCCGAAAAACGGGTGAGGCTGCCCACCAGGGACAGTGACGTCGGTCAAGCCGGGGACGCTGCGTCCTTGACACGCCGAACTAGAGTTGCACCAGCTGCCGCCGTCAATGGCCGCCAGCTGCTGAAGCGGATCAAAGGAGATGTTGCGTGTTCTCGAGCCCCTTTTCGGATGTTGTTATCCCGGACCAAAGCGTCTATGAGTACCTCTTCGGGGGCCTCACGGAAGCGGACCTGGACCGGACCGCCGTCGTGGACGGCAGCAGCGGTGCGGAAACCACGTACCGCCAGCTGCTGGAACAGATTGACGCCGTGGCGGGCGCAGTCTCCGCGCAGGGGCTGGGCCCGCACGGGGTTGCCGCGATCCTCTGCCCCAACGTCCCGGCGTTCGCTGCCGTCTTCCACGGACTGCTCCGTGCCGGCGCCACCATCACCACCATCAACTCGCTCTATACCGCCGATGAAATCACTCATCAGCTGCAGGATGCCGCTGCAACGTGGCTGTTCACGGTGTCCGCCCTGCTTCCGGGTGCCGAGCAGGCCGCCGAGCGCGCCGGGATCCCGGCGGACCGGCTCGTGGTGCTCGACGGCGCCCCGGGCCACCCTTCGCTGAAGGACCTGCTCACCGCCGGAGTGCCGGCCCCTGCCGTTTCCTTCGACCCGGCCACCCATGTGGCCGTGCTGCCGTACTCCTCCGGTACCACCGGGCGGCCCAAAGGCGTGAAGCTCAGCCACCGAAACCTCGTGGCCAACGTGGAACAGTCCCGCGGGCTTCTGAAGGTGAAGCCTCAGGACCGGCTTCTTGCCCTGCTGCCGTTCTTTCACATCTACGGCCTCACCGTCCTGTTGAACCTCGCGCTGCGGGAGCGGGCCTGCCTGGTCACCATGCCCCGGTTCGACCTCGCCGAGTTCCTGCGCACCATCCAGGACCACAAATGCACCTACCTGTTCATCGCCCCGCCCGTGGCAGTGGCGTTGTCCAAACACCCGCTCGTTGCCGAGTACGATCTCAGCTCCGTCCACACCACGCTGTCAGGTGCCGCGCCGCTCGACGGGGAACTCGGCGCGACGCTCGGCGAACGCCTCCGTTGCCGTGTGCTGCAGGGGTACGGGATGACAGAGATGAGTCCGGTGTCGCACCTGATCCCGGTGGATGCCCCGGACGTTCCGGTGAGCTCGGTGGGGTTCACGGTGCCCAACATGGAATGCCGGCTGGTGGACCCCGCCACCGGCGAGGACATCGACATCCCGGCGGAGGGAACCAGCGCCCCGGGCCACCTGCTGTGCCGGGGACCGAATGTCATGCTGGGATATCTCAACCGCCCCGAGGAAACGGCGGACACCCTGGACGCGGACGGCTTCCTGCACACGGGCGACATTGCGACGGTCCGGGCCGACGGCGTGGTCACCATTGTGGACAGGCTGAAGGAACTCATCAAATACAAGGGCTACCAGATCGCCCCGGCCGAACTTGAGGCGCTGCTGCTGTCGCACCCAGGCATCGCGGATGCCGCTGTTATCGGAACGCCCGACGCCGACGGCCAGGAAGTCCCCATGGCTTTCGTCGTGCGTCAGGCGGGCGGACAAGGGGAAACACTCGACGAAGACGGCGTCATGGACTTCGTGGCAGCCAGGGTGGCGCCCTTCAAGAAGATCCGCCGGGTGGAGTTCATCGACGCCGTGCCCAAGTCCGCCTCCGGGAAGATCCTGCGCAGGATGCTCAAGACGGCCCGGTCAGCCTGAGGAGTGCTAGCCGGCCACGTCCGTTTTGGCGATGTAGACGTCGCACGGTGCGTTGTGCGCCACGCTGTTGGCGACGCTGCCCAGAACCCGGCCGAGCCCGCGCATCCGGCGGTTGCCCACCACGATCATGCGGGCCTCGAAGCGCTCGGCTTCCTTGATCAGGGCTTCCGCCGGCTTGCCCCGGGCGGCGGAATAGGTGACCTTGAGGCCTTCCGTGCTCAGCCGTCCCGCAACGTCCTTGGCCACTTTCTCGGCCTCACCGGCATCAGAGACGATGAACCGGTCGCTGCCGCTGCCGTAAACCTCGGTGCGGTCGCTGTCGAACGCCGTCACCACGTGAAGGGTGGCCCCCAGGGACGCGGCAAGCCCCTGTGCTGTCTCCGCGGCCCGCATGGCAGTCTCACTGCCGTCAACGCCGACAACAATAATTCCGGTCATAGTCCTGCTCCTAAGGGATCGGTCAGTCTAATGAAAAATGCCCAGCTGCGTGCCGTACTGATTCAGGCTACAGCGCCGCGATGGCGTCCCGCAGGACCGGCGCGAGCCGCCGCACGCCCTCGGCGATGGTCTCGGGAGGAACGGCACTAAAGGCGAGCCGCAGCTTGTTGGACGGTTCGTCCGAATGCGTGAAGGCCGCTCCGGGGATGAACACTACGCCGGCGTCGATGGCCTTGCGCAGTAGCGGGTACGTGTCCACGCCCGCGGGCAGCGTTACCCAGACGAAGAAGCCGCCCTCGGGCCGGGTCCAGCTGAGCCCCTCCGGCATGTACTCTTCCAGGGCGGCGAGCATGGCCTGGCAGCGCTCGGCGTAGAGCCCGCGATAGGTTTCGATCTGCCCTTTCCAGTCGTAGTCACGCAGGTAGGCCGAGACCAGCATCTGGTTCAGCGTCGAAGGGCAGAGGGTCACGGCCTCGGACGCCAGGTAATAGCGGCGCTGGAGGTGTGCCGGCACGAGCGCCCAGCCAATCCGCAGCCCCGGGGCGAAGATCTTGGAGAACGAGCCCATGTAAATTACGTCGTCGGGATTGGCCGCCCGCAGCGGAGCAAGGGGCTTGCCATCGAAGCGGAGCAGTCCGTAGGGGTTGTCCTCCAGGACCAGGATATTCGCCTTGCGGCATATATCGACGATTTCCTGCCTCCGCTCCACAGCCAGGGTGATGCCCGAGGGGTTGTTGAAGTTGGGGATGGTGTAGAGGAACTTGACGTTCTTCCCGGCGGTCTGCAGGGCGGCGATCCGGGCCTCCAGGAGGTCCGGCACCAGGCCGTGTTCGTCCATCGGAACGGTGGCTACCTCCACCTGGTAGGCCTCGAAGGTGTTCAGGGCGCCCACGTAGGTGGGGTCCTCCACCAGCACCACGTCTCCGGGGTCGCAGAACACTTTCGTGGCCACGTCCTGGGCCGACTGGGAACCGGCAGTGATCACCACGTTCCGAGGATCCGCGTCGAGGATTCCCTCTGCCGCCATCACCTCGCAGATCTGCGTGCGGAGCTCTTCGGTTCCCTGACCGTTGCCGTACTGGAGGGCAGTCAGGCCCTGTTCGGCGATGATCTTCGCTGCCGTCTGGCCGAGCCGTTCCAGCGGCAGGGACTGCAGGTATGGGCTGCCGCCGGCGAGTGACACCAGGCCCGGGCGGAGGGAGATGTCAAAGACATCGCGGACCGCGGACTGCTTGATATTGGCTGCGCGCTCCGAGAAAAGTTCATCGTGGCGGTGGGCGGACGTTGCCGCGCGTTCGATTGCGTCAATGGCTTCGGCCGGCAGGACTTCGGCGGCGGTATCAAGTGTTTCGTGGGTCACATTCACAGGATACAGCCATATGTTGTCAAGTAGGCAACGTTTGTTGATAAGGATTCCGGATCAGTTTCCGGCGCGGTCACGGAATGCTTTACCTTGGGCCGCGCAAGGCATGGAATGGACCCATGACATCGCACAGTCACCCGGGATCCCCTGCCGCCGTCTTCCACGCACTCCACGACGGCGCGACGCCGCTGGTGCTGGTGAATGTCTGGGACGTGGCGTCTGCCCGGTTGGTGGAGGAGGCTGGAGCGGCGGCGCTGGCCACCTCCAGCTCGGCCCTGTCATGGAGCCTCGGCTTTCCGGACGGGAACCATCTTCCGCGCGAACTGGCCATTGCGGCCCTTCGCCGCATCGCTACCTCCACGGCGCTGCCGGTTACCGCGGACATCGAATCCGGGTATGCACAAACAGGGGGCACGTTCGACGACGGAGAGCTGCGGGAAACCATCCTCAGTGTCCTGGCGGCCGGGGCGGTCGGTATCAACTTCGAGGACTCCGGCGATGAGCCGCTGACTGACGTGGGAGAACAAGCGCGCCGCATCGCCGTCGTCCGCCGTGCGGCGGAGGAAGCGGGCGTAGACCTGTTCATCAACGCCCGTACCGACACCTACCTGTCCGGCCGGTTTGCGGACACTGCCTATACGGAGACCATTCGCCGTGCGGACGCGTACCTGGCCGCCGGCGCCAACGGAATATTCGTGCCCGGAGTGCAGGACCTGCACGTGCTCCATGACCTGTCCCGACGGATTGCCGGGCCCCTGAATGCGCTCGCCGGCCTGGGTGCGCCCTCCGTGGGGGAACTGCACGACGCCGGCGTCCGCCGGATCAGCATCGGCGGCAACACCGCGAAGGCTGCGTACGCCACCGTATCCAGGGTGGCCGAAGACGTGCTCGGAGACGGCAACTGGTCCGAACTGGCCGGTGCCCGCAGCCACGAGGCCATGGACGAACTATTTCGGCGGAACTAACTGCCCGGTCCCGTCCGGCACGGCCCGGGATGCCGCGGCCTCCGGCTCACCGGAGGTTCAGGACGTCCGCCAGCCGTTGCCCGTCCACGTAGATCTCCGCCCGCGCCGCGCCGACGGCAGACACGGCCGTGTGCGTGAGCTGGGCTTCCAGGCGGGGGAGGTCGCAGGTGCCGCCGGGCCGGATGGTTCCGGTCAGGTTTACCACCACCGTGGTGCCGTCGAAGTAGGCGGAAACGTAATCCAGGGTGGAATTGTGCAGCGAGTTATACAACCCCTCCGGGGAGTCGCCGCTCCCCAGCAGGACACCGAGGGCCGCCCGGAGCGGTTCCTCCGCTGCGGCGGTGCTGTGGAAGACGGCCACCAGGCTGTCGTTGCAGCCGAACCGCACGCCGGTGCTGCCGCCGTCGTCCAGTGCCACGAAGTACACCGGCGTCCCGCCGGCGAGCCCTCTTCGCGGCACCGCCTGGCCTGCCGCGCCGGATTCCTTCGGAGCTGCCAGGCTGCCGGAACCGGAGGTGCCCGGGCCGCCTTGCGCGGGAGCGGCGGGCCCCGTGCCGCCGGTGGTGGATACGGCGGTGGCACCGTCAATGGCCGCGGCGCCGTTGGTGCCTGCCTGGGGGTTGATGCTGCCGCCCGTCATGGGTGTAGCCGCCGGGATTGACGCTGCGATGTCCGGTCCGGAGGCGGCGGCTGCCGGGAGTGTGGCATCCGGGCCGGCGGCGGCCGGAGATGGCGCCGGAAGCGGTTGTGGTTCCGGCCTGCTGCCTGGCCGGACCGCCGTATTATCCGGCGCCGCCACAGGCAGCGAGCACGAGCCGAGCCACAGTGGAAGCAGAAACGCGGCTGCTGCCGCAGAAGCCCGGATCCCAGGCGTGAACATCATGAACGCACCGCACTTCCAGCTCTCGCACGTCCCCGTCTCCACGTTACGGCGGTGCAACTGTGTACGGAATATGTGCGAAGTGACGGTTTTGCGTCAGCTCCATCACGGAATGGTGACGCAAAACGCCCCCGGCGGCAGCCGAGGGCGTCTGGTGCGCTGAATGCTGTGGGTCAGGCAGCTTTGGCGGCTGTTCCGGCGTTGGCCAGGGCGTCGAAGACACCCTTGATCTGCTCTACAACTTCGGCGTCGTCCTTGGGGTGGACTTCGGCGAAGCGGACCATCGAGCCGGGGACTGCCAGCTTGGCATCTTCAAGGACGCGGGCGCCGGCGATGCCGACGGCTTTGCGGGCCTCATCCTGTGCCCAGACTCCGCCGTACTGGCCGAAGGCGGTGCCCACGACGGCGGTGGGCTTGCCGTTGAGGGCGCCGGCGCCGAACGGGCGGGACAGCCAGTCGATGGCGTTCTTGAGCGAAGCGGGCACGGTTCCGTTGTGCTCCGGCGTGACCAGCAGCAGGACGTCTGCGTCGTTGGCGGCGGCGCGCAGGGCGGCGGCTGCAGCCGGAACCTGGCCCTCGACGTCGATGTCCTCGTTGTAGAACGGGATGTTGCCCAGGCTTTCGTGGATGACAACCTCAACCTGCTCGGGCGCGTTCAGCTGGATGGCCTCGGCGAGCTTCTGGTTGGTGGATTCGGCGCGCAGGCTGCCGACCAGCGTAAGTACGGTGCTCTTGGACATGTGAACTCCTAGTTTCCGGCCGCGGGCGGGGTCCGCAGGCTTATTGATCGTGGAGGCTGGTGAGTGCCTTCACTCAAGCTAAACGGACTACGGTCCGGATATTATTCCCCGGGCTAGAATAAAATCTGTGAGCCTCATCCCAATCCGCTCCGGATCGCCCCGGGGCGGGGAAGCGGAACGCAGTGACGCCGCCCGCAACCGGGAACTGCTGCTCAGGGCTGCCCGGGAACTCATTGAAGAGTGCGGGGCGGACGGACTCACCATGGACCGGCTGGCCGAGCGCGCCGGCGTGGGCAAAGGTACTGTCTTCCGGCGGTTTGGCTCCCGGGCGGGCCTCATGATGACGCTGCTCAGCGACTCGGAGGCCGAGTTCCAGGGCCGGTTCATGTTCGGGCCCCCGCCCCTCGGCCCGGGCGCCCCGCCCCTCGACCGGCTTGCGGCGTTCGGTGCTGCGCGGATTGCCTATGTCATGGAGTACGGGGAGCTGGCCCGCGCCGCAGACTCGTCCGCGTACAACCGCTTCGACGTGCCGGCCGCTGTGCTCTGGCACCGGCACATCGAAATGCTCCTGCGGGCGGCCGGAGTGACCGCGGATCCCTGGCTCATGGCAATGTCACTCAGCTCCACCCTGGATCCGGAGCGGCTGCTGTATGCCGTGCGGGTGCACCAGGTGGCCCCGGAGCGCCTCGCCGAGTCCTGGCGCGAACTCGTCACCCGCGTGGTGAGCTGTCCCGGCGGCCCCGTCCCGCGGACAGGCAAGACGTCGGACGAAAGTTGACCCGACGCCCGGGATTGCACGGGGCTAATCAATCATCCGGATTTATTCATAACGATCTGATACAGGACGCCCGTGTTTCCGCTTCAGCGCACCATGGAGGCCTCCGCATATGTGGTAGTTTCCTCTGGAATGTGACCCGCAACATAGTCCACAAGGACAAAGCCCCAGGGCTCGCGGACGGCCAGACACCCGCTGGCCATGATCCCGGATCGGCGGCGGAACCCCTGCCGGTTGGGGGATGACGGAAGGATCGACTGCTGTGAATGCTGATATGACACCCGCCCGGAACGACGCCTCCGAAGCGCCGCCGTCATTGCGCGGCGCGGAACTGGCTCCGGCGATCCTGAGCTAGGCAGACGTGTTCCGTTACCTCGCCAAAAGGGCAGCCACCTACCTGCTCATGATCTTCCTGACCACCACGGCGGGGTACTTCCTCGCTGTCAGCACGCTTCAGCCCGCACTGCTGGAACAGGAACGCATTCCGCGGCCGACCCCCGAGCAGGTGACAAACTCCTTCCGCCTTAAGGGCCTTGACCCGACGCTGAGCCCGTGGGAGCGCTATGTTGACTGGCTGACGGCAGTGGTCACGCGCTGGGACTGGGGCCGAAGCCCCAACGGCGCTTTCATCAATGCCGAGTTCGGTGACCGCGTGTGGATTTCCACCCGGCTGTTCCTGGCGTCCATCGTCCTCACCCTGATCATCGGCGTGGCTCTGGGCGTGTACACCGCCGCCCGGCAGTACAAGTTTTCCGACCGCGCAATCACCTCGTACAGCTACCTTGTGTACATCGTGCCCGCGCCGATCGCCTACTTCCTGGTCCAGTTGGGTGCCATCAACATCAACGAAACGGTCGGCGAGCGGATTCTGTTCGTCACCGGCATCTCCACCCCGGGGCTGGAGGGCAACGGCTGGGTCCAGTTTGTGGACATGCTGGCCCACTACGCCGTGCCCACGTTTGCCATCACCATCGTGGGCTGGGGGACCTACCAGATCGCCCAGCGCCAGTACCTGCTGGACAACGTCAACGCCGACTTTGTCCGGACGGCCCGGGCCAAGGGCCTCACCCGCAACCAGGCCATCACCCGCCACGCCCTTCGGGTCTCGTTCATCCCGGTGGCGCAAAGCATTGCGTTCACCATTCCGGCCATCTTCGCCGGCGGATTTTTTGCCGAGAAGATCTTCGCCTGGCACGGCGTCGGCTCCTGGAGCATCGACGCGATCGCCCTGCAAGACGTGAACGCGGCCACGGCAACCTTGGCCTACGGCTCGGTGATTTTCGCGATCGGAGCCATCCTCGCGGACTTCGCCACCACCCTTGTCGACCCGAGAGTGCGGGTGCAGTAGCCATGACCAACCTGAACGCGATAGACCCCGCCGCCGTCGCCGAGGAAGCAAGGATCGAGAACGACGACGTCGTAATCGCCAAATCCGCGATCATCCTGCGGCGTTTCCTCCGCAACAAGACCGCCGTGGCCGGCTTGCTGATCTTCCTCGCCCTGACGCTGTTTTCCTTCGTGGGCGGCTATTTCACCCCGTGGGACAAGGAAACCATCGACCCCTTCAACATTGGCATGCCGCCGTCTGCCGATCACCTGCTGGGCACGTCCCAGGCCGGCATCGACCTTTACGCCCTCACGGTGGAAGGCACCCGGATCTCCATTTTCATCGGCCTGGTGGTCGGACTGGTGTCGGTACTGATCGCTGCTGTGTACGGCTGCACCATGGCCTACTTTGGCGGCAAGGTGGACAAGGTCATGCTGTTCATCCTCGAAGCGCTGATCATGATGCCGGCCCTGCTGGTGGTGGCCGTGGCCACCAGCGGCGGCGGCAACGGCCTGCAGGAAAACCTTCCCAGCTGGCTGTTGCTGATCATCGTCCTGCTCGTCTTCAGCTGGATGGGTACCGCGCGCCTCATCCGTTCCCTCTCGATGTCGCTGATGCAGCGCGACTTCGTCAAGGCCGCCCAGTACATGGGCATCCCCGCCCGCCGGATCGTCTGGCGGCACCTGGTGCCCAACATCGGATCCCTGCTGGTCCTGGACATCACCCGCGGCGTGACCGGAGCCATCCTGGCTGAGGTCGCCTTCTCCTTCATCGGCATCGGCATCAAGGTCCCCGATGTCAGCCTGGGCGTGCTGATAGGCCAAGCCACGTCGCAGGTGTCCACCTTTCCCTGGATGTTCTGGGTTCCGCTGGTGGTGATGTTCCTGCTGACGGGTTCGCTGGCCATGATGAATGACGGGCTGCGCGATGCGTTCGATCCCAGCTCAAGCTCCGTGGGCAGCGCCAAAAAGGACAGCGCCAAAAAGGGCAGGGCCCGGACGGGCAATACACCCAAGACCACAGCGAAGAAGATCAAATGAGCAGCGAAACCACCGCCAGCAGGGAAACGACTGCGGAACGACTGCACGTCGCAGGGCTGCACGCGCCGGGTGATGGCCCCGCGGATGCTGTCCTGTCCGTCCGGGACCTCAACGTCCGGTTCAACTCGGAGAACGGCGTTGTCCACGCGGTCCGCGGCGTGGACTTCGACCTCCTTCCGGGCAAGACCCTGGGCATCGTGGGGGAGTCCGGTTCAGGTAAATCCGTGACCTCCCTGGCCATCATGGGCCTGCTCCCCGCGACGGCCGAGGTCACCGGCTCGGTGCGGTTGAACGGCAAGGAACTGCTGGGCCTCAGTGACAAGGCCATGTGCGGGTACCGCGGTAACGACATCGCCATGGTCTTCCAGGACCCGCTCTCTTCCCTGACGCCCGTGTACACGGTGGGCCACCAGATCATCGAGGCGCTGACGGTCCACCACCCCAAGATGAGCAAACAGGCCAAGGAGGCCCGCGCCGTCGAACTCCTTCGCATGGTGGGCATTCCCAGCCCGAAGGACCGCCTGAAGGCGTTTCCGCACGAATTTTCCGGCGGCATGCGCCAGCGCGTGATGATCGCCATCGCGATTGCCAACAACCCGCGGGTGCTCATCGCGGATGAGCCGACGACGGCGCTGGACGTCACCATCCAGGCGCAGGTCCTGGAGGTGCTCCACACCGCGCAGGAAGAGACCGGAGCCGCCGTCGTGATGATCACGCACGACCTCGGCGTGGTGGCCGGCATGGCGGACGACATTATGGTGATGTACGCGGGAAAGCCGGTGGAGACCGGCAGCGTGGACGACATCTACTACAGCCCACGGATGCCCTACACCATGGGCCTGCTGGGCGCAGTGCCCCGCGTGGACGTCGCGGAAAAGTCCTCGCTGGTGCCCATCGAGGGCATTCCGCCCAACCTGATCCACACCCCCACCGGGTGTTCCTTCGCGCCCCGGTGCCCCCTGGCGAGTGACGCCTGCCTGCAGGGCGAACCGGAACTGTGGCCGGTCAGCGGACCGCGGGCAGCGGGGAACGGCCCCGCCGGCAGCGGCGCCCACAAGGCGGCCTGCATTAAGACGGACTCCCTTGGCGCGGAAGTGGATGTCCACGAGATTTTCCAGGCCCCGGCCGTTCCGGTCTCCCGCTTCGATGCCGTTCCGCGGCAGGAGCGCAGGACAGTCCTGGAACTGCGGGATGTCCGGAAGCACTTCCCGCTGCTGAAGGGCTCGCTCATCAAACGTCGGATCGGCACGGTGAAGGCCGTGGACGGGCTGAGCTTCGATATCCGCGAAGGCGAGTGCTTCTCAATCGTGGGCGAGTCCGGCTGCGGTAAAACCACCACCCTGCTGGAAATCATGGAGTTCCACAAGGACCAGGACGGCGAGGTGACCATCGGCGGGCTGAGCAACAAGGCGGCGTCCGATGCCCGGACCAAGGCTGCCATGCGCAAGGAACTCCAGATGGTGTTCCAGGATCCCACCGGTGCACTCGATCCGCGCTTCACGGTCTTTGAAGTCCTGTCCGAGCCGCTCGAGAACGCCGGCCTGGCCAAGCCCGCGATCCGGAAACGCATCATGGAACTGATGGAGCTGGTTGGCCTCCAGCCGGATCACGTCAACCGCTTCCCCAACCAGTTCTCCGGCGGCCAGCGGCAGCGCATCGGCATTGCCCGTGCGCTCGCGGTCAATCCCAAGCTGGTGGTCCTCGACGAACCCGTGTCAGCGCTGGACGTGTCCGTGCAGGCGGGCGTCATCAACCTGCTGGACAAGCTACGCGCAGAACTCGGCCTGAGCTACCTCATGGTGGCGCACGACCTCTCCGTGGTGCGCCACATCTCCAACCGCGTGGCCGTGATGTACCTGGGCAAGATCGTGGAAATCGGAAACGTGGACAGCGTCTTCGACAACCCGCGCCACCCCTACACCCGGGCACTCCTGTCCGCGATCCCCGTGCCGGACCCGCAGCTGGAACGGACCCGCGAACGCATCATCCTGCAGGGGGACCTCCCCTCGCCGCTGGATGCGCCGAAGGGCTGCAACTTCGCCACCCGCTGCCCGGTGTTCGCCGCGCTTCCTGCCGTGAAGCAGGAAAAATGCCTCACGCTCGAGCCGCCCCTGGAAACTGTCGCCCCGCCGCGATCGGCCCCGGCGCCGGCCCAAGACGCCGGCCGGCCGGCGACGGACCAGCAGTTCGCCTGCTTCTTCCCGGACGGCGAACTCGACGCGGACATGCTTGTTGTCCACGAAAGCCCATGACTTGCCCGAATCCCCCAAAGCACCAACTCTCGCACCAAAAAAATGAAGGGAAAACCATGAAGAATCTGACCAAGATTGGCGGGGTGGCCGCCGTAACGGCTGCACTTGCGCTCACAGGCTGCGGCGGAGGCGGGACCTCCTCCGGCCCCGAGGCAGGCAAAGGCCAGGAAGCCGGCAGCGACCTCACCAAGCTGATCAGCATCAACGCCAAGGACGCCAAGGACCTTGAACCGGGCGGCACCGTGACGCTTCCGCTGGGCAACATTGGTCCGGACTTCAACGGCTTTTCCAACAACGGCAACAGTGCGGACAACACAGCGCTGCACCGCCCCATCGATGGTGCGGGAACCTGGGGCTGCTGGAACTTCGACTTCGACGGCACGGCCACGCCGAACAAGGACTTCTGCGAAGACGTCAAGAGCGAGGTCAAAGACGGCAAGCAGACCATCACCATCAAGGTGAACGAGAAAGCCACCTACAACGACGGCACGCCGATCGACGTCAAGGCCTTCCAGAACACCTGGAACATGCTCAAGGGTGAAAACAAGGACATCGACATCGTCAGCTCCGGCGCGTACGAGTTCGTTGACTCCGTGAAGGCTGGTTCCAGCGACAAGGAAGTTGTGGTCACCACCACCCAGCCGGTATTCCCCCTGGATGCCCTTTTCACGGGCCTGATCCACCCGGCCGTGA
This sequence comes from Arthrobacter sp. PvP023, assembly GCF_017832975.1. Lineage (NCBI taxonomy): Bacteria > Bacillati > Actinomycetota > Actinomycetes > Micrococcales > Micrococcaceae > Arthrobacter > Arthrobacter sp. PvP023. The sequence goes on from NZ_JAFIBI010000001.1 coordinate 451,990, forward strand.
ATACGCCGGAAATCTTCAACACCGGCTTTACCGGCGACATGCACCCGGAATGGATGGCCGGCCCCTTCAAGCTGGACCAGTACGACAGCGCCGCCAAGACCGTGACCCTGGCGCAGAACGACAAGTGGTGGGGCACCAAGCCGGTGCTGGACAAGGTGGTTTTCCGCCAGCTGGAGACCAGCGCCCAGATTGCAGCGTTCAAGAACGGTGAAATCGATGGCGTCTCCGCCAACACCATCGCGCTGTACAAGCAGCTCGACGGCACCAAGGATTCAGAGGTCCGCCGCGGCCAGCGGCTGTTCGCGGGCGGCCTGAACCTCAACGCCCAGAAGGCTCCGATGACCGACGTCGCCATCCGCAAGGCGATCTTCACCGCCGTGGACCGCGAAGCGCTGCGCAAGGTCCGCTTCAACGGCCTGAACTGGGAAGAGACCAGCTCCGGCTCCATGATGCTGCTGCCGTTCTCCAAGTACTACCAGGACAACTACCCGGCCACGGAATCCGGTGCCGAAGCAGCCAAGAAGGTACTGACCGATGCCGGTTACAAGCCCAATGCAGCGGGCATCATGGAGAAGGACGGCGTCCCGGCCGCCTTCAAGATCAGCAACTTCGGCGACGACCCCACCACCCTGGCGTTCGTGCAGACCCTGCAGAAGCAGCTCCAGGCCGGCGGCATGGACGTAGGGATCGACCAGCGCGCCTCCGCCGACTTCGGCAAGGTTTTGGGAAGCCGCGACTTCTTCCTGAGCGTCTCCGGCTACACCGTCGGCGCTGACGCGACGGACGCGGTCAAGCAGTTCTACGACTCCAAGACCAACGAGAACGGCTTGGGCGACGCGGAGCTGGACGCCGAGATCAAGGCCCTCAGCAGCATCGAGGACAACGCCGAGCGCAACAAGGCGGCCATGGAAGTTGAAAGGAAGCACATGGCCAAGTACTTCTCCATGGGTGTTGTGATGAACGGACCGCAGATCTCGTTCGTCCGCACGGGCCTGGCAAACTACGGCCCGTCCCTGTTCAAGAGCCTGTCCCAGGTTCCGGACTGGACCAGCCTCGGCTGGGAAAAGAAGTAACAAAGCAACGCTGCGCTAACGCCAGGGCCGGCATTTCCGTGATCTCTTCACACGGGGGTGCCGGCCTTCGCCGTCCCCGTAACTCCTCTCCGGGGGTAGCGTTGGTTCCATTACCACAGAAGCAACTCCGGGCACCGGCCAGGGCAAGCCCGTGATCCGGACGGCGGTGGCCGGCTTTGGGTTGTCCGGCCGGGTGTTCCACGCCCCGTTGATCGCCGCCAATCAGGCCTACTCCCTGGACGTCATTGCAACGTCCGACGCCGGGAGGAAGTCCGACGCGGCCGGCAGCTACCCGGGCGCGCGCCTGGTAAACACTCCTGACGACATCCTGGCGATCGCCGGCGAGCTGGACCTGCTGGTCCTGGGGACTCCGCCGGCCACGCACTACCCGCTGGCGAAAGCCGCGCTGGAGGCGGGGCTCGACGTCGTCGTTGACAAGCCTTTTGCGGTGCGAAGCGCCGAAGGGCAGGAACTTCTGGAGCTTGCCGCGCAACTGGGCCGGGTGCTGACTGTCTTCCAGAACCGCCGCTGGGACGGCGACTACCTCACGGTGAAGGGTTTGCTGGAAAGCGGCGTGCTGGGCGACGTGACCAGGTTCGAGTCCCGGTTTGAGCGCTGGTCCCCGGAAGTCTCCAAGGCATGGAAAGCGGACGCCACGGCGGACGACGGCGGCGGTGTGCTTTTCGACCTCGGGACGCACCTTATCGACCAGGCCATCCAGCTGTTCGGGCCCGCCACCGTCGCTCATGCGGAACTCAGGGCCCGGAGGCCAGGAGAAAAGACCGACGACGATGTCTTCCTGGCCCTGCGGCATGGGTCCGGAGTGGTCAGCCACCTCTGGATGAACATGCTTTGCGCCCAGCAGGGACCCCGCTACCGGCTGCTGGGCTCGACGGGCGGCTTCACCAAGCACGGCATCGATCCGCAGGAACCGTACATTGTGGCCGGCGGCAGCCCGCTGGACCCCGAGTACGGCGTCGAGGACAAGGGCTGGGCCGGCCTGCTGGGGCGCGACGGCCACCTGGACCGCCTGCCCACCGAGCGGGGAGCGTACCCGGAGTTCTACCGGATCCTCGCGGACAAGATCAACGACGGCGGCACCGCCTCGCCGCTGCCCCTGCCGGTAGACCCGGCAGGCCCGGTCGAGGTCCTCAAATTAATAGAAAAAGCACGGGAGCTGGCGACGGACAGGGCTTAACCAAGACTGCGCTGAACGACAGACATCCGGCAGCGTGCGTCTAAGCGACGAAGGAGCGAGCACGCCGAGGATGTGTGTCGTCCAGCGCAGCGGGACGAACTAAGGACTACGCGGAGACCAGTTCGTGCCAGTCAGCTACGAGCGGCAGGTTGTGCGCTTCGGAGACCGAGTGGTGCGCCACGTGGCCGGCTGCGATGTTGAGGCCGGCTGCGAGGGCGGGGTCCTTCTCGAACGCGGCCTTGACGCCGAGGTTGGCCAGGGCCACGCCGTACCGCAGGGTCACGTTGGTCAGGGCGTAGGTGGACGTGTTCGGGACCGCGCCGGGCATGTTGGCCACGCAGTAGAAGATCGTGTTGTGGACCTTGTACGTGGGTTCCTGGTGCGTCGTGGGGTGGGTGTCCTCGAAGCAGCCGCCCTGGTCCACGGCGATGTCCACGAGCACGGAGCCGGGCTTCATCCGGGAGACGAGTTCGTTGGTGACCAGCTTGGGGGCCTTGGCGCCGGGGATCAGCACGGAGCCGATGACCAGGTCCGCGTCCACCACGGACTTTTCGATTTCGTACTTGTTGGACGCGACCGTCTTCAGCCGGCCCTGGTACTGCGCGTCGAGTTCGCGCAGGCGGTTGATGTTGATGTCCAGGATGGTGACGTCCGCGCCAAGGCCCAGGGCCATGGCTGCGGCGTTGGTGCCGGCGACGCCGGCGCCGAGGACAACAACCTTGGCCGGGCGGACGCCCGGGACGCCGCCGAGGAGGACGCCCTTGCCGCCGGCCGGAGCCATCAGGGAGGTGGCGCCGACCTGGACGGACAGGCGGCCTGCAACCTCTGACATGGGGGCCAACAGCGGCAGGGTGCGGCCTTCCTGGACCGTTTCGTAGGCGATCGCGGTGACGCCGGAGTTGATGAGCTCCCGGGTCAGCTCGGGCTCGGCGGCGAGGTGCAGGTAGGTGAAGAGGATCAGGCCCTTGCGGAAGCGGTGGTATTCCGCGGCGATGGGTTCCTTGACCTTCATGACCATGTCGGCGCGGGCCCAGACGTCATCGGCTTCGGTGACGATCTCGGCGCCGGCGATGGCGTATTCCTCGTCCGTGATGCCGGAGCCCAGGCCTGCGCCGCGTTCCACCAGGACGGTGTGGCCGTGGGTGCGGAATTCGTGTACCCCGGCGGCGGTGATGGCCACGCGGAATTCGTTGTTCTTGATCTCTTTGGGGACGCCGATAATCATGTCTTGGGCTCCATTGTTGGTGGCCTTTGTGGGCCGGACGTGCGGGGAATCTGGTACTTCCAGAATAAATCCGCGTGTGAGGTAGCTGACAGGATGCCGCCAGGGTGGCGGGCGGGCTTCCGCTTGTTTCCGGGCTTTTCGAAATTGCCGGCTAGACATCTGTCGAGCCGTGAAGCGTCAGGTGTCGCCTGCTGTCCGTTCACGTTCCGGCGGCAGCGGGCAGTAAGGTGGCAACCATGCACCAGCAGGATGTGGAACAGCTCGTGGAGCAGGTAGCCGTCAAGCTCGGCCGTGGACTGTCGCTCGAGGATCTCGACGGCGTCCTGCTCGCCTACAGCTCCAACCAGTCCCACGCGGACCGGGTCCGGGTGAACTTCCTGCTCAGCAAACGCGTGCCAGCGGATGTGAAGGCGTGGCAGCTATCGCACGGAATCGCGACGGCGGTGCGTCCCGTCGTCGTACCCGCCAACGAGGACCTTGGCATGCTGGGACGCGTCTGCGTCCCGCTGCTGGTCCGCGGTTTCCGGGTCGGCTACCTGTGGGTGCAGCAGGACATTGACGACCAAAGCGCGACGGCGATCCTCACCCAGCTGCCCGGCGTCCGGGATGAACTCGAGCTTCTGTCCGGGCTGCTCCTGGAGTCGAACACGGCCGAATCGGAGTTCCGGCGCCGCAGGGAGCAGGAGTTCCTGAGTGCCTGCCGGGGTGAAGCCAATGCCGTTGCCGCCGTGGCCGGGTGGAAGGAAGTGCAGGGTCGCGGCCCGTGGCAGCTGGTCACAGTGCTCGACGCCGACGGCTGGGCGGAGGGATCCGACCCCATCGCCTCCACCCTGATCCACCGGTCCTCGGCCCTGCAGGCGACCATCGGGGTGGACGCGGCGCTCTTCAGTGCCGGCACGGAAACCCACGCGGTGGTCCTGTTCCGGGAATCCACCGGGCGCGCGGCCCATGCGCAGGTCCTGGTCCACTACCAGCTGGAACTTGCCAAGCGGTCCGGGCGGCCGGTGCACCGGATCATCCTCGGAACAAGCGAAGGCTTCGCCAAGCCGCGCCAACTGGCAGACGCCTACCGGCAGTCCAGGCAGGCTGCGCAGGCCGCCGCCGTGGATCCCCAGCTGGGCGAACTGGTGGATTGCCGGGCCACCGGTGTTTACCAGCTGCTGGCCTCGGCCGGCGGCGGCGCCGGCGCCTGGGCCGATGCCGGATCCGTCTACTGGCGCATCCTGGAGGACCACGACCGGAACGGTGAGCTCCTGCCCGTGCTGGAGCTCCTGTACGACAATGACGGTTCAGTGCAGGACGTCGCCACTAGGCTGCATCTGCACCGGAGCAGTATCTACAACCGGCTGGGCCGCATCCGGCAGGTCCTTGGCGTGGATCCGCTGAAGGGCATGGTCCGGCTGGAACTCCATGCGGCGCTCAAGGCACGCCGCTGGGCAGGACGCCCACGGATTTAGGCGGCCGCGGACCTAGTTCCCGAAGACCTTCCGGGCCAGGAACTCATTGCGGAATTTGTGCTCCGGATCCATCCGTCCGGCGAGGTCTTTGAAGTCGGAAAAGCGCGGGTACAGCCCGGCCACGGCATCGGCGCCGGCATGGAACAGCTTGCCCCAGTGCGGCCGGGCGTTGAAGGGCGCCAGAGCCTCCTCCATGACGGGGAGCACCTTCTCCACCTCGTCCTGCCGCTGCTTCCAGGTGAAATGGAACCCCACCGAATCCTGGCCGTAAGCGGTGCTCAGCCAGAGCTTGTCCGCCGCCACGGTGCGGATTTCCGAGACAAGCAGCAGCGGGGTGATGCGCTCCGAGAGGGCGCGGAGCTCCCCGATGGCGTCCACGGCGTGTTCGCGGCGGACGAAGAACTCGCTCTGCAGTTCCTCGCCGCTGCTGGGTGTGAAGGCCATGCGGAAGTGGGCCAGCCGCTCGGACCAGGGCCCCGGAACGCCGAGTTGCTCGGTGCAGTTTTCGGCCGAGACCCCGGGCAGGGGGTGCCGGGCGACGCCGGCCCGCGTCCCGCCGAAGAATGTGCGGGCGGCGAAGGCCTCGCCGGTCAGGGCCGCCGGGCCGGCGCCGGGTGCGGCCGCGCCGGAGACGCGGCTCTTGAGCCAGGCCTGCGCCACGGCGTCCCCGCTCCAGTCCGTAAACAGGCTGACGCTGTAAGCGCTGGAGGTGGCGGCGTCGAAATTTCCCAGAACCGTTTCCCAGGGAAGGGCTTCGAAGACGTCCTGCCGCACCGTGAAAGTGGGTTCGATGTCCAGCGTCACTTTGGTGACGACGCCCAGGGCGCCAAGCCCGACGACGGCGCCGTCAAAGTCGGGCGAGCTGCCGCGTTTGAGGCGGTGGACGGTTCCGTCCGCTGCCACGATTTCCAGTGCGGCGACTGACGTTGCGAGGTTGCCGTTGGCATCGCCGGAGCCGTGGGTTGCGGTTGCGATGGCTCCGGCCGCGGAGATATGCGGGAGGGAGGCAAGGTTGGGCAATGCGAAACCGGCGGATTCCAGCCGCTCCGCCAAGGTGCCGTAGCGGGTGCCGCCGGAGACCGTGACGGTGCGCGCCGCGGCATCGATGCGGATGCCGGGGTCCAGGTCTTCAAGGGAGACCAGCGATCCGGGGGAGTCGGCGATGGCATTGAACGAGTGCCGGGAGCCCAGGGCGCGGATTTTCGAGGCGCCGGCCACCACCTCCTGGACTTCTTCGAGGGTGCGCGGACGGTGGATCGAAGCGGCCGTATAGCGGTAATTCCCGGCCCAGTTCAATTCCGGAGCGGAGCTTCCGGCTCCGGTGCCGCCGCTTAGCCCGGGCAGTTCGCTGACAGTGCGCATTGCATCCCTTTCGCGCCGGACCACCGGGGCCATCGGCAAAATTGTTACCGCTAACAAGTCTGGTGAGCGATCCCGCCCCGTGTCAATGGCCATCCACGTGCCAGATGCGTCAGCGGTCCTCGACCGACGTCCGCGACTGGCTTTGTTCGAGGAGGCGGACGGCAGCTTCGCGCCGGCGGCGGGCGAGGTGGCTTTCCAGGCCTTTGGAGACGGCAACAAAGGCCACGCAGCTGGCCATAAAAGCGGCGGTGTTGTTCAGGCCCATGGCCGTTCCGAGGGCGGCAGTCAGCAGCATGGCGGCGAACCCCGCCACAATGTGCCACCCTCTGAATTTACCCACAAATAAAGGGTAACCCCGGCCTTTGCGGCGTTCCGGCGGTAAGCGGGGATCGTTGCTTGATCCTTATCACTGCTTCACAAATTGCATCCGGCGCTACATCAAAGCGGCTCATCGCCGCCGCCGGCCGCCTTGGTCTTCTTCTGCCTCTCCAGCCATTCCATGATGGCCGTCAGCCGGATCCGCCGGTGCGTGCCGCGGTACTCCACCGGAATTTCGCCGCGGTCCGTCATATTGCGAAGGTACGTGTGGGAGATGCCGGCGAGGTCCGCAGCCTGGGAAGTCGTCAGCATTTCCTCAACGCTGCTGACCGTCACCGCTTCGCCACGGCTGAAGCGGCTCAGGAGATCCACCACGGCGTCGCGCGCCTGCGGCGGCAACCGGTGGACCGTGCCGTCCACAAACACCGTGATGTCATGGCTGCCGTCGAGGGCATGCTTCAGATTCAGGGCTTCATCGCCGGGAAGCCCGGCCGTCACGCGGGGAGCAATCAGTGCCATGCGGAAATCCTAGCGCCCCCTGCGCGACCCGGCCGGTATCGATGAACCAGTACCGACGCCGCTATACGGCGTCGAGGTCCGTCTCCAGGAGGGTGACCAGCGCATCCAGTGCCTGGTCGGCGCCGTCGCCGTCGGCCCGCAGCACCACGACGTCTCCCTTGGCGGCACCCAGCGTCATCAGCGAAAGGATGCTGGCGGCATCGAGGGCTTCCTCCGCAGGCTCGCCCTGCATGGAAATGGTGACGTCAACGCCGGCATTGCCGGCCGCTTCGGCGAACAGCGCGGCAGGGCGGGCGTGGAGGCCGGAGCGGCTGGCGATGGTTGCGGTACGTTCGGGCATTGCTTCTCCTGATGGATTGTCGGTGGGCGGCTGTTAGAGGCCGAGTTCAGCGAGCACGGGCAGCTTTTCGCGCACCCAGGACCGGGCTTCAGTGGCGCTCGGTGCGGAGAGCGCCAGCTTGGCCAGCTGCTGCGCCTCGGCCAGCGTGACGGTCTTGAGCACTGCGGCTACTGCCGCGAGGGACCGCGCGGTCATGGACAGTGTGGAAACGCCCAATCCGGTAAGCACGACGGCGAGGGCCGGGTCCGCAGCAGCCTCGCCACAGACGCCCACGGGTTTGTTGTGGCCCTCCGCGCGCGAGCCCTCAACAGTGAGGCCGACGAGGCGCAGGACGGCGGGCTGCCACGGAGTGTTCAGCCCGGCCAGCGGGCCGAGCTGCCGGTCGGCCGCCATGGCGTACTGGGTGAGGTCGTTGGTGCCCAGGCTGGCGAACCCCACTTCGCGCAGGATTGCCTCAGCCGTCAGCGCGGCAGAAGGGACCTCCACCATGACACCCGGGGTCTTGATGCCGGCGTCTGCACACATGGAGGCAAAGCGGGCGGCCTCTTCCGCCGTGGAGATCATCGGGGCCATGACCCACACGTCCGCTTCGGACTGCTTCTCGGCCAGGGCGATTGCCTCCAGCTGGCGGTCCAGGACGCCGGGCGTGGTGAAGTCCGTGCGGTAGCCGCGGACGCCGAGGGCGGGGTTGGGCTCCGTGGAGTCGGTCAGGAACGGGAGCGGCTTGTCGGCGCCGGCGTCGAGTGTCCGCAGCACCACCTTCTTGCCCGGAAAGGCATCAAAGACGCTTTTGTAGGCCGCAGCCTGTTCTTCCACGGTGGGTTCGGTGTCCCGTTCCAGGAAGCAGAACTCGGTGCGGAACAGTCCGACGCCCTGGGCACCGAGTTTCGCGGCCGCCTCGGCATCCTTGCCGCCGCCGACGTTGGCGAGGAGGGGCACAAGGTGGCCGTCCGCCGTCGCGCCCGTTCCGCTGAACTCGGCCAGCAGGGAAGCCGTGGCTGCCCATGCTTCCGCCGCGGTACGCAGCGATTCGTCGGGCTCGGCCGTGATGGTGCCGGCCGCGCCGTCCACATAGACCTCCATGCCGTCCGGGAGTTCGTCCACGCCGACGGCGGCGACGACGGCGGGAAGGCCGAGGGAGCGGGCGATGATGGCGGTGTGGGACTGGGGTCCGCCGCCTGCCGTGACGAGCGCCAGGACCTTGTTCGGGTCCAGGGTGGCGGTGTCGGCGGGTGCCAGGTCCTCGGCCACCAGGACGAACGGGGTGGCGGAGGCGGGGATGCCGGGTGCGGGCACGCCGCGCAGCTCGGCGACGATCCGTGCGCGCACGTCCAGGACGTCGGTGGCGCGTTCAGCCATGTAGCCGCCCAGGTTGTGGAGCATTTCCGAGACGGAGGAGCCGGACTCCCAGATGGCGCGCTCACTCGAGGCGCCGCGGGCAACGAGCTTGGCGGCACCCTTGATCAGCATGGTGTCCTTGGCCATCAATGCCGTGGCTTCCAGGACGGCCTTGCCGTCACCCGTGGCGTGCGCGGCGCGGGCCTTCAGTTCGTCGTGCACGGCTTGGGAGGCCGCCTTGAGGGCGGCTGTCGCGTCCTCGGCCGTGACGCCGGCGGGCAACTGTTCGCCTGCCGGCGGCTCACTGATGGGCTTGGGCATTTGGCGGATGGTGCCGATGATCCGGCCGGGGCTGACGCCTACTCCTTGGAAGTTCTGCACTGAAGGTCCTCGTTCTCTGCCGTAAGCAGGCCCCGCCATTCGTTGCCCGGGCGATTGCCCGGACCGTCTCGACGGCTACGTCCGACGGCTTTTGCGGTGCCTGAAAAAATTGTATGTGATGCACTTCATATAGCGTTGCTATAGGTGCTAGGGTAGCGGTTATGAGTTTCGATGGCCAGCTTCCGCCCAAAGTTCGGTTGCTGCGTGCAGCCGCCGAACTGCTGGCCAACTCCGGGGGCGCGGCAGTTTCCACCCGCCAGATCACCCAGCTGGCAGGGGTCTCCGCTCCCACCCTCTATCACCACTTCGGTGACAAGGAAGGGCTGTTTGACGCCGTCGTCGCGGCGGGTTTCGAAGAGTACGTGGCCGGCGAACGCGACTTCGCGCCGTCCGGACATCCGCTGGAAGACATCCGGCGGATGTGGGACAACCATGTGCAGTTCGGGCTGAACCAGCCGGAACTGTACCTGGTCATGTTTGGCAACATTCGTCCTGAGAGCCGTCCGGCCATCGTCGCCGATGCCGAGGCGCTCATGGAGGAAATGCTGAACAAAGCAGCAGTGGCAGGGCAGCTGAACGTGCAGCCGCGTGAGGCGGCCAGAAGCATACTGGCGGCGAACGTGGGCGTGACGCTGATGCTGATTGCGGAACCTGCCGCGGAACGCAACCTTGAACTATCCACCATGACCCGTGACGCCATGATTTTCGCGGTGTCCGCGGAGCAGGCCAACGGCGCCGGTCCCGACACGTCCGGTAAATCGTCGGTAGTAGTCGCAGCGATCGCCTTGAACGCCGCGCTCCAGGCATCGCACTCGGACCAGCTCTCCAGCTCGGAACTCAAGCTCTTTCTCGAATGGCTCCACCGGATCTCCACCAGTTCCACCAGTTAGTCGTCGGAAAATATCGGACCATCCTGCGGTGCAGCAGGAATCACGGTTAGGAAATCACATGGCAACAGAGACAGTTGCAAAACCCCCCACAAGCATGCGGGTTCACGTCCAGAGGTTCGGGACGTTCCTGTCCGGAATGATTATGCCCAACATGGGGGCCTTCATCGCCTGGGGCATCATCACGGCCTTCTTCATTCCGGCCGGCTTCACTCCCAATGAGGAACTGGCCAAGCTTGTCGGGCCAATGATCACCTACCTCCTGCCCCTCCTGATCGGCTTCACCGGTGGCCGGATTGTCCACGGCGTCCGCGGCGGCGTTGTGGGCGCGGCCGCAACCATGGGTGTGATCGTCGGTACGGACATCCCCATGTTCATCGGTGCCATGATCATGGGGCCGCTGACGGCGTGGATCATGAAGAAGCTGGACAAGGTCTGGGAGGGCCGGGTCAAGCCGGGCTTCGAGATGCTGATCGACAACTTCTCTGCCGGCATTGTTGCCGCGGCCCTGGCCATCTTCGGCATGCTGGTGATCGGCCCGGTGGTGAAGGCCTTCAGTAACGGCGCCAGCGCCGTCGTCGAATTCCTGGTCAACAACGGACTGCTGCCGTTCACCAGCATCTTCATCGAGCCGGCCAAGGTGCTGTTCCTGAACAACGCCGTCAACCACGGCATCCTGACGCCGCTGGGGACGGAGCAGGCGCTCGCCAACGGCAAGTCCATCCTGTTCCTGCTCGAAGCCAACCCCGGCCCCGGCGTGGGCATCCTGCTCGCCTACATGATTTTCGGCAAGGGCCTGGCCAAGGCCTCAGCCCCCGGCGCCGCCCTGATCCAGTTCGTCGGCGGCATCCACGAAATCTACTTCCCGTTCGTGCTGATGAAGCCCATCATCATCCTGGCCGCAATCGGCGGCGGCATGACCGGCATCTTCACCCTGGTGCTCACCGGCGCCGGCCTGCGCTCCCCGGCCGCCCCGGGCAGCATCATCGCCGTCTTCGCCGCAACCGCCAGCGACAGCTACTTCGGGGTGGCACTGTCCGTGCTGCTCGCTGCCACGGTGTCCTTCCTCATCGCTTCCGTGATCCTGAAGGCCAGCAAGACCCCCGTCGGTGAAACCGAGGAGGATAGCCTGAGCGCCGCCACCTCCCGGATGGAAGCCATGAAGGGCAAGAAGAGCTCCGTCTCCTCCACCCTGACCGGTGCGGGAGCAACCACGGCCGTTATGGCGGGCCCCATCAAGAACATCGTTTTTGCCTGCGACGCCGGCATGGGCTCCAGCGCCATGGGCGCCTCGGTGCTGCGGAACAAGATCAAGGCGGCCGGCTTCCCGGACGTCAAGGTCACCAACTCCGCCATCGCCAACCTGAGCGACACCTACGATGTTGTGATCACGCACCAGGACCTCACCGAGCGGGCCAAGCCCGCCACGGGCAGTGCCGTGCACGTGTCCGTGGACAACTTCATGAACAGCCCGCGTTACGACGAGATCGTGGAGCTGGTCAAGAGCAGCAACACTGAGGGAACGGCTGGCGCAGCTGCGGCCGCGGCGCCAGTTGCGACTGCCGTCCCGGCAGCTGCCGAAGCCGCAACGCCGTCGGACATCCTGGTGGCTGACAGCGTGGTCCTCAACGGCACGGCAACCACCCGGGACGCCGCAATCGACGAAGCGGGCCGGCTGCTTCTGGACCGCGGCGCCGTGGACAGCGGCTACATCGATGCCATGCACGAACGCGAGGAATCCGTGTCCACGTACATGGGCAGCTTCCTGGCCATTCCGCACGGCACCAATGCCGCCAAGGACCACATCATGAAGTCTGCCGTGTCCGTGATCCGTTACCCGAACGGCATCGACTGGAACGGCAAGGAGGTCAAGTTCGTCGTGGGCGTGGCCGGCATCAACAACGAGCACCTGCAGATCCTGTCCTCCATCGCCAAGGTGTTCACCAACAAGGCGCAGGTGGCCCAGCTCGAGGCGGCCACCACGGTTGACGAAGTGCTGGAACTGTTCGGAAAGGTCAACGCATAGTGAAGGCTGTCCATTTTGGAGCCGGGAACATCGGCCGCGGCTTTGTGGGACTGCTGCTGCACCAGGCAGGCTACGAACTCGTGTTTGCCGACGTCGCGGAGGACCTGATCTCGCAGCTCGCCGCCGCGGACAGCTATGACGTCCACGAGGTGGGGGACAACCCCACGGTCCGTACCGTGGACAACTTCCGGGCGCTTAACTCCGCGACCCAGGAAGCGGACGTTGTTGCAGAGATCGCGACGGCGGACGTCGTCACCACGGCGGTGGGGCCGCACATCCTGAAGTTCGTGGCCCCGGTGATTGCCAAGGGCATCGCGGCCAGGGCTGCCGGGCTGGCCCCGCTGCAGGTGATGGCGTGCGAGAACGCCATCAACGCCACGGACATCCTGCGGGACGAAGTGGCGGCGCAGTGGGACCCCGCTACCGGACCGCTCGAGGCCGCGGCGGTGTTCGCCAACACGGCCGTGGATCGGATCGTGCCCAACCAGGAGCCGGGCAAGGGCCTGGATGTCACGGTGGAGACGTTCTACGAGTGGGTCATCGACCGCACGCCCTTCGGGGAGAATGTGCCGGTCATCCCGGGCGCCACGTTTGTGGACAACCTGGAGCCCTACATCGAACGGAAGCTGTTCACCGTGAACACCGGGCACGCCTCGGCTGCATACTTCGGGTTCGAGGCAGGGCTTGGCAAGATCTCCGAGGCCATGGCTGACCAGGATGTCGCTGCGGATGTGCGCGCTGTCCTGGACGAGACCAAGGAGCTGCTGATCCACAAGCACGGGTTCAACCGTGAGGAGCAGGAAGCCTACGTCGAGAAGATCCTGGGCCGCTTCACCAACCCGTACCTCCCGGATACCGTGAACCGGGTGGGCAGGGCGCCGCTTCGCAAGCTCAGCCGGCACGAGCGGTTCATCGGCCCGGCCGCGGAACTGGCCGAACGCGGAATCGTGCCGGAGGCGCTGCTGGGAGCCATTGCCGCTGCCCTGCGCTTCAACGATCCCGCCGACGCCGAGGCAGCCGAGCTGGCGCAGATCGTGGCGTCGTCCACGGCTGCGGAGGCCACGGAGAAGGTGACCGGCCTGACGCCCGGACATCCGCTCTTTGCGGCCGTCGAGGCGCTGGTGGAAGAGGTCAAGGCGGAGGTTAAGGCCTAGGGCTCCCAGCGGACGCTCTCTCACTTCCTGCCGCTTTTTCGCAGACGCTCTCTCACCCTGCCTCGCCGGGTGAGAGAGCGTCTGTATTTTTGGCGCAGGAAGTGAGAGAGCGTCTGTGGCAGGCTGGCTGTGTGACCTCCGAGCGCTACGACCTGCCCCCCCTGCCCAAGCAGCCCGCCCTCCTGACCCTCGACGTCGACCGCGGCATCTTCCGCCTCCGCCGCGCGACGCGGGCGGACCTCCCGCAGATCCTGGAGCTGCTGGCTGACGACCGGCTGGGTGCAACCCGCGAGGACACCTCGGACATGGATCCGTATGAGCGTGCCTTCGAGGCGATCGACGCCGATCCCTGCCACCTTCTGGTCGTCGGCGAGCTCCTCGAGCAGGGGAAGCCGGCCGGCCCGGTTGTGGCCACGTTCCAGCTGAGCTTCATCCCGGGCCTCTCGCGGCGGGGGTCCTGGCGCAGCCAGATCGAAGCCGTCAGGGTGTCGGCACAGTTGCGTGGACTGGGGATCGGAGCCGCCATGGTCACGTGGGCAGCGGAGGAGTCCCGCCGTCGGGGGTGCTCGCTGATGCAGCTCACCACCCACAAATCGCGCAGAGATGCCCACCGCTTCTACGAACGTCTCGGCTTCGAAGCCAGCCATGAAGGCATGAAACTCACGCTTTGACGCCCCGTGAGGCAGCCCGGAGTGAGAGAGCGTTGAGGCTTTTCGCGCCAAAAGTGAGAGAGCGTTCGGGTTTTTCCGGCCACAACTGAGAGAGCGTTGGTTGATTTTTAGGTACCCTAACTGTTAGGATACCTAACTATGAACAACGTTCAGTCCGCGCCGGTCGCGCTGCAGACCCTCGCCCAGGATTTCCGGGAAGCGCTCCGCCACAGCGTCTACCTGGTCCGCCGCCTCGACGCGGAGGGCGAGCTCAGCGCCGCGCAGCTCAGCACGCTCAAGATGCTGCTTGGCGACGGCGTCCGGGTCGGCGAAATAGCCAGGAACCTGGGCGTCCGGGTGCCCAGCGCCACCGAGCAGATCATCAAGCTCGAGAAGGCCGGCCTCGTGCGCCGCGACCCCGATCCGGACGATTCGCGCGCTGTGCGGGTTGTGCTGACCGCGGAAGGCCGTGCCGCCGTCGACTCCGCCAATGAGCGGCGCAATGCCGTCATGGCCGGAATCCTCGAAACCCTCACCGATGATGACCGGCAGGCCCTCGCCGCCGCGCTCCCGGTGATCGAAAAGATCAACGGAACACTTCACAACTAATAGCCACGACTTAGGAGTGCCCTTCATGGAAGGCCAGCTCGCCGCCACGCGGCCAGCAGTAGAAGAAACCCTGGAAGCCGAGAAGGCTTCCTTGCTCAAGCAGCCCAAGGCGGTGTGGGCCACGGCCCTCGCCGCGGTGTTCGCGTTCATGGGCATCGGCCTGGTGGATCCGATCCTCCCGGCGATTGCCAAGAACCTGGACGCCACCCCAAGCCAGGTGTCGCTGCTGTTCACGAGCTATTTCCTGGTCACGGCGGTGGCCATGCTGGTCACCGGCTTTGTGTCGTCCCGCATCGGCGGCAAGAAGACCCTGCTGATCGGACTGGCGGTGATCGTGGTCTTCGCCTCGCTGTCCGGAATGTCGGGCAGCGTGGGTGAACTGATCGGCTTCCGCGCCGGGTGGGGCCTGGGCAACGCGCTCTTTGTAGCCACCGCCCTTGCCGTCATTGTGGGCGTTGCCAGCGGAGGCGCCGGAACGGCGATCATCCTTTATGAGGCGGCACTGGGCCTGGGCATCTCCCTCGGCCCGCTCCTGGGTGCCCTGCTGGGCGGCTGGCAGTGGCGGGCACCGTTCTTCGGCACCGCTGTGCTCATGGCAGCGGCCTTTATCGCCCTCATCGCGCTGCTCCCCACCACCCCGCTGCCGGAGCGGAAGGTCAGGCTCCGCGACCCGCTGCTCGCCTTGGGCCACAAGGGGCTGCGGACGACGGCGGCCAGCGGCCTGTTCTACAACTACGGTTTCTTCACCATCCTGGCTTTCACGCCGTTCATCCTCGGCATGGACGCTTACGGCATCGGCGGCGTGTTTTTCGGCTGGGGCGTGGCGGTCGCGGTCTTCTCGGTCTTTGTGGCGCCCGCGCTGCAGAACCGTTTCGGCGCCACCAAGGTGCTCACCGGGACCCTGGCGGTCCTGATGCTGGACCTGGCCGGGCTGGGGCTGGCCGCCGGGCACTCGGTTCCCGCCGTCGTCGTACTGGTGGTGGTTTCAGGTGCGCTGCTGGGCATCAACAACACGGTGTACACGGAACTGGCCATGGGCGTCTCCGACTCGCCGCGGCCGGTGGCGTCAGCCGGCTACAACTTCGTGCGCTGGATGGGCGGCGCCCTGGCACCGTTCGCGGCCGCCCAGCTGGGTGAGCACTTCGGCCCGCAGGTTCCGTTCTTCGCCGGCGCCCTGGCCATGGTGGTTGCCATCGCGATTGCCTTCGGCGGACGCCGCTACCTGGCGGCCCACGAACCCCACGTGGTGTAACCGGAGCGACAAACCGGCAGGCTGCCTGGACGACAGATAGGGCCCATGTTCGTGGTGAACATGGGCCCTATCTGTCCGCTCGCGCGGTCGCGGTCTCGCGCTCTCGCGCTCACGCTTGAGCGGAACCGGTGAGGAGCCGGGCGGCTAGACCTTGACGGTGCCCTTTGGCACGAACAGCGTCTCCGCCTGTTCCAGGGACATCCCGTTGGTCTCCGGCACCTTGAACATCACAAAGAAGAACGACGCCGCCGCGAACAGTGCGTACATGGCGTACGTCAGCGGCAGCGAACCTGCCGCCATCACGGGGAAGCTCAGGGTGATGGCGAAGTTGGCGATCCACTGGGCGGCCGCGGCGAGGCCCAGGGCGCGGGCGCGGATCCGGGACGGGAAGATCTCGCCCAGCAGCACCCACACCAGCGGGCCCCACGAGGCGCCGAAGCTGACCACGAAGACGTTCGCGGCCACGAGCGCAACCGGGCCCCAGGCGCCGGGGAGCGAAATCTGCTCGCCGGATCCCGTGGCCGAGGCGAAGGCCAGGGCCATGGCCCCCAGCGAAACGGCCATGCCCACGGAACCTGCCAGCAGGATGGGGCGCCGGCCGATGCGGTCCACCAGGGCGATGGCCACGAGCGTGACCAGGATGTTGGTGACGGACGTGGCCACCGAAATGGTGAGCGAGTCCTTCTCCTGGAAGCCCACGGCCTTCCACAGGGTGGTGGAGTAGTAGAAGATCACGTTGATGCCCACGAACTGCTGCAGCACGGACAGCGTGATACCGATCCACACCACGGCCTGCAGGCCGAAGACCTTCCCGCGGAGCGAGCCCTTCTGGCCGGCGAGCTTGTCTTCCTCGATGGCGGTCTGGATTTCGCGGATGTGGCGGTCGGTGTCCTCTGCCGGGGCGATGGTCTGGAACACTTTGCGTGCCTCGTCCTCCTTGCCCTTGAAGACCAGGAAGCGCGGGGATTCGGGCAGGGTGTAGGCGATCCAGCCGTAGACGACGGCGGGCACGGCACCTGCGAGGAACATCCACCGCCAGGCCTCAAGGCCGAGCCAGAGCGGCTGGTCCGCGCCGCCTGCCGAGTTGGCGAACAGCGCGTCGGAGAGGAGGGCGGCGAAGATACCCGTGGTGATGGCAAGCTGCTGCAGCGACGCGAGCCGGCCGCGCACGTGCCGCGGCGAGATCTCCGAGATGTACGCCGGGGCAATGACGGAGGCCAGGCCGATGCCGAGCCCGCCCACCAGGCGCCAGAAGATCAGGTCCCAGACGCCGAACGCGAAGCCGGTGCCGGCGGCGCTCACCAGGAACAGGACGGCGCCGAGCTTCATGGCGGGGATGCGGCCGTACTTGTCGGCCACCTTGCCCGCCAGGAAGGCGCCGGCGGCGCAACCCAGGAGGGCGACGGCCACGGCGAAGCCGGTGACGGCCTCGCTCAGGGCAAATTCGTCCTTGATGGCGTCCACGGCGCCGTTGACAACGGAGGAATCAAAGCCGAAGAGGAACCCGCCCACCGCTCCCGCGATTGCGAGGCCGATCACCTTGCGGGGAACGCCAGGGCGGCCTTCGGTGCTGGATGTGGACATGGATCTCCCTTGGGCTTTTGATGCGTTGGGTTTTTAGCTGTGCGGACATCGTTGACCACGGAACCGGCCCTGCTGGCCGGCGCACACGCGCTAAACAGTGTGCCACTTCACGCTGTGAGGTTCCACTTAGGGGCGGAAACGAAACGGGAGGCAGCCCAAAAGGCTGCCTCCCGTGGCGTACGCCCGGCCGGGCGGCTTAGTGGGCGGCCACCGCTTCCTTTGAAGCCGTCTTCGGGTCCGTCAGCTTCTTCTTCGGCAGCGCGAAACTGATCAGGAAAGCAACCCCGGTCAGCACGGCGGCAGTGAGCATCACGGCGTCGATCGACTGCGCGAAGCCCTCGGTGATGGGGCGGGTGAGGACAGGGTTGGCCGTGTGCAGCCAGCTGGTGTCATTGAGGGAATCGTTGGTGGCGCCGTTCTGGAAGAACTCGTACAGCTTGGCGTTGGCGGGATCGGCGGCCACAGCAGGGTCCTTCAGGACCTTCAGGTAATCGGCGTTCTGCATGGCGTCCTTCATGCCCGTGGCGATGCGGTCCGCGGCCAGGCTGAACAGCATGGAAATGAAGACCGCCGTGCCCACTGCACCGCCCATGGACCGGAAGAACGCCGCGGAGGAGGTGCCCACGCCCATGTCCTTCGGCGGAACGGAAACCTGCATGGCCAGCGTGAGCGGCTGCATGCAGAAGCCCAGGCCCAGGCCGAAGAACGCCGCGATGACGCCCGGCACCCAGAGCCCGGTGTCCACGCCCAGCGAGAAGCCCATCACGGTGGCGGCCGCGGTGAGCACGGCCGTGCCTATGATGGGGAAGATCCGGTAGGTGCCCGACGCCGAGATGGTCCGTCCGGCGGTGATGGAACCGGTGAGGATGCCCACGGTGAAGGTGATCATCATCAGGCCGGCCTCGGTAGGAGTGAGGCCCTTGACCAGCTGGAGGTACATCGGGAGCATCGCGATGGCGCCGAACATGCCGATGCCGATGATGAAGTTCAGCAATGAGGACAGGCCGAACGTGAGGTTCCGGAAGAGCCGGAGCGGAATCAGGGCGTAATCGCCGGCGCGCTTCTCGGCCAGCAGGAACGCGATGATGCCCACGATGCCCAAACCGATGCAGAGGAGGGACGCCGCAGAGGTCCAGCCCCAGCTGCGGCCCTGTTCGGCCACCAGGAGCAGCGGAACGATGGCCAGCGTAATTGCTGCGGCGCCCCAATAGTCGATCTTCTGCTTGACGTGCTTGGCGGGCAGGTGCAGGTAGAGGAACACGACCGCCAGCGCGGCCAGGCCGATGGGCAGGTTGATGAAGAACACCCAGCGCCAGCCGTCAAAGCCCAGGATGTTCGCGGACCCGGCGAAGGCGCCGCCCACCACCGGGCCGAGGACCGAGGAGATGCCGAAGACGGACATGAAGTAGCCCTGGAACTTGGCCCGGTCCTTGAGGGCCACAATGTCGCCGATGATGGTCAGTGCGAGGGCCAGCAGGCCGCCGGCGCCCATGCCCTGGATGCCGCGGGCAATGGCCAGCTCGGTCATCGAGTGCACCGAGCCTGCATACAGGGAGCCCGCCAGGAAGATCACGATGGCGGCCAGGTAGAGCGGGCGGCGCCCGAAGATGTCGCTGAGCTTGCCGTACAGCGGAGTGCTCACGGTGGACGTGATGAGGTACGCCGTGGTGGCCCACGCCTGGAGGGAGAGCCCGTCGAGGTCATTGGCGATGGTGTAGATCGACGTCGACACGATGGTCTGGTCGAGTGAGGAGAGGAACATGCCGAGCATGAGACCCACCATCACTGTGATGGTCTGACGCTTCGTCAGGACGTCCCCGGCTACGGGCCCTGCGGCGGTTTTGGACATGACTGCTCCATTACAAAGAAAAGGGGATCAAGCTTGATAGTTGCTTTCAGTAACTATCTTACTTTGCGATTTGTTCCCCTGATCCTGCAAAGCCCCTGCGAAATGAAGAATTAACCTTGGCGTTCCACCAGGATGCCGTCCGGATCGCACCAGATCATGGCGCCCGGGCGCACCGTGACGCCGTCGATCTCCAGTTCCACGTCCGTTTCGCCTGCGCCGGTTTTGGCGCTCTTGCGGGGATTGCTGCCGAGCGCCTTGACGCCGAGCGGCAGGTCGGCCAGGACCTCGCGGTCCCGGATGGCGCCGTTGATGACGACGCCGGCCCAGCCGTTTGCGACCGCGCTCGCGGCGATCATGTCCCCCATGAGCGCCGTCCGCAGGGAACCGGCGCCGTCCACCACCAGCACGGCGCCGTCGCCCGGGGTTCCGAGCGTGGACTTGACCAGGGCGTTGTCCTCCAGGCACCGGATGGTGCGGACCGGCCCGCTGAAGTGCGAGAGGCCGCCCAGCGACTGGAACTGCAGCGCGATGGAGTCGAGTTCCTCGCCCCGTTCGTCGTAAAGGTCGGCAGTGTTGATTCTGCGGCTCTCGGGGATGCCTTCGTTGTCGGGGGTTTCCGGGGTGGCTGCGGAAGCGGTCATTGGTCCTCCTTGGGCTCAGCTTATCGGGGGGCATCACAACCCGCGTGCGGGCCGTGATGCTCACGATAGTCTGATCGGACACCAATCATCAGTTCCTGGGGGAGCCGCCATGAGCCTGTCAGATCTGCCGGGGCACGTCCCGGACCCTTCCGCTGTGGCTTCGCCGCAAGCGGGAGGTTCGACACCGGCGCTCGCCGAACCGGAGCGGCGCGTCCGCCCGCTCTGGACCACCGGCGTGGTGCTGGTGAATGTTGGGATCAATGCGGCTTTCTTCGGCCCCATCCAGGTTCTGCTTGGCCAGCAGGCCGCGCACTTCAGTGAAGGCGACAAGGAAGCCATCCTGGCGCTCGTCACGGGCGCCGGAGCCGCTGTGTCCCTGGTGGCCAACCCGCTCTTCGGCGCCTTCAGCGACCGCACCACATCACGGCTGGGCCGCCGGGTGCCGTGGGTTGTGTTCGGGGCCGTTCTCGGCGCAGCCGCACTCATTGCCCTGGCCGGCGCCCCGAATGTGGCTGTCATGACCATCCTCTGGTGCCTCGTGCAGGCAGGCTGCAACGGCGCCTACGCCGCCATTACCGCCGCCATCCCGGACCGCGTGCCGGTGCCGCAGCGGGGTGCGGTGGGCGGGCTCGCCGCGATGGGTCAGACGCTGGGAATCCTGATCGGCGCGGTGATCGCCGCCGTCGTCAGCGGGAACTTCGGGGTGGGGTACCTGGTCTGCGCGGCAGCGCTGATTGCCGGCGTGGCACTGTATTTCTTCAAGAGCGACGACGTGCCGCTGCCAGCGGAGGCGCGCCCGCCATTCAGCCTGGCCGGCTTCGCCAGGGGCTTCTGGATCTCACCCCTCCTCTATCCGGACTTCGCCTGGGCCTGGCTGACCCGGCTGCTGGTGAACATCGGCAACCACATGGTCACCCTGTACCTGCTGTTCTTCCTGACGGATGCGGTGCACCTGAAGGAGACACAGGGGATCGAGCCGGCCTTCGGGGTGCTGATCCTCACCGGCCTGTACGCGGTGATGGTGATCGTCACCAGCGTGATCGGCGGCCCGCTCAGCGACCGCATGGGCAAGCGGAAGCCGCTGGTCATCGCCTCGTCCGTGATCATCGCCGTCGCATCGCTGATCCTCGCGTTCGCTCCCAACTGGGCAGGCGCCATTGCGGGCGCCTCGGTCCTGGGCATCGGCTTCGGCGCCTACCTGGCAGTGGACTTCGCGCTCATCACCCAGGTTCTGCCCAGCGCCCTGGACCGCGGCAAGGACCTCGGCGTCATTAACATTGCCAATTCGCTGCCGCAGGTCCTGGCACCCCTCATTGCGTTCCCGTTCGTCACGCTGTGGGGCGGCTACGTTTCGCTGTACGTTGCCGCCGCCGTGATCGGGCTGCTGGGCGCGGTGTTCGTGGTGAAGATCAAAGGCGTGGACTAAAACAGGCGCACCACGACGGCCGCGGAGCCCACCGTTTTGACTAATTGGCGCCATGACCGGTGCCGTATAGTGGACTCGAATTGCTGCGGCAGTGCTGTGATGGGGATCGCCTGACCGCTGTACGAAACCCACTCCCGGAACGCTGCTGATGCTTGAACTCAATCCAGATCTTCCCCCCATGGCTTCGCCGCCGACCCTGCCCAGGCAACAGATCCGCTACGCCCGGATCCTGGATGCCGCTGCAGGATTCGCCCGGAAAGGGCTGGATTCCGTGAGCCTGTCCGAGGTGTCCGCGAAGGCCAACGTCCCGCTGGGAACGCTGTACCGGTACTTTCCTTCCCCCACCCACCTGATGCTGGGCCTCTACCGGAAGCAACTGGGAGAGCTGCAGGTGGGAAGTTGGCCGGAATCCGGCGGAGGCCGCGGCCATTCCGTTGCAGGCGTCATGATGGAGATCTTCCACATGCGGCTGATGCAGCCGGCCGTGGAGCAATGCCTGAGCCAGTGCGTCTACGCAAAGGACAAGGACACCACGGTGCTCCTGCGGGAGATCGACGTCATCGCCGAGCAGGCGGTCACGGTGGCAACCGGCGACGCCGCCAAATCCCGCGTTCTGCTGCTGACCGTTTCGGGCCTGGTGCAGGCAGTCCGCTGCCGCAGGCTGTCACTGTTCGAGGCCGAAGAAGACCTGAAGAAAGCGTGTTCGCTCCTCACCCGCTGCTAACGAAAGACGTAACCGGTCTAGACCACCAAGGCGTTAGTGACGCCGGATTAGAGTGACGTAGCTCACGTAAAACAATGAAAAAACGTTTTATCATGCCGGGTGGTCGGACCAGTGTCCATTCGGCCACCACGCATCTGTCTACCATTGCAGAACCGGAGCGGCTAGCAGCCCGTACCTTGCAGGAGCTTCACCGCGGCCCCACCATCCCTTGGGCCGCAGAATTTCCAGCCAGCCCATCTTGAGCCTCCTATGTGCTTGAGCCTTCATGTGCCGTGTGCCCACGGCTAGCCCCAGGAGACAACGACGTGTCCACTGAAACCATCACTCCCGCCGACAGCTCCGCCGCTTCCTCCGAGGAGGCAACCGTGCTGACCGACCAGGAGATCTTCGAAGCCCACCAGGGCGGCAAGCTGTCCATCTCCAGCACGGTCCCCCTGTCCAGCAAGCGCGATCTTTCCATTGCCTACACTCCGGGTGTCGCCCAGGTCAGCCGCGCCATCCACGCCGACCCGGAACTCGCCAAGACCCTCACCTGGGCCCAGCGCCTGGTGGTTGTGGTCAGCGACGGCACCGCCGTGCTGGGCCTCGGCAACATCGGCCCCAGCGCGTCCCTTCCCGTCATGGAAGGCAAGTCCGCGCTCTTCAAGGCCTTTGGCGACCTAGACTCCATCCCGCTGGTTCTGAACACCACCGACGTGGACGAGATCGTTGAGACCCTGGTCCGCCTGCGCCCCAGCTTTGGCGCCGTGAACCTGGAGGACATCTCCGCTCCGCGCTGCTTCGAGCTTGAGGAAAAGCTCATCGAAGCCCTGGACTGCCCCGTCATGCACGATGACCAGCACGGCACCGCCGTCGTTGCCCTCGCAGCACTGACCGGTGCCGCGAAGGTGACCGGCCGCGAACTCGAAGGACTCCGCGTGGTGGTTTCCGGTGCGGGCGCGGCGGGCATCGCCGTCGCGGAGATCCTGCTCACCGCCGGCATCCAGGACGTCGTCCTGCTCGATTCACGCGGCGTCATCAACAAGGACCGCGCGGACATCGCGGCCGATCCCGCCAGCAAGAAGGCCCAGATGGCGCAGCGCAGCAACCCGCGCGGCATCACCGGCGGTCCCGGCGAGGCGCTGCTCGGAGCCGACGTGTTCATCGGCGTCTCCTCCTCGAAGCTGGACGAGGAGCACCTGAAGCTCATGAACCACAGCTCCATCGTGTTCGCCCTCTCCAACCCGGATCCCGAAGTCCTGCCGGAGGTCGCCTCGCGCTACGCCGCCGTTGTGGCCACGGGACGCAGCGACTTCCCCAACCAGATCAACAACGTGCTGGCCTTCCCGGGAATCTTCCGCGGGGCGCTGGATGCCGGCGCCCGCCGGATCACGCCCGCCATGAAGCTTGCCGCCGCCCGCGCCATCGCCGAACTGGCCGAACCCGAACTGTCCGCCGATTACATCGTGCCCAGCCCGCTGGATCCGCGCGTCGCGCCGGCCGTTTCCGCCGCCGTGGCCGCCGCGGTCGAGGCGGAGTAACTGCGGAGTATCCTCCGCCAGGAAGTTCGACGGCGGTGCCTCCCGTGCTGGGGAGGCGCCGCCGTCGTCGTTTTTCAAGGCAGCCGCCGTCCGCTGCCCGCCCGCAGGCAACCCTAGACTGGGGGCATGAACCCCGAGATCCTCGTGACTGTCCTCTGCGGCCTTGCCATCGTCGTGGGGGTGGCCGGCACCGTTATCCCCGTGCTGCCGGGCAGCATCCTCATTGGACTCAGCCTGCTGGCCTGGGCCATCTGGGGCGGCGCTGGAACCGCCGGTTGGGTGGTCTTCGGGGTGGGGCTGGCCTTCGTGCTGGCCGGAATGGCTGCCAGCGCCGTGCTCACGGGACGCAAGCTCAGGGAGCACCGCATCCCCAGCCGCAGCGTGGCGGTGGGGCTGGTCCTCGGCGTGGTGGGCATGTTCCTGATCCCGGTGGTGGGCCTTTTCGTGGGCTTCGCTGCCGGACTGCTGCTCAGCGAATCACACCGCACCCGTGATTTCCGGACCGCCATGACCACCAGCTGGGCAGCATTGAAAGCAACAGGCGTTGGCATGCTGGTGGAGTTCGGCCTGGCCTGCCTCGCCGCGAGCACCTGGATCATCGGTGTCTGGGTGGCCGCGGTCAGTTAGCCTCCCAGCGGCTGCCAAGCGTGCACCACTAGCATGGAAGCATGAGCGCCGGACAGACCTCAGGACCGATCTACCGCGACAGCCGCGA
Organism: Arthrobacter sp. PvP023; assembly: GCF_017832975.1. NCBI lineage: Bacteria > Bacillati > Actinomycetota > Actinomycetes > Micrococcales > Micrococcaceae > Arthrobacter > Arthrobacter sp. PvP023. The sequence continues at coordinate 476,238 of NZ_JAFIBI010000001.1, forward strand.
CCTCACTCCGTTCGGCGACGCGCAGGTCCGCACCCCTGTGCGGGACCTTGCCGACGGCGTGGGCGGGATCCTGCACAGCGCCCTGGGCGGCCGGAACGGTGCCCTCCTCAGCGTGGACGGCCCCGTCCCCAGGCTCAAGCGGCTACCGGGGAAGGCTGCCAAGACCGTCTATGACGCGGTCTTCCACAACACCGACCCCAACCGGCTGATCGCCGCCGGCCGTGCCCATCCCGGCTGGGCCGGGCTGTGCTACGTCATGGCCGGGCTGCTTGCCTACAAGCAGGGCGGATACCTGCGCGCCTCCGAGCTCCTGCAGCGGGGCCTCACCACCAGGAACGACGACGACGCCAACCAGTTCGCGTCCGGCTACCTGACGCGCGTGGTCACCCGGGTTGAAGTTGCCGAACGCATTGACGTTCCGGTGCTGTTCAGCGAGGAAGCCGTATTCCTGGCACTTTCGCACTCGCTGCGGGAAACGGGCCACCTTGAGGCGGCGCTGCACACCGTGTCCTCGCTGCCGCCCTCGCTGCCGGCCGCCCTGGCCCGCTGTTCGCTGGCGCACTCCCTGGGACGGGACAAGGAAGTGGTGGTCTGGACTGAAGGGCTGCTCAATTCCGATGACCTCGCAGCTGCGCTGCTGCTGCTCCGCGCCCGTTCGTTGCGGCGGCTCGGGGCCCACGCTTCGGCCCAATCCGCCCTGAAGGAAGTTCTGCGGCGCCGCAAGACCCATCTTGCGCTGCGCAACGATGCCCTCACGGACCGCGCTCTGCTGCTGCTGGACAACGGCCGGAAATCGCTCAATCCCCGGGACTGGCTGCGTGGAAAACCCGCCGAACTGGAAACCTTTGAGGTCATCCGAAAGGACGTTGAGGAGCGCAGGCTCTGGGAACAGGAATGGAAACAGCTGGACCGGGAATGATCCCGCAGGGCCGGTATTGATCCTCCGGGCAGCGGGGGGCGGGGCGTTGGCAGCCGGGCCCTTGTGGGCGGTGCCGGGTCGCGGTACAACGGACCAATGAACGATGCAATCGTGCAGTGGATGGAAAAGTACATCACGGCGTGGACCACCAATAAGCCTGATGACATCCGGGCGCTCTTTACCGAGGACGCCGTGTACGCCACGCGGCCCAACGACCCGGATGCGTGGCGCGGGCACGAGCAGATCGTGGAACGCTGGCTGACCGCGGCGGACGAGCCCGACGAATGGACCTTCGAGTGGTCGCCACTGGGCTCGGACGGTGACCTGCATTTTGTCCAGGGGCGCACCACGTATCTGGGGGACCGTCCCAGCTATGAGAACCTCTGGGTGGTCCGGCTCGGACCGGACGGGCGCGCCGCGGCCTTCACCGAATGGTTCATGGAGCGCAAGGTCTAGCCCGGCGTTGGCGGGTGCTACTGCCAGGCGATCCCGGCTGCCAGGGGAATCAGCTGCTCTGACAGCAGCACCGTCCCCAGCGCCACCATGATGATCCCGCTGGCAAGGGTCACCCGCCGGGCGGCCCCGGGCCGCGAGTGCAGCAGTTTCCGGGACAGCAGCGCCACGCAGGTGTACACGACAGCCACCAGCAGGACGAACGTCAGGCCCAGCAGCGCGGACTGCACCGGAACGGGCAGGGACGCCTCCGGGCTGACGAACTGGGGAACCAGCGCCACGAAGAACAGCAGCCCCTTGGGATTGATCCCGCTGGTGCCCACGCCCTGGAGGAAGGTGCGGAACTGGTTGGACTCCGCCGGCGCGGCGGCGCTGACCGCCGGGCCTCCCGCCATCGAACTTTCCGGGGACGCGACTCCGGCGCCGAAGGTGGCGCCGCGCCATGACCGGATGGTGCCGAAGCCCAGCCACAGCAGATATGCGGCTCCGGCCACGGTCAGCCAGCCGAGGACGCCCGGAAGGCCGGCGAGCAAGGCGGCCAGTCCGGCCACCATCAGCACCGTGTGCAGGACATAGCCGCCGCAGAGCCCGGCCACTGCGGGGACGAAACTGCGCTCTTTCAGGCCGGCCGCGATGGAGTAGGCCCAGTCCACGCCGGGCGTGCAGGCCAAGGCGCCGGCCACCACCAGGAATGCAAGGAACAACTGGGAATTCACGGGCGGCCTCCTACGACGTGCTGATAAGAGAAACTCTAGGCAAATCGTCGGCAGAAGTGTTCCCTGATTTACTCAGGAAATGCGCCATAGCGGTAAGATAATTGCGTGATTGACCACATTGACAGAAATATCTTGCGCCACCTCAAAGAGGACGGCCGGATGACGGCCACCGCACTGGCCTCAAAGGTGGGATTGACGGTGGCGCCGTGCCACCGGCGGCTGCGCGACCTGGAGTCGACGGGGGTGATCCGGGGCTACCGTGCGGACATCGACCCGGCCGCCGTCGGGCTCGGGTTTGAGGCGATCGTTTTCGTGACGCTGCGGCAGGTGGACAGGCCCACCATGGAGATCTTCGAGAACCGGGTGGCGGACAATCCCAACATCGTGGAAGCGCAGCGGCTGTTCGGCTCGCCGGACTACCTCCTGAAGGTGATCGCGGAGGATCTGCCCGCCTACCAGCGCTTCTACGACGCCGAGCTCACCTCGTTGCCCGGCGTGGAGCGGCTGACGTCAACGCTGGTGATGAAGAGCCTGAAGTCGAACGCCGGCCCGCCGGTTTAGGCGTGAGCCCTCCAGTCAGGCTGCCGGGCTGACATGGACGATGATCACTTGGGTGTCCTTGGAGCCGTCGTACCGGAGGTCGTAGTTGACCTCCAGCCCGGTGGACGTGCCCGGGGTGATGGAGAAGTCGCTTTTCTTTGCGCGGTCCGCTTCCGCGGAGGCAATCCACCGTTCGGCTGAGGCGCTGTCGATTCCATAGCGCTGGACGCCGTCGCGGATCAGGCTGAAATACTGATCCGCTGAATCGGCCGTGAGGAAATAGGTGACTTCGCTGAAGTCGGGGCGCTTGTTCGTGGTGTTGAAGCGGATCCGGTCCGTTTCGCCAGTGATCTCGCCGCTGGGTGCGGCGATCGTCAGCGCGATCTTTCCTGAGTCGCGGGTGTTGATTTCCGGGCCGTAGCTCTCCTCGGAAACCCGGACGTCCGCCTTCTTCAGGGAGCCCGAACTCATGTCCAGCCGCGCGGTCTTGGTGGCCCTTATCTGTTCCACACCGGCGGCGTCGAGGGTGGAATACTCGGAGGTGCTCATGGTGCTGCTCCCTTGGGGCGTCGGTTCGGTAGCGTTCGGGTTGCTGATCTGGCAGCCGGTGAGGGCGAGGCAGCAGGCAAGGGCAACAAGAGCGGCGGCCTGCCGGCTAAGGCGCCTATATAACGTCGACTTCGCGGGCGTCACTGGTGCACCTCCGCGTCGAAGCCGGAGGCGAAGCGGTCCATGATGCCCGGAATATTGTTGGTGGGGCGGTACTGGTCCACGCGGTCGTTGAAGTCGGAGCCGATGATCTGCTGGGCACGCGCGGGGTCGGTGGCCAGGAGGTTCTGGTAGGCCGGCAGGGTGTCCTGCTCGATGAGGGCCCAGCGCTGGTCGGCGTTGGCGATATTACCGTCCGGAAAGCCCGTGGTGAAGTCCGTGCGGAACTGGGCGGGATTGTCCCAATTGGTGAAGGGCACGTTCTCCGGGCCGGGGCTTTCCACGCTGAACTTGTAGGGGAACACCTCGGGGTAGCTTTTCGCGCCCGGGATGGACGGTTCGCCGGCCAGAGTGACCATGTACGTCACTGCCTCCCCGCCAGCGTGGCTGCGCATGGCGTCGTAGTCGTCGGCGATGATTTCGTTTTGCTCGCGGTACAGGAGTGCGGTGTTGCCTTCCTGCACCTGGGCGGGTTCGCCGGAGTCGATCTGTGACCAGGCGCGTGCTGTCGGGTGATCGATCACACCGGAGTCTCGGAGCCGCTTGATTTCGTCCAGTCCGCCAGTCATATAAGCCTGGTGCTGCCGGGCCTGGTCAAGGAAGATCTCCTTGTTCATGTCCAGCATGCTGGTTTCGTAGAACTTGATCTCCTGGTCGGTCATGCCTGCAAGCTGCTCGATCTGATCCAGCATGGGAAGCGGAATGTCCGAGGCCGGGTTGTCCACGATCTGCTGGGCGAGGTCCCGCATCATGGCCATGTCCTTGAATCCGCCGGCAAATGACGGGCCGATCATGTTGGCCATGCCCGCCCACTGGAGGTCTGGGTTGGACAGATACGCCTGGCCGTAGAAATCGTAGACCTTCTTGATGGTCTCCCAGTTGTACTCCGTGCCCTTGGAAGTATCCCAGTCGGCGGGGTCGATGCCCATGTCCCGCATGGCCTGCTGGTTCCAATAGTCCGTGAGGAAGGCCGAATACTCCGGCGAGTTCTTGCTAATCAGCCCGGAGTCGGCAGCCGCGTCGAGGGCGGCCTTCGCTGCGTCGGGGTTAGCAAGCGCCCAGTTCCTAAACTCGTCACTGTCCAGGTAGTCATAGCGTTCCTCCGGCGTCATGCCGTTGAGCCGGTCCGTCAGTTCCTGGGCGGCGCCGTCCGTCGGAGAATTGCCACCGGTGCCGGGGCCGCCCGAGCCGCCCGCGCCGCCGCCTGCTGAACCGGTGCTGGCCCGGTCCTGCTGCTCGGCGTTCTGCAGCAGCGCTTTGGATGCGCTGTGGATGCCCGCCGCCGCAGCCCTGAGTGTCTTCGCGTGTGAGCCGTTCCAGTCGCTGCGGAAACGCTCGCCGTCGTTGCCTTTCCAGGGGCTGGAGGCGATGGAGCCGCCCAACTGTTGCCCCAGCTGCTCCAGCCGGCTTGCACCTTTCGCCAGATCCTTCGCGAGCTGGCGTAGCTGTGCGACGTCCGCACCGTAGAAGTTCCCCGCCACTTTTCCCCCTGGTTGAAGTCCACGGCAAGCCTAGCGGCTCTGGCGGGACGCGGCGATGGGGAGGACTCCCCGTGGCGGTTCCGGCTTTCAGGCGTCCAACAGTCCGGTGGTTCGGTACGGGATGACCTCGCGCAGGAACATGCTGGTGGAGGTGCGAACGATGCCGGGGCAGAGGCGGATTTCCTCGGACACCCGGTAGAGGTCATCCGGGCTTTTGGCGACCACCCGGATGAGGAGATCGGTGTCGCCGGCCGGCGCGTGGCATTCCAGGACTTCGGGGATCTTGCGCAGCGCGGCGATGGCCTCGTTCAGATGGCTCTGGTCAAGTTCGGCGCTCACCGCTGCGGCGACGCCCCGGCCGAGCGCGGAAGGCAGCACACGGCTGCTGTTGGGGCGGAGGGCGCCCGACGCCGTCATCCGTTCCAGGCGCGACTGTACAGTTCCGCGCGCCAGGCCCAGCTTCTGTGCCAGCACCATGATGGGCACGCGGGGGTCGTCGTCCAGTGCGGCAAGGATCCGCCGGTCCGTTGGATCGAGTTCCTGCAATCTGACCACTTCCTGCCTGCTCGCGCCTTGGTGGTTGATCAGATTGATCAAAGAAGCACCAGCTCGTTGCGCCTACTGTAGGGCTTCTGTTGAAATGATGGCAACAAGGGACGCAGGCTACCGCCGGATCCCGCAGGCTACAGGAGCCCCGGCACACCACCCGGTCCCTGGACAAGGCTTCCCGCAAGGACGCCGCCGCTGATTGACGCTTGTTCACGCATAGTCTTTCCGCAATTTATTTCCGTCAGCAGTGCAACGGGTCCGGAGCCACGCTCCCGGGCCCGGCACGGCAAGAGCCCCTGAGCCACCGATTCCGGATCACCCGGGGTGTTCGGTAGTTGAGGGGCTCTTGTGTTGTCCGGATTAGGCTGGTGCCATGACATCAGCCGGCCGTTTCGCTCCGAGCCCTTCCGGCGAACTGCACGTGGGAAACCTCCGGACGGCGATCCTGGCCTGGCTCTTCGCCCGCTCCACCGGCCGGCGTTTCCTGATGCGCGTGGAGGACCTGGACCGGGCCCGTGCGGGTGCCGAGGCGGAGCAGCTCCGCGATCTGGCGGCCATCGGTGTGACCTGGGACGACGGCGTCGTGCGCCAAACGGAACGCGAGCCGCTGTATGCGGAAGCGATCGGCGGTCTCGCCGCCGCGGGCCTGACCTACGAATGCTTCTGCACCCGGCGCGAAATCCAGGAAGCGCCGTCCGCGCCGCATGCCCCGCAAGGTGCGTACCCGGGGACGTGCCGGAACCTGGACCCGGCGGAACGTGAGTTCAAGAGAACCATTCGGCCCGCTGCCGTCCGGCTTCGCTCGACCGTGACCGACTGGACGGTGCAAGACAGGCTGCATGGCACATACACGGGGGTGGTGGACGACTTCGTACTGCGCCGGAATGACGGGGTGACTGCCTACAACCTGGCGGTGGTGGTGGATGACGCGGCGCAGGGGATCGACCAGGTGGTGCGCGGGGACGACCTGCTGCCCTCCACCCCCCGCCAGGCCTACCTGGCTTCCCTCTTGAATATTCCAGTTCCGGAATATGCCCACGTGCCGCTGGTGGTGAATTCCGACGGCGCGCGGCTGGCCAAGCGAGACGGCGCCGTGACCCTGGCCGATCTTGCCGCGGCCGGGTTGGATGCCGGGCGCGTCCGCGACATCATCCTGGAGTCGCTGGGGCTCCCGGCCGGACCACTGCAGGGGGCCCTTGCCCACTTTGATCCTTCGGCGCTGCCGTTGGAGCCGTGGGTGTGGCCCGGCATACCGGACGCAGGCGCGTAGGCTGGAACCATGCCAGAAACAGGAACCACGGACGCAAACGTCCCCCAGCCACGATTCACTGTTGAGACGGCCAAGGTCCTCGCCGAAGTTGCCCATAACCGCCAGAAGGACAAGCTCAAGCGGCCGTACCGCGAACATGTTCTCGCCGTCGGCGATGCGCTGGCGGACTTCGACGACGACATCCGGATTGCCGGCTACCTGCACGACATCGCGGAGGACACCCCCATCACCCGGCAGGCTTTGCTGGACATGGGCGTTTCCGAACGCGCCGTCGGCATCATTGAGCGTGTCACCAAGCGGTTGCACGACAACCCGGACGACTACCAGGCCGGCATCCGTTTCATCGCCGAGGACCATGACGCCACCCTGGTCAAAATTGCCGACAACGCCCACAACTCACTGCCCGAGCGAGTCAAGGCGCTGGCGGAAAAGTGGCCGGACAAGCCGCCCGTCACCCGCTATGACGACGCCCGGCCGGTGCTCTACGACGCTGTGCCCGTTGAAGAAATCCGGTTGATCCTGGCCCGCGTCAACCCCTGGTTGCTGGAAGAACTGGATGACCGCCTGGACGAGGCGGACGACACCGACTACGAGAACCTCTCCTACGAGTCCTAGCGGACGCCCTCCCAGAGGGCCCGTTCCCATGGCCGGGGGTCGTCAACGACTCCCGAACCGGTATTGAAAAGCATGGTGGCACGGCGTTCGAGATCGTAGCCGGGCCACCCCGGATCGCCTGCAGAGGCGAAGGAAATCCACGCGGCGTGCATGGCATCAGCCAGTTCCTGCGGCGGGTCTGTTCCAAGCAGCGGTCCGAAGAGCCTGGAATCCGTGTCCAGGGTGTCGAAAACGAACGGCACTTCCACGGCGTGGACTGCGCCGAGGCCGGGAGCGGCCCACGCAAATTCGTACATGTACGTGCGCGCCGACGTCGTAGACGCTGCCTTCGCGTGGGCATCCGCCAGGCGGAGCGCCGGAATCCGCACCCACCAGTCGGTTTCCACGGCGGCAAGCAGCTCGCCGGGAGTACTTCCCGGATAGTGGGACCGGTATTCGCGCAATGCCGTCTCGGCGGGGAGCCCGTACACGCTGATTGGCGGGAAGCCGTCCACACTCCTGGACTCGGCCAGGTCCCGCTCCGTGACCTTGGCGATTACCCCGGTAATGGCAAGGAACAGCTTCCAGTCCTCGGTATTGCTGCCGACCATAAGGTCCACTGTGGAGCCGGCGCCGGCAGCGATCCGTTCGATGGGGCTGCGCGGAACGATATCGCCTTCGACTGTCGGTTGCCAGAGCATCGAACTGGCAACCACCTCGGGTCCCCAGCGCGCCGGGTCCGGACGGGCCGCCAGGTCCGCCTTTAGCTCCGTCTGCGCCGCGAGGAACCGCTGAACGGGGACCGCGGCCATTGCCTCCCGGGTCTGCGGAACGCCGAGCTTCTCGGAAAGGAATCCGCCGATCCTTTGGGCCGTCTGGGTGGGAAGGGCATGGTGGGCGGCGCCACTTTGCAGGATGGCCCGACGGAACAGCCCCTCGGCGCGGGGCATCGAGAGGAGAACGCCGATGCTCATGGCACCTGCCGACTGGCCAAACACGGTGACGTTGGCGGGATCGCCGCCGAAGGCTGCAATGTTGTCACGGACCCACTCCAGGGCCGCCACCTGGTCGAGGAGGCCGATGTTCGCCTGCCCGTCCCCAAGGTCCAGGAACCCGTCGGCGCCGACGCGCCAGTTGATCACCACACAAACGACACCGTCCCTGGCGAAGTTCGTGCCGTTGTACGCCGCTGTAGAGCCGATTTCGAACGCGCCGCCCTGGATCCAGACCATAACCGGCAGGCCGCGGCTGCCGTGGTCCGGTGTCCAGACGTTGAGGTTCAGGCAGTCCTCGCCGGCCAGGGCCGTGTCCCACTCCGTACCCGCACTTTCCGGAGGGGCAAGCTGGAAAGGGGCCGTGCCGTACTGAATGGCGTCCCGCACTCCGCTCCAGGGCTGGACCGGCTGCGGCGGCCGAAGCCGGTTCGCGCCAGCTGTCGACGCCGCGAACGGAATGCCCAGGAAACGGTGCACGCCGTCGGCGATGCTGCCGCGCAGCCGGCCGTGCGTGGTCTTGACTATTGTGTCCATGCCTAGCACCTCCCGGCTCGAGGGTTTCCGGCCATAGGGACACCTTGGCAGCCCGCGGTGGTGCTGTTGAAGGGCCGAAGGTCACCCCTTGGCGGTCTAGCCCGTCGAGACCTTCCGCTCCATCTGTTCCAGAGCCGCGGTCATCTTGTGGGTGCCGCGCTTCTCGTCAATGACAATTGAAACGCCCAGCGCCAGCACGATCACCAGCAAGCAGATGGGCACGGAGACCCCGGCAGCGGCGAGCCCCACGCTGCCCGCCAGTGCCGCGAGGACGCCCGCCGCGACGGCAATGACCGTGCGGTCCACGCAGATCATCACGCTGTACAGCCATGTGAGGGAGAGTTTGAACAGCGCTACGGGGACCGCAATGCTGGTCACGGCCACGGCGGCGCTGATGTGCGCCTCATGGTCGATGTAGTAGGCGGCCACGTGCAGTCCGGCGCCGGTTGCGGCGATGGCAGCAAAGATGGGGATGTGGCCGTAGCCGAAGAAGAACGAGCGGTGCCGTTGAAGATGGAGGGCGCGGCCGGCGGGCAGGATGAAGTAGATCCACCACATGGCGAAGGCCAACGCCGTGCCGCCGAAACCCACCAGGGCGGCGTCGACGCTCCAGCCATGGTTTGCCACGATGGCGCGGAGCGTTTCGATGGCACCGATCAGGCATTCACCGAGGGCGATGATGGCCAGCAGGCCGTAGCGTTCTGCGATGTGGTGCGCATGCCACGGGGTCCGCATGGAGCGTTCCGCCACGTACGGCGTCGCCATTTCCAGGACGTAGAGGGGGACGGTCAGCAGGATGGTGGTCAGCAAGTCCGCCTGAATGATCAGCACTGCGATCCACCCGAGCTGCACCACGCCAAGGTAGGTGGCGTAGCGCAGGCAGGTCTGGCGGCGGGCCGGGTCCTGCCGCGCGGCACGCAGCCACTGGAACACCAGGGCCAGGCGCATGATCACGTAGCCGCCCACTATGACGGCGTTGTCCACATGGTCGCCCTCCGCCAGCGAGTGGAACAGCGGCTCGATCCCCATGGCCAGAATGAGGACACCAAGCAGCTGGATCATGGTGACCACCCGGAAAACCCAGTCATCCGTGTCGTACGCGCTGGCTAACCAGGTGAAGTTGATCCATGCCCAGATGACGGCAAACATCGTGAACGAGAACCCCAGCAGCCCGGCACCGAAGTGGGCCCCGGCGATCTCGTGGGCGAACTGGCTTCCGGCCACTCCGAACGCAATCACGAAGGTGAGGTCGAAAAACAGCTCCAGCGGAGTGGCTGCCCGGTGCTGCTCATGCGGGTCGCGGCCGCCCATGCGGGCCATGGCATGCCTGAGGGGGTTGGAAGACATGGGTCAAAGATTACCGCCGGGAGCGGACTTTCGCGCTCGAAGCACAAGCCAGATGTAGGCGAGGTCGAAGACGCTGCAGAGGGCGCCGAGGCCCAGGATGAGCGGTGAGTTCCCGAACCAGCCGAACACGACCGTAGGTGCCAGGGTGCCAATCCACTTCCCAACGGCGATCAGCATCGATTGACCCCGCGGGCCGCCGCGGGCCACGAACATCGCGATGAAAAGCCCGGACATCAGCAGGTTCTGCAGGAAGGCCGCATAGCGGGAGGCCTGGTCCCAGCCGAACTCCACCACGAACAGCAGCTGAACGGCAAAGGCGGTGACTCCCAGGAGCAGCGCCCAGCCGAGGAAGAGCTTCCGCGTCACCCAGGCGGGAAGCTCGGCCCGGCCGAACCTCACGAACGTGTACAGGATGGCGACGTCCGCCAGCGCCCACACAATGTTGATGACGCCCTGGACGGAAAGCACTGTCGCCACGGAACGCGAGGCGAAAATGGCCTCCCACGCGAAGTTCAGCGCCAGGGCTGCTGCCGGGATGGCGTAGGTCCTGTCCCGGAATCCGATCCGGATTGCCTCAACGTACACCGCCGTCCAGGCGACGCCGCTGACAACAGTGAGGAACAGGATCATCATAGAACGCGCGTGGGAACTTACACCCGGCCCAGTGAGTCGATGTCCTCAAGGAAGTCCTGGTGGACCTCCTTGCTCACCGTGGTGCGGGTGTCCGCAATAGCGTCGAGGTAGTCCTGCGTCGCGGGGCCCTTCCGGACCGCGTCGCGGACGGATACGTCGCCACCGGAAGCCAGCCCGCCGTCGTCGTACACTGCCTTTTCCAGCGCCCGCTGGGAGGCGCTCCGGGCCGCGTACTCAATGTCCGCGGGGGAGAAACCCTCGGTGCGGTCCACCAGCAGCTCAACGTCCACGTCGTCCACCACGGTGGCCGGGATGAAACGCTGCCACATGGCCTCACGGGCCTGCCGGTCGGGCAGGCCGATGGGGATCACGTAGTCGAACCGGCCGTGGCGCAGGAAAGCGGTGTCCAGGGCGCGGATGAAGTTGGTGGCGCACACCAGCAGGCGGCCCGGCTGTTCGCGGAAGGCCGGGATGATCTTCAGGAGCTCATTGGTGACGCCCTGCAACGGAGACGGCGGTTCGCCGGACCGCTGTGATGCGATCTCTTCCACCTCGTCGATGAACACCACGGCATGTTCCAGCTCGGCGATTTCCAGGAAGGTTTCACGGAGGGCGCCGGCGAGGCCCTTCGGATCGGCCGCGAGCCGGGAAGGGAATACTTCCACGAACGGCCATTCGAGCCGGGACGCGATCGCCTTCGCAAACGTGGTCTTGCCGGTGCCGGGAGGGCCGAAGAGGACGACGGCGCGCGGCGGCACCACGCCGAATTCGTCCGCCAGGTCCGCCTCGGCCAGGGGGAGCACCAGCCTGCGTTCCAGCAGTTCCTTCTCGTTGCGCATGCCGGCCACGTTCTCCCAGAGGTCGCGGGCCAGGATGCGGCCGCCGAGAAGGCCCAGGGGCTCGAGCTCCTGGCGCTGCACGGGGATGGTGCGTTCGAAGTAGCGCAGGTTCTTCTTAAGGACGAAGCCGCGGCTCAGGAAGGCCTCCACCCGGGTTTCCGACTCCGGCATCAGCGCGGACAGTTTGTTCAGCCCGTGCGGGGCCATCCGGTTCTCGACGGCGGCCAGCAGCGAGGTGCCGATCCCGCGGCCGCGGTACTCGGGGAGCGTGGCCAGGAAGACGATCCAGCCCTGGTCGTGCGCGGCGCGTCCGACGGCGGCGCCCACCACCATGTCGCCCTGCACCGCCACCACGGCGTGGTCCTTCTCGCAGGAGGCCAAGACCTCGGAGAGCGCGTAGACGGGCTCCACGTTGCTGGCCTTGAGGGATTCCCAGAGGTGCAGGATGCCGTCAAGGTCGGCCGAATGGAAATCCCTGATCCGCCAGGTGGTCATGAGCGTTTCTCCTGTGGTGGTTCGTCGTTGAGCCAGCGTGAACTTCTCCGCTGAGCATATGCGAACCTGCACCCGCCCGGGGTTGCGGCGGCGTTGCATTACGCCAGCACAACCCCGGGCCGCTAGGAAGGGTCATGGGGACGGAAGCTGACCCCGCCGTCGGCAGACTCCAGGAGCCCGGCTGACGTGGCAGCCCACACGCGGACGGCTCCGCCACTGCCGGCCGCCGCGTCAATGGCGTACACCTCGCCTTGGAGGGTGCCCCGCGGAACCCAAGTGCCACCACCGTCCCGGGACTGGTGGACGGCGCCGCCCGGCTCCACCCCCACAACGTCGTTGTTTCCGACTAAAGCTACAAACCGGAGGATCGGGGCCGCCCGGTTCAGCGCCCACGTGCGCCCGCCGTCAGCGGACCGCTGCAGCCCCTCCGCGGTGGTGGCGAGGACTACGTCGCCGCCCGGGCTGCCCGCCAGGGCGGCAGGAACGAAGGAGGCGGGGACCTTTTGCCATGACTTTCCATCGGCGCTGATGCGCAGGGCGCCGTCGAACGCAACGATCCCGGATCTGGTGGTGGTCAGGGCATGGAAGTCTGATTCCCCCTGCCTGGACAGCGGCTCCCAGGTGGCGCCATTGTCGGTGGAACGCAACAGACCCAGCGGGTCCGGGAGCGGAGAGCCCTTCTCCGGGTGCCCGGAAGCGTACAACGTGCCCTGGTCCGGGCCGGCAGTGATGCCCATGAGATCGTGGGCGGGTCCGATCCTGACCGCAGGGTTTGCCGAGAGGTCGAACAAGCCGTCGTGCGTGGCAAGGAGCGGCTTGCCGGTCTCGTCATTGACGGCCAGGCCGTGGACGTGGCTGTTGGGCAGGCCTCGCTGAGGTGCCTGCTGACTTGTTTTCCCGGTAGTCGGCTGCTGGCCGACGGAGCAGCCGGCAAGCACCAGAAGGAGGCCCGATGCGAGGGCGATGAGGCGGCCGCGCCGGGAAGCGTGGAATAGATACAAGACGGGCTCCAGAGGCTGGGGGCGGGTAAAGGCAGGGGGCGCCGGGCCGGGTGTGGTCCCGGTCCGGCGCCGGGGGCCGGCGGGCTAAAGCGTTGCCAGCAGCTCCTGCATCTGCTTGATTTCGGCCTCCTGGGCGGCAACGATTTCCTGGGCGAGCTTCACGGCGTCGCTGTTCTGCCCGTCGGCTATTTCGGCCTTTGCCATCTGCACGGCGCCCTCGTGGTGCGCAATCATCTGGGTAAGGAACAGCTTGTCAGCTTCCTTGCCCTGGGCGGCGTCGAGCGCCTTAAGGTCGTCGTCGCTCATCATGCCGGCCATGCTGTGGCCTGCCTCGCCGTGCCCGGCCATGGCAGTGGGTTCATTCCAGCCCTTGAGCCAGCCGATCATCTGTTCGATTTCCGGGCCCTGCGCGGCCTTTATTTTGGTGGCCAGCTCTGTGACGGCCGGTCTGACGCCCTGCTTGCCGAGCATCATGTCACTCATTTCCACGGCCTGTGCGTGGTGCGGAATCATGGACTGGGTGAATAGCGTGTCCGCGGAGTTGTGGCCCATGGAGTCAGGGCTGCCCGCCGGCGCGGAACTGGAGCTCATGGCCCCGTGGTCCGCGGGCATCGTTGAGGAGCCGGTGGTGGAGTTCGAGCCGCAGCCGGCGAGTGTGATGACGGCGGCCAGGGCAGCGGCTGAGAGGGTAATTGGCTTCTTCATGTGAATGGTGTCCTTCGGGAATCCGGCATGGGGCGCCGGGAGGGGCGGCTGCCTGGCTTCGTGCGCGGGGGTTCAACGCGGGGAGCAGGCATCCAGGGGCAGGTGGAAGCACCGGAAGCGTCACGGTGCAGCTCCCGTTTTACGTCCGGCTAATGGAGAGTTCGCCGGGCGTTGGGCTGCCGGGCACGTGTGTGTAGGCGTCCGGCACCCGGCCGGTGTCCGCGGCCGGTTCCGGCCCGGCCAAGGATGTGGCGCCGGGGGGCGGCGCGGACACGGCTGCGGTTGCCGGTGCAGGAATGCAGCTTGCGTGCGGGGCAGACATCTCACCGGTTTCGCCGGAGGAGACGCACGACGGCGGCGGTTCAGGCGCGCTGCTGCCCATGGGCCGGGCGGACGCCGGATCCAAGGTTGCGGAGTGCGCCGTGCCGTCCGCCATGGCATTGGGCGCGGTGTGGGTTGCTGTACCCGGCGCCGCGGCGTGGAATGCGTGGGTGGTGCCGGCGGGAACGGCGGACAGGGCGCCCGGGCCGTGCCGGCCGTGCGGGGACGCTAAGACGTGCATGCCGATGAAACCGGCCAGGATTGCGAGGACGCCCAGAAACAGAGCGATCCGAAGCGGACGGCTCAGAGGGAGGGAGCGGGAGCCGGCAATGTGAGGCACAACGTTCTCCCTTCCCTTGGTACCGTGCGCAGTGGCTGTAGAGTCCGTACCCTTCAACGAAGGGTGCAGCTCTTAGATTCCCAGCGTACCCATCGTGTTCCGCAGCGTGGCCGCCGAATGCTGCAGGGCGGCAAGTTCGCCGTCGTCCATCGGTGTATGAAGGACACGGTGGACACCGCCGCGCCCAACGATGCTGGGAAGGGACAACGCCACGCCGGAGATTCCGTAAGGGCCGTCCAGCACGGTGGACACGGGCAGGACGGCGTTCTCGTCCCGGAGCAGGGCTTCCACGATCCGAGCACCGGACAGGCCGATGGCGTAGTTGGTGGCACCCTTGCCGGCGATGACCTTGTAGGCCGCCTGCGTCACCTCGCGGGCCGTTTCGGCAAGGTATTCAGGGGTGAAGATGCGTTCGCCGTCCACTTCCCAGTCCCGGATGGGGACGGGGCCGATGGTAGCGCCGGACCAGACCGGGAACTCCGTGTCGCCATGCTCGCCCACCATGCTGGCATGCACGCTGGCCACTGAGACTCGGGCGCGGCGGGCCAGCAGCCAGCGCAGCCGGGACGTATCCAGCACGGTGCCGGAGGAGAAGACGCGCTCCGGGGGCAGGCCGGAGATCTTTTGCGCCGCTACGGTGAGCACGTCGCAGGGGTTGGTTACCAGGACATAGACCGCGTCCGGGGCATGCTGGAGCAGTTGCGGCATGAGCTGTTCGAGGATGCCGACGTTCGTCCCGGCCAGGTCCAGGCGCGTCTGGCCCGGAGCCTGTTTCGCGCCGGCCGTGATCACCACGACGTCGGCGCCTTCCGTCACCGCGATATCGCCGCCGCCGGTGACGGTGGCCGCCGCCGCGGCGAACTGGGTGCCGTGGGCGAGGTCCAGGACCTCCGCTTCGGCTTTGAGGGCGTTGACGTCGAACAAGGCGATGTGGCTGGCCGAACCGCGGATCAGGGCTGCGTAGGCCAGCGAGGTGCCCACGCTCCCGGCGCCCACCACGGCAAGTTTGGATCCTGACATGAGCTACCTCTTCCCCGGTCCCGGAGTGCCAGGACCCGCGCTGGTGTGCAACTGCCCGCAATGGCTTCATGCTACCGATTTAGCAGCGGTCACACATCAGCGCGAACGGACACTTGCGGCCGCTGAATCCGAAGATTTCAGGGCCGCAAGTGTCCGTTCGCGCTGTTGAAACGCCTGGCCGGAGGAGCGGTTAGCTCTTGTCCTTCGCGCCCGGGCCCGGGCGGTTGGCTACGAGCGGGTACGGGCCGGTGAAGCCGTCGCGGACCGCGGCGATCTCCAGGACGCGTTCCCGGCAGAGGCGCCAGCCCAGCATCAGCGCGGGGACGACGATGACCAGCGAGGCGATGGTCCAGGTCCCCACGGGCGAGTCGAAGGCCATGAGGACCAGCACTGCCAGCAGGAAGGCCAGCGTGATCCAGCCGGTCACCGGGGCGCCGGGCATACGGAACGCCGGCCGGAGGAGTTCGCCCCGCTTGGCGAGTCGGGCCAGCTGCATCTGGCACATCACAATCACGGCCCAGGTGCTGATGATGCCCAGGGACGCCACGTTCAGGACGATTTCGAAGGCTTCGGCGGGAACGATGGCGTTGAGCACCACACCGAGGACGGCCACGGCTGCGGTCAAGGCAATGCCGCCGTAGGGGACGCCTGCTTTGTTCATGCGGGCGGCGAACTTGGGCGCGGATCCGGCGACCGACATGGAGCGCATGATCCGGCCGGTGGAGTACAGCCCGGCGTTGAGCGAGGACAGCGCCGCGGTCAGGACCACCAGGTTCATGATGGCGTCCACGCCCTCAACCCCGATGGAGCCGAAGAACGTGACGAACGGGCTTTCGCCGGCTTTGTACGCGGTGTACGGCAGGAGGAGGGAAAGCAGCACCAGGGAGCCGACGTAGAACACCGCGATGCGGAAGATTACTGTGTTGATGGCCTTGGGCATGATCTTTTCCGGGTTCTCGGTTTCCCCGGCGGCGGTACCGATCAGTTCGATCGAGGCGTAGGCAAACACCACGCCTTGCATGACGACAATCGCCGGAAGCAGCCCGTTGGGGAACATGCCGCCGTTGTCTGCGATCAGGCTGAAGCCCACTTCCTGGCCGGCCACGGGTGTGCCGAAGATGACGAAGTAGATGCCCACCAGCAGGAAGGTCACCAGCGCCACCACCTTGATGAGCGCGAACCAGAACTCAAGTTCGCCGAAGACCTTGACGGAGATCAGGTTCAGGCCGAGGACCAGGATCAGGGCCGTCAACGCCCAGGTCCACTGGGGAACGTCCGCGATGGGTGCCCAGTATTTCTTGAAGAAGTTCATGTAAAGCGCGACGGCGGTGATGTCCACGATTGCGGTCATCGCCCAGTTCAGCCAGTACAGCCAGCCGGTAACGAAGGCGGCCTTCTCGCCGAAGAATTCGCGGGCGTAGGAGACGAACGAGCCGGATGACGGACGGTGCATCACCAGCTCGCCGAGGGCGCGCAGGATCATGAAGGCAAAGAAGCCGCACACCGCGTAGCTGATGATGAGGGCCGGCCCGGCAGTGGCAAGCCGGCCGCCGGCACCCATGAAGAGCCCGGTGCCGATCGCGCCGCCGATGGCGATCATCTGGACCTGCCGGGGCTTGAGCCCCTTGTGGTAGCCCTCGTCCTCGCGGTGGAGGGAGGCTTCGGAGGCGTGGGCGTGCGCCGGGATGGTGTGGTCGGTGATGACCTGCTTTTGGGCAGTGTCCTGCTGGGGCTGTGTCATGGGGGTCCTTACAAGAGGGGGTGGGCGCTACTTGCTGAGGTTGGCCAGGCGTTGGGGGCTGAGGAGGTCTTCGAGTTGCTCGGCGGTGAGCAGGTTGTGTTCGAGGACGAGTTCGGCGACGCCTTTGCCGGTGGCGAGGGCTTCCTGGGCGATGGCGGTTGCGGTGGTGTAGCCGAGGTGGGGGTTGAGGGCGGTGACGAGGCCGATGGATTGTTCGACGGTGAGGCGGAGGTGGTCGGTGTTGGCGGTGATGCCCCGGATGCAGCGTGCGGTGAGGGTGCGGCAGGCGGCTTCGAGGTGGGAGATGCTCTTGTGGAGGCTGTGGACGATGATGGGTTCGAAGGCGTTGAGCTGGAGTTGTCCGGCTTCGGCGGCCATGGTGATGGTGACGTCGTTGCCGATGACTTCGTAGGCGACCTGGGAGACGACTTCGGGGATGACCGGGTTGATCTTGCCGGGCATGATGGAGGATCCGGATTGGACGGCGGGGAGGTTGATTTCGCCGAGTCCGGCGCGGGGGCCGGAGGAGAGCAGGCGGAGGTCGTTGCAGATTTTGGAGAGTTTCACGGCGACGCGTTTGAGGACGCCGGAGAGGTGGACGAAGGCGCCGACGTCCTGGGTGGCTTCGATGAGGTCTGCGGCGGTGACCAGGGGCAGGCCGGTGATGTCGGCGAGGTGGCGGCAGGCGGCTTCGGCGTAGCCGGCGGGTGCGTTCAGGCCGGTGCCGATGGCGGTGGCGCCGAGGTTGATTTCGTGGATGAGCAGGTCTGCTTCGGCCAGGCGGAGCCGGTCTTCGCCGATGGTGACGGCGTAGGTGCCGAATTCCTGGCCGAGGGTCATGGGGACGGCGTCCTGGAGCTGGGTGCGGCCCATTTTGACGATTGTGCGGAATTCCAGGGCTTTGGCGGCGCAGGCTTCTTCGAGTTCGGCCAGGGCGTTCAGGAGTTCCCGGGCGGCGAAGATGGTGCCGAGTTTCACTGCGGTGGGGTAGACGTCGTTGGTGGACTGGGAGAGGTTGACGTGGTCGTTCGGGTGCAGGCGGGTGTAGTCGCCTTTGGGGTGTCCGAGGATTTCCAGGGCGCGGTTGGCGATGACCTCGTTGGCGTTCATGTTCGAGGAGGTTCCGGCGCCGCCCTGGATGACGTCCACGACGAACTGGTCGTTGAGTTTGCCGTTCATGACGTCGGTGCAGGCGGCTTCGATGGCGTCGGCGCGTTCGGCGTCGAGGAGGCCGAGTTCGTGGTTGGTGCGGGCGGCTGCGAGTTTCACGGCGGCGAGTCCGCGGACCAGGTGCATGTTGGAGGAGAGCGGCTGGCCGGTGATGGGGAAGTTCTCCACGGCCCGGAGCGTGTGCACACCCCAGTACGCGGCGGCGGGAACGTCCCGGTCACCCAGGAGATCATGCTCGGAACGGGAGGCGGCGGCTGATGCGGTTTCGGTCATGGGTATCCTCGGGAGGCGTGGCTGGGGAGATGAGCTGGGGGGGACAGGGCTGCTAGGTTGCCGTGATGAAATCGGTGGCCGTCAGCTGCCCGACGGGGCGGCCGCCGCCCAGGACGGCTCCGCTGGCGATGCCCGCCAGCGGTGAGGTGTCGACGTCGAGCACTTCCAGTCCGCGGACGGTCACCGGCATGCGGGCGCGGTCCCCGCCGTCGGAAATTTTCAGAGCCAGGGCGCGGCCGTCCGGGAGGCCCACGAGCTGGACCCCTTCGAAACCGTCCTTGGCCACCGCTCCGGGGAGCAGGCGCATCAGTTCGGTGACATCGCGGCCTTCGCCCGCCACCATTTCGGGGTGCTGGATCATGGCCCGGCCGACGGCGGCTTCCGGACTTCCGGGATTGGTCACCACTGCGGCGGCGAGGTGGCCGAAGGCGCGGGCCATCCCGCGGAGGGTCAGTGCGAACAGCGGAGTGCCGCAGCCGTCGGTGCTGGTGCGCTCGGGTTCTTCGACGGTGAGTTCCCGGACCGTGGCGGCGACGAGCTGCTGCAGGGGGTGTTCCGGATCCAGGTAGCCGCGGACCGGCCAGCCGTTGATGACGCAGGTTGCGGCCATGGCGGCGTGTTTGCCGGAGCAGTTCTGGGTGAGCCGGGTAGCGGTGCCGCCGTTGCGGAGCCATTCTTCACGTTCGTCCGGGCCGTACGGCAGGTCGGTGCTGTTTTCCAGCGCCTCGGGCGTCAGCCCGTGCATTTCGAGGATGCGGAGGGCGCCGTCACGGTGCACTGCTGCTCCGGAATGGCTGGCTGCGGTGAGGGCCAGGAGGTCGGCGGGAAGGTCGAGGCCGGCACGGACCATCGCCACGGCCTGCAGCGGCTTGAGCGAGGACCGCGGGTAGAAAGGTGCCAGCGGGTCACCCGCCGAGAACAGCGTACGGAGGCCGCCGTCGGCCGATTCATCCGGGGCGGTGGCGATCACCGAGCCGTAGTGGATGCTTTCCACGAGCCCGTCGCGGGTCTGCACGGCCAGGGGAACGTGCTGCGGCAAGGCGGCATTGTCCGGGGTCTGAGCCGGGGCCTGGGCATGGGCGGGCAAGGCAGGGGAGAGCATGGAGTCCTTGGGATCGGTGACGGGCGTCGGGTTGGGAGTTGCGGCTATTGGCTAAGGATGGATTCGAGGGCGGCGCCTACGGCATGCAGGTGTTCCTGCATCGCGGCGCTGGCAGCGACGGCATTGCCGGATTCGATGGCGGCCAGGATCCGCTGGTGTTCCTGGTCGGAGGCGTGCTGCCGGTCGGCCACCATGTTGAGGGTTTCGGATTGGTGCGCCAGGGCGTCGCGGATATCGGAGACCACGTTTTCGAACACCTGGTTGTGGCTGGCCCGGGCAATGGCTGCGTGGAAGCTGGAGTCGAGGGCCACCCAGGCTTCGGGGTCGTCCTCGGCGGCCATGGCGGCCACGATTTCCCGCAGGCCTTCCAGTTCTTCGGCCGTCCGGCGTTCGGCGGCCAGGCCGGCGGCCGGGACTTCGATGTGCGGGCGGGCCTCGGTGAGGTCCAGGGCCGAGTACTGACCTAGGACCAGGTCCTTGGCTACCCGGTTGGCCACCACAAACGTGCCGCGGCCGGTCTTGGTGGTGGTGAGGCCGAGGGCGTTGCAGGAGCGCAGCGCTTCACGGACCACGGAACGGCTCACCCCGTACTGCTGGGAGAGCGTGGCTTCGGAGCTCAGTTTGGCGCCGATCTCGAGCTTGCCGGACTCGATATCGGCGCGGAGGACGTTGAAGACGGCTTCGGCTGCGCTAAGGCGAGCGAGGGGCTGTCCTGCTGTCCGGCTGTCTGACAGGTTCACGCTTAAAATATGGCACGGGTCACACGGGGTGTCAACTGTGAATCGGACCGCCCCGGAACTGTAGATCGTTTATTCGGTACGTTCATTCCGATTCGTTCCTGTACAGGGGCGCCCCCCGCCCCTAGACTTGGATTTAGAAGTGAAACGGTACGTTCGTGCCTATCGGAAGGGTCTTAATGGCCGATATGTTCGCTGACCGGCTTGCGGCCGAAGTCAGGACCAGGCGCGCTGCGTTGCGGCTGACCCAGCACGACCTTGCCCACCTCGCCGGGGTATCCGAGCGCTTCGTCCGCTTCGTGGAACAGGGGAAGCGAAGTGTGCAGCTCGACTCGCTCCTGGCTTTGCTCGAGACTCTTGGCCTGGAGCTTCAGCTGACCACGCGGACACGCCCCGCGGCCCGCGCCATTGACGGAGCCCGCCCATCCGCGGACGGCCCCGCTCCCACCAAGCCGGCGCCCGGGGACCGGTCATGAGGCGCCGGGTCGCCGATGTCTACAAGGCCGGCGTCCTGGCCGCCCGGCTGGAGCGGCACGACGGCGGCACCAGGTTCAGCTACCTGCCGGCGTACCTCGCGGCGGGAGGTCCCGCCGTCGCCAGTTCCCTGCCGCTAAGCACTGAGCCGGTGTTGTCCGCGGCGGGGGCCGCGCCGCCATACTTCACCGGGCTCCTGCCGGAGGGCAGGCGGCTGAATGCGCTGCGGCGATCTGTGAAGACCAGCGTGGACGACGAACTGTCGCTCCTGATTGCCGCCGGGGCCAACCCCGTGGGTGATGTGCAGATCGTGGGCCACGGTGAGCCGCTGGACCCGGACGAACACGCCGTCGAGCTTAACCCAAAGGCGCCGGTCGATTTCGACGCGCTGCTGGGGGACTCCGGGCTGATCGACCCCGTGGCGCTTGCCGGCGTGCAGGACAAGCTGTCCGCGGGGATGATCTCCATGCCCGTGGCCAGTGCCGGCCGGCGCTACATCCTCAAACTCAATGCCCCGGAGTTCCCGCATGTGGTGGAGAACGAGCTGGTGATGTTCCGCTACGCCGCCAAGCTGCGGATTCCGCTGAGCAAGGTACGGCTGATCCGGGACGTCGAGGGTCGGCCGGGGCTCCTGGTGGAGCGGTTCGACCGGATCCCGCTGGCCGGCGGTGCACACGGCGCGGTGCAGCGGCTCGCTGTCGAGGACGGTGCGCAGGTGCTGGGGCTGTATCCCGCGGACAAGTACAACGTGGCGTACGGGCAGGTGTGCCGCGCCCTGGCGGAGTACTGCGCGGCGCCGCTGCCGGCGCTGCGGAACCTGGCCATCCAGGCAGCGTTCGCCTGGCTGAGCGGGAACGGCGATCTCCACGCCAAGAATGTGTCGATGGTGCAGGAGCCGTCGGGGGAGTGGTCCATCGCGCCGGTCTACGACATCCCCTCCACAGTGGTTTACGGGGACAAAACGCTCGCCCTCACGCTGGACGGCAAACGGACCGGGATCTCGCGGAAGCATTTCCTGGGCTGGGCCGGCAGCCTGGGGCTGGCGGAACGCGCCGCCGCGCAGGTGCTGGAGCTGGGATTAAAGGCGTCAGGTCCGCTGGTGGCCGACCTCGAAGCGGGTACGGCTTTTGCCGGAACGAACGACGACGGCGCCTCACCGTTTTCGTCGATGGTCACCAGGGCGTGGCTCAAGGAGCTCAAGCACCGGCGAAGGCTGCTGGAAGCGTAAGGCCTAGAGGTGCTGGATCCCGGCGCGCTGCATCGCGTCCCGGTAGATCTCGACGCTCTTGCTCAGCAGTTCTTCCTGCTTGTTCGCGGAAACGGCGAAGGCCCGGCCGCCCAGGGCGCTGGCCTTGTAGATCTTGATTCCGGAGTTCTTCAGGGACTGGTGGTACGTCTTCTCGAAGAGGGTAAGGAACGTCTGGGCGTCCGTGCCGTGGGCGATGATGGCCGAGACGCGCCTGTTGATCTTCAGGAACTGGCGGAAGGGGCGCAGGCCGTCCGTCTTTTCCTGGACGTTGAGGGCGGAGGGGAGATCGGGGTCCCGCACCCAGGGGTAGGCATTCCAGGGCAT
This sequence comes from Arthrobacter sp. PvP023, assembly GCF_017832975.1. Taxonomy (NCBI): domain Bacteria; kingdom Bacillati; phylum Actinomycetota; class Actinomycetes; order Micrococcales; family Micrococcaceae; genus Arthrobacter; species Arthrobacter sp. PvP023. Next base: position 498,768 of record NZ_JAFIBI010000001.1, read on the forward strand.
GACGTAGCGGGGGTCGAGTTCCACGATCTCGTAGATTGACGTGGCCCGCCGGGCTGCTTCATCGTCATTGAAGTGGGATACGAAGCCCGATTCGGTGCCTTTGCCCGGGCTGACATGGAGACTGACGATCCTGCATTCGTCCTCGTCATGGACGGGGTCAATGTACGGGACTATGGAGCCCGGCTTCTTTTCCATGAGTTCGTCGCAAAGCTGGGTTACAGCAGCGATGTTCGGTTCCTGCAGCAGGGCCTTTTTTTCGTCCCAGTCAATCGTCACGATTTCTCCCTCAGCACACGGCGTCCAGAATCAGGCGTCTGGTCCCACTCTACGCTTTTGGCTGGGGTTGATGTTCTGCGGATTTCAGGAATCGGCAGAGGCGGCAACGCATCCGGGCTCCAAAGCAAGAGGCTCCCGACCTATTTCCTGCCGGACCGTGCGGGCGTACGCTTAAAGCGCCTGCAGGTAACCGTTCAGATAACGCGGGCCGTTCGGGACATGAGAATGTCCGGGCCGTCTCATAGCGAGATCGCGAAGGTACCTGCAGGTCTTTGCTGTTTAAGGGGCCTCCCGGTGGCGCTGCGACTCACTTCCTTTGCGCCTACCTGATGACCCCGGCAGCCTGGCCGAAGGCCTGCTTGGCTTCGGGACTTGTTGCTGCTTGATATGCCTCGACCAGCCTTTTCGTCCTGGCTTGGACGACGGGGTCTGACGCCATCGAGTATGCCTTTCTCGCTGCCGCACCCAGCCTCTCCGCATTCTTCCTAACGAATGCCCAGCATCTTGCCCGCCATACCTTTCTCCGTATCGATCTGTGATCTGCGAGGCGAGATTAGCACTGTGTGACAATGTGCCAATGAACACTGTGCTAGCCGGAGAGCCGGCCCTGCACGTCGACGGCGCTCAGTACCGTCGTCGAAGACTCCGTCCTCGGCTTGGCACACCAGATTCAGGCTCGGCGCGGACCGCAGGATGATTCCACCGAGGCCCTCGAAATACGGGATGGTGGGCAGCAGGCCGTCCACAAGGACTGACAGCGGCCGGTAGAACTAACAAACTTAGGGGAACAGATGAATGCAGGATTCGCAGTCGTCGACGTGGAGACGACCGGGCTCTTTCCTGGCAATCACCGCATTGCCGAGATCGCCGTAGTACACGTCGATCCAGATGGCACCGTCAGCAACCGCTGGGAGACGCTGGTGAATCCACAGCGCGACTTAGGCCCGCAGCACATCCACGGCATTCGTGCTGCCGATATCCTGCATGCTCCCGTTTTCGGGGACATAGCCCACGACGTCATGGAGTTGTTGGCAGGCCGCGTGCTGGTCGCGCACAACGTTCATTTCGACTACCGATTCGTCTCGCACGAGCTAGGGCGCGCCGGCCTCGAGCTGCCGTTCGAAGTCCATGATTGCCTGTGCACCATGAAACTGGCACGCCGCTACCTGCCCGGAGCAGGGCGCTCGCTTAAGGACTGTTGCGACAGCTTTGGGCTCAACCTGGCGAACGCCCACAGTGCTGGTGACGATGCGGAGGCCGCTGCGCATGTGCTGGGCAACTATCTCCGCATGGACTCTGGCAACCCCGAGTGGTTCAGCGCCTTGGACCGGGCCTACTTTGCTTCGTGGCCTGCCGTGGAGCCGAAGCGCCGTCAGCCTGCCCTTCGCCGCCCGGCGCGTGAGCCGCAGACTCACTTCCTTGAGAGGCTGGTGAACCGGCTACCTGAGGTTGCAGGTCCGGATGAGCACAACGCCTATCTAGCAATGCTTGACCGCGCCCTTATGGATCGACAGATTTCCGTATCCGAGGCTGATGGCCTTGTGGCCCTCGCCGAATCCCTGGACATCAGCAGGAGTACAGCTGAACAATTTCACATCAAGTACATGATTTCCATGCTCGCCGCAGCTTGGGACGACGGTGTGGTTACAGCTGAAGAGGAAGCTGACCTCCGAGTTGTTGGGAACCTGCTCGGCATCAGCCAAGAATCAATAACACGCGGGCTCGTGGCTCCAGTTGCGGGACAGAATGAGGAAACTGGTGGGGCAGTCCAGTCGCTGGTGCTCGGGGGCGGCGACAAGATCGTGCTCACTGGTGAGATGTCGCGAGATCGAAACGACATTGAGGCGGACCTCCGCGCGGCAGGGTATGTCCCGCATCCGGCGATCACGAAAGCGGTGAAACTGCTGGTCGCGGCAGATCCCGACAGTTTGTCAGGCAAAGCCAAGAAGGCGCGGAGCTACGGCATACCGGTAGTCGGCGAGCCCTATCTGACTACCCTGCTGCGCGGTTAGGGGATACGCGTGGATGAGTACGCCCTCAGGGCAGACGGCTTCACCGGCTTCCAGACGTTTGCGGAACTCGACGTAGACGACATCCCCCGGGCGCCCGGCATCTACGCGGTACTGAAGCCTCCAGGACACAGGCATGCGTTTCTCGAGGAAAGTGTCGGCGGCTGGTTCAAGCAGAAGAATCCCTCCATTCTTGAAGATGCGCTTGCCACTGAATGGGTGGACGGCGCAGTCGTCCTCTATATCGGCAAGGCTGGCGCGGGGAGCACCGGCAAGCGTGGGCTCCGGAAGCGGATACAGGAGTTCGCCGACTTTGGGCGTGGCAAGCCCGTAGGTCACTGGGGTGGCAGGCTTCTGTGGCAGCTCGCGGAATCGCAATCCCTGGTGATTGCCTGGAAGGTTGTCCCCGCAGAACAGGTGGACGCCATGGAGGCCCGCTATCATGCTAAATTCCGCAGTCTCTACGGCCGGCTTCCGTTCGCCAACCTCGTTCAGGCGCGCTGAGTAACGCGCGCGTCAGCCGGGTAACTCGCCGCTCCCTTACGCAGCAGCCGCAGCCCTTATCCTGACGCGCTTGAGCGCCTTGATCTGGTGCCGGAGTTCACAACGGCGGCGTGAGGCTGCTATTTCGGGAGGCGAATTTCCCGGCAACGGCGGGGCTGTGGACTGGTAGCCGTGCCCGGTGGGCGTTGTCAGTTGGAGCGTGTGCCGGGGTCCAGGCAGGGGACGGGAGCGCCAGTCGGGGGCTTCCTTGATGTGGTTGCAGGCTTCACAGAGCCCCGCCCCGTTGCCTTGAGTGGTGGTTCCGCCGCTGTGCCACGGCAGGACGTGATCCAGATGCCTGATCGGAGCGTCGCAAAATGGCGTGCGGCAGGTGTGGTCGCGGACCTGGATGAAGCGGCGCAGTCCTGACGGAAAGAGGCGTGCCCGGGAGTCCATCGCCACGAGATCACCGCTGCCCGGGGCGGTGTAGAGCCGCCGCAGCCAAACGTTCAGGGAACGTCCGTGGCCCTGGCCTTGGGCAGCGACCTCCCGGGCCCACCCGGCGGGGACCACGCCGTAGCCCGAAAGCCGGGCCGGCTCGCTGTCGCCCTGGAACAGCGTGCGGTCCGTCATGACCAGCTGGATCTCGACCCCGCTGATTCCGCCTGCCGTTCCCGTGACGCGTTCCACCAGCGCATCGGCCATGAGCTGGCCGCGGGAACGGGCGTCTCCGTCGGATCGGAACTTGTCCGCCTGCCTGGTGAGGGCCGCGTGGACGGCCACGCCCTCGGCAACCGGGAGGAATGCCGTCACGTAGCACATGGTGTCCGGCGCGGGACGAAGACCGACATGGCGCTCCGCGGCAGCGTGGCTGGCGCGGTCCGTAACGGACCTCGGATCGCGCCGATAGGCGGCTGACCGCGCCGCTGCGACGACGGCGCGGTCGCCCGCCCCGCTGAACGCCCCGACGTCGGACGCCAACTCCTCGTCGACGGCGCTGCGGTCCGACGAGGACAGGCAGGCCGTCTCACGCACCAGAAGTGTTGCCCGCCATTCATTGAGCTGGCCCGTCTGCAGGCTGGCCAGGGTGTGCGGCATCTCGGTGACCAAAGCCTTCGCCAGTCCCAGGAGCCGGCCGCCTTTGGCCGGTGATTCGCGCCGGGCGAGGGCGATTTGCGCTGCGACGCCGGTGCCGAGCTCTTCGGCGGGGACCCCTGAGCGGGCCTGGTCACGGCGCTGGCTTATGTCAAAAGCAACCGCGATCCGGGCCTGCCGCGCGGCAGCAGCGGACTTCAGGTCCTCCAGCACCCGGAGCTCATCGATCCAACCGGCAGAATCACCGGCAACGGGCGCAACCGAGAGCAAACGGGCCAGCTCCCTGACCACGTCCACCGCTGCCGCCGGGACCACCCCCGGGCCCTTATTGCCGTCCATAAATCAACTTTGTCAGGGACCTACGACAAAAAGGCGGCCCCCGGAAACGAGCCATGCCGGCGGGCCGGATCGATAGGCCGGATGCATAAACAGACCCCCGCCGGAGCGGGGGTCTGTTCGGCGATATGCCCAATCAGTGCTTATCTGTCTAGTGCTGGCCCAGGCCGCCTGCCGCAGGCGGAAGGCCGCCGTCGCGGTTTTCTTCGTCCCTGCGCTCGGCTGCGCTTCTCGTGTCGCTGTCCGCGGTCTCATCCGAGTCGCCTTCGAAATCGACCAGGCCGTTGGTCTGGTCGAACGGCTTGGCGATCCGGTCGTCGCTCAAGGCGGAACCGGAGCCGGATACCGTGCCGGCCGCTTCCGCGGGCTCCACATAGCCGGAAGCGTCGGTCGCCGGAACGGCTGTAACCGGGGTCCCGGAAACGGGAGCCGTGGTGCGGGTGGGCTCCGTGTCCTTGTCCCGCATGCTAGCGGCCACGCCTGCTGCCGCTGCCGCGGCGACTCCCACGCCCGCAGCGACCTTTCCGGAGACGCCGGCCTTGCCGGAATCGCCGCGTGAAGCCGCTGCCGCCTCCACTCCGGGAGTCCCCGGCGCGGCACCTTCGTTGACGGTCCCGCGCCAGGCGCCGCTTGCATAGCCTTCATCCTCGATGAAGTCCTTGAACCTCTTCAGGTCCCCCTCAACCTGGCGGTCGACAACATGGAGCTTGTCCCCAATGGTCTCCACAATGCCTTCCGGCTGGTATTCGAGGGACAGCTGCACCGACGTCTGGCCTCCGCCCACGTCCTCGAAGGTCACGGTCCCCGCGTTGGTCGCGCCTTCCGTCGCGGCCCACGCCACCTTGCGGTCCGGGACCTGCTCCAGGATCTTCGCCTCCCACTTCCGGCGGACGCCTGCGATTTCAGCCACCCATTCAAGGCGGTCGTCGCTGAGCTGCGTCACGCTCTTTACGCCACCCATGAAGTGCGGAAATTCCTCGAACTGGGTCCACTGGTTGTACGCCGTGCTTGCCGGGACGTTGACCAGAATGCGTTTCTCGACCTTCGTGCTCATGGTGTCTCCTTTGACTAGGACGGGTTGAACGTTGCATGGCGAAGTTGATGGTTTCGCCAACTAATCAGCATGCTTACTATAACTTTGATGCCGGCATCCGGCTAGAGTTTCTTTGGCGGCCGCCGCCACTCCACGTGTTCACGAGCCAAGGACCCCCATCATGCAGGTCACCAAACGGGCACTCCGGGAAGCCGGTTTCGCCGGCTTCAGGACCTTCGCTGAAGTCGAGGTCAACCGGATCCCGCAGGCACCCGGGATCTTCGCCGTCCTCCAGCCCGAAGGATTCCAGCCGCACTTCCTGGCCAGGAGCACTGCCGGGGTGTTCAAGAAAAAGGACCCCTCGCTGTCTGCGGAAAAGCTCGCCGCCGAATGGGTGGACGGCGCGGAGGTCCTCTACGTTGGAAAGGCCGGACCGGGGAGCAAGGGCAACCGCGGCCTGCGCCGGCAGATCCAGGAATTCCTGGATTTTGGCAACGGTAAGCCGCCCGGTCACTGGGACGGGCGGCTCATCTGGCAACTCGCAGACGCCAAGTCACTGCTCCTCGCCTGGAAGGAGCTTCCCGCCGGCGGGCTGAATGAGGCTGAGGCCAAGTATCACGCAGACTTTCGCGAGGCGTACGGCCGCCTGCCCTACGCCAACCTGGTGCAGTCCCGCGTCAAGGGCTAGGCATGAGCCGCGTTCGCGCCGTACGTTGCTGACGGCGCAGCCGGAGAACGACGACGGCGGGCGGGGCTTGGGGCCTTAACTGTCCGTTCGCGCTGGTCAGGCTTCGGACGCAACCGTCCCGTCGTCGTACGTCAAACCGTCGTCGTACGTGAACCTGCCGGCAATCAGCGTCGCCGCCACCGGCATCGACGCGAACACCCCGTCCGATACCTCGAGCGGGTCGTCGTTGAGCACGGCGATGTCTGCGGGATCGCCCACGCTGATCCTGCGCAGTCCCCGGGCGGACGCCCCCAGGGCTTCCTCCCGGGTGATTGCCTGCTCCGGGTGCCAGGGGCCGCGTCCGTCCAGGCCGGACCGGGTGGTCGCGGCGGACATCGTAATCCACGGATCCAGGGGCGCCACCGGAGCGTCCGAACCCAGGGCCAGCGTGGCCCCGGCAGCCAGCAGCGACCGCAGCGGGAACGCGCGGTCGGTACGGTCACCCCAGTTGGCGTCGGCGGCGTCGCGGTCATCGAGGGCATGCGCCGGCTGGACGCTCGCCGTCAGGCCCAACCGACCAAAACGGGCGAAATCCTCCTGCCGGACAAACTGGGCATGTTCGATCCGTCCCCGGATGCCCGCGGCCTCGAAGGCGTCCAGCGCCACCTGGTTCGCGGCGTCGCCGATGGCGTGGACTGCGGGGACGAAGCCGGCTTCCCTGGCCCGGACGAGCAGCGCCAGCAGTTCCGGTTCGCTAACGGTGAGCAGGCCCCGCCCGCCGTGCGGATAAGGGTCCACGCAGTAGGCGGTGCGCGTGTTGAGCGAGCCGTCGATCAGCACCTTGAGCGGCCCCACCCGGAGCAGGCCGTTCCCACCGGGGATGTCCTGCCCTGTCCGCATGGCCCCGCGCCGCGCAAGGTCCAGATGCTCCGGATAGACGCCAGCCTCCACTCGCAGGGAACCGAACCCGCCGCTGACCCGCCGCAGCCACACATCGCGGTTCCAGGTCATCTCGAAGTCCACCATCCCCACCACCCCGCGGGCGGCGGCCTTCCGCGCCGCCTCATCGACCCAGGCGTCCACCACTGCGTCAGGCAGCCTGCCGAGCTCGCGGGTCAGGGCAAACGCCGCATCCTCCCGCAGCAGGCCGCCGACATCCACCTCCACCCCGTAGCGTTTGGCTGCGGCGCTGTTCAGCCAGACGCAGTGCAGGTCGTGGCTGATGAGCGCCGCAGGGCGGCCCTGTGTCGCAGCGTCGAGCATGGCCAGGCTGGGAACGTCCGCCCAGACGGCGTCACGGAAGCCTACGCCCACCAGCGTCGGGCCGCTGCCGCCGTCGTTCTCGCCGTGCACCGCAACGCTGAGACGACCGTCGGCGAGACGGGACCGAACGACGTCGACGGCGTCAGTTGCCGACGCGGCGTGCGACAGGTCGATGCGGTTGGCGGCCATGGCCCACTGGGTCATGTGCACATGCTCATCCCACAGGCCCGGGATGGCGTACCGGCCGCCGAAGTCAACGGTGCGGCCACCGCTCCGGTGCCCATCCGCCGCCGTTATCCGGGTGACCACACCCCCGGCAATGTGGATGTCCACACAGTCCCTACCACGGGGCTGCCGGACGGAGGCAAGGACGAGATCGGGTGCAGCGGGTTCAGGCATACGGACAGGCTACTAAGAGTTCCCCTCCGCGCGGGTCCTGATCCCGTGGAGCATGCGCCGGGACATGACGAAGCTGGCAACCTCCACCACCTCCACCATGCACCGGGCCCACCACTGCCGGTAGGCGTACCGTTCCCGCACCACCAAACGCGTGGTGCCGGCGGGCTGCGGCTGCAGGACAAACGCCCAGGTGAAGTCGAACGGCCCGGGCGGGGATCCGGGAGGAACGCGGAGTACCAGCGCGTTGCCCTGGTCCACCAACCCGATCTCCAGGTCCGCGGAAGCAGCCGGGGCCAGGTGAAAGCGGTCGCCTGCCTTGATGTCCTGCCACTCCGGGTGGATGCGGTCGGCGCTGTGGATGTCCAATCCGGCCAGGTTTTCCAGGAAGTCGTAGCTGTAGAGTCCACCGCGTCCCTGCCCCATCTGCGCCAGCCAAGGCCACACCTCATTCGCCGGAGCCTGGATGGTGATGGCCCGCGTGGACTGCAGGTCCGCAGTGGACAGGAGGTCGTCGCCCGGCAGCCCGCCGTCGGCTTCGGCGTCCGTGGCGCCCCAGCGCAACTGAAAGCGCCGGAACAGGAAGGCGGATGCCACGAGCCAGGCGAACACTGCGGGCTTGGAAAAATGTTTCACGGTCCATGGCTTCGTCATCGGGCAATTCTCCAGACCGCCGATTCCCCTGTCACGGGCCATAAGCCCCGGGCGGCGCTGTGGTTCGCCCATGCAGGCCTCCGCATTGGGGTCTTTCGTCCCTTACCGTTGCTGCGCGGCGCCGCCATCCTTGATGTGGGGCATCTCACGCCTGCGTTACTCACGCACGCACCTTGGGGAGGGGAAATGCTTCGCCGATCAACACCAGGTCTCGCTACAACATTGGGGAAGGGCTGGCGCAGTGCGCCTCCCGGACATAGCAGGAGACCCGGCTTCATGAATCAGCACGCCCGAACTGTCCTGGGTACTCGACCCTCCGTCCTCTCCCGTCATGGAGCCCAATCCACTACGCACTACGAGCACTCTGACCACCGGCTTAAAGTGGTGGTCCGCATTGAAGCGGACCTGGAGGCTGCCAGTATGGAAGTCCGTGGCGTCGTGACGGGGGCCAACCTTCGCGCCCTGTACGTGGTCGCGCGGCGCACCACTTCACTGCTGCACGGCAAAGAACTCACCATCGATCTGTCCCGCGCCCGGGTCACCGACACGGTCCTTGAACAACTCCGCGAATGCGCCCGCCTGTCCCGGCTGGCATCCGGAGTGGACCGTTCGGTGGTCGCGTGCCACGTGAAGATCGTGGACCCCGGTTTTATCCACAGAGTCAAGGAGGTCGCATGAAAGCGCTCGTCTACGGCGGTCCCGGCGAAAAATCATGGACCGACGTCCCGGATCCCGCCATCCAGAACCCCAGCGACGTAATCGTCAAGGTGGACACCACCACCATCTGTGGAACGGACCTGCACATCCTCAAGGGGGATGTGCCTGCAGTTCAGAAAGGCCGGATCCTGGGACACGAAGGCGTGGGAACCATCACCGAGGTGGGCTCCTCGGTCACCAGCCTAAAAGTGGGGGACCGGGTCATCATCTCCTGCATCAAGTCCTGCGGCCACTGCGCCAACTGCAAGACCGGCCTTTACTCGCACTGCATGGGCGAGGAAGGGGCAGCAGGCATCGGTTGGGTCTTCGGACACCTGATCGACGGTACGCAGGCTGAATACGTGCGCGTCCCGTACGCGGAGAACTCGCTGCACCTTCTCCCCGAAGGGGTCAGCGACGACCAGGCCGTGATGCTCTCCGACATCCTGCCCACCGGCTTTGAAATCGGTGTGCAGTACGGGCGGGTCAAACCGGGGGACACCGTGGCGGTTGTAGGCGCGGGGCCGGTCGGGTTGGCAGCAATCGCCACCGCCGGGCTGTACGGCGCGGCAACCATCATCGCTATAGACCTTGACGCGAACCGGCTGGAAAAGTCCCGCGAATTCGGCGCCACCGACGTGGTGCTCTCCGGCGACGCCGACTGGAAGGAACAGGTGCTGGCGCTCACGGACGGACAGGGCGTTGATGTGGCCATTGAAGCGGTGGGCATCCCGGCGACCTTCACCATGTGTGCGGACATCGTCCGCCCCGGCGGCAACGTGGCCAACGTTGGCGTGCATGGCAAGTCCGTCGAACTCCATGTGGAAAACCTCTGGATCCAGAACATCAACATCAGCATGGGCCTGGTCAATGCCAACACCACGCCGATGCTCCTCAAGCTGGTGGCCCAGAAGAAGGTTCCGGCCGAGAAATTCGCCACCCACCACTTCACGTTCGACCAGTTCATGGACGCCTATGACACATTCGCCCGCGCCGCCGAAACCAAGGCCCTCAAAGTCGTGATCACGGCGTGAAAGCGTCCCGCCCGCTCAAAAGAGCGGGCGGATAAAGCCCCGGGGGGCCAAGCAAGAGGCAAGAAAGGACTGGCCATGAAACCAGGCCGGATAGTCATGCTGGTGCTCGGCACCCTCGCCGCACTGATGGGGCTTGGGCTGCTGACAGCTGCCGGCGCCGTCGGATGGGTCAACTTCCAGCAGCGTGACAATGGATTTTTGACCACACCCACAGAGCGCTACGACGTGGCCACGCGTGCCATCACCTCGCCCGGCCTGAACGTCCTGGTGGACGAGGAACTGCCGGACGTCCTGCCGGTGGACAGTGCGGGCCGGTTGCTGTTGCGCGGGGCGTCGGCGTCCGGCCAACAGATCTTTATCGGCATCGGACCCCAGGAGGACGTGGCCCGGTACCTGGACAACGTCCGGCATTCCGAAATCACCGAGTTGAAGTCCTACCCGTTCCGCGTCCAGTACCGTGAGGTCCCCGGCGACGCCGTACCCGCTGCCCCGGGCGCCCAGTCATTCTGGTCCACGTCCGCCCAGGGAACCGGAACCCAACAGATTGAGTGGGACCTGCGCAGCGGCCGCTGGGCAGTGGTGGTTATGAACGCCGACGGCGCCGCTCCGGTTTCCGTGGACCTGCAGGCGGGCGTCCGGTCCGATCTGTTGTGGCCGGTCTTCATCGGGCTCCTGATCGGCGGCATCGTCCTGCTGGCGGTGGGTGTGCCGCTGATTGTTGCCGGCGCCGCAGGGCTCGGCAGGCACGGCCCGCCGCCGCATTACCCGGCGGCCGCGCCCCCGGGCCCCGGGCCCGTGCCAGTAGGCCCGGACGCCCATGCCCCGTACGCCACGGCCGCAGCAGCGATACCGCCCGGAGGCGGCCGTACGCCGCTGCCCACTGACCCGCAGCCCTCGGACACCTCCCGCTATCCCGTGCGGCTGAATGGCTACCTTGACCCCGGGCTTTCCCGCGGCATGTGGCTGATCAAGTGGTTCCTGGCCATTCCGCACTACATCGTGCTGTTCTTCCTGTGGTTCGCCTTCTTCGTGACCACCATCGTGTCCGGCTTTGCCATCCTGTTCACCGGCCGCTACCCGCGCTCGCTGTTCAACTTTAACGTGGGCGTCCTGCGGTGGAACTGGCGGGTGGCCTTCTACGCCTACGCTGCGATCGGGACGGACCGTTATCCGCCCTTCACGCTGGCGCGGACCGACTACCCGGCAGATTTTGACGTCGAGTACCCCGAGCACCTCTCCCGCGGCCTGGTGCTGGTCAAGTGGTGGCTGTTGGCCCTTCCCCAACTCCTGATCGTCGCCGCCTTCTCAGGCGCGGCAAGCACCTGGGGCGACCGGCGTACATGGGTGGATGGCAGATGGGTGGACGGCACCTGGGTTGATGGAACCTGGGTGGGATACCAGGGCGGCGGCGGGGTCTCGCTGATCGGCCTGCTGGTGATTGTGGCCGGGTTCAGCCTGCTGTTTACGGGGCGCTTCGGCCGGAGGCTTTTTGACCTGCTGATCGGCCTGAACCGTTGGACCCACCGCGTTATTGCCTACGTGGCGCTGATGCGGGACGAGTATCCGCCCTTCCGCCTCGACATGGGGCCGACGGATCCGGCCGACGCTCCGCCGGCAGGCTATCTGCCGCCGCCGGTCCCTGCCTCGCAATCCACCGTGCCCCCCGGCTCTCCTCCGCCCCCGGCCACGGAACCGCCTCCGCCTCCGGGGCCCCCGCGTGCGGAGCCTCCGAGTGGGTGACCCTGCTATGCCGCAGGAAAACGCTCCCGTGCCCGGCGGTCTCCTGCAGGGCCGGACCGCCCTGGTCTACGGCGCCGGCGGTCCCGTCGGAGGCGCCGTAGCCCGGGCGTTCGCGGCGGAAGGTGCGGAGGTCTTCCTGGCCGGGCGCACGGAGTCCCGTCCCGTCATCGCAGCTACCCGGACCCACTTCCTCACCACCCGCGCCGCGGCGCGGCACATGATCAGGCAGGGATCCGGTGTGGTTCTGATGTTCGGCGGCTCGGGTCCGCAGACCCTGCGCGGGCTGGGCGGGTTCAAGATTGCGCTGGATGCCATGGAAGGGCAGCGCCGGCAGTGGGCGCTGGAACTGGGCAAGAGCGGCATCCGCGTGGTCACGATGGTGACGGGCGGGATAGTGGAAACACTTCCCTGGCAGACCGAGGGCCGCGAAGAGATCGTGGAGGAAATCACCAGGAGCGCGCACCTGAACCGGACAGCAACGCTGGAGGACGTGGGCAACGTGGCGGTGTTCATCGCCTCGGACCGGGCCGGCGCCATCACCGACGCCACAGTGAATATTTCCTGCGGCGCGATTGTGGACTACTGAGCCCTCGCCCCGCCGTCCCGGTCACGTTCCGACAGGAGCTGCCGCAGTTCATGGAGGATTTCCAACTGCTGGTTGTTGATGGCCGTGAGCTTCTGGATTTCGTCTTCCGCCTGCAAATCGGTGTCGTAATCGTGCTGGGCCATGGCGGCCGCGATCGCATCCTGCCGCTTGGCGGCAATGAGCAGGATGGCACCTTGCAGGCCGGCCAGCATGGACAGGAACAAGTTCAGCAGGATGTAGGGGTAGGGATCCCAGGCTCTGTCCGCAAGGGCCAACGAATTTACGAGTGCCCACACCACCATGGACAAGATGAAGAGTCCCACGAACGGCCAGCTGCCCATGCCGTTGCGCAGGACGTCGGCGGCGCGCTGTCCCCTGCTCAGCCCCGCCTTGTGCTCGGCGTGCCACGTGTTCTTGTGCTCGGTCATGTGCCCAGCGTAGGCGCTGGAGCACGCGCGGCCGGGACTCCTAGGCCACCAGGTTGTCCGCGGCGGTGTCCATGTGTTCGCGGATGGTCTTGCGGGCCAGGGAGGCGTCCCCGGTTTCGATGGCGGCCACGATGTCGTGATGGCGGTCCACACTCATGTTCGAGACACCCTTTTCCAGCCCGGCAAACATTATGGACATCCGGATGGAACCTTCCAGCGACTCCCAGGAGTGGAGCAGCGTCTCGTTGCCGGTCAGGCGGCACAGGGTGCGGTGGAACTCGAGGTCTGACTCGATCCGCTCTTCCAGGGTGCCCTTGGTGGCGGCTTCCATGGCGCCGATGGCCTCGCGTAGCGACCCGATCACATGCTGGCGGTCCGGCAGCTCACACAGCGTGCGGGCAGCCAGCGATTCCAGCGCCGCCCGCACGGAATAGATGTCCCGGATTTCCTTGGCATCGAGGTGCCGGACGGAGAGGCGGCCCCGCGGGCCCGCTGACAGCAGGCCCTCCTGCTCAAGCTGCCGCAACGCCTCCCGCAGGGTCCCCCGGCTGATCTGGAGCATGTCCGAGAGTTCGGTTTCCACCAAGTGCCGGCCGGGTTCCAGCTCACCGCTGGTGATGGCGGTGCGCAGCGCGGAGAGGGCCTGCTCGCGGAGGCTTTTCTTCTGCAGTCCCAGCAGGGGTGCTGTTGCTCCGGCCATTGTGGCACTTCCTCAATGTCAGGGGTCGACTGTTTACAGTCGGTTGGTTAACTGTTGATGTTACGGCAGAAGCGCGGAGCGGTGTTGTAACCGGGTCCGCGCTTCCGCCGGTCGTTCTGGCTAGCCCAGCTCCGCGAGCACTTTCGCCACGATCCGCTGGACCGAGAGGCCGTAGCGCTCGTGCAGGGTGGGCAAAGCGCCGGCATCGAGGAACTCGTCCGGCAGTGCCACGGGCACCACCCGCTTGCCCAGTCCCGCGGTGACGACGGCGGACGCGACTGTTTCGAACAGCCCGCCGATCACGCTGTGGTTTTCCAGCGTCACTGCGAGACGGTCGGTGTTGATCTCGGCGAGGACGGTCGCGGCGTCGAACGGTTTGATGGTGGGGGTATGGACGACGGCGACGTCCACGTTGTGTTCGGCCAGCGCCTTGGCTGCCTGCAGCGCCCGCATGGTCATGAGCCCGCTGGAGATGAAGACGACGTCGTTCCCGCCGCGCAGGACCTTTGCCTTGCCGAGCTCGAAGGTGTAGCCGTATTCGTCCAGCACGGTGGGCACGTTTCCGCGGAGCAGCCGCAGGTACGTGGGCCCCTCGCTGGCCGCGAGCTGGGGCACGGCCTGTTCGATGTCGATCGAGTCGCAGGGGTCCACGATGGTCAGGTTGGGCATGCCGCGGAAGATCGCCATGTCCTCGGTGGCCTGGTGGCTGGGGCCGTAGCCGGTGGTCAGGCCCGGCAGGCCGCCCACGATGTTCACGTTCAGGTTCGGTTCGGCGCTGTCCAGGCAGAGAAAATCGTAGGCCCGGCGGGCGGCGAAGACGGAGTAGGTGGACGCGAAAGGCACCAGTCCGGTTTCGGCCAGTCCCGCGGCCGCCCCGAAGAGCAGCTGCTCGGCCATGCCCATCTGGAAGAACCGTTCCGGGAAGGCTTGCGCGAAGATGTGCATGTCCGTGTATTTGCCCAGGTCCGCGGTGAGGCCGACGATCTTGTCGTTCTCCTGCGCAGCCTTCACCAGTGCGTGTCCGAATGGCGCGGAGGCCGTTTTCTGGCCGGGATCGGCGAAGGACGCGATCATGGCCGATGTCTTCAGCTTGGGGGCGGTGCCCTTTACAGCGGCTGCTGTGCTCATCGTCCGGTGGTCCCTTCAAATCCTGCGGTCAGTTGTTCGCGGCATTGCTGCCATTCGTGTTCTTCGATGCGCATGAAGTGCGCCTTTTCGCGCTCCTCCAGCAGTGGTACTCCGCGTCCCACCTTCGTGTCGCACAGGATCACGGAAGGACGTCCGACGGCGGCCGCCTGGGCGGCTGCGTTGTCGAATGCCGCCAGCAGCGCGCCGACGTCGTTCCCGTCCACCCGCTGGGTGTACCAACCGAAGGATTCCCACTTCTCCGTGACGGGCTCGGTGCGCAGCACGGTGTCCGTCTTTCCGTCCGCCTGCAGGGCGTTGATGTCCACCATGGCGGTCAGGTTGCCCAGCTGGTGGTGGTGCGCGCCCATGGCGGCCTCCCAGGTGGAGCCCTCGTCCAGTTCGCCGTCGGAGAGGAAGTTGTAGACCCTCGCCCCGGAGCCCTGGTACCGGAGGCCCAGTGCCATGCCCACCGCGATGGTGAGGCCGTGGCCCAGCGAGCCGCCGGAGATCTCCATTCCGGGGGTGTAGGTGGACATCCCGGACATCGGCAACCGGGAATCGTCCGAGCCGTACGTCTCAAGTTCTTCGACCGGAACGATGCCTGCCTCGGCCAGTGCGGCGTAGTGTCCGATCGCGTAGTGCCCGGTGGAGAGCAGGAAGCGGTCCCGCGCCTCCCATTCCGGATCCTCGGGCCGGAAGCGGAGCTGGTCGGCGTAGACGGCGGCCAACATGTCCGCCGCGCCGAGCGCCTGGCCCACGTAGCCCTGGCCTTGCACCTCGCCCATGTTCAGGGCGTGGTGGCGGATGCGGTAGGCGGCGGCGCTGACGCCGGCGACGCGTTCGGTCGTGGGAGCCATGGTTTCCTGGGTGGCAGTCATGTGGGCTTCTTCTGTGGCGGTGGTCATCAGGCGTTTACTGTCTGCGGGGTGCTTTTGGTGGCCTCATCGGCCAGCTGGCGTTCGCGCTTGCCCCAGGTTTCCCGGGTGACGATGGCGGCCCAGAGTCCGATGGCTGCGTAGAAGCTGAAGAGGAGGGCGGGGCCCATCCAGCCCAGGCTGACGAAGAGGAGCGTGGTGACGAACGGGGTGAAACCGGAGACCATGGCGGAGATCTGGTAGGCCAGTGAGGCTCCGGAGGAGCGGGTCTTTGCCTGGAACAGTTCGGGGAACCACGGGCCCTGGGCCCCGGCCAGGGAGTTCTGGCAGACAGCGTAGGAGATGACGATGGTGGCGATGATGAAGATGAACATTCCGGTGTTGACCAGCAGGAACATGGGGATGCCGAACAGGAGCGCGAAGGCTGTGGACCAGATGTACAGCGGCCGGCGGCCGATCCTGTCGGTGAGCCTTGCCCAGGCCATGGTGGCGAAGATGCCGATTGCGGAGGCGATGCAGAGGGCGACGAGCGTCTGGGTCTTATCAGCCAGATGCTGGGTGTGCAGGTAGGAAATCATGTAGGTGATCGATACGGCGTAGCCCGCGGTCTCGGCAATGCGGAGGCCGATGCCCCGGACGATGCTGCGCCAGTCCGTCTTGATGACCTCGATGATCGGGGACTTGACGATGGAACCGCTCTCCTTGACCTCGTCGAAGACCGGCGATTCCGGCACCTTGGAGCGGATAATCAGTCCGACGGCGACGAGCACGATGCTGGCCAGGAATGGAACGCGCCAGGCGAGTTCGCCGCCCAGGTTCACGCTGACCAGGAAGACGAGGTTGGCCAGGAGGAGGCCGACCGGGAAGCCGGCCTGCACAATGCCGGTGTACTTCCCCTTGGACTTCCAGGGCGCGTGCTCGTAACTCATCAGGATGGCGCCGCCCCATTCAGCGCCGAAGGCGAGGCCCTGGACGACGCGGACGAACACCAGCAGCGCCGGCGCCAGCAGGCCGACCTGTTCGTAGGTGGGCAGGAGGCCGATGAGGAACGTAGCCACACCCATGAGGATCAGGGAGGCCACCAGGACGGGCTTGCGGCCTACCTTGTCGCCGAGGTGTCCGCCGATGATGCCGCCGATGGGGCGGGCAGCGAAGCCGACGCCGAGCGTGGCGAAAGCGGCCAGGGTGCCGGTGACCGGGTCGCCGGTGGGGAAGAACGCCGTTCCGAAGTACAGGGCGGCGGCAGTGCCGAAGCCGATGAAGTCATAAGTCTCGATGACGGCGCCGACACCGGACCCGATGGCGACGCGCTTAGCGTCCTTTGTGCCGTGCACGTGGCCGCGCATTTTCAGAGCCTCATTGCTCATTGCTGAATCCCTTTCGAAGAGCGGGCAACGCTTCCGCACCGCCGCTGTCGACTGTTAACAAATGATATGCCAGTGTGACCCGGGTCATGCGCCAATGTCAACAGTCAATGTTTGAGGTTGACTGTCAACAATGAAACGCCTACAGTGATTCACATCACCCCGCCCGTTCAGAGGATCAATGAAGATGTTCAACTCCCGACTCGGCTGCTCGTCCATCAGCTTCCGCCACCAGGACCTGAGCGCGGCCCTGAGGACCATCGGCGGCCTTGGCTTCGAAGAAATCGACCTGGGCGCCCTGCCCGGCGTCTGCGACCACGTTCCGTATGAACTGGATGCGAACGCCGTCACGGCTGTCACCGCGGAGGTTGCCGCTTCCGGGCTGCGGGTCCGCTCGGTCAACGGGGACATTGGGGACCTCAATGCAGTGCTCGACGCCGGCGGGCAGGGCGCCCGCGAACGGCACCTGGAGGCGCTGCTCACCCTCGCGGCCAATACCGGTGCGAAGGCGCTGGTGCTTCCGTGCGGTGCCCTGGGCCACCATCCGGTCCGGAGCGTCGACGAGGACCTGGACACCATCGCGGCCCAGCTCATCCATGCCGGGCAGCGTGCCGCTGAATTCGGCGTCGAACTCTGGACCGAATCCCTGCACTTCCTGAGGTTCTGCTGGAACCTGGAGCGCGCCGAACTGCTGGCGCACCGGTTGGCGGGCTCGCGCGTGGGAATTGTCATGGACTTCAGCCACATCGTTGCCGCCGGCGAGGACCCGCTGGAATACCTCGAACGGCATGACGGCCGGATTACCCACGTCCATATCAGGGACGCCGTACCGGGCAACATCAACCTCAGCGTCGGAAACGGCCGGGCGGACTTTGCCGCCGGGCTGCGCTCGCTCGCAGCGCGCGGCTACACCGGCCACTTCTCGCTGGAACTGGAAACCCGGGACGTCACCCACGACGAACGTCCCGCGGCCGCCGCCAAGGCAGCCAGCTTCATCACAGACCTTATCTAGAGCACAGCTTCACCCGCACCACCACCAAGCAACCCAAGGAGCACACCATGACCACCACCATCCAGCGCACTGCCGTCCTCACCGGGGCCACCTCGGACCGCGGCATCGGCATCACCACCGCACGCCGCTACGCGAACCAGGGCTGGGCGGTGGTGATCCTGGACCTCGACGGCGAGAAGTCCGCCAAGGTCGCCGCCGAAATTGGCAACGAGTTCAACGTCCCCGCCTTCGGCCACGAGATCGACGTCGCCAATGAGGGCTCCGTCAAGGCCGCCTATGCAGCCGTCAAAGCAGAAGTCACCGCCGGAAACCTGCCCCCGGTTGGCGCCCTGGCCAACATCGCCGGCATCACCTCGCCGGTGCCGTTCCTGGAGACCACCCTGGAACTCTGGCACAAGGTCATGGACGTCAACGCCACCGGAACCTACCTGGTCACCAAGGCCTTCCTGCCGGACATGATCGCCAGCGGCTGGGGCCGGATCGTGAACATGTCCTCCGTCTCCGCGCAGCGCGGCGGCGGCGTCTTTGGCAAGGTCCCCTACTCCGCCGCCAAGGCTGCCATCCTGGGCTTCACCAAGGCGCTCGCCCGCGAAATCGGCGCCACCGGCGTTACTGTCAACGCCATCACCCCGGGCGCCGTGGACACCAACATCCGCGTGGGCAGCACCGAGGAGCAGGAGGCCGCCATCAACGCCGGCATCCCGCTGGGCCGCAACGCCACCACCGAGGAAATCGCCGCCGTCATCACCTTCCTGTCCTCCGAGGAATCGGCGTACCTCACGGGAACCACCATCGACATCAACGGCGGAAGCCACATCCACTAGCAGTCTCGCCATTCAGAAGACCGAGCGCAGCCTGGAGAGCCCATCATGACCCGAATTTTCAACGATCCGTCCGACTTCGCCGAGGAAGCCCTTGCCGGTTTCTGCGACGTCCACGCCGACCTGGTCCGCCCGGTTCCCGGCGGGGCCGTGCGCCGCCAGCGCCCCGCCAAGCCCAAGGTGGCCGTCCTCGCCGGCGGCGGTTCCGGCCACTATCCGGCGTTCGCCGGCCTGATCGGCACCGGACTGGCCGACGGCGCCGTGGTGGGCAACATCTTCACCTCGCCGTCCGCGCAGCAGGCCTACGCCGTGGCGAAGGCGGCGGACTCCGGCGCCGGTGTGGTGTTCACCTACGGGAACTACGCCGGGGACGTCCTGAACTTCGGGATGGCCAGCGAACGGCTCGCTGCAGAGGGGATCCAGGTGGAAAACGTCCTGGTGACGGATGACGTCGCCAGCGCACCGCCGTCGGAAGCGGAGAAACGCCGCGGCATTGCGGGCGACTTCACCGTCTTCAAGATCATGGGTGCGGCGGCCGAGGCAGGTGCGGACCTGGCCGACGTCGTGCGTCTTGGCCGGAAGGCCAATAGCTTGACCCGAACCATCGGCAGCGCCTTCCATGGCTGCACCTTTCCCGGTGCCGAGGCTCCGCTGTTCACCCTCAAGGACCGCCAGATGGGGCTCGGCCTGGGCATCCACGGCGAGCCGGGACTGTTCGACACCGAGCTGCCGCCCGCCAAGGATCTGGGCCAGGAATTCGTCTCCCGGCTGCTGGCGGAGGCGCCGCACGGTGCGGGCGACCGCATCGCCGTCATTCTCAACGGCCTCGGCTCCACCAAGCACGAGGAACTCTTTGTCCTCTGGCTCACCGTTGCCCCGCTGCTCCGTGCCGCCGGCTACACGCTGGTCATGCCGGAGGTGGGCGAACTGGTCACCAGCCTGGACATGTCCGGAGTCTCCCTCACCATCACCTGGCTGGACGAGGAACTTGAGCCGCTGTGGACCGCCCCGGCTGAAACGCCGGCCTACCGGCGAGGCAATGCGGCGCTGCAGTCCGGTGACCGGATGGCGGAGAAAGAGTCCGACGGCGCCGCCGCACCCGATGCCTTCGAAGCCACCGAAGAGTCGCGCGGCTACGCGGCGAGCTGCCTGGCGGCGCTCGCTGCGGCCCGGGACTCCCTGCACGCGGCTGAAGCGAGGCTGGGGGACATGGACGCTGTCGCGGGCGACGGGGATCACGGGCGCGGGATGGTCCGCGGCATCGACGCGGCCGTCGCCGCAGCCGGGGACGCCATGGCCCGCGGTGCCGGAGCGGGCGCGGTTCTTGCGGCCGCCGGTGATGCCTGGGCCGACAAGGCCGGCGGAACCTCCGGCGTGCTGTGGGGCGCCGGGCTGCGGTCCTTCGGCGAAGCCCTCGGCAACCAAATGGCTCCGGGACCTTCGGAACTGGCCGCGGCTGTCGCGGCGTTCTCGGCACGGATCACCGGCCTCGGCAAGGCGGACATCGGGGACAAGACCATGGTGGACGCCCTGGTGCCCTTCGCCGAGACGTTCAGCCGGCTGGTGGCCGCTGGCGGCAGCCCCGCGGCGGCGTCGACCGAAGCGGCATGGGCCGAAGCCGCCGTGGTGTCCACCGCGGCGGCGGAAGCCACCGCCTCCCTGCGTCCGCTCAAAGGCCGTGCCCGGCCGCTCGCCGAAAAGAGCGTTGGCACGGCGGACCCCGGCGCCACGTCACTGGCCATGATCTTCACCGTCATGGGAGTGCACCTCGCAGCGCCGGTTCCATCCCGCCAGCCCGCTGGGACACCGTCATGACCATGGAAGGACAGGCCGTGGGTATCCGACTCATCCTGGGCGCCGACGAAGCCGGCGTGGATTACAAGGACCGGATCATGGAGGACCTGCAGAAGGATCCCCGGGTCACCGAAATCATCGACATCGGCGTCAACCGCAGTGATGCCCCCGAGCAGTTCACCACGCCGTACCCATATGTGGGGATTGCCGCCGGGGAAATGATCAGGGACGGCCTGGCGGACCGGGCAATCCTGTTTTGCGGCACGGGCATCGGCGTAGCCATCGCCGCGAACAAGGTGGAAGGAATCCGGGCAGCCACTGCCCATGACTCCTTCTCGGTGGAACGCTCGGTGCTGTCCAACGACTGCCAGGTGCTCACCATGGGCCAGCGCGTGGTGGGGGTGGAACTTGCCCGCAGGCTGGCCCGGGAGTGGCTGGGCTACACATTCGATCCCGCGTCCGCCTCGGCGGGCAAGGTCAAAGTCCTGACCGATTTCGAAGGCTGCTAACGCGGGACAGGACTACTCGACATTCACCTTCACGCGCTGCACCACGTTGTTGCCCATGCCCTGGTAGTTCCAGACCTGCTCCAGCGGCTGCGTTGATCCCGTGGCGTCGGTGGCCCGGCAGGCGAGCTCATGCTCGCCCCGGTCCGCCACCCAGGGCAGCGTCCAATCGCACCAGGCAAACGGCCCCGCTGGATGTCCGAGATGCGCGGTCACCCATTTCCCGTCAATCCCCACCTCCACGCGGACCACGGAGCCTTCACCGGACCAGGCCCTGCCTGTGAGCATCACCGGGCCGGCGGACAGTACCCTGCTGCGCGTGAAGAAGTCCGGGATACCCGGCGGAATCATCAGCGACCGCACCTTGATCCGGGAGACCGGAGTGCCGGCGTCGTCCGCGTCCTTCTGGTAGCGGTACGCCACCGACTGCTGGAAACCCTCGAACGGGTGGGTCAGCACCTGGATGGACTCGAGCCACTTCACGCTGGCCATGCCGTACCAGCCAGGGACCACAAGCCGCAGCGGGTAGCCGTGTTGCGGCG
The DNA here is from genome assembly GCF_017832975.1 of Arthrobacter sp. PvP023. Classification (NCBI taxonomy): domain Bacteria; kingdom Bacillati; phylum Actinomycetota; class Actinomycetes; order Micrococcales; family Micrococcaceae; genus Arthrobacter; species Arthrobacter sp. PvP023. The sequence continues at coordinate 520,206 of NZ_JAFIBI010000001.1, forward strand.
GCAGCTCGCGCCCGTTCATCTCGTACGCCAGGACGACGTCGGGGCGCATCGCCTCCTTGATGGGCAGGCTGCGCGCATACGTCTGCCGGACTCCGCCCTGGATGCCGGCATCGGCGCCGGTGAACACCACTTCGACCGCGTCCTCGTCAACGCCGGCCTGGGCCAGCAGGTACGCGAGCGGGACTCCGGTCCACTCCGCGGTTCCCACGCCCTCGAGCCGCCAGGGCTGGCTCAGCGGCCGCGGATGCAGCAGCGAGCGGCCGTTGCCGGCGCACTCCAGCGTGACCGGAATGCTGATGGTCGGGTCGCGGCGGAGCGCCCGGAGGCTGATTTCGACGGCCCGCTGCACGGCACCGCCAATCCGCAGGTGCCAGGAGTCGGCGTCAATGAACGGGATGTCGAAGTGCGTCAGCACGTAGTGCAGCCCCGGCGGTGTGGTGGCCTCCCGCAAGGCCTCCAGCGGCATCGAATGGTTCCGGACGGCCAGCTGCAGTTCCTCTGCGGTGAGCGGGCCGTGGGTGGGTTCTCCTGCGTGCGCCGCGGGCTTCAAGGACTGACGGCGCCGGGAAATCTGCTTCGTCATGGCACAGGTCTACGCCGCTGCCGCCGGTGCGTCAAGCGTGAGCGCTAGAGGTGATGTGCCTCCTCGAGGAAGTCCGCGAGACCCAGGGGTTCCCTTCCTGTGAGGCCGTGAACGTCCGACGTCGGGCCGGCCAGTTCGCCGTTGGCTATGGCCGTGTACGTGCTCACCCAGGCGTCCACCTGCCAGGCCGGTGCACCGTAGGACGCGCGGGAGGCATAGGCCTCCTGCACGGTTTCATTGTGGTACGTGACAGTCCGCCCGGTGCCCGCAGTAAGGAGCTCCGCGGCCCGCTGCAGGGAAATGTCCTCCGGCCCGGTCAGGTTGTAGGTCCGGCCCACGTGCACCGCCGGGTCACCCAGCACCGCCGCGGCGCACCGGGCGATGTCCGCACGAGTCACGGCAGCCATGACGCCGTCGCCCGCCGGGCCGCGGATGACGCCGTCTTCTCCGGTGAGCAACGGCAGGAAGTCGAGGTAGAAGTTGTCCCGCAGCAGCGTGTACTTCATCCCGGAGGCCTTGATCCGCTCCTCGGTGGCGTAATGATCCCTGCCCAGCGTGAACGTGCAGTCTGCGGCCGCGCCGAAAAAGGACGTGTACACCACATGCTCAACCCCGGCCGCGGCAGCCGCGTCAACAAACGCGAAGTGCGTCTGGAGCCTGTCCTCCGCCTCCGCGGCGGACACCATGAACAGCGTTTTCACGCCCGCAAGGGAGGCCTTCGCCAGCACCGGATCGGCATACGTGGAGAGCACCGGCACCCCGCCCTGAAGGTCAGGCGCCCGTAAGGCGTCGCGCACCAGCAGCCGCTGCGGCAGCCCGGAGTCGGCGAGGATCCTGGCGACGAGTCCGCCGAGCTGCCCGGTGGATCCCGTGACGGCCAGATCGGGCAGATCCCCGTCCGGCGGCGGAGCCGTCCCCGTGCCCGCGGAGCCTTCCCCGGCTGCCACGGCTAGGCCTCCCGGGACGCGGGCGACTTGGTCTGGGCCGGGTCCCGTTCGGCCAGGGACCCGATGGCGTCGTCGATCTTGTCCATGATGGCCTGGTCCAGCTTGACGCCGGCGGCCGCCACGTTGCCGGCAATCTGCTCGGGACGGGACGCCCCCATGATCGCCGAGGCCACGTTCTTGTTCTGCAGCACCCACGCGATGCTCAACTGGGCCATGGTCAGCCCGGCCTCCTCCGCGATCGGCTTGAGCTGCTGCACTCCGCTCAGGACCTCGTCGGACATCCAGCGTTCGATCATCCGGGCGCCGCCCTTGGTGTCCGTGGCGCGGCTTCCTTCCGGGGCCGGTTTCCCCGGCCGGTACTTGCCGCTCAGCACGCCCTGGGCCATGGGGGACCAGACGATCTGGGACAGGCCCAGCTCTTCGGATGTCGGGACCACCTCGGCTTCAATGACCCGCCACAGCATGGAGTACTGCGGCTGGTTGGAGATCAGCTGGAACCCCAGGTCCTTGGCGAGGGCGTGGCCGTCCCTGATCTGATCGGCCGTCCATTCGCTGACGCCGATGTACAGTGCCTTGCCCTGCCGGACAATGTCGGCGAACGCCTGCATAGTCTCTTCCAGCGGCGTCTCGTAGTCATAGCGGTGGGCCTGGTAAAGGTCCACGTAGTCGGTCTGGAGGCGCGTCAGGGAACCGTTGATGGACTCCATGATGTGCTTGCGGGACAGTCCCACATCATTGTGGCCCTTGGGTCCGGTGGGGCCGAACACCTTGGTAAAAATCTCCAGGGACTCACGGCGCTCGTCCTTCAAGGCCTCGCCCAGGACCTTCTCCGCCGCCGTGTTGGCGTAGACGTCCGCGGTGTCGAATGTGCTGATTCCCGCGTCCAGTGCCGCGCGCACGCACTGGGTGGCCACATCGTTCTCCACCTGGGAGCCGTGCGTGAGCCAGTTGCCGAACGTGATTTCGGAGATCTTGAAGCCGCTGTTGCCGAGGTATCTGAATTCCATGGTTTTCACCGTAGCCCACTTGGTTGCTCAGGGTAAGGGCTTTCCTCAAGCTACCTTCGCCGGAGCTCCGCGTACTCCAGGGAGGGGACCACGGCGCCGGCGTCCCGCTCCACGAAGTTGGTGCCCGGGGGCACCAACTCGTCGATGGCGTCCAGTACGGATTCGTCCAGCACCGTGTCCGCGGCCTTCAGGTAGGCGTGCAGGTGTTCCTCGCTCCGCGGGCCAATGATCACGCTGCTGACAGCCGGATGGTTCAGTGCGAAGCCGACGGCCAGATCCACCAGCGGAAGTTCCAGCTTGTCCGCCAGCCTGGCCAGGGAATCCGCGGCGTGCAGCTTGCGCTCGCTCGCCGGGCCGGAAATGTCGTACCGCCCGGGAAGCGAGTGGACACGCGTGGGCGGCTTCCCGGCATCCAGGACAAAGCTCCCGGAAAGCCAGCCGCCGGCCAGCGGACCGTAGGCCAGCACTCCGAGCCCGTACTGCTGGGCGATCGGCAGGACATCGCGCTCGGTGCCCCGGACCAGCATGGAATAGGGGACTTGGTTGGCGACGGGCGGGATGAGGTGGTTGGTGGTTGCCAGCCACTGGGCCTCCACCAGCTGCGCCGGGGTGAACACGGACGTTCCGTAGTAGAGGATCTTGCCTTGGCGGATGAGGTCGTTCAGTGCCGTAATGGTTTCCAGGACGTCGGTGTTGTAGTCAGGACGGTGCGCCTGGTACAGGTCGATCCGGTCCGTCTGCAGGCGGCGGAGGCTGCCCTCCACTGCCTGCATGATCCAGCGCCTCGAATTGCCGGAGTGGGCCGGGTTGGCGCTCATCTGGCCGTGGAATTTGGTGGCAATGAAGACATCGTCGCGGCGGCCCTTCAGGGCGCGGCCCACCACCTGCTCGCTCTGCCCCTGGGAGTAGACATCCGCCGTGTCCACAGCGGTGATGCCGGCGTCCAGGGCAGCGTTGATGATGCGGATGCTTTCGCCGGCGCCGGTTGGCGCGTACCCCTGGGCGGTTCCGCCGGCGGCCGCCGGGTCCGCCGGTGCGCCTTCGCCGAAGTTCATGGTCCCCAAAGTGAGCGGGCTGATCAATGTCCCGCTGCGCCCGAACACCCGTAGCTGGTTGAGGCTCATTCCCGGTTTCCTCACGTTTGACTCCCACGGCCGATTGCTGTGGATCGTCACGAGGCTACACAAAATCGGCCGGGCCAAGGCCGCTGGCGAAGCACTTCTTAGTCCTGCGTAGTCCGGGGTAACGCAGGGGCCGTCAATGACGAATTGTGAATCAGCCGGCGCGGCGGTGCTCAGCCGGCGGGATGCCTTTCAGCGCGCCTGGATGGCCGGCAAGGGAAACCAGTGAGCCGGTGTCCAGCATGGCCATCCGTCCCGGTGCGGGCGGCTTCTCGAAGGAGCGCGGGATGGCCTTGACGGTGGCGTACTGGTCCGTGGCGGACTCCACAAGGGGCGCGACCGCGCTGACGTCTTCCACCGGGGCATCCGGGCTGGGGAGATCACGCACGGTGACTTTCACCTCGGGCGGTGCCGCGGCCTGGGCCCGGGCGGCAGCACGGGCGTCTGCCCGCGCGACGGCCGCCGCCCAGTCACCGGCAAGGGCGGGAGTTTCCCGGCGGGGAGTGCTGGTGCCCGCCGGGTGTTCCTTTGCGCCGCGCAGCTTCGTTTTGCGTGCGACGGACCCAAGGCCCTTCTTCGGGCTGAATGTCCGGCGCGGCACGCGGCCGGCGTTTTCCGCAGGCGACCGGGCGGGTCGGGGGGACCGGGCGGGGCGGCGGCCGAACAACGCCATGACGGTGACGGCTACCAGCCGGCCCAGCCCCGCAATCAGCAGGGTGGCCACGAAGACGAGGAAGAGTCCGATGAACATGACGAAGGCCACACCGAGCGTGCCAAAAAAGGTCAGGTTCAGGGCAATGGTGGTGGGATCTTCCATTTACCTCTCCTCACGGCCTGCAGCGCCTGTGTACGGGCCGTAGCCACCCGCCGATAAGCACCCCTTAACAATACGGACTTTTGCCGGGCAACACGCCCGCATCGAGTCCCGCAACGGGGTTGTGTCGAAGCTGTTATCGGATATGACACAGCCGGTCCCGGCCCTGTCCGGAATATAGTCGGAGGCAGCCAATGGACGCCCCCGGCCATCCCGAAAGGACTATCCGTGCCCTACCCCGGAAACTGCCCGTGCCTGTCCGGTGAACAGTATGCGGACTGCTGCGGCCGGTTCCACAGCGGCGACGCCGAAGCCCCCACCGCGGAACAGCTCATGCGCTCCCGATACAGCGCCTTCGCGGTGCAGGACGCCGCCTACCTGCTCCGCACCTGGCATCCGGATACCAGGCCTGGGAACTCGACCTGGATCCGGCCATGGAGTGGCGCCGGCTGGACATTGTCTCGACCGTCCGCGGCGGGCCGCTGGATTCGGAAGGGACCGTTGAGTTCAAGGCCCACTTCCGGCACGGCGGCGAGCGGGGAGTCCACCACGAAACCAGCCGGTTCCTGCGGGTGGACCGCCGCTGGTACTACGTCGACGAGGCTACGCCTTAGCGGTCTGCGTCAGCTTCAACCGGAGTGAAACCGGCCCGGTCCACCTTGCGGTGGAACCGCATGCCGGCCATGCCGCCCACCACCGCACCAATCAGCGCAACCACGGCCACCACGATGGCGGCGGTAATTCCAGTGGTGGTTAGCTGTCCTTCATTGACCGGAATCCGCGGGAAGCTGTTGAGGTTCGCCAGGATGTTGAAGCGCTCGCCGGCGATCATGGCCAGCAGCGCAACAAGGATCGCGAAGATCACGGCCCAGACCCACACCATGAATCCTTGTTTGGCGCCGTTGAAGCGGGCCATGCGTCCGGCCACGTAGCCGCCGCAGTAGTAGGCCACAAAGAGGATGGCCAGCAGCACGATAATTCCTACCAGTCCCACTGTCTGGTCTGCGGACGCCTGGTTCACGGCTTCGTTGACGTCCGTGCTGGTGGCGAGCCCCACTGCTGTCCCGGCTGCTGCGACCAGGGCCGTCAGCAAGACGGCCGTTCCCGTCGCTGCCAGCCAGCCAAAGAAAGCGGAGCCGATCTTGATCCCGCCGAACTGCTCCTTCTCGCGGGCAACCACGGTTTCGCGGGTGGCGGCATTCGGGTCGGCAACAACAGCGGGTTCGGCTGTGACAGGCACCGGGTAGGCGCGGGTGTCGTCGTCGTAATCCGTGACCGCGCCGTCATTGCGGGCGGGACGCACAGCGTCAGCGTAACTCCGCCGGCCCTCCAGCCTGTCTTCCACGCCGTTACGGTCCGCCCGGCTGGCGGCGAGGCCGTCGGTGGCCTCGCCGCGGGCGCGTCGGGACTGTCTGTCTTCGGGCCCTACTGTGCTCATCAGGCGTTCTCGCTTTCATCGATCGGACCGGGACCATTTGTTTGGGCCGGCCACCGCTTTGCGGAGACGTGCATGGTGCTCTTCCCACCACCTAACCACGGCACACCGGTGGTAGCAAGGATGCTTAGCATCTGGAGCGGCGCAAAAACCAGCGTGAATCAGCGGTATTTGCGGTGCAGGTTCTCCTTCACGGATGCCCGGGGAGACGCGTCGGCGATCCATGGCCCGGTGCCTTCGGACTGGTCCAGGACCCCTGCCTCCAGCCAGGTGTAGTCGCCGGCGAGAACCCTCTCCGTGAGCGCGCGGTCGGCGTCGTCAGTATTCCGCCAGAGCTGGTCGAAGTACTCGTCGACGCGGACCCGCGCCTGTTCGCAGTAGGCTTCGGCGAGTTCGTATGCGGTGGCGGCCTGCTCGGGCGCAGTGTGGAGCATGCCTTCAGCCCGCGAACAGCAGGCCGCCATGGCGAACAGCTCGGCGCCGATGTCCACGATCCGCCCAAGGAACGCCTGTTTGTGCTCCAGCTTCGCCTGCCACCGGCCCATCCCGTAAAACGTCTGCCGGGCCAGCCGCCGCGAGGACCGCTCCACGAAGCGCAGCTGCTTGGCGAGCCGGCCGAACTCCGTGTAGGACCGCGGGTCCATTCCGGCGCCCGCCACCAGCTTGGGCAGCCACTTCGCGTAGAAACCTGAAGCGCCGACGGCGGCCCTGGCCTTGTCGGACAGGCTGGCATCCGCGGAGGCAAGGTCCCCGGCGGCGGCGAGGTGTGCATCCACCGCCTCGCGGGCAATGAGGAGCCGCATGATTTCCGAGGACCCCTCGAAGATGCGGTTGATCCGGAGGTCACGGAGCTGCTGTTCGGCCGGCACGGCGCGCTCGCCGCGCGCCTCCAGCGAATCCGCCGTCTCGAAGCCGCGGCCGCCGCGGATCTGCACCAGCTCGTCAGCTATCCGGCAGCTGATCTCCGTGGACCAGAGCTTAGCGAGGGCGGCCTCGATCCGGACGTCCTTCTGGCCGGCGTCGGCCATTTCGGCCGACAGCTCGAACACGGCGTCCAGGGCGAAGGCACTCGCGGCGATGAAGGCGATTTTCTTGCCCACTGCTTCGTGCTTGCCCACCGGCCGGCCCCACTGGGTTCGTGCGTTGGACCATTCGCGGGCGATCTTCAGGCTCCACCGGCCGGACGCCACACAGAGGGCCGGAATGGAAAGCCTTCCCGTGTTCAGGGTGGTGAGGGCGATCTTCAGGCCCTGGCCTTCCCGCCCCAGCCGGTTGGCCGCGGGGACCCGCACCTGGTGGAAGCGCGTCACCCCGTTCTCGATGCCGCGCAGCCCCATAAAGGCATTGCGGTTTTCCACCGTGATGCCGGGGGAATCCATTTCCACCACGAAGGCGCTGATGCCGCCCTTGTGGACGGTGCCGTCGGAATCCCTGTGCTCCGGGACCAGGGCCATGACCACCACCAGTTCGGCGATCACGCCGTTGGTGGTCCACAGTTTGACGCCGTCCAGAACGTAGGAATCGCCGTCGTCCGTGGGAACTGCGGTGCTGCCCATCCGGGCGGGGTCGCTCCCGACGTCGGGCTCCGTCAGCAGGAATGCCGTGATGGCGCCGGCGGCACAGCGTGGAAGGTACTCCCGCTTCTGTTCCGCAGTGCCGAACACCTTGACAGGCTCAGGGACGCCGATGGACTGGTGCGCGGAGAGCAGCGCCCCGAGGCTCGGGTGTACCGAACCCAGCAGGGCAAGAGCGCGGCCGTAGTACACGAGGGAGAGGCCCAGGCCGCCATACTCGCGGGGGATCTTCATGCCGAAGACGCCCAGCCCTGCCAGGCCCGCGATGTATTCGTCCGGGATTTTTGCGTTCCGCTCGATCACCCGGCCGGACATGGTCCTGGAGTAGGCGGTGAGGCGGGCCATGAACTCTTCGCCGCGTTCCACGTCCTCGGCCCTGGCTTCGGGCCAGGGATGGATGAGTGAAAGATCGAAACTGCCAAGGTACAAACCCTTGGCGAAGCTGGGCCGGTCCCAGGAGGTTTCGCGGGCGGCCTCGGTGATGGCGCGGGCGTCGGCCTCCGTGGCTTCCGGCCCGATCTTGTCGGGCGCTACGGGAACATCGGCGGCTGGACTGTCAGTGGCAGAGCTCACGGGGCATCTCCTCTAACCGGGGTGGCCGGCTCGAGCCCTGGGTCCGCCTCGGGTGGGGAACCCTTCAGCTGTCCCTCAATGCTACCCGCGGGTAAGTTCCCGTGCTAGGGGCAGGCTGCCCCTGAAAGTCCCCGGGGAGTTCCACGGTGGAGGCGTGGTGCACCATCCGGTCCCACAGGTGGTTGATGCCGTGGACCAATCCCACCAGGGTGCCGGCAACGATGAACCAGGCCAACCGGCCCACGCCCACGAGCACCATGGCCAGGAATCCGGCCGTCATCATGAAGCCCACGATCAGCATTCCAAACACCAGCGTTCCGATGAACACGAACGTGCCTGTTTCAACTGCACTGAGATCGAACTGCATGGTTCCCCCTGCGTCATTGCCTGGATGGATCAATTGGATGGATCGAGTAGCACGAGCGTAGGGTGCGGGCGGCGCCGTCAGCCAGACTCAGCGCGCCGTGGCGGAGGGGTTGATACGGGATCGAAATGCTACCGGTGCGTAGGTCACGGCGCGGTCACTGAAACCCCACCAGTAACACGCGTAACAGGAGGGTGGGGGCGAGGGGTGGCCAGGAACTGAGCCGGACCTGCCGCCCGGGGCACTGCGTTAACCTTGTAGTTGGCAGTTTTCGGGTTTTCCGCTGCCCGACCAGTCCTGTGGCAGCTGAAGGAGAGTGCGTGTCCCGATCCGCCCCGTCCACTGCGGACGCTATCAGCGCCCGGCTCCGGGACCTCGAACTCCTCACCAAAGGGCCTGCCTGGGCGCTCACCCGGTCCGCGCCGTGGGTCATCGCTGTGCTGCAGGCGTCCTTCACCCGAACCCGTCCCCAGCTTCCGCTGGAAGAGTTCCATGCCGACGTCGATGCTTTTCTTGAGCAGCTCCGCCGCCAGGACCCCGGACTGGGCGGAACGGCCAACGGGAAATCCTTCGGCGACGAATGGACCCGTAAGAACTTCCTGACCCGCCGCAACCAGTCGGGGCAGATCGTCTACGAAGTCACCGAGCCCGCGGCCCGCGTCCTCGCCTTCCTGGACAGCCTCTCCAGCGAACGCTCCACGCTGAACGGTTCCCGGCTCGGGACGCTGCTGGGCGACGTCGAGAAGCTCGCCAATGAGACCAACCCCGACCAGAGTGCCCGGCTGGAGTCGCTCGAGGACGAGATCGAGGAGCGGCAGCAGCTCATCCAGGACATCAGCTCCGGGGACTTCGACGGACTGCTGGACGATGACGAAGCGGTGGAGGCCGCAGGAAACATCCTGGACCTCGCCGCCAGCCTGCCGGCGGACTACAAGAAGATGCGTGACCGGATCGAAGAACTGGTGGGCGAGCTCCGCAACCAGATCATCGAGGAGTCGCTCAGCAAGGGCGCCACCATGGCGCAGGTGCTGGAAGCGGACAAACGCCTCCGGCAAAGCCCCGAAGGCAGGACGTTCCGCTCATTCACGGCATTCCTGGAGGACCCCCAGCAGCAGCTGCGGTTCCGTTCCGCGATCGGCGAGGTGCTCAGCCGCCAGTTCGCGGACGACCTCAGCCATGAGGACCGCGAAACACTGAAGAACCTGGTCGCTGAGCTGCGGACCCAGCACAGCCAGATCCAGCGGATCTACGGCAAGCTCAGCGAAAGCCTCAACACCTACGTCCAGAGCGATGATTTCCGCCAGTCCGTGCGGCTGCGGAGGGTGCTCCGGGAGGCTGAACAGGCCATCCGCTCGCTGCCCTATGAACGGGAACGCCCCGGCCTGGTGCCCGGACCTGTGCTCTTTAACGCGGGTTTCGAATCCTTGTCGATGGTCAAGCTCTTCGACCCCGACGAGTTCGCGGCGCCCCCCAAGCTCGCCGACCCCATCGCCTTCAGCGACTCGGACCGCGTGCGCTCGCCGCGCACCGGGAAGGCCAAGCCGGCAGCCATCCGCGCCGCGCTCGCCGGGGCCGCCACCCTGCCGGAGGCATGGGAGCAGCTTCCGCCGGAGGAACGCCACATCAACTCCATCCGCGCGCTGCTGTCCCACGCCCTGCACGACGGCGCCGGCTTCGACCGCGCCGGCTGGGACGCCATCGACTTCGAACAGATAGACGGAACCACCCGCAAGGCATTCCTGCCGGTGGTCACCCTCAAGAAGGATTCGCATGACTGAAGAGATTACGACGACGGCGGATGCCGCCGTCGTCGGTGACACTCCGGAAGCCCACCCCGCTCCCGAACACATCCACGGCGTCCCCTTCGCGGTCACGCCCAAGGACACCTTCGTCGACGGCGCAGCGCTGTTCCCGGGGGACACCGGCGTATTGCCGATGAAGGTCCGCCAGGCCCTGGTGAAGCTGCTGAAGGGCCCCTACGTCGACGGCGGCCGGGACGAGAAACTCTGGACCACGCTGCTGGACAACCAGCTGATCCTGCGCAGCCGCCTGTCCGAGCTGTTCCTGACGCTGCAGCTTGACCACGAACGAAAAGTGGCAGTGCTGCGTCCGGTGGATCCCGAAGCCATCGGCGGCAGCACCCGCTCCAGCATCCTGCGCCAGCAGCGTGCGCTCAGCCGGGTGGAAACCATCGTGCTGCTGCGCCTGCGGCTCCTGCTGGACCGCCACGTCACGGCCCAGACGGACCCCACGATCACGAAGGAAGAAATCGCCGAGCTGGTGGCCCACTACCAGCCGGCAGGCCAGCAGGACGCCCTGCGGGATTCCGACGTCGTCAACCGCGCCATCACCAAGCTCCTGGCCCGCCAACTCCTCATCACCACCGGCCTCGAAGACGTCTACACCATCTCCAACGCCCTCCCACTGGCCCTCCCCTTCGAAAACATCGGCGACATCCCCGCCCACATAGAGGCGCTGGTGGCGGCCACCGCCGACCCCACAGGCACGGAAGCGCTGCTGGAACTCGACGGCGACCCGGTGGCTGAGCCTGTCGAAACCGATAACGAGGACACTGACGAAGCGGAGGACACCAAGTGAGCATCGCGACCATGCTGCCGATGGGCGAGCTCACCAACCCCGGCCAGATGCGGCTCGCGCTGGTCCAGGTGGTCAACTGGGGAACGTTCCATGGCGCCCACACGATGCACGTGGACCGCAACGGAACCCTGCTGACCGGCAACTCCGGCGTGGGCAAGTCCACGCTGTTTGACGCCATGCTGCGCGTGTTCGATGCCCGGCCGCGTTCCAACGAGGCCGCGGCGCAGCGCTCCGGTGCCGTGGAGGACAAGAGGACCACGTTCACGTACATGCGCGGCAAGGTGGGCGACAAGGCCGTGGGCGAGGGCTCGGCCAGCGCCTTCCAGCGCCCCGGTGCCACGTGGTCCGCCGTCGCCCTGACGTTCGATAACGCAGCGGGCACGAAGGTGACGGTGTCGGCGCTGTTCGACCTGCCGAAAAACGGCACGGAGTCGAGTGTCGGCCGGTACTACCTGATCGACAACAAGCCGCTGGACCTTGCGGCGATCGAGGGCATCGCCGAGAAGCGCTTCACCAAGGCTGCGCTGGACACGATCTTTCCGGACGCGCAGGTCTTCGACGTGCACAAGGCGTTCGCCGAGCGCTTCCGCCGCCTGCTGGGCATCAACTCGGACCAGGCCCTGCCGCTACTCCGCGTGATCCAGGCCGGCAAGGGCCTCGGCGGCAGCGTCAACACCTTCTTCCGGGACCAGGTGCTCGATGCGCCCGCCACGCTTGCCGCGGCGGACGACGTCGTCGAGGAATTTAGCAACCTGATGTCCATCCGGCAGCGGCTGGAGGACGTGCGGCAGCAGCGCGACCAGCTGGCCCCGGTGCCGGGCCTCAACAAGGACTACGCGCAGTCCCTGCTGGATGCGAACCGCCTGCGGGAACTCGCCGGTGAAGAATTCGATGCCTACAAGCAGCAGCTCGCGGTGACGGTCCACGAAAAGACCCTGCTCCGCTACAAGGACCTCGCCCAGGCCAAGGCCAAGGACCTTGCCGCGGAGCGCGCGGTCCGGGACGGCCTGGCCAAAGACCTTCGCCAGCTCGAGGCGGACTACAACAACCAGGGCGGCAACGCGATCTCGGCGATCGAGCAGTCGCTGGAGAATGCCCGGGTGGGACTCAAGCTCCGCCAGCAGGTGGAGGAAGCAGCACGGCAGGCGTTGGCTGATGCCGGCCTGGAGCTCGAGTGGACGGCCGAGGGCTGGGAGCAGGCGCACGCCCACGCCGCCGACCGCTCGGCTGAACTGCAGGATGACTCCGAGGCGCTCAAAGAGCTGCGCTTCGAGGCGTTCGACGGCCACGCCACGAAGAAGCGTGAGCTTGCGGCGGCCCAGCAGGAACTCGTCTCACTGAAGACGCGCAAGTCCCTGCTCCCGCCGTCGAGCATTGAAAACCGGACCGCAATCGCGGCGGCAACCGGTGTGCCGGAGGAGCAGATGCCGTTCGGCGGCGAACTGATCGACGTCGCCGAAGGGCAGGAACAATGGCGGCCCGCCGCCGAACGCGCGCTGCGGAACCTGGCCACCACGCTGCTGGTTCCCGGCGAGCACTTCGCCGCCGTCACCCGGTACCTGAACGATCACTCCGTCCGCGGAGCGCTCCGGGCGGTGGACGTGTCCAAGCCGCTCGCCGGCGGTGCCCTGGCCGTGGAGGACGCGGCCGACGGCGATCTGCTGGGCAAGCTGGACATCCTCACCACCGGGCCCGCGGCCGACGCCGGGCAGTGGATCCGCGAGCGGATCGCGGTCGACTTCGCGTACCCGTGCGTCGAGGATCCGGACGAACTCGCTGCGCTGGACAAGGGCCTGAGCCTGGGCGGTGTGGTCAAGCGTAACCGCCACACGGTGGAGAAGGACGACCGCTTCGCCAGCAGGCAGGACTACGTCCTCGGCTTCGACAACGCCTCGAAGCTGGAGCTGGTGGCCGCGCAGGTGGCGGACCTGCAGCAGGAACTGGCGAAGGCCGCCGAACTCGCGCAAAGCCGCGAAGAGTTGCACCAGGGGATGACCCGCCAGCTGGAGGCCCTTCGCCGCATCGCCGAGGACCACCGGCCCTGGGAGCAGGTTTCCGCGGCTGTGGCGGAGGACGAGCTCGGCAAGATCGAGCAGCGCCTCAAGGATGCCCTTGCCGCCCAGGCCGACCTGGAGCCGCTGCGGGCCAACATCGAGGCGGCCCGGCAGAAGCACCAGTCCAGCACCGAGGCCGCGGCGGTCCTGCAGAGCGAATACAAGGCACTTGACCAGCAACTCACCGCCGCGGATTCGCTGCTGGAAGCGGCGCGCAACCGCCTGCGCCAGTCACCGCCGTCGGACGCCACCGTCGCCGCGCTGGAACCGTACTTCTCCGCGTTCGGCGACGTCGCCGAGATGCATGAGCTGGACAACCTGGCCAACGAGGTCCGGACCCGGCTCCTTGCCGAGCTGCACACCGCCGAGTCCCGCGGCCAGGCCACCTCGGAGCGCCTCACCCGAATTTTCGAAGGATTCGTCCGCGAATGGGGCACGGCGATCTCCGCGGACCACGGCACCTCGATCGGCGCCGCCGGGGAGTTCGAAGCCCGGTACCACGCGATCGTCAGTGACGGCCTGCCCACGCAGGAGGCCGAGTTCCGGCAGTTCTTCAACCAGCGCACGCACGAGTCGTTCAGCACGCTGCTGCACCTGCTGGATGAGGAACGCCGGTCCATCACCAGCCGCATCCTGCCCCTGAACGGCATCCTGTCCGAGGTCAACTTCCACGAGGGCAGCTTCCTGGAACTCGACATCAAACAGACCCTGCCGCCCACCGCGAAACAGTTCAAGGACGCCATCCAGAATGCGCTCAGGACGCGGCACACGCGGCCCTCTCGCGCTGCGGGAGCGTCAGCTGCCGGCCCTGAAACGGACGACGACGCCGAGCTCACCACCCGCTACAAGTCGCTGGAAACGCTCGTGAAGCGGCTGGGTTCGCAGACGCCCGAGGACCGGCGCTGGCGGGCCGAGGTGCTGGATGTGCGCGGGCACCTGTTCATCCAGTGCAAGGAGCACCGCGAAGTGGTTGACCCCGCCTCGGGCAAGAAGCGAGGCAAGCGGACCGATGTGTTCATGCACGCGGACACGGGCTCCATGTCCGGCGGCGAGCGGCAGCGGTTCACGGCGTTCATCATGGCCGCGGCGTTGAGCTACCAGCTTGGCATCGCCGAGCAGGGCTTCACCACCTACGGCACAGTGATGATGGATGAGGCCTTTGTCCTCGCCTCGGAGGAATTCGCCGGCGCGGGGATCAAGGCCCTGCACGAATTCGGCTTCCAGCTGCTCCTGGCCGCTCCGGAGAACGTGATCGACCTGTCCAGGCACCTGGGCTCCGTCACGGAGATCCTGCGGGACAAGCGCACCAACCGCTCCGGCGTGCTCACAGCTCCGGTAATCGGGCCGCGGGCCGGCGCCGAGGGCCAGTGGAGGTCCGAGGCGAACCCGGTGGACATCGTCCTGCGCTAACTCCGGCCGCCCATCAGGACGCTCTCTCACTTCCTGCAGGTTTTTTGCGGACGCTCTCGCACTTGTCGCCTGTCGTGGCCAGTTCACGGCATTGATAACAAGTGGATGGGCTTATTGGCGACGGTATGGAGCCGCGCTGTCCCTGCGTGCGATTCTGTAGTGCATCGCCACAGATTCCTCGTGGAAGGCACCGTCATGATTTGTGCACGCCGAGTCCCCTTTATCGCCGCCCTCGCGATAGCCGCCGCCCTCGGCCTGGGCGGCTGCGGGGCTGCCGTCCCGGAGGCTTCCTCCGGAGGGGCATCGCCGTCGGGTACCGGCACACCCTCGGAGCCGGCAGGCGCAACGTCCGCCCCCGCCACGGCGGGCCCGACGACGAGCGGTGCCCGGCCGCCGTCGTCCGCTCCCGTTTCCGCCGGCGTCGCGACGTATACGTTCCCGGACGGGCGCCTGTCGTTCAAGTACCCGGCCGACTGGAGGGTTGAACTGTTCACCGGGGCGGGGCAGCCGTCACTGTCCCGCACCGCGACCGTGTTCGACGCGGGCGGAACGGAGCAGGTCACTGTGTATTCCGGGCAGGTGGCTGATGCCGTGAGCCACCGGGTGAGCAGGTCCGTATTCGAGTCCGAACCTGTCCCGGGCCTTAGCCGGCAGACTGCTCCTGCCGCCAACTACTCCTGAAGCGCTGTTGTTGAGCATTTCGTACAGCTGACTTCTCCGGCCGCCCCCCGCGCCGGAGGCCGGGCGGGAAAGGGCCTGCCCCGCCCCCGCCCCCGACCGGCCTAGCGTCCTTGAACCCGGTTGATGAACAGTTCCGTCCGCGCTATCAGTCCGTCGACCTGCCGGAGAACGACGGCGGCCGGGTCGGGGTTGATCTCATTGACCGGCGGTTCCACGCGGACGTTCCCGCTGCACAGGAAGTCGGCGCAGATCAGCGTCCCTATCGTGTTGCCGTTCCGGCCTGACTGACCGGCACGTTTGGCAACCCACAACAGGACGTCGTCCCTGGAGAAAACGTCGCGGCATAGTTCGCACAGTACGGACCGGCTCTTCTTGGCTCCGCCCTCCGGAGCGCGGAGCATGATCCCTGTTAACCCCAAGCGTCCCGGGACTACGAGGTAGCCGCGGAGCGGCATCTTGGCGTCCCGCCACCCCAAAAAGTCCAGGCTGTCCCAGTCCAAGGAGTCAAAATCCCGGGGCAGGGTGAGTTTGGCGGCCTCGGAACGGCTGGCATTGATGAACGATGAACGGATCTGCTGGGCAGTGATTTTTTGCATGACAATGAGCTTTCGAAAGCGTAGGGTCCCCGGGGGGAATAGCGGTCTCTTGTCAGCTGAATCCGGGCGCACCAGGGCCCAATGAAGGAAAGTGCCTGGCGGACGGCTAGATGCAGGTCCGGCGCGGGAAAGCTGACGTCGCTGTGGCCGCAAAGCAGGCCATTCCGGCCGCCCCGCTTCCCGCGGCTGCGATGACCTCGACGGTCTTCGGCATGCTCATTCCCCTCGTTGTGCAGGCGGTCCGATTCGGACCTCCTCATTGCCGGGCACCAGAGGCCCGCCCCGCCATCCTCCCAAATGCGCAACGCGTCGGCAACCGCGGACTGCGGCCGGAAGTGGGAGAGCGATGGGGAAAAGCCGGCCGGAAGTGGGAGAGCGATGGGGAAAAGGCGGCCGGAAGTGAGAGAGCGATGGGGAAAAGGCGGCCGGAAGTGGGAGAGCGTTGGGGAAAAGCCGGCCGGAAGTGGGAGAGCGATGGGGAAAAGGCGGCCGGAAGTGGGAGAGCGTTGGGGAAAAGGCGGGCGGTGGGAGAGCGTTACGTTCGGATCTCGCCGCAGGCGTCGACCTGCGCCTGCACAATCGCCCCGTAGTGGGCCACCAGGTCGTCGAAGTCCCAGCCGTCGAACATGCCGAGCGTCCTCACCGCCTCGCCAAAGCCGGTCATGAGCGCGACGACGGTGGAGGCGTAACGCCGGTCCGGCGTCGCATCCTTCAGCAGACTGGCCATGGCCGCAAGGTACCGTTCGCGCGTTTCTGCGCGGGCGGCGTCGGGCGTCGGGGAGTCCTGGATGGTGAACGGAAGCATGGCCCACGGCTCTTTCAGCCCGCGCTCCCGGCGCATCAGTACGCGGAACACCAGCGTCGCACCCAGCTCGGATGCCGGGACATCGAGATCGGACAGCAGCGACTCGTCCGGTTTGGCGGCGGCAAACAGTTTTTCCTTGGAGCCGAAAAGCTTCATTACGAGGGCTGCTGAAACACCGGCGTCGGAGGCGATGTCGCGGACCGTCACGCCGCGGTAGCCCCGCTCGCCGAACAGCCTGCCTGCCGAATCCAGGATGGCGTCGCGGCTGGACACCACGGCCGCGCTCACGCGTCCACCAGCTGTACGGCGGGCGCGTCCATCGCCAGGTCCGCGGTTACCGAGCGGTTGTCCACTGCCAGCTTCCGGGCCATCGCCTGGTGGGTCGCCGGGTTCAGCAAGGTCACGATGTAGCGCCCGGCCAAGGGTAGCGGCAGTGAATAGCGACCGTTGGAATCGGTGCGGACCGTGGCCACGTGCTCGCCGGAGGCCTGCAGCAGGGTTACTACCGCGTCCGTGAGGGCCGCGCCTCCCACGGTGGCGGTTCCGGCCAGTTCCAGGCGGTCTTCCAGGTGGAAATTCTGCTGGAGCGTGCGGCCGTCGAAGTCGAACACCTCCGCCATTGGCGCCCAGCCGGCGGCGTTGGCCACCATCAGGTATGTGCCTGCTCCGGGGAGCGCCACGGAATAGTTGCCGTCGCTGTCCACCCGGCTCCAGTCCACCGGTTCGCCGCTTGTCTGCAGGACGGTGACGACGGCGGGAGTGACCGGGCGGCGTTCGGCCGTCAGGACGCGCCCCTGCACCACCAGCTCGATGGCGGCCGGCGCAGGGACCGCCGCCTTGGCTGCGGCCGCGGCGCGCGGGATGAACACGGCAGCCACCATGGAGGCCGCGGACGCCAGTGCCGCCATCCAGAAGACGTCCTTGAATGCCTCGAAGGACGGCAGCCGGGCCGATCCCACGGTGATGGTCACTGAGGTGAGGACGGCGGCGACGGCTGCACTCGACGTCGAGGTTCCAATGGACCGCACCAGGCTGTTGAGGCCGTTAGCCGACGCGGTTTCCGTAATGGGCACGGCCCCCATGATCAGGGTGGGCATCGCGGCGTAGGCGATGGCGGTTCCGATGCTGACCACCGTGGAGCCGATGATCACCGAGGTAATGGAATCGAAGAAGAAAACGCGGCCCACGTACCCCACCACCATGACCGCCGCGCCCGCGATCAGCGCCGACTTCCCGCCGAACCGCCGGATGATGCCGCCGGAAACGGGAGCGAAGACCACCATGGCCAGGCCAGAGGGAACCATGCAGAGGCCGGCGGTGATCACGCTCAGCTGGAAACCGTAACCGGTGGAGGTGGGCAGTTGGAGCTGCTGGGTGGTCAGCAGCATGTTGGCGAACATGGCGAAGCCCACCAGCAGGGATGCCAGGTTGGTCAGGAGGACAGGGCGCCGGCCGGAGGTGCGGAGGTCCACCATCGGCTGGCTGACCTTCAGCTCGTAGGGCAGCCACGCGGCCAGGAGGATGGCGGCGGCGAGGAACAGAAGCAGCACCGGTTCGGAACTCCAGCCCCACGATCCGCCCTTGGAGATGCCCAGGAGCAGCGCTGCCAGTGCCGCGGAAAGAATCACCGCGCCGAGATAGTCGAACCGGCCCGGCGTGCGCACCTTGGATTCGGGAACCACCAGAACGACGGCGGCGAGCAGCAGCGTGCCGGCACCACCGGAAACCCAGAAGATGGACTCCCAGCCCAGGCTTTCGTATAGCAGCCCGGCCAGCGGCAGGCCCAGGGCGCTGCCGATGCCCAGCGTGGCGCTCATCAGGGCCACGGCGGACCCCATCTTTTCCTTGGGCAGTTCGTCGCGCATGATGCTGATGCCCACGGGAATCAAGGCCGAGGAGAACCCCTGCAGTGCCCGGCCCACGATGAGCCAGAGGAAGCTTCCCCCCACGGCGGCCACGATGGAGCCGGCAACCATGATGGCGAGGCAGATCACCATCATTTTCCGTTTGCCGTACATGTCCGCGCTGCGGGACACGATCGGGGTGGCCACGGCGCTTGAGAGCAGCGTGGCGGTGACCAGCCAGGAGGCGTCGTCGGCCGTCACGCCGAGGATCCCGGGGAAGTCCGGAAGGAGCGGCACCACGAGGGTCTGCATCAGCGCCACCACCGTGCCGCTCAGCGCAAGGACGGCCGTGATGGCGCCGGGGGACATGGATCTATTGCGGGATGGGGGCATCAGGGCGGAACCTTCTGGGCATGAGGCGGCCACAAGGGGTGAACGCACGTTTACTGTCTTTCAAGTGAACCATTGTTCACCCCGCGCCCTCAAGGAATTTTGGCGTGTGAAGCCTCACGTTTTGGTCCGCGGCCCTGGGCTAAACGGGCAAGGCGGCCCGATTGAGACAATTACGTTACGCAAACGTTCCGTAATTCACAGAAGGATAGGCTAGCCTTACTTGGGTTCGCATCATTGACCTAAGGAGTTCCGTGACTTCCCCCCTCTTCTCCGGCCCGGGCGCCGGCCGCAGCGGCTTTGCCGCCGGTCCGTCCCGCCGCGTGCTGCTCAAGACCGCCGGCAAGGCAACTGCCGTGCTGGCAGCAGCCGCACTCTCGCTGACCGCCTGCTCCACCGGTCCGGCGGCATCCGGTACCGGCACTGCAGCGGCCGGCCAGTCCGCCAGCTCGCAGTTCCCGGTCACCATCCAGCACGTCTTCGGCGAGACCATCATTGAGTCCCAGCCGCAGCGCGTGGTCACGGTTTCCTGGGTCAACGACGACGTCGCACTCGCCCTGGGTGTTGTTCCCGTGGGCGTCCCCAAGAACGAATGGGGCGGCAACGACAAGGGCTCCACGCCGTGGAAAGACGCCAAGCTGGAAGAGCTGGGTGCCGGCTTCGGCACTGAAAAGGCACCGGTCCAGTTCTCCGAGGCGGACGGCATCAACTTCACCGAGATCGCCAAGCTCAACCCGGACGTCATCCTGGGCGCCTACTCCGGCCTGACGGAAGAGGACTACAAGAAGCTCAGCGAGATCGCGCCGGTGGTCGCCCACCCCGAGATCGCCTACGGCACGTCCTGGCAGGATTCCACCAGCATCATCGGCAAGGCCCTGGGTAAGGAAACCGAGGCCACCAAGCTGATCTCGGACACCGAAGCCACCATCAAGGACAAGGTCTCCAAGTATCCTCAGCTGGCCGGCAAGAGCTTCATCTACGGCAACCTGGAGCCAGCCAAGAGCGACGGCGTCAACGTCTACACCGCGAACGACAACCGTCCGCGCTTCCTCTCGGAGATCGGGATGAAGCTCGCCCCGGTTGTGGAGGAAAACTCGAAGGGCTCCAAGGAGTTCTTCATCCCGTGGTCCGCTGAAAAGGCCAACGAGCTCGAATCCGACATCTTCGTGACCTGGGTTCCTGATTCCGCCACCACCGATTCCATCAAGGCCGATCCCCTGCTGGGCCAGATCCCGGCCATCAAGGACGGCGCCCTGGTTGCCGACTCGGACAACACACTCACGCTGTCCATTTCGGCGTCGTCGCCCCTGAGCCTGCCGTGGTCGCTGGACACGTTCCTGCCCCAGCTGGCCAACGCAGCGGATGCAGTGAAGTAGGCACCCCACTATGACACCAAGTACGACGACGGCGCGCCGCGACGGCGCGTTCAGCCCGCCTTCCGGCCGCCCCGCTGCAGGCAAGCAGGCCACGTGGCTGCTGGCCGCCGTCGTCGTACTCGTCCTTGTTTCCGCGGTATCGCTGGCCGTCGGCGCCCGCGGTCTTCCCCTCGGCACCGTGTGGGAGGCCCTCATGCAATTCGATCCCGGCAACGGTGACCACGCGGTGGTCCATGCACGCATCCCGCGCACCGTCCTTGGCCTGCTCGCCGGCGGGTCCCTCGGCCTGGCCGGCGCCGCCATGCAGGGCGTGGCCCGCAACCCGCTGGCCGACCCCGGCATTATGGGGGTCAACGCCGGCGCCGCCCTGGCCGTTGTCACCGGCATTTATGTTTTCGGGATCTCCTCCCTGACCGGCTACATCTGGTTCGCGTTCATCGGCGCCGCGGCCGCTGCCGCCGTCGTCTACCTGGTCGCCTCCCTCGGCCGGGACGGTGCGACGCCGGTGAAGCTGGCCCTCGCGGGCGCCGCACTGAGCGCCGGCCTGTATTCCCTCATGAACGTCATCCTGGTCTCGAGCCAGGACACCCTGGACCGGTTCCGGTTCTGGCAGGTGGGCGGAATCGCCGGACGCGACTGGTCGGTCGTTCTGCCCGGCGTGCCGTTCCTTATTCTCGGTGCGGGCATCGTGCTGGCTACCGGCCGCATCCTCAACAGCCTGGCGCTGGGCGATGACATTGCGCGCGGGCTCGGCCAGCGCGTGGGGCTGGTCCGCGGTATGACTGCCTTGGGCATCGTGCTGCTGTGCGGGTCCGCCACCGCCCTCGCCGGGCCCATCGGCTTTGTGGGGCTCGTCATTCCGCACGCCGTCCGCTTCCTGACCGGGCCCGACTACCGCTGGATCCTGCCGTTTTCCCTCGTCCTGGCCCCGGTGCTCCTGCTTTCCGCGGACATCCTGGGCCGGGTGGTCCTTCTGCCAGGCGAAGTCCCGGCGGGAATCATGACGGCCCTCGTGGGCGCGCCCGTCTTCGTATGGCTGGTCCGGCGCGGGAAGGGGGCCGGACTGTGAGCAAGGCAGACCTCGCCCACGTCGGGCGTGAGCTCGGGGACAACGCCCCCGGTACGGAGCGCGAACGGGCAGATAATGCCCTCAAAACCGCGGAAACAGGGCATTACCTGCCAGTTCGCGCCGGCATGCTGAGCCGAACCGTCCTGAGCCGGACTGCCATCCTGGCGTTCGCCGTCGTGGTCCTCTTCGCCGTCAGCGTTCTGCTGGGGAGCTACACCGTGACGGTCCCTGACTTCTTCAAAATCCTGCTCGCCCACCTCACCGGCGGCCAGAAGATTCCCGGCGCAAGCTTCATCGTGATGGAAAACAAGCTTCCCCGCGCGGTCATCGGCACCATGATCGGTGCCGCGTTCGGACTTGCCGGCGGCCTCTTCCAGACCATGCTCCGCAATCCGCTGGCCAGCCCGGACGTCATCGGCATCAGTTACGGGGCCAGCGCGGCCGCCGTCACGGCAATCGTTGTTTTCGGTGCGTCCGGTGCCGTGGTCTCCGGCGCCGCCCTCGCCGGCGCCCTGGGTGTCGCCGCGCTCATCTATGCCATCTCGCGTGGCGGGTCCCTGGGGTCCGGCGGCGGAACCGGCGGCAATGCGGCCGGCAGCCGGCTGATCCTGGCGGGCGTGGGCATCGCCGCCGCGCTCCACGCCGTGGTCAGCTTCCTTATGACCCGGGCGGACATCCGCACGGCGGCCGACGCCCTGGTGTGGCTCAACGGCTCCCTCAATTCAGCCTCCTGGGACCGTGCCGGTATCCTCGCCCTTGCGCTGCTGGTCCTCATCCCTGCCGCAGCCGCACTCTCCGGCCCCTTGCGCATCCTGGAACTCGGCGATGACGCTGCCGCCGGGCTTGGCATCCGGGTCGGCTTTACCCGGCTGGCCGTGGTGGTCGTCGCCGTGGCTCTCGCGGCCGTGGCGACGGCGGCAGCCGGCCCGGTCGCGTTCGTCGCCTTCCTGGCCGGACCCATCGCCCGCCGCTTCACCGCAAAAGCCAGCCTCCCGGCGTCGGCCTTCGTCGGAGCGCTGATCGTGCTGGCCGCGGACTACTTCGCCGCGAACATTGCGCCCCTGCTGCTGGACGGCACCGTCCTGCCGGTCGGCGTGGTCACCGGCGCCCTGGGCGCCCCGTTCCTGCTGTGGCTGCTGGTCACTTCCAACCGAAAGGATGCCTGAGATGGCTGTTCTGCGCGCCACGGACCTCACCCTCAAATACGCCCAGCGCACAGTTCTGGAAGGGCTGCAGGCGGAGATCCCCGAGGGCAGAGTGACCATGATCGTGGGCGCCAACGCCTGCGGCAAGTCCACCCTGCTCCGGGGACTGTCCCGGCTGCTGAAGCCCGCGGCCGGCACCGTGACGCTGGACGGCAAGGACATCCACACCCGCTCCGCCCGGGACGTCGCACGGACCCTGGGCCTCCTGCCCCAGCATCCCGCTGCACCGGACGGGATCACGGTCCGCGACCTCGTGGGGCGCGGGCGGTACCCGCACCAGGGCTTCTTCCGCAGCTGGAGTGCGGACGACGACGCCGCGGTGCAGCGCGCGCTCGACGCCACCGAAACGCTGGAACTCGCCGGACGCAACGTGGATGAGCTGTCCGGCGGCCAGCGCCAGCGCGTCTGGATTGCGATGGCGCTTGCCCAGGAGACCGATGTGCTGCTCCTGGACGAACCCACCACCTACCTTGACCTTGCCCACCAGGTGGAGGTGCTGGACCTGATTACGGACCTGAACCGCAAGCGCGGCACCACCGTGGCCATCGTTCTGCATGACCTGAACCTCGCGGCGCGGTACGCGGACCACGTGATCGCCATGAAGGGCGGCCGTATCGTGGCCGAGGGCGCCTCCACCGACGTGGTCACCGAGGACCTGGTCCGGGACGTCTTCGGCCTGGACTCGCGTGTGCTTCCCGACCCCGTTTCCGGCACGCCGCTGATCATTCCGCTCGGCCGGCACCACACCACTGCAACTGAACTGGAGTTCGTTCCATGAAGACTCGTGACATTGCCAGCACCGAACCCATGACCCTGGCGTTCGACGTGACCGTCACCGCCGTGCAGGAACTCAGCCCCAACTTCCGCCGCATCACTTTCGGCGGGTATTCGCTGCGTGACTTCGGCGTCCACGGCGGAACCCTGGACCTTCGCGTGAAGCTGATGATCCCTTCCCTTGCCGAGGACGGCACCCGGCTGCCGCTGCCCGTGTTCCAGATGGAACAGTCCGGCTGGTACCGGGAATGGCTGGCCATGGACCCGGCTACCCGCGGCTCCATGCGCACCTACACCGTCCGGCAGGAACGGCTCGACGCTGTCTACCCCGAGATCGACGTGGACTTCGTGATGCACTTCGACTCGGCGGGCAACGGCGGCCCCGCCGCAAACTGGGCCCTGAACGCCAAACCAGGGGATGCGCTCACCATCATCGGCCCCAACAACCGCGCCGCGCACTGCGTCACAGCGGAGATCTACTCCGGCATCGAATGGCGCCCCGGACTGGCCCAGCGGGTGCTCCTCGCGGGCGACGAAACCGCTGTTCCCGCCATCAGCGCCATCCTGGAAAGCCTCCCGCCCTACATGAGCGGGCACGCCTTCCTTGAAGTCCCCGAAGCCGGCGACTTCCTGGACCTGAAGTCCGCCGCCGACGTCGAAATCACCTGGCTGGCGCGGGGCGCCTCGATCGGCCGCTCACGCCCGCACGGCGAACTCCTGCAGCAAGCAGTCCGCGCCGCCGTTCCCGAACCGGGCTGGGTGGGCATCAAGGCCGCCTCCGGCGGGGCCGGCCCGGAACCGGAGGACGTGGACGTGGACCAGGAGATCCTCTGGGAAACGCCCGCAAGGATGGAAACCGCGGCCATCGCGGCAACGAAGAACCCCGGGATGCCCGCCGGCGCCATGCCGTTCTACGCCTGGATTGCCGGCGAAGCGGGGGTCATCAAGGAGATGCGGCGCTACCTGGTGCGCGACGTCGGGATCGACCGTAAGCAGGTGGCGTTCATGGGTTACTGGCGGCAGGGGAAAGCCGAGCTCTAAAGTCTCGCCTCCAGCGCCGGCACTAGTCCAGACGCTCTCTCACTTCCTGCAGGTTTTTTCTGATCCCTCTCGCAGATCCTGTCGCCTCATCGCAAACCCTCTCGCAGATCCTGTCGTTCGCCGTTAACCCTGCCGTTTCTTTGGTTGGTTAGGCTGCCGGGATGGGTTCATTTCCTTTGCTTCCGGACCGGGGAGGGCGACGGCGGTTTGTTGCCATGGGGGATTCGTTCACCGAAGGCGTGGGGGACCGGAGCAAGCGGCTGCCAAACGGTGTGCGCGGCTGGGCAGACCGGGTGGCTGAGAAGCTGGCTAAGGCCGAACCGGGGTGGGAATACGCAAACCTGGCCATCCGCAGCAAGAGGCTCCGCCACATCATCGACGAACAGTTGGAACCGGCGCTCGCAATGGAGCCGACGCTGGTCACCCTGTATGCCGGCGGAAACGACATCCTCGACTTCGGCACCGATGTGGAGGCGCTCATGGCCGAGTACGAGTCCCTCGTGGCCAGGCTGGCTGCCACGGGTGCCACTGTGGTGCTGTTCACCGGTTTTGACGTCAAGGTTTCGGCTGTCCTTGAGCCGTTGAGGAAACGCAACACCGCTTACAACCGTCATGTCCGGGAAATCGCTGCCAAGTACAACGCCGTGCTGGTGGACTATTGGTGCTTCGAGGCCTTCCACGACCGGCGGATGTGGGATTCGGACCGGTTACACATGTCCAAGGCCGGCCATAAATACCTCGCCGCCCAGGTCCTGGACCATTTGGGTGTTCCGCACAAGATCAGCCCGCTGGAGTGGGAGCCGCCGGACAAACTGAGCCTGCGGGAGTGGGAACAGCGGCAGCGGCGCTGGGTGCACGACTGGGTGTTGCCGCTCTTCGGCCGCAAGCTTCGCGGTGTGACCCTCGGGGACAGCCTCAGGCCGCGCTGGCCGGAGCCCGTGAAGGTTCCCCGGAAGGGCGGACTGAAGAAACTCCTTGAGAAAGCGCCGGAGGCCGCTGCCCCGGAGAGCTAGCTGTCCAGGAGGTTTTCGTAACCCGGAGCTACCCTGCCGGCGTGGAATTCCTCGACGTCGAACTCCGCCACGCCGTTCGTGTAGAACGGGTCTTTGACCAGTGCGGCGTCAAGGTTTGCCCGGTCCGTATTGGACAGCAACAGCGCACCGGTGCGGGGGATCTTCCGGCCGGCCACAATGAAAATGCCCTGGTCGAAAGCGTCCTGCAGCCACTCAACGTGTGCTTTGAGGTGGAAATCGACGATCTCTTCGGGAACCTTGTAGGTCAGGGAGACTACGTACATGCGGTCAGCCTACCGGTTCCTGCTAAGGAAGCAGTTTCAATGCGCTGTTCCAGTTGTACTCGGGGTGGGCGTCGCTGGCTTGGAGCCCAATGATGAGCAACTGGAAGGCTTCCAGTTGCCGCGCCCGGCGCAACGGACCCACGTCGACGGCGCGCAACCCGGAATCATTGATGAAGCCTGCCACCGCGGCCTTGGCTTCGGCTGAATCCCCGGCCAGCAGGACATCGAGGGTCTGCCCGGCCACCTCTCCGGCGGCCAGTGTGGAGGCGAAAACCGTGTTGAAGCCTTTCACCACGTTCGCGCCCGGAACCAGCGCCTGGATCTCCTCGGCCGCGGAGCTCCCGGCAGGCACGGTGAGGGAATCGAGGGTTTCGTCGTTGACGGGATTGGAAATGTCCACGATCGTCTTGCCGTTGAGTGCCTCGCCGTAACGGCCGGCGATTTCCTTGGACACGTCAAAATGGGTCGCGAGGACAACGATGCTGCCTTCAATGTCCTGTCCGGTGGTCCCGGGGGTCGCGTTCGTTTCGGCAGCCAGGGCGGACGCGGCCACTGCATCGCGGCTAAGGATCTGGATGCTGCGGCCGGCACTGGCCGCTCGGGCGGCGATTCCTGCCGCCATGTTCCCCGTACCGATGATCGTGATGTCAGTCATGGTGCTTCCTTCGATCTGGACGGCGGTTGATCGGGGCAGTCCGGGCTTGAACTGTCAATCAATTTTTCTCCTAGGATGTATCCATGACCGAACCGCGCTGGCTCAACGCCGACGAACGCCGTGCATGGCTGGCCCAGCTGAGCATCAACACCTTGCTGCCCGCGGCACTGGATACGAAATTGCACGCGGCGGGCAAGCTTTCGCTCTTCGACTACAACGTACTCGCCATGCTCTCCGAAGCGGAAGGCCGGTTCCTTCCCATGAGCGAACTCGCCGCGCGGACCAGCGCCTCGCTGTCCCGCTTGTCGCATGTGGTCACCAAGCTTCAGAACCGGGGGTGGGTGGAACGCCGTCCGCATCCGCGCGACGCGCGCGTGACCACAGCCCACCTGACCGACGCCGGCATGGCCACCATTGTTGAGCTGGCACCCGGCCACGTGGAAGCGGTCCGGACGCTGTTCCTTGATGCCCTGACCGAGCGCGACGTCGCCGACCTGGCCCGCATCGGCGAGAAGGTCGTGGGCCGCCTGGACGCCGATCACTGGATCCTGCGCGAGTCCTGACGAGCGACAGGACCCAACGCCGGCCACGCCCGTAGTGTTGGTTCCATGGAATCGCCTATCCAGAGCTACCTGCGCCAGATCCACGCCGAGATCGCCCAGCTCAGGGACGGCAAGCCTTACAGCACCATTCCGGCCATGGCCAACGTGGACCCGGACAACTTCGGCATTGCCCTGGCCACTGTGGACGGGCAGGTTTATGAGGTGGGGGACTCCCGCGAGGAATTCACCATCCAGTCCATCTCGAAGCCTTTCACTTACGGGCTGGCCTTGGAAGACCTCGGCAGCGACGCCGTGGACGCCAAGGTGGACGTTGAACCTTCCGGGGACTCCTTCAACGAGATCTCATTGGCCGAAGGGACGGGCCGTCCGGCGAACGCCATGATCAACGCCGGCGCCCTCACCGCCACGTCACTCATCAGGGGATCCGGCGGCCAGTCGAGCTTCAAACGGATCCTCAGCACATACTCGGCGTTCGCGGGCCGTCAGCTTTCGGTCAACGAGAAGGTCTTCGAGTCCGAGTTGAAGCACGGCCACCGCAACACGGCTCTGGCGCACCTGCTGCGGTCCTTCAACATCATCGAGGACGACCCCGCGCCCGTCCTGGAGGACTACTTCCGCCAGTGCTCGGTCATGGTGAACACCTTCGACCTCGCCATCATGGCCGCCACCCTCGCGAATGGCGGAAAGAATCCGCTCACCCACAGGCAGGTGCTGGAGATCGGTCCGGTGGAGCGGGTGTTGTCGGTAATGATGACGTCCGGCATGTACGACGACGCCGGTGCCTGGATCAGCAGCGTGGGCATGCCCGGAAAGAGCGGCGTTGCCGGCGGGATTATCGCCGTCCTGCCGGGCCAGGTTGGGCTGGCTGTGTACTCCCCGCCGCTCGATGAACACGGCGGCAGCGTCCGGGGCCTGGCGACTGCCCAGCGGCTGTCCCGGGACATGGAGCTGCACTTCGTCAGGGCGGCGCGCACCGGGCGTTCTGCCATCCTTGCCGCGTACGACGTCACCGAAACGCCGTCGGGCATCCGGCGCAATGCCGAAGCGTCCGACGTCCTCCGCGCCCACGGACACCGGGCCCGGGTGATCGAACTCAACGGTGACCTGCTCTTCGCCGGGAGCGAATCCATGGCGCGCGAGCTCAGCAGCCTGGATGACGACGTCGAGCTGGTGGTTCTGGACTTCCGCCGAACCGATCAGGTGAGCGAGGTGGCGCTGCGCCTTCTCGAGGCGGCGCGTCAGGGCCTGTCCGGCGGGGGCCGCGAGCTGGTGCTGATCGAAGCGGACGGCGCGGTGGCGGACTCACTCGGCGAACGGAAGGGGCACCCGGACGGGGCGGTACCGTCGTTTTCGACCCGGAGTGCCGCCGTCGAATTCTGTGAAAACCGGCTGCTGGCAAAGTACGGGGACGGGCTGCTGCTCCGGGACCACGTTCCTGTTACCGACTCGCCCGCGCTGGCGCCGCTCGATGAGGCGGACGCGCTGGCCCTGCAGGGCCTCATGACAGCAAGGAAGTACGACGACGGCGACGTCATCCGCCGCATTGGCCTGCGGTTCGGCGGCGTCTACTTCATTACTTCCGGCAAGGTCAGCAGTACGTCGCCCGGGCCCACCTCCGACCGGGTCAAACTCAACACCCTCAGCGCCGGCATGACGTTCGGCGAGCTGGCGCTGGGCAGCGGCAACCGGCAGGAAACGACGGTCAGGGCGGACGGCCCCGTGGAGGTGATGGTGCTCAGTGCCGAGGCAATCTCCGACCTGGAGTCCACAGATCCGAGGCTTGCCATCGCCCTGTGGAAAGCCCTGACCCGGGATGCGTACACGCGGGTGGAACAGTACCTGCGTGAATCGGCCGTCCGGATCCGCGAGTAGCCGCCGCTTGGTTGCTCACGGCAACGGATGGCAGACTATCGATATGGACTTTGCCGCCCGCTATGTTGCCTTGGGAGATTCGTTCACGGAAGGTGTCGGCGACGACGATCCGGCCCGCCCGAACGGCGTACGGGGCTGGGCGGACCGCGTGGCCGAGCAGCTCGGCGCGGCGGACCCGGCCTTCGGTTACGCCAACCTCGCCATCAGGGGCCGGAAACTCCGCCAGATCATGGCGGAGCAGGTGGACGCCGCCGTCGAACTTAAGCCCACGCTGGTGACCGTTTACGCCGGGGCCAACGATATCCTCCGTCCCAAGATCGACATCGACGACCTTTTGGCGGAGTACGACGCCGGCATCCGCAAGTTGAGTGCCACGGGTGCCACCGTGGTGATGTTCACGGGTTTCGACGCCCGCGGTTCCAAGGTTTTCGGCACCATGCGCGGCCGCACCGCCATCTACAACGAGCTGGTGCGCGGCATTGCGGGCGACCACGGCGCCCTGCTGGTGGATTACTGGCGCTTCAGCGAATACTACGACTGGGGCATGTGGGCCAAGGACCGGATGCACATGTCCGCGGCCGGTCACGCGAACATGGCCAAGAGGGTGCTGACTGTCCTCGAACACGATCACTCCATCGATGTGCCGCCCATGACGCCCGTTCCTGAGCTGAGCCGGGCCGATGCCATCAGGGCGAACGCGCGCTGGGTGCGGGAGTTTGCGGGACCTTGGGTGGTCCGCCGGGTCACGGGGAAGTCCTCGGGTGACGGCCTCCAGCCGCGGTACAGCCAGCTCACCCGGCTTTAGCGCCGGAAGCTACCGCCGGAAGCCGGGCGTCGCGAGCAGTTCGCCGCCGGCCCGCACCGCCAGTACTTCGATGTCCCACCCGTCCGTTGCGCGGTCCAGCATCGGCAGGCCGCCGGCCACGATCGCCGTCGCCAGCACGTCAGCAGTGACGATGTCCGCTGCCGCAACGGAAACCTGGCGGAACACCGGGGCAGCCGGGGCTGGACGGGCGCCACGGCCTGCTCCGCCGGCAGCCCAGATGTGGTCTCCCCGCTCCGCGGAACCGGAAGTTGCCAACGCCAGTTTCGCCCCGGCAAAGCCGCCCAACGGGTGGCCGGCAATAAGGGTGCGGCGGTCCTCCGGATCAACAATCCCGGCCCTCCACGGCTCGCGGTTCCCGGATTCCGTGGCCCCCGGGGCGGGGGATCCGCTGACCAGCACGTCGCCGCCGGCGTTCAGGCACCAGTCTCGAAGGCCTAGCGCCAGCAGGGATGTGCCCGCCTCCTGGATGGCATATCCCTTGACGATCCCGGACAGGTCGAGGACGCCGTCGGGCCGTTCAGGGGTGAAGGCCCCTTCGGTCAGCAGCCGCCAGCCGACGGCGTCGGCGTAGAGGCGGCGCATCTCCTCGGACGCGTCCGGGAGTGTGATCTCGGCGCGCGCCAGCCGGCTGGCCTCCGAGTCCGGGCGGTAGAGGCTGAACGTCTCGTCCAGACCCGCGAAAACCCGTTCGACGACGGCGGTGGCCGCTACCAGCTCGTCCGCGCCCGAGGCTGCGGGCACAGTGAGGCTCACCACCGTTCCCATGCAGCTGAAGGTCCTGGCCCGCAATGCGGGCCGCCCCAGCGGCTGTTCCCTGCCGGCGGCCGGCTCCGGTAAGGGCCGCCGGAGTCCAGCCCCGGTCTGGTGATCAGAGGTTCGCTGCATCGATGGCCGCCTGGAGTGAGCTCAGGTAGGCGTCGCTGGTCACAGTGGCGCCTCCAATGGTCTGCACGTCCGCTGACTGCGCAGCGAGGACTTCGGCTTTGAGGAGGGGTGCGGCGCGGTTGCTGATCTGGATGGACTTGCGGTCGTCGTCTGTCAGCTGCAGCGCCACGACGTCCGTGATGGCACCTGACTTGACCGTGATCTGGACCTGGACGGCGCCGAAGCGCGTCTGCACCACACTGCCGGCGTAGGTTCCCCCGGCCTTTGCGGCGGCCCCGGTTGTGGGCTCCGCGGCAGTGCCCGAACCTGTCCCGGTGGTACCGGCGGAGGAGCCGGTTCCGGTGGAGCCGGAGGAGCTTGAGGAGCCCGAGCTTGAGCCGGAGGAACCCGTTGCGCCGGCAGTGCCGGCAGTGCCGTTGGTTCCTGCCGACGTGCTGGCCGCGGCGCTCGGTGCCTCCGCCACGTGGATGCCTGATTGCCACCCCGCAAGAAGGATGCCCGCGGAGGCAAGTGCTGCTGATACTGCTGCGCGTATTCTCACCAGTCAAACCTTTCGTAGTGGAGTTGGTCTTCCTTGACGCCCGCGGCGCGGGCGTCGGCAATTACGTTTCGGGCCCACGCCGCCGGCCCGCAGACATAGACGTCCGCGTTTGCGACGTCGGGGGCATAGTCGGCCAGCCGATGGCCGGCCCGTGTGGCGCTGTCCGGGAGCCAGCTTCCCGTGTGACGGACCGAGCGGGCGCCGGTCAGATGGAACAGGGTGGCTCCCCGGTTCCGGGCAAGTTCCAGGATCTCGTCGCCGAGGTACAGTTCCTGCTCGCTGCGGCCCCGAAGGATCACGGTCGCCTGCCCTGGCGCGAAAGGCGTCGATTCCAAGAGGGCCCGAAGGGGCGTGATCCCGATCCCGGCGCCGATCATCACCACCCTGTCGCGGCTGCGGGCCGCGGTGCTGAAGATTCCGTACGGTCCCTCCACGGCGACCTTCGTCCCCGGTTTCACGCCGGCGAGCTGGGCAGATCCGCGTCCAAGATTGCGGACGGTGATCCGCAGCAAGCCGCGCCCTGAGGCATCGAACTGCAACGGCTCGGCGGAGA
The DNA here is from genome assembly GCF_017832975.1 of Arthrobacter sp. PvP023. Taxonomy (NCBI): domain Bacteria; kingdom Bacillati; phylum Actinomycetota; class Actinomycetes; order Micrococcales; family Micrococcaceae; genus Arthrobacter; species Arthrobacter sp. PvP023. Next base: position 551,659 of record NZ_JAFIBI010000001.1, read on the forward strand.
GGCTGAACGGATGAGGGTGCCACCACAGACCCGGGGCCAGGAACCTCCAGATGAAGAACCTGCCTCCGGTTCCGGCCAGTTCGTCAAGGTGCAGCCCGTGCATCTCAATGCTGACCACTCCGGGTGCCACCTGCACCACGCGGCTGACGGTGAGCTGATGCCGGAACGTGGCAACGACGGGCTCAAGAACGCGGTAGTGCAGGAGCGCGGCGCCGGTTGCGATGCATACGGCTAGCCAGTACCAGCGCTGCCAGGTGCCCTCGGCGAACAGCCCGCCTACGCTGAACTGGTGGGGCAGCGACGTTGCGACGGCGGCATAGGTCAGCAGGTGCACCGCGTACCAGAACTCGTAGGGAAAGCGCCTGCGGACGGCCACCAGGGACGTCACCACAACGGCGATGAACAGCGCCATGGAGACATAGGCCAGCCACATGTCCGGCACCAGCACCCAGAGGGACACGGCTTCGCTGACGGGATCCAGCCCTTCGGCCATCCCGTAGCCGATGGCGATCAGGATCCCGTGCGCCAGCAGAAGGTAGAGCGACGGCTTCCCGAGCTTCCGGTGGAATTCCAGGGCGCGGTCGTGGCCAACGGACTGGTCAATGAGGGGAATCCGTGCCGCCAGCAGCAGCATCAGGAGGACCAGGTCCATGCCGGCCAGCCCGGCCACAATGCCCAGGGCGGTGAAAGCTCCGGCGAGTGTCGAGAATCCCGTTGCGCCGCCGTCGGCCAGCCACAGTGCCACGGCGGCTGCAACGGATGCCCAGGCAGCCGTTGTCAGCAGATCGGCGCGGAACAGGCGACGGCGGTGCGCGGCCGTGAAAGTTCCCCGCCCCTTGCGGGAGCCGTTGGAACCGGCGGGCAAAGCCGGCAGGAGTTGTGTGTTCATGCTTCAACTTTGCGGCGGGATCCTTTCATTCTGCTGTGAAAAGACTGCGGCGCCGATGTGACTCGAGTACGGTGAGGCTGGCGGCCTTATACACCCGCGGGCGGGCATCGATGGCTACCCGATTGGCCTTTAATTAGTCAAGCTCGTAGACTTGGTAGGCGCTAGGTGGCGCGGAGCGTGTGCAATTGCTCCGGTTGGCGGGATCTGTCCTCAATATCGACAGTCCTCAAGGCCGGTAGTTAGGGGCTCAAGTTGCGTGCACTCCTGTATTCGCCCAGCATCCCGATACTTCGCAGTGGTTTCCGCTGCCCGGTACTCGTGGCCAATCATGTTCGCCCGTAGTGCGGAAACAGCCGGCTTTCGCCGACTGTCCACGCCTGCGGACCGCCGAACGTGTGAAAGCTGGATGCGGACGCCACCTGTCGCACGGGACGCGGAACGCTGCGGACCGTTTCATTTATTTTCATGAGGAGAGTCGTCATGGCAGCACACTGCCAGGTGACCGGAGCCGAGCCGGGCTTTGGACACAGCATTTCGCACTCGCACCGCCGCAACAAGCGCCGGTTCGACCCGAATATCCAGAAGAAGCGCTACTGGGTTCCGTCCCTGCGCCGTAATGTCACCCTGCAGGTCTCTGCACGTGGCATCAAGACCATCGACGTGCGTGGCATCGACGTTGTCGTAGCCGCCATCCTGGCACGAGGAGTGAAGCTCTAGTGGCTAAGGACAAGGACGTACGTCCGATCATCAAGCTCAAGTCGACCGCTGGCACGGGTTACACCTATGTCACGCGCAAGAACCGTCGTAACGACCCGGACCGCATGGTTCTGAAGAAGTACGACCCCCGCATCCGTAAGCACGTCGAATTCCGAGAGGAGCGCTAAGCACTATGGCTAAGAAGTCAATGATCGCTAAGAACGAACAGCGTAAAGTCATCGTCGAGCGCTATGCTGCAAAGCGCCTCGAACTGAAGAAGGCCCTGGTTGACCCCGCGTCAACCGACGAAGCACGCGAAGCTGCACGCCTCGGCCTGCAGAAGCTGCCCCGCAACGCCTCCCCGGTACGTCTGCGTAACCGCGACATCATCGATGGCCGCCCGCGCGGTACCTTCCAGAAGTTCGGTATCTCCCGTGTTCGCTTCCGCGACATGGCTCACCGCGGTGAGCTCCCGGGCATCACCAAGTCTTCCTGGTAATCCAACACTGCTGCTAAACCAGCACTGCTGATTCCAGTGGTCTAAGAAGGGCCGGCAACCTCACGGTTGCCGGCCCTTCTTGCGCTTAACTGCTCGCTCGTTCGACCTGGACCAGACGCGGTGATGCAGCACACAGAATCCGGGGACGACGCCGGCGCCCCTGGAAGCACCCCCGCGGCCCGTTTGGGCCCGGACTGGCGCGGTTTGGCACCCCGTGAGGGGAGCGTTTGCGGTGGGACCAAAGTAGGTGTATTGTTTTCTAAGTCGCCGAGAGGGGGCCGGCGAGAAGCTGGTTACCGAAGGCGGCCAAAACCCCTTCTAAACAGCCGAAAAACGGTTCGCCACTTGGCGTGCGGTTCGAAGGCGGGGATGGTCTCGATGACCGGCAGATCGCGGAAACGCTGATTTGCTTTGAGTCTTGAGTTCAGGTAAGTTTGGGAAGTTGCTCCGGAGCGATCCACGGCTGGGATGTTGTGGTGGTGCCGGGTGTGTCTGTTGTTTGAGAACTCAATAGTGTGCCAAGTTTGTTGATACCAATTTATTTTATGGATTGGTTGAATTGACTGGATCCGCCACCCCGTGGTGTGGTCTGGTTTTTACAGCTGGTTTCAAATTTTGTGCAGTCTGGTTCCGCGTTTTCCCGTGGTTCCTGGTTGTGTCTGTTTTTGTTTTACTTCAACGGAGAGTTTGATCCTGGCTCAGGATGAACGCTGGCGGCGTGCTTAACACATGCAAGTCGAACGATGAACCTCACTTGTGGGGGGATTAGTGGCGAACGGGTGAGTAACACGTGAGTAACCTGCCCTTAACTCTGGGATAAGCCTGGGAAACTGGGTCTAATACCGGATATGACTCCTCATCGCATGGTGGGGGGTGGAAAGCTTTTTGTGGTTTTGGATGGACTCGCGGCCTATCAGCTTGTTGGTGAGGTAATGGCTCACCAAGGCGACGACGGGTAGCCGGCCTGAGAGGGTGACCGGCCACACTGGGACTGAGACACGGCCCAGACTCCTACGGGAGGCAGCAGTGGGGAATATTGCACAATGGGCGAAAGCCTGATGCAGCGACGCCGCGTGAGGGATGACGGCCTTCGGGTTGTAAACCTCTTTCAGTAGGGAAGAAGCGAAAGTGACGGTACCTGCAGAAGAAGCGCCGGCTAACTACGTGCCAGCAGCCGCGGTAATACGTAGGGCGCAAGCGTTATCCGGAATTATTGGGCGTAAAGAGCTCGTAGGCGGTTTGTCGCGTCTGCCGTGAAAGTCCGGGGCTCAACTCCGGATCTGCGGTGGGTACGGGCAGACTAGAGTGATGTAGGGGAGACTGGAATTCCTGGTGTAGCGGTGAAATGCGCAGATATCAGGAGGAACACCGATGGCGAAGGCAGGTCTCTGGGCATTAACTGACGCTGAGGAGCGAAAGCATGGGGAGCGAACAGGATTAGATACCCTGGTAGTCCATGCCGTAAACGTTGGGCACTAGGTGTGGGGGACATTCCACGTTTTCCGCGCCGTAGCTAACGCATTAAGTGCCCCGCCTGGGGAGTACGGCCGCAAGGCTAAAACTCAAAGGAATTGACGGGGGCCCGCACAAGCGGCGGAGCATGCGGATTAATTCGATGCAACGCGAAGAACCTTACCAAGGCTTGACATGGGCCGGACCGGGCTGGAAACAGTCCTTCCCCTTTGGGGCCGGTTCACAGGTGGTGCATGGTTGTCGTCAGCTCGTGTCGTGAGATGTTGGGTTAAGTCCCGCAACGAGCGCAACCCTCGTTCCATGTTGCCAGCGCGTAATGGCGGGGACTCATGGGAGACTGCCGGGGTCAACTCGGAGGAAGGTGGGGACGACGTCAAATCATCATGCCCCTTATGTCTTGGGCTTCACGCATGCTACAATGGCCGGTACAAAGGGTTGCGATACTGTGAGGTGGAGCTAATCCCAAAAAGCCGGTCTCAGTTCGGATTGGGGTCTGCAACTCGACCCCATGAAGTCGGAGTCGCTAGTAATCGCAGATCAGCAACGCTGCGGTGAATACGTTCCCGGGCCTTGTACACACCGCCCGTCAAGTCACGAAAGTTGGTAACACCCGAAGCCGGTGGCCTAACCCCTTGTGGGAGGGAGCTGTCGAAGGTGGGACTGGCGATTGGGACTAAGTCGTAACAAGGTAGCCGTACCGGAAGGTGCGGCTGGATCACCTCCTTTCTAAGGAGCACCTACAGCAACCTCACCCCGTGTATGCGGGTGTGGTGGTGTTGTCAGGAGTACGCCCGTTGCGCAGACGCTAGTTCTGCGGCGGGTGCTCACGGGTGGAATATCAGCAAATAGCGGCCGCATGGTTTTGTCCTTGCCCAGTACGGATGCTCTTGAGTGTCCTGGAACGGCGGGGGCGGGGCGCAGGCGGTTTAGTGTTTGGCACACTGTTGGGTCCTGAGGCAACAGGACCGGGAGGGTTTCTTCCCGGGTTTTGTTTGTTTCTGGTTTCCTGGCTGCACCGATCACACGGTTGTTGTCCCTTTGCGGGGGTGCGTGTGTGGGGTGTGTGGTACGGGGTTGTTGTTTGAGAACTACATAGTGGACGCGAGCATCTTTTATAAGAAGCAATTTCCAAGAATATGAACCTGGATCTGGTTCTTCGCCTTTCGGGGTGGGGGATTGGTTTCTGTGGTTCTCTCGAAAATTAGCGTTTTTGATCTTTTGTGGTCAAGTTTTTAAGAGCACACGGTGGATGCCTTGGCATTAGGAGCCGAAGAAGGACGTAGGAATCTGCGATAAGCCTGGGGGAGTCGATAACCGGACTGTGATCCCAGGGTGTCCGAATGGGGAAACCCCGCCAGGGACGCGAGTTGCCTGGTGACCCGCATCTGAACACATAGGGTGCGTGGAGGGAACGCGGGGAAGTGAAACATCTCAGTACCCGCAGGAAGAGAAAACAATAGTGATTCCGTTAGTAGTGGCGAGCGAACGCGGATCAGGCTAAACCGTTCCATGTGTGATAGCCGGCGGGCGTTGCATGGTCGGGGTTGCGGGACTTTCCGTGCTGTCTCTGCCGGGACAGCGAGGTGTGATGTGCAGGCATAGGTGAACGGTCTTGAAAGGCCGGCCAGAGAGGGTGTGAGCCCCGTAACCGTAATGTTGTGTACCGCCTGGGAAGTATCCCAAGTAGCACGGGGCCCGAGAAATCCCGTGCGAATCTGTCAGGACCACCTGATAAGCCTAAATACTCCCTAATGACCGATAGCGGACCAGTACCGTGAGGGAAAGGTGAAAAGTACCCCGGGAGGGGAGTGAAACAGTACCTGAAACCGTGTGCTTACAATCCGTCGGAGCCAGTCTGATTCTGGTGACGGCGTGCCTTTTGAAGAATGAGCCTGCGAGTTAGTGTTACGTCGCGAGGTTAACCCGTGTGGGGCAGCCGTAGCGAAAGCGAGTCTGAATAGGGCGTTGCAGTGGCGTGATCTAGACCCGAAGCGAAGTGATCTACCCATGGCCAGGTTGAAGCGACGGTAAGACGTCGTGGAGGACCGAACCCACTTCAGTTGAAAATGGAGGGGATGAGCTGTGGGTAGGGGTGAAAGGCCAATCAAACTTCGTGATAGCTGGTTCTCCCCGAAATGCATTTAGGTGCAGCGTTGCGTGTTTCTTACCGGAGGTAGAGCTACTGGATGGCTAATGGGCCCTACAAGGTTACTGACGTCAGCCAAACTCCGAATGCCGGTAAGTGAGAGCGCAGCAGTGAGACTGTGGGGGATAAGCTTCATAGTCGAGAGGGAAACAGCCCAGACCACCAACTAAGGCCCCTAAGCGTGTGCTAAGTGGGAAAGGATGTGGAGTTGCGAAGACAACCAGGAGGTTGGCTTAGAAGCAGCCATCCTTAAAAGAGTGCGTAATAGCTCACTGGTCAAGTGATTCCGCGCCGACAATGTAGCGGGGCTCAAGTACACCGCCGAAGTTGTGGCATTCACATTTTATCCAAGCCGCCTCCTTTGTGGGGTTGGTTCAGGAGTGTGGATGGGTAGGGGAGCGTCGTGTGGGCAGTGAAGTCGCGGTGTAAACCAGCGGTGGAGCCTACACGAGTGAGAATGCAGGCATGAGTAGCGAAAGACGGGTGAGAAACCCGTCCGCCGAATGATCAAGGGTTCCAGGGTCAAGCTAATCTGCCCTGGGTAAGTCGGGACCTAAGGCGAGGCCGACAGGCGTAGTCGATGGACAACGGGTTGATATTCCCGTACCGGCGAAAAACCGCCCATGCTGAACAGGGGATACTAACCGCCCGAGACCTGCCCGATCACCCTTGTGGTGTGAGGGTTTTGGTGGAGCGCGGGACCTGATCCTGGGAGGTAAGCGTATTAACAGGTGTGACGCAGGAAGGTAGCCGAGCCGGGCGATGGTTGTCCCGGTCCAAGGATGTAGGGCGAACGGTAGGCAAATCCGCCGTTCATGATGCCTGAGACCTGACGGGACCCCTTTAGGGGGGGATTCGGTGATCCTATGCTGCCTAGAAAAGCATCGACGCGAGGTTTTAGCCGCCCGTACCCCAAACCGACACAGGTGATCAGGTAGAGAATACTAAGGCGATCGAGAGAATTATGGTTAAGGAACTCGGCAAAATGCCCCCGTAACTTCGGGAGAAGGGGGGCCCCAACCTTGATGGACACACGCTGTCCGGAGGGGATCGGGGCCGCAGAGACCAGGGGGAAGCGACTGTTTACTAAAAACACAGGTCCGTGCGAAGTCGCAAGACGATGTATACGGACTGACTCCTGCCCGGTGCTGGAAGGTTAAGAGGACCGGTTAGCCGCAAGGCGAAGCTGAGAATTTAAGCCCCAGTAAACGGCGGTGGTAACTATAACCATCCTAAGGTAGCGAAATTCCTTGTCGGGTAAGTTCCGACCTGCACGAATGGAGTAACGACTTCCCCGCTGTCTCAACCATAAACTCGGCGAAATTGCAGTACGAGTAAAGATGCTCGTTACGCGCAGCAGGACGGAAAGACCCCGAGACCTTTACTATAGTTTGGTATTGGTGTTCGGAGTGGCTTGTGTAGGATAGGTGGGAGACGTTGAAGCCCGGACGCCAGTTCGGGTGGAGTCATCGTTGAAATACCACTCTGGTCACTTTGGACATCTAACTTCGGCCCGTAATCCGGGTCAGGGACAGTGCCTGATGGGTAGTTTAACTGGGGCGGTTGCCTCCTAAAAAGTAACGGAGGCGCCCAAAGGTTCCCTCAGCCTGGTTGGCAATCAGGTGTCGAGTGTAAGTGCACAAGGGAGCTTGACTGTGAGAGAGACATCTCGAGCAGGGACGAAAGTCGGGACTAGTGATCCGGCGGTACATTGTGGAATGGCCGTCGCTCAACGGATAAAAGGTACCTCGGGGATAACAGGCTGATCTTGCCCAAGAGTCCATATCGACGGCATGGTTTGGCACCTCGATGTCGGCTCGTCGCATCCTGGGGCTGGAGTAGGTCCCAAGGGTTGGGCTGTTCGCCCATTAAAGCGGTACGCGAGCTGGGTTTAGAACGTCGTGAGACAGTTCGGTCCCTATCCGCTGCGCGCGCAGGAAATTTGAGAAGGGCTGTCCTTAGTACGAGAGGACCGGGACGGACGAACCTCTGGTGTGTCAGTTGTACTGCCAAGTGCACCGCTGATTAGCTACGTTCGGATGGGATAACCGCTGAAAGCATCTAAGCGGGAAGCTCGCTTCGAGATGAGATTTCCATACACCTTGTGTGTGAGAGGCCCCCAGCCAGACCACTGGGTTGATAGGCCGGATGTGGAAGCGAGGACTAACGACTCGTGAAGCTGACCGGTACTAATAGGCCGATAACTTACACCACACACCCCTTTCGTGAACGGATTCAAAAGACGTTCACACCATGAAAGGGGTAAAAGAAAACAAGACTGCTTGCGTCCACTATGTGGTTCCCAACCAACAAACCCGTTGCGTTGCAGGAACAAAACCACAACAAAATAACAACACCACACCTGCCCTGACCGGCAGGAGCATGTTGTAACCACAGATTTCCCACACACACCCCCCGGGGCGTGTGACGGGTAGAAGGGTTACGGCGGTCATAGCGTGGGGGAAACGCCCGGTCCCATTCCGAACCCGGAAGCTAAGACCCACAGCGCCGATGGTACTGCACCCGGGAGGGTGTGGGAGAGTAGGTCACCGCCGGAACATCATTCAGGTCGAGAGCCCCAACCAGGCAACTGGTTGGGGCTCTCCCACGTTAACCACCAAAACCCACACCCCACACCCACACCCACACCCTCTCTCAGATCCGGCACCCCTCCTACCGGACCCTCTCTCACATCCGGCACCCCTCCTACCGGACCCTCTCTCAGATCCGGCACCCCTCCCGACACACCCTCTCTCAGATCCGGCACCCCTTCTGCCGGCCCCTCTCCCACATCCGGCGGCCGCCCGCCCGGGCACCCGAACCAGGCACCGCCCTCGAACCCCCGCCACCACCGCGAGAGCATCCGGAAACAACCCGCCACAACCGAGAGAGCATCCGGAAACAACCGGCCAGAACTGAGAGAGCGTCCGGAAATAACCGGCCAGAACTGAGAGAGCGTCGCCGTGCTTTGTGGGCCGCTCTCGCACTGCCGCCCTAGACTTACAGTTCATGAGCCACACACCGTCCGGATACCCGGCCAAGCCGGCCACAATCCTTGACGTGGCCGCGGCTGCCGGGGTTTCGCGCCAGACAGTTACCCGGGCGATGAATGACATGCCCGGGATCAAGGAAGCCACCCGCCAGCGGGTGCAGAAGTTGGCGCAGGAGCTCGGTTACACCCCAAGCCGTTTTGCTAAGGGACTCGTCCAGGGAGCAAGGACCTCAGTCGGCCTGGCAATCCCTGATCTCACCAACCCCTATTTCCCGGCGTTTGCCTCAAGCGTCGTGGAATTGGCCACGCTCCGAGGATGGCACGTGGTGGTGGACGACTACGGTCACGGCGGTCGCAGCGGTCTGGACGCCGTCGAGCATCTGGCGCCACAAGTGGACGCGGTGATCGGCTACCTTGGCGGTTACGCCAACCAGGCGCAGTCCGTTCTGGGCCGTCGTCCGCTGATTGTCCTGGACGAAACGCCCGGAGGCGCGGCCGGTAGCATCAACTTCGACTACCAGCATGCGGCGAGGGTGGCTGTGGATCAACTGACGGATTCCAAGCGTCAGCACATCGCCTACCTTGAGGCGCGGTCAGCCTCTGAAAGTGGCGAACCTGCCCCGTGCACTGTCCGCGGGAAAGCTGTGGCTGGTCGCCTGGACGAACTTGGTGCGTCATGGTCACTCATCGTTGCCGAAGAGACAGCAGAGGCCGCCAGGAAGGCAGCAGCTGAATTTCTTCAGGACCATCCGGAGACCGACGGATTTCTGGCATTCAATGATCTGATGGCCGCCGGGGTCTTGAAGGCACTTTCCGCTTCAGGGCGCAGGGTGCCCGCGGACTGTGCGGTTATCGGCATGGACGGTATCCCGCTCGGCGAGCTTCTAAGTCCTCAGCTCAGCACAATGGCGCTGGACCTCCGCGAGGTCGGAAGGACCGCCGTCGAACTTCTTGATGGGTTGCTCTCGGGGGCAGTCAACCCAGGATCACAATCATCCCGGAAGACCTTGAAACATCGGCTGGTCGTCCGGGAAACCACCTGACGGCACACTACTGCCGCCGCAGTGGCGGGAATGCGCCCGCCACTATGTGCCAAAGTGCCCTTCCGGCTGCCCGTCGCAACCGTCAAGCTGGAACGGGACTTAGGCACAGCTGCCCGGGCTGCCGCAGCCCTGCCGCGCGAGTCGCACCCCGGCGGCTCGAGGCCAACTCTTGGACAGGAGCAGGGATGGGACGGCTGGAAAGCAAAGTAGGCCTCATCAGCGGCGGATCGCGCGGGATCGGTGCTGCGATAGCCCGCCGGATGGTTGAAGAAGGCGCAAAGGTGGTCGTCGGTGATGTCCTGGACCAGGAAGGCGCCGCCCTGGCAGCGGAGCTGGGAGACGATGCGCGTTTCGTACACCTCGATGTGACGAGCCCAGCCGACTGGCAGCAGGCGGTACACGCCGCCGTCGCCGAATTTGGCAGTCTCAGCGTGCTGGTCAACAACGCCGGCATTGTGAATTTTGGCCGGATCGATGAGTATCCCCTTGAGGAATGGAGCAGGATCATCGACGTCAACCTCACCGGCGTGTTCAACGGCATCAAGGCTGCGGCCCCGTCCCTCGCGTTGAACGGTGCCGCGTCCATCATCAACATCTCGTCAATTGCGGGCGTCCGCGGATACGAAAGCCTCGCGGGCTATACAGCGTCCAAATGGGGTGTCCGCGGGCTGACAAAGAGCGCGGCCCTCGACCTGGGAGGAACCGGAACGCGGGTGAACTCAGTGCATCCGGGTGTCATTGAAACCCCCATGACAGCGGGCATGACGTTCGACACCGTCCACGTTCCGTTGCATCGGATCGGCCAACCGCGGGAGGTGGCCGACCTGGTTGTGTACCTGGCTTCCGAGGAGTCCTCCTTTGTGACAGGTTCGGAGTTTGTGATCGACGGCGGTGAAACCGCCGGGACCGTGGCGCCCGAGGACGCCGGAGGCTCCCCGGGCTGACCACGCCGGCCCGGGGCCTGTGGACCCTTTTCAACCACGCTGCATTCGCGTACGATCGATAAGACCGTGAACGTTCACGAATGCCAGCCGGTCGTAGTCGTACACCCTGTGCGATTTCCGCAGCCAACCCAGACCCGAGGACCATCATGCCCGTTGAGCCCACAACATCCTGCCTCTCCTCCGCAGCAGGCAGCGGCGCTGGACCCGGCTCCGGGACAGCGGTCAGGCAGGCGGTACACGGCCCGGAGCGGGTCCTCGACGTCGCCGCCGAGCAGGTGGCCGCACTCGCTTCCGTAGCCCCGCCGCTGGGCACGATGCCGGCACGTGCCTACCTTGTCAGCGATGCCCCGCGCTTGCCGCTGAACGGTGTGTGGAAGTTTAGGCTTCACGCCGGAATCAGGCAGGCGCCACAGGACGGCTGGCAGTCGGGCGGGGATCGTCCGGATTTCGGCGACCTTCCGGTACCGTCCAGCTGGCCCATGCACGGCTACGGAACACCCTGGTATACGAACGTTCAGTTCCCCTTTGCCGTGGAACCGCCGCATGTTCCGGACGCCAATCCCGTCGGTGATCTCTTCGTCGAGTTTGAGGCCGGCCCGGAGTACTTCCCGTCAGCCGTGGTCCGCTTCGACGGCATAGAGTCGGCGGGAACTGTGTGGCTGAACGGCACCTTGCTTGGCACCACGCGCGGCAGCCGGCTCGCCCACGAATTCGATGCCACGGGTGTGCTGGTACCGGGACGGAACGTGCTTGCAGTCCAGGTGGCGCAGTTCTCGGCAGCCAGCTATGTGGAAGACCAGGACATGTGGTGGCTGCCCGGCATCTTCCGGGATGTGACGCTGCAGGCGCGGCCGTCGGAGGGACTCGACGACGTCTTCGTCCACGCGGACTATGACCATCGCAGCGGCGAAGGCATCCTCCGCGTAGAGGCGAGCCGGGCAGGGCAGCCGGCTGTCGCCGTCGTACGCATCCCTGAGCTGGGGCTGGAAGTGCCCGCCGGGGACGAGTATCGGCTCCCGGGCATCGAACCGTGGTCGGCAGAGTTGCCGCGGCTGTACGACGCCACGATCAGCACCCCGGGGGAGATAGCCTCGGTGCAATTCGGCTTCCGCACCATCACGATCGAGGATGCCCAGTTCAAGGTGAACGGCCAGCGGATCCTGCTCCGAGGCGTCAACCGCCACGAACACCATCCCAAGCTCGGCCGCGTGGTGCCCAGGGAGGTCATGGAGAGTGAGCTGCGGCTGATGAAGCAGCACAACATCAACGCCATCCGGACCTCGCACTATCCGCCGCACCCGGACTTCCTGGCACTGGCGGACCAGCTTGGCTTCTACGTGGTCCTTGAATGCGACCTTGAGACGCACGGTTTCGAACAGGGCGGCTGGCAGCAGAATCCCAGTGCCGACCCGCAGTGGCAGCAGGCCCTCGTGGACCGGATGTCCCGGACTGTGGAGCGCGACAAAAATCACGCGTCGGTGGTCATGTGGTCCCTGGGCAACGAGGCCGGCACGGGCGAAAACCTTGCGGCGATGTCCCGCTGGACCAAACTCCGCGACCCCTCCAGGCCCATCCACTACGAGGGTGACTGGAGCTCCGCCTACGTGGACGTGTACTCCCGGATGTACGCAAGCCAGGCGGAAACGGAGCTGATCGGCCGTGGCGTGGAACCTCCGCTGGATGATGCGGACCTTGACGCCCGGCGGCGTGCCATGCCGTTCGTCCTGTGCGAGTATGTCCACGCCATGGGCAACGGCCCGGGGGGCATGTCCGAATACCAGGAATTATTCCACCGCCACCCGCGGCTGATGGGCGGCTTTGTGTGGGAGTGGCTGGAGCACGGCATTACCCGAACGGCTCCTGACGGGCAGGAATACTTCGTCTACGGCGGTGACTTCGGTGAGGAGGTCCACGACGGAAACTTCGTCACTGACGGCCTGGTGGACGCCAACCGCGTGCCGCGCCCGGGCCTGCTGGATTTCAAGAAGGTCATCGAACCGCTAACCATTGACGTGGCAGCGGACTGGTCCGGTTTCTCGCTCACCAACCGATTCGATTTCGCTGACACATCGGGGCTGGAGTTCCGCTACTCGGTGGAGGCCGACGGCGTGACGGTCGACGGCGGTTCGGTTGACGTCGCGCCTGTGGCGCCGCAGGGATCGGCCGACGTCCGGTTGCCGGCCGGGCTGCTGGAACGCGCGGGGCTGGCTCCTGCTGTGCTGACGGTCAGGGCAGTCCTCACGGAAGACGCCGCATGGGCGGAGGCAGGCCACGAAGTTGCGTGGGGCCAGGAGTCTGCCAATGTGCACGTGGTCCCGATGCCGGCGGCCACTTCCGCTGTACAGGTGGACGGTGATCTTCTTCGCCTGGGGCCGGCCGTCTTCGATCGCGCGACGGGTTCGCTTGTCCGGCTGGGCGACACCGCCATCGAGGGGCTCCGGCTCCTGCTGTGGCGTGCACCCACAGACAACGATCTCGGTGCGGAGTGGGGAAGCCCGGATCCCCGCCCCGTCGCCACACAGTGGCTGGACGCGGGACTCAACCGGATGCACGGCCGGCTTGTCGGCATTTCCTCCCGGCCCGCGGCAGGCGGCGGGGATGAACTGGTGGTGCGGACGCGGGTTGCCGCCGCCGGCAAGCAGTTCGGTGTGCTGGCCGAATACGCCTGGACCAGTGACGGCTCCAGCGTCAGCGTGCGGACAACGGTCACGCCGGACGGCGCGTGGGTCAACGCAGGCTGGCCAGTGCCGTGGGCGCGCCTAGGAGTGGAACTCGTGATGGGTTCGGCGACCACGTCCGTGGAGTGGTTCGGCCAGGGACCGCACCACAGCTACCCGGACACAGGTCAAGGCACCAAGCTTGGCTGGTACGGCCTGCCCTTGAAGGACCTGGACGTGGAGTACGTCCGGCCCCAGGAATCGGGTGCCCGTTCCGGCGTGTACTCGGCAGCGTTGGAGCTCGACGCCAGCCGGCTCACCATCGGCGGTGAACCGTTCGCACTCACCGTGCGCCCCTACAGCCTGGCGGCACTGGAAGCTGCCACCCATCGGCCCGATCTTGTTCCGGATGGCCGCAGCTACGTGTACCTCGATCACGCGGTACACGGAGTCGGCACTGCGGCCTGCGGTCCGGGGGTGCTGGAAGGCTATCGGCTCGCGCCGCGGGAGGCCGAGTTCTCCTTCATCTTTGGTGTGACTCAGTCCACATAAAGTTGTCAGGCGCCGGGGAGCGCCAATAAGCGGCGGAAGAGGCCGGAAATTCGCGGGATTCCGGGGATTTTCGGTCTTGTCTGCGTGTTTGGGGGTGGATTTGTGTGGGGTGCGGTGGGCGTGTAAAGTAATTTGAGTCGCCGCCGCTGATGCGGAGAGATTGCGACCGACCCCCTTCTGAATGGCCTGGAAAACGGCGCTGTTATGGCGTGCGGTAACCGGGTGGGGACCCTTCCTGTGGTGCTTGTGGCTGGCGGAACGCCGGTTTGCATAGTGTGGCGGGATCGGGTAAGTTTGGGAAGTTGCTCCGGAGCGATCCACGGCTGGGATGTTGTGGTGGTGCCGGGTGTGTCTGTTGTTTGAGAACTCAATAGTGTGCCAAGTTTGTTGATACCAATTTATTTTATGGATTGGTTGAATTGACTGGATCCGCCACCCCGTGGTGTGGTCTGGTTTTTACAGCTGGTTTCAAATTTTGTGCAGTCTGGTTCCGCGTTTTCCCGTGGTTCCTGGTTGTGTCTGTTTTTGTTTTACTTCAACGGAGAGTTTGATCCTGGCTCAGGATGAACGCTGGCGGCGTGCTTAACACATGCAAGTCGAACGATGAACCTCACTTGTGGGGGGATTAGTGGCGAACGGGTGAGTAACACGTGAGTAACCTGCCCTTAACTCTGGGATAAGCCTGGGAAACTGGGTCTAATACCGGATATGACTCCTCATCGCATGGTGGGGGGTGGAAAGCTTTTTGTGGTTTTGGATGGACTCGCGGCCTATCAGCTTGTTGGTGAGGTAATGGCTCACCAAGGCGACGACGGGTAGCCGGCCTGAGAGGGTGACCGGCCACACTGGGACTGAGACACGGCCCAGACTCCTACGGGAGGCAGCAGTGGGGAATATTGCACAATGGGCGAAAGCCTGATGCAGCGACGCCGCGTGAGGGATGACGGCCTTCGGGTTGTAAACCTCTTTCAGTAGGGAAGAAGCGAAAGTGACGGTACCTGCAGAAGAAGCGCCGGCTAACTACGTGCCAGCAGCCGCGGTAATACGTAGGGCGCAAGCGTTATCCGGAATTATTGGGCGTAAAGAGCTCGTAGGCGGTTTGTCGCGTCTGCCGTGAAAGTCCGGGGCTCAACTCCGGATCTGCGGTGGGTACGGGCAGACTAGAGTGATGTAGGGGAGACTGGAATTCCTGGTGTAGCGGTGAAATGCGCAGATATCAGGAGGAACACCGATGGCGAAGGCAGGTCTCTGGGCATTAACTGACGCTGAGGAGCGAAAGCATGGGGAGCGAACAGGATTAGATACCCTGGTAGTCCATGCCGTAAACGTTGGGCACTAGGTGTGGGGGACATTCCACGTTTTCCGCGCCGTAGCTAACGCATTAAGTGCCCCGCCTGGGGAGTACGGCCGCAAGGCTAAAACTCAAAGGAATTGACGGGGGCCCGCACAAGCGGCGGAGCATGCGGATTAATTCGATGCAACGCGAAGAACCTTACCAAGGCTTGACATGGGCCGGACCGGGCTGGAAACAGTCCTTCCCCTTTGGGGCCGGTTCACAGGTGGTGCATGGTTGTCGTCAGCTCGTGTCGTGAGATGTTGGGTTAAGTCCCGCAACGAGCGCAACCCTCGTTCCATGTTGCCAGCGCGTAATGGCGGGGACTCATGGGAGACTGCCGGGGTCAACTCGGAGGAAGGTGGGGACGACGTCAAATCATCATGCCCCTTATGTCTTGGGCTTCACGCATGCTACAATGGCCGGTACAAAGGGTTGCGATACTGTGAGGTGGAGCTAATCCCAAAAAGCCGGTCTCAGTTCGGATTGGGGTCTGCAACTCGACCCCATGAAGTCGGAGTCGCTAGTAATCGCAGATCAGCAACGCTGCGGTGAATACGTTCCCGGGCCTTGTACACACCGCCCGTCAAGTCACGAAAGTTGGTAACACCCGAAGCCGGTGGCCTAACCCCTTGTGGGAGGGAGCTGTCGAAGGTGGGACTGGCGATTGGGACTAAGTCGTAACAAGGTAGCCGTACCGGAAGGTGCGGCTGGATCACCTCCTTTCTAAGGAGCACCTACAGCAACCCTGCCCCGTGTATGCGGGTGTGGTGGTGTTGTCAGGAGTACGCCCGTTGCGCAGACGATAGTTCTGCGGCGGGTGCTCACGGGTGGAATATCAGCAAATAGCGGCCGCATGGTTTTGTCCTTGCCCAGTACGGATGCTCTTGAGTGTCCTGGAACGGCGGGGGCGGGGCGCAGGCGGTTTAGTGTTTGGCACACTGTTGGGTCCTGAGGCAACAGGACCGGGAGGGTTTCTTCCCGGGTTTTGTTTGTTTCTGGTTTCCTGGCTGCACCGATCACACGGTTGTTGTCCCTTTGCGGGGGTGCGTGTGTGGGGTGTGTGGTACGGGGTTGTTGTTTGAGAACTACATAGTGGACGCGAGCATCTTTTATAAGAAGCAATTTCCAAGAATATGAACCTGGATCTGGTTCTTCGCCTTTCGGGGTGGGGGATTGGTTTCTGTGGTTCTCTCGAAAATTAGCGTTTTTGATCTTTTGTGGTCAAGTTTTTAAGAGCACACGGTGGATGCCTTGGCATTAGGAGCCGAAGAAGGACGTAGGAATCTGCGATAAGCCTGGGGGAGTCGATAACCGGACTGTGATCCCAGGGTGTCCGAATGGGGAAACCCCGCCAGGGACGCGAGTTGCCTGGTGACCCGCATCTGAACACATAGGGTGCGTGGAGGGAACGCGGGGAAGTGAAACATCTCAGTACCCGCAGGAAGAGAAAACAATAGTGATTCCGTTAGTAGTGGCGAGCGAACGCGGATCAGGCTAAACCGTTCCATGTGTGATAGCCGGCGGGCGTTGCATGGTCGGGGTTGCGGGACTTTCCGTGCTGTCTCTGCCGGGACAGCGAGGTGTGATGTGCAGGCATAGGTGAACGGTCTTGAAAGGCCGGCCAGAGAGGGTGTGAGCCCCGTAACCGTAATGTTGTGTACCGCCTGGGAAGTATCCCAAGTAGCACGGGGCCCGAGAAATCCCGTGCGAATCTGTCAGGACCACCTGATAAGCCTAAATACTCCCTAATGACCGATAGCGGACCAGTACCGTGAGGGAAAGGTGAAAAGTACCCCGGGAGGGGAGTGAAACAGTACCTGAAACCGTGTGCTTACAATCCGTCGGAGCCAGTCTGATTCTGGTGACGGCGTGCCTTTTGAAGAATGAGCCTGCGAGTTAGTGTTACGTCGCGAGGTTAACCCGTGTGGGGCAGCCGTAGCGAAAGCGAGTCTGAATAGGGCGTTGCAGTGGCGTGATCTAGACCCGAAGCGAAGTGATCTACCCATGGCCAGGTTGAAGCGACGGTAAGACGTCGTGGAGGACCGAACCCACTTCAGTTGAAAATGGAGGGGATGAGCTGTGGGTAGGGGTGAAAGGCCAATCAAACTTCGTGATAGCTGGTTCTCCCCGAAATGCATTTAGGTGCAGCGTTGCGTGTTTCTTACCGGAGGTAGAGCTACTGGATGGCTAATGGGCCCTACAAGGTTACTGACGTCAGCCAAACTCCGAATGCCGGTAAGTGAGAGCGCAGCAGTGAGACTGTGGGGGATAAGCTTCATAGTCGAGAGGGAAACAGCCCAGACCACCAACTAAGGCCCCTAAGCGTGTGCTAAGTGGGAAAGGATGTGGAGTTGCGAAGACAACCAGGAGGTTGGCTTAGAAGCAGCCATCCTTAAAAGAGTGCGTAATAGCTCACTGGTCAAGTGATTCCGCGCCGACAATGTAGCGGGGCTCAAGTACACCGCCGAAGTTGTGGCATTCACATTTTATCCAAGCCGCCTCCTTGTGGGGTTGGTTCAGGAGTGTGGATGGGTAGGGGAGCGTCGTGTGGGCAGTGAAGTCGCGGTGTAAACCAGCGGTGGAGCCTACACGAGTGAGAATGCAGGCATGAGTAGCGAAAGACGGGTGAGAAACCCGTCCGCCGAATGATCAAGGGTTCCAGGGTCAAGCTAATCTGCCCTGGGTAAGTCGGGACCTAAGGCGAGGCCGACAGGCGTAGTCGATGGACAACGGGTTGATATTCCCGTACCGGCGAAAAACCGCCCATGCTGAACAGGGGATACTAACCGCCCGAGACCTGCCCGATCACCCTTGTGGTGTGAGGGTTTTGGTGGAGCGCGGGACCTGATCCTGGGAGGTAAGCGTATTAACAGGTGTGACGCAGGAAGGTAGCCGAGCCGGGCGATGGTTGTCCCGGTCCAAGGATGTAGGGCGAACGGTAGGCAAATCCGCCGTTCATGATGCCTGAGACCTGACGGGACCCCTTTAGGGGGGATTCGGTGATCCTATGCTGCCTAGAAAAGCATCGACGCGAGGTTTTAGCCGCCCGTACCCCAAACCGACACAGGTGATCAGGTAGAGAATACTAAGGCGATCGAGAGAATTATGGTTAAGGAACTCGGCAAAATGCCCCCGTAACTTCGGGAGAAGGGGGGCCCCAACCTTGATGGACACACGCTGTCCGGAGGGGATCGGGGCCGCAGAGACCAGGGGGAAGCGACTGTTTACTAAAAACACAGGTCCGTGCGAAGTCGCAAGACGATGTATACGGACTGACTCCTGCCCGGTGCTGGAAGGTTAAGAGGACCGGTTAGCCGCAAGGCGAAGCTGAGAATTTAAGCCCCAGTAAACGGCGGTGGTAACTATAACCATCCTAAGGTAGCGAAATTCCTTGTCGGGTAAGTTCCGACCTGCACGAATGGAGTAACGACTTCCCCGCTGTCTCAACCATAAACTCGGCGAAATTGCAGTACGAGTAAAGATGCTCGTTACGCGCAGCAGGACGGAAAGACCCCGAGACCTTTACTATAGTTTGGTATTGGTGTTCGGAGTGGCTTGTGTAGGATAGGTGGGAGACGTTGAAGCCCGGACGCCAGTTCGGGTGGAGTCATCGTTGAAATACCACTCTGGTCACTTTGGACATCTAACTTCGGCCCGTAATCCGGGTCAGGGACAGTGCCTGATGGGTAGTTTAACTGGGGCGGTTGCCTCCTAAAAAGTAACGGAGGCGCCCAAAGGTTCCCTCAGCCTGGTTGGCAATCAGGTGTCGAGTGTAAGTGCACAAGGGAGCTTGACTGTGAGAGAGACATCTCGAGCAGGGACGAAAGTCGGGACTAGTGATCCGGCGGTACATTGTGGAATGGCCGTCGCTCAACGGATAAAAGGTACCTCGGGGATAACAGGCTGATCTTGCCCAAGAGTCCATATCGACGGCATGGTTTGGCACCTCGATGTCGGCTCGTCGCATCCTGGGGCTGGAGTAGGTCCCAAGGGTTGGGCTGTTCGCCCATTAAAGCGGTACGCGAGCTGGGTTTAGAACGTCGTGAGACAGTTCGGTCCCTATCCGCTGCGCGCGCAGGAAATTTGAGAAGGGCTGTCCTTAGTACGAGAGGACCGGGACGGACGAACCTCTGGTGTGTCAGTTGTACTGCCAAGTGCACCGCTGATTAGCTACGTTCGGATGGGATAACCGCTGAAAGCATCTAAGCGGGAAGCTCGCTTCGAGATGAGATTTCCATACACCTTGTGTGTGAGAGGCCCCCAGCCAGACCACTGGGTTGATAGGCCGGATGTGGAAGCGAGGACTAACGACTCGTGAAGCTGACCGGTACTAATAGGCCGATAACTTACACCACACACCCCTTTCGTGAACGGATTCAAAAGACGTTCACACCATGAAAGGGGTAAAAAGAAAACAAGACTGCTTGCGTCCACTATGTGGTTCCCAACCAACAAACCCGTTGCGTTGCAGGAACAAAACCACAACAAAATAACAACACCACACCTGCCCTGACCGGCAGGAGCATGTTGTAACCACAGATTTCCCACACACACCCCCAGGGGCGTGTGACGGGTAGAAGGGTTACGGCGGTCATAGCGTGGGGGAAACGCCCGGTCCCATTCCGAACCCGGAAGCTAAGACCCACAGCGCCGATGGTACTGCACCCGGGAGGGTGTGGGAGAGTAGGTCACCGCCGGAACATCATTCAGGTCGAGAGCCCCAACCAGGCAACTGGTTGGGGCTCTCCCACGTTAACCACCAAAACCCCCACCCCACACCCCACACTCCCAGACCCGGCACCCCTCCTACCGGACCCTCTCCCACATCCGGCACCCCTCCCGACACACCCTCTCTCACATCCTGCACCCCTTTTACCGGACCCTCTCCCACATCCGGCGGCCGCCCGCCCGGGCACCCGGACCAGGCACCGCCCTCGAACCCCCGCCATAACCGAGAGAGCATCCGGAAACCACCCGCCACAACCGAGAGAGCGTCGCCCGGGGGAGTGCGTAAGCTGAGAGAGCGTCACGTACCCGTCCCCGGCCGGGCTGCGGAGGCCGTCCGCTGATGGCGAAATACGGGGCCAAAAGGCCTCAAAACCGGTGATTTACCTCAAAAAATGGCGGAAACACGCGGAATTTGCGGACCTGACCGCGGCAAGCTGGTAAGTTTTCGAACAGTGGCTTGTGCGCATGCCGCGTTCAGGCTCCAGAAATCATGACCGTCCAGGAGGACATAAATGGCTAAGAACCGTAGTGAACTTGTTGCAGAGGTAGCAGGCAAGGCAGGCACCAGCCAGGCAGCCGTCAACTCCGTGCTCGATGCACTGTTCGAGGTTTTCGAGACCTCTGTCGCCGCGGGCGAGAAGATCACCATCCCGGGCTGGCTCGCAGTTGAGCGCACCGACCGCGCAGCCCGTACGGGCCGCAACCCGCAGACCGGCGAGACCATCCAGATCGCCGCCGGCCACAGCGTCAAGCTGACCGCGGGCTCCAAGCTGAAGGCTGCTGTCTCCAAGAAGTAGCATCCGGCGTCCAACGCTTGAAAGGGAGCGGCAACCTGAGGGTTGCCGCTCCCTTTGCGATTATGCCGTCGATTCGCGGCGCAGGCACCCGTAGCGGACAATGGATAGGTGCCCTCAGCAGCAAAATCCCGCCCCACCCATCCGCAGCCTTCCCCCACTCCGGGAAAGACGGGGGTCTCTGCGGGCGCTGCGGGTATTTCCCGGCCATGGCAGTTCGCTGGCCTCGCAGCGCTCTTCCTGGGGCTAGCAGCGGCCCTCTTGTTCTCCGGAGCAGCTGCCGCACGCGAGGTGTCTGATCCCGGCGCCCTGATCCGCTGGGGACTCCCCATCAGCAAGGCCATCCACAACGTCTCACTGGCCACTGTGATCGGCGGCCTGATTTTCGCGGTCGGCATCCTGCCGCGCAATGCCAACGGTTCCCGGTCCAAGGACACCGCCACAGCAGAGCACCCGGCGTTCTCCCGTGCCTTGGCCGTGGCGGCCGCCGCAGGCGCTGCGTGGACGCTGTCAGCCATTGCGGTGCTGGTGCTGACCTATTCGGACGTGGCCGGCCAGTCGCTCTCCGGTGATGCGGAATTCACCCGCGCGCTGGTTTACTTCATGACGGACATCGAGACCGGCCGGGCCTGGCTCACCGTCACCATCGTTGCCGCAGTGGTGACCACGGCATTGTTCGGGGTGAGGTCCCTGACGGGCCTGGCCATCACGCTGGTGCTGTCGCTGGCGGGCATGGTGCCCATCGCCCTCATCGGCCACTCCTCTAGCTCCAGCGACCATGAAGGCGCCATCAACTCCCTGGCCCTGCACCTGGTGGGCGTTTCCGCGTGGGTGGGCGGCATCATCATGCTGGCCATCCTGTCCGGCATCCTGACGGGCACGGGCACGGGCGCCAACGCCGGTGCCAAAGCAGCCGGCAAAACGGACATCACCGAGCCCACGCTCCGCCGGTTCTCGTCCCTTGCCGGGTTCGCCTTTGTCCTGGTGTTTGCCTCCGGTGTCATCAATGCAAGCATCCGGATCACCAGCTGGCACAACCTCTTTGGATCCGCCTACGGGCAAATGGTGCTCGCCAAAGCCGTGGCCACCCTGATGCTTGGCGCCATCGGCCTGATGCACCGCCAGTGGGTCATCCCGCAGCTGAACCGCAAGGGCGGCGCTGCGCTTTCCTCCCGGCGGGTGCTGTGGCAATTGGTCATCGCGGAACTGCTGATCATGGGCGCGACGTCGGGAATCGCCGTCGCCCTTGGCCGTTCCGCCCCGCCACAACCCACCACCTTCGCTCCTGACGCCTCCCCGGCCTTCATCCTCTCCGGCTACGAACTGCCGCCTGAGCTGACCCCGGAACGCTGGCTCACCGAATGGCGCCTGGACTGGCTCTGGATTGCCGTAGCAGCGGTCGGCCTGGTGTCGTACTTCCTCGGCGTGGCCAAGGTCCTGCGCCGGGGCGACAAGTGGTCCTGGTTCCGCAGTGTCAACTGGGTGATCGGACTGGTGGTCCTCACCTACGTCACCTCCGGTCCGCCGTCGGTCTACGGGCGCGTGCTGTTTTCCGCGCACATGGTGGATCACATGGCGCTCACCATGGTGGCTCCGATCTTCTTGGTGCTCGGCGCCCCCGTAACGCTCGCGCTGCGCGCCCTGCCTGCACGCGCCGACGGCTCGCGGGGCCTGCGCGAATGGCTGCTGCTGTTCGTGCACTCGAAGTTCTCCCAGCTGGTCACGCACCCGCTCTTCGCCGCGGCCAACTTCGCCGGTTCAATCGTGCTGTTCTACTACTCGGACGCGTTCGGCTACGCCATGCGGGACCACGTGGGCCACGAACTCATGAACCTGCACTTCGCCCTCACCGGCTACATCTTCGTCCTGACCATGATCGGAACGGACCCGCTGCCCCGCCGCGCACCCTACCCGATGCGGCTGCTGCTGCTCCTGGCCACCATGGGCTTCCACGCTTTCTTCGGTGTAGCGATCATGGGAGGCACAGGGCTGCTGGCCGCGGACTACTTCGGCAACCTGGGCCGGACCTGGGGACCCTCCGCGCTGCTCGACCAGCAGATGGGCGGCGCGGTGGCCTGGGGCATCGGCGAAGTACCCACGCTGCTGGTGGCAATCGGCGTCGCCGTGATGTGGTCCCGTTCGGATGCGCGGGAGTCCAAACGGACCGACCGGGCAGCGGACAGGAATAACGACGCCGATCTCACTGCTTACAACGATATGTTTGCCAAGTTGGCTGAACGCGACGCCAAGCTGGCTGAACGCAATTCAAAGCTGGAAGGACGCTGATGAGCGAAACCGTACGGACCCACCACCGGGTCCGCGCCTCTGAACTGGTGGGCCGTAACTGGCTCAACACGGGCGGGAAGTCCCTGGACCTGGAATCCCTGCGTGGCAAGATCGTGCTCCTGGATTTCTGGACCTTCTGCTGCATCAACTGCCTGCACGTTCTCGATGAGCTGCGCCCGCTGGAAGAGAAGTACTCCGACGTCCTGGTGACGGTGGGCGTGCACTCTCCGAAGTTCGAGCACGAGGCCGACCCCGTTGCCCTCGCCGCCGCCGTGGAGCGCTACGAGATCCACCACCCGGTCCTGGACGACCCCGAGCTGGAGACCTGGAAGGCCTACACCGCCCGCGCCTGGCCCACCCTGGTGGTCATCGACCCCGAGGGCTACATCGTGGCGCACCTGTCTGGTGAAGGCCACGCGGACGGTCTGTCCGTGCTGATCCCGGAACTCATCGCCCAGCACGAGGCAAAGGGCACCTTGCACCGCGGCAACGGCCCGTACGTGGCGCCGGAGCCGACGTCGGGCACCTTGCGTTTCCCGGGCAAGGCCCTTTTCCTCCCGGCTGGCCGGGGCACCTCAGCCGGCGGAACGTCCGAAGGCGCCGCTCGCGGCGCGGGCTCCTGGCTCGTCACGGACACCGGCCACCACCGCCTGGTGCAGCTGGACACGGACTTCCACACGGTGCTGCGCACCTACGGCTCCGGGACCAAGGGACACGCCGACGGCCCCGGCGCCGACGTCGACTCGGTCAAACCCGCCGCACAGTTCAACGAACCGCAGGGCCTGGTCCTCCTGCCGGAAGACGTGGCAGCGAAGACGGGCTACGACGTCGTAATTGCCGACTCCGTCAACCACCGCCTCCGCGGGCTGTCCCTTGCGGACGGAACCGTCACCACGCTCGTGGGCAACGGCGTGCAGCGCCTGCTCGAGACAGGGCCGGCGCGGGTGGACGAGGACGCGGCCGGCTTCACCGGACGCCTCAGTGACCATCCCCTGGACGTTGCCCTGAGCTCGCCGTGGGACGTTGTCTGGTCCGCCAAGCTCGACGCCGTGGTGGTGGCCATGGCCGGCGTCCACCAGATCTTCAGCTTTGACCCGATCTCCGGTGCCGTGTCCATCCTTGCCGGTAACGGCTTGGAAGGGCTCCTGGACGGTGCCGCGCACGAGGCCTGGTTCGCCCAGTCGTCCGGCCTGGCCGAGGACGCTGACGGCAACATCTGGGTGGCTGACTCGGAGACCTCCGCGCTCCGCAAACTGGTAATCGACGACGACGGTACGGTCACCGTGGAGTCCGCCGTCGGCAAGGGCCTTTTCGACTTCGGGTTCCGTGACGGCCCGGCCGGGGAGGCAAGGCTGCAGCACCCGCTCGGCGTCACTGTTCTGCCGGACGAATCTGTTGCCATCGCGGACACCTACAACGGTGCGGTGCGCCGCTACGACCCCGCCACCGGGACCGTGTCCACGCTCGCCCGCGGCCTGTCCGAGCCCTCCGACGTGATTGTGGACCACACGCACACCGTCGGTTCCGAGCCGCTGCTGGTGGTGGTGGAAGCCAACAAGCACCAGCTGATCTACGTGCCCATCCCCAAGGAAGCCCAGCAGGTGGACGAGGGCGCCGTGCAGACGCACCGGCCCAAGAGTCCGGTCGCACCCGGCACATTGGAGCTGACCGTTCGCTTCACGGCACCCACCGGGCAGAAGCTCGATGACCGATGGGGGGACCCCACGCAGTTGAAGATCTCCTCCACGCCGCCCGAGTTGCTGGTGGCAGGCGGCGGAACTTCGGTGGGCCTGCAGCGGACGCTGCAGCTCTCCGCCGACGTTCCCGACGGCGTGCTGCACATTACGGCGCGCGCCGCAGCTTGCGACGGACCCGAAACGGCCGACGGCGAGATCCCCGACCACGCTGCCTGCCACCTGTACCAGCAGGACTGGGGCATCCCGGTGTTGCTGCAGGCCGACGGCGACACTGAGCTGGTCCTGGACCTCCGCGGCATGGACTGAGATCCTCCCCAAAAGCACCACAGAAGGCTGCGGCCCGTGACCACGCGTCACGCGCCGCAGCCTTCTGCCGTCTGCGGGCTATTGGCCGCCGCCCAGCCGGGGCCGGCCTAGTAGCTGAGGAGCGGGGTGACCCTGACGGTGTCGCCGTCAACGTCCAGGCGGGTGGTAAAGCTGAAGTCGTGCTCCACGTCCAGGTCGCCCACGATGCCGGTGAACAGGTCGGTTTGCTGCGCCTTCAACCGGGCCTTCCCGTCCAGCGGTGCCACCACCCAACGGCCGCCGAAGGGCTCGATGGAAACCTTCGGGTACTCGCTGATGCTCCAGTCGATGGTTCCCGGCGTCACCCGGTTGAACGTGGCGTGGTAGAACGGGCAGTCGGGCTGGAGTTTCTGCTCCTTCACGGCTTCCGCGGCGCAGGTATCCAGGAATTCCTTGACCTTGGCGCCCACGGCGTCCTTCAGGGCGGGGGTGGCTTCGGTCAGGAGGCTCAGCGGGGCGGTGGGGACGTCACGTCCGGACACCGTGGCACGGGTGGGCGGGGCAGAGAAGTATTCGCCGTTCAGGCTGGCCTCGTACTCCCCTGGATAGAAGACGGCGAAGGAATTGCGGCCGTTGGGCATGTTCACCGGAACACCGTTGAGGGTGGCCTGGTTGGAGTTGACCACTGTGACTTCCAGGACGGGAAGCTTGGCCGGCACGAACGCCCACTTGTTGAAGAAGAGCCATTCGGTCCCGGTCCGCTCCAGCAGGAACTCGGTGCTGAGCCGGCTGCCGTCAATGGTGTAGTCCATCGGAACCATGACCTGGTTCCCGGAGCGTTCCTGGGTCTCGCCGAACTTCACGTTCGTCACCCGGGAAGCCGCCGTTTGCAGGGCCGTTCCGTCCAGCATGGCGGCGTCGCTCTCCGGGACGGAGGCGCGCAGGAGGCCCAGCGCCTTCTCGCCCTCGCCCTTCTGCAAAGCGTCCAGATATTCCCGTACCGGCTGCTCGGGACTCGCCACCGAGGCGTTCACCAGGTTGACCGCGACGATGGCTCCGGCGATGGCAAGCATCAGGCCCAGCAGCCATCCGGCCGCGATCCTCACCAACGCTTGACTCATCTGCACGCACCTTACGTTACCTGCAAGGCGCGTGAAAGCAGGTGCGGGCGACCTCAAGCATGACGCCGCCCGGTGGCTGTCAGACAGTCCGACGGCGGCCGGCCGGCACCCTTGCCAGCCCCGCCGGGGCGCTAGCGGCGGCTCTATCGGCGGCGCCGGGAGGACGTGCCGAAGACGCCCCGCAACAGCTCCCGGCCCAGTTGGGTTCCGAGCGAGCGGGCCATGCTTTTGAGGCCGCCGCCCAGCGCGCCGCCCAAGGCTCCGGCGAGATCGTCAGCCATGCTTCCGCCTGATTCCTTCCGGGCCTGCGGCGCTGTGCGTTCGCCGCTGCGTGGCCGTTCGGGGACCGGGGCCGGCCTGCTGCTGGGGCGGCCCAGGATTTCCTCCTCGATGCGCCGGGCATCGGCGTCCACTGAGGCCTGGTCCAGGGTTTCAGGAACGGGGCTTCCGGGAACGGGACTATTGGGCACAAAAATGTCCGGGTTCGGAGTTGGAGGCTGCCCGGGCGCCGCCGCTCCGGTGGGGGCGGCGCTCTTTCCTGAGATCTTCTCGTAAGCGGAGACGTTGTCCACGGCCGTGCCGTATTTTACGAGCAGCGCGGAACCGGCCACGGTGCTCTTGACGAGGTCCTCCGTGCTGGGGCCCATCACTGATTCCGGGGCACGGAGGCGGGTCAATGCCACCGGGGTGGGGGCGCCCTTTTCATTCATCACCGTGATGACGGCTTCACCGATTCCGGCCGAGGTCAGCGTTTCCTCGAGGTCGTAGTCGCTTACCGGGAACGTGGACACGGTGGCTTTCAGGGCCTTGGCATCTTCCGGGGTGAACGCACGCAGGGCGTGCTGGATGCGGTTTGCCAGCTGGCCCAGGACATCGGCCGGCACGTCCTTGGGGGTTTGGGTGACAAAGAAGATGCCCACGCCCTTGGAACGGATGAGCCGGACAGTGGTGGTGATCGCCTCCAGGAATGCCTTGGAAGCGTCGTTGAAGAGCAGGTGGGCCTCGTCGAGGAAGAAGACCAGTTTGGGCTTGTCCAGATCCCCGGCCTCCGGCAGGTCCTCGAACAGGTCTGCGAGCAGCCACATGAGGAAGGTGGAGAACACCATGGGCTTGGTCTGCAGCGTGGGCAGTTCCAGGCAGGTGATGACGCCGCGGCCGTCAGGGGCGGTGCGCAGCAGTTCGGCGGTGTCGAACTCGGGCTCGCCGAAGAAAGCTTCCATGCCCTGGGCCTCAAGGGTCACCAGTTCGCGGAGGATGACACCGGCTGTCGCCTTGGAGAGGCCGCCCAGCGCCGCGAGCTCGTCCTTGCCCTCGTCCGACGTGAGGAACTGGATGACCGCCCTGAGGTCCTTGAGGTCGATCAGTTCCAGGTTGTTCTTGTCCGCAAAGTGGAAAACGAGCTGCAGGCTGGATTCCTGGGTGTCGTTGAGCTCCATGATCCGCGAAAGCAGGATGGGACCGAAGGACGTGATGGTGGCCCGGACAGGAATGCCGTTGCCGTCGCCGCCGAGGGCCAGGAACTCCACGGGAAAAGTCTTGCCCGCCCAGGCCTGGCCGATACTGTCCGTGCGCGTTTTCAGTTTCTCGCTGCCTGTGGCGGCGGTGGCCAGCCCGGAAAGGTCTCCCTTGATGTCGGCGAGGAACACCGGCACCCCGGCTGTGGACAGCTGTTCCGCCATCATGTGGAGCGTGACGGTCTTGCCTGTGCCTGTTGCTCCGGCCACCAGCCCGTGCCGGTTCATCATGGCCAGGGGCAGCCGGACGGGGGCGTCCTTGTGGAGTTCGCCGTCGACGATTGCGGCCCCCAGCTCGATGGTGGCGCCGTCCAGGGTGTATCCCTTCTGGATGGTGGCGACTTTATCTGCAGTGGATTTGATGGCCATGCCGATAGCTTAGCCGCGGGTGCCCAGATCTTTGCTGAATGCCAGGAACTTGATGGTTTCGGGATCGGCCGCCACATCGAACAGTGGCTCGTACCCGGAGTTCAGGTAGAGGTGCTTCGCTTCGGGCTGCCGCGGACCGGTGGTCAGGTACACCTGGCTATAGCCGCAGCGGACTGCCAGGGCCTCAAGCTCAGTGAGCACGAACCGTGCCAGCCCGCGACGGCGGTGGGCCGAGTGCGTCCAGATCCGTTTGAACTCGGCTGTCTCAGGCCCGTGGCGCCGGAACGCCCCTCCCGCCACGGATTCTCCGTTCTCCTGGACGATCAGCAGCGCTCCTCCCGGCGCGGCGAATTCCGCCGCAGGGTAGCGGTTGAGTTCCTCGGCGGCGGCCTTACGGCCGAACAAATCGCCATACCGGGTGTCGTACTCCTCTGCGAGCTCGTCCAGCAGCGGCCGGACCCGCGCGTCATGCATCGGCAGGTTCAGCACGTTCAGCGCTGACACCTCCAACGGGGCCCCCGCCTGCAACGACGACGGCGGGACGGTTAGTTGTTCCATGGTTGGGCCTTTCCCGACACGGCCGCTACAGCCGTCTCTTCAGCGTCACGGCCTTCACGATCGCCGTGTCCGGGTTCTACTCCGTCGTGTTGGTCCTCAGCCAGCACGCGAAGGACCCGCCGTGCCAGCGCATCGTTCTCCCGGAACGGTGCGGCGTTCGTCCCGGGGCGGGCGAAGGCGCCGGCGCCCCAGCCGGAGGTGTGCGGGCCGACGGCGAACAGCCTGCGGTTTGGTTCCCCCACCGGGCTGACGAGTTCGCTGGCCGGGGAGACCAGCAGGCGCCCCGTTGCGTGGAGGCCAACAGCCGTGAGGACCGCCTGCTCGCTGCCCAGCCCGGAGCTGTGCAGATGCCGCAGCAGCGGATTCGCCGAGCCGGCCACCGCTGGCGCAGGCAGCCGTGCCTCGATCAAGGCCGCGGCCCGCACCTGCATCCTGCCCTGGGCGGACGCAGCGACGAACTGCCCGGACGCCTCGTCGAGGGCGATTTCCAGCCCGGGGCCGAGGAACTGCAGCAGCCCTGCCCGGTGGAGTGCCAGCAGTTCCCGGAGGCGCTGCGGCGGCGGGCCGGAATCCACGAAGCTGAAGAAACCGTGCCACCAGCCATGAACCGCCTGCTGCGACCGCGCATTGAGTCGTTCGGCCGGGACGAGCCGCCCGAGCTCCATGTACACCTTGAGCAGTGCGGTGAACAGGGCAAGCGTCTCCGAGTGGTCCGGGCTGGTCCGCAGCCGGAGGTCGTGCTCGATGTAGGCCGCCACGGCGCGCTGCACGTCGTCGTGCCCGGCGAAGTCACGCCCGGCAAACGGATGGTCCAGCTGCTCGAAGTCCAGATGGAACTCCGTGTCCGGAACCGACTCGAGCACCAGCCGTTGGCGTTCGGCGCTGTACCAGTCCAGTGCGCCGAACCGGTCCGAAAATTCGTCCCAGCCGATGTTCACGCGTTCCGGGTAGCCCGTGAAGAGCTCGCGGAAGTAGCCGTACCCGGCGTCCTTGGCGATCAACGGCCAGAGGTGGGTCCGGAAGTCCAGCTCCCCGTGCTGAGCCAGTAAGTCCTGAACGGCAGCGGTGGTGAAGAAACGGGGGGCGCCGGGCACTTCGCCGCGGAGGGTGGAGGAAATCTTGGAGTGGTAGGGGACCCCGCGCCGCGAACCCGCCCAGAGACGCGGTTCCCCGCCGGACGGAACATACGCCAGGCCGCCGTCTGGCGTTTCCTGGAACCGGCCGCCCCGGCCTTCTGTCAGCAGGACCACCAGGTCAACGAAGGCCAGCCCCATGCCCGAGACGATCACGTCCTGGCCGGGGGCCAGCGCTGAGTAGTCGACGTCGGTGGTGTAGCTGGGGGCCGCGTGGTAGCCGCCGTGCCTGGCGGCAAAGCCGGCAAAGCGGGCGGACGCCTCGTCAGGCAGCGAATCAGTGTGGCCCAGGGCGGAAACCACGACGTCGGCGTCCACCGTGGCGCCACCGGCAAGCCTCACGCGGTACCCGCCGGTGCCGTTGTCGCTGTCGGAATCGATCCGGACAGCGGTGTCCCGGTGCACAGTAACTGTGACGTCCGTGCCCAGCGCGGACACCGCCCGGCGGAAGAACCACTCCAGGTAGGCGCTCTGCAGCTGTCGGGTGGGAAACGAGGTGCCGTCCAGGGCGTGCAGTTGGCGCCGGAGCTCCGCCGGAAGCGGCGGGACGTCAGTGATGGTGCGGTCCAGCACTCCGGCAGCCCATGCGGCGAGCCCGGGGCCGTCGGCGGCGGGGCCCTCGCAGGCAACGGAGGCGTCCGTGAACATGGTGATGTCAGCCGCTGCGGAGTTGAGCAGGAGCCCCGGATGCTGGTCGTAGCGCCAGATCCTGCCGGAGCCGGGAGTGTGGGGCTCGATGACCTGGATGGCCAGCGGACCGGAAAAGAGCTCCGGCCGGTTGGCCGCGAGGCGTTCCAGGATGCCGGCCGTCCGGGGACCGCCGCCCACAAAGGCCACGGAAGGGATGTTCGCTGGCACGGCTGGACTCCTGTTCAGGCGGGATGGTCAGGGACCGGGGCTTTTCGCCTCATGCTAGGCAACAGGCCTTGCCCCGGTCGACGCCCGGGTCACGGCCGTTCACGGCGCGTAATGCCGCGTAAATCCGCGCAAGAAAACGACTCATGACGCCGTGAGAACCTCTGTGAACCCATGCAACACGCCGCCTTGATCCGGGTTTCCGGCCTCCCTAGATTTGCACCAATCCGAACCTGACAAACCAACCCAAGATGACGAGAAGCGAGGTGGCGCATGAGTTCAACAGCAACCCGGGCAGCGCAGTCCGCAGCTGGGCCGGCGTCCGCCGGAACCGACGCAAGTGTTCCCAATTCCGGCCAGTCCGGTGAGTCGGGCGGCTCCCAGGTGCCCGAAGCGCGCCGGCCCGCCAACGACTACGCGGACTACCGGCTGGTCCCGTCCCGCCACCCGTGGCGCTGGGTGGGCACCGCAGTGGTGGCACTCGGCGTTGCCGCAGTGGTGTGGTCACTGGCCACCAACCCGCGCTGGGAATGGGGCGTGGTGGCCCAGTGGTTCACCGCGCAGTCCGTGGTCAACGGGCTGGTGGAAACCCTCAAGCTGACCGCCATCTCCGGTGCGCTCGGGTTCATCCTGGGCTTCATCCTTGCCCTGATGCGCCTCTCCGCTTCCCCGCTGCTGGTCTCGGTGTCCTGGACCTTCTCCTGGATCTTCCGATCCACTCCGCTCCTGGTGCAGATGCTCCTCTGGTACAACCTTGGCTACCTCTACGAGAAAATCAGCCTGGGAATTCCCTTCACGGACGTCCGCTTCTTCGAAGTCCAGACCACCACGCTGATCAGCCAGTTCGCCGCAGCAGTCCTTGGCCTGACCCTGAACCAGGCGGCCTACTCGGCGGAGATCATCCGCGGCGGCATCCTCTCGGTGGACCAGGGACAGCTGGAAGCAGCGGCCGCCCTCGGCATCCCGGCCTGGCGGCGCTCCACCCGGATCGTCCTGCCGCAGGCAATGCGGGCCATCCTGCCCACCGCCTTCAACGAGATCATCGGCTTGGTCAAGGGCACCTCGATCGTTTACGTCCTCGCGTACTCGGAGCTGTTCTACACCGTCCAGGTCATCTACAACCGCACCCAGCAGGTTCTTCCCCTGCTGCTGGTGGCCACCCTCTGGTACGTGGTGATCACCTCCGTCCTGAGCGTTTTCCAGTACTACATCGAGCGGCACTATTCGAAGGGGGCAGTGCGGACCCTCCCGTTGACGCCGCTCCAGAAGGCCCGCAGGTTCTTCGCCACCCACGCTGCCGTTACCGACAACCGAGCAAGGAGCACCCGATGAGCACGGCCGTCGCAGCACCCGCAGCAACGCGCGGACTGGTGGAAATCACCAAGGTCCGGAAATCCTTCGGGACCACGGAAGTCCTCAAAGGCATCACCCTGACCGTTGAACCGGGCGGCGTCGCCGTCATCGTGGGGCCGTCCGGGTCGGGCAAGTCCACCCTGCTGCGCACCATCAACCACCTGGAAAAGGTGGACGGCGGCTTCATTGCCATCGACGGCGAACTGGTGGGCTACGAGGTCCGCGGAAAGCGGCTCCATGAACTGCGCGAGAAGGACATCCTCAAGCAGCGTACCGAAATCGGCATGGTGTTCCAGAACTTCAACCTCTTCCCGCACCTCACGGCACTGGAGAACGTGACCGAGGCCCCCGTCGTCGCACCGCGCTCCGGCAAACCGCGGCTGACCAAGGCCGAAGCCCGGACCCGCGGACTGGAGCTGCTGGATCGGGTAGGGCTGAAGGACCGCGCCGATGCCTACCCGCGCCAGCTGTCCGGCGGCCAGCAGCAGCGCGTGGCAATCGCCCGGGCCCTGGCACTGGACCCCAAGATCCTCCTCTTCGACGAGCCCACCTCGGCGCTGGACCCGGAACTCGTCAACGAGGTTCTGGACGTCATCCGCGAACTTGCCACCTCCGGGACCACGCTCATCATCGTCACCCACGAAATGGGGTTTGCCCGCGATGTGGCAGACACCGTGGTCTTCATGGACCAGGGGCAAATCGTGGAACAGGGCGCCCCCCAGGACATCTTCACCAAACCGCAGGAAGAACGCACCCGGAGTTTCTTCTCCAAGGTGATCGAACCCGCTTTCAATATCTAAGGAAACCTCCATGGCATCGACCAACAACCGGCTCCGGGTTGCTTCAATGACAGGCAAGGCACGAGTGCGCTCCCTGCCGGCCGTCGTCCTTCTCGGGACTCTGTCCGGCACCCTGGCGCTGAGCGGCTGCGCCGATCCCGGCGCCGCGGCGTCGGATTCGTCCGGCAAGCCAGGGACGACGGCGGCACGCAACGGCGTCGTCTACAACACCTCACCGGACCAGCAGCGCATCCGGGCGGAGAAGGACGCGGCGCTCGCCGCCAAGGTCCCCGAGCTGATCGGCAAGGACGGAAAACTGACCGTTGCCACCACTGCCGGTTCCATCCCGCTGTCCTTCCACGCCACGGACGACAAGACCCCCATCGGCTCCGAGCTGGACATTGCCCAGCTAGTGGCGGACAAACTGGGACTCGAGCTCGACGTCCAGGTCACCTCCTGGGAGAACTGGCCGCTGAAGACCCAGTCCGGCGACTTTGAGGCCGTGTTCTCCAACGTGGGCATCAACGCCGCCCGCGTGAAGCTGTTCGACTTCGCCAGCTACCGTGCCGCGTACATGGGTTTCGAGGCCAAGAAGAGCTCCAGCTATGACATCAAGGGCGCGGACGACATCTCCGGCCTGAAAGTGTCCGTGGGCTCCGGAACCAACCAGGAGAAGATCCTGCTGGCGTGGAACAAGGAACTGGAGGGCAAGGGCAAGGCGCCGGCGGTGCTGCAGTACTACTCCTCCGACGCCGACACCATCCTGGCGCTGTCTTCCGGGCGCACGGACCTGAACATCGCGCCCTACCCGTCCACGGCGTACCGCGAGAACACCCGGGACGACCTGAAGATCGTGGGCAAGGTCAATGCCGGCTGGCCGTCCGAGACCCTGGTGGCTGCCACGTCGCTCAAAGGCAACGGGCTGGCCCCGGTCATCACGGAGGCGCTGAACTCCGCCATCAAGGACGGCTCCTACGGCAAGGTCCTGGAACGCTGGGGACTGTCCGAGGAAGCCCTGCCGGAATCCAAGACCGTCACCGAGGCCAACTTCGGGACTGCCAAATGAAGTTCCAGGTCCTCGACATCATCCCTCACCTGAAAAACCCGGTCACGGGGGCGATCGTCTCCACGGCTGACCGGCTCAACCAGGTGGTCCGGACCGCGCAGCGTGCGGAAGAGCTGGGCTACGACAGCTTCTCGGTGGGGGAGCGGCACGCCGGGGAGTTCATCTCGTCGTCGCCCACCACCGTGCTGGCCGCGATCGCCGCTGTTACCAGCCGGATCCGGCTGCAGAGCGGGGTGACCGTCCTCTCCGTCCTTGACCCGGTACGCGTCGCGGAGGATTACGCCACGATCGACCAGCTGAGCCGGGGTCGGCTGGAACTGGTGCTCGGTAAGGGCAACGAAGTGCTGCAGTACCCCCTGTTCGGACTGGACCTCGAGGACCAGTGGGACCTCCTGGCGGAAAAATACGTGCTCCTCCGCCGGCTGTGGCGCGAGGAGAACGTCACATGGTCCGGAAGATTCCGCAGCGCGCTGACAGAACCAACCACCACCACGCCACGGCCGTTCGCCGGTGCACCCCGCGTCTGGCACGGTTCAGCCACCACCCTGACGTCCGCCGCGCTCGCGGCCCGGTGGGGCGATCCGCTGTTCACCGCCAACGCCATCCAGCCGCGGGAAAACTACCAGGTGCTGATCGATCATTACCGCGAGGAATATGAACGGCACGGGCATGATCCGCGGCACCAGTACCTGGGATCGGGCAGCGGCGCCGGCGGAGTGTTCATTGCCAAGACCACGCAGGAAGCCAAGCGCCAGTTCGGCCCCGTGTACGAGGCACTGACCGCGGGCCGTGACGTACCCGGAAACAACTCCCCGTTCCGGGACATCCACCACGCTGTCGCGGAAGGGCCTGTCCTGGTGGGCAGTCCGGAGCAGGTGGTGGACAAGATCCTTCGCTACCAGGAGGTTTACGGCCACGACCTCCAGTCCATCTCGCTGCCCACCACCCTGCCCTTCGAACAGCAGCTCGACATTCTGGAGTGGTTCGCCCTGGAGGTCATCCCCAAGGTCCGGGCGGCCGCCCCCACCACGCTGTGGGAATCGGGGGATCCTTTCGGCGGCCGTCCGGAGTCTGCCGGAGCCACCGAACCGGACGCCGCCGCTGCCGTCACGGCCGACCACGAGAACTACAGGAGCGATCATGCCCACGTCTACGCACACTGAAACCGCGTTCGCCGCGGACTGGGCCGAGTGGCACGCTGCCCATGAGCGGCACCGCGCCGATCCCCATGGCTTCCTCGCGGTCACGCATCTGCACTGGCTGGGCGCTGAGCCCGCGCGGCTCGACGGCGTTCCCGGCACCTGGAGCGTGGAGGACGACGCCGTCCGCCTGGTTTTGGCGGAGGGCGAGACCCTGCAGCAGGACGGCAGGGAACTGAACAACGGCGGCGGCACCACCGTGCTGTTTGGACCCATCGCGGAACGCGGCGGGGTCAACCTCGCGGCGGGGGACACCGTCGTCGAACTGGCCAAACGCGGCGGCGAATACATTGTCCGGCCGCGCCACCCGGATTATCGGCTGCTCCGTGAGTACCAGGGCACGCCGGCATACGCGCCGGACCCGGCATTTGCCGTGGAAGGAACGTTCGTCCCGTTCGACGAGCCGCGTGCCACCACGGTGGGGGCCGCCGTCGAGGGCATCCAGCACGTATACGAGGCGCCCGGCCAGGTCAGGTTCCGGCTGGGCGGGCTGGACCTGACGCTGACGGCGTTCAACGGCCACGCGCCGGGCAGCCTGTCGGTGCTGTTCACGGATGAAACGTCCGGCAAGACCACCTACGCGGCCAACCGCTCGCTGACCGTCGCGGCGCCCGGCCCTGACGGCAGGGTCAGCCTGGACTTCAACCGGTCCGTGAACCTGCCGTGCGCCTACACGGACCTGGCCACGTGCCCGCTGCCCCCGGCCGAGAACCGGCTGCCGGTAGCCGTGGAAGCCGGCGAGAAGACCCCCACCGAACGTCAGGACGAACGATGAGCAACGCAAACAACACCCCCGGAGGCTGGGGCTTCCTGGCGCTGGAACTTGACGGCGCCACCGGAGGAGACACGGCAGGAGCCGCCCCTGCGCTCGCAGCCGCTGTGCTGGCCGCCGAATCGGCCGGTTTCCACGCCGTGACCTTCCGGGATGCCCCGGAGGAGGGGAGGCTCAACGCGCTGCAGCGCGCCGCCTTCGCCGGACCGCTGACCCGGCGGATAGCGCTGATCCCGGAGGTTGACACGGCATATACCGAGCCCTTCCACGCCGCCACCCAGCTGGCCAGCCTGGACTATGTCAGCGGCGGCCGCGCCGGCTGGATTGCAACAGCGGCCGACGACCGCGCTGCGGCCGCTGCCGTCGGACGCACGCATGTCACGGGCGACGGCCTTGCCCGGGAGGCCGCCGCCTCCATCGAGGTCAGCCGCAGGCTGTGGGACTCCTGGGAGGACGACGCCGTGATCCGCGACGTCGCCAGCGGCCGTTACCTCGACGCCGGGAGGCTGCACTACGTGGACTTCGACGGCCCCGGTTACTCGGTCAAGGGACCGTCCATCATCCCCCGTCCCCTGCAGGGGCAGCTGCCGGTGTTCGTACCCGCAGCCCTCGTGGGCGACGGCCTGGTTGAGCCCGCCGCGGTGGATGCCGTCCTGGTGTCCGCCCCCACTGTGGAACTCCTCGCGGACGAGGTCCGCGAGGTGCGGGAGCGGCTGGGCGGCGGATCGCCCGCCGTCGTGGTGGAGCTCGACGTCGTACTGGACGCCCGCGGCCAGACGGCTGCCCAGCGGCTTGGAGGAGAATCGTCCGCCTCAGGGGAGGACACGGGGGGCGAGGCTGCCGGTGCTCAGCGGGCACGCTTCGCCGGATCTGCCGCCGAACTGGCAGACCTGCTGACTGAAGTACTGGAGGTGGCAGACGGGGTCCGGCTGCATCCGGCCAGGTTCGACGTCGACTTCCAGGAACTGTCCCGGCTGGTACTCCCGGAACTCCGGCGCAGGGGAGTGCTCGCCCAGGTGTCGCAGGACGGGACCTTCAGGGACCTGCTGGGCCTCGAACGTCCAGCCAGCCGCTACGCCGCAACCGCCGTCGGAAACTAGGGGAAAACCATGACACAGCACAGCCGTGCTAAATACCAGCCGAGCGTGAAGCTCCAGTTCGGCATCTTCTTCCAGGGCGTCAACTCGGGAACCATCTGGAAGGCCGCCGAATCCGGCTCGCAGACCGACTTCGAATCGTTCCGCCGCATCGCCCAGACAGCGGAACGGGGACTGTTTGCCGCCTTCTTCCTGGGCGAGGGGCTCCGGCTCCGTGAGCACCTTGGCCGCCCGCATGAACTGGATGTCGCCGGACGCCCCGATGCCCAGGCCATGCTCGCAGCCCTGGCCGCGGTGACCTACAACATTGGACTCGTTGCCACCCAGAACACCACCTACAACGATCCGGCTGACCTGGCGCACCGGCTGTCCTCGCTGGATCTGCTCTCCGGTGGACGCGCGGCGTGGAACATCGTCACCACAGACAACGCCTGGACCGGTGCCAATTTCCGCCGCGGCGGGTACCTGGAGCACGCTGACCGCTACACGCACGCTGAGGCGTTCGTGGAGACCGCCAAGCGGATCTGGGATTCGCATGACCCGTCCGACGGGCAGTGGCGACGGGTGGTCCACGAAGGGCAGCACTACACCGTGGACGTGACACCGCGCCTGCCCCGCAGCGCCCAGTACCGGCCCGTTTTGTTCCAGGCCGGGGACTCCCCGGAAGGCCGGAACTTCGCCGCCCGGCAGGCCGACGTCATTTTCTCCGCCCACCCCAAGCTCGACGACGCCCTGGACTTCCGGCGCGACATCGTGGAACGGACGCTGAACGCAGGACGCGGGGCGAACGACGTCAAGATCATGCCGGCCAGCGAGTTCATCCTTGCCGCGACGCCGGAAGAAGCCCGGGCCAAGAAGGCCTGGGTCCGCAGCCTCCAGATCGGCCCGCAGCAGGCCATCGCCTACCTGGAACAGTTCTGGGGACGCGAACTGGGTGAATACGATCCGGACGGCCCGCTGCCGGAGATTGATCCCGTGGTGGAGGAAACCTCCGAGACCCGCGGAAGCGGCTTCCACGGGGCCAAGGCGCGGCAGCTGGCCGACCAGTGGCGGGCCGAAGCCAAGGAGAAAGGACTGTCCATCCGCCAGTTCGTCTCCGCCAAGACCAGCCGCGTGGACGCCACCTTCAACGGCTCATACTCCGAGGTGGCCGACCGGCTGGTGGTATACGCCCGCACCGGCGCCGTGGACGGCTTCAACATCTCGCCGTGGCTGATCCCGACCGGCCTGGACGACATCGTCAACCACCTGGTGCCCGCCCTGCAGGAACGCGGCGTCTACCCCACCGAATATGCCGGCAGCACGCTGCGGGAGAACCTGGGGCTGGCAACGCCGGAACGTGTGGAGGCCGCAA
This sequence comes from Arthrobacter sp. PvP023, assembly GCF_017832975.1. Classification (NCBI taxonomy): domain Bacteria; kingdom Bacillati; phylum Actinomycetota; class Actinomycetes; order Micrococcales; family Micrococcaceae; genus Arthrobacter; species Arthrobacter sp. PvP023. The sequence continues at coordinate 589,846 of NZ_JAFIBI010000001.1, forward strand.
TCGGGGCTGCGCCTTCGGAAGCGAGGGTCTGAGCTGATGGGCGACGACGTGTCCGGCACGGAAGTGGGAGATCCTGACCGGGAGTCCGCCGCGGATACGGTAAAGCTGCAGCTGACCATGTGGCAGCAGTACCTCTAGTCAGTCCTTCGGGGCCTGGGCGATCCGGACCATGTTGCCGGCGGGGTCGCGGAAGGCGCAGTCACGCGGCCCCCAAGGCTGATCGATGGGCTCCTGCATGACCTCGGCGCCGGATGCGCGGACTTTCTCGAAGGTTGCGTCGAGATCGTCGGTGCGGAACACGAGCATTGGCAGGACTCCCTTGGTGAGGAGCTCCTGCATCATGTCCCCGTCTTCCGGGGAGCGGCCGGCATGCGGTTCGGAGAGCACGATTTCCAAGCCCGGCTGGGCGGCGCTGCCGAGGGTGATCCAGTGGAATCCCCCGGAGGCCACGTCGTTGCGCAATTCGAGGCCGAGGGCATCGCGGTAGAAGGCAAGGGCCTTTTCGGTGTTGTCGACGGTGATGTTGCAGTACTGGAGTGAAATGTTCATGCCACCAAGTTATTCGGCGGGCGTCAGCGCCGCTTCTCGAATACTGCTCACTTGGCGGACGCCCCCGGCACCGGAGCGCCGCCGGCTGGGCCGCGTGGCAAGCCTGGCCACGCAGCCCGGCATCGCTTTCACCGCGCCGTGCTCCCGGAGCCGGTACGCGCTGGGCGGCTCTCCTACGAGTTCCGTGAAGCGCGAGCTGAAGGAGCCCAGCGAGGTACAACCCACGGCCATGCAGGCATCGGTCACGCTCATGCCGCCGCGGAGCAATGCCATGGCCCTCTCGATCCGGCGGGTCATCAGGTAGCTGTAGGGAGTCTCGCCGTAGGCGGCCCGGAACTGCCGCGAGAAATGCGCCGGCGACATCAGGGCCTGGCGCGCCATGGTGGGTACGTCCAAGGCCCGGGCGAAGTCCCTGTCGATCAGGTCCCGCGCCCGGCGCAGGTGCGCCAGGTTGGCGAGCTCTTGCGGGGTCATGTCACGAGCGTACGCCGTGGCGCCCGGGAGCGCCACGGCGAAGTGCAGGGCAGCCGCCGGCCACCCTGCACGTCCTTGTCGCAAGCCGGACTACTTCTTCGGCAGTCCCGCCGGGTTGAGTTCGGACTTCTGGACGGCCTCCGCGCTCAGGCCCCAGCGGTCCAGGATTTTGGCATAGCTGCCGTCTTCGATCAGGTGGTTCAGGCCGGCCTGGGCAGCAGCGGCAAAGCCGTTGCCCTTCTTGGTGGTGGCCGCGATGCTGGCCTTCAGCGGCCAGCCGCCGTCCACCAGGCCCACCAGCTTGGTCTTGGCGTCGGACGCCGCTTTGAAGGCCGCCGTCGCGTTCGGTCCGAACGTCAGGTCCGCGCGTCCGGACTGGAGGGCGAGCGAGGAGGCCGAGTCGTCGTCGTAATACTGGAACTCCACAGCCGGCAGGCCGTTCTTCTTGTTCTCCTCATCCCAGCGCAGCAGGATGGACTCCTGGTTGGTCCCCGAACCCACAATCACGCGCTTGCCGGCAACATCCGGAGCGGACTCCACCTTGCTGATGGAGCTGTCGCTCTTCGCGTAGAAGCCGAGTTTGTCATCGCGGTAGCTGGCGAAATCGAACTTGAGCTTCCGCTCCTCGGTCACCGTGACATTGGACAGCACGGCCTCGTACTTGCCGGACTCGACGCCCAGGGGCCAGTCCGCCCAGGCCGTGGGAACGATGTCAGCTTCCAGGCCCAGCGTCTGGGCCAGTGCGATGGCGATATCCACCTCGTTGCCCACCGGAGTCTTGTTGTCCGTGGCGTAGACGGCCAACGGCGCTGCGAAGGGGCTGACGGCCACCGTGAGCTTGCCGTCCTTCTTGATGGCTTCCGGCACCAAAGCCGCGGCTGCCGGGTCAACGGCGGCTGCCCCCCGGTTCTGCTCGGGGGAGAGGTTGAACTGCTTGACGCCTGTGGCGGACGTCGCCGGACCGGACGCCGGGGCCGCTGCGGCGCCGGGGTCTGAGCAGGCCGCAAGCCCCAGCAAAGTGGTGGCTGCCAGCGCTGCGGTGACGCCGGGTTTGAGTGAAAATCGGGCCATGGTTTCCCCTTGGAAGTGTGCGGATTTCGTGCTTGTGCCAGCAACTATCCGGCAGCGTGAAAAACCGGTCAAAGCACTGTGAAACCCGGCGATACAGGGGGTAACCGGGGTTAATCCGGCGTCCGCCGGCGTCACGGAAACACTTCCAAGGGCTGCGGCGGCCGGAACGAAGCTGCCCGGCCGCCGCGGCCGTCGGGGGAGGCAGGCCTACTCTCCGAGGGCCTTGGTGACTTCCTTTGCCACGTCCTCGCTGGACTGCGGATTCTGGCCGGTGATCAGGTTCCGGTCGCGGACCACGTTGGAGCTCCAGGCGGCGCCGTTCTCCACGATCGCCCCCTTTTCCTTCAGCACTTCCTCCACGAACCACGGGGTGTTGGGTCCGGTGCCGCCGTTGAGTTCCTCGTCGTCGGAGAAGACGGTGAGGCGACGGCCCGCGAACGCAAACTTCCCGTCGTCGTCAACGGCGCTGAGGAGGCCTGCGGGACCGTGGCAGAACGGCGCGATGACCTTGCCGGCCCGGTCTGCCTCAGCCAGGATGCGGCCCAGGGCGGCGTCCTTGTAGAGGTCCGCCATGGGGCCGTGGCCGCCCGGCATCACCACGGCGTCGTACCCGGAGGGGTCGACGTCGGCGAGCACCAGCGGAGCGGAAAGTTCGGCGTCGATCTTGGCGAGGTACTCGCGGAAGCTGTCGGCCCGGTCCTGGCCGCCGGCAGACTCTGCGGCGAGGCTCACCTCATCCACAGTGGGCTTGGCGCCGGCGGGGGTTGCAATGTGCACCGTGTGGCCTGCGTCGCGCAGTGTCTGGTGCGATACCACCAGCTCCTCCGCCCAGTAGCCCGTGGGGTGCTGGGTGCCGTCCCGCATGGTGAGGGAATCGGCGGCGGATACCACCATCAGAATGTTTGCCATGATGTTGCTCCTGTCCGGCCGGCCCGTTCGGGTCGGCTCTTAAGGGCGCCAACCCGCTAAGCCTGCTGAGTATTCCTGCGGGGCCGGGGTGCGCAGTAAGCTTTGGCATGGCCACATCACTGCTGAAGATGGTTCTGTCCGTTGCCTCGGCACTTGCCCTGGCCCTGATGGGTGGCAGTCCGGCGACAGCGGGACCGCCGCGTACGTCCGATCGCGTGGGCATCGATGTCTCGTGGCCGCAATGCGGAAAGACTCTGCCCGAGGGGCTGGCTTTCGCGATCGTGGGCGTCAACAACGGACTCGCGAACACCACGAACCCCTGCCTCGGGGACCAGCTTGACTGGGCCGATTCGACGATTGTGGAAGACCAGGTCACCAGCCAGCCGCGCGTCGCCCTCTACGTGAACACCGCCAACCCCGGGCTGGCCGGGTCCTGGTGGCCCAAATCCAACTTCTACATGGGCGCCGTTGTGGACAATCCCTACGGGAAGTGCCAGGGCCAGAACGACAAGGCCTGCGCCTACGTGTACGGCTACGCGAAAGCATACGACGACGCCGTGCTCCGCGGCGTTGACGGCCCGGAGGACTACTTCTGGTGGCTGGATGTGGAGGCGGAAAACAGCTGGCAAGCCGATACCGAAGCCAACCGGGCCGACCTGGAAGGAATGACCGCCTACTTCGAAAGCATCGGCGCCGACGTCGGAATCTATTCCACCGGCTACCAGTGGGGCAGGATTGCGGGGACGGTCCCCTCCACCAGCAATCTGGCGGGGCTTCCCAGCTGGCTTGCCGGTGCGCGAACTTTGAAGGGCGCCCAGTCCAATTGTTCGTTGGCGGGGCTTACGCCGGGCAGCACAGTGCAAGTGACGCAGTATGTTTCCGGCGGCCTGGACTACAACTACGCCTGCGAATAGCCATCTACGCTCACGGTCACGACATAGCACAAGCGAGCTAAAAGGAGCGGGGTCGCCGGAAACAGCTGCCCCGCACCCGCGTGTCCGGCGCCACGGCGACATCGAGAAATAACCCGGGCGCCGCCGTCGTTGTCGCCAGTGTGCCTGTTCCGCAACCGGAACGGTGACCGCAACGCTCCGCTACGAAAGGCCGGCTCCTCCGTGACTGTTCCGCTTTCCATCCTTGACCTGGCCACCATCGCTAAGGGCCAGACGGCGGCCGAGAGCTTCGCCGGCAGCGTGGCCATGGCGCAGCGGGCGGAAGAGCTGGGCTACCGCCGGGTCTGGTATGCGGAGCACCACAACATGTCCTCCATCGCTTCGTCGGCGACGAGCGTGCTGATCGCCCACATCGCGGCCAACACCAGCACCATCAGGCTGGGCGCCGGCGGCGTGATGCTGCCCAACCACTCCCCGCTGACCATCGCCGAGCAGTTCGGCACGCTGGAGACGCTGCATCCGGGCCGCATCGACCTCGGCCTGGGCCGTGCGCCCGGCAGCGACCAGAACACCATGCGGGCACTCCGCCGCGATCCGATGTCCGCGGACAGTTTCCCGCAGGATGTCCTGGAACTGCAGGGCTACCTCACCGGCCCCACCCGCATCCAGGGCGTTGAGGCGACGCCGGGCAAGGGCACCAACGTGCCGCTGTACATTCTGGGGTCCTCGCTTTTCGGGGCCCGGCTCGCAGCGCAGCTTGGACTGCCGTACGCCTTCGCCTCGCATTTCGCTCCCAATGCCCTGCAGGACGCGGTGGCCATCTACCGCCGGGAATTCAAGCCTTCGGCCCAGCTGGATGCCCCGCACGTGATTGCAGGCGTCAACGTGATTGCGGCCGATTCCGCCTCCGAGGCCCAGGAGATGTTCCAGGCCACCAAGCGCGCCCGCGTGTCCCTGTTCTTTGGCAACGGCAGGGCGTTCACCGACGACGAGGCGGACATGATCCTCGACTCGCCGCAGGGCCAGCACGTAGCCCAGATGATGAAATACTCGGCGATCGGGACCCCGGATGTGGTGATGGACTACCTTGATGGGTTCGCCGCCCACGCTGACGCGGACGAGCTGATCGTGGCCCACCAGAGCAACGGAACCGAGGCCCGCCTGCGGTCCGTGGAACTCCTCGCCAGCGCTGCGGGGCTGGTCCGCGCCTGACGCATGCCCGGTCCGGCAAACCGGAGCGGTGCTAATGTTGCCGCGTGAGTGCACACAGCCCGGATGTCGACACGGCGGTCCACGTCGGGACCATTGACATGATCGCCCAGCTGCGCGGGGTCGATGCCACGGGCGCCGGCTTGTCGGACCGGATTTCGCGGCAGCTCGAGAGCGCTATTGCGGTGGGCCTGCTCAACGACGGCGATAGGCTACCACCGGAAAATATCCTGGCCGAACAGCTTGGCGTATCCTCCATTACGTTGCGCCAGTCCCTCGCCGAGATGCGGTTGAAGGGCCTGGTCGAAACCCGCCGCGGGCGCGGCGGCGGCAGCTTCATTAGCGGAAAGGCGCTGGCAACTCCGGAGCAGCTGGTATCCGAATTCAAGCGCCGCAGCCCGGAGGATCTGCGTGACCTGGGCGATCTCGCCGCCACAGTAGCGGCGGGGGTGGGCCGACGGGCGGCACTGCGAGCGGACGAGCAGGATCTACGGCGTTCCCGCGAACTTGCAAGCCGTTTCGCACGCGCCTCAACAGCAGAGGAGCTGCGCCGAACCGACAGTCGTTTCCATATCAGTTTGGGCGTGGCAGCCCAGTCGCGCCGGCTGACGAACGCCACTATCCAGGTCCACAGCGAGCTGGCGGCCCTGATGTGGATTGCCGGGGCCTCCACGGCATCCATCAAGACGGCCAGCGAAGAGCACGACGCAATACTCGACGCCATCGAACGACGCGACGAGGAGGCGGCCGACCGGCTCTCCGCCGCGCACTTCGAGCGCGAATCTGAAACGTTGCTGGACTTCTTCCTCGAACTGGCAACCACTACCAAGCCGGAGGAAGCATGAGCTCGGAACAGCTCTCCCGGGTCATCCGCGCGACGGCCGAGCTCATCGGGGCGCGCCTGGATGCAGTTTTTGCGGACCTCAATAACCTGCTTCCGGATATCCTGCGCGTCGCCGACGCTGCACCGGATCGGCGCCCCGCAAAGGCCGATTTCGAGCCGCTACGTCCTCAACTGCAGGCCATCATGGCCCGCCACGAGGGATTGGTGGACGGCGCCGGAATAGCCTTCGGCCAAGATGTCCTTCACGACGCTGCATCGTGGCTGGAATGGTGGCGCCTGGGGCAAGGCGGTGAGCCCGAATTCGCTGCCCACGTTTTCAACCCGGATTCCATCCGCTACTACGACTATTCGGCGATGAGCTGGTTCCGACTGCCAACCACTACCGGGCGCTCCCTGGCCATGGGGCCCTACATCGACAGCGGCGGCACGGACCTTAACATCGTGACTCTGGCCGTTCCCTTCCAGACCGCGCACGGGAGCCCGAGTGCGCTGGGGGCGGACCTTTTCCTGCCAGTATTAGCGTCGATTTTCTTGAAATCTGTGGCCACCAGGGACCGCGCCGTGGTCATGGTGAACGATGGCGGGCGTGTGGTCACGTCCAATACCGCCCGGCACTCCACCGGGACGCTCCTGAGTGCCGCTGACCCGTCGGCGCTCGCGGCCCTGTTCGAGGACTACGTGCCGGTGTCTTCCACAGTGCCGGGACGAATCCCTTGGCATGTGGGAGTCCTGAAGAACGGCTGACCGCCCCGCGATAGAAATTTCCTCTCGCACTCTTGTCAAACATTTAAAACTAAATTTCAATTGAATTATCTTCCCCGAATGTGATGCGGCGCACAGTCTGAGCGTCGGTCGCAACAACGCACCCGAGAAATCCGGAGTCCGCGATGACGCAGATAATTTCCCATACCCTCCCCCAAGTCCGCCGCGCCGGCAGGGCAGGCCACCGCGATGATGCGCTGGCTCCCGCCGGCCACTTCATCAACGGCAGCTTTATCCGCGGCAGCGGCGGCAGCATCGACGTCGTCAACCCCGCTACCGGAGAGGCCATTACCGCGGTGGCGGCCGGGACCGCTGACGACGTGGACAGCGCCGTGGCCGCCGCCCGGGCGGCGCAGCCTGCGTGGGGGGCCATGACACCGCGCGAGCGCTCCGAAATGCTGCACCTGGTCGCGGACCGCCTGGCGGCGAACTCCGGGGACCTTATGCGGCTGGAGTCCCTCAACACCGGAAAGCCCCCGGCGGTGGCACAGGACGATGTCAGCAGCGCTGTCGACAGCTTCCGTTTCATGGCGGGGGCCTGCAGGGCAACGACTTCCCTTGCCGCAGGTGACTACGCCGCAGGGCATACTTCCGTCATCCTGCGCGAGCCCCTCGGCGTCGTCGGTGTCATCACGCCGTGGAATTATCCGCTCCTGATGGCGGCTTGGAAGCTCGCTCCCATCCTGGCCGCCGGCAACACCGTGGTGCTCAAGCCCTCGGAACAAACACCGTTGACCACTTTGAAGCTGGCCGAACTCATCGCGGATATCGTTCCGGCCGGCGTTGTCAACATCGTCACGGGTTATGGGGATCCTGTGGGGTCCCGGCTGTCCGCCCACCCCGACATCGCACTCGTGGCGCTGACCGGCAGCGTTGGCAGCGGCTCCGCCGTCGCCGCCGCGGCTGCACCCTCGCGCAAGAGGGTGCATCTTGAGCTTGGCGGCAAAGCCCCGGTCCTGGTGTTCGCCGATGCGGACCTCGCCGAGGTTGCCCGGGGGATCCGGACTGCCGGCTTCTGGAATTCCGGCCAGGAATGCGGCGCGGCCTGCCGGATTCTGGTGCACGAAAGCGTCGCCGAGGCCCTGACCGAAGAGCTCGTCCGCGAAGTCGGCACCTTGGTGGTCGGCGAGCCTGGTGCCGGTGCCGACGTCGAGATCGGGCCGATGGTGTCTGAAGCCCACTTCGAGCGAGTGAAGGGTTTCCTGGAACGCGCCGCCGATGAAGGACTCCAGGCGGCGGTGGGCGGCGGTCCGCTGCCGGGACCCGGATACTTTATCGCTCCCACCGTGTTGACCAATGCCCGCGAGGGCTCCGAGGCCACTCGCAACGAGATATTTGGGCCCGTGGTTACGGTGGAGACCTTTGCGACCGATGAAGAAGCCGTCCGCCGGGCCAACGAGACCGAGTACGGCCTGGCCGCGTCCGTGTGGACAAACGACGCTAAACGCAGCACTGCGATTCCCCGGAAGCTGGATTTCGGCACTGTCTGGGTCAACTCGCACCTGGTACTCGCCAACGAGGTGCCGTGGGGCGGCTTCAAGGGTTCGGGTTACGGCCGTGATCTCTCGCTCTACGCCCTGGACGATTTCAGCCGGACCAAGCACGTCATGACCAACCACGGCGCCTAGGCGCTCGACGCCCGCGCCTTTTCTTGTGCATTTCGCACACCGCAGCTTTCGTTGACAAACCAAGGACCCGCCATGCCCACCAAGACCCTGACCACCGTGTTCCCCGCCGTTCCGCACGAAATCCACCGCCAATGGAGCAACTGGGGCGGCAACCAGTCAGCCACGCCCGCCTACACCGTCCGCCCCCGCACCGACGAGGAAGTGCTCGAGGTGGTCCGCTATGCCATCAAGGCCGGCCTGCCCGTTCGCGCCGTTGGTGCCGGGCATTCCTTCACCCCGCTGGTGCAGACCGGCGGGATCCTGCTGGACCTGGCCGCTATTTCGGGGATCACCGGAACCGACTCCGAGCGACTGCGGGCGCGGGCGCGGGCCGGCACTGCCATCAGCGACTTCGGCGAACCGCTCTGGAATGCCGGGCTCTCCCTGACCAACCAGGGCGACATCGATAAGCAGGCCATCGCCGGGGCACTGTCCACCGGTACCCATGGCTCCGGCGTCGAACTGGGCAGTTTCTCCTCCGCCCTGCGCTGGGCGCGGCTGATTAACGGCCACGGCGAGATTGTGGAAATCGGTGAACACGACCTGCGCGAACTTAAGGCCGCGCAGGTGGCCCTGGGCACGCTCGGAATCCTGCTGGAAGTGGAGCTGGCGGTCTCTCCGCGCTACCACTTGGCTGAGCAGATCACGTACCCCACGTGGAGTGAAACGGTGGCGAGTTGGGATACTGATATTGCCAGCAACCGCCACTATTCCTTCCTCTGGTGCCAGGGCGAGGAATCAGCCGGGCTGTATGAACTGCCCACTCCCGCGGGAGAATCCATGATCAACCGCAGCTACACCAAGCGCTACAACGCCGTTGAGCTCGACGAAAGCACCGATCTTTCCAGTGCTGAAGGGGCCCGGCGGGACAGGGCCTACCGCATTTACGCCGGCGGCTTCATGATCCCGTTCCACGAGCTGGAATACTATGTGCCCATGGAGCGCGGCCGGGAGGCTGTGGAGGCCCTGCAGGACCTGATCCGTACCCGCCACGCGGACCAGAAGTACCCCATCGAAGTGCGGTGGGTGAAAGCGGAAGAGGGTTACCTTTCCCCCTTCCAGGGCAGGAACACCACCGTGCTCTCCGTCTCCGGTGCCCCCGGCACCAACTACTGGCCCTACCTGCGCGATGTCGACGAGATGCTCCAGGATTTCGATGCCCGGGCCCACTGGGGCAAGATCCACTTCCTGACCCGCGAACGGGTCGCCGCGCTGTACCCGGGGTATGAGGAGTTCGTGGCCGTGCGCCGGGAATTCGATCCCCACGGCGTCTTCCTCAACGACCACACCCGCGCCCTGCTGGCCTGATCAACGAATCGGAACCGGACCAACCATGGAAATCATCGGCCAAGTAATCATCTACATCATGATGGCGTTCCTGCTCGTCGGGGCGGTCAGTGCCATCTTCAATGACGACAAGGGTTTCGGGAAGGAGTTCAAAGACGGCATCTACTCGATCGGGCCCATCTTCCTGCCCGTGGCGGGCATCATGTGCTTCATCCCGATCCTCAGCGACCTGGTTGCCCGCTATGTGGCACCGCTGTACTCCTTGCTGCACGCCGACCCTTCGTTGGCGGCAACCACGCTGATCGCCGGCGATATGGGCGGCTACCACCTTGCCCACGAGACTGCTGGCAGCCACAGCGCCTGGATCATGGCTTTCGCGGTTAGTTTCACCGCCGGCTCCACGATCATCTTCTCCATCCCGGTGGGCCTGGCGATGCTCCAAAAGCGTGACCACAAGTACATGGCCCTCGGCGTGATGGCGGGCCTGCTGGCGATCCCGTTTGCCGTCTTCATCATCACGTTGCTGCTCCATGCCGCCCATACCCCGCTGCGGGAGGACGTCTCCACCAGCTCCGCCTCGACGATGCCCTTCGACCTGCCTTTGGGCGAGATCCTGCTCAACCTGTTGCCTCTGACGGTCTTCGTGATCCTGCTGGCGCTCGGGCTGCGGTTCGCTTCCCGGATCATGGTCACCGGTTTCATCTACTTCGGCCGGCTTCTGGACGTCCTGATCAAGTTGGCCCTGGCGCTGTCCGTGGTGCAGTACTTCACCCACGTGTTCGACGTCTTCGGGCCCTGGCCGCTCGCGCCCTTTATTGCCGACGCCGATGACCAGTTCCGCGCACTTGAGGTCGCCGGCTATATCGGAGTGATGCTGGCAGGAGCCTTCCCCATGGTCTATGCCATCCGTACCTGGCTTGCCAAACCGCTGGAAAAGGCCGGTGGGAAGCTCGGTTTTAGCGAAGAAGGGGCGACTGGCCTGCTCGCGGGCGCCGCCAATATCTTGGCTCTCTTCCGTATCATCACGCTGATGCCGCCGCGGGACAAGGTGCTGACCATCGCCTTTGCAGTGTGTGCGGCGTTTACTTTCGGCGACCACTTGGCGTTCAGTGCCAATTTCCAGCCGAACATGGTCTTTGCCCTCATTATCGGCAAGCTTGCCGGCGGCGTCATCGGCATCGTGCTGGCGCTCTGGCTGGCGCTGCCCTACGCGAGGGTGCTGGAATCCGAGGACCGCGCGGCGGGTGTGATCCGCCCCGAGGAATACCGCCACTCGCACCTTCCCGCCCATGCCCGGGAGGACGCCGTGTCGCAACCTGCAGGCGGGGCGGCAAAGCCTGAATCCGAGGTCGGCGCCATCCGCACCCGGGTGGACTAGCGCCGCCGCTACGTCGCCGCGGCGCCGGCGGGCACCATCACCGGCGAGGGAACCGTGGTCAGGCCGTCCTCCGCCTGGACCGGTGAGGCAAACCTCTCCGGCGGCGCCTACGTGGACCTGAAGGCCGGGGCCTCCCTGGACATTCCGCTCCCGGCCTCCGACCAGCCCCATAACATCTACCCCATCGTGAATCGGGGGCCCGTCCGGCAGCAGCGCCTGGACGTCCGCCAAGGGGCCGCTGGGCACCACGGAAAACGGCGGGGCAGGGGAGCAGGGCATCACGGATTCCCCGGGCATCCTCTTCCCCTACTCCCTCAAGCGCGCGCTGTCCGCCGGGCTGACCGCCGTCGTCGGCACCACCAATGGAAATGTTGCGCTGGACGCACTGCTCCTGCAGCCGCAGATCTCCACGGTGTCGGTTTCCGGGGCCGGCGGCGATTCCACCCTCTATGTGAGCGCGGCAGGTCCACAACCGTGAAGGAGGTGGACATTCCGGACGGATGCACCATGGTCCAGCGCCAGTATGATTCTTCCGGTCAGCCGGTCGCAGGCGCGAAGAACGACGCCGGCACGCGATCGGGGCGCGTGACGGTAGCGCCCGGGGGCTTCACCATGGTGACGTTCCTGGCGCGCTAAATCCGGCAGTTGCGGTCCGGTGCCGTCGCGGCACCGGACCGTGAAGCGGCGCGGCACCCGTGTGACAGGAAGAGTCGGCTGAGGCCGATGTGACAACACCAGCCTGCACAGAGTCTAATAAGGGCATGACTCATGAGCCGGACGTACGCCGTGCCCTGGTCATTGAGGACGATGACGACATCCGCGGCCTGCTGGTCCACATTCTGACCAAGCAGGGCTTCCAGGTGGCCGCCGTATCAACCGGGCGGGCCGGAGTCGAGCTGATGCAGCGCGAGGGCGCCGAACTGGTGACGCTGGACCTCAACCTGCCGGACATCGACGGCGTTCAGGTCTGCCGCGAACTGCGCAAGTTTTCCGATGCCTACATCCTGATGATCACAGCCCGCGGCGAGGAACTGGACCGCCTTACCGGGCTCGACACCGGCGCGGACGACTACCTCACCAAGCCTTTCAGCCCCCGCGAGCTCGGGTCCCGGATCACCGCCCTGTTCCGCAGGCCGCGCGCCAGTGCCGTCCACGAGGCCGCAGCCCAGGACGAATTGCGCCGCGCCGTCGAAGTCCAGCGCAGCCTCCTGCCGGCGGAGGGGTTGTCCCTCGACGGGTTCGACATCGCCGGATCCTTCCGGCCCTCCCGCAATGTGGGCGGCGACTTTTTCGATTGGTATCCCAGCGACGGCGGGCTGCAACTGACGCTGGCCGATGCGATGGGCAAAGGCATGGGCGCCGCGCTGATTGCCGCCACAGTCCGCGCCGTCATGCGTTCCGTGGCCCACCGGAGGCCGCTCAGTGAGGCCTTCAACTCGGCTGGCAGGATCCTGGAAGCCGACCTCGAACAGTCCGCGTCCTTCGTCACGCTCTTCCACGCCAGGCTCGACGCGGCCACCGGCATCCTGCAGTACCTGGACGCCGGCCACGGCCTGGCGCTGCACATCAAGGCAGACGGAAGCTGCTCACGGCTGCTCACTGGCGGGCCGCCGGTGGGGGCGTGGCCGGACCAGGAGTGGGATGCGCATCAGGTTTCGCTGGAGCCCGGCGATTGCCTGGCTGTTGTCAGCGATGGCCTGCTGGACGTCTACCCCGACGTCGAGGTTCTCACGGCCGTCGTGGCCGGCACCGTCTCCGGGCCCGCCAGCGCGCAGGCTGCCTGCGACGCCGTCCTGGAGCTGGCGTCGGGCCGCGACGTTTCGGATGACGCCACTGTGGTTGTGCTGAAACGGGCGCGGGCTTAGGGGCCCGTCGCCGGCTCGGAAAATGGGTGCACGGAGCCTCGGCAAACCCGGGCCGCGCATACGTTACATTCCTGCAATGACAGGGATATTCTGGTGTAACGACGGCATCGGAGACTGGGGGTATGTCCCTCGCCGGACTTTTCTCATCATTGGGGATTATCCGAAGGACGTCGCCTGTGCCTACTCCGCTCAACCAGTCCGTGGCCGATTCCGCCCTCCTGACACGCTCCCTGCCGCTCGGCCTGCTCCGTGCCTTTGTTCAGTCCGATGCAGCCGACGACGGACTCACGCCAAACCTGCTCGCTGAACTCAAGATCCTTGCCCGCGCTCCCGGGCTGCTCGTGGCCTGCAACTACGGCGGCACGCTTTGCGACGCGGAGGGGATCTCCACCGAAACCCTGCCGCTGGGCAGCGCCGCGATCGCACTCCGGGCCCTTGCCGCCCTGCCCAACACCCACGCGGCCGTCATCTCCGGCAGGTCGCTGCGGGACCTGGCGGCAGTTTCCAGGCTTCCGGCGGAGGTTCACCTGGTTGGCTCCCACGGCGCCGAATTCGACATGGGCTTCGCCCACGGCCTGTCCCTGGCCACCGAGTCGGTGCTGCAGCGGGCCAGCCAGGCCCTCGTGGAAACGATCGGCGCGTACAAGGGGATCAGCATCGAGCGCAAGCCGGTGGCGGTGTCCGTACACACCCGGCCGGCCTCGCCCGCGATTGTTGCCAAGGTGCTGGAGAAGGCCGAAGAAGTGGCCCGCGCCCATGGCCTGTTCTACATTGTGGACGGCTCCGTGCTGGACCTATCCGTGGTGGAACCGTCCAAGGCCGATGCGCTGGAGCACCTGCGCGCCCGCCTGGGCGTAAGCGCCGCCCTCTATGCCGGCGACGCCTCAAGCGACGAACTGGCCATGGCCACCCTGCGCGGCCCGGATATGGGCATCAAAGTGGGGGAGGGACCCACCGCGGCCGCCCACCGCCTCCGGGACCCCGAATCCTTCGCGCGGGTCCTGGCCATCCTGTTCGAACTGCGGCGTGCCTGGCTTTTCGGGGAGGACGCCGTTGGCCTGGAGCGCCACTCGATGATCGGCAACGGCTCTTCCACGGCGCTGATCACGCCCGAAGCCAAAGTCTGCTGGATGAGCCACCCGCTGCCGGACTCGGGGTCCCTGTTCGCCCATATCCTGGGCGGCGACGCCGCGGGCCACTTCTCGGTGGAACCGGTCAAGGCATCCCAGGTCCTGGGCCAGCGCTATGTGGACAGCACCATGATCGTGGAGACCCGCTGGGCTGACGTCACCGTGACCGACTACCTTGAGCCGGCCCCGGACGGGATCACCAGCCTGGTCCGCGTGCTGTCCGGCAGCGGCGCGGCCCGGATCGTCTTCGCACCCCGGCCCGACTACGCCAACGCCCCATTCAGCATGGAGGCGCGGGGCGAGGAACTGCACGTGGTGGGCACCTCCGATCCCATCATCCTGCTGGCTCCCGGCGTCAGTTTTTCCATCACCTCGGACGGCCGCCATGCCACCGCCACCGCGGACGTCAACCTGCGGAACGGCCCCGTGGTGCTCAACCTGCGCTGCGGCGATACCGAGCCCACCCACACCGGGGTGGGCGGCGAAACTGAGCGCCGCGCCGCCGTCGCCCATCACTCCCGGCGATGGGTCCAGGACCTGGACCTCCCGGGCGTCAAGCCGTCGCTGGTGCGACGATCCGCCCTGGTGCTCCGCGCGCTGGTGCACGAACCCACCGGCGCCGTCCTGGCCGCCCCCACCACCTCACTGCCGGAGGGAATCGGCGGCACCCGGAACTGGGACTACCGCTACTGCTGGCTGCGGGACGGATCCATGACCGTCAATGCGCTCGTGGACCTGGGCTCCACCACGGAAGCGCATGGGTTCCTGCGCTGGCTGGGCCGGATCCTGGACAACGCACCCGGACCGGAATGGCTGCACCCGCTCTACTCGGTCACGGGGGCTCCGCTGTCCACCGAGGCCATCATCGAAAGCCTCCCCGGATACGCGGGATCACGCCCCGTCAGGATCGGCAACGCCGCGGACCACCAGGTGCAGCTGGACGTGTTCGGGCCCATCGCGGAACTGATCAGCGCAGTGAGTGAGCGCGAGGGCACGCTGGAGGATTCGCACTGGGAGCTGATGGTCCAAATGGCCTCCGCCGTCATGGCCCGCTGGCACGAGGCCGATCACGGGATCTGGGAAGCGCGCCGCGCCCCCCGGCACCACGTCTACACGAAAGTGATGTGCTGGGTGACCCTGGACCGGGCGCTGCGCACCGCGGCCAGGCACGGCAGGGCGCCGGAACCCGACTGGGCGCCCACCGCCGCAACCATCCGCGAGGAAGTCCTCCGCGAAGGCTGGGATGACGGCGCGTCGTCCTACACCGTTGCGTACGACAGCCCCGACCTCGACGCCGCCGTGCTGCATATCGGCCTGTCCGGCCTGCTGGATGTGAATGACCAGCGGTTCCTGGACACCGTCACCGCAGTGGAACGGGAGCTTCGGGTGGGACCCACCGTTTTCCGGTACAGGTACGACGACGGCCTGCCGGGTTTGGAGGGCGGCTTCCACATCTGCACCACGTGGCTCATCGAGGCCTACGTCGCGGTGGGCCGGATCGAGGAGGCCTGGGACCTGTTCGACCAGCTGGTCAACCTGTTCGGCCCCACCGGACTGCTGCCCGAAGAATACGATCCCGGCACCGAAACCCATCTGGGCAACCATCCACAGGCCTACTCCCACCTGGGTTTCATCCGCTGCGCGCGGATCCTGGACCAGCACCAGAAGAACTAGGGTGTTGGCCGGAGTGGAGGCCTAGGTGAGGAGCAGGGCCACGCAGATCATGGCCGGCACGGCCACCACCGTGGTGATCAGGACGGTGTCCTTGGCGACGGTGATTCCTGTCCGGTAACGGCTGGCCGCGACGAAAACGTTCTGCGCGGTGGGCAGCGCGGACGTCACGACGACGGCAAAGAGGGCCTGCCCCTCCATGCCGATCAGCCGCGCCACCAGATAGGCGATGGCGGGGTGGATGACGAGTTTGAATGCGCTGGCCAGAAGCACGTCGATGCGGCGGCCGGTAGCTGCCTGCAGCGGCCGGGATCCGTTCAGGCTCATGCCGAAGGCGATCAGCATGGCGGGGATGGCCGCCCCGCCGATCAGGTGGATGGGCTGCATGACCAGCTCCGGCACCCGCCGTCCCGTTCCCGCCACCACCAGGCCCAGTGCGGAGCCCACGATCATCGGGTTCTTGAGGATCATGAGGGCAAAACCGGCTGGAGTGGTGCGGTGTGAGCTGGTGGTGGCGTCCAGGGCCATCAGGAAGAGCGGGGTAAAGAAGGCCAGCTGGAAGATCAGCAGCGGCGCCACGTAGCTTGCGTCGCCGAGGACATATACGGCAATGGGAATACCCAGGTTTGCGGAGTTCGCCAGGGACGCGCTCATGGAGGACATCAGCGATTCGGGAACGGTCCGTTTCAGCAGGAACCGGACGATCACGAAGAAGACTGCGGCCGTGACCATCGCGCCGGCGGCGGTCACCAGCAGGGGAGCGGCAAAGACATCGTGGAGCTTGGCCTTGCTGAGGGTCTCGAACAGGAGCGCCGGGCTCGCCACAAAGAAAGTCAGCGCGCTGAGCACGGAGCGGGCGTTTTCTCCCAGCACCTCCCGGCGGCCCACGAACATGCCCACCAGGATGATGGACCACACCACGAAGAAGCCCGCGAGAACGCCTAGCACCCGGACGTCCCTGGCGGTTTCCCTGGCAGGCCGGGCGGGCGGGGTTTGGCGTTCACCCTCCCAGCCTAATCAGATTTATTCAGCCTGCGGCCGGAGTGTGGGCAGGATCTCGGTATCCGGACGGAGGCTGTTCAGGCGGAGGCTGCCTAGTTCAGGGCGGAGTTGTTGAGGGCAAACGGCGGCCGCATGAGGCCGCGGGTGTGCCCCTCAGCGGGGTCGTTGCCGATCTGGACAATCTTGTTGTCCTTGTCCACATGGACCACCTTGGGCGTGTAGGCCTTGGCCTCTTCGGTGGTCATCTCTGCATAGGTGATCAGGATGACGATGTCATTCTCGTGCATCAGGTGCGCAGCCGCGCCGTTGATGCCGATAACCCCGGAACCGCGCTCTCCGGCGATGGTGTACGTCTCCAGCCGGGCGCCGTTGGTGACGTCAACGATCGCCACGAGTTCTCCGGGAAGAATGTCCGCAGCCTCCAGCAGGTCCAGGTCAACGGTGACGGACCCCACGTAGTGCAGATCGGCATGCGTGACAGTGGCCCGGTGGATTTTGGACTTAAACATTGTGCGATTCATAACGTGCCCAGTCTAACGCCCGGTGCCCTTCCGCGCTGTGACGTAGGGAACTTCCGGCCGCCACTGCAGGGTCCATGCGAAACTGATTTCCCCGGAGATCACGCGGACTTGGCCTCCGGCGGGACCGGACCGGCGGGGGCAATCGAGTCGGCTGTTACGGCCAGCACCTCGCGGGCGGCGAGGATGGCGGGCCGCTTGGCGCTGGACCTCCGCACGGACGTGAAGACGGTGCGGTGCGGGTTGCCTGGCAGCAGCAGCAGCTGGGCCGACGTTTCCCTGCCGGTCCAGACAAGGTCGGGCATCAGGCCCACGGCGTTGCCGGACTCGATCAGCCGGATCTGCGCCTGAAGGTCCGCCGTTTCGTACCGGACGTCAGGCTCGAAACCCGCGCTGCGGCAGGCCTGTTCAGCCCAGTGCCGGGACGCCGCACCCCGGGGTTCCATCACCCAGGCAAGGTCCGCGGTGTCTTCGAGCGAGCGGACGGCCGGCAGGCCCTTGTCCGTTCCGGGTACGGCCAGCCGGATGGCGTCCCCGGTCAGCCGGAGGCGGTCCAGTTCCGCGTAGCGCGGGGCGGCGTGGCCGGGGTACTGCTCGGCGATGACCAGGTCAAAGTCCCGGGCCCATGTTTCGTGCAACGCCGTTTCCGGCTCCCGCTGGACCATCTCGATCCTGACTTCAGGATAAGTTGCCGCCATCCGGGTCAGCATGCCCGGCATCAGTGCAAGGGCGGCGGACTGGAAGACAGCTATCCGGACAGTTCCGGAAACGGTGGTCAGGCTGGCCGCCAGATCGGCCTCGGCCTGTTCCAGCGTTTCAAGCAGGTGGGCAGTGTGCGCCACCAGGACTTCGGCTTGCGGTGTCAGCTGGACCCGGCGCCCGGTCTTGCGCAGCAGCTGCACCCCGGCCTCCTTCTCCAGCAGGGCCAGCTGCTGCGAAACCGACGAGGGACTGTACTGGAGGGCGTCTGCCACCTCGGCCAGGGTTCCACGGATCTTGAGTTCACGAAGCAGCCTCAACCGCCGGACGTCGAGCATCGCTGTTCCTTCGCTAAATCTAATGAATATTAATTAGGAGAATTCACTTTATCTAATGCAATTGGGCTTGCATACTAAACAGACTGAGTTACCCCCATCACAGGGCGGATTGATGGGTCCACATCGAAGCAGGAGTCCCTGATGAGTACAAAAGATTTAGCCCAGTCGATCATGCGGCGTAAGCCGATTGACGACATCGAAGAAGAAAATAAACACAGCGGGTTGATGAAAAGCCTGGGTCTGTGGCAGTTGACGGCCATCGGCGTCGGCGGCATCATCGGCGTCGGAATCTTTTCCCTGGCGGGCCTCGTAGCCCACGGCAGCGAAAGCGAGCCGGGCGTGGGGCCGGCGGTGCTCTTTTCCTTCCTGATTGCTGGCCTGGCCTCTGCGGCCGCCGCATTGTCCTACGCGGAATTTGCCGGCATGATTCCGCGGGCGGGCTCGGCCTACACCTACGGCTATGTGGCCCTTGGTGAAGTGATCGGCTGGTTCATCGGCTGGGACCTCCTCCTTGAGTACATTGCGATTGTGGCCGTCGTGGCCATTGGTATTTCCGGCTACTTTGATGCGTTCCTCTCCGGCATCGGCGTCCACATGCCCGTCTGGATGACATCCACCCCGGACGAAGGCAAGGGCGGAATCGTCAACATCCCGGCAATCGTCGTCTGCCTCATCGTGACCTGGATCCTGTCGCGCGGCACCCGGGCGTTCGGCCGGTTTGAGCTGGTGGCGGTGGCCATCAAGGTTGTCCTGATCCTGTTCATCATTGGCCTGGGCATCTTCTATATCGACACGAACAATTACAACCCGTTCATGCCAAGCGGCTTCGGCCCGGTGCTGGCTGGTTCGGCCACCGTGTTCTTCGCTGTCTTCGGCTACGACGCCATGAGTACGGCGGCGGAGGAAGCCACCGACGGCAAGAAGCACATGCCGAAGGCGATCATCCTCTCGCTCATCATCGCCATGCTGCTCTACGTGGCGGCCACGCTGGTCCTCACCGGCATGCAGAACTACAAGGACATCGATCCGAAGGCCGGATTCGCCTCCGCGTTCACCGGCGTCGGCCTGCCGGTCATTGCCACCATCATTTCCGTGTTCGCGGTGCTGTCCATCCTCACCGTGATGCTCACCTTCCTCCTCGGCGTCACCCGCGTGTGGTTCTCCATGAGCCGCGACGGCCTTCTCCCGGGCTGGTTCTCCAAGACCGACCATCACGGCACCCCGCAGCGCGTCACCTGGATAGCCGGTGTTGCTTCGGCCCTGCTGGCAGGCGTCTTCCCGATCAAGGCCGTCGCGGACCTGACAAATATCGGCATCCTGGCCGCCTTCGTGGTGGTCTGTTTCTCCGTGATCGTCTTCCGCTACAAGAAGCCGGACGCTCCGCGCGCCTTCCGGCTGCCCTTCATGCCCCTGGTTCCCGCATTCGGTGTGCTGGCCTCGGCCTTCCTGATGTTCCAGCTGCACTGGGAAACCTGGGCACGCTTCGGCATCTGGCTGGTGGTCGGGCTGATCATCTACTTCGGGTACGGCCGCAAGCACTCACTAATGAACCCGGACAGTCCGCGGCACGAAGAGGCCGTTGAGATGCACCGCCCCCTGGCGTAGCCACCCAACGCTCTCTCACTTCCTGCCATAAACAACCGGACGCTCTCTCAGATCCGGTGCCATATCGACGAACCCTCTCTCACCCCGGTGGGAGGGGGTTCGTCGTTTCCGGCAGGAAGTGAGAGAGCGTCCGTCAGAAAGGGGGCAGGAAGTGAGAGAGCGTCCGTCAAAAAGGGGGCCGGAAGTGAGAGAGCGTCCGTCAGAAAGGGGGGGCAGGAAGTGAGAGAGCGTCCGTCAGAAGGGGGCCGGAAGTGAGAGAGCGTCCGTCAAAAAGGGGGCCGGAAGTGAGAGAGCGTCGGGGTGGTTTCCGAACGTTCGGACGGGGTGCGGAATCATCGGATTTTCTAACCTGTATTGCTCAGAAAACGTCGCTTTATCTTAAGTTACGGCAGGCTCATACTGGTGGAAAGAAGGTCCTCACCAACGGAAAGAACGAGTGTTAGCCATGACCCATATTTCAACGGAGCCCGGTGTCCTCGCCGGAAAGACGGTCACCGAATCGGCCCCTGCGGGCGGTTCCCACGTACCCGAGGCCCAGGCTTTGGCCGGGGAAGCCATCGGTCTGGTGCGCCACTGGTTGACGGAGGCCGCCAAGGTTCCCGTGGACGCCTCCGCTGAACAGCTCGCCGGTGTGCTGAAGGACCCCAACGGGCTCGACTTTACGGTCGGCTTCGTTGACGGCGTGGTCCGCCCGGAAGACCTGCATGTCGCCGCCCGCAACCTGGCAGCCCTCGCCCCGAAGGTTCCCGCGTTCCTGCCCTGGTACATGCGCAGCGCCGTCCGCCTCGGCGGCACCATGGCCCCGGTCCTGCCGCAGGTCGTCATCCCGGTGGCCCGGAAGGTGCTCCGCGAAATGGTGGGCCACCTCATCGTCGATGCCACGGACGCCAAGCTTGGCCCGGCCATCGCCAAGATCCGCAAGGACGGCATCAAGCTCAACGTCAACCTCCTCGGCGAAGCCGTCCTCGGTGAGCACGAGGCCT
The DNA here is from genome assembly GCF_017832975.1 of Arthrobacter sp. PvP023. Lineage (NCBI taxonomy): Bacteria > Bacillati > Actinomycetota > Actinomycetes > Micrococcales > Micrococcaceae > Arthrobacter > Arthrobacter sp. PvP023. Next base: position 610,700 of record NZ_JAFIBI010000001.1, read on the forward strand.
CCCGCCGGCTCGAGGGCACCCACACCCTCCTGGCCCGCCCCGACGTGGACTACGTGTCCATCAAGGTGTCCTCCACCGTTGCACCGCATTCCGCCTGGGCCTTCGACGAGGCCGTGGAGCACGTCGTGGAGAAGCTCACTCCCCTGTTCACCCGCGCCGCTTCCTTCGCCTCCGGGGGGCAGAAGGCCAAGTTCATCAACCTGGACATGGAGGAGTACAAGGACCTGGACATGACCATCGCGGTGTTCACCCGGATCCTGGACAAGCCCGAATTCAAGGACCTCGAGGCCGGCATCGTGCTCCAGGCCTACCTCCCGGACGCCCTCGCTGCCATGATCCGCCTGCAGGACTGGGCTGCCGAACGCCGCGCCAACGGCGGTGCCGCCATCAAGGTCCGCGTGGTCAAGGGCGCCAACCTGCCCATGGAACAGGTCGAATCTTCCCTGCACGACTGGCCGCTGGCGACTTGGGGCAGCAAGCAGGACTCGGACACCAACTACAAGCGCGTCATCAACTACTCGCTGCACCCGGACCGGATCAAGAACATCCGGATCGGCGTCGCAGGCCACAACCTCTTCGACATCGCCTTCGCGTGGCTGCTCGCCAAGCAGCGCGGTGTGGAGTCCGGCATTGAATTCGAGATGCTGCTGGGCATGGCGCAGGGCCAGGCCGAAGCCGTCAAGAAGGACGTCGGCTCGCTGCTCCTCTACACGCCCGTGGTGCACCCGGCCGAGTTCGACGTCGCGATCGCCTACCTGATCCGCCGGCTCGAAGAAGGCGCCAGCCAGGACAACTTCATGTCCGCCGTCTTCGAACTTTCCGAAAACGAAGTGCTCTTTGAGCGTGAGAAGCAGCGCTTCCTTGCCTCACTGGCAGAGCTCGACGACGAAGTCCCCGGCCCCAACCGCCGGCAGAACCGCAGCCTCCCGGCCGAGCCGATGCCGCATGACTCCTTCGAAAACACTCCGGACACGGACCCGTCCCTGCCCGCCAACCGTGACTGGGGCCGGGCCATCCTGGAGCGCGTTCCGTCCTCCACGCTGGGCAACGCGTCCGTAGAAGCGGCCACCATCACGGACGCTGAAACCCTCAACACGGTGATCGCCACCGCCGTCGAAAAGGGCAAGGCCTGGGGCGCCCTCAGCGGCGCCGAGCGCGCCGCTGTCCTGCACCGCGCCGGCGACATCCTGGAGGCGCGCCGCGCGGACCTGCTCGAGGTCATGGCCAGCGAAACCGGCAAGACCATCGACCAGGGTGATCCCGAGGTCAGCGAGGCTGTGGACTTCGCCCACTACTACGCGGAGTCCGCCCGAAAGCTAGACGACGTCGACGGCGCCACGTTCGTGCCCGCGAACCTCACGGTTGTGACCCCGCCGTGGAACTTCCCGGTGGCCATCCCCGCCGGCTCCACCCTGGCGGCACTCGCCGCCGGCTCCGCCGTCGTGATCAAGCCCGCCAAGCAGGCCCGGCGCAGCGGTGCCGTGATGATCGAAGCACTCTGGGAAGCCGGCGTGCCCCGCGACGTCCTCACCATGGTCCAGTTGGGCGAACGTGAGCTCGGCCAGCAGCTGATCTCGCACCCCGCCGTAGACCGCGTGATCCTGACCGGCGGCTACGAGACCGCCGAACTGTTCCGCTCCTTCCGCAAGGACCTGCCGCTCCTGGCCGAGACCAGCGGCAAGAACGCCATCATCGTCACGCCCAGCGCAGACCTGGACCTTGCGGCCAAGGACGTGGCCTACTCCGCCTTCGGCCACGCCGGGCAGAAGTGCTCCGCCGCCTCGCTGGTGATCCTGGTGGGCTCCGTGGCCACCTCCAAGCGGTTCCACAACCAGCTGATCGACGCCGTCACCTCACTCAAGGTTGGCTACCCCGAGGACCCCGCCAGCCAGATGGGTCCGATCATCGAGCCCGCCAACGGCAAGCTCCTGAATGCCCTCACCACCCTTGGCGAAGGCGAAAACTGGGCCGTTGAGCCGCGCAAGCTCGACGAGACCGGCAGGCTTTGGAGCCCGGGCGTCCGTTACGGCGTGCGCCGCGGATCCTACTTCCACCTCACCGAGTTCTTCGGTCCGGTGCTCGGCGTCATGACGGCGGAGACCCTCGAAGACGCCATCGCCATCCAGAACCAGGTGGAGTACGGCCTGACCGCCGGCCTGCACTCGCTGAGCACCGAGGAAGTGGGACTCTGGCTGGACAGCATCCAGGCCGGCAACCTCTACGTGAACCGCGGCATCACCGGGGCCATCGTTCAGCGGCAGCCGTTCGGCGGCTGGAAGAAGTCGGCCGTCGGCGCCGGTACCAAGGCCGGCGGACCCAACTACCTTGCCGGACTCGGCGACTGGGTCAGCAAAGCCAGCACGGCGGGCGGCGCTGATGGAAGCCCCAAGGCGGCCGTGACCAACCCCGGCGTCCGCCGCGTGTTGGGTGCTGCGAAGGGCTCCCTGGACGCTTCCGCCGTAGAAGCCCTGGAGCGTGCCCTGGCCTCGGACGCCCTTGCCTGGGCCGATGAGTTCGGCACCGCCAAGGATGTCTCAGGACTCAGCGCGGAGCGGAACATCTTCCGCTACCGCTCCCTGCCGGTAACGGTCCGCCTCTCCGAAGGCGAACCGCTCGCGGCCCTGATCAGGACAGTAGCCGCCGGTGTCCTGGCAGATTCGGCACTGACGGTTTCCACCGCCGTCGAACTCCCCGCCCCGGTGCTGGCGGCGCTCACTGCGCTGGACATCACCGTCACGGTGGAGGACGACGCCGCATGGCTGGCCTCCGCAGCGAGGCTCGCCGACGCCGGAAAACTGTCCGGCGGCCGGATCCGGCTCCTCGGCGGCGACGCGAAGGCGCTGGCTGAAGCCACCGGCGGACGGCCGGACCTGGCCATCTACGCCCACCCGGTCACCGAAGCCGGCCGCGTGGAATTGCTCCCGTTCCTGCACGAGCAGGCTGTCAGCATCACCGCGCACCGGTTCGGAACGCCCAACCACCTCTCGGACAGCCTGATCTAAGGGGCTCGTCTAAGGGGCTCGGGGCCGCCCCGTCCGGGCGGGGTCCAGCCAGAAAAAAGTCGCCGCCGGCAGGCACCCTCGGGTGCCTGCCGGCGGCGATTTACGTTTGCTGACGTGAAGCTGTGCAGGTGAACGGCAGGAGCCGTTGCTAGCCCAGATACCAGCCGGGCGGCACCCACGAGGCCGGCACAGAGTGTGCCGAAAATTCTTCGCATCCCGTGCAGAAGTATGTGACTTCACCCGGCTTCCGGAGCGTGCCGTCGTGCCGGAACTTTGCCGGGACAAACGTCTCCAGGTAGATGAATTCATCCGTCCCGCAGCGTTCGCAGTAGGGGCTGCCTACAAACTCGGTGTCCACCAGGGCGGCGGCGGGATGTGGTTCGCGCTGAACCAGGTCAGCGTGTGCGCTTGTTTCGTGGTGCACCGGCGTGTTGTGGTGCGTCCCCATGCCCAACGGGCGTACCGTTTTGAGTGAGTGGACTGGATTTGAGACTGAAAGATGCGGGTGGTTCGTGGTTGGCGTCATAGCATGCCTATCCCGAACTTTGTCCGTCAGGCTCCCCCCAAGGCAACGTGGGCGGACACGGTTCGTCATCGAATCGTTGTCAGCGGCTTCTGCTTAACCTTTAACAGAATTCAGCATAATTTACGCACGTAATAACTTCAATCACTTACGTGGAATTACCACTTGCGCGGGGCCGACTACCTACTTACTTAGTCAGCTCGGGTGGCCTCACCCCCAGGCAGGTAAAAACGCCTAGGCGGAGCGCTTAATCGTTCGCCCCACAATCGCCTGGGTGAGCGCCTCGATTACCTCGGCATTCGCCAGCGGGTTCCGGATCAGCGTGAAGTCGACGTCTCCCACGGGCGGCAGGTCAAAGCGGCGGGTGATGATCTTCAGGTCGTCCGGTACGAGCGAGGACGGCATCACGGCGACTCCGATTCCTGCCCGTACAGCAGCCAGGACGCCGCTGATCTGCCGGGTGGTGCACGTGATGCGCCAGGTTCGGCCCCGGGATTCGAGGGAGTCTATGGCGAGCTTCCTGCTGAGGCTGGGCGACGGGTAGGCGATCAGCGGTACGGGGTCCCCGGGCTCCAGCACCGTCTGTTCCAGGCCCACCCACGCGAAGGCATCGTGCTGGACCACCGTGCCGTCCTTGGCGCCGGCCACCCATTTCACGAAGACCAGGTCGAGCTGCCCGGCGTTCAGTTTCCGGTAGAGCTGATCGCTCTGGCCCACGGTGAGTTCCAGGTTGATCTGGGGATAGATCTGGCGGAACTCACGGAGGATGCGGGGGAGCCCGGTGATCGCGAGGTCGTCCGCGGTCCCGAAGCGGAGCCGGCCGCGCATCGCGGACCCGGAGAAATAGCGGGACGCCGCATCGTGGGCCGCAAGGATGGTCCGCGCGAAGCCGGCCATGGCATCGCCGTTGTCCGTCAGCCGCACGTCCCTGGTATCCCGGGCAATCAGGACCCGTTTGGCCGCGGCTTCCAGCTTGCGCACATGCTGGCTGACCGTGGGCTGGGCCAGCCCCAGCCGCTCCGCCGCCTTGGTGAAGCTGAGGGTCTCGGCGACCGCCAAAAAGGAGCGGAGCTGGGCGGGTTCAAACATGGCACTCCTGCGGGCTGGCGAAGCACTATTGCGGTTCGCAATGTTAGTTATAGGAACAATACGCTTCCATAATCTCTTGGGGCCACCATAGCGTGGACGTATCCCGCCCGCCCGCATCTTTGAGGATTCCCTGTGGCACCCCCTCCGCCTTCCACGGCAACCGTCAGCCAGCCCGTCATCGATTCCGCCGCATCCCCGCCACCCCAGACCGCACCGCAGGCCCCGTCACCGCGCCCGCAGGACGTCACCCAGCCGATCGCCGTCGTCAGCGAACGTCTGCCCTGGCGCCACACCTTCATCTCCCTCCGCGTCCCCAACTTCCGCATTTTTGCCATCGGACACTTCATCGCGGTGATTGCGCTCTGGATGCAACGGATCGCGCAGGACTGGCTGGTGCTGCAGCTTTCCGGCTCCGTCACGGCGGTCGGCATCACCGTGGCGCTGCAGTTCATGCCGTCGCTGGTGCTGGGGCCGTGGGGCGGGATGATGGCGGACAGGTTCCCCAAGCGTAAGATCCTCATCCTCTGCCAGTCGGTTGCCGCAGTCCTTGCCGCCGCCCTTGCCATCCTGGCGCTGAGCCAGGGCATCGAGGTGTGGCACGTCTACGCGATCGCACTGGTCCTGGGGCTGGTCACCGTGCTGGACCAGCCGGCTCGGCAGGTCTTCGTCAACGAACTCGTGGGCCCCACGTACCTGCGCAACGCAATCAGCGTGAACTCCACGACCTTCCAGCTGGGCGGCCTGATCGGCCCCGCACTAGCAGGGCTCCTGCTCACCGCGGTAGGTGCCGGCTGGGCCTTCGCGGCCAATGCCGTGGCATGCTGTTCCACCGTGGCTATGCTGCTGCTCCTGCGCAAGGACCAGTTGTTCATCACCGCGCCTGCGCCGAAGCGCAAGGGCATGCTCCGGGAGGGGCTGCACTACGCGCTGAGCAAGCCCACCATCTACTGGCCGTGGCTGATGGCAGGGTTCATCGCCGTTTTCGCCATGAGCCTGCCGGTACTGCTGGCCGCCTTCGCGGACCACGTGTACGACGCCGGCGCCGGAGGCTACGGCCTGCTGAACGCACTGGTGGCGCTGGGCGCGCTCGCCGGGGCGGTTACCTCCACCCGCCGCCGGCAGCTGCGGCTGCGGTCGGTGGTGCTGGGCGCCGGAATGTACGGCCTGATGCTCTGCCTCGCGGCCCTGGCGCCGTCCATGGTGTGGTTCGGCGCCGCCATGGTGCTCTCCGGCTTCTGGTGCCTGATGTTCCTCACCGCGGCCAACCAGCTGGTGCAGATCAGTTCCAACATGGGAATCCGGGGACGCGTTATGAGCCTCTACATCATGGTGCTGATCGGCGGGCAGGCCATCGGCGGCCCCATGATGGGCTGGATTGCCGAGCACGTGGACCCGCACACCGCCATCCTGGTTTCCGGCGGGGTGCCGGTCCTGGCAGCGGTGACTGTCGCCGTCGTACTGGCCCGGCGCGGTGAGCTGACCCTCAAAGTGAACCTCAAGGACCGGCGCCACCTCGTCAGGATAGTCAGCCGGAAGGCAAAGAAGCCGGGGCGCAGGCCCTCAGGGCCTGCGCCCCGGCCGGCTGCTACGCGTCCAGAGGGGCGTGCGGGTACTCCGCCTGCCGCTGCTGGAACTGCAGCACGTCCTTGTTGAGGATCTCTCCGTCGCGGATTTCTATGGCGCGGGCGATCGTCTCGTTTCCGGCCCAGGCCTCGGGGCCGGAGATGACGGTTTCCAGGAAGGGGAGCAGCGCCTCGCTGATCTCCCAGCTGGAGGAGTTCCACAGGTAGGAGGGACTGTGGTCCACGGCGTAGTAGTCGATGTGGTCGCCCACGGTGAGCATGGGTTCGGCGAACGTGGTGGTTTTCGCCCAGCTGAAGCCCATTCCCTCGTCGCAGGAGACGTCCACGATCAGGCTGCCGGGACGGAACGCGCTGAGGTCCTCCTCACGCAGGTACGTTAGCGGAGCGTTGGGGTCCTGCAGTGTGCAGTTGACCACAATGTCGCTCTCGGCCAGGAACGGCGCCAGCGGAACCCTGCCGCGCTCCGTGATGACCTGGCTGAGGAACGGCGCCTGGTCGTCATGGTCGAACTGGGCGATCCGCACCGAGTGGATGGGCGAGCCGACGGCGGCCACGCCGCGGTTCGTCAGTACCTGGACGTCGTGGATTCCGTGGGCGTTAAGCGCCGTGACGGCGCCGCGGGCCGTGGCCCCGAAACCGATGACGACGGCGGAGAGCCGCCGGCCGTAGACGCCCGTGGAGCCGGTGAGAGCCAGGGCATGGATGACCGAGCAATAGCCGGCCAGTTCGTTGTTCTTGTGGAAGACATGGAGGCCGAAGCCGCCGTCACCCGCCCAGTGGTTCATGGCCTCGAAGGCGATCAGCGTGAGCTTCTTGTCGATGGCCAGCTGGGTGATGGCGCGGTCCTGGACGCAGTGCGGCCAACCCCAGAGGACCTGGCCGTCGCGGAGTTCCGCCAGGTCCTCCGGCTGCGGCTTGGGCAGCAGGACGACGTCGGCGTCGGCAATGATCTCGCCGCGGGTGGCAATCCGTCCCACGAGGGAGGCCAGATGGGTGTCCGAAACGCCGAACCGTTCACCGTAGCCCTGTTCGAGGATGATGTTCCGCCGCAGCTCGGGTGCGATGCGGTCCAGGTGAAGGGGGTGGAGCGGGAGCCGGCGTTCGTCAGGTTTGCGCGTGCTGGCGAGGACTCCGAGGCTGAGGTGGTTCGCGGAACCGGTCACTTCTTTTTGGGGCTCGCTGCCTTGGTGGCGGTTGCCTTGTCGAGGGAGCTCGGCGGCGCTGCCGCGGCCCTCTTGTCGGCACGTTTTTCCTTGATGGATTTGCCGGATTTCGCGGATGCTGCTTGACGCGGGGACTTGCCAGCCATGATTGCTCCTGTAGCGGAACCGAAGGGGTTCCTGACTTCTGACGATACAGGTAGCCGCCTAATGCCCGGCGGAAGGATTGGAGCGGCTGACGGGAATCGAACCCGCGTATCAAGCTTGGGAAGCTAGCGCTCTACCATTGAGCTACAGCCGCAGAGGGACCAGCCACATACCTCGGCCAAGTCCCGGTTGCGTCAACCGGATTTACTTTACCCCAGCCGCGCGCACTCCCAGAACAGGGACACGACCGCCAGGCGGCAGCACCCTTTCGATAACGCTTTGGTCCTTTCGATAACTGTTCGGTTAAGGCACGGCCGCGGCCGCTCCGGAGCCGTCCAGGCTGACTATCCTGTTGGGGTTAGCTGCAGTATCAGGGGAACGGGCTACGCAAGAAAGCTGTCCGACAATCAAGGGATCCCCGTGGCATTTGCAGAGTACGAGGTCGTCGTGGAACGCGATGCCATGACCGTGTACCACTTCCTGCAGGACGGGCTGAACCTTCCCTCATGGCGGGAAGGGATCCGGACCATTGAATTGCGTTCAGGTGCGGTGGGCGCGTGCGGCGCGGTCTACCAGCAGACCCTCGCCGGCCCCGCGGGCCGCCCCATTGCCGCCGACTTCCAGATCACCCAGCTCCGGCCGGGCGCCGAGATCCAGTTCCAAGTGGTCGCCGGGCCGGCCCGCCCGCACGGCGGCTACTACCTGAGCACCGAGGGAACAAAGACCCGGGTCAGGTTCGCCCTGGAGTCGCGACCCAAGGGCCTGGCCGGGCTGATGGACTTCATGATCCAACGGACCATGAAGTCTGAAGTCGCGCAGTTGGAACGCCTTAAGGAAGTCCTCGAAGCCCGGCCCGTGGAGCCGTAACCCGCGCGCAGGGCGAGGCCGCTATTGCGCGAGGCGCTGTCCCGCCCACGTTCCGGGGGTGGACGACGGCGACGCCAGGCTTCCCGTGCTGAGGTCCCAATACTGCACTACATCGCCGGCTCGTCGAAGGGCCAGCCCCGTTGAGTTCAGGCCCGTGACATCCCGCAGCGGACGGATGGCTGTAACGTCCGACCATCCGCTGGCCACCACCGCCCGGGCTTCGGTTCGCGGTACCGGCGCGCCCGAGCCGCGGAAGAGGCGGACGTACCCGTCCGACTGCCGGGCCAACAGGTCCTGGAAGCCGTCGCCGTCGTAATCCACCATTGCCAGCCGGTTCGCTGACACGCCTGACGCCATCAGGCTCCGCTCCACCAGGTCCGCTTTCCCGCGGTTCGGGTACAACCAGAGGTTCCCGGAGCTGTCCAGCGCCACCAGCTGCGGGAGCCGGTTGTTGGCGCACCACGCCCCCACCGCCAAGGTCATTCCGGCCCACCCGGACTTGCCCAATGTCACGCTTGGAAGGAACCCGCCGCCCGCCGAGCCTGCGTGCAGCGTGACCCTTCCATCAGTCCACTGGGCCATGACGTCAAAGACGCCGTCCCGGTCCCAGTCCGTGACAAAGAGTTCCTTGGCGGAGCCGAATCCGGTCCCGATGACCTGTTGCGCGCCGTATTGCCGGTTCCCCAGGGACGGACGGTTGATGAGTTCGCCGGATGCGTTCACCGAGACGAGGTCACCGGGACCCTTGATGGCGGCTGCCGCCAGGTCCGCCGTCGGCGGCATGTGCCGCACCATCGGATCGCACACGCTGGCGGGCGGTGGGGGCATCGCCGTGCTGCCGCCCGGGCTGCTGGTGGTTCCCGCAGGCAGCGTGCCGTATCCGAAGAAGTCCACCACGCCCCACATGGTGTAGCGGTTGGGCGTGGTCTGCCAGTTGCCGTCCGTGAAGGTGATCCCGATCCCCATCACGTTGAAGCGCGGGTCCTTCAGGATTGCGTTGTGGGCGGGCGAGCCCTTCCACCACTCCACAAGCTGTGCTGCGTCGCGGTCCCAGCGGACGGCAATGACCTCGCCGGCGCCGTTGGTGGGGCTGAGGGCCCGCGAATCGGTCCAGAAGCTGGAGCGGTGCTCGATCACTTCCCTGGACGCGATGCTGTCGGACCACTCCTGGGCCATGGCGGCCACTGTGGCGTGGTACTTCACGGCGGGCAGTCCGAACGAAGCGCGGTAGCTGTTGATGGCGTTGAACACCGCCAGGATCTGGGACGACGCGTCGTCCCGGACCAGGGCCTGCGTGGTCAGTGATTCGGTCCGGAGGGCTTCGGTGCCTGTCGTGGGTGCAGGCTGGGTCTGCGGCCCGGCCGGGGTGAGGGCCGCGAGATCGGCGTCGGTTGCGGACAACGGGGGAATGGACGCCGGCTCGGGCGGGGAGTCCGTTGATGACAGAGGCTGAGTGTCGGTGGAGAGTGCGCCGACGCCGCCGCCTGCGTCGGTCGTTCCTGAGGTATCGGCCAAAGCGGCAGTTGTGCCGCCCGGGTCCACTGCCGTGATGTCCGGGTCCACGGCGGGGATGAGGCGCCGCCCCGGCGCGTCATCCGCAGTGCCCGTGCCGCCGTCGTACACGAACGACGGCGGGCCGAGGGCAACGCTCTGCGCCTGCCGGGCCGCCACGGAGGACACATCGGGTTCCGGGCTTGAGGAAGGTCCCCCCAGCTGGCCGGCCGCAGGCGGTATGAGCGCCAGTGCGCAGATCATGGCTGCCAGTGTCCGTGCCGAAATCTTCCTCAAGCCAACCCCAGATCCGTCGGTGCCGCCTCCATCAGTGGGGAGTGCAACCGTCACAGCCGCAACATCAGACTCATCCTGTATCGGAGATGACGTTCCTTATCAGCAGTAACAGTAACCCCGGACAACGGGCTCGGCAATGGTGCGGTATTTTTGAGTGTGCTGATCTCTGACCGCGATATTCGTGCCGAAATTGATTCCCAACGGATTGTCCTGGATCCGTATGACCCGGTGATGGTCCAGCCGTCCTCCGTGGACGTCCGGATCGACCGGTTCTTCCGGTTGTTCGACAACCACAAGTACGCGCACATCGACCCCGCCGAGGACCAGCCTGAGCTGACGCGCCTCGTGGAAGTGGACCGCGGAGAGCCGTTCATCCTCCACCCGGGCGAGTTTGTGCTGGGCTCCACCTACGAAACCGTCACCTTGCCGGACGACATAGCGGCACGGCTCGAAGGAAAGTCCTCGCTGGGCCGGCTGGGGCTGCTGACGCACTCCACCGCAGGGTTCATCGATCCCGGGTTCTCCGGACACGTCACGCTGGAGCTTTCCAACATGGCCACGCTGCCCATCAAGCTGTGGCCCGGCATGAAGATCGGCCAGCTGTGCTTCTTCAAGCTCAGCTCCGCCGCCGAATTCCCCTACGGCTCCGGTGAGTACGGCAACCGCTACCAGGGCCAGCGCGGTCCCACCGCCAGCCGCAGCTACCTGAACTTCCACCGCACCGAGATCTGAGAGAGCGTCGCTGAAAAGGCGGCAGGATCTGAGAGAGCGTCGCTGAAAAAAGGCGGCAGGATCTGAGAGAGCGTCGCTGAAAAGGCGGCAGGATCTGAGAGAGCGTCAGATGGGGCGGGCGGCCGGCCGGGGTTTTGCCGGGCGGCGCAGCATCTTCACGACCGGCTCCACGTAGCGTGCCGCCAGCGGGCCCATGATGGCCATGATGAGCACGTAGGCCGTGGCCAGCGCCGCGAGATCGTGCGGCACCACACCGGAAGCCACTGCCAGGCCGGCGATGACGATGGAGAACTCACCGCGCGCAATCAGTGCTGCTCCCGCACGGAACCGGCCCGGCAGGCCAATTCCTGCCCGCTTGGCCGCCCAGATTCCCGTGATCATCTTGGTGGCGGCGGTGAGGACAGCCAGGATCAGCGCCCATCCCAGTACCGGCGGGATGGATGATGGGTCGGTGTTGAGGCCGAAGACCACGAAGAAGATGGCCGCGAAGAGGTCCCGGAGGGGTTCGAGGATCCGCGTTGCGCTGTGCGCCGTGGCGCCGGAAATGGCGATGCCCAGCATGAAGGCCCCCACCGCGGCCGAGACCTGCATGGCGGCGGCGAGGCCGGCAACCAGGAGCGCGGCGCCGAGAAGGTTCAGCAGGAACACCTCGGAATTTTCGCTGTGCACTGCCTTGGACACGTGGTGCCCGTGCCGGAGGGCCACTACCAGCACCACGGTGACCACGCCGAGCGATATTCCGACGGTCTGCAGCCCCACCAGGAAACTGACCCCGGCCAGCGTGGCGGTGAGGACGGGCAGGTAGACGGCCATCGCCAGGTCCTCGAAGACCAGGATGGACAGGACCACCGGGGTTTCGCGGTTACCGATCCGGCCGAGGTCCGTAATCACCTTGGCTGCGATGCCGGAGGACGAGATGTATGTGACGCCGCCCATCACCATCGCTCCCACCAGGCCCCAGCCCAGCAGCAGGGCCAGGCCCGCCCCCGGAATGAAGTTCAGGACGAGGTCCAGGACGCCGGCCTTCCACGACCGCCGGAGGCCGGTGACCAGCTCAGCCGCCGTATATTCCAATCCGAGCATAAGTAGCAGCAGGATGACGCCGATCTCGCCGGAAAGATGCGCGAATTCGTGCATGCCTTCCAGCTTGACCAGTCCGCCGGCCCCGAAAAACAGCCCGCCCACCAAATACAGGGGAATGGGGGACATCCCGATCCGCCCGGCCAGCCTGGCCAGCAGGCCAAGGCAGAACACGACGGCCCCCAGTTCGATGAGGGTTAGCGCGAGCGGATCCATGCCGCTCAGCCGTTGCGCAGGATATCGGCTGCTGTATCGAGGCCTTCTTGAGTTCCGACCGCCACGAGCAGGTCGCCGGGGTGAAGGACGACGTCCGGCCCCGGGGAGGGGAGCACCTCGCCTTCCCGCATGATGGCGACGATGGAGACGCCGCTGCGGGTGCGGATGCAGGCTTTGCCCATGGGCTGGTTGTGGAACGGTGAGTCCCCGCCGATGGAGAACTGGCGGGTGACGATCCCCGGGATTTCGCGGTGCTCTTCGGACAGCTGCATGGCCAGGCGCTGCCCGCCCAGCAGGTTGCCCAGAGCCGCCGCTTCGTCGGCGGTCAGCGGGATGGACGCCTGGCACGTGTCAGGATCGTCCCAGGTGGAAACGATCAGCTCGGTCTGACCTTCGCGGTATTCCACCACGCCGATTCGGCGGCCTGAAGCCGTCATGAAATCCTTACGCCTGCCGAGGCCAGGGAGGTCTGTCTCATCCACGTTCATGGCACCAGCCTAGTCCGCGAAGAGGGCGTTGGGGTGTCGAAACCACGAATTGCCGGCGGGACCTCAGTCCGCAGGAACCACGGCGATTTCCACCTTTCCGGGCGCCTTGACCGGCAGCAGCACCAGCAGCCCTGCGAGGAGCACCACCATGATGCCGAGGATGCCCCAGCGCTGGGCTTCGCCAGGTGCCACAAGCGGTGACGCCACCGCGATGCAGAGCGTGAAAAGTGTTGGTGCCAGGAAGCTGACCGCCCGGCCGGTGGTGGCGTAGAGGCCAAAGAGCTCCCCGGATTCGCCATGGGGTGCCAGCCGGGCAAGGTACGCGCGGGAGGAGGACTGGGCCGGTCCAACGAAGAGGCACAGGAACAGCCCGAAGACCCAGAACGTGGTGGTGCCGGCCCAGGCCTGGCCGAAGAAGACATAGCTGCCGTTGCCCAGGACCAGGATGACCGTGCCCGCAATCAGCAGTCCGACGAGCGAGCCGAGGATGACGGCTTTTGGCCCGATTCGGTCGTCCAGGAAGCCGCCGATCATGGCACCGACAGCCGCAACGATGTTGCCGAAGATGGCAAAGAAGATGACTTCCTTCAGTTGGAAACCGAAGGTTCCCGCGGCGATGATCCCGCCAAAAGTAAAGACGGCGGCCAGGCCGTCACGGAAGATGGCGCTGGCGAGGAGGAAGAAAATGGTGTGCGGGCTGGTCCGGTAGATCGCCTTGATGCGGCGTATGAGCAACCCGTAGGAAGCCAGGAACCCCAGCTTCGGACCCTGCTGCGGCCTGGGCAGTTCCGGCACGGCGAACAGGACGGGCAACGCAAAGATGAAAAACCAGAGGGCGGAGAACACCGCCACGAGGCGGATGTTGAGGCTCTCTTCGGTGGACGCGCCGAACCACGCGAAGCTGGGCTGGACGAACAGCTGCAGCACGATCAGCAGGGCGACGATGCCGCCCAGGTAGCCCATGCCCCAGCCGAAGCCGCTCACCTTGCCGATGTTCTTTGGGGTGGAAATCTGCGCCAGCATGGCGTTGTAGTTCACCCCGGCGAACTCGAAGAAAACGTTCCCCAGCGCGATCAGTGTGACGCCCAGCAGCAGGAACTCCGGCCGCGGAAACACGAAAAAGCACAATCCGGTGAGGACCGCGACGGCGGCCGTGTTGACCCCGAGCCACAGCTTCCGGCGGCCGCCGGTGTCCGAACGCTGGCCCGTTACCGGCGCCAGAAGGGCGATGGCCGCCCCGGCAATCGCCAGCGCGCCGCCGAGCACTGCGGAGGCCTGGTCTTCTCCGCCGAAGGCGTTGGAGGTCAGGTACACCGTGAACACGAACGTGGTCATCACGGCGTTGAAGGCCGCCGAGCCCCAGTCCCATGCGGCCCACGCGAGGACCTTGCCCTTGCTGGTGGCCGACGTTCCGGACTCCAGTTCGGACGGGGGCTGGGTGGCCGCGGAAGCGGCGACGGGGTTCATAGGCTGAATGCTATCCGCCCCCGGCGATACGGCGAACCATTTGCAACGGCGAGTGAACAGTCGGCGGAAACTCCCGGGCGCCGGTGAGAATCCGCCCCGGACAGCACGGGCACGTGGCAAAAGTGTTTGCATCCGCTTGATAAACTGTGTGCACCGAACCTGACGAATGACCGCCTGCTCCAACTTTTGACAATCGAATTCCTGACGTTGCGGAGACACCAGTGATCACAGTCCTTGCCGTGCATTTCGCGGTGGCTGCCGTGGCGCCGTTCTTCTTCCGAAAGTTCCGCAGGAACACGTTCTACGGGCTGGCGGCGGTCCCCGCCGGCTCATTCGTCTGGCTGCTCCTGCAGCGCGACGCCGTGTACCAGGGAGCATACGGGCAGGCCTCCGCCGCCCCACCTTTCACGGGCAGCGCCGTCACGGAAATCCTTCCTTGGATCCCGGAACTCAAGATCGAGCTGGCGTTCCGGATGGACCCCTTGTCCTGGATCATGTCACTGCTGGTGCTCGGCGTGGGTGCCCTGGTGCTGGTCTACTGTGCGCGCTACTTCAAGAACAAGGACAGCAACCTGGGCGGTTTCGGTGCCCAGCTCCTGGCCTTCGCGGGGGCGATGTTCGGCCTGGTCACGGCCGATGACCTGCTCCTGATGTTCATCTTCTGGGAACTCACCACCGTCCTGTCCTACCTGCTGATCGGCTACGCCCGCACCCGGCTCTCCGCCAGGCGCTCGGCCCTGCAGGCCCTGATGGTCACCACGGCGGGCGGCCTGGCCATGCTGGTGGGCCTCATTATTCTGGGCTCCAGCGCCGGAACCTACCGGATCTCGGCCATCCTGGAACAGGCTCCCGGGCTGACCACCGGGCCGGCAGCGGGGGCCGTGGGCGCCGCCGTCGTCCTGATCCTCATCGGTGCCGTGACCAAGTCCGCACTGATCCCGTTCCATTTCTGGCTCCCCGGAGCCATGGCGGCGCCCACACCGGTGAGCGCCTACCTCCATGCCGCGGCGATGGTGAAGGCCGGCGTCTACCTCGTGGCGCGGCTGGCGCCGGGCTTCGCGGAGACGGCGTACTGGCTGCCCATGGTGCTGGGACTCGGCCTGGCCACCATGCTGGTGGGCGGGTACCGCGCGCTGCGGCAGACCGACATCAAGCTGATCCTGGCGTACGGCACGGTGAGCCAGCTCGGCTTCCTCACCATGGTGGTGGGCCTCGGCAAACCCGATGCGGCCCTGGCCGGGTTGGCCCTGCTCCTGGCCCACGGGCTCTTCAAGGCCACCCTGTTCCTGGTGGTGGGCATCATCGACCACCAGTCCGGAACCCGCGATCTCCGCAAGCTCTCCGGCGTCTACAAGTCCTCCCGTGCCCTGGCCGTGGTTGCGGCCATCGGTGCCGCGTCAATGGCCGGCATCCCCCCGCTGGCAGGCTTCGTGGCCAAGGAATCGGTGTTCGAGGCCTTCGTGCACTACGGCACGTCCGCTGATGCGGCCGGCTCCTGGGGCCTGGTGGTGCTCGGGGGACTGGTCCTGGGGTCCATCCTTACCTTCGCCTACAGCGCCCGTTTTATGTGGGGCGCCTTCGCGTCGAAGCCTGGCATCGACCCCACGCCGTTCAAGGCCATCAAGCCGTCCTTCCTCGCCGCCCCCGCCCTGCTGAGCCTGCTCACGATCGTCTACGGCCTGTGGCCGGCGCCGGTTGACGGCTGGATCCAGCCCTACGCCGCGGGATTCGTGCACGACGGCGGCGATCCGGCCACCGCCGCGGGACACCTCGCGCTGTGGCACGGACTCACGCCCGCGCTGGGCCTGACGGCCATCACCTTCGTGCTCGGCCTGGCGATGTTCTACGGCCGCAACCTGGTCGCCAGGGGCCAGAGCCTGGTACCGGCGTGGGTGGACGGCGACCGCGCCTACCAATTGACCATCGGTGCGCTGGATGACGTTGCCGTGTGGGTCACGGGACGCACGCAGCGTGGTTCGCTGTTCTTCTACCTCGCAGTGATCCTCACGGTGGCGTTCACCCTTCCGCTCACCGCCCTGCTCATCGCCGGGAAGCCCCTGCCGGACGGGCTGTACTTCATCGATCCCAATTCTCCGCTGCAGCTGGTGGCCGGGGCCGGCATCGTGATCGGGGCGCTGGCAGCCGTGCGGGCGAACAAGCGGTTCCTCGCGGTGCTGATGGTCTCCGTGACCGGCTACGGCATCGCCCTGATGTTCGCGCTGCAGGGCGCACCGGACCTCGCCCTGACCCAGATGCTGGTGGAAACCATCATCCTGGTGGCGTTTGTCCTGGCCATGCGCAGCCTGCCGGCCGAACTCCGGGACCGCACAGGCGGCAAGTACCGGGTGATCCGCGTGATCATCGGGGCGGCGTTCGGAGTCACCATGATCTTCGTGGCCATCTACGCCATGGGCGCGCGGGTCGCGACGCCCGTCGCCCTGGAGTTCCCGAGGCTTGCCTACGAAGGCGGCGGGGGACTGAACATCGTCAACGTCACCCTCGTGGACATCCGGGCGTGGGACACCTTCGGCGAAATCTCCGTCCTGGCACTGGCCGCCACCGGCGTCGCCAGCCTCATCTTCGTCAAGGGGCGCGGCGACGGCATCCGGGCCTCATCCTCCGTGGCCGAAGGAACAGTAGGCCGGCGCTCCGGTGCGGGCCAGAGCTCCCGTGACAGCGCCGCGCTGGCCCTGAGCCGCAAATTCGCGGCCTCCACCCGGGACGCCTGGCTCGTGGCAGGACGCACCATGGCCCCCGAGCGCCGCTCCATCATCTTCGAAGTGGTCACGCGGTTGGTGTTCCACTCGATGATCGTCTTCTCCATCTACCTCCTGCTCGCCGGTCACAACCTTCCGGGCGGCGGCTTCGCCGGCGGTCTGACGGCCGGGCTCGCCCTGACCATCCGCTACCTCGCCGGTGGCCGCTTCGAACTGCGGGAGGCCACGCCGGTGGGCGCGGGAACGCTCCTCGGAATCGGGCTGGCCACGGCGGCGGCGTCCGGAGTGGTGCCGCTCCTGCTGGGCGGGCAGGTGTTCCAGAGCGCCATCATCGAACTGTGGCTGCCGGTGTTCGGCGACATCAAGTTCGTCACCTCCACCATCTTCGACATCGGCGTCTACATCGTGGTGGTGGGCCTGGTGCTGGACGTGCTGCGCAGCCTGGGCGCAGAAATCGATGAGCACTTTGAAGAGAACCCCGAGGGCGAGACCGAAGGGCAGGAACCGGACGGGATTCCCGCCGAAACCACCGGGAGGGGGAAGGCATGAGCGTCAACCTGACATTGCTGACCGTCATGGGCGCGCTCTATGCCTGCGGAATCTACCTGATCATGGAACGCAGCCTCACCAGGGTGCTGCTGGGCCTGATGCTGCTGGCCAACGCCACCAACCTGCTGATCCTGGCCACCGGCGGCTACGCCGGCCTGGCGCCCATGTTCAGCAAGGACACGGACCCCCGCGACTACAACGACCCCCTCCCGCAGGCACTGATCCTGACATCGATCGTGATTTCCTTCGCAGTGACCGCTTTCATGCTGGGCATCATCTACCGGACCTGGGTGCTGGCCCGCCGCGATGAGATCCAGGACGACGTCGAGGACATCCGCGTCGCCGAGACCCCCAGCTTCGACGCGGAGGATGATTCCGAGATTCCGGTGGAGACCTCAGAGTTCCCGCTGACCATGATTGGTTCGGACGGCAGGGGCATCAGTGATTCTGACCTGTCCGCGGACAACGGTTCCGCCGGCAGCGGTTCCGGCCGCGGCACGTCAGGCGGCGGCCCGGAAGGCGGCGTGGCCACCGTGAAGGCCGGCGACCGCAAGATCAAAGCCAAGGACGCCGCTGCGGAAGAGCAGCCCGGCTCCCAAAACGTGACACCCGGCCCGGAAGGAGGCGTGAAGTGAACATCGCAAGCTTTGCCCCGCTCGCCGTCGTACTTCCCATCCTCGGTGCCGCCCTGACATTTGTGCTGATCCGGCACTCCCGGGCCCAGCGGGCCGTCAGCATTACGCTGCTCTCTCTGACGCTCCTGCTGGAATGCGTGCTGCTGGCTTCCGTCTGGGACGGCGGAACCGCGGCCGTCAACATCGGCGGCTGGCTGCCGCCGTGGGGCATCGTGATGGTGGTGGACCAGTTCTCGTCCCTGATGCTGGTGGTCTCCTCCACGGTCAGCCTCGCGGTGCTGGTGTACGCCACAGGCCAGGGCATGGCCGACGGCGACCAGGACGCACCGCTGTCGATCTTCCACCCCACCTACCTGATCCTGGTGGCCGGCGTGTCCAACGCGTTCCTGTCGGGTGACCTCTTCAACCTCTACGTGGGGTTCGAGATCCTGCTGACGGCAAGCTACGTGCTGATGACCCTCGGCGGGACCGGTCCCCGCATCCGTGCCGGCGTGACCTACGTGGTGGTCTCCGTGGTGTCCTCCGTCCTGTTCCTGATCGCCATCGCCATGATCTACGGCGCCACCGGAACCATCAACATGGCGGACCTCGCCGTCAAGCTCGCGGACCTGGACTCCGGAACGCGGATGCTGCTGCACGTGATGCTGCTGGTGGCCTTCGGCATCAAGGCGGCTGTCTTCCCGTTGTCCTTCTGGCTTCCTGACTCGTACCCCACCGCACCGGCCCCCGTCACGGCGGTGTTCGCCGGCTTGCTGACCAAGGTGGGCGTCTATGCCATGGTGCGCACCGAGACGCTCCTCTTCCCGGGGGACTCGCTGAACACTCCGCTGATGGTGGCGGCATTACTGACCATGGTGGTGGGAATCCTGGGTGCGCTGGCCCAGAGCGACATCAAGCGTCTGCTCTCGTTCACCCTCGTCAGCCACATCGGCTACATGGTGTTCGGGCTGGCGATGTCCTCGGTGGCCGGGCTCGGCGCGGCAGTGTTCTACGTGGCCCACCACATCACCATCCAGACCAGTCTCTTCCTGGTCACGGGCCTGATCGAACGCCGCGGCGGAAGCTCGTCGATCGACCGCGTCGCCGGCCTGGCCAAGCTGTCCCCGATCCTGGCCCTGCTGTTCTTCATCCCCGCCATGAACCTGGCCGGCATCCCGCCGTTCTCGGGTTTCCTGGGCAAGCTCGGGCTGCTGCAGGCCGGTGTGCAGCTTGGCACCCCGCTGGCCTACGCCCTGGTGATCGGCGGCGTCGTGACCAGCCTGCTGACGCTCCTGGCCATCGCCCGTGTGTGGAACCGCGCGTTCTGGCGCAAACCCGAGGACGCCGAGAACCCGGACCCCGTGCTGCTCGCGGCCCCTGAGGACTCCGACACGGGCGACCGCGCGGGCAAGCGCAACGTCACGCTGCTGCCGCGGACGATGGTGGGATCAACCCTGGGCCTCGTGGCCTTCGGCGTGGCGCTCACCGTCTTTGCCGGCCCGCTCTTCCGGGTGGCGGACCAGTCGGCCGTGGAAATGCTGGACCGGTCCGCGTACATCCAGGCCGTGCTGGGCGAAAACGCCCCCGTGCCCCCGATCGCGCAGCCTGAGCCTGTGCAGCAGGAGGGGAAGAAATGAACCGCCGACGGATCTCAATCCGGCAGGAACTGCCCCTGCTGGTCTGGCTGGTGTTCGTCTGGGCCGCGCTCTGGCAGGACTTCAGCCCCGGTAACCTGCTGTTCGGTGCGCTGATCGCCGTCGTGGTGGCACGGCTTTTCTACCTGCCCCCGGTGGAGCTGGGCGGCCGCTTCAGCATCGTGCGGGCAGTCCCCTTCGCCCTGGTGTTCCTGGCCAAGGTGGTGGCCGCCAGCTTCCAGGTGCTGTACCTCGCGTTGGCCCGCGGGCCCAAGGTGACCAACGCCGTCGTCGCCGTCAAACTGCGAAGCCACTCGGACCTGATGGTGACGGCCACCGGCCACGTCATCTCGCTGATTCCGGGCTCGCTGGTGGTGGAGGTGGACCGCTCCACGTCCACGCTCTACATCCACGGGCTGAATGTGCGGAGCGGAGAGGACATTGTGAACCTGCGCAAAGAGGTCCGGGATGCCGAGGCGGCACTGATCAGGATCATGGGCACCCGCGAGGAACTGGCCGCACTGAAACAGGAGGTGGGCGCATGATGGACGTCGTCCTGACCGTAACGGCCGTGATCCTGTCCCTGGCGGCAGCCGGGGCGATTGTCCGGATCGCCATCGGCCCGTCCCTGCTGGACCGGGTGCTGGCCTCTGACGTGCTGCTGGCCATCATCGGTGCCACGCTCTGCATCGACATGGCCGTCAACCGGCACCTGAACAACCTGATGCTGCTCGTGGCGCTGTCCATCATCGGGTTCATCGGGTCCGTGACCGTGGCGCGCTTCGTGGCCGACCGGCGGGAGCAGCCCCATGAATCCTGAACCATCCGCCGTGGACACAGTCATTGATGCAGTGTCGGCCATCTTTATGGTGGTGGGCGCCCTGATGTCCCTCGGTGCGGCGATCGGCCTGTTGCGCTTCCCCGACCTGATGAGCAGGATGCACGCCGCCACGAAGCCCCAGGTGCTGGGACTCTTCCTGCTGCTGGCCTCGGTGGGCCTGCAGCTGCGGACCTGGTGGGTGTGGCCCGTGCTGTTCGTGGCGTGGATCTTCCAGGTGCTCACCGTTCCGGTGTCCGCCCACATGGTGGGCAGGGCGGGTTACCGCACCAAGCACCTGCACAAGGAACTGCTCACCACGGATGAACTGGAGGCCGTAGTGCTGAAGGCAGCCGACAAGAAGGCCGCCGCGAGGCAGGAATCAGAAAAGCGCGCCGCCGTCGAGGGTGACGACGGCGCAGCCTAAGGGGCGCCCGCAAGAAGTTCCGGGCCGCCACCCCTGGTGAAGTTCTTGTCCAGATAACGCGACTTGGCGGCCGATCAGCTCCCGTTACCTGGACAAAAACTCTCCCGAGTGGGCCTAGACGATGTCCTGGCTCTTGGCGAAGCGGGTGATGGCACGCTGCGTGCCCCGGTTGGCCAGGACCTGGATGATGGCGCTGACAGCCGCCGAGATCAGCGCAAAGGTCAGGGCGCTGCGCAGGGTGGTGGGGACGTCGTCCTTGTCGCCCTTCGGGGGCTTGCGGCCGGTGATCTTTTCCCAGACGACGTCAACGGCCTTGGTGCCGGCGAATCCGGCAAGCAGGCTCACTCCGGTTCCAAGCAGCTTGATGAAAAAACTCACTCCAGTACCCCTTTACAGGTGGGAAACAACGGAAACAGGGCTTCCCCTAGCCTAGCCGCATCAACCCGGCCGCATCACCGCGCATTGTGACACCCTCCCCGGGATTTCGCGGGCCCGCGGGTGTAAACTGATCCACGCCCACAAGGGCGAATTGATACGACAGGGGAGCGTCGCCGTCGGGCATCACTGGAACATTCCAGGGAACCGGAGGCGGGCGCTGAGAGTGCGGACAGCCGCAGACCCTCGAACCTGATCCGGTTAGTACCGGCGCAAGGGAGTCGAGTTCTCAGAGTGTCCGGCAGCAGGCGGCGGAAGCCGCGGACGGTCCGGGGAACACTCTCCCCTCCTGTACCTCAGGAGGAAGAAAATGACTGGAATTACGGCCAAGCAGACGCTTGGCAACAGCAAGTACAACTGGCGTGTGGTGGACATTGTGGTTGCCGCGTTGATCGCAGTAGCCGGAGGCGTCATTTTCTGGGCCTGGTCCCAGGGGGCTGCCGCAGTTTCGCCGCCCATGAACGCCGTCTACCCGCCGCTGACCGGCCTTATCGCAGGCGGCTGGATGATTCCCGCCGTCCTGGGCATGCTGATCATCCGCAAGCCCGGAGCCGCCCTGTTCTGCGAAACAGTGGCCGCCACGGGTGAGCTGATCATGGGCTCGCAGTACGGCGCATCGGTGCTGTTCTCCGGCTTCGTGCAGGGGCTCGGCGCGGAGATCATCTTCGCGGTGTTCGTTTACAAGAAGTTCAACCTGCCCGTTTCGCTGCTGGCCGGTGCCGCTGCAGGCCTCTTCTGCGGCCTGAACGACTCGTTCGCACCGTGGGGCTGGAACATCGCCTACGCTGCCGGCGACAAGCTGGCCTACATCATCTTCACGGCCATCTCCGGCGCCATCATCGCCGGCGGCCTGTCCTGGCTCGCCACCCGCGGACTGGCCCGGACCGGTGTGCTGAGCTCCTTCGCGTCCCGCAAGGCAGCGACGGAGCCTGTCTTCTCCTGATGAACGCACACTGCTCATGACGCCTTCCGACACCGTCCGCCCGGCAGCGGTTACGGCACGCGGCTGGGGCTGGCGGCATGCCGGCCGGTCCCGGCCCGCCGTCCACGGCTTGGACCTGGACATTCAGCCGGGCGAACGCGTGCTGCTGCTGGGTCCCTCCGGCGCGGGCAAATCCACGCTGCTGCACGCACTCGCCGGGGTGCTCGGGGACAGCGACTCCGGAGCCCACCACGACGGAACGCCGGATGCCGACGACTCCGACGAGACCGGTTCCCTGCTCATCGACGGTGCCCCGCCGCGTGCTCAGCGCGGCCGCGCCGGCCTCATGCAGCAGGACCCCGAGACGCAGGTGGTCCTTTCCCGCGTGGGGGACGACGTCGCCTTCGGCGCCGAGAACCTCGCCGTGCCGCGCGCGGACATCTGGACTCGTGTCGGAGAGGCGCTCGACGACGTCGGGCTGGCCCACCTGCCGCTGGACCACCCGACGTCGGCCCTGTCCGGCGGGCAGAAGCAGCGCCTCGCGCTTGCCGGGATCCTCGCCATGCGCCCGGGACTGCTGCTCCTCGACGAGCCCACTGCCAACCTGGACCCTGCCGGCGTCCTGGAAGTCCGTGACGCCGTGGGCCGGTGCCTGGACAAGACCGGGGCAACGCTGGTGGTGGTGGAACACCGCGTGGGCGTGTGGAAGGACCTTGTGGACCGGATCGTGGTGCTGCAGCCGGGATCTTCCACGGACACCGCGGTGCTCCTGGACGGCCCTCCGGACCGGGTCCTGGCAGAGGCGCGGGACATGCTCGTCTCCGCCGGCGTATGGGTGCCCGGGTACGTGCCCGCCACCCGGGCGCGAACGGGTGATGCAGGAGTGCCGGGTGCCACTGGAACGCAGGGCGAGCCGGGGGCCGGGAACCTCCTGCTGGCCGCCGAAAACCTTGCCGTGTCCCGCGAACGCCCCCGCCGGCGGCGCTTCAAGGCTGTCCCGCCGGTCCCCGTGCAGTCCGGCATCACGGCGCAGGTCCGCGCCGGCCAGGCATTGACCATCACGGGTCCCAACGGTTCCGGAAAGTCCACGTTTGCCCTGACCCTCGCCGGGCTGCTCCAGCCGGTGGAGGGCTCGGTTTCCGCCACGGTCGACCTCAGCCAAGGTGCCGGCATTGACCCGTACAAGTGGAAGGCGGAGCAGTTGATCTCCCGGATCGGCACCGTGTTCCAGGAACCGGAGCACCAGTTCGTCACCGGCCGGGTGCTGGATGAGCTGATGTTCGGCCCGCGGCACCTGGGCCACGGCGAGGATCGCGTGGACGAACTCCTGGAGCGCCTCCGGCTGACCAAGCTGGTGGACGCCAACCCCTACACACTCTCCGGCGGGGAGAAGCGCCGGCTGTCTGTCGCCACCGTCCTGGCCGCGCATCCCCGCGTGCTGATCCTGGACGAGCCCACGTTCGGCCAGGACGCCAACACCTGGGCCGAGCTCGCCTCCTTCCTCTCCGAACTCCTCGACGCCGGCACCGCCGTGGTGTCGGTGACCCACGACCAGGAGTTCAGCGACGTCCTGGGCGGTACCGAGCTGAAACTGGGCGCGCCCGAACCCGGGCGGCCAGGACTGCGCAACCCGAAGGTGGCTGCACCATGAGGCAAGCGCTGACCCTGCAGGCGAACCACGCCCTGCTCACCCGGGCCAATCCGCTGGCCAAGTTCGCCGTCGTCATGCTGATGACCGTGGTGCTGGCGCTGTCCATCGACTGGGTGTCCGCCTCCGTGGCGCTGGCCTTCGAGCTGCTGCTCTTTCCGCTGGCGGGACTGACCGTCGCGTTGCTCTGGCAGCGTGGCTGGCCGCTGATCCTGGCGGCTGCACTGGGCGGCTGGAGCACCTCGATTCTGGCGCCTGACGCCGGAAGGAT
Source organism: Arthrobacter sp. PvP023 (assembly GCF_017832975.1). Lineage (NCBI taxonomy): Bacteria > Bacillati > Actinomycetota > Actinomycetes > Micrococcales > Micrococcaceae > Arthrobacter > Arthrobacter sp. PvP023. The sequence continues at coordinate 634,876 of NZ_JAFIBI010000001.1, forward strand.
ACTGCTCGACGTCGGCATCTGGTCCATCAGTGAAGGTTCGCTGGAGCTGGGGCTGGGATTCCTGCTGCGGGGGGTGGCGATCGCCCTCCCCGCGGTGCTGTTGATGAGTTGCACGGACCCGACCGACCTGGCAGACGCCCTCGCCCAGAAAGCGAAGCTGCCGCACCGCTTCGTGCTGGGTACGCTAGCCGCCATGCGGCTCGTGGGGCTGATGGCCGAAGAATGGCAGACGATCGGCATGGCCCGGCGCGCCCGCGGTGTGGGCTCGCACGGCAGTCCGGCGCAGCGCCTCAAGGCCACGCTCGGACAGAGCTTTGGGCTCCTGGTCCAGGCCGTGCGCCGGGCGTCACGGCTGGCCGTCACCATGGAGGCTCGGGGGTTCGGCGGTGCGCAGCGGACCTGGGCGCGTGAGTCCACGTTCAGCATGCTGGACATCTGGGTAGTTCTCGGCGGCGTGCTGATTGCCGCCGCGGCAGTGTCCGCGGCAGTCGGTGCGGGGGCCTGGAACATGGTGTTCCTCGGGCAGCAGTAGCTTCCGGGGCCGGCGCCCGCATATCGCACGAAGTGGATATTTTGTGAGTTTGAGTGCACTTTCCGGCGTTTCGAATGGCCGAATAGCTCATGCGTGATATTTTTCTTGTATGACTCAAGAGACTGCTGAACACGTTGGCCTGCTGCTCCGCGATGCCCGCGGGGAGAAGGGCTGGACCCAGGGGCAGCTGGCAGCCGAGCTGGGCACCAGCCAAAGCGCCATCGCCCGGATGGAACAGGGCAAGCAGAACCTCAGCCTCAAAATGATCCAGCGGCTTGAGGCCATTGTTGGACGCAGCATCGTCAAAGTGGGCCGGCCGCAGATGACGCACCTCCGGGTGGAGGGCGGCCGCACGCTATCCGGTTCGGTGGACGTCAACAGCAGCAAGAACGCCGGAGTTGCCCTTCTCTGCGCCAGCCTCATCAACCGCGGCACCACCACGCTGCGCCGGCTGGCCCGGATCGAGGAAGTGAACCGGATCGTGGAGGTCCTGACCAGTATCGGCGTCGAATGCACCTGGCTCAATGCCAACGATCTGCAGATCCGCCGCCCCGCCGTGCTGGACCTGGACTCCATGGACGTGGAGGCTGCCCGCCGCACCCGCAGCGTGATCATGCTGCTGGGGCCGCTCCTGGACGAGTCCGCGGAGTACCGCCTCCCGTACGCGGGCGGCTGCGACCTTGGCACCCGCACCGTGGAGCCGCACATGCAGGCCCTGCGCCAGTTCGGCCTGTCGGTGGAAGCCACGTCCGGCTTCTATTCGGTGCAGGCACCGCCGGCCGACGGCGACAACCGCACCTTTGTGCTGAGCGAACGCGGTGACACAGTCACCGAAAACGCCATCATGGCGGCCGCCCACCGCCGCGGCACCACGGTGATCCGCAACGCCAGCCCCAACTACATGGTGCAGGATCTCTGCTTCTACCTGCAGGGCCTGGGCGTGGAGATCGACGGCGTGGGGACCACCACCCTGAAAATCACCGGGCTGCCCTCCATCGACGTCGACATCGAGTACTTCCCGTCCGAGGACCCCATCGAAGCGATGAGCCTCATCACGGCCGGCATCGTGACCAATTCCGAGGTCACCATCCGCCGGGTTCCCATCGAGTTCATGGAGATCGAACTGGCCACCCTGGAGCAGATGGGCCAGGAACTGGAGATTTCCGGGGAGTACTTTGCCCGTAACGGCCGTACCCGGCTGGTGGACGTCACTACGAAGCCCTCCGCATTGCATGCCCCGACGGACAAGATCCACCCCATGCCGTTCCCCGGCCTGAACATCGACAACCTGCCGTTTTTCGCCGTCATTGCCGCGAATGCCGAAGGCCAGACCATGATCCACGACTGGGTCTACGAGAACCGGGCCATCTACCTCACCGAGCTGAACAAGCTGGGGGCCCGCGTCCAACTGCTGGACCCGCACCGGATCTACGTCAACGGACCCACCAGGTGGCGTGCCGCCGAGGTGGGCTGCCCGCCCGCCCTCCGCCCGGCCGCCTGTATCCTGCTGGCCATGCTGGCTGCCCGCGGTGTTTCGGAACTGCGCAACATCTACGTGATCGAGCGCGGGTACGAGGACCTGGCCGAGCGGCTCAACACCATCGGTGCGAAGATCGAGTACTTCCAGGACTGACCCGTTCCGCCCTGTAAGGCAGGCGCCGTTGCGGCGCCTGTCTTACAGGGCGGCACAGGAGCACAATGTATGCATGCGAACTTTCGGGGTTGAGGAAGAGCTGCTGATTGTGGACCCCGTGACCGGGGAGCCGCTGGCGCTGGCGGACGCCCTGCTGGCAGGGCGGACGCTTGCTGCGGACGACGCTCCGGACAAACCCCGGATCCCTGACCCTCACGATCCAAACCGTCACGACGGCGACACCGGGCTCACTGCCGAACTGAAACTCGAGCAGATCGAGACGCAGACCCGTCCGTGCCTGAACTATGAGGAGCTGCTCCTCCAGATCCGCCAGGGCCGGGCCCTGGCCGACACCGCCGCGAAGAAACACAATGCGCGGGTGGCCGCGCTGGCGACTTCGCCGATTGCCTCCACGACGCACACCACACCGAACCCCCGCTATGCCACCATGCAGGAGCGATTTGGCCTCACCGTCCACGAGCAGCTGACTTGCGGGTTCCACGTCCACACTTTCGTCGAATCCCCGGAAGAAGGCGTGGCTGTCATCGACCGGATCAGGGACAAGCTGGCGGTGCTGACCGCGCTCAGCGCGAACTCGCCGTACTGGAAGGGCGTGGAGACCGGCTTCGAGAGTTACCGCACCCAGGCCTGGAACCGCTGGCCGACGTCGGGCCCGTCCCAGATCTTCGGGACGCACTCCATGTACCGCCGCGTGGTCACCCGGCTGCTGGACAGCGGCGTGCTGCTTGACGAAGGCATGATCTATTTTGACGCGCGGCTCTCCCGCAACCACCCCACCGTGGAGGTCCGGGTGGCGGACGTCTGCCTGCAGGCCGAGGACGCCGCCCTGATCGCCGTCCTGGTGCGGGGCCTGGTGGAATCGGCCAGCAGGGAATGGCGGGCCGGTGTGGACCCCGCGCCCGTACCGACGGTGCTCTTGCGGATGGCCGCGTGGCAGGCGAGCAATTGCGGACTGAGGGGAGACCTCCTGGATTTCGGCACATTCCGTCCCGCTCCCGCAGAGGAAGTGGTGGATGCGCTGGTGGACTACGTGGCGCCCGTCCTGGCGGAACAGGACGAGCTGGGACTGGCCCGGGAAGGCGTGCGGAGAATCCTGGACAGGGGGACCGGTTCGGAACAGCAGCGCCTTGCCATGCAGGAAGGCCTTGCCGGGACCTCGGACGCCGCTGCCGGGCTGGCCGCAGTGGTTGCCCACGCGGTGGACGTGAGCATGCGCCGGACCGAAGCCATCACCGCGCGCGAGAAAGCGCCCGTGCTGTTGCGCGTCCGCCAGTCCTGAACAGGTTCCTACTACCCCGGAGCGCGCCATGGAAACCGAATACGCAACAGTCACGGGACATGATGTCACCACCATCACCTGTGTCTGCGGTAACACCGTCAGCGACGAGGGGCTGATCCAGGCCAACTCCGAAGGCATGCCCGTGCACCTTGGCGAGGGAACTCCCGTGCCTGCCGGACTGGCCGAGTGGCCCGGGGACGAGGACCTCTACACGCTGTGCCCGGCATGCGGGCGGGTCTACCATGACACCGTCATCGAAGAGACCGGAACCGCGCCCGTGGCTTTCACCGTGGACGTTGCGGCCGCCCCGATAGCCGAAGCGATCCGCTTGCACTGGGAACTGGACACCTGACGTTCGGCGCGGCAGGCCGTCGTAGCTTCGCGCTGGTCAGATCTGCTTAAGCGCCTGCTCCAGGTCACGGATGAGGTCGTCAACATCCTCGAGTCCTACCGACAGGCGGACCACGCCGTCGCTCAGCCCGATGGCGGCCCGGCCTTCCGGCCCCATGGCGCGGTGCGTCGTGGTGGCCGGGTGGGTGATGAGCGTCTTGGCATCGCCGAGGTTGTTGGAAATGTCGATGATCCGCAGCGCGTCCAGCAGCGCAAAGGCTGCTTCCTTCGCCGTGCGGCCCGCCGACGGCAAGAGCTCCAGCGTGAGTACGGTACCGCCGGCCTTCATCTGCTTGGCCGCCAGCTCATACTGCGGGTGGGACTTCAGCAGCGGGTACTTGACCCAGCTGACCGCCGGCTGGTCTTCCAGCCATTCGGCCAGGCGAAGCGCGGAGGCCGAGGAATGGTTGACGCGCAGCGCCATGGTTTCCAGGCCCTTCGTCAGCACCCAGGCGTTGAAGGCGGACAGCGCGGGCCCCGTGTGGCGCATCAGCTGCTTGACCGGGCCTTCGATGAACTCCTTGGTGCCCAGGATGGCACCGCCGAGAACCCGCCCCTGGCCGTCGATGTGCTTGGTGCCGGAGTAGACCACCACATCCGCGCCGAGCTCCCCGCAGCGCTGCAGCAGGGGAGTGGCAAAGACATTGTCGACGACGACGGTCGCCCCTGCCGCGTGTGCCAGTTCGCTGACCGCGGCGATGTCCACGATTTCCTGCATGGGGTTCGACGGCGACTCAAAGAAGACCGCCGTCGTGGGCTCCGAAAGGGCGGCGCGCCACTGCTCCAGGTCCGGGCCGTCCACGAACACCGTTTCCACGCCCCACCGAGGCAGGATCTCGTTCAAAATCACAAAGCAGGAGCCGAACAGCGAGCGGGCGGCAACCACCCGGTCACCGGCAGCCAGCAGGGCGCCCAGTGCCGTGAAGACGGCGGACATGCCGGACGCCGTCGCAAAGCACGCCTCGGTGCCCTCGAGCAGCCGGAGCCGTTCCTGGAAGGTGGCCACGGAGGGGTTGCCGTACCGGGAGTACACAAACCGTTCGTCCTCGCCGGTGAATGCGCGCTCGGCGGCTGCCGCGGATTCGTAGACGAACCCTGAGTTGAGGAAGATCGGCTCGGCGGTCTCCTGGAAATTGGTGCGGTCAAGACCGCCGCGGACAGCCTGGGTGTCGGGGCTCCAGCCGGCGGCGTCGGGATTGAAGGTCACTTAGTTCTTTCCGAGGTTGGTGGGCAGGCCGCGGTTCTTCCAGCCGTTGACGGTGCGTTCGCCGAAACGGTCCGGTTCGCCTTCAAAGCCTTCGAGGACGTTGTAGGCGGTGAACCCGGCCCGCGTGGCGGCTATGGCGGCGGCGACGGACCGTACGCCGGAACGGCAGAGGAACACCAGTTCGACGCCGGAATCCTCTGGGGCCTGCTGCTTCAGCTGGTCGACAAAGTCCGGGTTGGGGATGCCGCCGGGGAAGGTCCACTGGATGAAGAGGGGATCGTTGTCCGTGGCTTTGGTGTCCGGGATGCCGATGTGCGCCCACTCGCCCTCGGTCCGGACATCCACCAGGACGGCGCCCTGTTCCAGTTTGGCCCAGGCGTCCTGCGGGCTCAGGTCTCCGGCGTAGCTCATGCGTGGCCCTCGAAGCCTTCGCCCGGGAAGTCGGCGTCGAACTCAAGTTCGTCCACTGCGGTTGCCACTGCAGCGTCGGAGCTGGCGACGGCCTCGGGCAGGATCACGGCCTGGGCCACGATCACGGTGGTGCCGTTGAAGGTTGCCGCCGGGCTCCCGTGCAGGACATAGCCGTCGGCCAGCGCCGCGGAGATGCGCTCGCAGAACGAGCGGTCGTCGGGGCCGGTGATTAGCCGGTAGGCCAGCCGTTCCTGCGGCAGTGCCCGGGCCGGTTGTTCCTGGCCGGCGGCAGCCGGTTCGGCTGCCGGGGCCAGCGGTGCGGGTGCGTCGGACACGACGGATCTCCTTCTCTCACGCTTGCAACTCGAATATCGATATGCCGAGTATTCACCTGAGGCACCCCGCCGTGGAAGGAGGGTTGCCGACCGGCCAGTCAGGGCTTGGCACCGGTTCTCATTACTCCCCAAAAACGTAACACTTACGACGGCGGCCCGCACCGCCGTCGTCGTCATCTTCCGTAACGGGAGCGCCCGCACCGCGGCCGCGCACCGGCGCCGCATCCGCCCCTGCGCGACCCCCGACTGCAGTTACAAAAGACCCCGCCGGGAGGATAATGACGGGAGATGAACCGCTGTAACGCCGGATGAAATCAGGCAGCCGTGAATGAATCGAATCGGAATACAGTCAGTCCCATGCTGCACTTCGGTTGGTTTGTGGGTCACGGTTTCGGTGTCCAGGGCTGGGGCACGCCCGGCTACGGCATCGGGTACGACTGGAAAAAACCCGCCCTGTACCAGCACGCCGTGCGGGAATTCGAGCGGGCCGGGCTGGACCTTTTCATCATCGAGGACTCCCTCACGGTGCCGGACACCTACGGCGGGAGCGCCGAGGTGTCGCTGGCGCAGGCATCCTTCGCACCCAAGCACGATCCGCTGGCCCTGGTGCCCTACCTGCTCTCCGTCACGGAACACCTGGGCATTGTTCCCACGGTGAGTGCGTCGTTCTATCCGCCGTTCACGGCGGCACGGCTGCTGGCCACCCTGCAGCATTTCTCCAACGGCCAGGTGGGCTGGAACGTGGTGACCTCCGGCAGCGACCTTGCCGCGCAGAACTACGGCCTGGACCAGCAGATCGAGCACGACCTCCGCTACGAGAAAGCGGAGGAATTCGTGGACGTGGTGCGCAAGCTCTGGCGCAGCTGGGAGCCGGACGCCATTGTGGAGGACGCGGACGCAGGCATCTTCGCGGACCACACGAAGGTCCACCCGATCAACCACGACGGCGAGTTCTTCAAGGTCCGTGGACCGCTGAACACCGCACCGATGCCCGAGGAACCGGTGCTGGTGCAGGCCGGGGCGTCACCGCGGGGCAAGGCCTTCGCGGGCGCCAACACGGATGTCGCGATTGCCCTGGCCAGGGGTGCGGACGGCATGAAGGCCTACCGTGATTCGATCCGGGCCGAGGCAGCCGCGGCAGGGCGGAACCCCGACGACGTCAAGGTGCTGTATGTCCTCAAGCCCGCCGTGGTGGGCTCCCGCGCCGAAGCGGACGAGCTCCGGGAGCAGCGCCGCCAGCTGAAGCGGCGCGACATCGACAGCCAGCTGAACTCCATCTCCTACCTCTCCGTGATCGACTTCAAACAGTTCGACCTTGACGCCCCGCTCCCCGAGCTCACCACGAACAGCAACCAGGGCACCCTGGACCATTTCGCCAAGGCGGGTCCTCCCGGGTCCACTCTGCGCCAGCTCCTGCAGGCCCGCAGCGGCGGCGCAGGGGACAGCATCATCGGCACGGCCGAGGAGATTGCCGACTACCTCGAAGAAACCGGTGTCCAGGTGGGCGGGGACGGCTTCCTGTTCTCAGGTTTCGTTGACCCGGCCACCGTTCACGGCGTGCTGGACCGGCTGGCCCCGGTGCTGCGGCGCCGCGGGCTGCTCCGGACAAGCTATGGCGACGGCGGCTTCCGCCGGAACCTGCTGGACTTCTAGTGCCATGGGCGGCGGCAGCGGAAACTTCCTGATCGGCACGGCCCACCTGCGCGCCCGGGATATCGCCGAGGCCGCGGCTGATCCGGCCGTCAAGTTCGTCCTGAGCGTGGACGCCCTGGAGCTGATCGGGCTTTCGCGCGAGGTGGTGCAGCGGGCCATCGACTCCGGCCACCGCGTCTACGGCCTCAATACCTTGCTGGGGTCCGGGCGTGACACCGCCGTGGATGAACAGGCGGTCCTCGCGTACCAGGTGCAGGTTGTGCGGTACCACAACAGCGGGGTGGGCGGGTTTCTCGGCGCCGACGAGGTCCGGGCCGTGATCCTGGCGCGGCTGGCGGGCTTCAGCCGCGGCGGCTCCGGCGTCCGGCCGGAAACAGCACGCTTCTACGCTGAGATGCTCAACCGCGGGGTGGTCCCGGCGATCCCGCGTGAAGGGTCCGTCGGTTCCGCCGACCTGACCCACCTCGCCGCTGTGGCCGCCGTCGCCATCGGGGAAGGCCAGGCGGTGGCAACGGACGGTCAGCTGCTGCCCGGCGGGCAGGCCCTGGCGGACGCCGGGCTGGCCCCGCTGGAACTCGCGCCCGGCGAAGCCCTGGCTCTGGTCAGCTCCAACTCCTATTCCATCGGCGTCGGGGCGCTGGTGCTGCGCCGCCTCCTCCGCCTCGCCGATCTCGCGGACACCGCGCTCGCGCTGTCGCTCGAGGCGACGGCAAGGCACGACGGCGGCGGCAACCTTAGCCCGTTTTCGCCGGCTGTGCAGGCGGCCAAGGCAGTTCACGGGCAGTCGGTCACGGCGGCCCATGTGCTGCGGCTCCTCGAGGGCGGGTGGCTGGAGGACCCGGAGCGGGAGGTATCCGTGCAGGACGCGTTGTCCTTCCGCGCGGCACCCCAGACCCACGGCGCCATCCGATGGCAGGTCACGGCCCTGGAAGACGCCCTGGAGGTGGAGCTGAACGGCCGGGGCGACAACCCGCTGACCGACATCGGCTCCGGGCGGATGGTATCCGGCGGCAACTTCCAGCCCATGCAGCTGGCCCTGGCATTCGAGGCGCTGCGCCTGGGGCTTGCCCACCTCGGGATCAGCAGCGAACGCCGGATCGCCAAGCTCTACCCGCCGCAGCGTCGGATCCGCCAGCGGCATCTCGAGGCTGCCACGAACGGGTCACCGCTGGAGCCGGAAGAGCTGCCCGGACTGCTCTGGTATTCGGCCGCCGGCCTGCTGTCCGAGCTCAAATTCCTCGCGGCGCCGGCAACACTTGGTGCGCCCACGCTGTCTGCCGATGTCGAGGACCACTCCACACTGGCGCCGCTGGCACTCCAGCAGCTGGAGCGTTCCGTCGATGCTGCCGGGAAGCTGCTCGCCATCGAAGCGCTGACGGCGGCGTACCTGCTGGCCGGGGCGGAGGCGCGCGCGGTGCGGCCGCTGGGAAACGGGACGGCCGCCGTCGTCGACCGTCTTTCCGGCCTGCTGGCCCGGCACCTGCCGGCCGCGGCGCTCGTGGAGGAGGCGCGCGTTGAACTGGACGCCTTCCTCGGGAACGGCTTCAACAGTGCCCTGAACGGCGGCCCGGAATCCCGTGCCGCCGGCGGCACGGAAAGGCAGCGATGAGCACCATGACAGGCAGGCACGCGGTCCGGGAGGCTGATGTTGCGGCGGACGCCGCAGCTGTCCTGGCGCAGGTGGGACACACGCCGCTGGTGCCTCTGGATCTCCTTTCCAAGGGCCTCGGCAGCACGGTGTACGTCAAGCTCGAATCGGATAATCCGGGCGGCTCCATCAAGGACCGGACAGCATTGAGCATGGTCCGCGCGGCTGAGCGCAGCGGTGAGCTCCGGCCGGGCGCAACCATCGTGGAGAGCACCTCGGGGAACACCGGGATCGGGCTGGCGCTGATCGGTGCCCTCACCGGACACCCCGTGGTGGTGGTCACCGGGGACACCATCTCATCCGAGAAGCTCGCCGCGCTGCACCGTTACGGCGCCAGGGTGGTGGTGACGGACTGGACCGCGCCGTCGGAGTCGCCGGAGAACGCACGGGCGGTCGCGGCCCGGATCACGGCAGAAAACCCGGGCGCCTGGCGGCCCCAGCAGTTCGACAATCCGGCCAACCCGCTGGCCCATTACGAAGGGACAGCGCCGGAGATCTGGCAGCAGACGTCCGGGAAAGTGACACATTTCGTGGCGGGGATCGGGACCGGCGGCACCATCAGCGGCAACGGCCGGTACCTGAAGGAAAAGACCGGCGGCCATGTTGAGGTAATCGCCGCGGATCCTGTTGGGTCCGTGTACAGCGGTGGCCACCCCGGCGAGATCCTGGTGGACGGCGTGGGCAACTCCTGGCCGGAAGCCGAGTGGCCCAAGATCTTCGACCGCGGCATTGTGGACCGCTTCCTGCGCGTCCCCAACAACGAGGTGTACACCACGGAGCACCGGCTGCTGAATGAAGAAGGTCTGTCCGTGGGGCCCTCTTCCGGTCTTGCGGTGGCTGCAGCGCTCAGGGTCGCGCGTGCCGCGCCGCACGGGTCCGTGGTGGTGGCGATAGCTCCCGACGTCGGCAGCAACTACCTGAGCAAGGCCTTTAATCCGGTATGGCTGGCCGACAACCACATCCATCTGGCCGCGGAATTCGTGGAGGAGTAGCTCGCGTACTTAGCATTACGACTCGGATACAGCTAGAGACAGGCAGACCGGTCTCGTTGTACGCTTTTGAAACGTTCGTGGTTCCCGCATCCTCGAATCAGTATGCGGTGCAGTCACGGACGGGTCCCGGGCTCAGCCGGGACCAGCACTTATAAAGGAATAACCAATGTCAATGGATGAGACTTCTTTTCCAGCATTGACCGATGGAGAATCGACTGCTTTCCGGGGACCGCAGTCGATACCGCCTTCGGACGTGAGTGATCCGACGATCCGCGGACAGGCACGGGACATCATCGAGTCTGTACTGGGTGACGCCACTCCGCAGAGCGAGTGGGCACGTCAGCAGTTGCGGGACCGGATGGAATCGTACCCGGGTAATCCCGAACGCGCCCTCCTGGAGCACCTCATGGCTACACGGAGCATCACGGACGAGCAGTCGGATGACTCCGAGGATGCCCTTCCCAGCCCGGACTTGCCGACTCCCGATGAGGACTACGGCAATACGGTGCTCTTCACCCGCCGGAGCAGGCGCCGCATCGAGGCGATCCTTGGCGACAGGATGCTCCTCACCGCGTTCCAGCCCATCCACGAACTTCCCAGCCGGAACGTCGTGGGTGTTGAGGCGCTGACGCGTTTCGTCAGTGACGACGGCGCGAGTGCAGACCACTGGTTCAATGAGGCCGCTGCCGTAGGCCTGGGACCGGATCTTGAGTTCGCCGCCCTGCAGGCCGCCCTCGTTGCCGCGGAACAGCTGCCGGCCCACGTCTACGTGGCTCTGAACCTGTCACCGGTCACCTGCCTGGACCCCCGGCTCCGTGCGTTCGTGGAGCAATCCCAACTGGCCGTGGACCGGATCGTCATTGAATTGACGGAACGGCTCGCCGAGCATGAATACGATCCCGTCGTGGCAGCGTTGGCGCCCCTTCGTTTGCGCGGACTTCGGGTGGCTGTCGACGGCGCCGGGGCGGGTTTCGGTTCGATGAGCCAGGTCACGCACCTCAGCCCGGACATCATCAAGCTCGACCGCAGCCTCATCGCGGGAATCGACCATGCCGCGGGCCAGAAGACCCTGGGCGCGGCCATGGTGGAGTTTGCCCGGCAAATAGGCGCGGACCTGGTTGCCGAAGGAATTGAAACCCAGGCCGAGCTCACGGCGGTCATGGACCTGGGAATGGCCTACGGGCAGGGATACCTCCTTGGCCGCCCCTCGGTCCAGCCGCTCGACTGGGCCGCCTGGCGAACCTCCTCCGATCACGAGGCCTCCATTTCAGGGTCCGCCGGCCCGGCCACTTAGACGCTCTCTCAGTTCCTGCCGGTTTTTCCGGGACGCTCTCTCAGTTGTGGCTTCCTGAGCCGGGACGCTCTCTCAGTTGTGGCTGCCTGCAATCCTGCGCAGCACCGTTGGGCGAGGGGTGGGTATAGTGCCCGCTATGGATGACAAGGCAACTCTGCACCGCTACCTGCGCACGCGGCGCGCGGACCTCCTGGCCAAACTCGACGGGCTGGATGAGTACGACGCCCGGAGACCCCTGACGCCGACCGGCACCAACCTGCTGGGCCTGGTGAAGCATGTGGCCAGCGTGGAGCTCGGATACTTCGGCGAGGTCTTCGCGCGCCCGAGTCAGCGGAACTTGCCCTGGGACGCTGAGGACGCGGAACCCGACGCCGACATGTGGGCTGGTCCGGAGGAAACCCGGGAGCAGATCATTGAACTCCATCGGTTCTCCGCCGAGCACAGTGACGCCACAATTGACGCACTGCCGCTGGACGCGCCCGGCGAGGTGCCCTGGTGGCCGGAAGAACGCAGGCACGTGACCCTCCACCAGATCCTCGTACACATGTGTGTGGAAACCGCCCAGCACGTGGGCCACGCGGACATCCTCCGCGAGCTCATCGACGGTTCAGCCGGCCAGCGGCCGGGCGACCCGAACCTGACGACGCGCACCCCCGCTGAGTGGGCTGCGCACCGCTCGCGGATCGACGCGGCTGCCCGCACGGCAGCGGATCATGTGAGAGAGCGTTTGGGTAAAACCGGCAGGATGTGAGAGAGCGTTCGGGTAAAACCGGCAGGATGTGAGAGAGCGTTCCGTGGGGGCGGCGGCAGCTATTCGATGGTGGCGAACAGCTCGTTGAGCTCGTCGGTCAGCTGTTTCCGGAGCGCGGGCGTGCCGATTTCCTTGCCGTCGATGTGGTTCACGGGTGCCAGCAGCCGGATGCTGGAAATCAGCCACACGGCGTCGGCGTCGAAGAGGTCCCTCGGCTCCAGCGGGCCGTAGCCGAGTTCCCAGCCTGCAGCCTTGGCGGCAGCAAAGAGCGCGCCCTGGGACGTTCCCGGGAGGATGCCGCTGTCCAGCTGCGGGGTGATGAGGCGGCGCACCGTGCGGGTGCCGCCGTCGCCGTCGTCGACTGTGTCAAGGTGCGCCAGCAGGACGGTGGACGTGGGGCCTTCGAGGACGCGGCCGTCGGACGAGGTGAAGATGACATCGTCCGCCCCCTGGTTGTGGGCGTACCGCAGTGCCGCCATGTTCACCGCGTAGGAGAGCGTCTTGGCGCCCAGCAGCAGCCACGGCGCCCGTTCACCCACTTCACTGTCGTAGCCGCGGTCCAGGAGGATGACGTCGATCCCGGTCTCGCGCTGGCGCCGGCCGGCGGCGGGGACCGGCGAAGCCTGGACCCAGCAGGTGGGGCGTGCTCCGCCCTCGGCGCCGCGGGTGCAGATCAGCTTCACCACCGTCTCGTCTTCCTCCGGTGTGCCGGCGGGATGCTGGGACCGGTATTCGGCCACCGCCGTCGCGATGGCCCGGCGCCAGGTGTCCTCGCCCGGGATGTCCAGTTCCAGCGCGCGGGCCGAACCCTGCAGCCGCCGCAGATGGGCGTCCAGCTTCCGCGGGTTTCCCCCCACGGCCAGCATGGACTCAAAAACACCGTCGCCGCGGGTGGCACCCTGGTCCGTGGCCATCAGCTGGGGCTGCGACGCATCGGCGATCCGGCCCTCGTCGAACCGGGGGTCAAGGAATACGAGCACGGTGGCCGGGGCAGCAGCAGTCATGCCTCAAGCTTAGCCGCGGCCCCGGAGTCCGGACGCGGGATAGGCTGTGCTGGATGCCTCTCCGGAACCGGTCCGGCGGGCGAGTAACCGTGGGAGTCTGTCTGTGTTGTGGCCGTTTCCGCTGGTGGGCACCGCGCCTTACTGGCTCGTGCTGGCGCTGAGCATTGTTGACCTGGTCATCCGGGTCCTGGCGTTGGGAATCATTCCGGGGAACCGCCGTCCCACCACGGCCATGGCCTGGCTGCTGGGAATCTTCTTTGTGCCCGCCCTCGGCCTGATCCTGTTCCTGCTCTTTGGAAACTTCAAACTCTCCCGGAAGCGCCGGGCACAGCAGGATGCCGTGAACAAGCGGGTCCGCGCCGGCACCTCCCAGCTGGCCGCCGTCGAAAGCGAATACGACGGCCCGGAATGGGTGGCGTCGGCGGCGGAACTGAACAAGACCCTTGGTTCGCTGCCCATGGTGGACGGCAACAGCGTGGAGCTGCTGCCCGGTTACCCCGACTCGATCAAAGCCATGGCCGCCGCCGTGCGCGGGGCAAAGAACTTCGTCAACGCCGAGTTCTACATCATGAGCACGGACCACATCACCGACGATCTGTTCGCTGCCTTGGAAGAGGCCGCGGAACGCGGCGTCCAGGTCCGGGTGCTGTTCGACCACCTCGGCACCCTGCGGATCAAGGGCTACCGGAAGCTGATCAAGCGCCTGAAAGCGAGCAAGATCCAGTGGCGGCCCATGCTGCCGCTGCGTCCGGTACACGGCCAGTGGCGCCGGCCCGACCTGCGCAACCACCGCAAGATCATGGTGATCGACGGCGAAATCGCCTTCACGGGTTCGCAGAACCTGATCGAGCCCTCCTACAACAATCCCCGGCACCGCAAGGTGGGGCGCGAGTGGGTGGAGCTGATGGCCTGCCTGCGCGGGCCGATCGTCACCACGCTCAACGTGGTCTTCGCCACCGACTGGCTCAGTGAGACGGACGAGTCCCTGGAGGACCAGCTGGCCCACCAGCCCGAGACAGCAGCGGGCGCCGTGACCGCCCAGGCCGTGCCCAGCGGTCCCGGCTTCATCACCGAGAACAACCTGCGCCTCTTCAACACCCTCATCTACTCCGCGCAGCACAAAATCTCCATCTGCAGCCCGTACTTCGTCCCCGATGATTCGCTGCTCTACGCGGTGACGACGGCGGCGCAGCGCGGGGTCGACGTCGAACTTTTCGTCTCGGAAAAGGGAGACCAGTTCCTGGTCCACCACGCGCAGCAGTCCTACTACGAGGCGCTGCTGGAAGCGGGCGTGCGGATCTACCTCTACAAGGCGCCGTTCGTGCTGCATGCGAAGCATTTCACCATCGACAACGAAGTGGCCGTTCTGGGGTCCAGCAACATGGACATGAGGTCCTTCTCGCTCAACCTGGAGGTTTCGGTGATGCTCCTTGGCGCCGACATCGTAGCCAAGATGCGCGCCGTGGAGGACACCTACCGGGACATTTCCCGCGAACTGACGCTTGAGGACTGGATGGAGCGGCCCATGGCGGTCAAGTACGTGGACAACGTCGCACGGCTCACGGCCACGCTGCAGTAGCGCCGCCCCTCGGCAGGGGCCACCCCCGCAGCAGGCGGTGCCTGCAGCACCCGGAGTCAGCTTTCCGGGAAGTCCGCGCCGAGCGCGGAGAGGACTCCGTACGCCTTGGTCCGGATTTCGTCGTACTCCTCCTGCGGCGAGGAATCCGCGGTGATGGCACCGCCGACGCCGAGGCTCAGGTCAGAGCCGCCGGCACCGTTTGCGCGGATCACCAGCGTCCGGATGGCCACCGCGGTGTCCATCGCCCCGCTCAGGGAGAAATAGCCGATGGCGCCCGAATAGACCCCGCGCGGCGCCCCTTCCAGCCGGTCCAGGATGGCCATGGTGCTGATCTTCGGCGCCCCCGTCATGGAGCCCGCGGGAAAGCACGCGGCGACGGCCTCGGCGCGCGGCAGCCCCGGCTTCAGCCTCGCATCGATGGTGCTGACCATCTGGTGGACCGTGGCATAGCTTTCGATCGCGCAGAGCCTGCTGACGGTGACAGACCCTGCCACGGCGAAGTGGCTGAGGTCGTTGCGGAGCAGGTCCACAATCATGATGTTCTCGGCCCGGTCTTTGGGGGAGGACTCCAGGTCCTCGCGCAGCTCCCGGTCCCGGACCGGTTCCGCGGCCCGCGGGCGGGTGCCCTTGATCGGCTCGGCGCGCATGCCGCCGTCGGCCGCTATCCGCAGGAAACGCTCCGGCGACGTGCTGGCCACGGTGAGACCGCCGAACCGCAGGTAGCTGGCGAACGGCGCAGGGTTTCTCCGGCGCAGCGCCAGGTAGGTGCGCCAGGGGTCCAGCCCGTCCGGGCCGGCCGGCACCGCCGCACTGACGGCCGTGGTGAGGCACACCTCGTAGGTGTTCCCCTCGGAGATTTCACGCTGGGCTTCAGCGATCTTCAGCTTGTAGGCCTGCTCGGTATCGCGGCCTGTGAACGCGGGGGCGGGCTTTGTTCCGGGCACGACGGCGGCACTGGCGCCCGGTTCCGAGGGGGCGCCAGCCGTCGCGCCCGCGGCAGCTGCCGCGACGGCCGAGCGGGCCAGGTCCATCCACTGCGAGGCATCGGGCGTCTCCAGGGCCAGGAGCCACACGCTGCCCTCTTGATGGTCCAGGACCACGGCCCGGCCGGCGAAGATCATGGCGGCATCGGGGATGTCCGACGGAACGTCGCTGCCGCCGGTTTCACGCTTGAGTTCGTAGCCCAGGTAGCCCAGCCAGCCGAGGGTGAATTCGCAGGGGTAGCCTTCCGGCGCCCGGAGCGCCCGGCGCCCCCAGACGGCGTCGAGCCAGCGGAAGAACGGTCCGGCGGTGGAAACAGTGGCGGTGCCGGTGGTCAGCCGGGTCACGCCGGAACGGTGCCGGACGTCCTGGCCGAAGCTGCCGCCGTCGTCCGCCATGATGCTGAAGCGGCTGCGCTCGGCGGGCGGTCCGTCCGTCCTGAGCGAGGAATCCAGCCACACGGCATTCGGCGAGCGGCCGTAGAGGGCGTCGAAGAGCCGGGCGGCGTCGGGAACGTAGTCAAGCCGCTCGGCATGGAGCTGAAGGCCGCGGCGGGCCGAGAGCTCTGGCAGCAGCACGGCCGCAAGGGCCGGAAGGTACTGGAGCGCCCGGAGGACATCATCCGGGGCGGTGCCGTCAGCCAGGTTGAGCACCCGGATGTCGGCATGGTCCTGCACCGGGTCCGTTGCCAGCCACTCATCCTCCTGCGCTGCCCACTGGTCCCAAAACGGTTCGTAGGTGCTGCCGTCACGTGCCAGGGCGCGGCTGCGGCGGTCGATGTCGGAGGACTCTGCCCAGACGACGGCGTCCAGCAGCGGGCGGGCGGATGCCGCCGCGGCGCCCACACCTTCCACGATGACGATCTCTGCCGGGAGTGTTGTGTGCGAGTTGCCGTCGTAGTGGTTCTCCCAGTCCCAGCTGACCCATTCGGCAGCTTCGCCGCGGCTGAGCGGGGCCAGCACGGTAGTGACATAACGTTCGATGCCAGCCGCCAGGCCGTTCCAGCCGGGATAGACGTCCTCGAGGTGGAACAGCGACACCTTGTGATGCTCCCGCAGCCGCGCGGCAAGCTCGATTGCGAGGGTGGTTTTTCCTGCGCCGGACCGGCCGTCGACGGCAATGATCACGGGTGCTGGGGTCATGAAATAGAGCGTACCTGCTGCCCGGGCTGCTTCTGTTGCTGCACTTCCCGCCGGACGTGGTCAACGATTCCGGGAACAGCCGCCTTGATGAGGTCCCAGGTGATGTCGAAGTCGGCATGCCCGCCGTACCAGGGATCTTCGATGCCCTGGTCCAGGAGGTCCCTGCCGGAGACGGCCGGGTCGAAGCTGCGCAGCATCCGGATCCGGGCCAGCGCCTCGCCGTCGGGGGCCGTCGCCCGGAGCCAGCCGTAATGGTCCACGTCGAGGGCGAGGATCAGGTGGCGGTCACGGAACCATTCGGGACGCCACTCCCGCGCCACGTGCGTGTTGGAGGCGAGTTGGTGGGCGGCCAGCTTGCGGGCGGCCCGGGGATCGATGGGGCGGCCAGCCTCATAGGCAGTGGTTCCGGCGGAATCCACCACGACGTCGCCGGCGAGCCCCGCTGCTGCGAAGGCCTTGGCCAGCATCAGCTCGGCCATCGGGGACCGGCAGATATTTCCGGTACACACCGCGATGATCCGGTATGGGCTCGACGTTGAGGACATGGAGCAAGCATGGGGGATGGTGCCCCCTCTTGGCTAGTCACAGGCCGCGCGTATTACGCTTCAGTCAATTCTGTTTCGGATTCCGTCATATTTCCGTAGGCACTGCAGATGCGGGAACAGATTGAGTGGCATCCCAGTTATCAGTACTGAGGAAGAAAAGTGAGCACTACATGCACTGCACTGGTCATTCCGGCCCGGTTGGGCGATGCCCTGAGGACCGTCGCGCTGGAGGCGACTACCGACGCTCTTCAGCAGCTGGTGGGGGGACACCTGGAGTCCGTCAGCCGCGGTGACTGGCACGTTTACCTGAACGCCGAAGGCCACCTCATGAACCTGCCGCCGAACATCCGCGCAGCCCAACTTATCCGAGAGGCGGGCCTGGACCTGTCCGATGCTGCCAGGGGTACGGCTGTGTTCCTTGGCAGGACTGAGCGCGGCGGCGAAGCGGACGTCCCGGAGCACCTGCTGCGGCGGGCCGCGGAAATGTTCGGTTCCCCGCTGGCCGCCTAGGCCGGCCGCCTGCTCAGAGGCCGGCCAGTCGCACCACCAGGGCGTACATTCCCCAGAGGCCGGCGCCCAGGAGGAGGCCCAGATAGGCCAGTACAAGCCTGGTGTCGCGCAGGTAGCAGTTCGACTTTGTCAGCCCCTTCCGGCGGGCTTTCCAGTATCCGACGAATCCGATGGCCGCGAACACCGCCAAGGCGGCCGGGCCGGCCAGCCAGCCCAGGAGGGCGATTGTGGCGAAGATGCACAGCCGCAGCGGATCGAATGGAGCGGCGGCCTGCGGATCCGGGCTGGCGTCCGGCTGGACACCGTGGGCGCCGTGCCGGGTGACGTGGGCGCGCACCAGTTGCGACGGCAAAGGGCCGGAGGCGATGCGCTTCGCGTCGGAATCGGAACTCATCATCATCCTTAGAGCTGGCGCACCGGTAGCAGCTGCTGGCCCGTGGCAGTGCTCATCCGTTGCTTGGACAGGGACGGCCAGGCCTGGACGGCGCAGAACGGAGCGCACTGGTGATCGCCGGCGTCGCTCTTGGTTCCAACGTGCACGCAGCATTGGGTGAGCCGCTCCTCGATCATGGTCGAAATGTCCATAAAGGGCTTGACCATGATCCGCGTGATGCGTTCGCCGAGAAGCCGGCGCAACCGTTGCTGCTGGCCCGGGAGCTTTCCGGCCGCCAGGGTAGTCAGTGTGCCGATGCCGAGGTCGCACTGGGTGCAGATGTTCTTCCAGAGATCCACTGTTTTCGGGTGGGACAACGATGACTGTTCGCTCAGCAGGTCGAGCAGCGAGGACTTCATGAGGGTGCGCAGCTCGAGCGGGATGGTGCTGTCGGCGATGCGGTTGGCGATGCTCTCCGGATTGAGCTCCAGCCAGGCGAGCAGCTGATCGTGCCCGATGAGGGCCGTCAGCGACCGCCACACCCCGGAGTCGTCCTTGAGCATGTAGCCGACGGAAGCGCAGTGCGGATGCGAGCACGGCAGGGCTGTCAGGTCATGCCAGGAGACCACCCCGTTGGTTTGCTCCGCCAGCCTTTCGAGCACGCCC
This sequence comes from Arthrobacter sp. PvP023, assembly GCF_017832975.1. NCBI lineage: Bacteria > Bacillati > Actinomycetota > Actinomycetes > Micrococcales > Micrococcaceae > Arthrobacter > Arthrobacter sp. PvP023. Next base: position 653,822 of record NZ_JAFIBI010000001.1, read on the forward strand.
GTGTGGGTGAGCCGGTCCAGGGGATCGATGCCGTGTCCGCGGCCGGAGCCGAACACCGGCTGCAGCGCGACTCCGCCCACGAACGGGGTTTCCAGCGCCCGCATGACGACTGCGCCCACCTCGCCGTCGTTGACGCCGAGCGTCGCCGTCATGGTCAGGGTGGTGAAGACGCCCGCCTCGGACAGACGCGAGATCGCCGCGTCCTTGAAGCGGGTCAGATCGCCACCGCGGTGATGGATCGATGCCTCTTTGGAGGGCCCGTCGTACTGGAGGTAGACCTCCACCCGGTCGCGGTGCCTGGCCAGCAGCGCCAGCAGTTCGTCGTCGGTCGCGATCAGCATGCCGTTGCTGTTCACCATGATCCGGACGATCGGACGCGCAACCAGCTCCTCCAGAAGCTCGGCGAGATGGGGGTAGAGCGTGGGCTCGCCGCCGGAGAGCATCAACACGTCAAGGCGCCCGTTCTCCCGGGCAAGCCGTGCATCGATATTCGCGAGCACCTCGGTGAGCGGCGCCACCCCCTGTAATTGAGGGCCGGACGAGGTGAAGCAAGTGGGGCAGCGCAGATTGCAGTGCTCGATTATGTCTTGCAGGAGGATGCACGTGTGCTGTGTCTGCATGGCGGGAAGCCCGTAGGCGTAGGCCTCGGGTATCGGGCGGAAGTTGTCCGCCTGGTCGGGGACGTGCTGTTTGGTGGGCGCCTGCCATTTCTCCAGGTAGCGCAGGATTTCCGGCGATTCGTCGTACAGCGTGCGCACCAGGCCGTGGTCGGGGCAGCCGCGTTCGAGCCAGACGCGGTCGTCACGGATCAGCAGCACCCCGGACAGGCGCCGCACCTGGGCAAGCGGCGGGTTCGTCTCGTGGCAGCGGGGGCAGAACGCCGTAACATAACGGTGGATCCGGTCGCCGCGCAACGGCTGGCCGGGGCCGGGAAGCGTCCGTCCTGCGGCCAAGGGTGAAGGGCTCATGTCAGGCTCCCATCTGAGCGAGGGATCCGACGCAGAGTCCGCCGCCAAGCAACGTGAACATTCCGAGGCCAATCAGAAGCCCGGCGCCGAAACGCGATGTCCGCCGCCTGAGCGCAAGCAGGACGGATACCAGCAAGTACAGGATGATCGGTATGAACGCGGCTAGCCCGCCGAGGCCGAAGGAGCCCCATGCGTAGGGACCGACGGCCATAAGGGACCCGACATAGACCACATAGAGCGCCACGGCGCCAAGCACGATGCCGAGGGCCATGGAGCCGCCGGCCGGTTGTTGCACCGGGCCATGGCCGCCGGGTAAGTCTTGACCATCCGCGGGCGGGTTCTGAGGCGGGGGTGGGGGAGGTGTCCGGGGAGGTGTCCGGGGAATGTCAGGGGTGTCCTCGCTCATGCCACTCTTCCATTCAGCTCCGGGCGGAGCGGTTTCCCGAACACCCGCCGGATCCGCCAGCCCAGCAGGGGGAGAATCGCCAGCAGGAACCACTGGGGGCGGCTCATTCCCAACCAGATCACCTCATTGCCACGAACAAACTCCACCCCGAACCTGAACAACGCGTAGGCGGTCACATAACAGATGAAAAGGTCTCCGGGATGCGGGAGCCGGTCGCGAAAACGCCACATGACGGCGAGCGCGGCGGCGTGGAACACAATCTCGTAGGCAAAGGACGGATGGAGTCCGGCCCCGGCGGGCCCGCCGATCAGCGCAGCCTGCGCGGGGGTGAGCACGATTCCCCAACCGCCGCCGGTCGGAGTGCCCGGCAGTTCGGTGAGGAGGCAGCCGACCCGCCCGAGAACCATCGCCAGCGCGACAGCGGGTGCGAGCAGGTCGCCGGTGGACTCTTTGTAGCCCGTCAGCCGTTTGCCCAGATGGACCCCGAACCATGCGCCGACCAGGCCGGCGAGGATGCTGCGGTCGCCGTTGCCCCACCAGTCCGCCAGGGAGACCTGCCGGGAGATATCCCAGGTCAGCACGCGTGATCCGATGGCCCCGAAGGCGACGGCGAAGCCTGCGATGGGCCACAACCGGGGATCAGTCAGGCCGCGACGGCGCTTTTCATAGGCGTAAAACAGCAGGGCTGCGACGATTCCGAGCCCTGTCAAAACGCCGTGCACAAGCCCATCTCCCGCGAAGGGAAGCCCGATCATGTGCAGAGTGTAACAGCGGGTGCTCAGGCTGCTTTGACCACGGGGAGCTCGTCCCAGTGCGTGGTGTACCGGGGCGAGAGCATGGTGCGCTGCATGGACCAGTCCGGCCCGCCCCGGATTCCGGCATGGCCCAGACCCACGGATCCGCGTCCGTAGCGGCGGGTGATGTCCTCCAGCAGGGGGCCGATGCCGCGTTCTTCGTGCGGGTTGGCAAACGCCGGCAGGGGTGACTGCTGGCCCGAGGGGCGCAGGTCGGTGACCATGATGCCCGCGCGGACGTATTTGGTCCCTTCCTGGATCCGGGGGAGCAGGGCATGCGCGGCCCTGGTCAACAGCACCGGATCCGCGGTGGGCATGGGCAGGGTGACGCAGACCGACGGGTAGGACGTGTCCAGCGGGTTGTAGTGCGAGGTGCCGGCGAAGGCTGTGAGGATCTTGGCCTGCAGGCTGTGCTTGGCCAGGCGGGCGCTGGCTTGCTGGCCGTAGACGCTCATGACCTGTCGCAGGTCCGCGGCGGTGGTGATGGGCGTGGAAAACGATCGGCTGAAGATGAGCTGGTCACGTCCAATGCGCTCTGCTTCCATGGGGATGCACGCGGTGCCCTGCAGTTCCAGGACCGTGCGCATCAGCACCACCGAGAAGCGGTCGCGGATCCGGACGGGATCGGCGCGGGCAAGGTCCAGGATGGAATGGATGCCCAGGCTGTTCAGGCGTCTGGTGAGCCGGGCGGCCACGCCCCAGAGTTCGATGACGGATACCCGGCCCATCAGCGCTTCGCGGGCCGGGGCCGGCATGGAGTCCCAGTGGCACACGCCGTTGAGGTCGGGGTTGTTCTTCGCCCATTTGTTGGCCAGCTTCGCGAGAGTCTTGGTATTGGCAATTCCCACGCAGACCGGCACCCCGACGTTGCGGCGGACAGCCGTCTTGATGGTTTGTCCGAGACGCAGGAGTTCGTCCGGGCTGCCTTTTACTCCCAGGAAGGCTTCATCGATGCTGTAGACCTCCAGCCAGGCAGAGTAGCGGCCCAGAAGCTCCATCACGCGGGCGCTGATGTCCCCGTACAGCTCGTAGTTGCTGGACTTGGCCACCAGACCCCACTCCGCGGCCCGGGGTGCGATCTTGAACCAGGGTTCGCCCACCGGGATGCCCAGAGCCTTGGCTTCGGGGGACCGGGTGACCGCGCAGCCGTCGTTATTGGAGAGGACCACCAGGGGGCGGCCTTCCAGTGAGGGATCGAAGGCCCGCTCCGCCGAGGCGTAGAAGCAGTTGACGTCCACCAGGGCAATCTGCCGGGCCGTGTCCTGCGCTCGCGTCTCAGGCATGGCCCGCGACTCAGACATGGTGCAGACACCGCGTGGCCACGCCCCAGATCACCAGGTCCGACAACGCCGGGACCCTGATATCCGGATACCGGGGGTTGTCCGCCTGCAGCACCACCCCTGATGCCGTGACCCTGAGCCGCTTGATGGTCAGTTCACCGTCCAGGACCGCTATGACCACTGATCCGTCCTTGGGGTCCAGGGCACGGTTGACGATCAGCTCATCGCCGTCGCTGATCCCGGCCCCCTCCATCGAGTCCCCGGACACCCGCACGATGTAGGTGCTGGTGATGTCCTTGATCAGGTGTTCATTGAGGTCGATCCGGCCGTCAAAGTAGTCCTGCGCTGGCGAAGGGTACCCCGCTGCGACGGGTACAGGAGAGATCAAAACCGACAGCAGGGATGTGCCCGCGTCTATCACGCGGGGACCGATAACTATGCCCACAACACACCTTTATTCGAATATATGTTCGATAAGTTCAGTGTAGACCCTGGCCCCGACATTGGATATTCTCTGCGAAATTATCTGGCACCGACCACTTCACGCGATTATCAGCGCCTTCGCGTCGGCGGGTTACCGCGTAGCCACCGTGAGCGCATCTCCCATCCCCGGTGAAGGAGTTCTCCGTCGCACCCGAGGAAAGACCCCCGCCCGGAAATGCCGGGCGGGGGTCTTGTACGGTTGGTTCCGCCGCCAGCGTCAGCCGGCCGCGGGATTAGCGGGCCGAAGCCGTCTGTGCCGACTGTTCCATAGCGGCCCAGGCGGCGTAGCTGCCGTCGAGTTCGACGACGTCGTACCCGGCCCGGCGCAGCGCGCTGGCGGCTACGGAGTTCCGCACACCAGACTGGCAGTAGGACACTATGGTGCCGGCGGTGGGCAGTTCATCCAGGTGCCACATGACGCGTCCGCCGCTGAGCTGGTACGAGCCCGGAACGTGCCCGGCCTTGTGCTCGGTCTTGTTGCGGACATCCAGGACCATGGCGGCGTCGAAGCCCTCGAGTTCCTCGGGCTGGATCAGCTTCGGCGTGAAGGTGGGCAGCCCGTCGATGCCGGTCAGGTAGCCCGCCACGTTGTCGATGCCCACGCGGACCAGGTGGTCCCACATGTCCTGGGCCTGTTCCTGGTCCTTGGCCAGGAGCACCAGCGGGTTCTTATCCGTCTCGGGGTTGACCACCCAGGCGCCGTAGCTGGCAACGGACTTGCCGGCCGGAACGTTCAGGGACCGGACCACGGTGCCCTGGTGGACCTCGCCGTTGGAGCGGGTGTCGATGAAGGTCAGGGTGTCTTCTGCCAGGCTCCTTGCGACGTCGGTCGCGTCCAGTTCCTGCAGCGGCGCACGTTCGCCCATGACGGCGGGGCCTTCGCGGTTTTCGCGCTTCATGCGGCCGAAGTAGGCGTGTGCGTCCGGCTGGCCGTCGAGCAGTTCGTCGATGAATCCCTGCTCGTCGTTGGCGGCCAGGTACGGGCCCCACCAGGCGTAGAGCCGCTCGTAGCCCACCGTGGATGACGGGATGGCGCCCAGGGCCTTGCCGCAGGCGCTGCCGGCGCCGTGTCCCGGATAGACCTGGACGAAGTCGGGCAGGGTCAGGAACTTGTCACGCAGGCTGGCGAACAGCTGCTTGGCACCCAGGAAACGGGTGTCCACGCCGCCGGCGGCTTCGTCCAGGAGGTCGGGGCGGCCGAGGTCGCCGGAGAAGACAAAGTCGCCCGAGAGCAGGTACCCGGCCTCGCTGCTGAATGCGCCGTCCGTGATCAGGAAGGACAGGTGTTCCGGGGTGTGCCCCGGGGTGTGGACGGCCTGGACGGTGATGTTACCGATGGTGATCTTGCTGTCGTCGAAGAGGCGCTCGCCGTCGAACCCGTACTGCCAGTCGGGGCCGCCCTCGCCGGAGACGTAGATCTTTGCCCCGGTGGCGGCCGCGAGTTCACGGGTGCCTGAGAGGTAGTCGGCGTGGATGTGGGTCTCGGTAACGGCCACAATTTTCATGCCGTTGGCTGCGGCGAGGGAGCGGTAGGTGTCGATGTCACGGCGGGCGTCGACAACAACTGCCTCACCCTTCCGCTGGCAGCCAATGAAGTAGCTGGCCTGGGCGAGGTCTTCATCGTAGATGCGCTCGAGAAGCATGGGTTCTCCTTCGTAAAAGTTGGGGGGTGGGGAGGGGAATTCTTGTTGATCTACTCAAAATCATAATACCCCTGGGGGTATACCGCAAATGGTGTGGCGCTGTGGTTTTGAAACCGTCAACCGGTGCTTCGGGCGCGCCATTTCGCCAGTTTCTCCAGTGCAGATCTCCAGCGTCCGGACGGAAGTTCGTCTGGCGCCGGCGGTGCATAGCTCACCGGATGGCCTTCCCGGTACCACTCCGTGATGCCGCCCGCGATGTTGACCGCGTCGTGGCCCTGGGCAGTGAGGAGCGCAGTGGCCTTGCTGCTGCGCTTGCCTGAACCGCACAGGACGTAGAGCGTGGTGTTTGGCAGGTCCTGCTGCCGGAAGGGCAGTTCATCGAGGGGGATGTTCAGGCTGCCCGGGATATGGGCGACGGCATATTCATCCTGGCGCCGCACGTCCACCACCACCGAGCGGGGCCAGATTGCCGCCAGATCGCCGGGCGTAATACTGCGCATCGGCTTCTGTGGATATTCGTCAGGACTGATGCTGCGCTGCTTGCGCGCGCAGTTCCGTCATATCGAGGTTCTTGACGCCCTGGATGACCTGCTCCAGTCCGGCCGCATTGAGTGCGCCTGGCTGGGAGAAGACGAGGGTCTTGTCCCGGAAGGCCATCAGTGTGGGGATGGACGTGATGCCGGCAGCGGCCGCCAAGGCCTGCTCGGCTTCCGTGTCCACCTTGGCAAAAACGACATCCGGGTGCTTCTGGGACGCTGCGTCGTAGGTGGGGGCGAACATGCGGCAGGGGCCGCACCAGCCGGCCCAGAAGTCGATGAAGACAATGTTGTTGTCCTCAAGCGTCCGGGCAAGCGATTCTTCCGTGATGTCGATGGTTGCCATGCTGGATTCTTTAGGTGTGGCTTGTGGGTCAGGGGAGGGGCTGTGGCTGCTGATGAGGCGGGCCGGTTAGGCGGCGGGGAGTCCAGCGCGGCTCCACGCGATCATGCCGCCGGTCATTGTGTCGGCGCTGAATCCGGCGCCGTTGAGGGCATCTGCCACGCGGGCGCTTCTGTTGCCGCTGCGGCAGACGACGATGATGTGAACGGCGGGGTCCAGCTCGGACAAGCGGGCCTGCAGTTGCCCCATGGGGATGTGCAGGGCGCCGGGGATGATGCCTTCGGCGACTTCGAAGTCTTCGCGGACGTCGAGGATTTGTGCGCTGGCGCGCCGCTGTTCAGTTTCGGTGACGGTGATTTCAGCCATGGCGGGTTCCTTTCCGGGGTGTGGGGTGGATGGTTAGCGGACGGGTTCGCCGGCTTGGCGCCAGGCCCCGATGCCGCCGCGGAGCGAATATGCCTCGAAGCCCTTGCTGGCCAGCAGGCGCGCAGCGGAGGCTGAGCGGACTCCCGACTGGCACATGGCGACGACGGGACGGCCCTTTTGCAGGCCCGTTACGCCGGCCTGCAGCTTGTCCAAGGGCAGGTGCCTGGCCTGGGGTGCGTGGCCGCTTCGCCATTCCTGCGCGGAGCGCACGTCGATCAGCATGGCCCGCGATGCCAGGAGCTCCTTGGCCTCGGCCACCGAGACGGTTTTGTACGGTTTGCTGAAGGCCTTCTTCAGCGAGTCGATCAGGCCCATTGGGTTCTCCTTCTTGGGGGCTTTTTGCTGGCGGACCGACGGATGCCGGTCAGGCTGTGACGGTGCTGGCCGTGACCCAGGCGGCCACAGCGAAGATGAGAACGGCGAACGAAATGCGCACGTGCCTGTCTTTGAGCAGACGGGCCAGGCGGGCAGCGCCGAGCGATCCGAGGATGGCCGGCACCGTGAAGGCAAGGACCGTGGACCACTCGATGGTGAAGCCGGCGGCGTGTGCTCCGAAGCCTGCGGCGGAGTTGATGACAATGATGGCCAGCGAGGAAGCGACGGCCTGCTTCATGCGCAGCCCCAGGAAGAGCGTGAGGGCCGGCGTGATGAGGAATCCGCCGCCAACTCCCAACAATCCGGTCAGGAAGCCGACCAGCAGCCCGACGCCGACGGCCTTGGGGGCGCAGGAGCGGAAGGCCCGCGCTGGACCGGTGCTACAAGAGCCCTCCAGTTCTTTGGTGCGCATCAACATGCGGACGCCGGCAACCACCATGATGCCCGCGAATGCCAGCATCAGTACGTTCGGATCCAGCAGCCGCCCCACGGCCGCGCCTCCCCAGGCGGCCGGGATGCCGGCCGCTCCGACCAGGAGGACAACGGGCCAGTTGATGCCTTCGCGGAACCTTGGCAGGAGTGCCGCCAGCGAGGAGAGGCCCACCACCAGCAGGGAGGTGGGGATGGCCTCCGCGGGGCTTAGGCCCACTCCGTACACCAGGGCAGGGACGGCGATGATCGAGCCGCCGCCCCCGACGACGCCGAGTGCAACCCCGACGAGTAGCCCCAGGGCCAAAGCTGGAATCATGCCGCCTGCGCCCGGTCCTGATTTGCCTGCACCCCTGCCGATGGCAGCTGCAGGATGGCGGACTCACGGGTGGGTTCCTTGGCCGCCTTGTTCCATGGCATCGCCGAGAGGGCCTGACCCATGGCGCAGGTGTTGGTTGCTGCGGAGAATGTCAGGCCCGTGCCGATGGCTCCTGCGAGCAGCCGGATTTTGGGCGAGACGAATTTTCCGCCAGCCAGGCCCAGCACTACCAGGGAGCCGGCCGCAAGGCGGACCTGGCGCTCCAGGTCCCAGCGGGCCTTGCCGCGGACAACGTTTCCGCCGGCAGCTGCGAAGCCCGGCACGCCGCCGGTCAGTACGTAGGCGGTGCCGATGCCGGCGCCGCCGAGGCGCTGCCGTGCCTGTTCGGCCCGCGCGCCGGACTGGCAGACAAGGACAACACGGCTTCCCAGCCGGGTGGCCAGTTCGTCGGTGTGCTCAGAAAGCAGTGGGAGCGGAACGTTGTACGAACCGCGGATGTGCAGGGATTCGAATTCTGCGGCCGATCGTACATCGATCACCACGAGGTCCTTGTGTTCCTGAAACCACGTCTGCAGCGTTTCCGGATCAAGGGCGGTGACCGCGGGGGCCGGTGAAGCGGAGGAGGATGCCGAAGCGGAGGGGCGTGTCATGGATGTCCTTTCAAGACGGATCAGGCAAGCTGAATACCCCACCGAGTATTACAGATACCCCCGGGGGTAGTCAAAACACCCTGGGGGGTATATTCTAAAGTGCATACACCCCTTATCCGGAGGCACCATGGAACTCGATTCAACCGACCTCGCGCCGGTCATCAACCGGCTCAAGAGGGCCCAGGGGCAACTGGCCGCAGTAACCCGAATGCTTGAAGAAGGCCGCGAGTGCAAAGACGTCGTGACCCAGCTGGCCGCGGTGTCAAAGGCACTGGACCGTGCGGGATTCGCCATCATTGCCAGCGGGCTTGAGCAATGCCTTGTCCGCAAGGATGCGAGCATGGACACGAAAGAGCTGGAAAAGCTCTTCCTCTCCCTCGCCTGAGCCGCAGCCAAGCCGTAAAACCACCGACAAGAACACCCAACCGTTCCGGCCTGCCGGCCGCGTCCAAGGAGACAATATGACCTATACCCACACTGTGACCGTCCCGCTGTCCTGGAGCGACGCCGTCGAACAGACGCGGGAGGCGCTCGCCGCACAGGGGTTCGGAATCCTTTCGGAGATCAACGTCCGCGCGACCTTTGAGGCCAAGCTTGGTGCCGAAGCCGCGGAAGCACTCGGCGACTACGTCATTCTGGGTGCCTGCAACCCTGCCCTGGCCAGCCGTGCGCTTGCTGCCGAGCCGGACCTCGGCGCATTGCTGCCCTGCAACGTCGTGGTGCGCCGCGGCCGGGACGCGGACATGACAACCATCCAGGCCATTGATCCGCAGACCATGGTGCAGCTCAGCGGCAGTCCCGCCGTTGCGGAAGTGGCCAACGACGCCGACGCCCGGCTGCGCGCCGCGCTGGAAGTGCTGGCGTCGGTAAAGAGCCCCGGCTGAGCAGTTCCCGGCACGGACTCTGGTTATTTTCGTCACGGTTTCTGCGTCCTGCGGGAATCCTGGTTTGGCTGGCCCCATACTGAGATTGACGCGGTGAAGTCCGGCGCCAAACCAGTCAGGAGGAAGAGCATTGAACACTGTGATGACCGTAGTGACGAACGAGTATTTCCCTGCTGCAGCGGTGCTCTTCGGAGTCGTTCTTTTTTGGACAGTGGCCTTCTTCGGCGGACTCTCCCTCCTCAGTACCAGCCAGCCGCCCATTGCAACGCTCACGTGGCTGCTCTTCGTCTACACCGCAGCGGTTCTTTCGCCCTTGGCAGGACTCCTGGCCATGGTGGACCTCGTCCGCCGCTGGTGGCGCAACCGCTCCGCACGCGCCGCAGGCCGCGTGACCGGAACCCCGTCTGCATAGCGCAACCGGGGGAAAACGGGTAGCGTCCACTCGCACGCAGCGGGGCGTAATCTCCTAAAATTGTTATGGGGCCGGCGGCGAAAAGCCCGCTGAGACCCGGGCTGTCCCCAGTCGCCGTCGGCCCTTCCGAACGGCGTGGTTACGCTGTGGGGCGGGATGCCCGGCGCCGGTTTCGTGCGTCACCGGATGCCTGCCTGCCGTAAATGCAGACCACGCTTTCGGAACCCAAGGAACAGACCCATGACCCCCGGCAACACCTCCCCGAAACACCGGCCCGGCACGAAGAGCGCCATAACCTTGGGCCTGCGGCAAAATCTTGCGCAGTTCATGATCCTGGTGGCGGTCAACGCCCTGGTGGGCGGGACGCTGGGCCAGGAGAGGACCGTCCTGCCCCTCCTGGCCGGTGAGGTCTTCAAGCTGGACCTGTACACCAGCGCATTGACGTACATCCTGGCGTTCGGGGTGGCCAAGGCGGGCACCAACTACTTCGCCGGAACCCTGTCGGACCGTTACGGGCGCAAGCCGGTCCTGGTGGCGGGGTGGCTGGTTGCGCTGCCCGTCCCGCTGATGCTGATCTTCGGGCCGTCATGGGGGTGGATCGTCGCGGCCAACGTCGTCCTCGGCATCAGCCAGGGGCTGACCTGGTCCACCACGGTGATGATGAAGATGGACCTCGTGGGTCCGTCACGCAGGGGCCTGGCCATGGGCCTCAATGAGGCGGCCGGCTACCTCGGCGTCGCCGGGACCGCCCTGGCCACCGGCTACATCGCCTCCACCTACGGGTTGCGCCCCGGCCCGTTCCTGCTGGGTGCTGCGTTCATCGCCGTCGGCCTGGGGCTTTCCGTGCTCACCGTACGGGAAACTCACCACCATGCCCGGGCTGAGGCTGCCAACCATGTTGCGGTCCACGAGGGGGCGCACGGACAGCTAAGCAACCGCGAGGTGTTCACCCTGACGAGCTTCCGAGACAAGTCGCTGTCTTCCGTGAGCCAGGCGGGCATGGTGAACAACCTGAACGACGGCCTTGCCTGGGGGCTGTTCCCTGTCCTCTTTGCGGCCGCCGGACTAACGATCGAACGCATCGGCATCCTCGCGGCGGTGTACCCGGCCGTGTGGGGCGCCGGCCAGCTGGTGACCGGCGCGCTGTCGGACCGGATCGGGCGCAAGCCGCTGATCGTGGGAGGCATGCTGGTGCAGGCAATCGCGCTCGGCATGGTCGCCTTTGGTGCCGGCTTTGAAACCTGGCTGGCCGCGGCCGTTCTGCTGGGGGCGGGGACAGCCATGGTCTACCCGACGCTGCTGGCCGCCATCGGAGACGTGGCCCACCCTGAATGGCGGGCCAGGTCGGTGGGGATCTACCGGCTGTGGCGCGACGGCGGCTTTGCGGTGGGCGCCCTGCTGTCCGGAATCACCGCCGACGCCTACGGCATCCCCGCGGCGGTCGCCGTCGTTGCCGCCCTCACCGGAGTATCCGGTGTTGTGGTGGCAGTCCGGATGCGCGGCGCCGACCACAAGCCCTCATTCCGCTAGGCGGTTGCTTCCCGGCGCCACTCAGCTAGTCTATAAGTGCACGTTAGTGCACATATGCACTTGAGGAGTCCAGTGTTCGCGGTCCTTCGCAACGGAGTCTACGCCCGGTTGTTCTGTGCCCAAATCGTGGCGTTGGCGGGGACGGGCCTGTTGACCATCGCCCTCGGACTGCTGGCGTACGACCTTGCGGGCAGGAACTCCGGGGCCGTCCTTGGTACGGCGCTAACCATCAAGATGCTGGCCTACGTGGGACTGGCCCCGGTGATCACCGCGCTGGTGGCCCGCTTGCCCAGGAAGCCCGTTCTGATCGCCGCCGACCTGGTACGGGCGGCCATGGCCCTGTGCCTGCCGTTCATCACGGAAACGTGGCAGATCTACGTGGTGATCTTCCTGCTCCAGTCCGCTTCCGCAACTTTTACGCCGGCTTTCCAGTCGCTGATACCAATCATCCTGAAGGATCCCCGGGACTACACGTATGCACTTTCGCTGTCCCGGCTCGCCTACGACATGGAAGCCTTGGTCAGCCCGGCCGCCGCCGCTCTGCTGCTGACCGTTATGAGCTACAGCAATCTGTTCCTCGGCACGGTTGCAGGCTTCGTGGCCTCGGCCACCCTCGTCGCCATGACGGCCGTTCCCCGGATCACTGCGCCCGGGGGTCCCCAGCCTTCCTTGTGGCACCGGACCACGCTGGGAACGCGGATCTTTTGGCGCGACCGGCGGCTGAGATCCCTTCTGGCGCTGAACCTGGCGGTGTCCGCACCGACCGCCCTGGTGCTGGTCAATACGGTGGTCTATGTCCGGGACGGCCTGCACCGCCCCGCATCCGATCTCGCGGTCGCCCTTGCCTGCTTCGGTGCCGGCTCCATGGCCGTCGCCCTGGCCGCCCCGCGGCTCCTTGACCGCTTCGGAGACCGCGCTGTCATGATGACCGGTGCCTCCCTGATCCCGCCGTCCCTCGCCGGTGCCGCCGCGGTGATGTTCCTGGCGTCTCCGGAGACGGGATGGTGGCCGTTGCTGGCGCTGTGGCTCCTGCTGGGAGCTGCCACTTCCGCCGTTATTACGCCGTCCTCCCGGTTGCTTCGGGAGGCCTCCACCGCGAGCACCCTTCCTTACGTCTTCACGGCTCAGTTCTCGCTCTCCCACGCCTGCTACATCCTGAGCTACCCGCTGGCAGGCTGGATTGGCGCCGCCGCGGGCCTTGGCTGGGCTGCAGTGGCGCTGACAATCCTTGCGATACTTGGCAGTGCAGGAGCCTTCCTGTTCTGGCCCGGGAAGACTCCTCTAGGACCAGACCCAGCCGCCATCAAGGAGCAGACCGTTGAGCAGCCAGCCGAGCAGTCCGTTCAGCGCCGGAACTGAGGAGCCCTCGCTCGTGCACCCGGTCACCCCCGGCCCGGAGTTGCTTGAAAATGCCGCCGCCACGCTGCGGATGCTGGCCGAGCCCACCCGCCTGCATCTGCTGTGGCAGCTTTCGCAGGGCCCCAAGAGCGTCACTGAACTCACTGAGGCGGCTGCCGTCCCGCGGACCGTAGTCAGCCAGCATCTGGCCAAGCTGCGGCTCAGCGGAATGGTGGACGGGAGAAAGGACGGCCGTCACGTCATCTACTCGCTCCACGACGGCCACCTCGTCCGGTTGATCCGGGAGACCATCAACCACGCGGACCATCGAACCACGGGAGAACCGTTCCACGACTGACCCCGCTGCGGTATTCTGTCTTCGGGTTATGCAGGCAGCCTCCGGATTCTTCGTTGAGGATGTCCCATGCGCCGCAAACTACACGCAGACAGAGGCCGCCATGCCGGCATCGCCGAACGGCGTGTCATCAAGGCGTACGCCTCCTTGTCCGCTGTCCCCACGGGTGAGCTCGAAGCGCTGGCCGGCCTCCTGAAGAGCAGCGGAAACACCCCGGGCCCGAACCATGCCGGCCTGGTGGGGCCGGTGGTCATGGCAGAGCTGGCGCGCCGGAACCAGACCGAACGCGAAGGGAATACCCGCCCGGACGGCCCGGCCCGCTAGGCCCGGACAGGCCGGCCCACTAGGCCCAAGACCTCACTCGGGCAATCCGGCGCCCCACAGTGCTTTGCGGAGCAGTGCCTTGAGCTGGGCCGATTCCTCCGAGGGCAGGCCGTCCAGAACTTCCGCTTCAGCCCTTCGCGCGGCCTCGCCGGCCTGCTCGAGAAGCCGTCCTCCCTTGGCGGTGGCCGTCACGGTCTTTGCCCGGCGGTCCTGCTTCCCGGGCGCCCTTGCCACCAGGCCACGCTTCTCCAGCTCATCCACCAGGGCCACGATCTGGCTGGGGTCCAGGCTGAGGAAGTCGGCCATTTCGCGTTGCGTCGGCTCCAGTCCGCTGTTTGCCAGGATCAGGACGGAGTAGGAGCGCTCCTTGAGATCGAATTCGGCCAGCGCCCTGTTATTCACAACGGACCCGGCGGCATGCAGCTTGGCCAGCAGGAATCCGAGGTCCTGGCTGATGGACGCGGCGACCAGCTTGTGGGCCTGTTCGGTGGGCTGGCCGCCCTGTGTCTCGATCGTCATGCCCAACTCCAATAATCCTCAAAATAAATCGTTGACATTTTCAACTATCCATAATTTCATGGATACAGAACAGCATCCCACGCCGATGGCGGGAATGCACAAGGTTAGCTAGCAAAGGAGCAGCCATGAGCCTGTCAGGCAAAGTAGCAATCGTCACCGGGAGCGGCCGGGGCCTGGGCCTGGCCTACGCCCGGGAGCTCGCCCGGCAGGGCGCCGCCGTCGTCATCAATGACGTGGACGCCGAGGTGGCTGCGGAAGCGGTCCGGACCATCGAGGCCGACGGCGGGAAGGCCGCTGCCGTCGTTGCTCCCGTCGGCAGCTCGGAAGTGGCCAGGCAGCTGGTGCAGGCGGCCGTCACGGAGTTCGGCCGCCTCGACATCCTGGTCACCAACGCGGGCATCCTGCGGGACAAGAGCCTGCTGAAGATGACCGACGAGGATTTCGACGCCGTCATCAACGTCCACCTCCGCGGCACCTTTACGTGCGTCCGGGAAGCGTTCGCCTACTTCAAGGAGAACGATATTGCCGGCCGGATCATCACCATCGGCTCGCCCACCGGGCAGCGGGGGAACTTCGGCCAGACCAACTACGCCGCCGCCAAGGCAGGCATCGTGGGCATGGTCCGCACCTGGGCCCTGGAAATGAAGAAGGCCGGGGTAACAGCCAACGCCGTCATCCCGGTGGCGGCCACAGCCATGACCAAGACCGTCCCCTACTTCCAGAAGGCAGTGGAAGCGGACGAGCGCGGGGAGGCCATGCCGGCTTTCTTCCGTCACGAACTCGGGTTTGGAACGGCCGACGACGTCTCCGGGCTAGTAGCGTTCCTCGCCTCCGATGAGGCGGCCGGCATCACCGGTCAGGCCATCGGCGCCGGCGGCGACCGGCTCCAGCTCTGGACCCACCCCGAGGCCGCGGCCACCGAATACCGTGAGGGCGGCTGGCGCTACGAGGACCTCGTGGAGAACTTTGGCCCGCTCTTCGGCGGCAAGCTGCAGAGCGTGGGAGAGGAATTCCTCCCGCTGCCCGAGGACCTGAAGCCGGAGGCGCAGCCCGCCCCTGCCCCGGCTGCCGCAGCTCCCGTGAAGGTGGGCTAGCCATGGCTGCCACCCGCTACGAGCTTGGCATCGACGCCGCGAAGCTCGACGCGATCGACATGCACGTCCACCTCGAAGTGGACGGCCACGGCCACGAGTCACTCCCGCCTGCGCTCACCGAAGCCTCGGCCAAGTACTTCAAGTCCGAGGACCGCACCCCGTCGCTGGACCGCATCGCCGAGGTGTACCGGGAACTGAACATGGCCGCCGTCGTATTCACTGTGGACGCACGCACCCAGCTCAAGCACGAACCCAACAGCATTGAGGACCTGATCGCCGGCGCCGCCCGGAACAACGACGTGCTGATCCCTTTCGGCAGCGTGGATCCCCGCACCGGCACCGACGCGATCCAGGGTGCGAAGCACCAGGCCATCGACCTCGGCGCCCGCGGCTTCAAGTTCCATCCCAGCCTGCAGGGCTTCGACCCCTCGAACGAGGAGTTCTATCCCCTGTGGGAGACCCTCCAGGAACTGGGCCTGCCAGCCATCTTCCACACCGGGCAGAACGGCATGGGCGCAGGCCTTCCCGGCGGGTACGGCATCAAACTGGCGTATTCCAACCCGCTCCTGCTGGACGCCGTCGCCGCGGACTTCCCGGAACTGCAGATCATCATGGCGCACCCCTCCGTGCCGTGGCAGGACGAGGCAAACTCCATCGCCACGCACAAGGCCAACGTGTTCATCGACCTCTCCGGCTGGTCGCCCAAGTACTTCCCGGAGTCACTGGTCCGCATGTCCAACTCGGTCTTGCAGGACAAGGTCCTGTTCGGCACCGACTTCCCGCTCATCACGCCGCAGAAGTGGCTGAGCGCCTTCGCGGACCTGCCGCTCAAGGACGAGGTCCGGTCCAAGATCCTCAAGCACAATGCCGTGCGCCTGCTCGGACTGGGCGGCTGAGGTGAGCCTCGATACCGATACAGGGACCGTGGCGGCTGCCCGCCTCTACGGCGCCTGCGACTACTACGACGCCGAGTCCCTCCTCACGGAGGACGAGCGCCGCGTGCTGGGACGGCTGCGGAACTTCCTGGACCGGGAAGCGCAGCCCCTGCTGGCCGACTACTGGGAACGCGGGGAGTTCCCCACCCAACTGGCACAGCCGCTGATCGACCTGGACCTGATGGAACCGGCGGAACTCACGGGCGCCCTGGGCGCAAAAAGCAGCCCTGCCCGGGGCATCTACCAGGGCTTCCGGATCTTCGAACTCGCCCGAACGGACGCCTCGCTGGCCACCTGGTACACGTCCCAGGCCGGACTCTTCCGCACCGCCATCCGGGTGGGCGCCTCGCCGGAGCAGCAGGCCGAGTGGATGCCGAAGGTCATCGACTTCTCCCTCAAGGGCGTCTTTTCCCTCACGGAACCGGACTCCGGTTCCGACATCGCCGGCGGGCTGTCCACCACAGCCCGCAGGGAAGGGGATTCCTGGGTCCTGGACGGCGCCAAGCGCTGGATCGGCGGCGCAGTCAGTGCCGACGTGCTGGCTGTCTTCGCCCGGGACCAGGCAGACGGGCAGGTCAAGGCCTTCCTGGTTGACCGCGAGGCGGACGGCGTGACGCTGGAAAAGATCCACGGCAAGACTGCGCTGCGGATGATGCAGAACGCCCACATCACCCTCGACGGCGTCCGCGTGCCGGAATCCAGGCGGCTGCACAACGTGAATTCCTTCAAGGATGTGGCCGCGATGCTCCGGGCCATGCGTTCGGACGTTGCCTGGATTGCCACCGGGATCCAGGCCGGGGCGTTCGAAGCCGCCCTCCGTTACGTCACCGAACGAACGCAGTTCGGCCGCCAGTTGGGCTCCTTCCAGCTGGTCCAGGAAAAACTCGCCCGGATGCTCGGCAACGTCACGTCCTCCCTGTCCCTCGTGGTCCGGCTTACCGAACAGCAGGCACGCGGAATCTACCGCGACCAGGACTCCGCGCTGGCCAAGATGCAGACGTCCCTGCTGATGCGCGAGACCGTCGCCTTGGCCCGCGAAGTAGTGGGCGGCAACGGAATCACGCTCGAAACGGATGTGGCCAGGTTCCACGCCGACGCCGAAGCCGTTTACTCCTACGAAGGCACGCACGACATCAACGCCCTCATCATCGGCCGCGCCCTCACCGGCGAAAGTGCCTTCACCCGCTGACCGCAAGCGGCACCAAGCGGCGGCGCTCACTGAACGGCGCTCACTGAATCGAACAACACCCCAAGCCCGAAGGCGGCAGCACCGCACCGCCGTCGTACTTCCGCAACTCCAAAAACCGCCCCAGGAGGCAAAGATGCCTAATCTCGTCGTCGACTTCGACAAACTGCTCACGCTCGCCGGAACCGATCTCGGCGTGACCGAATACCGCGAAATCACGCAGGAACAAATCAACAAATTCGCCGACGCCACGGGCGACGACCAGTGGATCCACGTGGACCCGGAGCGCGCCAAGGACGGCCCGTTCGGCGCCCCGATCGCCCACGGGTTCCTCACGCTCTCGCTGATCATTCCGTTTTGGGGCGAGCTGTTCGACGTCGACGGCGTCACCACCAAAGTGAACTACGGCCTGGACAAGGTCCGCTTCACCTCGCCGGTGAAGGTGGGCTCGCGGATCCGCATGCAGGCCACCATTGCCGAGGTCACCGAGGTCAAGGGCGGCGCCCAGATCAAGGTCGCCAACACGATCGAGATCGAAGGCCAGGAACGCCCGGCCGTCGTGGCTGAATTCCTGGCCCGCTTCTACAAGTAAGCCGCATTCCCTGTACCAAACCCCCTTTTTATCCCTCTGTCCTAAAGGAACAGCCATGTCTGGACTCACTCAGCTTCAAGCCATGGGTACGGCCGAACGCCGCAAGGAAGCGCGCACGGTCATCGCCTCCAGTTATCTGGGCAGCACCATCGAGTACTACGACTTCCTCCTCTACGCCACGGCCGCCGCCGTCGTCTTCCCGAAGGTCTTCTTCTCCGGGATGGACGAATGGGTAGGCGTGGTGGCGGCCTACGGCACCTTCGCCGCCGGGTACGTGGCGCGCCCCCTCGGCGGGGTCATCTTCGGCCACTTCGGCGACAAGCTGGGCCGCAAGGGAATGCTCATCGTCTCCATGCTGGTCATGGGCGTGGCCTCCACCCTGATCGGCCTGGTCCCGGGCGCCTCCGTGGCGGGGCCGTGGGGCGCCGTGATGCTGGTGATCCTCCGCGTCTTCCAGGGCATCGCCGTCGGCGGTGAATGGGGCGGCGCCGCGCTGATGGCGCTGGAACACTCGGAGTCCGGCAAGCGCGGCTTCGCGGCGTCGTTCGTGAACGCCGGGGCCCCGACGGGTGCTGTCCTGGGCACGTTCATCATGGGCGCGTTCTCGTCACTGCCGAACGACCAGTTCCTTGCCTGGGGCTGGCGGGTGCCTTTCCTGCTTTCCTTCGTGCTGCTGGGCGTGGGCATGTTCGTCCGGCTGAAGGTCTCCGAGAGCCCCATCTTCAAGGCAGCCCTCGAACAGGAAAAGCGCGTGCAGGCCGAAGCGGCACGGGCGGAAGGCACAAACGGCGCCGGCGGCACCGCCCCGGCCCGCCGCGAAATCCCGCTCCTCCAGGTGCTCCGCCGGCCCAAGACCCTCATCTTCACCATGCTGGCCGGAGCCGCGGGGTTCGCCCTGCAGGTGGTGCTGGCAACGTTCGCGGTGACCTTCGCCGTCTCCAAGGGCGCCGACCGCCAGGGCGTGCTCTACGCCTACGCCGCGGCCTCCCTGGTCTCCATTGTGTTTGTGGTGTTGGGCGGAAGGCTCTCGGACAAGCTGGGCCGGCGGCCGGTGATGGTGGGCGGACTCGTGGTGTTCATCGCGTACCTCGTGCCGATGTTCCAGCTGCTGTCCTCCAACAACATCATGCTGATCTTCGTGGCGTTCGCCGTGGGCCTGATGATCCACTCCATGCTGTTCGGGCCGCTCGCGGCTTTCGTTTCCGAACAGTTCGGCACAACGTCCCGCTATACGGGCGCCTCGCTGGGCTACCAGCTGGCAACGCTGCTCGGTGCGGGGTTCACGCCCGGCATCGTGGCGCAGATCTTCAAGGATTCCGACCAGAACACCGGCTCTGTGGTCTGGTACCTGGCCATCATGTCCGTGGTGTCGATCGTTTTCATCCTGCTCACCCGGGAACCCAAGAACAACGATCTCCAGACTGTCCGGCTCTGATCCGGCCGCCAGGGACTACCGTCTAATTAGAAAGGATTTGCCGTGGAAAATTTTGGCATCGGCTCGTGGCTGCAACGGCGCCGCCCGAAGTCGGGCAACAAGGCAGCAATCATCGCCGGAGACCGGGAGGTCAGCTACGAGCAACTGGCGGACCGCTCGGCCCGGCTTGCCAATGCCCTCCGTGACCGCGGCGTGGCCCGCGGGGACCGGGTGGCCTACCTGGGGGAGAACGATCCGTCCTTCCTGGAGACACTCTTCGCCTGCGGCCTGGCCGGAGCCGTCTTCGTCCCCCTGAACACGCGGCTGGCCCCGCCGGAAATCCAGTACCAGCTCCGCGACTGCGGTGCGGTGCTGCTGGTGCACGCGGCGAGCCTCTCGGACCTGGCGGTCCGCGGCGCGGACGGGACGGCGGCGGGCCGGCGGATCGCCGTCGACGACGTGCCAGGAAAGCACGACGGCGGCGCTGCCGCTGCGCAGGGGCAGCAGCCGGCGGAACGCTACGAGGACGTGGTGGCGTCCGGCGCGGAGGCGGCACCGGACGAGCCGGTGGGCCTGGACGACGGCGCCATGATCCTCTACACCTCAGGCACCACCGGGCACCCCAAGGGCGCCCTGCTGACCCACGGGAACATCACCTGGAACTGCATCAACGTGATTGTCGATTTCGACTTCGCCTCCACCGACGTGGCCCTGATGATCTCCCCGATGTTCCATGTGGCGTCGCTGGACATGGGCGTCCTGCCCACGCTGCTCAAGGGCGGGACCGTGGTCCTGGAACCCCGTTTCGATCCGCTGCGGACGCTTCAGCTCATCGAACGGCACCGGGCCACCACCATCAGCGGGGTGCCCACCACCTACCAGATGCTCTGCGAACACCCCGCCTGGGAAACCACGGACCTGAGCTCCCTGAACAAGCTGACCTGCGGCGGGTCGGCGGTGCCGCTGCGCGTGCTGAACGCCTACGAGAAGCGCGGGCTGCGCTTTTCGAACGGCTACGGGATGACCGAGACGGCGCCGGGCGCCACCACGCTGCCGGCGGCACGGTCCCGGGACAAGGCCGGATCGTCCGGCCTGCCGCACTTCTTCACCGAGGTCCGGATAGCAGACCTCGCCGGACCTGAGGCGGAGCCGGCGGCGCCGGGCACAGTGGGGGAGATCCAGATCAAGGGCCCCAACGTCATCCACGAATACTGGAACCGGCCCGACGCGACGGCCGATTCCTACACCGCGGACGGGTGGTTCAAGTCCGGCGACATGGGCTACAAGGACGGCGACGGCTTCGTGTTCATCTCGGACCGGCTCAAGGACATGATCATCTCCGGCGGCGAGAACATCTATCCGGCGGAAGTGGAGCAGGCCATCACCGAGCTGGAGGCCGTGGGCAGCGTCGCGGTGATCGGCGTGCCGGACGAGAAATGGGGCGAAGTGCCCCGGGCCGTGGTGCTCCTGCGGGAGGGGGCGCAGCTGAGCGAAGAGCAGCTGCGGGCGCACCTGGACGGCCGGCTGGCCCGCTACAAGATCCCCAAGTCGGTGGTGTTCGTGGACGAGATGCCGCGGACGGCAAGCGGCAAGATCAGGAAGGCGGACCTGCGGAAGCTGACCCCCGCGAACGGTCAGTTGCAGTAGCGCGAACGTGCAGTAGCGAGAACGGGGCCGGGCGCGAACGGACAGTTGCGGCCCCGTCCCCGGACCGGGAATAATCTTCGTAGCTAGAGACTTGAGTCAATTGCACTCAACTTTACCTACGGAGGGTACATGCCAACGTTTTTTGGACCTGCCGGTACCGGCAGCGGTTCGTTTGACGAGTTCCTTGCGCGCTACCTGCAGGGCCAGCGCGCGGCCCGGTCCGGGCGCCCCACGGACATCACCCGGCTGCTGAGCCGCCGCACCCACGAAGTGCTCTCGCTCGCCGGCCAGTTCGCCGTGGACCTCGGACACGGCGATGTGGATGCCCTGCACATCCTGCGGACGATGGCCGGGGCGGAACCGGCCACCAGCTACGTGCGCCGCGCCGGGGCCGACCCCGCGGCAGTGGCCAAGGCGGCTGAAGAACGCCTGCCGGAGAAGTCCGGCCGGGCGGCGACAACCGCTCCTGCGCTGACACCGTCCGCGCAGCGCGCCCTGCTCGATGCCTACCAGGTGGCCCGGGCGTTCGGTTCAACCTACATCGACCCGGAGCACCTGTTCTTCGCGCTGGTGCTCAACCAGGACGCCCCCGCCGGGCAGGTTCTCGCCGCGGCCGGTGTCACGCCGGAGTCCTTCCAGGCCGGGGCACGTGAGGCGGCCGGCACCGAGCCGTCCGGAGCCGGCGCCCCGGAAGCTGCTGCATCCGCAGGCGCTCCCGGCGCCACTTCGGAAACTCCGACGCTGGACACCTACGGGACTGACCTGACGGCCCTGGCGCGCTCCGGCGGCCTTGACCCGGTCATCGGACGCTCCGACGAAACAGCCCAGACCATCGAGGTCCTTGCCCGGCGCACCAAGAACAATCCGGTGCTGATCGGCGAAGCGGGCGTGGGCAAGACGGCCATCGTCGAGGGCCTTGCCCAGGCCATTGCCGCCGACACGGTGCCCGAACAGCTCCGCAACAAGCGGGTCATTTCGCTCGATCTCCCGGCCATGCTCGCTGGGACCCGCTACCGGGGCGACTTCGAAGAGCGGCTGACCAAGGCGATGGACGAAGTCACCGCGAACCCGGGTCAGTTCATCCTGTTCATCGACGAGCTACACACCGTCATCGGTGCAGGCGGCGCGGGCGAAGGCGGCATGGACGCGGGCAACATCCTGAAACCGCGGCTTGCCCGCGGCGAACTCCACGTGGTGGGAGCCACCACCCCGAACGAATACCGCAAGGTGGAGAAGGACCCCGCGTTCGAACGCCGCTTCCAGCCCGTGCAGGTAGGGGAGCCTTCCATCGAAGATGCCGTGCAGATCCTTTCCGGGTTGCGCGAGCGGTATGAAGAACACCACGGTGTCCGCTACACCGACGAGGCGGTCAGGGCCGCCGTCGAACTGTCCGCCCGCTACGTGACGGACCGGTTCCTTCCCGACAAGGCGATCGACCTTATCGACCAGGCCGGTGCCAGGCTGAGCCTCAAGCTCGGGTCCCGACAGGACGCTGCCGGCCTCCGCGAGCGGCTGGACGCGCTCGAGGAATCGAAGAACGCCGCCATTGCTGCGGAGGACTTCGAAGCGGCCTCCCGGTTCCGGGACGAAGCGAAAGCCCTGAAGGAGAAGCTCGACGGCGGCGCGGCCAGCCAGGAAGCCGACGGCGGCGGGTCCGTCGTCGTGGATGAAGCGGAGATCGCCGAGATCATCTCCCGCGCAACCGGCATCCCGGCAAGCCGGATCACCGAGGGTGACCGGGAACGCCTTGCCAGGCTGGAAGAAGACCTGCACCAGCGGGTGGTGGGTCAGGAGGACGCCGTAAGTCTGATTGCGAAGTCCGTTCGCCGCAACCGCACGGGCATGGGTGCCGCAGGCAGGCCAATCGGCAGCTTCCTGTTCCTGGGCCCCACCGGTGTGGGCAAGACCGAACTCGCCAAAGCGCTGGCGGGCTCGCTCTTCGGCAGCGAGGACTCCATGATCCGCTTCGACATGAGCGAGTTCGGTGAACGGCATACCGTGAGCCGCCTGGTTGGTGCCCCTCCGGGCTACGTGGGCTACGACGAGGCCGGGCAGCTGACCGAGCGGGTACGGCGCAATCCGTACTCGATCGTGCTGCTCGACGAGGTCGAGAAGGCCCACCCGGACGTGTTCAACCTCCTCCTGCAGGTCCTCGACGACGGACGCCTGACGGACGGGCACGGGCGCACCGTGGACTTCCGCAACACGGTGGTCATCATGACCTCGAACCTGGGCTCGGAGTTCCTGGCAAGCAAGGCGGGACCCACCGGGTTCACCGCGGCGGGAGAGGGAGGCGCGTTCGGGTCGGAGAAGGCCCTGCGTGACCGTGTGCTGGCGCGGCTACGTGAATCGATGCGGCCGGAGTTCCTTAACCGCATCGACGAGATCGTCCTGTTCCGCAAGCTCGACCAGGCCCAGCTGCGCCAGATCGTGCGGCTGATGCTGAACGAGACCGAAGCCCGCCTGCGCTCGCAGGGCATCGGTCTGGTAGTCAGCGAGGACGCGGTGGACTGGATTGCCGAGCGGGGCTACGAACCCGAATACGGTGCCCGGCCCATGCGGCGCGTGATCCAGCGCGAACTCGACGACCGGATCGCAGACCTGCTGGTGGGCTCAGGCCTCGCGGCCGGGGGACAGGTCACCGTCTCCACGGACGGGCCGGAGCTGGTGGTGGCTGCCGGCAGCGCGGAGGTTCCGCTGGCCGCCTAGTTAGTGGATCAGCGCCAGCATGACGCCCACGGCCACGAAGAGCACCCCGAACGTCCGGTTCAGGATCTTCTGCCCGTGGGCGTTGTGCGTGAAGCGCTGGAAGGACTTGGCTGCGGCGGCGAAAAAGAACCACATCACCAGAATGTCGATGACCACCACGGTGGCGGTGAGGACGAGATACTGGGGCAGCAGCGGCTGCTCAGGCCTGATGAACTGGGGCATGAAGGCCAGGAAGAAAACGACGGCCTTGGGGTTCAACAGATTGACCCACAGGCCCCGGCGGAACATGGATGCTGCCGGTTCATTCCGGAGCTCGGCTGCCTTCTCCTGGTCCAGGTCCGGCTTGTGCAGGAACTGCCGGATGCCCAGATAGACCAGGTAGGCCGCGCCGGCGTAGCGGATCACGTTGAATGCCACCGGCGAGCTTGCCACCAGGACACCCACGCCCAGGGCCACGATCAGTACGTGGATCACCAGTGCAGCCTGCTGGCCCAGGATTCCCCAGATTGACCGCCGGAAACCCGAATTCAGCGAGTTGCTCATGGTGTTGATGGCACCCGCTCCGGGGGTGAAGCTGATCAGGACGCCGGCGCCGGCCAGGGCCAGCCAAAGGGAGGGTTGCACCCCTCCAGTTTAGGGGCGCTGGCCTGAGGGGCGGACGCCATAGCTGAGGATCATGTTCCCCTTGCTGGTCCGCTGCGAATCCTGCAGCTCCAGCCGCGTCACCGGGTCCCCGTCCTCAAACAGCCGCCGGCCGCTCCCGGCAATGACCGGGTGCACCATGAGCATCAGCGAGTCGAGCAGCCCCGCGAACAGGAGTTGCCGGGTCAGCGAGATGCTGGCGAACACGGCAATTTCGCCGCCGTCGCCGTTCTTGAGGTTGGCTACGAACTCCTCGAGCGGTGCGTCCATGAGCCGGGAATTCTGCCATGAGAGTTCGCCCGACAAAGTCCTGGAGGCCACGAACTTCTGCAGGGGATTGATGAACGCGCCAAAGTCGGCGTCAGCGGCCGCGCCGGGCCAGTAGCCGGCCCACTGCTCGTAGCCCGCCCGGCCCAGGAGTCCGGTTTCCACCCGGGCCATCATGTCGTTCATCCCGGCGCCGAGTTCCTCATCGAAACTGTCGAACTGCCAAAGATTGGGGGATTCAACCACCCCGTCCACAGAGTAGAAAAGGCCGGCGGTCAACTTGCGCATGGGGATTCTCCTCGCTGATGGTCTTCCTGCATCCTAGGTACGGGCGCAGCCACCTATGCCCGCGCGATGACTTCGCCGTTGGGGATCAGGAACCAGCCGTCGTCGGTGGAACCCCAGCGGTGCCAGCCCGCGGAAATCCGGGCAAGGTCGGCGGCGTTGGCGAAGCCGTATTCCAGGGCCTGGTCCGCGAACGCCGAATGCAGCACGCGCTCGCCCCAGACCCGGGCCTGCCAGCGGCGCTGCTGGCCTGTGGCATACAACCAGTTGCTGCTGGAGGGGGCCACGTCCGTGAACCCTGCGGCCTGCGCCCACGAGACCAGCCGGCGTCCGGCGTCGGGTTCCGCGCCGTTGCGGCGGGCAATGCGCTGGTACAGCTCCATCCATTCGTCCAGTTCCGGGACGGCGGGGTACCAGCTCATGCCGTGGAAATCGGCGTCGCGCACGGCCACGATGCCTCCCGGCTTGGCGACCCGGCGCATTTCGCGCAGGGCCTCCACGGGGTCCGTCAGGTGCTGGAGCACCTGGTGGGCGTGGACGACGTCGAACGTTTCGTCGTCGAAATCCAGGTCGTAGATGTTTCCGGCCACGAACCCGACGTTCTCCACGCCGCGTTCGGCCGCAAGCGCGGCGGCGTGTGCGATCACGTCAGGGGCGCGGTCCAGCCCGGTGACCTGCCCCGGCGCCACGAGGCCGGCGAAGTCGCAGGTGATGCTGCCCGGTCCGCAGCCCACATCCAGCACAGAAGTGCCCGGGGTGAGGTACGGGATCACGAACGCGGCGGAATTTTCTGCGGTCCGTGAGGCATGGGCGCGGACCACGGACTCGTGGTGTCCGTGCGTGTACACGTCTTCAGGCTGCTGTGCACTCATAAGGAAACGCTACCGCTCTGCCGGGAAAATGCGCGGCAATCGAGCGAACCAAAACAGGCCCCGTTATTCCGGCGCCGCCACACCAGGTCCCGTTTGCCCGGCCGTACCCGGCTCCGCCGCTTCCTGTGCCGCGCGGATAGTCGCCCGGGTCATGGATTCCATGAAGCGTGCCGCCACCTCGAGCTCCGCGGGCGAGAATTCAGCCATGGCCGCGCCCATGTGGCGGGCCAGCGGGAGGAACATGGCGCCGCCGTCACGGTAGGCCTTGGGCGTCATCCGGAGCTGGACCTGCCGGCGGTCGGAGCCCAGCCGCTCGCGGACCACATGGCCGGACTGGTCCAGCCGGTCGATCAAAGCTGTGGTGGCGGGGGAGCTGAGGTGGAGTTCCTTCCGCAGGACGCCGGGTGTGACCACCGTGCCCTTGGCGGCATGCCGCATGATGACGGCCAGGGCGTTCAGGTCCGTGCGATGCATGTCATTCCGCCCGCCCGCTGTGTCCACGTAGCGGTTGGCTTCCAGCGTGAACTCCTGAAGCAGCAACACGAGCGCCGGGGGGCCGCCGGGAGTGCCGACTGCGTCGTCGTCTGCCATCCCTGCCTCCATCTATTCCCGGGCTGTTCTTTACGGCTGCCGTCCTGAGGATCTTACTTCAGCCCGATGATCCGTCAGCCTGACGTTGCCTCAGGGCCGGGCGGTCATCCCCGTCAGGGAGGAGATCTTCAAAACAAGCTAGTCTGGCACTTATCTCCACAGCGGAGATAATCTATGCTGGAATCAACTCTACTCCGTCCACGACCTCCAGAAGGAACCATGAAACCCAAACCCCGCTCCCGGGAGCGCGTCCCGTTCTGGCTGCGATGGCTGGTGCCCGTCCTGCTTGTGCTTACCTGGCTGGCCATCGCCGGTGTTGGCGGCCCCACGTTCGGCCGGTTGGAGGAAGTGTCCTCGAACGACCAGGCCTCGTTCCTGCCCTCCGGTGCGGAAGCCACGGAGGCCCAGGACTGGCAGGCCAAGTTCAGGGACTCGGACGAGATCCCGGCTGTCATCGTCATTGAAAACGATTCCGCTCTTACGCCTGCCCAGCTGGGTGAGGCTGCCGCCCTCAAGGCCAAGCTTGAGGAGTTGCAAGCAGGCGGCGCGGTCATCGGGCCCATCCCGTCGGAGGACGGGAAAGCGGTTCAGTTCCTGGTGCCCATTTCATCCTCGGGCGAGGTCAAGGAGATCGTCCAGGAGCTCCGGGACGAGGTCAAGGCATCGGCCCCGGAAGGAACGCAGACCTTCGTGACCGGCCCCGCGGGACTGACCGCTGACCTGGTGAGCGCCTTTGCCGGAATTGACGGCATCCTGCTGCTCGTGGCCCTTGGGGCCGTCTTTGTCATCCTCTTAATTGTCTACCGCTCCTTGCTGCTGCCGATTGCCGTGCTCTTCACTTCAGTGTTTGCGCTCTGTGCAGCCATCCTGCTGGTTTTCGGGATGGCCAAGCTCGGCTGGATCCAGCTGAACGGCCAAAGCCAGGGCATCCTCTCCATCCTGGTCATCGGTGCTGCAACGGACTACGCGCTGTTGTATGTGGCCAGATTCCGCGAGGCGCTGACCCACACCACCAACCGCACCGCCGCCGTCCTTACGGCATGGAAGGCCTCTTTCGAGCCCATCCTCGCCTCCGGCGCCACCGTGATCATCGCCCTGCTGTGCCTGCTGTTTTCCGATCTCAACTCCAACAAGGCCCTTGGGCCGGTGGCGGCAGCCGGCATCCTGTGTTCGCTCTTTGCAGCCCTCACGCTGCTCCCTGCCTTGATGGCGTTGCTGGGCCGTACGGCCTTCTGGCCGTTCCGGCCCAAGCTGGTGCCCGAGGCCGAACGTGAACCTCAGTTCGTCACCGGCCTTGAGGGCCAGAAGGGGCTGTGGCGCGCTACCGGTTCCCTCGTGTCCCGCCGGCCACGGACTGTCTGGGTTGCCTCCGTGCTGCTTCTCCTGGTGGCGTCCGCAGGCATCCTGCAGCTCAAAGCCAACGGTGTGTCCCAAACCGACGTCATCCTCACCGCCTCCAACGCGGTGGACGGCCAGGGCGCCCTGGCGCGCCATTTCGACGCCGGCTCCGGCAGTCCCGCGGTGATTGTCGCCGACGAAGCGAAGGCGCAGGAGGTGCTGGACAAGACCAGGGCGACTGACGGCGTCGGCGACGCCTACCTCCTGGGTGAAGGAAGTGTTCCGATCACAGGCGCCCCGGGTGCCCCGAGCGCGCCCGATGTCCGCGAGGGGAAGGTGCTGATCAATGCAACGCTGAACTACGCGGCCGATTCCAGTGACGCCGAGAACGTCGTGGTGAAGCTCCGGGAAGACCTCAAGAAGATCGACGCCGGCGCGCTGGTGGGCGGCGTGACCGCCACGGCCCTGGACACCAACACCACTGCCCAGCGCGACCTGGTGGTCATCATCCCCGTGGTGCTCGCCGTCATCCTGGTGATCCTCATTCTGCTGCTGCGCTCGGTGCTGGCCCCGGTCCTGCTGGTGGCCTCGGTGGTTCTTTCCTACGCCGCCGCCATGGGCGTATCGGCACTCGTGTTCAACAACATCTTCGGGTTCCCGGGCGCCGATGCCACGGTGCCGCTGTTCGGCTTCGTGTTCCTGGTGGCCCTGGGCGTGGACTACAACATCTTCCTGATGAGCCGGGTCCGGGAGGAATCACTCAAGCACGGAACCAGGCCCGGAATCCTGAGGGGCCTCGGAGTGACGGGCGGCGTCATTACGTCCGCGGGCGTGGTCCTCGCCGCGACCTTTGCGGCGCTGGGCGTCATCCCCATCATGTTCCTGGTCCAGCTCGCCTTTATCGTGGCCTTCGGCGTCCTGCTGGACACCGTACTGGTCCGTTCGCTGCTGGTCCCGGCGCTTTCCTACGATCTGGGCCGGCGGATCTGGTGGCCGAGCAAGCCGGGGCGGCTGGAGGAAGACGAACGCGCGCTCGCCGGCTCGCGCGGCGACGAGGGCAGCCTGGAGACCGACCTGGAGGGCGCCGGGCGCAGGTAGTCGCGCTGCGGCGTCACGCCTGGGCCCGCCACCACGCCACCGTTGCCGCCGCGGCTTCCGGCAGCGGAGTCGGATGCAGGCCCAGGCCGGCCTCGCTCACCCGCGAGTCCATCACGAACGGCCGCTCGAACTGGTAGAGCATCTCGGCCAGCTCCCGGGTGTCGGAGGAGAAGCGTCCCATGGCCCTGAGGAGCCAGCCGGGCACCGCACCCATTTTGGGTGCCGGCGCCCCGCCGGCTTCCGCGAAGGCCGCTGCCAGCTGGCGCTGCGTGACGGCCGGTCCCGTGGGTGCGTGCCACACCCGGTTCCACAGGGACGGCGTCTGCGCGGTACGGATCATGGCGGCGGCAAGGTCCGGCACATAGGTGAAGGCGTGCGGCTGGTCCGCGCTGCCGATCACCAGCAGCCTTTTTCCGGCCAGCACCGCCGGGACAATGCGTTCGCCGGCGTGGGAGGTCCGCACCCGAGGCCCGAAGAAATCGCCCGCCACTACACTGACGGTGTTGGTGGGGGACGCCGCGCGCGCCTTGAGCAGGGCTGTCCGGACACCGCGCTTTCCGCCCTGGGCCTCCCGCGGGCTGTCCTCCGCCATGACCTCGCCGGGCCGGCTATAGGAGTAAAGGCTCTCAGGAAATACGACGACGGCGCCCGCCTCGCCGGCAGCCGCCAGTACGGTTTCTTCCGCCGCCGGAAGTTCCCGCATCCACGCCGCCGCAGTGTAGGCGGAGCCGTGGATGCAGTGAAAGACGGCGGACGCCCCGGCGAAGGCCCCGCCGAGCAGCGCAGGGTTGGAGACGTCCAGGGACATTCTCTCGATGAGGGCGTGATCCGGGCCGCTGCCGGAGCGCGTCAGGACCCGCACCCGCTTCCCCTGGCTGGCAAGCTGCTCCGCCACGGTCCAGCCAACGGGGCCGGCGCCGGTCACTACATAGAGTTCGGGCATTGGATTCTCTTTCCTTGGAAATCTCAGTCTGCGCTTGCTTGAGCGCCCAGCTTCTGAGAGCAGTGCTCTCGAAAATAAGAATGGCCCGTCAGGAAGTTCATGTCAAGAGCACCGCTCTCTATTGTTGACACTGCTCTGAGCCATGGAATGCTGGAGCCATGCCAGCTACCGATGCCGCCACCCCGCCACTTCGCACGCCGCGGGAGCGCGCCCGGGCGCAAACCGTGGCCGATATCGTCCGCCTCGGCAGGGAACACCTGGCCGTCCACGGAGCGGCTGCGCTGTCGCTTCGGGCTGTGGCCAGGGACCTGGGCGTGGTGTCCTCCGCCGTGTACCGGTACGTGCAAAGCCGGGACGAACTCCTCACCTTGCTGCTGATCGACGCGTATGGCGAGCTGGGCGACGAAGTGGATGCCGCCGTCGGCCGCGTTGCGGAGGGTGACTTTTCCGGGCGCTTCCGGGCGCTGGGACGCGCTGTCCGCGCGTGGGCCCTCCGTGAGCCCGCCCGCTACGCCCTGCTCTTCGGCAGCCCGGTGCCCGGCTACCGGGCCCCGGCGGAGCGCACCACGGAACCGGGGACCCGGGTGATCTACAGCCTGATGGCCGTCCTCGACGGCGCGTGGCAGGCCGGCGCCCTTGAGGCGGACGGGCCCGCAGCTGTGGCGCCTCCGGCCACGGTGCCGCCGGCTCTGGCTGCCGACTTGAAGGTGATCCGCGAAGGGCGGGGCCTGGGGCTTCCGGACGGTCTGCTGGCACGCGGGGCGCTGGTGTGGACGTCCCTTTTCGGGGCCATCAGCTTCGAAGTATTCGGCCAGTACGGCGAGGGAACCTTCTCTGCCAAGGACGCGCTGTTCGAACATCACCTGCAGGTGCTGGCCAGCATCGCCGGGCTCGAATAGAAGCTGCCGCATCGGGCGGCAGCAGAGTGGCAGCTACCACTTTGTGAGCGCTAACAAATTTTCCTTGTATCTCAATTTACAACGATATAAAGTGTGTCTCAGCCCACAGCCGCCAGGCCCGGCCCGGCTCAGCCGGGCCGCAGGAGCCCGGGCGGCCGGCGATCTTTTCCAACGGCTACGTCCAAAGGAGTGACGGTGAAGCAAGTTGATTCACGCCCGATGCAGATGACACGCAGGCAATTGCTGCTCGGAGGCGGTGTGCTCGCAGGCAGCCTTTCGCTCGGCGCGAGCCTGACTGGCTGCGGGGGCGCGGCCCAGGCGGCGGCTAACGATATCCGGTTCTGGCACCTGCTCTCCGGCGGGGACGGCATCAAAATGATGGCCATGATCGACAAAGTCAACGCGGACCACCCTGACTTCAGGATCAAACCCACCGTGCTCGCGTGGGGTGCGCCGTATTACACGAAACTGGCCATGGCCTCCGCGGGCGGTCGGCCGCCGGAGGTGGCCGTGATGCATGCGGCCCGTGTGCCCGGCTACGCTCCCGGCGGACTGCTGGACGCCTGGGACCTGGACCTTTTGGCCGAGTTCGGCGTGCGTCCGGAGGACTTCGGCCCGAGAATCTGGGAGAAGAGCCAGTTCAATGGCCAGGTATTTTCACTGGCGCTGGACTCGCACCCGTTCGTGATGCTCTATAACACCGAGCTGGCCGACAAGGCCGGAGTGCTGGGAAAGGACGGCCGGCTGGCCGGGATCTCCTCGCCGTCGCAGTTCCTCGAGGTCAGCCGCGAACTGCAGCGGGTCACCGGCAAACACGGGCTCTCCTACGGGTACCTGGGCGACGGCGCGCAGATGTGGCGCCTGTTCTATACCCTCTACCGCCAGCACGGCGCTGACTTCGTCCTGGATCCCGGCAAGCCGGCGCAGGTGGAGCGGGACGTGGCCATCGACTGCCTGGAATTCATCACGTCACTGCTGGACAACACCATTTCCACCAAAAGCGGCGACGGCGGCACGGCCATCGCGGAGTTCGCCAGCCAGGGTTCGGGGCTACTTTTCACCGGCGTCTGGGAGTTGCCCACCATGAAGACAGCAGGCGTTCCGCTCGGTGCCAGCACCATTCCCACCCTTTTCGGAACGCCGGCGGCCTTTGCCGACTCCCACTCGTTCGTGCTCCCGCACCAGGTCACGCTGGACGAGACCAAACGCCGCGGCGTGTACCAGTTCGTCGCGTCGATGCTGAAGGGCTCCCTGAGCTGGGCGGAGGCCGGCCATATTCCGGCCTACCAGCCGGTGGTGAAGTCCAAGGAGTACGCAGCGCTGACCCCGCAGGCGGACTACGCGCACGCAGCAGACATCATCAACTACGACCCCGAAGCCTGGTTCACCGGTTCCGGGTCAGACTTCCAGGGCTATTTCGCCGAAAACGTCCAGAACGTGTTCCTTGGACGGGACAAGGCCGCGGACGGCTGGGATGCCTTCATGAAGCGCATTAACACGGTTCTCGCGATGCCGAACCCGGTGTGAGCACCAGACCCGGCGCGGCAGCCGAACCCCGTTTGAGCACCAACCCGCCTGTGACAAAGGAGTCCCCATGAGCACCGCCCGCACCATAGCGCCCGCCGCGAGATCCCAGCGATCCAGGCGTGACAATATCCACGGCTGGGCTTTCTCTGCCCCGTTCCTCGTCTTCTTCCTGATGTTCCTGGTCTGGCCCATGATTTCCGGCGCCGTCATGAGCCTCACCGGTAAGTCCCTCACCGGGGCCAACAGCGGGTTCATCGGCCTGGCCAACTACACCGAGGCGTTCGCCGACTCGGACATGTGGCGCTCGCTGGGGAACACCCTGTACTTCACGCTGATCAGCACCGTGCCCCTCGTGGTCATCGCCCTGGCGCTGGCAGCAATCGTCAACATGGGCCTGCCGGCGCAGTGGCTGTGGCGGCTCTCCTTCTTTTCCCCGTTCCTGCTGGCCTCCACCGTGGTGTCGCTCTTCTTCGCCTGGATGTACAACCCGGAGCTCGGCCTCTTCAATGATCTGCTCGCCAAGCTGGGGATACCGCCCGTGGCCTGGCTGAACGATCCAGCCGTGGCGATGTGGGCCATCGTGATTGCGACCGTGTGGTGGACCGTGGGCTTCAACTTCCTGCTGTACCTGGCGGCGCTGCAGAACATCCCGCAGCAGCACTACGAGGCCGCCTCGCTCGACGGCGCCGGCGGCTGGCGCCAGTTCTTCTCCATCAGCCTTCCCCAGCTGGGCCCCACCACGGTGATGATCGTCATCCTGCAGATCCTCGCGTCCCTGAAGGTCTTTGACCAGATTTACCAGATGACCGAGGGCGGGCCGGGCGGGGCGACCCGTTCCATCGTCCAGTACGTCTTCGAGGCCGGATTCACGGGCTACCGGCTGGGCTATTCGGCAGCCATTTCCTACATCTTCTTCGGCCTGATCCTGGTCATTGCGCTGGCCCAGGTCTTCATTACACGGAAAAGGAGCGCCTAGCCATGGCCACCACCACACTTTCCAAGCCTGCACTCCAGCCCAAGGGGTCCGCCGGGGCGGCGCCAAACAGGCGCCCGAAGACGCCGCTGTCCCGCATCCTGGCCACCGTCATCGTGTCGGTCCTCGCGGTAGCGTGGCTGGTGCCCTTTGCCTGGGCAACAGCTACCGCGCTGAAGAGCGAAACGGATGCCGCGTCAACCCCCATCAGCTGGATACCGGCGTCGGGCTTCACGCTCGATGCCTTTGCCAAAGTGCTGCAGAGCGGCAACATTCCCACCTGGACGCTCAACTCGCTATTCACGTCCGCGGCGATCACCGCCATCACGCTGGTGATTTCCGCGTCCGTGGCCTACGCCATTTCGCGGATCGATTTCCGCGGCAAGAGGATGCTGATGGGAGTGATCGTGGCCTCCATCATCATTCCGCCGCCGGTCCTCATCATCCCGCTGTTCCAGCAGATGCAGTCGCTGAACCTGATCGACACGTACTGGGCGCTGATCCTGCCGCAGGTGATCCACTCGCCGATGGTGTTCGTGCTCAAGAAGTTCTTTGACCAGATCCCGCGGGAGCTCGAGGAGGCGGCGCTGATGGACGGCGCCGGAAGGCTGCGGATCTTCACCACGATCGTGCTGCCGCTGTCCCGGCCCATCCTGGCCGCCGTGGCCATCTTCGTGTTCATCGGGGCCTGGAACAACTTCCTCTGGCCGTTCATCGCCACCAACGAGAGCTCGCTGCTCACCCTGCCGGTGGGCCTGCAGACCATCAAGAGCGCCTACGGCATCCAGTACGCCCAGAACATGGCGTCCGCGCTGCTGGCTGCGCTGCCGCTGATCGTGGTGTTCCTGTTCTTCCAGCGCCAGATCATTAGGGGCGTGGCCACCACCGGCCTCGCCGGCACCTAGTCCCGGCACCCCGTCCGACCGCTGCAACACCCACCAACCCTCACCAGGACTGGAGTAAAAAATGTCCCGCGCACGCATCACCATTGACCGCGACTTCACCGTAGGTGACGTTCCCCGCCGCATCTTCGGATCCTTTGTCGAACACATGGGCCGCTGTGTCTACACAGGCATCTACGAACCGGGCCATCCCCGGGCCGACGAGCGCGGCTTCCGCCGCGACGTCCTGGACCTCGTCAAGGAGCTCGGCGCCACGGTGGTCCGGTATCCCGGCGGCAACTTCGTCTCCGGCTACAACTGGGAGGACGGCGTCGGACCCGTGGCGGAGCGGCCGCGCCGGCTCGACGGCGCCTGGCACACGCTGGAAACGAACGCCTTCGGCCTGCACGAATTCGTGGACTGGTCCCGTGAAGCCGGGGTGGAGGTCATGGAAGCGGTCAACCTCGGCACCCGCGGCGTGGATGCCGCCCGCGAACTCGTGGAATACGCCAACATTCCGTCCGGCACACGGCTGTCCGACCTGCGCCGCAAGAACGGCCATGAGGATCCGTTCAACATCAAGCTGTGGTGCCTGGGCAACGAGATGGACGGTCCCTGGCAGATCGGGCACAAAACTGCGGAGGAATACGGCAGGCTGGCGCAGGAAGCCGCCAAGGCCATGCGCTTCGTGGACCCGGACATCGAACTCGTGGCCTGCGGCAGCTCCAACTCGGGCATGCCCACCTTCGGCGCCTGGGAACAGACCGTCCTGACCCACGCTTACGAGCAGGTGGACTACGTCTCGCTGCACGCCTACTACCAGGAGCACGACGGCGACGCCGGCAGTTTCCTGGCCAGTGCCGTGGACATGGACTACTTCATCGAATCCGTGATCGCCACCGCGGACGCCGTCCGGGCCAAGGGCAAGCACAAAAAACACATCAACCTCTCCTTCGACGAATGGAACGTCTGGTACACCCGTCCCGGCGATGCCGACAGCCCCGCCGAAGTGGGCAGGCACGGCTGGCGCGAGCACCCCCGCGTCATTGAGGACAAATACAACGTGACAGACGCGGTGGTCGTCGGGACCTTCCTGAATTCCCTGCTCCGGCACGGTGACCGGGTCAAGATCGCCAACCAGGCGCAGCTGATCAACGTGATTGCCCCCATCCTCAGCGAAGAAAACGGCCCGGCGTGGAAACAGACCATCTTCCATCCGTTCGCCCGCATGGCCGAGCTGGCGCACGGGCAGATCCTGCGGCTCGCGGTCGACTCCGACAAGTACAGCAACGCAAAATTCGGCGACGCCGACCTGGTGGACGTCAGCGCCACCTGGAACGAGGAAACCGGGCGCATCGCCTTGTTCCTCGCCAACCGCGGGCTGGAGGAAGCCGCCGACGTCGAGGTGGTCCTCCGCGGCTTCGATGCCCGGAAGGTGGTCCGGGCCGACGTGCTGCGGATACCCGACGGCGCGGACCGGTTCATTACCAACACGCAGGACAACCCCCATGCCGTGGGCCTCACCCCGCTCGAAGGTGTCAAGGCTGCCGGCGGTGAAGTCCGCGCGAGCCTGCCCGCGCTGTCCTGGGCGGCAATCGAACTGGAGGTCGTGCGCAACTGAGTTCCCCCTGTTGGAGCGCCGGGCGGATGGATAGACTGCCCCTGCACCCGTCCGGGCGCCCGATGCTTCCAGGAGGGAACCGTCAGTGTCAGAGAACAGTGAAAAGCCACAGAACAGCGAAAAGCCACAGAACAGCGAAAAACCACAGAACAGCGAAAACGAAGCGGGACAACAGCGCAGCACCGAACCGGGGCCTGCAGCCGAAGGTGACAGTGGCCAGTACGTCGACGGCGACTACGGCAAGGCCGGGCTTGCGCATGAGGCCGAAGCTGCAACCGGCGACGGCGAATATCCCGAAGGCGATTACGGAACCGCCGGGGAAGTCGAGGAACCTGCCGGCGCCGTGGAAGGCGAGTACGAAGCCGGCGACTACGGCAAGGCCGGCACGGCCGGGGAGAACCTGGTGACTCTGGAGGAAGCCGAGTACCCGGACGGCGACTACGGCAAAGCCGGCACTGCCGGTCCGCCCCCCGGTACTGCCGGCCCGGCGGATACTGCCGAGGAGACCGGCGACATTCCCTGACAGCCCTGACCGGCGGCCGGCTGACCCCGGCCGCCGGTTTCACGCACAGCGAAACCTCAGCCATGCCGCCGCAATATCCGGCGGAAATCCGCGCATTTTCGACCCTAGCAGTGCTCCTTGTACTCCCACATCCAGCTGGCGATCCAGTGAGTTGAGCCTAGTTGACTCAACTTTGGATTGACTTAAATCCCGCCCTGAGTAGAGTTGAGTGTAGATCGCTCAATCAGTGGGCGTGCCTGAATCTCGACCAGCGTTTCCAAGGAAAGAAGGAAGCAACACATGTCACGTGCAGTAGGTATCGACCTCGGAACCACTAACTCCGTCGTCTCCGTTCTCGAAGGTGGCGAGCCCACCGTTATTGCCAACGCCGAGGGTGGCCGCACCACGCCGTCCGTCGTTGCGTTCTCCAAGTCCGGCGAAGTCCTGGTCGGCGAGATCGCCAAGCGCCAGGCCGTCAACAACATCGATCGCACCATCGCCTCCGTCAAGCGCCACATGGGCACTGACTGGAACGTCGCCATCGATGACAAGAAGTACACCGCGCAGGAAATCTCCGCGCGCATCCTGATGAAGCTGAAGAACGACGCCGAGTCCTACCTCGGCGAAAAGGTCACCGACGCCGTGGTCACCGTTCCCGCGTACTTCAACGACGCGCAGCGCCAGGCCACCAAGGAAGCCGGCGAAATCGCAGGCCTCAACGTCCTCCGCATTGTCAACGAGCCCACTGCTGCGGCCCTGGCCTACGGCCTGGACAAGGGCAAGGAAGATGAACTCATCCTCGTCTTCGACCTCGGCGGCGGAACCTTCGATGTCTCCCTGCTGGAAGTCGGCAAGGACGAAGACAACTTCTCCACCATCCAGGTGCGCTCCACCGCCGGTGACAACCACCTCGGCGGCGACGACTGGGACCAGCGCGTAGTCAACTACCTGCTGAACCAGCTCAAGGTCAAGGGCATCGACCTCTCCAAGGACAAGATCGCCCTGCAGCGCCTCCGTGAAGCCGCCGAGCAGGCCAAGAAGGAGCTGTCCTCCTCCACGAGCACCAATGTCTCCCTCCAGTACCTCTCCGTCACCCCCGACGGCCCGGTCCACCTGGACGAGCAGCTGACCCGTGCCAAGTTCCAGGACCTCACCAAGGACCTCCTGGACCGCACCAAGAAGCCGTTCCAGGACGTCATCAAGGAAGCCGGCATCAAGCTCTCCGAGATCGACCACATCGTGCTCGTGGGCGGTTCCACCCGCATGCCCGCCGTGTACGAGCTCGTCAAGGAACTCGCCGGCGGCAAGGAGCCCAACAAGGGCGTCAACCCGGATGAGGTCGTCGCCGTCGGCGCCGCGCTGCAGGCCGGTGTCCTGAAGGGCGAGCGCAAGGACGTGCTGCTGATCGACGTCACCCCGCTGTCCCTCGGCATCGAAACCAAGGGCGGTGTCATGACGCACCTGATCGAGCGCAACACGGCCATCCCCACCAAGCGGTCCGAGACCTTCACCACGGCTGACGACAACCAGCCGTCCGTGGCCATCCAGGTCTTCCAGGGCGAGCGCGAGTTCACCCGCGACAACAAGCCGCTGGGCACGTTCGAGCTGACCGGCATCGCTCCGGCTCCGCGGGGTGTCCCGCAGGTCGAGGTCACCTTCGACATCGACGCCAACGGCATCGTCCACGTCTCGGCGAAGGACAAGGGCACCGGCAAGGAACAGTCCATGACCATCACCGGCGGCACCGCGCTCTCCAAGGAAGACATTGACCGCATGGTCAAGGATGCCGAGGAGCACGCAGCCGAGGACAAGGCCCGCCGCGAGGCAACCGACACCCGCAACACCGCCGAGCAGCTCGCCTACTCCGTGGACAAGCTGATCGCGGACAACGCCGACAAGCTGCCTGAAGAGGTCAAGACCGAGGTCCAGGCCGACGTCGACGCCCTCAAGAAGGCCCTCGAAGGCACCGATGACGCCGCCGTGAAGACCGCGTTTGAGAAGCTGCAGGCTTCCCAGAGCAAGCTCGGCGAAGCCATCTACGCACAGGCCGGTTCGCCGGACGGTGCCACGGGTACCGCAGGCGCAGAGGGTGCCGCGGGCTCCGAAGGTGCCAAGGCTGGCTCTGCTTCCGATGAGGACATTGTCGACGCCGAGATCGTTGACGAAGACGAGAAGAAGTAATCATGCCGCATCACGGTAACGAGGAAGAGCACAACTCTTCCGCAAGCCAGCAGCACGAGCGCGACAGCCGGGAAGACGAGCGCCAGGAGAACGAGCCGCAGAAACCGGTGATCCACGACAACCGCAAGGTTGATCCGAAGACCGGCCAGGCCCGCCACCCTGACCAGGAACACGCACCCGCGGGGAACACCGGTTCCGGGGACGCACTGTCCCAGGCCGAGGACATCCTCAACAGCGTTGAGGTTCCGGCCGAGGAATCGGTGGCCCAGGGCGTAGGCGCCGAGGAGGCGGAGGAACTCAGGAACGATCTCCGCCGCCTGCAGGCCGAATACGTCAACTACCGCAAGCGCGTGGAACGCGACCGTGCCGTGGCAGGGGAGATGGCCGTCATCGGCGTCCTGAACTCGCTGCTTCCGGTGCTGGACGACGTCGACGCCGCCCGCCAGCACGGCGACCTGGCCGACGGCCCGTTCGCCGCGATCGCCGCCAAGCTGGAGAGCGCGCTGAAGACCTACGGCCTGGTGCGCATCGATGAGACCGGCGTGGAGTTCGATCCCACGATCCACGAGGCCCTCATCCAGCAGCCCGGCCAGGATGTCGAAATCGACACCGTCAGCCAGGTTCTGCGCTCCGGCTACAAGTCCGGCGAGCGGGTCCTCCGCGCGGCACAGGTTATCGTCGCAGTTCCGGCGTAGTAACCAACGACAGACGGATGAGGGGGCCCCGCCCCCTCATCCGTTCGTCGCTCAGCGGTAATCTCGCCTTAACGCTTTTTTGTACTTTTGAAAGGAAACGCCATTGGCTAGCCAGGACTGGGTCGACAAGGACTTCTACAAGATCCTTGGAGTCGCCAAGGACGCTTCCGACGCCGATATCAAGAAGGCTTACCGGAAGCTTGCGCGGCAGCACCACCCGGACACCAATGCGGGGAATGTTGCGTCGGAGAAGAAGTTCAAGGACATCTCCGAGGCGTACTCCGTGCTCTCGGATCCGGATGAGCGCCAGCAGTATGATGCCATCCGCGCCATGGGCGGCGGTGCGCGGTTCGCTCCGGGCGGCGGGGGCGGTGCAGCTGGCGGTGCGGGCTTCGAGGACCTCTTCGGCGGCCTCTTCACCGGCGGCGGCGGACGCCACTCCGGGGGCTACAGCACCTCCGGCGGCATTCCGCCAGAGTTCGCCGACCTCTTTGGCGGACAGTTCGGCGGACCCGGTTCCGGTGCCGGGTTCCAGCGCGCCCCGCAGAAGGGCGCCGACCGTACTGCCACCACCACCATTTCCTTCGCCGGTTCCATCCGCGGCACCACCATCGGCCTGCGCGAGCCGGACGGCGATGTGATCGACGTCCGAGTCCCGGCCGGGATCAAGGACGGGCAGAAGGTCCGCGTGCGCGGCAAAGGACAGTACGGCCCGGCGGGCAACGGCGACCTGATGGTCACCGTCAACGTCAAGGGCCATGACTTCTACACGCGCGACGGCGACAATCTCCGCATCCATGTTCCGGTCACCTTCCCGGAAGCTGCGCTGGGTGCCGACATTGAAGTACCCACGATCGACGGCGAGAAGGTCAAGGTCCGTGTCCCGGCAGGGACGCCGTCCGGCCGGACGCTGCGCGTCAAGGGCCGCGGGGTGAAGCACGCGAAGGCCACCGGCGACCTGCTGGTGACTATCGACGTCGTGGTTCCGCAGAAGCTGACCAAGGAAGCGGAGGAAGCCGTGAAGGCGTTCGCCGCGGCCACCGACGGCCAGGACGTGCGGGCGGGACTGGCAGCCAAG
The DNA here is from genome assembly GCF_017832975.1 of Arthrobacter sp. PvP023. Taxonomy (NCBI): domain Bacteria; kingdom Bacillati; phylum Actinomycetota; class Actinomycetes; order Micrococcales; family Micrococcaceae; genus Arthrobacter; species Arthrobacter sp. PvP023. The sequence continues at coordinate 693,806 of NZ_JAFIBI010000001.1, forward strand.
GCACGCCTCTAGGAAAAGCACGTGCACGGACTGGGACTAGCGGGAGGAGCCGGCCATGGACATTGATTTCGATCAGCCGATCTTCGTGATCTCTGTGGCTGCGGAGCTGGCGGACATGCACCCGCAGACGTTGCGGCAGTATGACCGCCTGGGCATCGTCTCGCCCAGCCGCGCGCCCGGCAAATCCCGGCGGTACTCCCAGCGGGACGTCAATGTGCTTCGCGAGGTGCAGCGGCTCTCCCACGAAGGGGTGTCGCTGGAGGGCATCAAACGCATCCTCCAGCTGGAAAACCAAGTGGCTGCACTGCAGCGCCGGGTGACCGAACTGACCGAGGAACTCGGCCGCCGCCGCAGCCCGCTGGATTCGCGCATTTTCGCGGCCGGAGCAGCCGGCGACGTGGTGAGCCTGGCCCGTGGCCAGCGTCCCCGCGCCCGCTCCCAGGCCGTGGTGGTGTGGCGGCCCCGCCCCACTGAGTGACCGCGGGCGGGAGCGCGCTGTTGTTCTTGACAGCTCCGGGATGCCGGAACAGAGTGGATGGTTACGCCTGTTCACTGCCAGTCTTCACTGTCCCGGAAGGAACGCCTCATGGCCTTTGTCTCTGTTGGAAAAGAAAACAGCACCACCGTTGAGCTCTACTACGAGGACCACGGGCAGGGACAGCCGGTGGTCCTCATCCACGGTTACCCGCTGGACGGCGCATCGTGGGAACGGCAGACCAGCGCGCTGCTCGAGGCTGGCTACCGGGTCATCACCTATGACCGCCGCGGCTTCGGCAAGTCCAGCCAGCCCACCGAGGGCTACGACTACGACACCTTTGCCGCCGACCTTAACACCCTGCTCACCGAGCTCGATCTGGCCGATGCCGTGCTGGTGGGCTTCTCGATGGGCACCGGCGAGGTGGCCCGCTACCTCAGCACCTACGGCTCGGACCGGGTTTCCAAGGCCGTGTTCCTCGGCTCCCTCGAGCCGTTCCTGCTGAAGACGGAAGACAACCCCGACGGCGTTCCCCAGGACGTGTTCGACGGCCTGCTGAGTGCAGTGAAGGAAGACCGCTACGCGTTCTTCACGGAGTTTTTCAAGAACTTCTTCAACACCGACGACACCCTGGGCAGCCGCCTCAGCGAAGAAGCGCTGCGTGCCAACTGGGCCACTGCCAGCAAGTCCTCCGCGCACGCCTCCGTGGCCGCCCAGCCCACCTGGCTGACCGACTTCCGCGCCGATATCCCGAAGATCGATGTCCCTTCGCTCATCGTCCATGGAACCGCGGACAACATCCTGCCCATTGACGTGGCCGGCCGCCGGTTCAAGGATGCACTGCCCAACGCAGACTACGTGGAGATCGAGGGGGCGCCGCACGGGATGTGCTGGACCCACGCAAAGGAAATCAACGAGGCACTCCTGGCCTTCCTGAAGAAGTAGGAGCCGGGTCCCCTGAAGGATTTGTGCCGCCGTCAGTCAACAACAAGATGACGGCGGCACATTTCGCACATCGGCTTTGCCTTGAACGCCGCGGACAGCTAGTACGTGCTCGCGGCCGGACGCGTCAGTTCCCGGGGCAGCGGCGGAGCGGAATCCGCCGCGCAAGTGGGTGACGCGATGCTGATCTGACCGAAACAGGCAGGGGGTGAGCTAGCTTGAACTGACGGCGTCGCCCCGGGCGCTGCCCGCGCTCACAGACGGGCCCTGGCGCTCGTGCGTCTGACCGAAGGGAACGTCCGCGCTGACGGCTACCGTGAACGTGGTGTGGCCCAGCCGTGTCACCAGGATGCCGGATGTGCCCTCTTCCATGGCGTGCTGCCGTGCCTGCTCCACCGCCGCGTTCAACTCCGCATCAAGGAGGTGCGGGTCAGTTGCTTCGACAAAAAAGGTCCGGCCGGCCTCGATAGTGCTGATCATCCTGCGGTTCCTGTCTTCGGTTCTTGGTTCGATTCGATGGTGGCGTCCCGGTCAACGTCAGAGATCGCGCGAAATATCCGCTCCTGCGTCGCCAGTTCGATGCCGAGCGCCGTCGCGGCGATATCCTCGAGGGCCCCGTGCATCCAGTCCGTGGCGGCCCGGTTGTCCGGATGCAACGGGTCCTGGAGGGACGGGTCGGAACGCAGGAGCGAGTAGCGCGCCACTTTTGCCTTCAGCTGCCCCACGAGGTCCTCGATCTCCGTCAATAGCTCGTCACGCCAGCTTTCGGAATCGTACGGCATCGTGGTTTGCCTTGCCTCGGAGGAACTTCGGTTCAGGCTCAAATCGGGCCGGCGCCAGTTGCTGGCGGACATGGCAGCCCTCAACAACTCGCCATGGTCCGGGGATGCCGTATTAGTGAGCGATACTTCTAGGAATTGACGGCCGCGCATCGGATGGACTCCTCCTGGGTAGTTCGCCGACAATGGGCGCTACCGGGGTCCGGGGCAACACTTAAGTATATCCGGCCTGGCAAGGGGTGAACAGGGCCGGGGGCCACCGGACTGGCCAGGGGCAGGCATAAACTGTAGGAACAGCAGTTAATGCATGGAAGGTGCCGGTCCTATGGTTCAAGCGACGTCCTTCCGTGGCCCGGAAGCGGCTGGCGCGACGTGGTCCAGCCATGGTTGAAGGCTCCTGCTCGATGACCGAAGGGCTGGACGGGGGCCTCTGCACCGGGTTCCTGGAATCGCTGCCAGTCTCCGGAGCATCGATTTCCGTCTTTTCCTGTCTGGCTCCGGAAACGATGGTCTGTGCCAGCAACACGGTGTCGGCGAGGATTGACGAGCTCCAGTTCGACCTGGGCGAGGGCCCGCGCTGGGAGGCGCTGGGAACCCGGATGCCGGTCCTCCTTCCCTACGTGCGCTCGGGTTCCCACCCGGACTGGCCCGTCTTTGCCGAAGCCCTGCGGGACCTTGATGTTTCAGCGCTCTTTGTGTTCCCCCTGGTGCTTGGTGCCATAGACATCGGCGTGGTGGAACTGTACAGCTCCGATGCCGGCCCGCTGAGTCCGGCAGACCACTCGACGGCATTGCGGCTGGCCGATGCCGCGACGTGGCAGCTGCTCCGTCAGCTCCTCACCCTGACCCCGGGAGACGGGACAGACGCGCCGCCTGACGGCTCGCCGCTCTCCCGGCGCGAAGTGCACCAGGCCACGGGAATGATCCTCGCCCAGACCGGGGCCTCCGCCACAGACGCGCTGGTGATGCTGCGGGCGCACGCGTTCGCGCAGGGCCGCACGGTCCGCGACGTGGCCCGCGACGTCGTCGCCAAAACCCTTGACTTCACCCCGAATGACGGGTGAACGGCGAACCTTGACGTGCAGTAGAATCCCTTCATGGCGATGATGAGCCGCGCCGGGCGCGTGAGTGCCGCGTTCGTCAAAATAGCGGACACCCTGGTGGCGGATTACGACGTTTTCGACCTCCTGCACACCCTGGTGGAGGAATCCGTGGGAATACTCGACGCCGCCGCTGCCGGGCTGGTGCTGGTGGACCCGGCCGGAGATCTGCAGGTGATGGCTTCCACGAGCGAGGAGAGCCAGCTGGTGGAGGTGCTCCAGCTGGAGTCCGGCGCGGGTCCGTGCGTGGACTGCTACCGCACCGGCGCTGTTGTGGCCGTTGACGACATTGCGGCGGACGGATCCCGCTGGCCGCTGTTCCAGGAGTCCGCCCTGGCCCAGGGCTTCCGGTCCCTGCACGCCGTCCCGATGCGCCTGCGCAGCCGGACCATCGGTGCCATGAACCTCTTCGGCCGTGAGACCGGCCCCCTCAGCGCGGACGACGCAGCCATTGCGCAGGCGTTTGCCGACGTCGCCACCATCACCCTCCTGCAGGAACGTGCCGCGAGGGAAAGCGCCATCATCAATGAACAGCTGCAGCGCGCGCTGAACAGCCGCATCCAGATTGAACAGGCGAAGGGCGTCATCTCGCACACCGCCAACGTGGACATGAACCGGGCTTTTTCGATGCTGCGCGATTATGCGCGTGCCCACAACCAGACCATTTACGATACGGCCGCAGAAGTCATAGGCCGCAAGATCACGCTCTGACGAGGATCACCCCGGCTAACGGCATCCGGCGAGGCCGGACTGAGTACCCGGGTTTGCGGTACTTGGGACGCCTGCGGCGACCCGGGCCGGCAGAATAGAGTACACACTACTGGTGACGGACCGCCGCCGCAGCGGCTTGAATGGACCACAGCTTGGTCTCACAGCTTGGTCTCTGGTCTCTGGGGGTTTTTCTCATGTGTGTTTTGTGCGTTCCCATGGTGTTTTGTCCGCGCCTTGCCATGCAGGGCGGCGTCCGGTGAGCGCGGGGATGGAATCCGTTGCCATGTTCGCCGGGTCGATGGCCGGTTTGGTCATCCTGTCCCTGGGGCAGGCAATGGTGGTTGCTTGCCTCTGTTTTGACATGGTCCGTGCTCTATCCGTGCCCAGGTCCCATCGGCGCTACGTCGCCAGCACCGTCTTCCGGACGCTGGCACTCCCGTCGGTCCTTGTGATGGGCATCAGCGTCCTGGTTGACGCCGTGTTCTGGTCATGGATGGACGTTGCCATGGGCGTCTTCGTGATGGTGATGATCATCTTCCGCCTGCACCACGACAAGGACGAGGACAACTGGTGGAAGGGCAAGGGCAAGAAACTCGCCCGCTGGGCCCGGAAGCAGCTGTCCGCGGGAAGGTCCCTGGCCCCGGCCATGGGCTGAGCGACCGCACCGGAAAGGCGGCCCCCGCGACAGTTCCCGAACCGGGGAGCCGGTCAACCGTCAGTCGTTGAACAGGCCGGCCAGGTCTTCGGCCGTCAGGGAACCGCCGGAGAGCGCGTCGCCTTCCATGACGTCCGCGAACAGCTGCGACTTCTTGGCCTTCAGCGCCATGACCTTTTCCTCGATGGTGTCCTTGGCAACCAGCCGGTAGACCATCACGTTGCGGGCCTGGCCGATCCGGTGGGTGCGGTCCACGGCCTGCGCCTCGGATGCCGGGTTCCACCAGGGGTCCAGCAGGAAGACGTAGTCCGCCTCGGTCAGGTTCAGGCCGAAGCCGCCGGCCTTCAGGCTGATCAGGAACACGGGGGCGGAGCCGTTCTTGAACTCGTTCACCACGTCGGAGCGGTTGCGGGTGCCGCCGTCGAGGTAGCAGAATTCGATCTTCTCCTCGACGAGCCGTTCACGGACCTTGCCCAGGAAGCCGGTGAACTGGCTGAAAATCAGGGCGCGGTGCCCTTCGGCCACCAGGTCCTCGAGCTGCTCGAAGAGCACGTCCAGCTTGCTGGACCGGACGCCGGACAGGGACGGGTCCACCAGCGATGCGTCCAGGCTGAGCTGACGGAGCAGGGTGAGCGACTGGAAAATGGTGAAGCGGTTCTTGTTGACGTCCTCAATAAGGCCAAGGATCTTCTGGCGCTCCCGCTGCAGGTGGGTCTGGTACACCTTCTGGTGCCGCGGGTTCAGCACCACCTCCAGGATCTGCTCCTGCTTGGGCGGCAGGTCGTGGATGACCTGTTCCTTGGTGCGGCGCATCATGAGCGGACGGACACGACGGCGGAGCTTGTCCAGCTGCCCCTTGTCGCCGTTCTTTTCCACCGGCTTCTGGTAGTACTCGGCGAACCGGCTGGGGCTCGCGAACAGGCCGGGCGCCACGATCGAGGTGAGCGCCCAGAATTCCATCAGGTTGTTTTCCAGCGGGGTGCCGGTGATGGCGAGCTTGAACGCAGCCGGCAGCTTGCGTGCGCACTGGTAGGCCTTGGACTGGTGGTTCTTCACGAACTGCGCCTCGTCCAGCACCAGGGCGGCCCATTCCCGCGACGCATACGCTTCGTAGTCGATCCGGAACAGGGCGTAGGACGTAATCACGATGTCTGCACCGGCCATGGCCTCGGCCGGGTCCACGCCGTTCTTCGCGAACGTCTCGCCGATGGCGCGGACGGTAAGCCCGGGAGCGAACCGTGCGGTTTCGGCCTCCCAGTTGCCCACCACGCTGGTGGGGGCCACGACGAGAAAGGGCGCGGCGCCGTCGGCCGCTTTCCCCTCAGACGCCGCGCTCTCAGCCGCGGCAGTTTCCTTCGCCGCGCAGACCAGCGCGAGGGCCTGGACGGTCTTGCCCAGGCCCATGTCATCGGCCAGCACCCCGCCCAGCCCGTGCCGGTAGAGGAAACTCAGCCAGTTGAAACCCTCCAGCTGGTACGGGCGAAGCTCGGCATTCAGGGTTGGCGGCAGGGGAAGCCCCTTGATGCCGCCTTCCAGCAGTCCGCCTACAGCCTCGCGCCAGGCCGCGGCCTGCTCGTCCACAACGCCAAGGTGTGCGAGTTCGTCCCAGAGCCCGGCCTGGAACCGGCTGATCTGCAGCGGCGCGTCCTTGTTGTCCTGAAGGGACCGGGCCTCCTCTATCAGGGCCCGCAGTTGGTGGAGTTCCGGAAGGTCCAGCGAGAAGTAGGCGCCGCTGGGCAGGAGCATCTTCGTCTGGCCGGCGGCGAGGGCGGAGAACACTGCTGCGAAGGAAACGGGCTGGCCTTCGAGGGAGATCTGGATGCCGAGATCGAACCAGTCGCGCTGGTCCGTGGCCTTGGTGGAGATGGCCACCACGGGGGCTTCTTCGGCCTCCCGGTAGTCGGCGATCTCACCTGAAGTGTCCACCACTACGTCCGGGGTGTTGCGGAGCCGGGGTAGCACTTCCTCGGTAAAGGCAAGCGTGTCCAACCCGCTCAGCTCGGCAGAAGCAGCAAGCCGCGGGGTGCCCCAGCCTCCGGTGGCGGATTCCCCCAGCTTGGGAACAACCTCCCAGGGCTGGCCCACCGCCTCGAGGATGCGGGCCTCAGTGGGGTCGTCACGGTAGCCGTGGTCGCCCGGATGCCGCCACAGAGGCTGTGCCGTGACCAGGTTCCCTGACGCGTAGTGCCATTCCCAGTGCAGGCGGACTTTGTGGTCGGCGCCGTAGTTGGCCAGGAGCGACAAGGTGGGAACAGCCAGTGTGGGCAGTTCCACGGACTGGTCCGAGGCTGTCACGCGGGCGGCCTGCTTGAGCTTGGGGTAGAAGCCGGTGAGGAACCGGGTCTCGTCCCGCGCCGGAATGTGCAGCGTGCTGCCGGCCGTGACGAATGTCAGGAGTTCTTCGCTCAGCCCGCTTTCCAGCGGAGCCAGGGTGATGATCGATCCGTTGCCCGTGCCGGGAAGGGCGTCAGCTCCGGACGTCAGGAAAATCCCGTGGGCCGGACGGCCGATCGTGCCCACGGACGCCGGATCAACCACTTCCCCCTCAACGGTGATGGTGGGCGCCAGTGTCAGCCCGCCGTCGTCGGACGTCTTCCCGTTGACGACGGCGGAAGGCTCGACGGCGGACGGCTCGGCGGCGGCACCACCGCCGGTTTCCCCGCCGGACGTGTCGAAGCGGGTCAGGTTAAGCCCCACCGCAGCAGGCTCCTCCACGAACCGCACCGGCTCCTGGCTGCCGGCATGGACCAGCGCGACGCCGATCTTCCGGGCCTGGGCCAGCAGGCTCCACAGGTTCTTCCCGGCATAGGTGTTCAGCCCCAGCCAGGGCGCGGTGGAGTTGTGCTGCCGGTTGGCAAGGGCGGTGTGGGAGGCAAGGAATTCCTGCATCCACTCCACATGGGCCTCGTTGCATTCACGCCGGTAGTTGAGGTAGCTCAGGGTGTTCCAGGAGACGTCGCCGCGGATCCACTTGCCCTTGGCCCCCATGATCACCGGGCGCGCTTTCAGCTGGCGCACGCTGCGGAGCGGATCACGGCGGCCGGTGTAGGAAAAGTGCGGGGCCGGCTCTTCGATGTCGAACTGGAGCGCCAGCGGGATGCCGTTGGTGGACGGGGTGATCCCGGGCCGGGCAATCAGCGGGCCAAGGGCCTGCTCCCAGTCCGGCATGTCCTGCGCCAGGGGTTCACGGGACAGCCGGGTGGACTCGGCCGGGGCCAGGAGCTGGACGCGGATGGCGGGGCTGTCCTCGGCCGCAAACAGCAGCGCGGCCACATGCTTGCAGTCCTTCCGGACCGGGCAGCTGCACACCCCGACGGTGCAGCTCCAGCCGCCCGCCTTGCGGACCAGCTTCGCGGTGGTCGAGTAGGGCGCGTCCGAGCCGCCTCGGACCTTGCCGAGCATCAGGCCGGTGGCGGCATCAAAGGAGATCCCCGAGACCCGGCTGCCCATGGCGTAGGCGAGCCCGGCCGCGAGGGAGCGGTCGTTGATCGCGGGGGTCTGTATTGCCAGTGCCGCACTCTCGTCCGGTTGGGATGGCATGGTGCGCGCTACTTTCAGCAGGTCAAAAATCTGCAGGTTATCTGATCCATCTTACCGAGCCGGAAGAGGCCCTGAAACTTCGCCCAACGTTCAGCTCATCCTCAACCTCCGGACCGGTGCGCCACGTAGCGTGAAAGGGTCCTGAGCACCACCCGCTTTCAGCAGTGAGGATCTTCCATGAGCACCGGTCAGCCCGCCAGCAAGCACCCCGTCGTCCTGGCACCCGAAAGCGCCGAGGCGGCCAACGAAGACGTTGTGGACTCGAACGTGACCGTGGTCAACGCCATGTATGCGGAGCTCCTCGACGCTCCGGAAATCGCGCCGAACGCGCTCCGCAGCTACTACGTCGACTTCTACCTCACCCAGGCGCTGGCCGGCGGCTTTGCCCAGTACGTCTTCACGGTGCCGGAGCGCGACGAGATCGACGCCTACGTCCGCGAAGGACTGGAAGGTATGGGCGCCACCGCCCACCTGGCCCTGTTCAACCGCACCGCCGCGGCCTTCGACGCGCTCTCCGAGGACGACGCTGACGCGTACTTGGATGGGGACACGGAAGCCTTCAGCAGCGCCGATGACGACGGCGGGACCCCCGCCCCGGAGGCGGTCCGGGAACTCGAAGAGCTCGACGACGAATTCGAGTCGCTGCTGGAGACCGAGGACATCCTCGCGCTCAACGCCGCCTGGCTCCGCGGCCAGGAAGGCCTGCTGCTGCTTGACGGGGAGCAGTTGGAACTGCACATCGCCGAACGCGTGGCCCGGATCCCCAACCTTGCGGAACGCCAGGCAGAAGCGGCGGAAGAAGCCTTGGAGAATGCGCCGGAGTTCGAGCTGATCATCCGCGAACTCTGCGACGTCGCGGGCCATGAGCTGCAGAAAATCACCATGGGCGATCCCAACTACGAGCACAACGGCGAAACCGTCCTCGCCTGGCACTTCACCACGGACCAGGGCGACTTCATCATGGTGGAGGATGACGAGGAGGCCTACATGATCAGCCCATCGACCAAGGAGATCGTGGCCGCCGTGGAGTTCGAAGAGGCCGACGCCTAGCGTCCCGGCACCGCCCTGCCGGGACCGCGGCGGTAACGCGGAAGCGCGGCCCCTGTAAAATTGAGCGAAATCAGACCAACATGCACAAACGCCGGCGCCGGCTTATACCGGCGGCGGCGTTTGTGCATCACGATGATCGGTGGACATGTCGCTCAGGTTTCTCCCCAGCAAACTCACGCCCCGGGCCCTATGGGCCGCGGTGGCCGCTGCCTTGGCGCTCGTCCTGGCGGCGGTGGCCATCGTGGTGGGTGCGGGGCAGCAGCCGGGCCCGGGCAGCCCCGCCGCGGACGCGCTGGCAGACGTCGCTGCGGCCCAGGCGGAGGCCAAAAAAGACGCCGGCCGCTATGGCTCGTTCTGGCTGACCGGGGGCGACCGCAGCCTGGAAAGCCTCGCGCACCCGCTCCGGACCGACGGCGTTTCCGACCTCCGCGCCATTGAATGCGCCGACGGATGGGTGGCCGCCGCCCGGGCGGGGCAGGACGTCCTGGTACGTTCCAGCAGTCAGGACCAGGCGGTACGGGCAGGTTCCGCGGACATCCCCCGCCCGGACTGCGTCACAGCCGCTGCAGTGGAGGCCATGCTGAGCGACCTGGGCGCCGGGCCCGAGGTTCCTGCGCCGGCGGAGTCCGCGTTCGCGCGGCCGGACGGAGCCTCCGCCTACCGCCCCGGTTACCACATCACCCCCCGCGAAAACTGGATGAACGATCCGCAGCGGCCGTTCTGGCTGGACGGCCTCTGGCACTACTACTACCTCTACAATGCCGGCTACCCGGAGGAGAACGGCACTGAGTGGTACCACCTCACCAGCACCGACCTGGTGCACTGGAAAGACGAGGGGGTGGCCATTGAAAAGTACAAGAACGGCCTGGGGGACATCGAAACGGGCAGCGCCGTGGTGGATTACGAGAACTCCGCAGGGTTCGGCAAAGGCGCTGTCATCGCCGTCATGACCCAGCAGGACGACGGCATCCAGCGGCAGTCGCTGTTCTACTCCACTGACAAGGGCTACACATTCAAGCCCTACGACGGGAACCCGGTGATGGACAACCCGGGGGAGCAGCACTGGCGCGACCCGAAGATCATCCGTGACGACGCGAACAACCAGTGGGTGATGGCCTTGGCGGAGGGCGAAAAGATCGGCCTGTACGCCTCCGCCAACCTGAAGGAATGGCGCTACCTGTCGGCCTTTGAACGCAAGGGCCTGGGAATTCTTGAATGCCCCGAATTCTTCCAGCTCGACGTCGACGGCGATCCCGCCAAACGGACCTGGGTCCTTGCTGCCAGCGCCAACGGGGCCGAGGAAGGGAAGTCCACCGGCGTCGCCTACTGGACCGGGACGTGGGACGGGACCCGGTTCGAGCCATCGGACCAGAAGCACCAGTGGCTGGATGACGGCTCCGACTTCTACGCCGCCGTGACCTGGGACGATCCACGGCTGACGGAAAGCCAGCGCATGGGGTCGCGCCACGCCATCGCGTGGCTGAACAACTGGGCCTATGCACGCAAACTACCCACCGACGACTGGCACGGCGGCGCCGACACTTTGGTCAGGGATATCCGGCTGAAGACGGTCTCCGGCAAGCCCACGCTCGTCTCCAGCCCCACAGGTGCGCTGAAGTCGCTGGAAGGAGACACCGCCACCGTGGAAGACCGGAAACTGACTCCGGACGGTGCAGCAGGGCTTCCCGCTCCTGACCGCGGAGCGTACCGGCTAGACCTCACGCTCGAACGCGCGGCAGGCGACGACGGCTCCGAGGCCAAGGTGGAGCTGCTGGCCGAAAACGGGGTCTTTGCCACGGTGGGCTATGACTTCGAATCGGGAACCGCCTTCGTCACGCGGGACGGGGCAGCCAAAGAAACGGCAGGCCTCGCGCCCGATTATGGCGTGCTCCGGCGGGCGGAATCCGCACCCCGCGAGGGCCGGGTCCGGCTGGAAATCTTTGTGGACCACAGCTCCGTGGAAGTGTTCGTCAATGACGGCGAGAGAACCCTCACGTCACTCGTCTTTCCCGCCGGCGCACCCAAGGGACTGAAGGCGCTGACCAAGGACGGGACGCTGACGCTCAAGTCCTTCAGCTATACACCGATGGCGGCCACGTCCTGACCCGGGCCTGATTCTGCCCGCCGCGTTCCGGGCTGCCGAGTCCCGGGCACGCTACGCGTCGTCCGCCACGCCGGTCCGGTACGAGGCGAGGAACGCGGCGATCCGGCGCACTGCTTCCTCAATGTCTTCCACGGACGGAAGGATGACAAAGCGGAAGTGGTCCGGCCGGGGCCAGTTGAACGCCGTGCCGTGCGAGACCAGGATCTTCTGTTCACGCAGGAGGTCCAGGACGAACTGTTCGTCGCTCTTGAACGGGTAGAGCTCCGGGTCAAGGCGCGGAAACAGGTACATGGCCGCCGCCGCGGGGACGCACGTGACGCCCGGAATGGCGGTGAGCAGCTTATGGGCGCGGTCCCGCTGCTCGCGGAGGCGGCCGCCCGGCCGGACCAGGGCCTCGATGCTCTGATAGCCGCCAAGGCACGTCTGGATCGCGTGCTGGGCGGGGACATTGGGGCACAGGCGCAGGGAAGCCAGCAGCTCCAGGCCTTCCCGGTAGGCCAGCGTTGCGGCAAGCGGGCCCGTGACGGCCACCCAGCCTGCGCGGTACCCCGGCATCCGGTAGGCCTTGGAGAGGCCGCTGAACGTCAGGACGCAGATGTCCTCGGCCACCGAGGCCGTATGGATGTGCTGCGCATCCTCGTACAGGATCTTCTCGTAGATCTCGTCCGAGAACAGCACCAGATGGTGTTTGCGCGCCAACGCGGCAAACTGTTCCAGGACGTGACGCGGGTACACGGCTCCTGTGGGGTTGTTCGGGTTGATGATCACGATTGCCTTGGTGCGCTTGGTGATCTTTGCTTCGACGTCGGCCATGTCCGGCCACCAGTGCTCGTCCTCGTCGCACAGGTAGTGCACGGGCTTTCCGCCGGTCAGCGTGACGGCCGCCGTCCACAGCGGGTAGTCGGGGGCCGGAATGAGGATTTCGTCGCCGTCTTCCATGAAGGCCTGGAGGCACATGGAAATGAGCTCGCTGACGCCGTTGCCGATGAAGATGTCCTCGACGCCGATCTGCATCAGGCCGCGGGTCTGGTAGTACTGCGAGATGGCCGTGCGCGCGGAGAAGATTCCCTTGGAATCGCTGTAGCCCTGCGCCCCGCGCAGGTGGTGGATCATGTCCACCACCACGGACTCGGGGGTCTCCAGTCCGAACGGCGCGGTGTCGCCCAGGTTCATCTTCAGGATCCGGTGCCCTTCGGCTTCCATCTCCTTCGCCGCCTGGAGGATGGGCCCGCGGAGTTCGTAGCGGACGTTCTGGAGTTTGCTGGAGTGCTGCATGGGACGCATGCTTGATCATTTCACAGCGCCGGGCAGGACAGCACCTGCGTTTGAGCTTGCCGCAGCCGGGGTCTGCCGGGTCTTCGCGGCGTTCCTAGGATCGGTCGGCTTGCCCGTCTTTTGATCCTGATGCCGCTCCGGTACCCCTTGCCCGCCCGGGGCCCGCAAAAGAATTTTCGGCACCGCGTAACTTTTCCGGAACATGCAGCGATGTAAGGGGAGTGCGGACCGCGTCCGCACAGCTTGAGTGGCCGGATCCAACCTGGCCGTTACTGACACTGTTGTATATGTTTTCGGAGGGTTTCATGTCCTTGTTCACTGTTTTTGCCACTAGTAAGGTTGCCGCGAGCGCATTGGCGGCCGGTACGCTGGCGGTCGGTGGCACCGGCGCAGCAGCCTTTGCCGGAGCCCTTCCTACTGACGTTCAGCAGAGCGCCCACGAACTGCTCGGCGCCCCCGCCCCGCACGTCGGCGGCGTCTCAGGGACCGCCACGGCCGGCGCCACCGCCGAAGCTTCCGCTTCCGCCACGCCGTCCGCTTCCGCTTCGGCTGATGCTGCAGCAACCGGCTCCGATGAGGACGCCAGCGCTGAAGCCTCGGCAACCGCCGTCGGCCCGGACGCCACCGGCCCCGCCGCCTACGGCCTGTGCACCGCCTTCACCAAGGGCGGCCTGGACGCATCCTCCACCGGTTTCAAGTCGCTGGCCATCGCCGCTGAGGGCGAAGCCAACGTCGAAAGCTACTGCGCGGACGTAACCGCCGCAGGCAAGGCAGCTGCCGAGTCCGAGGGCAGCAAGGTTGAAGGAGCCGGCTCCGGCGAGGCCGAAGCAGACGTTCAGGCTCCGGAGGTGCCGGAAGCCCCTGAGCTGCCCACCGAGGCAGCAGTTCCGGCCACCCCGGAAATCCCCGCCGAGGTCCCCACCCAGCTCCCTGAGCTGCCCACCTCAGCTGGCCGTCCGTAACACAGCCGCCTATGGTGGACCGCGGGACTTCTCGCTGTGGCGGAAGTCCCGCGGTGCAACCGGCCCGGGTTCGCAGCCTTCCGAACCTCGGACAGATGTGACCGCATTGAGCGGGATGGAGGAGCCTTAGGGTGCTGGACACTTTGGCAGATGAATACGTGCACACGGACGGGACCGACCCCGCCGTGTTGTTCACCCTTGTCTACCGAAAGTTCTCCGGCGCAGTGCTTGGTTACCTCCGGGCTCGCGGAGTGGATGATCCCGAGGCGGTCACCCAGGATGTGTTCCTTGCCTTCTATCCGAAGCTTGACGGACTGAGCGGCGGACTCCAGGGCGCCAAGTCGCTCATTTTCTCCATTGCGCATGCGCGGATGGTGGATTATTACCGCCGCAACGAGCGCACTCCGTCCCTCAGCCCCTACGAGTCCGAACTCGACGGCCGCAGCTCGGCTTCAGCCGAGGAACTGGCGCTCGCGAAAGTGGACGCCGGTGGCGCCGGAGCCCTTCTTGAAGGACTCAGCCCGGACCACCAGGAAGTCCTCGCCCTGAGGGTGGTGGCGGACCTGTCCGTGGAACAGGCCGCCGAGATCATGGACAGGACCCCCGGGGCCGTCAAACAGTTGCATCGACGGGCGCTCATCGCCCTTAGGGAACGCGCCTCAATAGGAAGCCAGGCACATCATGAGTGACAACTCCTCATCCCGGAACCAGCGGATCATCGACGAACTGCTGGCCGACGCCGGCATGGAAAACGCTGGCGAACTGCGCCCCGTCCTGCTGGAACTGCGTGCACTGGCCGCCGACAGCCCGCGGCCGTCCGCCGCGGTGGAAGCGCTGATGGCGCCGGCCGCAACGCTGACAGCGCTTCCCGCTGTTCCTGCTGAACCTTCCGACGTTGGCACGCTCGCCATGGCACTGCCTGCCACCTCCGCCGAGCCCGCACCCGCCGGGCCGGCCCTGGACGAGCTGGCCGCCCGACGACGGCGCAAACGCCGGCTGCCGCTTACGGCGCTTTCCGTCGCCGCTGCCCTGGCCGCCGGGGGCGCCGCTGCGGCAGCCTCCGATGAAAACTTCCGCCACACCCTGGGTAACGTCGGACATGCCGTCACCTTCTTCGTGGGGACCATGACGCCGGGAGGCGGGGGAAGCACGCCCGGCCAGCCCGTGCCGGGTACCGGTGGAACGGCGCCTGGCGCACCCGCGCCCGCCTCGCCGGTGCCTTCGCCGGGGGACGGCGGATCAGTCTCCGGCGGGCAGCCCGGGCAGGGCAGCGCCGGGGAACCCGCCGCCCCCTCGCCGGGCACCGTCCCCACGCCCGGACACACCCTGCCGGGGAAACCGGATCCCCGCGACCCGGCCAACGTTCCGGGACTTGGACAGCTGCCCTCGGGCAAGCCGCTTCCAACCGCCCCCGTGAGCCCCGACCCGTCCGACCTTGTTCCCACATCGCCGGTGGAGCTGCCCGTCCCGGAGTTGCCGGCTCCCTCCCCGGTCCGCTAGCCCGTCCCCGGCCGGGCACTGTGCTGAAACCAGACTCTGCGTTAACCCGTTGGCTAGTAGCCGCCGGCAGCGGGCTTCAGCATGTCGCCTGAAGGGCCCGCCAGGTACCAGACTCCGTTCACGCCCTGACCGGTGATGTCACCAGCGGTTTTGTCCTTGACGTAGTAGTACACCGGCAGGCCGTTGATCGTCACCTGCTTCTTTCCCTCCGGCGTCGCGATGGTTGCCACCGTCCCCGTAACGCCGTCAACGGCCGGCGCGTCCGATTCCGTGAGGACCGGCGGCCACGCGGCGATGCAGGCTCCGGTGCACGCGCTGGTGCCTGAATCCTTCACGTCCTTGGTGAAGAAATAGACGCTCATCCCTTTCGCATCCACCACGATCCGGCCCGCCGCCGATGACGCCGTCTTCAGTTCAGCCGCTCCGGCGGGGACGGGGGCTGACGAGGTTTCTGCGGGGGCGGAAGCCGCCGTCGTACCCTGCGCAGTGGTTGGCGCCGAGGTCCCGGTTCCGCCGCCGCAGGCGGTGAGGGCCGCGGCCAGCGCCACAACGTACAAGCCTGTTCCCCAATGCTTCTTCATGTCCGGCTCCTTGGATTCGTGCCGGCCAATAGGTGCGGAATCAGTGCGGGCCGGCGCTATCCGGTACGACGTGCCAGGGAACAGAATGGTTCACAAGCAGAATCGTTCTGAAAGATGCCCACATGCCCCGGGCGGCGGTGAACCATTTCGGGCCGGACGGCGTCATAACTGGGGAACGGCGGGCGTCCGGCCGGCCGCGGCAGCACGAGGCAGCACACACAATGCAGGGCACCGTCAGCACAGCGGGAGGGGCGGGGATGCCGCTCGATGAAGACGTGGTGGCAGCGATCTACCGGGAGCACGGCCCGGCGCTGCGGCGCTTTGTGCTGAGCGCCTGCAGGGATCCGCAACTGGCTGAGGACGTGGTCCAGGAAACCGTGCTCCGGGTCTGGCAGCAGGCCCCGGAGATTACCGGCAGCCTGCGGAGCTACCTCTTCCGCACCGCCCGGAACATCATGATCGATAACTACCGCAAGGCCCAGCGCCGTCCCCTCGAAGCGGCCGAACGGGACGTGGCAGACCCCGCGGAAGCCACTGAACGCGTTGACGAACTGCTCAACCGCGTACTGATGGAGGAAGCCCTGCTGCGGCTGAGCGCCGAACACCGGGACGTCCTGGTGGCACTGCACTACCGCCGCTGCACTGTCGCGGAAACGGCCGTGGAGCTGAGCATTCCCGCCGGTACGGTGAAGTCCCGTGCGTTCTATGCGGTGCGGGCGCTGCGGACCATCCTGGACGAAATGGGGGTGCAGCGGTGAGCAGTGCGGACGTGCACCAACTGCTGGGAGCCTACTTGCTGGGCGGTCTGGAGCATGCTGACGTGTCGCGGTTCGACCAGCATCTGGCCGGGTGCGCGGATTGCCGGCGGGAGTTGGACGAACTCGCCAGCCTCCCGGCCCTTCTGGACGCCCTCCCCGTTGCCGACGCCGTCGCCTTGGCCGGGCCGACGCCCGCGGAGGCAGCCCCGGAAGCCACTGCGTTGGGGGCAGTAGCTTCCGCAGGGGAGCCCGCCGCGCTGCTGGACGAACTGGCAGCACAGCGGCGGAAATCACGACGGCGGTGGGCGGCTTTCGTCGGGGCGGTGGCCGCCGCGTGCCTGGCGGCGGGGGTGTTGGCCGCTCCGCTGCTCAACCAGCCTCCCCGGCCGGATGCCAGCTATTCAGTGGAGGCCCCGGGCGGCCTCCAGGTCCAGCTTGCCCTGGTGAAGAAGGCGTGGGGGACGGAGGTCTCGTTTTCCGGGACCAGCCTGCCCACCCAGGGCACCCTGTCCCTGTGGGTCAGGAGCCAGGACGGCACCGAAGACCGTGCCTGCAGCTGGTCCGCGACGCCCGGGGGCCGGTCCAGGATCACCGGGGCAACACCCACCCAAATCAGCCGGATCAGCAGCGTGGAACTGCGCAACGAGGGCCAGAAGACAGTGGCTGTCATTTCCATGGTGGACGGCTCGTCCGGAGCCCATTGACGCGCTCTGCACCCGGTGGGACGCTGGGCACATGGTCCGCGGCAGGACCGGGCGTTTTGCCCGGATTCAGCCCTTTGGCATCGACAAGGTGGCAGCCGCCGTCGGTGGTGATCCCGACGTGCTCCGGATGGAGAACCTGGACACGGACATCGCGCCGCCGCCGTCGGCCATCATCGCCACCCGCGACGCTGTGGGAAACAAGGCCGCCAACAGCTGGCTGCCCTTCACCGGCACGCTGGCCCTCCGCCAGGCCGTGGCGCACCGGCTCAGGCAGCAGACCGGGCTCTCTTACGATCCCCGTTCCGAGGTGGTGATCACCGGCGGCGCGCTCGCCGGAATGCTGAGCGTACTCCTGGCAACCGTGGACCACGGCGACGAAGTGATCCTCACGGATCCCACCTATGCGGGCATGATCAACAGGGTCCGGCTTGCAGGGGCCATCCCGGTGTTTGTTCCGCTGATGGTCTCCGGCGGGCGCTGGCGCCTGGATCCGGCGAGGCTTGCCGCGGCGGTTTCCGCGCGCACCCGGGCCATCCTGCTGATGAGCCCTGCCATGCCCACCGGCCACGTGCTCAACGACGCCGAATGGGGTGCCGTGCGTGATGCGTGCCTGCACGCGGACTGCTGGCTGCTGTATGACGCCGCCATGGACCGGATCCTGTTCGACGGCCTGCCGTACCGTCATCCGGCGTCGTTCCCGGAGCTGGCCCCGCACACCATCACCATGGGCGGAGTCTCCAAGAACTACCGCATGATCGGCTGGCGTGTCGGCTGGGTGGCCGGGCCCCCGGAGGTGATGGGAGACGTGGCCCTCGCCGCGATCTACAACACTGCCGTGGCCAGCGGCTTCAACCAGGCCGGGGTCCTCGCCGCACTGACCAACAGCGACGACGGGATCACCGGTGCCGTGCGGGAGTGGCAGTCGCGCCGGGACCTGGTGACCGACGAGTTGGCCGGGCTGCCCGTGGTGGTGCCTGAAGGCGGCTGGTCGCTGTTGCTGGACGCCGAGGCGCTGGGGATGCGGGCGCCGGAGTTGTCCCGGCGGCTCCTGGTGGCGGGCCGGATCGCCGCGACCCCCATGACGGCGTGGGGCCAGGACGTGGCTCCCCGGTACGTGCGGCTGGTCTACGCCACCGAACCGGTGGAGCGGCTGCGCGGTATCGGTGCGCGTGTCAGGGCCGCCCTCGAGGGCGACTGAGCTGGTGTCGGCCGAGCGAGATCGGGGGTTCGGCCCGAGGGCTGCGTGACGGCACGCAGCCCCCGACCCGGAGCCGCGAACTCGGAGGTTTGGGCTAGGGCTGCAGGGCGCGGAACTCCGCCACGAGCTGCGGGTCCTCGCACGCCCGGGCGAATGCTTCGATGCGCTTTTCGATCTCACGGCCCAGCAGCCGGCTGCCGATCCGCTCCGCCAGGGGCCGCAGCCACGCCGGCCGGCAGGTGAAGGTGTACTTCCAGACAGCCCGGGTGCCGCCGTCGGCCGGGGTGAAACGCCAGCCGCCGCCGAAGTTGCCGAAAAACCACGGCCCGGACACCATGGTCATGCCTACGTTCCGGGGCGGTGCGTAGGAGACGTATTCGCTCACCATCACCAGCCCCATCTTCGAGACCGTCCGGGTGCGGACGCCCTTGCCGGCGGCCCGGGCGCCGTCCAGCCAGCCCTGAGCCGAAATGAACGGATCCCACTTCAGCCGGAAGTCGCCTGTGGTCTGGGAGAACGCAAAGGCGGTCTCAGGGTCGAGTCGGATGAATCGTTCGGCGCGTACCTGGGGCATGCGTCCACCCTAGCCGGGCGGGTGCCCCGGGCAGCTCACATCTTCGCCAGCTTCGCCCGCATTATCGAGTACACGCCGTAGCAGATCAGGCCGATTCCGGCGGCGGCCAGCAGGTACAGCCCGAACGGCTGGTCACGCAGCGCCTTCAATCCGCCGTCGAGCCCGGTGGATTCCTCCGGATGCGACCGGATGGTAGCAATGACGATCAGCAGGCCCACCAGCAGCAGTGCGAAGCCCTTCGCGACGTAACCCACCACGCCCAGGACGGTCACCCCGGTGCGCATGGTGCCCGGGGCAGGCATCCTGAGGTTCTTTTCGAACGACTTCCGGACGCCGCGGATCCCGTACACGATTCCCGTGACGGCCACCGCTGCGCCGATGACGATCAGCAGCGCTATGCCGCCGGGGGCCCTCATCAGCGCGATGGTGAAATCGCTCGTGGACTGGCTGTTGTCCTTTCCAGCGCCGATGGCGAACGAGGCCAGCGTGACGGCGAACGCGGCAAAAACCACGGCCTGGCCTGCCGCCTTGAGCTTCTTGCCGATCTTTTCGCGCTTCGGCAGGTGGCTGAAGTCGAAGATCGCATCGCTGGTCTGCCAGATTGCCAGCGCCACGCAGGCGGCGAAGCTGCTCCACAGCAGGATGGGACCGGCCGGCTGGCCGGAGAGTTCCTGCACGGCACCGCTGACGTCAGCCTTGCCCTGGCCGCCCATGGCCAGGCGGATGGCGATGGCGCCCACCAGGAAATGCAGGATGCCGCTCACTGCGAACCCTGCGCGGGCCATAAGCTCCAGCGGCCGCGAATTGGTGACTTCCTCAGCCGTCCCGGCGGCTTCTCTCAGTTCTTTTTTGATGTCCGGACCCTCGTGCAGTTCTCGTGGCCGCGGGTCTGTCCCGCATGCGGTGTTAAAGGCCAATCGTGCCACGGGAACCGGCTCCGGAACAGCTCGCGGTCCGGTGCCGGGCGCGACAGTAGGCTGGGACGATGGCCACCAGCAGTCCAGCGAAGACCCTGATCCGCGACGGCCGTCCCTGGGGCGCCGAACGCTCCGACGCAACGCCCTCCGCGGCGGTCATGGACCGGCTTCCGGACCGCACCGTGATCCACCGCGGCAGGGTGGTGGCGGACGGACTCAGGCTGCTGGCGGGGCCCCATGGGGAGTGATGCCCATGGCACCCCCTGGCGCAACATGGCACGATATGGACCAGCCACCACCTCGCAACTGCATCATTCTCTGGGGAGACATCATGACTTTTTACGGTGCTGACGTCAGTCAGCTTCGCGCCTTGGCCAAGGCCGCAGACAAAGCTGCTTCACTGCTCAGCACCAGGGCGTCCTCGCTGCAGAGCCAGATCCTTGCGGCCCCCTGGAAAGGCGGCGACGGCGAGCGTTTCCGGCAGGAGTGGACGGGCAGCCACCGTCCCAGCATCGAACGGGTGGTTGCAAGCCTCCGGCAGAACTCGAAGGTCCTGCTCCAGAACGCCGCGGAGCAGGAAAAGTCCTCGGCGGCCGGCACGGGCGGCACCAGCGCGGCGCCGGGCGGCCTGAAGGGCCTGTTCGACCAGATGAAGAACTGGGCGCAGGAGAAGCTCGAGGCTGCCCGCGAGGCGGCCGAACACCGCGCCGACCTCCAGGGCCAGCTGGACACGATGGCCGGGGCCAGCCCGGAGGAACAGGCGAAGTGGTGGGACAGCCTCTCGGCCGCGGACAAGAAGTACCTGATCGAGGGCGAAGGCCCGGACGGTCCCCTGGCCAAGGACCTGATGGCCATGGACGGCGGGATCCCGGAATCAGCGCAGGACCTCGCCCGGCAGCACCTGCTGGAGCTGGCCAAGGAAGACATCCCGGTCTACACGGAGACGGGCAAGGCCTCCATCGAAGCCCGTGTCCTGTGGGTCCACGGCGGCGCCGAGGTGGGCACCGAAGTGGTGGAAAACGCGGATGGCTCGGCCACCGTGAAGGTCTACGGCAACATGGGCCTGGGCGTGAACGACGCTTCCGGGTCCGCCGGTGCCACCCTGACCGGCGAGGTGGCCCGCGAATACACGTTCGACAGCATTGAAGAAGCCATGGCGGCGCGGAACCAGATGTACGCGGACCTCCCGCCGGACAGTGTGGGTGACATCAAGGACGTGGCCGGCAACCCGCCGGACTACATCCTGGACACCCTGAACGAGGCCGCCTCAGACAACGGCTCCAACGGCCACGAGGACAAGGCCAAGGGATCGCTGAGCTTTGAGGCAGGGGCCGATTCGGCCGATGCCGCCGCCTCCGCGAAGCTGGAACTGGCCTATGAAAAGAACCTCAGCGACGGGACGTCCAAGGGCAGCGTGGAAGTCTCCGCGAAGGGCAACCTGGACCTGGACGGGCGGACGTTCGAGGCTTCGGGCAAGGGCGGCCTGGAGCTGAACATGGACAAGGACAACAACCTCAGTTCGGTGTCCCTGTCCATGGAGGGCACCGTGGCGCAGGGCGTCAAGGAGGGCATGGATGTCAAGGCCGGCAGCGTCGAGTCCAGCGTGACGGCAGGCACCCAGGGCACCGTCAAGATCGACATCGACTACACGCCGGAAAACAGCGCCGTGATCGACAGCTACATGAAGAACGTGGCGCTCGGGAACGACGCCGCTGCCGCCCGGGACGCAGCAAAGCTCTACGAGGCGGGCTCGGCCACGGTCCAGGTGAACAGCGTGGTCACGGCGTCCAACGAGGCCGGTTTCGACGTCAAGGCCGGCGAGGTCAAGGTCAGCACGGAAAACCAGGTCAGCACGAACGTCAGCACGTACCAGAAGGTCCCGAACGACACCAAGCTTTCCCGGCTCTAGTTTCGCCTGGCCTATCAACGCCGCCGCTGCCCCATAAACACTGAGTTACCGCTGAAGGAGCAACACCAGCCATGACAGTTCACATCGAATCCCCGCTCGGTTTCACCGCGGACTTCCCCGAGCACACCCTGGTCCTGGGCGACTCCACCGCCGGCCCCAACACCGAACAGTACGGCCTGCTGGGAGACGTCCTCGTCACCGTCATCAAGGATGACACCTCCGTGGAAGGTCCGGCCGAGGCCAACGGCTGGGCGCACCTGATGTCGGCCCACTACCTTGAAGAGCGCGGCGGCAACCTGCTGACCGAGGGCGAACTGAACCTTCCCGGCAAAGCCGCCTACGCCGTCGTCGTCGGCTATGACGACAAACGGGGCGACGCGAAGGCCGCCGCCACCGTGGGGGTGTGGGAAAAGGACCGGTTCATCGGCGTCGTGGTGATCTGGCCCTATGTTGACCCCCAGCTCGAGCCGCGGATCGGCCTCCTCAAAGAAGTGGTCGGCGCCATCAAGGTGAGCTGACCGGCCGCCAGCCCGCGGGAATCAGCGGAGGGGCGTTGCGGTGCGGAGGCCCTGGTGCATCATAGCCGCCGGTAGCAAAGATCGAAGATGAGGCGGCCTGCTTCGTGGGCCTTGTTTTCGAAGCTTGTCCGGATGCGGCCCTCGAAGCGCGGCGCCCAGCCCCCGGTTTCGTCCACGCCTTCGTTGGGTCCGGTGTGTTCGGTGCTTACCGGGGCACGGCCCTCCTTGACGGGCGCGCCGCCCACCAGGGATTCGACGCCAGACTGCCACACCTGGGTGAGCGGGCTTTCGGGACCCCGGCGCTCGCCGTCGTGCAGGTTCACGAAGTCGGCCGACCCGGCCATGACGTCGCGGACGTGCACCGCGTAGTTGGACCAGTCGGTGGCCACGCGGAACAGGCCGCCCGGCTTCAGGGCAGTGGCTACGAGCGCGGCGAACTCGGGCTGGATGAGCCGGCGCTTATGGTGGCGTGATTTGTGCCAGGGGTCGGGGAAGAAGACCCACACCTCGCTGACGGAGCCTGCCGGGAGCATGGTGGCCAGGACTTCCGGAGCGTTGGCTTCCACGACGCGCACGTTGCTGAGCTTGCGGCTGTTGATCTTGATCATCGTGTTCGCGAGCCCGGGGGTGTAGACCTCCACGGCCAGGAAGTCCCAGTCCGGGTTCTCCTCCGCGGCGTGGCAGACGGCGTCGCCGAGGCCCGAACCGATCTCCACGATCAGGGGCGCCGTGCGGCCGAACTCCGCTTCGGCGTCGAACACGTAGTCCGGGTGCACCGAGGTGTTGGCGATGTGCCGCGGCACGTCCACCGCCCAGCGGTCCGAGTGCTCTTCCCAGGCCTGCTGGCGGCGGCCCTGCAACCGGGTTCCGCGGCGCACGAAGCTGACCGGCCGGCCGCCGTAGGTGCCGAACGAAGCCTGGCTGCCGGGGGTCACCGGCCGGGAGGCCTGCGACTGCCCGGGGGCTGATTCAGAGGCTGCGTCCGGTGACTGGGCAGCGGAAGGCTCGGGGGTTTCTGGGGATTCGCTCATCCCCTCCAGAATAGTTGAGTTTTTGTCCAGATAACGTGCCTTGGGAGCGCTCCAACCCGCGACAAGTGGACAAAAACTCCACTGGCCGGGGGTGCCTCCTTGCCTTTCGAGCCGGCATCAGTCATGCGAGACTGTCCCGCATGACTGATGCCATGCGCAACTATTGGGACAGCCAAGCCGAAACGTTCGACGACGAAGCGGACCACGGGCTCCCTGACCCAACCGTTCGCAGCGCATGGGAGGCGCTGCTGCTGCCGCTGATCCGGCACCCCGCCAGCGAGGTGGCCGATCTTGGCTGCGGCACCGGCAGTCTTTCTGTGCTGCTGGGCAACGCCGGCCACAGGGTCTGCGGCGTGGACTTTTCACTGCGGATGGTAGACATCGCCCGGGCCAAGGCCGCTGGCGCCGGGGTGCCTGCGGAGTTCGTTCTGGGCGACGCTTCAGCTCCGCCTCTGGCACCTGCGGCTTTTGACGTGGTTCTGGCCCGCCACGTCCTCTGGGCACTCCCTGATCCGGATGCCGCCCTTGCACGCTGGTCCCGGTTGCTGCGCGGACCCGGCACCTTGATCCTCGTGGAAGGGCTGTGGGGGACCGGCGCAGGGATTCCGGCGCAACGCTGTCTGGAACTGGTGCGCGGCCACCGCACGAATGCCACCTTGACCATGCTCACGGACCCGGCGCTCTGGGGCAAGGAGATCACGGATGAGCGTTACTTGATAGTCAGCACGTGCTAGCTGCGGCCTCTGCCTGCCGAAGGCCTGCAAGAATGGGCCGGTGACCGAAGCTAAGAATGCCGCCGTGAAACCCGACGCTCCCGGGCGCGCCCGGAGTCAGAACCCCGGCACGCTGGTGGACGCCGAAATCGACGAGCTCCCCGCCGCAGAGCCCACCCGCGTCAGCAGCCGCCGCGGACTGGTTTACCTCGGCGGATGCCTGGTGCTGATCGGGCTGAACCTGCGGACGGTGTTCTCCAGTTTCGCCGCGGTGCTGCCGGAAATACGGTCCGACGCCGGGCTGCCGGGCTGGGCGGTGGTGGTCCTCACCACGGTGCCCGTGACCCTGTTGGGGGTCTTCGCGCCACTGGCGCCGGTCCTTGCCCGGCGTTTTGGTGCCGAGCGGGTGCTGCTCGGAGCCATGGCGGTGCTCACTGCCGGGCTGCTGCTCCGCCCTGTTGACCTGCCGGGCGCCGGGCACCTGCCCGCCCTCCTTGCCGGAACAGCGGCCTGCGGCGCCGCGATAGCCCTGTGCAACGTGCTGCTGCCGGGCCTGGTGAAGCGCGACTTCCCGCACCGGCTCGGGCTGATGGGCGGCCTTTACACCACTGCAATCTGCGCCTCGGCCGCCCTGGGCGCCGGGTTCACCTACCCGGTGTTCTCCGCCTCGGGGGACTGGACGGCGGCGCTGTGGTTCTGGGCGCTGCCCGCCGCGGTCGTATTTCTCCTGTTCCTTCCGCTTGCCCTTCGGCAGCGGCACCCGCGGCACCAGGCCGTTGCCGACGGCGTGAACGTGTGGCGCTCGGCGGTGGCCTGGCAGGTCACCATCTTTATGGTGCTGCAGGCCATGATGTCCTTCAGCGTGTTCGCCTGGCTGGCCCCCATCCTGCGGGAACGCGGAGTGGACGGCGGAACGGCCGGGCTGATCGTCTCCGCCTCCATTGTCCTGCAGATGCTCGGCTCACTCTTCGCACCGGCGCTCGCAGCACGGTTCCGCGACCAGCGGGCCATCAACACGGTGGTGGCGCTGATGACCGGCGGCGGGTTCGCACTCAGCATCTTCGGGCCGCTGGACTTTATCTGGGTGTGGACCGGGCTGCTGGGCCTCGGGCAGGGCAGCCTGACCGCGGTGGCGCTGACCATGATCATGCTGCGCACCCGTGACGGGCACACGGCAGCCCACCTGTCCGGCATGATGCAGGGTGTGGGCTACGGCGTCGGGTCCACGGGCACGCTGATGGTGGGACAACTTCATCAGGCCACGGGGTCCTTCGCCGCCTCGGGTGTGCTGTTCCTCGTGGTCGGGTCGCTCGCCGCAGTGTTCGGTTTCCGGGCCGGGCGGGACCGCTTCATCGGGGGTTAAGCGGCTGAGGGGGCGGCGTCCGCCGCCCCCTCAGCCGCTGCGGCGTTGGCCCCGGGCTCAGTCCTTGCCGAGTCCGGCTGCGGAGACTTTGCTGCCGCCGGTTTCGGCGGTGACGCTGTTCAGTGCGGTGAGGTCGAAGATGCCGTTGATGTCCGCCTGCTTGGTGGTTCCGGCTTTCACGCCGTCCTCGAGCAGTTTCTTGTAGGTTCCGGCCAGCGGATCCACGGTGAAGACGATGTTCTTCAGGGACCGTTCAATGACGTCGGCTTTCAGTTCAGCGCCGGACGCTTCCTTGAGGGCGGCGTTGATGACGCCGGACTTCTCGGCGGCGGCCGCGGAGTTGAGCCAGGCCACGGACTCGGCGTGGCCCTTCAGCAGGGCCTTGACGGTGTCCGGGTGGTCCGCGGCGAACTTCTTGTTCACGATCAGGATGGTGGTGGGGAACTCGCCCGGCTTGCCCGTCAGCGACCCGTCCCACAAATCCTTCTCGTCCACCAGGACCTTCGCGCCGGCCTGCAGCACCAGCCGGGACGCCCACGGCTCGGGCAGCCACGCGCCGTCGAGCTTGCCGTCCTGGAACAGCTTCAGCGTCTGCGCGTTCTCGGTCGGGTTGATCGCCACGTCACCGCTGCCGTCGGTGTTCGTCTTGTACCCCTGGCCGGCCAGCCACGCGCGCAGCGCCACATCCTGGGTCCCGCCCAGCTGCGGCGTGGACAGGGTCTTGCCCTTCAAATCCGCCGCCGAACCGATCTCCGGCTTCACCACCAGCTGCGCGCCGCCCGCCGCGGCGCCGGCGATGATGCTCACGGACTCACCCTGGCTCTTCACAAACGAGTTGATGGCCGGGTTCGGGCCGATGTACGTGGCGTCGATCGCGCCGGCGTTCAGCGCCTCGATCGCGGCCGGGCCGGCGTTGAACACCTGTGTGCTGAGCCTGGTATCGCCCAGGCTCCTGGCAATGAAACCCTGCTTCACGCCCACCAGTGCCGGGGCGTGCGTGACGTTGCCGAAGTAGCCCAGCTTCAACTCCGCAGCAGGCGTGCCGGCGGCAGCTGCAGCGGCTGCGGCCGGCTGTGCTTCAGTGCCGCGGCTAAGGTTCGACGCCACTGCGGCGCCGCCGGCTATCAGGGCGACGAGCCCGGCGGCGATGCCGATTCCCAGGGCGCGCTTGCGCTTTGCTGCGGAGTTTTGTGGTTTGGTGCTTTGGCCCGCCACGATGCGGGTGGATCCTTCTGGGTTCTGATGCGATGACATGGGGATTCCTTCACGAATGCGGCGTGCCTGCACAGGGTTGCCGCCGGATGACAGTCGGGGATGGAGGTCGAAGGGACGGAGGCTCGAGGCGGCATCTCTGCCGCCCTCCGTCGTGGTCAGTGGCTGGGCCTGCTGCTCTTGTGGAGCGTCTCCGGTGCCCCGGTGCCAGCGCTTGGACTGAGATTACGGTTCGGCGTGTGGCACTATCAACGGTCCGCGACGCGCACGTTCACCGGCGTTCACGCGGTGACGCAAAGCGACATCGGCAAGCCCCGACCGGCCGTCCGGGGCGTCCGGAAAGTAACGGAGCGTCACGTGACGTAACTGCCGCCGTCGTCGTCATGTCGGACTGCCGGCCGGCAGGCG
The DNA here is from genome assembly GCF_017832975.1 of Arthrobacter sp. PvP023. Lineage (NCBI taxonomy): Bacteria > Bacillati > Actinomycetota > Actinomycetes > Micrococcales > Micrococcaceae > Arthrobacter > Arthrobacter sp. PvP023. The sequence continues at coordinate 720,785 of NZ_JAFIBI010000001.1, forward strand.
GGCGGCACGGACAGCGGCGGCCCGTCCTCCGGATGTCGTGTCAGTTCAGTTCGGCGGCTCCGGACCGCGGCTGCAGCGCGGTCCAGATGATCACGGTGGCCACCAGCGCGATGGAGATCAAACCAAGCCCGGAATAGCCGACGGCGGCCAGCACCGGGCCGGCCAGCGCACCGCCCGTAGCCGCGGCTGCGTTCATGCTCAGGTCCGAAACGCCCTGGATGGCCGGCCGGTCCTGCAGCTGTGCCGATTCGGCCACCAGTGCGGACCCGGCAACCACCGAGGCGGACCAGCCAAGCCCCAGCAGGATCAGGCTTGCGGTCACGGCCGGACCTGAATCCGACGCGAATCCGGCCAGCACCAGCGAAGACAACAGCATGGCCTGGCCCAGCAGGATGGTGCGCAGCCGGCCCGCTTTGTCCGCCATCCAGCCGAATACGGGGGACAACCCGTACATGCCGGCGATGTGCAGGCTGATCGTCAGGCCAACCACTGTGAGGCTGGCCCCGTGGTCGCGCAGGTGGACGGGCGTCATGGACATGAGCGCCACCATGGTGGCGTGGCTGAGGGCGACGGCGGCCACCGCATACCTCGCCCGGGGGTTGCTGCGCAGGATCCGCAGGCCGCTCTTGGGCTGGGGCGCTTCGAGGTCGGGCACGCGGGAGGCCATCGCGGTGAGGAGCGGGTCCGGCCGCAGGCCGGTTGCATAAACGACGGCGGTTGCAAGCTGGGCGGCCACGGAAAAGGCGAATGCGCCGGTCAGCGGGGGCAGGCCGAGCGCGGCACCCACCACCTCGCCGGGGCCGAAAAGGTTCGGGCCCAGAACGGCTCCGATTGTTGTGGACCAGACCACGATCGAGAGGTCCCGGCCCCGCGACCCGGGGAGTGAAAGATCGGTTGCGGCGAAACGTGCCTGCAGGTTCACCGCGGAGCCCGCTCCGAGGAGCATGAGGCCCAGCAGGAGCAGCGGAAAGACGGCAAGTGCCGTGGCAGTGATGGCCAGGATAGCGCCGGCGCCGGCAATGAGGGCGCCCGTGGACAGTGATACCCGGCGCCCGCGGGCCTGGGCAAGCCTGGCCAGGGGGACAGCGGCGAGGGCGGCACCGAGGGTGCTCATCGTGGCAGCCATTCCGGACCACGCGTTGGATCCGGAGAGCTGGGCTGCCAGCAGGGAACCCAGGGAAAGCGTCGCGCCCATGCCGATGCCGCCGAGGATCTGGCCGCCGACCAGGACGGTGACAACGCGGCGCTGCAAGCTGCGGTCTTCCGGGACGGGGTGGGGAAGGCCGGGCTGGGCCGGGCTGGCGGCGTGGCCCGGCGTTGCCCCGTGCAGCTTCCTGCTTACAGGCCGGTCCTCTGCGTTCATGCTGATCCTTAGCTGCGTGTCCTTGGCGGGAAGGGGCGGCCGGAGACCGTCCGGCCGCCCCCGGGCGGTTCCAGCCCCTTAGCCGCAGAGCTGTCGCAGAACTTTAGTTGCAGAGCTGTCCGAAGGTGGCGCCGGCCTTCTGGTAGCCCGCCTGCAGCTCGGCCACCTTCCCGGCGTCCGGGTTCTCCTTGGCGTTCTCGTCCGCGTAATCCAGGATCGCCTGCACGGCGGGCTTCATCTCGTCTGAGGCCCCTCCGACGAGCGGGCGGAGCTTGTTGCCCAGAATGATCATTCCCGTCTTGCCGGCGTTGGCGCTGGGGTCCGTCACAACGATCTTGAGCCGGTCGCAGGTTTCAGCGGTGGTCAGTTTTGCCGGCGCGGAGCAAGCGGAAGCGGAGATGATGAGCCCGGCGGCGAGCAGGGCCGTGGTGAGTTTCTTCATGGTTCCCTTAATAGATGACTGTCGGTCGATTGTACGCAGGTCCCGCTGGGCCTCCGGTGTGCGTACCCGGCCTGTGACGCTGCGGGGAACGCTAGTGCGTCAGGTCCTTGCCCTTGGTTTCCGGGATGGTGAAGACAAACGCGATGCCGATCAACAGCAGGAGCACGGCGTAGACGTTGAACAGGTTGGCTTGTCCGACGGTGCCGAGCCAGGTCTGCAGGTAGGGGGCTGTGCCGCCAAAGACGGCAACGCAGATGGAGTAGGGGACACCGACGCCGACGGTGCGGATCCGGGTGGGGAAGAGCTCGGCATACACGGCCGGAACGATGGCGGCGCTGGCTGCGATGAAGAACAGCATCACGGACATTGTGACGGCCAGCTGCCAGGGGGAGTCCTTCAAGAGCCAGGTCATGGGGAAGTGCAGCAGGGCGGCACCGGCGGAGCCCATGATCAGGACCGGTTTGCGGCCGATCCGGTCGGACAGTTTGCCCCAGAACGGCAGGGCGGCGATGAAGACGATGTTGGCGATCACGCCGGCCCAGAGGGCTTCGCCGCGGTCCATCTTCAACGTGGTTGCGGCGTAGCTGGGCGCCACGACGCCCCAGATGTAGTAGCTCACGGTGAGGCCCACCGTCAGGCCGATGACCTGCAGGGCCTGCTTGCGGTGCCGCCAGATCTGCGGCCACATCGGCTCATGCTTCTCGGTGGGAGTCTCGGACTCGAAGGCCGCCGTCTCCTTCATCCTGGCGCGCATCACCAGGGCGTAAACCCCCAGGGCGCCGCCGATCAGGAACGGGATGCGCCAGCCCCAGGCGTTCATGTCGGCCTGGCTGAGGACGTTGGACAGGACGGCGCCGAGCAGGGTCCCGGCCAGGATGCCGGCGGTGCCGGAGGTGTAGATGAGCGTTGCCCAGAAGCCGCGCTTTTCCTTGGGCGCCATCTCCGAGAGGTAGGTCTGCGACGACGGCAGCTCCCCGCCGTGGGCCAGGCCCTGGATCAGGCGGGCCACCAGCAGCATCACGGACGCAAAGGCGCCAACAGCTTCGAAGGTGGGGGCGACGCCGATCAGCAGGCTGCCGAGCGCCGCCAGGCCGACGGCGAACGTCATGGACGTCTTGCGGCCGATCCGGTCACCGATCCACCCGAACACGAAGCCGCCGAACGGGCGGGCCACGAAGCCGACGGCGAAGATCGCCAGGGTGGCGAGGAAGGCCGACGTCGGATCCGCTTTGCTGAACAGCGCGCTGGCGATGAACGGCGAGAACGTGGCGTAGATCGCCCAGTCGTACCATTCAACGGCGTTGCCGATGCCGGTGCCGATGAGGGTACGCAGGTGGGACTTGTGAACCTGGACCTCGGCTGGCATGCCTACGGTGGAAGTCATGTGGGGCTCCAAAAAGTGGTGGGAAGGTCAGTTGCCGGCAGCCGCAAGGGCCGCGATGCGGGAAACAGCGAGCTCCGCGTAGAGCGCTGCGCCGTCGGAGAGGACGCCGTCGTCAAAGGTGGCGTAGGGGGAATGGTTGAACGGGGTGGACGTGTGGTCCGCACCCGGGGCAACGGCGCTGAGCCCGATGAAGGTTCCAGGCACCTCGGCCATCACCCGGGAGAAGTCCTCCGAGCCGCTGAGGGGGGTGGCCCAGCGGGTCAGGCGCGAATCGCCAAAGAGCTTCTGGATGGTCTTTTCGGCGGTGTGTGTCTCGTCTTCATCCGTGACGCTGAGGGGGTACTCGGAGCGGTAGTCGACGTCCACCTCGAGGCCGTGGGCCGCGGCGATGCCTTTGAGGAGGATCCGAATGGCCGTCATCATCCGTTCCCGGGAAGCATCGGAGAAGGTGCGGATGGTGGCTTCGAAGCGCGCGGATTCAGGGATGACGTTGCGCTTGGTGCCGGCCTGCAGGAGGCCGACCGTGAGGACTACGGGATCGAACATGTTGAACTGGCGGGTGATCATCACCTGCAGGGCGGTCACCATTTCGGCAACGGCCGTGACGGGGTCCTTTGCGGAGTGCGGCGCGGAGCCGTGGCCGCCGGCGCCCAGGACGGTGACGAAGAGTCCGTCCGAGGCGCTCAGGATGACGCCGGGCTTGGTGCAGAACTGCGCGTGCGGTTCCAGGGCGGAGAACACGTGCATGGCATAGGCGGCGTCCACGCGCCGGCCGGCAGCGTCCAGGACGCCTTCGCGGATCATATGGGAGGCGCCGTCGAAGCCTTCCTCGCCGGGCTGGAACATCAGGACAACGTCGCCGGCGAGCTGGTCCCGGCGGTCGGCCAGCAGCCGGGCGGCGCCGGCCAGCATGGACGTGTGGAGGTCATGGCCGCAGGCATGCATGGCGCCGTCGATGCGTGACGTGAAGTCCACGCCGGTACGTTCGTGGACGGGCAGGCCGTCCATGTCCGCACGGAGCAGGACCGCCGGCTTCTCGGCCGACGCGTGCGGCGCGCCGCCGCGCAGGACTGCAGTGACCGACGTCGTGCTCTCACCAAGGGTGATTTCATACGGCAGGCCGTCCAGGGCCTTGAGCACCTTTTCCTGGGTCCGGGGGAGATCCAGACCGATCTCCGGCTCCCGATGCAGTTCGTGGCGGAACCTGGCAATTTCGCCCTGCAGTTCCCTGGCATCGGCGGTGATCGACATGTGCTCTCCTCATTTCCGAACGATTGGTAAGTGACCTGCGTCCATTCTGGAGTGAGCTGGTTCACAACCAGGGAAATAGCTCGAAAAAATCAAAAGTAAGATGGAATCTGCAGGATTCGCGCATGGGAAAAGGTGGTGGTGCCAGATGGATGTCAGCGAAGACGATCTCGAACTGATCAATGCGCTGCAGATCGCGCCCCGTGTCAGCTGGTCTGATGCCGCCGGCGTCCTGGGGGTGCATGCCACCACCCTGGCGGCCCGCTGGGACAGGCTTCGGGCTGCCGGCGCCGCCTGGACAACAGCCCATCTGATCGGCGACCCCAAGCAGATGTGCCTGGCACTGGTGGACGTGGACTGCGAAATGCGGCAGCGCGCTGACGTCACGGCGGCGCTCGCGGCTATCCCGGAAGTGGTCACAGTGGAGGAAGCCGCCAGCAACCGCGACCTGATGCTGACGGTGATCACACCCACCCTGGACCGCTTTAGCGACACGGTGGTGCCGCAGTTCAAGGAGATCCCGGGACTGCTCAAATACCGGACCTCACTCTGCACCCGGCTTCATGTGGGCGGTTACGCCTGGCGGCTCAACGTTCTGAGCAAGGCACAGCAGAGCGCCTTCAACGCACTCGCCGGACCCGAGGCGGCCGGCTCCGTGCCGCCCGCCGCTACGGGAGCCCCGCTGCCGCAAAGCCACCTGGACCTGATTCCGTTCCTTGCGCAGGACGGGAGGGCAACGGCAGCGGATATCGCCCGCAGCCTGGGCCGGAACCCGGCCACCGTCCAGCGGCAGCTGAACCGCCTGCTCTCCAGCCAGTTGCTGTCCTTCCGCTGCGAAATCGCGCAGAAGTACTCCGGCTACCCGGTCACGTGCCAGTGGTTCGCCAATGTGCCGCCCGGCCGGCACGAGGCCGCCGCGGCCGAACTGCGCAGCCTCCGCAACGTCAGGCTTGCCGCTTCCACCACCGGCCGGACCAACTTTGTGATCATCATGTGGCTGCAATCATTGGCCGAGGTGATGAATGCCGAGCTGGCCCTCCAGCAGAAGATTCCCGGGATTGAACTGGCGGAAAGCGTGGTGGTCCTGAGCGCCGCGAAGCGGGTGGGCTGGATGCTTAACCCGGATTCGACCGCCACCGGTGCGGTTGTTCCATCCGCCGGCCTGGGGCTGGAGGCCTAGCCTTCGTCGCAGAGCAGGTGGTACCAGTTGTCGGCGCCGCGAGTTCAGGACGACCCTGAACGCCACGGGCCGGGGTGTTTAATGGCAGGCACCATCCATGTCTACTGATCAGGCCACCACCGTGCAACGAAGCGCCCCCGCCGACGCCCCCGAGAAAGCCGGAATCCTGCACCGCCACTACCTGCTGGTGACGGCCGGCGCATGCGCCCTGGTGTTCCTGGCCGCCTTCGAGTCCCTTGCCGTGACCACCATCATGCCGCTGGTCAGCCGCGAACTGGACGGCGCCGCCTTGTACGCCCTGGCCTTCGCCGGGCCGCTCGCCACCGGTGTGATCGGCATGGTGGCGGCCGGCAACTGGTCCGACCGCCGGGGTCCGGTGGGTCCGCTGTACGCTTCCGTGGCCCTGTTCGTGCTGGGGCTGCTGATCGCCGGAACGGCAGGAAGCATGGCGGCCCTGGTGGGCGGACGGCTGGTGCAGGGCCTTGGCGGCGGCGCCATGACCGTGGCGCTTTACGTTGTGGTGGCGCGCGTCTATCCGCCCGTGCTGCACCCGAAGATTTTCGCCGCCTTTTCCGCGGCTTGGGTTATTCCGTCCCTGGTGGGCCCCTTCGCGGCCGGAATCGTGGCCCAGGCGGCAAGCTGGCACTGGGTGTTCCTAGGTGTGGTGGGCCTGGTGGTGCCGGCGCTCCTGATGATCGTTCCCGCGCTGCGCGGACTGCACCGCACCCCTGCCAAGGCCACCCCTGCCAACGCCGATGCGCCGGAAGGAACCACAAGTGCCCAACGGTGGTCCTACGGCCGGCTCGCATGGGCGGCACTGGCGGCGCTGGCCGTTCTGGCGCTGAACCTGTCCGCGCAGGTCCCGGGGGTGGGGGGCTATCTGGCGGCGGCCGCCGTCGTGATCGCACTGGTGGCAGTGCGCCCGCTGGTGCCCCGCGGCACGCTGCTTGCCCGGCGGGGGCTGCCGAGCGTCATCCTGGCCCGCGGCCTCGTCTCGGCCGCGTTCTTCGGGGCAGAGGTCTACCTTCCGTACCTGCTGGTGGAGCAGTATTCCTTTTCCCCGACGTTCGCCGGGCTGACCCTCACCGGCGGCGCACTGGCGTGGGCCGGCGCCTCTGCCGTCCAAGGCCGGATGGGCGGCAGGCTCAGCAACGTCAGGGCCATGAAGATCGGGTCAGTGATGGTGCTCGGCGCCGTCGTCCTGGCCCTGGTGACCACCGTCCTAAGCTGGCCGGCCGCCGTCGCGATTGCGGGCTGGATGTCCGCCGGCTTCGGGATGGGCCTGATGTATCCGCGGCTCAGCGTGATGACCCTGGCCATGTCCACGCCGGACACCGAAGGGTTCAACAGTTCGGCCATGTCCATCTCCGATTCGCTTGGTGGTGCGTTGGCCCTGGCCACCACCGGGATAGTGTTTACGGCGTTAACGTCAACGACGACGGCGGGCGGGGTCTCGGGCGCTTCCTTTGCAGGAGTCTTCGCCCTCACGGCCGCCATCGCCGTCGTCGCTGTGGTTGTTGCGCCGCGGGTTGCGGCGCGGACAAAGTCCTAGCTCAGGGCGTTGACTCTTGCCTTGTCCGAATCGGACTCGGCCTTCCACTCTTCAATCCGGGCCTGCTGCAGCGGTGTCTTGCGGTTGAAATGCCAAGCCGCGCCCAGGATCAGGAACCAGAGGGGAGCGACCACCAGGGCGAGGCGCGTGTCATCGGCCTGGGCAAGAGCCACCAGCATGAACACGAAGAATGCCAGCACCACGTACGGCATAAAGGCGCCGCCGGGCATCTTGAAGGCGGACTGGGCATGGAGTGCGGGCCGGCGGCGGCGGAACACAATATAGCTGACCAGGATCATAGACCAGACAAACATGGTGAGCACGGAGGCGACCGAGGTGACCACGGTGAAGGCGCCAATGACGGAGTCGCCCGAGTAGAGCAGCACCAGTCCGGCGAGCAGGAAGATGCAGGAGAACAGCAGGGCGTTCTGCGGGACCTTGCGGATGCTCAGCTTGCCGAAAGCCTTCGGGGCGTTGCCGTCCTGGGCCAGGCCGTAGACCATGCGGGACGTGGAGTAGATGCCGGAGTTGGCGCTGGACGCCGCGGAGGTGAGGACCACCAGGTTGATGACCACCGCCGCGATTCCCAGGCCGGCCAGGGTGAACATGCCGATGAACGGGCTGCTGGCGGCGTCGATGGTCCGCCACGGGTTGACCGCCATGATGACCACCAGGGCGCCTACGTAGAAGAGCAGGACGCGGATCGGAATGGAGTTGATGGCCCGCGGAAGGTTCTTCTCCGGGTCCTTGGTTTCGGCTGCCGCGGTGCCCACCAGCTCGATGCCTGCGAAGGCGAAGATGGCGATCTGGAAGCCGAGGATGAAGCCGAACATGCCGTGCGGGAACATGCCGCCGTCGTTCCAGATGTTGGCGAGGCTTGCCACTGCGCCGTTGGGGGAGGTGAAGTGCGTTGCGATCATCACGATGCCGGTGCCGATCAGCGCCAGGATGGCAACCACCTTGATGATCGCGAACCAGAACTCGGCTTCACCGAAGGCCTTGACCGTGGGGAGGTTCAGCAGGATCAGCACGACCGGCGTGATCAGGGCCGGGATCCACAGCGGCGTGCCGGGTGCGAGCTTGTCCACGTACCCGGCGATCGCGACGATGTCGGCCACACCGGTCACTACCCAGAAGAACCAGTAGGACCAGCCGGTGAAAAAGCTCGCCCAAGGGCCCAGGAGATCGCCGGCGAAGTCGCTAAAGGACTTGTAGTTCAGGTTGGAGAGCAGGATTTCGCCCATGGCGCGCATCACGAAGAACAGCATGGAGCCGATGATCATATAGACGAAGATGACGGACGGGCCGGCGAGGGAGATGGTCTTGCCGGAGCCCATGAACAGGCCGGTGCCGATGGCGCCGCCAATGGCCAGCAGCTGGATGTGGCGGTTGCCCAGTGCCCGGGCGAGGTGCGGTTCCTGGCTGTGGCCTCCGCTGGCGGTTTCCGTTGCAGTGTTCCTGGCAACCGTGGTGGTGCGTTCAGACATCAGTGCTTCTTTCCTTGTCTCAGGCGGACTGCGCCGCAGGCGGTCTGCCGTCCGGCAGGCTGCACCGCCGCCGTCCGCACGGAGCCGCCACGGATGTGACGGAGGTAACAGTTGGGGGTGTGGATTAAGACTAGGGGCCGGTAGGCGGCCCCTCCTTCGCGCCGGGGCAAGCGGCACCGCCGGACGGCGCACCGGAAAGCCGACGGCGGGCGGCCCCGATCGTTACTCGGCTTCCGCAGCGGGAAAGGGCATGCCCCGGCGTGGTGCCGGGCTGTGCTGCCATAGCCGGGGCCTCGTGTCGTCGTCTCCCGGAGCGGGCGGATCAGCCGCTGTCCGCGTCGCTTGCGCCTCGACAAACGTCGAGCCTCAGGGCATCAACTGTAGTCCGTTGTTGGACGTAACAATGATTGGCTACCGGGAGCGAGGCCGGCTACCGCGGCGTCGGCTGGGGACCTGAGATCGCGGCCACCTGCACGTCCACCGTGACGGACAGGGGTTCAAGGTGCCGGCGGACGGCTGCCGCCACTTCACGGCAGACGTCCGGAGCCCGGTGCGCGGAACTGACGCCGATCCGGGTCCGCACTTCAGCCGTCGTGCCCGGCGCCGCTGCAGAGGCCAGGACAAGGACGGGCGGGAGCTGGACGCCGGTGGCCGCGCCCAGCGCCGCACCGGCAATGTTCTGCCACGCCGGACGGGCAGGGTAGACCGCGGTGACGCCGTCCACGGAGCGGATGACCTCATAGAGCCCGTCGGCCGCGGGCAGGGGCTGGTTCATGGCTGGGGCTCCTCCGTAGTGGGCGGCGTGGCTGCAGGCGGCTGCAGGACGTCAGAGACCGCCAGGTCTATCGCCGCGATGTTCAGTTCCGTGTGGCGGGCGAGTGCGGCGGCGAGGTGCTCGCGGAGCGCCGCGGCCTTGCCCATCATCTGGTGGCCATAGAGGACAGCCAGCTGGACCTCCACCGTCACCGGAGCGCCGGGCACTGTGACATCCCCGCGGAGCCGGCACTTGCCCACGGCGATCCCTTCGACCGCGTCACCCACGGCGCGGACCAGGGCCGTGATGGCTCCCTCTGTCTGGGACAGGGTGTCCCCGGGGTGGTCCGGCCGCAGCGGAATCGTGCGGCCGGGACGCAACTCAAGGCGCAGGTTGTCCAGGATCGACTGCATCCAGTCGTCCGTCCCTTTGCCTGCAGCCGCGATTTCCTCGCCGAGGAATTCGGTCCCCAGGTCTTTGAGGTTGCGAAGGGAGGCGAGTGCCGCCTGGCAGTCCGGGCATTCCGCCAGGTGCCGGGGATCAGAGATGTCTCCGGTGTCCAGATAGGTGCTGAGCTCTTCGAGGCTGTGTCCGCATTCGAGGTTCCTGTCCGGGATACTCATCGCCATTCCTCCATTTCGCGGGCCAGGGTGACCCGCGCCCGCGCCAGCCGGCCGCGGACGCTGTCGGCACTGATGTTCAACGTCGAGGCGATTTCCTCGTAGCTCTGGTCCCCGAATTCCTTCAGGACCCAGCAGCGGCGCTGCTCTTCCGGGAGCCGGGCCAGGGCTGCCTTCAGGGCGGCGACCCGGGAGCGGTTCACGGCGGCCGACTCGGGATTGGCGTGGTTGCCCGCGCCGCCGGCCGCAGCTTCATGTTCCGCGGCCAGCTCCGGGTGGACCTTCCGCCGCCTTATATAGTCGATGCTGCGGCTACCCGTGATGCGCAGCAGCCAGCCCTTCACCGCCCCGTTGTCCCGCAGCGTGTCCAGCTGCGTCCAGGCCTGCATCAGCGACTCCTGGACAACGTCGTCGGCGTCAGCGAAGGACGCGGTGATCCGGCGGGCGCATGCCCGCATCTGAGGTCCGTACCGCCGGGCCAGTGCTTCAAATGCGGCGGTGTCCCCGTCAGAGGCGCGCCCGGCAAGGATGGCATCCGGAACGAGTTCCAGGCCATGCGGCACGGATGATGGACCGTCCAATTGATTCTGCTTTCCTCTCCGGCGCGGCGGGTTTCAGGAAGGGCGGCTCTCACCAGGCGTGGCGGCCCCACCGTGGGTGGTGGCCGTCCCGCTCAGCCTTTGCCCAGGCCGTCCTTGAGCTTCTGGGCCGCTGCCTTGATGCTGCCGCCGATGTCAGCTGCTGCGTCCTTGGCGGTCTCGGCGGCTTCGCCGAGCTTCGCCCGGGCCTGGTCAGCCTGGCCTTCGCGCTGCAGGTCCTCGTTGCCGGTCAGCCGGCCGGCCTGCTCCTTGGCGCCGCCGAGGTGGTTGATGACGGTGTTGCGTCCCTTGTCTTCGAGTCCCATGGGATGTCCTTTCGCGATGGTTCGGGCTTGTGCCCGGTTCCGGGTGATCGTCGATTCAGTTGGTGGTGCGGGTGTGGCTGTCAGCGGGCGCGGTCGGGCCGGGCCAGGCGCGTCCTGGTCCCGGCAGTGATTCGGACCAGGGCGGGAACAGGATGGCCCAGCAGCCGGTCGAGTCCGGCGACGAGCTGTTCGGCTGTGTCCGTGAGCTCCCGCGGACACGCGCCCTGGCGTGCCCGGATGTTGAGTTTTATGCCGGATTTCCCGCCGGCGGCGCCCCGGACCCGCCAGGCGGTAACGGAGGCGGCCAGCACCAGGCGGTTTCCCGCCAGGGCTTCCGCGACCAGCCGGGACACCAGGCTTGTTTCCACGGTGGTGGTTCCCTGCCCGGCGTCGGGCGCTTCCGCCACAACGCGGGTGCGGCGGCCGCCTTGGGAGGCTGCCCAGCAGATCATCAGGGCCGCCCCCAGCAGCAGAATTCCGACGGCGGCAATGGTCCACCAGCTGGTGGCGCCGTCCGGCAGCGGGGCGGCCGCAAGAAGTTCGCGGATCCGGGCCCATGATTCCCGTCCTGTTGCAGCCCATTGCGCTGCAACTCCGGGAAGGGTCCCGGCGGCAGCGGCGAGGGCGCCGGTCGCAATCAGCAGCAGTCCGGTGAGCGCAAGGAGGACGCGGTTCAGGGCGCGGTGTGTGTTCCTGTCATTGGCCGAGCACCCCCTTGGTGGTGACACGGACGCTGCTGCGCATGCGGCGGCGCAGCGCGTACGTGGCGAGTTCGCCGTCGACCGCCGCCTTGACGGCGCCGGCGTCAACCGGAATGCCCGACGTCGGCTGGATGGTGACGCTCACGCTCCGGCTGCCGACGGTGGTGGAGGCCTGGCCCGGTGCAAGGCCCGCTTGCCGGCGCGCGGCCCGGGAAAGCGCCGCGGCGATGACTTCATGGTCGGCGACGACGGCTGCACGGCCGCTGCCGAGCGCATGCCGGGCGCCCCGACCTGGTGCGACAGCAAGTATCAGGAACAACAGGCCGGCCAGGCCGAGTCCGGCGCCCGCGGCAGTCAGCGCTGAGGGGGCCGCGGAGCCCGCAGTGCCCGCTAGCCACCGTCCCGCATCCAGCGGCCGCGCGATGACGGCCGGCTGCCCCGCCGCGGACAGTGCTGTTTCCAGCGCCATCCAGAGCAGGAGCCCGGCCGCAGCGGCTGCCGCGGCTGTGGAAGCGACGGCGCGCGAGGAATGTATTTCACGGCGGACCATCCTGCTGATGTGTAGGTTTTCGCTCATAGCAGTGCCTTTCCGCCTGTCCGGTGGGTATCCGTGAGCCGGATATCCACGCGGCTGACTGTCGTTCCGGTGACTGCGCCGGTGTGCTTGATGATGGCTGCCCTGGCCAGGTCCGACTGTTCAAACACAGTGGGTACGCCGGGCACGCCGTCCGCGTCCGCGGCAGCCAGTTCGAGAAGGGCAGGCACCGGAAGCGGGACCGCCACCGTGATGGCGAGCAGTCCGGCGTCGTCCCGCAGGCTTGCCCTGACCGTGCCTGCCGGAAGTCCGAAGGCCTGCGCCGCCACAGCCTCAACAGCCACTGTCAGCGCCTTGGCCGTGATCCTGGTGTGGCCCCGCTGCTGCGACTCCTGACTGCAAGTCTTCGGGCGGGGCCTCAGCCCGGTGCTCATGAGGATGAGCGCTTGCCGCGCAGGGCGTCCGCCACTCCGCGCAGGTCCAGCCTGCCTTCGGCCGCACGCCCCGCGGCCGCGCCGGCACCCATCAGGAGGGCGGCCAGCAGGAAGCCCCAAAAGCCGAAGGCCAGGGCCACCACCGCGAGGACGGCGCCGATGGCGGTTCCGGCAATTGCGGGGCTCAAGCTACCCGCGATTCACGGGCAGCCTGGTCAGCCTGCTCCTCGTCATCCGACGGGACGTGGATGTCCGTGATGGTCACGTTGACCTCCGTGACCTCCATGCCGACGAGGTCTTCGATGGCGGTGTACACGGCGTCGCGGGCCTCATCCGCCACCTTCTGCAGTGCGTGCGGGTACTCCACCACCAGGGTCACGTCCACGGCCACCTGTGTCTGGCCTACTTCAACGTTCACACCCTGGGTGAGATCCTTCTGGCCCACGCGTTCCCTGAGGGATCCGATGGCGCGGGCCGCGCCGCCGCCGAGGGCATACACGCCGTCGATCTCCTGGATGGCGATGCCGGCGATCTTGGCCACCACGCCGTCGGCGACCGTGGTGGCACCGCGGCCGTCCTTGCCGGCGTGCTTGACCTGCGTGGCGGGTGCTGCCGGTGCCGGGGCCTGGGACTTGGTCACGTCGGCGGGGGTCTTGGCCTGGGTCTGGGTCGTCAATACAATCACTCCTGGTCATTTGAAGCGGACACCGCGGTGGTGCCGACATGAGTAAGACGCAACCTCCGCGGCAATCCTCACGCTCCGCTCTGCGTGAGCTGCATCACATTCATTCGGTCCCGTTCCGCCCCGGGGCGGCTTCGAGCACGGGGCTGCGGCGTGCGGGTGCTAGACTGATGGAACTTGATGTGCAGTGATGCCCACTTTGATTCGGTTCATCAACCGGATCCCCCGAAGGATTTGTCCGGCAGGGAGTGGGTTTTTTTCATGTGAGAGGCACATCCTGCGTCGATGAACGCGTTCTATTTGGTCCCGGCCGCCGCTACCGCAAGGTTTGCAGCAGCCCGGTTGATCACCTGACTTTTCTTCGGCGAACCCCTGGGCCAACCGGCACCGGGGGCCGATATCCGCACGGATACCGCCTGAAAGACCTTTGAAACACATGACTACTTTTGCTGCCCTCGGCACGCCCAAAGAACTTGCCGACACCCTCACCGCACAGGGAATCACCGAGCCGTTCCCCATCCAGGTCAAGACCCTCCCGGACACCCTGGCCGGACGCGACGTCCTGGGCCGCGGCCGCACCGGCTCCGGCAAGACCATCGCCTTCGCCATCCCGCTTGTAGCACGACTCGCTGAGCGGGAAGCCAAGCACTTCCGCAAGCCCGGCCGCCCGATGGGCCTGGTCCTTGCGCCGACCCGCGAGCTGGCCACCCAGATCAACGCCACCATCGAGCCGATGGCTAAGGCCATGGGCCTGAACACCACCGTGATCTACGGCGGCATCTCCCAGGCACGCCAGGAGAAGGCGCTGCGCGCCGGCGTCGACATCGTTATCGCCTGCCCGGGCCGCCTGGAGGACCTGATCCGCCAGCGCATCCTGACCCTCGAGGCCGTCGAGGTCACCGTGCTCGACGAGGCCGACCACATGGCCGACCTCGGCTTCCTGCCGGTGGTCAAGAAGCTTATGGACATGACCCCGAGCCAGGGCCAGCGGCTCCTGTTCTCCGCCACGCTGGACAACGGCGTGGACAAGATCGTCCAGCGCTACCTGTCCAACCCGCTGACCCACTCCGTGGACGATCCGCAGGCCGCGGTGACCACCATGGAACACCACGTGCTCGTCGTCAACGACCAGACCGTCAAGAAGCAGCTGATCGTTGAACTCGCTTCGGGTGCCGGCCGCCGCGTGCTCTTCATGCGCACCAAGCACCATGCCCGCAAGCTTGCCAAGACCCTGACCGACGCCGGCATCCCCGCCGTCGACCTGCACGGCAACCTTTCGCAGAACGCCCGTGACCGCAACCTCGCCGAGTTCTCCTCCGGCGACGTCCGCGTCCTGGTGGCCACCGACGTCGCCGCCCGCGGCGTCCACGTGGACGACGTCGAACTGGTGATCCACGTTGACCCGCCCACGGAGCACAAGGCATACCTGCACCGCTCGGGCCGTACGGCCCGCGCCGGTTCCGACGGCACCGTGGTCACGCTGACCCTCCCGGAGCAGCAGTCCGACGTCAAGAAGCTCATGAAGGCTGCCGGCGTCGAGGTCAACTTCGAGCGCGTCACCGCCAACTCACCCCTGGTTGCAGAACTGGTGGGCGAAATGGCCGACAAGATCGATCCGCGCACCCGCGCCGCACTGCTCGCCGCCAAGGCTGCGCAGCACGGCGGCGGCACCTCCACCGGTGCCAACGCGGAGCGCAAGCGCGCCCGCCGCTCCACTCAGGCTGCACCCACTGCGGGTGGCCGCGGTGGACGTGGCGGACGCGGACGGGTCTCGGCCGAGGCTCCGCGCACTGATCTTCCGCGTTCCGAGCGCCGTGCCGTGGCCTATGAAGGCCAGGCCGCTGCCCGCAACGCCGCTGAGCGCGTGGCGGAGAAGAACCAGGACCGCGCCGATGCTGAGCGCGCCGAGCGCCGCAATGCACGCGGCCGCGGCCGTGCCACTGCCTACTCGCACCACAACGACGTTCCCGCTGCAGGGGGCCGTGCATCGGCCGGCCGCGGGTCTGACGCACGTACGTCCGACGGCCGTGGCGACGCCCGCGGCGGCGCAACCCGCACCAGCGCTCCCCGCACCGGTGCGCAGCGCGGTGGCGCTCCCCGCACCGGCGGAGCAACGGGCGGCCAGCGCAGCGGACGTCCGGCAACGGGCCAGCGCGCCGCTGCCGGCAGCAAGTCCGGCTCGGCCGGCGGCAACGCTGCAGTCTGGTCATCCAACACGGGCGGAACCTCGGGCGGATCCTACGCAGGCGGCGGCAACGGCCGCTCCGGCGAAGGCCGTCCGGCACGCAGCGGCGGACCCCGCCGCGCGTCGGCTCCGGCCTCGAACGAACGCCGCAGCCGCTAAAGATCGCGTTTTCGCTACCAAAAGTAGAGGGCGACACGCAAAATGCCGGTCGCTGCGGGTATATCCGCAGCGACCGGCATTTAGCGCAGCGCAAATCACGAAGCGCAGCGCCAGCCTGAAAGCGTAGCGAAAGCTACCAGCCGCGGGCGCGCCACTCCTCAAGGTGCGGACGCTCCGCGCCGAGGGTAGTGGGTTTGCCGTGGCCCGGATGCACCAGGGTGTCATCCGGGTACACGTCAAACAGCCGCTCGCTCACATCGGTGATCAGTTGGGTGAACCGCTCCGGATCCTTCTGGGTGTTGCCCACGCCTCCGGGGAACAGTGAGTCGCCGGAGAAGATGTGCGCCGGCCCTTCCGGGTCCTGGTACACCAGCGCCACCGACCCCGGCGTGTGCCCCCGGAGGTGCACTGCCGTCACGTCGAAACCGTCGAAGTTGCCCACGTCACCGTGGTCCAGCAGCACGTCCACCGGTACCGGCAGCTCCGGGGCGTCATCAGTCCCGGCCGCCGTCTTCACTCCGGTGGCCGCCACGAGGCCCGGCAGTGCACGGACATGGTCCCAGTGCTGGTGGGTGGTGGCAACGAGCGCCAGCTTCGGCGTCGCGGAGGTATCCGCGGCGGCGTCTGCAAGCAGCCCCTGGATGGCGGCCAGATCATCGGCCGCATCGATCAGGAGCTGTGCACCGGACGCCTTGCCGGTGAGCAGATACACGTTGTTGTCCATCTCGCTGACCGAAATCCGGCGGATGGTGATGTCACGAAGGTCGTGAATGAGGGAATCCATGGGGCTCAGTCTACGGAAACCCTATTCGCGGCCCTGGGACACCCACTTGGGGTCCGCAGAGCGGGAGCCGACGACGGCGTCCGCGGCGGCGTCGAGCTTCTCCAGTTGCGCACTGGTGAAGGTGAGCGACAGCGCACCCAGGTTCTCGTCGATCCGTTCCGCCTTGCGCGTGCCCGGGATGGGAACCACGGGCAGGCCGAGCTTTTTGCCCTGGGCAAACAGCCAGGCCAGGGCCACTTGTGCCGGAGTCGCCGGCTTACCGGCGACGGTGAGCTCGGCTGCGACGGCCTGAACCGCGGCCACCACTCCCTGGTTGGCATCCGCCGCGTCTGCGGCGAAGCGGGGAATGTTGCGGCGGAAGTCGCCGCTCCCGAGCTTCGAAGCGTCCACTGTGCCGGTGAGGAATCCCCGGCCCAGCGGCGAATATGGCACGAAACCCACCCCAAGCGCGGCCGCCGCGGGAACAACGTTGCGTTCCACATCGCGGCTCCAGATGGACCATTCGCTCTGGACCGCTGCGATCGGGTGGACGCTGCTGGCCTCCCGGAGCTCTTCGGCCGTCACTTCCGACAGGCCGAGGTGCCGCACCTTGCCTTGCTGCACCAGCGCCGCCATGGCCTCCACGGTTTCCACAATCGGAACGCGGAGGTCGCGGCGGTGCATGTAGTACAGGTCAATGGTGTCGGTGCCCAGGCGGCGGAGGCTGGCTTCCACCGCTTCCTGCACATAGGCGGCGTCGCCCCGGATGTCGGTGTAGCCGGTGGACGGGGTGCCCACCAGCCCGAACTTGGTGGCCAGCTGCACTTCGCCCCGGCGTTCCTTGAGCAACCGGGAGATCAGTTCCTCGTTGCTGCCGCCGCCGTAGATGTCTGCGGTGTCGATGAAGCTGACGCCCGCATCCACCGCATGGTGCAGGGTCCGCAGGGCCGCGGCCTGGTCCACTTCGCCGTAGACCGGCGTCAGGGCCATGCCGCCGAACCCCAGGGGGCTGACGTTCAATCCGTCGCCGAGGTGGACTAGTGATGCGGATGCCGGTGCCATAAGGGTCTCCATTTCGCTGCTGTGCGTATTCCGGGAAGTGCCGTCCTAGCCAAGAACTCCGGCGGGAAGGCCAGTATTCCTCATGAATCGAGGGCTTGCTCGAGCGTTGCCGGGCGGGGCTGAAGGCGGGCGTCCGAAGCAAGGAGCGTTTCGATCGCCTCGGCGGAACCCGGCCGGGCCAGGAAGTAGCCTTGGCCCATCCGGCAATCCAGGGCGCGGAGCAGGTCCAGCTGCCCGGGCTCCTCCACCCCTTCGGCGATCACTTCGAGGGAGAGCATGCGGGCCAGTCCCAGGATGCCTTCGAGCATCGCCGCCGACTGCGCCTCGGACGCTTGCCGCCCAAGAAACGAACGGTCGATCTTGAGGATGTCCGCCGGCAGCACAGCCAGGGAACTCAGCGAGGAATATCCCGTCCCGAAGTCGTCGATGGCCACACGCACACCGGTCTCCTTCAGGGTTTTGAGTGCGGCGATGCCGCCGTCCGTGCTGCCGGCAAGGGCTGTTTCGGTGACTTCGAGCACCACCTTGTCCGCCTGTGCCGCGGGGTCGGCAAGGATGCGTGTGATGGCGGCCAGGTTCCGCGGGTTGGGAAGCTGGATGGTGGAGAGGTTGATGGCAATCCAGAGGTCTCCGCACTGCGGCAGGGACTTCCGCCAGCTGGCCGCCTGGCGGCTCGCGTTATCCAGCACCCAGCAGCCGACGGCGTCGATGTCGCCCGTCTCCTCGGCGAGCGGAATGAACTCCGACGGCGCCAGCAGCCCCAGCGTGGGGTGCTCCCAGCGCACCAGCGCTTCCACGCCGAGGATGGCTCCGGTGTCCAGATCGGCAATGGGCTGGTATTCGAGGCGCAGCTGACCGGCGGGCACGGCGGAGGCCAAGTCCCGTTTGAGGGCGGCGCGGTACGTCATATGGTCGTAGCCTTCGGCGTCGAAAAGCTGGAAGCGTGCCTTTCCGCCGTGCTTGGCCAGGTACATCGCGAAGTCCGCCTGCCGCAGCAGCTCGGCAGCGTCTGTGGTTTCCGGACGGCGCTGCGCCGCACCCATGCTGGCCGTGACGGTGAGGCGGTCGTCGCCGACGAAGAACGGTGCGCGCAACGCCCCGTGGATCCGTTCGGCGATCCCGGCGGTGACGGAGCCGACGTCGTCGTCCATTACAACGATCGCGAACTCGTCCCCGCCAAGGCGGGCAACCACGTCGTCGGAGCGGACGCAGCCCTTGAGGCGGGCGGCCAGCTGGATGAGCAGGGCATCACCCCGCTCGTGTCCCAGCGAATCGTTGACCTCCTTGAAGTCATCGATGTCGATGAACAGCAGTCCCTCGTTCCGGTTCCTGCGGGTGCTTCCGGCCCCAAAGGAAGCCGTGAGGCGTTCCATCAGGGCCGCCCGGTTTGCCAGGCCGGTGAGGGGGTCGTGGGTTGCCCGGTGTGTGAGGGCCTCATGGCTGCTGTGGACGGCGGCGGCCATGCCGTTAAACGCCTCCGCCAGTTCGCCGAGTTCGTCGCGGCGGAAGACTTCGATGCGGTGGTTGTAGTTTCCGGCCTGCAGCTTGCGGACACCCTGGTGCAGGCTCCCAACCGGGCGCATGAGGTCCTTGACCATCCTGCGGCGGAAGTACACCGTAGCGCCCACTGCCACCACGAACAGGAAGCTGCGCGCGATAACCAGGAACCGCTCGAGTTCGGCGCTGTGCTCGAGTCCCTTGTCCATTTCTGCCAGGGAGTAGCGCCGGATGTCCGCCAGTTGGCTGCGGATTCCTGCGCTGGAGGCGGCCAATGCCGGGGTCTCCTCCACGTGGCTGCCCCGCAGTGAAAGCACCCCGTTGCCCCACAGGCCATGTTCCGCCAAGGCTTCCTGCCAGGACTGCCGGGCCGCGGCAATCGTTTCCCGCACTTCTGTTTCAGCCGGCAGGACGGCGGCGACGTCCTCGAAGACGCGGGAAATCTCCTCCTGCTGCCCGAGGAAAGCGGAGCGGTCCACGGGGGCACCCGAGAGCAACTGGTGCCCCAATTGCTCGTGGGCATCGAGGGCGGACCGGAGGGTCTCTAGTTTGTCGAGCTCCAGTTGCAGCCGGGCTGACGTTTCCTGCACCTGGTCCATCAGGCCCCGCACACCCACGATCGTGACCACGGCGCCGATCAGCAGTGCGGCGAGCATAAGCAGGAACGCCCTGGACCATTCGCGCCGCAGGCTCCAGGTGCGCCCGGACGCGGCAGGCCCGGTTGCGCGGCCCTCCGGGGGCGTGGCCGCTGGTCCTGAAGCATTGTCCGGCGCTTGCGCATCCATGTGCTGTTGTCCTCTGCGTCCAGGAGCCACGGGGGACCCAGCCACCGGCTGAGACCCGATGATGGTCCGGTGATCCTAGGAGCAGGCTAACAGGGCTGCGCTGCCTTGGACCGTTTGCCGCTGAAATAAGACTTCGGGGAACTCCTGTCCGGCCGGCGGCGAACGAACGGGAGACCCTAGGACCAGGGAATGATCCGGTCCGCGGCAGCACGGGTGGATTCGATCAGCCGTGCGTTTGCTTCGTCGGAGCCGCCGGCCCATTGCTCCGCGGCAGGCCGGTCCATGCCAAAGTGCACATGCCGGTCCACCAGCCGCTCGAGCCGCAGGCCCGGGGGAGTGTCCATGAACCAGACCTGGTCCAGCTGCGCCCGGACCTGCCGCCACACCGGATGGTCCGCCAGCAGGTAGTTCCCCTCGGTGATCACCAGCGGCACCGAGGCCGGAACGCCGATGGAGGCTGCCACGGGCTCATCGATCTCCCGGCGGAAATCCGGCGCGTAGACCACCGGCTCATCCCGCCGCGCGAGCCGCCGCAGCAGCGAGAGGTAACCGCCGGCGTCGAACGTGTCTATTGCCCCCTTGCGCTGCCGCAGCGGCGTGCCGTCGATGATCGCGTTGCCCAGGTGGAAGCCGTCCATCGGCACCACGACGGCCAGGTCCGGGCCAAAGAGCGTGTGCAGGGCGGCCGCGAAGGTCGATTTACCGGACCCCGGCGCGCCCGTGATGCCGAGCAGCGTCCGGTTCCCGGACGCCAGGCGGCCGCGCAGGTCCGCCACGGCCGCCCTCACCTCCGGGTGCCGGAGCGCGTCCGGCGGGATAGATGCCATGGCCACCAGCCTAATTCGCCGTTACCTGGCCTGGAACACCGCCACAGTGCGGGCCGGGATGGTGAAGGTCCCGGACTGCGCATCATATGCGGCCGCCTTGACCACGGAATCGACACCCCCTGCCTGCGCCGGGTGGAGGGCGTAGGCGGAACCGGCCGTGCCGGACACGGTCTGGCTCGTGGCCTCATCCGAGGCATTGAACACCACGACGAGTCCGCGCAGGTTCGGGTCCACGTCCGTCCCGGCTGAATCGTCAATGCGCATCACCACGACGCCCGGGGTTTGTTCCGGGCCGCCTCCCGGGAAGGACACCTTCTGCTGGACCAGTCCGGCGTCGCCCAGGTGGAACAACGGCGTGCTCTTGCGGATCTGCAGCAGTTCCTCGGCCCGTTGACGGGCTTCTGCGATGTGCGCGGAAGCCGGCTTCTGGGCCGGATCTGCCAGCAGCGGGCGCATGTAGCCGTACTTGTCCTCGTTGTCAGCCTTGGGCGGCAGGCCGCGGCCGAAACCGTTGGTGGTATCCGTGTGGTCCAGGACGTTGAACCAGTCACCGGAATCGTAGCTGTTGCGGTCCAGTGACTTGCTGCGCAGTGACTCGCCTCCGGCGTGCCAGAAGGAGATGCCCTGGCCGAAGGCCGTGGTGCTGAGCGCGAGGGTCTGCATCCGGGTGCGGTCGGCCATGGGCGTGTCCTGCGGCAGTTTCAAGGCGAGGGCGTCGAACAGCGTCTCGTTGTCGTGGGCCTCCACGTAGGTGATGGCCTCCTGGGGATCGCTTGTGTACCCCGCCGGGGCGCCGTTGTAGGGTACGTCCGAACCCTTGACGGCGGCGCCGGTGCGGTCAATGAAGGAGTAGTCCTTCAGGTTGCCGGTCAGGCCCACCTTCACCAGGTCCTGTGCGAGGAGGAGGGCGGCCTTCTGCTGTTCGGGCGTGCCGTTGGCCGGGGAATCGTTGGGATCCGTGAACAGTCCGGAAGCGAACCCCTGGACGCGCGGATCGGGGTCGAACGGGCCTCCGCCGCGGACGGCGTCGCGCAGGCGGTCGTTGAACGTGCCGATGCCGGTCCCGGCCATGTTCGCCTGGGTGGCCTGCACGAACCTGGCATTGTTGGCCACCTCGCCGAAGTTCCAACCCTCGCCGTACAGGGCGATGTTCTTGCCGTCCACGCCGTCTTTGGGCAGGGTCAGCTTGTCCAGGGCAGCCCTGACGTCCAGCATGTTCTGCTTTGAGTGGTGCCCCATGAGGTCGAAACGGAACCCGTCCAGTTTGTAGGTCCTGGCCAGGGTGATCAGCGAGTCGACCATGAGTTTGCCCATCATGGCGTTCTCGGTGGCCGTGTTGGCGCAGCACGTGGACGTCTCCAGGGATCCGGTGGCGGCGTTCAGGCGGTGGTAGTAGCCCGGGACAATCCGGTCGAGGTTGTTGCTCCCGGACTGTCCTGCGCTGGAGGTGTGGTTGTAGACGACGTCCTGGATGACCCGTGCGCCCGTGGTGTTCAGGGCGGCCACCATCCCGCGGAATTCAGTGATCCTGGTGGGTCCGTCAGGGTTGGTGGCGTAGGAGCCTTCCGGCGTTGTGTAGTGCAGGGGATCGTAACCCCAGTTGAAACCGTCCTTGGCGGCAGTCCCGGCCACGCAGGCCTGCTGTTCCTCTGAGTCGGCGGGAAGGGCGGCCAGGTCGCAGATCGGTTCGCGCTGTTCGCTGCGGCGTTCCTCGATGGTGCCGATGTCGTTGACGGGCAGCAGGTGGACCGCGTTCATCCCGGCGTCCACCAGTTCCTGCATGCGCTTCATGCCGTTGCTGCCGGTGTCCGTGAACGCCTTGTAGGTGCCGCGGTGCTCGGCAGGAACGGATTCGTCGCTGATGGAAAAGTCGCGCACGTGCAGTTCGTAGAGGGAAAGGTCCTCCGGCTTGCTGAGCGCGGGCTTCTGGAGTCTGGCCCAGCCGGCCGGTGCCAGCGACTTGTCATCCACATCCACGAACAGGCTGCGTTCGGAGTTGGCGGAAAGGCCCACGCTGTAGGGGTCCGTGACGAGGTTCCGCTCAACTTTGCCGGTTTCCGGGACGAACACCTCCACTTCGTACAGGTAGTAGGCGCCGTTCCAGTCCTTGTCCCCGGTAACGGACCATACGCCGTCCTTGCCGGGTTTCATGGCCGTGGTGGCCACTGGTTCGCCGCCTGAGCCGGACGCGTAGGTGCGGAGGGTGACGCTGCGGGCCGTGGGGGCCCACAGCGAAAGCTCCGGGCGCTTGCCCTTCCAGGTCAGTCCGAGTTGCCGCTCTGCGGCTCCGGGGTAGAGCGAGTCCAGGACGCCGGGAACCTGGACCCCGGTGGCGGCTGTGACCTTGCCGTCGGGGCCGATCGCGGCCACCAGCAGTTGGCCTTTCAACAGTTCCTTGGCCTGGCGCGCATCAGCTTCCGTCAGTCGGAGGGAGGCAAGGGCCGCCAGGTGCGGATACTTGGCCGCAAGGCCTGCATCCAACCCTTTGGCGTTGAGCTCGAGCGGAAGGGAGGAACCGCCGGTGACCTGTCCGTCCGCAACTGCCAGGCCGCCGTCGGGAGCGCTGTAGAGCCGGTAGCTCGTCCCCTCGGCCGCGGGGGCCTTCCATGCGATGGTGTCCGCCGTCAGCCAGTGCGCCCCGGCCTCGGCTCCGAGCGCGTCCGGCACGTCGTCCGTGAGGGTGTGGCTGGCGTGGTCGTAGGTGAACGTCACCGGTCCTCCCGGCGCGGTGAGCGCGATGTCGCCGCCGCCCGCCACTCCTCCGGCCCCGTAGTTTTCGTCCCATGAATTGTTGAGGGCGACCTTCATGGCGTAGGTGCCGGGCGGGACATCGAAGGTGGCCCGGTACAGGGTTGCAGATCCCTCGACCGGCAGCAGCCTGCTGGCGGTGCACTCCGGCTGCCAGTCGCCCGGGCAGCCGATTTCGGACTGCAGTGATCCTACGAGGGCCACCGTGCCGGGAGTGGCGGTGTGGTCCGCAAAAGCGGGGAGGGCGAGGCCGCCCAGGGTGAGGGGAGTGACGCAGGCTGCGGCCAGCGCAGCCAGGAGCTTCCTGTTGAGGGCGGGCGGGGACCCGGGCAGGCGGGAGTGGCGAATCATGGGAGACCTTCCTTGGCAATGCCCCAGAACGGCATCAGCGGTGAGCGGGGATACCGATGAGCCTAGGTAGCTGTTGTGATGCACGTCAACCATTTACCGAAAATTTTACGTTCTGTTTTCATGAGATGCGGCGTGCTGTTTACGTAGACTGGGAGCACCATGACTTCCGGACGGCTGTTCCGGTGAAGGAGCCTTATGAGCACGACAGCGGGCCGCGCAGACCCTGACGCCCCGGAGCGACCCAAGCTGGAGGACCTCGCCCGGAAGGTGGGCGTCAGCATCGCCACCGTGTCCCGCGTGGTCAACGGCCGGAAAGGCGTTTCGCGTGAGGTGCGGCAGGCGGTTCTCGCCGCGATGGACGACCTTGGCTACGAGCGCCCGGACCGTGCGCGGAGCACCACCCGGGGCCAGGTGGGGATTATCGTCCCGGACTTGACCAATCCGATCTTTCCGGCAATTGCGCAGACCGTCGTATCGCTCCTGTCCCAGGAGGACTTCATCCCGATTCTCTGTGCGTTGCCGGGCGGGGGACGTTCAGAAGATGAGTACATCGAGATGCTTGTGGCGCAGGAAGCGTCCGGAATCATTTTCATCTGCAGTTCACACGCCGACGGCCAGGCCAGCCTGGAGCGCTACCACCGGCTGCGCGGCCGCGGCATCCCCTTCGTCCTGGTCAACGGTGCCCGCCCGGAACTGGCGGCCGCTTCCGTGTCCAATGACGACGCCGCGGCAATCTGCACCGCGGTGCAGCACCTCGCCAGCCTGGGGCATCGGAAGGTGGGGCTGGCCATCGGCCCGCACCGCTTCATCCCCAGCAGGCAGAAGCTGGCCGGATTCCGCTCCGCCCTCGCCGAGTACCTGGACATCGAGGACCCGGAACCACATACGGCCACCAGCATGTTCACAGTGGAAGGCGGGCAGAGCGCGGCGAATGAGCTCCTGGACTCCGGCCACACGGCGATTGTGTGCGCCTCCGACGTCATGGCACTCGGCGCCATCCGGGCGGCCCAGGCAAGGGGGCTGCGAGTCCCGGAGGACGTGTCCATCGTCGGTTTCGATGACTCCCCGCTGATGGCCCTGACCAACCCGCCGCTGACCACGCTCCGGCAGCCTGTCGCGGCCATCGCGCACGCCGCCGTCCACGCCCTGGCGGCCGACATTGCCGGCGAACACTCCACGCGCTCGCCGGTGGTCCTGGCGTCCGACCTGGTGGTGCGCGGCTCTACCGGTCCTGTGGCAGAATCTTCAACCCCGCCGCGCAGCCAACGATCCCGGCGATGAACAGCAGCTTGAGCGGGCTGGCAGGCTCGACACCGGTGGCCATGGCCCAGCCCACTGTCAGCGCGGCGCCGATGCCCACCCACACGGCGTAGGCGGTCCCGAGCGGGATCGATTTCACGGCGATCCCCAGCCCCGCCATGCTCAGAGTTGCGGTGACGGCAAAGACAGCAGTGGGCAGTGCCTGGGAGAAGCCGTCGGACAATCCCAGTGCCGTGGCCCAGACGGCCTCCAGCACGGCGGAAGCGAGCAGGACCAGCCACGCAATGGCATTCCTGGTCATTACGCCACCACCTTCAGGCCCACCACGGACGCCGCGATGCCGGCGAGCAGCAGCAGCCGCGCCGCCGTCGCGCGTTCCACTTTGGTGACCATCGCGTAAGCGGAGGTCAGCACTACGCCGACACCCACCCACACCGCGTAGGCAGTGCCTGTGGGGATGGACTGCATAGCGATGGCGAGGCCGCCGGTGCTGGCGATGACGGAAACCAGGAAGACCGCCGCGGGCAGCACACGCCGGCGGCCTTTGGCCTGGGACGTCCGGTGCAGCGCTGCGGCCCAGACGGCCTCGAGGGCGCCGGAGAAAATGAGGATTAACCACGACATGACAGATCCTTTGGCCAGTCTTGTCGCGTGCCGGGTACTGAACCGTCGTCCGGAGGCTCCGGACGGGAACCTTGGTCCCAGCGTAGCAACGCCCGACGGCGGGCGGCCACCGTTGGTGGCCAAGCTCACCGGGGCTTCGCAGGCCGGTGTCTTAGCTGCACGCTAGCTGGTGCCGGTTGCCGCCAGCGGCAGCGGAATCCGTTCCACCACCCGCGGTGCAAGGAGGAGCTGCCTTTTCGGCGGGCTGGGGTCTGCAGGGACGGAACCGCCCCCGGTTCGGGCGGCGCCCGTTCCGGCAACGGGGCCGGTTCCGGCCAGCTCGTCAGCCAGGACACGGATAATGTGGCGCGCTGCCTCCTCCACGGGCTGGGCGACGCTGGACAGTCCCAGGGCGGCAGCCACGGGAGTGTTGTCAAAGCCCACGACGGCGGGCCGGCCGGCAGGCAGCCCGGAGCCGGAACTGCCAAGCCGTGATTCCCGCAGCGTCTCCGCGGCACCCAGCGCCAGGGAGTCGCTGGAACAGACGACGGCGGTGGCTCCCCTTGATGCCAGTAGTGCTGCTCCGGACGCGCCGCCGGCAACGGTGTCCTCCGTTTCCACGCTGAGGGCCGGCACATCCGAGCCCCGTCCTGCCTCGGTCATGGCGCGCTCCCAGCCGTGGCGGCGGTCCGCACCCACCGGATCGCCCGTGTACCAGCCCAGGAATCCGATCCGCGAGTGGCCCTGCGCCAGCAGCATCCTCACGGCCTCTTCCGTTCCGGCGGCCCCGTCCACGTCCACCCAGGGGTGGTCCGCCGCTGCGGGGTGCCCGGCGGCATCCCAGGGCCTGCCGAAAACGGCGAAAGGCGTGCCGCGTTCCTGCAGCCACCGGGTCCGGGGGTCGTCGGGGGTGCTGGAGGTGAGGATGAATCCGTCCAGCCCGGCGACGTCCAGAAGTTGTTCGTACTGGCGGATTTCGTCCCGGTCCGAGTCGGCGCAGAAGAGCGTGAGCCGGTAGCCGGCCGACTGGGCTGCTTCCGTGAGCGCGTGCAGGAACCGGTCCAGGACGGCGCCGTTGATGCCGTCCGTGGCGGGAAGGAGCCGCATGCCGAAGTTCATGGAACGCTGGGTGCGCAGTTGGCGGGCGGCGGCGCTGGGCCGGTAGCCGGCCGCGGCGATGGCGGCCTGGACGCGTTCCCGGGTGGCGGGCTTGACCTTGTGCGGGGCGTTCAGCACGTTGGAGATGGTCTGCCGCGACACGGCAAGTTCGCCGGCCAGGCTGGCGAGGGTGGGCCGGGGCAAACGGGGCTCCTTGGGACGCGGGTACTGGGTGCAGGTCCGCCCGGACAGTGGTCGGCGGGCGTCCCGGCAAGGCCGCAGCATGGTGGACTTTTCCCTCACAGACTAACGTGTGAGACGATTTAACCGCACAAATTTGATCGATCAAATTTCCGCGCCCAGGTTCACGCCCGGTACTGCGGGACACCATCCTCCGCACCCACATCCAGCAGCACAGGAGTTGTTTCACCGTGGCCTCTGAACAGCCATACCTGCACAATCTTTCCGGCGTTTTCAGCGCCCCCATCCAGGCATGGTCAGACGCCCATGGCCAGATCCGCCACGCCGGCGCGCAGGGGATCTACTGCGGCGATGACCGCGTGCTCAACACCGCCGTCCTCACGGTGGACGGGCGGGAACCGGAGTGGGTGTCCACGCAGTTGCGTTCCTCCAAGGAAACCGACTACATCTATTTTGTGCGTGCCGACGCCGAAGTAGCGGACCCCCTGCTCTCCCTGGTGCGCACGCGCACGGCAGATTCCGGCAGGGTCCGGTCCGGCGGGGACACCGAAACCCTCACCGGTTGCTCCGGCCGGGTGGCTGAGACGTTGCGCCTTGAATCGGCCATGCGGGAGCCGGTGTCGCTGACTGTCCGTCTGACCCTTGGCACGGACAACACCACGATGGAGACCATCAAGCAGGGCGCGCGTGGCGGCGCCCCGGTGGAGCCGCAGGGGACCACCTGGTCCTGGCGGGACAAGGACACCACCCTGGCACTCACGGCGGGCAACGGAACCGTCAGCATCCATGGCAGCACGGTGACCATCGACTGGGCCGTGGAGGTGCTTCCCGGAGTGCCCGTGGAGCTGGCCTGGGCGGTGGACCTGACGGACGAGGATTCCCCGATGCTCGCCGCGGACGGGGACCCCATCGTTGCTCCGGCCTCAAACGACCCCCGGCTCAGCAGGCTCCTGGAACGGTCCGTCAGCGACCTCAACAGCCTGCGCCTGGCGCACTACTCGCATCCGCATGACACGTTCCTGGCGGCCGGCGCCCCGTGGTTCTTCACCATGTTCGGCCGTGATTCCATCATTGCGGCGCGCATGCTGCTGCCCATCAACACGGCCATTGCCGGCGGAACGCTCCGCGCGCTCGCCGGCCGGCAGGGCACGGAGACGGACCACACCACGGCCGTCCAGCCCGGCAAGATCCTGCACGAGGTCCGCCGGACCGTCCTGACCATGGCCGAGAGCGGGCAGGCCCTGCGCCTGCCGCCGGTGTATTACGGGACCATTGACGCCACGCCGCTGTGGATCTGCCTCCTGCACGACGCCTGGAAAGCCGGCATGCCGGATGCCGAGGTGGAGGAACTCCTGCCCAACCTCCAGGACGCCCTCGAATGGCTCAGGGACCATGGCGACCTGGACGGGGACGGCTTCCTGGAATACCTTGACGCCTCCGGCCAGGGCCTGGTGAACCAGGGCTGGAAGGACTCCGGCGACGCCATCCGCTGGCACGACGGTTCTCTGGCGAAGGGGCCGATTGCGCTCGCCGAGGTCCAGGCCTACGCCTACGAGGCCGCCGTGGTGGGCGCCGAGATCCTGG
Source organism: Arthrobacter sp. PvP023 (assembly GCF_017832975.1). NCBI lineage: Bacteria > Bacillati > Actinomycetota > Actinomycetes > Micrococcales > Micrococcaceae > Arthrobacter > Arthrobacter sp. PvP023. The sequence continues at coordinate 749,194 of NZ_JAFIBI010000001.1, forward strand.
ACGCCTTCGGACGCCCCGGGGCACAGGAATGGCGCGACTACGCGGCAGGCATGGCCGAGCGCTTCCGGGCGCAGTTCTGGTGCGAGGACGAACTGGGTCCCTACCCGGCGCTCGCCCTGGATGCGGACAAGCGCCCGGTGGATGGCGTGACCTCCAACATGGGCCACCTGCTCGGAACCGGAATCCTCAATGAGGAGGAGCAGCGGATCGTGGTGCGCCGCGTCATGGACCCCACCATGTTCTCCGGCTACGGCGTACGGACCCTGTCCACCACCAACGGCGGCTACTGGCCCACCCGGTACCACGCGGGTGCTGTCTGGAGTCATGACACGGCCCTGATCATCAGCGGCATGCTGGCGGACGGCTTCCCGGATGAGGCAGCGCAGCTCGCCGCCGGGCTGCTGCACGTGGCCGAAGCCAACGACTGGCGGCTGCCGGAGCTCTTTGGCGGCCACGGCTCGGACACCATGCGCACCCCCGTGCCGTTCCCGGCGAGCTGCCGTCCGCAGGCCTGGGCCTCGGCCAGCTCGGTGGTGATCGCCGCTGCGCTCGCCCCGAACGGGCGGCCGGCACAGCGGGAGGACCTGCAGCCGTCCGCCGCCAGCGTGTAATGCGGCCTAGCCGGTAACGCGGTCTATAGACACGACTGCCAGGAAGCCCCGGCCCAGGATTTCCGGGGTGCCGGAGTCGGAGCCGACGACGGCGTCATAGCGGCCCAGCGTCTCCGGCTCGCCGGCAGCCGGGGCTGTTTCGGGTGCTTCGCCGTCGCCCGGGGTGTCCCCGCCGCCGGCGGTGCCGGGGGTGACGGTGGCCTGGCCCTGCAGCAGGATGCCCAGCTGGCCTTCGAAGACGGGGTGGGCGCGCTTCTTGGAGAGTTCGATGATGGACGTGTACCCCTTGAACGCCCCGTTCCGGGTAATCACGTTGAGGTCGCGGATGTCGCCTGTGGGCAGTGCGCCGGCTGCGTCCGCATCACCGGAAAAACGGAAGGGCCGGTACTTCTCCAGCGGGTGTTCGGCGCCGTCAACCGTCAGCAGGAGGAGTTCGCCTTCGATGACGGTCAGCACGCGGTCCATGCCGGGAAAAGCGGAGAACTCGCCGGCCTTGGACACCTCGGCGATGCTCACCCGCCAGTCCCACACGCCGTCCTGTGAGGAAGCAGCTTTCGGATGGCTGGCCAGTTCGCGGGTGACCCCGCCCTTGTTGCGCCACGGTTCGGCCCTGAGTTCGGCATAGCGGATGATCTCCATCCGACCAGCCTAGCGGCCGGGGGCCGGGCGGCGTCGGCAGGGACGCCGGTGAAGGGGTGTCGGTGGGGGTTTCGCGGACTTGCTAACGTCAGGTGGAGGAATTACGGCAGGAGGAGCCAGGGATGTTCGTCAAGGTGTGCGGGTTGAGTACGCCGGAGTCGGTCCGGGAAGCGGCCGGCGCCGGTGCGGACGCCGTCGGCTTTGTCCTGACCAGGAGTCCGCGCGAGGTCACGCCCGCCCGCGCGCGGGAGCTTCTGGCCGACGTTCCGGCCGGCACCCCGGCTGTGGGCGTGTTCCGGCACGAGCCGGTGGCGGACGCCATCGCGCTCGCCCGCGACGCCGGCCTGGACTGGATCCAACTCCATGGGGACCGCACCCCGCAGGACGTCGAAGCAGCGCACGACGCCGGCATGAAGGTGATCAGGGCCGTCACCATGGGTGCCTCACCGGAAGCATTCGGCAGCTGGGGCGAGGAACTGCTGCTGATCGACGCTGCTGTTCCGGGCTCCGGGGAGGCCTGGGACTACGCCTCGGTGCAGGCCAAGGGGCTGGCCGGCCGGAACTGGCTGCTGGCAGGGGGCCTGGACCCCGCTAACGTCGCCCTGGCCGCGAAGGAAGCCGGTGCGTGGGGAGTGGATGTCTCCTCCGGCGTCGAAAGCTCGCGCGGGGTAAAGGACCTGGCGAAGATCCGGGCGTTCGTGCTGGCGGCGAAGGCTTAGCACCCTTCCGCTGGGGTACACGGCGTCAGCCGGAATGGATGGCGCACGGTTCTTGTTGCCGCAGTCATGAAGCGCATCGGATTTCTTTCCTTCGGCCACTGGGGCAACGTTGAGGGGTCCCGTACCCGCACCGCCCGGGATGCGCTGCTGCAGGGCATCGACCTCGCCGTGGCAGCTGAGGAACTGGGGATCGACGGCGCCTTCTTCCGGGTGCACCACTTTGCCCGCCAGCAGGCCTCCCCGTTCCCCCTGCTGGCCGCCATCGCCGCCCGCACCAGCCGGATCGAAATGGGCACCGGCGTCATCGACATGCGGTACGAGAACCCGCTGTACATGGCCGAGGAAGCGTCCGCCACGGACCTGATCAGCGGCGGGAGGCTGCAGCTCGGGGTCAGCCGCGGTTCACCCGAACCTGCCCGGGACGGAGCAGCGGTGTTCGGCCATGTTCCGGCCGACGGCGAGAGCCCCGCTGACATGGCGCGCCGACACACCGCAGTGTTCCGCCATGCCATCACCGGCGCCGGGGTGGCCGAATCCGATCCACGCTATGGCGGCGGACCCGGCAGGCTTCCGGTGCAGCCGAACTCGCCGGATCTTGCCCGCCGGATCTGGTGGGGCGCCGGATCCCGCGCCACCGCCGTGTGGACCGCGGAACAGGGGATGAACCTGATGAGTTCCACGCTCCTGACCGAAGACACAGGTGTGCCCTTCGACGAGCTGCAGGCGGAGCAGATCAGCATGTTCCGTGATGCCTGGGCCGGCGCAGGCCACCAGCACACGCCGCGGGTATCGGTCAGCCGCAGCGTCCTGCCCATCGTCGACGACGAGGACCGCCGGTACTTCGGCCTCAGCGCCCTGCGGGAAAGGCGGGACCAGGTGGGCATCATCGACGGCCTGGTGGCACGGTTCGGAAAGAGCTACGTGGGCGAGCCTGAGGCGATCGCCGAGGAACTTGCGGCAGACGCCGCGGTGCAGGCTGCCGACACGCTGCTCCTCACTGTCCCGAACCAGCTGGGCGTGGACTTCAACGCCAAGCTGCTGGGCACCATTGCCCGCCACATTGCCCCCGCCATCGGCTGGCAGCCTAAATGGGCTGCGTCTGCGGCTACAGCCCCGGCTGAGGTGCCGGGCGCGGAGGCTAGCCGTGGGTAGGGGTCTTCGCTAGCATTCAGCTGGGGAGCACCCCGAAGAACCCGGCGGGCCACGCCCGCCAACCGAGTCAAAGGAGACCCGTTGTGACTCTGCCCCAAGGTATTACCCCCGGCATTTGGACCCTCGACATGTCCCACAGCGAAATCGGGTTCACGGTCCGCCATGCCGGCATCAGCAAAGTCCGCGGCCGCTTCACCGACGCCTCGGCGGAGGCGCACGTGGGAACGTCCCTGGCAGCCTCCAGCCTGCACGCCACCGTCAAGACGGCGAGCTTCGACTCCGGCGATGCCAACCGTGATGCCCATGTACGCGGAGCGGACTTCTTCGACGTCGAGCAGTATCCCGAGATGACTTTCCGGGCCACGGGCATCGAAGGCGACGGCGAGGACTACACCGTCACCGGCGACCTCACCATCCGCGGCATCACCAAGCCCGTGGAACTCGAAGTGGAGTTCACCGGCGTGGCGGTTGATCCGTTCGGGGCCACCCGGGCGGGATTCAGTGCCGAGGCCGAAATCAGCCGCAAGGAGTTCGGACTGACCTGGAACGCGGCCCTCGAAGCCGGCGGGCTGCTGGTAAGTGACAAGGTCAAGATCAACGTGGAGGCGGCCCTGGTCAAGCAGAGCTAGACCGGAAGGACCGGCCACGGGGCGCGGCGCCAGCCGGGCGGCCGCGGCGGCTCAGGTCCAGGGCATCCGGAGGATCAGGGAAAACAAGGCGGCGTAGTCGTAGCTCGTGGAGCCGTTGGACATGAGCACGACTGCCCTGCCCCGTTCCGGGTAGAGGCGCATGATGTTCCAAAACCCCAGCCCGGTGCCGAAGTGCTCCACGTAGGACCCGTGGGGCCCGCGGGTGTGCTTCCGGAACCAGCCTGCGGAGTGGTCAAACCCCTTTCCCGGGACATGGATTTGGCGCATTGCCCGGGCCGTGGATTCCTGCAGAATGCGGCTCCCGCCCGCCCTGCCGGCAGCCCCGGACACCGTGGTTCCGAGAGCCGTGGTTCCGGGGCCGGCGGCCAGCCCGTCATTGAGGTGCATCCGGGCAAACTCGGCCGCGTCCAGTACTGTTCCCACCAGGCCGCCGTAGCCCGCGCCGTCAACCAGGAACGGGTTCAGTGACGAGTAGTCGCCGTGCCGTGGGCCCAGAGTCCCCGGCGGGAGGATCCGCGCCAGCACCGGTGCGAGCGGGCGTGGGAGCCGGACATAACCCGTGGCCGCCTGACGCCCTGGCGGATACGAGAAACCGGTTGAATCCATCCCCAGCGGGGTGAGGATCTCGCGTTGGACATAGCTTGTGAACGGCTCGCCGGAGACCTGGCTGATGATCTGCGCCGCCACAAGGTAGCCGACGTTGGAGTAGTGTCCGGTGCCTCCCACCCGGTAGCGGAACGGCCTGCGCCTGGCCATCAGTTGCCGCAGCATCTGTTCCTGGTCCGGCCCCGTTGCGCCCGCGGGGTGGATCCATTTCACGGGCAGCGGATTGCCCAGCCCCGCCGAATGGCTGAGCAGCTGCCACACGGTGGGCTGGGCAGGGCCGGGGGCGCGCAGCCAGGGCAGGTATTCATGCACAGGTGCGTGCAGGTCCAGGAGCCCCTGGTCGGATAGCCGCAGGGCGGCAGTGGCTGTCACCGGCTTGGTCATCGAAAACCATGGATAGACCGTGTCCGCGGTTGCCGGCGTCAGGGCATACACGTCCGCATACCCGGTCGCGCCGGAATACAGCACGCGGTCCCGTGACACGACCGCCAGGGACATTCCCGGCACGCGGGCCCGGTTAGCTGTTTGAGCCAGGGCCGCCCGGAGCGCCGTCAGATCCATTTGTTGTGCCGGAAGGCCGCGTAGAGGATCACGCCCATGACCGCCATCAGGCCCAGCGCCATAGGGTAGCCAAAGACCCAGTCCAGCTCAGGCATGGTGCGGAAATTCATCCCGTAAATGGTGCCTACCAGGGTCGGGGCGAAGAGGATGGCAGCCCACGAGGAGATCCGTTTGACCTGCTCGCTCTGCGCGAAGCTGGATTCCGTCAGGCGCCGCATTTCATCGTTCTGCCGCTGTGCAACCAGCGCCGCGTTGACCGTGAGCGCGTTCTGCAGCAGGGCCCTGAAGGAAGCGGTCCGCTCGCCAAGCCGCAGGACGTGGTCCAGGACGTCGCGCAGGTGGTCCTGCAGTTCGGGGCCGGGCCGGTGCTCGGGTGTGCCGGTGAGCAGGGCCTGCAGGATCCCTGCAAGGGGACTGGTTCCGCGCTGGAACATGATGACCTGGCGCGAGAGCTCATAGATCCGGCGTGACACGTCGGGGTCGCCGCCGAAGAGGTCATCCTCGATTTCGTCGATGTCGTTTTCCAGCCCGGCGGCCACCGGCTCGTATTCATCCACCACCTGGTCCAGGATGGCGTACAGCACGGCGTCGGGTCCCAGCGCCAGGAACTCGGGCTCCGATTCCATCCTGCGGCGGACGCGGGCAAGGTCCGGTGACTCGGCATGGCGGACGGTGACCACAAAGTCAGTACCCACGAAGACGTGGATTTCGCCAAACTCGACCTTTTCGACGTCGTCGAGATAGCGCGCCGGGCGCAGCACCAGAAACAGGGTTTCGCCGTAGTGCTCAAGTTTGGCCCGCTGGTGCCCGGTCAGGGCGTCCTCCACCGCCAGGTGGCTGAGTTCGAACTCGTCTGCCACGGAACGCAGTTCCTGCGAGTCCGGCCGGTACAGCCCGATCCAGGCCATCCCCTCACGCTGCCGCAGCAGGAAGTAGGTCTCCTCGAGCCCTTCCGGGTCGGTGGTCCGGCGGCCATTCACATAGACGGCATTGTCAACAATAGTCACGCTGCGCCTCCTTGTGCGGACCGTCCCTTGCTGTGACGTTAGCCCTTCGCCGGGACGCTGCCAACAGTATGCGCCCGGGCCGCCGTGACGCCGTGAGCGGGCAGCGTAAGGATTTCGTAAAGACCGGGTTAAGCCGGAATCGCACGGTGCTACGCTCCGTGATGCGTCGAACAACAGGCACGTTATAGAGGCACGGCGCCTGAAGCCCTTCGCATGCCCGCCGATGAGAGGATTTTCCAATGGCGGTACCGCTGAGAGGGTCGGCAAAAGCGGGCACGGACATCCGGCCCGGGGACAGCCGCATCAGGCGCCTGCTCCTGCACCCGGTCAGGTCGGTGCCGGTGGCATTCCTTGCCGTAATCATGCTGGGAGCCGGGCTGCTCCTGCTTCCCGCCTCGCATTACCCCACCGACTCCGACACAGCGATGCCCGCCCTGTTCACCTCGGTTTCCGCCGTCTGCGTGACAGGGCTGATCACTGTGGACACGGCCACGTTCTGGACGCCCTTGGGCCAGGCAGTCATCCTCGGGCTGATCCAGGTGGGCGGCTTCGGCATCATGACGCTGGCAACCCTGCTCGCACTGCTGGTCCGCAAGAACCTGGGCCTCCGCGGGCAGCTCGTGGCGCAGTCCGAAACCCACACCTTGAACTTCGGCGATGTCCGGTCCGTGCTGGTGCGGGTCGCCAAAATCATGGCAACCATCGAGGGCAGCACGGCGGCGGTCCTGACGCTCCGGTTCTGGTTCGGGTATGACGCCAACCCGGCCACGGCACTGTGGCACGGCATCTTCCACGCAGTATCCGCTTTCAACAACGCAGGCTTTTCGCTCTACAGCGACAACCTCGTCGGGCTCGCTGAAGACCCGTGGATCATCATCCCCATCTGCGCGGCAGTGGTGGCCGGCGGCCTGGGTTTCCCGGTCATCATCGCCTTGATGGGGGACGGGTTCCGGTTCAAGGAGTGGACGGTCCACGTGCGGCTGACCGTCTACGGCACCCTCATGCTGCTCGCCGCCGGCTTCGTGCTCTTCGCCGCCTTCGAATGGAACCGGCCCGAAACCCTGGGGTCGCTCAGCACCGGCGGAAAGTTCCTCGGCGCACTGGCCGGCAGCGTGTTTCCGCGCACCGCGGGCTTCAACAGCATCGACTACGGGGCCGCCACGCCGGAAACCCTGATGGTCACCAACATCCTCATGTTCATCGGCGGCGGGAGCGCCGGGACCGCGGGCGGTATCAAGATCACCACCTTCCTGATCCTGGGATTCGCCATCTGGAACGAGGTGCGGGGCCGTGAGCAGGTCACCATCGCCCACCGGTCCATCAGTTCCTCGGCACAGCGCCAGGCGCTTTCCGTTGCCTTGCTGGGGGTTGCCGCGGTCATCGCGGGAACGCTCCTGCTCCTGATGTTCACCGACTACAGCCTCGAAAAGGTGCTCTTCGAATCCATTTCCGCCTTCGCCACAGTGGGGGTGAGCACCGGCATCACCTACCACCTGCCGGCCAGCGCGGAGTGGGTCCTGATGGCGCTGATGTTCATCGGCCGGATCGGGACCATCACTGTGGCCTCTGCCCTTGCACTGTCTGCGCATCCGCGGCTCTACCACCTGCCCGAAGAGCGGCCGATCATCGGCTGAAGCAGCGTGGCCCGGAATTCAGGGCCCGGTCAGGGCAGTCCCCTACTTCCGATCACTCGCCCTCGGTGGACAATGGCTGTATGAAGACATTGCTCAACATCATTTGGCTGGTCTGCGGCGGGCTCTGGCTGGCGCTCGGGTACTTCTTCGCGGGGATCATCTGCTGCCTGCTCATCGTGACCATCCCCTGGGGCATCGCGTCCTTCCGGATTGCGTCCTACACGCTGTGGCCCTTCGGCCGCATGGTGGTGGACAAGCCGGGCGGCAACGGCGTGTTCTCGCTGCTGGGCAACGTCATCTGGTTGGTGGTCGCGGGCATCTGGATCGCGATCGGCCACGTGGTGACCGCGTTCGCCATGGCCATCACCATCGTCGGGATCCCGCTGGCCATCGCCAACCTGAAGCTCATCCCGGTTTCGCTGATGCCGCTCGGCAAGCAGATTGTGCCCTCCGACCGGCCGTTCGTCACCAGCTACCGCTAGGCCCGGCGGAAAGCGCCGCCGTCGAGAAGCGCGACGGCGGCGCTTCCGTTGAGTTCCGCTGCGATTTCCACGTCCTCCTGGTAGCCGCCGAAAACGAGCTCCCGTCCGCTGGAGGACTCCAGAAGCGTGCCACCAAGCCGTGGCTCCGCAGCCATGAACGCGTCCATCGCCCACTGCGCCTCCGGGGAGAACCCGCTCCGGCGGTGCTCTGGCAGCGCGGCCAGGAAGGCCCCCGCTCCCAACTGGTCCTCCAGCGCGGGCCGGAGCCCGCCGTCGGGCCACTTTTCCCCGGCCGCGATGACGGCGATCACCGCTGCGGGCGGAAGGTTCCGGGCCGCCCACTCGGCGGTCGCGCGGGCGTTGCGGAGGCATACCGCGGCCACCCGCGGTACTGTTCCCGCCAGGGAGTGGGCCAGCGCGGAGCCGTTGGGCGAGGGAAGCACCACCCTGTCCAGAGCCGGCGCGGAGCGCAGGCTGGCAGGGGAGAGGCTCACCCCGCTCCCGCCGCGCCGGCCGGCGAGGACCGCGTCCTGCGCCGCGGCGAAATCAGCGGCGGTGCCGTCCTTCCAGCGGTAGGGGAACACATTGGCGCCGCGGTCCACGGCGACGCTCACGCACGTGGTGAAACACAGGACATCCACCACCACGGCCAGTTCGGCTCCTGGCGCCACGGCCATGGCGCCATCGAGCCCCCATTCAAAGCGGACCGTAAACGGCAGTTGCCGGTGCGCGGCCTGAACCTCGCTCACGCGAGCTCGCCCGCCAGGTTTCGCCGGGCGGAGTCAAGCCAGAGCTCACGGCCGCGGGCCGTGTTGAACAGCGGGTCCAGCTCCAGCAGGTGACGCACGACGGCGGCGCGTCCCGCCGCGAAGTCGGCGTCGCCGATGTGCGCGAAGTCTTCCCGGACGGCGCTGAGGTAGCGGCCGTACGCCTTGGGTTCGCCGCCGAGAACCGACAGGTCCGCGTCGCAGAGGAGGGCACCGTCGTCGTCCCCCGGTTCCGGACGGTGGTCGGCAGTGAGCCGGACCAGCCGCCCCACCTCGTACGCCTCATCCTGGGACAGTCCGGCGTGCAGGAGCCTGTCCTCGGCCAGCCGCGCCGATTCCTCCTCGTCCTGTCCGGCGATCCCGCGGTAGACGGCGTCGTGGAACCAGGCGGCGAGAACCACGGTGCGTGGCGGGCCGGCCGGCTCGGTGAGCAGGTCCAGGGCCTCCAGGACGGACAGCAGGTGGGTACGGCCGTGGTACTTCCGGTGTTCCTCGCCCCACCGGTCCAGCAGGTCCAGGAACAGGGCGTCGTGGCCGGGCAGCACGGCGTTCCAGCGGTTCAGCAGCGGCACCTTGAGGGCCTTGCCGCGCTGGCGGGCAGGGATGCGGAGCCCGCAGGCAATCAGCTTGCGGACCAGGATCCTTGCCTCAACGGGGATGGCACCGGCCTCCACGAGGGCGTTGTACCTGGCCTCGGAGACGTCGTAATGGTCGCCGTCGAACGCCCGCTCCGGAATGCCGGCGGCCGCCGCGAAGCGGTGCAGCTCGTCGAGGGAGGTGTCCGAGATCAGGTGTGAAAAGTGGGTTCCGTGGGCTGGCCAGAGCGGCGGATCGAGGTATACGGCCATGGGGGAATTCTAGACTTCCGCCCTCACGTTGTTGGTGATGCTGCCGACTCCTTCCACGGCCACAGTGATGGTGTCGCCGTCCTTGAGGAACAGTTGGGGGTCTCGGCGGTATCCCACTCCGGATGGTGTGCCGGTGAGGATGACGTCCCCTGGCTCCAGTGTGGTGAATTCGGAGATGGTGGCGATGAGTGTTGGGATGCTGAAGATCAGGTGGGAGAGATCAGATTTTTGTACCACTTTCCCGTTCAGGGTTGTGCTGATGCCTGCCTTGCTCACCTCGGTTTCTGCCGGGGTGACGATGTAGGGGCCTATCGGGGTGGTGTTGTCCCAGACCTTGCCCTGCAACCATTGGTGGGACTTGTTTTGGTAGTCGCGCATGGTGACGTCGTTGGAGACGCAATAGCCAAGGACGTGGTCCATGGCGTCCTGTTCGGCGATGCGGCGGCCTGTCTTGCCGATGATGACGGCAAGTTCCCCTTCGAAGTCGACCTGGGTGGATTCCGGGGGCAGGATGATGTCGTCGGCGGGTCCGATGAGGGTGGATGTGTACTTGGGGAAGAGAACGGGAAAGACGGCCGTGCTGGCGTCGTTGGCATGGTCCTTGTAGTTCAAACCCACGCAGAGGATCTTCCCGGCCCGTGGCGACGCAGCGCGCAGGGTGACTTCGGACAGGGCAACCCGTGATCCGGTCAGACGGGCAGCACTGGCAAGGAGCTCTGCGGATGTTTCCGGCCCGACGTCAGTGAGCCCGGCCAGCGGGATGAGGTGCGCGCCGTGAACTTCGCCGATGAAGTTGCGACCCTTGTACTGGTAATTTGCGTAGGCCATTCGTTGTCTCTTCCTGATCTTGGTTGCTGTTTACGGCAGTGCGCGGTGAGGGCATTCAGAGTGCCGGTTGCACCCCAAAGGCAACCGCGAGCTTCATGATCTTCCCGGCGCGGCCCAGGCGGGGCAGGTCGGAGCCGTCGCGGATGACGCGGCCGTTGGCTTCGAAGTCGGCCATGAAGTCCGTGGCCCAGGCGACGTCCGACGGCGTGGGGCTGATGACCTCGTTGATGACGTTGGTCTGGTCAATGGCCAGGCAGAGCTTGCCGGTCATGCCCATCATCACGGTGATGCCGGTCTGCTCGCGCAGGATCGGGTGGTTGGTTCCCACCGTGGGGCCGTCGATGGGGCCCGGGAGGTTGCCGACGCGGCTGGCGACAACCAGCTTGGCCCGCGGGTACGCCATGGCCTCGGGAGTGGCCGCCATGCCGGTGTCGCGGCGGAAGTCGCCGGAACCGAACGCCAGGCGGAAGGCGCCCTGGGCCTTGGCGATGTTGTTGGCTTCCTCGATGCCGACGGCGGATTCCACCAGCGGAATCACGGGGGTCTTGCCGTCCATGCGGTGGTAGCTCTCGGTGACCTGGTCCGCGGACTCGGTCTTGGCGAGCATAACGCCGAGCAGGCCCGGGGTGCCGCGCAGTCCGGCGAGGTCATCGGCCCAGAACGGGCTGGTGGCGTCGTTGATGCGCACCCAGGCCTGGCCGCCGGCGGTCAGCCAGTTGATGACGTGTTCGCGGGCGGTGTCCTTCTGCGAGGGGTCCACTGCATCTTCGATATCCAGGATGATCGAGTCCGCGCGCGACACGGCCGAGACGTCAAAAAGCTCAGGCTTCATTGCGTTCACCAAAAGCCACGAACGGGCAATTTCAGCGGGGATGTTTCGTTCGGGCCGCATGGCCTGGGGAACGTCATTGAGCGGCGGGGTGGCGTGGGTGGTGTCTTCGATGCTTTGGGGCATGTAGGTGTGCTGCGTCATGGGTCTCCGTGCTAACTCAGGTTGATGATGGTGGTGGGGATGTCATCCGGTGGTAGCGGAGCCCGTCTTCGGTTTCTTCCGGTTCTGTCCACACCTCGATCCCGAGCGAGGCTTCGTACATGGTGCGTGGTTGGGCGGCGTCGCCTGCGATCCAGAGTGCGGTGGAGTCTGCCATCGCATCATCGACGGTTCCGGTGCGGATGATCCTGCCGTGCTGGCGGATCTGGACAGTCGCTCCGATAAGCCGGCGCCAATTGATGTACTGCCGGAGCATGATCCGCTCTCCGTAGGCAGGTGCCCGATGGGTGCCGGGGCCGGTTGATGGGGTCATGGTGCGGTCAGGGCAGATGCCACCGCTTTGCCTAGTTCTTCTGTGGTGGCATTGCCGCCCATGTCGGGTGTGAGGGCTTTTTCCCCGTGAGCGAGCACGGTTTCCATGGCGGTGGTGATGGCGGCCGCGGCTTCCGGTTCCCCCAAGTGGTCGAGCATCATCGCGGCACACCAGATCTGACCTATGGGGTTGGCGATGCCCTTGCCGGCGATGTCCGGGGCGGACCCGTGGACCGGCTCGAACAGGCTGGGAAACTTGCGTTCAGGGTTGATGTTGCCGCTGGGGGCGATGCCGATGGTTCCCGTGCACGCCGGCCCGAGGTCGGAGAGGATATCGCCGAAGAGGTTGCTGGCGACGACGACGTCGAACCAATCGGGGTGCATGACAAAGTTAGCCGCCAGGATGTCGATGTGGTACTTGTCCACCTTTATCCCCGGGTAGGCGGCGGTCATGGCCTGCACCCGTTCGTCCCAGTAGGGCATGGTGATGGAGATGCCGTTGCTCTTCGTGGCGGAGGTCAGGTGCTTCTTGGGCCGGCTCTGGGCCAGGTCGAAGGCGTATTTGAGGATCCGGTCCACGCCGGTGCGGGTCATGACGGTTTCCTGGATGACCGTTTCGCGGTCGGTGCCTTCGAAGATCTTCCCGCCGATGCTGGAGTATTCGCCTTCGGTGTTTTCGCGCACGACGTAAAAGTCGACATCGCCCGGAACCCTGCCGGCCAGGGGGCTGGGCACGCCGGGCAGGAGCTTGACCGGGCGGAGGCTGACATACTGGTCGAAGTGACGGCGGAACTGCAGGAGGCTGCCCCACAGCGATACGTGGTCGGGGACGACGTCAGGCCACCCGACGGCACCGAAGAAGATGGAATCGAACCGGTTCAGTTCCTCGAACCATCCGTCGGGCAGCATCTTCCCGTGCCGGGTGTAGTAGTCAGCGGAGGCGTAATCGAAGTGTTCGTATGTGAGGTTGAGGTCGAAGGCTGAGGCTGCGGCGTCCAAGACGCGCAGCCCCTCGGGCACAACTTCGGTCCCGATTCCGTCGCCGGGAATGACTGCGATGCGGTGGGATTTCGACATCAGGATCCTTCTTCGTAGTTGGCGTGTGTTCGGCTTTAGCGGTCGACCGGGTGTGCCGGTTCACGGTTTTCGATGACGTCAATGACGGCGTGCGCGGCTGCCAGCCCGGCCCGAGCCCGGGCTTCGGCTGTCTGGCCGGCGAGGTGGGAGGTGATGAGAACGTTATCCAGGCTCCGGAGGGGGCTGTCGCCGGGCAGGGGTTCGCTTTCGAGCACGTCCAGCGCGGCGCCGGCAATGATGCCATCGTTGAGTGCGTTAGCCAGGGCCCCTTCGTCCACGAGCGAGCCGCGGGCTGTGTTGATGAGTACGGCGGTGGGTTTCATCGCTTGCAGCCGGGGCGCGTCGATGAGTTTGCCGGTGCCCTGGCCGCCGCGGGTGTGCAGGGAAAGATAGTCGGCGTCGCGGATGACGGTGTCGAGATCAGTGAACCGGACCGGCTGGTTATCACCGTCAGGGTAGGCGGTGCTGACCAGGACAGTCATGCCAAGGGCGACGCCCAGGCTTGCGGTGGCGCGTCCGCTGGGGCCGAAGCCGATGATGCCGAGGGTGGAACCGTGCAGTTCATGGCCGGCTTCCCGGGGCCAGCGACCTTGGTGGACGCCGTTGGTGACCTCCAGGAGGCGGCGTGCGGCCATGACGATCAGTCCGATGGTCAGCTCAGCGACGGAGTGGTGGTTTGTCCCGGGGGCGTTGCAGACCCTGATTCCTTGTGCGGCCGCGGCAGGGACGTCGATGGAGTCGTACCCCACGCCACTGCGTGCGATGACTTGCAGGGCGGCAGCGCCGGTGAGCATGTCTGCGGTGACCGGCTCGCTGGCTAGGATCGCACCGGAAATGCCGTCGAACAAGGAGCGGCGTTCCTCAGGGGTCCGTGTCCCCCGGGATGGAGCGTAGACCGGTTCCAGGCCGTGTTCGCGCAGGAGCTGGTCAACGGTATCTCCGGGGTGGAGGTAGTCGGTGGTGATCAGGATGCGTGGGGCCATGGTGCGGCTGGGTTCCTCTTCTTGTTTGGGGCGGATGCGCTGCCGTCAGCGGCTGTGGGTTTACGGTTCATGCGGACAGGGCCGCCGCGGTGCGCGCGGCGGCCCTGGCTGGGCGCGGTGCTAGTGGACGTCGACCTTGTCCGGTTCCACGGCGGCCGGTGTCTTTGCCTCGATTTCGTTCTTCTTCCGGCCATGGGCGTGCAGGGCCTCGCGGGCCTGTTCAGGGTCGTAGTCCTTCTCCCATTTGCCGACGACAACGGCTGCCATCACGTTGCCAAGGACGTTGATGAACACCCGGCCTTCGTTCAGGAGCCGGTCGATGCCGACAATGAGGGCGAGAGCGGCCAGCGGGATTCCGCCCACTGAGCTCAGAGTGCTGGCCAGGACGATAAACGCGCCGCCGGCAATTCCAGCGGTGCCCTTGCTGGTGAGCATCATGACGCCGACCATGACCAGCTGCTGTTCCCAGGAGAGGTCCATGCCGACGGCCTGGGCCAGGAACACTGAAGCCATGGTCAGGTAGACGGCGGATCCGTCGAGGTTGAAGGAGAACCCGGACGGGATCACGATGCCGACGGTGGACTTGCCGACGCCCATGGCTTCGAGCTTCTTGATCAGCTGCGGAAGGACCGCTTCGCTGGAGCAGGTGCTCAGGGCGATGAGCAGTTCTGCCTTGAAGTAGCGCATCACCGTGAAGATGTTCAGTCCGCAGGTACGGGCGATAATGCCCAGAACTACCAGGACGTAGAGGATGCAGGTTCCGGTGAACAGCAGGACCAGGTATCCGAGTTGCTGCAGGCTCTGGGTGCCGTAGTTGGCCACAACGGCCGCCAGCGCACCGAACGTGCCGATGGGGGCGAGGCGCATGACCCAGGTGACGATCTTGAAGATCACTGTGGACAGGGCCTGGATGCCCTTGGTGAGGAAGGCACCGGCTTCTCCGGAGACGTTCATGGCGGCACCGAACACGATGGAGACCATCAGCGCGGCGATGATGGTGTGGCCGGTGAGGGCTCCGAACAGCGATTCCGGAATGATGTTGCTGACGAACTCGAGGCCGTCGAAGCTCTTGTTAGCGGCCGCAGGAACCTTGCTCGAGTCCAGCTGTGATGGATCGATATTCATGCCGTCGCCGGGGCGGAAGACGTTGGCGACGACCAGGCCGATCAGCATCGACACCAGCGACAGGGCCAGGAAGTAGCCCAGCGCCTTCACCCCGATGCGGCCTGCCTTGCGCAGGCTGTCCATCGAAGCGATGCCAAGGGACACGACGCAGAACACCACTGGGATGACGATCATCTTCACCAGGGCGATGAACCAGTCGCTAAGGGGGGTGAGTTGTTTGCCGACGGAGGGCAGGAGCAGGCCGACGGCGATGCCCAGGACTGCGCCCAGGACAACTTGGAACCAGAGTTCGCGAATCAGCCGGCCGAACCGGGATCGCTGCTTGGGCGGGTGGGCGGAATGCTGCGGGTTCTGCATTGTGTGGGAGGACATCTTGGTGCTCCTTTGCACGTCGGACGGAGAAAGTTGGAGGGGTGCGGTCCCGGGCAGTGATGCTGCCCGGGACCGGGGCACTACCGGATTGGTTAGTTGTGCAGCGCGCGCAGGACTTTGTAGAACTCGGCCTTGCCCTCGAGCCCGATACCCGGCAGGTCACCCGGGGCTACGCGGCTGTTGACGATGACGGCGTCGTCGGTGAAGCCGCCGGTCGGCTGGAACTCGCCCGGGTAGGACTCGTTGCCACCGAGCTTGAGGGCTGCGGCGATGTGCAGGGAGAACTGGTGTCCGCCGTGGGGGATGCAGCGGCGTGAGGACCAGCCGTGCTGGGCGAGCATGTCCTGGATCCGGCGGTATTCGGTCAGGCCGTAGCTCAGGGCCGGGTCGACCTGGATGAAGTCGCGGTCCGGGCGCATCCCGCCGTAGCGGACCAGGTTGCGGGCGTCCTGGAGGGAGAACAGGTTCTCTCCGGTGGCGATCGGGTTTTTGTAGTGCTCGGAGAGGGTGGCGTTCAGGGCGTAGTCCAGCGGGTCTCCGACTTCCTCGTACCAGAACAGCCCGTACTGGTCGATGGCTTTGCCGTATTCAAGGGCGGTGTCCAGGTCGAACTTGCCGTTGACGTCCACCATCAGGCGGGAAGCGTCGCCGTCGAGGACCTCGATCACGGCTTCGATGCGGCGGAGGTCTTCAGCGAGGTCGGCGCCGCCGATCTTCATCTTGACCACGTTGTAGCCCTTGGCGAGGAAGCCGCGCATTTCGTTCTGCAGGTCCTCGAGGCTCTTGCCGGGTGCGTAGTAGCCGCCAGCGGCGTAGACGAAGACGTCCTTGTCCGGGTTTCCGTCGCCGTAGTGGTCAGAGATCCACCGGTAGAGCGGGACGCCGGCGATCTTGGCCGCGAGGTCGTGCAGGGCCATGTCGGCGACGCCGACGGCCACCGAGCGCTCGCCGTGGCCGCCGGGCTTTTCGTTGGACATCATCAGGTCCCACGCCTTCTCCGGCGAGAGCTGGCCGTCCTCGTCCAGAAGATCCTCGGACGGGGCATCCATGATGCGCGGAAGAATGCGATCTTTCAGGATGCCGGTCGCGTTGTAGCGGCCGTTGGAGTTGAATCCATAACCAACCAGGGGCTTTCCGTCGACGAACACGTCGCTGACCAGGGCGATGATCGTGCAGTCCATCTTGGTGAAGTCAATGAAGGCGTTCCGGATCGAGGAACTGATGGGAATGGTGCCAACGTGGGCGGAAACGATTTTCATCTTTGAATCTCTCCTGTGTGGGTATCTTATTTCTTATAAGACTTGGATCAAAGCTAATCCGAGGCGGCGACGAGGGGTATGGGCCCTTCGAGCGAATATCTTATAAGATCTTGGAATCAAGGTTAGCCTGAGGGTGATGGGGCGCACAAGTCTTTCCGAGGAATTTCTTATAAGATGTTTCCAAGGCAGTGAAGTGTGAACAACGGGGGCCATACCTCGGTAAGAGATTCGGAGCGTCAGATGAGCACCACGAACGTCTTTTCCAGCAAGGGCAGCCTGGCGTACAACGAACTCCGCCAGCTGATCCTTTCCGGTGGCCTGACCCCGGGCTCGCGCATCTCCCAGTACGAACTGGCGGACAACATGCACATGAGCATCACGCCCCTGCGTGAGGCGATCCGCCGGCTCGCCAGCGAGGGCCTGATCATCATGGACACCCACCGGGATTCCCGCGTGGCTGACATGAGCGCCTCCGAAGCGCGCGAACTCCTTGAAGTCCGCCTCTCACTGGAACCGTCAGCAACGGAACTGGCAGCCGCCCGCCGGACCGATGCCGATATTGCAGCAATGCGCACGGCAGCCGAGAAGCTCTTGCCGGTCACGCGGGTCTGGGGCGAGGACGCCATCACCGTGCACAGGGAATTCCACCGCGCTGTCTACGCGGCCTCGCACAACGACGTCATGATCAAACTCCTGGATGACCTGTGGGACAAGTCCGACCGTTACCGCCGCATCGGGCTCGAGCTCCCCTCCGGTGACGAGCCCCGCACCATCGACCTGAACCAGCACCACCAGATCCTCGAGCTCGTCATTGCCCGGGACGGCGCTGGCGCGGCCGACCTCGCGCGCACCCACATCGCCAACAGCCTCACGGCCTCTGTAACCGGAGCCCTGGAGGAACGCGAAACCGTCCAGACAGCAGCCTTCGAGAAAACCGCCTAACCATGCCTCCTCTACGTTCCCGCACTGTCACCCACGGCCGAAACATGGCCGGCGCCCGCGCACTGCTGCGCGCCGCCGGCGTGGCCCGTGAGGATTTCGGAAAGCCCATCATTGCCGTCGCGAACAGCTTCACTGAATTCGTTCCCGGCCACACCCACCTTGCCCCGGTGGGACGGATCGTCTCCGAGGCCATCCACGCCGCCGGTGGCATCGCCCGCGAATTCAACACCATCGCCGTTGATGACGGCATTGCCATGGGGCACTCCGGGATGCTGTACTCCCTGCCGTCCCGCGACCTGATCGCCGACTCCGTTGAGTACATGGTCAACGCCCACTGCGCGGATGCCTTGGTGTGCATCTCGAACTGCGACAAAATCACGCCCGGGATGCTGATGGCGGCGCTTCGCCTGAACATCCCCACGGTGTTCGTCTCAGGCGGTCCCATGGAGGGCGGCACCGCTGTCCTGATCGACGGAACGGTCCGCAAGCGGCTCCACCTGGTCAACGCCATGACTGACGCGGCCAACGAGTCCATCTCGGACGAGGACGCCCTGTCCGTGGAAGAAGCCGCCTGCCCCACCTGCGGATCCTGCTCCGGAATGTTCACCGCGAACTCCATGAACTGCCTGACCGAAGCCCTTGGCCTTTCCCTGCCAGGCAACGGCTCCACCCTCGCAACCCACACTGCCCGCCGCGCGCTCTACGAGGACGCGGGCTCCACCATCGTGGATCTCACCAACCGCTTCTACGTCGGCGACGACGAATCGGTCCTTCCCCGCGCTATTGCAAGCCGCCAAGCCTTCGAGAATGCCATGGCCCTGGACATCGCCATGGGAGGGTCAACGAACACCATTCTCCACCTGCTCGCCGCGGCCCACGAAGCAGAACTGGACTACACGCTCACCGACATCGACCGGCTCTCCCGCCGGGTGCCCTGCCTCTGCAAGGTAGCCCCGAACGGAACATACCTGATGGAGGACGTGCACCGTGCTGGTGGCATGCCCGCTATCCTCGGAGAGCTGCAGCGCGGAGGACTCCTGAACGAAGACGTCAATTCCATCCACGCCCCGTCCCTCAAGGAATGGCTCGCGCGCTGGGACATCCGCTCCGAAGATCCTTCACCGGAAGCAGTGGAACTGTTCCATGCGGCTCCGGGCGGGGTCCGTTCATCGTCGGCGTTCTCCCAGTCTGAACGCTGGCACACCCTTGACCGGGACGCTCAGGCAGGGTGCATCAGGGACATCGACCACGCCTACTCGTCAGACGGCGGTCTGGCCATCCTCCGCGGAAACCTAGCCCCGGACGGCTGCGTCGTTAAAACCGCCGGCGTGGACGAGTCAATCCACATCTTCACCGGACCCGCCGTCGTAGTCGACTCCCAGGAAGACGCCTGCGACATCATCCTCAACAAACGCGTCAAAGCCGGCGACGTCGTCGTGGTCCGCTATGAAGGCCCCCGCGGTGGTCCCGGCATGCAGGAGATGCTCTACCCCACGTCGTTCCTCAAGGGCCGCGGCTTGGGCGCCAAATGTGCCCTTATTACCGACGGGCGATTCTCAGGCGGAACCTCCGGACTCTCCATTGGACACGTTTCCCCCGAGGCAGCCGCCGGCGGAACCATCGCCCTGGTCGAAAACGGCGACAGGATCACCATCGACATCAGCCAGCGCCTCGTTCACCTCCACGTGGAAGACCAGGTCCTCACCGCGCGCGCCGAAGCCATCAGGGCCAACGGCGGCTACAAGGCCCGGAACCGGGACCGCAAGGTCTCGCCCGCCCTGCGCGCCTACGCCGCCATGGCCCTCTCAGCGGACAAGGGAGCCGTCCGCGACGTTTCCCTCGTGGAGAACTAAACGCCCGTCAAATGGATCCCGGACAATTCAAATAGAGCGCCATCGACAGCTCAGCCCTGGCCGCCGGCAGACTCCCTACTCTGTTGCAGGCGGAATGTTCTGGTTGCCGCGGAACACGTTGTCCGGGTCGAAGTCGCGCTTCACCCGGGACAGCCGGTCGAAATTCTCGTTCCCGAAGGCTGCGCGGACGCGGGCCTGGCCTTCGTCGCCGATGAAGTTCAGCCACACCCCGCCCGTGGCGTAGGGCGCGATGTCGTGACGGAAATGCTTCACCCACGCCTTGGCCTCTTCGCCCTCCTCCGGTGTTTCACCCAGCCCGAACGGGTGGCTGACCCAGCTGGCGTTGCGGTTCAGCAGCGGAGTGGCCGCCGCGGCCGGTCCGCCCACCGCACCTCCCCAGTGCGCAATCAGCTGCTGGGAGTGCTGGCCGGGCAGCCTGCGCGCGGAATCGATGATGACGTCCAGGGCGTCGTCGGAGAGTTCATTGTGGTAGTCGGCGCTCCAGTAGTTGTACATGCCCGGGGGATCGTCCAGCGAGCACTGGAAGTCGGCGTAATTCGTGTCTCCCAGCAGATCCACTGCGGGGTCGAGCGCACGGTACGGCCTGGCCCGTTCCGCGCCTTCGCCGGCGTCCCCGGCGTAGATGTACACCACGGCAACAGCCATCTTCCCCACCATCTCCGCGGGAACAAACGGCTCAGGCGGGGCTGTCAGGTAGATGAGGGTTGCGCATTCCTCGTTGGGTGCCGCCAGGGCAAGTTCCCGGAAGCCGCGGCTGACGTCGGTGGCTGCGTCCCCCGGCCAGAGCATGAGCCCGGCATGGACCTTCGGGCCCAGTTCGTGGAGTCCGAACGTGAAGGAGGTGGCCACGCCGAAGTTGCCGCCTCCGCCGTGCAAAGCCCAGAACAGTTCGGGGTTCTCCCGTGCGCTGGCGGTCACCTGGTCGCCGCCGGCAGTGACCAGGTCCACCGAAATGAGGTCGTCGCAGGCAAAGCCGAAGGCCCGCTCCAGCCAGCCGGAGCCGCCGCCCAGCGTGAAGCCGGCCAGCCCGGTGGTGGAGACGCGGCCGCCCGTCAGGGCCAGGCCGTGCTCCTGTGTTGCGCGGTCGAACTCACCGCAGGTGAGGCCCGCTCCGGCGGTGACCGTGCGACTTTCCGGATCCACCCTGACCGACTTCATGGGGCGGACGTCCACCACCAGGCCGCCGTCGTTCATGGACATCCCGGCCACCGAGTGGCCGCCCGCGCGGACGGCCACGGGCAGTTCGTTGTCGCGCGCGTGCTGGAGGGCCCGGGCAACGTCGGCGGGGGTGCCGCATTGGGCAATGACGGCCGGGCGCCGGTCGATCATTGCGTTGAAAAGCTTCCGGGATTCGTCATAGTCCGGACTGTCAGGCTTGATCCATTTCATGGCAACGCTCCTCGGCGCTGGCGGCTTCGCCCCCAGGAAAAATCGTACTGCGGCCGGGATTGGCGGGCTACGGCTGAGGCTTACAGAAGAGCGCACAAACCATTACCGAACCGGATATGCGGATAAATCATGCTTTCAAAACCGCATATGAGGTAATAGGCTGGACAAATGCCCACCATACGCATTGCGGAAGCAGCCCGGTTCCTCGGTGTCAGCGACGATACCGTCCGCCGCTGGACCGAGAACGGAAGCCTCACTCCGGTGAAGGACGAATCCGGCCGCCTGGCCGTGGACGGTTTCGAGCTGGCAACCCTGGCCCGCGAACAGGCACAGCTGCCGGATGACCCCGCCCGGGTGGGCAGTTCGGCGCGCAACCGGTTCGTCGGCCTGGTCACGGGAATCACCGCGGACAAGGTCATGGCTCAGGTGGAACTGCAGTGCGGGCCATTCCGCGTCGTGTCCCTGATGAGCAGCGAAGCTGTCCGCGAGCTCGGCCTGGAGCTCGGTTCCGTGGCCACGGCCGTGGTCAAGGCCACCACCGTGATCATTGAAACGCCGCAGGGAAAGAGCATCGTGTGAACACCAGGAAACCGCGCGCTGCAGCACTGCTGGCAGCGGCGGCGCTCACCGCAGGCCTTGCCGCTTGCGCTCCGGCAGCGTCGACGTCGGCCGGCCCTGCGGCCGGCGCATCCTCGGATACGGCCGGGCAGCTTTCCGGGACCATCACCGTTTTTGCGGCGGCTTCGCTCAAAGCCACCTTCACAACGCTCGCGGACGAGTTTGAGAAGAAGAACCCCGGCACCACGGTGACACTCAGCTTCGCCGGTTCCTCGGACCTGGCCACGCAGATCAGCCAGGGTGCGCCCGCTGACGTGTTTGCCTCCGCAGACACCACGAACATGGCCAAGCTCGCCGACGCGGGACTCCTTGACGGCGCAGCGACGAACTTCGCCACTAATGTCCTGCAGATCGCGGTCCCGCCGTCCAACCCGGCGTCGATCGCTTCCTTCGCGGACCTGGCCAGGCCCGGCGTCAAAGTGGTGGTCTGCGCGGGCCAGGTCCCGTGCGGTGCCGCGGCGGACGCCGTTGAAAAGGCTGCCGGCGTCACGCTTGCCCCGGTCAGTGAGGAATCATCCGTCACCGACGTCCTGGGCAAAGTGACGTCGGGTGAGGCCGATGCCGGCCTGGTGTACGTCACCGACGTCAAGGCCGCCGGCGCCAAGGCGAAGGGAATCCCGTTCGCGGAAGCCGGCAAGGCCGTCAACACTTATCCCATCGCCACCGTAGGCGCCAGCAGGAACAAGCAACTGGCCGCAGCGTTCGTCGCCATGGTGGCCGGCGCCGACGGCAGGAAGACCCTCGCCGACGCGGGCTTCGGGGCTCCCTAAGGATGGTCCAAGCCAACGTGAGCGGTTACCACGGCATCCCGCGCTGGATCTATGCCATCGCAGCGGCGGGCGGACTGTTCGTGCTCCTGCCGCTGGCCGCGATGGCTGCCAGGGTCAACTGGCCCCAGTTCATCCCGCTGGTCACGTCCGAATCCTCCCTGACGGCCCTGGCGCTCAGCCTGCGGACCTCGGCCGCGAGCACCGTCTTGTGCATCGTCTTCGGAGTGCCGCTTGCCCTGGTGCTGGCCCGCTCGAGCTTCCGGGGCCAGCGGCTGCTGCGCGCCTTCGTGCTGCTGCCACTGGTGCTGCCGCCGGTGGTGGGCGGCATCGCGCTCCTGTACACCTTCGGCCGCCAGGGCCTGCTGGGCCGCAGCCTTGAGGCTGCCGGGATCCAGATTGCGTTTTCGACGACGGCGGTGGTGCTCGCGCAGACCTTCGTGGCACTGCCGTTCCTGGTGGTGAGTTTGGAAGGCGCACTGCGCACGGCCGGCGGACGGTACGAGGCAGTGGCGGCCACGCTCGGCGCCCGCCCCACCACTGTGCTGCGCCGCGTCACCGTGCCGCTGGTGCTGCCAGGCCTGGCCTCCGGCGCCGTGTTGTCCTTTGCCCGGAGCCTGGGCGAATTCGGTGCGACGCTCACCTTCGCCGGGAGCCTGCAGGGGGTGACCCGGACGCTGCCGCTGGAAATCTACCTGCAGCGGGAAACGGATGCCGATGCCGCCGTCGCGCTTTCCCTCGTCCTGGTGGCTGTCGCCGTGACAGTGGTGGGACTGACTTACCGGCGCCCGGGGCAGCAGAGCCAACGCAGTTCGCCGGCGGACAGCACCGCCAGCCGGCTGGGAGACGGGCGACCGGCCGATGGAAAACTGGACGGTGCCCGGTGAGCTTCCACATGCAGGCAACCGTGCGTGCCCGCGGGTTCGACGTCGGGCTGAGCCTCGCGCCGGGCGAAACCGTTGCGGTGCTCGGCCCCAACGGGGCCGGGAAATCGACCCTCCTCAACGTCATCGCCGGGCTGCTGCGGCCGGATACCGGCCGCGCCGAAATCGACGGAAAAGTGCTGTTCGACCTCGACGGCGGCGCCACCGCCTGGACTGCGCCGCACCACCGCGGCACGGCCCTGCTCGCGCAGGAACCGCTGCTGTTCCCGCACCTCAGCGCCCTGGAAAACGTGGCCTTCGGGCCCCGCAGTGCCGGGACGGCAAGGAAAGCGGCCCGCGAGTCGGCCCGGAAATGGCTTGCCGCGGTGGATGCGGCGGAGCTCGAAGCCCGGCGCCCCGCGGAACTCTCCGGCGGCCAGGCCCAGCGCGTGGCTGTCGCACGGGCGCTCGCGGCCAACCCCGAAGTACTGCTGCTGGACGAGCCCATGGCAGCCCTGGACATCCACGCCGCACCGCTGCTCCGCAGGCTCCTGAAGAAGGTCCTGGCCGGGCGCCGCGCCATCATCATCACCCACGATGTCCTTGACGCCCTGATGCTGGCCGACCGGGTGATCGTCCTCGAGGAGGGCCGGATCGCCGAGGAAGGGCCCACCCGGCAGGTCCTGCAGCGGCCCCGGAGCCGGTTCGCCGCCGGACTGGCCGGGCTCAACCTCATTCAAGGGACGCTGACCGCCACAGGAATCCGGACCGCGGAGGGCCGGGAAGTGGCCGGGCACCTGGACCAGGAATACCTCCCGGACGGTACCGGGGCGGCCGCCCTGGCCGGTCAGCCCGGCGTGGCAGCCTTCCCGCCGTCGGCCGTTTCCGTGTTCCTGACGGACGCGCACGGCAGCCCGCGGAACTCATTCGCCGTCACCGTCTCCGACCTGGAACAGCATGGAGACCAGATTCGGGTCCGGGCCAGCGGGATGTCCGCCGATATCACTCCGGCCGCCTCCGCGGACCTGGGGCTGGCGCCGGGAATGACGGTCTACTTCGTCATCAAGGCGGCAGCGGTAGCCGTCTACCCGGCCTAGCAAACTCCCACAAACCGCCGCAAACGGCACCAAACGCGTGAGTAGTCTCATAAAACTTGGGGGTCCGCCGCACCGCGTTGATACCGTCGAAAGCCAAGCCAGACTCAATACGACCCCTGGCCCCCGCCTCCGCGCGCCACAGCGCGGCCGGGAGACCCGGCGTCTGGACCGCAGCCTCAAAAACTGAAATGGGACCAATGAGCCACAACTCCTCAGCGCACCCCGGCGCAGCGCCGGCAGCGGGCGCACCCTCACCGCCAAGCCAGTCCCCGGCGCAGGACGCCGCGCCGGAACGCACCACCCGGGTCAACAAGACCGTGTTTTTCGGCTCGGCCGCGGGCGTGGTGGGCATCGCGCTCTGGGCCATGCTCGCCAAGGACAACGCCGAGGCGGTCATCGGGTCCATGGTGGGCTGGGTGTCCACCAACATGGGCTGGTACTACTTCCTTATCGTCACGGCCGTGGTGGTTTTCGTCCTCGTGGCCGCGCTGTCACGGGTGGGCAAGACCAAGCTCGGACCGGACCATTCCAAGCCCCAGTTCGGCATGTTCACCTGGGCCGCCATGCTGTTCGCCGCCGGCATCGGAATCGACCTGATGTTCTTCTCCGTGTCCGAACCGGTCAGCCAGTACCTTGCCCCGCCGCAGGGCGAAGGCGGTACCGCTGAAGCCGCCCGGCAGGCCCTGGTCTGGACCCTGTTCCACTACGGCATCACCGGCTGGGCGCTCTACGCGCTGATGGGGCTGGCGCTTGGCTACTTCGCGTACCGCCACAATCTTCCGCTGAGCATCCGTTCCGCGCTGTACCCGATCTTCGGCAAGAAGATCGAGGGCCCGGTGGGGCATGCCGTGGACATCGCCGCCCTGCTCGGCACCATCTTCGGCATCGCCACTTCGCTGGGCATCGGCGTGGTCCAGCTCAACTACGGCCTGAACTTCATGTTCGGCATCCCGGAGAACCTCGCCGTGCAGATCGGCCTGATCGCCCTGTCCGTGGTGATGGCCACCGTCTCGGTGGTGTCCGGCGTCGAGAAGGGCATCCGGCGGCTGTCCGAACTCAACGTGATCCTGGCCGTGGCCCTGATGCTGTTCGTGCTGGTGACCGGCAAGACCAGCTTCCTGCTGGACGGCATCGTGCAGAACGTCGGCGACGTCATGAGCCGCTTCCCGGCCATGACCCTGGACACCTTCGCGTACGACCGGCCCACCGACTGGCTGAATGCCTGGACCCTGTTCTTCTGGGCCTGGTGGATAGCCTGGGCGCCGTTCGTCGGCCTGTTCCTGGCGCGCATCTCCCGCGGCCGCACGATCCGCCAGTTCGTGCTCGGCACCATGACGGTCCCGTTCCTCTTCATCCTGCTGTGGATCTCCGTGTTCGGGAACTCCAGCATTGACCTGATCATGAACGGCAACGCGGCCTTCGGCGAAGCCGCCATGAGCCACCCGGAGCGCGGCTTCTACAGCCTGCTGTCCCAGTACCCCGGCGTTCCGGTGACGGCCGCCGTCGCCACCTTCACGGGACTGCTGTTCTACGTGACCTCCGCGGACTCCGGAGCCCTGGTGATGGCCAACTTCACCTCGCACCTCAAGGACGCCGACGCCGACGGTCCCGAATGGATGCGCGTGTTCTGGGCGGTGGCAACCGGCCTGCTGACGCTCGCCATGCTGATGGTGGGCGGCGTGGCCACCCTGCAGAACGCCACGATTGTGATGGGCCTGCCGCTGTCCCTGCTTCTGGTGTTCATCATGCTGGGGCTCTACAAAGCGCTGCGGGTGGAGAATTCGCTCAACGACAGCTACCGCGCCAGCCTTCCGGGCATCATCACCGGCCGTGCGGGCGAACAGCGCGGCGGCCGCAGCTGGCGCCAGCGACTCACCCGCGCCATGAGCTATCCCGGCCGCCGGCAGACCACGCGGTTCGTCGAAACCGTGGCCGTGCCGGCGCTCCGGGAGGTCAGCGAGGAACTGAAGGCCCAGGGCGCAGAGACCGCGCTTTCGGTGTCCACCGTGGAATCCTGCGGGATTGAGAGTGCGGACCTGCAGCTCGCCATGGGCGACGAGCGGCCCTTCAAGTACCAGATCTACCCGGTGCAGTACGAGACGCCGTCCTACGCCACCCGGCGGGCGGACCCGGACGACCACTACTACCGGATGGAAGTGTTCTCCCTCGAGGGCAGCCACGGCTACGACCTCATGGGCTACACGAAGGAACAGGTCATCACCGATGTCCTGGACCACTACGAACAGCACCTGGAATTCCTGCACCTGAACCGTGCAGCGCCGGGCAATACCGTCCTGGTCGAAGACCAGGTGGCCAAAGACAATTGGGAATCAGACTTCGAAACGCAGGAGGCAGCGAAATGACCACCGCAACGCTATTCATCGGCGGCACCTGGAGTGCAGCGTCCGACGGCGGCACCCGGGAAATCCGCTGCCCGGCCGACGGCGAACTGGCCGGCATCGTCTCCGAGGCCAACGCCTACGACGCTGTCCGCGCCGTGGCGGCCGCCCGGGCGGCGTTCGACGGCGGCGAATGGGCCGGCGTCCCCGCCCTGGAACGCGGGTCCTTCCTGCTGCGCGTCGCCGCGAGGCTGCGGGAGCGCAAGGACGAGTTCGCCCGCGCCGAAACGCTGGACACCGGCAAGCGCCTGGTGGAGAGCGAAATCGACATGGACGACATCGCCAACTGCTTCGAGTACTTCGGCAAGATCGCGGGCCAGGACTCCGGCCGGCTGGTCGATGCGGGCAGCAGCACCGTGGTCAGCCGGATCGAATACGAACCGGTGGGCGTCTGCGCGCTGATCGCACCCTGGAACTACCCGCTGCTGCAGGCCGCCTGGAAGATCGCCCCGGCGCTCGCGGCAGGCTGCAGCTTCGTGCTCAAGCCGAGCGAACTGACGCCCCACACTGCCATCCTGATGATGGAGGTGCTGGAAGAGCTGGGACTGCCGTCCGGCGTCGCCAACCTTGTCCTCGGCGACGGGAAAACCGTGGGTTCCGTGCTTTCCGGAAACCCGGATGTTGACCTCGTCTCCTTCACGGGCGGGCTCGAAACCGGCAAGACCATCGCGGCTTCGGCCGCCGCCACGGTCAAGAAGGTGGCGCTGGAGCTGGGCGGCAAGAACCCCAACATCATCTTCGCTGACGCCGACTTCGACGCCGCCCTGGACAATGCTCTCAACGCCGCCTTCGTGCATTCCGGCCAGGTCTGCTCGGCCGGCTCGCGCCTGATTGTCGAGGAATCCATCGCCGAACGGTTCGTGGACGAGCTGGTCCGCCGTGCGGAGCAGATCCGCCTGGGCGGCCCCTTCGATCCCGACGCCGAGACGGGGCCGCTGATCTCCGCTGCGCACCGCGACAAGGTGACCGCCTACGTGGACAAGGGCGTGGCCGAGGGCGCACGCCTGCGCTGCGGCGGGAAGTGGGGCGATGGCGAGCTCAAGAAGGGCTACTACTACCTGCCCACCGTCCTGGACCAGGTCACCAGCGGCATGTCCGTGCTCAAGGACGAAGCCTTCGGCCCGGTGGTCACGGTGGAAACCTTCAGCACCGAAGAAGAAGCCGTCCGGCTGGGCAATGACACCCACTACGGCCTGGCCGGCGCCGTCTGGACCCAGGATGCCGGCAAGAGCCAGCGCGTGGCCCGCAAGCTGCGCCACGGCACCATCTGGATCAACGATTTCCACCCCTACCTGCCGCAGGCGGAGTGGGGCGGCTTCGGCCAGTCCGGCGTCGGACGCGAACTCGGACCCACGGGCCTGGCCGAATACCAGGAAGCCAAGCACGTCTATCACAACATCGATCCGCAGGTGACGGGCTGGTTCGCGGACCACGGCGCAGCCGGAAACACAGGCGAGAACACAGTCACTGCAGAGGGGAACTAAGCGCATGACAGCACTGGACAAGACTGACTTCGACTACATCGTGATCGGCGGCGGGTCCGCCGGCGCGGCGGCGGCCTCCCGGCTGAGCGAGGACCCCTCGGTGGAAGTGGCACTCGTGGAAGCCGGCCCGGACGACCGCGGCGTGGACGCCATCCTCCAGCTGGACCGTTGGATGGAACTGCTGGAATCCGGCTACGACTGGGACTACCCCGTGGAGGAGCAGGAAAACGGCAACTCCTTCATGCGCCACGCCCGCGCCAAGGTGATGGGCGGCTGCTCCAGCCACAACTCCTGCATCGCTTTCTGGGCGCCCCGCGAGGACATCGACGAGTGGGAGCAGAAGTTCGGCGCCACCGGCTGGAACGCCGAGACGGCCTACCGCCTGTACAAGCACCTGGAGACCAACGAGGACGCCGGACCGGACGCGCCGCACCACGGCGACAGCGGCCCGGTCCACCTGATGAACGTACCGGCGGAGGACCCCTGCGGCCGCGCCTTGCTGGACGCCTGCGAGGAAACCGGGATTCCCCGGGTCCGCTTCAACTCCGGCGAAACGGTGATCAACGGCGCCAACTTCTTCCAGATCAACCGCCGCGCCGACGGCACCCGCTCGTCGTCGTCCGTGTCCTACATCCACCCCGTGGTGGACCGTCCCAACTTCACCCTGCTGACCGGGCTGCGGGCCCGCGAGCTGAAGTTCACAGCGGACAACCGCTGCACCGGCGTCGATGTCGTGGACAACTCCTTCGGTAAAACGCACACCCTGACTGCCCGGGCCGAGGTGATCCTGTCCGCCGGGGCCATCGATTCGCCCAAGCTGCTCATGCTGTCCGGGATCGGCCCGGCCGCCCAGCTGGAAGAGTTCGGCATCCCGGTCCGCTCCGATTCCCCCGGGGTCGGCGAACACCTTCAGGACCACCCGGAAGGCGTCATCCAGTGGGAAGCCAGGAAGCCCATGCCGGAGACGTCCACACAGTGGTGGGAGATCGGGATCTTCACCACCACTGAAGAAGGCCTGGACCGGCCGGACCTGATGTTCCACTACGGCTCGGTGCCCTTCGATATGCACACGCTGCGGCAGGGCTTCCCGACGACGGACAACGGCTTCTGCTTGACGCCCAACGTCACGCACGCCAGGTCACGCGGGACGGTCCGGCTCCGCAGCCGCGACTACCGGGACAAGCCCAAGGTGGATCCGCGGTACTTCACCGATCCGCACGACATGCGCGTGATGGTTGCCGGCATCCGCAAGGCCCGCGAAATCGTGGCGCAGCCGGCCATGGCCGAATGGGCGGGCAAGGAGCTCTATCCCGGCGAGGCCATTCAGAGCGATGCGGAAATCACTGACTACATCCGCAAAACCCACAACACGGTCTACCACCCGGCGGGAACCGTGAGGATGGGTGCGTCGGACGACGTGATGTCCCCGCTGGACCCTGAGCTGCGGGTCAAGGGCGTGACCGGACTGCGTGTTGCGGATGCCTCGGTGATGCCGGAGCTGACCACGGTGAACCCGAACATCACCACCATGATGATCGGGGAGCGCTGCGCGGAGCTGGTGAAGGCCGCGCGGGCACAGGCCTCCTAAGGCGTTTCGGATTCATTCTTTACGTCGCGCCGCACAGGGTGCTGGCTGGTGATGGACACGCGGTTGAACGCGTTCATGGTGATCACCAGCCAGCTCACCGCCGAATATTCGGCCGTGTTCAGGTGCTGCCGCGCGTAGGCGTCCTCCCGTTCACGGGTGTGGGCGTCCGGCAGGGTGGTGATGGACTCGGCCAATGCCAGGGCCGCGCGCTCCTTTTCCGTGAACAACGCGGTGTCCCGCCAGGCGGACAGCACGGCGAGGCGCTGCGTGGTTTCGCCCTTCTTCAGAGCATCGGCAACATGCATGTTCAGGCAGTAGGCGCAGCCGTTGATCTGCGAGATGCGGACGTTGAGCAGCTCCGTCAGCTCCCTGCTGATGCCGGCTTCGTCGGCGGCCTCCCGGGCCTTCAGGCCGAGTCCGTTCAGCGCACGCCAGACGGCCGGGCTTTCCTTGTCAATGAAGATGTGCTGGGTGGTGGGGTTGCCGGCATCATGAGTCTGGTCCATGGCTCCCAGAATACCCATCACGGCTTGACGGATTTTGTCATAGTCGTGACACAACCTCGATAGCGTTGTAGTGTTTTCACCGGACCGCTTGCCCGCCCCGCGGCGGGCGGCGGTCCACCAGAGAAGTTCCTGTATGTCGGGCCGTGCGCATGCCGTGCGCCGGCTCCCATGCCAGCCGGAGGGCGGTTCCTTGGGGGAGCCGCCCTCCTGCATGTCCGCCTGCGGGGCTAACGTTTCTCCGGCCGCAGTCCTACCATGTGAAAATGCGTTGTCGCCTGAGTTTCCAGGGTCGCCGCACCCTACGGGTGATGTTCGCCGTCGCGCTTCTCATTGCCCTGCCGTTGGCGCCGGCGTTCGGGTCGCGGGCCCCCGCTTCGCCAGCCCCCGCTTCCCCTGTCTCGGATCCGCCGGAGCCGGGCCCGGGCGGCACGAACATTGCCGGCGGCGAGGCCGTTGCCATGTCCGACGCCCCCTTCGCCGCCCAGATCGCCTACGACACCGCCGGCACCAGGGTGGGCTGCACGGGCAGCCAGATTTCAGCGGAGTGGGTGATTACTGCCAGGCACTGCGACTCTGCGCGACTTCAGTCGGTCCGCCTCGGCACCCCGTACCTGGGAGCCGGCGGTTCGGTGCGGACGGTCGCTGCCCGGTACCCTTCGACGGCGGGCGACGTGCTCCTGCTCAAACTCTCCACCCCGTACCCCGGACAATATGCCAGCCTGTCCCGAACCACCCCGGCGCCCGGCTCGGACGCGCGGGCATTCGGCTGGGGTGACCAGGCTGAGGGGTCGGGGGCCATGTCGTTCCAGCTCAAGGCTGCCGGTGCCACCGTGGCGGGGCAGGGCTCGGACGCTTTTGGCGGCCTGTCGGTGCGGACGCGGTCCCGGACGGGGCACCCGCTGTCCGGTGACTCCGGGGGGCCCCTCATTGTCGGCGGAAAGCTGGTTGGCGTGCTGTCGACGTCGAGCGTCCTGCCGGGCGGCAACCCGTCCGGGTTCGCCGGCCTCTACAACGACCATGCCGCCGTCTCGCGCCACCTGGGCTGGATCGCGGTCATCACCGGCGTCACCCCGTCCTGACAGCCGGACGCCTTGGCTGCCGGTCCTGCTGGTGCCCGCCAGTGGGGGCCGATCGCCCCTAGACAGCCATTTCGCCGTCGGCAAACATGGAGCGTAGGGCCCCTCTGCAAAGTTGAGTCATGTACACTCAACTTTAAGAGTTGATCTATCCCGAAAGGAGCTCTCTTTGGACGCCAAGTTCACCACCAAGAGCCAGGAGGCTCTTTCGGCAGCAGCCATGAACGCCTCCACGGCAGGAAATCCCCAGGTTGAACCTGCCCATCTACTCAAGGCGCTGATGGACCAGCGCGAGGGCGTCGCCGTCGCGCTCCTCCGCGCCACCGGCGCCGATCCGGATGCCGTCAGCGTCCAGGCAAGCACCGCCATCAAAGCATTGCCGGCGTCGTCCGGCACCTCGGTGCAGCAGGCCCAGCTGTCCCGCGCCGCCCTGCAGGCCATCAAGAACGCCCAGAACGAGGCGGACAAGCTGGGGGATACCTTTGTCTCCACCGAGCACCTGCTGCTCGGGCTCTCCGCTGGCAGTGACGCCGTCGGCAAGCTGATGCGCGACGCCGGCGCCTCCCATGAGGCCCTGCTCGCCGCCCTGCCGGGTGTCCGCGGGGACCGCAAGGTCACCAACGCCGATCCAGAGAACACCTTCCAGGCCCTGGAGAAGTTCGGCACGGACCTCACCGCGATCGCCCGCTCCGGCAAGCTGGACCCGGTGATCGGCCGCGACGCCGAGATCCGCCGCATCATCCAGGTGCTGAGCCGCCGCACCAAGAACAACCCGGTCATCATCGGCGAACCGGGCGTCGGCAAGACCGCCGTCGTCGAAGGCCTGGCCCAGCGGATCGTCGCCAATGACGTCCCGGAGAGCCTGCGCGGCAAGACCCTCATCGCCCTGGACCTCGCCTCGATGGTGGCCGGGGCCAAGTACCGCGGCGAGTTCGAGGAACGGCTGAAGGCCGTCCTGGAGGAGATCAAGAGCTCCGAGGGCCAGATCGTGACCTTCATCGACGAGCTCCACACCGTGGTGGGAGCAGGCGCCTCCGGAGATTCCTCCATGGACGCCGGCAACATGCTCAAGCCCATGCTGGCCCGCGGCGAGCTGCGCTTGATCGGCGCCACCACGCTGGACGAATACCGCGAGAACATCGAGAAGGACCCCGCCCTGGAGCGGCGCTTCCAGCAGGTGTTCGTGGGTGAGCCGAGCGTGGACGACACCATCGGCATCCTCCGCGGCCTGAAGGAACGCTACGAGGCCCATCACAAGGTGTCCATCGCGGACTCCGCACTGGTCGCCGCAGCGACGCTGTCCAACCGCTACATCTCCGGCCGGCAGCTCCCGGACAAGGCGATCGACCTCGTGGATGAGGCGGCGTCACGGCTGCGCATGGAGATTGACTCCGCACCGGAGGAGATCGACCAGCTGCGCCGCCAGGTGGACCGCCTGACCATGGAAGAGCTTGCCCTTGCCAACGAGAAGGACGCCGCCTCCGTGGAACGCCTGGCCGCGCTGCGGGCGGACATGGCGGACAAAAAGGAAGCGCTGTCCGCACTGAATGCCCGCTGGGAAGCCGAGAAGGCCGGCCTGAACCATGTCGGTGACCTGAAAGCCCGGATCGACGAGCTGCGCTCGGCCGCTGAGAAGTACCAGCGCGAAGGCGACCTCGCTGCCGCCTCCCGTATCCTGTACGGCGAACTTCCCGCACTGGAACGCGAGCTGTCCGCTGCCGCCGAGGCGGAAGCCGCCCGGGTTGCCGGCGGGGGAGCCAAGCAGGAACTCATGGTGGCGGACGAGGTCACGGCCGGTGACATCGCCGAGGTGATTTCGGCATGGACCGGCATTCCGGCCGGCCGCATGCTGCAGGGCGAGAGCCAGAAGCTGCTGCACATGGAGGAAGAGCTCGGCAAACGTCTGATCGGCCAGAAGAAGGCCGTCACTGCAGTGTCGGACGCCGTCCGGCGCGCCCGCGCGGGCATCAGCGATCCCAACCGGCCCACGGGCTCGTTCCTGTTCCTGGGACCCACCGGCGTGGGCAAGACCGAACTCGCCAAGGCCCTGGCGGAGTTCCTGTTCGACGACGAGCGCGCCATGGTGCGGATCGACATGTCCGAGTACGGCGAGAAGCACTCCGTCGCGCGGCTTGTCGGTGCCCCTCCGGGCTACGTGGGCTACGAGGAAGGCGGCCAGCTGACTGAAGCCGTCCGCCGTCGTCCGTATTCCGTGGTGCTGCTGGACGAAGTGGAGAAGGCCCATCCCGAGGTGTTCGACATCCTGCTGCAGGTGCTCGACGACGGCCGCCTCACCGACGGCCAGGGCCGCACCGTGGATTTCCGCAACGTGATCCTGGTGCTGACCTCGAACCTTGGCAGCCAGTTCCTGGTGGACCAGACACTGGATGCCAACGCAAAGCGCAGCGCCGTGATGGCCACCGTGAATGCGTCCTTCAAGCCGGAATTCCTGAACCGGCTGGACGAAGTGGTGCTGTTCGACGCCCTGGACGTCGAAGAGCTGGCCCGGATCGTGGAACTCCAGGTGGCTGAACTCGGCGGAAGGCTGCGCGAGCGCCGCCTGGACCTGGAAGTCACCGACGGCGCCCGCGCCTGGCTGGCCATGACGGGCTTCGATCCTGCCTACGGCGCCCGGCCGCTGCGCCGGCTGGTGCAGCGCGAGATCGGCGACCGGCTGGCCAAGGCCATCCTCGCCGGGGAAATCGCCGACGGCGACACTGTGCTGGTGGACACCGCGGCCGACGTCGACGAACTCACCATTGCCAGCCTGGGCGGACAGGAAGCGCCCGACGGCGGTGCCCTCGCCGGCAGCGGGCTGTCAGTGCGGCGGAAGGGCTAGCAGCGCTAGGGCGGGTGGAGGCGGTCCGGGCGGTCCTAGGGGAGCAGGGATTCCATGATGATGTTGCCCTTGTCCGCCGTGACGTAGCAATCCACCCGCCGGTCGCCCTTCTCCCAGCTGGTGTCGCTCGGGTAGGCGTTGCGCTGCATGAGGACGTAGTTTGCCACGGCGTCGGTGAGGCCGGCGTCCTGGCAGATCTCGCGGCCCTTTTGCCGCAGCGCGGCGATGCCCGGATAGGAGTCCGATTCCGGGTACCGGTACAGGGCGACCAGTTGGGCCGAGTGGCCCGTGGTGCAGGCCACCACCCGGGATCCCGTGGCTTCGGGATCGAAGTTCTCGAAGCAGTCGCCCAGTTGGTAGTCCAGGGCGCTCACGCC
This sequence comes from Arthrobacter sp. PvP023, assembly GCF_017832975.1. NCBI lineage: Bacteria > Bacillati > Actinomycetota > Actinomycetes > Micrococcales > Micrococcaceae > Arthrobacter > Arthrobacter sp. PvP023. The sequence continues at coordinate 783,636 of NZ_JAFIBI010000001.1, forward strand.
GTCCTGGGGAAGCTGGCTCCGGGTTGCCGGCGCAGACTGGGACGTTTCCTGGGCGGCCGGGGCCGGGTCCTGGCCGGCGGCCTGCTCGTTTGCGTTGGCGATCAGGGTGGCCAGCCACCAGATGAAGAGGCCCAGCAGCACAAGTCCGGCCACCACGAAGCCGGCCTTGAACAAGGTCTGTTTTTGCTCGGAGGCCTGCTCTGCGGTTCTCCTGGTGTTGCTGCTGGTCGGCGGCCTGGCAGGCGGAGGCGGCACCACGGGCAGCGTTCCGGTGCCCGGGGATGTCTTGTGGTTCCCGTCGCTGGTGTCCGTTGCGTTCTCGTCATTCACGTGAAGATTCACCCTTCCCGGCGTCTTTTTCCCCGCCTTGGGCCGTGGCTGCGGCCGCCGGCGGGGAGTCGCTCAAACGACTCTACCGAAGAAAAACCGAGGGCCGCAGAAGGCCCGGACCTGCGTAAACGTGGCTGCTGTCCGCCGGGGGCCCGTTCCGGGGAGCAGTTACCGCTGAAAGCATGTAATCTAGGTGTACGACAAATTGACCAAACATTCCGGGGCCTCACTAACGCCAATGGTGACCACCTCCGGTCCGAGTACAAAAGGGGGTCACGCCATGGGGCGCGGCCGTCAAAAGGCAAAAGCTACCAAGCAGGCTCGGGATATTAAGTACTATTCCCCGAACACCGACTACACTGCTCTTCAGCGCGAGCTCAAGAGCTCCGAGGGTCGTGCACCGAGCCGTTTCTCGAGTGAGCCGGTAGAGCCGGATTATTCGGCCTATGTGGATAAGTACGCGGATGATTTGGAAGAAGACGACGACGAGGTTGACACCCGTCGAATCGGTTAGTTGTCGCCCGCTGAACCTGCCGTAAGGCACTCAGCGGCGTGCCGCCGTCGTTCATTCACCACAGTGATCCGTACGATGCTTCGGCTCTTCTTTCCCAGCACCCCCGGGTGCTGACCCCAGATATCAGGCCCGTCAGGGCGCGCCGGTTTCCGGTGTGCTCTGACGGGCCTTTCTGCTGTACGCCTACACTGTTGGGGTCGAAGGGAAACAATTTTATGACCGAGCGCAGCACGTACGACGCGGGCGAGATTTGCTGGACGGACCTGCAGGCCAAGGATGTGGAGGCCGCCAAGTCCTTCTACGCAAGCGTGTTCGGATGGCGCTATGAGGACCTGCCCACACCGGACGGGCGAAGCTATTCGAAGGCTTACCTGGACGGTGACCTCATCACCGTCATTGCGCCGCAGAATCCCCTCCAGGAGGCATCCGGGACGGCCGCGCAGTGGAACATCTACTTTGCCGCGGGTGACGCCGGCGCCATAGCCGAGGAAACCCCGCACGCGGGCGGAATACTGGAGTTCGGTCCCGAGGACGTGGGGGACACCGGTGTGATGGTGTTCGTTGCGCCGCCCGGGGGCGGCACCACCGGGGTGTGGCAGCCGGGAACGCATACCGGCACCGCCCGGTACAACCAGGCCGGGGCGCTGGCCTGGGCTGAACTGCTGACTCCCGAACCGCAGGCAGCTGTCGCGTTCTTCCAGCAGCTGTTCGGGCACGAGGTCACGGAATATCCGCAGGACGACGGCGGGACGTACACCACGCTGATGGTGCACGGCGCGGAGGTGGCCGGCATCGCCAGGGTTCCCGGCGATGCCCAGGATACGCTCGAGCCCGGCTGGCAGGTGTACTTCGGCGTTTCAGATGTCGCGGAAGCGGTGGCAGCTGCGGTGGCAGCAGGCGGCGTGGTCCTCGTTGAGCCGGACGACATCGACGAGGCAGGAACCATCGCCACGCTGAGAGACCCGCAGGGCGGGGTATTCAGCGTGCTGGAGGTTTAGCCGCCGCGGGCTTAGACGCCGAGTGCCCCGCAACTGCCGTTCTCAGTTCTCTCTAAACGGCGGTTGCGGGGCACCCGGTGGGTTGCTCAGGCGAGGTGCTTAGGCGTAGGCGTTCACCAGTCGGACTGCGCCGCCGTCAACACCCTTGGCACCCTGGACGTAGTCGGGGCCGGTCTTGACGATCGAGTCCGTGTTCTCTTCCACGGTGCCCATGATCCAGGACGGCAGGCCGCGGTCGTTGAGGCGGTTCACGGCGGCGTCGGCGGCTTCGGGGGAGACAATCGCCACCATGCCCACGCCGAGGTTCAGGGTGCGCTCGAGGTCGGCCAGCGGAACGTTGCCCAGTTCCGAAACCAGCTTGAAGATGGCGGGGAGTTCCCAGGTGGCGCGGTCCACCGTGGCGATGAGGCCCTGGGGGAGGACACGCGCCAGGTTGGCTGCGAGGCCGCCGCCGGTGACGTGGCTGAAGCCGTGGACGGCGGCGCCGGCCGTGACCGGGAAGGTGCGGGCCAGGTCCAGGCAGTCAGCGGCGTAGACGCGGGTGGGCTCGAGCAGTTCCTCGCCCAGCGTGCGTCCGAGTTCGGAGACCTGGCGGTCCAGGGCCCAGCCGGCGTGGTTGATGACCCGGCGGACCAGGGAATAGCCGTTGGAGTGCAGGCCGGAGGAGGCCATGCCGATCACCACGTCGCCGGCGCGGACGCGGTCCGGACCCAGCAGGGCGTCGGCCTCGACAACACCGGTGGCGGCACCGGCGACGTCGTACTCGTGCTCACCCAGCAGGCCCGGGTGCTCTGCGGTTTCGCCGCCCACCAAGGCGGTTCCCGCCACGGAACAGGCTGCTGCGATGCCGCGGACGATGTCCGCGATGCGCTCGGGGACAACCTTGCCGCAGGCGATGTAGTCGGTCATGTAGAGCGGTTCGGCGCCCACCACCACGATGTCGTCCACCACCATGCCCACCAGGTCGAAACCGATGGTGTCGTGGATGTCCATGGCCTGGGCGATGGCCACCTTGGTGCCCACGCCGTCCGTGGAGGTGGCGAGCAGCGGCCGCTTGAAAGTGAGGAGCCTCGAAACGTCGTAGAGTCCGGCAAAGCCGCCCACCCCGCCGATCACGGAGGAATTATGGGTGGCCTTGACGGCGTCCTTCATGAGTTCGACGGCGCGGTCTCCCGCTTCGACGTCAACACCGGCAGAGGCGTACGTGATGCCGGCGTTCTGGGCGGAGGAAGATGCGGAAGTCATACGGACTCTTTCTTGTCAGCGGTCAGACGGTCGGCGTCGGTCAGCAGGTTCTCGAACTCGGCGTCCGGTCCCGGATCGCAGCCCGTAGCGCCGGGCTTCCCGGCCGGGTCCTCTTCGGAATCAACGGCAACCGCGGCGGCGGCTGTGGTGGCGGATCCTGCCGCGGGCAGGCCGCCGAGGTCCGTGCGCTCCAGCAGGTTCTTGCCCAGTTTGTCCGAGCCCGGGAGCTCGATGGGGTACTTGCCGGTGAAGCAGGCGGTGCAGAGGCGTTCGCGCGGCTGCTGGGTGGCGCCGATCATGCCGTCTTCGGAGATGTACGCCAGCGAATCGGCGCCGATTGCCTGGGAAATTTCCTCAATGGTGGCGCCGTTGGCGATCAGCTCCGCGCGGGACGCGAAGTCGATGCCGTAGAAGCACGGCCACTGGACCGGCGGGGAGGAGATCTTCACGTGCACCGCAGCAGCGCCGGCCTCCCGGAGCATCCGGACGATGGCGCGCTGGGTGTTGCCGCGAACGATCGAGTCATCCACCACCACAACGCGCTTGCCGCGGATCACGGATTCGAGGGCGTTGAGCTTGAGGCGGATGCCCAGCTGGCGCAGGGTCTGCGAGGGCTGGATGAACGTGCGGCCCACGTAGGAGTTCTTGACGAAGCCGTGCGCGAACGGGATGCCGGATTCCTCGGCGTAGCCCACGGCGGCCGGGGTTCCGGACTCGGGGACGGGGATGACGATGTCCGCTTCCTGGGTGTTCTCGCGGGCCAGTTGGCGGCCCATCTCCACACGGGACTCATACACGGAACGTCCCGCAATGGCGGCGTCCGGACGCGCAAGGTAGACGTACTCGAAAACGCAGCCCGCCGGCGTCGGCTCCGCAAAGCGCTGGGACCGCACGCCCTCTTCGTCAATGGCGATGAATTCGCCGGGTTCGATTTCCCGGATGAAGCTGGCGCCCACCGTTGCGAGGGCCGACTGCTCGGAGGCCACTACCCAGCCGCGCTCCAGCCGGCCGAGGACCAGCGGGCGGATGCCATAGGTGTCGCGTGCCGCGTAGAGGGTGCCTTCGTCCATGAAGACGAAGCAGAAGCCGCCCTTGATCTTGGGCAGCAGCTCGATGGCGGTCTGTTCGAGGGACTTGCCCTCTTCACCCTCCAGCAGTGCCGTCACCAGGGCGGTGTCCGAGGTGTTGCCCTGCTTCATTTCACCGCTGAGCTGGCCGCCGTTGCGCTCAATGATCATGGCATTGAGCTCGGCGGTGTTGGTGAGGTTGCCGTTGTGGGCCAGCGCCACGGTTCCCGTGGCGGTAGCGCCAAGCGTGGGCTGGGCGTTGGCCCAGTGGCTGGCGCCGGTAGTGGAATAGCGGCAGTGGCCGACGGCCAGGTGCCCGGTCAGGGTGTTCAGCGTGGTCTCGTCGAAGACCTGGGATACGAGGCCCATGTCCTTATAGACGTTGATCCGCTTGCCGTCACTGGTTGCTATGCCAGCCGACTCCTGACCGCGGTGCTGCAATGCATACAGCCCGTAATAGGTGAGTTTTGCTACTTCTTCACCTGGTGCCCAGACCCCGAAGACGCCGCAAGCGTCCTGGGGGCCTTTTTCGCCAGGGAGAAGATCATGAGAAAGTTTTCCATCGCCGCGTGCCACTGGTCGATTATCTCACGTCATGGGGTAGGACTTTTCCGGCTGCCCGTTTATGACTGACGGCCGGCCGGGGTGCCGCTGTCATCGCCGTCGTCTGCTTCGTTGCCCGGGGCGTCCTCCGGGACGGCCTCGACGACGGCGTGTTCGGCGCGGCGGACGCTGAGCCGGTCCAGCAGGAGGGCGACGACGGCGCCCAGAATCACGCCGCCGGCGCCGAAAAGGACCAGGAAGAAGCCGAAGACCGAGCTGGGTTCGTAGCCCGGGTCTCCGGGCAGCGCGAACGCGATGACCGCCGCAACGATGATGCCCACGAGTCCGCCAAGTATGAGGAACGGCACGTATTTGGGTGCTCGGCGCACGGTGATTTCGCGCCTCTCGGCGGGGGTGTCTTCAGAAGCCATGCCCTCTAGCCTACTGCCCCGTGTTGATCGGGTTGGCCGCCCGGGGCCGCCTCGCCCTGAGCGGCCCCCTCCCGAGTTTTTGTCCAGATAATGGGCTTTCGAGGAGCGTTTGGCCGTGGTATCTGGACAAAAACTCGTCAGCTGCCGCGGTACGTCGAGTAGGCGAAGGGGCTCAGGAGCAGCGGCACGTGGTAGTGCTCGCCGGCGTCGGACACCGTGAACACCAGGTCCACTTCCGGGAAGAACGTGGCCGTGCCCACGCCTTCGTAGTAAGCCCCTGTGGCGAAGTTCAGCCGGTACGTCCCGGCCGGGAGCAGTTCCGGACCGAGGTCCTTCGCCCGGCCGTCACCGTCGGTGGTGCCCGACGCAACGAGGTTCCAGCCTCCGCCGTCGCGCGCGTAAAGCCCGACGGCGACGCCGGCAGCCGGGCGCCCGGATCCGGTGTCCAGGATGTGGGTGGTCACCTGTGAAACGGTCATTCGCTGATCACTCCTTCGAGCCGGAGCAGGGCGATTTCGCGCAGCTGCCCGGCCACTATGGCGTCTTCTTCTTCGGCGGTGTGGTTGAGGCGCTCGTGCAGCGCCGCCAGGATTTCCGGCGCGGTGCGGCCGGCTGCCCGGATCAGGAAGACCCGGCCGAACTTCTCCTCGTAGGCGCGGTTCCCCTCGGCCAGTGCCGTGGTGACGTCCGCGTCCGCCGGATCCACTCCGGCCTGCTCCGAGCGGGACATGGATGCCTCCGTGGTTGAGGCCGTGGGCCGTTCCCCGATCCGCGGGTGGTGGGCCATGGCGGACTCCACCTCGTCCGGTGTAAACGGGGCGGCGGCGTCGCGGGCAAAGTCCAGCAGGGCCTTGCTGCTGGCAAAGGGTCGTGCGTCCGCGATCTGGTCCACCCAGCGCTGGACGTCGATGCAGGGGCGAAGTGCCGCGGTGACTTCCGCGCGGTCCGCCCCGTTGAATACGGCAAGCTGCATGCTTGTTCATCCCTCGTGCAAAATGCTGGCATCCATGGCGTCGGCTATGCGGAAGAGGGAGTACCCCGGTGCAGGTGCCGCCGCGGATCCGGTCAGGGCCGCTGCGTTCACCTACATTCCACATCATGGAACTGTTATTTCAGCATGCGTAATAGTCAACCCGAAATTTGCGGTTGGTGTCAAGAGACTACCTCACCCCTGTGAGCGGCAATCCGCTCCGCTAGACTCCTGCTGGGGGGACTGCGGCGCTTGGCTGGGTGTCCTGGATGTGGAAGGGACTCACGTGGCTCAAGCAGATGGGCACAGCCTTGCTAGCGCTGACTTTAAACGGCGCTCCGTGCTGGGGGAGTACGGACTGCTGGAAGAGAATCCCAGTGCCAGCGCGGCACGCGCACTGAACTTCCTGGTGGACCTTGCCGCGAAGCTTTGCGGCGTTCCCTTCAGCGTCGTCAACATCATCACTCCCGAGCAGCAGGTCCAGCTCGCGGCTGCGGGCCTGAAACCCGGGCTGTGCGCCCGCGAAGACTCGATGTGCGCCAGGGTCTTCCAGCAGGGCCGCACCACCGTGGTGCCCGACGCTGCCGCCGACCCCAGGTTTGCGGCCCATCCCTTTGTGACCGGAGAAATCGCCAGCGTCCGGTTCTACGCCTCCTCCCCGCTGCTGACCGGTTCGGGGTTCGCGCTGGGCTCCCTGTGCGTCTTTTCCGAAGCGCCGGCCACCCTCTCCGCCGAACAAACCGCCATGCTGGATGTCCTCGCGGCGCAGGTGGTGGAAGTGCTGGAACTGCAGCACCGCACCCTGCAGCTCCAGCATGCCCTGGAAGAACTGGGCCGAAGCAACCGCAAGCTCGCTGATTTTGCCGGCCGGGTCAGCCATGACCTGCGGATCCCCCTCACCACCATCCTTGGCTATGTGGAACTGAGTGAGGACGACGAGGACATCCGTCCGGGCAGTCCGGCTGCGGGATACCTGGAACACATCCGAGGCAGCGGGCGGCGGATGCTCTCCACGCTGGACGGCGTCCTCAGCTACTCCCAGGTGGGCGGAATGCTGCGTTCCCGTCCGGTGTCCCTCAAGGAGACCGTTGCGGCGGCGGTCAGCGACCTGGGCGACGGGTTCAGTCCTGACGCCGGGCTGGACTGCGAGGACGCGGAAGTCATGGCTGATCCGGCGCAGCTGAGGTCCTTGCTGCAGAACCTCCTGGGCAATGCCTCCAACTACCGCAGCCCGGCGCGCGAGCTCAAAGTCAGGGTCTACGCGCTGGCAGACGACCGCGGAGTCACTGTCCGGGTGTCGGATAACGGCAAGGGCATCAGCGCCGCCGACCGCGAGCGGGTCCTTGAACCCCTGGTCCGGCTGCACCGTCCCGGTGACGCCGCCGGCTCGGGCCTGGGGCTGGCTACCTGCGTGCGCATCGTCCAGTCGCACGGCGGAGAACTCTCGCTCACGGAAACCCCCGGCGGCGGAACGACCGTCTCGGCACTCTTCCCGAAAGGCGGCCCGCATGAATCCGCTTAAAGCCTTCCGGAGGGCCGCGCTCCTGGTGCTCGCCCTCGTGCTCTTCCTGCCGGCTGGGGCCGCGCAGGCTGCCGTGGCAGCGCAAGCCGGCGTGGCTGCGCAAGCCGCCATCCCGGCGTCGAACACTAACAGCGGTGAGGACCTCGGTGCCTCATCGGGAAAGCCGCTCCTGGGCGGCGTCCTGGAATGGGGCGAGGACGACGCCGCCGGGTTCGCCGGCCGGTTGCAGGCAACCCCGGCGGTCCTCGGTCACGACGTCTCCTTTCCCATCACGCGCGGTGAAAAAGGCTACCTGCGGGAGTTCCTGGCCCAGAGCGCCGCCTCCGGGGCCCATGCCCTGCTCACCGTGAATCCCGCGGTGCCCCTCACGGAGGTGGACGCAGCCGGTGCCGCAGATTTTGCCGGGCAGCTTGAGGAACTCGCGCAGGGTTTCCCCGGGAAGCTGCTGATCCGCTTCGCCCCGGACATGAACACAAGCTGGGTGTCCTGGGGTCAGCAGCCCGGGGACTATGTGACGGCGTTCCGTGCGGTGGCCCAGGCGTTCGAACCGGAACCAAATGCGGTGATGGTGTGGCAGCCGTTCCAGGCGCGTGACTATCCGTTCACCAGGAACCGTGAAGCCCCGGCACCCGGCACTCCGGGTTTCCCTGCACTGGACACCAATTCCGACGGCGCCTGGAACGGGGCCGACGCACCTTACGCCCCGTACTACCCGGGAGACGACGCGGTTGACTGGGCGGGCCTGACGGCACTGCATGACGACACGGGCGGCGGAGCTGCCGTCAACACACTGCCAAGGGACGGGGAACTGGCCTCCCTTTTGAACGGGACCGCCCGCGGGGCCGCCTCCGCTGAGGGCGCCGGTTCCGACGGCGGTGGCTCCGACTTCTACGAGTCCTACGCAGTGAAGCGGGACAAGCCGCTGCTGGTCCAGACGGCGGCCTACTTCAGTCCGACGGCAGGCGGCCCGTCGGAAGCCGACATCAAGTCCGGCTGGTGGGAGCAAGTGCTGGGCGAGGCAGCGCCGGGCAAGCTGGAGCGTATTGCCGCCGTCGTGTGGGACGAGAAAACGGAGGTGGGGGACGCCGGCAACACCATCATTGACTGGCGCCTCACCCGGAACCCGGGCGTGGCAGCCGCCGCCGGGGCAGCCGTCAAGGAATCCACGCTCGTCACCGGGCCGGTCACCAGGATTGTGGAGGGGCTGGGCGGGGCGCCCGGCAACACCCTGTCCGGCGCTCCGGCGGGGATTGCGGCGGCCGCCCTGCTGGCCGGTGCGATCCTGCTGTGGTTCCTGCCGATGCGGTTGCGCCCGGCGAAGGGCTGGACGTATTCGGACAAGTCCTCGCGCGATTCCCGGGTTGACCTGATGCGCGGGCTGGCCATCCTCTTTGTGGTGGTGAACCACGTGGGCATGACGTCCCTCTTTCAGCTGTTCACCCAGGAGACCATCGGCTTTGTCTCCGGCGCCGAGCTGTTCGTGCTGCTGTCCGGGCTGGTGCTGGGGATGGTCTACGGGCCCAAGGCCCAGGACAACATCGGCGAGGTCGCCCAAAAAACCGGCAGGCGGGCGGGCAAGCTGTACGTCACGGCGCTGGGAGTTGTTGTCCTGGTGTTCGCCCTCAGCCTCATCCCGGCCTTCAATTCCGACGTGCTGACCACGTTCACGGACCAGGGGACCGGCGGCGCCGGCAGGTCGGGAGCGGGCCGGACTTATGACCTCTACACCGGTATGCAGGGCCTGCTGCAGTTCCCGGTGTCCGGGGCCGTCATCCCCGCGGTGCTGCTCCTGCAATTCGGGCCATGGCAGTTCAACGTCATGGGACTCTACGTGATCATGCTCCTGGTCAGCCCGCTGATCCTGCTCGCCCTGGCCCACGGCAAGGTGCTCTGGGTACTCGCGGCCACCACCGCGCTCTACGTCGCAGGCACAGTGTTCCGGTTCAGGGTCCTGCCGTCGCAGTTCGAGGATTCCTTCCCGCTGATGGTGTGGCAGGTCCTGTTCGTGCTGGGCCTGGTGGGCGGCTACTACCGGCGGACCATCGTGGCCTGGCTGTCAGCGCACCGCTGGGTGGTGGGTCTCTGTGCCGCCGTCACCGTGGCCTTCGCCCTGATGTCCTGGGCCAACCCGTACCTGGCGAACGAATACGATGTGCGGCTCGCGCTGACGTCCGACGCGAACTACCGCGCCGTTTACGACCGGTTCTTCGGGCGGACCTACCTGGAACCGGGGCGGCTCCTGAACGTGCTCACCCTGCTGGTGACGGTCTACGCGCTCCTCACGGCCTACTGGAAGCCGATCGAACGCGCCGTCGGCTGGTTGCTGATTCCGCTGGGGCGGGCCACGCTGTACGTCTTCATCATGCACGTGGTGCTGATCGCCGTGGTGGCGAACATCCCGGCACTGCAGCAGGGAAACATCTGGCTCAACACCGCCGCGTATGCCCTGATCGTGGCGCTGCTGTGGGTGATGGTCCGGACCAAGTTCCTGTTCCGCATCATCCCCACCTGACGCTCTCTCAGGCCGGGGCCGGGGAGGCGCCGCCGAGGCGGGCTGTGACGCGGTCCGCGGCTGCCTTGCAGGATTCCCCGAGGCGTTGCAGCGTGTCCGGGGAGACCCGGAAGCGCGGTGCCGGGATGAGGACCGCCGCCACGATGTCGCCGCGGTGGTCGAACACGGGGGCGGCCAGCCCCACTTCGTCCAGGGACGACTCCCCGTAGTTGGTGGCCCAGCCGCGCCGGGCGACGTCACCAAGCCGGATCAGGTAGGCCTCGAGGCTGGTGTCGTCCAGGCCCGGATAGGCAATTTCGCCGCTGCGGAGCAGTACCCGCACCCGCTCGGCGGGCTCGGCGGCGAGGAAGACCTGCACGGAGGCGCTGAGGGCATCGTTGTACCGGGCGCCCAGCGGGGTGGTGTGCTTGATCTGGTGGTGGCTGGCAATTTGCTCCACGCACATCGACTCGGAGCCGTTCCACACCATGAGGGCGCTTGTTTCGCCGGTCTGCTCCGTCAGTTCGCGCAGGACGGGGTAGGCCACGCGGCGCTCTTCGAGTTCGGCCAGCAGCGGTCCGGCGACGGCGATGAGGCCCAGCCCCAGCCGGAACCTGCGGGTCTCCGGGTCGCGCTCCACCAGGTGTTCCTGTTCGAAGGTGGCCAGGATGCGGGAAACGGTGCTCTTGTGCAGGCCCACGCGGTTGGCGATCTCGGTGACGCCGAGCAGCGGCTCGTCCGCGGTGAAACTTCGAAGCACCGCGATGGCGTTGACGATGACGGACGTGCCCTTGGCGTCGCCGTTGCTGCTGGATTCGGAAGCTGCTGCAGAGGTCATGGTGTGCACCATCATTCCGTATGTAAGCAGGAAAGCGGCGCCACGAAGGACGTGGCGCCGCTTTCCGGCGGTGGCAACTCCGGTGCTTGTTAGGCCCCGATGATGTTGTATTCCGGACCGAACGGGAACTTGGTGATGTTCTCCGCGCCGTCCTCGCCCACCACCAGGATGTCGTGCTCGCGGTAGCCGCCGGCGCCGGGCTGGCCGTCCATGACCGTGATCATCGGCTCCATGGAAACCACCATGCCCGGCTCCAGGACCGTGTCGATGTCCTCGCGGAGTTCCAGCCCGGCTTCGCGGCCGTAATAGTGGCTCAGGACACCGAAGGAATGGCCGTAACCGAAGGTGCGGTTGGCGAGCAGTCCGTAACCGACGTAGATCTCGTTGAGCTCCGCGGCGATGTCCTTGCAGACCGCGCCGGGCTTGATCAGTTCCAAACCGCGCTTGTGGACCTCGACGTTGATGTTCCACAGCTCCAGCGAGCGGGCATCCGGTTCGCCGTAGAACAGGGTGCGTTCCAGCGCGGTGTAGTAGCCGGAGGTCATGGGGAAGCAGTTCAGCGACAGGATGTCGTGTTCCTGGATCTTGCGGGTGGTGGCCCAGTTGTGCGCGCCGTCGGTGTTGATGCCGGACTGGAACCAGACCCAGGTGTCGCGGATTTCCGAATCCGGGAAGGTCCGGGCGATTTCGTGGACCATGGCTTCGGTGCCGATCAGCGCGACCTCGTACTCGGTGATGCCTGCCGTGATGGCGTTGCGGATGGCTTCGCCGCCGAGGTCGCCGATGCGCGCCCCGTGCTTGATGACCTCGATCTCCTCGGCGGACTTGATCATCCGCTGGCGCATGGCGGCCTGGGCCACGTCCACGAGGGCTGCTGAGGGGAAGGCAGCCTGGATCTTGTTGCGGTTATCCAGCGGCAGCGAGTCGTCCTCGACACCGAGGCGGCGCGGGTTGATGCCGCGGGTGCGCAGGACTTCCTGGATGGCGAAGATGTAGTTGTCCCGGCGCCAGTCCGTGTAGATGACGTTGTCGCCGTAGCTGCGCCGCCACGGCATGCCGGCGTCGATATTGGCCGTGACGGTGACGGTGTCATCCTTGGTGACCACCATGCCGTAGGAGCGGCCGAAGGTGGTGAAAAGGAAGTCGGAGTAGTACTTGATGGAGTGGTAGCTGGTCAGGACGACGGCGTCCAGGTCCTTCTCGGCCATGATGCGGCGCAGGCCGGCGAGGCGGCGCTCGAACTCAGTGTCGGAGAACGTCAGCTTGACCTTGTCGCCGTTTTTCAGGACTTTGAGCCGCTCCAGTTCGGCGACGGACGTTGCGTTCTCGGATGTTGTGGTGGTCATAGTGGTGTTGCCTTTCCGTGGTGCAGTTACGTGAGGTGAGTGGAAGAAGTTTGGCTATTCGTGGCGCAGCGGTTCTTTGCAGGTTTCCCGGGAGAGCGAAACGGCGATCAGGGAGATCACCGCCGCGGCGACGAGGTACCAGGCCGGTGCCAGATCGCTGGCGGTGGCAGCGATCAGGAGGGTTGCCATAAACGGGGCGGTGCCGCCGAACAGGGCGTTGGAGAGATTGAAGCTGACCGCGAAGCCGCTGTAGCGGACACGGGTGGGGAACATTTCGGCCAGGAAGCTGGGGAGCGTTCCGTCGTTGAGGGTGAGCATCGCACCCAGCAGGATCTGGACCAGGACAATGATCAGGAAGTTCCCGGTCCCCAGGAGGGCGAACGCCGGCACCGTCAGCACGATGAAGGCAACGGATGCGCTGATGAGCACCTTCTTGCGGCCGTAACGGTCCGAGAGCATCCCGGTGAGGAAGATGAACCCGATGTACGTGATCAACGCGATGGTGGTGGCCAGGAAGGATTCGGTTGCGCCCAGGCCCAGCTCTGAGGACAGATAGGTGGGCATGTAGCTGAGGATCACGTAGAAGCCGACGGCGTTCAGCAGTACAGCTCCGACGGCCTGAAGCAGCTGCCGCCAATGGTTCCGGAACAGGCTGGAAACAGGTGCCTTGACGGCCTCGTCCTCCGCTGCCATTTCGCGGAACACCGGGGTGTCCTCCAGCTTGGTGCGGATGTAGCGTCCGATCAGTCCCATCGGGGCAGCCAGCAGGAACGGCAGGCGCCAACCCCAGCTATGCATCGCGTCGGAACTGAGCAGGACTGTCAGCAGGCCCGCCAACAGGGAACCCAGGAGCAAGCCTGCTGCGGTGCTCGCAGGAACCACTGCGGCGTAGACGCCCCGCTTGTTAGCGGGGGCGTATTCGACCAGGAACGCCGATGCTCCGGCGTACTCCCCTGAGGCTGAGAAGCCCTGCACGACCCTGATGATCAGCAGCAGGATCGGGGCCCAGAGGCCGATTGTGTCGTAGCCCGGAATAAGAGCTATGCAGAATGTCGCCCCGGACATGATCAGGATCGACAGGGAGAGCGCGGTCCGGCGGCCCACCCTGTCACCGATGTGGCCCCAGACGAACCCGCCGAGCGGGCGGACCAGGAATGAAATCGCGAACAGGGCGAAAGTCAGCAGAAGCCCGGTCTGGGGGTTTGATTCAGGGAAGAAGACCGTCGCGATCGTGACGGCCAGGTAGCCGTAAACGGCGTAGTCGAACCATTCAACGAAGTTGCCGATGAAGCTGGCCGCGATGACCCTGCGGCGGGTTTCCTTGCTGACATCGTTGTCAGCAGGTTGGAAATGCTGGCCGCTCAACGTGCTGCGGCCGGCGCGGGGGCCTTCATGCAGGCCATCCTGCTCCGCGCCCGGTCCTCCCGCAAGAGCGGGAGAGGAAGTTTCGTTACTCATGTATCCACCAAATTGTTTGTGGTTGCATTCAGCGCAACGCTGTTGCACCAGATTAGGCGTGACGTGTAACACAGTCAATACCTTTTGGTTTCCAAAATGTGAAATTTCCGCCCCGTAAGGACTCGGTGAATGTGCCCAAGGAGCCCAGGTGTGGAAAATTAGTTGCGCTGAAAGCGACGCGGTTGCGTTTTGTTGCATCGCGCCGAAGCCTGCTGCGACGCCGCGATGAACCCCGGGACGTAGCACTCCGGCGATCTATTGACACCCCTGTGTGACGACTGTCATATTTTCCAGTACGCGCTATGTGCATCGTGTTGTGTAATACGCAATTTGTAGATCCTGAGCACGCCGCAGTGCCCGCCGCAGCCCGGGCAGCAGCGCACGCCGCCGTCCCGGGCGCGGATCAGGTCCGGGTTTCGGGCCCCGGCCAAGGCCCCGGCCAGGGCGCCGATCAGGGCCTTGAGCCGCTGGAAGAAGATTTGGAACCGCAACGAGTCAGCTAGATTGGCAATGGGTGCCGTTGCCAGCGAGCCCCCCGGGCTCAGGAAAGGAACACAAGAATCATGGTTCACAAAGTAAAAGCCGTTGTCGTCAAGGAGAAGAACGCTCCGGTTTCGCTGGAGACCATCCTGGTGCCGGACCCGGGGCCGGGTGAAGCACTGGTGGACATCCTCACGTGCGGGGTGTGCCACACGGACCTGCACTACAAGCAGGGCGGTATCGGTGAGGACTTCCCCTACCTGCTGGGCCACGAGGCTACCGGCGTGGTCAACGCGGTGGGACCGGACGTCACCGAAGTGGCCCCCGGCGACCGCGTGATCCTGAACTGGCGCGCCGTGTGCGGAGAATGCCGCGCCTGCGCGAAGGGCCAGCCGCAGTACTGCTTCAACACGCACAACGCGACGCAGAAGATGACGCTGGAGGATGGCACTGAGCTCTCGCCCGCGCTGGGCATCGGTGCGTTTGCGGAGAAGACGCTCGTTGCCGCCGGGCAGTGCACCAAGGTGGACGACGACGCCGATCCCGCCGCCGTCGGGCTCCTCGGCTGCGGCGTGATGGCAGGCATTGGCGCCGCGATCAACACCGGTGAGGTCAAGCGCGGCGAATCCGTTGCCGTGATCGGCTGCGGCGGCGTGGGCATCGCCGCCATCGCGGGCGCGAAGCTGGCCGGCGCCACCACCATCATCGCGGTGGACATCGACGCCAACAAGGTGGAAATGGCCAAGTCCCTCGGCGCTACCCACGGCGTGGATTCCAGCAAGGAAGACCCGATCGAGGCCATCCGGGCGCTGACCGGCGGCAACGGCGCCGACGTCGTGATTGAAGCGGTGGGCCGCCCCGAGACATACAAGCAGGCGTTCTACGCCCGCGACCTCGCCGGCCGCGTGGTGCTGGTGGGCGTTCCGACACCGGACATGAAGCTGGAGCTGCCCCTGCTGGATGTTTTCGGCCGCGGCGGATCCCTGAAGTCCTCCTGGTACGGCGACTGCCTGCCGTCCCGGGACTTCCCGATGCTGGTGCAGCATTACAAGCTGGGCAACCTGGACCTGGACGCGTTTGTCTCCGAACGCATCACCATCGACCAGGTGGAGGAGGCCTTCGAGAAGATGCACGAGGGCAAGGTGCTGCGTTCCGTGGTCGAAATCAGCCCGTCCGCCGAGACCGCGCGCACCGCCCCGGAAGCGGCCGCCGTATGAGCGTGACCATCGAGAACCTGGTCACCTCGGGCACGTTTTCGCTCGACGGCGGCACCTGGGATGTGGACAACAACGTCTGGATCGTGGGAAACAACGAAGAATGCGTGATCATCGACTCCCCGCATGATGCGGAGGCGATCATCAGCCAGGTCCGCGGCCGAAAAGTCCTGGCCATCCTGCTGACGCACGCGCACAACGACCACATCGGGGCGGCGCGTGCCGTGGCCGGGGCCGTGGGCGCGCCGATCTACCTGCACCCTGACGACCTGGTGCTGTGGGAGCAGGTCTATCCCGACGTCAAACCGGACCGCTACCTCGCGGACGGCGATGTGTTCCAGGTGGGCGGGGCAACCCTGCGCGCCCTCCACACCCCGGGCCACTCGCCCGGGTCCACGTGCTTCCAGCTCGAGGATGAGGGGACGGTGTTCACCGGGGACACGCTGTTCAACGGCGGCCCGGGCGCCACGGGCAGGTCCTACAGCGACTACCCCACCATCCTGGCGTCCATCCGCCAACGGCTGCTGACCCTGCCTGCCGCGACGGTGGTCCGCACCGGCCACGGTGACAACACCACCATAGGGGCCGAGCGCGAGACGCTGGCCAAGGTAGACCAATGAAACCTCCCAAGTTCGGCAGGCAGCCGGCCCCGGTCGCGGACATCAACGAGGACGACCTTGAAGTCCACCCGCCGAAGAGGGAAGCGGCCGGCGTCAAGGCTGTGATGGTTGCGCTGGAGCGCGCCGTGGCGCAGGCCGGGGTGTCCCGGACGGCCCATTCGCTGCTCCGGCTGAACCAGCGCGGCGGCTTCGACTGCCCTGGCTGCGCGTGGCCTGAATCGGACAAGAAACGCAAGACGGCGGAGTTCTGTGAGAACGGCGCCAAGGCCGTGGCCGAGGAGAACACGCTGCGCACGGTCGGCGCCGAATTCTGGGCGAAGCACTCCATCGCCGAACTGTCAGGGAAAACGGAGTACTGGCTGGGCAACCAGGGCCGGCTCAGCGAACCGGTAGTGATCCGCGAAGGCGAAACGCACTATTCGCCCATCTCCTGGGCGGACGCGTTCGACCTCATCGGCGAACACATCCGGGCCAGCACGCCGGACCGCTGCGTCTTCTACACCTCCGGTCGCACGGCGAACGAGACGGCGTTTATGTACCAGCTGTTCGCGCGGGCCCTGGGCACCAACAACCTGCCGGACTGCTCGAACATGTGCCATGAATCCTCGGGTTCGGCGCTGAATCCGACCATCGGCATCGGCAAGGGCACCGTGTCGCTGGACGACATCCATGACTCCGAGCTCATCTTCGTGGTCGGACAGAACCCGGGCACCAACCATCCCCGGATGCTCTCGGCGCTGAAGGAGTGCAAGGACAAGGGCGGCAAGGTGGTGGCGGTGAACCCGCTGCCCGAGGCCGGGCTGTTCAACTTCAAGGACCCGCAGACAATCTCCGGTGTGGTGGGCGGCGGCACACCACTGGCGGACGAGTACCTGCAGATCAAGGTGGGCGGGGACCTGGCCCTGTTCCAGGCCCTGGGCCACCTGCTGCTGGCGGAGGAAGAGCGGAACCCGGGTTCCGTCGTCGACCGTTCTTTCGTTGACGCGCAGACGGACGGCTTCGACGCCTACCGCGAAGCCCGCGCTGAGCTGGACTGGGACGAGACGGAGAAAGCGACCGGATTGGCCCGGAAGCAGATCGAGGACGTGGCCGGGATGCTGGTCCGGTCCAAGGCCACGATCTTCTGCTGGGCCCTCGGCGTCACGCAGCAGCCCCACTCGGTGGACACCATCAAGGAAATGGTCAACGTCCTGCTCCTGCAGGGCAACTTCGGCAAGCCCGGCGCCGGCGCCTGCCCCGTCCGCGGACACTCCAACGTCCAGGGCGACCGGACCATGGGCATCTGGGAGAAGCCGAAGGAATGGCTGCTCGAAGCACTGGACAAGGAGTTCAACATCCAGTCACCGCGCGGCCACGGCTACGACGCCGTGGAAGCGATGGAGGGGTTCGAACGCGACGACGTGGACGTCTTTGTGTCCATGGGCGGCAACTTCTCGCTGGCCTGCTCCGACACCGAAACCCTGGAAGCCGGGATGCAGCGCATCGGCCTGACCGTGCATGTGTCCACCAAGCCGAACCGGTCCCACGTGGTGCACGGGCGCACCTCGCTCATCCTGCCCACGCTGGGCCGGACGGACAAGGACGACAAGCACCCGGGCGGCGCCCAGTTCCTGTCCGTGGAGGACTCCATGTCCGTGGTCCACTCCACCCAGGGCAGGCTCCACCCGGTCTCTGACCACCTGCTCGCGGAGCCGGTGATCATCGCCCGGATGGCCGACGCCACCTTCGGCGAGGACCACCCGGTGGACTGGAAGGCCATGGCCGCGGACTATGACGTGGTCCGGGACCACATCTCCCGCGTCATCCCGGGCTTCCAGGACTTCAACGAGCGGATCCGGACCAGGAACGGCTTTGTGCTGCCCAACCCGCCGCGGGACACCCGGTCCTTCAAGACGGACATCGGGCGCGGACGCTTCACGGTCAGCCCGCTGGAATACCTGACACCGCCGGAGGGCCACCTGGTGCTCCAGACCATCCGCAGCCACGACCAGTACAACACCACGTTCTACGGCGTGGATGACCGGTACCGCGGCATCTCGGACGGTCGCCGGGTGATCCTGGTGCATCCGGAGGACCTGGCCGAACTCGGCTTCAAGGACCGGGACCTGGTGGACGTGGTGAGCACCTTCCGCGGGAACGACCGGCAGGCGGACAAGTTCCGGCTGGTGGCCTACCCGACGGCGAAGGGCTGTGCCGCGGCGTACTTCCCCGAAGCCAACGCCCTGGTCCACAAGGAAAACGTGGCCCGGGAATCCAACACCCCCGGGTTCAAAGCCATGTTCGTCCGCTTCGTGCCGCACCCCGCGGAAACCCCGGCGGATGTCCCGGCTGAGCGCAGCGAGGCAGCTGCCGCGGCGGCCGGCTAACAGGACCGGCCAGGAGAGCTAGCCCTCTCCGAGCACTGCCCACCCGTAACCGGGCAGGCCCGCGGCGTCCCGGTCCGGATGCCGGTGGGCCCGCCCGGCCAGCAGCCCGCCCGAACCGGGCGGCACGGGCAGGTCCGCCGGCGTGCCGGAGAGGTTCAGCGCAACTGTCAGCACTCCTCCGGCGCCTGCGCCGCTGTCGTCTGCGCTACCGGCGCCTGCATTACCCTCGCCACGGACCTGGTAGACGAGGTGCTCGTTGCTGAGCGTCAGGACCGTGGTGCGCGCCCGGTGCAGCCAGGCATGCCGCCGTCGGAGGCTGATCAGTTCCTGGTGCAGGTGGTACACGGGCCAGCCGGCCGCTGCCAGTTCTGCGGGGCCGGCGGGGAACGCCGGACGGACGGCGTCGTCTCCGCCGGCGCGCTCCTCCTTGACGCCGCGGAAGGCCTGTTCGTCGCCGTAGTAGATGCAGGGCGTCCCGCCCGCGGTCAGGAGGACGGTGAGCGCCAGCGCCAGCTGGTCCGGGTTCGCCAGCTTGCTGGCCAGGCGGGTGACGTCGTGGTTGCCCACGAACGTGAGCGGCACGAAGCTGTCCAGGAACCCGTTGTGCCGCTCGAGCGCGGATGCGAGTTCGTAGAAGTTGGCATCGTTGAGTGAACTCCAGACGGCTTTCCACAGTTCGTACTGCGTGACCGAGTCGAGGGTGCTCCGTTCCACCTCCTCGGCGAAGTCGCCGTGGATGTACTCGCCCACGAAATAGGAGTCCGGATACTCGCGGCGCACCTCAGCCAGCACCGGGGCCCAGAACGACGGCGGCACGGCGTACGCCGCGTCGAGCCGCCAGCCGTCCGCCCCGCGGGCCAGCCAGTGCTTCATCACGTCCGTGACCAGGGCGGCGACCCCCGGTTCGTCGTGGTTGAGGGCCACCAGATGATGGTGGCCCTCGAAGTCCTCGTAGTCCGGTTCTGTCCCCGGCGTCCACTCGGAGTCCGGCCACTGCAGGCGGAACCATGAGGCGGCAGGAGACCCTGGACCGTCCGTGAGCACATCCTGGAACGCCCCGAAGCTGCGTCCCACATGGTTGAAGACGCCGTCCAGCAGGACTTTCAGCCCGCGGGCGTGGCACTGGGCGATGAGCTCGTCAAAGTCCGCGTCATCGCCCAGCCGGGGATCGATCCTGAAGTAGTCCGTGGTGTCATAGCCGTGGGTTTCCGAGGCGAAGACCGGCCCCAGCGCGAGCCCGGACGCTCCGAGTTCCAGCACGTAGTCCAGCCAGGGGACCAGCTGGCCCAGCCGATGGGCCACAGGCTCTTCCGGCTCCTTGGACGCCCGCTCTGCGGCAGTCTGCTCCGCGCCGACAAAGCCGATCGGGTAGACCTGCCACCAGATTGCGTGTTTGACCCAGTCCGGTTCCGTCATGGGGATCCACCTTTCGTCAGCTTCCCAAGATACTCGGTTGGCTCCCTTGCCGTACCTTGAGCGAATCCTTGCATTTCTTTGAGCCGACGCTGAGCTACGTTCGCCACACTCGAAGGGAAGGGTCAAGTAAGAGTCAGTCTGCGTACCGGGGATGGTGAAGGTCCGCATGGAAAGAATTCAAAGCGGGGAGAAACTGCTGGGTGAAGCCCTGGCCAGGGCCGCCGTCGGACTCGTGCGGGAAGCCCCCGGGTACAAGAGGCGGGCCCTGCACTACCTGAAGCATTCGTGGAAGGTGTACTCCCTTTCCCGTGCCCTGGCCAAGGCCCTGGAGGACTCCCGGGAGGCCTCCAGCTGGCCCGGCGACCGGCTCCAGGTGGGCTCGTACATGTCCGAACGGGTCGAAAAAGTCACCCGGCTCATTCAGCGCGAAGCCAAAACCTACGCGGCCGGCTAGGACTTCGGCCCCGCCAGCCCCAGCCGTCCGCCCCGGCCGCCAGCCCCCGCCGCCCGCCGTCGTGACCCTGTTTAACCGCGAACGACGGCGACACTCCGGGCTCGCCGGTGTGTCGCCGTCGTTCTGGCGTAATAGAGGGTCGGGACGGCCGGGCGGCCGTCCTGAGCCGCCGTCGAACTAGTCGAACTAGCCGCGCAGCCGCTCCATGCCGGGGTCGAACAGCGGCTCGGCCGAGACGGTGGCCGCGATGCGCCGGCCGAAGTACTCAACCTCCACGGCGTCGCCCTCGGACACCGCGGCAGGCAGCCAGGCGTACGCGAGGGGCTTGCGGATCGAGTAGCCGTAGGCGGCGCTGGTGACATAGCCGGCGGCCTCGCCGTTGACGTACACCGGTTCCTTGCCCAGGACCAGGGAGGTGCCGTCGTCCATGGTCAGGCACCGCAGCACCTTGTCCAGCGGCTGTTCCTTCCGCGCGGCCAGGGCCTCACAGCCCACGAAGCCCGTCTTGTCCTTGGCGATCGAGAAGCCCAGGCCGGCCTGGTACGGGTGGTGCTCCGAGGTCATGTCCGTGCCCCACAGCCGGTAGCCCTTCTCGAGCCGCATGCTGTTGAACGCGCCGCGCCCGGCTGCGATGATGCCGTGTTCCTGGCCTGCCTCGAACAGCAGGTCCCACAGCTTCAGCCCGTACTCGGCGGTGGTGTACAGCTCCCAGCCGAGCTCGCCGACGTAGGAGAGCCGCATGGCCGTGACCGGGATGCCGCCCACGGAAATTTCCTTGGTGCGGAAGTACTTGAGCCCGTCGTTGGTCAGGTCGTCGGAGCTGACCTTGCCGATCACCTCGCGCGCCAGCGGCCCCCAGAGCCCGATGCAGCAGGTGCTGCCGGTGATGTCCGAGACGTGCACCCACTGGGCCGGGTCAGCGGCAGACTGCTTCCGGGCCTCCACCCGCAGGTAGTCGAAGTCCACGTTGCTGTTCACGCCGAGCTGGAACTGTTCCTCCGCGAGCCGGGCGACGGTCACGTCGCTGCGGATGCCGCCGTCGTGCTCCAGCAGCAGGCAGTACGTCACGGCACCCGGCTTCTTGGCGATGTTGCCCGTGCTGAGCCGGTGCAGCAGCGCCTGGGCGCCCGGTCCGTTGACGGCCAGCCGCTTCAGCGGCGTCATGTCGTAAAGCCCGACGGCGGTGCGCGTCTTCCACGCTTCGGCCGCCGAAATGGGGGAGGAGAACATGGCTGACCACTCGTCCCGCTCCGGTGCCTGCCATTCGGCCGGAAGTTCCTCGAGCAGCCCGCGGTTGGCCTCGAACCAGTGCGGGCGCTCCCAGCCGGCGGACTCGAGGAAGAACGCTCCGAGCTCCTTTTGCCGGACGTTGAACGGGCTGACCCGCAGGTCCCGCGGGGACTCCTTGGGCTGCAGCGGGTGCAGGACGTCGTAGATTTCCACGAAGTTCTGCTGGGAGGTTTCGCTGACGTACTCGTCGCTGGTCTGGACCTTCTCGAAGCGGGTGAGTTCGCAGCCGTGCAGGTCGGTGCGGGGCTGGCCCTCGATGAGCAGCTCCGCCATGGCCTTGGCCACACCGGCCGAGTGGGTGACCCAGACTGCTTCGGCCACGAAGAACCCCGCAAGGTCGGGGGACTCGCCCATGAGCGGGCCGCCGTCGGGGGTGAAGGAGAAAATGCCGTTGAAGCCGTCCTCGATCTGAGCCCCGCGCAGGGCAGGCAGGAGGTCCTGGCTGTCCTCCCAAGCGGGCAGGAAGTCTTCCAGAGTGAACTCCAGGCGGGAGGGCATGCGGTGGTCCGACATTTCCTCTGCGGAGACCTTCGGCAGAGCGGACATGTCCACCGGCATGGGGCGGTGGGCGTAGCTGCCGATGCCGATGCGGTCGCCCCATTCGCGGTAGTACAGGTCCCTGTCCTGGTAGCGCAGGATGGGCTTGCTGGCGCCCTTGGGGAGCTCGTTGACGCCCTCGAGTTCGGGCAGCGGGGTGCTGATGGCGTACTGGTGGGCCAGCGGGAGCAACGGGACTTCCAGGCCCACCATCTTGCCGAGCTCCCGTCCCCAGAACCCGGCGCAGGAGACGACGATGTCCGCCGGGATCACGCCGTCGGCCGTTTCGACGCCGGTCACCTTGCCGCCCTCCTGGGCGATGCCGGTCACGGTGGTGGAGCCGAGGAAGGTCACGCCACGCTCGCTGGAGCGCTCGATCAGCAACTGCACGGCACGGGCAGCCAGGGCCAGCCCGTCCGTGGGGATGAGCAGGCCGCCCAGGACCTCGCGGCCGCCGGTGAGCTTACCGGTGTTCAACAGCGGGTAGATCTTTTCGCATTCATCAGCGTCGACGATCCGGCTTTCGACGCCCCAGGAGGTCATCACCCCCATCTTGCGCTTGAGGTCGGCCAGGCGTTCGGGGGTAGTTGCCAGTTCCAGGCCGCCCACCTGGTTGAAGCAGGACTGGCCGTCCTTGCTCAGGGAGAGGAACTTGTTGACCGTGTAGGTGGCGAATTCGGTCATGGTCCGTGACGGGTTGTTCTGGAACACCAGGCCCGGCGCGTGCGACGTGGAGCCGCCGGCAAGCTCCAGCGGGCCCTGTTCCACCACCGTGATGTTGGTCCAGCCCCGGGTGGCGAGTTCGTCGGCAAGGTTGGTTCCGACGATGCCGGCGCCGATAATGACAACGCGTGGTGATGCGCTCATGGGTTGTTTCTCCTGTTTTTGCGTAAGAGGCGTTGGCGTTAGCGGAAGACGACGGTGCGGGTGTTGTTGAGCAGGACCCGGTGCTGGCAGTGCCACTTAACTGCACGGGACAGTGCCTGGGATTCGGCGTCCCTGCCTACCGTGACCAGTGCGTTCGGGTCCAGGCTGTGGTCCACCCGGAACACTTCCTGCTCGATGATCGGGCCCTCGTCCAGGTCTGCGGTGACGTAGTGCGCGGTGGCTCCGATGAGCTTCACGCCGCGATCATAGGCCTGGTGGTAAGGCTTGGCACCCTTGAACCCGGGCAGGAAAGAATGGTGGATGTTGATGGCACGGCCGCGGAGGCTGGAGCACAGGTCGTTGGACAGGACCTGCATGTAGCGTGCAAGGACCACCAGGTCCGCGTTGTACTCGGCCACCAGCTCCAGCAGGCGCGCTTCAGCTTCGGGCTTGGTAGCGGCCGTTACCGGGACGTGGATGAACTGCAGGCCGGCGGCTTCCGCCATGGGGCGAAGGTCCTCGTGGTTGGACACCACGACGGCGATCTCCGCACCCAGGCTGCCGGCGCGCCAGCGGAAGATCAGGTCGTTGAGGCAGTGCCCGAACTTTGAAACCATCACCAGCAGGCGCTGGGGCCGGCCGTCGTGGATGGTGAAGTCCATGCCGAACTCATCGGCGATGGCGGCGAACTCCGCGCTGAGGCCTTCCGCGGAAACTTCCTTGTCTCCCGGAGTGAAGGCCGTGCGCAGGTAGAGCTTGCCGCTGATGTGGTCATCGAACTGCTGGTGTTCAACAATGTCGAAGCCGCGATCAGCGAGGAATGCTGTGATGGCCCGGACGATTCCGGGGCGCTCCGGGCACGCAAGGGTAAGGACATACTGTACGGTGTCGGTGCCGCGGACGCCGGCAACGTCGCCGGCCTCCACCGTCGCGTTACCGGTGGGGCGGCCTTCGAGGACTGTGGTCATGGTCTACTCCTAATTTTTTGCGGGGGCTTGGGTGTCAGCGGGGGAAGCCGCGCAGCGGCCGTCGTCCGGACAGCGCTGATCACATTGATGCTTGGTAACGAGATCGAACTGGACGCCGCCGTGCTGGTCCACGCCGCTGCGAATGGCGCGCTCCACTACGGAGTCCGCCAGTCGGCGCCGGAGGGACAGCGGATCCCGGCGCAGGTCCTTGACCAGGGCGAAGCACAGCAGCAGCATGACCAGCACAAACGGCAGGGCCGCCACGATGGTGATCCGCTGCAGGCCGGAGAGCGCCTCCGAGGGTTCATCACCGCCGGCCAGCATCATGACGGCGGCTACTGCGCCGGTGAGCAGGCCCCAGAAGATGACCAGGCCGCGCTTCGGGTCGGAGGACCCGTTGGAGCTCAGGGATGCCATGATGATCGATGCGGAATCGGCGCCGGTGATGAAGAAGATGGCCACCAGGACCATGGCGAGAACCACTACTGCTGCGGTGAGCCAGGCAGGCATGGACATGTTCCGGACGAGGTCGAACAGGGCGCCGTCAAAGTCGATGGACGGTGACCCGCTGGCCATGGACACGAGGCCGGCCGTGCCCGCCTTGTCCGCGTCCTCCTGGATCTTGAAGGCCGTTCCGCCGAAGATGCCAAACCAGATGACGCTGACGATGCTGGGGACCAGCAGGACGCCGGTGACGAACTGCCGGATGGTGCGGCCGCGGCTGATGCGGGCGATGAACATGCCCACAAACGGCGTCCAGGACACCCACCAGGCCCAGTAGAAGATAGTCCAGCCGGACATCCAGGTGCGCAGGGCCTCGTCACCGACGGCCTCGGTGCGGGAGGACATTTCGGCCAGGTCCCTGGCGTAGTCGCCCACCGCGGCCGGGATGAGGTTGAGGATGAACAGCGTTGGCCCCGCGATGAAGACGATGAGCGCCAGGACAACGGCCAGGACCATGTTGATATTGGACAGCCACTGGATGCCGCGGCTGATGCCGGACACCGCCGAGGCCACGAAACACGCAGTCAGGACGGCAACGATGGCCACCAGGACGGGGGTGCCGATCTCGCCGATCCAGCCGTTCGAGGTCAGGCCGCTGCCGATCTGGAGCGCGCCGAGGCCCAGGGAAGCGGCCGTGCCGAAGAGCGTGGCGAAGATCGCCAGGATGTTGATGAACTTGCCCACCGGCCCTTCTACCGTCCTGATGCCGAACAGCGACGTGAACGCTGCCGAGATCAGCTGGCGGCGGCCCAGGCGGTAGGTGCCGTAGGCCATGGCAATGCCGACGACGGCGTACATTGCCCAGGGGTGCAGGGTCCAGTGGAAGATGGAGGTTGCCATGGCCGTCTGGATGGCTGCCGGTGTCCGTCCGTCCACCGTTCCCGGCGGCGGAGAGATGTAGTGGTACAACGGCTCGGCCACACCGTAGAACATCAGGCCGATGCCCATGCCGGCCGCAAACATCATGGCAATCCATGACACGGTCCGGAACTCGGGCTTCTCGCCGTCCTTGCCGAGGGGAATGTTGCCCCACTTGCCCAGGGCCAGCCAGAGCACAAAAACAACGAACAGCGAGGCCAGGACCATAAAGAGCCAGCCGGTGTACTCCATTACCCAGTCGAGGGCGGCTGTTGACGTGGCTGCCAGGCTGTCCCGGCCCAGGAAGCCCCACGCCACGAAGGCCAGGGCCAGGACCCCGGTGATGCCGAAGGTGGCCTTGTCGAGGGTGAGTTTGCGGTTCCGCCGCTCTGCCACAGCCTGCTCGGCTTTGGTCTGGCGGAGTTCCTGCATGATCTGCTCGGTGTCCCCGGCATCGTGTGAATCGTGGGAGGAAGGAGAGTTCTCGGGTGCAGGAACGAGCTTGGGCTCCTCCAGCTCGAGGCGGGGTTGGGCATCCGTGCGGATGTCGCTGTTCAAAGCCATGTCAAGTCCTTTGGTTTGAATTCATGGGCTGAAGCTGTACTCCGGCGTCCCCAAACCGGGCGGAAGATCGGGGCCTTCCTGGCATTCATTGTTCAAGGTCAGCTTTGCTTCCATCGCGGCAGTTGTTCCGTAAGGATCAACACGTCTCGCCATAAGCAACAGAGTGACCCGTATCACAGTCGCGTGTCAAGGTTTTCTGAAGTCTTAAGCCCTATTTCAGGGAATCCGGCCGGGCCTTGACAGTGGAACGGGACAGGGGCTAGGCATCGATAACCAGGTCCGTCTGCGCCGTGGAGCAGCAGGGCAGGAACTTGCCCGCAGAGATTTCCCGCGCCCGGATCCCTCCCTGGTGGTTCATCTCGATCTCCCCTGAAAGCTTGACGACCTTGCAGGAGCCGCACATGCCTTCCTTGCAGTTCGCGCCAATCCTGACGCCCGCACGCTGGGCCACCTCGAGGATGCGCTCGGTGGGATCGATCCGGACATTGATGCCGGTCCGCATGAAGGACATGGTGAGGCTGCCTGTCCCCACCGTGCCGAAGCTCGAGGCGTCGGGGGAACCGGCTTCCGGCACCAGGCCCGGGCTGTCGACGGCGGGGTCGGAGCCGGGTGCCTCCGGGTCGCTGATTTCCAGCGGCAGCCCCGAGGCCTGCAGAGTCCCGTCGGCGTCGTAGCCAGGCTCATAGAGCCCGAACGCGGCGGGCTGGCTTTCAAAGTAGTCCTCGGCGGATTCGGCGATCTCCTCGGCGATCTCCTCCGCGACGTCGGCTGCAAGTGCCACTTCCGCCTGGTATTCAAGGAGCGTCTGGCGGTCTCCCGAGAAGAACTCCATGTATATGGAAGTGTCATCGACGCCGACCTTCTGGAGGAGCTCGGTGGCGGTGTTCAGGTAACCCTCGGGACCGCATGCGTACACCTGGCGGCCGTTGGCATCGGGGGCCACCTCCTCGAGCATGGCCGCCGTCAGCCTTCCGCTGAGCCCTTCCCACCCCTCCGGTACGCTGCGGTCGCCCAGGGAGTAGTGGACCTTGATGCGCGAGTCCACAGAAGCGATATAGGCCAGTTCCCGGTGGAAGGCAAAGCCTCCAGCATCCGAACCGTGGTAGAGCACCACAACATCGGCGTGTCCGGGCAGGGAGTGGATGGTCCGCACCATGGACATGATGGGAGTGATGCCTGCGCCGGCAGCAAGCAGGAGATACCGGGCCCGTCGGTCGGCATCGGGCAGGTGGAATGCTCCCACCGGTCCCAGCATCTCAAGAACGGTGCCGGGTTTGACGTTCTCGTGCACCCAGGGTGAGGCCAATCCCGTGGGGTCGCACTTGACGGTAATGCTGAAAGTCCACGGCTCGGTGGGCGAACTGGACAGCGAGTAGCTGCGGTCCACCGGTTCCTGGTCCTCGCCATTCACGGGAAATGCGACGTTCACGTACTGGCCGGCACGGAACGCCAGGGGGGCACCGTCGCATCGGCGGAACACGAAGGTCATCATGGCCCCGGCCTCGGGAACGGTCTCGACGCATTCGGCCTTGAACTCCTGCGGATGCCATGGGCCCAACGCCCGGGCTGCCCGTGCGGGTGTCTCGGGGCTTCCCATCACCCTGTTCCACGGCATCTCAAGACCGCGAATACGCTGTGGTTCCTGGATTGCCGTTTCAGTGAGGAGTTCAATCATGCCAAGTGCTCCTGCACGCGCTGCACGTACCAGTTGATGAATGCCTCGACCTGGTATTCGCTCTTCATGTACGGACCGGGCTCGTAGGCGGGACTGCCGGCACCCTGCTGGCACAGCTCCACGAACGCCTTGTCCTGCAGGTTTGTCTGCTTCCAGGTGTAGGTGAGCTTGTCCAGGTCGTAGTCGACGCCTTCCACGGCGTCGTCAGCCACAAGCCAAGTGGTGCGTACCAGGCTCTGGTGTTCGTTGATGGGGAAGACACCGAACGTGATGACATGGTCGCCGAGGAAATGGAACCAGCTGTTGGGCTGCAGGTGCATCGAGCAGCGGCCAAGGCGGAAGTCGCGCAAGTCACCGAGGAGCTTCTTTGAAAGCCTCCGACCGTCGGCAGAGAACGATTCACCCTCTCCATCGAGTGATTCCCGCGAGATACGGATTCCCGCGATACGCGTGTCAAGCTGCTCGACCACCTCGTAGGGAAGGCCGTAGCGGCGGCAACGCTCCTCGAGGGAGGACTGAGCCTCCTTGTTCCGGTTCCACACTTCCTCAAGATGGGGCGGGATCAGGCCCTCCGTCAGGCCCCAGGTGGGGAAGAGGGAGCAGGCGAGCTCAGGGTGGCCGTCGCAGTGGTAGCACTCACGGTTGTTCTCCATGACGAGCTTCCAGTTGCCCTCTTCGATGATGTTCTGCTGGTAGGCGATTTTTGTCTTCGAGAGATCGTGGGGCGCCAGGTAGGGCTCAAAGATCTTTGCGGTTTCGTCGAAGTCCGTCGGCGCATCATCGGCAATGCAGACGAAGATGAGTCCGGCGACTTCGCGGCCGTGGGCGCGCTTGAGGCCGAAGCAGCTCTTGTCGAACTTCGTTTCCCCCGGCGCGGAGGCATGGATCAAATTACCTTCCGGGGAGTAGGTCCAGGAGTGGTAGCCGCAGACCAGGTTTCCGGTTGACCCGGCAGCTTCGGTGAGAACGCGGGCGCCGCGGTGGCGGCATACGTTGTGCAGGACGTTCACGGCGCCGTCGTCGTTGCGCAGCACAATCAGGGAGTAGGGCCCGTAGTCGACGGTGACGTAGTCGCCCGGCTCCGGCAGTTCGGCGGTGCTCGCGGCAAAGATCCAGTGCTGGCCGAAAATGGCCTCCATGTCGATGTTGAAGATCGAGCGATCGGTGTAGAAGGGGGCATCGAGGGAGTAGCCGGTGCGCCGGAACTCAAACAACGCGGTAATTTCTGCCAGCTGCTCGGCCGGCAAGGATGCAGCGAGTTTTCCGCGTGAATTGAGGGGGACGTTCACTGAAGCAGTCATGGGTTTCCTCCCGGGAGGCATGGGTAGTGGGTGTTGCGGCGGCCATGCGTGGGCGGGTGCTAACGGCCGGTCGAAGTACTTGTAATGATGAGATTAGGGTCACGGGAGCTGCAACAAAAGCGCGTGATTTTGAAGATAACCATGCAGAATAGATGCATGATCGATCCACGGCTCATAACACTTCGGGTGTTTGCCCGGTGCGGCACTATTGGCGCAACCGCGGAGCTCACGGGTTATTCTCCCTCCGCTGTCTCCGCGCAATTGCGGGAGCTCCAGCGCGTGCTTGGAATGCAGCTGCTGACGAAGGACGGCCGGGGTGTGCGTCTTACCGCCACGGGACGCTTTCTGGTGGCGGGCTCGGATCCCCTCATTGCCCAATGGGAGAACCTGCGCGCCGCAGCCATGGAGGCTGGCGACCAGGTGCAGTCCCACTTTGGCCTCGGCGGATTCTCCTCAGCAGCCGCCCAGTTGCTGGCGCCGCTGGCCGCCACCCTGCGCTCAACACGCCCCCTGCTGGAGGTGCAGGTTCTTGAGGCTGAACCGGCACGCTGCTTCGACTTGTTGATTGCGGAACGAATCGACCTTGCAGTTATCGTCGCCATGCAGTCCGACAGTTATGGTGAGGACGATCCGCGCTTCGAGCAGAGAGTTCTGCTCGACGATCCACTGGACGTGATCATTCCCGGTGACCATCCGCTGGCATCACGCCAAACAGCGACGCTTGAAGAGCTGGCATCGGAACCCTGGATTACGGAGGCCGCCGGTTCCACGTACCATTCCCTCTTCACCGCGGCGTTCACGGCAGTCGGGGTGACGCCGCGGATTGCCCATGAAGCCGTTGAATGGGAAACCCACATCGCGTTCGTGGGAGCGGGGCTGGGCGTCGGCCTGCTGCCCCGGCTGGCGCCTTTGCATGGTGCCGAAAACGTGGTTCGGTTACGCATCACCGGTCAGACGAAACCCACGCGCCGCATCGTTGCAGCGGTGCGCAGGGGCAGCATCGCCTCACCCCTGATCCAGGAGTCGCTCGGCATCCTGCAGTTCAACGCCAACCGGATTCTCACCGACCGGCTCAACGAGGACCTCTGAACGCTGCCGGCGTGGGGCGTCCTGGACCTGATGCCTTAGCGGCGGGTGTAGCCCATCTTTGCGCTGATCTGCAGTCCCGCCTGTTTCAGCGCCTCGAGGAGGCCCGGCGCTTGTTCCGGGTCGAAACGGAAGGCCGGCCCGGAAATGCTGACCGCGCCGATCACCGCGCCCAGGTGGTTGTACACCGGCACGGACATTGAGTTGAGGCCGATTTCGAACTCTTCGCGGACCACGCCGTAGCCTTCGCGGGCTACGTCGATCAGCTGGTTCTCCAGCTTGGCCCGGTTGGTGATGGTCCGCGGCGTACGGGCCGGAAGCCCGGTGTCCTTCAGGATGCGGTCCCGGTCGTCCGCGGATAGCGCCGCCAGGAGGACTTTGCCGCTCGAGGTCGCATGGAGCGGTGTCAGGCTGCCCACCCAGTCATAGGTGGCCAGTGTGGACGGACCCATGGCCTGGTCCACGTTGACGGCGTAGTTGGAGCGCAGGACGGCCAGGTTCACCGTTTCCTTGAATTCCTCGGCCAGCCCTTCCAGCACAGGCCGGGCTTCACGGACCAGGCTGAGCCGTCCGGGGATGGAGCTCGCCAGCCTTAGGATGCCGAACCCCAGCTGGTACTTTCCGCGCTCGCTGTTCTGGTGGACCATTTCACGGCTCACCAGCGAGCCCAGCAGCCGGGAGACGGTGGACTTGTGGATGCCCATCTCTTCGGCGATTTCACTCACGCCCGCATGGCCGTCCCGCGCCAGGATCTCCAGGACTGCCATTGCCCGGTCCACTGACTGGACGCCGCCGTGCTGGCCCGATTCCGCGTCGACGTCGGATTCGGGGTCGTTCTTCGAAGCCATGATCCATACCCTCAAGTAGTTTCTGCGGCTCGCTTACCCGCCACAAGGCCGCTTAGAGCGACCTCTCGGTTAGTTCCACATTTTCGATCCTATGCCGAGACCGGCGCGTCAGGCGGCATTGCGTTAAGCGCGGGGACGTCACTGCAGGTCCAGGCGCATCAGCACCCGGGGAAAGCCGTTAAGCACGGAGTCAGTGGGGGCAGCCATGGTGAACCCGGCCTGCTCGAAGAGGCTCCGCGTGCCAACGTAGGCCATGGTGAGGTCCACGTGTCTGCCCTGGTTGTCCACCGGATAGCCCTCAATGGCAGGGGCCCCATGGCTGCGGGCGAATTCGACGGCGCCCTTGAGCAGATGGTGGGAGATCCCTTTGCCGCGGTGCCCGGGCCTCACCCGGATGCACCACACCGACCACACGTCGAGGTCGTCGAGGTGCGGGATCTTGCGGTTGCGGGCAAAGCTGGTGTCGGCGCGCGGATGGACGGCCGCCCAGCCCACCACTTCGTCGCCGTCGTACGCGAGAACCCCGGGCGGCGGGTCCTGCCGGAGCAACTCCTTGACGACTTCCCCGCGCTCCGGGCCATGCAGTGCAATGTTCTGTCTGGAGGGAATGCGGTAGCTCAGGCACCAGCACACGGTCGCATCGGGCCGTTTGGGGCCCACCATCGTTTTCATGTCCTCGAACAGGACTGCCGGACGGATTTCGATCGCCATGCCTACCGCACACCGTTGCTGTGGGCCATGGCGATCGCTTCGGTGCGGGAGGTGGCGCCCACTTTCCGGTAGATGTTGCGGAGATGGAACTTCACTGTGTTCTCGCTGATGTGCAGTTTCGCGGCGATGGCCCGGTTCCGCTGTCCGGCGGAGAGCAGTTGGAGCACCTCAAGTTCGCGGTCCCCGAGCTTCCCGTCGGAAACGTCGGCCAGCGGTCGGGCCGGCGGATCGAGGGGGAGCGAGATGGCGACGTCGGCACCCCAGCCGGGCATCACGTCCACGGACATGCTGCCGTCGAGGGCTTCCACGCGCTGGGCGAGGCGGGACATTGAGGGTGAGGCGCCGGAGCGCTCGCCGGGTCCGTCGTCGCGGACGTTGACCAGGAGGTTCTCGCCGTCGCAATCCCACTGCGTACGGATCCGCCGCACTCCCGCCTGGTCCACCATGGCAAGGACCAGCCCGCGGACGATCGCGCGGGCCGCGTGCGCCACTTCGCCGGGCAGGGCGCGGCCGTTGACGGGCGGCTCGATGAACTGGACGTCGATGCCGCTGAAGTTCATGAGCGGCTTCAGGTCCTCGCGCAGCCGCTGGAATGCGGTGGCGACGGGTTCCTCCACGAGGTCGGTGGTTCGGTCGCTGAGCGTGCGGAGTCCCACGAGCGCCTTGGCGGCGACGTCGGTGGCGGACCTTCGCGCGGCAGCGTCGCTCAGTGCGGGCGACCGCAGCGCGGCGAGCAGGGTTTCGAGGGTGGTGGAGTGGTGATCCACCAGTTCCGCCGTTACCCTCACCCGCTCGGCCGAGGCCGCGCGGGATTCGATGAGGTACGACGGCGGCGCGTCCGCCACCTTTTCCCTGATCCGCTCCGCTGCCAGCGTCCACAGGTAGCGGAGCATGCGGTCCGCTGCGTCGTGCCCGGCGGGGTCCGGAAGCGGCTGCGGATCGGTGAGGACCAGCAGGGCGTTGCTGGGTGAAGACAAAGCGAGGACCGGGCGCTCTTCCCCGCCGAGCACGGCGTCACCCTGCCACGTATCGCCTGTGCCTGACTCGCTTGCGCCGGAGAGCGACGCCCGGATGAGGTCCAGTTCGGCGATGGAGACCCGGCTGATGATCGACTCGTCCCCGGCCTTCTTCTGCGGCCGGCCCGTGCAGTCCTCGGTGAAGATGACCAGCGCGCTGCTTCCCAGATAGGGGCGGGTGGCCTCCCGCAGCCGCTGCGCAATGGTGGCCAGCGGAGCAGTGGACAGGGCGGCAACAGCTTCGAGCAGGACTGTATCGGGAGCTTCCACCTGCCCAGTGTACGGCGCCGCGGGTATTTACCTATCCCTTTGGGTAGTAAAGACCGTTCAATCATGGCGTTGGAACCACCTATTGGACGGGTGAGGATGAACAGGTAGCAACTTTCGTGAAGGAGGAACCAGCCGATGAGCGTCATCGCTGAAACCGACCCGGCAGTCCTGGCCGGTGTGTCCCGGGCCTTTGGCCGCAACAGGGAACTGGTCCAGGACGAAATCAGGGACGTATCCGGGCGGGTTGATCCGGACCAGGTGGCGGCGCTCGTTACCGAGCTCCGGCTGGCCAACAGGATCTTCGTGACCGGAGCCGGCCGCAGCGGGCTCGTCCTAAAGATGGCGGCCATGCGGCTCATGCACCTGGGGCTGACGGTGCACGTGGTGGGTGAGACCACCACCCCGGCGATCGGCCCAAGGGACCTGCTGCTAGCGGCCTCCGGTTCCGGCACTACCGCCGGCGTCGTCAAGGCGGCGGAAACCGCGGCCGGCCAGGGCGCACGGGTCGCCGTCTACACCGCCGACGCCGGTTCCCCGCTCGCGGAAGTTGCTGCCGCCGTCGTACTTATCCCGGCCGCCCGGAAGACGGACCACGGCTCGGCCGTGTCGCGGCAGTATTCCGGCAGCCTCTTTGAACAGGTGCTGTTCACCACCACCGAAGCCGTCTTCCAAAGCCTCTGGGACGAGGACGCTGCCGCTGCCGAGGAACTCTGGCGGCGCCACGCGAACCTCGAATAGGCCGCACCCCGTTACCACCCGCCCCGCCTCAACCAAGAACCCCAATCAGAAAAGAGACACCACGTGAAACTGCAAGTCGCCATGGACGTCCTGACCGTCGAAGCCGCCCTCGAGCTCGCGGGCAAGGTTGCCGAATACGTTGACATCATCGAGCTCGGCACCCCGCTGGTGAAGAACGCCGGCCTGTCCGCCGTGACCGCCGTCAAGACCGCCCACCCGGACAAGATCGTGTTCGCTGACATGAAGACCATGGACGCCGGAGAGCTGGAAGCCGAGATCGCCTTCGGCGCCGGTGCGGACCTGGTGTCCGTCCTCGGCAGCGCGGACGACTCCACCATTGCCGGAGCGGTGAAGGCGGCGAAGGCCCACAACAAGGGCATCGTTGTTGACCTGATCGGCGTCGCGGACAAAGTCACCCGCGCCAAGGAAGCCCGCGCACTCGGCGCCAAGTTCATCGAGTTCCACGCAGGCCTCGACGAGCAGGCCAAGCCGGGCTACAACCTGAACGTGCTGCTCAGCGCAGGGGAGGAAGCCCGGGTGCCGTTTTCCGTGGCCGGCGGAGTAAACCTCTCCACCATTGAAGCCGTACAGCGCGCCGGTGCGGACGTCGCCGTCGTCGGAGGATCCATCTACAGTGCAGAGGATCCGGCACTGGCCGCCAAGCAGCTGCGCGCGGCGATTATCTAACGAGTATTCCGCGCGCTCTTCGGTGTATGACCGCGGCAGGATTCGAGTAGTCCCGGCCGTTCCGTCCTGTCTGCGGCCATGCCACACTTGATGGACTATCGATTGACTGGGGGGATCCACGTCAGGAGATTGTCATGCGACCATCGATGCCCGCCAAGACTTCGTGCCGCAGGTTGGCGGTGAACAACGCATGATGATCGGCTGGGCCTACCTTATGGCCGCAATCATGACAGTGGACTCGCTCCTGCTGGGCCTGCTGCTGCTGAACGTGAAGTGGCCGAAGAGCTGGAAGAGGAACGGCTGACCCGCCCTGCCCGGACGCCTTCGACCATCCACGTGCTCTCCCGGCCCGCATTCACAGCCTGCCGACAGGATCCGGACAGCCGCGCCTTACCTTGGCGCTGCATCTTTGAGTGAAGGACGGTGCAAACCGGCCGTTCTACCCAAAGAGCCGTTCACGCGGCGGATCGAGGAGACATCAGATGTCACGCACGAAGAGAATCACGCTCGGCCTGACGGCCGGGGCACTGGCGCTCGGCGCCGGACTGGGAGTCACCGGGATGGCCTCGGCGGCCGAAACCCCGAGCCCCAGCGCAACGGCCCAGAGCACAGCGTCCACCGACGGATCAACCGCCACTGACAGCGGCATGCGCGGCGGTCACAAGGGCGGCGACCGCGGCCAGCTGGCTGCCGACCTGGCCACCAAGCTTGGCGTGGACGAGTCCAAGGTGACCGAGGCGCTTCAGGCTTTCCGGGATGCCAACAAACCGGCCGAGGGCACCAAACCAGCCGACGGCACCAAGCCGGACCGCACCGCGATGGATGCGGCGATGGCCAAGGCCCTGGCTGAGTCGCTCGGCGTCGAGGAATCCAAGGTCACCGCAGCCTTGGAGGAAATCCGCACGGCCGGCCAGGCTGAACGGGCGGCCGAACTCAAGACGCGGCTTGACCAGGCTGTCACCGACGGCAAGCTGACCCAGGCCGAGGCGGACGCCGTCACCAAGGCCGTGGAAGCAGGAGTGATCGGAGGCGGCGGCCACTAGCAAGCAGTCAGGACGCTCTCTCACTTTCTGCTGGTTTATACGAGACGCTCTCTCACTTTCTTGAAGAAAGTGAGAGAGCGTCTCGGGTTTTATGGCGAAAGGTGAGAGAGCGTCTCGGGTTTTATGGCGAAAGGTGAGAGAGCGTCCGCAGGGGTTCTGCTTAGAGGACCTTGCGGATGGTCTCTTCGAAGCTCGTGACGTGGTGCAGGGCCAGCTCTCCGGCCTTGTCGGCGTCGCCCGCGGCCACTGCCTTGAGCAGCTCCACGTGCTCGGTGATGTGGCCGCTCACCGAAGGAACCTTGTCCAGGACCAGGCACCAGATGCGGGTGGCCAGGTTGTCGTAGCGGATCAGGGTGTCTTCCAGGTGCGGGTTGGCTGCCGCTTTGTAGATCAGCCGGTGCACCGTCAGGTCATATTTCATCAGCTCGCGGGATTCGGCAGGGCTCGGATCAAGCTCCGCGATGATCGTGGCCACGTCCAGCAGCTCGCGGCGCATGGCGGCGTTTGCCCTCGTCGCAGCACTACGCGCCGCCAGCGGCTCCAGCAGTTCCCGGACCTCGGAGACGTCGGCCAGTTCCGTGAAGTCCACGTTGGTGGCGAAGGTTCCCCGGCGCGGATAGGACACCACCAGGTGGTCCACCTCCAGCCGCTTGATCGCCTCGCGCACAGGGGTGCGGCCAAACCCGAGTTCGGCCGCCAGCTGGCCATCATTGATGGGTTCGCCCGGCCGGATCTCCAACATGATCAGCTTGTCGCGCAGCTGCCGGTAGGCCGCCTCCGCCTGGGACAGGACTTCGTCCTCGGCGGGTGGCAGGGCAGGAAGTGCATTCAAGGTGCCGCTCCGTTCATCGCTACTCAGTTCTCCACCGCTCAGCTTCAGCACTGAGCGATCGGGTTCCAACCGGAAGCTCAGTGCCACTTTGCTTCCCGCTATTGACTCTCCTGTGATCCCAATCATACCATTGACCTCACACTGATATATCAGTCATAGCAATAGTGGTATTTCAAAGGAGCATCCGTGGTTGAGCAGTTGAACGAGCGACTTTCCGCAGTCGATCCCGAGGTCCAGCAGGCCATCGCCAATGAGCTGGGCCGCCAGCAGTCGACGCTGGAAATGATCGCCTCGGAGAATTTCGCCCCGTCCGCAGTCATGGAGGCACAGGGCTCGGTACTGACCAACAAATACGCCGAGGGTTACCCGGGCAAGCGCTACTACGGCGGCTGCGAGCATGTTGACGTCATTGAGCAGCTGGCCATTGACCGGGTGAAGGCGCTGTTCGGCGCCGAGTTCGCCAACGTCCAGCCGCACTCCGGCGCCCAGGCCAACGCCGCCGCCATGTTCGCGCTGCTGAACCCGGGCGACACCATCATGGGCCTGGACCTGGCCCACGGCGGCCACCTCACCCACGGCATGCGGATCAACTTCTCCGGCAAGCTGTACAACGTGGTCCCGTACCACGTCCGTGAATCGGACCTCCGGATCGATATGGCCGAGGTCGAAGCGCTGGCCCTGGAGCACCGCCCGCGGCTGATCGTCGCCGGCTGGTCCGCCTACTCCCGCCAGCTCGATTTCGCCGAGTTCCGCCGCATCGCCGACCTCGTGGACGCGTACCTGATGGTGGACATGGCGCACTTCGCCGGCCTGGTGGCCGCAGGGCTGCACCCCAATCCGGTGCCGTACGCCGACGTCGTCACCACCACCACGCACAAGACCCTCGGCGGTCCCCGCGGCGGCGTCATCCTGGCCAAGGAGGAATACGCCCGCAAGATCAACAGCGCAGTGTTCCCCGGCCAGCAGGGCGGCCCGCTGGAGCATGTCATCGCAGCCAAGGCCGTGGCCTTCAAGCTCGCCGGAACCCCGGAATTCAAGGAACGCCAGGAACGCGTCCTGCAGGGATCCAAGCTGCTGGCCGAACGGCTCCTCCGCGACGACGTCGCCGCAGCCGGCATCTCCGTGGTGAACGGCGGCACCGACGTGCACCTGGTCCTCGTGGACCTCCGCAACTCCGAACTCGACGGCCAGCAGGCCGAAGACGCCCTGCACCGGATCGGCATCACGGTCAACCGCAACGCCGTACCGTTCGACCCCCGCCCGCCGATGGTTTCCTCCGGCCTCCGGATCGGAACGCCCGCCCTGGCCACCCGCGGCTTCGGCGCCGCGGAATTTACCGAGGTTGCGGACATCATCGCGACGGCGCTCATCGCCTCGGCTGCCAACGGCACCATTGGTGACCAAACCGTCGTCGAACTCCGAGCCCGGGTGACCGCCCTCGCCGAACAGTTCCCCCTTTACCCGCATCTTTCCCAGAACGACGGCGGCGAGATCGCCGCGTTCGAATCAGACATGATTGGAGCAGCCCAGTGAGCACCCAACAGCTCCCCGAGCACCCGGATTTCCTCTGGCGCAACCCGGAGCCCAAGTCCTCCTACGACGCCGTCATTGTGGGCGGCGGCGGGCACGGCCTGGCCACGGCCTACTTCCTGGCCAAGAACCACGGAATGACCAACATCGCGGTCCTCGAAAAGGGCTGGCTGGCTGGCGGCAACATGGCACGCAACACCACCATCATCCGGTCCAACTACCTCTGGGACGAGAGCGCTGCCATCTACGAGCACGCCCTGAAGCTCTGGGAGATCCTGCCGGAGGAGCTCGAATACGACTTCCTCTTCAGCCAGCGCGGCGTCATGAACCTCGCCCACACCCTCGGCGACGTCCGCGAAAGCATCCGCCGCGTGGGAGCGAACAAGCTCAACGGCGTGGATGCTGAATGGCTGGAACCGGACCAGGTCAAGGAACTCTGCCCGATCCTCAACATCAGCGACAACATCCGCTACCCGGTCATGGGCGCCACATACCAGCCGCGTGCCGGCATCGCCAAGCACGACCACGTGGCGTGGGCCTTCGCCCGCAAGTGCGACGAACTGGGCGTGGACATCATCCAGAACTGCGAAGTCACCGGCTTCCTCAAGGACGGCGACCGCGTGGTGGGCGTCAAGACCAACCGCGGCACCATCAACACCGAAAAGGTGGGCCTGTGCGCTGCCGGCCACAGCTCGGTCCTGGCGGAAATGGCCGGCTTCCGGCTCCCCATCCAGTCCCACCCGCTCCAGGCCCTGGTCTCCGAACTGCACGAACCGGTCCACCCCACCGTGGTGATGTCCAACCACGTGCACGTCTATGTTTCCCAGGCCCACAAGGGCGAACTGGTCATGGGCGCCGGCGTCGACTCCTACAACGGCTACGGCCAGCGCGGATCCTTCCATGTGATCGAGAACCAGATGGCCGCCGCCGTCGAGCTGTTCCCCATCTTTGCCCGGGCCCACGTGCTCCGGACCTGGGGCGGGATCGTGGACACCACGCTGGATGCCTCGCCGATCGTGGGCACCACCCCGGTGGAGAACATGTTCGTGAACTGTGGCTGGGGCACCGGCGGCTTCAAGGCCACTCCGGCTGCCGGACTCACGTTCGCGCACACCATCGCCACGGGCACTCCGCACAAGCTGAACAAGCCGTTTGCGCTGGAACGCTTCGAAACCGGCGCCCTGATCGACGAACACGGCGCCGCCGCCGTCGCCCACTAGCCGCCGTCCCATAGAAAGAAGACGCACATGCTGCTTATCTCATGCCCCAACTGCGGCTCGCGCGACGAGACCGAGTTCCACTACGGCGGCCAGGCCCACGTGCCGTACCCGGAGAACCCGAACGACATGAACGACCGTGAATGGGCCGAGTTCCTGTTCTACCGCGACAACACCAAGGGCACGTTCGCTGAGCGCTGGCTGCACAGCACCGGCTGCCGCCAGTGGTTCAACATGCTCCGCGACACCGTCACCTACGACATCCAGGCCGTCTACCCGATGGGCACGCCCCGGCCTGACGTGTCCGTCCCGGCCGCGGCCGAGTCCGGCACTGCCAGCACCGCCGCTGACAGCACCACTACCGGGGACACCGCGCCCAGCACCTCTGCAACCAGCATTTCAGCAACCAGCACTGCCCCCGGCACCACCGCCCCGGAAGGAGCAACCAAGTGACTTCCCAGAACGCCCGCCTCGCGGCCGGCGGACGCATCGACCGCAGCATCTCCTGGCGTTTCACCGTGGACGGCGAGGAATTCACCGGCCACCCCGGAGACACGCTGGCCTCGGCCCTGCTCGCCAACGGCCGGATCGCCGCCGGCAACTCGCTCTACGAGGACCGCCCCCGCGGCATCATGTCCGCGGGCGTGGAGGAATCCAACGCGCTGGTGCGGGTCGAAGCACGGTTCCCGGGCCACGTGGCCGAGTCCATGCTCCCCGCCACCACCGTCACCCTGGTGGACGGCCTGAAGGCGGACCTGCTCAACGGCCTGGGCCGCCTCGATCCCGAGGAAGACCGCGCCGAGTACGACAAGAAGTTCGTGCACACCGACGTCCTGGTGATCGGCGGAGGCCCCGCCGGCCTGGCCGCGGCCCGCGAGGCCGTCCGCACCGGCGCCCGCGTGATGCTGCTGGACGACCAGCCCGAACTGGGCGGCACGCTCCTGTCCGGATCCACCGCACCGGAGCTCGCTGAGACCATCGAAGGCAAGCCGGCCCTGGAATGGGTGGCTGACGTGGAAGCCGAGCTCGTCTCCGCAGCCGAGTGCACCGTCCTGAACCGCACCACGGCCTTCGGCGCCTACGATGCCAACTACGTCGTCGCCGTCCAGAACCGCACCGACCACCTCTCCAGCCCGGCCGCCCCCGGCGTATCCCGGCAGCGGATTTGGCACATCCGTGCCAAGCAGGTGGTGGTTGCGCCCGGCGCCCACGAACGCCCGCTGGTGTTCGAGAACAACGACCGGCCCGGCATCATGCTCGCCTCGGCCGTCCGCAGCTACCTCAACCGCTACGCCGTGGCCGCCGGGCAGCGCGTCGTCATCAGCACCACCAACGACAGCGCCTATGCCTTGGCTTCGGACCTGCGCGCCGCCGGCGTCAAGGTCGCCGCCGTCGTGGACGCCCGTCCCCGCCTCACGGAGGTGGCAGCCGCCGCCGTCGAATCCGGCACCCGGGTGCTGATCGGCAGCGCGGTGGCCAACACCGCCGCTTCCGAGTCCGGCGACGGCCGGCTGGACAGCGTCACCGTCCGCAGTATCAACGACGACGGCGAACTCACCTCCGGCATCGAAGAGATCGCCTGCGACCTGCTGGCAGTCTCCGGCGGCTGGAGCCCGCTGGTCCACCTCCACTCGCAGCGGCAGGGAAAGCTGCGCTGGGACGAGGACCTGGCGGCGTTCGTACCGAGCACCGTGGTCCCGAACCAGCAGACCATCGGCTCCGGCCGCGGCAGCTTCGAACTCGCCGACTGCCTCGCCGAAGGCATCTCCGCCGGTGCGGCGGCGGCCATCGCCGCCGGCTTCAGCGCCGCCGTCGAACCTTCTGTCATCGGCGAGCCGAAGGCGTCCGCCCCGACCCGCCAGCTGTGGCTGGTGCCCGGCCAGGCCGGTACGCCGGATGACTGGCACCACCACTTCGTGGACTTCCAGCGCGACCAGTCCGTGGCTGACGTGCTGCGCTCCACCGGCGCCGGCATGCGCTCCGTGGAGCACATCAAGCGCTACACCTCCATCAGCACCGCCAACGACCAGGGCAAGACCTCCGGCGTCAACGCCATCGGCGTGATCGCCGCGGCACTCCGCACCGCCGGCGAAGCCTCCCGGGGCATCGGCGACATCGGCACCACCACCTACCGCGCCCCGTTCACCCCCGTGGCCTTCGCGGCACTGGCCGGACGCCAGCGCGGCGAGCTGTTCGACCCTGCCCGCGTCACCTCGATCCATCCGTGGCACGTTGCCAAGGGCGCACTGTTCGAGGACGTGGGGCAGTGGAAGCGCCCCTGGTACTACCCGCAGGCCGGTGAGGACATGGACACCGCCGTGCTGCGCGAGTGCGCCGCCGTCCGTGATTCCGTGGGCTTCATGGACGCCACCACGCTCGGCAAGATCGAGATCCGGGGCAAGGACGCCGGTGAGTTCCTCAACCGGATCTACACCAACGCCTTCAAGAAGCTCGCCCCGGGCTCCGCCCGCTACGGCGTGATGTGCATGGCGGACGGCATGATTTTCGACGACGGCGTGACCCTGCGCCTCGACGAGGACCGGTTCTTCATGACAACCACCACCGGCGGCGCCGCGAAGGTGCTGGACTGGCTGGAGGAATGGCTGCAGACCGAATGGCCTGAACTGGACGTGCACTGCACCTCGGTGACCGAACAGTGGAGCACCATTGCCGTCGTCGGACCCAAATCCCGTGCGGTCATCGCCAAGGTGGCACCCGAACTGGCCGCTGGCGGCGGGCTGGAAGCGGAAGCCTTCCCGTTCATGACCTTCCGCGAAACCACCCTCGCCTCCGGTGTGCAGGCCCGGATCTGCCGGATCTCGTTCTCCGGCGAACTGGCCTACGAAATCAACGTCCCGTCCTGGTACGGCCTGAACACCTGGGAAGCCGTGGCCGCCGCCGGGGCAGAATTCAACATCACCCCCTACGGCACCGAAACCATGCACGTGCTCCGCGCCGAAAAGGGCTACCCGATCGTCGGCCAGGACACCGACGGCACCGTCACCCCGCAGGATGCCGGGATGGAATGGGTGGTCTCCAAGGCCAAGGAGTTCATCGGCAAGCGCTCCTACGCCCGTGCCGATGCCAAGCGCGAGGACCGCAAGCACCTGGTCAGCGTCCTCCCCGTGGACGGAACGCTGCGGCTGCCGGAAGGCACCCAGCTCGTGGAAAAGGGCATCTCCACCAACCCCGCCTACGGCCCCGTCCCGATGCAGGGCTTCGTGACCTCGAGCTACCACAGCGCCGCACTGGGCAGGTCGTTCGGGCTGGCCCTGATCAAGAATGGCCGCAACCGCATCGGCGAGACCCTCGTGGCCGCCGCCGGCGACCAGCTGGTTGACGTGGTTGTCGCAGAAACCGTACTTTTTGACCCCGAAGGGACCCGCAAAGATGGCTAACACAGCAGCACTCGAAGGCATCAATGGACTCCGGGACATCCGCCGCAGCCCTGCCTCCCACCTGGCCGAAGCGCTGGAAGCCGGCTCCGTGGCGGGAACGGTTGTCCTCAAGGAAGGCCCGTTCCAGACCATGGCGGGGATCCGCGTTGACCCCCGCTCCGAGCAGGGCTCACGGATCGCGTCCGTTGCCGGCGGCCTGCCCGCACGGTGCGGAGAAGTGGCCGGCTCGGACAGCATCAGCGTCCTGTGGCTCGGCCCGTCCGAGTTCCTGGTGGTAGCACCGGAAGCAGCCCACGACTCCCTGGGCGGGGACCTGATCGGTTCCCTCACGGCAGCCCTCGGCGACGCTCCCGGCCAGGTGGTGGACCTCTCCGCCAACCGCACCACGTTCGAGCTCTCCGGCCCGCGTGCACGGGCAGTCCTGGAGAAGGGCTGCGCCCTGGACCTGCACCCGCGCAGCATCACCCCGGGAACTGCCCTGAACACCGAGGTGGGCAACATCCCGGTGATCCTGCTGAAGAACGGCGAGGACAGCTTCCGGCTGTTTCCGCGGGCTTCGTTCGCGGACTTCCTGGGCCGCTGGCTCCTGGACGCCATGAGGGAATACGCCTCCCCCGAGGTGCCCTGATGGCGCTGAGCGCCCTGGACCTCTTCTCCGTTGGCATCGGGCCGTCGTCGTCACACACGGTCGGCCCGATGCGGGCGGCGAAACTGTTCGCCGACGGGCTCAAAGGTGACGGCCACCTGAGCGCCACCACACGGGTCCAGGCGGAACTGTTCGGATCGCTCGGCGCCA
Source organism: Arthrobacter sp. PvP023 (assembly GCF_017832975.1). Classification (NCBI taxonomy): domain Bacteria; kingdom Bacillati; phylum Actinomycetota; class Actinomycetes; order Micrococcales; family Micrococcaceae; genus Arthrobacter; species Arthrobacter sp. PvP023. The sequence goes on from NZ_JAFIBI010000001.1 coordinate 826,675, forward strand.
CCGGCAGGGGCCACGGCTCCGACAAAGCCGTGGTTCTGGGCCTCCAGGGCCTGGACCCGGAAACGGTGGACACCTCCACCGCGGACGACCAGGTAGCAGCCGCCGCGCTCGACGCCGAACTCCGGATCGGCGGGGACCACCGGGTGGACTTCAACTGGGACGAGGACGTGGTGCTGCACCGCCGGAAGTCCCTGCCTGCCCACCCCAACGGAATGACGTTCCGCGCGCTGGACCACACCGGCGCCGTGCTCAGTGAACGGAGCTTCTACTCCATTGGCGGCGGTTTCGTTGTTGACGGCGACGCCGACGCCGGTGACAAAGTGGTGGCGGACGACACGCCGCTGCCGTACCCCTTCACCACGGCCGACGAACTCCTGGAGATCTGCCGGCGCGAAGGGATGTCCATCTCCGACGTTATGCTCGCCAACGAGCTGGTGTGGCGCAGCGAAGCGGAACTCCGCGAGGAGCTGCTGAAACTCTGGGCGGTCATGCGCGAATGCGTGGACAATGGCTGCGCCGCGGAAGGGATCCTTCCCGGCGGGCTGAACGTCAGGCGCCGGGCGCCGTCGTTATTCAAAACCCTGACCGCGGACACCGGCGTCACAGATCCGCTCCGGGCGATGGAGTGGGTGAACCTCTTCGCCCTTGCCGTCAACGAGGAAAACGCCGCCGGCGGGCGGATCGTCACCGCCCCCACCAACGGCGCGGCCGGGATTGTGCCGGCCGTACTGCACTACTACACCAAGTTTGTCCCCGGAGCCGACGACGACGGTGTGGTCCGCTTCCTGCTGGCGGCGGCCGCCGTCGGGATTCTTTTCAAGATCAACGCCTCCATCTCCGGCGCGGAAGTCGGCTGCCAGGGCGAGGTGGGCTCGGCCTGCTCCATGGCGGCCGCCGGACTGTGCGAGGTGCTGGGCGGCACGCCAGAACAGGTGGAAAACGCGGCCGAGGTGGGAATCGAACACAACCTGGGCCTGACCTGCGACCCCGTGGGCGGCCTGGTGCAGATCCCGTGCATCGAACGCAACGCCATTGCCAGCGTGAAGGCCATCAACGCCGCCCGCCTTGCCCTGCACGGGGACGGCAGCCACAAGGTGTCCCTCGACAAAGCCATCAAAACGATGCGCGAGACAGGAGCCGACATGAAAACCAAGTACAAGGAAACCTCCCGAGGAGGCCTCGCCGTGAATGTGATCGAGTGCTGAGCCATGACTGCCATTGAGACTGAAACCTCTCTCCCAAAGCCGGCCACCACCGTGGAGCATGTCCTGACGCTGGACTGCAACGAGTCGCCGGGCATCGTGCACGCCGTCTCCGGCTTCCTGCTGGAACACGGCTGCGACATCATCGACAACCAGCAGTTCGGTGAACGCTCCGAAGGGCACTTCTTCATGCGGGTGCACTTTGCGTCCGACGGCGATGCCTCCACAGCGGACACCCTGCGGACCGCTTTTGCCCCGGTGGCTGAACGTTTCGGGATGAGCTGGCGGCTGGAGCCGCACGGTTCAAAGCGCCGCGTGCTGATCATGGTGTCCAAGTTCGGGCATTGCCTTAACGACCTGCTGTTCCGTGCCAGGATCGGCGAGCTGCCGGTGGACGTGGTGGCTGTGGTGTCCAACCACACCGACCACCAGGCGCTGGTGGAATGGCACGGAATCCCGTTCTTCCACGTGCCCGTCACCGCCGCCACCAAGCCCGAGGCCGAGGCACGGCTGCTGGAACTGGTGGACGAGTTCGACGTGGAACTGGTGGTGCTGGCCCGCTACATGCAGGTCCTCAGCGACGGGCTCACCCGCAAGCTGGACGGTCGTGCCATCAACATCCACCACTCATTCCTGCCCAGTTTCAAGGGCGCCAAGCCTTACCACCAGGCCTACGCCCGCGGTGTGAAAACGGTGGGTGCCACGGCGCACTACGTCAACGGCGAGCTGGATGAGGGACCCATCATCGCCCAGCAGGTGGTGGAGGTGGACCACACCTACGGCCCGGAAGACCTGGTGGCCGCCGGCCGCGACACCGAGTGCAAGGCTTTGTCCAACGCGGTGCGCTGGCACTGTGAGGGCCGGGTGATCCTGCGCGGCAACAGGACAGTGGTGCTCCGCTAAGCCCGCCCCCTCCGCAACCCGCGACGCTCTCTCACTTCCGGTCGGTTTCACCGCGACGCTCTCTCACTTCCGGTCGGTTTCACCGCGACGCTCTCTCACTTTCTCCAGGAAAGTGAGAGAGCATCGCGGTTTTTCTTGCGTTAAGTGAGAGAGCGTCCTACCCGGCCGCTGCTGGTGGCTACAGCGCGGCCAGCCGGGTGGCGAGGTGCAGCGCGGCGAGCCGGCCGGTTCCGCGCGGATCCCCGCCGCACAACTCAAAGATCCGCTGCAAGCGGTGATGCATCGACTGCCGCTCAACATGCAGTTCGCGGGCGGCCTGCGCGGTGTTGCAACCCGAGTCCAGCCAGGTTGCCAGGGTTGCGAGCAGCTGGGAGTTGCGCCGCGCGTCGTGATCCAGCAGGGGCCCCACCTGCTGGCGGACGAAATCCTGCCGTGTGCCCTGGTCCAGATGCTGCACCGCCAGACGCTCCACCGCCAGGTCTTCGACGTCGATCACCATGCCTTCCGCGTCCGCCGCCGGCCGGGCCGCCGACCGAAGCGAGCCGTTCACGGCGAGATCCAGGGCGCTTTTTGCCTCCGACAGCGACCACGGCGCGTGTTCGATCCCGGCTGCCAGCGGACCCACCGCCGTCATGGTTCCCGCCTCGACCGGGAGCTCCCTGAGTGCCGCCACGAGCCCGGCCCGCGCGGCCGCCGCCCCGTCAAAAGGGAGGGCGGCAAGCGCCAGGAGCTCGGCATTGTCCACATAGCTGGCGCTCTGCTGCGCCGACCGCTTGAGGATATTGTCCATGGCAGCCCGCAGCTGCTGCGAGGTGGAGGACCGGACGACGACGGCGACCACCGTCGCAGAGGGAAGGATCCCGGCGGCGGGGGAGAGCTGCTGAAGCCGCCAGGGCTGGCTGCCGGAACTGACGGCCCGCAGCAGCGCCGTTCCGGCCACTTCTTTCAGCCCGGGCGGCATCCGCTGCAGCAGCGCGAGCGACAGGATGTCCACGCAGCGCCCACCGGCCACGCGCGCGAGGTTGACGTCGCCGTCGGCCGGTACGTTGATGAGCAACCTCGCGGAGGGCACGCCGCGGACCGGCACATCAATGCTGATCAACGTGCCGCCGCTGCCCGGCCCTGCCGTGCGTCCGGGCTCTGCCGGGGAGCCGGTGCCGGACTCGGGGCCCTCCTCCGGCTGGGAATCGGCGCCGTCAGCCGGACGCGTGCCGGCGCCATCCGGCCCGGCGTTGCCCAGCGTCACGCCGGACACCGACGAAAGCTCCAGCGTCGCATCGATGATTCCGGCCAGCACGGCGAGGATCTGATCCAGGCTGCTCCCGTGGGCCAGCTCAACGGCCATGGCGTGGCTGGCCTCATCCGCGCGGCGCAGATGGGCCACGGATTCACTGACGAGCATCGAGTTGATCGCCTGCATGATGCCCACGAACGGCACCACTTTGCGGAATTCAATAAGGGGAAGCCCGGCGGTTTCCGCCGCCTGGATCATCGACGACGGCAGTGAAGCTAGCCGCTGGCCCGTTTCCACCGCCAGCGCACCGACCCCGCGCTCTGCCAGCTGCCGAACATACTCCACACGGCGGGCGTCCGAGGCAGTAACCAGCGCATCGCCGCCGGTAAGAAGCAGCTCGCCGCCGCTAAGTAACGGCGCGATGTCCAAGACTTCACTGGAGTGAACCCACCGCAGCTGCGTACCCGCCACGGCGCCAGCACCGGCGCGGATCACGGGATCGGCAGCTGTGAGGGTGGCATGTTTCAGGATCTCACTGAGCTTTATTGGCATTACGCTCCGTCATGCAAATCGGTCTTTTGATGTACATATCGTATCTTGTTGCGTGTGGTCTGCGGCACATACTCTGGCTGTATCCCCTTTCTCCCACGGAGGCCCACATGCAAAACAACTCCACTGCAGTCCCGGCCGGCCACGCGCCCGCAGCCGGCGAAGACGTCGAAGCGTGGCTTCAGCCCATCCCCGAATCACAGCGGACCCGGAAGGTTTCCGGACAGTTCTGGATCTGGGCGGGAGCCAACCTGGCGCCCATCAACTGGGTGCTCGGCGCCCTGGGCATCCACCTCGGACTTGGCTTCGCCGACACCGTCACCGTTCTGGTTTTGGGGAACCTGATCGGCATGCTCCTGTTCGGCTGCTTCGTACTGCTGGGCCAGAAGACCGGTGCAACCGGCATGGTGCTGGCCCGTGCGGCATTCGGCCGGCGCGGAAACTACCTTCCCGCCGCCATCCAGGCGCTGCTGGTCATCGGCTGGTGCGCCGTCAACACCTGGATCATCCTGGATCTTGTGATGGCACTCTTCGGCACCCTCGGCTGGGTGGACCCGACGGCCCACAACTACGCCTGGAAGATCGGCGTCGCCACCGCCATCATGGCCGCGCAAGTTGCCATCGCCTGGTTCGGCTACAAGGCCATTGCGGCTTTTGAAAAGTGGACCGTGCCGCCCACCATCATCATCCTCGCCGTGATGTCCGCCGTGGCCTGGTTCGGCATGAAAATCAACTGGTCCTACGCGGGGCCCGCCGGCAACATCCTCGAAGGCTCGGACCGGATCGCTGCCATGAGCGCCGTTATGACGGCCATCGGCATCGGCTGGGGAATCACCTGGTTCACCTATGCCGCCGACTACTCCCGCTTTGTGAGCACCGAGGTACCGAAGCGCAAGGTCTACCTGGCATCAGTGCTGGGGCAGTTCATCCCCGTCGTCTGGCTCGGAGTCCTGGGCGCCAGCCTCGCAACCAACAGCGGCGAGATCGACCCCGGAAAACTCATTGTGCAAAACTTCGGGGTCCTCGCGCTTCCGGTGCTCCTGATGGTCCTGCACGGACCCATCGCCACCAACATCCTGAACATCTACACCTTCTCGGTCGCGACGCAGGCCCTCGACATCACCATCAGCCGCCGCAAGCTCAACCTGTTCGTCGGCGTCTTCTCGCTCATCGCCGTCGTATTCTTCATCTTCCAGGAGGACTTCGCCTCCGTCCTGGACGCCTGGCTGATCGGTCTCGTGGCGTGGGTGGCCGCCTGGGGCGGCGTAATGCTGGTGCATTTCTTCTGGATCGAGAAGCGCTGGCCCGGCGAGGCCTCGCGGTTGTTCGACGGCGTGGGCACTAAGCGGCTCCCCGGAGTCAACTGGGCGGGCGTCGTGTCCCTCCTGGTCGGCATTTTCGCCACCTGGCTGTTCATGTACGGCCTGGTTCCTGCAATGCAGGGCCCCATCGCAGTGGCACTGGGCGGCTGGGACCTGTCCTGGCTCGCCGGCGGCGTCAGCAGCGCAGCGTGCTACGCAGTTCTTGGCCCCCGGGTCCACCGGAAGTTTCTGGCCGGCGCGGCCACTGAGCAGGTAACGGTCCCGGAGACGACCGTTCCGGACGCTGCAGCCCGCCCGTCAACCACCCCAGTTTCGCTGTAGAAAGGATTCGGACCATGGAATTCCCCGCTCTCCCGGACTCCGCCCATCCCATCACCTGGCCCGAAGGTTACCGGGCGGCCGCGTCCTTCACGTTCGATGTGGACGCGGAGTCCTGCACCATCGCCCACGATCCCACCAGCACGCGCCGGATGTCGCTCATGACGCACCAGTCCTACGGGCCCAAGGTTGCTGTGCCCCGGCTGCTGCAGATCCTGCAGCGCCAGGACATCCAGGCCACCTTCTTCATTCCCGGATTCACGGCTGAAAGCTACCCCGACGTGGTGCGCCGGATCGTGGACGCCGGCCACGAGATCGCCCACCACGGCTACCTGCACGAACCCATGCGGGGGATCGATGCGGCCACCGAGGCGCGGTATATCGACCGCGGGCTGGAAGCGCTGGCCAAGGTCGCCGGTGTACGGCCGGTGGGTTACCGGGCTCCGTGGTGGGAACTGAACTGGCACTCGCCGGCGCTCCTGGCAGACCGCGGCTTCCTCTACGATTCAAGCCTGCTCGACGGCGATGCACCGTACCGCTTCAGCGTCGCCGACGGCGATTCCAGGGATCTGGTGGAAATTCCGGTGGACTGGGCGCTCGACGACTGGGAGCAGTACGCCTTCTACCCGGGAGTCACCGGCAGCGGCGTCATCGAAAGCCCCGCCAAGGTCCTGGAAATGTGGACTCTGGAAGCGCAGGCGCACCATGCGGCCGGGAGTTGCTTCGTACTGACCAACCACCCGTTCATCTCCGGCCGGCCCTCGAAAGCCGTGGCACTGGAACAGCTGATCAGCCGGGTCAAGGACATGGACGGAATGTGGGTCACCACGCTGGCGAAAATCGCCCAGCACACCCGGGACACGGTCACCGAAGTCCACAGCCACGCACGGATTGAGGTTCCGGAATTCCCCGACGCCGGCGCCCGCTTCACCCCGGCGCAGGTGCGCCAGCCAGCGCTGGCCGCTGAACCAGCCTGAGCCCACCCGCCGGAACGCTCTATCACTATTTACCGAAAAAGCCGGAACGCTCTCTCAGTTCCTACCGAAAAAGCCGGAACGCTCTCTCACGCGGTGAGTGAGCGTTCCGGCTTTTGTTGCGATAAGTGAGAGAGCGTCCGGGGAGGGCGGCTGAGGGCGGGGGCTAGACGCCCAGGGTTTCCTTCAGCGCCGCCACGTGGCCCTGGGCCTTGACCTGGTACTGGGCCAGCTTCACTTTGCCTTCGGGGTCGAGCACCACGGTGGAGCGGACGATGCCTTCAGTGACCTCGCCGTCGCGCAGCTTTTCGCCCCACGCGCCGTAGGCCAGGGCCACGGAGTGGTCCTCGTCGGCCAGGAGCGGGAAGGTCAGGGCGAAGTCGCCGGTGAAGTGGGCCAGCTTTTCGGGGGCGTCGGGGGAGATGCCTAGGACCTCGTAGCCGGAACCCTGCAGGGACTCGAGGCTGTCGCGGAAGTCGCAGGCCTCGGTGGTGCAGCCGGGGGTGGCCGCTTCCGGGTAGAAGTACACAATGACGTTCTTGCCACGGTAATCGGCCAGCGAAGTCGGCTTGCCTTCGGCGTCCGGCAGGGTGAAATCCGGTGCCTGGGTTCCGGGCTGGAGCTTGGTGGTCAGAGTGGGGCTCATAATGATCCTTCGGGAGTCTGTTTGCTGACAAAAAGAGCTGCGTGCTCAACGGGACGGGGCAGACGGCTGTATGGCACAACCACCGGTTCAGATGCAGTATTCCGCTGGTCCGCGCACTTTGGTGTGCGGGCCCGGGACGAACTGGTAGCCGCCGCCGCGCACTGTGGCGATCGCATGCCGGCCTCGGCGCAGCTTCCGCCGCACCCGGCCCACGTACACATCGATGGAGCGAGAGGCCGCCGCGGGGGAATCGAACGACTCCAGGAACAGCCGCAGTTCCTCCCGGCTCACGGTCCGCGAGCAGTTTTCCACGAGGTAGCGGAGCAGCTTGAACTCGACGCCGGTGAGCGCCACCAGCTTGCCGTCCAGCCGGACCTCACCCGCGGCGAGGTCCACGGACACCAGGCACGCGGGACCGGCCGACGGCGGGAGGGGAGTTGCGCCGTCGTCGTCCTGTTCCGGGGAGTCCTCCGGAACGGACGACGACGGCACCCGGGTTCCGCTGCCGGCTGGCCCGTGCGGTCCCCCCGGCGGGCCAGCCTGGGCAGCGGAAGTTGCAGCTCCGGCGGCGGGCCAGACGTGGACTTCCGCCTCCGGAGCAATCTTGAGGGCACGGGCCAGCAACAGTTCCGCGGCGCGCGCCATGACGGCGTCGTCAATGTCCTGGTCGCCGTCCGGGGTCACCCAGACGGCCAGGCCATGGGCTTTGAGCTGCGTACCCGGCTCCGCCGGACCGGGCCGCTGCGGGCCCGTCGGCGTCGGGCCCGCAGCGCATATGCCGCGCGGGGAATGTACCTGGACAGCCATGGCGTGGTGCCTTAGACGCCGCCGCGGCGGATCAGCTTGCCGCCGGGGGTCTGGCCGTCGATTTCATGTCCGCGCAGGAATGTCTTCCGGACCACGCCGGAGAGCGCCTTGCCGTCGTACGGCGTGATGGGGTTCTTGTGCTTGAGCTTGGAAACGTCCACCACAAAGGCCTCATCCGGCGCGAAGACCGAGAAGTCCGCGTCGAACCCGAGCGCCAGCTGGCCCTTGTTGGACAGGCGTGCCAGGGCGGCCGGCTTCTCGGCCATCCAGGAAACAACCTGCTCCAGCGGGATGTTGCGGTGCCGGGCCTCGGTCCAGATCAGCGACAGGCCAAGCTGCAGCGAGGAGACGCCGCCCCAGGCCACGGCAAAGTCGCCGTTTTCCAGGTCCTTCAGGTCAAGCGTGGAGGGGGAGTGGTCGGAGACGATGCAGTCGATGGTGCCCTCCTGCAGGCCCTTCCACAGCAGCTCGCGGTTGGAGGCCTCGCGGATGGGCGGGCAGCACTTGTAGGCGGTGGCGCCGTCGGGGATCTCCTCGGCCATCAGTGTGAGGTAGTGCGGGCAGGTCTCCACGGTGAGGTGCACGCCGTCGCGCTTGGCGCTGGCGATCATCGGCAGTGCGTCCGAGGAGGAGAGGTGCAGGATGTGGGCGCGGGCACCCGTCCAGCGGGCACGCTCGATCACCTCGGCGATGGCCTTGTTTTCGGCGCCGCGGGGGCGGGATGCCAGGAAGGTGGAGTAGTGGTCGCCGCCCGGATGGGGTGCGCGGTCAATGGCGTGCGAGTCCTCGGCGTGGACGATCATGAGCGAGTCGAAGGACTTGAGCTCGGCCATGTCCTCTTCCATTTCGTCCGCCTCGAGGTGCGGGAACTCGTCTACACCGGAGTGCAGCAGGAAGCACTTGAAGCCGAACACGCCTTCGTCGTGCAGCGGGCGCAGGTCCGCCTTGTTGCCGGGCACGGCGCCGCCCCAGAATCCGACGTCCACGAACGCCTGGTCCTCGGCCACTTCGCGCTTGAGCTTGAGGCCTTCCACCGTGGTGGTGGGCGGGATGGAGTTCAGCGGCATGTCGATGATGGTGGTGACACCGCCGGCCGCGGCGGCACGGGTGGCGGAGGCGAAGCCCTCCCATTCGGTGCGGCCGGGCTCGTTGACGTGGACGTGGGTGTCCACCAGGCCGGGGATCAGGGTTTCGTCGTCGGCGAGTTCGATCACTTCGGCGCCGGCCAGGCCGTTGCCGAGCGGTTCGATGGCCACGATCTTGCCGCCGCGCACGCCCACTTCACGCGGTGCGATGCCGGCGGTGGTGAGGATGCGCTGCCCCCGGATAACGAGGTCAAAGCTTTCTTCAGACATTGAGGGGCTCCTTAGTGCGGGCGTTGTTCGCTGGCGCGGCGGAATCAACCGTGGCGGCGGCCCGGGTCAGGTCCGCCAGTTCCGCGCCGATGTGCTTTCCCAATTGTTCAAGCAGGGGTGCTGCTTCGGCTATACATATTTCTACCTTGGCCTCCAGCGAGGTCAGGGGGTAGACCTGCCGGAAGCCGGAATCCTTCTGCTGCGCCGGTGTCAGGGTGGTGCGTCCGCAGACGGCCACCACCGGAACGCCGGCCCGGGCCGCAGCACGCGCCACGCCCATGGGCGTTTTGCCGAGCAGGCTCTGTTCGTCCAGGCTGCCTTCGCCGGTGATCACCAGATCGGCCCCGGCCAGCCGGTCGGCGAGACCGGTGAATTCAAGCACGACGTCGATGCCCGGCCTGCGCGTCGCGGCCAGGACCGCGATGGCTGCGTAGCCCACGCCGCCCGCCGCTCCGGCGCCCGGTGCGTCCGCGGCCTTCAGCGCGCGGGGCCCGATTTCGGCGGCGAGGACATCCACAAAGTGCGCCAGGGCGGCGTCGAGTGTTGCTACGTCCTCCGGGCTGGCACCCTTCTGCGGGCCGAAGACCGCCGGGGCGCCTTCGGCTCCGAGCAGCGGGTTGTCCACGTCGCTGGCCAGGACGAATCGCGTCTCGTCCAGTCGCGAATCGAAGCCGGAGAAGTCGATCCGGTCCAGCCTGGCAAGGGCGGCGCCGCCGGGCGGCAGTTCGTTGCCGCCGGCGTCGAGGAACTGCGCGCCGAGTCCCTGCAGGACGCCGGCGCCGCCGTCGGTGTTGGCGCTCCCGCCCACGCCCAGGATGATCTGCCGGCATCCGGCGTCGAGCGCTGCCCGGATCAGTTCTCCGGTGCCCAGGCTGGTGGCGCCCTTGGCGCTGGCGGAATCCGGGCGGCCGGGTGACCCACCTTCTGCGGGGAGGACCGCAAGGCCCGACGCGGCGGCCATTTCGATGACCGCCTCGCGGCCGCGGACCGCGAAGTCCGCCCGGAGCGGCTGCCCGGTGGGGCCGCTGACCATGGCGCTCCGCCGGGTGAAGCCGGAGCCGACGGCGGCATCGAGGGTGCCCTCGCCGCCGTCGGCCACCGGAATCCGGAGGACGTCAAGGTTGTGGCCGGTTGCCGACTGCAGCCCGGCATCCAGGTGCCGGGCCACCTCGGGGGCGGACAGCGAGCCCTTGAACTTGTCCGGTGCGATCACGATCCGCATGATTAGGCCTGCATCGCCAGGATGGCGGTGGGGGCGTCGGTGCTGGTCTCTGCCAGTTCCTCGAACTCGTTCACCGCGTTGATTTCAACGCCCATGGAGATGTTGGTGATCTTTTCCAGGATCACTTCAACCACCACGGGAACCTTGAACTCGCCGGCCAGTGCCTTGGCTTTGTCGAAGGCGGCACCCAGGTCGTTCGGGTTCTCCACCCGGACGGCCTTGCAGCCCAGGCCCTCGGCCACCTTGACGTGGTCCACGCCGTAGCCGTTCGTTTCCGGGGAGTTGATGTTCTCGAACGCCAGGGACACGTTCTGTTCCATGTTGAAGCCGCGCTGGGACTGGCGGATCAGGCCCAGGTAGGAGTTGTTCACCACCACGTGGATGTAAGGCAGGTTGAACTGTGCGCCCACGGCCAGTTCCTCGATCATGAACTGGAAGTCGTAGTCGCCGGACAGGGCCACAACGGTCTCGTCCGGCTTGCCGCGGACCACGCCCAAGGCGGCCGGGGCGGTCCAGCCCAGGGGACCGGCCTGGCCGGCGTTGATCCACTTGCGCGGGCCGAACACGTGCAGCATCTGGGCGCCGGCGATCTGGGACAGGCCGATGGTGGATACGTACGTGGTGTCGCGCCCGAAGGACTTGTTCATCTCCTCGTAGACGCGCTGCGGCTTGATGGGGATGTTCTCGAAATGAGTCTTGCGGTGCAGGGTGGCCTTGCGTTCCTGGCATTCGGCGGCCCAGCCGGAGTAGTCCGGCAGGGATCCGGCTGCCTGGCGTTCGCGGGCCAGTTCAACCAGGCCGGTCAGCGCCGCACCGGCGTCGGATGCGATGCCGAAGTCCGGGGAGAACACGCGGCCGATCTGGGTGGGCTCGATGTCGATGTGAACGAACGTCCGCCCGGCCGTGTAGGTGTCCAGGCCGCCGGTGTGGCGGTTGGCCCAGCGGTTGCCGATGCCGATCACGAAGTCGCTGCGCAGGTAGTTCTCGTTGCCGTAACGGTGCGAGGTCTGCAGGCCCACCATGCCGGCCATCAACGGGTGGTCGTCGGAGATGGCGCCCCAGCCCATCAGGGTGGGGATGACGGGGACGCCCAGCAGTTCGGCCAGTTCCACCAGCTGCGCGGAGGCGCCGGCGTTGATGATGCCCCCGCCGGCCACGATCAGCGGGCGCTCGCCTGCGGTCAGCATGTCCAGGGCTTTTTCCAGCTGCTTGCGGCTGGCCTTGGGCTTTTCCACGGGCAGGGGCTCGTAGGTTTCGATGTCGAATTCGATCTCGGCCATCTGCACGTCGATCGGCAGGTCCAGCAGCACCGGGCCGGGGCGGCCGGAGCGCATCAGCTGGAAGGCCTTCTGGAAGGCGCCGGGAACCTGGCCGGGTTCCAGGATGGTCATGGCCATCTTGGTGACGGGCTTGGCGATGGACTCGATGTCCACGGCCTGGAAGTCTTCCTTGTGCAGCTTGGCCACGGGGGCCTGGCCGGTGATGCAGAGCATGGGGATGGAATCGGCCCACGCTGCGTACAGGCCGGTGATCATGTCGGTGCCGGCCGGGCCGGAGGTGCCGATGCAGATGCCGATGTTGCCGTCCGCGGCGCGGGAGTAGCCGTCCGCCATGTGGCTGGCGCCTTCAACGTGGCGGGCCAGCGTGTGGCGGATGCCGCCGTGGGCACGCATTGCCGAGTAGAAGGGGTTGATGGCCGCGCCTGGCAGGCCGAACGCCTCTGTGGCGCCCTCCTTTTCCAGGATCGCGACGGCAGCGTCTACGGTGCGCATCTTGGTCATTGTGTACTCCTAGGGGAAGTCTTGGGGGTGCCCTCTGCGGGCTGATTTTGGGTGTGCTGAAGTGAGTTTTTGTCCAGATGCCGGGAGATAAAGGGCTAGTTGGGCCGATTATCTGGACAAAAACTCGGGAGGGAGGGCGGAGGGTGGGGTTACTTCCGGCCGCTGAGCTGGAGGACCTGCTTGAAGAGGCCCGAGTGGTCGAGGCCGCCGTCGCCCTGGTTGACGGTGGCGGCGACGAGCTGTGCGACGACAGCGCCGAGGGGAACGGCGACGTTGGCTTCGCGGGCGGCGGAGGAGACGATGCCCAGGTCCTTGTGGTGCAGGGCCAGGCGGAAGCCGGGATCGAAGTTGCGGTCCAGCATCTTCTGTCCCTTCTGCTCCAGGACCTTGGAGCCGGCCAGGCCGCCGCCGAGGACCTTGAGGGCGGCGGCGGTGTCCACACCGTAGGCCTCGAGGAAGGCGATGGCTTCGCCAAGGACCTCAATGTTGACGGCGACAATCAGCTGGTTGGCTGCCTTGACTGTCTGGCCCGAGCCGGAGGGGCCCACGTGGACGATGGTCTTGCCGACGGCGTTGAGCACGTCTTGGGCATCATCGAAGTCCGCCTTGTCGCCGCCCACCATGATGGAGAGGACGGCGTCGATGGCGCCCTGTTCGCCGCCGGAGACCGGGGCGTCGAGCGGGCGGATACCGGCTTCCTTGGCGTCTGCCGCGAGGCGGACCGCCACGTCCGGGCGGATGCTGGAGGCGTCAATCCACAAGGTGCCCTGCTTCGCGTTGGCGAAGACACCGTCCTTGCCGCTGACTACACCTTCGACGTCGGGGGAATCCGGCACCATGGTGATGACGACGTCGGCGTCCTTGACGGCGTCCGCGATGCTCGTGGCGCCCTTGCCGCCTTCGGAGACAAGCTTGTCGATCTTGTCCTGGCTGCGGTTGAAGCCGGTGACGGTGTGGCCGGCCTTGACCAGGTTGATGGCCATGGGCAGGCCCATGATTCCGAGTCCGATGACTGCAACGTTGCTCATTGTGGTTCTCTTTCTGAAGTCTTTGATTTAGCGGGAAGCGTGTTCGCGGATGGCCCAGCTGAAGGCCGTTTCCTGCGGTTCCTTGTATTCGAGGCCGATGTAGCCCTCGTAGCCGAGTTCGCGGCTGCGGGCGATCCATTCGCCGAGGGGAAGCTCGCCGGTTCCAGGAGCCCCGCGGCCGGGGTTGTCGGCGATCTGGATGTGGCCGAAGTCCTTTGCGTGCTTTTCGATGACGGCGGCGACGTCGTCTCCGTTGACGGCCAGGTGGTAGAAGTCGGCGAGGAGCTTGATGTTCTCGGCGCCGGACTCCTCCTTGACCCGGGCAATGACGTTGAGGGCGTCCTGGGCCTTGAGGAGCGGGTACCTGGGGGCGCCGCTGACCGGTTCCAGCAGGACGGTGCCGCCGATGCGGGCGACGCCTTCGGCTGCTGCGGCGAGGTTCTTGACCGCGAGCTCGTCCTGCTCTTCAGGGGTGAACTCGTCCTGGCGGTTGCCGTAGAGGGCGTTGAAGGCCTTGCAGCCCAGGCGCTCACCGATGCCGGCTACGACTTCGATGTTGTCCTTGAACTCGGAGCAACGACCCTTCCAGGAGACCAGGCCGCGATCGCCGCCGGGCATGTTGCCGGCGTTGAAGTTCAGGCCCGTGAGCTGAACGCCGGCATCCCTGATGGCGGTTTCAAACTCGTTGATTTGGGCGTCCGTGGGGACGGAGGACTCGAAGGGCCACCAGAACTCGACGGCGTCAAAACCGGCTGCCTTCGCGGCGGCGGGGCGCTCGAGCAAGGGCAGCTCCGTCAGGAGGATGGAGCAGTTCACTGTGTACGTCATCGTAGGTCCTTCCGAGGAGGGGCTTTGATCTATCTTCCCCTTGGCTTGCCTCTGCCGGTCTCGGCTTGAGGTGTTTCCGCTTTGTGGAATTTAGATTCTGCTTTATGAAAAGTTTAGGGAAGGCGGGGGTGTGAGTCAAGGGGGAGGGGGCAGGTGCGGGCATGAGGCAAATCGAAAGGAAGGAGTTCGGGGCCGCATCCGTTGCGCCGACAAGAGAGCCATGCCCCGATCCGTTTGATTCTGACATCGCCGTTCGCCCCTACGGCTATGCTGAGGAACGCCGGTAAGGCACGGCAGTGGTGTGGCGGCAAGGACCATTGCCACTGGTCGCGGAAGGACAATCGAATGGCGCGAGCGACAGTCCAGGACGTCGCCCGAACGGCGGGAGTGTCCGTAGGGACGGTGTCCCGTGTTTTAAACGGAAGTCCGGCTGTCAGCGAGTCGAGCAAGGACAAGGTCAATGCCGCAATTCGTCAGCTCAGCTATCGGCCGCTTGCCTCGGCCCGGGACCTTCGCCGCGACCGGACAATGCGTGTTTTGGCCCTCGCCAAGAACCTGGACTCTTTGGTGATCAGTGAAGTCTTCCGGGGTGTGGGCGATGCTGCCGCGGGCTCGGGCTATGTAAGCCTCATCGCAGCGACGTCCGGGGACCTGGAGCGCGAACAGCAATTGGTGGACATGCTGCGGAACGGCTCCGTGGACGGGCTGGTGCTGTTTTCTCCGACAATGTCGGATCAGGAAGTTAATGCCGTTGCCGAGCAAATGAGCGTGGTACAGGTCTGTGAGATCGTCGACGCCGAAGCGGCCTTCGGCGTGTCCATCGACGACCGTCAGGCCGCTTATGACATCACCCGGCACCTGATCGACACCGGCGGCAAGAGGCTGGCCATGCTCGCCCACAGAGGTGCCCGCTCGGGCCGGCTGCGCGAAGAAGGCTTTCGCCAGGCGCTCACCGAATCGGGCTTGGCGCAGGACCGGATCCTGTTCGGCGAAGGCAATTTCGGCTTCCACTCAGGGCGCAGTCTTGCCCGGAAGCTACTGGAGGCGGGGGACCTTCCGGACGCAGTGTTTTGCGGCACTGACATCGTCGCGGCCGGGTGCGTCCGTGAACTCACCGACGCCGGGTTGCGGGTTCCCGACGACATTGCTGTGGCAGGTTTTGATGACTCGGCGCAGGCGGAAATGTGCGTCCCGGAACTGACCACGGTCCGGCAGCCGGCCTATGAGATGGGCCGTGTGGCATTCGCCGAGCTCCTCGAGCGGATGACGGTGCCGGGCGCCCACCGCCGCGGCCGGGCTTTCCTCCCGTACGAGCTCGTGGTGCGGGACTCCACCAAGGGCTAAAGAAAGGGGTTGACAGCCTCGCGTGGTCCCTGTCACACTACTTTGGAATCGATTCCACGGCCGCAGGGCCCTATATTTTTCGCGCTTTGGAATCGATTCCAAAATTCAATGAACCATCGGCAAAGAAGCCTTGTTCAGCGTGCGCGGCAGCCGCCGCCCCCTGAACTTCCCACCGCCCACAGACCCCCAAAGGAGCCACTTGTGGACTTGAATCGACCTGCTTCTCCGCTCCAGGAGGACACCGTGTCATCACAGACATCCGCACACATGATCGAACTGCGCGCAGGTTCCCTGCGGACACGTTTGGTGACTGTCGCCGCAGCGGCTATCGCCGCGGGCCTCCTGATCAGCGGTTGCGGCGGGGGAGCCGCGCCCCAGGGTGCGGAACAGGCGGCAGCTGCCGATCCGGCGTCGGGCGCTAATGCCAGTGGCAGCGTCAATATCTGCGGCGTCAAGGACGCGTCGGGTATCTACAAAGGCACTGCGGAGGCATTCACCAAGGCGAACGGCAAGGTCACGGCCAAGTACACCGAGATCGGCGCCACCACAGACGAGGCCCGCACCCAGATCGTCCAGCGGCTCGAAGGTAAGTCGACTGAATGCGATATCTTCCTCACTGACGTCATCTGGACCTCCGAGTTCGCCTCCCAGGGCTGGCTGCTGGACCAGACCAAGCTGGTAGAGGCCAACAAGGACCGGCTCATTCCGTCCACGGTGGAGACCACCAAGTACCAGGACAAGTACTGGGCCTCGCCGTTCTTCACGAACGCCGGACTGGTCTACTACCAGAAGGACAAGGTGGCCAAGCCTGAGACCTGGCAGCAGCTCTACGCAGAAGCAGCCAAGGCTCCCGGCAACGGATACGTCTACCAGGGCAAACAGTACGAGGGCCTGACGGTGAACTTCCTCGAGATGCTCTACAGCGCAGGCGGCGAAGTGCTCGACGACAAGGGCGAGGTGGCCATTGATTCGCCGGAGACCCGCAAGGTCCTCGATTTCATGAGCAACGGGCTCAAGAACGGCTCAGCTGACCGCGCCGTCCTGACCTACAACGAAGACCCCGCCCGTCTCGCTTATGAGTCCGGCAACTTCGGCTACCAGCGCAACTGGCCGCATGTGTACCGCCTGCTCAACGCCACATCGCTGGCCGGCAGCTTTGGCGTGGCGCCGCTGCCCGCATGGGAAGGCGGCAAGGCGTCCGGCGTGCTGGGTGGCTGGAACCTGGCCATCTCCGCCCACGCCACGAACCAGTCCGGGGCTGTGGCGTTCATCGACTTTGCCACCACGCCGGAATGGCAGAAGCACGTGGCCATGGATTACTCCCAGGCCCCGGTCAATGAAGCCGCCTATTCTGATGCGGCAGTTCTCCAAAAGATGCCCTTCGCCACCGAACTGCTCGCGTCCGTCAAGGGTGCCAAGCCCCGCCCGATCTCCCCGGTCTACCCGCAGATCTCCCAGGCGATCTACAAGAACGTCTATGCCGTCCTTTCCGGTACAGCCTCCGCGGAGGACGCCGTGAAGAAGATGGCCGAGGAGATCACCACCGCCAAGGCGAGCTTCTAAACATGGCCAATAAGACACTTGTTCCCGGTCGCGGAGTGAACGGCCGCGACCGGGCCGAGCGGCGGCTGGCGGTCCGCATGACCGCCCCCTCCCTGGTCATCATGGCCCTGGTGGCGGCGGTCCCCATTGGCTACGCGATCTGGCTCTCCCTGAACCAGTACAGCGTCCGCACTGCAGGACTCTCCCGGTTCGTCGGTCTGGAGAACTACATCTCCGCCCTGAGCAGCTCTGAATGGTGGGCTGCCTTCGGCCAGACCTTCCTCTTCGCCGGACTTTCGGTCTCCTTGGAACTGGCGCTCGGTACGGCCATGGCCTTGCTGCTCAACCTCGCGTTCAAGGGCCGCGCCCTCCTGCGCACCGTGGTTCTGCTGCCCTATGCCATCATCACCGTGGTCAGCGCCATCACTTGGCAGACGATGTTCCAGCCAAACATGGGCCTGGTAACCAACGTCCTCTCCGCCCTCGGACTGCCCGGCGGCGACGTCGTCTGGCTCGGCGAGCACGGATACGCCATGGCCGTGATCGTTCTGGCCGACGTCTGGAAGACCACGCCGTTTGCGGCACTCATCATCCTGGCAGGCCTGCAGGTCATCTCCTCCGAGACCTACGAGGCCGCAGAACTCGACGGCGCCAGCAAGTGGCAGGCATTTGTACACATCACCCTGCCGCTCTTGCGTCCTGCAATCGTCCTAGCGGCGATCTTCCGCACCATGGATGCCCTGCGCGTCTTCGACCTGCCGTTCGTGCTCACCCGCGGCGCGAACGGCACCGAGTCCATGTCGATGCTGGCCTACACCCAGTTGCGCGAAAACCGGCTCGTGGGCGAAGGGTCGGCGCTGTCCATCCTGACCTTCCTGACCGTCATGGTGGTCTCCGTCATTTACGTCCGCTTCGCCGGCGGCAACATCCGCGAAGTCGCCAAGGAGGAACAATGAGCACGCTGACTGCAGAACGCCCGACGGCGGAACCCGCCACCCGCCCCAGGGCACCGAAGCGTCGGCTCCGGGGCGAAGCGAAACTGAACCCCCTTGTTTGGGTGTTCGTCGTAGCCGTCATGGGCTTCTCGCTCATCCCGTTTTACTGGCTGGTCAACACCTCGCTCAAGAAGGGGGCGAGCCTGTCCCAGGGCGAGCTCTTCCCGAGCCAGCCCACCTTTGAGAACTACCTTGTGGTATTCCAGAACCCCGAGTTCCTCCTGGCCCTGCGCAACTCGGTGATTATCGCCGTCGTCACCACCACAGTGGCACTGGTGTTTGCATCGTTCGCTGCTTATGCCCTGGCCAGGCTGAAGATGCGCCGCAAGGCCTTGATCCTGACGCTGATCCTCTCGGTGACAACTTTCCCGGCCATCGCCATCGCGGCCCCGCTGTTCTCCATCTGGCGGGAAATCGGCCTGTACGACACACTCCTTGGCCTCATCATCCCGAAGCTGACGTTCGCCTTGCCGCTGGCGATCTACACGCTGACGTCCTTCTTCAAGGAGATCCCGCGGGAACTTGAGGAATCCGCGTACATGGATGGCGCCACGCCGTTCACGGCCTTCCGCAAAGTCATCCTGCCCCTGGCGGTCCCCGGCCTGGCCACGACGGCGATCCTGGTGTTCATCTCGGTCTGGAACGAATTCCTCCTTGCCGTCACCCTGACCACCTCGCCGGAGGCCCGCCCGGTCCCGGTCGCGATTGCCTTCTTCAGCGGAACCAGCGAGTTCGACCAACCGCTGGGCACCATCAGCGCCGCGTCGGTGATCATCACGGTCCCGCTCGTCATCCTTGTGCTCTTGTGCCAGAAACGCATCGTTTCGGGCATGACGGCCGGCGCCGTCAAGGGCTAGCCACCACTGGCTGCAGACCATCAACAGACTCCAACCGGAATCACAGAAAGAACAGGAACAACGTGAGCATTCAGCAGCAGGCCCCGTCCGCAACCCTCAAGGTGGGAGTTGTGGGTATCGGTTGGGCCGGCCAGCAGCACCTCAAGGCGTACAGCAACATCGACGGCGTCGAAATTGTCGCCGTCGCGGGCATGGAAGCAGAACTCCTTGCCCGGCTGAAGGAGGAGTACAGCATTCCCCATGCCTTCGCCCGCTGGGAAGACATGATCGAGCTTGAGGGCCTCGACGCCGTCAGTGTCGCCGTGCCCACTTTCCTGCACGCACCGATCTCGATTGCAGCCTTGGAACGCGGGTTGCACGTCCTGAGCGAAAAGCCGTTGGCCCGCAACGGCGTGGAAGGGCAGGCGATGGTGGACGCAGCCCGCGAGGCAGGGCGGGTCCTGGACGTCGCGTTCAACCACCGCCGCCGCGGCGACATCCAAGCCCTCAAGGAAGTGATCGACGACGGCACGCTGGGCCGCCCGTACTACGCCAAAGCATCCTGGCTCCGCCGCCAGGGCATTCCGATGCTGGGCAGCTGGTTCACCAACCCGGAGCTCGCCGGCGGAGGTCCGTTGGCGGACATCGGCGTGCACGTCCTGGACTACGCACTGCACCTCCTTGGCGAACCCAAAGTCCTGGCCGTCTCGGCCTCGACCCATTCCGAACTCGGTCCGCGCGGCCTTGGCGGCAACGCCCGCTACACCGCCTCGAACTCCAGCCACAAGTTCGAAGTGGAAGACTTCGCGTCCGCCTTCATCCGGTTGGAAGGCGGAGGGACGCTCATCCTGGAAGCCGGATGGGCCAGCTACCGCGACGAACGGGACCTGATGGACTTCACTGTCTACGGAACCGACGGCGGTGCCGAGCTGCGCTCTGTCGGCGCTTCCGAGAATCCCGTGGCCGACGTGCACGTTTTCACTGAAAAGGACGGCGAAAACGCGGACTTTGAAGTGGTGGCCGAACCCGGACGCGCCCATCAGGCCGTCGTCGATGACTTCGTTGCCGCCGTGCGCGGCGGCGAGACAGTGTGGGGCAGCCACGATGGGTCACTAGCCCTCAGCCGCGCCCTGATTCTCGATGCCTGCTACAAATCCGCCCTCGAAAAACGTGAAGTGGTGCTCTGATATGTCTGATTCAAAACTCAGGATTGTTGTCTGGAACGAGGCCGTGCACGAGGCCCGCAACGAGCCTGCAACCATCGGCGAGATGTACCCCGAAGGGATCCACGGCGCCATCGCCGCCGGGCTCCGCGCCTACTACCCGGACTCCGAAATCTCCACAGCTACGCTGGCTGATCCCGAGCACGGGCTCTCCGAGGAGGTCCTGGAGCAGACCGACGTGTTGCTGTGGTGGGGTCACATCGCGCACCAGGAAGTCAGCGACGAGGTGGTGGAGCGAGTGCAGCGCCACGTGCTGGGTGGCATGGGCCTGGTAGTCCTGCACTCGGGGCACTTCGCCAAGATCTTCACCCGGCTGCTGGGCACCACGTGCTCGCTGAAGTGGCGCAACGAAGGCGAACGCGAACTCGTGTGGACGGTCAAGCCTTCCCACCCGATCGCGGCCGGCATCGAAAGCCCCATCGTCATCCCCAAGCAGGAGATGTATGGCGAACTGTTCGATATTCCGGAACCCGATGACCTGATCTTCATCAGCTCCTTCGCCGGCGGCGAGGTGTTCCGTTCCGGTGTGACGTTCTCCAGGGGAAAGGGCCGAATCTTCTACTTCAGCCCCGGCGACCAGGAATACCCGGTGTACCACCAGCCGCAAATCCAGAAGGTCATCGCCAACGGCGTTGCTTGGGTGGCCCAGCCGGAGCGGTTCCGGGAGGCACCTGAGGTCTCCAACCCCACCCGGGGCTGGTTCGAGCAACCTTAGGCCCTTCTACTTTCGCAAAATACTGACTCCCTAGGAACGACTACATGACCACCTCCGCGCACTCATCCCGCCCTTCGCCGCCGGTTTCGCGCCCGCTCGGCGTGGCCGCCATTGGTTACGCCTTCATGGGGAAGGCCCATTCGAATGCGTGGCGGAACGTGGCCAGTTTCTTCGACGTCCCGGCCATCGAGCAGAAAGTGCTCGTAGGCCGGGACGGCACCCAGGTGGCCGAAGCCGCAGCCAAGTACGGCTGGGCCGAGTCCGCCACGGACTGGCGTGCCGTCATTGAACGGGACGATATCGACATCGTGGACATTTGTGCCCCGGGCTGGATGCACGCCGAAATCGCCATCGCTGCACTGGCCGCCGGTAAGCACGTCCTCGTGGAAAAGCCGCTCGCGAACACCATCGCGGAGGCCGAGGCCATGACGGCAGCCGCCGCTGAAGCCCGGGACTGCGGTGTGCAGTCGATGATCGGCTTCAACTACCGCCGTGTCCCTGCCTTGGCACTGGCACGCGAGCTCATTGCAGAAGGCCGGCTGGGCACTGTCCGGCACGTTCGCGCCGCCTACCTGCAGGACTGGCTCTCCGACGCCGAGTCTCCCGTGACGTGGCGGCTCCGCAAGGAAACGGCCGGATCCGGAGCGTTGGGTGACATCGCCTCGCACGCCATCGACCAAGTCCAGCACCTCACCGGTCAAACCGTCACTGAGGTGACCGGAACGTTGAGGACTTTTGTCACCGAACGTCCCGGCCCCGGCGGTGCGGAGAAAGTGACAGTCGACGACGCCGCCTGGGCCACCCTTGGCATGACGGGGAACATCAGCGCGTCCGTGGAGGCATCCCGGGTTGCCACGGGTCAAAAAAACTCGCTCAAGCTCGAAATCTACGGTTCCCTCGGGTCGCTGACGTTTGACCTCGAGAACCTGAACGAACTGAACTTCCTCGATGCCGGCCTTCCCGTCCGGGAGCAGGGATTCCGGCGGATTCTCGTGAACGAGCCCGAGCACCCGTACCTCGAAGCGTGGTGGCCGCAGGGCCACATCATCGGGTGGGAGCACACGTTCCCCCACCAGATCCGGGACTTCCTCCTTGCGATTCGGGACGGAAGGCAGCCGTCGCCGTCGTTCGACGACGGGCTCCAGATCCAGCGCGTCCTGACCGCGGTCGAAGAGTCCGCCAAAAACAGGAGCACCGTCACAGCGGTTGCAGCCTCCACCGGACGAGGCGTCCCACGCTGGGAGAAGGACGACCCGGACGACCTTTACGCGGCGCTGCCGGGCGTTGTCTCCGGCGGCTGAGCTTCCTCCAGGGTTCAGGCAGCTATCCGTGCCCGCCCGCCCTCACGGACACCTGTTGTGTAGGCGGGGCGAAGTAAAGCGGGCGGTTCCTTTCGGAGCCGCCCGCTTCATCTGTTTGTCTCTTAGTGCCGCTTGAAGGCGTGCCTGAATTTTTCGCCGGCCTGCTTGAGGTCGGCCTTGATTGCCTGACCCCTGCCTTCTGCCCTCATCCGGCGGTTGCCGCTGGCCTCGCCGGCGGCTTTCTTTCCCTTGCCGTGAAGTCGCTCCGCGGCGTTGTGGATCCTGTCACCCAAACCCATTGCGGTCCTCCTTGTGGTGCGGCCCATGCGGCTGGTTGCCGCAATTCCCGCCACTTAAATTGTAGGAAGAAAAGACCCAAGGTCTATGGTGTCCGGGAAGTAGGCGGAAGGGGGGTCCTCCCGAACGGCCACCCCGACGGCGACCGGAACTTCGACGTAGACGGTCACCGGAACCTCAACGCCAACCAAACGGAATGCAACATTTTCTCCCATTTCGCACCGTCAAGTCCTTGACCGATCCAGTCACGCCCTGATAAACCTTAGATGCGGAAAGCGCTTTCTCTGCCGCCCGAATCCCCTCCTAACGCTCCACGAGCGGCGGGCGGTGCAGAAATGAAACGATACAAAACCCCTTGGTGGCAGACTCAGCTGCCGCCAGCATCAAAGGAGATGTTCTTTGGCATACCCCGCGAAATGTTCCCTTCCCCAAAAGGCCGGACGGTTCAGAAAAACGGCGCCAGTGGCCGCCGCGGCAACTCTGGCGGCCGCCACCCTCGCATTCACCGGCGTCCCGCTGGCCCAGGCGGACCCCGCCCAGGCGGCCCCCGCCAAGACGGATGCCAGCCCGGCGTACCCCGCCCAGGCGGCCCAGTTCCCGGCCCAGTCAGGCAAGTCCGCGCTCAAACGCCAGGTGGAAAACCTGGACCGTGCGCCCGTGGCGGTTCTCACGGACCAGGGCGCAACGCTCAGCTGGCGGATGCTGGGCCTGGACCGGGACAGCATCGGCTTCCATGTGATCCGCGACGGCGTGCAGCTCACGGTGGATCCCATCCGGAACGCCACCATGTACGTCGATCCGGAGGGGACTGCGTCCTCCAAGTACGTCATCAAGGCTGTCGGCAACGGTGACGGGCAGAATCAGCTCACCGGGGAGTTCACTCCGATGGCGCAGAACTACCTGGCCATCAAGCTGGACAAGCCGGCCGACGGTGTCACCAAGGACGGCAAGCCCTATACGTACTCAGCCAACGACGCCAGCGTGGCGGACCTTGACGGCGACGGCAAATACGAGATCCTCCAGGCGTGGGCGCCGTCCAACGCCAAGGACAACTCGCAGTCCGGCTACACCGGCAACGTCTATGTGGACGCCTACAAGATGGACGGCACCAAGCTGTGGCGCATCGATCTGGGCCACAACATCCGGGCGGGCGCGCACTACACCCAGCTGCTCGCCTACGATTTCGACGGCGACGGCAAGGCCGAGCTGTCGATGAAGACTGCGGACGGCACCACGGACGGCGCCGGCACCGTGATCGGCGACCCGTCGGCGGACTACCGCACCACCGCCGGCTATGTCCTCTCCGGGCCTGAATTCCTGACAGTTTTCAACGGCGCCAGCGGCACCATCATGGACACCGTCAACTACGACCCGCCGCGCGGATCCGTGGCCGCGTGGGGCGACGGCTATGGCAACCGCGTGGACCGTTTCCTCGGCGCAGTGGCGTACCTGGACGGCGAGCACCCGTCCATGATGTTCAGCCGGGGCTACTACACCCGGACCGTCCTGGTCACCTATGACCTTGTCAACGGCAAGCTGGTGCAGCGCTGGAAGTTTGATTCCGACGTCGCCGGCACAGAATACAAGGGCCAAGGCAACCACAACCTGTCCGTGGCTGACGTGGACCAGGACGGCAAGGACGAGTTCGTTTTCGGCTCCATGACCATCGACGACAACGGCAAGCCGCTGTACAACACCAAGCTGGGCCACGGCGACGCCATCCACACGGGCGACCTGGACCCGTCCCGGCCCGGCCTGGAAACCTTCGCCGTGCACGAAAGCATGAGCCAGAGCGGGAACCGGGGCGCCACCTTCCGCGACGCCGCCACGGGCGAAATCCTGTGGAGCATTCCGGCCATCAAGGACACCGGGCGCGGCGCTGCGGGGGATATCGACCCCCGCTATGCCGGCGCTGAAGGGTGGGCGATCGGGGGCAGTGCCGCCTGGAACTCGCCGGTGGGGCAATTGATGTCCTCGAAAGGTGAACTGATCGCGGAGAACATCCCGGCCGCGAACTTCCTGGCCTGGTGGGACGGGGACCTGCTGCGCGAAATCGTGGACCACGACTATGACGCCGCCACGTCCGTCGGCGTGCCCACTATCTCCAAGTGGAACTGGGAGACCGAAACGAGCGACCGGCTCCTGACCGCCACGGGCGCCCGGACCAACAACACCACCAAGGGCAACCCGTCACTGCAGGCTGACCTGCTGGGTGACTGGCGCGAGGAGCTGGCCTTCCCGTCCGGCGACAGCGCCGAGCTGCGGATCTACACCACCACGTCGCCCACGGAGGTGCGGCTCCGCACCCTGATGCACGATCCGATGTACCGCACCGGGGTGGCTCGTGAAAACGTGGCCTACAACCAGCCCCCGCACCCGAGCTTCTTCATTGGCGAAGGAATGGAAACTCCGGCGATGCCGTCAGTCACCTACGTCGGCGCCGACAAGTAAGCCGGCAAGTAATACGACGGACGGTTAGAACGGCCGACGGCGGGACAGGGCACCGCCCGCATCGTGAGGATGCGGGCGGTGCTTTGTGCCGGTTCAGTGCTGGCCCAAGCCGCCTCCCATCGGCGGGAGGTGGCCGTCGTGGCGGTGCTGTTCCCGTAGCCGTTCGGCCGCGCTGAAGAGGTCGTGCTCCGCCTGGCGGCCCACGATGTGGAGCAGGTTGCCCACCTTCTCAACAAAGCGCTCGGGCTGGTACACCAGGGTGAGCTTGAGAGAGTCCTGGTCCATTGCTTGTAGGCCTCGCTCACCGGCACGTTGACCAGAATCTGCTTTTCCACTCGTGTGCTCCCGGCGTCTCCTATGGTTGAAAACGACTCAGTTGGAACGCATTTGCTTGGAACGGAAGAGCCAGGGGCTTGGCGCCCCTGGCTCTGTACGGATCAGACGACGGAGCGGTCACCGGATGACGGCTACGTCGCTCCTCTCCCACTTGGTCCAGTCGGACCAGTCGTTGCCGCTCTTCACCCGGAAGGAGACTTCCTGGTACACGCGGTCCTTGCCCTTGTCCTTGTCGACCGAGTCCTTCTTGCTGAGGGTCATGCGCTCATCGTGCCTGTTGAACTCAAGCCTCCTCCATTCGGAACTGCCGAGCCTGTCGTCGCGCCCATTACGGTCCTTTTCAAAGCGCTTCTGGCGGACATCCACGATCTTGTTGCCGTTGCAGTGGATCCTGATCTTAAACTCCGCGAGGTTTTTGCCCGCGTCCGTTGGCTTCAGCGGGTCAACGGTACAACCGCGCAGCGACGTCGAAGCGTCGGCAGGCACAGCCAGTGCAACAGGTCCGCCAATAAGACCCAGCGAAACAGCCGAAATCAAGGCGAATCGGGTTCCGAAGGGGCGGGATTTAGTTGGGGTAATTGTGGACATTTCTTTTGCTCCTCAAAAGGATGCGGGTGGAACATTTTCGGGCAGGACTAGTACGCCGCGATTTTCACTCCCCTGTGAAGCGGCGACCAGTTCCATCCGGTTTCAAACAGCACGCCCGGTCTCTAACGGGGGGCTTGACTCCGGGCTCTTACCATCTGAATTCGTGGCCCGGTAGTACAATCGTGCGCCCGCTTTTCGTCAAACGCCAGTGCCCTTGCGCCCCTATTTTCCCGCGTTTTTACTGGGGAAAGCCGGGTCTATTCTGGATATTTTGCATCCGGAAACCTCGCCTCTGCGCGGCATGGGACCATAGGCTGGCAGGGTCGGCCGGCCGCTAAGGCAGGCCGGGAGAACCGAGGCCAACCACCAACGAAAGGCTCCATCATGACCGACCCCCAGGAAGCCGCAACCGATCCCGCAAACCTGATCGGCCCCGGCGATCCCGACGCCGTTGACCAGCAGCAGGCCCATCCGGGCGCCGGCGCAGCGAAGAACATCCGCGAAGAGCAGCAGACGCAGGCGGCAGGCACCGTGCCGGCGTCGTACGTGGGCAGCGGCGAGCCGGACGCGGAACGCAAGCCGGAGGATGCGGCGGCGGATGCCGGCACCTGGGATGACCAGGTATAGGGCGGTCCCGCCGGAGCTGGCATCAGATTCCATTCTGCGGTTAAACAATTCCGCAGTACGAATTTTGCATTCCGGAAACACGGGGTCCCTAGCGTTGCCTATGACCTGAAGGCGTCAACGCGCCTCTTCCCCGTTGATTGGCAGCCCTGATGAAACTCCCCTCGCCCCTGGTGCCCGACGCAAGCAGCGCGGCCCCGAAGACGCCGCTCTACAAATCGCTCTTCTTCCAGATTCTGGTGGCCGTGTGCCTGGGCGTCGGGATCGGCCACTTCTGGCCGGATCTCGGCTCGGCCCTGCGGCCGCTGGGCGACGGTTTCATCCAGCTAATTAAGATGATCATCGCCCCGCTGATCTTCCTGGTGATTGTCACGGGCATCTCGGCCGTGGGCGACGTGAAGGCCGTGGGCAGGGTAGGCGTGAAGGCGCTGCTGTACTTTACCGGCGCCACGCTCTTCGCCCTGGTGTTCGGCCTGGTGGTGGGCAACATTGTCCAACCCGGCGCGGGCCTGAACATCGATCCGAACACGCTGTCCCAGGATGCCCTCAACGCCAAGACCGGAACGGCCCCGCCCAAGGACGCCGGCGCGTTCCTGCTGGGCATCATTCCCACCAGCGTGGTGGGTGCCTTCGCTTCCAACAGCCTGTTGCAGGTGCTCTGCTTTTCGGTGTTCTTCGGCGCAGCCATCGTGGTGGTCGGCCGTGAACGCTGCCTGCCCGTGGTGACGCTCCTGGAGACGGTGCTGGAGCTCTTCTTCAAGATCATGGGCTGGGTGATGCGTGTTGCCCCGGTGGGCGCGTTCGGCGCCATGGCGTTCATCATCGGCCAGTACGGACTCGGCTCGCTGAGCACTTACGCGCTGCTGATCGCGGCCTGCTACGGTGCGGCCATCATCTTCATCGGGCTGCTGTTCGTGGTGGCCTGGGTGTATCCGCGGGTTCCGCTGTGGCAGTTCATCAAGTACAGCCGCGAGGAGTTCCTGCTGGCGTTGGGCACGGCGTCCACCGAGTCTGTTCTGCCGCGGATCATGACCAAGCTGACCAACGCCGGCTGCTCCCGGGCCACCACGGGACTCGTGGTTCCCACCGGCTACTCCTTTAATCTGGACGGCGCCGCGCTGTACCTGTCCATCTCCCTGCTGTTCCTGGCCCAGGCCTTCGGGCACAACCTCGACCTTGGGCAGCAGCTCGCGGCCCTGGGCATCCTGATGCTGACGTCCAAGGGCATGGCGGGCGTCCCCGGTTCGGCCTTCCTGGCGCTCTCGGCCACCGCGGCCGCCCTGGGCATCTTCCCGGTGGCCGGCGTGGCCTTGCTCCTGGGCGCCGACCGCCTCATGGACTCCATGCGTGTCTCGGTGAACCTGCTGGGCAACTGCGTGGCCACGTTCGTGGTGGCCAAATGGGAAGGCCAGTTCGACCGGGAGGCCATGCTCCGCGCCTTTCGCGGGGAAGCGGAGGAAAGCACGACGGCGGACGGCGCGACGGCGGGCGGCGCACTGGAGGCTCCTGCCGCCGTCGAGCCTGCCGGTGCTGCCGAACCGGCGGCGGTGCGGTAAGTCAGTGGAATCCGGCGCACGACGGCGGAGCGGATGCACCGCCGTCGTCCGCCTTGCGGGACGGGGCTGGTTTGACCGCCGCAGGACGGGCAGACTGAACCCATGAAACCGCTTTCTCATGAAGACCACGTTCCGGCCGGGGGGAGCGCCAAACCTCCAACGAACTATGCCGTCATTGGCGGAGGCTACCGGGCAGGCTTCTTCCTCCGTGTGGCCCAGGCGCTTCCGCACCTCTTCCGGGTCTGTGGCGTGGTGGCCCGGCGCGAGGAAAGCCGGGCAGCGGTGGAGGCGGAGTGGGGCGTCCCGGTGTACCCCTCCCTGGCGGCACTCCTTGACGAGGCGACGCCCGACTTCGCGGTTGTATCCGTCAGTGCCGGCGCCGCCCCGGGTGTCATCACTGGTGCCGCATCGCGGGGTCTCCCTGTGCTGACGGAGACGCCGCCGGCGCCGGACCTCGAGGGGCTCCTGTCCCTGTACCGGCTGGTGGAGGACGGCGCGCGGATCCAGGTTGCCGAACAATACCACCTCGAACCGCTCCTCTCGGCGCAGATCGCCGTCGCCCGCTCAGGCCGGCTGGGCAGCGTTGCGGAGGCGTTCGCCTCGGTCTGCCACGGGTACCACGGGGTCAGCATCCTCAGGCGCCTGCTGGGGATCGGCTTCGAAAACGCCGAGGTGACCGCCCACGAGTTCCGCTCGAGGATGCAGGCCGGACCTGACCGCTCCGGGGATCCGCAGGAAGACCATCTGATCGATGAGGCCCACGTGTCCGCGCGGCTGGACTTCGGCGGCAGGCTGGGCGTCTTCGATTTCACCACCGATCAGTACCGCTCCTGGATCCGCTCCCCGCACGTGCTGGTCCGGGGCGACCGTGGCGAGCTCCGCGACACCGAGCTGCGCTACGTGGAGGACTTCCGGACGCCCATGCGCGGCGAGATCCGGCGCGTCGGTGCCGGGCACGCCGGCAACCACGAAGGCATGTTTCTCCGCGGCCTGGTGGAGGGCGGGAACTGGCTCTACCGGAACCCGTTCCTGCCCGCCCGGCTCGCCGACGACGAACTTTCCGTTGCCGCCCTGCTGCAGGGCATGGCGGACTACGTCCACGGCGGCCCCGAGGTCTACAGCCTCGCCGAGGCCTGCCAGGACCAATACCTTGCCCTCACCATCCAGCAGTCCATCGAAACGGGGGAGGGCATCTGGACCGAAACCCAGCCCTGGGCCGCCGCCTAGCTTTACTTAGCGCACCTGCTGGAGTGCCGGGAGGTGGCCGCCGATCAGAGCCAGGTTCTGGATCACCGCCAGGCCGAACTGCGCAGCGTCGTTGGTGGACACGGTCAGGGCCTCGTCCACAGGCGTGAGGACGTAGGGCGGTTCGATCTTTCGCAGCATGAACGCTTCCTGGTGGTTGAGGTTTTCGCCGCCTTCGGCGAAGCTGTCCCACGCGCGGCGGGCCAGCTCGGCGTCACCCAGGCGGGCGGCCGCGTAGGCGGTGAGCCGGCTGTGGGCCTGCGTCAGGTAGATGCCGTCCAGCGGCCGGCCCACCTCCCGGGCCTGTTCTTCGGGTGTGGCCAGGAACAGCCTGCAGTACTGCAACCAGGCGCGCTCAAACCCGGCGTCCGGGACCAGGCTGACCAGTTCGCTGCAGATTTCCACCAAACCGAACACCGCGCTCAGGTGCGAGACGCTGATGACTTCACGGCCGGCGTCGAACCTTCCCTGATCCAGGTCGTACAGGGCTTCGCCCGTGAGGAAGCCGTATTTCAGGGCGCCGATGTCCGCCATCGTCCCCAGCAACCGGTCCCGTGAGCGCGGATTGCCGGTGCGTTCCCAGTCGGTCAGCCAGGTGGCGGCCAGCGATCCCCAGTCGGTTCCCAGGCCCACGGCCAGCGCGCTCCGGTCCGGCCGGTACGTGGCGATGTCCGGACGCACCTTTCGGGTGGGGTCCAGTCCCAGGAAGTTCTGGTCGCTGTCCACCAGTTCTGTGAGCAGGTCGCCGGTGCGTTCGTCGGCCGTCAGGTAGTAGTAGAACCGCCGGTAGGCGGGGGTGCTGATCCGCAGCTGCTTGGCGCTGCATCCCCAGTGCTGGACGTTGTGCCGGGAGCCCAGGCCCCGCCATTCGCCCAGGTGGTACACATCCACTTCGCCGGTGTGGCGGGTCATGGCCTCGGTGAAACGGAACACGTCCGCCCGGCCAGACCGCAGGTACATGTACCAGAGCCACAGGTCGGGGGAGAGTTCCGAGTTGTCCCAGGCGTACCCGCCCACGTCGTAGCGCCAGACGTGCCGGTCGGCGTCGTAGGTGTGCATCACGTCGCCGTAGTTCCAGAACCCGTACCAGCGGCGCTGCTCCACCTGACCGGTGTAGAAGTCGAACAGGAAGTCCAGCTTGTCCTCCAGTCCGGCCCGCTCCGGCGTGCTGCGGTCCACGGGCGACCAGTCACCGAACACGCCCGCCGAGTGCAGGTACTCAGGGGTTGCCTGCAGGAGCGGCGGGGTGGAGGTGGCCTCCGCATCGGCGGCGAGGGCAACGGTGTCCGGGGTGGAGTCGTACGCGAACAGGGTCAGTTCGTGGGTGCGGGCAATGCCGCTGGGGGTGCCGAATCCCGGTTCGTAGTCCTCGTAGGTGATTTCCAAGCCCTCGAGCTGTTCCTCGAAGATGTCCTGCCCCAGTCCGTCATGGTAGAACCGCAGGTCCATGGGCTGCGCCTCGGGGGAGTACAGCCACGCCGTCACAGCGGCCTCGGCGGTGGCGGCACCGCGGATGTCCAGCTGCCCCGGGTGGGACTGCCAGAAGTTGCGGATGCCGACGCCGAAGCCGCCACTCGGACCGCTCAGCGAGCAGAAGCCCGCAGCACGCGTGCCACCGGAGATTCCCACCCAGCCGTGGCCCTCGCCCGTCCGTTTGCGGAGCTCGAAGCCGTCCGCGCTCAGCTGGGTCAGGGTGTAGTCGTCCCACGCCGGGATCAGGTGCAGCCGTCTGGACACCAGTTCGCTCCACTCCTCCAGCGGGGGAGTGGCTCGTCCGTCGATCTGGGCACGACGGACGGCTTCGCCCGGGTCGCGGCGCAGGCCGGTCAGGCCGCGCACCGCCTCGGTGAGGAAACCGCCGTCGGCCCCTGCGATGCGCACGTGCCTGTCGTGCAACTGGTCCTCGAGCGGCACCGTGAACCGGACGCCGAGTCCGGCCAGGAAGTCATGCTCGGCATCGCCGTCCCAGATGAAGGAGTGGACCATCCGCACGCTGCGGGCTCCGGCGTAAAAGTAGAACCGGACCACGAAGGGCAGCCAGCCCCGCCCGTCACCATTGTCGCTATCCGGGCGGTGCGTGCCTTCCATCCGCACCACCGCGCGGATCGGACCGCTTTGTTCAAGCACGACGGCGGTCACCTCACCCGTGAAGGCCTGCCGGCTGACGGTGCCGGGGCCGTCCGGGACACTGTCCTGGAGCAGGCTGACCAGTTTGCCATCGCGGGCCACCACGGTGCCGCCGCGGGAGAGGGTGGCGAACAGGGATGAGCCACGTCGGTTGATGACCATCTCCAGCGTGCCGGTGGAGACGGTGACGGATTCTTTCGTTTCCGTGATGGCGATCTCCTGGCCGGATGCTGCCTCTGGTGAGGGCCCGGCCTCCGGTGAGGCGCCGCCGTCGGACGTTACGCGGTAGTGGGCGGAGGGCGCGTCGGTGGCCGGCAGTGCAATGCCTGCCCATTTCAGCGAGCCGTCCGGCCACGTTGCCAGCGGCCAGGCCTGCGAGGCGACCGGCTGCCCGTCGGCGTCCGAGACGGAGATTCCGCCGACGCCGGCCAGCGAACCCCGGGCGAAGGGCATGCCCCAGGTGGTGCCGCCGGAAAGCTCCGCGGGTGCATCGCCGTCGAGCCAGTTGAGTGCTGCTTCGGTCGTCATTGTCCGTCTCCTTCGACAGCGCGTGGCTAACCAGCATCAAGGGCTGCTTCACATCGCACTTGTATCGTTTCAAAATATCGACAGAATCCGACCCGTGGCCCGGGGTATTTGGTGGTTGGGGATAAGTCGGAAACCGCTTTCCGATCAGTTCTAACAGTACGCAACGGTACAAGTCAATGATTTTTGTGGCACACCTGTGCGCTTGTGAGCGTTTATGTGTGACGCTATGTGCTCGTCTCGGACCGCTGGGCGTCGCCGCGGCCGGCAGTGTCGATGACGCAGAAACGGTTGCCCTCGGGATCGGCCATGATCACGTAGTCCGCGTCGGCGGGCCGTTTGCTCCACTCAATGCGGGTGGCGCCCAGGTCAAGGAGCCGCTGCACTTCGCCGCTCTGGTCCTCGGTGTAGAGGTCCAGGTGGATGCGCGGCGGGATGTGGACCGACGACGGCACGCGGTCCAACGATATGCAGGTGCCCGGGCCGCCCGGAGGCTGCAGGATCACGAAGTCGTCCTCGGGATCGTGCCGCGGTTCAAAGCCCAGGGCGGCCTGCCAAAAGGCCATCTGGGCCGGGAGGTCATCAACGCGGATCACGATCGAGCCAATGCTCAGCATCCGGCCAAGCTACACCGACGCAAAGTGGCCCGCAACGCTCCGGGGATCCGTCCCTCCACTAGGCTGGCAGCTAAGAACCCTCCCGGCAGGCCGCGCCGACCTGCCCCGAGCCGACGGAGCTGTTGGAGAACCATGACCCGGAAGATCACTGTCAGCCTGCCCGATGCCGTACTTCGCGAATACCTGACGCCGCACCCGGATGTCACGGTGGTGGAGTGGGACTTCTCAGGCGAACCGCCGCAGGCGCAGATCGACATCGTGGTCCCGCCGTACATGGGCGGGACGCGGATCCTCCGGAATCTTGAAGCCGTGGAAACTGCCCTGGTGCAGAGCCAGTCGATCGGTTACGACGGCGTGGCGGACTCGCTCCCGGCCGGCCGGGTGTTTGCCAACGCGGCCGGTGTGCACGAGACCTCCACCGCGGAACTGGTCCTCGCCATGATCCTGGCCAGCCAGCGCGAGTTTCCGCGTCTCCTGCGCAACCAGCAGGACGGCGTCTGGGAAACCCGGCCCACCGCCAGCCTGGCCGACCGGCGCGTTCTCATCGTGGGCTATGGCGGGGTGGGCAAGGCAATCGAGCAGCGGCTCATCCCGTTCGAAACCAGCGTCAGCCGGGTGGCCAGCCGGCGGCGGACGGACGGGAACGGCGTGATCCACGGGATCACCGAACTGCCGGAACTGCTGCCGGAGCACGACATTGTGGTGGTGGGTGTCCCGCTCAGCGACGCCACCACGCACCTTATCGACGACGCCTTCCTGGCGGCAATGCCCGACGGCGCGCTGCTGGTCAACGTGGCGAGGGGACCGGTGGCGGACACCGAGGCCCTGGTCCGCCACACCGCGTCGGGACGGATCCGCGCCGCGCTGGACGTCACGGATCCCGAGCCGCTGCCGCAGGACCACCCGCTGTGGGGCACGCCCGGCGTCATCATCACCCCGCATGTAGGCGGGGCAAGCTCCGCCATGCGTCCCAGGATGGGCCGCCTGCTGCAGCGGCAGATCGACCTCATGCTGGCAGGGGAGCCTCCGGTCAACGTGGTGCTCGGCGGCTGAGCTACCGCCGGCCGCGCTGCAGACCCGTCAGTAAAGCCTCGCCGGTCTGCCTCCAGATGCCCTGGCCTGCTCTGTCGGTGGAATCTTCCGCCGCGGCTTGGGCCAGCAGCCAGTCCCCGAAATGCGTGATGTCCCTGCCAAGGGACGCCGCTACCGCATCGCAGGCAAATCCCACGGCGGTGGAACCGTCAGTGAGCTGGACCGATCCCAGGAGCATGGGCTCGGGAAGCTCCGCGAGGAACGATCCCAGCGCGGCCCCGGACAGTAGCCACCGCTCTGCTGCCAGTTCCGCACCGTCGTTGGAACGGATGACGCCGGGCTTGGGCGGGTGCGTGTCCAGAGCCACCATTCGGTACCGGGCCGCCAGCGTGACCGGACCGTCCCAGAACGCGCCCCGCCGTTCCAGCTCGGCCACCAGCGGCTGGCCTTTGCGGTGGGCACCCACCACCACGAGCGGCACAGCCCCCGCGCCGGCGGCCACGAGCCACGGCAGCTGCTGAGCCGAAGGACGGCTCGGTGCTGACCCGGAGGCAAACAGGGCCGGGAGGTCCGGTGTCGCTTCGATCCTTCGGGCGATATCGGCCACCACGCCGTCGTCGAACGTCCTTCCCACAACGGTGAGGCCGAACTGTGAGACTCCATCGCCTCCGGCGTCTGCGACGGTGCCGGCGGGCACCGCGACCGCACACATATCGAAGAGGTTGCAGAAGTTGGTGTACGTACCCATGCGCGAGTTCACGCCCACGGGGTCCGCGGCGACCTCGGCCAGCGTTGGATGGAACGGAGTGGTGGGCACGATCAGCGCATCGAATCCCTCAAGCCGGGACAGGGCTTCGCGTCTCAGCTCCTCCAGCGCCGCAGTGTCGCGCACGTACTGATGCGCGGGCACGCGGCCTGCCGCGGTGATGATGCCGGTGACCGTCGGGTCCAGCCCGGCCGCGGTGCCGCTTCCGGGCTGGTCACCCGCGTTTGCAGCGTCGATGAAGGACCCGACGGCGGCGTGGCGCTCTGCCACGAGGGCGCCGTCGTACAGCAGCCTGGCCGCCTGCAGGAAGACGTCCAGTTCGATCGGCTCGGCGTCCACACCGGTGGAGCGCAGCCGCTCGATCTGGGCGCCGAACTCCGCAGCCCATTCCTCCGGCAGCGCCGGAAGTGACGCCGGATAGGCCACCCGCGGACGGGACGGCGCGGCCAGGCGCACGTCCGCAGGCCATGTCCGCGATTCCCCGGCCATGATCCCCATGGCCAGTTCAGCGGTAGCCAGGTCGCGGGCCAGGATGGTGGCAGTGTCCCAGGACCGGCACGCGGGCACCATTCCCGCGGTGGACACCACGTTGAGGGTGGGCTTGATGCCCACGATTCCCTGCAGCCCCGCCGGAACCCGGCCGGAGCCGGCGGTGTCCGTCCCGACGGCAATGTCCGCCAGCCCCAGGGCCACGGCCACGGCGGACCCCGAACTGGACCCGCCCGAGATCCGGTCCGGCCGCCGCGCATCGCGGACCGCGCCGTACGGGCTGCGGGTTCCCACCAGCCCGGTGGCGAACTGGTCCAGGTTTGTTGAGCCCAGCACCAGGGCCCCGGCGGCGCGCAGCCGGGCCACTGCCACGGCATCTTCGGCGGGCTCGTAGCCGAAACCGGGGCACGCCGCCGTCGTGGTGACCCCGGCGACGTCCACGTTGTTCTTGACCGCCAGCAGGAGTCCGGCCAGGGGAAGTTCCCTGCCGGACGCCGCGTCGGCGTCGATGCAGGCGGCCTCCGCCAGCAGGTCCTCACGGCCCCGGACTTGGATCCAGATTTCGGGACGGTCGACGGCGTCGATCGCGGCGAGTGCCGCCGTCACCCGGGCGGTGGCTGATCCGCTCATGCCGCGCTCCCTTCGAGAACGAGTGCTTTTTCGTTCAGTTCCGCCGCTTCGAGGACCACCAGCGGTTCGCCTGCCACCACCTGGGAGCCTGCGCTGGGCAGCACCCGGTACACGATCCCGTCGCTGGGCGCGGTGAGGACGGTTTCCATTTTCATGGCTTCGATGGAGACCAGCGGCTGGCCCGCCACCACCTTGTCCCCGGGCGCCACGTCCACCTTCCAGACGCTCGCCGCGAACGGCGAGCTCACCAGGGTTCCGCCGTCGGGAACCACCACTTCCTCGGAGGGCGGCGCGATGGCGACGGCCTTTTCCGCACGGTCGAACTCTCCGGCGTCTTCCCAGGCCTTGCGTTCGATGGCGAAGGCTTTCTCCTGCCGTGCCCGGAACGCTGCGATCGAATCGCTGTTCTCCTCGAGGAAGTCCTCGTGTTCGGCCAGGGAGAAGGTGCCGTCCTCGATCTCCACGCCCCGGCCCCGGCCGGCGGCCATGTCCGCCCGCAGGTCCAGGAGTTCCTCCGGGCTGACCGGGTACCAGGAAATCCGGTCAAAGAACCTCAGCAGCCACGGCGAGCCGGGCTCGAACGGGGCGGCGGTGGCGTGCCGGGACCAGACCTGCGTGGTGCGGCCGACAAACTGGTAGCCGCCCGGACCTTCCATGCCGTAGATGCACATGTACGCGCCGCCGATGCCCACGGCGTTCTCCGGGGTCCAGGTCCTGGCGGGGTTGTACTTCGTCGTAACCAGGCGGTGCCGCGGGTCCAGCGGCGTTGCCACGGGAGCGCCGAGGTAGACGTCGCCCAGCCCGAGCACGAGGTAGTCCGCGTTGAAAACGGTGTCGAAGACGTCGTTCACGGAGTCCAGCCCGTTGATCCGGCGGATGAACTCGATGTTCCACGGGCACCAGGGAGCGTCGTCCCGCACGCCCGCCATGTACCGCTCGATTGCCTCACGAGTGGCAGGATCGTCCCAGGACAGCGGCAGCCTGACGGTGCGGCTCGGAACGACAAGCTCCGAACTGGCAGGGAGCGCAGTTTCGATCTCCCGCACGATGCCCAGCAGGCGCGAAGTGGGGAGGACCGACGGGTCCGCTTTGACCTGGAGCGAGCGGATGCCGGGTGTCAGGTCCACGATGCCGGGAATCCGCAGCTTCTCGAGCTCCTGGTGAAGGGCGTGGACCCGGGCACGGAGGCCGAGGTCCAGCACCATGTCGCCGTATTCCACGAGCAGGTTGTCGTCGCCGGAGCGGCGGTACGTCACGGCCGGACGGCCGTCGCCTTCCGGCACGCGGCCGAGAACACCGTCGTCGCCGTCGCCCTGTAAGCGGCCGCTGCTGGAAGCGGGGAGGATCAGCCGCTGCCGGGCAGGGCCAAGCTCTTTGGCGGACGGCGCCTGGACGGTCTTCACCGGAACGAAGCGGACCGTGTCGCCGGGGCGGAGCTGGCCGAGCTTCCAGCGCTCGCCGGTCACCACGGTGACCGGGCAGACGAAGCCGCCCAGGCTGGGCCCGTCCGGGCCGAGCAGGATGGGTGTGTCCCCGGTGAAGTCCAGGGCGCCCACCGAGTAGGCGGTGTCGTGGATGTTGGAGGGGTGCAGGCCCGCCTCGCCGCCGTCGTTCCGTGCCCAGCGCGGCTTCGGGCCGATGAGGCGGACGCCGGTCCTGGCCGAGTTGAAGTGCACCTCGTAGGACGCTGCGAACAGGTCGTTGATGTCCTCGCGCTGGAAGAACTCCGGAGCTCCGTGCGGTCCTTCCACCACCATGAGCTCCCATTGCGTGGTCAGGGCCGGGCGGCTGTCCGCCGGGACCGGCGCGGGCACGGTGTCGGGTGCCGCCCCGGCCACGGTGCGGAGCACGTCGCCGGCGCGGAGCACGCGGCCGCCGTGGCCGCCGAACTGGCCGAGGGTGAAGGTGGAAGCGCTGCCGAGGTATGTCGGGATGTCGAGGCCGCCCTCGAAGAGGATGTAGCCGCGCAGTCCGGCACCCTCGGCCGATCCGACGTCGAGCACGCCGCCCGCGGGGACCGTGACGGGTTCCCAGGCCGGAACAGATTGTCCGTTGACGGTGACGGCCACCTCTGCGCCGGTGACGCAGACGGTGGTGGCGTGGGTGACGCGCAGCGCCG
Source organism: Arthrobacter sp. PvP023 (assembly GCF_017832975.1). Classification (NCBI taxonomy): domain Bacteria; kingdom Bacillati; phylum Actinomycetota; class Actinomycetes; order Micrococcales; family Micrococcaceae; genus Arthrobacter; species Arthrobacter sp. PvP023. Next base: position 864,202 of record NZ_JAFIBI010000001.1, read on the forward strand.
GGCCGGCCATGGTGAATTCAAGTCCGGGTGCCCCTTCCGGATTGCCCAGCGCCTTGTTGCCCAGCCGGAAGGAGAGGTCGTCCATGGGGCCGCTCGGCGGCACGCCCACCTGCCAGAGGCCGGTCCGTCCGGGCCAGTCCTGCACGCTCGTCTGCAGGCCGGGGCGCTCCACGGTGATGCGGGGTTCGGGGTCGCCCACGCTGTCCAGGGTGCTGGTGGAGTGCGTGGCGGTGCGGACCACGTCCAGGCCGGTGACGGAGCGCAGCATCCCGAGGTTGGTTTCGATGCCGTCCATGCGGGTTTGCGCCAAGGCGTCCGCCAGGGAGTCGAGGGCTTCGTCCCGGCTCGCGCCAAAGGAGATGAGCTTGCCAAGGAGCGGGTCGTAGTTGGTGGACACCTCGCTGCCGGTTTCCACCCACGCGTCGACGCGGACGACGTCGGAGCCCGGGTATTGGGCGTTGGTGACGGTTCCGGCGCTGGGCTGGAAGTTGCGGGCCGGGTCTTCCGCGTAGATCCGTGCTTCCACGGCGTGCCCGGTCACCGGGAGGCTGTCCGGCAGGCCGTCCAGCACTGGCCGCTGCTGGGCCAGGTTGAGCATCCATTCCACGAGGTCGACGCCGGTGACGGCTTCCGTGACCGGGTGCTCCACCTGGAGGCGGGCGTTTACTTCGAGGAAGGATGCTTCCTGCCGGACGGGGTCGTAGACGAACTCCACGGTCCCGGCGGAGCGGTAGCCCACGGAGGCGCAGAGTGCGCGCGAGCTGCGGTGCAGCTCCTCGCGCAGCCCGGCCGGAAGGTCCGGCGCGGGCGCCTCTTCGAGGACTTTCTGGTGCCGGCGCTGCAGCGAGCAGTCACGGTCCCCGAGGCTGACGACGCGGCCTTCGCCGTCGCCGAAAATCTGGACCTCGACGTGGCGGGCGTGTTCGATGTAGCGCTCGGCGAAGACGCCCGCGGTGCCGAAGCTTGAGCTGGCAAGCCGGGCCACCCGGGCGTAGTTCTCGGCCAGTTCGGCTTCGGTGCGGCAGACGGCCATGCCGATGCCGCCGCCTCCGCCGGTGGCCTTGAGCATCAGCGGGAAGCCGATCGTGGCGGAGGCCGTGATGGCTACATCAAGGTCCTCGAGGAGTCCCGAGCCGGCGATCATGGGCACTCCGGCACGCTGGGCGGCGTCCCGGGCGGTGTGCTTGGTGCCGAAGATCCGCAGCTGGTCCGGGGTGGGGCCGACGAAGACGAGCCCGGCGGCTTCCACGGCCTCGGCGAACCCGGCGTCCTCGGACAGGAAGCCGTAGCCGGGGTGGATGGCGCCGGCGCCGGTGGCCGCAGCCGCAGCCAGGATGGCGTCGACCCGGAGGTAGGACTCCTTGGCGGGTGCCGGCCCGAGCAGGACGGCTTCATCGGCGAGGCGCACGTGCTTGGCGCCGCGGTCCGCCTCCGAGAACACGGCCACGGTGCGCAGCCCGATCTTTTTGGCGGACTCGATGATCCGGCAGGCGATTTCGCCGCGGTTGGCGACGAGCAGGGTGTCGAAGCGGTTCATCGGGAGGCCTCCGGACGGGTGACGATCATGCGCACGGGCGTGGGGTTGAAGCCGTTGCAAGGGTTGTTGATCTGGGGGCAGTTCGAAACCAGGACCAGGGTGTCCGCCTCGGCACGCAGTGCCACGCGTTTGCCGGGGGCGGAGAGCCCGTCCACGATGCCGAGCGCACCGTCCGGGTCCACGGGTACGTTCATGAACCAGTTGATGTTGGAGACGAGGTCCCGCTTTCCGAGGCCCCATTTGGAGCCTTCGATGAGGAAGTTCTCCACGCAGGCATGCTGTTCGTGCGTGTGTTGGCCGTAGCGCAGGGTGTTCGATTCCTGTGAGCAGGCGCCGCCGATGGTGTCGTGGACGCCCACTTCATCGGCCGCGACGGTCATCAGCGCTTCGCCGCTGTCCGCCCGCAGCACGGACCCGGTGGTCAGGACAATGGATCGCTGCGCGGCGATGGTTGCGGCGGCGGAGTAGCGTGTGGCGGTGTCGCCCGCAGCGTAGAGGAGGCAGTCCACGGCCTGGTTGCCGTCAAGATCCACGATGGTGAGCACGTCCCCGGCTTCCACCACGGCGGACCACGGGCCGCGCGCTTCGACGTATTCGTCGAGGACGACGTGTCCCGGGACCAGGGCGGCGGTTGCGGCGTCCGGCTGGAAAGTGAGTGTGGGCGTGTTCATGCGGAAGTCCTTGCGGTGAAGTCGAGTTCAGTGTTCTGGAGGGCAAGCAGGTGCTCGGGGCCCGGGGCGAATCCCAGGTCTCCGGCGGCAAGGGCGGCGAGGTCTTCGGGCGCCTGCCACGCAACGATGTCCACGGTGCTTCCGGTGAAATCCGGACGCGGGTCCAGCGGGTGGGCGGTGTTGGCCAGCACCAGAACAGCGTCCATCTGCAGGAGGAGTTCGAGGGCGGTGCCGGCACCGGCGCTGCCGGTGAACCGGATGGTGCCGTCCGCGTCCACGGCGGTGCCCTTGAAGAAGGAGATCGACGGCGGCACTTCCCGCTGGCTGATGCCGTGCTTGAGGGCGCCGAGGGTCAGCAGTTCGCGGCCTGCAGGTGAGGCGCTGTGCGCGGAGCCTGCACCGTATTTGGCCTGGTTGCCTGCGAGGCTGGTGGTTCCGGTGAGGGCATCGTGCCTGCCGGAGGAATCGGCCACGACGGTGGCCATCAACCGGCCGGCATCGGAGAGCAGGGGATGGCCCGGCCCGAGGTAGGCCTGCCACGGGACCTTGACGGTGTCCGCGACGTTGATCCGCTCATGGCTCGCACCGGCCCGGAAGAGCACGGCATGGACGCAGGCGTCGCCGTCCGTATCGGTGAGCCTGATCCTGGTACCGCGGGCCAGTTCAAGGTGGGTGTACCGCCCGAACGCGAGCGATTCTGCCCAGGTGAGTGAGGCGGCGGCCCCCGCGGGCAGCCCGGCCGTGAGGCGTTCGGGTGCCGTGGTCGCAGGCACGTGGATCATGGTGTCCGCAGTCCGTCCGTGCTGGGCGCGGGCATGGGCGCGCGCACCCGCAGTGGTGGCGGTTCCGGCAGCGTCGGTTCCGGCAGCGGGCTGGGCGGATTCGAGGGTCTGTGTCATGTCAGTCATCTCTTAGCTGTGTTGGCTGTTTTAGCTGGGTTGGCTGTGGTGTCTTAGTCGGGGCTTACGCTGCGGGAGCGCCGGAGGTCTTGCGGCTGCGCACCCAGATGCCCAGGAGAAGTACGGCCCCCACCATGAGGGGTGCGGAGAACAGCAGGAGTCCGTTTTCGCCGCTGGGGTCGTACACCTCGGGGCGCGGCCAGGCGAGATTGACCACCATCACGGCGCCGTAGAGAACAGCCAGGACGTTGACCGGAAGCCCCCAGCGGCCCAGCGAGAACAGCCCGCCCGGCATGGTCTGGCCCACCCGGTCCCAGTCTCCGCGCAGGCGGCTGAGCAGTTGCGGAACAGTGACCAGGAGGTAGGCCAGGTACACCATGACGATGCAGACGCTGCAGAGCGTGGTGAACAGGGCGGCGTTGCCGATGTTGATCGCGAGGACTCCGACCGCGAGGCCGCCGATGGCGATGGACGGCCACATCGGCGTGCCGCGCTCCGGGTGGACCGAGGAGAGAAGTGCGGAGGCGGGGAGCTTGCCGTCTCGGGCCATCGAGAACACCAGGCGGGACCCCGCCGTCTGGATGGCCAGGGTGCAGACAAAGATCGCGACGGCGACGTCCACCAGGAGGACCTTGCCCCAGAAGGTTCCCAGAACGGCGGTCAGCACATAGGGAAGGCCCTCGGTGGCGAGGCGCCCGTCGTCGAGGCTGGGGGCGGCCATGAGTGCCGTGATGATCATGAGCCCGCCGCCGATCCCGGAAATGATCAGGGCCGAAAGGATGGTGCGCGGCGCCGTCTTGCGCGGGTTCTTCGTCTCCTCCGAGAGTTCCCCGGCGGAGTTGAAGCCGACCATGACGTAGGCGGCCATGAGCCCGGAGACGAGGAACGCGCCGACGGCGCCGAGGTCCGAGCCGGCCACCACGCTGACGTCCGCCACTACCTCGGGTCCGCGCTGGGCGGCGGAAATCAGGGCCAGGATGACGGCGGCCACACCGACGATTTCGCAGGTCACGCCGATGGAGTTGACGTGGGACATGAGCTTGACGCCCAGGCAGTTGATCACCGTGGTGACCACCAGGAGTGCCGCGCCGAGAACCACTGCGTTGGCGGCGCCGGTGACGGTGGCCAGCGCGGGATCGCCGCCCACCACCTGGAAGCCGTCCCACAGCTGGGGGAGGACCACTTGGAGTGCGATGGCGGCGGCTGCCGCAGTGACAACCTGGGCGATGGACATGAACCAGCCGGCGAACCAGCCCACCACTTCGCCGCCCATGCGGCGGGACCACTGGTAGACGGCGCCGGAGAGCGGGTACCGGGCAGCGAGTTCAGCGAAGTTCAGGGCAACGAGCAGCTGGCCGATCAGTACCACCGGCCAGGTCCAGAAGAACGCGGGCCCGGCAAAGGAGTACCCGAAGGCGAAGAGCTGGAAGATGGTGGTCAGGATGGAAACGAACGAGAATCCTGCGGCAAAGGAGGCGTAGCGGCCAAGTTTGCGGTGCAGTGACGGCTGGTAGCCGAGCGAGGTCAGGTCTGCATCGTCTGCGTGGGCGGACGCCGTCGAAATGGTGGAAGTCATCGGTTTCTCCGTGTCTGGAACGGGGGCTGGTGACCACATCTGGGTAGCCGCTGGATGGCCCCTCCCGAAATACCGGTCACTTGATAGTTTTCCAGCGCCGTGTCCCGGTTCCGTTTCGCCCGTGTAAAAGCTGGATTTCCAGGCGTTTCAGTTCTGTGAACAAAAACTCACCGGCATCCCGGCCCTTTTGGCCCGGCGCAACCCGGACACCCGGGCGGTGTAAGAATGTGGGGTGACTTCAGCCGGACCGGGACGACCCCGCAAGCAGCAGCCAGTGCGCCCGGGGGCCACCGCCCGGGACGAAATCCTCGATGCCGCCGCGGAACTCTTTACGGGCCAGGGCTTCGCGAACACCTCCACGAGGGCGATCGCCGACGCCGTGGGCATGCGCCAGTCGTCGCTTTACCACCACTTCGGCACGAAGGATGACATCCTGGGCGAGCTGCTGAAGGGCACCGTGGCCGGCGGCTTGGACTTCGCGAGGGCGGTCTGCGCGGCTCCCCGGCCGGGCAGCGCAGTGGCGGCGGCCGCGGCGCTCCATGCAGTGGCGCTCTATGACGGTGGCCTGCTGTGTAGTGCACGGTGGAACCTGGGCATTCTCTACCACCTGCCGGAAGCACGTGCCGAGCGGTTCGAGCCGTTCATGGCAGACAGGCGCGAGCTCCGGCAGCGGTACCAGGACCTGGGTCGAAGGGTGGAGGAGCTCCTGCCGGCGGCCGGCGGTCCCGGCAGCGCGCCGCTCGGTGAGCTGGTCTTCCGCCTGGTTGAGTCCCTGATCAACCTTCGCGCTGACGGGCTCGCGGACAGTGCGTCACCTTCCCAGACGGCCGATGCCGCCGTCGTACTGGCCGGACTTTCGGCCGAACTGCCCGGGATCCGCGAACTCAGCAGGGAGCTGATCACGCAACACGGGCGCTAGAGGAGCGGGCTGAGGAAGATCATGGAGAAAAGGCCGACGAAGGCGGCGAGCACCCACAACAGGCGCCGCCGCCGCGCCCGGTCCACGTGGTCCCGGAGAGCGTTGAAGCGGTCCTGCAGTTCAACTGGATCTGCTTGAAGCCCGGGATTCCGATGCCACGTTCGAGGCAGCCGGGCTGCTGACGCAATCCTGAAAACCTGATCGGCGCTCAGCGCCGGTCGCAGGCCACGGAGCCAGCGCAGTATCTGCCGGTCGGACAGCACCTGGGCGCCTTCAGGTGCTTTCTTGATGGTCAGGTTCTTGGGTGCAATGATCACCACCACCCCGCTAACCTCCACCGGGATGCCGGACGCCGCGCTTAACAGCTTGCCCGCCCGGGCCGCCTCATGTGCTGCATTGGGTATGTGACGCTGCCGCTGCCCTGCCACCATAAGCGTCCGCCCCGCGACCCACACAGATTGGTCGGAATGGTTCTTGGTATTGACAGTGAAAACCCCGGCCGGACCGATCAGCACGTGGTCGATGTCTGAGGTTCCCGCGCCCACAGGAATAGCGTGGAGGACGGTCCATTCGGGGCCGAGCCCGGCGAGCAACGTTCCCACCGCCACTTCGCCCAGGGCCCCCCGGAACCAAGGGCGGGCCTCGGCGCTGAGCGGATCGGCGCCGAATATCCGTCCCAACAGTGAACGGTCGGCCTCTTGTCCCTGGACGTCCAGAAGCTTGGCGATGACTTCCTGCCCCGGTACGCGGTTGCTCAGCTCATGCATGCGCCGAGCATAAGCCTCCGCTCCGGCGCCGCCGGTTTCGGCACGCGGTCACTCTTCGACGGGCGCGGCTAGGCGCTCGTGGCGTCCTGCACTTCGCCCACCAGCTCTTCGATGATGTCCTCCAGGAAGAGGACGCCGGTGGTGTTCCCGTGCGCGTCGAATACCCGGGCGACGTGGGCGCCGGTGCGGCGCATGGTGGCCAGTGCGTCCTCGAGGTCGCTGCCGCTGAACGCGGACGCGAGCCGGCGGATTCGCTTGGCAGGCACGGGCCTGGCGAACTTTTCCGGGGATGTCAGGTCCATGACGTCCTTGAGGTGCAGGTAACCGGAGGGCACGCCGTCGTCGTCCGTGAGGATGTAGCGGGAGAACCCGTGCCGGGCCACCGCGCTCTGGATGTCGGCCGGCGTCGAAGACGCCGGTAGGAGCACCATCTCGCTGATGGGCACTTCCACGTCCGCCACGGTCTTGGCGGTGAATTCGAACGCTGCATTCAGCGTGCCGGTAGTGTCCGTGAGCATGCCGTCCCGGGTGGACTGCTCCACGATGTTCGCCACCTCGTCCAGGGTGTAGGCGCTGGTGGCCTCATCCTTGGGCTGGACCTTGAAGAGCCGCAGGATGGAGTTGGCGATCCCGTTGAGGGTCCAGATCACCGGCTTGAACACCCGTGCCACCATCACCAGCGGCGGGGCCAGGATGAGCGCGGCCCGGGTGGGAACGGAGAACGAGATGTTCTTGGGGACCATTTCGCCAATGACCACGTGCAGGAAGGTCACCAGCAGCAGCGCGGCCACGAAGGCGATGATGCCGATTGCTTCGCCGGAGAGGGAGGTCAGGCCCAGCGGGATTTCCAGCAGGTGGTGGATGGCTGGTTCGGAAACGTTCAGGATCACGAGCGAGCACACGGTGATGCCCAACTGGCTGGTGGCCAGCATCAGCGTGGCGTGCTCCATGGCCCACAGCGTGGTTTTCGCCGCCTTGCTGCCGGCCTCGGCCTTGGGCTCGATCTGCGACCGGCGGGCGGAGATGACCGCGAACTCGGCTCCCACGAAGAAGGCGTTGACCACCAGGAGCACCACCAGCCAGATGATGCCGGGAAGGTATTCACTCATGGGTCAGCTCCGAGGTGAGGGTGTCGATGATGCGGTCATGCGGGCTCTGGGGTGCTTCCTGTGATTCGTCCGGGGTGAAGCGGAGGCGCTCCACATGGGTGCCCACCACGCGTTCCACGCGCAGCGTTCCGCCGTCCACGGTGACTTCGTCGCCGAGCTCGGGGATGCGGTCCAGCTGGTCGGTGACGAAACCGGCGATGGTGTCGTACTCCTCGCCGTCGGGCACTTCGATGCCGGTCCGGTCCAGCAGTTCGTCGGGGCGCAGGGAAGCGTCGAACGTGATGGAACGGCCGGTCCTGACCACGCCCACGCGTGCGCGGTCGTGTTCGTCCTCAAGCTCGCCGACGATCTCTTCCACCAGGTCTTCGAGGGTGACGATGCCGGCCGTCCCGCCATGCTCGTCGGACACGATGGCCACCTGGAGCCCCTGCTTGCGGAGCAGGACCAGCAGCGTGTCCACACTCATGGATTCGGGGACCCGGAGCGGGTCGATCATGAGGCTCGCGGCGGTCACACAGTCCCGTTCCTCCAAGGCCACAGCGAATGCCTGCTTGACGTGCAGGACCCCCAGGACGTCGTCGCGGTCCCGTCCGATCACCGGAAAACGCGAGTAGCCGGTGGACGAGGCCAGGGTGACGATCTGTTCCGCCGTATCGTCGGCGTTCACCGCCGTCATCCGGACGCGGGGCGTCATGACGTCGGCAGCGGAGTGCTCGGAGAAGCGGAGGGTGCGGTGCAGCAGGACCGCATGGTCGACGTCGAGCACCCCTTCCAGCGCGGAGCGCCGTACCAGCGAGCTGAGTTCCTCGGCGCTGCGCGCGCCGGAAAGCTCTTCTTTCGGCTCGATGCCGAACGACCTGATGATGCCGTTGGCGGTGTTGTTGAACAGCAGGATCACCGGCTTGAAGACGGCGGTGAACAGGGCCTGGAACGGGACCACGATCTTCGCGGTGGCCAGGGGGAGGGCCAGGGCGAAGTTCTTCGGGACGAGTTCGCCGATCACCATCGAGAAGATGGTGGCCAGGAAAATACCCGCCACGGCGCCGATCCCGGGCACCACGGACTCAGGCAGGCCCGCCGCCAGCAACGGCCCGCTAAGCATTTTGCTGATGGCGGGTTCGAAGGTGTAGCCGGTGAGGAGCGTGGTCAGCGTGATACCCAGCTGGGCTCCGGAGAGATGCGTCGAGGTGATCTTGAGGGCCTTGATGGTGGGCGCAAGACGTTTCTCACCGCGGGCCTGGCGGGCTTCAAGGTCGTTGCGGTCAAGGTTGACCAGCGCGAACTCGGACGCAACGAAGAAGCCGGTACCCACCGTGAGGACAAGGCCGATACCGAGCATGATCCATTCATACATTCGGGCGCCCCTCTCCCGTGATGGCCGGTGAACCGGTCAGAAGGTGGAGGGGCTTGGGCATATGTGAAGGAGGGTCGTCCATAGTGTCGCTAAGTCTACGGGGTGCGGCTCCTTCGAAATAAGCGTGTGCGCCGTGGGCGAAACGCTGGGGAGCGCGGGGTGGGCGGCCTTTCGCAAACCCGCACAGTACGAGGCCACGGGATTTCCGGATACGGGTTGGCTGAGGCCTGTCGTCCGGCCGTTATTAGGTCTAGCGTGGGAAGTGGGTACCTGCGCGTGCGCGCGGGCAGTAAACACCGGACGGGGATCCGGTCAGGTTCGTCTTCGCAGCAGTGAGGCCGGCGTCAGGGACAGAAGCAACGCCTTTTCGGTTTCCAGGGGCGAAGGAACGGAACGGTAATGATGGCAGCCCCGCAAAGTAGGCCGGCGTACCCCCGGACCGGCCAGAGCGTCTACATCCTGGACGACGAAGAGGTCGTGCGGAGGGGCCTGCGGCGGCTACTGGAGACCCACGGGTTCACCATCGTCGGGGAGACAGGGTCAGTCTGTGAAGCCGTCCGGCGGATCCCTGCGCTGCGCCCCGACCTGGTCATCCTGGACGACGACCTTCCGGATGGTTCCGGTGCCGAGGTGTGCCGGGCCGTCGCAGCAACCGACCCCTCGATCCGGTGCGTGCTGATGACCGGGGAAATCGACGAAAAACGTGCTGATTGAATCCATCCTGGCAGGAGCGTGGGGTTGCCTCTCGCAGCAGGATGACAACACGGAACAGCTCAGGCTGATCCGACGCGCCCTTGCCGGGCACACCGCGTACAGCCGCCGATTCCAGCCGGGGATTCTTGCACCGGCCGCCGGGCCCGGTAGGGACCGGCCGGATGAGGGACTCCTGAGACTCTCCCGACAGGAATGGAATGTGGCTGTCGGCCTGGGGAAAGGGATGACCAACCGGCAGATCAGCCAGGAGATGTCTTTGGCGGAAAAGACCATAAAGAACCTCGTGTCCTCCGCGCTGACGAAACTCGGCTTGGCGCGCAGGACGCAGGCCGCCGTGCTGGTCACCAGGACGCTGAAGCAATCGGAAAACCCCTCCTACGGAAACTACCGGTTTAGCCGGTTCCCGGACTTGATCGCCGAGGTCACCGCAGCGCTGTTGAACTGCACCAGCGAGGCAGGCACCGTGCCGCTCACGGCCGGTCTGCGGGCGGGTGGTGCCGTGCGTCTGGCCGACGCACTTGCCGCGATCCAGACCCCGGTAATGGCCGTACGCCCGCTGCCAAACCGGCGTTAAGATCCCGGAACGCCCGGGTTCTTGCGCCTTTTGGGAGTCCGCCATGGCATCAAGAGCCCCGGCGCTGATGATCACCGGGAGCAGCATTCGGGGGCTTTGGCCTCTGGGGCCGGCCCCCGACGGGGCATTGACTGGAACCTCGGGCGACGGCATGGCTCCCGAGAACGGAGACGTTCCCGCGCTGTGCCATCGCACCGGCGGGTTCCCCTTAGCGCAGCATTTGGGGGCGTTGAGGGGAATAGGGCTGCAGCCCAAGACGGCCTCCGCCCGGCCCGGACAGCACCGGCAGTATTCCAAGCCGCACCCATCCGCGTTCATTACGGCAGCGAATCCCTTGCAAGTCCTGCGGTAATCGATGACGTCCGGCCATGATCGGGAGGTGAGGCAATGCGCGGAAATGCATCCTGGCTTCCCTCCGCCTTGCGGTCCCTCGTCCTGGCCACATTGCTCGCGGCCGCCTGGGTTGTGTTTGGCGCCGTCTCGTCACAGGCTTCAAGCCTGCTGCCGCCCGTGACCGACCCCATCTCTGCCGACACCGCCGCCTCTGTTATCTCCGAAGCCGGCACGGAGGATCAAGGTCACCTTGCCGCGCTGACTGAACCTGTTGCCACTGTGGCAGGCCCGATTGCGCCGCAGGTTCAGGCCATCGCCGAACCGGTTCTGGTGCCCGTGGACACTGCGGTGGCACCGGTGGCCGCCGTCGTCGAGCAGGTCACCAGCGCGGTGGCACCCGCGACAGCGCTCGCTTCAGACGCCGTCGCCCCCGTGACCCAAACGGTCGCCGGAATCACGGCGCCGGTCACGGGGCTGGTGGCTGATGTCACCGAACCCGTGCTGGCTCCGGTTGGCTCCGTCGCCGGCGACGTTGCCGGCAACGCGGTCGACGCCGTCCCCGCCCCCGTTGACGTTCCCGCCCAGCCGTACCCGGCGGGGTCCGTTCCACAGGAACCTGCACCGGGCGGCGCCGCCACGTCTCCGGCCGCCGCACCTTCCGCGGGCATCTCACCGACCGTTTCGGCTGGCGCGCAGGACCAGGGGGCCGCAACGGCCGCAAAGTCCGACGGCGGCAGCACCGTTGTGATGACAGCACGGACTCCCGCACCCGAACGTCCCGCAACGCCCGCCCCCGGATCGCCGGCTACGGCCCCGACGGGCTCCGGTTCGCTGCTTCGGGCGGGTAACGACGGCGGATCCGGCGTAGCAGCCGACGTTCCGGCCTTCCAGTTTTCCTTGACGCAGATCTCGCTCAAGGACGTCCTCAACGCCTCCGATGAGCTGCCGAGTTCGGTCAGCCTGGAGCACGGCTTTTCCCCCGACTAGTGACGCCGGCACCGCGCCTTCTGCGCGGACGGCACCTGGCCACGCACCATCCGTGCCTGGCTCACCTCACTAGTAAGGAATGAATTGTCATGAAATCTTTCGTACGCACCACTCTGTGCAGCGCCGTTTTTGCCGGCGGAGTACTCATCCTCGGCGCGGGCGCAGCCTCCGCTTCCGACTCCACCACCACGACGTCGGACCTGGGTCTCGGCTCGGGAAGCCACATCAGCCTGAACCTTGGCGCCAACCTGGACGTTGCCACTTCCGCGGCCACTGAGGGTTCGGTGGTAAACAACTCGGCAGTGAACGACGGCGGGACCTCCACCTGGGGGCACGGCACCGGGAGCTCCACGGACACTAGCGCCGTCACCGACCTTGCCGTTGGCCTGGGCGTGAACCTGGATGCCGACGCCAGCCTGGATGCTGCGGCTTCGGCTGTGTCTGAGGGTTCGGTTGTGAATGACGGCCACGGCACTTGGAGTTCTACGGACACCAGCGCCGTCACCGACCTTGTCGTTGGCCTGGGCGTGAACTTGGATGCTGACGCCAGCCTGGATGCTGCTGCTTCGGCTGTGTCTGAAGGTTCGGTTGTGAATGACGGCCACGGCACCTGGAGCGAGGGCTCCTGGAATGAGGGGTCTGCTGCGGGCAGTGTTGTTTCGGATCTGGACGCTGGTGTGAACCTGGATGCGGATGCGAGCCTGGATGCTGGGGCTTCGGCTGTGTCTGAGGGTTCGGTTGTGAATGACGGCCACGGGACCTGGAGCGAGGGCACCTGGAATGAGGGGTCTGCTGCGGGCAGTGTTGTTTCGGATCTGGACGCTGGTGTGAACCTGGATGCGGATGCGAGCCTGGACGCTGGGGCTTCCGCTGTGTCTGAGGGTTCGGTTGTGAATGACGGCCACGGGACCTGGAGCGAGGGCTCCTGGAATGAGGGCTCGACTGACGGCAGTGTTGTTTCGGATCTGGATGCGGGTCTGAACCTGGACGCGAATGCGAGCCTGGATGCTGCGGCTTCAGCTGTGTCTGAAGGTTCCGTCGTAAACGACGGCGGCAACAGCCTCCTGTAATCAGCAAAGTATGTTGCGGGCCATGATTGTGGCCCGCTAACGGAGTCGGGGTGCTGTCCCAGGACAGCACCCCGACTTCTGCTTTCAAGCCGCAGCCCCCGACTCCCGGCATTGAGTATTTACGCCCCATTCCAGATGGCAAATTGAGGTCCCGTTGAGTGTGCATTTGCCTTGACGGAAGATTGCGGATTCCTTTTCGAATACTTTCCGCCTGCTTGCGTTCCCGTTGAAAAACTCGAAGTCAACAATCAGTTGACTAATTCGGTGGGGAGCTGCGGGGCCTGTGCGTGACTATATGAATTCTGCTCTCGGGACTGCGGGTGCCGAACTCCTGTGATTACAGTTCTTATCCCCGCGCATAATGAAGCTGCGGGTATTTCTGACACGCTCGAATCCCTCAAATCCCAGACTCAACCGCCGGACAGGGTGGTGGTTGTTGCCGACAACTGCACCGATGCCACCGAGGAAATCGCCCTGGCGCTTGGCGCGGAGGTCATCCGCACTGTCGGAAACGCAGACAAAAAAGCCGGCGCCTTGAATTTTGCGCTGGAGGGGTTGCTGCCCGGCGCGAATCCGGAAGACATGATCCTCGTCCAGGACGCGGACTCGCAGTTGAGCCATGACTTCATCGAGCGGGCAACCGGTCACCTGCGTGCCGACCGGCGGCTTGGTGCCGTGGGCGGCGTCTTCCGCGGCGCAGAGGGCGGCGGATTCGTGGGTCACCTGCAGCGGAATGAGTACGCACGGTACGCGCGGGACGTGAAGCGGCTGCATGGCAAATGCCTGGTAGTTACGGGAACGGCCGCGCTCTTCCGTGTCCGGACACTGGTGGACGTCATCGAAGCCCGGCTTGACGGCACCCTGCCGCCGGGCAACGGCAGGGGAGGCGTTTACGACACCTCCGTGCTGACCGAGGACAACGAGTTGTCCTTCGCGCTGCTGACCCTCAACTACCGCATCAAATCGCCGGCCGACTGCACGCTCGTCACCGAAATCATGCCCACTTGGCGCGAACTCTGGGCACAGCGGCTGAGGTGGAAGCGCGGAGCGGTGGAGAACTGCGTCCAGTACGGCTGGACCAGGGTCACCCGGCCGTATTGGGGGAGGCAAGCCCTCTCCGTGACCGGCATTGTGGTGTCGTTGGCCTACTTCGGAACGGTGGCTTTTGCACTGGGCACGGGGGAAGGGCTGCACATTCAGCCCTTCTGGATGGCCGTGACCGGTGTCTTCGTGATCGAACGGGTAGTGACTGTGCGGCTGCGTGGCTGGAAGTACATGCTGGCGGCCGCAACGATGTACGAACTCTTGATCGACCTGTTCCTTCAGGTGGTCCACGCGAAGGCTTACGTGGATGCAGCACTCAACAAAAAGAAAGCTTGGTAACACTTTATGTACAGCAATCCAGCAGCTCCCGCAGCAGCCGGTGTCGGTGCCGGAACCCTCGCCGCAACCGGGGCCGGTGACCTGTTTTGGTTCGCCCTGGCAGCCTTCGCCCTCGTGGCGCTTGGCCTGGCCGTCAAGCGGATCGTGCCGGTCCGGACCAAGTAACTTCTGCCTGATCGGGCGGGTGGCCTGGATTCGCAAGGAATCCAGGCCGCCCGTTCGCCTTGGGCTCGCTCAGGTCACCACGCTGACGGCGTTGGAGCATGCAACTGCATCGCAGACCTTGTAGCTTGTGGTTGCTCCGCCCTTGAACTTGTTCACGAAGCTCCCGGTGTTGGGGACGGTCTTCGCGGCGCCGTTGATCCAGAGTGTGACGCTGGACCCCGTGGCCCCGGACCACTTCACGGTGGTGGAATTGACACCCTTGACCTTGCTGTTGGCCGCCGTCAGCTTGATGGGCGATTCGGTAACCGGGGTGGTGCTGGCAGCCGGTGTGAATGAGAAGTCCCGGATCACCACGGACTCAGGTTTCACATGTTCGGGATCGCCGCCGCCACCGCCAGTGACCCAAAGGTTGAAGTGGATGGCTTCTTTGGCCGGCACGGGAACGGTGCTTCCCTGAAGCACGGTTCGCTTGAGCAGGGTTCCCCCGTAGCCCTCGCCAGCGAAGGTTTCGAACGTGATCTTTCCCGGCTCCCAGACCATTTTGTGGGTGAGGATTGCGTCATTCGTCGTTGCAAAGACGATGGTGTTGTTGCCCTGACCTGGCGGTTTGGTGGCATCGAACCAATAGCCGTGCGCCTGGGTCACCGGCCAGGATTCCCCATAGCTAGCGCCGCCACCCCAGGCGGATGCCTCGCACAGGTCGATCTCGTTGTAACCGGGAGTAGCCAGGGGATCGTAGGTGAACAGGCAACCCCACACCACTTCCTTCTGGAGGGCGCTCACATTCTTTTCTACGGTGGTGCTGTATGTGCCGTAGCCGAATCCCTGCCGGGTGGATTGAAACTCGGCCCCGACGGGGGCGCTGCCGGTCGGGTTGGTGAGTGAAAGCGTGACGTATCCGTTGCCGTCGGGATTGCTGACGTTGGCCGCGTCGAAGGTCTTGTTGAACTGTGGCGCACCGCCCCAGAAGCGCTTTTCCCAGTTGAACCCCTTCCAGGCGAAGCTGCCCGCGGGGCCCGGGTTCGGGTCCATGGGGGTGGTGTCGGCGGCATGCGCCGGCGTTGTGGCGGACAACATGACCAGGCTGACGGCTGCCAGCATTGCAAGCGGCCTGTTCAGCCAAACCGCTTTTGTGACGCGAGACCTCAAGGAAACCATTTAAACGCCCCCTACTTTTGCGCTGATAGCAGCAGCGCCGCGCCCCCAGTGAGCACATGATGATCATCATTCAGCGGCGTGGGGTTGGCAATAGCTGAATGCCGATATTTACTTTTTGACTTTCCTCAATAAATACACAATTTTTACACAATTCGTAATTGAGGAATTAGTGGTACTTACTAAAGCTGAATAAGCACAAGAATTTCAGAGGGGTTTTGATGGTTACGCGCGGCACGGCTGTGGTGGTTGACGGCGACGGTCGTAACAGGGGAGCTCTGGAAGAGCTGCTCGTCCAGTCCGGATTCGGTGTTGTTGCAACGGCGTCCGGCACCGAGGGAGTGGCTGCCGTGCGGAAGCACGACCCCGTCCTGGTCACCGTGGAGGTAGGGCTTCCCGACTTTGACGGCATCGAGGCCTCCCGCCGTATCCGTACCTTCAGCCACGCCTACGTGATCATGGTCAGCGCACTGGCGAGCGAAGCGGACGCACTGCTGGGACTTGAGGCCGGTGCTGACGACTACCTGGCCAGGCCTTTCCGTCCGCGCGAGCTCCGGGCAAGGATCGCCGCCATGCTCCGCAGGCCCAGGCGCCACGCCATGGTGGAAGCGGCGCAGTGCGCCGCCGGCCACTTCGTCGCCAGACCCTACGGCGCGGAATCGCCAGCTTCAGCCGCTTTTCCAGCCCGTCAACCTGCCGTCGCAGCCGCAGCGTCCGAGGGTTCAGCCGGGGAAACCGGATGGGACTTTGAACACCGGGGCCTTGCCCTGATGGACAGCACCCGCGCGGTATCAGTGGACGGGAAAGCCGTTGACCTGACCCGGACCCAGTTCGAGCTGCTCCGTACACTGCTCCAAAACAAGGGTGCGGTCGTGACCCGCGCGGAACTGGCCCGCCAACTGCGCAATAACCCTGCTGTCCCGGACTCCGCCGTGGCAGCCCGGGACGAACGCGTGCTGGAGGTTCATATGGGCAACCTCCGCAAGCGCTTGGGCGACAGTTCCCGGTCCCCGCGGTGGGTTCAGACAGTCAGGGGAGTGGGCTACCGCCTGACCCCGCAGTAGCAACGCGCGCCTGCCGCTAAATCGACACGCGGCCGCTCACTACGGCCCGGCTGGTTCCGCCGATCCAGATGTCCTCATCCTCGACGTTGACTGTCACCAGCCCGCCGCGTCCCAGGACGGTGCCTTGCTGGACGGTGTAGTTGCCGCCCACCAAGCCTTCGCTGAGGAGCCATTGCGCCAGGCCGGCGTTGAGGCTCCCTGTTACTGGGTCTTCGGGAACGCCGAACCCGGGAACGAACGCCCGGACCTCGAACTCCGCCGGTCCTCCCTCCGCGTAACTCCCGATAACGCCCACTCGGAGCTGGTCCATGACGGCAAAGTCCGGCTGGAGTTCCAGGACCTGCTCCGCCGATTCCAGCCGGATGCCCAGCCAGCCCGGGCCGTTGTCCACCCAGTTGCTGCCCAGGACCTGTCCGGCGTCGACGCCCAAGCTGGCGACGGCCTGCTCCAGCACTCCCGGTTCAACCGCGCCGGAGCGGACCAGCGGGGGTGCCGCGAAGGCCAGATCGGTACCGGCCCGGCGGATCTTCACCAGCCCCGCCTCGCACTCCTGCAGCAGCTCTCCGTCACGGAACGGCTGTCCGCCTTCTTCCAGCCAGGCGTGGGCCGAGCCCAGTGTGGGATGCCCGGCGAAGGGCAGTTCGGACGCCGGCGTAAAGATCCGCAGCCTGTAGTCCGCTGCCGGGTGCGAGGGCTTCAGGAGGAACGTGGTCTCGGACAGGTTGGTCCAGTTCGCGAAGCTTTGCATCTGTTCTGTGGTCAGTCCGTCCGCGTCATGTACGACGGCGACGGGGTTCCCGGCTTTCGGGCCCGGCGCAAAGACGTCTATCTGGGAGAAGGGATATTCGTTCACAACGGTGGGCATGCTGGTCTTTCTCTGGGTGGCGGGTAGCTCCGGCGGGAGACTTCCTCCACCACGGTAGGCGGCGGTCGGGCAGCGAAACCATAGCCAATTCCGGAAAGTGGCCTTGCCGCGAACCACTGCGGCCCGGACACCGCCGGGGTTAAGCTGAACCTGCGGACACGAGACTCTTACCCGCACACGACTTCCCCGGACGGTCCGGCGACTCGGATGGTCCGGCGACCCGCCGGAAGGCAATCCATGGCAAAGAAGCTTCCCCTGGACGACCTCTCCGGCGCGATCGGCAGGATCCGCAGGCTGCTCCTGACAGAGGAAGAGGTCGGCGCCGCCACCGCGATGCCGGCCGGCAGGAACTAGGGGAGCGCCACCATGGGCTTCGATCACAACGAACCCGATCAACGCAGGCAGTTGCGGGCGGCGCTGAAGGCCGTGGGCCTCACGCCCGGGGAACTCTGGCTGAACTACTTCAGCATCGGCGGCAACGTGGGCGAATACGAAGTCGAAGCGTACCTGCAGGGGCTGCTTTCCCTGCCCCCGGTCCAGCGGGACCTGCTAGCCATGGCCGCCAATGAACTCATTGAGGCCGTTCCCCGCCTGTATGCCCCGTACTCCGATGACCCGGATCTGATGGAACCAGGCCGGGAACCCGGCCGGGCGTCCGAACCCGGCCAGGAGTCGGAGTCTGCGGGCGGTCACGACATCCACGGCAGGCCCGGCACTGACGAGTCAATCGACCCATCCGGCGACAACTAGCAGGCCGGGGGCGGGCGCGGAGGGGGCCTTTGGCCCTGATCTGTGCTCCGGGACCGCAACTAGGCTGGAAGAGGTGAACGAATCCCCTTGAGAGAGGCTGACAACGATGTCCGGACACTTCGAATTAATTGACGCACCCGACGGCGGGTACAGGTTCAGGCTTATGGGCAAGGCCGGGGAACTGGTGGCGATTTCCGTAAAGTTCCCTACCAAACGGGCTGCAGCGGAGGGGATCTCACTAATTCGTGAAATTGCCGGGACCGGCCTGATCCGCGATCTGAGCAACAGGCGGCGGATCGAACCGTCCCACCGGATCAGGCCCTCGCAGCCGGCACCGGTCCACAGCGGCGCCCCGTTGCTCCGCACGCGCGCCGCCCATAACCTGCACGCTGATCACGGGCATCCGCAACTCACGTCGGCAACCCGCCGGTAGCCGGCTACCGGGCCGAACTGGCGGCTTTACCGGGCCGAACCGGCTGCCTCGTACTGCCCCCGGACGAACGCGTTCGCCGGGGGTAGCCACATCAGCACGGCGCCGGCCAGCGTCAGGGCCAGCCCGGTCACCACAACAGGTGACAGCTCAAACGGTGCTCCCAGGGCGGAGAGTACGGCGATGATCGTCAGCACGGTGCGGACCCATCTGACGCCCGCCAGGAGCCGGAAGGCAGCCCACACCTGCAGGGCCACGAACGGGATCGCGAGGACAACCATGGCCCAGTCGGGCGTGGACGGTTCGGTGCCGCCCCCGCCGAACTCCATGATCACCGGCAGTACACCGGCGACAAGTGCGCTGGCCAGCCAGAACGCCGTCGACGCCCTCACCACCGCCGGAACCGTGGACGGTCCGCCAAAAATCAATCGTTGTTTCCCCAAAGGGTCCCCCATCATCACCATGCATTCCACGCCCGCGGGCGCGCTGAACTACCAGCCTAGCCACGGGCCGGGGAGCCGTCTTGTCATACGGGAACGGCCGCGGATCGTCATGTGCATTTCCCGGCGGGTGCTGGAATAGTCCAGGCAGATGCGGGTAGCAATAAGGGAAGGCCGGTGTGGGGATGATCCTGCTGGATTCCCCGGCCGGGCGTTTTTTGCTGGTGGGTCAGTGGGCGGCGCCCAGTTCAATGAGCAGGACGCCGCCGATGATGAGGCCGAGCCCCAGCATCATGACGGGGGTAATCCTCTCCTTGAAGAAGGCACGGCTTCCCAAAGCGGTCAGTGCGACGCCGGCAGCTGCCCAGGTGCCGTACGTAACCCCCAGGCTCAGTCCCTGGTCCAGGGTCAGGGTGAGGAGGGTGAACGCCAGGAAGTACCCGACGCCGACCGGCAAGTACCAGCGCCGCTTGCCAGTCGACGCGACACGCAGAAACAAGGTGGCGGTCACCTCGGTAAGGATGGCTCCGGCCAGCAGAAGCCACATCATGAGCGGGCCATCTCGTGTGCCGGTTCTTGTGCCGGCTCCTTGTGCGACCCGAGTTCAACACACAGCACCCCGCCGATGACCATGGCGACTCCGATCAGCATCATCGGGGTCAGTGTTTCGCCGAAGATGATGGCGGCCAGTAGCACGGTGAGTGTTACTCCCAGTGCAGCCCAGATGCCGTAGGCGACGCCCAGGCCAAGGCCTTTGCGGAGGACCCCGGCGAGGAAGCCGAAGGAAGCGGTGTATCCAATAACAACCACCACGAAGAAGGCAGGATTTTCCAGGGCCGCTTTCAAGGAAAGGGATGCGGTCACCTCACTCAGGATCGCGCCGGCGAGAAGAATCCACTTCATTCGATATGTCCTTGCGAGTCGTTGGGCTTGGTTATACCTGGGGGACCAGTTCGGCGCCGGCCACCGCGGAGCTGCCGAGGTCACTCCTCGTCAGAGGCTGCCGGCTGCCCAGCGCCTCGGCCCACGCAGCAGTATCCGCCACCGCTGCCCAGTTGGAGTTCAGCAACGTCAGAAGTGTCGTGTGGACCGTCTTGGCGTCAGCGAAGCCTGCGTCGTTGGCGAGGTTGATGGCGCCGGTGGCGTCTGAGAGGACCTCGGTGGTGAAGCCGAGGAACTCTGCCTCCACGGCTGAGGCGAGCACGCAGTTGTTGGTCATGTAGCCCACCAGGGTGACTGTGTCGACGTCGTGCTGGCGCAGCCAGTCGGCGAGGTCCGTGTCGGCGTACACGGACCCGTACTGCTTGACCACTGACTTCCATGCGGCGGTCTTGCGGCGTTCAATTTCCGGGTGCACGTCGAACTCCGGTGTGCCGGGCGCAAAGACCGGCGCACCAACACCGGCGGAGTGCTGAATCACGGCGATGGGAATGCCGGCGGCCGTGGCAGCGTCCACTGCCCTCGCAATCGTGGGCAGGGATTCTTGGTGTGGCGGGTACTGGATCTCGAGCGGGCCGCCGAAGTACTGCTGCTGCACGTCGATGAGGATGAGGGCGCGGCGGGGGCTGGTCATGTTCTTGGTTCTCCCTGTTGGCTCACGTGGCTGCCTTCTGACAACTTTTCCAGTCTTCCCGCTGCCGGCGCGTTCCAACAGTGGCACAAAGGCAGATATACGATGGATTCGGGCCAATAGAAGGAAGAGGTGCGGGATGAGGATCGCGGTGTACGCCTTCGACGGGGCAACCATGTTTCACCTTGCCGTTCCGCAGATGGTTTTTGACGAGGTAGCCCGCCAGGGCCTTGCCGGGTGGGAGACGGTTCTTTTTTCTGACCGGGCGGGCGAGATCACAACCGCTGAGGGCTACCGGCTGGGCGAGGTGAGGGGTCCCGAGGCCGCGGAAGAGGCGGACATCGTGGTGGTGCCGTCGTGGTTCGACGACGGGCGCATCCTGAGCGATTCGCTGCGGCAGGTGCTCCTCGGCGCGCACGCCCGGAGCGTGCCGGTCCTGGGACTGTGCCTTGGTGCGATCCCTGTGGCAGACGCGGGGCTGCTCGCGGGGCGCCGGGCTGTCACGCACTGGCAGGCATTTGATTCCCTGGCGGTGCGGCACCCCAATGTCCCGCTGGACCAGTCGGTGCTCTATATAGACCACGGAGACGTCCTGACCTCGGCCGGAACCGCTTCTGCGTTGGATGCCTGCCTGCACGTGGTGCGCACACGGCTCGGAGCGGAAGCAGCGAACAAAGTGGCGCGAAGCCTGGTCATCGCTCCGCACCGTGAAGGCGGCCAGGCGCAGTACATCGATCGCCCGGTGCCGGAACGCTCCACGGACGACCCGATCTCGCGCCTGCTGGAATGGGCTCTGGCACGCCTGGGTGAGCCGCTCACCGTCGACCTGCTGGTGGCGCAGGCGCACCTGAGCCGCAGGACTTTTGTCCGCGCCTTCCGGGCAGCAACAGGAACGACGCCGGCCGCCTGGATCCGCGCCCGCCGCCTTGACGCAGCCCGGAGGCTGCTCGAGACCACGGACCTGTCGATAGACCAGATCTCCGCCGACTGCGGATTCGGCAACGCGGTCACCCTGCGCCAAAACTTCGCCGCCGCCTTTTCCACGACGCCCACGGAATACCGGCGGCGGTTTGATACGCGGCCTGAAAGAGTTTTCTAGAGCGCTGCTCCGATCCTTGACTCCGGAAGTGACTCCCTGGTTGTCGCGGACAGGGCTGTCAACGTTGTCGGGGCCACAGCCACGGTGGGAGTCTAGTGCCTGCGCAGCAGCTGCCGGGTTCCGGATTTCAGAAGTGGCCTGACGCCCGTTTCTGTATTCGCGGGCCGATGTCCAAACAGGACAATACCCAGCGAGGCGAGGACGATGACGCCACCCAGTATCTGCCCAACTGCAAGGGATTGCCCCAGGGCTGCCCAGCCCACCAGGACGGCAACCACGGGGCTCAGCAGGCCCAGGAATGACAAGGACCCGGCCGGCAGCATCTGTATTCCGCGGTACCAGACGGTGTAGGCAAAAGCCGTGCCCACCAGCGACAGGTAGGCAAAGCCTGCCACATTTTCCAGGCTGAATCCCTCATCCGGCAAACCCTCAACCAGCAGCAGGAGCGGGACCAGTACGATACCGCCGGCCACCAGCTGCCAGGAAGTTACGGCCAGTGGCGCATCGGGCTGGCCCCACTTCTTGCTCAGCACAATACCCAGCGCCATCGAAGCGGCTCCACCCAGGGCGGCGAGCACGCCAACCGGGTCCGGCTGCGCCTGCGACTGAACGACGAGCAGGGCGACGCCGAGGATGCCCGCCGCTCCGGCCGCCACTACCGCAAGAGTCAGCCGTTCGCTGAGGAAGCGGCTGGCCAGGAAAGCGACGATCAGCGGCTGGACTGCTCCGACAGCGGCAGCCAGGCCCCCCGGGAGCAGATAGGCGGCGACGAACAGCAGAGCAAAGAACGCACCGATATTGAGGGTGCCCAGCACGGCCGACTTCCACCACCAGGCTCCTTGCGGCAGGCGCCGGGTCAGCAGTAGCAGGACCAGACCTGCGGGCAGGGCTCGCAGGATAGCACTGAGGAGTGGTCTTCCGTCTGGTAGAAATTCGCTGGTGACGATGTAGGTGGTACCCCATGCCATCGGGGCGAGGGCGGTAAGGGCAAGAACAGCTGATCTTTTGCTAAGCACTTAGCTATTGTAGCTAAGTGCTTAGCTACTTGCTACCCTCAATTTCATGAGAGATGGCGTGGATCTGATTCTTGACCAATGGCGGCGCGAGCGGCCTGACCTGGATGCTTCTCCCATGGCCGTTTTGGGGAGGCTGGCCAGGACAGCGAAAGCTGTGGAATCCACTCTCCAAATGACGTTCGCCCGGCATGGCTTGGACGGCGGCTCCTTCGATGTGCTGGCAACGTTGCTGCGGTCCGGTGAACCCCATGAACTTTCGCCCCTTGAGCTGACACAAGCGGCCATGGTTACTTCCAGCGCAACCGCCCAGCGGCTGAACAAGCTCGTGGAGCGGGGGCTGGTGTCAAGGAAGAAGGATCATATCGACTTGCGGTCTACCCGTGTGCAATTGACTGCGGAGGGAAAGAAGGTGATCGAGGGCGCGCTGCCCGATCACCTTAGGACGCAGGAGGCGTTGCTGCAGGGGCTGGATGCGGGGGAGCAGGCCCAGTTTATCGGGCTCCTCCAGCGGGTGGAGCTGAACACCCATGGGTTTGAAGCAGGGCAGTCATAAAACACCACACGGGAGCCAAAGCTATGCGCCTTACTCATATCGAGTTGCCGTCCACTAACCTTCGTGCGGCCGCTGAGTACTACAGGGACGTCCTTGGGCTCCCCGTCCACGAATCCAGCGACTGCGTGAGGGTCGGTGTCGGTACCACCCAGCTTGAGTTCGTCAGGGGGCCGGTCAAGGCCGGGGCAAATCACCTGGCAATCACCATCCCCAGCAACCAGTTCGCCGATGCCAAACGGTGGCTGTCCGCAAGGACTGAAATCCTTAGCCTCGACGGCCGGGATGAGTTCCCGCTGGGAGAGCCATGGAGTTCAGAATCGATCTATTTCAGGGGCCCTGACGGGATCGTTCTGGAGCTGATTGCGCGCCACAAGCTGGACAACCGCTCCTCGAGCGGATTCAGTGCCGCGAGCCTGCTCAGCGTCAGCGAAGTTGGGCTGGCTGTACCGGATGTCGGCCATGCAATGCAGGACATTGAGGAAACTTTTGGTATCCGGTCATTCGCCGGGGATGCAGAATCTTTTCACGCAGTGGGAGACCACAGCGGGCTCCTCATCCTTGTTGCCGCGGGCCGTCGATGGTTCCCCACAAGCGACGCTGCGTCCGCCTTCGGACACATCGGCATCGAAATGGACGGTACGTCCCGTCCCGGAACCATGGAGTCTGCCGCCGGCTGGAAACTGATGTCGCGGAGCGACCCAGGCTCGTAGCTGAACCCAGCCTCTGTCAGGCCGAAGGAATAGCGCCCCAATCGATACGCACTTCAGAGGCTTGTAGAGATGGCCCAAGCCGGCTGCAGCATCAAAATCGTGCATGGGCCCATGAGCGAAACCGTACTCCAGCGTCTCACCGGACAGCCGGGCATCGAACTGCGTGAACTGGACTCCAGCGCACTGCCCGGGCGCATCCACTCCAAGTATCTGATCGCCGAAAACATGACGGGAAAGCAGTCTGGCCAGAACCTGGTTCTCACCGGGAGCCACAACTACAACACCACATCCCTGCGCAGGAATGATGAGGCAATCGTCGAGACCTCCCGTCAGGATGTCTACCTGCAGTACCGGGAGAACTTCGAGGAGATGTGGACGGCAGCCAACTAGCCCAATGGATCCAACATGGGTTCTACCGACCGTGCGGCAAATACGCCGTCCGTGAACCCGGGAGCTTCTCCTCTTAAGGCACGTCCCCAACCCGGCCAGCGGGCGTAAACTGACCTTCGCACCACCTCTTGTGGACACTGTGTCAGGAGCCGCCTTGCTGTGGAAACTGCTTGTTGAATACCTGCGGCCGCAGCGGCGGCTGCTGCTCGCCGTCGTGATTTTCCAGCTGGCGCAGTCCATCGCGTCCCTGTACCTGCCCACGCTCAATGCGGACATCATCGATGAGGGCGTGGCCAAGGGGGACACCGGCTACATCCTGCGGGTGGGCAGCCTCATGCTGTTCATCACCATGCTGCAGATCGCGTGCGCGGTGGTGGCCGTGTACTTCGGGGCGAAGGCAGCCATGGCCCTGGGCCGTGACCTGCGCGGGGCCATCTTCACCCGGGTGGGGGAGTTCTCCGAGCAGGAGGTCACCCGGTTCGGGGCGCCGAGCCTGATCACCCGCTCCACGAACGACGTCCAGCAGGTCCAGCAGCTGGTGCTGATGTCCGCCACGCTGATGGTGGCCGCGCCCATGCTCAGCATCGGCGGGGTGATCATGGCGGTCCGGCAGGATGCACAGCTGTCCTGGCTGATCGCCGTCAGCGTCCCGGTGCTGCTGATCGCCGTCGGGCTCATCATTACCCGGATGGTGCCGCTGTTCCGCAAGATGCAGGTGCGGATCGACACAGTGAACCGGGTGCTGCGCGAGCAGCTCACCGGCATCCGGGTGGTGCGGGCGTTCGTGCGCGAGGACATCGAAACCGCCCGGTTCGCGCAGGCCAACGAGGACGTCACGGACACCGCGCTCCGGGCCGGCCGGCTGATGGCGCTCGCGTTTCCCACCGTGATGCTGGTGCTTAACGTCTCCAGCGTGGCGGTGATCTGGTTCGGCTCGTTCCGGATCGAGGACGGCTCCATGCAGGTGGGCACGCTGATCGCGTTCCTCAGCTATCTGCTGCAGATCCTGATGTCCGTCATGATGGCCACGTTCATGGCGGTGATGATCCCGCGTGCGGCGGTCTCGGCGGACCGGATCGGTGAGGTGCTGACCACGGAGTCGAGTGTGCGGCCGCCGGAGCATCCGGTTGCCGCTGCCGCCGGCCGGGGCGGCATGGGCAGCGGCGAGCTGGAAATGCACGACGTCGGGTTCGCCTACCCGGGTGCCGAGCAGCCGGTTTTGTCCGGCATCAGTTTTACTGCCCTGTCGGGGCAGACGACGGCGATCATCGGCAGCACCGGGTCCGGCAAGACCACCCTGGTGAACCTGCTGCCGCGGCTTTTCGATGCGACCAGCGGTTCGGTGAAGTTCGACGGCGTGGACGTCCGCGAGCTGCAGCCGGACCAGCTGTGGGGGCACATCGGGCTGGTGCCGCAGCGGCCGTACCTGTTCTCCGGCACGGTGCGCAGCAACCTGTTGTACGGCAAGCCCGACGCCACCGAGGATGAGTTGTGGCGGGCGCTGTCCACCGCGCAGGCGCAGGAGTTCGTCCGGGAGATGGAGGGCGGGCTGGATGCGCCCATTTCGCAGGGCGGCACCAACGTCTCGGGCGGGCAGCGGCAGCGGATCGCGATTGCCCGGGCGCTGGTGAAGCGGCCCGAGCTCTACATTTTTGACGACTCGTTCTCCTCGCTGGACACCGCCACGGACGCCCGGCTGAGGCAGGCGCTCAAGCACGACACCTCCGGCGCCACCCTGGTGATCATCGCCCAGCGGGTGTCCAGCATCGCGGACGCGGACCAGATCCTGGTGCTCGACGACGGCAGGATCGTGGGCCACGGAACGCACGATGAGCTGCTGGAAACGTCGGAGACGTATCGCGAGATTGTGTCCTCGCAGCTGGCAGCGGAGGAGGCGGTATGAGCACCACAGGCAGGCCGGCAGGCGGGGCACCCGGCGGGACTGCCGCCGTCGAACGCATCCCCAGGCCGCGCGGCGGCCCCGGGCACGGCGGACCGTTCGCCGGGATGAACGTCCCCGCCGAAAAGGCGATGAACTTCTGGCCGTCCGCCAAGCGGCTGCTGGGCACGCTGCGGCCGGAGCGGCTGTGGCTGGTGCTGGTGATTGTGCTGAGCGTGGCCGCGGTGGCGCTGTCCGTGATCGGGCCGCGGCTGCTGGGCGAGGGCACCAACCTCATCTTCGCCGGCGTCGTATCCAAGCAGCTCCCTGCGGGGGTGAGCAAGGCGCAGCTGATCGCGCAGCTGCGGGCCGCGGGGGAGAACCAGAAGGCGGACATGCTCAGTGCCATGGCGCTGACGCCCGGGCAGGGGATCGACTTCACCGCGCTGGCCAACGTGCTGCTGTGGGCGCTGGTGCTGTATGTGCTGGCGTCCGCGTTCATGTGGATCCAGGCGTACATACTCAACGGCGTGGTGCAGCGGACCGTGTACCGGCTGCGCGAGCGGATCGAGGCGAAGATCAACCGGCTGCCGCTGCGGTATTTCGATTCGATCCAGCGCGGTGAGCTGCTCAGCCGGGTGACGAACGACGTCGACAATATTTCCCAGAGCCTGCAGCAGTCCATCAGCCAGGCGGTCACTTCGCTGCTGACCGTGCTGGGCGTGCTGGTGATGATGTTCCTGCTCAGCCCCACGCTGGCGCTGATTGCGCTGGTGACCATTCCGCTGACGCTGGTGACGACCACGATGATCGCCAAGCGCTCGCAGAAGCTGTTCGTGGCGCAGTGGAAGCACACCGGCGAGCTGAACGGGCAGATCGAGGAGACGTACACCGGGCATGCGCTGGTGAAGGTGTTCGGCCGGCAGCAGGAGGTGGGGGAGCGGTTCCGGCAGAAGAACGCGGAGCTGTATGAGGCGAGCTTCGGCGCGCAGTTCATCTCCGGCCTGATCATGCCGGCCATGACGTTCATCGGGAACCTGGTGTACGTGGGGATCGCCGTGGTGGGCGGCCTGCAGGTGGCGTCCGGCGCGATGCAGCTGGGCGACGTGCAGGCGTTCATCCAGTACTCGCGGCAGTTCACCCAGCCGCTGGCCCAGCTGGGGTCCATGGCCAACCTGCTGCAGTCCGGGGTGGCGTCGGCGGAGCGGGTGTTCGAGCTGCTGGATGAGGAGGAGCAGTCGCCTGAGGCTGCTGGTTCTGCGCCCGACGGCGGGCGGGGGCGGCTGGTGTTCGAGAACGTCTCGTTCTCCTATTCGCCGGACAAGCCGCTGATCTCGGACCTTTCGTTGGTGGCTGAGCCGGGGCAGACGGTGGCGATTGTCGGCCCCACGGGGGCCGGGAAGACGACGCTGGTGAACCTGATGATGCGGTTCTATGAGATTGATGCGGGGCGGATAACGCTCGACGGCGTGGACATCACCTCTGTCTCCCGGCGCGAGCTGCGCTCACGGATGGGCATGGTGCTGCAGGATACGTGGCTGTTCGGCGGGACCATCCGGGACAACATTGCGTACGGGCGGCCTGACGCTACTGAGGAGGAGATCCTGGAGGCGGCGACGGCGACGTATGTGGACCGGTTCGTGCACTCCCTGCCGGAGGGCTACGACACCGTGCTGGAGGACGAAGGCGGCAACGTGTCGGCAGGCGAGAAGCAGCTGCTGACGATTGCGCGGGCGTTCCTGGCCCGGCCGTCGGTGCTGATCCTGGACGAGGCGACTTCTTCCGTGGATACGCGGACCGAGGTCTTGGTGCAGAAGGCGATGCGCGCGCTGCGCTCCGACCGGACGTCCTTTGTCATTGCGCACCGCCTGTCCACCATCCGCGACGCCGACCTCATCCTGGTGATGGAGACCGGCCAGATCGTGGAGCAGGGGACGCATGCTTCACTGTTGGCTGCCGGCGGGGCCTATGCCCGGCTGTATGAGGCGCAGTTCGCTGCCCCCGTGGCCGAGGTTTGATCGGTTGCCATTAAATGAATGGAGGCTCCGTACTCATATGAGTACGGAGCCTCCATTTGGTGATGAAGACAATTAGCCCGAGTTAGCCTACGAGGGCCCGCGTGTGGTCGTTGAGGAACATTCCGCGGGGATCAAATTCGCGGCGGACCTGCATAAAGGTGTCCAGTTCCGGGTAAAGGCGCTCAAGGCGGGTCCGTGTCATGAAGTGGATCTTCCCCCAGTGGGCCCGCGGCTCGAATTCCTGCAGGACAGCGTCGGCATCCCGGAAGAACTGCCAGTAGTCGGTTCCCGGCTGGGTGGTCAGCGTGATGACAGTGCTGTCACGGCCTTGGAACTGGGACATGTAGGCGTCGTCGGCTTTCACCCAGCGGACTTCCACAGGGTACTTCTGCTCGCGGTACCTGCTGCGGATCAGGTCCTGGATGGCCTCGACGGCGGCCAAACCGTCCTCACTGCGGACGAAGTACTCCAGTTCATGGAACTGCGTGGTGAAGCCGCCGGGATAGATCCGGTACGAACGGTCCCGCCGGGCACCTTCAACGCCTGAGATCTGGCGTTCGTCCTGGACGTCCACGATGTTGTACTTCTTGGTGTAGCTCCGGCCGCCCATCCGGTAATCCGGCGAACCCGGCAGGTCCAGAAGCTCGCACGAGTCGTCTTCGGGGCACCAGAGAAAGGAGTAATGCCTGTTGGAATCGATGTCGGACTGCCACGTTTCCGCAGTTTCCGCCCAGGTGGGGTAGGTGATCTCTTCCTGCAGGTAGTACCTGTCTTCGACCGCCAACTCGACTTCCAAGAAGATTCCCAACGTGCCCAGGGCTACCTGCGCGGCGCGAAGTTCGCGGAGCTGGCCCTCGCCAATCTCCACGATTTCGCCGTAGCCGTTGATGAGCTTCACCCAGCGCAGCTTGGAGGAGAAGCTGCCAAGGTCTTTGCCGGACCCGTGGGTGCTGGTGGCCAGGGCACCTGCGATCTGCTGCTTGTCGATGTCGCCCTGATTGCTGAGCGCCAGTCCCTTGTCCCACAACGCGTCCCCAAAGGCGTTGATGGTGGTACCGGCCAAGGCCCGGGCGCGGCGCCCCACCCGGTCGGTGCCGGTGATGGCGGAGAGGCCGGACATGTCCATCAGGACGCCGCCGGTTTGAACCAGGGGTGAAGACGAATGTCCTGAGCCGACCGCCCGCACAGGCAGGCCTTCGCGGATGGCGAAGCGGACGGCGTCGAGCGCTTCCTGTTCATTCACGGGCCGGACCGTAAACGCCGGCGTGGCGCTTTGGTTCCCGCCCCAGTTGGTCCAGGTGACGTCCGTGCCGAAGGGGGCGGAGGGCGTGGAGGCACCTGCCAAGGAGGCGGGACGGGAGACGTTGGTGGTCATGGTGAAAGCTCCATTGCTTGTCTGGGTGCTCATGCGCTGTGGTTGATCATGACGTGCTTGGTGCGCGAGTAATCATCCAGGGCGTAGAGCGACAGGTCGCGGCCGTAGCCGGATCCCTTGAATCCGCCCCACGGTACCTCGCAAGCCAGGACCAGGTGGGCATTGACCCAGACGGTGCCGAAGTCGAGTTGCTTGGGAATCCGCAGGGAGAGGCTGGAGTCCTTGGTCCATACCGAGGCGGACAGGCCATAAGGGCTCTCGTTGGCCCGGGTGACGGCTTCTTCGGTGGTGCTGAAGCTCTCGACGGTGACTACGGGGCCGAAGATCTCGTGGGTGGCGATGTGCGCGCCAGCCGGGACGCCGCTGATGACCGTTGGCTCGATGAAGTAGCCGGGGCCTTCCAATGCCGAGCCGCCAATGGCGATATCAAGGCCTCCGGCCCGGGCTTCGGCGAGGGATTCCTTAACACGCTCGAAGTGGGGGCGGGAGATCATGGGACCGATTTCGACATCGTCCCCTGCCGCCGGAGTGCCCACTACCAATGTGCCAACCTCCCGGACCAGGTGCTCCGTGAATTCTGCCGCCACGGACTCATGGACCAGAACGCGGCAGGCGGCACCACAATCCTGGCCGGCATTCCAGAAGCCGGCGTTCCGGACTCCAGCGGCGGCCGCGCGGAGATCGGCGTCCGGGAAGACAACGACTGGAGCTTTGCCGCCGAGCTCCAAGTGGACGCGCTTCACGGACTTTGCGGCGGTTTCCGCAACGGCCTGGCCACTGACGACGCTGCCCGTCAGCGCCACCAAGGCGACGTCAGGGTGCTCGGAAAGCCGCTGCCCAACCGTCCTTCCCTGACCGGTGATGACATTCAGGATGCCATTGGGGATGCGTCCGGCCACGAGTTCGGCCAGCTTCAGCGTGGACAGCGGGGTCTGCTCGGAGGGCTTCAGGACGATGCTGTTGCCAGCGGCGAGAATCGGTGCGATCTTCCAGGCGGCCATCAGCAGCGGGTAGTTCCAGGGGGTGATGACGCCGACGACGCCCACGGGTTCGCGGAGGATCACGGAGGTGTGGCCGGTGGCGTAGTCGCCGCCGGCCATCGACGTCAGCGTGCGGGAAGCGCCGGCCATGAAGCGGAAGGTGTCAATGGTGCTGGTGATATCATCCTCGGCCACGGCGTGTGGCTTGCCCGTGTTGGCGGACTCGATGACCTCGAACGCTTCGCGGTTGGCCTCGATGATGTTGGCGATCAGGTTCAGGACATCAGCCCGTTCCTTGGGGGTGGTGGCTCCCCAAGATTTCTGGGCTGCGACGGCGGCTTCAACGGCGACGTCGACGTCGGCAGCGGTGCCTTCCTGGACGGATGCGATGACCTGCTCAGTGGCGGGGTCCACGACGTCGATGAACTGCTGGGAGGAGCCCGGAACAAACGATCCGTTGATGAAGTGGCCAGCGGGCGGGAGCGGCAGCGGCACGGCACCGGCGGAAGCCGGGTCAGCGGAGGAACGTCGGACGGTGAACTGTTCGGCCTGGGTGGCGGTCATGATGGTTCGCTTTCAGATGAGGTCTGGGGTGAGTGCAGGGGAAGGAAAGGCGGCGGGTTCCGTCTTTTGACGGAATACGCGGGCAGCGACGTAGTAGAGGGGAGCAACCACTACCAGCCCGACGATCCAGGAGATGTCCACGCCGCCCATCGCGGCGGCCAGCGGGCCTGTGTAGATCGCGGTTGCCGAGAACGGGACCTGGATCAGGGCGCCTGCTACGTAGGAGCCGATGGCGACCCAATTGAACCGCCCGTACACACCGCCGTCGCGCTTGAAGAAGTCTTCCACCCGGTAGTCGCCATGCCGGAGAAGGTAATAGTCCACCAGGTTGATGGCCGTCCAGGGAACCAGCACGTACATCAGGAAGGACAGGAAGTTGGTGTAGAAGAGGATGAAATTGTCGCGGGCAAACAGGGCGATGCTGACGGCGAGAACGAAGAGGATGACTGCAGCGATGCTGCGGGTCTTGGCGCGCGGCAACCACGTCGGCTTGAACGTCTGCCCGATGGTGAGGGTACAAAGAACACCGCAATACAGGTTCATGGCGTTCGACGCCGCGACGCCCAGACAGAAGATGCCGACGATGATCAGGGTCCACGGCTGGAGCAACGCGCCCAGGCTGCCGACGATCTCCGCGTCGCCGGCGCTCACGGTCATGGCGAGCGTTCCTACCAGCGCGCCAAGGATCATGGGGAACAGAGTGCCCAGGACGCAGCCTGAATACGAGGCCCAGAACGCAGGGCCGGATCCTGTGCCTTGCGGCATGTAGCGGGAGTAGTCGGAGACGTAGGGTGCGTAGGCCAACTGCCACAGGGCGGAGACGGAGATGGTCCCCATGAAGCCAACCCAGTTGAAGTTGCCTTGCTCCAGGAAGCTGGCCGGCAGGCCGTGGACCACGAGGATCCAGCCGAAGGCCAGCAGCAAGGCCAAACCGGCGGCGACGCTCAGGAAGCGTGCATACGCGTGGATGAGCCTGTAACCGAAAATCGTGGCGATAACGCTGACGACGCCGATAATGATGATGCCCGCGTCAACGCTGATGCCCGGGCTGACTGCGGCCATTGCTTCGCCACCGAACACGAGGTTCGCGGCGAAGAAGCCGACGTACATGACCACCACGATGACCACGATCAACAACGCACCGAAGGAGCCGAACTGGCCGCGCGTCTGGATCATCTGTGCCACGCCCAGTTGCGGGCCCTGGGCGGAGTGCAGCGCCATGAAGATGCCGCCCACAACGTTGCCGATGATGATGCCCACGATCGCCGGCACAAAGCCGAGGCCGAACACTGTGGTGGCGAGTCCGCCGGTCACGATGGTCATGATCATGATGTTGGAGCCGAACCAGATGGTGAAGAGGTCCCTGGCTTTGCCGTGGCGTTCGTTGGCCGGGATGGGCTGGATGGTCTTATCTTCGAGCCGCGGTACTTCTGTTGCCGGAGTGTCAGTGCTCATGATGCGGTCCACGTGGCTTCTTGAAGTTCACGGACAGGGGTGGCCTTGCTGCGGTTAACCATGAGCCCGAGAAGGTCGAAGACCAGGGTGGCCGCGGCGAGGGTGGTGATGTCCGCATGGTCGTAGGCCGGTGCGACCTCCACGACGTCGGCGCCCACAATATTGATGCCGTTCAGTCCGCGGAGCAGGGCAAGGAGCTCACGGGAATGGAGCCCGCCCATCTCCGGGGTGCCCGTGCCGGGTGCGAAGGCGGGATCCAGGACGTCGATGTCGATGGAGACGTACACCGGGGTGTCGCCGAGCCGGTCCTTCACCTGGGCGATGGCCGCCGGAACACCGATGACGTCCAGGTCCGAGCAGCGGATGATCTGGAATCCGAATTCGTGGTCGCGGAGGAAATCGTTGCGGTCATAGACCGGTCCGCGGATGCCCACATGCATGGACTTGTCCTCCACAAGCAGGCCTTCTTCAAATGCCCGCCGGAAGATGGTTCCATGCGTGACCGGCTGATCAAAGTACGTGTCCCAGGTGTCCAAATGGGCGTCGAAGTGCAGCAAAGCCACCGGACCGTGGACCTTGTTCAGGGCCCGCAGCATGGGCAGCGCGATGGTGTGGTCGCCGCCGATGGAGATGAGCCGCTTGTCCTCCCTGATCAGGGGCAACGCCTGCTCCTCGATTTCACGGACTGCCCGGGTGATGTCGTAGGGAGTGCACGCAATGTCGCCGGCATCCACAACCTGGGCTTCGTACACGGGCTCTACGTCGAGCTCGGGGTGGTAGCCGGGGCGCAGGAGGCGTGAGGCCTCGCGGACCGCGGCAGGACCGAAACGGGCGCCGGGCCGGAAGGAGGTTCCGCCGTCGAAAGGTACACCAACAATTGCGATGTCGTAGTCCGGGACGCGGTCAATTTGGGGGAGGCGGGCGAAGGTGCCGAGGCCTGCATACCGGGGGACTTTGGTTGCGTCGACAGGGCCGATGGGCTTGTGCGTTGTCATGCCGGATCCTTGGGTTGAGGGGTGCTCGCCATTGAGCGGGAACTAAGTAATTCCATTGTTGGTGACGCGGATCACCGCGGATAGCGCTACATTGACTACAAATGGCCGAGGCGCTTAGACGAATGTCTAAGTACCGCCCCAGCAGGCCGGGAATCAAGGAACCAGGACGGAATCCGATGGCAATCACCGTGGCCGAGCTCGTGGCTGAACCGCAGCTGGGGCTCACCCTCATTGCCGGCGCGGCCGGGCGGGACAACCGCATCACGTGGGCCCACACCTCCGACCTTCCCCGGCTCTGGGAATGGGTCACCGGCGGGGAACTCATGATGACCAACGGCCTGTCCATACCCGCCGATGCCCCGGGGCAGGTGGCGCTCGCAGAGGCCCTGATGGATTCGGGCGCCAGCGCCTTGGCCATCGGCGAGAAAATGCATGCGCCCCCGCTGCTTCCGGAGTTCCTTGACGCCTGCGACCGGCTGCCGCTGCCCCTGATCAACATCCCCTACCCGTTGCCGTTCATCGCGATCGCCCGCTCGGTTGCCGAATCTTCCCTGCTCGAAGAGTCCCGCCGCCTGCGCCAGACGGCCCGCGTTTACGATCTGCTCAGAACGGCGGGGGCCTCCGAGGACCATTGGCAGAGCCTCGTCCAAAGATTGGCGACGGAACTGGACGCTGAACTCTTCGTGGTGGATCGTCGCTGCCTTCACCCCTGGCATCCCGACGGGCAATCACTGCCGGCGTTCCTCGCGGACGAGTGGGCGCCGCTCTCCGGGCAGGTGTCCCTGGCGGGCAAGAACTTCCAGTGGCATCGGGTCAGGGGCCGCCACGTGTTGACCATGGACATCCCCACCCACGCCAACGCGCTCCTCGTGGTGCTGCCCAGGAGCGAACCGCACCCGGACGCCGTCGTACTTTTGCATGCGGCAACCGTGCTGGGACTCCAGCTTTCGCGCATTGTTCTGTCGCTGGAAGGGCAGCATCGGCTGGCGGGTGAGTTCCTGCTGCAGGCAATGGAAGGCCGGCTTGGGACGGCGGAGATGGAAAGCCGGTTAGCGGCTTTCGGCGTCCCGGCGCAGGATTTTATGGTCGCGTCGATCTCGGCGGACGACGGCGAACAGCTGGCTAACGTCCACATTGAACTTTGGCGTCATGGAGTTTCAGCGGCCTCCTTGAGGCGGAACAACAGGCTTCACGTTGTGGTGCCGGCGGATGTCCCCGACGACGTGCTGGTGCACTGTGCCGGGTCCAGTGCCGCGATGGGCATCAGCGCCCCGACGACGGTTGCCGGCATTCAACGGGCATTGCAGGAGTCCCTCTGGGCGCTGGGATCGGCCCGGGCCAACAAGCTGGGGCTGGCCCGGTACGCGCAAGGTCCGTCGTGGCTGGGGCTGACCGGCTTCGAGGAAGGAACCGCGCTGGTCCGTCGGCTTTTGGGTCCGATTTTTGAATACGAGCAGAGCCAGGAAGGCGATCTTATAGTCACGCTGAGGACGTATTTGGACTCGCAGCGTTCGTGGCAAAAGACTGCTGCTGCCCTGTTCGCGCACCGGCAAACCATCATCTACCGGCTACGGAAAATCGGTGAGCTGACGGGGTTGGACATGGGTGAAACGTCCACGCTTGCACAGTTGTGGTTCGCGCTGCAGATTCACGAGGCGATGCGGCGGTAGTTACGCCCGACGGCGCCGGGCGGGGGTTATTCGCGGTTGTACGAGGCGCAGTTCGCGGCTCCGGTGGCGGAGGGTTGGGGAGCGGGCGCGGTCTTTTGAGACCGCGCCCGCTGCAGGTGTGCCGGGTCGTGCAGGCGCTTCGCCAGTACCTGTGGGACGCCTGCTTTGGATCAACGCTGAGGCTTATGCCGGCACGCCCACGAGATGGCCGGCCGTGAGGGGCAAGCGCTGCCCGTTGATCTGTTCTGCCTCCAGATCGAAGATTCGCTGTACAGCGTCGGCAAGGACACTGACGTCGGTGTAGCCCGGAAATTTCCGTTCCGGCTGGGCTGCGCGCATCCGGTCATCGACCAGAGCCTTGACGACGAAGACCAGGGCGGCTGAGTGCTGAGCGGAGTGGGGGCTTCCATTTCCGCCCTGCAGGTGCCGGAATCCGTCGGCCACGGCCAGGGTCCATGCCTCGGCGGCGGACTTGACGGCGGCATAGGCGGCGCCGCCCGCTGTCGGCGAGGCGGCGGACTGTGCGGAAACGACGGCCAGGCGGCCTGCAGGGGAGGCAGCCAAATCGTCGTAGAAAGCGCGGCTGGTGTTCCTCAATGTGGTGAGGACGCTGGTGTGCAGGAAGTCCCAGTCTTCATCCGTCTGACCGGTAATTCCGGTACCGCCCCGCCACCCTCCGACAAGATGGATCAGTCCGTCCACGGGACCCAGATCGTTCCGGACAGACGCCGCCAAGTCCTCAACGGCTTGCAGGTCCGCGAGGTTGCAGGCATAGCCCGTGACGTTGTCGTACGCGGCCGCGAGCTCCTGCACCCGGTCCTGAAGGATGTCCACGGCGGCCACGCGTGCCCCTGCTTGCGAGAGGGCATGGACTACCGCGAGGCCTGCGGCGCTGGTCGAACCGGCGACGACGACCGTACGCCCCGAGAGGTCCTGGCTCATGCGCCCGCCTCGCCCTCAGTCTTCACAGGGCTCTGCCCGGTGATCCCGGCAGTTGATTCGATGACGGGGCGCATCTTCTTCTCCAGTGCTTCGTAGAACATCGACAGGGGGAATTCGTCGTCCAGGATCTGGTCCGTCAGACCCTTGGGCGGACCGTCCAGCGGAAGGGCATCGGGTCCCTTGGCCCACACGGATGAGGGGTTTGGGGTGAGGGTTTCCGAGACGAGATCATAGGCAGCGAGCCAGTGTGCGGTCTTCGGCCGGTCGATGGAACGCCAGTAGAGTTCCTCGATGCGGACTCCCAGTTCAACGACGACGCCGGCGACGTCCGCCCAGTCGATGCTCAGCTTCCCGTCGGTCCAGTGCAGGACCCGGTGCTGGTGCATCCAGGCGAACAGCAGTTGCCCGCCCACGGCGTCGTAGTTACGGACCCGGTTCCCTGTGATCGCGAAGCGGAAGATGCGGTCGAAGATCACGGCGTACTGGACCAGCTTGGCGTGCTTGCGCGCATCCTCCGAAGCGTTCTCGTCCTTCTCGATGATGACGGACTCGCGGAACGCGGTCAGGTCGCAGCGCAGCTCCTCGAGGGAGTACAGGAAATACGGCATCCGCTGCTTGATCATGAACGGGTCAAAGGGCAGGTCACCGCGCATGTGGGTCCGGTCATGGATCAGATCCCACATCACGAAGGTCTTCTCCGTGAGGTGCTGGTCGTCGATGAGTTCCGCGGCGTCAGCCGGCAGGTCCAAGGAAGTGATGTCGGCAGCAGCTTTGAGGACGCGACGGAACCGGGCAGCTTCGCGGTCCGCGAAGATACCTCCCCACGTGAAGGACGGGGTGCTCCGGACCGCTACGCTCTCGGGGAACAGAACGGCGGAGTTCGTGTCATAGCCGGGCGTGAAATCGATGAAGCTGATGGGGACGAACAGCTTGTTGGAGTAGTTTGTTGCCTCCAGGTCAGCCACGAATGAAGGCCAAATGACCTCGATGAGGACGGCCTCGAAGTAGCGGTTCGTGCTGCCGTTCTGCGTGTACATGGGAAACAGAACCAGATGCGGCAGCCCGTCGATGCGCCACTGCTCGGGGTGGAAGGCTACCAACGAGTCGAGGAAATCCGGTACGACGAAGCCCTCGGACGACCACCGCTGGAAGTCCTGCACGAGCAGGTCAAGGTAGTCGGTGTCGTGGGGGAGGTGGTGGCGCAGATCGTTGATTGAGTCCGTAATGATGCCGACATTCTGGCGGGCCTGGTCATGGTCAGCAGGTTCCGGAACGGAACCGTCCTGTACTTGAACCTGCTGCAGCCCGACGACGGCTGCCTTCAGAGCCTGCCATGCGGGGAGCGTCTTGAGGTCTTCTGCCCGGATGGCTGTCATTTCAGGGATTGCGATTACAGACATGCTCTTTCCTTCCGTTGAGGGGATTCCTGAAGAAGCTAGCAGTGCGTAAGCATCCGTGAAGCACTATTCCAATATGCATAAGAGATACTTTTGCTCCGGGACTGCTCTTGAGCGCAATGCCTGTGCCTGACCTTGGGGTCGGTGCTTGTAAGACATCCCAGAAACGGCGTACCACGATGAAGCAGCGGCGGTCTTGGGACCAGTGGTGGTTCGGCTCCTGCACCCTGTGCCCTCAGTGGCATTGTCTGCTCGCCGCCTATCGAGGCGCCATACCAGATCATCAGGGCTGCTTAGCCACCGGGCAGGATCAAATCAGCAACTCTTGGGCTCGGATTGGATTGCCACCGCCTATGCGTAAGGACTTGACCCGTCGGACGTGCAACATTCGCCACGCCAAAAGTCGCCTCCTTTGCCTGTGTTAGCTTGATCACCGTCCTTCCCGGCCCGAGGGCTTCGGGAGGCCCCAATTCACCGCAGCTACCTTTTCGGAGGCACCATGGGACTTGGCTCCCACACACAAAGAAGTGATCGGACTATGGCGGCCTATCTGCTCGACATGGCAGTCGCAGAAGCCTGCACTGGTCGAGCCGCTATTGGCACCGGGAACCCGACCCGGCCCGAAACGATATCCCGGGGTGGTGCTGCATGACACCACCGATCGGAACTCTCACAGAAATCAAGCCCGATGGAACAGAGCGGTCTTCCCTTGCGACAGCGGCAGGTCACGCTTCCGGCGGATCCACCAACGAACTCAAGCGCGGGCTAAACCACCGCCACCTGCAGATGATCGCCATTGGCGGCGCGATCGGTACCGGCCTGTTTGTGGCCTCGGGCAGCACCATTTCCCAGGCGGGTCCCGGCGGTGCGCTGGCCGGCTACGCGCTGGTCGGGCTGATGGTATTCCTGTTGATGCAGTCACTGGGCGAGATGTCGGCCAAAATTCCGGTTGCCGGTTCGTTCCAGTCCTTTGCCACCCGTTTCGTCTCCCCGTCCTTTGGGTTCGCGATCGGCTGGAACTATTGGTTCAACTGGGCCATCACGGTGGCCGCAGAGCTGGTGGCGGCCGGAATCATCATGGACTTCTGGTTCCCGGGGGTCCCTGGATGGGTGTGGGCCGGGATCTTCCTGCTGGTGCTGACCGGGCTCAATGCCCTCTCGGCCAAGGCCTTTGGTGAGTCGGAGTTCTGGCTCTCACTGATCAAGGTCAGCGCAGTGGTGCTCTTCCTGATCGCTGGCGTCCTGATGATTTTCGGCATCCTCGGGGATAACTCTCCGGGACTGAGCAACTGGGAAAACCGCGATGACGTGTTCCACGGGGGTTGGGTCTCGATCATCTCGGTCTTCATGGTCGCCGGGTTCTCCTTCCAGGGCACCGAGCTCGTAGGAGTGGCCGCCGGCGAAGCGAAGAACCCGCGCCGCGAGGTGCCGAAGGCTATCCGCACTGTCTTCTGGCGCATCATGCTTTTCTACATTGGCGCCATCTTTATCATCGGCTGCCTCATCCCGTTCACCGATCCGAGCCTGCTGGCCTCCGGTGAGTCCGATATTGCCTCATCGCCCTTTACGCTGGTCTTCTCCCGCGCCGGAATCGCCTTCGCGGCGGCCCTGATGAACGCAGTGATCCTGACCGCAATCCTGTCAGCGGGCAACTCCGGACTGTATGCCTCCACCCGGATGCTTTACGCCATGGCCCATGACGGCATGGCCCCGAAGGTCCTCGGCCGAACTAATGCGCGTGGTGTTCCGATCGCGGCGTTGCTCGCGACGGCGGCCGTGGGACTCTTCGGGTTCCTCTCCGCGATCGTCGGGCAGGGTGCGGCCTACTCCTGGCTGCTGAACATGTCGGGCCTGTGCGGCTTCATCGTCTGGGCGGGAATCGCGGTCTCCCACTACCGTTTCCGGCGCGGCTTCCTGGCCCAGGGAAACAAAGTCAGCGACCTGCCGTACAAAGCATCCCTGTTCCCCATTGGTCCGCTGCTGGCCTTCGCCCTGCTCATACTGGTCATCGCGGGACAGAACTACGAGGCTGTGCTTGCCGGACGGTCCGTGGAGGTGCTTTCCTCCTACATCGGGTTACCAGTCTTCATCGTTCTATGGCTGGGTCACCGCTATATCACCAAGTCCAAAGTAGTGCCGCTGCTCGAGATGGATCTCACGGCACCTAAGGACGTCGAGAACGAACCTAGGGGTGCCACCCAGTAACTAGGCCAGAAAGAGGGAAGCCGGGTGCGAACAGCACCCGGCTTCGCTCCTCCCTCAGGTCCGTAACGGGTGGGCGGGCTGCAGGTGGCGTCCCGGGCGATGCCGCTGGGTGACGTGCAGGCGTTCATCCAGTACTCGCGGCAGTTCACTTTGCCGCTGGCGCAGCTGGGGTCCAAGGCCAACCTGCTGCAGTCCGGGGTTTCTGTAGACGGGGCTGGGTGGGGGCGGCTGGTGTTTGAATCTGTTTCCGTCTCGTATTCGCCGGAAAAACCGCTGATTTCTTCGCTTGGTGGCCGAGCCGGGGCAGACGGTGGCGATTGTGGGGCCGACCGGTGCCGCCAACACCACGCTAGTGAACCTGGTGATGCGGTTCTACGAGCTGGACGCCGGGCGGATAACGCTCGACGGCGTCGATGTCACCTCGGTGCCGCGGCGTGAGCTGCTGCCCTCGCGGCTGGGCATGGTGCTGCAGGATACGTGGCTGTTCGGCGGGACCATCCGGGACAACATCGCGTACGGCCGGCCTTCGGCTACCGAAGACGAGATCCTGGAGGCGGCGCGGGCGACTTATGTGGACCGGTTCGTGCGGTCCCTGCCTGAGGGGTACGACACGATGCTGGAGGACGAGGGGTCCAACGTTTCCGTAGGCGAGAAGCAGCTGCTGACGATTGCCCGGGTGTTCCTTGCACGGCCGTCGGTGCTGATACTGGACGAAGCGACGTCCTCGGTGGACACCCGAACCGAGGTGCTGGTGCAGAAGGCGATGCGCGCTGCGGTCCGACCGGACTTCTTTTGTGATCGCGCACCGGCTGTCCACTATCCGCGACGCCGACCTCATCCTGGTGATGGAGACCGGGCAGATGGTGGAGCAGGGGGACACACTCGTCGTTGCTGGCGGCGGGCGGGGCCTATGCGCGGTTGTATGCGGCGCAGTTCGCGGCTCCGGTGGCGGAGCTATAAGGGGACCGCCCAAACGAGCAGTGCCGTCCGCTGGGATACTCGATGACAGTCCTACTTGAGTTTTGTACCCCAGTTTGTCGTCCACGCTTCGTTGATTGCATCGGTGAAAAGAAATAAACCACCAATCGCTATTGCCAGTCCTGAAAACGTGTGAACTGCAGGGCGCCAATTCCGCTGGCGGCCCTTACGTGGCAATGGATCGGTAGCGGCAAATATCTGCCCAAGGCCACCCAGGGCGATAAGGCCGGTGCCGATGAATGTGTTCACAACCTTCCCTAGAGTCAGGAATTGAGCTAGAACGGTAATCCAGAGTATGGCTGTCACTCCAGAGAAAATGGATAGCGCTGCAATCTCGGTGCCAGCTAGTTTCGGTCGTGAATTCTGTTTAGCCATGGCGTCTGTGCGCTCAACGGCGAACCGCTTCAGTTCGGTAAGCTCGGAATCGGAAAACTGAACCTTTTCGCTGTCATTGAAATCGGAAACTTTATTGCCGTCGGTCGTGTGCATCATGAATTTCCCCGAATGTTCGATCTGTAACGCTCCTTAGCGTAACTGGTGGTTAGTGAATTTGACTCACGTTACTCAAGCGAACGGAAGGCGAGGGGCTTTGCGACTTCGATACAGGTAGTTGCACTGGTTGGTAGGTATCCACGGTCAGGGCAAGTGATATCTAGGATTTTGGCTGGAGGTGACGCCACGCGCTGCACGGCCGCCCTGTGTAGGTTGGCCCCCCTTAGTTCATTCGGTAGCAATGAAGAACCCTCGAACTGTTCCGCGACGAAGCCCGCTGCACCAAGCTGCACGCCTACGTCACCGACGCGTCAGCCACGGCCACCGGGCCCGATGCTGGGCCACCCGGACATGTCTGACGCCCGCCCGTGAAGCCGTCCTGGACGGAACCCCCTAGACGGCGGAGTGGACCACATCAAATCGTACGACCTCCAGTACCCCCTAAGCCCCGGCCTAATCCGGCAGCAACACGACCACCCCCGTCGAGTTTCGGACAATTAGCAGAGCCAAGGCGCCTGCGCCTGCTGTGGACGAGATTCTGGAGGCGGGGGAGGGGGCCACGTAGATGGACCAGTCGTGCGGTCGTTGCCCGAGGAGTACGACCGTGCTGGACGGAGGGCGCCAACGTATTCGCGGAGGGAGAAGTAGCCGCGGACGATTACGCGGGCATTGCCTAAGAGCCTGCATACCTGGACGTCCGCGCTGATCCTGGACGAGGCGACGAACTCCTTGGACGCCCGCACCGAGGTGCAGGCCCAGAAGGCGATGCGTGTTTGGGGAGCGACCTGACGAGCTTCTGAACGCACACCTGCTCCCGTGGCGGAGGTTCAAGCACGCGTTCGAGAAGACAGATAACAGACACATCGAGTGCGCGGCTGACCACGAGCCCTATAGACCTGTATAGGAGGTCAACTGCCTAGTCTGGCGAATCTTCACGACTTGCTTTTACACAACGGCTCACACGTTGTGAGGGGGTAAGTCGTTCGCTGACCTGATCGCGTTCGAGAGTCTGTCTAGGTGGGGCCAGAGGTCCTCATACCACGCGTCCTTGCCACTTTGCAGATTGACCATTGCCCTCGCTGTCGTGATTTTGCTTGGCTTGGTTTCCATACCCTGGAACGTCTTAGCCAAGGGGGATTCGTACCTTGACTTGGGAACCTCGTAAACTTTGTCAGGGTACTCCGCGGCGATTGCTTTGACCAGCTCTTCCTGCAATGCGTAGTTCTCAAGGGTGTACCCGTCGGTCACCCAACTAAGGGCCCCTATTGACGCTACTTCCTGTATCACTCGTTGTTTTGTCGCGTTTACGAGCTCGCCGGCACTCTTCTTGTCGTAGTCGATGAGAACGGCCAAGTTACGATTGATATTCAGAAGAGAGACGAATTCATCCGTTGCCTTATCGTCCACGGCCAGGTGATTAAGGAGCGCACCACCATAGAACATTATCGAATAGTGTGCTCCCTCGATGAGGTTTGAATCGATAATCGACAACCAGTGGTTGACATATATCCGATCTGAGGGGCCTTCCACCCAGATGAGGTAGTTCGACTGGACCAAGTCGGAAGCCTTGTTTCCAAGATCCGAGACCGCATGAGCGAGCGTTGCTGCCGAAGCGACCGGGGCAACTGCGCTAAAGTCTCCCTCCTTTGTTACGTGAGAAATTGTGGCAATTTCGGCATTCAAAAGTGCAGCGGAGTGCGTGGAGATCAGATAGCGGTTGTTTGTATGGTGGTGAAAATAAGAGATCAGTTTCCGTTGTAGGGACGGGTGCAGATGTATCTCTGGCTCTTCTATACAAATGAGTTTGTCCTGGATGATGGTCGCCACTGCAGCCAAAATAACCACTTCGCTAATGCCCGTACCCAGGGAATCGAGCGCCATCGCCTCGCCCTTTGATGTTGCGACGTGCATCGTGTCCTGATCCATTGGTACTTCGAGCTGCGCTTCCGGGTCCTCGAGGACGTCCTGTACGAACGCCTCCAGTGCACTGAACTTCGCCTTGGCTACTTTGCGGTCTGCTATCGTCGGCCTTGCGAGGCGGGCGAGGTGAGGGATGAGTCCGCGGCCGTTCCGGAGGCCAGCCTCATGGTCATTCTGGTCGGCGGTCGCCGTCAGTTCTCGAATGGCATCGACCCAAGCAGTTTCCGGTATCAAGTCCCATGGCTTCGCGTGACTGAAGATCGCTGTTAGATTCGTTTGCGGATCGGAACTGGAGCCATGAGTGAGTTGCGAAGACAGTGCAGATAGGTGGCTAGTTTGAACGGATGGCTCCTGATCCGTGAATCGGCGGAATTGATCCAAGCTTGGAAAAATCCCCAACGAGGAATTGCCACTTGCTCCCAACAAGTTGAACTCCAACCAGACAACGTCCTTCGAGCCGCGCGTGTATGCCTCGCTGGCAAATGCCTCGGTTAGAGGGTTTCCTTCTACGTCCAGGCGAAACGCCTTGGTGAGGTCATCACCCTTTCTTAGTCCTAACGCAATTGTCGGATGATCGAGGTTCCCGGGGATGGGGGTATCCTCTCGGCGAGGAAAGATATCGCTCAATGGCACGGGGCCGCCATTTCGAAACAGGGGCAGCACGTCGTGCATCGCATGTAGAATGTTCGATTTGCCGACGTTATTCCGACCGACAACAAGGTGGACCTTGGCCATCGGGCCCACGAACGCCAGTTCTTCAGTACCAAAGCTTCTGTAGCCTCTTACTCCGAAGCCGGCCCAATTATCTAGCATGTGTCCCTCACCGTTAAAGTTTTAAATACAGCGAGCCATTCAGATTCTCTGCAGAAGGGTATTTTAAGTCAAAGCGAATCGCGGGTACGACGAGGGCGAGCCTGTCTTTCTCGTATTCGCCGGACAAGCCGCTGATTTCATCTTTGTCTCTTGTGGCGGAGCCGGGGCAGACCGTGGCCATAGTGGGCCCGACGGGTGCGGGGAAGACCGCGCTGGTGAACCTGATGATGCGGTTCTACGAGCTGGATGCGGGGCGGATAACGCTCGACGGCGTGGACATCACTTCTATGCCGCGACGCGAGCTGCGTTCGCGGCTGGGGATGGTGCTGCAGGATACGTGGCTGTTCGGCGGGACCATCCGGGACAACATCGCGTATGGGCGGCCTGGGGCTACTGAATCCGAGATTCTGAAGGC
Organism: Arthrobacter sp. PvP023; assembly: GCF_017832975.1. Lineage (NCBI taxonomy): Bacteria > Bacillati > Actinomycetota > Actinomycetes > Micrococcales > Micrococcaceae > Arthrobacter > Arthrobacter sp. PvP023. The sequence continues at coordinate 908,400 of NZ_JAFIBI010000001.1, forward strand.
GGCCACGGCCACTTATGTTGACCGGTTCGTGCACTCGCTGCCCGAAGGGTACAACACCGTGCTGGAGGACGAGGGCTCGAATGTGTCGGCCGGTGAGAAGCAGTTGCTCACGATTGCCCGGGCGTTCCTGGCCAGGCCGTCTGTTTTGATCCTGGATGAGGCGACGTCTTCGGTGGACACCCGGACCGAGGTGCTGGTGCAGAAGGCGATGAGTGCTTTGAGGAGCGACCGTACTTCTTTGTCATTGCGCACCGCCTGTCCACCATCCGCGACGCCGACCTCATCCTGGTGATGGAGGCCGGCCTGATCGTGGAGAAGGGCACGCACGCTTCGCTTCTGGCCGCGGGCGGGACGTACGCGAGGCTGTATGCGGCGTAGTTCGAGCCTCCGGTGGCGGAGGTTTAGTCAACCCCACCAATTGGCGATCATCATCGAACGCGACAACCCACTAATGCTTCTGAGTTATCTCGTGAGGTACGGCCATCGCTCAGAAAATCCAACACAGCGGATGAAGCAGTCGCATCAAAAGGGAATGGTCCGTTGCTCACCCTTTCTGGACGACGAAAGTCGCAGTTCAGGGCGAATTGCGGATATTTGTGTTAACATACCTGACTCTTTTTGCCGCAAGGTTTATTCAACGAACAAACCTAACGTTCAAAGCCTTGGGCCCTTTGGGGCCATTTGAGGTCTCGAATACGAGTTCCGCCCCAATCTGAAGATCCAGCCAGTCACTCTTTGTGATGAGATCGGAATAATGAAAGAAGTACGACGTTCGTCCATGGCGTACGAAGCCAAATCGTCTCGCGACATCGATAGACCTTATTTGGCCAGTAACCCTCGACAGTGCGAGGGGATCGAGTTCCTCAATACCCGTTTGCAGTCGTTGCACGTAGTGCGCTGCCCGTCGGCTTAGATACTCGTCTTCCTCAGAAATGCGCGCCAGTTTTTGTGCCGTCGGCACTAAGAGTACGAGACCGTCCGTTATTTCGCGGTCCAGAATATCCACGGAGACGTAAGATGCAAGATTTAGAGCAGCCTCAATGAACTCAAGTCCTTGTGCAATTTTCCCAGTCTTATGACTGGCTTCTGATCCAGCAGATGCTGCCTTCATGGCCAGATTCAGGGCACTATGCGTCAAGTCTTTGGTCTGTTGCCGTTCAAGAATGCTAGAGCATGTGTCCATAGCTTCCATAAAGTCTTGGTTCAAGAAGTGCGCCTCGGCAATTTGAATCAGAATCTCCGGACTCGTAGGGTCCGTCCTAATCGCTTGACGTAGTACGGCCAAACCCCTGTTTACTTCTCCAGTTTGACCTATAAGATAGCGGCCGAAGTGGTAGGCGGTGACTTTCGAATCTCCACCCAGTTCGAGCGCTCTCTCATATGCAGAAACAGTGGCATTTCGGTCGTCTCTTTTCGCTTGGATGACGGCTTCAACGCGCCAAGCCTCTGGATAGGTGGGGGAAAGCGTCTGTGCTTCACGACATAAGGCAATTGCCGAATCAACACTACCTACGTTGGATAGACGCAGGGCCTCCACCAATAAACGTGCCGCAGGTACATCGTAGTGACCGCGGACATCTACGGAACGGGGGTCAAACTCGTTGGCCTTCCCAGATGCGGCCAGACTGACGCCAAGTGATGCCAGCGATCTAGAGCGGGCCATGATTTGGTCCCTGAAATTGGAAGTAACGGGGACATGTCGTGCTAGATACTGGCTTGCGAAGTCGCCGGACTCGTAGCTTGCGTCCAGTGTGGAGTCAGGAGATTGGGTCATCGCCACGAAGTTCGTGGTCATGAGTTCGAGTAATCTGACCTGGATTTCATCGGCCGCAAGTTCTGTCAGGTATGCCAGTTCTCCCTGGCTGCGTGCCCCACGCATGACTTGCATGCATTGAAGGACCATCCTGGCGGGCTCGCTAAGTTTGTCATAGACGTTGGACATGCAGAAGTCCAAGAGAAGGCTGTTGTCATTTACCAGCTCTGATGGTCTTTGCCCCGCTTGGACGCCGGCGACCAGCCACTTTATATAGAGTGGATGGCCCTGAAGTTTATCAACGAGTGACTCAAGGACATTATCGTCCATTGATTTTAGGAGCCGAACGTTCCGAATCGAAGCCAGAGCTTTGAGTAAGCTCTTCGATTCGGAGCTAGACAAAGGCTCTAGTTTCACGGGATTTTCCATCCCAAGGCCAATTCGACTTGTTATTAGGACCTTGCTGCCATTTGGAAGTTCGACGAGAAAATCCCTTAGGCGCTGATCGTTCACCGTCTCAAGGTTGTCTAGGATGAGGAGTACGCGAAAGTTTTCGAGATATTCGAGTACTTCAGAAACTGCATCTGCATGGGCCTTTGGCGCGCCTAGTTCTTCCGCTGCTGCTTCGAAGAGTCCCAAGGAGTCCTGAATTGCCCCACTGATGTTTCGAATTTCACCAGTGGTTAGGGTTGTGGCTTTAGCACTGACCCAGACGATCGCCTCAAAACCTGATTTTGTATCATCTAAAAGATCGTATGCGGCTTTTAGAGCTATTGAAGTTTTTCCGATACCGCCATCCCCAAGAATGGAAATCACTGGCCATGGTCCAAGTATTGCCTTTTTGATTCGCTGAAGTTCGCGACTGCGCCCGAAGAAGCCCGTCTCATCAAAGTCAGCCGCAGGGAGATTGTGGGCGGGTTGCGGAATCACGTCGCTAGGCAACTTGATTGTTAGACCCAGGACGTGCGCGGGATCAGACTCAAGCCTTGATATTGTTTCCGCTGTCGTAGGCCATGCACTAGCGGAAATGCGGGTTAAACCCTTGCACACATCCATAAGAGTAGGGACGTCGTCGACCTCCATAGGACGTGAGTGGGCGACGCGATTTCGGATGCTACCAAGCCGGGTCATGTAGGAGCGCACTTGACGAAGGGAGTCACTTACTTCCACGGCCAACTCGGCGACATTTGACAGCAGAATCTCGTATGAGTCGGCAAAGTCTAGGTATTCTACTAAGGTTGCGTCGGGTATAGCGCCCGGCTTTTGGCCAGCTTGGCTGTACCGCCGTGTCGCATTCGCCCGCGCTTGGTCGGGCCATTTGAATGGCGCCCTTTCGTTGCCGCACAGAACTAGCTCGCGAGCATCGCCCTCGACCGCGGAAATGAGTGCAAAGCATGTCAGTCTAGTCGCATTAAAGCGCATTTCTACCTCGTCTCTGGCTGCCGATCACGGAGCAGGTTTCGGCAGCGTTACCTGAAGGTACAAGAAAGTTTGGGCCGATCGAGGCAAGCGCGCCTCCGCGTGGCACGTTTCCCCGTGGGAGATGCTTCAGACCGGTTGTACCAAGACCGTTTGGATTGATCGCGGTAGGAACGACTCGAGCTGTAAGCACAGTAGGGCGGCAAAGTGAGGCGGCAGAGGGATGTTTCACCTTCTGTTGTGCTATACCACTCTTTCTAGCCCTGCTTTTTATATTGTCCGGACGGTCAGTCGTACTGCAATAGTATTTGCAGGAGGAGCCTCGGGGTTTTAAGGATTTTCCTCAGAATCGAACTCGCCTTGCCGGAAGAAGAGATGTGACTAAACCTGCTGATCATTTTGAAACACTCGAGATCCTTGGATCGACTTCCTCTTCGGTAGTCATAAAAGGAAGGCATTTCCAGTCCGGCCTGGTAACTGCTGTGAAAATGGCCAGGGTGGGGGCCGCTATCCAAAAACGGTTTTCACGAGAAGTGGAAGCTATGAGGGTGGCGGCTGGTCCTAGCGTCATGCCGGTCCTCGAAGCTGACGTCGACGGTGACTGGTACACGATGCCCCTCGCCACTCGTGAGCTCACTAAGGCCAGCGCAAGCTTGTCTGTGGAGGCACGAGAAGAATTAGCCTGCGAAACGGTAAGGGTTGTGGCTGATGCCCTGCGGGAATTTCATAGGCGAGGCCAAGTGCACCGCGACCTTAAACCACAAAACATTCTCTGGCTTGATGACGATGGAGAAGGCAGATGGGTTGTGTCCGATTTTGGTATAGCTCGAAATACTCCAGGTAGCACTACTTCTCAGTTAACTCAGGCTGGCGGGCTGTTGGGAACGACGGGATGGGCCGCGCCTGAGCTGCATCTCGACGCTCACATGGCCACTTCCGCAGCTGATGTCTACAGCCTCGGTGCTATCGTCGCCTGGATCCTCACAGGCTCTTTCCCGTCCATTTCATCAGTGCCACGTCCAGCCGGTCGATTCCGTTCGGTTGTTGTCAGGGCCACGCGAACAGAGCCAACTCGGCGGTATTCCACGATTGACCTGATGGTCGCCGCGATGGAAAGTGAAATAGTTTCCCATGTGGGACCGTTAAGTAGCCAATTTGCTGCGCTTATGAAGCCCCCGGTTAGCTACGATGCGCTAAGCAATTTCTTGGTTACCCACAGCGACAACCCTGAATTGCTCCTTGCGGAACTTCCGAGTCTAAGCAGCGCGGATCTCAATTCGTGGTTCTTGGTCGATGCTGAGGGCCTACTTGAGGTGGCGGAGCGAGTAAGCGGTATGTTGCAAGACGAGCAAGGTAGGGCTGGTCTGAGGCAGGAAGGCCTTCGCCCCCCACTTTCGTGGCTTCTCAGTGTTCTTCGGATTGTCGTGGGACATAACCGGGCCGAAGCGGCGGAGCGCCTCTCGATTGGCTTCTTCGAGGCTTTGGAGGCATGTGATCAGTGGCCGGTGAGTCAGGAAGCGGCTACCTGGTTCAAAGGTCTAAATACCAGCGACGCAGAAGTAATGATTGCGGCGGCGAAGGCATCCACTGCTGAGCACTATCTGCTTGGATACCTTGCGGACAGTTGGACAACGCCTAAAAGCGATGTTGTCCGCCGATGGTTGACCTAAACTGCGTCCGAGTGAGTCAGACTTTGATCTTAGGACGCTGCTAATGGGCGGTAGCATGTTCGATCCGTCGTCGCCCGATGCTCGACGCCTCCGCGAATTACGTCCGCTTCATCGTGGCCGGCGTCAGGGCCGCCGGCCACTTGCCTTTGCCCCCGGCGGGAGACAGATGCGGTCGGGGCTGTAATTCAGGCCGCCCGAAGGCCCTACGTAGGTGTCACCCCCCCCGCCGTAGTACACGGACACACAGCGCAACGTTCCAGCCCCCACACGTAATCTGTTTAGATGCCTCGTTTTGCGCTTGATATTGAGTCCGTGCCCCGTCCCGTCCGCGCTCAGGCGCTGCTGGACGCCGTGAACCACCGGGTCGTCATTGCCGACGGGGCCATGGGCACTATGCTGCAGGGCCGGGAACTGTCCCTCGAGGTCGACTTCCTGGGGCTGGAAGGCTGCAACGAGATCCTCAACGACACGCGGCCTGACGTCCTCGCCGACATCCATGACGCGTACTTCGCCACCGGAATCGACGCGGTGGAAACCAATACCTTCGGCGCCAACTGGTCCAACCTCTCCGACTACGGCATCGACGACCGGATCGAGGAACTCGCCCGGAAGGGCGCAGCGATCGCCCGCGAACGCGCCGAAGCGGCAGAAGAAACCGACGGACGCATGCGCTGGGTCCTGGGCTCGATGGGGCCGGGCACCAAGCTCCCCAGCTTGGGCCACACCAGCTACGACTACCTCAAGCAGACCTTCGCCCTGCAGGCCGAGGGCCTCATCGACGGCGGCGCGGACGCGTTCCTCATCGAAACCAGCCAGGACCTCCTGCAGACCAAAGCCGCCGTCAACGGCTGCAAGCAGGCCATCGTGACCCGCGGCATCCGGCTCCCCATCTTCGTCGAGGTGACCGTCGAAACCACCGGAACCATGCTGATGGGATCCGAGATCGGCGCCGCGCTCACCGCGCTCGAGCCGCTCGGCGTCGACGCCATCGGCCTGAACTGCGCCACCGGGCCGGACGAGATGAGCGAGCACCTGCGCCACCTCTCCAAGCAGTCCTCCGTGGCCATCGCCTGCATGCCCAACGCCGGCCTCCCGGTGCTTGGCCCCAACGGCGCGCACTATCCGCTCTCACCCAGCGAACTCGCCACCGCACATGAGCAGTTCGTGCGCGAATTCGGCCTGGGCCTGGTGGGCGGCTGCTGCGGTACGACGCCGGAACACATGGCCGCCGTCGTCGAGCGTCTTGCGCCCTTCCGCGCCAGCGCCGCCGTCACCAGCGGCGGGTGGGGTGCCGACGGCGGCCGCGTTCCCACCGAGCGTGAAGCCGGAATCGCTTCCCTCTACCACCACGTCCCGTTCGACCAGGAATCCGCCTACCTCGCCATCGGTGAGCGCACCAACGCGAACGGTTCGAAGGCGTTCCGCCAGGCGATGCTGGAAGAGCGCTGGGACGACTGCGTCGATATCGCCCGCGAACAGGTCCGCGTTGGCGCGCACCTGCTCGATGTCTGCATCGACTATGTTGGGCGCGACGGCGTGGCCGACATCAAGGAGATCGTGTCGCGTTTCGCGTCGGCCTCCACCCTCCCGCTGGTCATCGACTCCACCGAACCACCCGTGCTGCAGGCCGGCCTCGAACTCATCGGCGGCCGCCCGGTGGTCAACTCCGTCAACTACGAGGACGGCGACGGCCCGAACAGCCGCTTCGCGCGCATCATGCCGCTGGTGAAGGAACACGGCACCGCCGTGATCGCCCTGACCATCGACGAACAGGGCCAGGCCCGCACCACCGAAGGCAAGGTGGCTATCGCCTCCCGCCTCGTCGACGCCCTGGTGGGCGAATGGGGCATGCGCGTCGAGGACATCATCGTGGACGCCCTGACCTTCCCCGTCGCCACCGGCCAGGAAGAAACCCGCCGCGACGGCATCGAAACCATCGAGGCCATCCGCCAGATCACCACCAAGTACCCCGGCATCAACACCACCCTCGGCGTCTCGAACGTCTCCTTCGGCCTCAACCCGGCGGCGCGCGTGGTGCTGAACTCCGTGTTCCTGCACGAGGCCGTGCAGGCGGGCCTGTCCAGCGGCATCATCGACGCCGCCAAGATCGTGCCGCTCGCCTCCCTCCCGGAGGACCAGCGCAAAGTGGCCCTGGACCTCGTCTATGACCGCCGCGAATACGACGCCGACGGCAACGTCACGTACGATCCCCTGGCCATCATGCTGGACCTCTTCGCCGGCGTCGACACTGCAGCGCTCAAGGACCAGCGGGCCGCGGAACTCGCCGCCCTTCCCACGGGCGAACGCCTGCAGCGGCGCATCATCGACGGCGAAGGCAAGGGCCTGGAAGCGGACCTGGACCTCGCCCGCTCCGAGGGCATGACCCCGCTCGGCATCATCAACGACCAGTTGCTCGAGGGCATGAAGGTTGTGGGCGAGCGCTTCGGCGCCGGCGAGATGCAGCTGCCCTTCGTGCTGCAGTCCGCCGAGGTGATGAAGAACGCTGTCGCCCTGCTCGAGCCGCACATGGAGAAGTCCGATTCCTCGGGCAAGGGCACCATGGTGATCGCCACCGTCCGTGGCGACGTGCACGACATCGGTAAGAACCTGGTGGACATCATCCTCACCAACAACGGCTACAAAGTGGTCAACATCGGCATCAAGCAGGGGATCGCCGAGATCATGGCAGCAGCCGAGGAGCACGACGCCGACGTGATCGGCATGTCCGGTCTGCTGGTGAAGTCCACCGTGGTGATGAAGGAGAACCTCGCGGAACTGCAGTCCCGGGGGCTTGCGAAGAAGTGGCCGATTATTCTCGGCGGCGCAGCCCTGACCCGCGCCTACGTGGAGCAGGACCTGGCGGAGCAGTTTGAAGGAACAGTCAGGTATGCCAAGGACGCCTTCGAGGGCCTGGCACTCATGGAACCCCTGGTGCAGGTGGCCCGCGGCGCCGATCCTGACGCCGTCGGCCTTCCGCCGCTGAAGAAGCGGATCCACAAGGGAGGCCCGAAGTTCACGGTGACCGAACCGGAAGCTATGCCCGGCCGGTCCGACGTCGCCTCCGACAACGCTGTTCCTGCGCCGCCGTTCTGGGGCACGCGCATTGTGCGCGGCGTGGCACTCCACGACTACGCGGCGTTGCTCGATGAGCGCGCCACGTTCATGGGGCAGTGGGGGCTCAAGCCCGGCCGCGGCGATGACGGCGCCTCCTATGAGGAGCTGGTGGAACTCGAGGGCCGGCCGCGCCTGCGGTACTGGCTGGACCGCATCCTCGCCGAGGGAATGCTCGACGCGTCGGTCGCGTACGGCTATTTCCCGGTGGTCGCCGAAGGGGAACAGGTGGTGGTGCTGCACCACGGGGAGGATCACGACGGCGTGCTCGGGACCCCGGGCCTGCTCGCCCCCGATGGTGGCTCAGGCGGTCCGATCGGCACCGAGCGGCTGCGTTTCGACTTCCCGCGCCAGCGCCGGGACCGGCACCTCTGCCTCGCCGACTTCGTGCGCTCGCGCGAATCGGGGCAGGTGGACGTCCTGCCCGTGCAGCTGGTCACCGCCGGTTCGAAGATCGACGAGGTGACGTCCGAGCTGTTCAAGGGGAACCACTACCGTGACTACTACGAGCTCAACGGCCTGGTCATGCAGCTCACCGAGGCGCTCGCGGAGTTCTGGCATGCGCGCATCCGCTCCGAGCTGGGCTTCGCGGCCGAGGAGCCCAAGGACAAGGCCGGGTACTTCAAGCTCGATTACCGCGGCGCGCGTTTCTCGCTGGGGTACCCCGCCTGCCCTGACATGGAGGACCGCCGCAAGGTGACGGAGCTGCTGCGTCCCGAGCGGATGGGCGTGGTGCTGAGCGATGAGCTGATGCTGCACCCCGAACAGTCCACGGACGCGTTCGTGTTCCACCACCCGGAGGCGAAGTACTTCAAGGTGTGAGTTGGAGCCGGATCGGGGCGGGGACGCAGCGCCTCCGGGGTAACCGGTCCAAAGCTGCTAAGTGCAAGGCCGCTGTGAAAGGCTGCAGTCATGGACACCTCATCTCGGGAACATGACCTCGTGATCTACGGAGCGACGGGTTTCGTTGGCAGACTGATTGCCGCCTACATTGCCGGGCATGCACCGGCCGGTTTCCGAGTTGGGCTCGCGGGCCGGTCCATGTCCAGGCTTGAGGCGGTTCGGGCGGAGTTGCCGGCCGCGGCGCACGGGTGGGCCCTCATCGAAGCCGCCTCGGAGGACGCGGACTCAATCGCCGCCCTGGCTGCGAACACACGCGTGCTCTTCACAACCGTCGGTCCATACGCGAAACACGGACTGCCCGTCGTCGAGGCCTGCGCCCGGGCCGGTACCCACTACGCCGACCTCGCCGGTGAGGTGTCCTTCATCCGGGAGGCGATCGATCGCTACGACGCTCTGGCCAGGACGAGTGGGGCCAGGATCGTGCACTCCTGCGGCTACGACTCTGTGCCGTCCGACCTCGCCGTACTGCTGCTTCATCAGGCGGCAGAATCCGATAATGCTGGCGGTTTAGCCGAGGTGCAACTCGTGGCTACGGCCAAGGCCGGCATCAGCGGCGGCACGCTCGAATCGATGCGCGGGCAGCTCGATGCGATGCGATCGAGCACCGCCCTGCGGTCATTAGTCGCTGACCCCTACGCTTTGAGCCCCGACCGCACACGGGAGCCGACGACACCACAGCCTCCTGACGCCGGTCCTGTGCGCCGTTCCGCTGACGGCACCTGGACCGCGCCGTTCATCATGGCTCCGTTCAACACCCGGATAGTGCGCCGCAGCAACGCATTGCAGGGCTGGGCCTACGGCCGCGCCCTTCAGTACGGCGAGGTGATGGGGGTGGCCCCCGGACCGGCAGGAGCGGTCATCGCCAGGGCAATGGCACTCGGGCTCCGGGCATTCACGGGCGCGATGGCGTTACCGCCCACCCGGAAGGTGCTCGACCGCTTTCTTCCGGCACCGGGTGCGGGTCCGAGCATCAGCATGCAGCGCGCGGGCTGGTTCCACTCCCAGGTCACCGCCCGCACCGAGGACGGCCGGCGTTATCAGGCGATTGCTGCTGGCCCCGGTGATCCCGGCTATGCCGCCACCGCCGTGATGGCAGGGGAGACTGCACTCGCCCTTGCCCTCGATGGTGACCGGCTGCCGACCGCTAAAGGGTCACTGACGCCGGCCACGGCACTCGGCAACGTGCTCATACAGCGGCTCCGCGCGGCCGGCCACACTTACCAGGTAACCAAACTCGCCTGAACCCGGATCCTGCAGCTCGCCTGAAAACGGGGCAATCCTGTTATCCGGGCACCCGCGGGGGTGTTTGATGAAAGAAGGCTGCAAAACCGGGCGGGGGAGGGGCCCGCGGCGCCTGTCAGGAGCGGGTGTCGAGGTAGTGCAGAATCGCCCGGGCTGTTTCCTCCGGGGCGCTGACGTGGGGGCAGTGCCCGGTGGCCTGGAGCTGCACCAGGGTGCTGTGTTCCAGATTCTTGTGCAGGTAGGCGCCCACTTCCGGCGGGGCAAGCCGATCGTCGGAGCACTGCAGGATCAGGCAGCTGGTGCGCAACTTTTTCAGTTCAGGGCGGGTGTCGGAAAAGAAAGTTACCCCGGCGAAGTGCCGTGCGATGGTCGGATTTGTCCGGCAGAAGCTGACACGCAGGTCCTCCGCTAGTTCAGGCTCCTGCGGGTTGCCCATAACCATGGGGGCCAAGGCCGCGGCCCACGCGAAATAGTCGCTGTCCAGAGATGCCAGCAGGCCCTCGATGTCTTCCCGCGAAAAGCCGCCCACGTATCCGTCGTACGGGTCATCCGTATGACGGGGCGAAGGAGCAAGCAGAACCAGGCGGGAGAAACGGTTGGGGTCCTGCACAGCGGCGATCACGGCGATCATCGTGCTGACACTGTGGCCCACCAGGATGACGTCCTCAAGGTCAAGAGCGGCGCAAATCTCCAGCAGGTCCGAAGCGTACCCGTTGAGGGACCCGTACTTCTCCCAGTCGTAGGCGCTGATGTCAGAGTGTCCTGCACCAACATGGTCAAAAAGCACCAGCCGGTAATCATCAACGAAATAGGGCAGCAGCTTCCGCCACATAGCCTGATCGCAGCCGAAACCGTGGGCAAACATCATCACAGGCCCGTCATCCCGGCCCGATATGGTGACATTGTTCCGGCCTATTACCGCAGCAACTCCTTCTTTCACATTCTCACTGACCCTACATCGGGTGGCGTCCTGTCCCAGACTATCCACCGGGAATAGCGAATCCTAGGGATCCCCGTACTATGACCTTCAAGGCGACGTCCGTTCAGCCCATTGCGGGCGACGCGGCTTACGCGACTCCCCGACAGGGACCTGTGTCGGGTGTCCTCAAACTCCAATGTGTAGCCGGTCCCTGTCCTGGTCGGATTGAGCCTGCACGGCCTGCCCGCCGGGTCCAGGAACCATGCCGGAGACCGGCTTCACCCGCCGGAGCGCGGCGAGAATGGCCCGCCCCACCACAGCGATTCCGACGATGGTGGTGATGGCACGCAGGGTGTCCCAGCCCGCCGTCGACGTCAACAGCGAGTACAGCAGGAAGCTGCTGAGGTTGGTGCCCAGCGGCGCGCCGGGCACGTAGGAAATGCCGGTGCCGGCGCCGACTGCGAAGGGCCAGAACCACAGATTGGTCAGCAGGCCGAACAGGTAGGACGCCAGCACGCCGTAGCCGCACAGCATCCACAGTTCCGCCTTGCCCCGCACCCGGCGGGGGAGCAGGCCGGCCCCCGCGCCCACCCACGCGCAGGCGAACAGCTGGAATGGCGTCCACGGCCCGAGGCCGCCCCACAAGGCGCTGGAGAGGGCGATGGTGGCGGCGCCGAGAAGCATGCCGAACCGGGCACCGTAGGCCCGGCCGGCCAGGATCAGCAGGATAAAGACCGCCTCCACGCCCCCGACGCCCGTGCTGGCCACCCGCACCGCCGAACCTACTGCCGCCAGCACACCAAGCAAAGCCACCGTGTGTGCCGAGCGGACCGAGCCGTCCATGGACACGACGATGGCGACCGCGGCGAGCGGCGCAATGGCCAGCGCCGCGTAGGGGAGGGCCGCGGCGGCATCCTCCGGGAAGGCCGCAGCGAGCAGCGGCCAGCAGAATGCTGCCAGGGCCAGAACGTTTGCGGCTGCGAGGACGGCGAGCTCGGCGCCCCGCGGTATCCGGATGCGGCGCCGTTTTTCCGCGCCCTGCGAGCCTGTCCGTTCTCCGGTGACCCTTGGTGCCAGTCCGGGGCCCGCCGTCCGGGGGAGCGGGAGGGGCGGTTCCGGGGCATTGGCCGGTGCAGAGGAAGGCGCGACGCCGTCACGCATCGGTAGGATCCGGGCGCCAAGGCTGTGGGCAAAGTCGAGGTCGTGCGTGGCGATCAGAACCGCCGCGCCGGATTCCGCTACAGCCCGCAGCGCGGCCGAGACTGCTGTGCGCGCCGCAGGATCGAGTCCGCGCGTCGGCTCATCGATCAGGAGCACCTGAGGATCGTCCATGGTCTGCAGCGCGATGGCAAGGACCCTGCGCTCGCCTGCGGAGAGGTCCCGGGGATGCTCGTGCCCAATGGGAATCCGGACGTCTCCCCGCAAACGGGCAAAGTGTGACGCCGCAGATCCGGGCCTGGGCTGTCCGCCGTTCTTTCGGCGCGCAAGGCGACGTTCGGCCGCGCGGAGCTCGCCCGCGACCGTATCCCGAGTGAACAGGTCGTCCGAGGCGTCCGGCACCAGGGCGACGCGCCCGCCGTCGACCGTGCCGCCGTCGCGCTTTCCTGCATTGACCGTTCCTTCGCTCACCGCACCCTCACCCAGGGCGAGCGCCACCAGGAGGGACGACTTCCCGGCCCCGTTCGGACCCACCAGCGCCACCACCTCACCGCGGTGCAGGGTCAGGGACGCGTCGCGCACCAGCGGGGAGCCCTTGCGGTGGACGGTGAGGTTGGTCGCCGTCAGCGCCGGGGCGATATCAGCTGGCGGAGAAGTGAGGTGGCGGGCTTCGACCGGCGCCGAGGCCGACGACGCCGGGACCCCTGCTGTTGGGATCAAGGTGCCGCCGTCGATGGTCCACCAGGAATCGGCAACGGGGACGAGCGCTGACGCCCGGTGCTCCGCCACGATGACGCAGACGCCGGCGTCGCGGGCCAGGGTGTTGAGCACGGCGATGACGTGCCTGCGGGCTGTGGTGTCGAGGTCGGCCAGGGGCTCGTCTACCAGGAGCAGGGCCGGATCTTCCACCACCGCAGCGGCGATGGCCACGAGTGTTGCCTCGCCCGCGGAGAGGGTGCTGACGTTCCGGTCCAAGAGTGCCGTCACGCCGATGCGCTCCGCCAACTCCAGCACCCGGGCCTTGGCGGCCCCGGACGCCACGCCGCGAAGCTCAAGGGCAAGGGAGATTTCGTCGCGGACCCGGGTGGTGGCGAAGGCGGCGCGGGGATTCTGCAGGACGACGCCGACGGCTTGGGCGGTATCGCGCGGCGGCGTGGTGGCGCGGTCCAATCCGGATACACGCACGGTGCCGGAGATGTCTCCGCCGTCCACGTGGGAGAGGAGCCCGGCGATGCCGCGCAGGATGGTGGACTTGCCGGATCCCGTGGGCCCGGTGATCACCGTGATGGACCCGCTCCGCGGTGTGAAGTCAGGGACGCTGACCTGCGCGTCGCCGATGCGGAACTGGGCGTCGCGCACCTGAAGCGGGCCGCCGTCGTCGTTCCCGGGCCGGTGCCCTGCCCGGCTCCCGAAGCCGCGCAGCTCCAGAGCCGCGGCAACCCTGCCCGCGTGCTCAAGGGTGCGCTCGAGGACGGGCACCAGGGCGCGGGGGCCGAAGCGTTCACCCCGCAGCCGGAACGCCAGGCGGACGGAGGTGACGGCGTCGGACAGTGCGGGGAGCGCCGCCCAGGCCACCACCAGCATCCGCCCGATGCCCTGCATGGGGCCGCGGCGGGCCAGGTGGACAAAGCCGCGGGCCACGTCCACAAACGCGTTGAGCACGCCGAAACCGAGGAGCATCGCGGCAATCGGCAGGGCGGACAGGACCGCCGCCCACAGCCCGGGTCCGCTGACCGGGCCGAGGAAAACCACATGGGCGTACGGGGCAGGCAGGCGAATGGCCGGCAGGTCGAGCAGGACCGGCTCGCCGATGCCCGCCCCGTTGAAAAGGATGCGGTAGATGACCCGCGCCACGATGAAGACGACGGCGAGGGCCGCCGCGGCGCGTAATGGCGCGGGCCGGAAGGTCATGCCGCGGGGGCGGCCGGTTCGCCGTCGACCGTGAAGAGCAGTTCCAGGCTCTCGCCGGGGCTCACCTTCAAGGTGGCGAGGCCCTCCTGGGCGTAGGCCCAGTCACCGGAGGCCGGCTTGACCCAGAGTGCCCAGTAGGCGAAGGCGGCGGGCATGCCCTGGCATTCTTCGCGGTACGTGCCCTCCTTGTGCGTAATGTCGAAGTCCGCAGCGGGCACACCGTTCACCCGGCACACCAGTTCGTTGGGGTACTGAGTGGTGCCTTCGGTTTCCACGTCTGCCTCTTCGAGCGCCTTGGAAGCGAGGATTGGCGCGTCCGCGGGCACACAAACGGACGTATCAGCGGCATCCTGCTTCAGGGCGCCCGAATCGACGATGACCTTCACGCCGGTGCAGGTCTCGCCGTCGGTGGATGCGGCGGCGCTGGATGAAGACGTTGCTGAGGCCGGCGCGGAGGTGGTGGGCTGGGTGGCGGCCGGCGTGGAACAGGCGGCGAGGGTAAACAGGAGACCTGCGGCGGCGAGGGAGCTCGCGGCGGCAGTGCGGATCTTAGTCAAAGTCACATGTCAAGGGTAGGGCGTGGCCTCTCCGGATCGGGATGCCGTCACGTTGTGTGACGTCACAGGGCAGCGGGCAGGTCCCCGATTAAAACAAAAGGGTCGACGACGGCGCTCGGGTGAGTGCCGTCGTCGACCCTTCCGGGGGCGTTACTAAGCTTCCGACCCGGCCATCTTGACTGCGAGCGCATCCTCCGGGGCTTCGTGCTGTGCTGATTCGTACTGCGCAGCGCCCGACGACGGATGTGCTGCGACTGCCGCGGCGTGCTCGGCCAGCACCCCGGTCTGGTGGCGGATCTTCAGACGGTAGAGCAGGGTCCCGCCAATGATCACGGCGCCCACGAAGATCACGCCGCCCCACTGCAGGTACCACTCGAACGGCGGCACCGAGTTGTAGATCTCCGGCCGAGGCCAGACCAGATTCAGTGTCATGGCACCGCCCCAGAAGACCGCGAGGATGTTCACCGGCAGACCCCATTTGCCAAGGCTGAACCCGGCTTCGGACTGCTGATCCTGCAGTGGCCACTTCTTCAGCAGCCGGTTGCGCAGCAACGGAACAGTGACCAGCAGGTAGGACAGATAGATCAGGACGATGCTGATGCTGGACATGATGGTGAAGATGGCCGGCTGCATCACGTTGACCAGCAGCGGAATGACGGCCATGACGCCGATCACGATCGCCGCGATCTTGGGCGTCCTGCGGACCGGATCCACCCTGCTGAGCTGCCGGCTGAACGGCAGGTTGTTGTCCCGTGCCATGGCGAACATCATACGGATGGCGGCGGCGTGGACAGCCAGCGTGCAGACCACCACGGCCACCACGATGCATGCCAGGAAGGCCTTGCCGAAAGGTCCGCCCAGGACGGAGAGCACGATGTACTGCAGCCCGCCGTCGGCAGCTCCCACCTTGGGATCGGCCAGGTCCGGTGCGGCCAGGATGCCAAACAGCAGGATCAGGCCGCCCAGCAGGAACGAGGCTGTGACGGCGCGCAGGATGGCCTTGGGGGCCGTGCGCTTGGGGTCCTTCGTCTCCTCCCCGAGCGAGCTGGCGGTATCGAAGCCGTACATGACGTAGCCGGACGCCATGGCGCCGATGAGGAAGACGCCGAAGAAGCCAAGGTCGTGCCCTTCGCCGAAGCCGGCGGTGTCGAAGAAGACCTCGGGCCCCCGCACCACGTGCCAGCCCAGCGCGAGGATCAGCAGCACGGCCGCGGTCAGCTCCACGAAGACGCCGATGCTGTTGATCCTGGTCATCAGCTTTACACCGAAGGCGTTGATGAGGGTGGAGATGGTGATCATGACGGTGGCCAGCACCACGCCGTTCATGGCGAAGTCGTAGGGCCCGGTGCCGTCACCGACGAACTGGAAACCGGACCAGAGCTGGGGCAGGGTGAGCTGCAGGGCCAGTGCCACGGAGCCCAGCGCCACGATGGAGGAGAGCAGGAGCAGCCAGCCCGCCAGCCAGGATGAGGTTCCCGACGAGAGCCGCTTGGCCCAGTTGTAGACCGATCCGGCCACGGGGTAGCGCCCGGCCAGCTCGGCAAAGCACAGCGCCACCATCAGTTGGCCGACGAACACGATGGGCCAGGACCAGGCGTACGCCGGGCCGGCCATGGAAAAACCGAAGTAGAACAGTTGAAAAACACCGGTGAGGATGGAGATGTAGCTGACACCTGCTGCGAAGCTGGCAAACTTGCCGATGCTCCGGTCCAGGGTCTGGGTATAGCCAAATTCGTCCATGCCGCTTGAATCAATACTCTTGCTGGGTTCCAAAATGTGAACTCCTATGTCAGAAAAGTACGACGATGCACCCCGCGGCCGCCATTGGACACGGGTGAAATCAATAGCCTCCGGAACTCGCCTCTCAGGCGAAGGACGGGCTGAGCTCCTCCTCTTTCCTTGCAGCGCCGCCGGCGCGGCCGGCGCGGATGAGATCGGCGCAGCGCTCGCCGATCATCATGACAGTGATGTTGGGGTTTACGGTGACGTGTTCAGGCATCACCGAGGCATCCGCCACGCGAAGGCCGGTGACGCCCTTGACCCGGAGTTCGGGATCCAGCGGTGACATCCCGTCGTCGGCCGCACCCATCCGGACCGTGCCCACCGGGTGGTACACGGTGTTGTGGGTCTTGCGGATGTACTCCCGCAGCTCCTCGTCCGTCTGCGCCTCGACGCCGGGCGAGAGCTCGCGGCCGGTCCACTCGGCCATGGCGGGCTGGGCGGCGATTTCCCGTGCCTTGCGGATGCCGGCCACCATGACGCGCATGTCGTGCCCTTCGGGATCGGTGAAGTAGCGCGGGTCCACCATCGGTTTGTCGCGGAAGTCGCGGCTGCGCAGCCGGACGGTGCCGCGGGAGCGGGCGTGCGTGACGTTCGGGGTGAGGGAAAAGCCGTTCTCCGTGGTTGGGTAGCCGTGCCGCAGGGTGTTCATGTCGAACGGGACGGAGCCGTAGTGCATCATCAGGTCCGGGCGGTCCAGGCCATCCTCGGTGGGGGTGAAGATGCCGATTTCCCACCACTGGGTGGATGTTTGCACCATGGGCTGCTTGGCCTCGAACTGGACCACGCCTTCGGGGTGGTCCTGCAGGTTCTCGCCCACGCCGGGGGAGTCCACCAGCACCTCGATGCCGTGCGCGGCGAGGTGCGCTGCCGGGCCGATGCCGGATAGCATCAGCAGCTTCGGGGAGTCGATGGCGCCGGTGGACAGGATGACCTCGCGGTGGGCGGAGAGCCGGTGGGTCCGGCCGAACGCAGAGTCCACCACGTCCACGCCGGTGCAGCGCTTGTCCGCGTCGAATACGAGCTGGCGGGCGCGGAGGCCTGTCAGCAGGGTGAAGTTGGGGCGTTCGATGATCGGGTGGATATAGGAGACGGAGCTGGATGACCGGGTGCCGTCCGCGCGGCGGTTG
Source organism: Arthrobacter sp. PvP023 (assembly GCF_017832975.1). Classification (NCBI taxonomy): domain Bacteria; kingdom Bacillati; phylum Actinomycetota; class Actinomycetes; order Micrococcales; family Micrococcaceae; genus Arthrobacter; species Arthrobacter sp. PvP023. Next base: position 925,952 of record NZ_JAFIBI010000001.1, read on the forward strand.
ATCTGGAAGAAGTTGGCGCCGTTGATGACGGTTCTACCCGTGTTGAACTTCGCGCGGGGGATGCCGGCCTGCTCACAGGCGTCCAGAAGCGCCACGCCGGCTGGGTCCGCCGGGGGCACGTTCATCAGGTGCACGGGGCCTGAGTCCCCGTGGTGCGGCGCGTCCGGGCCGGCGTCCTCGTTGGTTTCCAGCCGCTGGTAAAGCGGCCAGGCGGCATCGGCGTTCCAGCCTGCGGCTCCGTACTTGGACTCCCACTCGTCCAGGTCCTCGCGCGGGGCCCAGAAGGCGATGCACGAGTTGTGGCTGGAACACCCGCCCATCACTTTGGCACGGGCGTGGCGCATGAAGGAGTTGCCATTTTCCTGCGGCTCCACCGGGTAGTCCCAGTCGTAGCCGGATTCCAGCAGCTCCATCCAGCGGTCCAGTTGCAGGATTTCGGGCAGGTTGCGGTCATCGGGTCCTGCTTCCACCAGGACCACGGACACGTCCGGGTCCTCGCTCAGCCTCGCGGCAACGGCCGCCCCGGCGGATCCGCCGCCGATCACGACGTAGTCGAACCCGCGCTCGCCGAGGTCCTCAATGGTGTCGAAGTGCATTTAGTTCTCCTTGCCGTGGTCCGCGAACCAGCCGGTGACCTGCGGGCTGGTGTTCTGGTAGATGTGCTTGGCTTCCTGGTATTCGGCCAGGCCCGTGGGGCCCAGCTCGCGGCCGACGCCGGACTGGCCGAAGCCGCCCCACTCGGCCTGGGGGAGGTAGGGGTGGTAGTCGTTGATCCAGATGGTGCCGTGCCGCAGCCGGGATGCCACGCGCTGCGCCTTGCCGGCGTCCTGGGTCCAGACCGCCCCGGCCAGGCCGTAGATGGTGTCGTTGGCAGTGGCTACGGCTTCATCCTCGGTGCGGAACGTCTCCACGGTGACCACGGGGCCGAACGCCTCGTCCACCACCACCGACATTCCCCTTTGGACGCGGTCCAGGACGGTGGGCTGGTAGTAGAAACCGCCGTCGTACTTTTCTCCTTGCGGCGCCGCGCCGCCGGTCCGCAGCCGCGCACCCTCCTGGATGCCGCGCTGGACATAGGCGTGGACCTTGTCCCGGTGGGCCGCGGAAATCAGCGGCCCGGTTTCGGCGGCGTCGTCAAACGGGCCGCCGATCCGGACGCCCTCGGCCCGGCGGACCAGCTCATCCACAAAGCGTTCGGCGATGGATTCCTCCACCACCAGCCGCGCCCCGGCGGAGCAGACCTGCCCGGAGTGGACGAAGGCGCCGTTCAGGGCATTGTCGACGGCGGCGTCGAAGTCCGCGTCCGCGAACACCACGTTGGGGTTCTTGCCGCCAAGCTCCAGCGCCACCTTCTTGACGGTGCCGGCGGCGGCCGCCGCGATGTGCTTGCCGGTTTCCAGCCCGCCCGTGAAGGAGACGAGGTCGACGTCGGGATGTTCCGAGAGCGGTGCGCCCGCCTGTGCGCCGGCACCGGTGACGAGGTTGGCGACGCCGTCCGGCAGGCCGAGGTCCTGCAGCAGCTGCATGGCCAGGATGGCTGTGGACGGGGTCAGCTCGGAGGGCTTGAGGACGAAAGTGCAGCCGGCGGCCAGTGCGGGCGCGATTTTCCATGCCGCCTGGAGCAGGGGGTAGTTCCACGGCGTGATCAGGCCGCAGACGCCCACGGGTTCGTAGACGATTTTGCTGACGACAGCGGGGTTACCGGCGTCGACCATGCGGCCCGCCTGCTGCCCGGCGAGCCTGCCGAAGTACTCGAAGCAGGCGGCAATGTCGTCCATGTCGATCCGGCTTTCGACCATGCGCTTGCCGGTGTCCAGTGATTCCGCCCGGGCGAACTTTTCCCGGCGTTCGCGCAGTCCGGCGGCGACCTTGAGCAGGAAGGTGCCGCGTTCGGGTGCGGGGACGGAGGACCAGACACCGGAGTCGAAGGCGGCGCGGGCTGCGGAGATGGCGCGCTCGGCGTCCTCCCGGCCGGCCTCCGACACTGTGGCCACCAACTCGCCGTCGGCGGGGTTGTGTATTTCGCGGACAGTGCCGGAGGCGGCCGGCTCCCAGGCACCGTTGATGAACAGGGTGGATGCTGTCTCGGTTTTCACGATTCGAACGACGTCATGGGCTGGTGTGGCGTAAGTCATACGAGGGACAGTAATGCAGATTGAACGAGTGTTCAATACTTTCTTGAACAGTTGTTCAATGCTACGGAGGGTGCTTAATCCGCCCGATGCTGGTGGTTCGGGACTCGTGCAGCCCGTGGTCCTAAGCGGTGTGGTCCTGAAGAGGTGCGAAGGCGATTTGCTCCGTGCGGGCGATGCTTCGCTGGATGGAGGCCTCATCAATGCCCAGAAGCGCCGTCAGCCACATGCCGTTTTGGATAACGACAATGTCCGCGGCCCGCCCCCGGCACGCCTCCCAGGAAAGAGCGGGCTGGGCGTTGGAAACCAGCGCGGCAAGGCCGTTGAGATAGCGGTCGAACGCCTCGGCGTTGATCTGCGCGTAGCCTTCGTCAGCTTGGGCCAGCGCCCAGAGGTGCAGGCGCAGGGACAGGTAGCGGGTGGTCAGCAGGTCGGCGGCCGCCACTCGCCGCAGGGCCTTGCGCAGCTGCTCCTCCGGATCCGACGACGGGTCGGGTGCCACGAGCAGAAGGTCGTGCTCATCGACCCGGCGCAGGGCGGCCCGTATCAGGCTGGTCTTGTCGTCGTAGTAGTAGTTCACCAGGCCGAGCGCGACGCCGGCTTCGCGGGCCACGGCCCGCATGCTCACCCCCGAAATCCCATGGCGGGACAGCAGATCCAGCGCCGCCTCAAGAATGCGCGACTGCCTGTCCACCTGTTCGCCGGAGTTCACGGCATTGGTCCCCATCTGGCCAGACTATTGCCTAACCTGCAACGAGTGCACTTTCGGGGGGCGCCGCATGACCGAAGCGGACGACGGCGGGACGTCCCGCCGTCGTCCGGATTGCCTCTGCGACCGGTTAGGGGTGAGGCCGACGTCCCGGCCCGGCAGCTCCGGTCAGGATGTCGACCGGGTGTCGAACGCTGCCGCCGATTCCCGTAGGAGGCGCGCGACTGTGTCCACGGGCATGTTGGCTGACCGCCGCCGGTCGAACCGTCGCAGGACGATGCGTCGCGTGCCCAATCCGGGGACGTCCAGGACATCCACCCCGTCATGGCGGACGCCGCTCAACGCCAGGGTGGGTGCGATCGCAATACCCTCGCCCGCAGCCACGAGTGCGAGGGCGGTCAGCGTGTCCTGATACTGATGGACAGTCTCCATCCGGGCACCCGTTGACTGGCGAAGGCGACCAAGCACCGCCGCGTTGGCGGCGGACGGCTCGACGCCGAGCCACGGAAATGGCAGCCCGGCAAGATCAACGTTCTCGGTGGTGAGCAGGGCACCCGAGGGAACCACCAGCTTCCAGGGCTCGTCAAGTAGTGGCTCTTCGATCATTCCGGCGGAAAGTGAACGTTGCTCGGCGGTCGTCGAGTCGAGCTCAACCACGACGGCGTCGAGCTGGCGCTGACGTAACAGCCGCATCAAGGCAGGGAAGTCGTCCTCAACGATCCTGATCGCTAATTGCGGGTACTGGGTGCGCCACTCGGGCAGGCGCGGGATCACCACCGTCCGGACGAAGCTGGTGAATCCGCCCACGCGCACGACTCCTGCGACCTTGGCCCCGCCTTCGATTCGGGCGCGGGCAACACTGAGTGCGCGTTCAATCTCCTCGCCTGCTTCGGCAACTGCCAAGCCGGCGGGTGTCAAAACTGAGCCCTTGGGTGTGCGCACCACCAGGGCGTGCCCCGTCTCGTCCTCTAATTTGGTGAGCTGCTGTGAGACGGCCGAGGGCGTAAGTCCCAGCTCGTCCGCGGCTGCCAGCACGCCGCCCGTACGAGCAATTGCAAGAAGAACGCGCAACCGGCGCGGATCGATGTCCATGTTAAGTATTTCTAAACCAGGTCTTCAGTGGAATGCAATTGCTCTAAAGGTGGGCCGTGCCCATAATTGCTGTTGAAATGACAGGCCCGCGGGGGACATCCGGGCCGGACCTCCAAGCACACGCATAGCCCGCCATCTTCATTCCGCCAGCGGACGGCAGCCGGGCATCACTTCGAAAGGACATCATGGAACTGCTGTGGGAAATCGCAGGTTGGTCGGGGGCCGTTCTGATCCTGTCGGCATACCTGTCTGTCTCCATGGGTTGGTTGAAGGCCGGCAAGCGCTTCCAGGTGGCTAACCTCATCGGTGCATGCGCCTTCATCGTCAATGGTGCGGTCCACGAAGCGTGGCCCTCCGTGGTCACGAACATTGCCTGGTGCCTTATTTCCGCCATCGCGATTCTTCGCATGCGTGCCACGGACGATTCGCCGGTGGCCGCGGTTGAGGCCCCGCAGGTGCAATTTCCAGGCGTCCCCGACACGACCGGACAAATCGCTGTTGTGGAGGCAATTACGTCTGCCGTTCACGGCGATGTAGCAGGACGTGCGGCTGAGTGCCAGGCCAGCCTGCGTGACGTGCGGACAGCGGACTCCGGGCACCTGAGCAGCACCGCCGGGGCTCGCTGACGGCGTTCCCGCTGACGTTGACGTCGCCGCTCGTAGTTCGTCATTGTGGTGCCAGCCCAACAGGGCCACCATGATGCTATGGACGCTCAATCAGCTCAAACGGTGGAACTGAGCCTTCCCCAGGCTTTCCTTCTCTTGGCTACGAACGACAACAACGGCAAACCTGAAGTGCCGGTGTTCGCACTCAGGACCACTGTGGCAGGGGCAATATTGGCCGAGTTGGCGCTGCTCGGTGCGATCGAGCTGCAGGGAAAGCACGTCAGGGCCACCGGGACCGTCCCTCAAACGGACTTCCAGTACGAGTTGGAACTCATCCGCGGCAAATCCCGGCCCCACACTCCGAAGGGGTGGGTCGCCATATTGGAGGGCCGCGCCGAAGTGCGGCGTGTCTATGAGGGCATGGCGGCACAGGGCATCGTGGAACATGTCGGCGAAAAGCACCTGGGCCGGTTCCGGGCCGTGCGGTACCGCGAGAAGGACCACGCTGCGGAGGCGGCGCTCCTGAAAAAGATCGAAGCGGCACTCAGCGGTGCGCCGGCCGATCTCGAGGCCCCTGAAGCCGGGGCTGCTATTGCTGCGGTGCCTGATGCCACTGCGGCCGATGCCGCGGCTTCCGGTTCCACGAAGCCTGATGTTGCGAAGCCTGCCGCCAAGCCTGAGCCTAAGGGGCCCGATGTCAGGACTACAGTGCTGATCGCCCTGCTTCAGGCGGCCGGACTGCTCGGCAAGCTCTTCCCGGCAGCAGACCTCACCCGGGCAAACGAGCTGGCCAGGGACTATTGGCCCACCCGCGCCGTGGAGGACGAACTCCGATTGATCCGATTGGCGGAGGAAGAAGCCGCCACGTTGTGAGGCTGGCTGCGGACGACAGGCGCGGGAGCGGGGGGTCTGGGGCACGTCAGGAGCTCTCCGACAAACCGCATGGAAGCGCGGCGACGTTCTTTTGCTGGATCACAGATTAGATGAGCGTGCCAGCGGTGCTGCCTTCTGCCGATTCCTGGCTTCTTCTTGCCTTGACGCTCAACGGGACGAAGCGTTCGGAAGGGGCCAAGGAATCATAGATCTTCTTAGCCCGTTCTGCTGCCTGCGGCTCGCGTGATGCAAGGTAGGGACTGATCACATCAGGGGAAACCCACCCTAGATGAGTCATGCGACGCAGGACCTTGTCGGTCATGGACTTAACCTCTGGCACCCTGATCTGTTCGATGCTCACGTCGTACAGCGGATCCAGCAACGCTAAGGGTTCCTCCCTGATGCGCACCACCCTGTATCCGGCTTCGCGAAGACGCTCTGTTTTTGACAGGTCACGCTGCTCGTGCCCTTTGTGGGAGTAAGAACCGTCGAACTCGATGACAATGCGCAGCGACTTGATTAAGACATCAACGGTGTGGGGCCTGTTGTGGCCAAGCTCGAGACGTTCCTGCCGCACGGGATCCACGTCATTTGGGAACACAGCAGCGAACTCACACGCGAGTGCGACATCGGTCCGGGAGCGCAAGGTCGGTGCACACCATTTGCAGCCATCGCCGTCGAGGGCACGCGCACGCACTTGACCGGACCACACATGCGTGCTGTCCTGGGGGCAGACCCACCATGCAAGCCTATTGCTTCCCGTGGTTACGTCTGCCGGGGTTAAGCCCTCGTTCCTGGTGGGGTGCCACTGGCTTGCCAGCGTTGGACTGTTCAAGTCCAGACGGTTGCGCTCCGTTGGGCGCTTGCCGTCGCAGAATGGGCAACCGGCCCCGTTTGCTGGCCGGGAGCTTACTGCGGCGGTCCACTTATGTGAGCTGTCCTTCCGGCATATCCAGTCGGCTGCGTAGTCGCTGCCAGCTGCCACATGTTCGGGACCCCTGGTGTTGGCCGGATCCCACTCGGCGGCCAGGATTGGACTCCGGCTTGCGACGCTGTTTGATGAGTCAACCCGCTTTCCCGCGCAGTAGGGACAGCCCCTACCCCGGAACCGTTCAGCAGGGGATGCTTGGTACTCATGCCCAGAATTCTTCGGGCAGATCCACCAGACCTTCTTGTTCGACTGGGGCAGTACATCGGTCGGGCCCACACGCAGTTCGGTTTTGTTCCGCTGATGATGCCAGGTGGGTATGAGGTCTGGTCGGGCGACAACGAGGTTGTTTTCAGGTGTGGCTTTCGTGCCCTTGCATGCGGCGCAGCCGTGGCCCTTGGTTCGCACATCGGGGGTAGCTTGCCACGAGTGGCCATTGCTGCAAAGCCACCAGATGCGGCGGTTGCTCCGCGGTCGGACGTACGCCGGGGAAAAGGCGTTCTTTGCCAGGTCCCATTCCGCTGCTACGTCTGGAAATAGATAGGCAAGCGAATTCAGGCCCTCATCGTGTACGGGCTGGTGCCGCTTTCGATCCCTAGCGGCTGGCCTCACGGGTTCTCCATCGGTCATGGTCTTCCTTGTCAATCCGGTTGAGGTCTGGCTCAGTCGTGGTGCACTCATCGTCTGAATGCTGTCGATGACGTCCTCCGTCGCTGGCTGGTCGGCAGCGTAGGGGAGCGGCACTCGCCGAGAGCGGACGACCGCGGGAAGTACCGCCGTCGTCCGCTCGTCGGTGTGCTTAGTTGCAAGGGAAGTTTTAGCCCCTTGCCGGCTCGATCACAGGTAACTCTTGACGCTCGCCCGCAGGGCTTCTGTGTGCTCGTAGATTTCTTCCAGCGAGCCAATAGGCACCCGGGTCTCTTCTTTGTTGACGTCGAAGATTCCGATGTACTTCTGCGTACGGTTGAAGTGCAGGCGCGCAATCGGCTTTCGGTTGTTGTCGTCCAGCAACACCGCGAAATAGGACTTGGCGTCCCTCTGGACCACGCGAGCGGGCTTCACTTCGCTGCAGACGATTGCCCGGACGATCTGGTAGCCCTCGATTTCCTCCAGTGTTGTTTCCAAACCATCCGCCTCGGCCAAGTCAGCTTCGGCCACAGGAGCGCTGGTGACGGTGGCCGCCGCCGTGGCGTCGTCACTTTGCGGGAAGCTGGGGGCGCCGAGGGCTTTCTTTAGGCGCTCGTTCACCTGGTCGTTCAGGAACTGCTTGGACGCCTTGGTTACCAAGGCTGTGAATTGTTCACGGACTTTCTGCGTGTAAGGGCCCGGATAAACGCGACCAGTGAGGAACTTGACCCACTCATCCTCCGGCTCCTTGAATTGAGCCGCCAAAGTCCTCTTGAGTTCACCGATGTATTTCAATTCTCCAGCGGCACTGATGATCGAATCGAGATCAAAGACGTCCTTGGATAGCTTCTGCAGTTCCGGGATGAGGGACTCATCAATATCGCTCAAATCGAGTACGAGAAACGGCTTTTCGTCCATGCGGTTTGGTGCATCGAGGTCCGTGAAGAACTGGTACACCTCGCCGTTGGTCAGGATAGCGATTCTGGCGTTCGTGACGGCAAAGTACCGAAAAAGCTGAGACGCGTGCTCGATCTTCACTGGTTCCGTGGACTTTTTGCACTCGATCAGGATCTGGACTTCGCCGTCCTTGACGATGGCGTAGTCGATCTTCTCGCCTTTCTTGAGACCTACATCCGCGATGAACTCTGGAACGACTTCCATGGGATTGAAGACGTCGTAACCAAGAATTGTGGAAATGAAGGGCATGACAAAGGCATTCTTTGTAGCCTCCTCGGTTTGGATCACACCTCGCTGCTGACGCACCTTTGCTGCCAGAGCCGAAAGTTTTTCTGAAAACTCCATTTGTCCCCCTTGAAAAATGTTGGTGCTGCCAACCGTAGCGCAGCGAGGCCGGATCTAACCGAAATGTAGGCATGGTTTTAGCAAGAGGCGTTGGTGAACATTTTCGACATTTGGGTGGCTAAGTGGCGTGGTTTAGTTCAGCGTGGCTCCGGGACCTCGCATCAGCGACGCCAGCCGAGCCACCCCGCGTCACCGCGGGGCGAGGACGCAGAACTCGTTGCCCTCAGAGTCGGCGAGGCACACCCATGGCACGTCGCCCTGGCCGACGTCGGCATCAGTGGCGCCAAGAGCCCGCAGGCGGGCCACCTCTGCTGCCTGATCATCGCCGGGGTACGGCATCAGGTCGAGATGGACGCGGCCGCAAACGGTCTTCAAAACGGGAATCCGTAGGAACTCGAGATACGGTCCCACACCCTTGGCCGAACGCAGCCTCGCATGATCGTCAGTCACCTCGTGCAGGGTCCAGTCCATCGCCTCGCTCCAGAACCTGGCCATGGCCCGCGGGTCCGCACAGTTGACCACCACCGCGGCAATCGGCCCGGTGTCCCGGTAGATCGACCGGGGTTCCAGCACCCGGAACAGGTTGCCCTCCGGGTCGGCCAGGGCCGTCCACGGCGCATCACCCGGGCCCACGTCGGCCGGCGTCGCTCCAAGCTCCTTCAGCCGCGCGACCAGCTCCGCCTGATGGGCAGCGGAGGTGGTGGCGAGATCGAGGTGCGCGCGGTACTTGACCGTCTCGGGGTCCGGGACGGTGACCACATCGACGCACACGGCGGCGGGGTCCGGCCAGACGAAGCCCACGGGTTCAACGTTGGTCACTCCGGGCCCTTCGCTGGAAACACCCCAGCCGAGCGCCTCCGCCCAAAACCGGCCGAGCGCTGCGTCATCCCGGGCCTTGAAATTCACCTGAACGAGTTGCAATGCCATACCGCCAGACCCTACAACAGCCAACATCCGGACCGGGAGGCGGGCCTTAGTTGTTCAGGGCGGCGTACAGGTTCAGGCTCCCCGAGAACACTAGCCACGAAACGTAGGGCAGCATCAGCACTCCCGCCGTCGTACTGATCGGCCCGAAGTGCAGCACGGCGAAGGTGGCGATCACGGCGTGGGCTGCAATCACGAGCAGCGCCAGCCACAGGGCGGCCGTCCCCAGCATCGGGTACATGCCGAAGAACATCAGCGGCCACGACAGGTTCAGCAGCATCAGGCCGCCGTACACCTTGAGCGCCTCCCTGCGCGGGAAGCGCTGCTGCCGCCACACCAGCCACGCCGCCACCGCCATGGCCGCGTACAGCATCAGCCAGGCCGAGCCGAACATCCACCCCGGCGGGGTCCACGGCGCCTTGTCCGCGGCCGCATACCAGGCACTGTTCATCCTGATCGGCAGGGAGCCCAGCAGGGACACCGCCCAGGACAACGCCAGGAAACCGAGGAGGGCCGCAATCTGCCGCTTCCGCGGCCGTGTGCCGGGGGCGGGAGTGCCCGGGGCGCTTTGTTCAACGTTCAAGAGCACTGACTTACTGTGAACAACAGCGGGCCTTCCCGTCAAACCACGACGGCGGGACCGCCCGCCGTCGTCCTCCCGCCGTCGTACTGTGCTGGCCTTTCACAGCCTGCCCATAGGCAAACGGTGCCTCGTTCCCATGCGCGCAGACCACGATGAGGGTATGAGCGCATGGAGAAGGAGAACAGTTCCCGGGCTGGCCGCCGTCGCGGCGTTTTTACTGGTCGCAGCCAGCGTGGCCGGCATCGATGAAATGGCCAACGCAAAAATACCCGGCGTGGCCTCCGAAACCGTCCAGGCAACCGCCTTGAACACCGAACCGGGGCTTGAGCACATCCTTCTGGCCGGCCTGAATCAGGGCACCCTTCCCGGTGGTTTCCCGAATGACGACGTGCGGGACGACAAGTACGACGACGACTATCTGGAAACCCTCCACGTCCAGCCGAGTCCCCCGGCCTGAGAAGCCCAAGCCCACCCATTGCCGCAACAGGTGAAATGTGTTTCACTATTCGGTACGGAGGGGAGTATCCCCCAAATGTTCCGTCGTCAGTCCGGCCGTCCCTGAACGGCCCGGCGGGACAGGTCCCCAGAGGACCGGGAAAGACCTCCAGTTGGTTGAACTGACTGGAAGCGGGTTTATCTCATGAATGTTCCCCTATGGGCCTGGTTGGCCGTCCTTGGCTTCATTGTCCTCATGCTGGCCGTGGACCTTTTCGCGCACCGCAAGGCTCACGTGATTGGCGTCCGGGAAGCGGCCCTGTGGTCGGCTGTCTGGGTTGCCTTCGGAGTTGGTTTCGGTGCCCTGGTGTGGGGGATCTACGGGGCCGAATTAGGCCAGCAGTACTTCGCCGGCTACCTGATCGAGAAGTCCCTCGCCGTGGACAACGTGTTCATCTGGGCCATCATCTTCACGTACTTCGCGGTGCCCCGGGAGTACCAGCACCGGGTCCTGTTCTTCGGCGTGCTGGGCGCCCTGGTGTTCCGGGGGATCTTCATCGCGGCCGGCTCCGCGATCATCGCCAGCGCCGGATGGGTGCTGTACCTCTTCGCGGCCTTCCTGCTCTACACCGGCGTCCAGATGATCCGCCACCGCAACGAACACCTGGACCCGGAGAAATCCAAGGCACTGGCGCTCTTCCGGCGGCGGGTGCCCATGACCGAGGACTTCCATGGCCAGCGCTTCCTGATCCGCAAGAACGGCGCCCTGCTTGCCACCCCGTTGCTGGCCGTCCTGGTCCTGGTGGAGGTCACGGACATCATCTTCGCGGTGGACTCCATCCCGGCGATCTTCGCCGTCACCGACGAAGTATTCCTCGTCTTCACCGCCAACGCCTTCGCGATCCTGGGGCTCCGGGCCATGTACTTCCTCTTGGCCGACCTGATCCACCGGTTCATCTACCTCAAGATCGGCCTTGCACTCGTCCTGATCTGGGTCGGCATCAAGATGCTCCTCAAGATCGACATCTACTACATCCCCACCCCGGTGTCCCTGGCCGTCATCGCCACGATCCTCGGCATATCCATAGCGGCGAGCCTCTGGGCCACCCGGGGGCAGGGACGCCACGCGCTCCCCGCGCCGCCGAACCCGCCGTTCGGAACCGCCTCGGACGAGGAGATTGAAGCACTGGAACCGCTGTGGCGGCGCCCCGGCAAGAAGCCGGTCCGGACGTGAATCCGGAGGAAGCATACCCACCCGGCCTGCCCGCCTCCGGGCGGGCCGGGTGGACCTTCCTCACCAACCACGGGCACGTGCTGCTGGCGGTGGCGTCGGACCCCGAAATCCGCGTGGCGGACATCGCCGGCCGGGTGGGCATCACGACGCGGGCAGCCCTCCAGATCCTCAAGGACCTCGAAAGCGGCGGATACCTGCAGCGCTCCCGGGTGGGACGCCGCACCCGGTACAGCATTGAGCCGCATCAGCACTTCCGGCATCCTACCGAGGCAGCCCGGGAAATCGACGGTCTGATCCGGCTGTTCTCCGATCCGGCACCGTAAGAACGCTGCCCGTTCTCAAACGCAAGCGGACGACGGCGGGATATCCCGCCGTCGTCCGCTTGGCATGGCGCCCCAAGGCGGGCCGCACCGTCCGTACCTGACAATGGAAAGGACCAGGCTGCATCGCACGAACCACGGAAGGCGGATCACTGAATGGCGGGAATGCCACCAGCCACGCTGGGAGTGAGTGACGCCGTCGTCCAGGGCCTGGTCCGGGACCAGCGGCCCGACCTCGGCGACCGTCCGTTGGCGCGGGTGGCGAATGGCTGGGACAACGCGACATTCCGGCTCGGCGACGACCTGGCCGTCCGTCTGCCGCGTCGGGAGGAGGCCGTTCCGCTGATACTGCATGAGCAGCGCTACCTTCCCGAGATAGCCCGCCGCTCCCCGGTTGCGGTTCCTGTCCCCGTCCATGCCGGCCGGCCGACGTCGAACTTTCCTTGGCCGTGGAGCATCGTGCGGTGGGTCCCCGGTGCCGCCGCTGCCGACGCCGGCCTTGCAGACCGCGGGCCCGCCGCCGAGGGCCTGGCCGATTTCCTCCTGTCCCTCCACGTGCCGGCCGACACCGGCGTCCCGGTGAATCCTTTCCGCGGCGTCCCGCTGACGGACCGTGACTCTGCAGTTGTGGAACGGCTCGCGGACCGCGGACGCTACCCGCAGGCGGCAGCACTTAGCGCCGTGTGGGCGCAGGCCTGTGCCGCTGAAGCCTGGGACGGTCCGGCGATGATGCTCCACGGGGACCTCCACCCGGGCAATATCCTTCTGGAGGAGGACGGCTCCCTGGCCGGCGTCATTGATTTCGGCGACGTCGGGGCAGGGGACCCGGCTGTCGATCTCGCCGTGGGATGGCTGATGTTCGACGGCGGCGCCCGCCAACGCTTCATGGACGCCTTGGGCCCCGCAGCGGACAGCGACACCTGGCTGAGGGCCCGCGGCTGGGCTCTCATCCTGTCCACCGCCATGCTGAGCAACTCCGACGATAACCCGCGGATGTTCGCCGTCGGGGAGTTCGGGATCAGGCAGATTCTGGAAGGCTGACTCTGCCTGCGGCTTTGAAGCGGGGTTTTTTGTCGGTGCCTGCTGGCATGCTGTGGGTATGGACGGCAAAGCAGTTGCGGAGACGTTGGAGGGCATGGCGGCCTCCCTTTCTGCCTTGGCTGCGTTCGCCGGTCGCGTGGCCGGAAGCGCGGCCTCGAGTCCCAATCCTCTTCGGGACGAAGCGGACGCGTGCCTGGACGGCATGGCTGAGGCGGGCAGCCTGGAAGCCATGCTGGCCGCGGTGAAAGTGCACTTCGCCGCCGGATACGCCCGTGCTGCCGCGGCCTTGGCGGCCCCGGTCGTTTCCCCGCAGGAGCGCACCGCCCGGGACATGGCAGTGACAGCAGAAGTGGCCTGTGCCCTGACTGTCAGCGAAAGATCGGCCGCGGCGTTCCTGGCGGACTCAGTCGCCTTGACCACCCGGTTGCCCCTGACGCTGTCCGCGCTGCGGTCAGGGAGCATGTCGTGGCAGCACGCACGGGTGATGTGTGATGAAACATCCGGCCTGGACCCCGCCGCTACTGCTGCCCTGGAGGGGCATTTCCTGGACCCCGAAGCTCCTTTTGCTGCGCGGGGCTGCCCGGCCGGGGAGCTGGTGCCGGGCAGGTTCCGGACCAAAGCGCGCAGCTGGCGTGAGCGGCACCACCCGGTAAGTATCGAAGCGCGCCACCGCAAGAGCGTGGAGGACCGTCGGCTGGACTATGCCCCGGACCTGGACGGGATGGCCTGGCTCTCGGCCTACGTGAGTGCGGACGTGGCAGCTGCGGTGTGGGCCCGTGCCACGGAAGCGGCCCGGGCCCTGCAGGGGCCGGCCGAATCCCGGACCCTGACCCAGCTCCGCGCGGACGTCACCGCGGACTGGCTCATCGCCGGCGTCACCGAGGGTGTTCCGTCGCCGAAAGCACAGGTCCTGGTGACCGTGCCGGTGTTCTCGCTCCTGGGCGCCGGGACGGAACCGGCCACACTGGACGGGTACGGTCCCGTTCCGCCGTCCATGGCCCGCCGGCTTGTCGCGGACGGTGCCGGATCGTTCCTGCGTGTGCTGACCGACCCGCGCAGCGGGGCGCCGCTGGAGATCGGACGCAGCAGCTACCGGGTCCCGAAGGCGATGCGTCAATGGTTACGGCTTCGGGACGGCCGGTGCCCTTTTCCCGGCTGCACCAACCACTCCCTGGACAACGAAGCGGACCACCTGCTGGCCTGGTCCGACGGCGGCGGCACCGGCATCACCAACCTGGGCCAGCCATGCCGGAAGCACCACCGGCTCAAACACACCACAGCCTGGCGGCCGGTCGGCGCCACCCGCGACCGGCCACCGGGCTGGATCTCACCCGCAGGACGCTCCTACCCCAGCGAACAACAGGACTGGGAACCACCCCACTGGCCCGACGCACTAACCGTCGCCCCCGGTCCCGCGGGCCACGACGGCCTCACAGGCGAGGACCCCGGGTGGGGACCGGAGTGGGAACCACCCCACTGGCCCGACGTCACCGACCACGCAGTCGGCCCCGCGGACCACGACGGCCACACAGGCGAGGACCCCGGTCCCGGAGAGACCGGGCCACCATTACCGGTGGACCCCTTCCCTGAATGGGCCCTATTCACCGCGGCGTAGGATCGGCCCTGCTCGGCCCGCGTCCGGGTGCCCGCTGCCCGTGCCTGCGTTCGGCGCCCCGCGGCGGACCTTATACTCAAGAGTCCAATCCGGACGGCCTTATTGGGGGAGACGTGGACGACGGAACCACTGTGCCTGGACGGGAAACACAGGGGTTACCGCCGGTGTACCTGGAAGTGCCGCACCCATCCGGTCTTCAGGGTGCAGGGACCTCCAGACTGCTGAACACCGGACTCACGGCGGCTGAAGCTCTTGTCGTCTCTGAACCGGCCCCCGTCCAGTACGCCACCACATCACAAAAACGCACCCGGGATATCTTGGGTGTCACGTGGATTCTGTCGTGCATCGCCGCAGGCGTGATGTTGTCCATCTACAGCGACGCGGCAGACGGACCCTACCAGGGGGAAGCGGACTGGGCGCTTGTGGTGCTGGGAATCATCGCGCCGTTCGCCGTCGTCTTCAGCTTCTAACCGCATTGGCAGGAATGGCGGCACAAGAAGCGGCACAAGGCGTGGCTGGCCCGGTTCATCGCATCATGGCCGCTGCGCGAAAAACTGGCGAACGTGGAGAGCATCCCCGACGTGTGGCAGCGCATCACCGTGGGCACCATGGCTGACACGCTGGCGGCTGATCGCGAGGCCATACTGCTGCAAGGCGGCGGCGCGTCCGGAGAGCTTCCCGCCCGGCTGCTAAGCGACGCCCTTGCCGCAGTGGGCGCCTATGCCCGGGCCGCTTACCTGGATCCCGACTTGCAGGCGTCGGCCCAGCAGGCTGTCGACCGGTTTAGCGAACTGACCGGACGACGGCGGGAAAACGCCCCGCTGGCAGGCCCGCCGTTCGTGCCGGCTCAACAGCTTCGGCGGCGTCGTAACGGATCCGTCAACGACGTCGGCAGGTTGCCGGACTAGCCGCCGTCGTCCTCTCACAATCCGTTCACAAAGTCCTCGGCAAACCGCCTGACACCATCCCACTCGGTGTAGACGTAATCCTGCGACGTGTCGGTATCCAGGCTGCCTTTGTCGCTGGCAATCTTCTTCATCATGTGCCGCTTGAGGAACCCGTACTGCGTGTAGAGCAGCGCCCCTCCGAAGAGTCCCACCTGAGCCGGCCGCCAGCCCGTTTCATGCTCGAATTTCTCGACGTAGCTCTCCGCGTTCTCGGCGTCCCCGTGCGCAGCCAGGCTGACAGAGAAGAGCGCGGACGGAAGGCGTTTCAGGACATCACCGTTTTTCCGCACGAAGTCCCGGACGTAGTCTTCGTGCTTTCCCATGTGGACCGACGCGCCGACGATCACGGCGTCGTACCCGTCCGGGATCGTGTCCCCGGCCTGCTTGATGTCCGCCGTCTGCGCGTCGTGCCCGTGTGCCCGCACCACATCCGAGATGTACTCGGCGATCTTGGCGGTCTGCCCCTCGGTGGTCCCGTAAGGAAGGTAGATATTGGCCATGATTGGCCTCCTTGTGCTGACGGCCCGCGCGCGAAGAGGGCATCGCCTGAATGATCCACGGACCTTCTCGTACCAGTCTGTGCACGCCCGGGATGCAGCCGTAGGGTCGAACGACCCGGAACAGGAGCCGGACTCGTTCCCCGGCGGGGAACGTACGACGGCGGGAGATCCCGCCGTCGTACGCTCACCGCATTCCTCCCAGTCGATCAGCTACCCGGCTGAATGCGGAAGAACAGCCAGCCCGTCGGCGACGAGCCGGCCGTCGTGGATGACGGTGCGGTCGGTGCCGCGGTCCATGATGGTGCTCGTGATGGTCTCGCCGTCGACCAGGACGATGTCGGCCCGGTCGCCTGGGGCCAGGCCCTGCCGGTCGTCGGGGCTGGTGAGCCGCGGGACGGTGCGGTCCATGATGGACGCGCCTCCGATGGTGGCGATCGCCGCGCAGTGCTCGATCAGCCGGTCCTTGCGCAGCCGGTGGGTAAAGGCCAGCTGCCACGTGCGGTCGAGCATGTCGCAATTGCCATACGGGCTCCAGTAATCCCGTTGACCGTCCTCGCCCAGACCTACACGGATCCCGGCCTCCGTCATTCGGGCCAGGTCGAACTGGGTGCCGCCACTTGCCGGGGCCACGGTCGCCCAGGCGACGTCCAGCTCGGCCATCTGCTCCACGATCCGGGCGGTCACATCGGGGTGGACGTTGGCCAGATCGTAGGCGTGGGAAAGTGAGACGCGTCCCTGCATGCCCAGCGCGCGGGTGCGTTCGAAGACAAGTTCCGCGCTGAAGACCCCCAGCTGGCCAGGCTCGTGCAGGTGAATATCCACGTCCACCCCGTACTTCTCAGCCAGCCCGAAGACGATGTCCAGGTGGCGAACCGGGTCGCGGTCCAGCTGGCAGGGATCAATGCCGCCGATGGTCGTCGCCCCCGCACGGAGGGCCTCCTCAAGGAGCGGGACAGTGCCATCCTCGAGCAGGAGGCCTGCCTGGGGGAAAGCCATGACCTCGACATCGGCGGCGTGGGCGAAGCGCTCCTTGGCCGCCATGACTGCTTCGAAGCGCTCAAGTTTGCAGTCCACATCGATCTGCGCGTAGGAACGGACGCGCGTTGTGCCCCGCGCAATCATCCGCTCCAGCGTTCCCGCCACGACATCCTTGTAGGGGATGGGGGTGTCTCGCCAGTTTTCCCTGTCGTTGCACATCATGTTCCATACGCCGGGCGAGGCGGTGTGCTCCCGGAACGGCAGTCCGATCCGGGTCGAGTCAAGGTGGACGTGCACGTCTGTGAACGCCGGCATGGCAATCCGGCTGCGCCCGTCGATTGCCCTGCCGCCGGCGCCTGCTGATATTTCGCCGGTCCCCGCAGGGTGAACGGCCGCAATCCGCCCCTCGTGAACCTCGAGGTCTACTGCGTCCCCGCCCCAAGGGCGGACGTTGGTGATGAGCATGATTCATTCCTTTCGGGTGGGCTGGGGACGACGGTAGGGAAGGCGCCGGTACCGTGGCACCGGCGCCTTCCCTACCGCACCATGGACTAGAAGTGGAAGGCAACCTGTGCAATCGCTGCCGCGGCGACGAAGCTCGCCGTGAACGTCATCAGGGCGACGATGATGATCTTCCAGCTCAGTGAGCGCAGCGCCTTCACGTCCCGGCCCAGTGACATGCCGATCAGGGCGATCATGGGCAGGCCCGCGAAGAGGACGCTGATGTGCTGGGTGGCGGAGGCGACGAAGGGGCCGATGGGCAGGAACGTCGCGGAGGCAATGGTGGCCAGGGCCAGCACCCAGATACTGGACGGGACAACCGGGACGAGCTTCGCGAGTACCAGCGCGATCGCTGTGAGAGCCAGCAGGATAAGGATGCCGACGACGTCCAACGTTTGTGCTGAACCGGTGCCGAGGGCGTTCAGCAGGAAACCGGCCACTCCGGTCGCTGCGAATGCGATCAGCCACGTCCTGGGTGTCCGGACAACTGTGGGATCCGCTTCGATTCCGTTGACGTCCACGGTGTCGGTGCCAGACGCCTCTCCGGAGTCGGTCAATGCCCCTCCCGGGAGCGCCGTGCCCGTGCTGCCCGCCCGGGCGCCTACTGCAGCGCCAGCGGGGACACTGTGGCGGACGCGTCGGCCGAGGTCGTCCCGGCCGAAGATGCGGGACCACATCCTGTAGAGCTTCTGGCACATCGGCAACGCGATAAAGACGCCGGCGTAGAAGCCGACGATGTTGGTCACGAGGTTGGATAGCGCTGCGAGGGCCATGATCTCACCGGCCATCTCGGGGTAGAGGATGGACAGGGCGCCGACGCCCCCGAGCATCATGGAAGCGGACCCCAGTCCCAGGCCCAACGCGAGGGCGCGGGGATCAAAGAAGTCCAGTCCGCCGAGAAGACCGGCGAGCAGGGAGATGAACACGGCGCCGAATACACTGCCCAGCACCCACACTGCGAAGACACCGCGGTACTCGGGGGAGCGGACGCCGAAGCGCTGGATGGCGAAGGCAAGGTAGGACTCACGGTCGATCGACCAGGTGGCGCCGATTGCAGTGCGGCCCAATCCAAGGGCGACTGCCACCGGCAGGGCCAGGATCACGGTGCCGACCACGTGCCCGACCTCCTGGAGGAGTATGGCGGGGCCAATGTCGGTGAACTTCGTCAGCGACGGGCCAATTTGGGTCCCGAGGCCTGCCAGGAAGAAAACGATGGATACATCCATCAGGTGTGTGGACACCGCACGGGCACGCCCTCCGATCGGCTTCCACTTCTGGACCCCGAGGAATCCGCCGATGAGCACGGTCCACAGGATGGGCATGAGGACGATTGCGGCCGGACCGAGCTGCAACTTGTGGGTGCCGATTGTAATGGCCACGGCACAGACGGCTGTGGAGAGCGCGATCATCCCGAGCCACAGGGTGGGCCGGGCACGGAAAGAACGGGAGGGCGGCGCGTCCACTAAGGCGGATACCGGGCCGCCTGTGGTCTTCGTTTCGTGGGGCATGGCGCAGGCCTTTCCAAGGAGGAGTTGGGGATCAGGACAAAGGCGTCTCGCATTTGCGGAAGCAAGCTTTGGTATACCAAATGACTGTATACTCGTACCCATTGAGAGGCAAGTCACATTTTTCAAACGCCGGTAATACCCGGCCGCTGCCCCAAGGAGGCACCTTGTACACGAAGATCTCGGCCCGGTACGTTCTGGGGTTCGACGGAACGCGGCACACGCTCATCGCGGATGGCGAAGTCGTCTTCGAAGGAGATTCCATCATCTTCGTGGGCCGAAACTATGAGGGCCCGGTCGATGAGGAACGCGACTTTGGCCAGAGCCTGGTGATGCCCGGACTGATCGACCTGGATGCCCTCGCCGACATCGACCACCTCATCCTGGACTCGTGGCCCTCGCCTGATGTCGCCGCCGGCCACCTGTGGTCGGATGACTACTTCGCCAACCGCCGCCGGGACGTGTTCACGCCGTCGGAACGCGCCACCATCCGCGAATTCGCCCTTGCCCAACTCGCCCTGCACGGGATTACCACCTACATGCCGATCGCCTCCGAGATCCACAGTTCCTGGGCCGAAGGCTTCGACGAACTGGTCGACATGGCAGAGACCAGCCGACGGATCGGACTGCGGGGCTACCTCGGCCCCGCCTACCGTTCCGGGGTCCACGTCACCACTGCCGCAGGCAGCCGCGAGGTCCACTTCGACGAGGCCCGGGGGCTTGCGGGCCTGAGCGACGCTGAGCGTTTCATCGACCACGCCGCCGGCCTCGAAGACCCCCTCGTCACTGGGGTATTGCTGCCGTGCCGCATCGAGACGCTGTCCGAAAACCTCATGCGGGAGACGGCGAGGATCGCCCGGGACCGGGACGCAATTGTCCGGCTCCACTGCCTCCAGTCGCCCCTCGAGGACGAGCTCCTGCAGCGTTCAGCCGGACACGGTGTCCTGGAACTCCTCGAATCCACCGGCCTGTTCGGCACCCGCCTTCTCATTCCGCACGGGGTGGTGATCAACGGCAAGGACCCCGCCGCGTCGGCTTCCGGAGGCCCGCTGGACATGCTGGCCCGGCACGGCGTCAGCGTTGTCCACTGCCCGCTGACCTCGTTCCGCTACCAGAAACAGCTTGTTTCGTTCGACCGCTTCCGCAAGGCCGGAATCAACCTGTGCCTGGGTACGGACTCCTTCCCGCCGGACCTTGTGCGGGGCATGGACGTCGGCATGCACCTGACCCGGATGGTTGAGGAGAGGCCGGATGCCGGGACCCTGGCCGACTACTTCGACGCCGCGACCCTCGGCGGCGCACGAGCCCTCGGCCGGCCTGACCTGGGGAGGTTGGCGCCCGGCATGCAAGCCGACATCACGGTGGTCTCCCTGGGCCACTTCGGCGACGGCGTCGTCGAAGACCCGCTGCGCACCCTCGTGCTCAACGGGACGGCGCGCCAGGTGACCGACACCTTCGTTGCCGGGCGTCCCGTGGTGGTCGGCGGTGCCCTGCCCGGCGTTGACCTTGACGCGCTACGGGCTGAGGGGCAGCGGCTGTTCGACGAGATGCGGGCCGCCTACTCGGTTCGGGACGTCCGTCTCCGGAAGCCCGACGAGCTGTTCCCGCCCACCTATCCGCGCGCGGAAATCGCAAGGCCGGTTGCTGTCCCGTAGCGACTGAAACCACAAACTCTTTACCTGGCCGCTCTTGGCTTGGTATACCAAAAGCGGTATGGTGGGGACATACGAGGGTTACCAGCTCATTGTGGGGAAAGCTCCTCCGCCCTCAGTCAAACCACGACTTTTTGACCTGCTGACATCGGCGCCCGCAGTGCCGCGGAGCGGCCCATTCCATTGGAGAAAACAATGTGCCTGCACGATCACACCCCTGCCGCCCTGCCTCCCGCTGCGGTTCCACGCCGCGGCATCCTCGCCGGGGCGGCTGCCCTGGCCGGAATCTCAGTGGCAAGCCTTGCTGCCCAGCTTGGAAGTGCCCCGGCCGCGAAGGCGGAGGGCAATGCGTCCAGTCCCGGCTACCCCGGCCGGCCCGCTTCACCGCAGCCCATGATCATCGAGGGCGGCACCATAGTGGATCCCAGGACCGGCGACGCCGTGGCAGACGGGGTCCTTGTGCTGGAAGGCGGCAAGGTCACCGCTGTCGGCAGCCGGGAGGAGACACGGCGTGCCGTGGCCGCGCTTGCAGGACGCGCCCGCACGGTGAATGCCGCCGGGCGCTTTGTCCTCCCCGGCCTCATCGACGTGCATGTCCATGCCAACGCGCTGGCCGATGCACGGGCCATCCTGCAGGGCGGCGCGACCAGCGTCAGGAGCGGCTCGAGCAGCTTCTACCAGGACGTCGCCCTCGCCGCCCTCCCCGCCTGGGCCGCCGGCGCCTCGCCCCGGATGAGCCCGGCAGGGCTGTTCATTTCACCCGAGCTGGGGGACTCGCTCCTTGCAGACCCGGACCTTGCACCACTCGCATCCCTGTCCGGGGGAGTCACCGAACCATCGGACCTTGCCTACCTCACGCGCATCAACCTTAAACGCGGCGCGCAGGTGATCAAGACCCGGGCCAACCCCCGTGCAGGGCTGCCGGAACAGGACCCCCGAGAACTCGTCTACACCTACGATCAGCTCTCTGCCGTGGTCAAGGCCGCAGGCAAAGCAGGGGTGCTGTGCCATGCCTACAGCGCGGAAGGGATTGACGGAGCAGTCCGGGCCGGTGTTCGGAGCATCGAGCACGGCGTCTTCGTCACCGAGGAGACCATTTCCCGGATGGCCCGCCGAGGGACTTACTTCACGCCCACCATGGATGCCATTACGGGCATGGCGGGCTCGCCCAATCCCATCCTCGCCGCCCGCGGCAAGGAATACACACCCATTATCAAAGCCGCCGTCAAAGCTGCCCATGAAGCCGGTGTGACCATCGTTGCCGGGACGGACTCTTTCGGATCCGACGTAACCCCGATTGGCACGGAAGTCCGTCTTCTTGCCGAGGCAGGGCTGTCTCCGCTGGAGGCGCTCAGGGCCGCGACGGTGAACGCCGCCGCCCTGCTCGGCTGGGGTGAAAGCGCGGGCCGTCTGGTGCGCGGTTCCTTCGCCGACGCCGTCATTGTGGACTCTGATCCTTTGACCAGCGCCTCGGCCATGGAACAAATCCGGGCTGTGGTGGCACAGGGGGTCCTTGTCCGGAACGAGCTCTGATCGAGAGCCAGGGGATAGCGGCGACGCTGTCCCCTCCCGCCTTCCCCTGCCCGAGCGCTTGACCGCACCCATTTAGAAAGCCACCCATGACCCTGATTCTTAAGGCCTCCGAGCTCCAGGCCCTGGCCGATATGCCCGCGACGATTGCCGCCGTCGAACGCGTTTTTGCCGGCCTCAGCCGGGGCACCGCTGTCCAGCCGGCGCCGGACTCCCTCCTCCTGCCCTCGTCGGACGCGAGGTTCCTGCCGATGGCAGCACTGTCCGGCGCCGAGGAACTGGCATCCGTGAAACTGCTGGCGGACATCCCCGCGAATCGGGAGTCCAGCCTCCCCACGCAACGGTCCACGATCATGCTCGTCTCCCAGCTGACCGGCGAAACCCTGGCCATCCTGGACGGCAAAGTACCCACACGGGTCCGGACTGCCGCCGCCAGCGCCGTGGCGACGAAGCTGCTCGCGAGGCCAAGCAGCACAACCCTGGGGCTGGTCGGGGCAGGTGCCCTGGCGGTGGCCCATGTGGAAGCCATGTTGTCCGTCCTTCCGATCGAACACGTGGTGGTGTGGTCACGTTCCGCGGACACGGTCGCCGCCTTCTGCGCCGAAATATCCCATCACGGCCTGAACATCACGCGGGCTGCCAGCGTCCGGGAAGTGGTGGAGGCTGCCGATGTGCTGTGCACCCTCACGCCGGCCGTTGAGCCTCTGGTTAAAGGTGAGTGGTTCAAGCCCGGGCTGCACGTCAACGCCGTCGGATCCCGTCCCCGCGCTGACCACCGGGAGATAGATTCGGCGGGTATGGTGAGGGCGAGGGTCTTCGTGGACAGCCTGGCCACGGCCAGGGCAAAATCCGGCGGGCTCATCATCCCGGTGGCCGAAGGTGTGATGGGCTTTGAGGACGTGGAAGCCGAACTTGGTGACGTGGCTGCCGGGACACGACCAGGCCGCGTCAGTGCTGAGGACGTAACCTTGTTCAATTCGGTAGGTATCGGTCTGCAGGACCTTGCCATCGGGCGGCTCCTGTACGACGCTGCGCTCAACAAGGGCGTTGGCACCCGGGTGGCGCTGAATAACTGAGAAGCTGCGGAAGCAAGACGCCGCAGCAATAACGGGAGGCATGAATGACGGTCCAAGCGGAATCTCCCGCGTCCTCGTCTGACACGGCCCGGGCGCGGATCCGGGAACTGATCATTTCAGGCGACTTCGCTCCGGGGTCCCGGCTCAGGGAACGTGAGCTGTCCCAGACCTTGGCCGTTTCCCGGGTACCCGTCCGGGAAGCCCTCCAGCAGCTCGAAGCCGAAGGCTTCATTGACACGTCCCCCCGGCGTGGTGCCACCGTCAAGCAGATCACCCTGCGCGACGTCAACGAACTCTTTGATGTGCGGCTCAGCCTGGAAGTCCTCGCCGCACGCCTCGCTGCCCAAGCCGCGGCAAAGGGTCAGTCGTCGTCGCGGCTGCAGCACATGATGGACCAGGCGGAAGAAGCAACCCTGCGCCACGACCACGAGCAGATACCGCTCAGCAATACGGCCCTGCATGCAGAGATCGTAGCGATGGGGGGCAACTCGCTGCTGGAGTACTCCATGAAGCCGCTGCTGGGCCGGATGCAGTGGCTGTTCACCCTGACCGGACACCGTGACCCGCAGGTGCAGTGCGCTGAGCACCTGAGCCTGTGCAAGGCCATCTACGACGGCAAGGCGGAACTGGCAGCGGCGTTGGCCTTCGCGCATGTGGAGCTGGGCCGCGAGCCGTCGCTCCAAGGACTGGCCGGGCGCCTGCCCGAGAGCTGACCGGACAAGCTGACCGGGTCAAGCTGATCGAAAGCAAACGGACGACGGCGGGAGGTCCCGCCGTCGTCCGTTCACTTATGCCGAAAGCCCGGGGAGTTTTTGTCCAGATAGCGCGAGTTGAGAACCCCGTAAGCCGCTGTATCTGGACAAAAACTCCGTATCAGTGCCAGAGCCCCAGGGCGAACTCTGCAATCACGGTGGAGAGCAGGAAGGAAGCCGTGATGGCCACCAGGCCCACCGGGATGATCTTCCAGCCGATGTTCTTCAGCAGCGGGATGTCCTTGCCCAGCGACAGGCCCGCCAGCGTCAGCATGACCGTGGCGATGGACAGGAAGTCCACCGTCTTGACCGCGGCGTTGAGCGCCTCTGCCCCGAAGAACCAGGGGCTGGAGATGTACGCGCCGATGGTGGTGATGAAAACGATCGCCGAGATCTTCCGGGTGACCTTCGCCAGGGCAATGCTGACCAGCACCAGGGCCAGCATGATGGCGTACCCGGCCACAATGGTCAGGCTGAACCCCTTGGCCGCCACGGAAGCCGTGGCGATACCGAGGACCGTCAGGACCGACAGGGACAGCCACAACGGGAGCTTGATGGCTGCCGAGGATTCAGCGACGCGCTCGCGGAACAGGCGGTTTTCCTCGGCCTGTGCTGCCTCGCGGTCGATGTCGGCGGCGCTGCGCTCGGCGGGGGCGCCCGCCGTGACGGCGGCGGCTTCGCGGGCTGTCTGCTTCCGGGTGAGCGCCTTGTAGAAACGGTCGGCCAGCGGAAGGGCAATGTAGATGCCGACGTAGACGCCCAGGACGGTGGTGATCAGGTTGGACACCGCTGCCATGCCCAGGATGGCTTCCTGGTCGGCCGGGTAGGCGGCGACGATGCTGGCCGCGGAGGCCGCCATCATGGACCCGGAACCCACGCCGGCGCCCATCGCCAGGGCCAGCGGATCGAAGATCTTCCAGTTGGCCACCAACGAGGTGAGGAGGGTGATGAACACGGCTCCGAACAGGGTGCCGAAAACGTACATGGCCAGCACGCCGCGGTACTGGTCCGAATCCGGCCCGTACTTTTCCGAGACCATGGCAAACGACGGTTCCCGGTCCAGGGAGAAGGTGGCACCCACAGTTGCCTTGCCCATCCGGAGCAGGACGGCCAGGGGGAGTGCCAGCACGATGGTGCCCAGCAGG
The DNA here is from genome assembly GCF_017832975.1 of Arthrobacter sp. PvP023. Lineage (NCBI taxonomy): Bacteria > Bacillati > Actinomycetota > Actinomycetes > Micrococcales > Micrococcaceae > Arthrobacter > Arthrobacter sp. PvP023. The sequence goes on from NZ_JAFIBI010000001.1 coordinate 950,958, forward strand.
TGGCCTACCTCCTGGAGGAGCAGCGCCGGCCCGGCCTTGATGAGGCTGGGGAGGCTGGGCCCAATGTTGAACGCCAGCCGGGCCACCAGCAGCAGTACGGCGACGCCCACCAGGGCGGCCGCAACGCGCTGGAGGTCAAGGCCCAGCGGCTTGAATTTCTGGATGGAGACGAGCAGGCCCACAATGAGGCCCCACACCATGGGGAAGATGATGATGGCGCCGATTCCGACGTCGATCTTGGCCTGGCCGATGAACTGGACCGCGACGGCGATCACCAGGGCCAGGGCGGCAATGGGGATGGTCAGCTTGGTGCCGGCCTTATCTATCCGCGCTGTTTTGGTGGTGCTCATGATGTGCCTTCCTGGGTGAAAGTACGACGGCGGTATGCCGCTTTGATGAAGCGTTCTCTTTGGGCGGGGGTTGAGGCTGCGGCGGCGACGGTCCAGGCCAGCGCGGTGGCTGCCTCGAACATCACCCCGTACGCCTCGGGGGAGTCGGCAAGCGCGGCGAACGCATGCGAGTGGATGGGGACGTCGGCACCCGGGATGCTCAGCCACGGATGCAGCGACGGGATGACCTGGGAGATGTTGCCCATGTCGGTGGAGCCGCCGCTGAGGCCCGACGAACGGGAGATGTCCTTGCCGAACACCTCCATCGCATCAGCCCAGTGCGCAGCCAGGGCATCGTCCTGGAGGAGGGGCTCGTAGAGGGGTTCTGCCTCCTCGATGACCAGCGTTGTTCCGGTGGCCAGCGCCGCACCCTCGAAACAGCGGCGGACGCGCTGGTGCAGCGCATCGTATTCCGGCAGCGTGAAGGCCCGGCATTCAAACTGGACCACCGCCCGTTCCGGAATGATGTTGGTGACGTGTCCGGCCTCCTCAACGAAGCAGGCGATGCGGTGGTCAGCGGGGATCTGCTGGCGGAGCAGTCCGATGGCCACCTGGCTCAGCACGGCCGCGTCCGCGGCGTTCACGCCCAGGTGCGGCGCCGCTGCCGCGTGTGCGGCCTTTCCCGTGAACGTCGCCTTGTACCGGCCCACGGCCTGCGCACTGGTGCCGGCGGGGTTGTAGGTCAGCCCGTCCTGGACGGGATGGACCATCAAAGCGAGACCGACGCCGTCGAACGCTCCCCGCTCCAGCATGAGCGCCTTGCCGCCGCCATGCTCCTCGGCCGGGGTTCCGATGGCCTTCAGCGTGATGCCCAGCTCATCCACGTACGGTTGCAGGGCCAACGCGGCGGCCACTGATGCGCCCGCGATCAGGTTGTGCCCGCAGGCGTGCCCGATGTCCGGGAGCGCATCGTATTCCACGCACAGCGCCACGGTCAGTTCGCCGCTGCCCGCGCTCGCGGTGAACGCTGTGGGGAGCCCGCCGGTGCCGCGTTCCACCTCGAAGCCGCCTTCGGCCAGCAGCGCCGCTGCCGCCTCGGCGGAACGGACCTCCTCGAAGGAGATCTCCTGGAGGTCGTGGATCTCCCTGGCCAATTCCTGGACGCGGGGTTTCCAGTTTTCGACGCCGTCCGCGAGGGCGCCGCGGAGCGTCGCCAGAGCGGGGCTTGAGTCTGTCAGTTCCATGAGTATCTGCCTGCTCTCGTAGGACGCTTTAGTAGGACAGGGACGGGAAGGGGGAGCCGGCTGAGCGCGTGGGCACCCAGACCGCCTTCGTCTGGGTGTACTCGTCCAGGACGCCCGGGCCGGACGAGCGGCCGTGGCCGGAATCGCCGAAGCCGCCGAACGGAACGGCCACGTGGATGGTCTTGTAGGAGTTGATCCAGAAGGTGCCGGCCTTCACCTCGCGGGCAATGTGGTGCGCGCGGGAAATGTCGGACGTCCACACCGCCCCGGCCAGGCCGAAGCTGGTGTTGTTGGCCCGGGCAATGGCCTCTGCTTCGGTGTCGAACGCGTCCGCGCCCACCACCGGGCCGAACACCTCCGTGGTTTCCAGGCGGTTCGCGGGCGTGACGCCGTCCAGCAGGGTGGGCATGACCCAGTGCCCGCCGGAGAGTGCGGACCCGGCGAGGGCGTCCGGAAGCGCCGCCCCGGTGACCCGGCGGCCGCCGTCGTGCATTCCTGCCTCGATGAGGGTGTTGACCGTGGCGAACTGCTGGGCCGTGATGATCGGACCCACCTCGGTGTCCGCGCTGAGCGGGTCGCCCACCCGCAGCCGCGCCGCACGGTCGGCCACCAGCTCAATGAACTGCGCGTGCACGCTCCGCTCCACCAGGAGCCGAGACCCGGCCACGCATGACTGCCCCGCGCCGGAGAAGATCGCCGAGATGGCGCCGTCGGCGGCGCGCTCCAGGTCCGCGTCGGCGAACACGATGTTCGCGCTTTTGCCGCCGAGTTCCAGCAGGGCGGGAATCCCGGCCTGCGCAGCCGCAACAGCCACGCGCCGGCCGGTGGGGACGGAACCGATGAAGCTGATCTTGCCCACGCGCCGGTCCGTGGTGAGGGCCGCGCCCACGGTCTGGCCCAGCCCTGCCGCCACGTTGAAAACGCCTGCCGGCAGCCCCGCTTCGTGCGCCAGCTGGGCGAGCCGGACCGAGGATGCCGGAGTGAATTCGCTGGGCTTGATGATCACGGCATTGCCGGCGGCCAGCGGGGCGGCCGAGTTCCAGCCCGCCGTAAACAGGGGGGCGTTCCAAGGCGTGATGGCGACGACGACGCCCCACGGGACGCGTTCGGTGTAGGTGTGCCACGGGCCGGGGACCGGGATGGTGAGGCCCGTCAGCTTGTCTGCCCAGCCCGCGTAGTAGCCGAACATTTCAGCCACTTTGGCGGCTTCGACGCGGGCGTCGCGGATGGGTTTGCCGGTGGTGGCGGACTCGAGGATGGCAAGTTCCTCGCCGTGTGCTTCCACGACGCGGCTGACGTTGCGCAGGATGCCTGCCCGTTCGAAGCCGTTCATCTTGCCCCAGGCTGCCGCGCCCGCCGTCGAGCTTTCCAGGATGGCGTTGGCACCCTCGGTGCCGGGGTCCGCGTAGGTGGCAAAAGCTTCGCCGGTGGCCGCCGCGGTGAGCGTGATGCCCTCGCCGCTGCCGGCGACAACGCGGCCGTCAAGGAAAGCGCCCAGGCCGGCCGGAAAGGCTGCGTCGAGGACGGTCCGGGCGGTGGCCGCCGAGGAGGAGGTAGGTGCTGTGATGATGCTCAAGGTGATGGTCCTTCGGGGCTGGGACTTGGGGGCTTAGGCGACGGCGGTGGTGCCGTTTGTGGCGGACGGCGCGCCGGCTGGCGTGATGGCAGGGGCGACGGTCCTGGCGATTTCGGTGAAGTCGGCGCGCGGCCCGAGGGCGGCGAGGGCGTCCTGCCACTGGCCGGCCACGGCTGCAAGGAGGGCCGGGCTTTCGCCGATCTGGGCGGCGACCTCCACGGCGAGGGCGGCATCGCGGGCCATCAAGCCGAGCGAGAAGCCGGAATCGTGGGTGCCGCTGAGCACCCAGTTGGGGTACATGTTGGCCGAGACTTTGCTGCCGCCGGAGGCTTCGCTGATGCTGGCCGCCGCCTTGGCGGGATCGATGCCGTAGGCCTTGGCCACTCCGAGCGCCTCGCCCACTGAGACAAGGTTGGCCGCTGCCAGGACGTTGTTGAGGAGCTTGACCACGTTGCCGCTGCCGGGTCCGCCGATGTGGCTGTACTTGCCGCCGGTTAGGGCGAGCAGGACGGGTTCGGCAGCCTTCAGGGCGGCGTCCGTTGCGCCGACGAAGGCGCTCAGGGAGCCCGTTGCCGCACCGTCGCGGCCACCGGAGACCGGAGCGTCCACGAAGGCCGCGCCCTGTGCGTCGGCGAGGTCTGCCATCTGCTTGCTGGTGGCAGGTTCGGAGGTGGTGGTGTCAATGATCGCCAAGGTCCCCGGTACGGCCAGGAGCCGGGGAACGGTGGTTTCCACGATGCTGGCGGCAGGCAGTGAGAGGACGGCGTAGGGGGTACCGGCGACGTCCTCAAGGCTGGCGGTGGTGGCGATGCCGGTTTGGGCGGCGGCGGTCCGGGCGGCCTCGGAGGGGTCGAAGCCGGTGACGTCCCAGCCGGCTTTGTGCAGCGTGGCAGCCATGGCTCCGCCCATGGCTCCAAGGCCAATGACGGCTATGCGGGTGCTGGTGTTCATGAACTACTCCTGGAATATGCGCCGGGCGTGAAGGGTGTGGGGGGTAAAGGGTGCGTCAGTCGAGGTAGATGTCCAGGTCTTTCCAGAGCTGCTGGGTTCGGCGGATGGCGGCTCGGCTGCGTTCGGGATGCGCAGCCTCCATGCCCGCGAGCAGGCCGTAGACCACTGAGTTTGCTGCGGTGACGGACTGGAAGAAGGAGATGCCTTCCGAGGCCACCACCAGGAGGTGGTCCGCAGCAGCAGCCAGGCGGCCGCGGCGCATGTCGCTGATGGCGATGACCGTGGCGCCCGCCTGCTTGGCGGCTTCGGCGGTGACGATGATCTGCCGGATGGAACGCCACATGTTGACGACCACCAGGACGTCCCCCTCACCAAGGGTGTTGGTGCTGGAGGCCAGGTGGACGCCGGCGCGGTTCTCCAACGTGATGGGGTAGCCCATGGTGGAGCCCAGATGGGCCATCACGCTGGCGGGGCCGGCGAAAGAGCCAAGCCCGACGACGGTGATGGACTTGGCGGCGGCCATGGCCGCAATGGCGGCTTCGGCGTCGTCTCCTGTATTGGAGTCAAGCGTCAGGCGGAGATTCTCGATGTCGTGGTTGAGCGCGTCGTGGAGGGGGCTGCGGTGTTCGCCATGCTCAGTCAGGGTGTCCTCGGTGGAGATCATAACGAGGTACCGCGAGCGGAGTTCCCGCTGGAGATCGGGCCAGCCGCGGTAGCCCAGGTGCTGGGCGGCGCGGACCACCGTGGAGTTGTTGACGTCGGCCCGCTGGGCGATCTCGGCGATGTCCGCATAGGAGGAGAGCTGCGGATTGCGGGCGATGACATCCACCACCCGGGTCTGCGCCTTGGAGAGCGCAACGTCCGGAAGGGCGTCGCCAAGCCACGCCCGGGAGACGTTCCCGGTGCCGCTCGCGCCTGCTCCGCTGGCTTCAAGATCGACCGCGTTGGTGTTCAAGTCCGGACCTCTTCTGTAACGCACATCACTCTGCAAGGCTGATTGCATCAAATGTACTATGCAATTTCGTTTGCGAACAGGCTTTTTGGTTTCCGGCTTGTAAATCCTCGTTGTGGTGGCCTTTTGGCTGCCGCGGCGCAAACAGGAACGGACGACGGCGGGAGGTCCCGCCGTCGTCCGTTAACGTTTTGGAGCCAGCTTCTGGAGTCAGCGCCGATGCCCGCGCTGAAGCCTTGCTAGGGCCCGGTATCTGCCGGCGCTGGGTCTGCCGGCGCGGCAGGGTCGGTCCGGAACTTGATCAGCTTGTGTGTCCCGTCGCAGTAGGGCTTGATCGCTGACGCCCCGCACCGGCAGAGCGCAACCGTGCGGCGCTGCCTGGGCACAGGCTCTCCGGAAGGCGTGACAATTTCGAAGTCACCACGGACCAGCAGGGGCCCGTCCGGGCAGACGACGATCGAACTTTCAGCGGGCTCCTGGTTCATGTGCCCTTCCCGGTGGGTGGTCATGCGGCTGCGGGGAGGCCGGTGCGGAGCGAGGTCCGCCCGTTCTCCCAGGCCTCGAGGATGCGAAGGGTGAGCCTGGCGTCCACGGCAATCGCCGCCGTCGCCCCGAACAGCACGTCGGGGAGCAGGTCCGGTTCTTCCTCCACCAGACCTCCCGCGAGATCCCGGCCTGCGATCTGCTCGTGGACGGCGTCCGCCTCCACGTGCTCATCGAAGTAGGCCGTGGCTGCCGCGTCGAAATCATGGCGGCGGAAACCGTTGCCATAGAGCTGGTTGGGCCGGGAGGACGTCATCTCGTAGATCGCCAGATGCCCGGAAATGGCACCGCGGAGGCGGCGGTTCAATCCGAAGAGGGACATCATGTTTACCGAAGCGAGGGCGATCGCAGGCACCGCATCGACGTAGGCGCCGTACCGGTCATCGAGATCGAGGGCGCGCATGGTCCTGGCGAAGAGGGTGCTGTGCATCCGGTCCGCGCGGCCGCCGCCGTATTCGTCGGCCTGGATCTCCACCAGGGCGGCTTTGGCGCGGCCGGAAAGGCGGGGAATGGCCCACGTGTGCGGGTCGGCTTCCTTGAGCTGATAGAGGGATTTGTGGATGAGGAATTCCCGGAGCTGGTCGAGGCTGGCCTTCTTCGCGACGTGTTTCGAAAGGCTGGGCCCGGCGTCCGCAGCCGCGAGGGTAAACAGGGCGGTGGCCACGGCGTCGCTGACAGGAGCTCCGGCAGCGACCGGGGGAGCCGCGGGGGCCTCGGTCCGGGCTGCCGTCCGCAAGGCCTTCTCGAACGGCTGCTCCAGCAGCCGCCGGGCAGCGATCAGGCCCGGAATCCATTCCCAGCCGTCATCCACGCCGTCCAGCCCGCCATAGTGCAGCTCGTAGAGACAGAACAGCGCCAACTGGAGGTCCTCGTCCTCGATGACGTCCCCGGTCTCGGCCAGCTGTGCGGAGACGAGTACCTGCAGGCCGGCAAGGGCTGCTGCGTCGGCTGCTGCGTCCGCATCGGGCTGGCCGGCGAGGAGTGCGAGCAGGGCGGCGCTGACCGGCCCCCGTGGTTCGGGGATGTTCATGGTTCTCCTAGGGATTCTCGTGCCAGGCGGGCGCTGGCGAGGACGGGGTCAGAGCCGGTTCCGGTTGCGAGGGTTGGCGGCAGGGTTCTGTTTCGCCCGCCGGGCGCGCATGACGCGGCTGATGATGGTAGGGAGGAAGGCAATGAGCAGTTTCTTCATGGCGGTGGTTCCCTTCGTAACGGTGGATACTAAGCATACTTGCTATTGCCGTCGCGCGGTCCGGTGGCCGGGCGCGGGGCGTTTACGGGACTCATTGTGATAGCCGCGTAACTGCGCCACCATGATCGTATGGACGCACAAACACCTCAGGCGGAGGAACCGAAGGCCACGGAGCTGAGCCTTCCCCAGGCTTTCCTCCTCCTGGCTACGAACGACACTGACGGCGCTCCCGAAGTGCCGGCCTACATACTCCGGACCACGGTGGCAGGGGCAATATTGGCCGAGCTGGAACTGCTCGGCGCCATCGGGCTGGAGGGGAAGTACGTGAGGGCTACCGGCACCGTGCCGCCAACGGACTTCCAGCACCAGTTGGAGCTCATTCGTCACAAATCGCGGCCTCACACTCCCAAGCGGTGGGTCTCCATGCTGGAGGGCCGGGCAGAAGTGCAGCGTGCCTATGAGGCTATGGCCTCGAAAGGCATTGTGGACCGGGTCGGCGAAAAGCACCTGGGCCTGTTCAAGTCCGTGCGGTATCCGGAGAAGGACCACGGTCCGGAGGCCGCGCTCTTGAAGAAGATCCATGACGCACTCGGACTCAAGCCGTCAGCTGCGACGCCAGCCTCGCCGCCGGCAATGGCGACGCCGGCCGATGCAAAACCGGCAGACGCCAAACCGGCAGACGCCAGGACCACAGCCCTCATCGCCCTGCTTGAGGCGGCCGGACTGCTCGACAAAATGTTCTTGGAGGCTGATCGAGACGTGCCACGAAAGCTGGCGAAGGACTACTGGCCTGCCCGTGCAGTGGCGGACGAACTGCGAATGATCAGGATGGCGGAGGCAGAGGCTATGACCTAGGCCGGGGCTGTTCGGCGGCGGGCTGGAACAACTCGACGACGTTTCCGGCCGGGTCCACGAGCAGGATCTGCTGGCCGACGGAGGATCCGCCCCGATCCAGCCCTTTCCGCCGGAAGCGCACAGGGTTAGGATGCCGTGTGACCTTCACCCACGGCTACGCGGACAACAACGGCCTTCGCATGTATTACGAGGTCCACGGGGAGGCGGTGCCGGGCCGGCCGCCGCTGCTCCTCATCCCGGGCGGCGGCTCCACCATCGGCACGAACTTCAGCGAACTCATCCCGCTGCTGGCCGAACACCGTGAAGTTATCGCCGTGGAGGAAGAGGGCCACGGCCGCACCCAGCCCACCAGCCGCCCGCTCACTGCCGAGAACTCCGCCGGAGACATCCTCGCCGTCTTGGGCGACCTCACCGTGGAAACCGCGGACGTGCTGGGATTCAGCGCCGGCGGGCATACCGCGATCGCGCTGGCACTCGCGCGTCCCGCCGCTGTCCGGCGCCTCATCGTGGCCTCCACCTTTGCGAGCCGCGACGCGGTGCCGGACGAGTTCTGGGACGGGATGGCGAATGCCACGCTCGACGACATGCCCGACACCTACAAGGACGCCGACCGCCTGCTCAACCCCGAGCCCGGCCACCTCGAACGGCTCTTCGAGCTGGACCACCGGCGCATCACGGACTTCCCCGGTTGGTCCGACGACGAACTGGGCACCATCACCGCGCCCACGCTGGTGGTGTGCGGCGACCGGGATATCGTCACCGCCGCCTACGCCGACCGGATGGCTGGTGCCATCCCCTGCGCCCGCCTGCTGGTCGTCCCCGGCGGCCATGGCGACTACCTTGGCGAGCAGGCCGCCAGCGGCGGGGACCTGCGGACATTGCACGCCACCGTCCCGTTCCTGCTGCGGTTCCTCGACGGGTAGCGCTTAACGACTCAGTCCTGTTCTGCGCCGTCTGGATTGGCGAGCGTTATTTCGGTGTTGATAATTACCACGGAGCACTGGAATTGCGCGCTGCAGGTTCGCAGGTAGACCGAAGCCGCGGCGGCACCTTCGTTGAACGCCATCAAATTTGGAATGACCCGTATGGTGACTGTTTGGGCCTGCTTGGTGCAGCTGAGCTGATCACTTCCGCCGCCGCCGGCGAGCCGTCCGTCGCTGACTCTCTGGGTAACTTGAACCACGGGTATTGCGATGATCAACGCGGGATCGGTGTCGCACACGAAGGTGACGGGAACATCCACCGCTGCGCCGTCGGCGACGAGGATTGCCGGGCCTGCGCTTACGAGTGTTGCGGGGGCTGCTTGTGCCGGGGTGGCCATGGTCACGAGGGCGGCTGTAAGAGCGGCGGCAAGGCAGCTTCTAGTGCCTAACATCAGGTTCTCCCTTGAATGGAAGCGTGGCGTCCGGCGTTCCGCCTGGTCGGCCAGTGCGGTGACTGGGCGCCTTGTATGTACGGGGCGTGGCCCCTGACGACAACGCCGTTCCGGGGCCGCCTGATGCGGCGGCTTAGAGTCCGGTTTGCCGTACATTACTCACGACCTGCCTGCGTGACAATAGCCATTGCAAAGCATGCCCGGTGCCGTCGACAACGCAAGCGGACGACGGCGGGAGGTTCGTAGTATTAAACCGGTGCGGGCCGGAAACGGCGGAGAACAACCTGAATTAGTGCGCTGGCCGTGTTGGGCGCATGGCTCCCGGGAGTCATACCAGTGGTTCAGGTGGCCCGCACTCAGTGCAAGAGGAACGACGGCGGGAAGTCCCGCCGTCGTGGTCTAAGCAGGAATGAGACCCGGATCGGGCGCAAGCCCCCAGGTCATCTTCCGGATCGCCTCGCTAGGGAGCCCGCTCAGTGCCGCCAGCTCGTAATCGTCCATGGTTCCCAGCCTGCGCGCCACGGCCAGGAGCTTCAACCGCCGCCCCTCCAGGGCTGCCTTCGACTCCTCCAGCTCGGCCAGCTCGGACTTCAACCCGCTAATCAGGGCAAGTTGCTGCTCAGCCGTCAGCCCGGACGGTGCCAGGTCGTCAGAGGACAATCCGATGGTCCGCACTGCCCAGCTAGAAAGGCCGGCGGCCTTGGCAAGGCCTGTCATCTTCAGGCCGTCACACAGTGCCTGGGCGACGTGCTGGTTCAGGCGGACCGACAGCGCCCGCATGCTGCTGGCATTGAAGGAAATCCGTTGCCGATCCTCTTTGAGGAGCTGCCGGAGCTGTTCCGCCTGGACAGCTGCCGCTTCGGGCTTCCGCCGTCCCCGGTAACGGTAGTAACCGCCGTCGGCCGGGTGCGGAACAGACGGGTGCAGGACAGGGCTGTGCAAAACAGGGCTGGGCAGAACGGCCAAATGCACTCCTCGGTTCGGAAACACGTCAGTTGGCGCCGGCGGAAAGAACCCCAATCGGGCCAGCGCACATAAAACGCTAGACACAACGGTCCGCCCGCGGAAATACCAATACTGCGTGGAGCCATAACCGAAAAATGTGGGCACAGGCCATAAGAGACGCTTATCCGTCCACGCACTTTAGGTCTTATCCAGACGCGCCAGGATTCCCTAGGGTCGAAGGAAGCGAGTACCGCTCCCTCCTGAATCCGTAGGAAGAGACCATGCCTAAATTTGAACCTGCAACACGGGTGTCCCGCATCAAGTCTTCCGCCAGCGTGGCCGCCGCGGCCCGTGTGCGTGAGCTGAAGGCAGAAGGGCGCCGGATCCTGGACCTGACGGTCGGCGAGCCTGACTTCGACACTCCGGAGCACATCAAGGCGGCCGCCATTGAGGCGATCACCCGCGGGGAGACCAAATACACCTCCGTCACCGGAACCCCCGCCCTGCAGAAGGCGATCCTCCAGACCCTGGAGTTGCGCACCGGAATCCACTACACCCCGGCCGAGATCACCATTGGCGGCGGCGCCAAGCAGGTGATCTTCACAGCCTTCATGGCCAGCCTGGACGCCGGCGACGAAGTAGTGGTGCCCGCGCCGTACTGGGTCTCGTACCCGGACATGGTGCTCGCGAACGAGGGCACGCCCGTGGTGGTTGCCTGCGGCGAGGAGACGGGATTCAAGCTCACCCCCGAGGCGCTGGCCGGAGCCCTCACCGAGCGGACCAAATGGGTCATCCTGAACACACCGTCGAACCCCACCGGCGCCGTCTATTCCGCGGCGGAACTGCGCGCGCTCGCGGACGTCCTGGCTGGCTTCCCGCACGTGAACATCCTGACGGACGAGATCTATGACCAGATCTACTTCGGCACCGGCAAGCTCTCCAGCCTCGTGGAGGTGGCCCCGGAACTGAAGGACCGAATCCTGGCGGTCAACGGTGTGTCCAAGGCCTACGCCATGACCGGCTGGCGCCTGGGATACGCGGCCGGACCCGCCCCGCTGATCGCCGCGATCAACAAGCTCCAGTCGCAGATCTCGTCCTGCCCGTCCTCCGTCAGCCAGGCCGCCGGCGCCGCGGCGCTCACGGGCGACCAGGGTTTCGTGCAGGAAAGCCGTGAAATCTACCGCGCCCGGCGCGATGCGGCAGTCGCCGCGCTGAACGCCATCGACGGACTGTCATGCACGACGCCGGAAGGCGCCTTCTACGCGTACGTCAACTGCGCGGGCGTCATCGGGAAGACGACCACCGACGGGCAGGTCATCGCAACCGACGAGGACTTCACCCTCTACCTCCTTGAAGCGGCCTCCGTCGCCGTCATCCAGGGATCGGCCTATGGACTGGGCCCCTACTTCCGCATCTCCTACGCCACCAGCCTCGACGTCATCGAAGAGTCCATCGCGGCTATCGACAAGGCCGTCCAGGCCCTCAACTGATCCACACCCACCGAAGGAAAACGCCGTGATCCACGTCAAGACCACCATCGAACGACCCGAAGCCGACGCAGTCAGCCGCCTCGCCAAGTTCTCGTCCGCCACCATCCACGAGGCACAGGGACGTAAGGGCGCCCTCAGCTCCAGGATCAAGCCGATCGACCGGAGCATGTCCTTCTGCGGCCCCGCCGTCACCGTGCGCTGCGCCCCCAGGGACAACCTCATGTTGCAGGTGGCCATCCACTACGCCGAGGCCGGGGACGTCATCCTGGCCGCGGCGGGGGAGTACGAGGAAGCCGGAACGTTCGGCGACGTCCTCGGCAATGCCATGAAGGCCAAGGGCCTCGCCGGCCTGGTGACCGACTCGGGCGTCCGCGACACCCAGGACCTCATCGAACTGGGACTGCCCGTCTTCTCCGGCAGCGTCTCCATCAAGGGCACCGTCAAGGAAACGATCGGCCCCATCAACCACCCCGTGGTCTTCGGCGACGAGATCATCTACCCCGGCGACGTGCTCCGCGGCGACGCGGACGGCGTGGTGGTGGTCCGGAAGGACGAGATCGAGGACGTCATCCGCCTCTCGCAGGAACGCGACGACGCCGAGCGCGAACTCATCAGCCTCTACCAGGCCGGCGGAACCACCATCGAGCTGTGCAACCTCACTGAGGTCCTCAAAGCCAAGGGCCTGCTCGTCGAAGAGGCCTAGCCGCTCGCACAAGCCGCGGCAGCACCGCCGTCGTACGGGCTATTCCCGTGCGGCGGCGTCCGCATATGCAGAGGCGCCCGGCCGCGGCAAGCGGAATGGGAGGGCTCGACGTCCGTTGCAGGACATCGAACCCTCCCATTTGCAATTGTTTCCTACCGGGCCGGGAGCTGATGGGTGGGCGGGCCAAACACGGCGTCCTCCAGATACCACACGGTGGATCCGCCGCTGCCGGCCGGCATGATGCTGCCTTCGAAAACAAAGACAGGCGCCACCGAGCGGTCCTCAGGGCGCCAAAAACCATTTGCAGGGCAGTGGAAACCCGTTTTGGCCATCAGTCCGGGGTTTGTGTCGGAATTCCTGCGCATGCTGCTGATTTTTTTCACGGCTCGCTCCCAATTAATTCTCCATAAATGCAACCGCCGCAATTTATCGGCCTGATGACAATTTTAGGATTAGGAGCCCTCGGATACTAAGACGAATGATAAGTGCCCTAATAAGCAGATGCTATGGCAGGGCTATCGCGCATATTTATTGCTCAGCATTTCCTGAAGCATTTCCTTCAGCACCAGGAGAACCGCCGACGCCGCCTCGGAAAGCGGATCATGATCCGGGGTGCACAGCGCGATCTTGCACTGCAGCGCCGGATCCACAATCCGCAGGACGTGGAAGTCCTCCTCGTGGAAGAGCGCGTCCGCCGCTGACTTGGGCATGATCGTGGCACCCAGGTCGGCCCGCAGGAGGCGCGCCAGGGACGGCACGGACTCCACCTCACCAACGAGCTTGAGGGTGAGTCCCTTGCTGGTGAGGCCGGCCTCCACAGCCTGGCGGAGCGTGTGGATCTTCTCGGGCAGGAAGAGCCCGAAGCGCGCCACTTCCGCCAGCGAGATTTCACCGTTTTCGGATGCCACGTCTGGCCTCCCGGCATTGACCACAAAGTGCAGGTCTTCAACAATCATGGTGGTGAACTGGACGCCGCGGATAGGCCCCGGTTCGTAAATGAGGGCCATGTCGAGCCGGCCGTTCTTAATCGCCTCACTCAGCACACCGCCGTAGATCTCCGTGACATGCAGGACGATTTCCGGGTAGCGACGGCCCACCTCGCTGATGATCCTCGGTGTCAGGCTTGAGGCCATGCTGTAGGGCGCGATCGCGATGGACACGCGCCCGGACGGGGCGGCGCCCGACGCTGCTACGTCCTGGCGCGCCTGTTCCACAAGCCGCAGGATCGACTGGGCATGCCGGTACAAGGTGTGCCCCGCGGCCGTGGGCTTGACGCCCTGCTTGCTGCGGATCAGGAGCCGCTGCTTGAGGTCCGTTTCCAGTGCCGAAACCTGCTGGCTCAGGGCAGGCTGTGCCACATGCAGCGCCGCCGCTGCCTTGGTGATGCTTCCCGAATCCACAATCTGGACGAAGTACGCAAGCTTCCGCGTATCCATGGCCGTCTTCTCTCTGCGCGGCGTCCTGAACCCAGGAAGGGTCATAACCGGATGCTATGGAGGGATACGCAACAGGTCTTTGTGTGATCCACATCTCTGACACTAGGTTGAACCCAGAACGCTATTTCATTCATCGAACATTCTACCCCTCCGGTGGATATGCAAATTAACGATGACCCCAGACGCATTTTGCATGCTATTGGGTTTTACCGGAATAGACGTTTTCTTTTACATTTCCGAAATGTGCACTCCCTAGCGTCGGAACATCAGGATCCGCCACCAACAGCCCGGATTCTTCTTTATGAGAAAGAGATGACAAATGCGAGCAACCATCAAAGGCAAGATCACAGCTGTGGCCGCGCTGTCCGCTGCGGCGCTGGTACTTTCCGGCTGCGGGGGCGGCGCCGGAGCAGCCAGCAACGACAGCGCCACGTCAGGCGAAGTGAACCTGATCGCCTACTCGGGCGTATGGCAGGACCAGTACACCGCCGCAGTCATCGAGCCCTTCAAAGCCAAGTATCCGGACATCAAGATCAACTACGCCTCCAAGCGGTCCTCGGCTGAGATGCTCAGCGCCCTGCAGGGCCAGAAGAACAACCCGGCGACCGACGTCGCCATCATGGACAACTCCGTTTCCACCACCGGCAACAAGCAGGGCCTCTTCGAGAAGGTGGACGCCGCCGGCGTCCCGAACCTCGCCAACGTCCCGGAAAAGTTCCGCGACAAGGACGGGTACGGCCCGGTGGCCATGCTCGACGCCGTGGGCCTGGTCTACGACACTGCCACCTTCCCGAAGGCTCCCGAGAGCTGGGACGTGCTGTGGGACCCCGCGTACGCCGGAAAGATCAACGTCAACGCCCCGCCGTCGCTGCTGGGCCTGTCCCTGACGGCCATCACCGCCAAAATGGCGGGGGAGGACTACACCAAGGGCATTGACGCCGCAGTGACCCGCCTCAAGGAGATGGCCCCGGGCGTGCAGACCTTCGCGCCCAACCCGGACGAATACCAGAACGTCATCACTGGCCAGACCGTCCTCGGCCTCGGCCAGAATGCCCGCGGCCAGTTCTACAGCGACCAGAGCAACAAGAAGATGGGCGTCACCTTCCCGAAGGAGGGCACCGTCTACCAGATCAACACCATCAACGTGGTGAAGGATGCGCCGCACTCCGCCGCAGCCAAGACGTTCGTGGACTACGCCCTGTCCGCAGAGGCGCAGACCGCGTTCGCCAAAGCACTCTTCTACGCCCCCTCCGTCAGCAATGCAGAACTGCCGGCAGACGTGAAAGACCGTGTGGTCCCCACGGACGGGTCACTGAACATCGTCCCGCTGGATGTGGAATTCCTGTCCTCCGCCCGGGACAAGTGGACCGACATCTGGAAGCGCCAGATCATCACCAAGTAACCGCGAGCCGGTGCCCCTCCCCAACTTCACTTCAGGAGAACTGAACCCGTGACTGAACCAAAACTGTCGATCGTAGATCTGACCAAAAGATATGCAGCAGGTCTTGAACCCGCCGTCGACCGCCTGAACATGGAAGTTGAGGAGGGGCACCTGGTGGCGCTCCTCGGCCCGTCCGGCTGCGGCAAGACCACCACCCTGCGGATGGTGGCCGGCCTCATGGACCCGACGGCCGGCTCCATTGTGGTGGACGGCAAGGAAATCACCCACACACCGGTCAACAAGCGGGGGATGGGCATGGTGTTCCAGTCCTACGCCCTCTTCCCGCACATGAACGTGGAGCAAAACGTGGCCTTCGGCCTGGAAATGCGCCAGACGCCGAAATCCGAGCAAAAAGCCCGTGTTGCGGCGGCGCTCGACATGGTCCAGCTCGGCCACCTCGGAAAGCGGCAGACCAAGGAACTCTCCGGCGGCCAGCAGCAGCGCATCGCCCTGGCCCGGGCCCTCGTTGTGGAGCCCACGCTTCTCCTTCTCGATGAACCGCTGTCCAACCTGGACGCCAAGCTCCGCGAAACCATGCGCACCGAGATCAGGTCCATCCAGCAGCGCACCAGGGCCACCACGCTCTTCGTCACACACGACCAGGACGAGGCCCTGGACATGGCCGACCGGATCGCCGTGATGAACGGCGGCCTGATCGAACAGTTCGGTTCGCCCACCGACGTGTACGAACGCCCCCGCACGCACTTCGTGGCCAACTTCATCGGCCAGGCCAACTTCCTCACCGCCCGGGTGGGCGCTGAAACCGGACGGGCCAGCCTTGCCGGCGAAAGCTACTACAAGGTGGACGTCGAAGGCCTGGGCCAGTTCGGCGCCGTCGGCGCGGCGGGCCTCTCAGGTAGCACCCACGAAATGGTGATCCGCCCGCACCGGCTCACCGTGGCCCTGCGCCCCGGAACGGATCAGGCACCCGTCGCGGGAACCATCGAACGGGTGAGCTACACCGGCGATGCCCTGGCGGTGGCCGTCCGCGTGGGCGACCAGCAGCTGCAGGCACAGCTGCTGACCTCCAGCGGCGACCTGCCCCGCGCCGGGGACGCAGCGTACCTGTCATGGGCGCCCGAGGACGCCTACCTCCTGCCCGCGCCCGCGTCCGCGGAAAGGCTGGCGGCATGACTCTCCTGCAAACGCCGGTTGCCGCGGAAAAGCGGCCAGACCAGGACGAGGGCCTGCTGGAAAAGGCCACCGAACGGCGCAACCGGCGCACCTACCTGGCCCTGCTCCTGCCCGGGCTCCTGGGCCTGCTGGTCAGCTTCGTGTTCCCGCTCGCCTACATGATCCGGATGTCCTTCAACAAGGGCGCCCCGGACGGCGTCATCGTGGAGACGTTCACGCTGGACACCTATATCCAGCCGCTGACCGACCCGTACTACTGGCGCGTCACCCTGGACACGTTCCAGATGGGCGTGACCGTGGGCATCCTCTGCGTCCTGGTGTCCTACCCGGTGGCCCTCTTCCTGGCCCGCAGCACCAGCAAGTACCGCGGGCTGCTCATCGCCATCGCCATCGCCCCGCTGCTGACCTCGGCCGTGGTGCGCACCTACGGATGGATGGTGATCCTCGGAACCAACGGCCTCATCAACTCCTCCCTCGAGGGCCTGGGCCTGATCGACACACCCCTGAAGCTCACCAACAACATGACCGGTGTGACCATCGGGCTGGTGGAGATCTTCATGCCCTACGCGATCCTGGCCATGATCTCCGGCTTCGGCCGGCTCAGCCCCCAGCTCGAGGAAGCAGCCGGCTCCCTGGGCGCCAGCAAGTTCAAGGTGTTCACCCGGGTCACGCTCCCGCTGAGCCTGCCCGGCCTCCTGACGGCGTTCCTGCTGGTCTTTGTGCTCGCCATCAGCACCTTCATCACCCCGCGGCTCCTGGGCGGAGGCAGCGTGCAGGTCCTGGCCACCGAAATCTACGACCAGACCACCGGCCTGCTCAACTGGCCCTTCGCCGCCGCCCTGTCCGTCATCCTGCTGGTGCTTTTCGGCCTGATCATCGCCGTTTACCAGCGCCTCACCAAAAAGATCGGAGGCTGACCGTGAGCGACGTCCGGATATTCAAGCCACGCTTCAACCCCGCCAAGCCGGCCTTCGGGCTGCTGGTGTTCCTGCTGTACCTGTTCCTGCTGGCACCGCTGCTGATCGTCTGCGTGGTTTCCTTCGCCTCGAACCAGTACCTGTCCTTCCCGCCGGAAGGGCTGACCCTGAAGTGGTACGAGATGCTCCCGCAGGAGAGCACGTTCATGGAGGGCATGAAGGTCAGCCTCATCGTGGCCGTCATCGTCACGCTCATTGTCCTGGCGCTGGGCGTGCCGGCCGCGCTGGCGCTGGACAGGTTCGACTTCAAGGCCAAGGCAGCCGTGCAGTCGTTCTTCCTCTCGCCGCTGCTGATTCCCAGCATCGTGCTGGCCCTGGGCATGGTGCTGCTGTTCGGTCCGCTGGGGCTGACCAACACCTACGCCGGCATCATCATCGGCCACGTGGCCATCACCATCCCGTTCGTCATCCGCACCACCCTGATGAGCCTGGCCACCACCGACACGTCCTGTGAAGCGGCCGCACGCGTCCTCGGTGCAGACTCATGGACGGTCTTCCGCCGGGTGACCCTGCCCATCATCCAGCCGGGCGTAATTGCCGGCGGTGTCATTGCGTTCATCGTCTCCTTCGATGAAGCCGTCATCTCCCTCTTCGTGGCCGAATCCGGGCTGCCCACCCTGCCGGTGCAGGTGCTCAGGTACGTGGAAAACTCGGCAGACGCCGCCGTTGCGGCCCTGTCCGTCATCCTCATCCTGATATCCCTCGCGGTAGTGGTGGTGGTGGAACGCGTCATGGGACTCCGCAAAGCCCTCCGCTGAGCACTCCCGTCATAACCGCCAGCTATCCCGTGACACCGATTACGTCTTTGTGTGATCAAACTCGCGGTGTCAGACTTTTTTGCAGAAGCCGGTCAAAACGGCACACCGAACCACACCCACCCAGGAAGGCACTCAATGGGACCCATCGTTGATCTCGTCGCAGATCTCGGAGAAGGCTTCGGCGCCTACTCAATGGGCGACGACGCGGCCCTGCTCGAAGTGGTTTCCAGCGCCAACATCGCCTGCGGCTTCCATGCCGGGGACCCGGACATCATGCACGCGACCGTGGCCGAATGCGTCCGCCGCGGCGTCAGCATCGGGGCGCACCCGAGCTTCCCCGACCTCCGCGGCTTCGGCCGCCGCGCCATGGACCTGACCGCGGACGAGGTCCGCAACGACGTCGTCTACCAGTTCGGCGCACTGAGCGCCTTCGCCGCCTATCACGGCGCCGGCGTCGCCCACCTTGCACCGCACGGCCGCCTCGGGAACCTCGTGGCCACCCGCGCCGACTACGCCGACGCAGTGGCCGACGCCGCCGCCCGCATCAACCCGGACCTCATCGTCCTGGCCCAGGACGGCGAGCTGGCCACCGCGGCGGCCGCGCGTCGGCTCCCGGTGGCCATCGTGGGCATCGCAGACCGCGCCTACGAGGCGGACGGCACACTGGTGCCGCGCAGCCGCCCCGGCGCCGTCATCCATGATCCTTCAGCCATCGTGGACCGCACCGTCCGGATGGTCTGCGAAGGGCTTATTTCGACCGTCGCAGGCACCGACCTGCCCATCGTCGCCGACACGGTCCTGTTGCACGGAGACACCCCCGGCGCGGTGCAGCTGGCCCGGCAGGTACGCGCCGAACTCGAAAGTGCCGGAGTGACCATTGCTCCGCTGGCACAGGTCCTCGGCGCCAAAGTGAAGGCCGCCTGACATGGCAGCCACCCCAACCCCAACTCCGGTGGAGGTTTACGAATCAGGGGACGCCGCACTGCGCGTCGTCGCTTCGTCCCCGGACACGGAAGCCAACTGGACCACCGTGCATGCCCTCGCCGAATGGCTTGAGGAAGCCGGCGCCGACGGCGTCCACGGCGCTGTGCCGACGTACGACTCACTGCTCGTGGAATTCGACCCCGGGGTCACCTCGGCACGCCAGGTCCGAGCCTTTGTACTGATGGGCCTGCGCCAGCTTGATTTCATCGGTGCGCCGTCCCGGGCTCCCCGCACGTTCGAGGTCCCCGTGGTCTACGGCGGAGAGTACGGTCCGGACCTGGAGCGGGTTGCCGCCCATGAGCAGCTGTCGATCCAGGAGGTCATTGCCCTCCATACGGCCAAGTCCTACGTGATCCGCTGCCTTGGTGCCCCGGCTGGCTCGCCCATGATGGACGGGCCCGATTTCCCGCTTCCGGTCCCGCGGCTGAAGGACCCCCGCCTGTCCGTCCCGGCAGGTGCCGTTTCCGTTGCGGGCCGTCAGGCAGTCATCGCCCCGGCGGCGGCACCCGGCGGATGGTGCGTCATCGGCCAGACACCCCTGGCCGTTCTCGACGCCGCCAGCGAACCGCTCGTCCCGTACGTTCCCGGCGACGTGGTCAGGTTCCACCAGATCCAGCCCGAAGAGTTCGCCAGCTTCGCCGGCCGGAAACTGGAGGCGGCACGATGAACGGCTCGTTGATCATCCAGCAGCCCGGCAACTCGGTGGTCACCGACCTGGGGCGCTTCCGGGGACCCCGGTTCGGGCTGCCCGTGAACGGCGCCCTGGACCAGTTCTCCGCCCGCGCGGCGAACATCCTCGCCGCCAACGCCGACAACGCACCGCTGCTGGAGGTCACTGCCCTGGACTTCCGGATGCGCGCCACCACCGACATCCTCATCGCCGTTACCGGAGCACCCCTGCACCTCACGGTGGGCGGGCGCGAATGCCCGCAGTGGGAACCGGTGTCCGTCCTGGCCGGTGAAACGGTGGCGCTGCGCCGGATCAACGGCGGCCTGCGGGCCTACGTTGCCGTTCACGGCTCGGTGGAGGCGCCCGTCCTTCTCGGCAGCTGCGCCCCGGACACCGTCGTCGGATTCGGCCTGCGGCTGTCAGAAGGCACCGAACTGAAGACCTCACGAAGCGTCGGACCGATCCGGCAGCCCTACTTCGACCTGCCGCTGTTCCGGCTGGGACTGACCCGGCCCGAATTCAGCAGCCGGGCGGTTGTGGAAGTCACGGACGGCCCGGACGTGGACGAGTTCGGGGACACCGCCGACCTTCTCTACAACACCGAATACACCGTCAGCGGCCGGAGCAACCACATCGGCCTGCGCCTCGGCGGCGCGCTTCCCGAACGCCAGTCCACAGCGGAAGTCCTGTCCCGCGGCGTTCCGGTGGGGGCTATCGAAGTGCCGTCCCGGGAGGAACTGCTGGTGCTGCACCGCGGACGCGGAGTCACCGCCGGCTATCCCGTGCTCGCGGTGGTCACCAGCCGGTCACTGGACGTCCTTGCCCAGGCCAGGCCCGGGCACACCATAACTTTCCGCAAGACCACCGTCCCGGAAGCAACAGCCAAGCATCGGGCCGCGCTGCGGGAACTGGAAACCCTCCGTTCCACAGTCAGCACCGTCTTCTCCCTCCTGGGCATCGGCAGGCAGCCCGGCTGGCCGGAACTCGTACCGGCAGCAGGCAGCTGAGAACACCGATGGCCCCGTCTTTTCGCACAAGATTTAAGTTAGGAATGAACATGTCAACATCAATGCGCGAGACCGCCCCGCAGCAGGACCGGCTCAGTGCCAGGCAAACCCGGAAAGTCATTACCGCCGGGTGCGTGGGGATTTTCGTCGAACTCTACGACAACGGCATCTTCGCTTTCATGGCCGGCACCCTTGCCCTCGTCTTCCTGGCACCCGGCAACCCGGACAACGCCCTGTTGTTCGTCTTTGCGGGATACGCCGTGTCATTCTTCGTGCGGCCGCTCGGCGCCGTGGTCTGCGGATACCTGGGCGACCGGATCGGGCGGCAGAAGCTCCTGGTCTTCGTCATCCTGTTGATCAGTGTGGCGACGGCGGGCATCGGCCTGCTGCCCGCCTACGCGGCCATCGGCGTCGCGGCCCCCGTGCTCCTGGTGTTGCTCCGCATGCTGCAGGGCTTCTCCGTTGGCGGCGAAGCCGCCGGCGCCATGACCTTCCTCGCCGAGCACGCACCCGAAGGCAAGCGCGGCGTCATCACGTCCTACGCCCAGATCGCCTCCTTCGCCGCCCTGCTCACCGGCACGCTCGTCGCGTTCTCCATGTCTCCCTGGCTCACCCAGGCAGCGATCGACGGCGGCGGCTTCGGCGCGTTCGCCTGGCGCATCCCGTTCCTGGTGGCCATACCCATGGGCATCATCGGCTGGTACATCCGCAAGGCGATCAGCGACACCCCCAACTTTGAAAAGCTCAAGGAAGAAGGCGGGCTGTCCGAGAACCCGCTGAAGGAAGCGTTTGCGTCGGCCGAACACCGCCGGGCAATGCTGCTGGCCCTCTTCATCCCGCTCATGAACGGCTCCGGCTACTACGTCCTGTTCTCGTACATGCCCACTTTCCTCAAGGGCAAGCAGCTCAACTTCACCATCGGCGAAGCCCTTCTGGTCACTGCCTGCAGCCTGGTGGTCATCTGCATCGCCATCCCCTTCATGGGCGCCCTCTCGGACCGCGTCGGCCGCAAGAAAGTCATCGCCGGCTCCGCAATCGCCATGGCCGTCCTCGGCATTCCCTCCTACGCCCTCATCGCCACCGGCCAGATGGCACTGGCCATCCTCGGCGCCTGCATCATGGCCGTCGTCTTCGCCGGCCACACCGCAGTGATCCACATCCTGATCGTGGAACTCTTCCCCACCCGGGTCCGCTACTCGGCCTACGGACTGGGCTACAACATCTCGTCTGCACTCTTCGGCGGTACGGCACCGCTGCTGATGACCTGGCTGATCTCATCCACCGGCAACATCTACATGCCAGCGTTCTACGCAGTCATCACCGCGCTGGGCACCCTTGCCGCCGTCAGCACGGTCAAGGACCGGGCGCACCTGCCGCTCCGCGACGCCTAACCACCCGCTTCATCACTGCACCTGCATTACTGCACCGCAAACCACCAGGAGACTTCCATGCCTTTTTCAGACTATTCGACTGCCCTCGTCACGGGCGCGTCCACCGGAATGGGTGCCGCCATCGCCGGCCGCCTCGCCAAGCGCGGACTCACCGTCCACGCCCTGGCCCGGAACGAGGAGCGGCTCAACGAACTGGCCGACAAAACCGGCGCGGTCCCGCACGTCGTCGACCTGACCGACACCGCGGCGCTGGCCGCCGTCGTCGGTGATCTTGAAGTGGATGTCCTGGTGAACTGCGCCGGAGTATCCCGGCCGGGGAACATCCTGGACTCCAGCGAAGGCGACATCGACGAACTCATTGACGTCAACCTGCGCGGCCTGCTCCAGCTGACCAGGCTGGTGCTGCCAGGCATGGTGGAACGGGACCGCGGGCACGTCATCAACATCAGCTCCATCGCGGGCCTGTACAACTTCTACGGCCACACCGTCTACCACGCGACCAAGGCGGCGGTCCACCAGGTATCCCGGCAGCTTCGCAACGACACCGTGGGCAAGCGCATCCGAGTCACCGAGATCTGCCCCGGACGCGTCGAAACGGAGATCTTCGGCCGCAACATGGGCGGTACCCCGGAAGCCATGGAAGAGGCGTGGAAGACGTACTACGAAGGCTACGAGTCGCTGACCACGGACGACATCGTCAACGCGATGGACTACGCGATCGAAACGCCCCGGCACGTCAACGTGGGCATGCTCGAACTCATGCCCACGTTCCAGGTCCCCGGCGGCCTTACCTTCGACCGGCGCTAACCGCCCGCGCCCGCTTCATTACACCCCACGATTGATAGGTTCTTCGATGCAAACAGTCCGCACCGTCAGCTTCCCCGACCCGCAACTGCTGGCCGATCTCTCGCCCCTCCCCGAAGGGCTGAGGGGAGTGGTGTGGGACCTGAAGACGGATCCCGACGGCGGGACGCCGGGTGAGATCGACGGCGTCATCCTCCCGTACATCGACGCCTCCGCCGTGCTGGGTTCCCTTGGCAAGGTCGAGGACCTGAAGTTCGTGCAGACGCAGTCCACCGGCTACGACGGCGTCATCGAGGCTGCCGGGCCGGCGGCCGGCGTGGCCAACGCCTCCGGTGTCCACGCCGCCGCCACCGCCGAACTGGCCGTAGGGCTGATCCTGGCGAAGCTGCGCGGCATCGACCAGGCCGTCCGTGACCAGCAGTACGGCCTGTGGCGGCCGGAGCGGCGCCAGTCACTGGCCGACCGGCGCGTGCTGCTGGTGGGAGTCGGCGGGATCGGGCACGAAATCGTCCGCCGCCTGGAACCCTTCGAAGTCACTGTCACCCGGGTGGGGAGTGCAGCCCGCACCGACGAATACGGCGAAGTGCACGCGTCCGCGGAACTCCCCGCGCTCGCCGCCACACACGACATCCTGGTCACGGTACTGCCACTGAACCAGCAGACCCACCAGCTGATCGGCGAAGAGGTCCTCGCCGCCCTCCCGGACGGTGCCCTGGTGGTGAACGTGGGCCGCGGCTCCGTGGTGGACACGGCTGCCCTGACCAAGGAAGTCCTGTCCGGCCGCCTGCAGTGCGCGCTCGACGTCGTTGATCCCGAGCCGCTGCCCCAGGACCACCCGCTGTGGTCCACTCCGAACGCCCTGATCACCCCTCACATCGGCGGCAATGCATCGGCGTTCCAGCCGAGGATCCTGAAGCTCCTGCGGCAGCAGCTTGAAGCCCTCGCAGCGGGACAGGCTCCCGCCAACCTGGTGCAGGCCGGTCCTTTCGCATGAGTGCACTTTTTGACCTGACGGGGCGCGTTGCCCTGGTGACCGGTTCGAGCAGGGGGATCGGCAATGCCCTGGCAAGGGCCCTGGCCGATGCCGGCGCCACGGTGGTGCTGAACGGCATCAACCCGGAACGGCTCAAGGACGCCGCGGCCGCGATGGCCGCCGACTATCCGCCGGGCCGGGTACACAGCTGCGCCTTCGACGTCACCAGCGACGCCGAGGCCGCGCGCGGCATTGCGTGGGTGGAAGAGAACGTGGGGCCGCTGGAGATCCTGGTGAACAACGCCGGAATCCAGCACCGCGTGCCCATGCTGGAGCTGGACGTGAAGGACTGGGAACGCGTCATCTCCACGGACCTGACCAGCGCCTTCCTGGTGGGGCGGGAAGCGGCCCGGCACATGATCCCGCGCGGCCGGGGCAAGATCATCAACATCTGCTCGGTGCAGACCGACCTGGCACGGCCCACCATCGCCCCGTACATCGCGGCCAAAGGCGGACTGCGGAACCTCACCCGGGCCATGACCGCGGAATGGGCGGCCTCCGGGCTGCAGATCAACGGCATCGCACCGGGCTACATCCACACCGAGATGACCCAGAACCTGGTGGACGATGAGCAGTTCAACGCCTGGATCCTGGGACGCACCCCCGCCCACCGCTGGGGGACCGTGCAGGACCTCGCCGGCCCGGCCGTCTGGCTGGCCTCCGACGGCTCCAACTTCGTCAACGGCCAGACCATCTTCATCGACGGCGGAATGACGGTGGTGGTCTGATGTCCAACAGCGAAGACCTGCCTGCCGCAGCCCTTCCCGTCGCTGGTCCTGCCGTAGTGGCCCACGCGGCCGGCGACCTCCGGATCGACGACGTAACTCTCGCCGCACCGGCCCCGGACGAGGCCGTCGTCGAGGTCTTCTACGGCGGCATCTGCGGCTCCGACCTGCACTACTGGCTGCACGGAGCGGCCGGTGAATCCATCCTGAAGGCGCCCCTGGTGCTGGGCCACGAGATTTCCGGGACTGTGGTCCGCGCCGCGGCGGACGGCACCGGTCCGGCCGCGGGGACCGCCGTCGCCGTTCACCCGGCAACTCCGGCACCCGGCGCAGCCCGGTATCCGGCGGACCGGCCCAACCTCTCGCCCGGGTGCACCTACCTGGGCAGCGCCGCCCGCTACCCCCACACCGACGGCGCGTTCAGCCGGTACGTGAACCTTCCGGCGCGGATGCTGCGCGCGCTGCCGGAGGGCATTGACCTGCGCACGGCCGCGCTGATCGAGCCAGCCTCCGTTGCATGGCACGCGGTGTCCCGGGCCGGCGACGTCGCGGGAAAGACCGCCCTCGTGATCGGCAGCGGCCCCATCGGCGCGCTGGCTGTCGCGGTCCTGAAGTGGGCCGGCGCAGGCCGGATCGTCGCCGTCGACATGCACGCCAAGCCTCTGGAAATCGCTGCGGCCGTGGGCGCGGACACGGTCCTCGCCGCCGACGACGCGGAAGCAATCGCCGCCGTCGAGGCCGACGTCGTGATTGAATCCTCCGGCAACCACCACGGACTGGCTTCCGCCATCCAGGGCGCGACCCGCGGCGGCACGGTGGTGATGGTGGGCCTGTTGCCCACCGGCCCCCAGCCGGTCCTGATCTCCCTGGCCATCACGCGGGAACTGGAGCTCAAGGGTTCGTTCCGCTTCAACGACGAGATCGACGACGTCATCGCGGCCCTCGCCGACGGCTCCCTGCAGATCGATCCGGTGATTACGCATGAGTACCCGGTGGAGGCAGCCCTCGAGGCGTTCGGCGTCGCCCGGAACTCCGCCGAATCCGGCAAGGTGCTCCTGAGCTTCGGGGCCGCAGCATGACCGCCAATATCCCGCCCGTGGTTGTCATGGGCGTCTCCGGCTGCGGAAAGTCCACCGTCGGTGCGCTGCTCGGGGAACGGCTGGGTGTCCCGTTCTTTGACGGAGACGACTTTCATCCGCCCGCCAACAAGGCAAAGATGGCCAGTGGCATTCCGCTGGACGATGACGACCGGGCGCCGTGGCTGGCCGAAATAGGTGCTGCGCTGGCAACGCCGGCCGCCGGAACCGGCTCCCGCATCATCGCCTGTTCGGCCCTGAAGCGCCGTTACCGCGACCTGCTGCGGAGCTTCGCGCCGGACCTGGTGTTCGTTCATCTGTCCGGTGACGCTGCCACTATCTCCGGCCGGTTGAGCAGCAGGGAACATGAATACATGCCCGGCAGCCTGCTGGCGTCCCAGCTGGCGACGCTTGAGCCGCTGGGGTCCGATGAGCTGCACGTGTCAGTGGACTTCCTTGATGATCCGGCCTCGCTCGTGGACGTCATCGTGCGGCAGCTGGGAGTGCTCGGCGGGCCGAATGCTGCGGTTTTGGCCGAGATTTAGCGTTAGGCCGGGCCGCGCAGGCGTTCCATTTCGCGGCGGTCCTTCTTGGTGGGCCGCCCGGTTCCGCGGTCGCGTTGCGGAAGACCGAGTGCGGGCGCCACCGGCCTGGGCGGGGTGTGGTCGGTGAAGCAGTGTGCGGCCGCCTCGGCGCCGACGCGCTTGGCGATCAGCCGCCGGACCTCAAGGATCCGTTCGTAACCCGGCTGGCGGACCCGGACGGTGTCGCCCGGAACCAGCGATTGCGAGGCCTTGGCCGGGTTTCCGTTGAGCCGGACGTGCCCGGCCCGGCAGGCGGCAGTGGCCGCAGAGCGGGTCTTGTAGGCACGGATGGCCCACAGCCAGGCATCAATACGGACTGTGGCTGGGGCTGACGGAAGGCTGCTCATGACTGCAGCCGAGTATAGCGGGACGCGATCGTCCAACGACCGTCCCGCAGCAGGCGGGGCCTAGCCTTCGCAATCCTTGCAGTACTTCATGCCGTCCTTTTCGCGGGCCAGCTGGCTGCGGTGGTGGACCAGGAAGCACGACATGCAGGTGAACTCGTCCTTCTGGACAGGGATGATCTGCACCAGGAGTTCCTCATGGGAAAGGTCAGCTCCCGGGAGCTCGAAGGAGTCGGCCAGGTCGGACTCGTCCACGTCGATCTGGGACGTTTGCGTGGCAGAGCGCTCTGGTTTGAGAACGTCGGCCGCTTCGTTTGCCTCGTCCTCGGTGGACACCCTGGGCGCGTCATAGTCGGTTGCCATGTGCCGGTCTCTCCTTGGAGCGGGCGAAGACGGCGTCTGCGTACCGTCTGAAGAAAACACATCTTAGCCACTCCGGCGGGAACATAAAAGGGCTTGCGCTGCGGCACGAAACGCAAGCGGACGACGGCGGGAAGTCCCGTCGTCGTGCGCTGGCGGAGGCGGTAAGGCGGTCAGCTTTGTACCCGCTGCCGGTAGTGCCGCGGGGTTTCCCCGGCATCGTTGAGGAAATGCCGGTTGAAGTTGGACAGGTTGGAGAAGCCGACTTCGTAGCAGATCTCGGAAATGGCTTTGTCGCTGCGCTCTAGCAGGCGCCGTGCGTGCGCCAGCCGGAGCTTGCGGACCAGGTCGCTGAAGTTCTGCCCGGTGGCGCGCTTGAAGTATTTCGAGAAGGTGGGCTCAGGCATTCCCACCAGGGCTGCGGCCTCGGACATCTTGACGTTTCCGGCGTGGTTGGTAAACACGTACTCCAGGATGATGTCCACCACGGCCGCGGCCTGGCCGTCCAGCTGCGGCCGGAACCACTCATCGGCAAGATACCGCCGCTCTTCCGCGGGCGCATGGGCAAGGACAGCAAACAGTTCAAAGAGGTGGTGAAGCCGTTCCAGTCCGGTGGAGGTGCCCATCGCCTCGATGGATGCGGCCGCCTTCCCGGCTGACCGGCCCAGGAACTCGATCCCGCGTGCGGACTGCTCCAGCAGGGGCTTGACCTCCGCCATCTCGGGGACCAATGCGGCGGTCTGTTCGACCCATCTTCCGTCGAACTGGATGACGGCGTCCCGGTTCGCCAGCACTTCGCCGGGCTCAAGGTCGCTGACCCAGTCGTGCGGCAGGCCGGAACCGACCAGGGCCACATGGCCGGCCTCGAAGGTGCCGATGTGGTCTCCGACAATGAACTTTCCGGTGCCCTTCCGGATCAGGTGGATCTCGTACTCGGGATGGTAGTTCCACCGGGCCACGGGGCTGGGGTAGTCGTGCTGGTGCCACCGGACCGAGTGGTTGGGATCGGGCGGGATGACTTCCCTGTTGGCCCGCATCCCCAGCAGCCTTTCGGCCAGCCTTGCGGTGGCTCCGTCAGTGGGGTCGGCGGCACTCATGGCGATTCTCCGTGGGATCCGTGGGTTATGAAAAATGGACAGCTCGCAACAGCCTTTTCCTTAGGTTAGCCCCTGCCGGAGGCGAACAGTCGGGAACCGTCGGGAAAATAAGTATCAGAAAATGGCAACCAGGGCGCTAGTTGTGCACTACCGCACACGCCTAAAGTTGAGGAACATCAGCGCGGCACCACGGATACCCGATGGCAGGCCCCGCCCCAGTCCGGTACCTCGACGCAGCAGTCGAAGTACAGCGGCTGTGCACCCCTGAAGTACAAAGGAGTCCTTAATGCGCCCAAAAACTCGCGTTGCCGCTTTGGCAGCTGGCGCCCTGTGCGTCGCCCTGAGCGCCACGGCCTGTGCCGGTGCTGGCGGAGGCAATTCCGCTGGTGACCCGAACAGCATCAACGTCCTGATGGTGAACAACCCCCAGATGGAGGACCTGCAGCGGCTCACCGCGGAAAATTTCACCAAGGAGACCGGCGTCAAGGTCAACTACACGATCCTGCCTGAGAACGACGTCCGCGCCAAGATCAGCCAGGAGTTCTCCAGCCAGGCCGGCCAGTACGATGTTGCCTCCCTCTCCAACTACGAGATTCCGTTCTATTCCGCCAACGGCTGGCTCGCACCGCTGGACAACGTGGCCAATGACGCCGGGTTCGACCAGGACGACATCCTGCCGGCCTACACGGCGTCCCTCACCGGCACGGACGGCAAGCTCTACGGCGAACCGTTCTACGGCGAGTCGTCCTTCCTGATGTACCGGAAGGACATCCTGGACGCCAAGGGCCTGACCATGCCGGAGAAGCCCACCTGGGACGAGGTGGCTGACATCGCGGCGAAGGTGGACGGCGCGGCCCCGGGAATGAAGGGTATCTGTCTGCGCGGCCAGCCCGGCTGGGGCCAGGTCTTCGCGCCGCTGACCACGGTGGTGAACACCTTCGGCGGCACCTGGTTCGACAAGGACTGGAACGCCCAGGTCAACTCCCCGGAATTCACCGAGGCAGTCGAGTTCTACACCAAACTGGTCCGCGAGCACGGTGAATTGGGCGCCGCCCAGGCCGGCTTCACCGAATGCCTGAACAACATGAGCCAGAGCAAGGTGGCCATGTGGTACGACGCCACATCGGCCGCCGGAGCCCTGGAAGCCGACGCGTCACCAGTGAAGGGAAAGATCGGCTACGCCCAGGCCCCGATCAAGGAAACCAAGTCCTCCGGCTGGCTGTGGACCTGGTCCTGGGCCATGCAGGCCGCCTCCAAGAAGCAGGATGCTGCCACGAAGTTCATCGCCTGGGCCAGCTCCAAGGAATACGAGGAACTCGTGGCGGCCAAGCTCGGCTGGGCGAAGGTTCCCTCCGGCAAGCGCATCTCCACCTACGAGAATGCCGAATTCCAGAAGGCTGCGCCATTCTTCAAGGCCGAACGCTTCGCCATCGAGAACGCCGACCCGAAGAACCCCGGCGCGCAGGAACGCCCGGCCGTCGGCATCCAGTTCGTGGGCATTCCCGAGTTCGCTGCGCTGGGCACCAACGTCTCCCAAGGCGTCAGCTCCGCTATTGCCGGCCAGGGTTCTGTGGCTGACGCGCTGGCCAAGGGCCAGGAAGCTGCACAAAAAGTCGGCAATAAGTACAAGTAGCACCAACCAAACCCCAGGAGAATCCCATGACTACCGCAACGGCGCGTATCTCCCGATCGGGACACACCGCAGCCAAACCATCCAGGAACGCCAAGTCGCGTGAACGCGCCCTGGCCTGGGCACGGCGCGCGCCGCTGCTCCCGGCCCTGGTCTTCCTCATCATCGTCACCCAGCTCCCGTTCGTGGTGACACTGATCATCTCGTTCCTGAACTGGAACAGCCTAAGCCCGGACAAGACGGCATTCGCCGGCCTGGAAAACTACGTCACGGTCCTCACCGACCCGGACCTGCGCCAGGCGATCTTCACCACCATCTTCCTTACCGTCGCCGTCGTCCTGGCGAGCCTCCTCATCGGCCTGGGCCTGGCGCTGCTGCTGGACAAGAAGTTCATCGGCCGCGGACTGGCACGCACCCTGCTGATCGCGCCGTTCCTGGTGGTCCCCGTGGCCGCCGCGCTCATCTGGAAGCATGCCCTCCTCAACCCCACGTACGGGCTGATCAACGGCATCCTGACTTGGATCTGGTCCCTCTTCGGCAGCGTCACGCCGCCCCAGCTGGACCTGCTCTCCCAGGCACCCCTGATGGCGGTCATCGTGTCCCTGGTCTGGCAATGGACCCCGTTTATGATGCTCATCCTGCTGGCCGGCCTGCAGTCACGGCCCATGGACACCGTGGAAGCGGCCCAGATGGACGGCGCCACGTCGTGGGCCATCTTCCGGCACCTCACGCTGCCGCACCTGCGCCAATACCTGGAGCTGGGCGGCCTGCTCGGCGCGATCTACATCGTGCAGAACTTCGACGCCGTCTTCACCCTCACCGCAGGCGGACTGGGCACGGCCAACCTGCCCTACGCGATCTACCAGACGTTCTACTTCGCCAACGAATACGGCCTGGCGTCCGCCGCCGGCGTCGTGGTGGTCATCGGCACCATCATCGTGGCGACCTTCGCGCTCCGCACCGTATTCTCGCTCTTCAAGAAGGAGGCAGCACGATGAGCACCCTCACTCCGGCCGCATCACGCAAGGCAGCACCCGTCCGCCCCACGTCAAACAACGCTTCAGGCCGGCGCGGCAAGTCACGCATGGACCCCACCCGCAACAACACCGCCGCCGGCCTCGCTGCCTGGCTGCTCGCCCTGCTCTTCGCCGCCCCGGTCGTGTGGATGATCCTGACCTCCTTCCACTCCGAAACCGATGCAGCGACGAATCCGCCCTCCGTCGCCGCGAACCTCACCCTGGACGCGTACCGGGAGTTCTTCGGGGAAACGTCCGGCGTCAGCCCGTGGCCTTCGCTGATCAACTCCGCCACCGCCTCGATCCTGTCCACGGTCCTCGTCCTGGTCCTGGCCATCCCCGCGGCCTATGCGCTCTCCATCCGGCCGGTCAAGAAGTGGACCGACGTGATGTTCTTCTTCCTCTCCACCAAGATGATGCCCGTGGTGGCCGCGATCCTGCCGCTCTACCTCTTCGCCCGGACCGTCGGAGCCCTGGACAACATCTGGTTCCTGATCCTGATGTACACCTCCATGAACCTCCCCATCGCGGTCTGGATGATGCGCTCATTCCTTGCGGAAGTACCGGTCGAGATGCTTGAAGCTGCCCAGATCGACGGCGCCAACCTCCTCCTGACCCTCCGCAAGATCATCGCCCCCGTCGCGATGCCCGGCATCGCCGCCATCGCCCTGATCTGCTTCATCTTCAGCTGGAACGAACTGCTCCTGGCCCGGGTCCTGACCGGCGTGGTGGCCGGCACCGCCCCGGTCTTCCTGACCGGTTTCGTCTCCGGCCAGGGCCTCTTCCTCGCCAAGGTCTGCGCCGCCGCCGTCGTGATCTCCCTGCCGGTGCTGTTCGCCGGCTTTGCCGCCCAGGACAAACTCGTCCAGGGCCTCTCCCTCGGCGCCGTGAAATAGCCGGCCGTCCCTTCGATTCCCAGAGGATTACTCACATGACAACACCAACCGTCCAGTCCAGCACCCACGTGCACGCCGAACTGCCCGCCACCATGCGCGCCGCCATCCTGAAGCGCCAGGGCGACATGGTACTGGAGACCCTTCCCGTCCCGCAGCTCGACGCCGACCAGGTCCTGGTCCAGGTTGCCGCCGTCGGCGTCTGCGGCAGCGACGTCCATTACTACGAACACGGCCGGATCGGCGACTACGTGGTGGACCACCCGCTGATCCTGGGCCACGAACTCGCCGGCCGGATCGCCGCCGTCGGAAGCGCCGTGGACCCTGCCCGCATCGGCAAGCGGGTCGCCGTCGAACCCCAGCGTCCCTGCCGTACGTGCAAGCAGTGCAAGGCCGGCCGCTACAACCTGTGCCCGGACATCGAGTTCTACGCCACCCCGCCGATCGACGGCGCCTTCGCCGAATACGTGACCATCCAGAGCGACTTCGCCTACGACATTCCGGACAGCGTCAGCGATGAGGCGGCAGCCCTCATCGAACCGTTCTCGGTGGGGCTCTGGGCCTGCGAACGTGCCGGGATCAAGCCCGGCAGCCGGGTGCTGATCGCCGGTGCCGGCCCCATCGGCATCATTGCTGCCCAGGCCGCCCGGGCCTTCGGCGCTACCGAAATCTACATCAGCGACATTGCCGAGGACCGGCTCGCCTTCGCGCTGGAGCACGGCGCCACACACGCGCTCAACGCCAGGACCGACAGCGCGGAAGGGCTCGACGTCGACGCCTTCATTGACGCTTCCGGCGCACCCCAGGCTGTCCGTTCCGGCATCAAGGCCGTGGGTCCGGCCGGGAGGGTGATCCTCGTGGGGCTCGGGGCGGACGACGTCGAACTCCCCGTTTCGTACATCCAGAACCGGGAGATCTGGCTCTCCGGAGTGTTCCGGTACACCAACACGTGGCCGCTGGCCATCCAGCTGATCGCCGACGGAAAAGTGGACCTGGACATCCTGGTGACCGGCAGGTTCGCCCTCGCCGAATCCGAGGAAGCGCTCAAGGCCGGCAAACAGCCCGGGCAGCTCAAAGCCGTGGTCTACCCGGGCCGCTGACCATGATCACCGTCATTGGCGAATCCCTCGTCGATATCATCAACGATCCGCACCGCGCCGGCTCCACCCAGGCGGGGCCAACCCAGGAGCACCCGGGCGGGAGCCCCCTCAACGTGGCGGTGGGGGCTGCCCGGCTGGGCCTGGCAACGAACCTCGTGACCCACTACGCAGATGACCGGCACGGGCTCATGATCGAGGAGCATCTGCACTCCAACGGAGTCGCGGTGATCAGGGGCGGCAGCGCACCAACGTCAACGGCAACCGCCACGCTCAGTTCCGGCGGCGCCGCGACGTACGCCTTCGACGTCAGCTGGGACATCAACGGGGCATCGCTTCCTGCCCTGGCCGCCGTCGAGGGGTCCCACCACGTCCACACGGGGTCGATCGCTGCCGTGCTGCCTCCGGGGGACCAGGCCACGCTTGCCCTCGTGAAGGCGGTCCGGGCGCACGCGACCGTCAGCTACGATCCCAATTGCCGCCCCGGGATCAGCCCCGATTCTGCGGCGGCACGCGCGCAGGCGGAAGTCTTCGTGGCCGCCAGCGATGTGGTCAAGGCCAGCGATGAAGACCTGGCCTGGCTCTACCCGGACAGGACGCCGGACGAGTCGATGGCAGCGTGGCTCGAGCTTGGACCGGCCATCGTGGCGCTGACACGTGGCGCGGACGGGCCGGTGGTCATGACCCGGCGCGGCCGCATGGAAATGGCCGCCGAACCCGTCACAGTGGCGGACACCGTCGGGGCGGGAGACTCGTTCATGGCCGGCCTGATCTGCGGCCTCGCCCAGCTGGGCCTGCTGGGCGCCCCTGCCAGGGCGCGCCTGCAGGACATCACCCTCGGTGAACTGCACGCCCTGGCCGCATATGCGAACAGGGCCGCTGCCATCACTTGTTCCCGGCCGGGCGCCAACCCGCCCACGTCAGCTGAACTGGGTTCCTTGACCGGCTCCCTCACTGCATCGGAAGGTTAGACAATGCCTGCACTCGAACCCGGCGTACTTTCCGGATTGTCCGCTTCCGTGGCGGTACCTTCCTACGACCGCTCCGGCCTGACCGCCGGGATTGTCCATTTCGGCGTGGGCGGATTCCACCGCGCCCATCAGGCCATGTACCTGGAGCGGCTGATGAACGCCGGCAAGGCGCATGACTGGGCCATCTGCGGCGTCGGGGTCCTGCCCGGCGATGCCCGGATGAAGCAGGTGATGGACAGCCAGGGCTGCCTGTACACCCTGGTGGTGAAGAACCCGGACGGAACCCGGGAAGCGCGGGTCATCGGTTCGATCATCGAGTACCTCTTCGCACCCGACGATCCCGAAGCCGTGA
This sequence comes from Arthrobacter sp. PvP023, assembly GCF_017832975.1. Taxonomy (NCBI): domain Bacteria; kingdom Bacillati; phylum Actinomycetota; class Actinomycetes; order Micrococcales; family Micrococcaceae; genus Arthrobacter; species Arthrobacter sp. PvP023. The sequence continues at coordinate 984,890 of NZ_JAFIBI010000001.1, forward strand.
TCGAGAAGATGGCCTCCGACGCCGTCCGGATTGTTTCGCTGACAGTCACCGAGGGCGGCTACAACTTCCACCACGTCACGGGCGACTTCGACGCCGGCAACCCCGACGTTGTCCACGACCTCCAACCCGGCGCCGCACCCAGGACCACCTTCGGACTCGTCACCGAAGCGCTCGCCCGGCGGCGGGCACGCGGGCTCGCGCCGTTCACGGTAATGTCCTGCGACAACATCCAGGGCAACGGCGACGTTGCCCGCACCATGTTCACCGCCTTCGCAAAGCTCAAGGACCCTGAGCTTGGCGCCTGGGTGGAGGAGAAGGTCCCCTTTCCCAACAGCATGGTGGACCGCATCACCCCCGTAACCACCGACGCCGACCGTGAGGCAATCGCCGAGGAATTCGGCGTCGAGGACGCGTGGCCGGTGGTGTGCGAACCGTTCGAACAGTGGGTCCTTGAGGACCACTTCAACCTCGGCCGGCCGCCCTTCGAGGACGCCGGCGTCCAGCTCGTCGAAGACGTCGAACCCTACGAACTGATGAAGCTGCGCCTGCTCAACGCCAGCCACCAGGGCATGTGCTACTTCGGCTACCTCGCCGGCTACCGCTACGCCCACGAGGTGGCCCAGGACGGTTTGTTCGCGCAGTTCCTGCTGGACTACATGGACGAGGAAGCCACGCCCACACTCCACCCGGTCCCCGGCATCGACCTCGATGCCTACAAGCGGACACTGATCGAGCGGTTCTCCAACGAGCACGTGCGGGATACCCTTGCGCGGTTGTGCGCGGAAAGCTCGGACCGGATCCCCAAATGGCTGGTCCCGGTGATCCGCATCAACCTCGAAAAGGGCGGGGAGGTCCGCCGGGCCGCGGCGATCGTTGCCAGCTGGGCCCGGTATGACGAAGGCACCGACGAACAGGGAAATCCCATCGACGTTGTCGACCGGTTGAAAGAGCCTCTCATGGCGGCCGCCGCCCGGCAGCGCGATGAACCGCTCGCGTTTATCTCCAACCGTGAAGTCTTCGGCGACTTGGTGGACAACCCTGTCTTCGTGGCCGCCTACCTCCGGGCACTGGGCGATCTCCACCGCGCCGGTGCCCGGGGAACGCTGGAATCCCTGCGGTCCCGTTCATAGGTCAACGCAAACGGACGACGGCGGGAGGTCCCGCCGTCGTCATCACGTTCATGGTGGAATGAATCCAGAAGATTGAATTTTCAACAAAGCATGGATTTGGGCGTCTTTACCTTCGGCTCAGCACTGCCGTCACTGTGCTGTCCGCGCAGGACCCGACCGGCGAATGGGTCAGAAGGCGTCGGCCTCCGAATTGAGATCCCGGTCGCGGGTTTCCGGAGCGAAGAATCCGGCCACCCAGCCGATCGCGGCGTAGCTCATCAGGATGCCGGCGACCGGGACCCAGCCCGGCCCAGTAGCAGCAACGATGGCGGCGGCCATGATGGGCCCCAGACCGCCGGAAAGAACGGCGCCGATCTCCTTCACTGTCGTCATGAAGGAGAAGCGGCGCTTGGACCCGAACATCTCCACCAACCAAGTGGACTCCACGCCGTACATGTTAGGCAGCGGACCGCCGACGAAGATGACGAAGACGAGGGCCACCAGCACGGGGTTGCGGGTTTCAATCATCAGCATCGCGGGGATGGTGAAGGCGAACTGGAAGCCGGAGAGCCAGAGCCAGACCTTGCGCCGGCCGAACCGGTCCGTGAGCTTGCCGGTCAGCAGAACTGTGGCGACGCCCAGGATCGAGCCGAGCGTCACGCCGGTCGTGACCAGGTTTGCGTCCATTTTCACCACCGACACCGTCCAGCCGATAAGGAAGCCTTTGACGAGGTAGACCGAGCCGTTCTCACCCAGCTTGATGCCCAGTGAGACCAGGAATGATTTCTTTGCGTCTGCCGCGTCACGCCATACGCTTTGCTGCCTGGTCTCGGCGCGCGCCGCCTCGCGCCGGGCCTTGACCGCCTCGAAGACCGGCGATTCGCTGATGCTGCGCCGCAGGTACAGCGCCACCAAGGTGGTGCCCACGCTCAGCAGGAAGGGAATGCGCCACCCCCAGGCAAGGAATTCTTCCTTCGGCATCTGCGATAGCAGCAGCCACAGGCCGCTGGCCAGAAGCACACCGGTCGCTGTACCCAATGCCACCACAGCGCCGTAGAAACCGCGTTTGCCGATGGGGGCGGATTCAACCAGCAGCAGCGAGGCCCCGGACAATTCGGCGCCCGCACCGAAGCCCTGGATGAGCCGCAGAAGCACGAGGAGGATGGGGGCGACAATGCCGATCTGGGCGAAAGTGGGGAGCAGACCCATCCCCAGGGTGGCGATCCCCATCATCCCGACGGTAATGACCAGAACAGTTTTCCGCCCGTACTTGTCCCCGAGATAGCCGAAGTAGATCCCGCCCAGAGGCCTGACAAGGAACCCGGAACCGAAGGCGGCAAAGCTGGCCATCAGTGCCATGGCCGGGTCTGTGTTGGGGAAGAAGAGCGGTCCGAAGACCAGCGCTGCCGCCAGCGTGTAGAGCGTGAAATCCATGTACTCCAAGGCAGAGCCCAGGAAGGATGAGATCGAGGTGCGGCGCAGTTCGGCCGGTGACACTTCCGGATGCAGGGCAGTGCCCTGAGTGCTCGCCTCGGCGTATTTCAGGTTTGGGTTTTCAGTGACCACGGAGTTCTCCTCGTGAAGAGCCTGCACGCAGGCTCGGCCGTAACGTCGTTGTTCGGATGGTGGTGCAAGGTGATATCGGAGTCGGTTCAGCTCCGGAGCAGGGAGACAGTCTCCGCGATGCAGGCCGGTTTTTCGGAACCTTCCAACTCGACGACGTGCTGGAACTGCAACTGCCGGCCGTGTGCCGTTTCGGTCACCGAGGCCAGTGTCAACCTGTCCCTGATTCGCGAGTTCACCCTGGCCGGCGCCGGAAACCTGACCCGGTTCAGGCCATAGTTGATGATCATCGCCGCCCCTTGGACCTGGTAGACCTGGCTGGCCAGATACGGCAGCATTGACAGGCTGAGATACCCATGGGCCACCGTGGCGCCGAACGGTCCGGCAGCGGCCCGCCCCGGATCGGTATGGATCCACTGCTGGTCAAGGGTGGCATCGGCAAAGGCCTGGATCTGGGATTGGTCCAAGGTGTGCCAGCCGCTCACCCCGATTTCCTGCCCTGTCATGTTTGCCAGCTCGGCGGCGTCCTCGAACAGTCTCATCTAAACCCTTTCCAGCAGCATGGCCACGCCTTGGCCCAGGCCGACGCACATTGTGGCCAGGCCTCGGGCAGCGTTTTCGCGCTCCATCCGGCCCAGCAGCGTAACGACGATACGGGATCCGGAGGAGCCCAGCGGATGTCCGAGGGCGATCGCGCCGCCGTCGTTGTTGACCGTGCCGGCATCCATCCCGAGCAGCCGCATGCAGGCCAGTGACTGCGCTGCAAAGGCCTCGTTGAGTTCGACCGCGCCTACGCCGTCCAGGCTCCAGCCTGCCTTGGCCAGCGCCTTCCGGGTGGCCGGGACCGGGCCGATGCCCATCACTTCCGGGGCGACGCCGGCGGCCTGGCTTGTGACAATGCGCGCCCGCGGCGTCAGGCCATACCGTGCCACGGCCTCGCCGCTGGCGACCACGACTGCGGAGGCGCCGTCGTTGAGCGAACTGGAGTTGCCCGCGGTTACGATCCCGCCGGGCTTCACGATCGGCCGGAGGCCGGCCAGCGCGTCGGCGGTAGACCCGCGCCGGGGCCCCTCGTCGGTGTCCACGAGCGTTACTTCCCCGCGCCGGCCGGTGACCGGGACGGGGACGATTTCGTCACTGAAGCGGCCGGCGTCGATCGCGGCCACGGCCAGTTCGTGCGAGCGCAGCGCGAAGCTGTCCGCGTCGGCGCGGGAGATTCCTTCGCGGCTGGCCACTTCTTCAGCGGTTTCGGGCATCGATTGCCGGGCATTGGTGTCCATCCGCGGGTTCACGAAGCGCGCACCGATCGAGGTGTCCGCCAGCTCCCCAGGTTTGGCGAAGGCCTTCTCCGGCTTAGCCAGCACCCACGGGGCGCGGGTCATGGACTCGACACCGCCGGCAACCACGAGGTCGGCGTCGCCGTTGCGCACCGACTGGGCCGCCATGCTGATGGCTGTCAGACCCGAGGCGCACAGCCGGTTGACAGTGACAGCGGGGACGGCGTCGGGCAGCCCGGCCAGCAGCACCGCCATTCGGGCAATGTTCCGGTTGTCCTCCCCGGCCTGGTTCACGCAGCCCAGGATGACCTCGTCAAGGCTGGCAGGATCGACGCCGGCCCGGGCCACTGCGGCCTGCAGAACGAGTGCGGCCAGGTCGTCGGGCCGGACCGTGGCGAGAACGCCCCCGTGACGGCCCACCGGGGTGCGGACGCCGCCGACCAGGAATGCCTCGGGCATCAGCGGGCCCCGCCGTTGATGTAGAGCGTCTGGCCGGAGACGTAAGAGGAATCGTCGCCGGCGAAGAAGGCCACGGCGGCGGCCACTTCCTCCGGCTGGCCCACGCGGCCCAGCGGGGTGCGGGCTGCCACCGCCTCCTGGTGTTCAGCCGGGCTGCTGCCCACGCGCTCGGCCGTTGCCGCGGTCATCGAGGTGGCGATATAGCCGGGGGCCACGGCGTTCACTGTGATGTTGAAGGGGCCGAGTTCGATGGCGAGTGTCGCCGTGAGGCCCTGGATGCCGGCCTTCGCGGCGGCATAGTTGGCCTGGCCCCGGTTGCCCAGCGCGCTGCGGCTGCTCAGCGAGATGATTTTCCCGTACTTCGCGGGCACCATGTACCGCTGGGCGGCACGGGAGCACAGGTAGGCGCTCGTGAGGTTGGTGGTCAGGACCGAGTCCCAGTCCGGCCGGTCCATCTTGAAGAACAGGTTGTCGCGGGTAATGCCCGCGTTGTTGACCAGGATGTCCACCCTTCCGAACTCCCGGTGAATTTCATCGAAGACCCGGTCCACGGCCGCCTCATCCGTGACGTCGCAGCCGGCAGCGACGGCTCTACCGCCGGTCGCGAGCACCAGCGGGTGCTCCGAGATCCGCTGCGCAGTGTCCTTGGCACCGTCCTCGTTGAGGTCCAGGACGATGACGGTAGCGCCTCCGGTGGCCAGCTTCAGCGCAGTGGCGGCGCCGATGCCCTGCGCACCGCCGGTGACAACTGCCACCCGGTTGGTGAAATTGCTCATGGTGTTTCCTTCGCTTGCGTGGAATGTGACTGATGACTGTGTGGCGGCTGCCCGGCCCGGACCTAGCTGAAAGCGGAGAGGCCGGTGATCTCGCGGCCCACGAGGAGGGATTGGATGGAGTCGGTGCCCTCGTAAGTGGAGACGACTTCCATGTCGGTCATGTGCCGCGCGACGTGGTTCTCCAGTAGCACGCCGTTGCCGCCGAGCATGTCCCGCGCCTCGGAACAGATCCATCGCGCCTTCTGCGCCGTGTGCATCTTGGCCAGCGAGGCCATTGGTCCGGTCATCCGGGCGTCCTCAGCCAGGACGGCGAGCCGGAAACATATCAGTTGCATGGCCGTCAGTTCGGCGAGCATGTTAGCCAGTTTGTTCTGGACAAGCTGGAAGCTGCCGATCGGTTTGCCGAACTGTTGCCGGGTTTTCGCGTAGTCCACCGCGATCTCGTAGGCTGCCATGGCGTGGCCGAGGGATTCCCAGGACGCTCCGCTGCGAGTGGACGTGAGTACACGGGTGACGTCCTTGAAGGAGCGGCAGCCAGTGAGCCGGTTGTCTGCTGGCACCCTGAGGTTGTTGAGGGTGATGTCCGGCTGGAGAATCGCCCGCTTGCCGATCTTGCCGGTGATGACATCAGTGGAGTACCCGTCCGGATAGCTGCCGTCGTCGTTGCGCTCCATCACGAACGCCTTGACCTTGGCATCCTCTTCGTCCCGGGCGAAGATGATGACGACGTCGGCCATGCTGGCGTTGCCGATCCACCGCTTACGGCCGGTGATGATGTAGCTGTCACCGTCCCGCCGGGCGCTGGTCTCCAGGGCCACGGAATCGGAACCGTGATCAGGTTCGGTCAGGGCGAAGGCGCCTATCTTATCCAGCGTCGCCATGGCGGGGAGCCAGCGCTGCTTTTGCTCTTCGCTGCCAAGCATGTTGATGGTTCCCATCGCCAGGCCGGACTGCACACCGAGGAAAGTGTTCACGGAACCGTCGCCGCGGGAGACTTCTGCGGCGACGATCCCGGCGGCTAGCCTGCTCAGGCCGGGGCAGCCGTAGCCGGTGATAGTGGTTCCCACGATGCCGAGGGCGGCGAGTTTGGGAATCATCTCGAACGGGAACTCGGCCCGTTCCCAGTAGCCGTTGATGACGGGCAGCAGGTCTTTGTCGACGAAGCTGCGGACCTTCAGCCGGAGGGCCCGGTCCTCAGCGGTGAGGAAATCGTCCATGAGGTAGAAGTCGGTGCCATGTTCGGCCATTTGCGGTGTCATTGGGTCAGCTCCAGGGGTGTGTCGTCGGGAATCTGCGGTTGACGGGGTTCCGTGCTTGCTTGCGTGGGCTGGTATTGGGCGAGCCAGCGCCGTTCGTGTTCCGCCAGCGGCCGTGCCGTGCCGGTCTCCGGCCAGACTGAAACAATCACTGTCCTGCCGTCCACGGCGATTGCGCCGTTCTGAGCGCCGCTGAATGCGAGGCTGAAGGAGCTGGTGCCGATCCTGCTGACCGTGAGTTCAACGTCAAGGTCTTCGCCGTGGTGGACCGGCCTCCGATAGTTCAGTTCGAGGGCAGCCACCACCGTGGGGGTCGCTCCTGCGGAGCGGCTTCCCGGCAGGGTGGCCCGCCACTGGATCCTCGACTCCTCCAGCAGTGTCACGACGGCGGCATGATTGACGTGTCCATTGAGATCCTGATCCGACCATCGCGGGCGGATCCGGGTCCGGTATGCCTCAGGCATGGGCTAAAGCCTTCTGGTGCAGCAGCCAGTTGCGGACCAACTCGGAGCTTTCGTTGAGCTCCGGTGGGGCCAGCGCATAGTCCACGGGAGTGCGGGAGTACTCGACCGGATGCCGCACCGTCGGAATCTTTCGCGACCCGCTGCCGGCCAACACCACCGGTTGCAGTCCCAGTTGTTCGGCGAACTCGATGCCGCCGCCTACGTCCTGGATCGGCGCGCACGGCAGCCCGGCGGCAGAGAGCTCGCTGAACCACCGCGCGGCGGACTGAGTGGCCAGCCGCGCGTGGAGGATGTCCCGGAGTTCATCACGGTGCGCATTGCGTTGCCGGGTCTTGGCGAACTTCGGGTCCCGGGCCACTTCAGGGATCGCCAGCGCCCCGCACAGCCGGACGAACTGGGCATCGTTACCGGTCGCGACGATGAGCATGCCGTCGCCTGTCTGCATCGGCGCGTACGGGTACATGCTGGGGTGCTCATTACCCATGCGGGTCGGCACCACGCCACCCGTGACGTATGCCGCGGACTGGTTTACCATGCCAGACAAAGCCGAGGACAGGAGGTTCAGCTCCACCAACTGGCCCTCGCCGGTCTGGTCTTTATGGTGCAGGGCCCCAAGGATGCCGATGGCCGCATGCAGGCCGGTAATCACGTCAAAGAGGGCGATGCCGGCACGGTAGGGCTGCGTGTCCTGGTCCCCGGTCAGACTCATCATCCCCGAGGCGGCCTGCACAAGTAAGTCATATCCCGGAATGTGCGCACCGGCCCCGGTGCCGAACCCGGTGATGGAGGCATAGATTATATCCGGCTTCAGCTCCGCGGCGGCGGCATAGTCCAAACCCAGCCGCGCCATGTTGCCGGGCTTAAAGTTCTCGATCATCACGTCGGCGGAGCGGATGAGTGAACGCGCCACGTCCAAGTCCTGCGGATCTTTTAGGTCCAGGGCGATGGAGTGCTTGTTGCGGTTCACCGCCAGGAAGAAGGTGGCCTCGCCGTCTCGGACCGGGGGCATGTAGGTCCGGGTGTCGTCGCCGTCAAGGCCTTCGACCTTGATCACAGTGGCGCCCATGTCAGCCAGGAGCATGGTGGCGTAAGGGCCGGCCAAGACCCGGCTGAAATCCGCGACGACGACGCCGGCCAGGGGCCCGGTGCCTTCGCGGCCCAGGACGTCAACGCCTGGCCGGATTCCGCCTTCGGCAGGACGATTGGGCCCTTCAGCCGCCGCTTCACTGCTCGGTTGTGTCATTTAAATCCTCCGGTGTGTGGTCTGCATCACCACCTTGGCAAGCGGATTGATTCGCGTCCAATACGCATTAGGTGTGGGAGTGATACCCCACCGCCATCAATGCCTATTTCGCAGCGGTGGGTATCTTGGGCATATGAACAATGACGTTGACCTGAGCGGGAGCTGACCGGGGCCATGGAAATACAACAGATTCGCATCTTCCTCGCCCTGGCTGAGGAGTTGCACTTCGGCAGGGCCGCGCTCCGGCTCCACATGGCCCAGCCGCCCCTGAGCCGGTCCATCCAGCGACTGGAGCACGAACTTAAGGCGCCTCTCTTTATTCGGAGCACCCGGACGGTCCGGCTCACGCCGGAGGGGGAGGCGTTGCTGGCGCCGGCCCGGGACATACTGGAGGCCTGCCGCCGTTCGGCCCTCGCGGTCGCCTCGGTGGGCCGCGGCGAAACCGGGCGGGTGCGGGTCGCTTTCGCCGGCGTGTCCTCACACGTGATGGTGGGCAAGCTCGCCAAGCGCGTCCGGGAGACGCATCCCGGAATCGATTTTGAACTGTCCAGCTCCAACTTCGCCCTGCCGGCCATGGACAAGGTCTTGAGCGGCGCCATGGAAGTAGGTCTGGGGCGATGGAACTTCATCCCGGCGGTCCTGGAGTCCCGGATCGTGGCCAGCGAGCGACTGGTGGTGGCCTTGTATGACAACCATCCCCTGAGCGACCGCGCTTCACTGCACATGGCGGACCTTGCAGATCAGCCGTTCGTCACCCTGCCAGAGCACCCTGGGGCGATCCTCCACGACCATCTTAGGAGGCTGTCAAGCGCGGCCGGATTCGCCGCCGAAATTGTGCAGGTCGCCCCGGATTCCCACACGCTCATGGCACTCGTGGCGGCCGAAATCGGCGTTGCCCTGACGGTCTCGTCTGTCCCGGAAAACTTCAGCCACCCCGGGGTCACTTTCCTGCCATTGGACGACCCGGCCGATGTCATCCAGCTGCGACTGGTTTGGCGAAAAGACAACACCAGCCCGGCGCTGAGAGAGGTCCTTCGACTCTCGGAAGACGTCTTGCCGTCGCCGGGCAACGCCGCTTATTGATGCGTCCAGGACATCAGTGGTCGCAGAATACGGTATTGGATCTTACGCAATCCAGCTGGCACAGTGGTCGGAGATCGCCAGCCCTTAGAGCCAGCGCCGCCCCCAGCGGCCCAGCACATGCCAGGAGAACAAACTGTGACCGTATCCGAAACCACCCTGGTGCACGACGACGTGCTGAACCTGGACAGCCTGCTCAGCCCGGCTGAGCTGCAACTGCGCAGCACTGTCCGGGAGTTTGTGAACGAACGCATCCGCCCCAATATCGCCGGCTGGTACGAGGACGCGCACTTCCCCCTGGAACTCGTCCCCGAACTCGGGAACCTCGGGGTCCTTGGGATGCATCTGGAGGGCTACGGCTGCCCGGGCCGCAGCGCAGTCGAATACGGTCTCGCCGCAATGGAACTGGAAGCAGGGGATTCCGGACTCCGGACCTTCGTTAGCGTCCAGGGCTCCCTTGCTATGAGTGCCATCCACAAGTGGGGGTCCGAGGAGCAGAAGAAAGAGCACCTCCCGGCGATGGCTCGGGGAGAAAGGATCGGTTGCTTCGGGCTTACCGAACCTACCGCCGGCTCCGACCCGTCCAGCATGGCTACCTTCGCGGTTCCCGACGGAAGAGGCGGCTGGGTCATCAACGGTGCCAAACGCTGGATTGGGCTTGCCTCGGTGGCCCAGATCGCGGTCATCTGGGCCAATACCAGTGAGGGTGTCCGCGGCTTCATCGTGCCCACGGACACACCCGGTTTCACCGCGACACCCATCGGCTCGAAGCTGTCGATGCGTGCCTCCATCCAGTGCGACATCACCCTGGACGACGTCCGGCTCCCGGGCGCGGCGCTGCTTCCGCGCGCCCGGGGGCTGAGCGGCCCGTTCTCCTGCCTCAACGAAGCCCGCTACGGCATCATCTGGGGTGCCATGGGTGCGGCAAGGGACTCGTATGAAACCGCCCTCGCGTACTCGCAGGAGCGACTGCAGTTCGGCAAGCCCCTCTCCGGGTACCAGCTCACCCAGGAGAAGCTCGTCAATATGCTGCTGGAAATCCAGAAGGGCACGCTTCTTGCCTTACACACCGGGCGGCTCAAGGACGCCGGCGCCTTGGAGCCGGTCCAGATCTCAGTCGGCAAGCTGAACAATGTCCGCGAGGCCATCGCCATCTGCCGGGAGGCCCGCACTCTCCTCGGCGGCAACGGCATCACGCTGGACTACTCGCCGCTTCGGCATGCCAACAACCTCGAATCCGTGCGCACCTATGAAGGCACGGACGAAGTCCATACGCTGATCCTGGGCCAACGCATCACGGGCATCTCTGCGTTCCGTCAAGGGTGACGGCCGCGGCTGCTCTCACCGCGGTACACATGGACCGCACGCGCAGTGTCGGTGTGACGGGTTATCACCAGGGGGCTGGTTGGGGGCGTTCCGTCTGTTCTGGCGGCTAGTGCGGCACCAGTTCATCGCCGGGGCTCCTGGGCCGGTGGCGGTCGCGCGAACTTGAGAAGAGTGCGGTGATGCCCCTGATGAGTCCGACCATGAGGGTCTTCACTGCGAGAAGAACAATTCCAATGGCTCCCGTCACCAGCAAGAGCAGGAGAAACAGGATCAGGATTGGCAGCAGTAGGACAACTATTCCCGCTATTGCTGCCATGTACATGAGTGCGTACCCGGCAAGCGTGGTCGGATCCACTGGACTTCCTGTCAACAGCCGGACTATTTGCTCCGGATGCTTGCTGCCCGTTCCCGTTGCAGCCTGGGGTGATGCGGTCTGGACGATATACGACGTCGACCGCTTTGGGGGAAGGGGGGCGTCCGGGCAAGGAAGGGTGCCGCCCGCGTCAGGGTGGCACCCTTCCTCTCGGCGGCGGACTATTCCTTGAAGGCGTCCTTGACCTTCTCGCCGGCCTGCTTCAGATCGGCTTTCGCCTGGTCAGCCTGGCCTTCGGCTTTCAGGCCCGGATCGTTCCTGGCCTCGCCTGCCGCTTCCTTGCCTTTGCCGCCAAGCTTCTCGGCAGCATTGTCAATCTTGTCTCCCAGACCCATGGTGTTACTCCCTCCGGTTTGGTCGCCGCCGGCGATCCGCCAGCGGCCTACAAGTTCATCGTAAACCCGATCAAGCCCAAATAGTAAGCATGCTGACTGGATTGCCGTGCACGTGCCGATGCAGCCTGGTTGCAACCTTCGAAGTCCTAGCATGGGGGCACGCTTTCAACCACGGCGCAGCGAAAGGTTAACCGAATGACGAGAATGTTGATTATCGGACCGCCCGGCTCCGGCAAGGGAACGCAGGCGGAGCGCATTTCGGAGCGCCTGGGCGTTGCTGCGATCTCAACGGGGGACATCTTCCGCGCCCATGTGAAGGGCGGGACGCCGCTTGGCATCGAAGCCCGGAAGTACATGGACGCCGGCGATTTCGTTCCGGACAGCGTCACCAACGAGATGGTGCGCAGCCGTCTCAGCCAGGACGATGTCGAAACCGGCTTCCTCCTGGACGGCTACCCCCGCACTGCCGCCCAGGTTGACTACCTCGACGGGGTTTTGGCTGCGCGGGAGCTGACGCTCGACGTCGTCCTGCAGTTGACCGCCGACGATGAGGAACTGGTCAAGCGTCTCCTGGGCCGTGCCGAGGACACCGGCCGGAGCGACGACAGCGAACCCGTCATCCGCCACCGGCTGGACCTGTATCACCGGCAGACCGAGCCCGTGGTGGCTGCGTATGGGCGGCGTGCCATTCTGGCCCGGGTCGACGGCATCGGCGGCATCGAGGAAGTCACCGCCAGGGTAATGGGCGCCATCGGGAACCCAAGCAGGGTCTCGGCAGCAAACGACCGGTGATCCGGACAGGGAACCTTTCATAGCCGAGCACCCTGCCTTGTAGGGAAAGCGGCACCAAACGTAAGCGGTCGACGGCGGGACTTCCCGCCGTCGACCGCTTGCGTTGCGCCTTGGGGCAGGCGGCTCGCCGCTCCTGCAGAATCACGATTAACCCTTGACGGTGTGATCTACGTCGCGTAGATTGTTCAACAGTTCGGATTGTTCAACGATCCAACGATCGCTCGCAGTTTCGACTTCCGCAGCCCGCCGCGGTGGTCACGCACCCGCCCTTTGCACCGCTTGCAACTCCGCGAGCCGGACAACATGGCGCCCCAGCACCATCCGCCCGCATTCGGATGACATCCACACTTTTCATGGAGGATACACATGGCCACTCCATCAGTAATGGCCCCCGGTGACCCTAAGCCCGTTATAGGGCGCAAGAGCATGTACAAGGCATTCGCGGCCAGCCTGACCGGAACCGCGCTGGAGTTCTACGACTTCGCCGTCTACTCCGCCGCTGCCGCGATCGTTTTTCCGCTGATCTTCTTCCCGGCCTCGGACCCTGTCACGGGCACCCTGCTGGCGTTCTCCACCTACGCCGTGGGCTACATTTCCCGGCCGGTCGGCGGCATCATCTTCGGACGGCTCGGGGACGAGATCGGCCGCAAGAAGATCCTGGTCATCACGCTGATGCTCATCGGCGTGGCCACGTTCCTCATCGGCCTGCTGCCCACGTACGACAACATCGGCGTCATCGCCCCGGCCATCCTGGTCTTCCTCCGCTTCGCCCAGGGCGTGGGCGTCGGCGGCGAATGGGGCGGGGCAGTGCTGCTCTCCAGCGAATTCGGTGACCCCAACCGCCGTGGATTCTGGGCATCCGCCGCACAGATCGGCCCGCCCGCCGGCAACCTGATGGCCAACGGCGCGCTCGCCGTCCTGACCCTGACCCTGTCGGAGCAGGCCTTCCTCGACTACGGCTGGAGGATCGCATTCCTCATCTCGGCGCTGCTGGTGGCCTTCGGGCTCTGGATCCGGCTCAAACTTGAGGACACCCCCATCTTCAAGGCCATGGAAGCCAGGGGAGACAAGCCCAAGGCCCCGATCCGGGAAGTCCTGACCACCCAGCGCAGGCCCCTCATCGCAGCCATGCTCAGCCGGATCGGCCCGGACGTCACCTACGCCTTGTGCACGGTCTTCACGCTCACCTACGGCATCCAGGAGCTCGGCTTCGACCGCGGCCAGGTGCTGGTGGCTGTGCTCATCGGTTCAGCCCTCCAGCTCTTCACGATGCCGCTTGCCGGCGCCATCTCGGACCGCATCAACCGCCGGCTGGTCTACGCTATTGCCGCAGTGGCCGCCGCGGTGTGGGCGTACCTGTTCTTCATCGTCCTCGAGGGGCGGTCCCCGGTCATGCTGATCGTGGGAACGGTCCTGGGCCTGCTGTGCCACTCCTTTATGTACGGGCCCCAGGCGGCCTTCGTGGTTGAACAGTTCTCACCGCGGCTCCGCTCCACCGGCAGTTCGCTGGCCTACACCTTCGCCGGCATCATCGGCGGCGCCATTGCACCGTTCATGTTCACTCTGCTGCTGAGCACTTTCCACAGTTGGGTCCCGGTTGCCATGTACCTCAGCGTCGCGTGCCTGTTGACCCTGGTGGGCCTGGCACTGGGGCGGGACTCCAACGTTGCCGAAGACGAGGAGTACCTGCAGTCCACGGTGGAACCCGCTGAGGCCGTGGCCCGATGAATCAGGCCACCGCCCTCATGGCGCCCTCCGATGCACGGCTGAAATTCCGCAACGGCCTGGTCACCCCCACCTCCGGATGGAGCGACGGCTATACCCAGGCGAACCTGATTGCAGTGGCGGCCGGCTACGCCGATGAATTCATTGAATTCTGCCGCCTCAATCCCAAGGCCTGCCCCGTCGTCGACATCATCCCGGCGGGACGTTACGAAAGCGTCCTCGCCGCGGGATCGGACATCCGCAGCGACATCCCCGCCTACCGCGTATGGGTGGATGGCGAACTTGCCGACGAAGTCTCCGATGTCACATCGGTCTGGCGTGAGGACATGGTGGGCGTCCTCATCGGCTGCAGCTTCACCTTTGAAGCTGCGCTGGCCAGCGAGGGCATCCCGTTGCGGCACACCGAAACCGGCCGCAACGTGCCCATGTACCGCACGAACATCGAGTGCACCCCTGCCGGACGCATCCACGGTCCGATGGTGGTCTCCATGCGTCCCATGCTGCCGGGGCTGGTGGACACGGCCATCCGGGTCACGGCCGAAGTGCCGAAGGTCCACGGCAGCCCGGTCCACGTCGGGTCACCCGGAGACCTCGGCATCGCGGACATCAACCGCCCCGACTTCGGAGACGCGGTGGAGATCCGGCCAGGGGAAGTGCCGGTCTTCTGGGCCTGCGGGGTGACCCCGCAAAGCGCCGTGATGGCATCCAGGCCCTCGTTTGCCATCAGCCACGCCCCCGGGCACATGTTCATCACGGATGTTCCCGAGAGCAACTACCGGGAACCGGCAGGAGTGTCATTGTGAAGAAGAGACTTCCCGTTGCCGAGGCGCGGGCCCGCAGGATCATCAACCCGACCGCACCACGGCGCCAGGCCACCGGGACGCACTGCGAACTGACCGGCGTCTGGCAGAGTCCAACAGGAACGAGCATCTCACTGTTCGAGGGCCAGCTCCTGCCGAGCGATTCCGGCCGGCCCTGCATCTGGACCTACACAGGCGTCTCGGCCAGCAAAGCCGGATCCGGCGACGCCCGCCGCGCAGCTCCGGAGCACTACAGGCTGTAAAGACACCAAACCGCAAGCGGACGACGACGGGACCTCCCGCCGTCGTCCGCTTCCGTTTGCGATTGGGGGCGGGTCCGCTACGGCAGCCGGGACGCCCGCAGCAGCGTGGGCGTGCCGGCACTTTCGGTGTCGAGGGGAACGGGGCTGACCAGCACTGCCGGGCCGCGGTGCAGGATGCCGCCTGAAACCACCTGGCAGCGCACGCCGCCCCGCCCGCGCATGGCCTTGTGCGCGCCGGGTGCGAGCATCTGGTCCATCCAAGCGCAGGGGTGGGCGGGCCGCCCGGCCTTCAGCCGAACCACATCCCCGCGCGATTCCAGCGCAAACTCCCCGCCCAGCAGCGGAGCCAGATGGGCGCCCCTGAGGGCGACGTTGCGCCGCGTCAGCAGCGGGTCAAACGGTGCCGCCCCCAGCTCCGCGGCGATGGACTCGAGTGCCTCAACGGCAAAAAGCGTGACGGCAGCATCCATGTGGGCGGCCTTGCCGAAGAACCTGTCACCCACGATGCCCTTGCCGGCTACCATCTCCACCTGGTCTGCGTCGGTGGTGGGCACGTCCGCCGCCCCCTCGCGTGCCCGGCCAAAGTAGGCATGCGCCGGCGACACCAGAAGATGCAGGACCTCAACGTTATACCTGTAGCTTGCCGTCATGCCTCAAAACTATCCTCCATCGGCGGGCAGCCGCAGGGTGTCAGCCGGCTGGCAAGTCCTGACAGGCCCTCCCGCGATGCCCGGGAGAAGGACGTATCCCTCCACGTCACTGGGGACACTCCCCGGCTGGTGGGCCGGATCATCGTTGACGCGACTGTCTACGGCTCACGGGCCAAATGGCCGCTGCAACTCACCATGGATTTCGTCCGTGTGGGAGGCGAGTGGCTTGCGTCGCGCTCGGTGGCCACAACCTGGTAGGTCGGGGGCGGCATAAAGAAACGGCGAATGGATGACGGCGGGATGATCCCGCCGTCATCCCTGAGTCACAGCCGCAATGATCCGGCCCGCGACGTTCCGTCGTATCCTCCGCCGGGGGCCTTGAGGCCGTAAATGGTGCCGATCGTCGGTGCGACGTCAGCTGTCCGCGCCGGCTCCGATGACACCGTTCCCGGGACCACCAGCGGGCTCCCGCCCGAGATGAAGAAGGGAATGGGCTCGGTGGCAGGATGCCCGTGGTTTCCCGGGATGGGGTTGGAAGCTACATACGGGTCGGAGAAACGCCAGCCGGCGCGGCAGTACGCCACGAGGTCGCCGGCCTCGACCCCCAGACGAAGGTCCGCCGGCTTGTGGACGGACAGCACGCCCTCATGGGCACTGACCAGCTGTTCGACGGCAGCCATGCCCGCGGTCCGGTCGGTTTCGGAGCCGGTCCAGTAGAGCAGGTCCGCCCCGCCGTTCTGGGCGATTTTGACGTTGGATTGCAGCTCCGGGCGGCCCTGCAGGATCAGGTCGACTGAAACCACGTTCGTGGGGATGGACCAGTCCATGGAGTGGTCGGCGAGCACCATCACCACGCTGGATTCCCACCTGCCCGTGCCTTTGAGGTGGTCGATGAAACGCCCCACCTGCACGTCAGTGTCCGCGAGGGCGGCTTCCCGTGCAGCGCGCAGCGTGGTGCCGGAAAGGTCGGAGTGGCCCACGCGGTCAATGTCGCCGAGGTTCGTGAACACGAAGTCCGGGTCCGGCCCGCCCACCATCGCGAGCAGCGCGTCCATCGTGGCGGCATCGGGCGCGTGACCGGTGACCGGCAGCAGCGGCTGCGGTTCCCAGCGGTAGCTGGCGCGGGTGCCGACGATGCCGTAAAGGTACTTCTTGCTGAGCACCGAGCCGGTGGTGAGCCCGCGCTCCTGCAAGCGGTCCAGGAGGGTCGCGAAGTGCAGGTCCGTGGACCGGTCGAGGTCGCGGACCACACCCTCGGCCCTGTCGTAGATTGCGTTGGCCGGAACGCCTGAACGATCCGGCCGGACCCCGGTCATCATCATCACGTGGTTGGGAATGGTCTCCATGACAGGCAGGGACCGGGCCGCCGGGAAATTCGTTCCGGCCGCGCGCAGGCCAGCCAGCCTGGGAGTCAGCGCGGGGGTGATCTCGTCCGGGCGGCAGCCGTCCACCACGAGCACGTAGCACCGGGTCCGTCCCGCAGCCGGTGCGGCCCACGCCGTTCCTGGCGCGGCGGAAAGGACGACGGCGGCACCGCCGGCAGCGGCGAGCTGCAGGAACTGCCGGCGTCCCGGCGTCGGGCGTGGGGGTGTTGAACGGCTCACGGGAGTCCTCCCTGGGTTGGCGTGACTTTGCCGGTGTTGGCTTGAACGTTGAACGATGTGGACAGTGCGGATCCTGAGCTGGCCGAGGTGCGTTCGGCCAGGACGTACCAGTCCATCCGGACTCCTGCAGGCGTTACGTCCAGGACTGAATAGCCGTGCGAGTCGAAATCGAGGTATTTCACGTGCGGGTTGGCCGCCTTGATGGCGTTCTCGACGGCGACGGATCCGGTCCGGGGCGGGACGTTGAGGATGTCATCGAGGTTGTCGCTCGTGACGGACGTGCAGACCAGTTCCGCGGCCACGGAATCGCCGGTGGCCGGGTAGCTGGCCGGATCCGCGGGGATGTCGCAGGCCCAGCCGGAGTGGATATCGCCGGTGAGGAACACAGTGTCCTTGACGGCGTTATCCCGCAGGTGGCGGACCACGCGGTTGCGGTCCGCCTCGTAGCCGTCCCACTGGTCCACGTTGTAGGGCGCGCCGCTGATGCTCGTCCCGCCCATCAGCTTTTGCACACCGGCCAATTCGGCCGTACTCAGGGTGGAAGGAACCCGGACGGGTGCGATCATGACCGGGTTGCCCACGAGCTTCCACTGCGGGCCGGCGGATTTCAGGTTGCCAAGAAGCCAGTCCATCTGGGCGGCGCCGGTGATGGTGCGGGCGGGGTCGCTGACCGCAGCGTCTGTTCCGTTGGCGGCCTGCCGGTCCCGGTAGCTACGCAGGTCCAGCATGGACAGGCTGGCCAACGAACCGAAGTCGAGCCGCCGGTAAATCTGTCCGCCCGGTTCGTAGCGCACGGGCATCCATTCGGCGTAGGCCTGGTGCGCGGCCGAAAACCGCGCGCTCCAGGCCCCTTCGGCGCCTTCAGTGTGGTTCTCCGCGCCGCCCTTCCAGGCGTCGTTGGCCGATTCGTGGTCGTCCCAGGTGACGATAAAAGGTGCGGCAGCGTGCAAGGCCTGCAGGTCGGTGTCGGTCTTGTACTGCGCGTGGCGGCGACGGTAGTGGGCCAGCTGGGTCATCTCGTGGGCAGGCTCGTGGGGGCGGACCACCACGTCGCGCGCCTGGTATTCGCCCGGCCCATACTCGTAGAGGTAGTCGCCGAGGTGGAGTACGGCGTCGAGATCCCCGCGGCCGGCAAGGTGGCGGTAGGAGGAGAAATAGCCCGCCTGCCAGTTGGCGCAGGACACGACGCCGAACTTCAGCCGGTCCACTGGAGCGCCGGCAGCCGGCGCCGTGCGGGTGCGTCCCGCCGGGGACACCGCCGAGCCAAGGGTGAAGCGGTACCAGTAGCTCGTGCCGGGGGCGAGCCGGCCCGCGATGACCTTGACCGTATGGTCGCGGGACGCGCCTGTATTGGCCGTACCCCGGGCCACGATCTTCTTGAAGCCGGCGTCGGCCGCGACCTCCCAGCCCACGGACACGTCCGGGCCCAACCCGCTTCCGGGTAGCGCATCGGGCGACGGCGTGACCCGGGTCCAGAGCAGCACGCTGTCAGGCATCGGGTCACCGGAGGCAACACCGTGACCGAAGGCTCCCGCGCCTGCTGCGTTGGCAGGGACGCCAGCGGTGCCGGTCAGCGCGGTGCCTGCGGCTCCTGCCGCAGCCACCACCACAGCAGAACGCAGTACTTGACGACGAGTAAAGTTGTTCATGGTTCCAGTATTCCTACCCGCGAGTAGCGGATTGGGCTTTCCCGGCCCCGGTTTCCCAGCTGTTTGCCCACTGTTTGTCCGTTGGCCAAAGACGCGATCCGGCCGTAAGTGATGGAATCCGCTTCACCCCAGCAGGTCGTCCTCGTAGCACCAGCGCCAGTCTTCACCCGGCTCGATGCTTCGCATCACCGGGTGGCCGGTGGCCTCGAAGTGCCTGGACGCATGCGTTCCGGGGGAGGAGTCGCAGCACCCCACGTTTCCGCAGGCCAGGCACATCCTGAGGTGCACCGTCGTCGTCCCTTCCCGGCGGCAGTCCGCGCAGAAAGGCCCGCGCGGGACCTCCGGGTCCGGCGCGGACTCCAGATGGCCGCACACCCCGCCCGGCCTCGCGATGCCCTCCCCTCCGCCCTCGCCGGGAGCGTCCAGCTCATCCAATGAAAGGTCGAGCATCGATTCCTCAACGTCCAGGCGGTCCAGGACCTCGCTGAGTACTTCGTGCGCGTACTCGCCGCCGCGCCGCAGCTCCAGTACCTTGGCCCGTTCCGCTTCCAGCATGGCCAGCCGCAGCTGGGCGTAGCGCTGGCTCGGTGTCGCGGCCTCCGACGTCGGCCGGCCGAGCCGCTCCCAGGCCGCCAGTCCGCGTTCCTGGGTCCGCCGTTTCAGCATGGCCACTACCTCCGGCGGGTCATCGTCGCTGCGCAGTTCCTGCAGCCGTTGCACGCCGGCGGCGGTGGCCAGCTGCATCAGGGAGGCCTGGTTCAAGGCGTCCTCCCGCTGGTCCGGACCCTGCACCCGGAGCAGCCGAACCAGCGCAGGCAGGGTGAACCCCTGTAGCGTGAGGGTCCCGCCCACCACCACCATCGCGGCCAGGATCAGCACCGGTCGGTGTTCCAGTTCCGCGGGCAGCACCAGCACCGCGGCCAGCGTTACCACCCCGCGCATCCCCGCCCAGGACACGATCGCGGCGAACTGCCACGGCGGCGCCGGATCGTTTCGCCGCACGGCCGGGATCAGCCGGGGCAGGTAGGTGGCGGGGAAGACCCACACCGGCCGCAACAGCAGGACCGCCAGCAGGATCACGGCGCAGCCGGCCCAGATCCGGCCGGCGCCCAGCGAATCATCCTGGACGCCCTCGATGATGGTCCGGACCTGCAGCCCGATCAGCAGGAACACGGAGTTTTCCAGCAGGAACTGCACCGTGTTCCAGTTGCTGCGCTGGCTCAGCCGGGCGGCGCCGTTGGGCATGGACGGCGCCTTGGTGCCCATCACGAGCCCGGTGACGACGACGGCGAGCACCCCGGAAGCGTGGATCGCCTCGGCCGGGAGGTAGGCGACGAACGGGGCTATCAACGACGTCGAGGTGTTGATCGGGACGTTCCGGATCCGCTTGCGGAGCTCGGTCAGCACGTAAGCGGCGGCGAGGCCCACTACCAGCCCGCCGCCGGCCGCGAGCAGGAAACCGCCCGCGATCCCGGCCGCGGACACGGACCCGGCAATCGCCGCGATGGCGGCGCGGAGGCAGACCAGCGCGGTGGCATCGTTGACCAGGGATTCGCCTTCGAGGATGGTGACAATCCGGCGCGGCATCCCCACTTTCCGGGCGATGGCGGTCGCGGCCACGGCGTCAGGCGGGGCGACGACGGCGCCGAGGGCGATCGCGGCGGCCAGCGGGATCTCCGGGAACAGCCACCAGACCACAAAGCCCACGCTGAGGGTTCCGAAAATGACGTAGCCCACCGAAAGCAATCCGATGGCGCGCCGGTTGGAACCGAAGTCGAACAGCGAGGTCCGCAACGCGGCCGCGTACAGCAGCGGCGGCAACAGCCCGACGAGGACAAGTTCCGGATTCAGTTCAATGCGCGGGACGAAGGGGAGGAAAGAACCCGCGACGCCGGCCAGCACCAGCAGCAGGGGTACGGACACGTTGAGTTTCCGGCCCAGTGCGCTGCCGGCGCAAACAACGGCCACGAGAACCAGCAGTCCCAGGGCGATCTCCATGGGCTCATTCTCTCAGGGGCCCGGCTGTGCCGGGCCGGGGTGATAATGAAGACCCCGGACCGGAAGGCGCCTTCATGGAAATGGCCAAAGCCACTGAGGCTGACAAAGAGCAGTTCAGGGCACTGATGGCAGGGCTGCCGGGTATCGAGATCAAGCCGATGTTCGGAAACCTCGGCGCCTTCGTCAACGGAAACATGTTCGCGGGGCTTTACGGCTCCACCCTGGGACTGAAGCTCGCGGATGCTGACCGCGACGAGCTGATGACGAGCCGGGAAACCCTGCCATTCATCTCGGCCGAACGGCCCATGGGCGGCTATGCGGGGCTGCCGGTCGAGGGCCCGCCGGAAGAGATCGAGCCGTGGCTGGCCCGGGCGCTGGTGCACGTCGCCGCACTGCCGCCGAAGGCGCCCAAGAGTTCCAAGCCAAAAAAGTGATTAAGGACGACGGCGGAGCGTCCCGTGAGTCCGCGTCACCTCAGGAAGCGCTGTCCCGGAGACGCTGAACGAGGGCGTCAAGGATGGGAAGCTGGCCTTTCACGAGCTTGGTGCGCGCCTCCGGCTCATTGAACCAGCGGGCGTCGTCGATCTCGGGATAATGCCTGATGACGCCGGAGCCCCTAGGCCATTCCAGCGGGAAAGTGTTGCTCTCAATACGTTCGGGCTGGAAGTCCCACTCGGCTGCGAACACGGTGATGACCTTGCCGGACGGCTGCCGGAAGGAACCTAGCTCGATGTAGTCAGCCGGCGGTGCCGGGGTGCCCATTTCCTCTGCGAACTCGCGCCGGGCGGCCGTCAGGGCATCCTCATCCTCAGCGTATTCACCCTTCGGGACGGACCACGCGTGTTCGTCCTTGCGGGCCCAGAAAGGTCCGCCCATATGGGCTATCCACACCTCCAGTTGAGCCGCGGGATCCCCCCGGTACAGCAAAATCCCTGCGCTTCGAATAGTCATGGTGCCTCCTGGTTCAAGGCTATACGCGGCGACGCTGAGGGGCGGCTCTCGGGTAGTGTGTGGGCATGGTGCGTGGACTTGCCGACATGGGAGCAGAAGGCGTTCTGCTGGCCGGGGCAGGGCGGGCAATTCTGCTGCAGATCGCGAACCCGGCGGTGGGTCACGGCGTCGCCGAGCACAGCAACTTTGCCGAGCGTCCGCTGGACCGTCTTCGCGCCACCCTCACCTATGTATATGCCGTTGTCTACGGCACCGAGGAGCAGGTGGCGGCGGTGCGTCGCCGCGTTAACCGTGCCCACGGCCCCGTCCGCCGCAAACCCGATGCCGGTTCCGCCGGCTACAACGCCTTCGACGCGCAGTCCCAGCTCTGGGTGGTGGCAACCCTGTACGACACCGCCGTCACTGTTTACGAAAGAATCTACGGAGCGCTGGACGACGACGCCGCAGACCTCATGTACCGGGACTACGCGAGACTCGGCACCGCCCTCCAGCTTCCCGCGGAACTGTGGCCGGCGGACCGCGAGGCGTTCGGAAGCTACTGGAAGACCTCGCTGGAGGGGTTGGAGGCCGACGACGTCACGTCTCACGTGGCGCGCAGCCTGCTCTATCCGGAGGACCCCCTGCTGTGGCAGCGCCTTGCCATGCCGCTGGCCCGCTTCATCACCGCAGGCCTCCTGCCGGACAAGCTCCGGCGGGGCTTCGGACTGCCGTGGAGTGAGCGTCACGGCCGCTGGTTCGACCGCACCATGCGGTGGTCCGCCATGGTCTATCCGCGGCTGCCGCAGCGGGTCCGCCACTGGCCCAAGAACTACTGCCTGGGCCGGCTCAGCCCGGCCTAGGTTCTGAAACGCCCCGTGGTCCGGCTCAATCCGGCGGGGAAATCAACATTGCCACTCGTGGCGGGGGAACGAGGTATATCAGTGCGGAGTTTCACATCCGTAGAGCTCTTGATCGATCAGCGTGCCCACCAATTCCTGGATAAAGGGCCAGCCGGTGGCGCCCGCTCCAGGCTCACCGAGTTCGTGGTCTTCGGCCTCAAGCAGGGGTGGGCATGCATCTTTGGTGCCGCGCTCCTCGCCGTGCTCCTGGCGGCACGCCTGTGGTATCCGGACAATGCCGCTTTGGCCAGGAACGACTTCCTGACCCTCGCCGCCGTCGTCATCCAGATCCTCATGGTGGCCACACGGCTGGAAACTGTCCGCGAGCTGAGGGTTATCGTCCTGTTCCACATCGTGGGGACCGTGATGGAGCTGTTCAAGACCGACGTCGGCTCGTGGTCCTATGAGGCCGACGGTTTCCTGCGCATCGGTGCGGTGCCGCTCTTCAGCGGCTTTATGTACGCGGCGGTCGGCTCCTATATGGTGCGCGTCTACCGGCTCTTCGACCTGCGCTTCGGCCGGTACCCGCGGCGGTGGATCACCGCGGTCATTGCCGCGGCCGTCTACGTGAACTTCTTTACCCACCACTACATCTGGGATGCCCGCTGGGTGCTGCTGGCCGCCGTCGTGATCGTCTTTGGGCGGTGCGTCATGCACTTCCGTGTCTTCCGCCGGACCTTCCGGATGCCGTTGGTCCTGGCGTTCCTGCTGGTGGCGCTGTTCATCTGGATTGCGGAGAACATCGCCACCTGGTCGGGGGCCTGGCTCTACCCCAACCAGGTGGACGGCTGGCACATGGTCTCGCCCGACAAGCTGGTTTCGTGGTTCCTGCTGATGATCATCTCAGTGGTGCTGGTGGCCTGGGTCTACAAGCCACAGCCGCCGGAGGCGCCGGAGGATGCCAGCGGTGAAATCCCTTTGCATGTCGTTCCGGATGGAGGGGTCGCACGACCCTCATCATGAGTGAAGGCTCTACAGCCCGGCATGGGAGAACACATTGCCAAAGAAGGTGGCCAGCCCGTCGGCGGTGGCCTGGGCTTCAGCCTGCGAGGACGTCCTGGTATTGGCCTCCATCGACAACGTCCCTTTGCGCGCGCCGGCCCTGACGTGCCATTCGCCTGTCCCGTCCGGCAACTGATAGGCGACGGCGTAGCTTGAGTCGGCGGCAATGGTTGTGTTCAGCTTCGAAACGGCCGACCACTCGCGCGAGCCGCCGCCCAAACCGACCTCCTGGATCGTCGTGCACTCCCGGAGTGCAGCGGCCCGGGTGTCAAAGGGGTAGGGCGGCGCCGCCGTTGTCGCCATGCTGATCACGCTGAACTCGGTGTAATCCATCTTGCTGGCGCCCTGGATCTGCCCCTGGCCGAGGACCGCGCCCGGGAGCGAGCCGTAATATGCTTCGTCGTTGTAGGTGCATGGAGGCACAGGCCCCTGCGACGAAGGGCCCGCGGAGGAGCCGGGGGCAGGGCCGATGACCGAGGCGCCGGGCAATGCCACGGGACTTCCGTCCGGCCCTGTGACGCCCTTGAACAGTGCCACGAGATCATCGGCGGTGCGGGAGTTGGGCGGCGGCGCGGCAACTGTCGGAGGCTTTGTCACGGCCTGGTCGATGAGTTCCTTCGCCAAGGCGGCCATGGAGTCGAGGGCCGGCTTCGCATCGGCCTCGGAGTTGAGCTCGGCGACAGCGAGACTCAGGGTGATGGAGAGCGTTCCTGCAAGCACCCGCAGAACCACTGAGCCGTAATCCCCCGGGCCCTTCGGTTTCGTGGTCTGCATCAAGCCGTGCTGTTTCTCGCCGATCGGGGGAGCAGCCAAGAGTTGGACGGCGTACGTTGAGGTGCGGCCGGACTCCGTTGATGCCAGGTCAAACTGGCCGCAACGGGGTGCCAGATCGTCCGTGTAGCCGAAATCGGCCTTGGCGATGGCATCCTTTTGCGCGCTTCGCAGTGTGATCATGATGGTGGTGGCCGGTCCCGACTGCGCACCCATCGGCATGGCACCCTCGGCGAAGTTCACGCCCTTGTCGGCCCAGCGGCTGAAGGGGTTTTGGGGGACGAGGCTGATGCACTCGCTGGGTGTCGTCTCGGTGCTGACCTCGGGGAAGGTGCCGCTGGAGGCTCCGCTTCGCTGGCGGGCGGAGTCCTGCGCGGTGGGAAACTGCACGCCCCGGTTCTGAGCTAATCCGTTGATGATCGCCACGAGTTCCTGGTCCGTAAAGACCGCTTCGGGAAACCCCGTTGTTCCCGGCCCGCTTGATGAGGACGCGGGCGGCGTCGTAGCTGTCGCGGTAGGCGACCCGTCCGACGGACTTGCGCCCGGCGTCCCGCCCCCGGATGAACATCCCGCCAGAGCCAGCAGGGCGGCCGCAGCGCACGCGATCCACCGTCCACCTCGCCCGAACCCACCGCCGGTTTCGATTCCACGAACGGACATCATCGGCCTCCCTTGCCAGAAGCCAAGGCTATGGTTGAGCGGACATACCCGCTAGGGTATTTGGGCCTCAGGCGCGGTCCGCGGGTAGTTGGTGACGGCGGTGCGCGTGTGCGGCCGCATATTCGGGTGGCGGCCACTCGTGACGGGCCGTAGGACAATCCCTAGAATCCACTCACCGGCAGGTGCCGGCAACCCGGACCGCGGAGGGCAGCAGGCAAGGGGCATGACCCGCCCAGCAGGAATCCCTGCTCCTGCCGCAGGTATGCGGTTCTCTCATTCGGAAGGAAGCTCGTCATGGGAATTCTCGGATTTCTCCTGCTCGGCTTGATCGCGGGAGCTATCGCAAAGGCCATACTTCCCGGCAGGCAGGGCGGCGGCTGGGTAGTCACGATGGTTCTGGGTGTGGTCGGCGCCATCCTTGGCGGATGGATCGGTTCGCTGGTCTTCGGCGGCGGCCTCGCTGAGTTCTTCGATCTCAGGACCTGGCTGCTGGCTATTCTGGGCGCCGTGATTGTGCTGGGCATCTACGGCGCCGTGACGCGCCGAAGCAGGGCCTGACCGCGGTACCTGGGGACGGCGTAAGGCAAGGAAGACCGGGACGGACGACGGCGACTCCTCCCCGCCGTCGTCCTCTCACCGGCGCGCCGCCGCAGGGGAACTAGGCGTCCAGGTAGCCGCCGCTGGCCCAGCGGCGCAGCGCCGCCTTCTCGCCGTCGTCGAACTCCATCAGCGCCACACGGCAGAGCTCTTCCACGTTTTCGGTCCAAGCAGCCGCAAGCCCCTCCGCCGTCGCATTTTCATTGAGCTGGTAATTGACGTAACCCAGACCCTGAACCACAAAGTTCACCGCACCGCGGGACACCGGCTGGCCGGCGGTGACGCAGTCATCCCGGACGAGCCGCGACAGTTCGTTGCGGTTGACCGGCTGTTCGCGAAGCCGTGACGCCAACGCCTGGAATAGCTGCCGGAACTGCGCCTCGGAGAGTGCGGGCACGTCCGTCACCCTGGTGACCCGTTCCTCGATGCCGGGCTCGACGTCGGCATCCGCAGGCAGGTCGTCACTGGAAAACCTGTGGGTGTCCCAGACCCAGCCGCCCCGTGAGGGGGAGTATTCAACACCGTTGCCGATCTGGGCCACCCACGTCCCGAATTTTCCGTACCCGCCCCAGTCTGTTTTCAGGGATGGGTCCGCCGTGAGTGCACGGTGGGCCACCATGGCTCCGACAACAGGACCCGGGGCAGCCCGGACGAAATCGCAGACCTCCCGGACCGCGGCGGAAACGGTCTTCGATTTTGCCGTGGGTTTTGCCTTCGCCGCCGCCTGTGCCTGCAGCGGCTGGACAGAGGCCACAGCGTGGATTGGCTCCCCGGTGGTGCCGTTCAGGATCGCCACGAAGTCGTGGGACTCCACCACGCTGTCCGCCATCTCGCGGTAGGCGAAGGCCACGGCGCCGGCGGCGATGACCGTGGTCATCTTGTCCGCCGCCCGAAAGCGCTGGATGAGGGACGTGAAATCAGCATCTGCCGAGGCGATGAAGAACTCGTCAATGCCTGCGCTGCCGGACAGCGCGTCCATCGCATCCAGCACCAGGTTGATGTCGGTACTGGACTTCCCGCGCTGCGTCAGCGACGGGCAGTCGATCACCCGGAAACCGGCACGGGTCCAGTACGTCCGGTACTTCGAGTACACCACCGGGTTCAGGTAACAGTTTCTGATCAGGAAGCGGCGGGAACTTTCGGCGGAGCCGCCGGCGGACAAGGCATCCGCCCAGTGTTTGGGATCCTCGGCGAAACGCTTGGCCGCGAGCGGATCGAGGGCCAGTAACCCCGTATATACGTTGTCGAAGTCGACAAACATGGCCGCCCGGATTCCGGGCCGTCGGGCGGGGGACGGCGACTCTTTCATCTGCCCAGTGTGCCAGCACGCCGGGAAACCCGCAGCCGCTTTATTCACGACACGCTCAGCGGACGGCGACGCCGGCGGAGAGCAGACGCCCAAGGATCCCTGGCGTCTGTGCAACAGCCGAGGCTTCACGGGCCTCCGACGGCTCTCCATAGCCCCACGAGACAAAAATCGCAGGGATCCGGTGGGCGGCTGCGCCGGCAACATCGTAGCTCCGGTCGCCCACCATGACCGCGCCGGAGATGTCCACCCCCTGCGCGTCGAGCCGTGCCAGCGATTCGGCAATCACATCCTCCTTGGAAGCCCTTCCGGCTGAGTCGGAGGCACCGCAGATGTCAGCGAAGTGACGGTCAATCCCAAAGGCGCGGGCCAGCCGGACCGCCTGATCCTCCACCTTGGACGTTGCCACCGCCATCGGACAGCGCAACAGACCCAGTTGATCCAAGAGGCTGTCAATACCGCCGAAAAGGCCGGATTGCAGGGCCCCCGTTTCGGCGTAGGCTGCGCGGTAGTGCCGGAGCGCGTCCCGGGCGGTTGCTTCGTCCAGGCCGGCGCTGTGCCTGAACGACTCGTACATGGGCGGTCCGACATACTTGAGCAGTTCCCGGGGCGGAGGGACGGGGGCATTCACCGCCCTGAGCGCCCGGGCGGCGCTGTCCATCACCCCCGGTGCGGAGTCCAGAAGCGTCCCGTCCATGTCGAAGAGAATGCAGGTGATGGCGGCGGGCGCCTGATTGTCCCGATGTGGACGTATCATTTCTGCGGAGCCTTTCTGGCTACGGCATCGGCGCACCCGGTCCGGGGGACAAGGGTGAACCGATGATTGCGGCGGAGGGTAGGGATGGACGGGGCGGGTTTGGATCACATCGACCAGAAGATCCTTGCGGAACTCACAAAGAACGCCCGGGTGTCCCATGCCGAACTGGCCGGCAGGGTGCTTTTGTCCCGGAACGCCGTGCGGCAGCGTGTTGACCGCCTGGAGCGGCAGGGCTACATCCAGGGCTACACGATCGTGGCGGGCAGCGTGGGCCAGAGCATGGTTTCCGCATTCCTCATGATTTACCGCAAGGACCGCATGCGGGGTGCCGACGTCCTGGCAGCGCTGCGGACCATTCCCGAAGTGGTCCTCTGCGATGTCCTGAGCGGCGACTTTGACCTGCTGGTGAGGCTGGAGGCACGATCGCTGGACAGGGTCCAGGAGATCTGGGAGCAGATCGCGGCGCTGCCCGGCGTGGGCGATACCGTCACGGCGCTGACCCTGTCCAGCGTCATCCGGCGGCGGGGAGCCGACGGGCCCGGAGCCGACATGCCCGGAACAGCCGGGCCTTAGGCCTGCTGCCTCGCTAGCTTCTGATGCAGACCACCTTGGGCTGCGTCATCTCCTCAAGGGCGAACCGGACGCCTTCGCGGCCCATGCTGCCGTACTTGGACCCGCCGAACGGCATGCCGTCAAACCTGTAATCGGAGGAGTCATTGATCATCACTCCGCCCGCGTCCAGATCCCGTGCCGCACCCATGGCCGATGCGAGGGAGCGGGTGAAGATGCCCGCATGCAGGCTGAACTCGATGGAGTTCGCCAGTTCGATGGCTTCGGCGCAGGTGCTGAAAGCCTTGAGCATCACCACCGGTCCGAAGACTTCCTCCTGCCAGAGGCGGCAATCCTCCGGGACAGACTCCAGGACCGTAGGCAGCAGGACATTTCCCTCCGCCCGGTTTCCTGCCAGGATCGTCGCGCCGGCGTCGATGGCCCCGCTGATCTTGAGCTGGACCTCCCGGACCGCAGCGGGGGTAATCATTGGGCCAACATCCGTCCGTTCCTCGGCGGGGTCGCCGGTGACCAGCGCGCTGGTGGCCGCCAGGAACTTCGCACGGAATTCGCTGTAGACGGAGCGGTGGACCAGGATCCTCTGCACTCCCACGCAGTTCTGCCCCGCAGCCCAGAACGCGCCGGATACACAGGATTCCACCGCGCGGTCCACGTCCGCATCGTCCAGGACCATCACCGGCGCGTTGCCGCCCAGGTCCATGGCGAGCTTCTTCAGCCCGGCCGTGCGGGCGATCGCCTCCCCGGTCGCGAACCCGCCGGTAAAGGACACCATCCGCACGTCCCGGGTCCTGATGATGGCAGCAGCAACATCCCTCCCGCCGTGGACCACCGACAGGACCCCCGGCGGCAGGCCGGCGTCGAACAGGGCGTCGGCCAGCAGCTGTGCGGACAGCGGCGTGAGGGCTGACGGCTTGAGTACGACGGCGTTGCCGCCTGCGATCGCCGGACCCACCTTGTGTGCCACCAGGTTGAGGGGATCGTTGAACGGAGTGATGGCCGCAATGATCCCCAACGGCTCACGTGTGAACCAGCCGGTCCGGTCCTCCGATCCGGCGTAGGCGTCGAAGGGGATGATCTCGCCGGCTATCCGCGTTGCCGCCTCCGCGGATAGCCGGAGGGTGTTGACGGCCCGGTGCACCTCCTTGCGTGCCTGGCGGACGGTCTTCCCGGCCTCCGCCACGATGGTCTGTGCAAAGACTTCGCTCCTGCGCTCGATGTCGGAGGCGGCCGTTGAAAGGATGGCGGCGCGGGCATGGCGGGACAGCGACTTCGCCGCCGCGGCGCCCGAGCGTGCCGCGGCCATCACTTCTTCAACAGCGCTGACATCGGTGACGGGGACGTGTCCCACAACCCTGCCGTCGTAGGGACTGGTTACCTCGTGGAGCCGGGGAGCGCGCACAGCCTGCAGGATGGTGGCCTCAGACACGTGCCAGTCCTTCCGCCATCTTGTGGATGGCCATGATGTCGGAGAGCAGCGCATAGGCCGTCTCGATGCGTCCGGCGCCGGGGCCGGAAACCGTCACGGAGCCCAGCAGATCGGTGTCGAAGGAAACCGCGTTCGTGGCGCCCGAGATGCCGGCAAGGCTGTGCGCCACATCGACGGCGCGGGGTGCGACGCTTGCCGCGATGCCGCCGTCGGGAGTCCGCCTGGCGGATCCGATCAGCTTCCAGCGCCGGCCGGCCGAAGCGGCTGCCCGGATATCCTCCGGCGTCAGCGCGGAGATTCCCTCCCGGTGGACGTCCTTCAGCTGCAGGTTCCCGCCAAGCAGTTCGTTGGCGAGGATCAGCACCTTCAGTTGCACGTCGAAACCCTCGAGGTCCGCGGCGGGATTCGCCTCGGCGTAACCCAGCTCCTGGGCCTCCCGGACAGCCTCGCCAAGTTCAAGGCCGGCTTCCATGCGCCCCAGAACGTAGTTGCTGGTGCCGTTCATGATCCCTTCGAAGCCGTTGAGCTGCAGGCCGCCGAACATCTGCTTGGCAAGCCGGATCACCGGAGTGCCGCTCATGACGGCACCTTCAAACTCGAAACGGACACCGTGCTGTTCCGCCAGGGCTGCCAGTTCCCGGCCCCGAAGCGCCACGGGCCCCTTGTTGGTGGTGCACACGCTCTTGCCCGACTCCAGCGCCCAGCGGACGTGCGACACCGCGGGCTCACCGTCGTCGGGATTGGTGAAGGTGGCCTCGCAGACGATGTCCGCTGTGCAGTTGCGGATCACGCCCTCGTTATCCGGCTCCGCGGAGCCGCCGTGGCGGGCAAAGGTTTCGCCGTTGCCGCCCAGCGCCAGGGCCATGGACAGATCAATACCGCCGGCGTCCACAAGGGACCCGAGGCGCAGATCCGTGATGGCTACTACCCGCAGGCCGAAGCCCAGCTCGGCGCGGAGTGCTTCCCCGCGGGCGGCAATCAGCTCAGCCAGGCTGCGGTTCACTCCGCCGAAGCCAATCAGTGCAAGGTCATAGGTGGTCATGCCGTGTCCTTCTCTCGGAATTGCTTGGTGTTTCCATGCTCAGGGCGCTCCGTGTCCGTCCCGCCATGTGATTCCGCCCAAAGGACTACGCAAAGTGACCAAGGATGACGCCATACGTATCGTCGGCCCTTAACAATCGTGCAATATATGCATCTAGGAATGTTTTTAAAGATCAAAAAGGCGTTTTGGTGTTACTTTCATCACGGTGGTTGGGTTTGCCGGTCTGGTCCCCACCGCCCTCCGAGGCTTTCCGGTGCATCCATCCCGTTCGCACCTCGACTACTCTCCCGGGAGCAATTCATGGAACTTTCTTCCACAACCCGCTTGGATCCGCAGGCTTCTTCATTAGCTGAATCAGGACCCGCTGAATCAGGGCGCGGACCGGCGCCGGGGCTCCAGCGATCCATGGGCCCGCGGCACCTGGTGATGATCGCCATGGGCGGCGTCATCGGGTCGGGCCTTTTCCTCAGTTCGGGCTACACGATCTCCCAGGCCGGCCCGCTGGGCGCGGTTCTGGCGTATCTCGTAGGCGCCTTCGTCGTGTACCTCGTTATGGCCTGCCTCGGCGAGCTGGCCATCGCCTATCCGGTCTCGGGCGCGTTCCACATCTACGCTGCCAGGTCCATCGGTCCGGCCACCGGTTTCACCACGGCCTGGCTGTACTGGCTGTGCTGGGCCGTGGCCCTGGGATCTGAGTTCACCGCCGCCGGCCTGCTCATGCAGCGATGGTTCCCGGGAATCGAGGTGTGGGTCTGGTGCGTCATCTTCGCGTCCATACTGTTTGCCCTGAACGCCGTCTCGTCGCGGTTCTTCGGCGAATCCGAGTTCTGGTTTTCCATCATCAAGGTGGGCGCCATCGTCGTCCTGATTGCCTTTGGCGGCGCCGCGCTGGTGGGGTTCCACCCGCTGGCCGGAGGTCCCCACCCGTTCCTGCTCGAGAACTTCAACACCTCGGGTGGACTGTTCCCCAACGGCTTTTCCGGAGTCCTGGTGACTGCCCTGGCGGTCTTCTACGCGTTCTCCGGCTCGGAACTCATCGGCGTCGCAGCGGGGGAAACGGCAAATCCCGAGACCAGCATTCCCAAGGCAATGCGGACCACGGTGTTCCGCCTGCTGATCTTTTTCGTGGGGGCCATCGCTGTCATCGCCGCCACCATCCCCTTTGACCAGGTGGGCCTGGACGAGAGCCCCTTCGTCACCGTCTTTTCGTCCATCGGCATTCCCTATGCCGCGGACATCATGAACTTCGTCATCATCACCGCACTGCTCTCCGCCGGAAACAGCGGCCTGTTCTCCTGCGCAAGGATGCTCTTTTCCCTGTCCGAGGAAGGGCACGCGCCGAAGGCATTCCGGAAACTCACCAAACGGGGGATTCCCCTCATCGCCCTCTGCGTCAGCATGGTCGGCGGCTTGGCTTCGCTCATCAGCAGCGTGGTTGCTCCGGAATCGGTCTATCTCGCGCTGGTGTCTGTCGCCGGGTTCGCTGTTGTGGGGGTCTGGATGTCCATCACGGCTTCACACTTCTTCCACCGGCGGGCCTTCGTGCGGAACGGCGGGAACATCGACGACCTCGCCTACAAGGCGCCGTTGTTCCCGGTGGTCCCGATCCTTGCCTTCGCGCTGTGCCTCATCTCGCTGATCGGCATCGCTTTCGACCCGAACCAGGTCGCAGCCCTGTACTTCGGCATTCCGTTTGTGGGCGCCTGCTACGCGTTCTTCTACTACAAGTACGGACGGCGGCAGCAGCTCGCCAAGTAGCCTGCTGCGGCAGTCCTGCGTCAACCCGCCGGCCCGGCGGCCCAACCAGTGTTGGGCCGCCGGCGCTATGTGAGAATGGGCGTTGAAGTCCACCAGAGGGAGCGGTTCAGCTTGGAATTGTCGGAAGCGTCATCGCTGGGCCAGGGCCTTCGCATTGTCCGGCTGATCGTCGACCGTGAGAAGCGTGGCAGGGGACTGCTGGGGGTATCGCAGCTCGCCGCCGAGCTGGAGATGGACCAAAGCCGCGTGTCCCGGCTTACCCAGGAGCTGTGCGAACTGGCCATTCTCGAGCGGGTGGAACGCGGACCGTTCCGTGCCGGTCCGGCCTTCTTCCAGCTCGCGGCCAGCCTCAATGTCGGCTGGATCGGCCAGGCCAGGAGCGAGCTGGAACTCTTCGTGGCGGAGTTCGGGCTGCGGGCCCGGCTGTCAGTCCGGGACGGTGTCCGGGTGATCCTCCTCAGGACGTCGAGCAATGACGGCGTGCTGGGAAGCTTTGTGAAACCGGGCATGGTCACACCCGTCTGGTGCACGGGATCAGGCCGCGCCCTCCTCTGGGACCACACGGCAGCCGAGGTTGAAAATCTTCTTCAGGACATGGACTTCATCGGCGTGGGCGGCCCCAGGGCGGCCCATTCCGTGCCGGAAGTCTGCGAACTGATGGAACGTGACCGTCCGCAGGGCTTCATCAGGGCGGCCGAGGAGTTTGAGCACGATGTCCATGAGCTGGCCGTGCCAGTGCGGGATCCGGGCGGACGCGTCAGCGCAGCCCTCTCCGTCCTGGGCAGCCGTGCCGCCGTTGAGCTCCGGACGGGGGAAATTGCCGATGCGCTGCACTCGGCAGCAAAGCGCCTCGCCGCGGCGGGTTCAGACGGTGCCGGAATCAGCTAGGACGCCCTAGGGCCGCTTCAAGCCGGCCGCCCCACTTCAGGGCCGCAGCGGCAATTTCTTCGCACTTCGGCTCCAGCCGCGCCTTTGATCCGACCACCTGCAACGCGGCAATGGTCTCGCCGCGGAAGTCGCGCACGGGAACGGCCACGGAGTACAGGTGAGGCTCCGCCTCTTCATCCACCACGGAATATCCGCGCTCCCGGGCCCCGGCCAGGCGGGCAAGGAAGTCGTCAATATCGGCGGGAGTATTGGGGCCATGGCGCACGAATTCGGTATGGCTGAAGACGGCCCGGACCTCGGCGTCGCTGGAGTCCCACAGCAGCGCCTGGCCGGCGTCGCTGCAGTACGCGGGATAGGGCCGGCCGATCCACGAGCCCACCATCGTGCTGTTGGGCGGGACATGCTCGCCGATGGTTACGGTGCTGTCCCCGTTGAGGACGCCCAGGAAGCAGCCTTCGCCGGTAACCTCGACCAGCCCCTCCAGCGCCGTCAATCCCTCGGTGCGGAGCCTTTGCTCAGTGAGTAACTGCGCATCCGTGTAGAGGCTCCAGTCCAGCGAATACTCCCGGTGCCCGCCACGGAGCAGGAAGTTCTCCTGCTGGGCGGCCTTCAGCCCGCGGGAGATCTGGCTGCGGTCCTTGCCGAGATCTGCGGCGATGTCCCCGACAGTCGCGCCCCGCGCCCCGCCCTTGTGACGGGACCCGACGGCGAAGACGACTTGCATTCCGCGGCCCATGCTGGAGATCTTCGACATGGATCCGATCTTAGTTCCTGGCGCCGGAGGGAAGGGGGTTGCCTTCAGTGGATCGCGAAGACCCGGGCCGGGAATCCACTTCCGCCTTGCGGCTTCGGCCAGGTAGCCACCAGTACAGCCCCTGATTCGGGCAGGCCGTCCAGATTGGCGAGCAACTCTATCTGCCAGCAGTCCCGGGCAAGGATGTACGTTTCCAGGCTGAAATCCTGGTTCGACGTCGCCTTGCCCGGGTCCGTGTCGGTCTGCTCGTGGCCGATCGCCGTGATGTTCCGCTCGCCGACCAGGAAGGACAGCACCTCAAGGGACCAGCCCGGGGTGTGGCTGACGCCGTCGGGACCCCGGTTCGCCATGGCCTCCGGGTCCGGCCAGCGGCTGCTCCAGCCGGTCCGGAGCGCCACGAACGCGCCCGCCGGAATCCTTCCGTTGCGCTCCTCCCATGCGCTGACGTCATCCAGCGTGGGTGTCGCGTCAGCGTCACCCGCGGCCCGCGCGCTGATGTCCAGCACCACCAGGGGCAGCACCATCTCATCCACCGGGATGTTGTCCAGCGTGCGCCCGCCCCGGATAAAGTGCGACGGCGGGTCGACGTGGGTGCCCCACTGGCCGACGATGGAGTAGACGTGTGCCGTGAAGCCGTCGCCGTTTTCCAGGTCGAAAAGAGCCGTCCTGCGTTCGTCCGGAAAAGCAGGGAAGTGTGGCTGGCCGGGGTGGAAGGCGTGCGTCAGATCGGTGAACGACCGGCCGGACAGCAACGACTGGAATCCTTCCCAGAGCCCGGTGGCCTGGACTGTCATGACGCCCGCCCCAGTGCCGGACGAACAGACGCTGCCGTGGAAACCCGGACCGGCTCGGAAAGTTCGATGACCGGCACCTCCCACGGGTGAACTTCGATCATGCGCTCCACGAGCCGGCTGACGGCTTCGTCGGACAGGTCGGCGTCCAGATACGTGGTCAGGACAAAGGTGGGCGAAAAGGTTCTTTCATCTGCGCGGCCGAAGGTGGGATTTGCTCCGGCCGAGGCCGTGAACCCCTCGAATCCGAGGCTCGATTCGAAGACATGCCGGTAGTTCCCGAAGTCCCCGAGATCCGGGCAGGACTCCAGTGTGTCGAAAAGTGACGAGAGGCCCGGGTCCGCCTTCAGGACCTCCAGGTCACCCTCCACCAGCCGCCTCAGGGAACCAGCGCCAATGGGCCAGTGGACGCGGAGTTTGCGCACACTTTTCATTCCAATATCCATGCCTTGATGCCTCTTCCTTCGATCGTCAGGAGCCGTCCGTGCGGCTTTTGAATCATCCTGACAGACTGTGATGAGCAGCACAAGCATATTTACTTGTATATGATGCACATAGCTTGACATTGTCCCGTCCACGAAAGCGAAGTGATTCCCTTGAGCACCCCTGCCGCCCCGCTGCTTTTCGCCCTCTACGAACAGGCAAGCGTCGGTTGCGGCGGTGCCCCGAGCCTGTGGACGCACCCGTTGGATGACCGCCTGGGGGTAAATTCCCTGGACCGCTGGCGGGATGTGGCAGTGACTGCGGAACAGGCCAACCTTGATGCGCTGTTCTTCGCCGACGTGCTGGGCCTCTACGACGTCTACGGCGGATCTGCCGACGCCGCCCTCGGCTGGGCCGTGGAAGCGCCGGCGAATGACCCGTTCATCTACGTCCCTGCCCTGGCGGCGCTGACGGAGCGGCTGTCTTTCGTCATCACGGCCTCGACCACCTATGAGCACCCGTTCTCCCTGGCCCGGCGCTTCGGCACCCTGGACCACCTCAGCAACGGCCGGATCGGCTGGAACATCGTCACGTCCTACCTTTCCAGTGCGGCCAGGAACTTCGGTATGGACGAGATGCTCAAGCACGCTGACCGGTACGGCCGCGCCGATGAGTTCATGGATGTGTTCTACAAACTGCTGGAAGGCAGCTGGGCGGGCGACGCCGTCGTCGGCAGCAAGAGCGAAAAGGTGTACGCGCGTCCCGGTTCCGTCCAGCCGATCAATCACGACGGCGAGCATTTCCGCGTGGACGGACCGTCCTTGACCTCGCCGTCGCCGCAGCGGACCCCCACCCTGTTCCAAGCGGGGTGGTCTCCCCGGGGCCGCGAATTCGCCGCCAAGCATGCCGAAGTGATCCTGCTGCCCAAGAAGGACCCGCAGGAAATCGCAACGGGGCTGGCGGACATCAACCGCAGGGCGCTGGAGGGCGGCCGTCCCGCCGGCGAGGTCCGTTCCATGGCGCTCGCCCGGATCATCACCGCGCCCACGGCGATCGAAGCGCAGGAAAAGTACGAGGAACTGCAGCGCAACTACCACCTGGAGGCGCAGCTGGTCAGCTATGCCGGCGACACCGGGATCGACCTCAGCAAGTACGCCGACGACGAGCCGCTGGCCACGGCGTCCAACGGACTCACCTCCTACGTGGTCAAGGGGGCGCCGCAGGACCGGCCGCTGACCGCGGGGGACGTGCGGCGCAAATTCTCCGAGGTCACGCGCGGAACGGACCTGCTGTTCATCGGCACGCCGGAGGATGTCGCCTCGCAGATCCAGGAACACTCGGCGGCGTCGGGGCTGGATGGCTACATGATCAACCCGCTGGTCAGCCCGGGTTCCCTGAACGACTTCGCCGAACTGGTGGTGCCGGAGCTTGCCAAGAGGGGGCTCTACGACACGGAACCGAAGAAGGGTACGCTGCGCTCCCGGCTCCGAACCGACGGTGCGGACCTGATGGCGGGCACGGCTTACGGGGCCGGATTCCGCCAGCGTTAACCCGTTGACAGCGCTAACCCATTGACACCCGGACACGACAGTCATAATCTACAACCAAATGGTTGTAGATCAGTTGAGTGATGCCGACGTTGACCGCCTGTTCCAAGCACTTGCGGATACCACCCGCCGGGACATCGTCCGGCGGGTGGCCGTTGCGGATTATTCCGTTTCGGGGCTGGCTGCGCTCTACGCCATGAGCTTCGCCGCCGTACAGAAGCACGTGGCGGTGTTGGAGCGCGCTTCCCTGGTCACCAAGGAGAAGCGCGGAAGGGAGCAGATCGTGCGGGGTAACCGTGAAGCCCTGCAGAAAGCCCGCCGGCTGCTTGACGAGTATGAAGCGATCTGGCGGCAGCGCGCCGAGCGGATCGCAGACATTCTGGCTGAAGGATAGGAAGGTTGCGCAATGCCTGTTATCAGTTCCACCAAGAATCTCGAGGCCCTCAGCCTGACCCTCGTGGCGGAGTTCGACGCCGGCGTCGAGCGTGTCTGGCAGATCTGGGAAGACCCGCGCCAGCTGGAGCGCTGGTGGGGCCCGCCCGCCTATCCGGCCACGTTTGAACGGTTCGACTTCCAGCCCGGTGGTAAGGCCGGCTATTACATGACCACACCCGAAGGCGAGAAGCCCCGCGGCTGGTGGAAATTCACCACAATCCAGGCACCGAACCAGCTGGAGTTCGACGACGGTTTTGCCGACGAAAACGGCGACCACGTTGAAGCCATGGGGATCGCCCACGCCACCGTCACCCTCGAGGACCTCGGCGGACGCACCCGCATGACCATTAGGTCCACCTTCGAGTCCGAAGAGCAGATGCAGCAGATGGTGGAGATGGGTATGGAGGAAGGCCTGAAGGAGGCAGCCGGGCAGATCGATGCCCTCCTTGCCGAGCGCTCCCACGCCTAGTGGCCCTCCGGACCATCGCTGACGGAATACTCCGAAAACCCAAAGCGGACGACGGCGGGAGAATCCCGCCGTCGTCCGCCTTGCGTTGTGTTGAGCCTGAGTTAGCAGGCTGCGGCTTACTAGACTGCGGCGCCCTGGGCGGCGCTGCGGTTCAGGCTCACCGTGAAGGTGTTCGGCCCGCTGAGGGTGACTGCAACATCGTTCCGGTGGGCATTGGCCTTCGTGGAAATGTCGTGCACCAGGGCGTCCAGTGTGTGGTCGATCGCGGAGCGGTCCCAGATCTTAAGGGTCACGGAGTGATTGGTTTCGAACGTCATTATTCGGTGCCTCATTCATCAATTTGGTCATGGGCTTCGCGTCGGCGCGGAGCCCGGGACGGGTCTATCCGTGAACGCTCAGAGGCCTTGCGCAGCTCGGCGAGCTCACTGGTTTGGCCTCGTTGCGTCCACCAGGTTGGGTCGTTCTAAGCCGCTGCATTCCCTGCGCCTCAGCGCGGAAACAAGGGCTGGTGAGGCTGTGAAATCGCATTCTCAGCCGTCCTTTCCATGATGCACGGAGGGGCGGCGACGGCTCAAGCCAGGATCCGTTCATTGCGCGTGAGACTCATCACAAGCCTGCTCGCGCGGCCGCTCCTGGACCGGTCCCACGCATTTCCTTGACAAGTGTACGGCGTACACCTATCGTCTCTCCCAAGAGGTGTACGCCGTATACCTATCCCGCGAAGGGCCCGGCCATGTCAACTGAAACCATCACTCCCGCCGCTACGTCTGTCCGGCGCCCCCGGCTCCGCTGGCCGGTGCCCGCCGGCCTTATCCTGCTCAGCCTCATTCCGGTGATTTTCGGGGCACTCCGGCTGGCCGAGCTGTCGTCCGGTGCAGCGGTGACGCCGCAGAACGCACGCTTCTTCGCGTCTCCCGTCCCCGTGGTGACGCACATTGTCAGCGTCACCGTCTACTCCCTGCTCGGAGCGTTCCAATTCGTTCCATCGCTCCGCGGCAGGCGCGGCTGGCACCGCATTGCCGGACGCGTCCTCATTCCGGCCGGCCTGCTCGCAGCTCTCTCCGGACTGTGGATGTCCGTCTTCTACCCCCTCCCGGACGGCTACACCGATGTCCCGCTGCGGCTGTTCTTCGGCTCGGCCATGCTGGTAAGCATCGTCCTGGGGATCCTCGCCATCAGGCGCCGGGATTTCGCGGGACACAGCGCCTGGATGACGCGTGCCTATGCAATCGCCGTCGGCGCAGGAACACAGGCCCTTGTAGGTATTGCGTGGCTGCTTCTGGCCGGCCCCAGCGATGCGCCCACGCGGGCAGTGCTGCTGGGAGCGGGGTGGCTGATCAACGTGGCGGTGGCCGAGTACGTCATCCACCGCCGCGCCCGGCGGGCGGCGGGCGGAGTCCGCCAGCCGGTCAGTACGCCTTCACCCGCTGTTCCACGATGAGGTGAACGAGCGCGAACGTCCCGTCCCGGTCGATGGCCCGGAACGCGGCGTCGAGGGCGGCCGGGACGCCCTCGTCACGGGTGACGGTGACGCCGAACCCGCCAAACGCTTTGGCCATGAGGCCGAAATCGGGGTTCTTCAGCTGCGTGCCCGACACCCGGGACGGGTAGTGGCGTTCCTGGTGGGTGCGGATCGTGCCGTATTCCTGGTTGTCCATCACGATGATGAGCGGCGTGGCCCCGTACTGGGCTGCCGTCGCCAACTCCTGCCCGTTCATCAAGAACTCGCCGTCGCCCGCGATGGTCACCACCCGGCGCTGCGGACTGGCCAGCGAGGCGGCGATGGCGGACGGGATGGAGTAGCCCATGGAGCCGTTCCTGGCGCTGATCATGGAGGCGTAACGGCGGGTGGGGAAGTAGCGGTGCGCCCAGTTGGTGTGCTCGCCTGCCCCGAACGTCACCATGGCATCCTCAGGCAGCCGGGGGACGAGGTTGGCCATCAGCGTGTCCATCCGGGCGGGCCCTTCAGCCGGCGCGGCCGGCGGCAGGGCGGCAAAGGAAGTCTGTTCGGAGCGCATCCTTGCCGTCCAGGCCTTCCACTCATCCTTGACGGGCAGGTCGATGCCCAGCAGGTCGCGGACGAAGGCATCCGGTTTGGCAACGATCTGCCGTGAGACGGGCCCCGACCGGCCGCGCAGTGAGGGGTCGATGGTCACCAGGAAGTTCTGCTTGTTCCAGTCCTGGCGGCAGACAAACCCGTCCGTAATCACGTCCCCGGGCACCGTCCCGACAAAGACGAGCAGGTCGGTTTCCTCCAGGAGGTCATACGTGGGGCGGGGGCGTCCGTAGCCGATCGGGCCCACGTAGGACGGCGAATCAAAGGAGACCGTACCCTGCGTGCGCCATTCCGCAGCGGCCGGGATGTGGTGCTTTTCGAGCCAGCCGGTGAGCTGGCCCGCCGCCTCCTGGGTCCAGTCGTTGCCGCCGGTGACAAACAGCGGCTTCTTGGAAACAGCCAAGGCACTGCCGAGTGCTTCGGCATCCGTGGTGCTCATGCCGCCCGCAGCCACGGGGATGGTCGGGTGCAGCGCCGGATCGATCTGCTGCCGGATGATGTCCTCCGGCAGGCCAACGACGACGGGCCCAGGCCGCCCGCTCATCGCCGCAAACATGGCTTCCGCAACGATCTCGGACGCCCGCTCGGCGTGGTCCAGCACCATGACGCGCTTCGCCCCGGTGTCGAACCAGGCCTTGATGTCGAATTCCTGGAACGCTTCGCGGTCACGGTGCGCAAACGGAATGAGCCCCACGAAGAGCAGCATGGGGGTGGAGTCCTGCCAGGCGGTGTGGAGCCCCACATGGGCGTTGGCCGCCCCGGGGCCCCGGGTGACCATGGCTACCCCCGGACGCTGGTTCATCTTGCCGTCGGCCTCGGCCATGTACGCGGCGCCTCCTTCGTGCCGGCAGACCACTGTGTCGATGTCGGAGCCGTGCA
Organism: Arthrobacter sp. PvP023; assembly: GCF_017832975.1. NCBI lineage: Bacteria > Bacillati > Actinomycetota > Actinomycetes > Micrococcales > Micrococcaceae > Arthrobacter > Arthrobacter sp. PvP023. The sequence continues at coordinate 1,025,592 of NZ_JAFIBI010000001.1, forward strand.
GCCCGTCCAGCACGTCCAGGAAGCTTTCGCCGGGAACAACGTAGGCGCGTTCCACCCCGTGGGCCGCGAGGGAATCCACAATCACGTGCCCGGCGGATTTCAGGGTCCCGGAACCTGCCGTCCTGCCGCGGGGGTTTAGTGTTCCGGGGTCAGCCGAGGAGAGCGGCTGTACTGCGAGGTGATGGATGGCGCCGCCGTCGATGGGCCTGGTGTCGGTTGCTGTCATGGTGGATGCGGATTCCGTTGTCATCTCTGCTTGTCTTCTGGGGTTGGGTGTTGGTTTACGTGTGTTGGGTGGAGCGCCGGTGGCGCCTAGTCGGTTTCCGGCCCGGTACAGAAGAAGCAGCCGTCCTCGCAACTGTCCGTCGTCTGGTTTTCCGTTGACGCCCCGATGGGTTGGGGGCTTAGCAGGTCTTGTCGGTTCATGGCGGGCTTTCGTCGGTTGTTGGTGGGGTCTGGGACTGCGGGGCCGGGGGAAAATGCGGGCGGGTGGTCGCTTATCGGATGGGAGTTCTGTTGGCCACCACGGGCGCGGCGCCCGTGTATCCGTTCCGGACCTCGGCGATTTCATGGATCCGTTTCCGGCAGGAGTACCAGCCCACCACCATCAGCGCGCAGGCCACAAGGGTCACCAGCAATGTAAGCGGGGAATCGATGAACACCATGACCAGCACGCCCAGCAGGAACAGCAGGCTGAGGTAGCCGGTGTAGGGCGCACCGAACATCCGGAAGGCGGGACGCTCCACCCAGCCCCTGTCCGCCCAGCGTTTCAGCTGGATCTGGCACACCACGATGGTGGTCCACGTGACAACGATGCCCACCGAGGCCACGTTCAGCACGATTTCGAAGGCCTGCGCGGGGACGAGGTAGTTCAGCGGGACGCCCAGCAGCGAAACCACCGCCGTAAGGGCGATGCCGCCGTAAGGGACGCCTGCCTTGTTCATGCGGGCGGCGAACCTGGGGGCGGAGCCGGCCATGGACATGGAACGGAGGATCCGGCCGGTGGAGTAGAGGCCGGCATTGAGCGAGGACAGGGCGGCCGTGAGGACCACCAGGTTCATGATGACGTCCACGCCCTCGATGCCCAGCGAGCCGAAGAACGTCACGAACGGGCTGACGCCCTTCTCGTACGACGTGTAGGGAAGCAGCAGCGCCAGCAGGAGGACGGAACCGACGTAGAACACCGCAATGCGGAACACCACGGAGTTGATGGCCTTGGGCATGATCTTCTCCGGGTTTTCGGTTTCACCGGCGGCGGTGCCCACGAGCTCGATGGAGGCGTAGGCGAACAGCACACCCTGCATCAGGATGATCATGGGCAGCAGTCCGGTGGGGAAGATGCCTCCGTTGTCCGAGATCAGGCTCAGTCCGACGTCCTGCCCGTCCACCGGCGTGCCGAAGATGACAAAGTACGTGCCGATGATGAGGAACGCCCCCAGTGCTGCCACCTTGATGAGGGCGAACCAGAACTCCAGCTCGCCGAAGACCTTCACCGAAACGAGGTTGAGGCAAAGAACCACGACCAGCGCGATCAGGGCCCAGGTCCACTGCGGCACCGCGCCCATCCACGGGACGTACTTGCCGAAGAAGTTCATGTAGAGCGCCACGGCGGTGATGTCCACGATGGTGGTGGTGGCCCAGTTGATCCAGTAGAACCACCCCGAGATGAAGGCGGCCTTCTCACCGAAGAACTCGCGGGCGTAGGACACGAACGAGCCCGACGACGGCCGGTGCAGCACCAGTTCGCCCAGCGCCCGGAGGATCAGGAACGCGAAGAAGCCGCAGACGGCGTAAGCGATCACCAGGGAGGGGCCGGCCGCATTGAGGCGGCCGCCGGCGCCAAGGAACAGGCCGGTGCCGATGGCGCCGCCGATCGCGATCATCTGGATCTGCCGCGCCTTGAGGCCCTTGTGATAGCCGGCGTCTTCCGCGTGGATGAGGGAATCGGGTGCGTGGGCGTGGCCGCCGTCGGCCTCGTACAAAGCAACCTCGCCATTGGGGTTGTTGGACATGGGTGTTCCTTTCGACCTGTCAAAGATCTAAATGGGGGTTCTAACGGGAGTTATTGGAAAACGCGGGGGAGCGGGTCAGAACACGGACCAGCCGGTGCGGTCGGCCAGGTCCGCGAGGGCCGCAGTCCCGGCCAGGGAGTTGCCTTTGGAATCCAGCCGGGGGCTCCAGACGCAGATGGCCACTTCGCCGGGAACGATCGCCAGGATGCCGCCGCCCACACCGCTCTTCCCCGGAAGTCCCACGCGATAGGCAAATTCGCCGGCCGCGTCATACATGCCGCACGTGAGCATGATGGAGCTGATGCGTTTGGCCTCGCTCCGGGAGACCACGGTGCCCTGCGCGCCCCGGCCGTCCTGTGCGAGGAAGAGCGCGGCCTTCGCCGTCTCCACGCAGGTCATCATGATGGAGCACTGCCTGACATAGTTCTCCACTACCGCCTGCGCCGGGCGCCGAAGGTTGCCGAAGTCCTTCAGGAAGTGCGCCAATGCAAGGTTTCGGCTGCTGTTGGCGAGCTCGCTCTTCGCGGCGTCCTCGTCGATGAACGGGCCCTGCCCGCCAATGCGGCGGCCCGCTTCGCGGGAGAGGAAGCGCAGGAGGTGTCCGGCGGCGTCGGGAGATCCTTCCATGAGATGGTCGGTGACCACCAGTGCGCCGGAGTTGATGAACGGGTTCCGGGGGATCCCGTGCTCCACTTCAAGCTGCACCAGGGAGTTGAAGGACGTGCCGGACGGTTCGCGAAGGACCCGGGACCAGAGCGCGCCGGGGTCATCCGCGCTGAGTGCGAGGGCCAGCGTGAAGACCTTGGAGATGCTCTGGATGGAGAAGGGAACCTCGGCGTCGCCGGCGCTGAACACGTCCCCGGCCGAGGTGGCCACTGCAATGCCGAAGCGGCTGAACGGCGGGGACGAGAGATGGGGGATGCCTGCGGGAACTGATCCTTCTTCAGTCCGCGGCCGGTGGTTTCGCACGATGTCGTCCAGGACCAGGTCGAGAGGCGGCGAGTCGAGTGCTGTCGTCATGGGTTGCCCGGGTGCTCCTTATGCTTGCCGGCCCACTCCTGGATGTGGAGCAGGGCGACCAATGAATGGCGGGGATCGGTGAAGTTCAGGCCGGTCACGCGGCTGGCCTTGCTGATCCTGTAATAAACGGTGTTCTTGTGCAGCTTCATGCGCTTGGAGCATTCGCTGACGTCCAGGGACGCCTCGAAATACACCCGAAGGGTCTCGGCCAGTTCCCTGTCATCGCGGAGGAGGGACCAGAGGCTGCGGTGGCGGAAAGCCGAGGCGGTGAAATTCTCCAGCGCTTCCTGGAAGAGGATGTCCACTTCGAAATCGTCCACGGTGGCCACGCCGGCGGTCCCGGACCGCCGCATGCAGCCGAGGAGGGCCTCCGTTTTGGCGGTCACCGAATGGATGGACAGCAGATCAGGGGCGACCGGTCCCACGGCGGCGAAGGGACTGATGCCCAGGTGCTTTCCGGCGTCCCGGACGATGGCTTCGGCCAGGCTCCGCAGTCCGGCTTCGGCGTTGGCAGACTGGAGTGCCGGGATGATCACTGCGGTATCGCCGTTGAACTGTCCCACGACGGCTGACTGTTTGTAGGCGGCCGCATGGATGGACGCGAGGTTGGCGAGTTCCCCGTGTTTGAGCGCTGCATCGTCGGCCTGTGCGTCAGTTGCTGACATTCCGATCAGAATGAGTGCCGCGGGGCGGTCCGCCGGGATCTTCTCGCTGTGGGCGCTCGCCGCGGCTTCTGCCGGACCGGAGAGGATCCGCGCAATCCGGTCCTGGCGCATGTGCACGGACTGCTGGTTGCGGTAGCGGATCAGCTCGGCGGACGCCCGTGCAGCGGATCCGGTGAGGACGTAGTCGACGTCGGCCCCGAAACCGCCTCCGGTTTCCTGCAGCCAGATGTACCCCATGATGCGGTCGCCGGCGAACAGCGTGATGGCTATGCGCTCACGCAGTCCGTCCTGTGGCCGGGCCGGAACCCTGACTGGCAGGCGTGTCCGGTGCAGTTCGCGGTAGGCGCCGAGGTCCTTGAGGAGGAGTTCGTATTTCCGCGGACCGCGGCGGGCAAGGATCGATGCCTTGCGGAGTTCGTCGATGTCATTCGTCACCGTGGAGTACGCCAGGACCTTGTTGGCGGCGTCCTCGATGACAACGTGGCTGGACGTCAGGCGTGCCGTGGTCTGCGCGATGGCGAACAGGTCTTCTTCCAGCAGCGTCAGCACTTCGCTCTGGTAGCTGCGCGGCGCGATGCGGTCCTTGGCGATGGACAGGAGCCGGTCCCAGTCGGCGGCCGGGTCCACCAGGAGAAGGCCTGTTCCTGCCGCGCGGAGCAGCTCTTCGGCTTCCTCAAGTTCCCCCTGACTGCCCTTGACGGCAATCACCAGGGGAGGATTCTTCAGAAGGCGCCGCAGCGCGGGCAAAGCGGAGCGCCCGCGAACCCCGATCAGCAGGACAAAGGCGGCGCCGCCGTCGGACGTCTCGTCGTCGGAGTCAATGATCAGGAAGCGTTCAATCGGGGAATCCGCGCGGGACGGCCGGAGGATGAGGCTGGCGAAACCCAGAGGGAGATCCGACAGGATGTCGTCCACTGTAGCTGCGGCCATGGGCTTCCTTCTGCGTTGATACCCCGCCGGACGGCTCTGTCCGGTCACCCCATGCTATCCAGAGCATTTCGCGGAAAATATGGATGCCGGACTAAATCCAGCGCTGCGTTTTAGGTCCCCAAACCAAGGCGGTGCCGGCCGGGGGAGCGGACAAGGAACGTCGGCTCTTGCGGCACGCCGCTTAGCGCACAGCGGACGACGGCGGGTGGTCCCGCCGTCGTCCGATTGCTTAGTGGCCGGCGCCGCCGGTCAGGAATCCGGCTCTGTTTTTCCAGGGGCGAGGGCGTAGAAGGGCGTGAACCGGCCCCTTTCGCCGGGGGCGATGTTGGAGCGGACGATCGAAGCGCTCTCAAGGGCGGCCAGATGGTGCCTGACGGAGTCCCGGCAGGAGGCGATGCCGTTACTGATATCGGCTACTTTGCTAGCGCCATTGCTTGCCAGGTAGTCGATGATTTGTGCCCTGATCGGTGTTCTCCGCGTCCTTGCCGTCCGCTCGAGGGTTTGCACGTCCTTCGGGCGCTGCAGCTCAAAATCAGCGGTCATTGGCTATGGCCTTTCATTCGGTGGGGTGGTGGGATTTGGTTGGAACGAGGGTGGCCGGACGAGGTCCGTTAGTGCATCGAAACGCGCTCAGGCTCCCTGCTGAATTCAGCGTCCAGCGCGTCGGGGGACGTTCCGGAAGGCGCCGCTTCGGGGCGGGAGGCGGACCTGTCGTGTTTCTGGCCGATGACCGCGGTGGCGATGGCATTTCCCAGGATGTTGGTGGCAGTGCGGCCCATGTCCAGGAGCTGGTCGATCACCAGCAGCACGCCAATGCCGGCGGCGGGGATACCGAAGCCGGGGACCACGGCGGCGACCACGACGAGTGACCCGCGGGGCACGCCGGCCATGCCTTTGCTGCTGAGGAGGAGCATGGCGGTCATCGCGATCTGCTGGCCAAGGTCCATGTCGATGCCGTAGGCGTTGATCAGGAAGACCGAGGCAAAGGTCATGTACATCATGGAGCCGTCCACATTGAACGAATAACCCAGGGGCAGCACGAAGCCGGTGGTGCGCTTTTCGATGCCGAACTTGGTCAGGCCTTCGATGAGCTTGGGCAGTGCGGCTTCGCTGCTGGAGGTGGCGAACGCGATCACCATGGGTTCACGCACAATCCGGACCAGGCGGAAGGCCGCCCGCCCCAAGAAAGCGACCGCGACGGCGATCATGATCGCCCAGAGCGCGGAGAGGGAAACGTAGAAGCCGCCGATGAATGAGGCGTAGGTGGCAAACGCGTCCAGGCCCTTGGCCGTGAAGGCTGCCGCGATGCCGGCAAAAACGCCCACCGGGGCCGCCTTCATCACATATCCGGTGACCTTCAGCATGACGCCCATCAGTTCGTCGATGGCATCCGCTATGGAGGAGCGGCCTTTCTTCCGGAGGTTCAGCAGGGCGATGCCGAAGAGAGCGCCGAAGACGAGGATCTGTAGGGGGTTGTTTTCGGTCAATGCAGCGAAGACGCTCGTGGGAATGATGTGGGTAACAAACGCCTGGTAATCGAGGGGCTTCGTTTCCATCCCCGCGTCACCGCCCGGCATCAGGTTGAGCCCGTCACCGACGTTGAGCACGTGGGCGGTGATGAAACCGAAGGCGCCCACCAGGACGGAAGCGGACAGGAACCAGATCATGGAGCGCCCAAAGAGCTTGCCCACGCCCGCGGATTTGGCCGCTCCCGCGATGCCTGAGACGAGGGTGGCGAAGATCAGCGGGGCAATGATCATTTTGATGAGGTTCAGGAACATGTGCGTCACGGTGTCGAGGACCGCCACGACGGACCCGCGTGAGTCCGCCGGCAGCAGCCAGTGGAAGAGCAGGCCGCTGAGGATTCCGAAGACGAGTGCGGCCAGAATCCACATCGTTGATTTGTTTTTCATAGTCAGTCCTTGGGTAGAGGCCGGGATATGTGGGCACGGCGGTGTGCCCCTGCTCCCGTGGTCGGGCTGGGTGTGGTTCGGGTGGGTGGGCGCTACTTGCTGAGGTTGGCCAGGCGTTGGGGGCTGAGGAGGTCTTCGAGTTGCTCGGCGGTGAGCAGGTTGTGTTCGAGGACGAGTTCGGCGACGCCTTTGCCGGTGGCGAGGGCTTCCTGGGCGATGGCGGTTGCGGTGGTGTAGCCGAGGTGGGGGTTCAGGGCGGTGACGAGGCCGATGGATTGTTCGACGGTGAGGCGGAGGTGGTCGGTGTTGGCGGTGATGCCCCGGATGCAGCGTGCGGTGAGGGTGCGGCAGGCGGCTTCGAGGTGGGAGATGCTCTTGTGGAGGCTGTGGACGATGATGGGTTCGAAGGCGTTGAGCTGGAGTTGTCCGGCTTCGGCGGCCATGGTGATGGTGACGTCGTTGCCGATGACTTCGTAGGCGACCTGGGAGACGACTTCGGGGATGACCGGGTTGATCTTGCCGGGCATGATGGAGGATCCGGATTGGACGGCGGGGAGGTTGATTTCGCCGAGTCCGGCGCGGGGGCCGGAGGAGAGCAGGCGGAGGTCGTTGCAGATTTTGGAGAGTTTCACGGCGACGCGTTTGAGGACGCCGGAGAGGTGGACGAAGGCGCCGACGTCCTGGGTGGCTTCGATGAGGTCCGGTGCGGTGACCAGGGGCAGGCCGGTGATGTCGGCGAGGTGGCGGCAGGCGGCTTCGGCGTAGCCGGCGGGTGCGTTCAGGCCGGTGCCGATGGCGGTGGCGCCGAGGTTGATTTCGTGGATGAGCAGGTCTGCTTCGGCGAGGCGGAGCCGGTCTTCGCCGATGGTGACGGCGTAGGTGCCGAATTCCTGGCCGAGGGTCATGGGGACGGCGTCCTGGAGCTGGGTGCGGCCCATTTTGACGATTGTGCGGAATTCCAGGGCTTTGGCGGCGCAGGCTTCTTCGAGTTCGGCCAGGGCGTCCAGGAGTTCCCGGGCGGCGAAGATGGTGCCGAGTTTCACTGCGGTGGGGTAGACGTCGTTGGTGGACTGGGAGAGGTTGACGTGGTCGTTCGGGTGCAGGCGGGTGTAGTCGCCTTTGGGGTGTCCGAGGATTTCCAGGGCGCGGTTGGCGATGACCTCGTTGGCGTTCATGTTCGAGGAGGTTCCGGCGCCGCCCTGGATGACGTCCACGACGAACTGGTCGTTGAGTTTGCCGTTCATGACGTCGGTGCAGGCGGCTTCGATGGCGTCGGCGCGTTCGGCGTCGAGGAGGCCGAGTTCGTGGTTGGTGCGGGCGGCGGCGAGTTTCACGGCGGCGAGTCCGCGGACCAGGTGCATGTTGGAGGAGAGCGGCTGGCCGGTGATGGGGAAGTTCTCCACGGCCCGGAGCGTGTGCACACCCCAGTACGCGGCGGCGGGAACGTCCCGGTCACCCAGGAGATCATGCTCGGAACGGGTTTTCGGGGCAGTAAGGGGAAGAGTCATGGGGGTCCTCGCGGGGCTTCGTTGACGGGTTTGGACGTGGAAATTCTTGGACTGTGGGAAATTTGTGGGGCAAAGAGCTTGGGCCGGGGCAGGCTGAAGGAACGCGCAGCCAGCAGGAGGCATGGGTGTGCCACGGCAGGGAGGCACGCGGGATTGCGGCGGGTGGGGCAGATCAGGGGACGCTGGGTGACATTCGGGGCTTGGGGTTTAGCGCGTATGGCCGGACGTGGAATTCTCTCTTCCGGGGACGATGGTGCCCAGGGCGCATTCCACCCCGTGCAGATGCATCCTCATGGCCTGGGATGCTTCCTCGGCTGATCCGCTCTCGATGGCAGCGAAAATGCGCGCGTGCTCTTCGCCGGATTCCTTGCGCCGGTCAGCCACGAGGTTGAGCGTGTTGGACTGGTTCGCCATGGCATCGCAGATGTCCGAGAGGAATGATTCAAACACGCCGTTACCGCTGCACCGGGCGATGGTCACATGAAACTCGGTGTTCAACAGCACCCACTGCTGCAGATCATCCTCCTCGGACATTTCCCGAAGGATTTCCCGAAGAGCCTCCACATCTTCGGCGCTGCGGCGCTGGGCTGCCAGGCCAGCGGCAGGCACTTCGACGTGGGGGCGGGCTTCCACCAGGGCGCTGGCTGAATACTTGCCGAGCTTGAGGTCCTGGGCCACTTTGTCAGCGATGACGAAGGTGCCCTTGCCTGTGTGCGTGGCGGTCAATCCCAGGGCGGTGCATGAACGCAGCGCCTCCCTGACCATCGTCCGGCTCACACCGTACTGCTTGGCGAGCGAGGCTTCGGAGTCGAGACGGGTGCCGACCGGAATCCTGCCGCCCTCGATGGCGCTGCGGAGGGACGCGAATACAGCCTCGGCCGCGCCGACGCGCACCACTCGGTCTTGCGCAGCTGTCCAGCTGTCCAACAGGTTCATATGACGACTATGGCACTTGTCACAGAACCTGTCAAAGGACTCCTGAATGTTGCGATGTCGGAGGTGGCTCGGCGCCCGCAAGGAACGCCGAATCAGCCGCGGTAGTCCTCCACCTGCTTGACCGGCCGTACCTCGGCCTCATCCGGATTCTCGCCGTACTGCATCTTGGCCCGCCGCTGGCGCAGCAGGTCCCAGCACTGGTCCAGGTCCTCTTCGATGCGCTGGAGCCGTGTACGGTCCGGGGTGTGCTCGGCGCCGGGCGCGGCGGACTCCGCTTTTTCACGAAGATCGCGTTCCTCTTCAACGAGGCTTTGGATGCGGTGCAGGATGTCCTGTTCGTCCACGGTGTCCTTCTTCCTGGAGGGGGTACCAGCCAGCGTAGTGTCGCCCGCGGTGCGTGACCAGATCAGCTTGCCGGACCGGCGGCCCTGGCGGCCGAAAGCATCGGAAGCGGACGACGGCGGGAGGTCCCGCCGTCGTCCGCTTCCGTCGTGTCTGCTTCCGTACTGCCCGCTAAAGGCTCCGCGCGTTGGCGAGGACCGGCAGTTTTGCGCGGACGTCGGTGATGACGGCGGGGTCGATGTCCACCACGGCCAGCTCAGGCTCCGCGCCCAAGGTGACTAGGGGAGTGCCGAGCGGTGACACCACGGCGCTGCGGCCGATGCCGGTGGGCGCGGTGCCTGCGTCGGGCAGCCCGATGCTGGCGGGATTGCCCTGGCCGCATGCCACCACGAAGGTGGTGCTGTCCACGGCGCGGGCCCGCACCAGCAGGTCCCACTGTTCCACCTTGCCTTCGCCGGCGCCCCACGAGGCACAGACGATATTGACCTGGGCCCCGGCCCGCGCGTTGGCCGCAAAGAGCGCGGGGAAGCGCACGTCGTAACAGGTGGCAAGGCCGATCACCGTGCCGTTGAGTTCGAACGTCACCGGCGACGTGCCGGCGTCCACCGAATCGGACTCGGCGAAACCAAATGCGTCAAAGAGGTGGATCTTGTCGTAGGAAGTATCGATCCCCGGGCCGGTGACCAGGAGGGTGTTGCGCACCCTGCCATCGTCCCCGGGGGTAAACATGCCGGCGACGACGGCGATATCCAGGTCGCCGGCAATGGCCCGGACGGCATTGGCCCACGGTCCGTCCAGCGGCTCGGCGATGTCCGCCAGGCTGTTGCCGAAGGCGCGCATCGCCGCTTCGGGAAACACCACCAGCTCGGCTCCGGCGGCTTTGGCCTGGGTGGCGTATTCTCGAATCACCTCCAGGTTGGCTGCCGGATCGGCTCCCGTGATGATTTGGGCCACTGCTAAACGCATGAAATTACTCCAGTCTGTTGTATACATGATGTATGCGAAAAAGTTCGGGGACAGCGGCGTCCGGCCGCGAGAAGGCGTACGCGTACCTGCGCGAAAATATCCTGATCGATCCCGAAGTCCAGGGGAAGTTCCTTAATGAGCAGGAGCTTGCCGCCGAGATCGGGGTCTCGCGCACTCCGGTGCGGGAAGCGCTCCTGCTGCTCGTCTCGGACGGCCTGGTGGAACTGATTCCGCAGCGCGGAGCGTACGTCCCACCGGTGACCGGCCGTGAAATGTCCGAACTGATGGAACTCCGCGGAGTGCTGGAAAGCCATGCCGCGCGCCTGGTCATCGAACAGAAGCGCGTCCCCGCCCGGACGATGCAGGACACCCTGGACCAGCAGGCGGCCCTTCCCGAGGACCTGAACCCGGAGGCTGCCCGGGAGTTCATCCGGCTGGACACCCTGTTCCACCAGCAGCTCATTGACGCCGCCGGAAATGAGCTCATTTCCCGGACCTACAGCAAGCTCCACGTCCGGCAGATCCTGGTGGGTGTGTCCGCGCTGTTCCGTACCGGAGGCCGGCGCGAGCAGGTGTGTGCCGAACACCAGGACATCCTCGATGCCCTGGTGTCCGGCGACGCGGCGAAGGCGCAGGAAGCCATTGACCATCACCTGGCCGTGACCCGGGACATCCTGCTCCGCACCTGAGGGAGTTTTTGTCCACATAACGCGACTTGCAAGGCTATTTGAACCCATGATGTGGACAAAAACTCTGGACCGTCAGCGGGATTCCGCGACGGCGGACTCCTGGCGCACTGCTGCCGATCCTTCGAGCAGCAGGCGGTAGTCCTCGTCCTCCACGGTGTTGGAATCCCGGCCGAGCGCCAGGCCCACTGCCGTGACGGCGGCGGCAACGGCCACATAGATGGCCACCGGAATCCAGGTGCCGAACTGGGACAGCAGCAGCGTGAACATCAGCGGTGCGATGGCGCCGCCGATCACGCCTGCGAAGGTGTAGGCCAGCGAGCTGCCGGTGGAGCGGAGCCTGGGGGAGAACTGTTCCACAATGAAGGCGGCCTGCGGCCCGTACATAAAGGAGTGTGCCATGAGGCCCAGGACGATTCCCGCGATCAGCATCGGCTCATTGTCTCCGCCGAGGATGCCGAAGAAGATGAACGTCCAGACGGCGCCCAGCACGGCTGCCGTGCCGTACACCAGGCGGCGGTTGAAGCGGTCCGATACGGCGCCGGCCAGCGGGATCATGAACAGCTGGAATGCGGAGCCGATCAGGACGGCGGTCAGGACCTGGCTGCGCTCGTAGCCCAGGGCCTGGATGCCGTAGGTAAGGGTGAAAACAGTGAACAGGGCATAGAGAACGTCCGGGCCAACCCGGCACAGGGTGGCGGCAATGAGCGGCCGGAGTTCCTTGCTGAAGACCTCCCGGACCGGGGCGTTGGGCTGTTCGCCGTGGGCCTCGATGGCCTTGAAGATCGGGGTGTCTTCCAGCTTCAGACGAATCCAGAGGCCGAATCCGACCAGCAGGGCCGAGACCAGGAAGGCGATCCGCCAGCCAAAGCTGATGAACTGCTCTTCGGTCAGGGTGAGGGTGAGGACTGCCAGTGCGCCGTTCGCCATGAGGTTGCCTGCGGGCGGGCCCACCTGGGCTGCGGATGCCCAGAAGCCGCGCCGGTGGGGATCTCCGTATTCACTGGAGAGTAGTACGGCCCCGCCCCATTCGCCGCCTACGCCCACGCCTTGGGCGAAGCGCAGCAGCACCAGGATGATCGGGGCGGTGATGCCGATGCTGCCGTACCCGGGGAGCACGCCGATCAGTACGGTGGCCACGCCGATGATCATGAGGGTGGTGACCAGGACCTTCTTGCGGCCGATCCGGTCGCCGAGCCGGCCGAAAATGATGCCGCCCACGGGGCGGGAAACGTAGCCCACCGCGTAGGTGGAGAACGCCAGGATGGTGCCGGTGAGGGGATCGGATGACGGGAAGAAGACGATGGGGAATACGACGGCGGCTGCGGCTGAGTAGACAGCGAAGTCGTACCACTCGAGTGCGGTACCGGTAAGGCTTGCGGCAAAGGCCTTGTACAGGCCCTTCGGATGCATCGGCTTGCCCGGGCGCGGCGCTGCGCCGGAAGCCTGAACTGGGACGTTGGCCATGGTGTTGTCCTCCACGAGATGTTTACGGTGACGCCTGTCACGCTGGCGTTAAATGTATACATTACGCATACTGGATGTACATTGGCGATCGTTTCCGGTTTCCGGTTTGTAAATTTCTCGAGCAGGACACGCAAAGGATGGACAGAACATGACGACTCTGAGCTTCGAACTTCCCGACGGCACCACCCGAAAAGTCGAGGTCAAGCACCTCCTGAACGCCGGCTACGCAGGGCGGGAACAGGAAGAAGTACAGGCCCACATCGCCGAGTTGGCCGAGCTGGGAGTTCCCGGCCCCGCAACCACACCGGCGCTCTATCCCGTGTCGCCCTACCTGGCCCAGCAGGTTTCCGAAGTCCGCGTGCAGCACGGCCGGACTTCAGGGGAAGCCGAATGGGCGCTGGTGATCACCGAGGACGGCGTACTGCTGACGGTGGCCTGCGACCACACGGACCGCGAGCTTGAGGTCCACGGCGTTGCCTGGAGCAAGAACGCCAGCCCTGACGTCCTGGGACGCAAAGCCTGGCGCCTTGACGACGTGCGGGAGCACCTGGACCAGATCTCGCTCAGGGGCTGGGTGGGCGAGGGCGATACGCCGGACACCCTCATCCAGGACAGCTCGCTGGGCGCGTTGCTGAGCCCCGATTACTGGCTGGACGTCCTCACTGAACGCGGCCTCAATGAGCCCGGCACCATCCTCATTTCGGGCACGGTGGCCATGACCCACGGCGTGGACCAGTTCGCCCGCAGCTGGAAGGTGGAGATGGCCGATCCGGTGACCGGCGCCTCCGTGGACGCCCAGTATGTGGTGGAACAGATGGCCGAGCCGATCGGCTGATTCGGCTCCCCGGAACCGACAAAAGCGGACGACGGCGGGAGGTCCCGCCGTCGTCCGCGCCGGGAGGGTCAGTGGGTGCCGAACGCGACGTCCACCGACGACGCGCCTCGCAGCGTCGCGACCTGCGCAGCCTCACCCTGTAGCGACACCCTGTCCCGTTCCGGCAACGAGCCGAACGTCGTGATGGTGAGGACCAGCTTCCGGCCGCTCTTGCGTGACCGCCATGTGCCGGTGATTTTGCCGTCTGCGAGGACCGTTCCCGGTTGGCCGACCATCCTCCACACTTCCCGGTGGTACTTCCTGTCGACGATCGTTTCGCGGTCGCGCATCTGCGCATAAGGGTCGCCGGGCGGGAGTAGTCGCACTCCCTTCGGTGCCGGTGCGGACCGCAGTGCGTCGAGATCCCCGGTGAGGATCCAGGACGTGCCGCCGTATTCGACCTGGGTCAGCTCGTCCCCGACCAGGTTCCACCAGGAGCCGGCGTCACCGGGATGGATCCCCGCCCACGAGGCGAAGTCGCCGCGCGTCGACGGTCCATAGCAGCGCAGGTAGCGGCGCAGCAGTTCGGCGCGTGCGAGTTCAGGGTCGATGTCCGGGATCGGATGGCCAAGCCACTCGTCGACCAGGACGAACGGTGCTTTGTTCCCCACGCGCGGCGCGAGGCAGACCACCCGCTGCAACGCGAGGATACGGACGCAGAAATGCACGACACCCTCACCGAGCGGCTGCCCCGGGGCGTAGGGACCATCTTCCTCCCAGACGTCGCGTTGTCGCTTCGGCAGCCTGCGGGCAATCCGCGTGGCGATCTCCACGCCCAACTCGTTGATGGCGAGCCTGCGCCCGGACAGCACGTCATGGATTTCGGCGGCGGCCAGCTCGACCGTCTCGCGCAGGCCCATGCCAAGTTTGTCCAACGCCGGCTCCACGCCGACAACCAGATGGCGCATCGCCTCCTCGGTCGGCGGTAGGACTCCGGTAGTGAATACCGGCGCGTCCGTGGCGGGGAAGTAGAACGGTGATCCGCGCATGCACCAGGTCTGCAGCAGACTCTTCTCCATGGCGATGGCGTCGGCCACCTGTTCCTGCGTCAGGTTGCGCACCCTGGCGTGCAGGGCAAGGAGGGCCGACCCGGGCGGGCTGTTCTGAATCGCGCACTTGCCGGCCGCGTCCAGCAGACCGCCTTCGCCCAACCGTTCGTCGAGATGATGGGCGGCCAGGCGGAACGCGATGACGTCGCCCTTCGAAACCCTGTCAGCCACTGGCACATAGTATCGCCGCCCGCAATGGCCGCGTCAGTCGCCCCCGCCCCCGCCGCCGTCGCCCCCGCCGCTGTCGCCCCCGCCGCTGTCGCCCCCGCCGTGGGAGCTGTCGCCGTCGCCGAAGTAGCCGTTGAAGCCTGAGTCGCCTGATCGGGAACCATTGGCCCGGCTGCGTGGCTTCATGACCCCGAACAGCAGCACGCCGGCCGCCTGGGGATCGCCGCCGGCAGCTGCAAAGGCGGCCCGCCGCCTGACTCCCAGGCGCCAGGTGGTGAACAGGAACGCGGCATAAGAGAGCGCCAGCCCCGAGAACGTGACCGTCCGCGCCGCTGAAGACTCAAGCCCGAATGCGGCGATCACAATGGCGGCGATGATCAATCCCGCCGGAAAAGCGAGGAGAAGGCGAAGAATCAACCGGCCACGCAGTCTGGCCTTTGACACGGGAAGCAGCGCGCTGCCACGGTTGCTTGTCCATCTTGTCTTCATGGCAAGCCTTGGCTGGTCCATCGGGCCCTCCCGGATATGGGTCTTGGTGAAACGCCGCGTCCGGCATGTTTCCTGATGCTGTTTGAATCCTACGTCCCGCCCGCCCGCGCCTCTGGCCCGCGCCCTCAAGGACGCCATCGACCGGGGCTCACGCCAATGATCGCGGCCCCGGTCCCGCAGCCGCCTTATTGAAACTCCCACACGGCCTCTGAATACTGGAAGGCAGGCTATTCAGGATCGGGGCGGTGTGGACATGACCAGCGAAGGCAGCGGGGGTGCGTTCAGGCGCCGGGTGGAACGTGCCGCCGAGCTGCGCGCCGTCCGTGCAACCGGAATGTCGGCCCAGGAGGAGGCCGAGCTCGCCGCTGCCGAGGAAAAGGAACGGGAAAAGCGCCGGAAAGTCGATGACGCCAGGAGGGTTGAATACCTGATCCGGGACGCGATGGCCCAGGGGAAGTTCGACAACCTGAAGTACGCCGGCAAACCCATCCCGGGGCTTGGCGAAGGCTACGATCCGGACTGGTGGGTCAAGGGCCTCATCCAGCGCGAGAACATCACCGGCATGGGCCCGAAAGCCATTCTCCTGCGGACCGAGGACGCCGGTCTCGACGCCAGGCTCGATGCCCAGTATTCGGAAAAGCAGGTCCGCGACATCCTGCAGGACTTCAATAAGCGCGTGATCGACGCCCGCCGCCAGCTCCAGGGCGGGCCGCCCGTCATCACCAGGACCCGTGACGTTGACGCCGAGGTGGCGCTTTGGCGCGAACGTCGTGCAGCCGTTGCCGCAGCCGCGCCGCCGCCACCGGAGCCTGAGGTGAAGCGCTCGTGGTGGCGGCGGATCTGGAGCGGCGGAACCTGACGTCCAGCCGCAAGGGCCGTAACGCGTGAACGTCAGATGGTGCGCGGAGCCCGCTCCAGGCTCTCCGTGAGCTCGGCAGCGGTCTGGCGCACCACATACGCCGGGCGGTCGCGCTCAACGCGCCAGCTTTCGGACAAGGGACCGACGTTGACGGAGTCGAAGCCGAACTCGTCGTAGAACCGGGTCACGAGTTCCGCAGCCTCGGGATAGTCGCTGGCCGTGGCAAGGGCCCGGCGGCCTTCCGTGCCGGCCGGCGTTCCGTCAGTCGTGATTTCCCTGGCCATGATGTGGTTGAACCCCTTGGCCACCTTGGACGTGGGGAGGTGCCTCTGCAGCAGCCCGGACGTTGTCTCCTGGCCGTTGTCCAGCTCAGGGAAGCGGCCGTCGCGTTCCCAGTAGTAGTTGTTGGTGTCGATCACGATCTTGCCTTCCAGCGGCTGCGCCGGAACGTCCCCGATACTCTTGAGGGGCACGGTCACGACGGCGAAATCGCCTGCCGCGGCCGCCTCCGCCGCTGTTGCCGCTGTAGCCCGCGGTCCCAGCTCCGCCACGAGGTCCGTCAGCGTTTCCGGTCCGCGCGAATTGCTGATGACTACCTCGTAGCCGAGTTCCACGGCCTTGCGGGCGATCTGGCTGCCAATGTGTCCTGCACCGATGATTCCGATTGTTGTCATATCGGGGCCAACACCAACCCGGCAGGGGATATTTCACAGCGTGCAACAAATCGTTATGCCCGGCATCGGTTCGGTGCCAATCGAGTGAACAGCGGTTCAAAAGAACCTGCGAAGCGCCAGAATGAAGGGACCGGATCCTGGCCCAAGGAGGATGGCATGAACCCGCGAACACGATCCCGTCTCCTTTCCCCTGCCGCCTTCCTCATTGCCGCCCTGCTCGCCGGCTGTGCCCAGCCGGCCGGACCGCCGGAAACGCCGGCCGGAACCGCGAGCGACCTGCCCGCCTCGGTGACGGCAACCGCACCGCCGGAATCGACGCAAGTCCCGGGCGAAACGAAGAGCCCGGACGGGTCCGGGACGTCCGCGGCGTGGACCAGCTACGCGACGGCCGACGGCCAGCTGATTTTCGACCATCCCGCCTCGTGGAGCGTGAAGGACCCGGCCGGCGAACTGGCGGAGGGCGGCGGCGCCTACGCCGAAATCACCAACCCCGCCGGGAAAACGTTGGCCACGCTGCGGACCAACATGGCAACGGGGTCCACCTGCACGGATCGGTTCCCCTACGCCGTCCTGGACTCGCAGGATCTGCCGGCGCTGACGCTGAAGGGGTCCACACCCCGGTTCGTGTATGAGACCCGCGGAACCGCAACGGCACCGGGACCGGCAGATACCCCCGCTGCGGGCTACGGCATCACGTCCGCTCCGCTGGCCTCGGGGGACTCCGCGTGCGCCATCTTCCACTTCTTCACCTGGCCGCCGAACGCCGCCATGTTCGGGGCGTTCTACGACCCGGCGAACAATGAAACGCCGGGGGATCCCTCCCTGCCGTACTTGGAGAAGGCCAAGATTTATACGGAGACCGCGGAGTACCGCGACATCAGGCGGATGATCACCTCGCTGCGGCCTGCGGGCTAGCCGGCCGACTCCACTTTCACCGCCAGTCCTCTTCGAAGTCCGGGTGATCGGCGTAGGGCAGCGCCAGCGCCTTCAGCGAACGCGTGGTCCATTCAATGGCCTCGGGAATCCAGCGGGATTCCTCCTCGAACGGGTCGCTGACCATGGTGGCCAGAGCGGTCTGCCGGGCTGACTCAACGATCCGGATAACCTTCTTCTTTGCCTCGCACTCCAGCAAGAGCCGGTGCTCGTACCATTTCGCTGACTCGGACACCGTGCGGTCGCTGAGGATTTTTAGGGCTGCCGCCTCATCTTCCCTGATGCGCTCAGACAGGAATTCGACAATGTCCACAACGGTTCAGCCGCCGGGCGCCCCGTCCGTGAGGTCGGCGCCTGTGACGTCGGCGCCTTCGGCCGGGTCCTGGGAATGCACCCGGATGTCCCTCGGATCAGCGTTCTCGTCGCCCTCGGCCGGAGCTTCACTGTGGACACGCTCCGACGCGCGTGGGTTCTCGCTCATGTCCGCTCCTTTGCTGTGCTTTGTTCCTGATTTCCGGATCCCCGCTACTGATCATCTAGCTCCCGGTGCCATGGGGCTGTCAAGGACCTTTCCGCCCCTGCCCGCACCGTCGGGGTGGAGGACAATAAGTCCCATCGGAGGACAGCCCAGCGAAGGAGCAGGACAGTGTCAGAGACGAACGGACCACGGCGCGCAGCGCAGCAGATGCAGGAAGCGGCCCGGTACCTTGCCCGTGCCACCAGGAACCTGGACACCCCCTCGGACAGCCACGAAATCCTCCGCAGCCTGACGGAAACCCAGGGCTCCATCGCCCAGGCCATCCGGGAACTGGCTGCTTGGCACCGGGCAGCGGCAGCCGGAACGCACTACTCCCGCCCGCACAATGAAAGTGCCCGCGGCGTGATGACCGCGGTGGCTGAGCTGGACATCGCCGCACAGGAGGCCGACGCCCTCCAGGAGACCCTCAGCCGGGCCCACGGCGGCAGCAGCGTGGTGAACTGGATGGAGACATCCGAACCTGAGGCGCCGGCCCAATGACCGCTGGACGCCGGCAGCCTGTTAACGCAAGAGGACGACGGCGGGAAGTCCCGCCGTCGTCCTCTTGCGTTCCGTTAGTGCCGCTACGCGTGCGCGTAGGTAAGGCAGTCGGCGTTGTCCGCCCCGGGACCCACGCGGACCTCGGGTGCCTTGCACATCAGGTGGTCGTTATGGGCGCATTCCGAGCGCTGGCAGGCTCCGACGTCGGCCAGGACTTTGGGCAGGCCGCCATGGATGCCGGTGTCGATGAAAGTGGCGCATGACGCGTGGTCTTCGCTCCCGCCCACCGTGATGGCGGCGGCGTTGCAATGCGAATGGTCATTGAAGGAACAGTTGGAAACACTGCAGTCGGCGACGTGCGTTGTCATAGGAAGATCCTCCGTGGTTCGGCTGCCCGGGCGGGCGGCTCCCTGCGTCCACGGTAGGCCTGTTCGGTCCGATCAAAAAGACCCAAACGCATGACCTAATTGCGGGGGCTGCGGGCCCTTAGGGCACAACGGCCTATGGTCCGGCAACGCGCCGCTCCCTAGAATTGAGGTAGGGCCGACGGCACGACTCCCGGCACGCCCGGGGGGCCTTCCCAAACCGCCGCCGGCCCCTCAATCTGGATCCGACGAACCACGCCCGGGGAAGGCAGCTACACCAGGCTGTCTTCCTTTTTCTGCGCTGCCGGGGCGGCTGCCGGAGCAGGCGCCTGGTGGTGGAACGGGTTGAAGCGGCTGCGGGACAGTTCACCGAATGCGTAGGCGGTCTCGGCGTGCTCGGACAGATCCACGCCCACGTTTTCCGCTTCCTCGCTGACCCGGAAGCCGAGCGTCTTATGGATGGCGAGGCCGAGTACGGTGGTCACCAGGCCGGAGAGCAGTACGGTGACCAGCACGGCAACCGTCTGGGCCACCAGCTGGTGTAGTCCGCCGCCGTAGAAGAGTCCGCCGCCCTGGCCGTCCACCGGCAGTGCAATGAAGCCAAGTGCCAGGGTTCCGATGAGGCCGCCGCCGAGGTGCACGCCCACTACATCGAGGGAGTCGTCAAGGCCGAACCGGTACTTCAGGTCCACGAAGATGGCGCAGAGGGCGCCTGCCGCAAGGCCCAGGCCGATGGCGGCCACCGGGCTGATGTTGGCGCAGGATGGGGTGATGGCCACCAGGCCGGCCACTACGCCGGAGGCGGCGCCCAGCGAGGTGGGGTGTCCGTGGCGGATCTTTTCGGTGACCAGCCAGCTCAGCATGGCCGCGGCAGGGGTCACCAGCGTGTTGATCCAGATCAGGCCGGCCTGCTCTGCCGTGGTGGCTGCGCCGCCGTTGAAGCCGAACCAGCCGAACCAGAGGATGGCGGCACCGAGCATGATGAAGGGGACGTTGTGAGGGCGGTGGTTGGGGTCCTTGCCGAAGCCCTGGCGCTTGCCAACGATGACGGCCAGGACGAGTGCTGCGACGCCGGAGCTGATTTCAACCACGGTGCCGCCGGCGAAGTCGATGACCTGGCCGAACACGGCGGTGATGGCTCCGTTGGCGCCCAGCAGCCCGCCGCCCCAGACCATGTAGGCCAGCGGGCAGTACACCAGGGTGACCCAGATGGGCACAAAGAGCGCCCAGGAGCTGAACTTGGCGCGGTCGGCGATGGCGCCGCTGATGAGGGCGACGGTGACCATGGCGAACGTGCCCGCGTAGGCTGCCTTGATGAGGTCCGGGGAGCCGATGAGGTTGGTGAGTCCGAAGTTGGCGAACGGGTTGCCGAAGATTCCCAGCACGCCTTCACCGCCGCTCATGGAGTAGCCCCACAGCACCCAGATGACGCCGACGATGCCCGCCGAGATGAAGCTCATCATGATCATGTTGAGCGCCGCCTTGGCCCGGGTCATGCCGCCGTAAAAGAGGCCGAGGCCGGGCGTCATGATCAGCACGAGGGCCGTTGACACCAGCACCCAGACGTTTTCCGCAGTGATTTGCACCTGCGTGTCCCTTCTCATCAAGTCTTCCGTACGGGACCTCGAGTGATTCCGGGCCACGCCCCCGCTCAATGGTTCACGTTCCGTGTTTCCGATAATGGGGCGCTACGTTGCGGGAAAGTTACAGGAACGGACCTTGCGTGAAGATCACATGACCGCTGTGTTTCGGGGATGTTAACGAAGGCGCCCGGATGGGGCGGCGGCATGCTTTTGGCGGGACACGTTTCGGCGAGATGACCGGCTGCTCACCACGCATGGATTGGCGGTTGAGCACCGCTGGGGCCGGTGATGAGCCGGCGTTAAAGCGAGAACGACGGCGGGACGTCCCGCCGTCGTTCTCTGTTGCGTTACCGGGGTGGCCCGGATGGATGAATCGGCCGGCTAACCGGCCAGGCCGGCCACGCCGAAGATGGCCGCAGCGATCGCGAAGCCCATGACACCGATCAGCGTTTCCATGACGGTCCAGGTCTTCAGGGTGGTCTTGACGTCCATGCCGAAGAAGCGGCCCACCAGCCAGAAGCCGGAGTCATTGACATGCGAGACCACCACGGAACCGGCGGCCACGGCGATGACCAGGGCGGCCACCTGCATGCCGTTCATGCCCGCGAGGGCCACCGCGGGAGCGATCAGCCCGGCGGTGGTGGTCAACGCCACTGTCGCGGAACCCTGCGCGATACGCAGGATGGCCGAGATCAGGAAGCCGGCCAGCAGCAGGGGGATGCCGACGTCGCCGAGGACGCCGGCCAGGGCGGTGCCGATCCCGGAGGTGCGCAGCACGCCGCCGAACATGCCGCCGGCGCCGGTGATCAGGATGACGGAGCAGACCGGGCCGAGGGAGGATTCGAGCAGCTTCTCCAAGGTGGCCCCGCGGGAGCCGCGGAGCCTGCCCAGGACGAACATTGCCACCAGTACCGCGATCAGCAGTGCCACCGGCGTTTCACCGAGGGTGCGCAGGATCTGGTACCAGGCTTCGGTCTTTGCCGAGGCCGGAAGGACGCCAGAGGAAGCAAGGGTGCTGAGGCCGGTGTTGAGGAAGATGAGGACCAGCGGAAGGAGCAGGACGCCCACGACCGTGCGGAAGCGCGGCGGGTTTTCCTCGGCGGCGGTGTCGGCGTGGCCCAGAAGTTCCGGGACGGGGAGGACCAGCTTCTTGCCGGTCCACAGGCCGAACAGGTAGGCGGTGACGTACCAAGTGGGAATGGCGGTGATGAGGCCGGCGATCAGGACCAGCCCGATGTTGGCGTCGAAGAAGGTTGCTGCGGAAACCGGGCCCGGGTGCGGGGGCAGGAAGATGTGCATGACGGAGAAGGCACCTGCAGCCGGCAGGCCGTAGCGCAGCACGCCGCCACCAAGCCGGTGGGCCACCGCGAAGACCACGGGCAGCATGACCACCAGGCCGGCGTCGAAGAAGATGGGGAAGCCGAAGATCAGCGAGGCGAGGCCCAGTGCGAACGGGGCGCGCTTCTCGCCGAAGAGGTTGATGAGGTAGTCAGCCAGCGCCTTGGCACCGCCGCTGGTTTCAACGATGCGGCCGAGCATGGCGCCGAGGCCGACCAGCAGGGCCACAGTGCCCAAGGTGCTGCCGAATCCGTTGACCAGCACCGGAACCACCTTGTCCGCCGGGATGCCGGTGGCGAAGGCGGTGGCCAGGCTGATGAGGATCAGGGCGAGCAGCGCATGCATGCGCAGCTTGATGATGAGGAACAGCAGCACCAAGATCGCGGCGCCGGCAATCAGCAGCAGGGGGCCTGCGCCGAGGGTTTGAGTCCATCCTTCGATGGTCATGGTTCTCCTTTGAAACAGATGTGTTGGGGGAGTGGAGCTTGGGGGAGCGGGAGATCAGGAAGCGCAGGGAGCGTTGCCCGCCGGCAGGTGGAGGGCGGCCTTGATGGCCTGGACCAGGTCTTCAGGTGTGCGGGTGATGTCCAGCCGAAGGCTTCCGGCGGCGAGCTCCTCCGGC
This sequence comes from Arthrobacter sp. PvP023, assembly GCF_017832975.1. Taxonomy (NCBI): domain Bacteria; kingdom Bacillati; phylum Actinomycetota; class Actinomycetes; order Micrococcales; family Micrococcaceae; genus Arthrobacter; species Arthrobacter sp. PvP023. The sequence goes on from NZ_JAFIBI010000001.1 coordinate 1,048,009, forward strand.
GTCAGCGGCTCAAGGGTGGCCAGCTGGCTGGGCAGCAGTGTCACCGGCATGAAGTGGCCCTCACGTCCGCGCATGCGCTCGCCGAGCAGGGCGGGATCACCGTCCAGGTGGATGAAGACCACCGTGCCTTCTGCCTCGGAGAGGAGCTGGCGGTAGCTGTGCTTGAGCGCGGAGCAGGTCAGGACGGTGCTTTTGCCTTCCGCGGCCTGGGCGGTCATCCAATCGCGGATGGACTGCAGCCAGGGCCAGCGGTCCTCATCCTGGAGCGGAGTGCCGGCGTTCATTTTGGCGATGTTGGATTCGGGGTGGAACTGGTCCGCCTCGGCCATGTCCCAGCCGAGGTCCTGGGAAAGGGCCCCGGCGATGGTGGACTTGCCGGCTCCGGCGACACCCATGACTACCAAATGCATGGCAGGAAACTTCATTGTTCTACCTCCGTAGAAGACATCGTTGGCTTCGGAATGAAGCTCAGGCCAGCAAGTGAGGCTGGATAGGAAAATAAGATAGCACCATTCGGCGGTATTAGTAGCATCTTTTTGTAACACAGGTCATACCTTTGCCGATTTGTGGCCTAAACTGGAGGCCAGGCGCCACGGCGCAGAGGGAGGCTACAAAGATGTCGACGGCGACAGAGGACCACGCGGGCGCAACCGACGGTGACGCGGCGGTTCCGGCCCTGCACCTGCGGGTACTGGATGCCCTCGGCGAAGCCATCGTTTCGGGTGAGCTGGCCCCGGGCCACCGGCTGACCCTGGACGACCTTCAGCAGCAATACAACATTTCCCGCACCCTTGCCCGGGACACCATGCGCGTCCTGGAATCGATGAACCTGGTCTACTCCCGCCGGCGCGTGGGCATCGTGGTGCAGGACCCCGAACTCTGGAACGTCTTTGATCCCAAGCTGGTGCGGTGGCGGCTCGCGTCCACCCGCCGGGCCGAGCAGTACAGCAGCCTCACGGAACTCCGGATCGCCGTCGAACCCATTGCCGCGGCGGGTGCTGCGCGCCGTGCCGGCGCAGCCGAACGCCGTCAGCTCACGGCGTTGGCTTCAGAACTGCGGCGGCTTGGCGAAGCAGGCGAGCTGGAAGCATTCCTCAAAGCCGACATCGCCTTCCACAGCCTGCTCCTGCACAGCAGCGGGAACGAGATGTTCAAGGCCCTGGACGGCATGGTGGCCGAAGTCCTGTCCAGCCGGACCAAACAAGGATTGATGCCCTTCAAGCCGCGTCCTGAAGCGCTGGCGGCGCACGAGGCCGTGGCGGCGGCGGTTGCCGGGGGCGATGCCGGCACGGCGGAGGCCGCCATGCACCACATCCTCGATGAGGTCCGCACCGCGATGGGGCTGCCGTAGCGCTGGCGTGACGCCGGCTTAGCGGGAGCGTTCCGGCTTAGCGGGAGGGCGCCGGCGTCGGGTTGCTCATGGACGGCGGTGGCGGCGGGAAGGGATTGGCCGGATACAGCCCGGCCACCTGCATCATGTAGTTGGCCCACTGCGGACCGGCGAGCATGTAGCCGTCCACGGACTTGTAGAAATTGCCGTTGATGGTGACGTTCTGGCCGGCCCGTTGCTGGCCTTCCAGGGTGTCTCCAAAGAAGGACGCCGTGGCCAGGCCCGAGGTGTAGCCCGCCACCCAGGTGGCGCCGTTGTTGTTCGACGTTCCCGTCTTGGCCGCCACCGGCACCTTGCTCTGGACCTTCGGGTTGATGTAGACGCCGGATCCCATCTTCAGCACGTCCTGGAGCACAGCGTTGACGCCGCGGGCCACGTCTGGCTTGACGGCGTTGCGGCACTGGGAGGACTCAGACGGCAGGTGGCGCTGCGTCGTGTCAGTCACGTCCGCTATGGCGATGGGCGCGCAGTAGCGGCCGTCATTGGCGAACGTGGCAAAGGCGTTGGCCAGATGCAGCGGAGCCACACCGATGGCGCCCAGCAGGTTGCCGAGCTGGTGCATGTTGATCTGGGCGCCGTCCAGCCCGCTGTGGAGGCCCACGGTATCCACCATCTTCTGGATCCCGCAGAAGTCCAGCTGCGTGGCTTCGGCGAAAGTTGCCGTGTTGATGGAGTTGTACAGGCCGTAGTTGACCGGCATGGGCCGGTAGTAGCCGGGGTCGTTGTTCTGGAGATCGTCGGCCGCGCCCTCGGCCCGCTGGGCCGTGTTGTAGGCGCCCAGCACCTTCCCACAGCTGGACCGCCACGGGAAGCCGAGAGGATAGGTCCGACGGGACGCATCGATCACTGCGTTCAGGGGTTTGCCCTCGTTCAGCCATTCCGCGAAGGTAAACGGCTTCATGGTGGATCCGGGCTGGAACCCGCCGGCCCCGTTGAGGTCATTGCCGTTGGCGTCCTTGGAATCGACGTTGAAGTTCAGTTGGGTATCGAATTTCCCTTCCGCCGGAAGGAAGACCGTGTTCTGCGCCATGGCCAGGATCCTGCCGGACCCGGGCTGGATGGTCACCAGGGCAGCGCCCCATTTGTCCGGATTCGCTCCTGCGGTGGCGTCCACCTGGGCCTGGGCGGCGGCCTGCAGCCTGCTGTCCAGCGTGGTGACGATGGTCAGGCCGCCGCGGTACAGCAGCCTCTCGCGGTCGTTGATGTCCGCTCCGTAGGCCGGGTTGTTGAGGATCAGGTGGGACACGTAGTCGCAGAAGTACGGTGCGGTCACGGCGGCTGCGCAGCCCTGCCGGCCCGGGGTGATTTTCAGCTCCACCCCGGTGGCCGCAGCGGCGTCGTGCTCGGCCTGCGTGATTTTCCCCTGTTCCAGCATGTTGCCCAACACCTGGTTGCGGCGTTGCAGGGAGTTCTCCGGATGCACGGCGGGGTCGTAAAAGCTGGGGCTGTTCACCAGCCCGGCCAGCAGCGCCGCCTGCGGCAAGGTGAGGTCCTTGGCGGAAGCGCTGAAGAAGTGCCGGGCGGCGGCCTCGATTCCGTAGGCGTCCCGGTTGAAGAACACGATGTTCAGGTAGCCTTCGAGGATTTGGTCCTTGGTGTATTTCTTCTCCAGTTCGATGGCCAGCTTCATCTCACGAATCTTGTCGCCAACGCTCTTCTGGCCGCTGAGGATGACCTGCTCGCCTTGATCCGCGGAAAGAAACGATTCATTGACGACGTTGGTGACGTACTGCTGGGTCAGCGTTGACGCGCCCTGACGGCCGCCCTGGGTGACGTTGAACGTCAGCGCCCGGAGGATGCCCTGCGGGTCAACGCCGCCATGTTCGTAGAAGCGGCTGTCCTCGATCGCGACGATCGCGTCCTTGATGAACGGCGACATCTGCTCGAGGGTGACCCGCACCCGGTTCTCCGCGTAGAAGGAGGCGATGGGCTGGCCGTCCGCGGTCACCATTTTGGTGGCCTGCGACGGAGGATCGACCGTGAGGTCACCCGGCAGGCTGTTGAAGAACGTGATCGAATTGCTGATCGTCACCCCTGCCGCCGCGACGCTGGGTGCCACCAGGCTGGCGGCCAGGACCCCGCAGACGGCGCTCACGGCAACAAATCCGATCAGCCTTCCCAAGGCTGCGGCCAGACGGGAACCCCATCGCTTCTTCGGTGCCATTTTTCCAGCTATCACGCGTGCCAGTGCTTCAAGGCTACGCCGGGCCGCCGCCCGCCGGACAGAGTCCTACTGCCCTACCGCCGCAAGGGGGCCGCTCAATAGCTGGCCGGGGTTTGGGGCGGCTTTACCACCGGCTCCGGAGGGATGAATTCGGCAGCGAGTGCCTCGGAGCCGCGGGCCAGGATGGCGACGTCGGCGCCCACCAGCACAAAGGAGGCGCCGGCCGCGAGGTAGTTGCGGGCGGTGTCTGGGTTGAAGGCGTTCACGCCGGCCGGTTTGCCGGCCGTCTTGGCGGCAGCAATGCAGTGTTCGACGGCGGCACGCACCTCGGGGTGTTCCTGCTGTCCCAGCAGGCCCATGGAGGCGGCGAGGTCGGAGGGCCCCAGGAAGATGGCGTCCACGCCGTCGACCGCCAGGATGCTTTCCACGGCCGCGACGGCGGCTTCGGATTCGATCTGGACGGTGACGCTGATGGTTTCGCTGGCGCGTGCGAGGTAGTCCGGGATGCGGTTCCAGCGCGAGGCGCGGGCCAGGGCTGAGCCCACACCGCGGACGCCGTGCGGCGGGTAGCGGGTGGCGGCCACCGCGGCTTCGGCTTCGGCGGCGGAGTTCACCATGGGGACCAGCAGGTTCTGAACGCCGAGGTCCAGGTACTGCTTGATCAGCACGGTGTCATTGACCGGCGGCCGGACCATCGCCTGGACGGGGTAGCCGCGGACGGCCTGCAGTTGGGCGAGGACGGATTCGAGTCCGTTGGGGCTGTGCTCGGCGTCGATCAGCAGCCAGTCCAGGCCGGCGCCGGCGCACAGCTCGGCCACCAGTGGGCTGCCGGAGCAGACCCACATGCCCGTCAGCGGACGGCCTGCTTTACCGTTGTGATTGGCCAGGGCGTCGCGGAACGTGGCGTCCGGTTCTACTCGAAGCGGCATGTGACACTCCCCAGGGGGCCGTAGTCGGCGTGGACGGTGTCGCCCTTGTATACCCAGAGCGGGCGGGTGAAGGAGCCGGCCAGGATGATGTCCCCGGCCTTCATGCCGTCACCGTGGGCGGCGATCTTGTTGGCCAGCCAGTGCACTCCGTTGGCGGGGTGGTCCAGAACCCCCGCCGCCACGCCCGTTTCTTCAACGGTCTGGTTCTTGTAGAGGATGGCCGAGATCCAGCGGAGGTCCACGGCGTCGGGCTTCACCGGACGGCCGCCCACCACCATGGCGCCCATCGCGGCGTTGTCCGCGATGGTGTCCACGATGGTCCGGCCCTCCATTTCGATCCGGGAGTCCAGGATCTCGAGGGCCGGAACCACGTAGTCGGTGGCGTTCAGGACGTCGAAGATGGTGCAGCCGGGGCCTTTGAGCCCGTCTTTCAGGACGAACGCCAGCTCCACCTCCACCCGCGGATGCGTGTACCGGTCCCACTGCACCGAGCAGCCGGTTTCGAGGACCATGTCATCGAAAATGGCGCCGTAGTCCGGTTCGGTGATGCCGGTGGCGGCCTGCATCGCCTTGGAGGTGAGGCCGATCTTGCGGCCCACGAGTTTCCGGCCGGCGTCCTCGTTGCGGTTCCGCCAGAGCTGCTGGACGGCGTAGGAGTCCTCCACCGTCATCTCCGGGTAGCGGGACGTCAGCCGCGGCACCGGCTTCCGGTTCCGGCCGGCTTCCAGCAGCTCGTCCGCGATGGCTTCGATCGTCTTGGCATCCAGCATGGCTACAGCTGCGCTCCAAGCTTGAAGCCGGTCCGGTCACCTTCGGGGGAGCCGTCCTTGCGGGTGTAGGAGAAGCCGTCGGCACCCACGGTGACGGCCATTTCCGAGGCGTCGGTGCGCTGGATGACGGGCTGGGGGTTGCCGTCGAGGTCCAGGACAAGGGAGGCCTCGGTGTACCAGGAGGGGACTACCGGGTTGCCCCACCAGTCGCGGCGCTGGTTGTCGTGGACGTCCCAGGTGATGGTGGGGTTGTCCGGATCGCCGGTGTAGTAGTCCTGGGTGTAGATCTCGATGCGGTGCCCGTCCGGGTCCAGGATGTAGAGGTAGAAGGCGTTGGAGACGCCGTGCCTGCCGGGGCCGCGTTCGATCCGGTCGCTGATGCGCAGGGCGCCCATCTTGTCGCAGATCTGGATGATGTTGTGCTTCTCGTGGGTGGCGAAAGCGACGTGGTGCATGCGCGGGCCGTTGCCGCCGGTCAGCGCGGTGTCGTGGACGGTCTGCTTGCGGTGCATCCACACGGCGTAGGAGACGCCGTCGGAGTCCTGGATGTCCTCGGAGACACGGAAACCGAGGTCCTCGAGGTACTTGCGGCCGCGGGGAACGTCCGGGGTGACCTGGTTGAAGTGGTCCAGCCGGACCAGTTCGCCGGCGGAGTAGAGGTCGTAGCGCTGGGTGAGGCGCTCCACGTGCTCCACGTCGTAGAAGAATTCGTACGGGAAGCCCAGCGGGTCCTCCACCCGCACGGAGTCGCCGATGCCCTTGGTGAAGCCTTCCTTGCGGCGCTCCACCCGGCAGCCGAGTTCCTTGTAGTACGCTTCGGCGGCGTCCACCTCGGCGGGGGACTTCACCCGGTAGGCGAACGCTGCGACGGCGGCGATGGGTCCCTTGCGGAGCACCAGGTTGTGGTGGATGAACTCCTCGAGGGAGCGCAGGTAGATGTTGTTCTCGTCCTCCTCGGTGACGTGCAGGCCGAGGAGGTCAACGTAGAACTCGCGGGATTTGGCGAGGTCCGTGACGACGATCTCCATGTACGCGCAGCGGACGATGTCAGGAGCCGGAACGGAGGGCTTGGGGATGACGTTGCTCATGGTTTTCTCTCTTCTTTGAAAGGGGACCTGGTGGTCTTGGTGGGCCGGGACTAGGCGCCGAATTTGGGGGTGTGGACGGTACCGAGGGTGATGTGTACGGCCTGCTGGTCGGTGTAGAAATCGATGGAGCGGTAGCCGCCCTCGTGGCCCAGGCCGGAGGCCTTGACGCCGCCGAACGGGGTGCGGAGGTCGCGGACGTTGTGGCTGTTCAGCCACACCATGCCGGCCTCGACGTTCTGCGAGAAGTTGTGCGCGCGGGTGAGGTTCTGCGTCCAGATGTAGGCCGCCAGGCCGTACTTGGTGTTGTTCGCCAGGGCGAGGGCTTCGTCGTCGTTCTCGAACGGGGTGATGGCGACAACGGGGCCGAAGATCTCCTCCTGGAAGATCCGTGCGTCCGGGGCGACGTCGGCGAACACGGTGGGGGCGATGTAGTTGCCTTCCGGGAGGCCTTCGGGACGGCCGCCGCCAGCTAGGAGCCGGCCTTCGGACTTGCCGATCTCCACGTAGGAGGCCACCTTGGCGAAGTGCTCCGGGTGGACCAGGGCACCCACCTGGGTCTTGGGGTCATGGGGATCGCCGACGACGATGTTCTTGGCGCGGGCGGCGTACTTTTCGCAGAACTCGTCGTAGATGGCGCGTTCGACGAGGATGCGGGAGCCTGCGGTGCAGCGTTCGCCGTTGAGGGAGAAGACGCCGAACAGGGCTGAATCGATCGCGGCGTCGAGGTCGGCGTCGGCGAACACAACGCAGGGGGACTTGCCGCCGAGCTCCATGGAGAGGCCCTTGAGGTTGGCGGCGGCGTTGCGGAAGATCGTCTGGCCGGTGGTGGTCTCGCCGGTGAAGGAAATCAGGGGCACGTCCGGGTGCTTGACCAGGGCGTCGCCGGCTTCTTCGCCGAGGCCGTTGACCAGGTTGAACACACCGTCGGGAAGTCCTGCATCCTTGAAGATCGTGGCCCACAGCGATGCTGACAGCGGAGTGAATTCGGCCGGCTTGAGGACCACGGTGTTGCCGGTGGCCAGTGCCGGGGCGAGCTTCCAGGACTCCAGCATGAACGGGGTGTTCCACGGGGTGATGAGGCCGGCGACGCCGATCGGCTTGCGGTTCACGTAGTTGATCTGCGAGCCCGGGACCTTCATGGCGTCGTCGAACTGGGCAACGATCAGGTCCGCAAAGAAACGGAAATTCTCCGCCGCGCGGAGGGCCTGGCCTTTGGCCTGGGTGATGGGGAGGCCGGTGTCGAAGGTCTCGAGTTCGGCGAGGCGCTCCTCCTGGGCTTCGACGGCGTCCGCGATCTTGTTCAGGATGCGGGCGCGTTCGCGCGGCTTCATCTTCGGCCACGGGCCGTTGACGAAGGCTTCGCGGGCTGCGGCGACGGCCAGGTCAATGTCCTCTTTCTGGCCGGCGGCGGCGGTGGCGTAGTTGGTGTTGGAAACCGGGTCCAGGACGTCGAAGGTCTTACCGCCCACGGAGTCAACGAATTCACCGTTGATGTAGTGCTGGATGTGGGTGGGAAGGTCCTGCGGTACGTAGTGGGTGGTTTCTGCGGCAGTGAACGTCATTGTTTTTCCTTACTGCTGTGCGGTCTGTTGTTCGGTGGAGGTAGCTTGCGCCAGGTAGGCATCCAGGGTGGCGCTCCGGTGCAGGCGGGCCGCCTTTTCGATGTCGTCGGCCGTGGCGCCGGTTTCAATGAGCCGGAGCAGGGCCTCGTGTTCGTCCACCGAGTCACGGGCGCGGCCCGGGACGAAGCGGAACGTGGAGGACCGCAGCGACGCGAGCCGGTTCCAGCCCCGGTGGACGAGGTCCAGGATGTGCGGGTTGGGGCAGTGCTCGAACAGGACGCTGTGGAAGTCCTGGTTGAGCCGGGTGAAGCGGACGGGGTCGAAGTGCTCCAGGCATTCGCGCATTTCCTCGTTCACTGCCCGGGCCCGGGCCACGTCCGCCGCACCGATGAGCGGAGCCGAGAGAGCCGTGGCGGCACCTTCGACGATGCTCAGGGTCTGCATCGTGTAGAGGTACTCCGTGGGGTCGATGCCGGACACGGTGGCGCCGACGTTCCGCTCGAACGTGACCAGCCCTTCGGCCTCGAGGCGGCGGATGGCTTCGCGGACGGGCACCACGCTGACGCCAAGGTCCTCGGCGATTTTCGCCAGCACCAGCCGGTAGCCGGGGGAGTAGGTGCCGTCCACGATCCGGGCCTTGACGGCGGCGTACGCCTGCTCGGACTTACTGCCGGCCATCACTATTTCAGTCATGTGCGGGGCCTTCCCATTCTTCATACCTGGCCCGCCATTCGGAGTTCAACGGGTAGAGGCCGTCCACGCTGTGGCCCTGCTGCACCATCTCGGCAATGAAGGTTTCCTCGCGTTCCTGGGCGATGGAATCGTCCGCGAGTTCTTCGGCCAGTGCCGGCGGTATCACCAGGATGCCGTCCGCGTCCGCCACGATGATGTCCCCGGGCTGCACGGTGGTGCCGCCGCAGGCGATCGTGATGTCCGTGTCCCACGGGATGTGCCGGCGCCCCAGCACGGCCGGGTGCGGGTTGGAATAGTAGGTGGGCATGTCCATGGCGGCCACCGCGGAGAAGTCTCGGACACCGCCGTCGGTGATGACGGCGGCGGCGCCGCGGACCTGGGCGCGGAGGGCCAGGATGTCGCCGATGGTGCCGGTGCCCTTTTCGCCGCGGGCTTCCATCACCAGGATTTCGCCCTCGTTGACCGAGTCGATGGCCTTCTTCTGGGCGTTGAAGCCGCCGCCGTGGGTCTTGAAGAGGTCCTCGCGGTTGGGCACGTAGCGCAGGGTCCGGGCCAGGCCCACGATCCGCTTGTCCGGGCGGGTGGAGGTGAGGCCGTCGATGCTGACGTTGTTCAGGCCGCGTTTGCGCAGCTGGGAGGACAGGGTGGCAGTGCAGACGCTTTCCAGCTTGGCCTTCAGTTCCGGCGGGAGGACGGGCCCGACGGCGGCAAGCCCGGCCGCTTCCCGCGAACCGTACGCTTCCTCCCGCTGGAGGTCATCGGTCCTGGGCCGGGCGCCGAAGTCCGCGAACGGCGTCGTGCCTTCCTCCACCCGGGTGGCCAGGCGGCCGGTGGACAGGCCACCGCCGGCGGCGCCCGCCGTCGTACTGGTGCTGACTTCAACCTCGACGACGTCGCCCGGCCTGGCGACGGAGGCGCCGGCCGGCGTGCCGGTCAGGATGATGTCGCCCTCTTCGAGGGTGAGGAGCTGGGAGAGGTCCGCAATAAGCCGGGCGAACGGGAAGAGGAGGTCCCCGGTGGTGTCGTCCTGGACAAGTTCGCCGTTGTGCCAGGTGCGGATGCGGAGTTCTGCGGGGTTGACGGCGTCCGCTGCGATCAGTCCCGGGCCGACCGGCGTGAAACCGTCCCCGCCCTTGGACCGGAGGTTGGAGCCCTTGTCCGCGTAGCGGAGGTCGTAGACGCCGAGGTCGTTGCTGGCCGTGACCCACTCGACGTGGCTCCAGGCGTCCTCGACGCCCACACGGCGGGCCGGCTTGCCGATGATCAGGGCGATCTCGCCTTCGTAGCCGAGGAGTTCACATCCGGCCGGGCGTTCCACCGTTGAAGGGGCTTCCGCCGACCCTGTCGCCAGGGACGAGGACGGCTTCAGGAAGTAGGAGGGCTGCTCCGGAGTGCGGCCGCGCTGGGCCGCCCGGCTGGGGTAGTTGATATGCACCGCGATGACTTTGCGGGCCGCGGCCAGGATGCGGTCGGTGACCTGTTCCAAGAGTTACTCCTCATCGAGTACGAAATCGTATACGATAACTATCACTCAGGGAGCGTGGAACGTCAACCCTTTGTTTTCAGGGAGTTTTCCGGGCTGCTTGTAACGCAGGTCATATCTGCGTACAGTTTTGAAAGAGCATAGATTTCTATTATCGAACACTTAGTTCGAATATCGAATACAGAAGACGGCGATCCGCCGCCCACAATGAAGTGAGGACCCCCGTGCAATTCCACCACCACGGTTACGTATCCGGTGACCCGCGAGTCCGGCCGGCAGCAGGCGTAGGCATCAATCGGCCCACTGAGCTTCCTGATGAGGTGGACGTCCTGATTGTCGGCACAGGCCCCGCCGGCATGCTGGCCGCCGCCCAGCTGTCCCAGTTCCCGGGCATCACCACGCGCATCGTAGAACGCCGCGCCGGCAGGCTGCCCATCGGCCAGGCGGACGGCATCCAGGCGAGGAGCGTCGAGACCTTCCAGGCCTTCGGCTTCGCCGAACGGATCATCGCCGAGGCCTACCGGATCACCGAAATGGCGTTCTGGAAGCCGGACCCGGCCGACCACTCGCGCATCATCCGGGGAGCCCGGGCGGTGGACGACGCGATGGGGATCAGTGAGTTCCCGCACCTCATCGTCAACCAGGCCCGCGTCCTGGACTACTTCGCCGAATTCATGGCGAATTCGCCCACGCGCATGGCCCCGGATTACGGCTTTGAATTCCGGAGCCTGGAAGTCACCGGCGAGGGGGAGTATCCGGTCACCGTGACCCTGCTTCACACTGCAGGTCCCCGGGAAGGCCAGGAAAAGGTTGTCCGGGCCAAATATGTCATCGGCGCAGACGGCGCGCGCAGCAAGGTGCGCGATGCGATCGGCTGCACCCTCGCCGGCGACGCCGCCAACCATGCGTGGGGCGTTATGGACGTCCTCGCCGTGACGGACTTTCCGGACATCCGCACCAAGTGCGCAATCCAGTCCGGCTCGGGCGGGAGCATTCTGCACATCCCACGCGAAGGCGGGTACCTGTTCCGCATGTATGTTGACCTCGGCGAGGTGGACCCCAACGACAAAGGTGCCGTGCGCAACACCTCCATCGAGGAGATCATCCGCAAGGCGAACGAGATCCTCCACCCGTACACGCTCGACGTCCGCGACGTCGCCTGGCACAGCGTGTACGAGGTGGGCCACCGGCTCACCGACCGGTTCGACGACGTCCTCCCGGACCAGCGGGGCACCCGCGCACCCCGGGTGTTCATCACCGGCGATGCCTGCCACACGCACAGCGCCAAGGCCGGGCAGGGCATGAACGTTTCCATGCAGGACGGGTTCAACCTGGCGTGGAAGCTCGGCCACGTCCTCGAGGGCCGCAGCCCGGAAAGCCTGTTGACCACCTACTCGAACGAACGGCAGGTCATCGCCAAGAACCTCATCGACTTCGACAAAGAGTGGTCCACGATGATGGCGAAGAAGCCTGAAGAGTTCGAGAGCCCTTCCGAGCTTGAGGACTTCTACGTAAGCACTGCCGAGTTCCCGGCCGGCTTCATGACCCAGTACACCCCGTCGATGCTCACCGGCAGTGCCGAACACCAGGAGCTGGCCGCCGGCTTCCCCGTCGGCAAGCGCTTCAAGTCAGCGCCCGTCGTGCGGGTCTGCGATACCAACCCCATGCAGCTCGGTCACCACGCCACGGCGGACGGACGGTGGCGCATCTACGTCTTCGCCGACGCGGCAGCGCCGGCAACGGGACAGCAGGGTGTCCCCTCAGCGGTGGCCGACTTCGCCGAGTGGATTGCGAAGGCGCCGGACTCGCCGCTGGCCGCCACGCCGTCGGGCGCCGACCTCGACGCATGGTTCGACGTGAAGGTGATCTACCAGCAGCCCCACACGGACGTTGATATCAACGCGGTCCCGGCGGTGTTCAAGCCGCAGGTTGGCCCGTTCCAGCTGACGGACTACGAGAAGGTGTACGCCACCGATCCGAAGGCTGACATCTTCGAGCTGCGCGGCCTGGACCGCGGCGGCGTGATCGTGGTGGTGCGCCCGGACCAGTACGTGGCCAACGTCCTGCCCTTGGCGGCGACGGCGGAACTCGGCGCGTTCTTCGCACCCCTCCTGGCGACCGGACGGGCCGCGGCAGTCTAGCCCCGGACCTGTTGCCCCGCGCATGGGAGTTTTTGTCCAGATAATGGGTCCAAAAGGCGGCCGAAGTCCCGTTATCTGGACAAAAACTCCACCCGCGCAGGACCGAAGCCCGGACCTCAGCCGGCGGCTGCCTGCCCGGTCCGGTATTCGGCGGCGGCATAGACGCCCAGGATGCGCACTTCCGTGGTGAAGAAGTCCAGTTCCTCGAGGGCCAGCCGGAGCGGCAGGTCCTCGGGGTGGCCTTCGACGTCGGCCATGAACATGGTGGCGGCAAACTCGTTGCCCACCATGTAGCTTTCCAGCCGGGTCATGTTCACGCCGTTCGTGGCAAAACCGCCGAGGGCCTTGAAGAGCGCGGAGGGGACGTTGCGGACCCGGAACAGGAAGCTGGTTACTGCCGGTCCGGGCAGCTCCTCCCGGGACGGCAGTTCCTTTTCAGGAGCCAGGACCACGAAACGGGTGGTGTTGGAGGGGTCATCCTCGACGCGCGATGCGAGCACCTCCAGCCCGTAGATCTTGGCCGCGAGTGGGGGAGCGAGGGACAGCTTGGCAGGATCGTTCCATTCGCTCACCTCCCGGGCGGAGCCTGCAGTGTCGCCGGCAATAACAGGCTTCAGTCCGGCGCTCCGGATGAGGCGCCGGCACTGGCCCAGGGCGTGGATGTGGCTGTGGACCTCGGTGGCGCCTTCGATGGTGCTGCCGGGGATGCCCAGCAGGTCGAAGTGGATGGGCAGGAAGAACTCGCCCACGATCTGGAGGCGGGACTGGGGGAGCAGGACGTGGATGTCCGCCACCCGCCCCGCTATCGAGTTCTCGATCGGAATCATGGCCAGGTCGGCTTCACCGCCGGATACCAGCTCGAAGGCGTCCTCGAAGCTGGCGCACGGGATGCTTTCCAGCTCCGGGAACATCTGGGCGCACGCAATATTGGAATTAGCGCCGGGTTCACCTTGGTACGCAATTTTCTGGGTCACGAACCGTATGGTTTCACGCCCTGGCGGCTCCCACCCAACTGGCTCGCATTTAACGTCGCCATTCGCGCGTTTCACGACATTAACTGCCAGCCAGTTGGGTGAGACGGGAATACAGGTGCCTCCGTCAGAGCGCCAGCCGCATCGACACCTGGTACCGGTCTGAGCGGTACGTTGAGATGGAGTACTCGATGGGCGTGCCCGGGTCCTCCTGGCCGGTGAACGAGCGGCGCCTGAAGAGGAGGACGGGGGCCCCGGGCTCGATGTCCAGCAGGGCCGCGGTGTCCTCCGATGCGGCGGCAGCCTCGACGGTCTGTTCCACATGCTGCACCGGATGTCCGGAGGCAGCGAGGACCCGGTAGAGCGATCCCGTCAGGTCCTCGGAGAGCAGGTCCGGCAGGAGCGGGGGCGGCAGCCAGGATTCGTCCACGCTGACGGGTGCCCCGTTTGCGAGGCGCAGCCTGCGGACCTGATAGGCCGCCTGTCCCGTGGGCAGCCCCAGGTGCTCGGCCGCCGCAGCGGGCGGCTCCGCCGTCGCGGCAGTGATGACCCGGGTGCTGGGTTCGAAGCCGGCAGCCCGCATGTCCTCATTGAAGGAGGCCAGATGGAGGGTGGAACGAACCAGGCCGTGCGAGACGAAGGTCCCCTTGCCCTTGATCCGGACCAGCGCCCCGTCCTGGACGAGGTCCGAGATCGCCCGCCGCACCGTAATACGTGAAACCCCGAACTGTTCCTCCAGCTGGCGTTCCCCCAGCAGCGCGTCCCCCGGCCGAAGCCTGGTGGCCACGAGATCCTGGAGCTGCCTGCGCACCCAGACGTGTTTGAGTTCCCCCGCCGTATCCATAGCTCTATTGTCCGGGCAGGTTGAACAGGTGTCCGCCCGCTTCGACGCGGCCGCCGGAGGCCGGCAGTTCAACGGCATCCGGTTTGCTGTCCAGGACCACCACGGGGCTGCACATGCTGAGGTTTTTCGAGCGGACAAACGTGACGTCGACGCTGATCATGGGGTCTCCGGCCCGGACCTGGTCCCCCTTCTGCGCCAGCACGCTGAAGCCTTCGCCCTTCAGGCCCACCGTGTCGATGCCGACGTGGACCAGCACTGCGGGTCCCGAGGCGTGCTGGACGATGTAAGCGTGCGGCATGACCTTGATGACCCGGCCGTCCAAGGGCGCGACGGCGGTAAGCACACCGGCGTCGTCGTCCGGGATGACCGCGGCGCCTCCGCCGACGAGCCCCTTGGCGAACACGGGGTCCGGCACTTCGCTCAGCGGGATGAGCCGGCCGGGCAGGGGCGAGGCCACACTGATGGCCCCGACCGGCGCTGTCTCCACATCTGCCGTGCCGGCACCTGCGGTGCCCACGTCAGGCGAGTTCACATCAGGTCCTGGATGTCTTCTGCCAGGCTCTCCGCCTCGGGGCCAACTACCACCTGAACCACCGAGCCGGCCATCATGACGCCGTGGGCGCCCGCCGCCTTGAGTGCGGCCTCGTCCACCTTTCCGGCGTCCACCACTTCGGTGCGCAGGCGGGTGATGCACCCTTCGATCTCTTCGACGTTGTCGGCGCCGCCCAGGGCGGCGAGGATGATTTCTGCTTTGGACATGTCCACTCCTGTTGGTTGTTTCGCGGTGAGTCCGGCCGGTCCTGAAGCTTTTTTCCTGCCTGAGGTTGACAACTAAGCCCGGTGCACTTCACAGTGATGATTGTCACTGGTTATAACCAGTTAGCAAAACTCTACTGAATCCCGCATCCCCGCACAAGCACCCCTTTTTGAAACGAGGAACCTCATGTCCACGGAAAACCCGTCCGCTTCAGCCGGGGCCGGCCCGCTGGCCGCACCGGCCCCGGGCAAGGCCAAGGGCAGCGGTAAAGCATTGCAGAACATGCAGCGCTTCGGCCGCAGCCTCATGCTCCCCATCGCCGCCCTTCCCGCAGCCGCGCTCCTCCTGCGCCTGGGCCAGGACGACCTGCTGGGCAGGTTCGAATCCCTGACCACCGTTGCGCAAGTAATCGGCGCGGCCGGCGGGGCCCTGTTCGAGAACCTCCCGCTGCTCTTCGCCGTCGGCATTTCCTTTGGCTTCGCCAAGAAGGGCGACGGTTCCACGGCGCTGGCCGCCGTCGTCGGCTTCCTGGTCCTGACCAACGTTTTCAAAGTCATGGCACCGCTGGTGCTGGGCGCCGCCCCGGAGGGCGGCAAGGATCCCGTCATCAACTACGGCGTGCTGGCCGGCATCGTGATGGGCCTGACCACGGCCTGGCTGTGGCAGAAGTTCCACCGGACCACCCTGCCGGACTGGCTCGGGTTCTTCGCCGGCCGGCGCCTGGTGCCCATCCTGACCTCGTTCGCGGCCATCGTGATCGGCGTGGTCATGGCGCTCCTCTACCCCTTCTTCAACACGGGCCTGACCGCCGTGGGCAACGCCGTCGCGGACAACACGGTGGTGGGCAGCGGCGTCTACGGCACACTCAACCGGCTGCTCATCCCGCTGGGCCTGCACCACATCCTGAACTCGATCGTCTGGTTCATCATCGGCGACTACAACGGCGCACACGGCGACCTCAACCGCTTCTTCGCCGGAGACCCCTCCGCCGGTGTGTTCATGACCGGGTTCTTCCCCATCATGATGTTCGCCCTGCCGGCGGCCGCCCTCGCCATCTGGCACGAAGCCAAGCCGTCCCAGAAGAAGATCGTCGGCGGCGTCATGCTCTCCACCGGCCTTACCGCCTTCCTCACCGGCATCACCGAACCGCTGGAATTCTCCTTCATGTTCGTGGCCTGGCCGCTCTACCTCGTCCACGCCGTCCTGACCGGAACCTCCATGATGCTGGTCAACTTCCTGGGCATCCACCACGGGTTCGGGTTCTCCGCCGGGGCCATCGACTACCTGCTCAACTTCGGCATCGCGCAGAATCCGCTCTGGCTTGTTCCCATCGGGCTGGGCTACGCGGCGGTGTACTACGTGGTGTTCCGCTTCGTGATCCGGCGCTGGAACCTGCGCACCATGGGGCGCGAAGACGAAACCGATGAGAACGGTTCGATGGCCAAAGCCGATGCGAGCTGAACCCGGCCTGCCGGGGCTGACTCAACCCGGAGCGGGAGACGACGACGGCGTGCTGGGGCTGCGGGGCCGCCTGGTCACCGGCCGCCCCGGGGATGGAGTGATCGACGACGGCACGGTGGTGATCGCCGGGGGACGCATCGTGTGGTGCGGCCCGACGGCGGAGCTGCCCGCCGGCGTCGACGTCGAAACATCACAGGTTCCGCTCATCTTGCCCGGACTCGTGGACGTCCACTGCCACGGCGCAGTGGGGCACACCTTCTCCGCGGATGCGGACGGCGCCCGCCTGGCGGCAGGTTTTCACGCCGGTCAGGGCACGACGTCGGTGCTCGCCTCGCTCGTTTCGGCGCCGTCCGGTGTGCTGATTGAGCAGATCGCTGTGTTGCGGGAGCTGGTGCAGGACGGCACGCTGGCCGGCCTGCACCTGGAGGGGCCGTTCATCGCCAGGAGCATGTGCGGAGCGCAGGACCCGGCGGCCATCATCGACGGTGACCCGGCGCTCCTGCGGCAGTGGCTCGAGGCGGGGCGGGGAACGGTGCGTTCGCTGACCCTTGCCCCGGAAACGCCGCACTTTGCCGAGCTGGTGGCCCTGTGCCGGGAGTACCACGTGGTCCCGTCCCTTGGCCACACCGGCGCCACGGCGGCACGGACACGGGAAGCCCTCGGGGGAGGGGCGGGTGCCGGTCCCTGGTCCGCCACCCACCTGTTCAACCGGATGCCGGCGCTGGGCCACCGGGCACCGGGGCCTATTCCGGTCCTGCTGCAGGAAGCCCGGGAGTCACCGGACCGGATGGTCGTGGAGCTGGTAGCCGACGGTGTGCACCTGGACCCGGAGATTGTCCGCATGGTCTTCAATCTGGTGGGACCGGGCTCGATAGCACTGATTACGGATGCCATGGCGGCGGCCGGAATGTCCGATGGCCACTACACGCTGGGCAGCCTGGACGTGCAGGTCCAGGACCGGGTGGCCCGGCTGGTTCCCGCGGCGGATGATGCCCGTCCCGGGGCGATTGCCGGGGCCACCAGCCTGCTGTTGGAAAACGTCCGCCGCTGCGTCGGGTGGGGCGTGCCGCTGGCCGACGCCGTCGCCGCGGCCTCGGCCACTCCTGCCCGACTGATGGGCCTGGACCAGCCGGGCCCCGCGCAGGTCGGATCCATCATCACCGGGTACCGCGCCGACATGCTGGTGACCACCGAAGAACTCGAACTGCTGCAGGCCTACCGGGCCGGCGCACCGCTAGCGGAGGAAAGGAAAACGAGTGCAGATCATTCTGTGTGAGTCCGCGGAACACGTAGGGGGCAGGGCAGCCGACATCATCGACGCCCGGGTCCGGCAGGGCCCGGCCGTCCTGGGGCTGGCGACGGGAGGTTCGCCGAAATCCACGTACCAGGAACTCATCCGGCGGCACCGCGAGGAACTGCTGAGCTTCAGCCGGGTCACCGCGTTCACCCTGGACGAATACGCCGGGCTGCCGCCGGAGCACGAACAGAGCTACCACTCCACCATCCGGCGGGAATTCACCGACCATGTGGACCTGCCGCCCGAGCAGCTCATTACCCCGCAGGGGAATGCGCCGGACCTTATCGCCGAAGCCGAGCGCTACGACGCCGCCATCTCGGCCGCCGGCGGGGTGGACATCCAGATCCTCGGCATCGGAGCCAACGGCCACATCGGGTTCAACGAGCCCACCTCGTCGCTGGTCTCCCGCACCAGGGTGAAGACGCTGGCCGGTGCCACCCGTGCCGACAACGCCCGGTTCTTCCCGGATGGAGAAGTTCCCCGGCTGTGCCTGACTCAGGGGCTGGGGACCATCCGCGAAGCCAGGCTGGCGGTGCTGGTGGCCATGGGGGAGAACAAGGCCGGCGCGGTCCAGGCCATGGTGGAAGGGCCGGTCAGCGCGCACTGCCCCGCCTCGGTGCTGCAAATGCACCGCCGGGCCGTGGTCATCCTGGACCCGGCGGCCGCGTCCCGGCTGAGCCTGCTGGACTACTACCGCGAGGCCCAGGAGTTCAACGACCAGCTGGGCCAGACGCCCACCAGGCCCTGGCTGCGACAGCCGGTGGTCTAGGAGTTTTTGTCCAGATAGCGGGCGCAAAACGGGGCTGAAGTCCCTCTAAGTGGACAAAAACTCCTTGCTAGCCGTTGATCACCTGCGGAACGCCGAGGGCTTTCAGGCCTTCGACGCCGAATTCCAGGCCGTA
This sequence comes from Arthrobacter sp. PvP023, assembly GCF_017832975.1. Taxonomy (NCBI): domain Bacteria; kingdom Bacillati; phylum Actinomycetota; class Actinomycetes; order Micrococcales; family Micrococcaceae; genus Arthrobacter; species Arthrobacter sp. PvP023. The sequence continues at coordinate 1,066,461 of NZ_JAFIBI010000001.1, forward strand.
GCCGGACTGCTTGGCGCCGCCGAAGGGGATGCGGGGGTCCACGGCGCCGTGCTTGTTGATCCAGACGGTGCCGGCCTCAAGCCGGGCAGCCACGTCCCGCGCGGCTGCGGGGTCGGAGGACCAGACCGAGGCGCCCAGCCCGACGTCGAGCGCGTTCGCCATGGTGACCGCCTCGTCCACGGTGCCGTACCGGATGATGGGCAGGGCCGGGCCGAACTGCTCCTCGGCCACCAGCGGGTTGCTGTTGTCGATGTCCGCCACGAGGGTGGCGGGGTAGAAGTGGCCGGGCTGGTCCGGGTCCGGGTTGCCGCCGAGCAGGATCCGGGCGCCCGAGCCGCGGGCGGCCTCGACGAGACCTGCCACGATGTCGTACTGCTGCCTGTTCTGCAGCGGGCCCAGGACGTTGTTCTCATCCAGGCCGTTGCCCATCGGCATCGCGGCGGCCACCTTGGTGAGCTCCTCGCACACGGCTTCATACAGCGAATCATGGACGTACAGGCGCTTCAGCGCAGCACAGGTCTGGCCGGTGTTGATGAAGGCGCCCCAGAAGAGGCCTTCGGCAATGGCCTTGGGATCGGCGTCGGGCAGCACGATCCCGGCGTCATTCCCGCCCAGTTCCAGGGTGAGGCGCTTGACGGTGTCCGCGGAGGATTTGATGATCGCCTTGCCGGTGGCGGTGGAGCCGGTGAACATGACCTTGCCGATCGCCGGGTGTTCGGCCAGCCGGGCGCCGACGTCGCGGCCGCCGGAAACGACGGTGAGGAGGCCTTCGGGGAGTTCCTCGTTGAGGACCCTGGCCAGCGCCAGGACGGACAGCGGCGTGTATTCGGAGGGCTTGACCACCACGGCGTTGCCCATCCGCAGGGCGGGGGCGATCTGCCAGACGGTGATCATCATGGGCCAGTTCCACGGGCCGATCGCACCCACGACGCCGATGGGCCGGTAGTGCAGCTCGGCGCGGGTTTCGCCGTCGTCCACCACGGTTTCCGGTTCCAGCGGCGTGCCGGCGGCGACCCGCAGCCACGCGGCGCAGGCGCCCACCTCGAAGCGGGCGTTGGGGCCGTTCAGCGGTTTGCCCTGCTCCCGGGAGAGCAGCCGGGCGAGTTCTTCGGCGGAACGTTCGACGGCGTCGGCGGCCTTCATGAGCGCGGCGCTCCGGGCGTTGTGGCCCAGGGCGGCCCACGCGGGCTGGGCGGCTGCCGCGGCAGCAATGGCCGCCTCGAGGTCCTCAACGGTGTGCACGGGTGCTTCGCCTACGGGTTCCCCCGTGGCGGGGTCCAGGATGGTCCGGGTTTCGCCGGTGTCCGGGGTGATCGAGGCCAGCAGGGCATCGTAGGTTTCCATGGGGTACTCCACTTCGAGTAGGTCAGAGAACGCGGCCGGAGCGGCCCAACAGCGCTCCCTTAAGCGTGCTCCGGGAGGCGCCGCGGGGTCTTGTGTATCCGCGTACGGCACTTGACCGGTGGCGAACAGTACGGGCGGCCCTGAACCACATTGCGCTCACGAACAACAACTGATCGCTGCAAGACAAGCCGGGCCCGGCGGCAAGTGCCATGCTGGATTTCACGGTGCACCTTTGCCCGGGCCCAGGCACCCTTCCCACGCACTTTCCCCTAAGTTCCCTCCGCAGCACTCATGACCGTTAAGAAGGATCCAATGAGTATTTCGAACCCGGAATCCCGGACCGCAGAACCCGGTTCCCGCCAGGAACACTCCACCGCCTTGCGCGCAGGAAGCATCGGAGTCCTGGGCATCCTGTTCTTTGTCCTTTCCGCGCAGGCCCCGCTGACCGGCATCGTGGGCGCAGCGCCGCTCGCGGCCGCGCTCGGCAACGGCGCCGGCGCCCCGGGCGCCTACCTCGTGGTGGGCATCGTCATTGTCATCTTCGCGGTGGGTTTCGTGGCCATGAGCCGGAAGGTGCAGACCAACGGAGCCTTCTACGCCTATGTCACCGCAGCGTTCGGACGCAAGGTCGGTGCCGGTGCGGCGTGGCTTGCCCTGCTGGCCTACAGCACGGTGCAGGCGGCCATGTACGGGCTGTACGGTGCGGCTTTCTCCGGCCTGCTGGCATCCGCCGGCATAACTGTTCCCTGGTGGCTGCTCGCCCTGGTCACCATGGCGGGCGTCCAGGTCCTGGGATCCATGAACATCGAGCTCGGTGCCCGCGTCCTTGCTGTCCTGGTGGGCCTGGAAGTGGCCATCCTCCTGATGTTCGGATTCGCCGTGCTGTTCAAAGGCGGTGGCCCCGAAGGGCTGAACATCGCCGCCTCGTTCGCGCCGGAAGCCATCGCCAGCGGAGCCCCCGGCGTCGCCATCATGTTCGCGGTGGCCTCCATGTTCGGCTTCGAATCCACCGCCATCTACTCCGCCGAGGCCAAAGACCCGCACCGGACCGTTGCCCGGGCCACCTATCTGTCCGTGGGCATCATCGCCGTCTTCTTCTCCTTCATCACCTGGATGCTGGTCAGCTTCTACGGGCCCTCCCACGTAGTGGATGCCGCAGGCGCCGCCCTGGAATCCGGGGACGCCACGTCCTTCGTGATCGGCCCCATCGTCGAAATGTTCGGACCCTGGGCCGGGATCACCGCCGGTGTCCTGCTGGTGACCTCGCTGCTGGCAGGCATCATCGCCTTCCACAACGGCATCAACCGCTACCTCCACTCACTGGCCCTGCGCGGCTCCATGCCCGCAGTGGTTGCCCGGACCAACAGGCATCGTGCCCCTGCCGCCGCGGCCTGGATCCAGACCGTAGTGGCAGCCCTGCTGGTGGCGCCATTCGCCCTGCTGGGGCTGGACCCGGTGCTGACGCTGTTCTCATGGTTCAGCGGCCTGGCCGTCGCGGCACTGCTGGTGCTGTACATGCTGTCCTCCCTCTCCGTCGTCGCCTATTTCCGACGGGAAAAGGTGCCCGGCCAGCAATGGCAGACGTTCATTGCCCCGGTGCTCGCTTCAGCGCTGCTGGCGTGGGTGCTGTACCTGGTGGTCAGCAACTTCACGTCCCTCATCGGTGGCAGTGCCGAAACGGCCGCGGGCCTGCTCGCTGCTGTTCCGGCGCTGTTCCTGGCCGGCGTGCTGGTGGAGATCCGGGTGGAGCGGCAGATCCGGGCCTCAGAGCTTGAGTTCGCCGGGTAGCAATCTGTCTGGGACATCAGGAGAGACGACGGCGGCGCGGGCGGCGGTTTGGCGCCCGCGCCACGCGAGGCAGCCGGCTAGCAGCAGAAGCACCGCCAGGGCCGTTGCGGCGCCCGCCGCCGTCGTCGCTGCTTCGGGACCATCGGGCCAGCGCCCCGTGATGCCCAGGAACGCCGGAACCGTGGCCGATAACTGGCTGGTGAGGATCAGGGACCAGCCAATGAGCGGCGCGAGGCGCTCCATGCCCAGCGCAAGCTGCAGGTAGAACAGCAGCCACAGGTAAGTCCAGCAGAGCCAGAGGACGGCCAGCAGCGGATCTTCCCCGGACCAGGCGGCGGCAAGCAGCAGGCCGCACAGGCCCACCATCCCGCAGAACCAGCCAAGGCCCCGCGACCCGAGTCCCAGCAGGAAATCCAGCCCAACGTAGACGTAGGTCAGCCCGAACAGGAACATCCCGGATGCCCCGAGGAGCAAATGCAGGCCGCCGCCGCCGGTAATCCCCAGGTACGTGACGCCGAGGACCAACTGGGTGACGCCGATGACCAGGCTGAACACGGCAGCGTCTCGGCGGGGGAGGAGGTCCAGCGCCGCAAGGCCGTTGATCAGCAGTGCGGCTCCGGAGAGAAGCAGGCAAATGTGGGCCATCAGAAGTCCCCTGCCGGAGCCGGAACCGATGCCCTAACTTTCGTTTTATGGAAATTAAATGTCACAATACGGAGGTTAGTGGAAGTCCGGTTGGTCATGCGTGGCCTGCGCAGTCACAATCGGGTAGGTTGAAGTTTCAATAAAAGGGTGGCGGTGCGGCGCATGCCGCAGACTCTCCGCGCCCGGTTCGACGTAAGGAATCATCATGGATGCACGGCTCGAGGCCATCCGGGACACGGTCCTGGCCAGGAACCCCGGAGAAGCGGAGTTCCACCAGGCGGTGGTCGAGGTGTTCGAAAGCCTGGGCCCCGTCCACGACCGGCACCCCGAATTCCTCGAAGCGGCCATCCTGGAACGGCTCTGCGAACCCGAACGCCAGATCATTTTCCGGGTGCCGTGGACCGATGACCAGGGTCGCGTGCAGATCAACCGTGGCTTCCGGGTGGAGTTCAACTCGGCACTCGGCCCCTACAAGGGCGGCCTGCGTTTCCACCCGTCCGTGTACCTGGGCATCGTGAAGTTCCTCGGCTTCGAGCAGATCTTCAAGAACGCCCTCACCGGCATGCCCATCGGCGGCGGTAAGGGCGGTTCGGACTTCGACCCTCGCGGCCGCAGCGACGCCGAAGTCATGCGGTTCTGCCAGTCGTTCATGACCGAGTTGTACCGCCACATCGGCGAATACACCGACGTGCCTGCCGGCGACATCGGCGTCGGCGGGCGCGAAATCGGCTACCTCTTCGGCCAGTACAAACGCATCACCAACCGCTACGAATCCGGCGTCCTGACCGGCAAGGGTATCTCCTGGGGCGGTTCGCTGGTCCGGCCCGAGGCCACCGGCTTCGGCACCGTGATCTTCACCGAGGAGATGCTGAAGACCCGCGGGACGTCCTTCGACGGGCAGCGCGTGGTGGTTTCCGGTTCCGGGAACGTGGCCATCAATGCCGTCGCCAAGGCCCAGACGCTCGGCGCCACCGTGGTGGCCTGCTCCGACTCTTCCGGCTACGTCGTGGACGAGGCGGGAATCGACGTCGGGCTTCTCCGTCAGGTCAAGGAAACCGAACGCGGTCGCCTCAAGGACTATTCGCTGCGCCGTTCCGGCGTCTCCTACGTGGAGGGCGGTTCGGTGTGGGACGTTGACGCCACGGTGGCGCTGCCGTGTGCCACGCAGAACGAGCTCGACGGCGATGCCGCGGCGAGGCTGGTCCGCAATGGACTGCTGGCCATCGGCGAAGGCGCCAACATGCCCTCCACGCGTGAAGCCATTGCGGTGTTCCAGGAGGCCGGGGTGCTGTTCGGCCCGGGCAAGGCCGCCAATGCGGGAGGCGTGGCGACGTCGGCCCTTGAAATGCAGCAGAACGCGAGCCGCGACTCCTGGTCCTTCGAGCACACGGAGCAGCGGCTCACGGACATCATGGTGGGGATCCACCACCGCTGTGCCTCCACCGCCGACGAATACGGCGAACCCGGCAACTACGTGCTGGGCGCCAACATCGGCGGCTTCGTCAAGGTGGCAGACGCCATGCTCGCGCAGGGCTTGATCTAAGCGCCGCGGCGCCAGTCACTGGGGGATTCGCCGTAGGCATCCCGGAACGTGCGGCTGAAATGCGCCGCGTCCAGGAACCCCCATCGTGCGGCGACTGCGCCCACGGAAGTGCCGTTGAGCAGCGGATCCCTCAGGTCGCGGCGGATGCGTTCCAGACGCTGGCTCCGGATCCAGCTGGCAACAGTGGCACCCGTCTCGTGGAAGATGTTGTGCAGGTGGCGGGTGGAAATAAAGTGCGCCGTGGCAATGCTGGCCGGCGAAAGCTGCGGATCGGCGAGGTTGGCCTCGATGTATTCGCGTACTGACGTGGCCAGGAGTGCCTGGGGCTTCATGCTGTCCCGGGCCATGTCCAGTTCCGAGTGCAGCATGGTGGATACGAGGTCCAGCGCGTTGGCGGCCAGCCGCGAGCCGCTGGGCCCACTGAGGGCTTCCAGGTTCTCCGCCAGCTGGGCAATAAAGGGACCAACGATGCCGGTCAGCCCGTGCCCGCCGGCCAGCCGCACCGCCGAGAGCTGGCCTACGTAATCCGGAGGCAGGGACAGGGAGTCCTGTGGAAACATGACCACCATGACCCGGGCCTGCTCTTCGAACGCCAGGGTGTACGGGCGGTTAGTGTCGTAAATGGCGAGGTCGCCGGGGCGCAGCACTGCCTCGCGGTTGTCCTGGATGAGCAGCCCGGTGCCCTCCAGCTGGAGGTTGAGCTTGAAATAGCGCTGGCCCGGCTGGGCCACCAGGGCGGGCGTGCGGTGGACGCTGTGGCCCGAGGCGGAGACCTCCACGATGCACAGCCGGTCCAGGACCCTGGAGCGCATCCGGCCGCGGAAAGTGTCCGGATGATCCGTCTCGGCGGCCAGCGGCACAAAGGACTCCGCCACGAGATGCCGCCAGTGGTCGAAGGAGGTGGCCACGCTGGACGTGAGGTCCTGGCCAGCGGGGCGGGCTGTAATTGCAGACATGGATGTTCCTGACGCCGGATAGCCATCTGAATAGTGGTCCCCAAAGCTGTGTCCTGCGACACATTCATTTCAGGGTAGCGCCGATGGCTGGCGTTGTCATCTTTTTTCGACGAACGTCGAAAAAAGAATTACGGGTGCGTTTGCAGCAACGTCAGGAATGCTTCCAGTTGGTCGTTGAGGCCCGGATCCGACTGGCCGTCCGGGGCGAGCGCGGCAGCTATCTGCGCGCCCAGCAGCATGTTCAGCAGGTGGCCGGCAACCGCTGAGTCGTCGACGGCGGCACGCACGTCACCCCGCGTCCTTGCCTCGGCCAGGTATGCCACGATCGCGGCATGCCACTGCTCCATGGACTCGCGGTGGATGGCAGCCTTTTCCGGATCGTTAATGGCCTTCTGCCAGAACGGGACCACGATCCGCGCTTCATTGACGCGCTCGGAGTCCAGCGGCAGCACCTCAACGCAAAAAGCCCTGAGCGCCGGAATCCCGGCCTTGCCTGCGGTCACTTCCCGGATGCGCTCATTGGTTCTGTTGAAGACGTGCCCGAAGGCAAATGTCAGCAGCGTGTCCTTGGTGGGGAAGTACGGCTTCAAGGCGCCGTTGGCAAAACCGGCCTCGAGGGCGATCTCCCGCATCGTGGCACCTTCGATGCCGAGCCGTGCGATGATCCGCCAGGTCGCATCCACCAGTTCCAGGCGCCGTTCATCATGGTCAACAATCTTTGGCACGGTGGTGCTCCCCCGGAAATTTCTTGCGGCTGGCTATTGTGAGCCATCTTACGGACGGTTATTCTCTACAACTATAGAAAATAAAAATTCCGACCCCAACACGGTCCCGGACAAAGGTCGAGCGCATGACACTTGCACCAACTGACACAGTCACCCCGTACCGCCTGGCAGCCGGTGCTGAAATCACCGAAGTCCAGGGCATTCTCCGCGCCGGGGGACTGCTGGACCCGGCGAAGCGGATCGCCTATCTCGGCCTGCTGGACCCCGCCCGGGGCAGCGCCGGGAATTCCGAGGACCGGCGCTTCCGCGTGTTCATCCACGATGTTTCCGGCGGCCGCCCCGTTGACGTAACGGTCTCCGTGACGCGCGGCGAGGTGATTTCCGCCGTCGAACTGGACACCGCCGTCGCCGGCGAACTTCCCGTGCTGGAAGAGGAATTCGAGGTGGTGGAGGAACTCCTGGCCTCCGACGCGCGGTGGCTGAAGGCGCTGGCCGACCGCGGGCTCGACGTCGGCAAGGTCCGCGTTGCCCCGCTGTCCGCCGGTGTCTTCGAGTACCCGGAGGAAAAGGGCCGGCGCATCCTCCGCGGGCTGGCCTTCGTCCAGGACTTTCCCGAGGACAGCGCCTGGGCGCATCCCGTTGACGGCCTGGTGGCCTATGTCGACGTCGTCAGCAAGGAAGTCACGCAGGTCCTGGATACCGGGGTTGTCCCTATTCCCGCCGAGCACGGCAACTACACCGACCCAGAGCTCACCGGCCCGCTGCGCACCACCCAGAAGCCGCTGCACATCACCCAGCCCGAGGGGCCCAGCTTCACGGTCACCGGCGGCAACCACGTTGAATGGGAAAAGTGGAGCGTCGACGTCGGCTTCGATGTCCGCGAGGGCGTGGTGCTGCACAACCTTGCCTTCCAGGACGGCGGGCGCAAGCGGCCCATCATCAACCGCGCCTCCATCGCCGAGATGGTGGTTCCCTATGGCGACCCGTCGCCGATCCGTTCCTGGCAGAACTACTTCGACACCGGCGAATACCTGGTGGGCCAGTACGCCAATTCTCTTGAACTGGGCTGCGACTGCCTCGGCGAGATCACCTACCTGAGCCCCGTGATCAGCGACGCGTTCGGCAACCCCCGCGAAATCCGCAACGGCATCTGCATGCACGAGGAGGACTGGGGCATCCTGGCCAAGCACAGCGACCTCTGGACGGGCATCAACTACACCCGCCGCAACCGCCGCCTGGTCATCTCCTTCTTCACCACCATCGGCAACTACGACTACGGCTTCTACTGGTACCTCTACCTCGACGGCACCATCGAATTCGAAGCCAAGGCCACCGGCGTAGTCTTCACCAGCGCCTTCCCGGAGGGCGGCTCGGCCAACATTTCCCAGCTCGCACCCGGGCTCGGCGCGCCGTTCCACCAGCACCTTTTCAGTGCCCGCCTGGACATGGCGATCGACGGCTTCACCAACCGGGTGGAGGAGGAGGACGTGGTCCGGCAGCCCATGGGCGAAGGCAACGAGCGCGGCAACGCGTTCTCCCGGAAGAGGACTGTCCTGGCCCGGGAATCCGACGCCGTCCGGGAAGCCGACGCCCGCAGCGGCCGGACCTGGATCATCTCCAACCCGGAGTCGCGCAACCGGCTGGGCGAACCTGTGGGCTACAAGCTGCATGCCCAGGGCCAGCCCACGCTCCTGGCCGATCCGGATTCCTCCATTGCCCGCCGTGCGGCGTTCGCCACCAAGGACCTGTGGGTCACCCGGTTCGCGGAGGATGAGCGGTACCCTACCGGCGACTTCGTGAACCAGCACTCCGGGGGAGCGGGGCTGCCGGCCTACATCGCGCAGGACCGCGAGATCGACGGCCAGGACATCGTGGTGTGGCACACCTTCGGGCTGACCCACTTCCCCCGGATCGAGGACTGGCCCATCATGCCCGTGGACACTGTGGGCTTCAAGCTGCGGCCTGAGGGATTCTTCGACCGCAGCCCCGTGCTGGACGTGCCGGCCAACCCGAACACCACGCCCGCCGCCGGCGGACACTGCCACGGCTAGGCAGGCGCCATGACAGCCCTGCGTGGATGGAGCCGTGCCGCCGGCTCCATCCGCCAGCCCCGGCCCGTGCTGCACATGCGCGCCGTCGCCGCGGCCACTGTTGCGTCCTGCCTGGTACACCTGTGGCTCGTTGCGGGAAACCATCACGGGATGTGGCTGAACCTGCTGATGCTGGCCATGGTGGGAGTGTGCCTGCCGTGCGCGGTCCACATCTGGCGCGACGGCAGGCCCGGTTCCCTGCGTCAGGTGATGGCGTGCGCGCTGGCGATGGCCGCACTGCACGCTGTCCTGTTGCTGGGGGCCGTGCCGGCTACCGGGCCGGCCGGCCACAGCCACGGGGTTTCCGGGATGCCGGCCGCGGAAACCGCGGCTTCCGCGGCCGGAGGCATGATCGGCATCATCGCCATGGAAATCACGACGGCGCTACTCGCCGCGACGCTGGTGGCCAGGCTGCGGCGTACGCCCTGGGTGGTCGGTCCTTAGCGCTCCGCAATGAGCTTGAGGTTTTCCAGCGTCTGCTGCCGGGCGCGTTCCTGAAGGTGCTCGATCATGACATGGTCCACGAATTTGCCGATCGCACTGCCCGGCACGTTGTATTCGATCTCCATCGAGACGAGCGTCCCGGTTCCTGCTGGTTCGTAATCCCAGTTCTGCCAGCCCTTGAGCGGACCGTCGAATTCAATCCGTACGTGTTTCCCGCCGGCGGGCGTCGGCTGGTTCTCCACAACGTGCGTGGTCACCGGAAACGGGACGCCGGCCATCAGGTAACTGTGCTCCACCACGGTGCCGGCCCCGCCGTCGCCCGTTACTTTCTTGGCCTCTCCGAGATTCACCCACCAGGAGGCCCAATGCCGCGGATCCGTGGCGATCTCCGTGACCCGCTCCACGGGTGCGTCGATTGTTGTGTTCAGCTTGATGTGGCCCATTGGAACTCCTCTGGTGGCAAGTGGCAGCCGCTGCGTTGTCCCCCGGCTTCCAGCCAACCACCTGGCGGCGCAGGGCCGCAGAGGACAAGGTCCCGTCAGTGGACTGAGTTGCCCAGTTCGCGCAGCGGGGTCTTGCTGGTCTCGCGGGCCCAGAAGGCGCCGGCGACGGCCAGGAGCGAGGACGCGGCCACGATCCAGGCGGCGGGGCCCCAGTTGGCCTTGTCCGCGCCGACGAGTGCGGTGCCGAGCAGCGGGGTGAAGCCGGCGCACAGGATGCCGACCTGCAGGCCGATGGCCATGCCCGAATAGCGGACCTTCACGTTGAACAGCTCCGAGAACCAGGCGGGGTAGATGGCGTTGGACATGGCGTAGGTTCCGGCCGTGATCAGGGTGCTGGTCAGGAAGATCATGGGCACGTTGCCGGTGGAGATCACGGAGAAGTAGATGAAGATCATGGCGCCTGAACCGAGGACGCCGGTGATGAAGATCGGGCGGCGGCCGTACTTGTCGGAGAGCCAGGCCATCAGCGGCTGGGTTGCGATGGCAATGATGTTGCCGGTGATGCTGACCCAGAGCATGGTGGAGGCCGGGACGCCGACGGACACCGCGTAGGCCAGGCCGAAGGACTGCATGAAAGTGTTGGTGACGGTCTCGAAGGACATCAGGGCCACCTGGAAGAACTGGGCCGGGTGGGTCTTGAACATCTTCGCGAAGGGGAGCTTCACCAGTTCGCCGTGATCATGCTTCTCCTCGAACACCTCGGGTTCCTCGAGCGAGCGGCGGACCAGGTACGCGACGATCAGCACGATCAGCGAGAGCCAGAACGGGATGCGCCAGCCCCAGGCGAGGCGGTCGGCTTCACTCATGGCAGCCACGGGCAGGAATGCCAGCGAGGCCAGGACGATGCCGGCGGAGATGCCGCTCATTGCAAAGCTGGCGAAGAAGCCGCGGCGGCCTTCCGGGGCTTCCTCGGTGGACAGCGCCGAGGCACCGGCCGTTTCGGCTCCTGCGGAGAGGCCCTGCATGAGGCGCAGGAGCACCAGCAGGGCAGGGGCCCAGTAGCCGGCGGTGTTGAAGTCGGGCAGCACGCCAATGAGGAACGTGGCCGAACCCATCAGCACCAGCGTCAGCACCAGGGTGTTCTTGCGGCCGATCTTGTCACCCAGGTGGCCGAAGACCACCGCGCCGAAGGGGCGTGCCACGTACGCCACGCCGAAGGTGGCGAAGGAAGCGATCAGGGCAACGGTGGGGTCCCCGGCCGGAAAGAAAATCTTGGAAAAGACCAGCGACGCAGCGGTGGCGTAAATGAAGAAGTCGTAGTACTCAAGGGCACCGCCGAGGAACGCGGCGAGGGCTGCTTTCTTGGCCCGCCTGAGCTGGCGCTGATCGGCTCCGATGCTGGCGCCTGTAGCTGTATTTGTCATGGTGCTTGCCCTTCCGCGCTGAAAGACGGTTGTTGTTTGCGAGATTGTGCGCATTCCGAACAGCTGTGCGGTATGCGACTATTGAAAGAGTAACGCAGAGTGAGGTGCCTCACAACACCCCCCCGACCGAATCTCCCAATCGAAAGGTGCCACCATGGAAACCCGCACACCGGCCTACCGGCTGTTCCTCATCGGCTCGGAAGCCTCGGCCGCCATGTCGCCCGGGCTCTGGGGCCCGGTCCTGGAACAGCTGGGAAGCAGCTGGATCTACGAGGCATGGGATGTCCCGGCCGGCCAGGACATGTCCGGCGTCCGAGACGCGATGCTGGAGGCCGACGTAGTCGCCGCAAACGTGACAATGCCCCACAAGCAGTGGGCCGCGGGGACAGCTGACACTGTTACCGAACAGGTCCGGATCAGCGGAGCTTCCAACCTGCTGGTCCGGCACGGCCGGAGCCTGAGTGCGCACAACACGGACATCACTGCCGTCGCCGAACTGCTGGGCGGCCGGCACCAGCGGCACGCCGTGATGCTCGGGGCAGGCGGAGCCGCACGCGCAGCACTGGTCGCCCTGGCGGGACTGGCGGACCGGGTCACCGTGACGGACAAGGACCCGCGTGCCTCCCGCCAGCTGCTGAACCTCGCCACCAGCCTGGGCATGGAGGCCGGTGCGGTGACGTGGGCCGAGGCGCGCGCTCACGCGCCGGACGCCTCGCTGATCGTCAACGCGACGCCCCTCGGCAAGAGCAGTGCCGACGAACCGGCATGGGGGACCGCGAAGCTCTCACCGGACACTTTTGTTTATGACTTCGTCTATGCCGGCCACACGACGGCCACCATCGCAGCGGCGAAAGCGCAGGGCCTGCCCTGCGCCGACGGCTGGGACCACCTGCGGGCGCAGGCAGCGGCCATGATCCCCATCCTCGGACTGAAGCCGGAGGCCGGCGCCGTTTTGGGCCGCACACTCACCGACATCCGGGGGGGGGGGGGGGGGGGGGGGGGGACTGACAGCGGGCTGAAACCGCACTAACCCCGCGGATCCGCTGTGCTTTATCCGGATATGATCGGAATAAGCCTGCGGCCAAGCGTCCGCAGAGGCCGACATTGAGCTTCAGGGAGGGTGAACGATTCCATGGCGGAGCAACCCGAATACTTCGTGAAGTCTGTGGAAAAAGCGTTTGACGTGCTGCGCTCCTTCGCCCCGGACGAGCCCCGCCTGACCGTCTCCCAGGTCGCCGCAAAGTCGGATATGACCAGGGCCTCCGCCCGGAGGTTCCTGCTGACGCTCACTGACCTGGGCTACCTTCGTGCCGACGGTCCGTACTTCGAACTTACGCCCCGTTCGCTGGACATCGGACAATCGTTCCTGACGAACCTGGCGCTGCCGAGAATCGCCGAGCGGCACCTCAAGTCGCTGGCCGCGGAACTCAACGAAACAACCTCCTTGTGCATTCTCGACGGCACCGACGTCGTCTATGTCGCCTGCGTTCCGTCGCCCCGGCTGCTGAGCGTCTCCATCAGCGTGGGCACCCGGTTTCCCGCCTGGGCAACCTCCATGGGCCGCGTCCTGCTGGGTGCATTGTCCGCCGCCGAGCTGAAGTCGTACTTCGAGTCCGTCCAGCTGCAGCGGTTCACCGAACGCTCAATCGGGAGCCTCGACGAGCTCCAGGCCGAGGTGGACCAGGCCCGGACCAAGGGATGGTCCATGGTCTCGCAGGAACTGGAGGAGGGCCTCCGCGGTGTGGCTGTTCCGGTGTGGCGCGGCCACGAGGTGGTCGCCGCGGTCAACGTGTCCCTCCAGACCCACCGGGCACCGGCGGAAGCCATCGAAAAAACGGTGGTTCCGCTGCTGCAGGACGCCGCACGGCAGATCGGCCACGACTACGGCGGGCGGGCCGCCGCACCGCTCACTACTGCAACCCGGGGATGACATGATCACACGCAAAGACGTCGATGAAGCTGCCGGCAGGATTGCCGGGCTGGTCCGCCGCACCCCGGTGATCGAAGCGGACCGGGAGAGCTTCCCCGGGACTGTCTGGCTCAAGTGCGAGTTCATGCAGCACACCGGTACGTTCAAGGCCCGGGGTGCCTTCAACCGCGTGCTGGCCTGCCGCGAACGGGGCGAGCTCAAAGAGGACATTGGAATCGTCGTCGCCTCCGGCGGGAATGCCGGCCTCGCCAACGCCTACGCGGCAGCGCAGGCAGGTGTTCCTGCCGCCGTCTTCGTTCCCGAGACCGCGCCGGCCATGAAGGTGAAGAAACTTCGGGAATCCGGGGCTTCCGTCGTCCAGCGCGGCGCCGAATACGCGGTCGCCTATGACGCCGCGATCGCGTACGCGGCCGAAACCGGGGCCGTGTACTGCCACGCCTACGACCAGCCCGAGATTGCCGCGGGTGCCGGCACCGTCGGCTCGGAGCTGCTGGAACAGCTGGGCGGCGTGGATACCGTCCTGGTGGCAGTGGGCGGCGGGGGACTGATGGCCGGGGTCGCGGCCGCCGTCGAAGGCTTTGCCAAGGTGGTGGCCGTGGAGCCCGCAACAGCCCCCACACTGCACGCCGCGCTGAAGGCGGGGCAGCCCGTGGATGTGGCCGTCGGCGGGATTGCAGCCGACTCGCTGGGGGCGCGCCGGATCGGACAGATCGGCTTCGACGTCGCGGTGCGGACGGGCGTGGTGGGCGTGCTGGTGTCCGACGACGAAATTGTTGCCGCGCGCTCAAGGTTGTGGGCCGACTACCGGATGGTGGTGGAGCATGGCGCGGCGGCCGCCTTTGCCGCCCTGACCTCGGGGGCCTACGTCCCGGCGGAGGGCGAACGCGTAGCCGTGATCCTCTGCGGAGCGAACACGGACCCGTCCACGCTCTGAGCGTCGGCCTGACCGCCAGTCAGGCCGCGGCATCGGTCAGATCGCCGCATCGGTCAGATCGCCGCGCGGCCGCTCGGCCGGGCCGCGATCCGTTTGGGTTCCTTGCGGTCGCGGCGGGCGTAGATGCGGGACCGCTCGCTGGATAAGGCCAGGATCAGCAGGATGTCCAGGGTGAGGCCGGGCAGGTTGGTCTGCAGCGTGATTCCCGGGCCGCCGTTGACCACGTCAATGACCTGCAGGCCGATCGCGGCGGTGCTCACGGCCATGGTGAGCGTGCGCGCCCAGTTCCGTCCCAGGAAGACGAACCAGGCGAGCAGCAGTTCCGCGAGGGCAAAGAAGACCACCACGGCCACGCCAAGGTAAAGCGCCAGCTGCGCCTGGCCCATGGTCAGGCCCGCCCCGTCGCCGTCGCTGCTGCCGGATTGGAGGAGGGGCTCCAGATGCGCGGCCGGAAACAGCACGATGGACAGGGCCAGTGCTGCCGCGGCCAGTGCACGGCCGGCGACGAGGACCGCCCCGAGGATGGTGGGGGCGGGCCGCCTGTTCCGGCTGTCGCTCGGGAGCCGCGGCAAGACAAGTCCGGGCACCGCCGTTTCGCGCAGGTCAACGACGGGGAGGTCTCCGTCGGTGGCAATCTCATCGCCCCCGCCGTTGCGGCTGTGGTAGCCGGTGGAGAAGTCCCGGATCACCCGGACGGCGGCTGCCGGATCGGCGTCGGAAATGGACGTGACGATATGGTCCCGCTCGTCGTCCGTGTGCTCGTCGATCTTGTGGGTGATCTGGAGGGTGAAGAGCGAGAAGCCGACGCTGCGGTCGTAGGTACCGGCAGCCAGCCAGTCCGCGGCCACGCCGCCGGGGAGCAGCCAGCCGGGCGGGCACCGCCAGAAGCGGACGTGGTGGCGCTTGCCGGGGTTTCCGTCCACCTCCTGCTGGTAGGCGAAGTCCTGTTGCCGGCCGAACAGGAAGAGCGGGCTGACCGGAGCCTCATGGTAGCTGCGGCGCAGCACGGTGGAGGTGACGATCCGCCAGCTGCTGGCGAGGGTCACGTCGTCGGCGATGGTCCAGCCCGCCCGGCGCATCACGTGGTGGAGCTGGGCTTCGGAGCCGAGCAGGGCAACGTTCACCGGATCGCCGAGGAGGCCGTCGCTGGTGCGGGCGCGCCCGATGAAGTAATCGGGCACGTAGAGGCGGGTCAGGATCGAGTGGAGCCTGGGCAGCACGAGGTAGGC
The DNA here is from genome assembly GCF_017832975.1 of Arthrobacter sp. PvP023. Lineage (NCBI taxonomy): Bacteria > Bacillati > Actinomycetota > Actinomycetes > Micrococcales > Micrococcaceae > Arthrobacter > Arthrobacter sp. PvP023. The sequence continues at coordinate 1,081,956 of NZ_JAFIBI010000001.1, forward strand.
GAGCATGGCCCAAAAGATGAACATGAACCAGATCTGGCCCCAGCCCCACTGGAAGCTCAGTTCAAGGAGTAGATAGGTCAACCAGACGGCGGCGACACCACCGATGAGGAAGAAGATCCGGTCCCATGCGGTATCGAACGCTGTGCGGGAAACGCCCGCGACAGGCACCTTCACTACAGGCCTGGTCATGGGCAGAATAATACTGGAGCCGGTGGCTGGTTCCGTGGGCACAGCGGCCCGGACTGAGATGCATGGTGTTTCCCCCCGTGAAGCGTGGCGGTCAGTCCAATGGAAGGGTGACCGTGATGCAGGTGCCCTTGCCGGGCGCGGTGTCTATGGTCGCGGTGCCGCCGGCTTCATGGACTGCGATGGACATCAGCAGTAGTCCGAATCCCTGCGGCCGGCTGCCGCAGCTTTCAGCGCGGTCGAAGCCGGTGCCGTTGTCAGCCACGGTCAGCCGGATGCCGTGGTGCACCGCAGCGAGCCGGACGGTCAGCTGGGTGGCGGCGGCAAATTTGAAGGCGTTGCTCAGCGCCTCCTGGGCGGCGTGGTAAAGCAGCCCGGCACTGCCGGCCGGGATCTCAATGCCGTGGTGCGGCGTCTCCCACCGGACGGTGGTTCCCTGCTCCCGGAGCGGGGTGGCGAGCCGGTCGATGCAGCCGGCGAGCCCGAGTGCATGAAAGTCCACCGGGGCCTGATCGGTAATGACGCCGTGGATCGCGGCGACTTCATTGACAGCTGGAGCCTTTTCCATGGCCAGTCCTGCTTCCTTGCAGCCTGTGATGCTTCCTTCTCACGGGTGCTGGGTTCCCGCCTGGATGTATGACTCAAGGGTGAACCGGCGGAATCATGAATGACGCGACTTTGACGCAATTTTGGCTCAAGTTCAGCGGGATTCCCGTGGTCATCTCAAGAGACACACAAGATTTGATAGCCCGGCGATGCCGGATGCCACTCCATGTGTAGGCTCATCACCAGCCCCATAAGTCCAGATAGTGGAAATACCCATCCGTGGGGATTCTGCCGACGAATATGGGGGTGACTGACCGAAAGACTATGGGGGCATAGATGGAAGAACGCGGCATTGCCGTTGTTGTAGAGGATGACGACGACGTCAGGAATTCCCTCAGGGAAGTGCTGCTGCAATCCGGGTTCTCCGTGTACGCGACGTCTTCCGGGCTTGAGGGGGTTGAGGCGGTCCGCCGGTACAACCCTGTGGTGGTCACCATGGACCTGGGGCTTCCGGACTTTGACGGCCTTGAGGCCTCCCGCCGCATCCGCACGTTCAGCGACGCCTACCTGGTCATCGTGACCGGCCGGGTGGATGAAGCCGACGCCATCATGGGTTTCGAAGCAGGGGCGGATGACTTCCTCACCAAGCCGTTCCGACCCCGCGAGCTCAGGGCGCGGATCGCCGCGATGCTTCGCCGGCCCAGACAGCACGCCGAAGCGCCGATGGTGGCCGCCGGAGACCTGCGCGGAACCGCTAACGCGCCCGCCGCGTCAACCCGTCCGGCCGGCATGGTGCCGGCCGAACTGCGGCAGGCAGAGCGTGCAGAGTCCGAGCTGGCCGAGTTCGAGCACAACGGGCTGACGCTGAGCGAGGGGACCAGGACCGCGGAGTTCGAGGGACTGAGGGTTGAGTTGACCCGGACGCAGTTCGACCTCCTCCTTGTCCTCCTGGAGAACGGACGCCTGGTTCAGACGAAGGCCGACCTGGTCCGCCGCCTGAGGAACGAACCGTACGACACCGGTTCGTACGTGAGCACCGCCGAAGAGCGCGCCGTCGAAGTCCACATGGGTAACCTGCGGAAACGGCTGGGGGACGATTCGCGCTCGCCGCGATGGGTTGAGACCGTCAGGGGAATCGGCTACCGGCTTGCGCCGCAGCTGGCTGCCGGCTGACCCGCACCGCCTGGCTGGTCCCGGGCCAGAGTCCCGGGCCAGAGTCCCGGGCCGGGGCCCCGAACTCTGGCCGAGGGCCCCGTGGCATGGGATTCTTAAGCTTGGCGGAGGGAAGCACCGTGACTCCCAAGCAACTGGTTCTGGTAGTGGCTGCCACCGTGGGCGTTTTGGCCCTGGTGCTGATCTCGATCGACTGGGCACCGGCCGCCTTGCAGGATCCCGCCCGGACCCTGGGCGTCCTGAACGCCCAGGGAGTCATCCGCTGGGGTGAAAACCCGGACAGGGCACCCTTCTCCGTCTTTGAACTCGCCATGTTCGTCGCCGTAGGACTGGCCTTTGTCCTTGCCGGCGTGACGGCGTGGCAGACCCGGCCCAACCGGAATCCCGGCCTGCTGCTGGTGCTCGCCGGGCTGCTGTGGCTGGCTGCCGGGGTGCGGCGGTCCAGTGATCCGGTGCTGTTCACAGCCGGTGTGGCGCTGACGCTCATGTACCAGCCTCCGCTGCTGCAGCTTGCCCTGAGCTTCCCCTCGGGAGTCCTGCGCTCGCGGGCGGAACGGGCGGCTGTCGTTTTCTTCTTCGCTGCCTGGGTGGTCATCGCAGTGGCGAGCTGGGCCTTTTTCGATCCGCGGCTGCACATTGCGGCAGGGGAGTCCACCTCCCGCAACCTGCTTCTGCTGTGGGACAGCCCGGAGCTGACCAGCGTCATCGGGGACGCCGCCCGCATTGTCCAGGTGGGCATCGGCATGGCCATTGTGGCCGTGCTGGTGTCCCGCTGGCGGTCCGGCTCACCTGCGTACCGGGCGGCGTTCCTGCCACTCTGGCTTGCCGTGATCATCAAGACGGCGTCCACCGTCTGGGTGTCCCTGGCCGTGGTCCAGCTGACCGGCTCGCTTTCCAACGAGGCCCTGCTCTGGCAGTACCCGGCGACCGCGATCGTCCCCCTCGCCGTCCTGCTGGGTCTGTGGCGTTACCGGTTCGCCCGTGGTGCCCTGAGCGAGCTCATGGTGGAGATCGGGATGGCGCCGGTCAGCGACCGGCTCATCCGCGCCCTGCGCAGGTCGGTCCGGGACCCCACCCTCAGCCTGTGGCGGTGGTCGCCCGCGCTGTCCGGCTTCGTGGACGACGACGGCGTGCCCCGCGCGGTGCCGGAGGACGGATCCGGGCGGGCGGCCATGGTGCTGGAGCGTAACGGCACTCCCGTGGGGGCGCTGGTTTTCGATGAGGCGCTCCGGGACCAGCCACAGCTGATGGCCGCCGTGCGGAGCGCCACTTCCCTGGCCCTGGACAACCAGAACATGGAACAGCAGCTGCGGGACCAGCTGATCGAGGTCCGGCGCTCCCGGGAACGGATTGTCACGGCCGGGGACGCCCGGCGTCGTGAGCTCGAGCGGGACCTCCACGACGGCGCCCAGCAGCGCCTCGTTGCGGTGTCCATGGACCTGGCAAGGGCGCGGCGGGCCGCGAGCCCGGCGGAGATGAAGGAGCTGGTGGACCAGGCCAGCGACGAGCTCGCCGTCGCACTGACGGAACTTCGTGAGCTGGCCCGGGGCGTCTACCCGCCGTCGCTGCGGGAGAGGGGGCTGGAAGGTTCCCTGACGGCGCTCGCCGAGCGTTCGGCGCTCCCCATTGAACTGGACGTCGACCTGCCGCAAAGGCCGCCGCCCCAGGTGGAACTCGCGGCGTATTTCATCTGCGCCGAGGCGGTGACCAATGCGGCCAAGCACGCCAGTGCCTCGAACCTGCAGATCGGCGTCACAGGCGCGGACGCCGGGCTCAGGCTGCACGTGACGGATAACGGGATCGGCGGGGCAAGCCCCGGTGCCGACGGCGGGCTGCTGGGGCTGGCCGACCGGGCCGCGGCTTTGGGCGGTTCCCTCACGGTCACCAGTCCGGAAGGCGGCGGAACAACAGTGGCGGCCACCCTGCCGTTCGCGGCCGACCCGACGGAGGACCTGCCATGACATTGCGCGTCGCCATCGCGGACGATTCGGCGCTGCTTCGCCGCGGCCTGGCCGCGCTGCTCACCTCCGAGGGGCTGGAGGTGGCCTGCGAGGCTGCGGACGCTACGGAGCTTCTGGGGTGCGTCGCGGCCTTGCAGCCCGACGTTGCCGTGGTGGACATCCGCATGCCGCCCACCTTCACCACCGAAGGTATCCAGGCCGCGACGGCGATCCGGCACGACCATCCCGGAACGGGGGTCCTCCTGCTGTCCCAGTATGTGGAGACCGAAAACGCCATGCAGCTCCTGGGGAACGGAGCGAAAGGCCTGGGCTACCTCCTGAAGGAGCGGGTCTCGGACATCGACGAGTTCATCGACGCGCTGCACCGGGTGGCGGCCGGCGGGACCGCCGTCGATCCTGAACTGGTGGCACGGATGGTGGCCCGGCCGCATAACGGCCACCAGCGGGAGGATGAGCTCAGCAGCAGGGAACGGGACGTCCTGGAGTTGATGGCCCAGGGGCGCACCAACCAGGCGATCGGGAAGACCCTGTTCCTGGGGGAGCGGACGGTGGAGGCGCACATCCGGAGCATCTTCCTGAAGCTTGGTCTGAGGCCGGAACCCGAGGACCACCGCCGGGTCCTCGCCGTGCTCACCTACCTGCGCCAGCACTAGCAAAACCGGCGGCCGCCCTGGGGGGACGTCCGCCGGTTTCCGGTCAGAAGAATGCTGCTAGTTGGACACCGTGCTAGTTGGACATGGAGGTGGTGCCGCTGCTCTTCCAGCCCGTGAACGGCGACCAGACCCCGCCGGCCCCCTCCTGGTGGCGGACCTTCTGGTACACCTCCTCATTGCCGATCTCCGTATTGGTCAGGGTGCGGACGTTGTGGATGGTGACAGTTCCGCTGTAGTAGCCGAGGCTGCGGCTGAAGCTGGAGTTGCCGAGGTGGTCGTCGCCGTTGGGCCAGTCGTCACTTTCCCAGCGCTGCTGCTCGATGTAGACCGAACGGTCGTTGTAGCAGCGCACCTGGATCTGGTAGTCCACCAGTTTGGTGCCCGAGGAGTTGAAGCCGGCAAAGACGGGCTTCAGCGGGGTGACGGTGCAGGCGTAGTTGGTGGTGGCGGCCTGGGCTGGCGCGGCCAGTGCGACGCCGCCCGCAGCAAGTCCCAGCGTCATTGCTGAAACGAGTGCGATCTTGGCGCGGGAGGGACGGGACTTCGTTGTTCCGGCGGTCATGGACATTTGTTTCTGCTCCTGTTGCGGTGATGGTGGTTTCGGCCAGGAATCCTTTCCTGATGCCGTGTTTCCATGGTGCGGCGGGGGTGCTGCCGCTGGCTTCCGTGCTAGCACTGTTTGTCCGGCGCAGCTTTGATTGTCAGCTTGCTTATTATTTCCGGGGTTCCTAGTGTTAAACCCGTAAGGAATCCGGCAAGAGGAGGACATATGTCAGCGCACAATATTGCAGGCAAGAAGGTTGCGTTCCTGCTGACCGACGGCGTGGAACAGGTGGAGCTCACCAGCCCTTGGAATGCCGTGAAGGAAGCCGGCGGCGAGCCCACGCTGGTGGCGCCGAAGGCCGGAAAGCTGCAGGGTTATGACGGCACCGAAAAAGGCGAGACCTTCGACGTCGACATCACGGTGGCGGAGGCCAATGCTTCGGATTTCCACGCGCTGGTCATCCCCGGCGGAGTAGTCAACGCCGACCACCTTCGCGTGGACAAGGACGCCCAGGCTTTTGCCCGCAGCTTCTTTGAGCAGCACAAGCCCGTGGCCTCCATCTGCCACGGCCCCTGGTTGCTGATCGATGCCGGAGTGGTCCGCGGGCGCAAGCTGACCTCGTACCACACGCTCCAGACCGACCTGAAGAACGCCGGTGCGGACTGGAGTGACGAGGAAGTGGTGGTGGACCAGGGGTTCGTGACCAGCAGGCACCCCGGCGACCTCAAGGCCTTCAACGACAAACTGCTCGAAGAGATCGAAGAAGGCGAGCACGCCGGCCAGACTGCCTGACCGTCGCGCAGCAGCCACGTAATCACAAAAGAAGAGAGGCCCGACGGCGGCAATTGCCGCCGTCGGGCCTCTCTTCTGTGTGTCACAGAGTCAGTCGCTGGAGCTGGGTTCCGTGGTGAGGCCCCGGTCGTCCGCGGTTTCGCTGTTCTGCTCCTCGGCCGGTCCCGGGGGTCTGGTGCCACCTGATCCGGCCGGACCGCTATCAGCGGGGCCGGAGGCCGCGTGGCGGCCGGAGCTACGGTCCGCAGGCTCCTGCCTCGGCACTGGTTGTGTTCCGTCCTCGACGCCGTCGCTCACGATGTCTTCGGGCTCGTTGTGTTCCGTGCTCATTGACTACTCCTCGTCTTGCGGTGTCGGACTGCACGAGCGTGTAGAAAGTGCACTGACCTTCCCACGCTACAGGCGGGCGGGAGGCGAGTACAGGCGCATCCGCTGCTGCCCTAGGCCATGGAAGCCCATTGCCGCAGTTCACGGGTTTCGCCGTAGGGAACGTCGCGGCTCACGGCCACGGTGTAACGGGAGAAGCCGGTCTGGGTGACCAGTACGCCATGGCGCCGCTCCTGCATGGCGTGCCGGAGGGCGATGTCCACCGCACTGTTGAGGTCGTTTTCGATCGTTGCGGGGTCGTGGGCAATGATCTCGAGGAGGATGTCGGAATGGTGCTTGATCATGGGGTGCTCGCTTTCGCGGTGAAGGGGCAGGGGCGTCTGAGGGTGGATTTGGTGAGGGCTGTTCCCTGGACGGAATTGCCGAGGACAAAAGAAGTGCCGGTTGAGGCTGGGGATGATTCGAGGGGGCCCGGCATTCTGTGATGGGGCGGGGGCCGGTGCGATGCTTCCGGCGGAGGGACCGGGAACGTTGTGTCGTTCCTGCGGATCCACCCTTAGTGTGGCTGACCGCCGGGCCGCAAGGCAATCATTTCGGTGGAATTTCTTGTGTGCCCTGCATCACATGCTTGCCGGCAACGCATGCGGCGTTGACCGCCTAGGGCGCCGGGCGTAAGCTGACGCTCACCTTCCGGGGCCCCGCTCGGCGGGGGCCTGGGTCTCCTTCTAGAACGCATGCGGCCGCCGGGTGCCGAGGCTGTTTCCGGCGGCGCTTTATCGGCGGATCGCCTGGAGGCACAATTTAATGTCTGAAATCACCATCAACGGCATCACCATTGATCCGATCAAACAGAACCGAGCCCTGCGTGATGCCGGGCTGGTTGCCGAGGACGCCTCGGAGTCGGATCACATCCTCATCCAGACGGCGGAGCCGCTGACGGCGGAACAGCGAGCGGAACTGGCCGGCATCGACGTCGAGATGCAGGAATACGTCTCGGACAACACCTACCTGGCGGCGTTCCCGCCGGCAGACCTGAACCGCGTGCGCGCCCTGCCGTTCGTGAGCTGGGCGGACGTCTACTCCCGTGTCTTCAAGATCCCGCCGCCCCTGCTGCCGCGCGGTGCGGATACGGGCAATGTCCGGTCGCTTGCGGACCATGAACCGCATCCGGACCGGCGGCTGGAACGAGTGGACCTGCTCCTGCACGCGGGCATCGAGGCCGGCCCGGAGCTGATCGCCCGGGTGGCCGCGGCCGCCAGGGTGGAGCCCGACGCCGTGGCGGTGACGCCGGGCAAGCTGCGCATCACCACGTCGGTCGGCCAGCTCCCGCACCTTGCCGCAATCGATGAGATCCGCGAGATCCATCCGGTGCGCGAGCGCCAGCTTTTCAACAATGTGGCACGCGAGATCCTGAACGCCGACGTGCAGTTCAACGGGACAACGTACCGGGGCGACGGCGAGGTGGTGGCGGTTGCCGATACCGGCTTTGACACCGGAGACGCCGCCAACCCGCACCCGGCATTCACCGGACGGGTCCAGACGCTCTACGCACTGGGCCGCACGGCGCCGGACAAGGCAGACGATCCGCACGGCCACGGTACCCACGTGGCCGGCTCCGTGCTGGGCCGGGGAAACTCGGCCACCATGGGCGGAGCGATTGAGGGCACGGCGCCGGAGGCCCTGCTGATCCTGCAGAGCCTCCTCGACTCCAACGGCGGCCTGGGCGGCATCCCGGTCAACCTCAACGACCTCTTCCAAAAGACGTACGACGACGGCGCACGCGTGCACACGAACTCCTGGGGCGTGCCCGGACTCAACCTTCCGTACGACGCGAGTTCCCGGGAGATCGACGAATTCGTGTGGAACCACCCGGACCAGGTGATCTGCTTTGCGGCCGGGAATGACGGCGTGGACGGCAACAGCGACGGCACGGTGGACTCGAACTCCATCGGTTCCCAGTCCGCTGCGAAGAACTGCATCACGGTAGGTGCCAGCGAAAGCCTCCGCAAGGAATTCGCGCCCGCCTACGGGACCTACTGGCCCGGCGACTTCCCCGCGAATCCCGTGAAGAGGGACAAGCAAGCCAACAATCCGGACGGGATGGTGGCCTTCTCCAGCCGGGGACCTACCAAGGAAGGGCGTATCAAACCGGATGTCGTGGCGCCGGGAACCAGCATCCTGTCCACGCTCTCCCGGAACGCCCCGATGGGCAACACCTTCGGCACCTCCACCGACCCGCTGTTCTTCTTCGACTCCGGGACGTCCATGGCGACGCCGCTGGTGGCCGGCTGCGCCGCGGTGCTGCGTGAGACCCTGGTGAAGAACGGCCTCAACGCGCCAAGCGCTGCCCTCATCAAAGCCCTCCTCGTCAACGGCGCCGACGTCTTGCCGGGACAGTACAACCCCAGCGAGGCCGGGGAATCTCCGAACGGGAACTCCGGGTGGGGCCGGGTCAACCTGGCCCGGTCCGTAGTCTTGCCCGGGCAGCCCGGCAATGCCGGGTTGGGCGAAGGCGGACCGCTGGAGCAGGGGCAGGAGGACTCCTTCACCATCGACATCCCCGAGGAAATCCCCAAGGCGGCCGCGAAAGGGAGGCGGAACCGGGGTCCGGTCGCGGAACCGGCGCTGACCGCAGCCGGGGTGACCCTGAAGATCACCCTCGTGTGGTCCGATCCGCCCGGCCCGCAGCTGCAGAACGACCTCGACCTCATTGTGCTGGCAGCCGACGGCAGCGAGCGCCACGGAAACTCAGGAACGACTGCCGGCTTCGACCGCCGCAACAACGTGGAACAGGTGCTCTGGACGGGCATGCCGCCGGGGCAGGCCAGGATCGTGATCAGGGCTTTCCGGATCACGCAGTTCCCGCAGCCCTACGCCTACGTGTGGCGGCTGTCCTAGCGTGCCGGAACTCCACGTGCCGGACTCCCGTGTCCAGGCGGGGTTTCCCGGGCAAGTGACGATGGCGCACGCCGCACAGCTTCCCGTGGAAGAGGTCCTGGACCAGTTGGGATCCGGCAGCGGGGGGCTGGCCAGCGGGGAAGCCGCCAAACGGCTGGCTGCCGTTGGCCCCAACGCCGTGCGGACGCATCAAGCCAGCGGATGGTCCGTGTTGGGCCGGCAACTGGGCAGCCCCATCCTGATCCTTCTGGCCATCACCGCCGGGCTGTCGCTCTTCCTGGGGGACGCCACGAACTCCATCGTGATCGGCGTGATCCTGCTGGTCAGCGTCGGTCTGGGCTTCACCAACGAGTTCCGGGCCGAACGCGCCGCCGAGGCGCTGCACTCACGCGTCACCCACCTGGCCGCCGTCCTCCGCGACGGGACCCTGGACGAAGTCGGCGTCACCGCCCTGGTGCCCGGCGACGTCGTGCATCTGGCCATCGGTGCGATCGTCCCCGCCGACATCAGGCTGCTGACGGCCAAGGACCTGCTCTGCGACGAAAGCATCCTGACCGGCGAATCCCTACCGGTCAGCAAGGACCCCGCGCCGGTCACCGGCGCCGTCGCGCTCGCGGACCTGACGTCCTGCCTGTTCATGGGGACGGTGGTCCAATCGGGGAGCTGCACAGGGGTGGTGGTGGCCACGGGCGGGCGGGCCGAATTCGGCAGGATCGCCCTGGGGCTTGGCGAGCGGCAGCCGCAGACCGAGTTCCAGTTCGGCCTGAAACGCTTCTCCTACCTGCTGCTGCAGGTGGCCATAGTCCTTACCTCGCTGATCTTCATCGCCAACCTCCTGTTACAGCGGCCCGTCATTGAATCCCTGCTGTTCTCGCTGGCCATCGCCGTCGGAATCACCCCGCAGCTGTTGCCGGCCGTTGTGAGCACCAGCCTGGCCACGGGCACACGTCAGCTGGCCAAACGCAAGGTGCTGGTCAAACGGCTGGTGTGCATTGAGGACCTCGGGGACATGGACGTGCTGGTCACGGACAAGACCGGCACCCTTACCGAAGGCAGGATCAGCTTCACCGCTGCCTTGCCCGCCAGGGAGGGAGTGTCGCCGGGTGCCCTCTTGACGCTGGGACTTCTCGCCACGGAAGCGGAGTACTCGGAAGCGAAGGTCTCCACAGTGGGGCTGAACCCGCTGGACACGGCGCTCTGGGCCTCCGCTGACGCGGCCGGGTTCCTGCCGGACCGCTATGAACGGCTCGACGTCATTGATTTCGACCACCTTCGGCGCCGGACCAGCGTGCTGGTCAGTGAGGACGGCGGGGCGGCGCGGCTGGTCACCAAGGGCTCGCCGGAAGATGTCCTGGCGCTCTGCGTGGACACCCCGTCAGGCGTGCAGGCGATGCTGGACGAACAGTTCAACGCGGGATCCCGCGTGGTGGCCGTTGCAAGCCGGGCCGCCGGAGGAATGACAGCGATTGAACCCTCCGACGAGACGGACCTGGTTCTGGAGGGGCTGCTGGTCTTCCTGGACCGGCCCAAAGCCAATGCCAGGGCGTCACTGGACCAGCTCGAAATGCTCGGCATCACGGTCAAGATTGCCACCGGGGACAACGCCAAGGTTGCCGAGAAGGTCTGTGACGAGCTCGGGGTGCTCTCCGGCGGCACGCTCACCGGCGCCGAGGTGGAAGCTCTCTCTGACGCCGAACTGGCCGCGGCGGCCCGCGAGGCGAGCATCTTCGCCCGTGTCTCGCCGGAGCAGAAGGCCCGGATCATCCGCCTGCTGCGCCAAAGCGGGGGGTCCGTCGGGTTCATGGGCGACGGCGTCAATGACGCGCTGGCCTTGCACGCGGCGGACATCGGCATCTCCGTGGACAGCGCCACCGATGTGGCAAAGGATGCCGCCGACGTTGTCCTGCTGGATAAGGACCTCGGCGTGCTGGCGGAGGGGGTGATGGAAGGGCGGAGGATCTTCGCCAACACCATCAAGTACGTGCTGATGGGAACCTCCAGCAACTTCGGCAACATGTTCAGTGCCGCCACGGCCTCCGTCGTCCTGAGCTTCCTGCCGATGCTGCCCGGGCAGATCCTGCTGAACAACCTGCTCTACGACACCGGCCAGCTGGCCATCCCGGGCGACCGCGTGGACAAGGAACAGCTGCTGGCCCCGTCGCACTGGAACATCGGCTTCATCCGGCGTTTTATGTTCCTCTTCGGACCCATCAGCTCCCTGTTCGACTTTGGCACCTTCGCCCTGATGCTGTTTGTGTTCAACGCGGTGCCCGGCGAATTCCGGGCCGGCTGGTTCATCGAATCGATCGCCACGCAAACATTGATCATTTTTGCCATCCGCACCCGGCGGGTTCCGTTCCTGCGGAGCCGGCCTTCGGCCGGCCTGCTGGGCGCATCCCTGGGCGTGGTGGCGCTGGGCATCTTCCTCCCGCTGTCTCCGCTGGCCGGTGTTTTGGGGTTCGACCCGCTGCCCACGCCTTTCTTCCTGGCGCTGCTGGGAATGACGGTGGTGTATCTGGTCATGGTCGAATTCGCCAAGAGATGGTTCTTTGCCCGCACAGCCCAACAGCCTCCGGTCCGGCCGGCCGTCATTCCGCGCCGGCGGCCCACGCACCACATTTCCCGCCGCGCGGCCCGCTTCAGCACCCCGGTGGCCCGCCCCCTGCGCGGACAGCTGGTCCGCGGCGGGCGGAAGAGGAAGGCCAGGACCATCCATGGCCGCTGACCGGGCAACGGGGCGGGGGAAGGGCGGCGCGCAGACTTCCGCTGGCCGGTCTTCCGCCACCTGACAGAGGCGGATAATCTGGGAAATGCCAGGATGCTGCCAGAACAGCACCCCAGTTCCTGGCCAAGAGAGGCACGAAATGACCGAGAAGCTGCATCTCACCCCGGAAGACGAGTTCCCGGAAGATCTCTCAGAGGTCGAGGACACGGAACTCCAGGTCCTCGACAGCCAGATCCAGCGCCAGCTGGATTACGAATACGTGGCCGAAGGCGAACCGAATCCGGAGACCGAATTCAGGCATTACGACCTCGATGAGGAATTCACCGAACGGGACAAACGGGACTAACTGTCCACCGGTACTTCCAGCACGTTCGATTCGTCAATCCATCGGCTCTGCGTTCCCAGCTGGGCGCTGAGTCCCTGCATCCGCGTTGCGATGTGGCGTGAGCTTTTTCCGGCCAGCCGCACCTGGAACCCGGCGATGACCGTTGGATGGAGCTGCAGCCGGGAAGGCACACCCCCGGCGGTGTCCAGGCAGAAGATGAACGACTGGTCGTTGCGCTCCCCTGGGTCCACGGCATAGTCGTCAATGAAATCACCGGCGCTGTAGATCAGGGGCCTGCCCCGGTAAAGCTCGACGCCGCGGAAGATATGCGCCGAATGGCCGAACACGACGTCGGTCCCGGCATCCACCAGCGCCCGTGCCAGGTCCCGGTGGGCGGACGGCACCTCGGCTCCCCAGTTGCCGCCCCAGTGTGCCGACACCACCAGCAGATCGGCCCGGGCCTTGGTGCGGCGGACCAGCGCCAGCAGGTCATGGACCCTTCCGTCGTCGTGCTGCCGCGCGTCCACCGGCACGTAGTAGACCCCGGGCCGGTGCGGCCCCGCCTCCCAGTCCGGCTCGTTGTCCGTGAAGGCAATGAGCCCGACGGCGGCCGGACCCGCCCGCCTGATCGCCGGCCTTCGCGCGGTCTCCAGGTCCGGCCCCGCGCCGGCGTGCAGGATTCCGCTGCGGTCCAGTGCGGGCAGCGTCTCCCGGAAGGCGTCCGCGCCGTAGTCGAGCACATGGTTGTTGGCGAGCGAGACGGCGTCGATGCCCGCCGCGGTCAGGACGGCCGTGTTGCGGGCGTCCGAACGGAAATGGAACACTTTCCCCGGTTGCGGCGTCCCGCCGTCGGCCAGGACGCATTCGAGGTTGGCGAACCGGATGTCCGCCTGTGCCAGGACGGGGAGCGTATCGCCCCAGGGGAAGGCCGGCGGGACGGTCCTGAGCTGCCGGTTCACCAGGCGGCCCAGCATCACGTCACCCAGGAATATCAGGCGCAAGGTCCGCCTACTTCTTCGCCGGGTGCTCTGCGGGGCCGGCCACGGCATGCCGGGATCCTGCTTTGAGGGCGGTCCTGATGCTGACCTTCGAGGTGTAGGAGATGGACCCGTATTGGAAGAGCCGCACGGCCATCCGGAGCATCAGAGCAGCCCCGAGGTAGAGGATGGCGATCACGACGGCCGCTTCCACGATGTTCAAAGAGCCGAAGGCGTTCCGCAGCAGCGCGGTAACCGGGGCGGAGAACGGGAAGTAGGTGAAGACCTGAACGATCGGGGAGTGCGGCTCGGAGACCACCAGGCTGACGGAGTAGAAGGGAATAAAGATCAGGGCGATCATCACGCCCATGAAATTTCCGGCTTCCTTGGCCGTGGGCATCACGGCGCCGATGGCCACCAGCGTGGTGGTGAACAAGGCGAAGCCGCCCACGAGAATGAGCAGGCCGACGGTCATGCGCAGGGGGTCGAAGGCGAGCTGCGACGCGTCGAATTCCGGGATGCTCATGGCGTCCCGATAGAAAAGGGCGCCGATCAGGATGGGGGAGGTGAAGACTGCCACCTGCACCAGGCCCACCATGAACAGGGCCAGCACTTTTCCGGTGATGAGGGTGGTGGGCTTGAGTGTTGTCAGGATCATTTCGGTGACCCTGTTCTCCTTCTCCTCCAGGGTGGAGTTCAGCATCTGGCCGGCGAGGAGCACCACCAGTCCGTAGAAAACCACCAGGAATGCCATCGGCGGGATGACGGAGTTCAGGCCCCCGGACACCTCGGACCCCTGGTAGGTGAAGGTGTCCACCTGCGCCGATCCTGATGCGAGGCTGGACAGCTGGGGCGAGCCGATTTTGACGGCCACAGCGCGGGCCAGCATGGCCTGGGCGACGGCGGCGTATTTGCCGTTCTCGAACAGTCCCCGGTCCGCGCCGTACGCCTTCACCGCAGTGGTCTCGGGGCGGGCGGGGAACTCGAAATAGGCATCGACGGCGCCGGACTGCACGTCCCGTATCCCGGCGTCGGACGAGGCTGCGGGAACGGCACCGAACGCGGCCGCGTCAGCGGGCGTGATGAGGCCGGAGGCGTCCAGGTAGGTGATGCTGAACTGGGCGTTCTTCTGGGCCTCGGCTGCGGTGCTGGTGCTGGTGTTGCTGAGGAAGATCATCCCGAACACCACCGCCATGATGACGGGCACGGACAGGGTGCCGATCCAGAAGCGCACCTTGGTGACGGTGCGCACGAATTCGAAGCTGATGACCGTTCCAAGGTTGTGCTGCGCCATGGCTACGCACCCCGTACTGCCGGCGCACGGCCGGTAACGGACGACGGCGGCCGGGTGGGGTCCCCGTAGACACGGATGAAGATGTCCTCCATCGAGATTTTGGTGGTGGTGAAACTGCGGATGACCAGGCCGGCGTCCATGAGTTCCCGCAGGATGGCCGCTTCATCGCTGTCGTCGCTGATGGAGAGCTCCGCATAGTTGGTCTCTTCCAGCGTCACCTCGTAATGGGGGGACGGAGGAATGGGCCCGGCGTGCCGGATGCGGACGATCCGGCCGCCGTATTTGTTCTGGACCTCATCGATGGTGCCGTAGGCCTCCGACGTGCCGTCTTTCAGGAGGATGATGCGGTCGCAAAGCCGCTCCACTTCCTCCATCTGGTGGGTCACCATGACCACGGTGGCGCCGTCGTTCTTCTGCTCCCCGATGATGTCCATCAGCAGCCGGCGGTTCACGGGGTCGAAGCCCTTGGTGGGCTCATCGAGGATAAGGAGCTCCGGACGGTTCATGATGGTGACGCCGAGCTGGACTTTCTGCTGCTCGCCGCTGGAGAGCTTGTCCACCTGGGTGGCGGCCTTGCCGGCCAGGTCCACCCGGTCCAGGTAGGCCAGGGACCACTGCCGCGCCGCATGCCGGTCCATTCCCTTGAGTCGGCCGAAGTAGGTCATGACGTCCATGACCTTTTCCTTCTTGTAGAGCCCGCGTTCCTCCGGAAGATAGCCCAGCCTGCTGCCGTGCTCGGGTTTGAAGGGCCGCCCGTTGATGTGGAGGACCCCGGCCGTGGGTTCGTAGAGGCCCAGGAGGGCGCGGATGGTGGTGGTCTTGCCCGAGCCGTTGCTGCCCAGGAACCCGAACGTCTCTCCGGCCCGGACATCGAAGGACAGGTCGCGGATCACGGTGGTGTCCGCGAAGTCCATCCGGAAACCGCTGATGTGCACCACTGGCCCGTCCATGGCTGTCGCCGCCTGTACCGATCATTGCCCGCCGTTGTCGGTTCCCCCCGCGGCAGGCTGCCATGTGACCAGACTGGCCGCGGCCGCCCTCGAATGGAAGGGGCGAAGGTCCCGGCAGGCCTGGCCGGGACACGAAAAAGCCGGGACGCGGAAGTCTCCGCATCCCGGCCGTCAGGTAACGACTACTTGTCGTTGATGGTGTCCTTGACGTCCTCGGCGGCGTGCTTCGCGTCGGCCGTGCCCTGATCAATCTTGCCCTCGGTCTCGAGCTTGCTGTTGTTGGTCAGCTTGCCCAGTGCTTCCTTGGCCTCGCCGATTGCTTTCTCGGCAGCGTTCTTGATCTTGTCGCCCAAACCCATGTTTGTTTCCTCAATCAGTTGATCAGTCGCAGGCGGGCGGATGCCTACCGTTGCCCCTCCACCCTAGGTGCAACCGGCCTGCAACCGTGCCATGCGGAGTTTTGAGTCCACGGCGCCGCGGCTGGCGCGCCGTCAGACGTTGAGGCGGCGGCGTATCCGGAACACGAGCTCGACGGCGGCGCATCCGCCAAGCGCCGCCAGCAGGGCGGCGTTGCGGAGCTCGTCCGGCGGCCACGAGATGCCGAAGAAATCCGCGATGACGGGCACGGTGAGCAGCGCGAGGAGGCCGGCATACATGGAGGCGACGATGAGGAGACGCCAGCGGTTGAGCGGCCGGGAGAGCACCACGAGAACCCAGAGTGCCACGAGGGCGAGCACCATGACCGACCCGGTCCGCACGGAGTCCTCCCCGTACACGCCTGCGATCGCCGCGTAGGTATTCAGTGCAAGGACGGCGGCGGTGATGATGAGGCCGGCAGGCACGGCAAAGGTCAGGGAGCGTTTGAGGAAGCCGGGCCTGTACAGCCTGGTATTGGGCATGAGGGCCAGGAAGAAGGCGGGAATGCCGATGGTGAGCCCGTCGGTGGCGGAGAGTTGTCGCGGCAGGAACGGAAAGCCCCACAGCAAACCGCCGAAGACCACCGAAAGGACAATGGCATACGCTGTCTTGGCCAGGAACAGCATGGAGACGCGCTCGATGTTGGCGATGACCCGCCGTCCCTCAGCCACGACGCCGGGTAGCCTGTCGAATCGGCCGTCCAACAGGACCAGCCGGGAAACGGCCTTGGTGGCCGCGGCGGCGGTACCCATCGCAATCCCGATGTCCGCCTCCTTCAGTGCCAGGGCGTCATTGACGCCGTCGCCGGTCATGGCCACTACGTGGCCCCGGCTGCGCAGTGCAGCGACCATCGCCTTCTTTTGCGCGGGGGTGACCCGGCCGAAGACCTTGTGGTCCTGCAGGACGTCCGCCATGAGTTCGGGATCTTCCGGCAGCTCGCGGGCATCGTAGCCGTCTGTGGAGTCCAGGCCCACGGCGCGGGCGACTGCCGCCACGGTCCGCGGATCGTCACCGGAGATAATGCGGAGGTCCACGCCCTGTTTCCGGAAGTAGGCGAGAGTCGTGGCGGCGTCGGGCCGTATCTTTTCGCGGAATGTCAGTAATGCGGCGGGCACCAGCACGGACGGCAGGGCTGCCTCCTCCGCTTCCCGGGGCGCCATGGGCTGCCCCGCATGGGCCAGAACCAGGGTCCGGAGGCCGGATGATGCCAGCCCGGCCGCGGAGGACAGGGCCTGGACGTGTCCCGGCGTGGTGGGCCCGAGGACGAGTTCCGGGGCGCCCAGCACCCAGGCACCGGGTGCGGACCCCTCGGTGAAGCTGACCGCGCTCCATTTGCGGGACGACGCGAAGGGGACGGAGGATACCGGCCGGGGGACGCCGTCGTCCTTGTAGACGGCGGCGAGGCAGCGGGCGGTGGCGTTTGCATCGGGGTCGGCCCCGAACCAGCCCAGCGCCTCCTTCCACCCTGGCACCGGTGCGGCGCCGGCGTCGTGCTTGCCGTCGAAAATGATTCGTCCTTCAGTGAGGGTGCCGGTCTTGTCCAGGCAAAGCATGTCCACCCGGGCCAGCCCTTCCACGGCTGCCAGTTCCTGGATGAGGACCTTGTCGCGCGCGAGCCGCAGCCCGCCCAGGGCGAAAGCGACGCTGGCCATGAGCACCAGGCCCAGCGGAACCATGGCGATGACACTGGCCACGGCGCCGACCGCGGCGGTCTTCCAGGCGCCCGTGGCCAGCGCCTGGCTCCAGCCTCCCTGGGCGTGCATCTCCCCGTTGACGACGACGGCCATGACCGGGAGCAGGCCCCACGTGATCCAGCGCAGGACCCGGTTAAGGCCGGTGCGGATTTCCGAGTTGACCAGGGAAAAACGCTTGGCCGCCGTCGTGAGCTTGCCGGCGAAGGAGTCGTCCCCCACGCGGACAACCTGTGCCCGGCCCTGGCCGCCCACAACACTGGACCCGGCCAGCACCTCGGACCCCGCTTCTTTGTCCACGGGGTTGGATTCGCCGGTGAGGAGGGATTCGTCGATTTCCAGCCCGTTGGCATCGAACACGGTGGCATCCGCGGGCACCTGGTCTCCGGCGAAGAGCAGGATGACGTCGTCAAGGACCACCTCGGCCGTGGGAATGTCCTGGATGGCGCCGTCCCGCAGGACCCGTGCGTGCGGGGAGTTCAGCACCGCAAGCCGGTCCAGCGACTTCTTGGCCCGGTACTCCTGGACCACCCCGATGACGGCGTTTCCGACGGCGGCGAAGCCGAAGAGGGCGTCCTGCCACTGCCCCAAGGCCAGGAGCAGCACGAAGCTGCCGGCCACAATGGCATTGAACAGCGTCAGGACGTTCGCACGGAAGATGTCCCACAGGCTGCGGCTTGATGTGTTGGAGACCAGGTTGGTCAGGCCTCCGCGGACACGTTCGGAGACGTCCGCGCTGGACAGGCCGTTCCCTCGCCACCTGTCTTTGCCAAACCGGTGGGTGCGTTGCCCCGTCACCATGTGTGTTGCTCCCTTAGGCATGCCCCGCTCGTAGTCCTTAGTGTGGCACGTCGGCCGGGCTTGTGACCCGCCCTGGCGCGGTGACGATTGTGGCCCGTGAATGCGCGGGAACGGTAGCATCGTGACCATGCCCGGAGTTCTTGACATTGCAGGCCCCATCCTGGAAGTGCTGACCTGGATTTGCCTGCCTGCCGGCCTGATTCTTCTGGTGGTCGTGGAGACGATCAGGCGGTTCGAGGATCAGTGGACCCAGTCGGAGGGCGTGGTTTACTCCGACGAGAGCGGCGTGGGGTTTCGCTGGTACGACCACCACCACGAGGTTCACAACGCGCCCATGTCCCCGTATGACATCCGGCATATGGCCCCGGGGGACGCCGTCACCATCCACTACGCGGTGAAGACGCCCACCCGCTGGCGGACCAGTGCCCCGGAGGTGCGCGGCGAGACGGCCGGAATCCTCGGCTGGATCCTGAGCGGCATCGGCGCGGCGGCCATGGTTGCCGGGTTCCTGCTGCCGATGTTCTGACCCGTTATAGCTCGAAGTGCGTCCTCGTCGGGCCCTGGCCCAGGGAATCGACAATGGCCGTTGCCACGCCGCGCAGTTTGACGTTCCGTGCACTCGAGGCCGCCTTCAGGAGCTCAAAGGCTTCCTCCTGGCTGCACCGGTTCTGGGCCATGATGATCCCGATGGCAACGTCGATCGCGGTGCGGGACTCCAGCGTTGCCTTGAGGTTCGCCGCCGTCTCGCTGAAGTGGGCGAACCGCACGGCCAGCCGGAGGGCCATGGACGTCTGGCTGACAAAATCCTCGGCGAGCTCCAGGACCTTGCCCTCAAACCGGCCGGGGCGGTGGGAGTAGAGGTTCAGTGCAGCGCGGGTGTCGCCCTCAAGCTGGAAGGGTATGGCGAGGATGGACCGGACTCCGTGCCCCAGGACCGTGGCGGAGTACGTCGGCCAGCGTTCGTGGGTTTCAAGGTCCTTGATGTGCACTGTCACCTGGTCGCGGGAGGCGGTCATGCACGGGCCGTCTCCAAACGCGTACTGGATTTCGTCCATCGCCTGTGCCTCCGGGCTGCTGCTGGCCACGGTGGCCGCCTTCCGGTGCCGGAGCAGCGTGATACCGCACAGGACGGCGTCCCCCGATTCGGAGAGGCTGCGCGCGGAGACGCGTGCGAGTTCGTGGAGGAATTGCTCGACATCCGAGCTGTTCAACACCATTTCGTTCAGGTGCTGGCTGATGGACGTTGCGGTGTTTGCGGTCGACTCGCTGGCCACGATGTTCTTGCTGCCGTTTCGTTCAGGTCAAAACGAACCGGCAACGCGGCCGCCCACCCTGTCGGTCGCAACGCGGGTAGCAGGCAGAGAAGCCGGATCGTAGAACTATCCAACGGCTCTCTGCTAAACCGTACCGGGAAATTATATACATCAGTTGCCGGGCTCCGGACTCGTGTGACAAGGCCCACCGGCGGTCCGTCCGCCGCGAAGGATGGCTCCGATGCCCGTCTCCGATGCCGTCTCCGATGCCCGTCGAATCCGGGCCGAAAGTCCCTCGCAACGGGCCGCTACCTGCCGGATAGTTGGAGAAAAGCGGCCGCAGTCCGTCCCTCCACGCCGAGCTTCCCACCGCCGGCCCACCGGATCCGAATGGCGGCCTTGAGCCACGAGGCGAACGGCTGGCCATGAGCATTTTCGAGGACAGGGTTGAAGCGGGACGGCGGCTGGGGCAGCGGCTCGAATACCTGCGCGGTCAGAACATCGTGGTCCTGGGGCTGCCCCGGGGCGGCGTTCCGGTGGCGTTCGAGGTGGCAACCGCACTGGACGCACCCTTGGACGTGATCGTGGTGCGGAAGCTTGGCGTTCCGTTCCAGCCCGAGCTGGCCATGGGAGCCATAGGCGAGGGCGGTGCCCGGGTGCTTGACCAGCACATCATTTCCCGCGTTGGCGTGACGCAGGCCGAGCTTGACGCCGTTGAAGACCGGGAGCGCGCCCTGCTCGAGTCGCGGGTGGCCCGGTTCAGGAAAGGCCGGACCCGTGAGGATCTGAAGGGACGCACCGCGGTGATCGTCGACGACGGCATCGCCACCGGGTCCACAGCCCGCGTTGCGTGCCACATCGCCCGGCAGCTGGGCGCCGCCAGGGTGATCCTGGCGGTTCCGGTGGCGCCGGCGGACACGCTTGCGGACCTCACGGAACCGGATGAGGTGGTCTGCCTGGCAACGCCGCGCCAGTTCACCGCCGTCGGGTACCACTACCGTGACTTCTCGCCGACCGACGACGCCGAAGTGGTGCTGCTGCTCGACGCGGCAGCCAAGCGGCTGCACCGCGCCCAGGCCGTAGCCAACGGGACTGCCGTCGATGAAGACGTCCAGATCGATGCGGGAACGGTGCGGCTCCAGGGGCACCTCTACCTGCCGGTGGAGGGCGCCGCCGTCGTGGTGTTCGCCCACGGCAGCGGCAGCAGCCGGCACAGTCCCCGCAACCGTTTTGTGGCGGCGTTCCTCCAGCGGGCAGGGCTGGGAACCTTGCTGCTGGACCTGCTCACCCCGGCCGAGGAACTCAACCGGGCCAATGTTTTCGACATCGGACTGCTTGCAGGCCGGCTGACGGGGGCAACGGAATGGCTCGCCGGGCGGCCGGACACAGCGGGGAGCCGCGTGGGGTACTTCGGCGCGAGCACGGGGGCCGGGGCCGCTTTGTGGGCGGCGGCGGAGCCCGGCGTCCGCATTGGTGCGGTGGTGTCGCGGGGCGGCCGTCCGGATCTCGCCGGTGAGAGGCTCTCAGCCGTCCGTGCCCCCACGCTCCTGATAGTGGGCGGGGCGGACCGGGAGGTCCTGGAGCTCAACCGCTGGGCCCAGGCACTGCTCCGCTGTCCCAGCCAACTGTCCGTGGTTCCGGGGGCCACGCATCTTTTCGAGGAGCCCGGCACGTTGTCGGAAGCTGCGGCGCTGGCCAGGGACTGGTTCCTCCGCTACCTTCAGCCAGACGCGGAGGGGCCCGGGGACTGATCCAGCCGATTGTCCCGCAGTATCTCCTCATACAATGCAACGTGATCGGCCACCATCCGGCCCACGCTGAAGCGCAGCTCAGCAGCCCGGCGGCAGGCAGCCCGGTCCAGGCCGGGGGCCAGGGACAGGGCTTCGGCGAGGTCGTCGATGCCGGTCCGGAGGTAACCGGTGACGCCGTCGTCCACTATTTCAGGGGCCGCCCCGGAACCGGTGCCCACCACGGGGGTGCCCGTTGCCAGCGCTTCGATCATCACCAGGCCGAACGGTTCGGGCCACTGGATCGGGTTGAGGAACGCGGCTGCACCGCCCATGAGCTGATATTTTTCCGCGACATTGAGTTCTCCGAGGAACTCCACCTCCAGCCCAAGGAGCGGGGCAATCCGGCTGTCGAAATATTCCTGTTCCTCCCGGCCCTGGATACGGGCGGACAGCAGAAGCCTGAACCCGGCCTGCCGCGCGATGAGGATGGCCTCCCGCGGCCCTTTGTCCGGGCTCATCCGCCCGAGGAAGGCCGCGTATCCGCCGGCGCCGTCTCCCACCGGCACGGCGTCAACGTCGATTCCGTGATGGATCACCCGGGCGATCCGCACGCCGGCGGCATCCGCTGCCTGCCGATGCGAAATGGCCACCATGGCGACATCCGGACCCATCAGCCGGTAGAGGTCGCCGAGGCGCGAGCTGAACGGCCCGTGGTTGGTGGTGACGACGGGCAGCGAGGCCGGGCGATAGCGGAAGAAGGGTCCGGCAACGGTGTGGTCGTGGACGAGGTCCACGTCCTTCAAAGCGGCGTAGGCCCGGGCCACATGGTAGAGCTCGGCTCCAGCGGACCAGGTGGCCGCTGAACCGAAGCTGGGCTCCGGCATGTCCGGAACCAGGGGAACCGGGCAGGTGCTTCCTGCCGGGGCGGCCAGCAGCACGTCATGACCGGCGGCAACGAGTCCGCGGGCCAGCCCGTCAACCACCACTTCGGTGCCGCCATAACGGGGCGGGGGGACCTGCAGCCAAGGGGGAGCGATCAGTCCGATACGCACGTTGGATCAACTCCTCGCACACGGGGACGCCGCGGTATGCCGCTCGATTAGGTTCCCAGCCGTGCGGACGGATGCCCAGTGCCTTTAGTCCCGTTAGGCTGTCTATTGAGCCCCTGTGTCGGCCTTGGTACTGTGTTGGTATCAGTCTGGGGTTGATGCAATAGAACTCGGTGAAGCAGTCCGCCGTGTGTGTCTCGCTGCTGTGGGGAGTCGCATGAGCCCGGACCTTCCGGTAGTCAGAACGTATCGGTCAAACAAATCTTCCTATGGCCGCCTGAATGGCGGCGCACCTTCCGCCGTGCCTGCCGTCGAATTAGCCGACGACCTCTTCCGGGGTCCTTGCCTTCGGGGACGCCATGTGGCGTGAACCCATCCGCCGGCGCACTGAGGACCTGCTGCGCGACTTCGTGGCCCGGGCAGATGAATTGGTGCGCGCCCAGGACCAGATGCAGGGCCTGCTTGGCGCCGTGGTTTCGCTCACCGAAGACCTCAGCCTCGAAGCCGTCCTGGACCGTGTGGTGCAGTCGGCCTGCGAGCTGGTGGGAGCGCGCTACGGCGCGCTTGGCGTGATTGACGCCGACCATGAGCTGGGGCACTTCATCACCGTGGGCATCGACGACGACGGCGTCCGCCTGATCGGCGACCTCCCCACGGGACGCGGGGTACTGGGGCATTTGATCCGCCAGCCCGAGGCACTGAGGCTGGACGATCTGGGTGCACACGAAATGGCCAGCGGCTTCCCGCCCAACCATCCCGACATGAAGACATTCCTGGGGGTGCCGGTCAGGGTCCGCGGTTCCGTCTTTGGAAACCTCTACCTGACGGAGAAGCTCGACGGCGGCCCCTTCACCGCAGAGGACCAGGAACTCGCTTCCGCGTTGGCGGCGGCTGCCGGCGTGGCCATCGAGAACGCCCGCCTGTACGAGGACACCCGACGCCGGCAGCGTTGGCTGGAGGCCGGGCTGGAGGTCAGTGACCAGCTGAGTTCGGCAATGTTCCCCGGCGAAACCGACAACCTGGACCTCGTGGCCGAGCGGGCACTGACCGTCTCCGATTCAATCCTCGCCGTGATTGCCTACCCGGATGCCGACGGCACGCAGCGGTGCCGGACCATGGTGGGCGTCCAGTCCCTTCCTGCCGGCCAGGAGCTGCCGGCTTCCGAGATCATCGCCGACGTCCTGGAAACCGGGACTTCCGCCCTCGTCAGGAACGCGAACGAGGTCTTCGGACCGGGAACGGACGAGAAACTTGGCCCTTTGCTGGTGGCGGCCCTGGGACGCAAGAGCAGCGAACGCGGCCTGCTGATCCTGGCACGTCCCGCAGGAGGCCCGTTGTACCTCCAGTCCGACCTGCAGTCCTGCGCCGTTTTCGGCTCCCGGGTGGGCCTGGCACTCGGGCTGGCCCGGGCACGGCGGCGGCGGGAAGAGCAGCTGCTGTCCACGGACCGCGACAGGATCGCGCGGGACCTGCACGATCTGGTGATCCAGCGGCTCTTCGGTGCGGGGCTGAGCATGCAGAGCCTGCGTCGTTACATCCCGGACCCCGTGGCCCAGGAACGGATCTCTGCCGTAACAGCCGAATTGGACGGCACCATCCATGAGCTCAGGGACACCATCTACTCGATGCGGACCGGCCACGGCCAGAAGGAGCCGCTCACCGGCCTCATCATGCGGACCATTCACGAAGGGATCCGGAACTCTGATTTTTCCCCCAAGGTCCAGCTGACGGGACCGGTGGACGAAGCGGTGCCCGACGCCGTCGTCGAGCAGTTGCTGCCGGTGCTGTCCGAGGGACTGAGTAACGCCGTCCGGCACTCCGGGGCGGACGAAATCGAGATTTCGCTGACCGCCCGCCCCGACTCCGTGGAACTCCGGATTGCGGACAACGGCTGCGGGTTTGAAAACCCCGGACGCGTCAGCGGCATCGCCAACATGAAGCACCGGGCCGTGGCACTGGGCGGCGAATGCTCCATCACGAGCAGTCCCGGGCACGGCACCGTACTAACGTGGACCGCCCCATCGAACTGACCCGGGCTGCATCGCTAACCCCTAGCAGCGCAGTTCAAAGCCCAGTTTGGCCAGGATGCCGGCAACCTGGATCTTCACGGTGGTCCGGGCGAAGCGCGTCTCCTCGCTGATCTGGCTGTTGGTCAGCCCCTCGCCCATGAGGGCCAGGACCCTCAGTTCCTGCGCGCTGAGGCCGCTGTGCCTGCGGCCCACCTGCGCTTTGTACAGGCCCTCCATGACCTTGCGTTCGGTGCCGGGCTCCAGCAAGGACTCGCCGGTGGCCACCCTGCGGATTCCCTCCAGGAGCGCGGTCCCGGGTAACTGCCGGAGCACGTAGCCAGCCGCCCCTGCCAGCACAGCGCTGCTGAGGGCCTGGTCGTCGTCGTAACTGCTCAGGAGCAGGCACCGGACGCCGGGATTGTCCGCGAGAATTTCCCGACACACTTCGATGCCTGTGCCATCCGGCAGGTGGGCTCCGATCACCACGAGGTCGGGATGCAGTTCCGGGATCCGGCGGCTTGCCTCGGAAGCCGATCCGCTCTCGCCAACCACCTTGAAGTGTGCCTCTTCCAGCAGTTCGCGGAGTCCGGTCCGGACCAAGGCATGGCTGTCCAGGATGTATACGTGCGTTCCCCCAACAACGGTGTTGTCGATTGCTGGGTCAGTGGCCACCGTGAGCATCACCCAGTCCCGGCTTCATCTGATCCGTTACGGCTCGGCCCGTGTGCCGGCTGCCGCCTCGGCGGCTGTGGAATGCGTAGTACAGCAGGCACAGGCCGGCTATCAGCGGCACCACGGCGGTGAGGTACTCCATGGTGCGGAAATTCACGGCCGACTGGATGGCGAAGGACAGCCCCAGGACGGCCAGCACAGCCGCCGGTATTAGCGGCCACTTCATCCTCTCCGGGGTGAGGGTCAGTGCGGCAAAGGTCGCGGCGAACCCCAGGAACAGCACTGCGGCCACCGGTGTGCCGTCCAGCGCCGGCGGCAAGGCCACCACCAGGGCAAGGGTGAGCAGGACGCCGCAGGGAATCAGCGCCCACCAGTTGGCCCGTTCCCGGAGGTACACGGCAGCGAAGCCGGCGGAGATGAAGAGGAAGAACAGCGAACCTGGACCGTCGCCCGCTGCACCGGGCCACAGCTGAGTTGTGGTGACCACCGCGGCAAGCCCCAGGAGGACAAAGCCCGGGATGGCTGCCCACCAGTTGGCGCGGCTCCTGGAAAACACGGCGAGGAAGGCTGCGCCGGCGGCGCCAAAGATGAAGGGCCACACCAGCACTGCGGTGTCGAGGACGCGCAGGGCGTCCAACAACAACAGGATGCCGGCCAGCAGGAGGACCACGCCTGCGATGATGCTCGCCGTTGTTGCTTTCATGACGATGCTCCCGGGACTTGGCGCGCGGTGCGTGCCGCGCTGATTCATTCAGGTTATGGCGTGGATGCGGACCGTGATCAGGGCACAAAGTCACTGAACGCCCGAGGGCCTGCCACGGGGATGCCCGGCTTCACCCGGACTTGGGACGCGGTTCGGGTTCCGCCACCTTCGAGTCCTGGCCCACCACGAGGACCGGGCAGTGTGCGTGCGCGGCGCAGGCTCCGCTGACGGATCCCATGACCTGGGTGAGGAACCCGCCTTCCCCCCGTCGGCCCACCACCAGCAGCTGCGCATCGCGGCTTTCATCGATCAGGGTCTTTGCCGGCGGACCGAATTTCACGGTGCGGGACAGCCGCGCCGGAGGCGCGGCCCCGAAGGCCCTCTCAATCGCCTGGTCCACCAGGCGCTTGGCTGTCTCTTCGAGTTCCTCCATGCTGGGGACGCGCCCGGCAGGCATGTGCGAAGCGAGGTAAAAATCAGAAGTGCCCAGGCAGGTGATGATCTCCAGCGGGGCGTTGAGGCTTCCGGCCATTCGTCCGGCGAGCTGCAAGGCAGCTGTGGAGAACTCGGAGCCGTCCACGCCCACCACAATGCGTTCTTCAGTGTTCATGGGTTCCAGCGTGCGCCGCCCGGGACCCCTTGCCTAGGGTCCAAAGTCACCGGACTTCCTCCATGACTTTCGGCTCTATTGACTTAACCGTCCGAGGGACGATCCTTAATATCAATCCGGTTCGGAGGTCAATGATGCCGCTTTCTGAACATGAAAAGGACATCCTCAGGCAGATGGAGCAGTCGCTTCACGAGGACGATCCGCAATTCGCCGCGCGCATGGAGGGCCAGTCCTGGTCACTGATGCGACGAATGGTTCTTGGTGCCCTGTGCGTGGTCTGCGGATTCCTTGCGGTGATCGCCGGCGCCGCCTTGCAGATTGTCTACCTGGGCGTCGTCGGGTTCGCCGCGATGGTGGCCGGCGGCTATTACGCGTCCCTGGGCATCAGCCCGAGCAGGCTTCCCTTCGGCCGGCCGAGCCTTGGTTTGCCGGGCCAGTCGCAGCACATTTGACGGCCACCCCGGCCGCCTTCACCATCATCACCAACGCCCTCCTGCTGCTGCTCCGCCTCGGCTGAAGGCCGCCGGCAGGCAGGGGCGATCCTTCCTAGGACTCAGAGGGCCATGCTGAAGGGCTGCATCCGTACCGCTGCGCCTCTAGGGTGGAATGACGACGGCGGCGGCGCACGGTCGCGGATGACCGCCGGCCGCCAACTACCCAGAGGAGTTCCTGATGAGAGTTGCTGTAACCGGAGGAAGCGGAAAACTGGGCAGGAGCGTGGTTCGCAGGCTGACCGAGGACGGCCACGACGTTCTCAACCTGGACCGCACCGGCACCCGGGGCCGCGGCTTCACCGAGGTTGACCTGCGCAATTACGGGCAGGTCCTGGACGTCATCCTCGGCCTCGACGACCGCCACGAGGGCTTCGACGCGATCGTGCACCTGGGGGCCATTCCGGCTCCGGGCCACGCGCCGGACGCGGCCACGTTCGAGAACAACATGCTCGCCACCTACAACGTCTTCCAGGCCGCACGCCGGGCCGGAATCAAGAAGGTGGTGTACGCCTCCAGCGAGACGGTGCTGGGACTGCCGTTCGAGGTCGATCCTCCCTATATCCCGGTGGATGAGGAATACCCGGCCAGGCCCGAAAGCACCTACTCGCTGGTGAAGCACCTGGAGGAGCAGATGGCCATCCAGCTGACCCGCTGGGACCCGGAACTGAGCATCACCGGCCTGCGGTTCTCCAACGTGATGGACCCCGAGGACTATGAGGCGTTTCCCTCCTTCGACTCCGACGCCACGCTGCGGAAGTGGAACCTCTGGGGGTACATCGACGGCCGTGACGGCGCGCAGGCCGTGGCCCGCGCGTTGGAAAACGGCAAGCCCGGATTCGAAGCGTTCATCGTCGCCAACGAAGACACCGTCATGAGCCGATCCAGCGCCAGCCTCGCAGCGGAAGTCTTTCCGGGCGTCAAGGTGGTCAAGGAGCTCGGCGAACACGAAACCATGCTTTCCATCGACAAAGCCAAGCGCCTCCTGGGGTTCGCTCCGGAGCACACGTGGCGGACGTATCACTCGAACCGCACCACGCCCACCGAGGATTGAGGAGAACCATGCAATACCGCACACTAGGCAACAGCGGCGCCGTCGTTTCCAATTACGCGCTGGGCACTATGACCTTTGGCGCCGAAGCCACCGAGGAAACGTCCTTCGCCATACTTGACGATTACTTCGCGGCGGGCGGCAATTTCATTGATACCGCCGACGTCTACAGCCAGGGTGTCTCTGAGCAGATCATCGGCCGCTGGCTGGCCGCCCGTCCCGATGTCAGGGACCGCGCCGTACTGGCCACCAAGGGACGCTTCCCCATGGGTCAGGCCCCGAACGACCTCGGAACCTCCCGCCGCCACCTCACCCGGGCGCTCGATGACTCGCTGCGCCGCCTCGGCGTCGAACAGATCGACCTGTACCAGATGCACGCGTGGGACCCCATCACGCCCCTGGAGGAGACGCTCCGCTTCCTGCATGATTCCGTCAGCAGCGGCAAGATCGCCTACTACGGGTTTTCCAACTTCCTGGGCTGGCAGCTGACCAAGGCGGTGCACCTGGCCAAGGCCCATGGCTGGAGTGCCCCCGTGACACTGCAGCCGCAATACAGCCTGCTGGTCCGGGAGATTGAATCAGAGATTGTTCCGGCCTCACTGGATGCGGGCATCGGGCTGCTGCCGTGGTCGCCCCTGGGCGGAGGCTGGCTCTCCGGCAAGTACAAGCGCGATGAGGCACCGGCCGGCGCCACGCGGCTGGGCGAGAACCCCAAGCGCGGCATGGAAGCCTGGCAGGCCCGCAACGACGATCCCCGCACGTGGGAGGTCATTGGAACCGTCGAAAAGATCGCGGCGGACCATGGCGTGAGTGCATCCCAGGTGGCATTGGCCTGGCTGGCCGACCGGCCGGCGGTGACGTCCGTGATCCTCGGCGCCCGCACCACGGAGCAGCTGGCGGACAACCTCGCCGCTGCGGACCTGGAGCTGACGGAGGAGGAAACCCGGCGGCTGACCGAGGCCAGCCAGCCACGGGTGGGCGTGTACCCGTACGGTCCCATGGCCCAGGAGCAGCGCAACCGCAAGATTGAAGGCGGCCGCTAGGCGGCGCGCAAGCAACTGACATGGGAGGGAGGCCGACGGCGGCAAGTGGCTGCCGCCGTCGGCCTCCCTTCCGTATCACCGGGCGGCGGCCGACGCCAAAGTCTGAGCGATTCCTCAGCTGACCGGTAAAACCTCGTAGCCGTCGGTTTTGGACACCAACTGTCGCCCGTGGTTGCCGTCGAAGCGCAGCCACATCACGGAGGAGTCCTGGGTGGCGTCCTCCACCTCCCCGGTGCGGACTATCCGGCCATCGAGCCGCAACTCAACCCGGCTGCCAATCAGCTGCTGCCAGGTGCCGGTTGTTTCAGGTACGGCGGAGGTCATCCGGGGTCCAATCTGTGATCGCTAACAATTATGGAATGCTATCCGCGCGGCAACTGTGAAGCAAATCACACTCCTTGGCTGTCGTTTGTACCCGGGCCAGCCTCCGCCGGCGCCGGACGTGATTCCGTCCGGCGCCGGCGGAACGGTGGGACTCAGGCCCGTGCCCTGAGTCCCGGGATGCCGTCCTGGATCTCGAAGGATGCCTTGGTGGAAACGGGCGCACCCGGGGCGGTCACATAGTCCAGCACCCGGAAGTCCGCCTGCAGCGATTCCTTCGTGATGCGGGTGTTCACGTAGCCGCGGTTGTCGTTGTAGAACTTCAGGTGCGGGTTCCAGGCCATCACCGGATCCGTCGTGGAACCGGACCCGTTGCCGGTTGACGTGACGGAAGTGCAGACCAGCTCGGAGCCCACCACAGGCGACGCCGGATCCTTGTAGTCAACCTTGATGTCGTTGGCCCAGTTCCGGTGGACGTCTCCCGTGAGAACCACGGCGTTGCGCACCCTCGCGTCTGTCCAGCCCCGGGTGATACGGCGGCGGGAGGCGGCGTAGCCGTCCCAGCCGTCCATGGACACGTCGTCGATGTCCGGCGCCTTGTTCCGGTCCCGCTCGGCGAAGAAGACCTGCTGGCCCAGGATGTCCCAGCGCTGGGTGGAGTTTTTGAAGCCGTCCAGCAGCCATTGCTCCTGGTCGGCGCCTGTGATGGTGCGGTCCGCCGCCAGCCGTTCCTGCACGTTCTTCTTCCAGCCGTCGCCAGCCAGCTGGTCGTCGCGGTATTGGCGTGTATCCATCATGTGGAAGTTGGCCAGCTGGCCCCACTGCACTGTCCGGTAGATTTTCATGTCGGCACCAGCCGGGACCGAGGACGCGCGCAAGGGCATGTTCTCGTAATAGGCCTTGAAGGCCGCGGTGCGGCGCTGGCGGAAGTGCTCCGCGGAGTCATTGAGCTGTGCCGGATCTGAATTTTCCGGGATCTCATCCGCCCAGTTGTTATCCACCTCGTGGTCATCCCAGACCACAAGCCAAGGAGCAACGGCGTGCGCGGCCTGAAGGTCCGGATCAGACTTGTACTGTGCGTGTCGCTGCCGGTAGTTCTCCAGGCTGACCGTCTCAGGGCCGACGTGGTCGCGCGGGTTGCCGCCGCCAATCACATAGGACTCCTTGCGGTACTCGTACACGTAGTCGCCGAGGTGAAGCACGAGGTCAGGGTGGTCCTCCGCCAGCCGCCGGTACCCCGTGAAATAGCCGTGCTCGTACTGGGCACAACTGGCGAAGGACATTGCCAGGGCCGCCGGTGTCTCGTGCAGGGCGGGACTGGTGAGGGTCCGTCCCACCGGGCTGATGTGCTGGCCGCTGCGGAAACGGTAGAAGTACTCCCGGCCAGGCTTCAAACCGCGCAGTTCAACGTGGACTGAATGCGCGTTGTCGATCAGGGCATGCTCGACGCCCCGTGCCACCACACGCTTCATGCCTGCATCCTCGGCCACCTCCCAGGCGACCGGGACACTGCGAGACGGCATGCCTCCCAGGCCGTCTCCGGCGAGGGGGTCCAGCGCGAGGCGGGTCCAGAGGACGAAGCCGTCCGGCCAGGGCTCGCCCGAGGCGATGCCAAGAGTGAACGGGTCGGTACGGAGGCCGGCACCCGTAACTGTTGATGTGGCGGCAACCGCTGTGCCCGGAACGGCAACGACAAGCCCGGCGCCGAGGCCGGCGGTGAGAAGGGATCTGCGGGAAATGTTATCCATGGCTTGAAACTATTCAAGTCATTTGGACGCGGGCTGTCTCCAGCGTGAATGCACGATTAACCCTCCGGGTCAGACCTCGACGAGGAACTGCGTGTGGGCGTACCGGACGCCGTTAATCTGGAGCTCCAGGGCGTGGCTTCCCGGGTGGTGCACCCGGGTGGTCATCTGCCGGAAGGCATGGCGCTTGGACACCGTCCGGGTTTCGCCGGGATTCAGGGTCAGGGCCGCCAGTTTGAAGACCTTCTCCGATTGCGAGCCGTTTGCCTTCATATAGTGCACGATGTAATCCACGGCGAGCCTGGCCGGATCGGCACCCGTGTTGGAGATCTCGAATTCGAAAGCGAGATCCGCCGGCAGGGCCACGGTGTGCCGGTCCAGCCTCGGCGGGGTTACGGAGAGGGACGCGGGAGCGAACCCCTGCAGGGCCAGTGCGCCCGGGTGGGCCTTCTTGACGAGGGTGCGGAGTCCATGCCGGACCACCCACGGTGTATTGGCGTCCGGCGCGGCAGTCCAGGCGGCAGCCGCGGTCAGCACCGCCTCGGGAGAATGGCGTGCCAGGTCATTGAGGTGGTTGGCCACTGACCGCCGGACGTACTCGTGCGGGTCCCGGTACAGGGCGTCCAGGATGGGAATCGTGGCCTCTGGCCGCTGGACCAGGCCGGGAATCCGGACCGCCCACGGGAGATACGGGCGGGTACCTTCGCTGGCGAGGCGGCGTACATGCTGGTCAGGGTGGGCGGTCCAGGTCAGGACGACGGCCAGCGCGCGGTCCAGGTCGGCGGCCAGCAGCCGCCGGATGGCGAATTCCCCGGTCAGCCGCGGAGTCAGTTCGGCCAGGAGATGGAGGCAGTCCTCAAAATCCGCGGACCGGGTCGAATTCAGGGCCAGCGTTACTGCTGTTTCCGTGACCGGCCAGAGCGTCCAGCCGGTAAAACCGGCGTCCAGGAGCGCGCTTCGGAAGACGCGCGCCGCCGTCGAGTAGTCACCCGGGCCACGGGCAGTGGCAAAGTCGGCGAGCAGGCCCCGGCTCACATGATCGGTCCGTTCGCGCAGGCTCAGGTTCCGCAGCGAAGCGCCGGTACTCGAGGTGTTGGACCAGGAAACGCCGGGAGCGGCATCCGCGAGGACGCGGACCAGCCGGCCGACAGCAGCCTGGTCAATCAGTTCGTTCATGGCACCCATGCAGTCAGGCTACCGTCTGCAGCCGGGCTGCGGTTGCGAGCCAAATCCGCGGAATCGGGATAATCTCAGCGGACACAAATTTTCAAGACTGCATAGGCGGAAGCGGGACATGGCTGAAGATCGATCACGGAAATCGCCCCACTGGTGGCGGGTCTTCCACGACAAATTCGTGGTCGAAGAGCGGTACATGAGCGCAGCCTCCCGAAAGAACCTTTACCGGATCGCCGTGATCCTGATGATTGCTGGCGCAGTGCTTTTCTCACTCGCCCTGACCGGGGTGCTGGGAAAAGACGGCCTTACCTTCATGGACGAGCCAGTCAGGGCGTGGCTTGTCACCCAGCGGTCGGAGCCGCTCACCGCCGCCATGATCTTCCTTGCGATCGTATTCGGACCCGTGGCGTTGCCGATCATCGTCCTGGTGGTCACCGTGGCCTGGGGCCTCGCCGCCAAGCACGCCTGGCGGCCCCTGCTGCTGGCCGGGGCCATGCTCACCGGAGTCGCGCTTGCCCAGATCATCGGTCGGTCTGTCGGACGGCAGCGGCCGCCGCTTGACCTCATGCTGTTCGGCCCGGACGTCACGTTCTCCTTCCCCTCCGGGCACGTGCTCGGTGCTTGCGACTTCCTGCTGGTCACCACGTTCCTGATCTTCTCGCGACGCCAAAGCACGTGGCCGGCGGTGGCCGCTTTCGCCCTGGCCGTCGTCGGTATCTTCCTCGCATCCATTAGCCGGCTCTACCTGGGCTATCACTGGGTCAGCGACGCCCTGGCCTCCCTGTTCATCTCCTTCGTGGTCCTGGGTGCCGTCATCGCCCTGGACACGTGGCGAACGGCGCGCATCCCGGGGGAACAGATCACCGGTGAATTGTCCAAGGCCGATACGGTGGAAAGCTAGGAGCAAGTGGCCGACGTCGACGACGTCCGCCGCCTCTGCCTGGCGTTGCCGGGCGTTACGGAGCGGCCCGGCTGGAGGAGGCCTACCTGATTGCGGGCGGCCGGGCGTGAATGCCCGATGAGCTCCGCGAATCACCTCTGCAGGTGTCACCCCCGCGGGCGTGAGCGGGCCTTCTTTAGCTCGATCCTGAGCTTCGCATTGGCCGCCTCGAGTTCCAGCACCTTCGCCACTCCTGCCAGGTTGAGCCCCTCGTCCAGCAGTTCACCGATGCGTTTCAGCACGGCGAGGTCCGCATCACTGTACTGCCGCGTCCCCCCGGAGGTGCGGTCCGGAGTGAGCAGGCCCTTCCGTTCGTAGAGCCTGATGTTCTGCTGGCCCGTTCCCACCAGGTGGGCCACTACGGAGATCGCGTAGAGGCCTGTCTCCGCATTGCGCTCGGCCATGATCCTCCCCGAAAAATTCGTGCAAATCGGTCTTGCAACAGTCTCCCACCGGTGCTATAAAAAATCTATACCCGCCACCATAGATATGTGGGGCGGGCGGCCCAAGAGAATGCAACAACCACATGCTGAAGGAGTGGGAAATGATGTTGATGCGTACGGACCCGTTCCGTGAACTGGACAGGCTTACCCAGCAGGTGTTTGGAACCGCGGCCCGGCCTGCGGCCATGCCGATGGATGCCTGGCAGGAGGACGGGGAGTTCGTAGTCGCGTTCGATCTGCCGGGAGTCGACATCGACTCTGTGGACCTCAATATTGAGCGGAACGTACTGACTGTGCGGGCTGAACGGCGCGATCAAACTCAGCCCAACGTGGAACTGGTCGTTTCGGAGCGCCCCCGCGGCGTCTTCAGCCGGCAGTTGATCCTTGGCGAGACCCTGGACACGGACAACGTCAAGGCGAGCTACGACGCCGGTGTGTTGACTCTCCGTATCCCGGTTGCCGAACAGGCAAAGCCGCGCAAGATCGAAATCGAAACCAAGCACGACAAGATGCACGAGATCAGCACCTAGTCCCCAGTGGAACGAGCGGGGCGGCAGCCGGCCGGTGCCGGCGGCCGTCCCGCAACGCAGCGGACAGTGTGGCACCGCCATGACCAACCAGTTACCGGACTACTACGAGGTACTCAACGTGGCCAGGACGGCCACAAGGCAGGAGATTTCGCGTGCCTACCGGGCGCTGATGCGCCTCCACCATCCAGACCTCGAGGGCAGGTCCGCCGCCGCCGGCCCGGATAGCGACGGCCTGGACAGCGCCAGCCTCGACAACAACGGGCTGCTGGGCATCATGGAAGCCTTTTCGGTGCTCAGCGATCCCACAACGCGTGCTGACTACGACCGTGCACTGTCCGTCTCCCGCCCCGCCGGCGGAGGACCCCGTGAGGTGCCGGTCCGCCGGACACGCACTCCGCAGCCCCCGCTGCTGCGGGTCACACCAGTGCTTTGGGAGCGCGGCCCCTGGCCGGGCACCGGATAAGTAGAGAAGGAGCAATCCATGAGCGCCTGGCGCCGTTATGATTCCCATCTGATTCCGGCGTTCCATGAACGCTTTGAGCAAAGGTGGGGCGTGGGCACGGCCCCGTTCCTGGACCCGGAAGCCCATGAGGAGCCGCTACCGCGGGCCCAGTGGATCCATCCGGAGACGGGTGCGGCACTTGCCGTGGTCCCCATCTGGACACCGGATGACAGCCAGCACCGGTCCTTTGGGGTCTTCTATCTCCCGCCCGGCGGCGATATCTGGGTGCTGCGCCCTGGCTTCACGGGCTACCTTGAACCCGCGGCGGATGAGACGGAACACCTGATCACGCTCCGCAACGACGCCTTCAAGAAAGCCCTGGCGCATGCCAAGGAATTCCTCTTCGGCTCCGACGCCACGGTGCACTAAAATCAGTCCACCACCCGAAACTACATAAGGGATCAAGCAGATGAAGCACTCCGCCAAAGACCTGGCTGCCAGGATCCCGCCGTCCTTCACCATGGGCGTGGCCACAGCCGCCTTCCAGATTGAGGGCGCCCTGGACGAGGACGGCCGAGGGCCCTCCGGGTGGGACGTGTTTGCGCGGAAGCCCGGCGCCATAGTGGACGACCACAGCCCCGTCACAGCCTGCGACCACTACCACCGCATGCCTGAAGACGTTGCGCTGATGAAGGAACTGGGAGTGGATTCCTACCGGTTCTCGCTGTCCTGGTCACGCATCCAGCCCGGCGGCAGCGGGCCGGTCAATCCGAAGGGCATCGACTTCTACGACCGGCTGCTGGACCAGCTGCTGGCCAGCGGCATCTCGCCGATGGTGACGCTCTACCACTGGGACACACCGCTTCCGCTCGACGAGGCCGGCGGCTGGTTGAACCGGGACACGGCGTACCGCCTCGGCGAGTTTGCCTCCATTGCGGCAGCGGCCTTTGGCGACCGCGTGGCCCGCTGGGTCACCGTTAATGAGCCTGCCACCGTGACCACCAACGGCTACGCCCTGGGACTCCACGCGCCGGGCGAATCGCAGTTGCTGAAAGCGCTCCCCACGGTGCACCACCAGCTTCTCGGCCACGGCCTGGCCATGCAGGCATTGCGCGCAGCCAAGGTCCCCGGCGAAATAGGCATCACCAATGTCTACTCGCCCATGGTTCCGGCCTCGAACAACCCGCTGGACAAACTGAGCACCGCGCTAATGGACGTTTTCCAGAACAGGCTCTTCGCGGATCCGGTGCTCCTCGGAAAGTACCCGGACGTCATCCGGGCTGCCACGTTCTTCAGCTCGTTCAACCCCTCCGACGAGGACATGGACCTGATCTCAAAGCCGTTGGACTTCTACGGGCTCAACTACTACATGCCCACGCGGGTCGCGGCCGGTCCGGGCGACGGCGCCGTTCCCCCGGGGATGGCCGAGGCCATGGGCGATGACCTCAGCGGAAGCGCTCCCGGCGCACCCTTCCACATCACTGAATTTCCAAACGCCGAGACCACGGCGTACGGCTGGCCGATCAGGCCCGACTACATGCCCGTGGCCCTCGCCGAGATGGCGGAACGCTACCCGGAGCTGCCGCCTGTGTTCATCACCGAAGGCGGAGCAAGCTTTGAGGATGTGGTGGTCCGGGACAAGGCCGGGGACAGGATCATCATTCCGGACGAGCGCCGCCTGCGCTATCTTGCCGAGCACATCTCCAGCGCGGTGGAGGCCACCAGCCCGGGGGGACCCGCGGAATCCATCGACCTGCGCGGCTACTACGTATGGTCCCTGCTCGACAACTTCGAGTGGTCCGCGGGCTATAAGCAGCCCTTCGGACTCCTGCATGTTGACTTCGAGTCGATGGCCAGAACGCCCAAGGCGTCATACTACTGGCTGCAGGAACTGCAGGATGCCCGCAAGGAAGCCGCAGCCAAGGCGGTTGGCGAGAGTGCTGCCGGTGAACCGGAGTCCGTAGCCTGACACGTCGGAGGTGGCCGGCCGGTATGCCCACCGGCCGGCAGGAGTCCTGG
Source organism: Arthrobacter sp. PvP023 (assembly GCF_017832975.1). Taxonomy (NCBI): domain Bacteria; kingdom Bacillati; phylum Actinomycetota; class Actinomycetes; order Micrococcales; family Micrococcaceae; genus Arthrobacter; species Arthrobacter sp. PvP023. The sequence goes on from NZ_JAFIBI010000001.1 coordinate 1,118,443, forward strand.
CAGGAGTCCTTGAATCAGACGATCTTGAGGTCGGCGAGGCCCTTGGTGATGCCCGCGCCGTCGGGGGAGTAGATCCACGGGACGGTGGAGCCGGTGTGGTCGCCGTTCTCCGAGTGGCCGCCAGCCAGCACTGATTCGCCCACTGAGAGCTGGCGGATGGCGATGGCGGCCACGCGGTCGCCGTGGTCCCGGGCGAACCTCGAATAAATCTGTTCGTCGTGCTGGCCGTTGTCGCCGATAAGCAGCCACCGCATGTCGGGGAATTCCTTGGCAAGCCGGTCCAGGTTCCCGTTCTTGTGCTCCTGGCCGCTCCGGAACCAGCGGTCCTGGGTCAGCCCCCAGTCCGTCAGGAGGAGGGGACCGGCCGGGTACATGTTGCGGGTCAGGAACCGTGCCAGTGTAGGTGCGGCATTCCACGGTCCCGTGGACAGGTAGATCACCGGCGCATCGGGGTGCTCCACCACCAGCCGGTCCATGAGGACCGGCATGCCGGGCGTGGCCATCCGGGCCCGCTCACTCAGCACGAAGGTGTTCCACAGGGCCAAGAACGGCCGGGGCAGCGCCGTGACCATCACGGTGTCGTCGATGTCGGACACGATGCCGAACTTCGTGTCGGGGCCGATCACAATGATGTTGGCCTGGACAGCCTCGGTTCCTTCGGCCCGGAGCGTGGCTGTGTGCCAGCCGGGAGAGAGGGCGACGTCCACCACGGTGTCCACGAGGCCGCCGCGGTCCGCCTTGACGCGGGTGGTCACACCCTCGATTTCGATGTCCACCTCGGTGAACTGCAGGGGCACGCTGGTGAACGCCCGCCAGCCGCGGATGTTCTGGTTGCCGTTCTTCGCGGCGTGCTCGGCGCGGCTGCCCGGCTTCGGTTTGGTGGTCAGAACCACCCGGCCAAGGACCCGCACCCACGATGTGGAGCCGTACCCCTGGTAAGCGACTGTCTGCGGAATGAAATTCCAGCGCCGGGCCAGCTTGATGCGGGCGCTATTGACCGTGTCCGAGACCTTGTGAGCCGCCCGAAAGGCATGATTTCCGGACACCGATGATTCCTGCGACGCCAATTCCATGCCTCCACTCTGCCACAACGGCGCCCGCCGCCAACCGTACGGTGCCACTAAGGCGCCGCACCGTAACAAGGGAGTCAGCCGTCCCCCAGCAGCCACCGCAGGGTGTCGGCGTTCCGCACGGCGTTGCCGCCGCCGTCGTTATTGAAATAGACGAACACGTCCTTGCCCTGGCCCTGCCACTCCCGGATGCGGTCGGCCCACCATCGAAGGTCCTCGTCGGAATACGATCCCCCATAGAGATAGTCATGGTCCGGCCCGTGCAGCCGGACGTATACGAACGGCGCCGTGGCCCGCAGGATGCAGGGCAGGTTGGCCCCGCTCATGATGCAATAGGCGGCCTCGTGGCGTTCCAGCAGGGCATACACCTCGGGATGGTCCCAGCTGGGGTGGCGGAATTCCACCGCCACCCGCACCCACCACGGCAGGGCCGCGAGGAAGTAGTCGAGCCGGGCGTCGTCGCGGGCGAACCCCGGCGGGAGCTGGACCAGCAGGACCGCCCGCTTGTCACCGAGCTCATGCCAGCACCTGATGATCCGTTCCACCCAGACCTCGGGCGCGTAGAGCTTCTTCGCGTGGGTCAGTCCGCGTGGTGCCTTGACGGACATCATGAAGCCTTCGGGAAGGCGCCGGCGCCAGCTGGCGAAGGATGCTTCCCGCGGCCAGCGGTAGAAACTCGCATTCAGCTCCACCGTGCCGAACCGGGCCGCATAGTGGGCCAGCCGGTCGCGCGCCGGAAGTCCCGGCGGGTAGAGCACGTTCTCCCAGTGGTCATAGCTCCAGCCGGACGTTCCGATGTGGATCCCCATGGCGTCTTTCGAGGTCAGCCGGCCGCCGGGCTCAAACTTCGCCGGCCCAATCCTGCGCATGCGGCGCAAAGGCGTCTTCCCATCGCCGGCTTTCGCCCTCCGGCAGCGGCCCGCGTCCGACGGCGGCCGCCGCTGCGTCCAGGTTGCGCACCTTGGACGTCCCAACGATCGCCGTGCTCACCCCCGGGCTGAAGGCCGAGAACCGCAGCGCAGTGCCCTGCCAGTCGTCGCTTTCCGGCTCAACGTCCATCAGGCGGAGCCGTTCCCAGTAGGTTTCGCCGTATACACCCACAGGGCGTTCGTCGTGGCGCCAGGGGGCGTTGGCCAGTGGCCGCTTGGCCACCACGCCCAGTCCCTGCCGCGCTGCCGCAGGCAGGACACCAGTCCGGGAGCGCTGGTCTGCGAGGTTCACCGAGGACTGCAAGGCGCCGAAGGAACCGGCGTTTCCGGACCACGCAAGGGCGTCGTTCTCCCCGCTGTAGCCCGGAACCCGGACTTTTCCGGCGTCCACGCACTTCAGCAGCGCCTCCGCCGCCTCGCCCCGCTGAAGGACAGTCAGCGGGCAGGAATGCAGGAAGACGACGTCGATCACGTCGGTTCCCAGCTTCCGCAGGGCCTCATCCACGCCGCCGGTTACCGCGGCAGCGCTCCAGTCCTCCGCGCCGTCGACGTTGTATCCCACTTTCGTGGACAACACCACGGCGTCGCGCCGGCCGGGCAGCCACGAGCCGATCCGCTCTTCGGAGAGCCCGTAGCCGCGCGCTGTGTCGATGAAGGTGATGCCCAAATCCACGGCACGGTCGAGGAGGCCGTGCGCTTCCCGCTCACTGACGTCGTCATAGCCAATATGGCCGGCGCCGAATCCGAGGGCGGACACGGTCAGGGAAGAGTTTCCGAAGTTCCGTTGCAGCATGCCTTGGATAGTAGTCGGCCGGGGGCGGTTGTGGCACTGTAAGGTCCATGGCACACATCGAGGACTACGCGGTAGTGGGGGACCTTCACACGGCGGCCCTCATCAGCACTGAAGGCTCCATCGACTGGCTCTGCCTGCCGCGGTTTGACTCGCCGGCCTGCTTCAATGCGCTGCTGGACACCCCGAAAGCCGGGCGGTGGCTATTGGCGCCTGCCGGGGCCGGGGACTGCACCCGGCGCCATTACCGCAAGGGAACGCTGATTCTTGAAACCGAATGGGAAACCCCGAGCGGCAAGGTGAAGGTCATCGACTTCATGCCGCCGCGGGACGGTGTGGCGGACGTTGTGCGGATAGTTGTGGGTGTCCACGGGTCCGTCCGTATGCGCGGCGAACTGGCCCTCCGGTTCGACTACGGGCATATCGTGCCGTGGGTCCGGCATGATGAGCACGGCATCCACGCCATCGCCGGGCCGGATGCGGCCTATTTGGTGACAAACGCCCCGCTGCGCGGCGAACGCATGAAGACAGTCAGCGACTTTACCGTCCACGCGGGCGAGAGGGTCCCGTTCGTGCTGACCTGGACCCCCAGCCACCTGAACCGCCCCCGGGCCATCGACCCTGAAGCGTACTTGGAGTCAACGGAGTCGTTCTGGCGGGAGTGGTCCGCCAGATGCAAGATCACCGGCCCGTACCGGGAAGCCATCCAGCGCTCGCTGATCACGCTCAAAGCGCTGACGTACGCTCCGACCGGCGGCATCGTGGCGGCCGTCACCACGTCCCTTCCGGAACAGCTGGGCGGATCGCGCAACTGGGATTACCGGTACTGCTGGCTCCGGGACGCCACGCTGACGCTGCAGGCGCTGCTCGCCGCCGGCTACACGGAAGAAGCCGCCTCCTGGCGGGACTGGCTGCTGCGGGCGGTGGCCGGGGACCCCGCCGACCTGCAGATCATGTACGGCATCCACGGCGAGCGGCGGCTCCCGGAGATGGAACTGCCCTGGCTGGCGGGATACGAAAAATCGACCCCCGTTCGGATCGGAAACGGCGCCGCGGGTCAGCTCCAGCTGGACGTGTGGGGCGAGGTGCTGGATTGCCTGGCCCTGACCCGGCACTCCCTGCTGAAGCACACCGACGAAGCCTGGGACGTCCAGGTCGCACTGATGGAACACCTCGAGGGTGCCTGGCACCGGCCGGATAACGGCCTGTGGGAGATGCGCGGGCCGCAGCGCCACTTCACCCACTCAAAGGTGATGGCCTGGGTTGCGGCAGACCGCATGGTCAAGGGCGTGCGGGACTTCGGCCTGGTGGGACCCGCTGACCGCTGGGAGGCCCTGCGCGACACCATCCACGCCGACGTCATGGCGAACGGCTTCGACGCTAAGCGCAACACCTTTGTCCAGTCCTACGGCAGGCCCGAGCTGGACGCGAGCCTGCTGCTCATACCCCGCGTCGGTTTCCTGCCGCCCGATGACCCCAGGGTGGTGGGCACCATTGACGCCGTGCAGCGGGAACTCACCCGCGACGGCTTCGTGCTCCGGTACCGCCCTGAGGACTCCGACGACGGGCTGCCCGGTGACGAAGGCGTCTTCCTGGCCTGCTCATTCTGGCTGGTGGAAGCACTCATCGGCGTGGGCAGGCGCCGCGAAGCCAGGGAACTGTTCGAAAGGCTCCTGGCACTGCGCAACGACGTGGGCCTCCTCAGTGAGGAATGGGGCGTGGAAGCGGGGCGCCAGCTGGGGAACACACCGCAGGCGTTCAGCCACTTCGCCCTGGTCATGAGTGCCATGGAGCTGCACGAGGACAGTGTGCAGCGCAGCGACGCCCCCGTGCACGGGCACTAACGGTCACATTTGGTTCAGCTGGGGACTGCGGTCCGCTGCGTGGTTCCATGGTCAGGGAAACCTATTGGAACAGGCACGAAGGAGTGTGGACCGGTGAAATTTGCGCGTCTTGGAGATGCCGGCAGGGAGCAGCCGGCCGTTCAACCCGGCGGGCCCGAGTCCAACGGGAAATGGTATTCACTCGCCGGCATCACCGCCGACATTAACGGAACATTCCTTGAAGCCGGAGGCGTTGCCCGGGTCCGCGATGCGCTCGCGGCCGGGACCCTGGCCGAGATCCCCGATGCCGGCAGCCTTCGCCTCGGAGCCCCGCTGGCCCGCCCCGGCGCCGTCGTGGGGATCGGACTGAACTACGCCGGGCATGCTGCCGAGTCCGGTGCCGCGGTCCCGGAGGTCCCGGTGGTGTTCCTGAAGCCAAGCAACACGGTGGCAGGGCCGTTCGACGACGCCCCCATCCCGCCGCTGTCCGGCAAGTACGACTGGGAAGTCGAGCTGGCCGTGGTGATCGGACAGCGCGCCTCCTACCTGAAATCAGTGGACCAGGCGGCGGGCTGCGTCGCCGGCTACGTGCTGGCCAACGACCTGTCGGAACGGGACTACCAGCTGCCCGGTGCGGCGGGGCAGTGGGTTAAGGGAAAGTCCCTTCCCGCGTCAACACCCCTTGGCCCGTGGTTCGTCCCGGCCGCAGACCTGGACCCCTCGGCCCTGCGGCTGCGGACCTGGGTGAACGGCGAGCTCCGCCAGGACTCGTCCACGGCGGACCTCATTTTTGACGTCCCGGCCGTGGTGCACCACCTCAGCCAGTTCATGGTGCTGGAACCCGGCGATGTGATCCTGACGGGCACCCCGGAGGGGGTGGCTCTTTCGGGGCGTTTCCCCTACCTTCAGGACGGCGACGTCCTGGAGCTGGAGGTCGAGGGACTGGGCCGCCAGCGCCAGGTTCTTCGCCGGGCTACGGCGCCTTAAGGCGCAACGTGCTTTCGGTGGTCAACGTCTGACAACTCCCTGGGACTTCCGAATCCGACACAGGTAAGTATACTTACTAATACCTCAGGTTGGGGTAAAAACGGAGGAGTTGAAATGGCTGGACATTTCGAGCTGGTTGATGCCCCGGACGGCGGCTACCGCCTCAAGCTCATCGACGGAAGCGGAAACCTGATGGCCATCTCGGTGACATTTCCTACCAAGCGCGCCGCTGCGGCGGGTGTGGCCAAGGCCCGGGAGATCGCCGGCACCGGGTTGATCCGGGACCTGAGCGTCAGCCAGGACTCGGAGCCGCTGAAGCAGCCGCCCGTGCGACAGCATGTGAAGGCGCCCAAGAACATCGGCGTTCTGGGTTCCGGAAGGCCCACCGGAGCCACGGGCGTCAAGCGCGCCCGGACGCACTACTGATTTCACGGCTGACGATGTCGCCTAAAGGGCCCGGCGGGCGAAGGCGCGGCGTACTCTTTGATGTCGACGGGACCCTGGTGGATTCCTGCTACCTGCACACCCTCGCATGGTGGCAGGCATTCCGGGAGTCGGGGCTGGATGTGCCGATGGCATCCATCCACCGCTCCGTGGGCATGGGCGGGCGGGAGTTGCTGGACAGGCTCCTGCCGGCAGGCCGGGACAAATCCCTTGACGCCTCCATCATGTCTTCCCACGGGGCCGTGTTCGCCACGTTCTGGCCCTCGCTCCGTCCGCTGGACGGTGCCCGCGACCTTCTGGCCCAGTGCCACGAAAGCGGCTTCGCCGTCGCGCTCGCCTCCTCTGCCCGGCAACGGGACCTTGACGTACTTCGTGCGACGTTGCGGGCCGACGCATTTATCCATGCCGCCACGAGTGCCAACGATGCCAAGGAGGGCAAACCCGCTCCGGACATCTTGGAAGCGGCCCTCGCCGCCGTGGGACTGCAGGCGGCGGACGTTGTGTACGTGGGCGACGCCGTCTGGGATGTTTACGCCGCCGGGAAGCTGGGAATTCCAACCATCGGACTCACGTGCGGCGGCACCTCCGCCGCCGAACTGCTGGAGGCCGGCGCGGTGGAAATCTATCAAAATCCGAGGGAGCTCCTGGCGAACCTGCGTGACAGTGCAATTGGCACGCTCGCCGGAAGCTCCCAGTGACCGGGCATCCTAAACGTCCGCTATGGCGCCCTTGTTCCACGACACAGCGACGCTGACGGAGCCGTCGTCGTCCCGCTCGACTTCAGTGATGACATCGGTGGGGCCCGCGCCCATTTCCATCAGTTTGGCCCGGTATGACGTGACCAGTTCTTCGAGGCTGGATTCGGTCCACTCGCCGGGACGCATCCGCGTTGAAATCTCTACCGGCTCTGGCTGATACAGAGTCATGTCGTTGCCTTTCCTCGATGCTCGGATTCCTCAACGCTATGATCCGCAGCCTCGGTTAGCAAGGGATTTACTCAGGGTGCTTAGTTTTTCCGGGGAAAATTAGTAAGCTTGCTGATCTTCAAGCACTTTGCTGACAGAAAGGCGCACCATGAAGGCACTTACCTGGCAAGGCAAACGCTCCGTCAGCGTGGAGAACGTTCCTGATCCCACCATCCAGGAGCCCACGGACGCGATCATCCGCGTCACCTCCACCGCAATCTGCGGATCGGACCTGCACCTCTATGAGGTCCTTGGCCCCTACATGCACAAGGGCGACGTCATAGGGCACGAACCGATGGGCATTGTGGAGGAAGTCGGAAGTTCAGTCACCAACCTCTCCAAAGGGGACCGCGTGGTCATCCCTTTCAACATCTCCTGCGGCAAGTGCTTTATGTGTTCCCGCGGACTGCAGTCCCAGTGTGAAACCACGCAGGTGAAGAGCCACGGCTCAGGCGCCGCCCTTTTTGGCTATTCAGAGCTGTACGGCGCCGTTCCCGGCGGACAGGCCGAATACCTGAGGGTTCCGCATGCGGACTATGGGCCGGTCAAAGTGGGAACGGAGCTGCCGGACGAACGCTACTTGTTCCTCTCCGACATCCTGCCCACCGCCTGGCAGGCAGTGAAATACGCAGACACCGGGGAGGGCGGCACCCTGGCGGTGTTTGGCCTGGGGCCGGTGGGTCAGTTCGCAAGCCGCATCGGAAAACACCTCGGCCTCCGTGTGATCGGAGTCGATCCCGTACCCGAGCGGCGGGCGATGGCCGACCGGCATGGCATCGAAACCATGGGCTATGCAAAGGGCATTGCCGACGAACTCCGTGAGGCGACCAAGGGGCGGGGGCCCGATTCGGTCATTGACGCTGTCGGCATGGAGGCGCATGGTTCTCCGGTCGCAGCCTTTGCCCACCAGGCGCTGGGACTCCTGCCGGACAAGTTGGCGCAAAAGGCCATGGAAACCGCCGGTGTGGACCGCCTTGCAGCTCTGCATGCGTCCCTGGATGCCGTGCGCCGCGGAGGCACGGTTTCCCTCAGCGGCGTCTATGGCGGGCAGGCAAGCCCGATGCCGCTCCTGTCGATGTTCGACAAGCAGATCCAGCTGCGGATGGGCCAGTGCAACGTCCGGAACTGGACCGATGAACTCCTGCCACTGGTCGAAGATGACGCGGATCCCCTGGGCGTCATGGACCTGGTGACGCACCGGGTGGGACTGGACGAAGCCCCGGCGATGTACGAGAAATTCCAGAAGAAAGAGGATGGCTGCATCAAGGTGGTGCTGCAGCCCTAGTCGCCTGCCCGGAGGCGGGAAAATTTCTTCCAGGCCTTCCGGAACGAGGCTTCGGCATTCGCGGCCAGGGCCTCCTCCTTTGCATGGAGGCGGCCGTACGTGAAGCTGCTTGCGGCGCCGGGGCGTCCGTCCCCGGTGCCCGCATCGTTCCGGTGGGCCCGGCTGCCCAGGTCGGCCAGGAGGGTCCTCGCGACAACGCTGTCCTGGTGGAGGCCGAGGATCTGCTGAAGTTCATGGGCCCCCTTGGCTGTTTTGGCTGCCTTCTTTCCTGCCACCGGACCGGCTGCTTCGGCGGCGTACCGGAGGCGCTTGGCCGCCTTGCGTACCTCATGCAGGCCGGCATCGCGGGTCGGCCCGTCGTGGGCGGGGCTGCCCATGACGTCCGGCAGTTCGTGCACCCTGCGCCGCACTCTCGCGGCGTCCTTGGCGATGAGCTTCAGCATGGCCTTGTGCGGTTTGCGGCCGGCTTTGTCTGTCAGGGGTGCAAGCGTCACAAGTTCCTGGAGGCTCGCGATCAGCCGGGCATAGCGGTCCCCGTTGAGGGCCTCAAGTGCAGCTGCGCGGCCAGCGGCTGAGGCGGACTCCAGTTCCTCGTCGATCTGCCGGGCTACAGGCCCGAAGACCAATGCATCCGGTTCCCGGGCCAGGAGGTCCCTGAGCCGCTGGTGGATCACCTCGGGGTCCCGGGCCGCGCCCAGTACTCCGGAGAGCCATTTCAACTCTTCCCGGACTTCCGGGACCGCAGCGCCGTCGTCGAAGAACTTCTTCCCCGTGGCCAGCAACGACCGCAGGCGGCGGGCGGACATCCGCATCTGATGAACGGAATCGGGCAGGTCCTGCCGCACCAAGGGTTCCTGCTCCCTCAGCCCGGCAAGTTGCTGTGCCAGATAGTGTGTCAGGACCTCGCCGGCTGTGGTTGGCATGCTTCACTCTACGTCGCCCGGGGTGCCGCCAGAAGGGCCGCACGACCTGCCATTCCGCGGATGGGCGGCGCACCTAACAGCTTGCGTTGAGGGCTTCCTCGACGACGTCGGTGAGGTCCTCCACGATGCCGTTGCCGGTGGAGCTGAAGGGCTGTGGCGGAGAGGCCAGGGCGAATGATGCCTGCCGGGTTCCGTCAGCGCTGGACATTGAAATGGCGCCGTACCCGGCGATCTGGCCGGCATGGCCGTAGTAGAAGTTGTTTGTACAGGTATCGTTCCAACGCTGGATGCCCAGGCCGTACAGCGCGTAAGGCGGGTCCTGCATTTCCCTGACCAGGGTGCGGGGGATCAGCCGGCCCTGGAGGAGTGCCGCGAAGAAAACGTTGAGATCGCCGACGGTGGACACCAGGCCGCCGGCAGGGTCACCCGCATGCAGTGCGGCGTAACCGACGTCCAGGCGCTCGCCGAGGCTGGTGACGTAGCCATGGACCAGCGAGGGCGGGGCCGGGCCGGAGCCTGTCATCGAGGTGGATCGCAGGCCCAGCGGCTCAATGATGTCAGACCGCAGCACCTCGCCGATCGGACGTCCGCGCAGCCGTTCCACGATCATGCCAAGCACGATGTAGTTCGAATCGGAGTCCTCAAAACCTTGTGCCAGCCGTGGCTTCCACGGCTGGGTCGCTGCCAGCGCAAGGAGTTCGCGGTGGCTCCGGGGGGTGGCCAGTACGTCGCGGAAGCTGCCCTGCTGAAGGAGCGGGGTGATGTAGTCCGGCATCCCTGATCGGTGCTGCAGCAGCTGCCGGACAGTGACCGGCCCTGGCGGGTGCATGATGCCCTCGAAATCCGGCAGATGCTTGCCAACCTCGTCCCCAAGGCCCAGCCTGCCTTCGTCGACCAGCTTGAGCACAGATACTGCCACGAAGGATTCGGTCACGCTGGCGATGTGCACCTGATCGGCGGTTTCCACCGCTTCCCGGTTTTCCAGGCTCCTGACACCGGAGGCGCGCGCCCATTCTTCACCGCGCACTTTGGCCTGCATCAGGACGGCGGGGGCGCCGTCGTCGAGCATTGCGTTGCCGAACTCCTCCAGCGCTTCCGCCAGCCGTGCGATCGACGAAGGCTGCTCCGGCGGCTCCGGGGCCGCAGTGCAGCCGCCCAGTGCGGCGGCCAAAACGGCGGCCGTTGCCGCGGCCACGGCCCGGAACTGCAGGGTGCGAATCCAAGCCACGGAACTCATGTTCCTCAGCCGGTCCGAACGCGTCAATAGTCGGCAGCCCGGGACCTCGGCTAGGTTCCTGTTAACCCAACTGACTCGCAGTTAACGTTGTGAAACCGCGTTTTGGCGACGTTAACTGCGAGTCAGTTGGGGTGGGGACTAGCTGAGCCTAGGTCAGGCGGATCTGGCGGTTCATGTCCTTGTACAGCAAGTAACGGAACTGGCCCGGGCCGCCGGCGTAGCAGGCCTGCGGGCAGAAGGCGCGCAGCCACATGAAGTCGCCGGCCTCCACCTCAACCCAGTCGTTGTTGAGCAGGTACATGGCCTTGCCCTCGAGGACGTACAGGCCGTGCTCCATGACGTGGGTCTCCGGGAACGGGATGACCCCGCCCGGCTGGAACGTCACAATGTTCACCTGCATGTCGTGGGCCAGGTCGCTGGAATCCGTGAAGCGGGTGGTTTTCCAGGCGCCGTCGGTATCCGGCATGGCGGTGGGTTCCACCTCGGCATCACTGGTGACGAAGGACTTTGCCTCGTAACCCTCAAGCCGCTCGTAGGCCTTGCGGATCCATTGGAAGGAGACAATGTCATCCGAGACGTTCTCCAGTCCCCAGGCGGCACCGGCGGCCAGGTAGGCGTAGCCGCCCTCCTCAAGCTGGTGCAGTTCGCCGTCGAGGGTCAGGTTGACCTTGCCCTTGGTGACGAAGACAACGCCTTCGACGCCGGGCTCAAACTCGGCTCTGGGAGCCCCGCCACCCGGGCCGATCTCCACGATCAGCTGTGAAAACGTGGTGGCAAACCCGGAGATCGGGCGGGCCAGGATCCAGGAGCGGGTGTTGGAGAAACCCGGCAGGGTGCTGGTCACGATGTCGGTCATGACGCCCTTGGGGATGACGGTGTAGGCCTCCGTGACGATGGCCCGTTCCGTGGTGAGGTGGGTCTGCGGCGGCAGGCCGCCCTGGGGGTAGTAATACTTTCCCATCATTGGATCCTTACTTCGAAGTGGAGTGGGCCAGCCGGGGGTGGGCCAGACCGGTCAACTGGGGGATTCCGACGCCGGCAAGCGCCTGGACGTCTTCGGCGCCGACGGCTCCGCACTGGACGCCGCGCAGCACGAACGCAGCCAGGGCGCGGGCGGTGGCGGGTTCGTCCATGACCCCGCCTTCGGTGTGTTCCACGTAGTTGCGCAGCCGGGCCGCCGCAGCGGGCAGCCCCTGGCGGTAGAACGCGTAGGTTGCCGCGAACCGGCTGGGCAGCTGGGCCGGGTGCAGGTCCCAGCCCTGGTAATAGCCGCGCTCCAGCGAACGCCGCACCAGCCTGCCGTGCAGGCGCCACGCGTTTTCCACGTTGTCGCCCACGGGGATGATATTGGTGGAGCCGTCCGAGAGGCGGATGCCGGTGCCGGCGACGGCCAGCTGCATGACTTCCTTGGCGAAGTCCGCCACCGGGTGCTCCATGGACTGGTATTCCGCCGAAATCTGCAGTGAGGCGGAGTAGTCGTAGGTGCCGTAGTGCAGGCCGCTGATCCGGCCAGGAACCGCGTGCGGCAGCTGCGCCACCGGTGACGTTCCTTCCGGGCCGAGGATGAGCTGCGGCGTTTCCACCTGCACCTCGAACCGCAGCCGGCCGGCGGGCAGCGAGTGCGCTTCCTCCAGCCGGGACACGGCGAAGTCCATGGCCTGCACCTGCGCCACGGTGGTGACTTTGGGCAGGGTGAGGATCAGGCCCTGCGGCAGCTCGCCCGCTGCGGCGAGTCCGGAGATGAACAGGTCCAGGGTACGCAGGCCGCGCGCCCGGGTTGCCGCCTCGAAGCACTTGAAGCGGATGCCGATGAACGGGGGCGCTGTGCCGGCCGCAGCTGCGGCGGCCACGGCGGACGCCGCGGCAACAGCGGCGGCGTCCTCGGCGTCGTCGCCCCTGTCCCCGAACCCGTCCTCGAAGTCCAGACGCAGGTCCTCGATCGGTTCGCTTTCCAGCTTCGCCTGGACCCGGGAGGCCACGGCTTCGGCGAGTTCGGCGTCCTGGCCCAGCAGGTGGCCCAGGCGCGACAGGCCGCCGTGCGCGTCAGCGGCGGCCAGCGCCTGGGCGCCCCACTCGGCGGAGAACGACGGCGAGAAACGGTCCGCCGGTACATACACGGTATGCACGGGCTGGCGGGAGCCGTCGTCTCCCGGGTAGTTGCGCTCCAGCAGCTGGTCGGTGGCGGCCAGTTGTTCGTCGATCTGTGCCAGATCGGCAGCGCTGAGCGATCCGGAGGGTACCGCCATGCCTCAGCCCACCAGTTCGTAGGCCGGCGTGGTGAGGAAGTCGGTGTAGTCCTCGGAAAGGCAGATATCAGCGATCAGTTCGCTGGCCGGCTGGTAGTACTTTGCGAAGGTTTCCTCGCCCACTTCACCGCGGAGCTTGTCGGTTTCCTCAGCCAGGATGGTGCTGACCAGTTCCCGGGTGACAGTGTTGCCGCTATCGGCCAGGACCACCTTGTTGCGGATCTGCTGCCAGACCTGCGAACGGGAGATTTCGGCCGTGGCGGCATCCTCCATCAGGTTGTGGATGGCCACCGCGCCGTTGCCCGAGATCCACACCGCCGTGTACGCCACCGCGACATAGAGGTTCAGGCGCAGCCCGGCCTCCGTCACCGTGCCGTCGGCCGAAGCGATGTCCAGCAGCTGGTCCGCCGTGACATGGACCTCGGGGCGCTGCTTGTCCAGCTGGTTGGGGTGCTCGCCCAGGACGGAATCGAACACTTCCCGGCATACCGGCACCAGGTCCGGATGGGCCACCCATGAGCCGTCAAAGCCGTCGTTGGCCTCGCGCGTCTTGTCGGCGCGGACCTTCTCGAACGCCTGGGCGGTGACCTCGGGTTCGCGGCGGTTGGGGATGACTGCGGCCATGCCGCCCATGGCAAACGCGCCGCGGTGGTGGCAGGTCTTGACCAGCAGCTCGGTGTAGGCGCGCATGAACGGTGCCGTCATGGCCACGGTGGCGCGGTCCGGCAGCACAAAGTCCGCTCCGGCGTCGCGGAAGTACTTGATGATGCTGAACAGGTAGTCCCAGCGCCCGGCGTTCAGCCCGGCGGCGTGGTCGCGGAGCTCGTACAGGATCTCGTCCATCTCGAACGCCGCGGGGATGGTCTCGATGAGAACGGTGGCCTTGATGGTGCCTTGCGGAATGCCCAGGAAATCCTGCGCGAAGACGAACACGTCGTTCCAGAGGCGCGCCTCGAGGTGGCTCTCCATCTTGGGCAGGTAGTAGTACGGGCCCTGGCCGTTGAGCACGAGCTGCTTGGCGGTGTGGAAGAAGTGCAGGCCGAAGTCCACCAGCGCGCCGACGGTGTGTTCGCCGTCGAGGAGCAGGTGGCGTTCGTCCATGTGCCAGCCGCGGGGCCGGGCCACCACGACGGCGAGCGGGGCGTCGTTGCGGAGCCGGTATTCCTTGCCCTCCGGGGAGGTGTAGCTCAGGGTTCCCGTGGCCGCGTCGCGGAGGTTCAGGATGGCGTCAATGACGTTGGCCCAGGTGGGTGTGCTGGCGTCCTCGAGGTCGGCCAGCCACACCTTGGCGCCGGAGTTGAGGGCATTGATGGCCATCTTGGCCGGCGAGGCGGGGCCGGTCATTTCCACGCGGCGGTCCTGCAGCGCGGCGGGCGCCGGCGCAACCTTCCAGTCGCCCTCGCGGACATCCTTGGTTTCGGGCAGGAAATCAAGCTTTCCGGTCCGGGCTACCTGCTCGCGCTTGGCCACGCGGGCTTTGAGGAGTTCGGCGCGGGTGCCCGCAAACCGCTTGTGGAGCTCCTCCACGAAGGCCAGTGCCTTCGGCGTGAGGATTTCCTCTGCTCGTGCAATCGGCTGCGGGTCTGTGACTGAGAGAGCCATTGTCCGGGTCCTTTCTAGGCTGCGAATCAGGCGTTGGCGGGTTCTAGGTTTGCGTGCGCTGCGGATGCTGCTTTGGCTGCGGTTGCTGCGTTCGCTGCATTTGCGACGGCGGTGGCCACATCGGCTGCAACATGCGGGTCGAAGACGCTGGGAATGATGTAGCTGGCATTGAGTTCGTCGTCAGCCACGCGGTTGGCAATGGCTTCGGCGGCGGCCACCAGCATGTCCGGCGTGATGTCCGACGCGCCGGCGTCGAGCAGCCCGCGGAAGAACCCCGGGAATGCCAGGACGTTGTTGATCTGGTTGGGGAAATCGCTGCGCCCCGTAGCCACCACTGCCGCATGCTTTGACGCTACCACCGGGTCGATTTCCGGAGTGGGGTTGGCCATGGCGAATACGATCGCACCCTTGGCCATGGCGGCGACCTGCTCCTCGCCGATCACATGCGGGGCGCTGACGCCGATGAAGACGTCCGCGCCGACGAGGGCTTCATGCAGCGTGCCGGAGAAGCCTTCTTCGTTGGTGTTGGCGGCGATCCAGCTGCGGTGTTCGTCGCTGTATTCCTCGCCGGAGTGGATGGCACCGGAGCGACCGGCAGCGATGATGTGCTGCGCGCCCTGGGCCTTGAGGAGCTGGATGATGGCCGAGCCTGCGGCACCGACGCCGGAGACCACGATTTTGACCTCGGAGAGCTTCTTGTCCACCACGCGCAGGGCGTTGACCAGGGCGGCCAGGGTAACGATTGCCGTGCCGTGCTGGTCGTCGTGGAAGACCGGGATGTCCAGTTCCTCGCGGAGCCGGTTTTCAATCTCGAAGCAGCGCGGGGCGGCGATGTCCTCGAGGTTGATGCCGCCGTACACAGGAGCCATGGCCTTGGCGATCATGATGATTTCCTCGGTGTCCTGGGTGTCCAGGCAGACCGGCCAGGCGTCCACGTTGGCGAACTGCTTGAACAGGGCGGCCTTGCCTTCCATGACCGGCAGGGCCGCGGCCGGGCCGATGTTGCCCAGGCCGAGGACGGCGGAGCCGTCGGTGAGGACGGCGATGGTGTTTCGCTTGACCGTCAGGTTGCGGGCCGCTGACGGGTCCTCCGCGATGGCCATGCAGACGCGGGCGACGCCGGGCGTGTACGCGCGGGAGAGGTCGTCGCGGTTGCGCAGGGCCACCTTCGGGACCACCTCGAGCTTGCCGCCGAGGTGCATCAGGAACGTGCGGTCGGAAACGTGCTGGACCGTGACGCCGTCGAGTGCGTTCAAGGCATCCTTGACGCGGGCGGCGTGCTCGTCGTCGGTGGTGTTACAGGTGACGTCAACAACCAGCGTTTCGTGGTGCGATTCGGTGACGTCCAGGGCTGTGATGGCTGCTCCGGCGGCTCCGACGGCGGCGGCCAGCTCGCTCGTCGCGGTAAAGCTGGACGGCGCTTCTACGCGCAGGGTGATCGAATTTCCGGGGCTCGGGTTCGCCATTGAATGTTCCTCCTGGTCGGGTCCGGATGCGGAGCGCACCCGGACGTACTGCTCAATCAAATGTTTTCGTATTATGGATATTATTATCTACTTTGTGGAAACACAAGCCCCGCCCGTGCATCGACGGAGGGCGATGCGTGCTGTATCTTGGGACTTCTAAGCAATTTTTTTCACGATGTGGATAAGAGTTGTCGGAATCGATACCGCAGGAGACCACGGTTATGGCTGAAAAAGCCCCGGGAGGCGTGCAGTCCGTTGAGCGCGTCTTCGAACTTTTGGAACTGATCACTGACGCCGGCGGAGACGTCACGCTCAGCGAGCTGTCTTCCTCCACCGACCTGCCTCTTCCCACGATCCACCGCCTGCTGCGCACCCTGGTCACGCTGGGCTACATCCGCCAGCTGCCGAACCGGCGGTACGCACTCGGTCCCCGGCTCATCCGGCTCGGCGAAGGTGCCAACAAGCAGCTCGGTGCACTCGCGCGTCCGCAGCTCAAGTCCCTCGTGGACCGGCTGGGGGAGACGTCCAACATGGCTGTCCTGGACTCGGACATGGTCATCTACGTGGCCCAGGTGCCGTCCCTGCACTCCATGCGCATGTTCACCGAGGTGGGCCGCCGCGCGCACACCCACGCCACCGGCGTCGGCAAGGCGATCCTGGCCCAGCTGGATGACGAGACGGTCCGCGGAATCGTCCAGCGCAGCGGCATGCCCACGCCCACCCCCAAGAGCATCGGTGACATCGACTCCCTGCTCCTTGACCTCAAGCTGATCCGTGAACGCGGCTATTCCATCGACGAGGAGGAGCAGGAGATCGGCGTCCGCTGCTTTGCGATGGCAGTCCCCAACGCGCCGACGCCCACGGCCATCTCGGTGTCCGGGCCGGTGTCGCGCGTGGACCAGTCCTTCGCCGAACGCGCCGTGCCGCTCCTGCGCGAAGCAGCCCAGACGATCTCCGACGAGCTCAACCAGAACTGACCTCCCGCCGTCGTAATTGCTGCCAGTTCGGCGTCACGTCGGCAAGTTCGACGGCGGTCTGTCCTAAACCAGCGTGCCGTCGCTGACGGTGCCGCTTTCCCCGCCGGCCGCTTCGAGCGAGATCATCGGGGACCTGCGCTCCAGCGCCCGGAAGACAACGTAGCCGAGGGCGCATCCGAGGAACCAGCTGTAGTTGCCGATCCACGTGGCGTTCACCGCGGTGGCGCCGGTGTCGAGCAGGATCTTGGGGATCAGCACGGAGGCAATGGAGATTGCGCCGCTGATGGCCACCGCCTTGACGGCGTTCGGGTTGTAGCCGTTCCGAAACCAGTACCGGCCGGTGGTCTTCAGCGTGTACATGTCGTCCACCCAGACCTTCTGGCGGCTCACCACGTAGTACCCGGCGATCAGGATGCCGAACAGCGGGCCTATCAACGCGCCCAGGACGCCCAGTGTGTAGTGGATCGCGTCGTTGTTGGAGTACCAGTTCCACGGGGTCAGGATGACGGAGCCGACGGCGGCAATCATGCCGCCTGCCCGCCAGCTGATTTTCTGCGGGCTGACATTGGAGAAGTCGAACGCGGGCGAGATGAAGTTGGCCACGATGTTGATGCCCACGGTGGCGATGACGAAGGTGAGCCCGCCCAGCAGCACGGCGAATACGGTGTCAATTTCCTGGACGGTCTTGACCGGGTCCGTAATGAGGCGGCCGAACACCGGAATGGTGGCCGAGGCGGTGATGACGGTCAGGAGCGAGAAGAACAGGAAGTTCACCGGCAGGCCGAGGAGGTTGCCCTTCTTGACCGCCGTGTAGCTCTTGCCGTACCGGGCGAAGTCGCCGAAGTTGAGCATCGGGCCGGAGAAGTAGGACACCACCAGGGCGATGGCGGAAATCATGACGGGGATGGAGGCGGCGAAGTCCAGGGGTGGCCCGCTGGACAGGTTCAGGCTGATGTTGCCGATGCCCGCTTTGGAGACGAGGTAGATCGCGAGGATCAGCATGACCACGTAAACGGCGGGGCCGGCGAAGTCGATGAACTTGCGGATGCTTTCCATGCCGTTCCAGAAGAGTGCGGCCTGCGCCACCCAGAGGATGCCGTAGCAGATCCAGCCCAGGGTGGAGAGGCCCAGGAAGCCGTTCTGTTCGACGTCGTACAGCGGCGCCATGCCGGGGAAGAACTTGAGGAAGACAATGACCAGCGCTTCCGAGGCGAGGAAGGTCTGGACGCCGTACCAGGCCACTGCGATCAGGCCGCGGATGATGGCCGGGATGTTGGCGCCCTTGACGCCGAAGACGGCCCGGTTGATGACCGGGTACGGGACGCCGGTCAGCTGGCTGGGCTTTGCCACGAGGTTGCAGAAGATGTTGACGATCACGATGCCGGCCAACAGGGCTACGAGCACCTGCCAGCTGGCCAGCCCCAGGGCGAAGAGGCTTCCCGCCGTGACGTAGCCGCCGATGCTGTGGACGTCTGACATCCAGAAGGCGAACAGGTTGTAGCTGGTCCAGCGCTGGTTCTTTAGGGGGACAAGATCTTCATTGCTGAGCTGCGGATCGTAGTCGGGGAGCTGGCCGATGCGGGCGGGCGTTTCAAGCCGGGGTGCGGCCATCGCGGAGTCTGTCATGGTTTCCTCTAAGAGATTGGGACAGCCGCCGATCCGGCCGTTTCACGCTTTCAATTAGATGGAACCAATGTTTCAGAGCTGTTTCTGGCGCAACAATTCCTGTTTACTTCGCTTCGATCTCGCCGAGGGTGTCGAACATGCCCGTCACTGCGCGGACGCGCTCACGGCCGGCCCGTCCCGAGGCTATGAGCACTCCGTTGGCCAGGACACTCACCAGGCTCATGGCGGCGGCATAGCTGTCGAAGGCGTGGGTGCCGTCCACCGGGCACTCGAGCCACAGGGTGGCGTCGGCGGCAAGGCGGCGTGCGCTCGGGTCTGCGATCAGGATGGTTGCAGCCCCGGTGGCCGAGGCGGCCTGGAGGATCTTGCGGAACCCGGCGGGCCGCCGTCGGAAGCCGAACAGGACCACCGCGTCGCCTGCGCCCAGTCCGGCGAGCTCCTCGCCCAGGCTCTGTCCGGGCTGCGGCGCCACAGACACCGCGGGGCGGCACTGGAGCAACTGCTGCCGGAAGTGCAGCGCCACGGGAAAGCTGTTGCGGAAGCCGAGCAGCAGCACGGTCCGGGCGCCGGCGAGCTTGCCGCTGGCCGCCGAGAGTTTGTCCTCGTCGAGCGATTCAGCCAGGCGTTGTAGGTTTTCCTGCTCCTGCGCCCAATGGGCGGCCAGGCCGCCGTCGGACGATTGCGGACCCAGCGGCATGCCGCTGGAACGGATGGACCGGGTATGTTCCTTGACCTCGTTGAAATCCTCGAAGCCGAGGCGGCGGAACAGCCGGCTCATGGTGGCTTTGGAAACACCGCTAAGCCTGGCAAGTTCGGCGGCGTTGTAGACGGCGAGGTCGCCGAGGCGGTCCAGGAGCGTGTCTGCCGCCTTTTGTTCCTGGGGGCTCAGCTCCGCATAGTGCCGTTCGATTCGTTCATCGATCCTCATGAAACAACCGTCTCACAGCAGAAAGCGCGAACGGACACTTGCGGCCCTTCGCAAAGGGGCCGTAACTGTCCGTTCGCGCTTGTTGTGCCAGTCTGCGGGCTAGTGGTCAGATTTCGACGCCGACTCCACCGGCACTTCCTTGCCGTCGCAGTCGATCAGCTTGCCGTCTTCGAAGCGGTCGCCGTGGGCCAGGCACTTGAGATCCTCTTCGCGGACCACGCGTCCCGTTCCGGCCACGAACACCGACTGGTTCTCGGAATTGCCGGCCTTGAGGTGGTTGAAAAGCAGGTTCAGCAGGATGGCCATGACCGCGGCCGAGCTGATGCCCGAGTGGAAGATCGTGCCGAACCAGGACGGGAACTTGTCATAGAACGCCGGCGCAGCGATCGGGATCATGCCGAAGCCGATGGACGCCGCCACAATGATCAGGTTCATGTTGTTCTTGTACTCCACTTTGGCGAGTGTCCGGATGCCGCTTGCGGCAACGGTTCCAAATAGTACGACGCCGGCACCGCCCAGGACGGGGGTCGGCACCGCTGCGACTACCCGGCCAAGTACCGGCAGCAGGCCGAGGATCACCAGGATGAGGCCGCCGGCGCTCACCACGAAGCGGCTCTTGACGCCGGTGATGGCCACGAGGCCAACGTTCTGGGCGAAGGCGCTCTGGGTAAAGGAGTTGAACAGCGGGGAAATGGCGCTGGAGAGCATATCGGCCCGCAGGCCGTCGCCGATGCGCTTGGAGTCCACCTTGGTGCCGACGATCTCGCCGACTGCGATGATGTCCGCGGAGGTCTCGGTAAGCGTCACCAGGATGACGATCAGCATGGAAATGATCGCCGCGAGCTCGAAAGTGGGCGGACCGAATGCGAACGGGGTGGGGAAGGCGACGATCTCGCCCTGGCCCACCTTGGAGAAATCAGCCATGCCGAAGGCGAACGCAATCACAGTGCCCAGCACCATCGCCAGCAGGATGGAAAGCCTCGAGATAGCCGCGTTGCCCACCTTGCTCAGGAGCAGCACGATCGCCATGGTGGCCGCGGCCAGGCCGATGTTGGCCATGCTGCCGTAGTTCGGGGCCTTGTTGTTGCCGCCCATGGCCCAGTTGGCCGCTACCGGCATCAGGGTCAGGCCAATGGTGGTGATCACCGTGCCCGTCACCACCGGCGGGAAGAATCGGATGATCTTGGAAAACAGGGGAGTGATGAGCAGGCCGATCAGTGAGGCTGCAATCACCGAGCCAAATACCGCCTGGATACCGCCCCCGCCGTGGACGATCGCCACCATGGTGGAAACACCGGCGAAGGAGACGCCCTGGACCAGCGGGAGCTTCGACCCGAAGAACGGAATACCGATGGTCTGCAGTATCGTGGCAAGGCCGCCGACGAAAAGGCAGGCGGCGATCAGCAGGCCGATGTCCTGTGACGACATGCCGGCGGCTGCGCCGATGATCAGAGGCGGGGCGATGATGCCGCCGTACATGGTGAGGACGTGCTGGAAGCCGTAGGCGAACGTGCTTCCGAGGGGCAGCCGCTGGTCTTCGGGGCGATCAGACTTTGTGCGGCCGGCGGCGGCTGCGGCGGCCGATTTCTTCTTGGTGTTCATGGCAGACTTTCTTGGTGTTCATGGCAGACGTCTTTGTCTGGCTAACGGTGTCTGGCTAACAGTTGTGAATCGTTGATGGCTCCGGGCCCGGAGTTTTTGTCCAGATAATGGCCGCTTAGGGGTGCTAAGGCCTCGATATCTGGACAAAAACTCCGAGCCGGCGGAGCGGGCGGGCGCTAAGAGCGGTTTAGCAGAAGCCGGCGATGCCGGACCAGGCGATATCCGCCGGGGTGGCGTCCTCGCGCTGGACCGTGGCCTCGATCAGGCCGTAGGGACGGTCTGCGGCGAAGAAGACCTCGTTGGGGTTGTCGAGGCCGAACGGGGAGAGGTCCACCAGGAAGTGGTGCTTGTTGGGCATCGAGAACTTGATTTCGTCGATCTCGCTGTGCGCTTCCAGGACCTTGGCGCCCATGTCGAACAGGGTCTGCTGCAGGGCGTGGGAGTACTTTTCGGTGAAGCCCTCCAGCAGCAGGCTCTTGACGTCCTCGTAGCTCTTGTTGAAGTCGAGTGCGCTGAAGTCCGTGTTGGCGTTGAAGCGCCAGCGGGCCGAAACATCCGTGGCCAGGATGCGGTCAGTGGTTTCCGGCAGGGTGGTGTACTTGTCCCGCGGGTAGCCGACGAAGCCGGACTGGGTGGACTTGAGGACGGTGAGGTCCTTCAGTCCGGAGATGAGGTGAGTGGCCGCGCCGTCGCGGACCAGCACCGCAGTGCGGACTTCCTGGCCGTTGCGCACGAAGGAGTGGTCGTGCTCGGCGCCGTGGGCCTGGATCCGGTCCCAGCTGTAGGACTCGGCTTCCCAGCGGCCGCCGGTGACCCAGTCGAAGCTGGAGGTGAAGTGCTCGCCCAGCCGCAGGAGGAAGGCCTCGGGTGAGCCGACGCCTTCACGGGCAAACGCGTAGATGGTGTTCTTCTGCGTGTCCGTGGCCACAACGTGGCTGTTGTCGCCCTCAAGGTGTGCGGCGGCGAAGTCCCCGCGGAGCTGCGAGGTGACGTTCAGGTCTTCGATCTCGTGGCGGTCGGTGTCCCTGGTGATCTTGACGACCCGGACTTCGGCCTTGCCGTACTGGTTCTGGCCGAGGATGATTTTGCTGCTCATGGTCTGTTCCCAACTTCCGTGATGTGGAACCTAGGTTCCATCATTGAAATTAAGCGCGTGTTACACACGCGTTTCTGATGGAGCCGACCCAACAAAAAAGAGCCGGCATCCAATGACGCCAGCTCATTACGACCCTGCCTGCTGCTCCCAGGTTACGTGACCTACGCCACGAGTTGACTTAAAGCGTAGCCGAGCATCGCCGTGGTGTACATCACTAGCTGAAAAATCGGATTGTGACCGGCGGCCTCCCGGACCATTGACGAATACCGGGCAGCGCTCTACGATATTTCACATAGCAAAAGTTATTTTCCATTTTGTGGAAGTTGAGAGCTTAACCAAACCACCTCGGAGGAGGATCAGATGTACCAGCAGGACACAACGCCGGTTGCACCGGCACCGACGGCGGCACCTTCAGTCCCGGAGTTCTACCTCCCCCTCGGAGGCGGAACGGATCCGGACTTCTACCTGCCTGCAGACCGGGAGCACGTCCCGGGCCGCTTCTCGCACTGGGTCCACGGCCTGCCGGGCTTCGGCGGCCAACGTTCGCAACGAGGCTGACGACACGCATCTTCGCTGACGACGCGTAAAAAGCCTGGCGACACCCGAATCCGGGTGTCGCCAGGCCTTTTGCGTGTCGCCGGGCACTTTGCGTGTCGCCGGGCCTTTTGCGTGTCGCCAGGCCTTTTGCGTGTCGCCGGGCCTTTTGCGTGTCGCCTGCGTCAGGCCCCCGCGCGTCCCGGCCATTCCTTGCCGGCCCAGGGGTCGTAATCGGCGATGAGCTCCTCCTGTTGCGGGCGCTCCGCTTGGGGGACGTGCTGCAGGTTCACCCGCACCCTGTACCAGAGCGAGCTCGATCCGCGCATTCCGTCGACGAGCACATCGGCCGGGTGCAGGGCCGGGACGACATCCGCGTGCCTGGCCTTCCACTCGTCGAGCGCCGCGAGGGCCTCGGGTTTGGTCCGGGTGCGGGCCACCTCGATCAGCGGCATCACTGATTGCCGGCGGCCTGAGCCGCCGCCGCGCGGCGGCTTCTCGGCGGGGCCGAGCTCGGCAGCCAAAGCGAGGAGCCCGTCGAGGCTGCCCACCGCGGCGTCGATGCCGACATGCGGGTCGCCCAGGTCTGCGAAGCGCTCGAGCACTGTGGGCACCGTGAACTGTTCCGGCCGGGTGGAGCGGACCTCGTCCCAGGTGAGCGGCGTCGAGACCCGGGCATCGGGCAGCGGCCGGATCGAGTACGCGGATGCCACGGTGCGGTCTTTGGCGTTCTGGTTGAAGTCGACGAACACACTCTCGCCGCGTTCCTCCTTCCACCACCGCGCGGTGGCAAGGCCGGGCGCGCGGTTCTCCACCTCGCGGGCGAGGGTCTCGGCAGCGAGCCGTACGTCGCGGTACGACCACTGCGGGGCGATGCGCACCAGGATGTGGAGTCCCCGCGAGCCGCTCGTCTTCGGCCACCCCACGAGTCCCGCGTCGGCGAGGACCTCCCGTGCTACATACGCGGCGTCGACGATCTGGGGCCAACCGACCCCCGGCATCGGATCGAGGTCCACCCTGAGCTCGTCGGGGTGCTCAAGGTCCTCGGCGCGCACAGGATGCGGGTTGAGGTCGAGGCATCCAAGGTTCACCACCCACGCAAGGCCGGCAGCATTCCGGATAACGGCCTCTTCGGCAGATGTCCCGGACGCATAGTGAAGGGTCGTCGTGTCAATGAAGTCGGGGTGGTTTTCGGGCACGCGCTTTTGAAAGAACGGTTCAGCATCGATGCCTTTCGGGAAGCGCTTGAGCACCATCGGACGGCCGCCTGCGCCGCGCAGCGCACCATCCGCGACGGCGAGGTAGTAGCGCACCAGGTCGAGCTTCGTCAGCCCGGGCCCGGGGAACACCACCTTGTCCGGACTCGAGATGCGGACGTCGCTGCCGGCAATGTTGAGGATCTCCGCCGGGGTCTTTGAAGGGCTCATTTCGACACGCTAGCAACGATCGGATACCGCAGCCAGACCCGTTGCGCGGCAGGCCACATGGCCCGCGGCGGCCCGCCGCGGCCCGCGGGAACCTACCCACTCACCAGCTTCCGTGCCGCGGCCGAGTGTTCCGCGATCAGTCCGGCAACATCCAGGCCCGGAATCTGCCCGTCCACCACGCGCCACTGCCCGCCCACCATGACCCGGTCGGCCCGGTCCGCTCCGCACAGCAGCAGCGCGGCGAGGGGGTCGTGGCTGCCGGAGAAGCGCAGCTCGTCGAGCCGGAACAACGCCAGGTCCGCCTGCATCCCGGGTGCCAGCTGGCCCAGGTCGGAGCGGCCCAGCACCGCTGCCGACCCCCGTGTCGCCCAGCCCAGCGCCCGCTCCACCGGGACCTGCGCCCCGTAGCGAAGCCGCTGCAGGTACAGTGCCTGCCGTGCCTCCAGGATCATGTTCGAGGCATCGTTCGACGCCGACCCGTCAACTCCCAGCCCCACGGGCACTCCGGCGTCCTCCAGTTCGAGTACCCGGGCGGTGCCCGAGGCCAGCCGCATGTTGGAGGTGGGGCAATGCGCGACGGCGGTGCCCGCGGCTCCCAGCGCGGCGATCTCGGCATCGCTGAAGTGGATGCCGTGGCCCAGCCAGGTCCGGTTGCCGAGCCAGCCCACGCTCTCCAGGTAATCCACCGTCCGCAGGCCGAACATCTTCCGGCAGAAGTCTTCCTCGTCCAGCGTTTCAGCCAGGTGCGTGTGCAGCCGGACGTCATGCCGCTCGGCCAGCGCGGCGCTTTCGGCCATGATCTCCTTGGTCACGGAAAAAGGCGAGCACGGGGCCAGGGCAATCCGGATGACGGCGCCGTCGCCGCGTTCGTGATACTCGCGGATGAGCCGTTCGCTGTCCGCCAGGATCACCTCCGGCTGCTGGACGGTGGACTGCGGCGGCAGGCCGCCGTCGTCCTCTCCGAGCGTCATGGAGCCGCGGGTGAGCGTGGCCCGCATGCCGAGCTCCCGCACCGCCCGGACCTCGATGTCGATGGCGTCCTCCATGCCGTCCGGGAACAGGTAGTGGTGGTCCGCGGCCGTGGTGCAGCCGGAGAGCAGCAGTTCCGCGAGGGCAACCGTGGTGGCCAGTTCCAGGTCGCGGGGTATTAGCCGGGCCCAGACCGGGTACAGGTTCTGCAGCCAGGGGAACAGCGGGGCGTTGGCCACCGGCCCCCAGGCGCGCGTGAGTGTTTGGTAGAAGTGGTGGTGGGTGTTGATCAGGCCGGGCAGCAGCACGTGGCTGCCGGCGTCGAATGTTTCCTCGCAGGGGGCGGAAGGCAGCTGGCCGGCGGCCAGGACTTCCGTGATGATGCCGCCGGCCACCACGACGCCGCCGGAGGCATCAAGACGGTTGGCGGTGAAGGCTGCGAGTGGATTCCGGATCCAGAGCCGGGAAACGGAGGGATGCGTGGTCATGGGGCGGGCTCCTGCCTGAGGGTGCGGATGTGGTTCCAGCTCAGTGAAGGGCCTGTCTGCTGATCCAGGCGTCCGGCGCGCGTGGCACCGGTTGGGCATCAGCGTAAGGCGGCGGGAATCGCCCCGTCAACGCCGGAAACTGTGCCGACGCGTTGTGACAGGCCGGAAACGCAAATTTCACATCACGAAATTAACTTTCCGAAAACCTATGGCGCAGCTCACGTTCCGGTGCTAGTCTCGATTCTGCCAAAGGCGGGCCCCCGGACACCGGGGAAGCTATCTACCAGGCGCAACTTAACCTTCAAAAGCACATGCTGAAGCCTGGTAACCGTCGCATCTGGCCTTTTTCGTTCCACCTCGGCGTACCGGCTTCCCAGCAAAGGGAGTCGCATCATGAGTACCACCGTCACGGCCCAGGAATTCCTGGCCAGGTCCATCGAGTTGGCCACTGCCAACGTCCTCAACAGCGGCGGCCCGTTCGGCGCCGTCATTGTCACCGCAGACGGACAAGCGTTCGACGGCGTCAATCGCGTCACCGCCACGAACGACCCCACAGCCCACGCCGAAGTCACGGCCATCCGCCGCGCGTGCAGCGAACTCGGCACGTTCGACCTCACCGGAGCCACCCTCTACACCAGCTGCGAGCCCTGCCCCATGTGCCTGGCCTCCGCACTGTGGGCCAGGGTGGAACGGGTGGTGTTCGCCGCGGACCGGCACGACGCCGCCTCCGTGGGTTTCGACGACGCCGTGTTCTACGAGTACTTCGAAAACGAGCAGCGCGATGCGCTGATGCCGGTGGCCAGGCTCGAACTCGAGGACCCCGAGGCTCCTCCGGTCCTCGAACCGTTCACCACCTGGAACACGCTCGACTCCAGGATTGATTACTAGGGCCGGTGGCTGAGATGACAATCCTGGACACTACCTCCGACGAGCGGCAGCAACCGGCCGCACCCAAGCGCCCGCAGCCAGCCAATGCTTTCCTGGACCGTTTCTTCGAAATCACCAAGCGCGGTTCCACTGTGGCCCGCGAGGTTCGCGGCGGCCTGGTCACGTTCTTCACCATGGCCTACATCGTCATCCTGAACCCGTTGATCCTAGGCGGTTTCAGCGCGGAGAATGCCCCCACCGATGTTGCCGGGGGCTGGCTGTCCGCAGCGCAGGTGGGCGCCGTCACCGGCCTCACCGCCGGCGTCATGACCATCCTGTTCGGCCTGATCGCCAACCTGCCCTTCGGGCTCGCGGCCGGCCTGGGGATCAACTCCTTCCTGGCCGTGGCCGTGATCCAGGAGGTCACCTGGGCCGAGGCCATGGGCCTGGTGGTCATCAACGGAATCCTGATCGTCCTCTTCGGCGTCACCGGCGCCCGGACAGCCATCTTCCGGGCCGTGCCCAAGGAACTGAAGGCTGCCATCACGGTGGGCATCGGCCTGTTCATCGCCTTCATCGGGTTCGTGGATTCGGGCTTCGTCCGGGCCACGACCGCGGGGCCACCGGTCCAGCTGGGCGACAACGGTTCCATCACCTCGGTTCCCACCCTGGTGTTCATCGTTGGCCTGCTGGTCATGGGCATCCTTGTGGCCCGCAAGGTGCAGGGCGGCCTGCTGATCGGCATCGTGGCCACCACCGTGCTCGCCGCGGTGGTCGAGGCAGTCATGCAGATCGGCCCCGGCAGCGCGAGCAACCCCGGCGGCTGGCACCTGAACACCCCTGTCCTCTCCGGCCAGCTGGTGTCCGCCCCGGACCTGTCCCTGGTGGGACAGTTCGACCTCTTCGGCGCCTTCGGCCGGATCGGCGGGCTCGCGGCGACCATGCTGGTGTTCACGCTGGTGTTCACCAACTTCTTTGACGCCATGGGCACCATGACCGGCCTGGCCAGGAGCGCCGGCGTGGCGCACAAGGACGGTACGTTCCCGCGGCTGAAGTCCGCCTTCATCGTCGAAGGCCTGGGAGCCGTGGCGGGCGGTGCCACGTCAGGTTCGTCCAACACGGTGTACATCGACTCGGCCGCGGGCATCGGGGAAGGCGCCCGCACCGGTCTGGCCTCCGTGGTCACCGGCGCGTTGTTCCTGGGCTCGATGTTCCTGACCCCGCTCACCTCCGTGGTGCCGCTGGAAGTGGCCGCCGCAGCCCTGGTGGTTGTCGGCGCCATGATGATGGCCCAGATCCGCGAGATCAAGTTCAGCAAGTTCTCCGTGGCACTGCCCGCCTTCCTGACCATCGTCACCATGCCGCTGAGCTACTCGATCGCCAACGGCATCGGCGTGGGCTTCATCTCCTGGGCGGTTATCAGTGCCTGCTCCGGCAAGATCCGGAAGGTGCATCCGCTGATGTGGGTGGTCACGGCAGGCTTCCTGATCTACTTCGCCCGCGGTCCCATCAACGCCCTGCTGGGCGCGTAGGGACCCTTTAGACCGGACCGGGGCAGGCAGATGGGGCCGGCCCCGGTCCACCAAACTGCCGGTGCTTCCCCCGGCGCACGATAGGAACGAGAATATGGACACCATCGCCGCACAGGAAAAGGGAGTGCAGCAATGTTGGATCTGATGCCTTCACTGAAGGAATGGCAGCCCGCCGCCACCGGCCAGCGCTGCGCACTGGCCACCGTGGTGGGGGCCGGCGGATCCGTGCCGAGGCCGCTGGGCACCTCCATGCTGGTGTCCGAAGCCGGCGACGTCCTGGGCAGCCTGTCCGGCGGCTGCGTTGAGGGCGCCGTCGTGGAGGCGGCGCTGGCGGCAATGCACGACGGCGGCACGCGCCGCGAGTTTTTCGGCTACAGCGCGGAGGACGCGTTCGCCGTCGGGCTCACCTGCGGGGGAGAGCTGGAGATCCATATCGAACCCCTGGGCACGGCGCCCGGCGGGCTCCGGTTGGATAACCTGCGGGTCCTTGCCGGTCAGGGGGGCGGCAGCGCACTCGCGCTGATCCGCCGGGTGGACGCCCACGGGGGCGGCGCCGTCGTGATTCCGGACCCGGCAGGTTTCCAGGCGGAGCGTTCCCCGGAACTCGCGGCGCTGCTGGGCCTGCCCGGGCCGGCAGCACCCGAGGCCCGGCGCCTGATGCTGGCGGCCGCCGCCCAGCTGGAACCCCTGCTGCGCGGCGGCCGGACAGGGCTGGTCCGGCTCGCCCCGCCGGAGGGCTGCCTTTCCGGCACAGCTGTGCCACGTAGCGCCCCAACCAGCCCGGCCACCGGCCCGGAGCCCGTCACCCTCCTTGTGGAGAGCCGGCTGCCACCGGCGCGGCTGCTGATCTTCGGCGCTAACGACTTCGGGGCCGCACTGCTGCCCGCCGCCCAGCTGCTGGGCTACCACGTAACACTGTGTGACGCCCGGCCGGCCTTCGCCGGCCAGTCACGGTTCGCCGCGGCGGACCAGATGGTCACGGCCTGGCCGCACCGCTACCTCGCCGAGGAAGCTGCGGCAGGGCGGATCGACGCGCGGACCGTGGTGTGCGTCCTGACCCACGATCCCAAGTTCGACATCCCGCTGCTGCAGACCGCGCTGGGCCTGGACCTGGCCTATGTGGGCGCCATGGGCTCGCGGCGCAGCCACCGGCAGCGCGTCGATTCACTGCTTGCCGCAGGGGTGGGGCCCGAGGACCTGTCCCGGTTGCATTCGCCCATCGGGCTGGACCTCGGCGCCGTGACGCCTGCCGAGGTGGCCGTGTCCATCACTGCCGAACTCGTGGCCAGCCGCAGCCGCTCCGCCGGTGCCTCGGTGCGGGCGGCGTCGCTGAAAGACGGCGCGGGCCCCATCCACGGAACCGGCCCCATCCACAGAACCGGCCGCATTGACAACGTCAACACCCCGCAACACCAGGAGACCCCATGGACATGAACACCATCGAGGCCGTGGTCCGCACCGAAGACCCGGCCGAATGGCGCGACGGCGATGCCTGGCTCGCCGGCGGAACGGTGCTCTTCTCCTACGGGAGCCTTGCCTTCGGCAAGGAACCGCTCCGGCGGCTGCTGGACCTCGGCTCCGCCGGCTGGCCCGCCGTCACGGTGACGGATGCGGGCATCGAGCTCGCGGCAACCTGCACCGTGGCGGAGCTGTACGCCCTGCCCGGGTCCGCCGCGGCGGAGCGGGCAGTCGCGTGGCCTGCCCTGGACCTCGTCCGTCCCTGCTGCGACTCCTTCGTGGCCTCCTTCAAGGTGTGGAACATGTCCACCGTGGGCGGAAATCTCTGCACCTCGCTACCCGCCGGGCCCATGACCTCCCTGTGCGCCGCCCTCGACGGGGTGGCCACGGTTCTCGGGGCGGACGGCACCAGCCGGACCGTCCCGGTGGCGGAGTTCGTCACGGGGGACGGGCGCAACTGCCTGGCACCCGGCGACCTCCTCCGCAAAGTCCACCTCCCGGCGTCGGCCCTTGCCGCCCGGGTGGCTTTCCGCCGGCTGTCGCTGAGCAACCTGGGACGTTCGGGGGTGCTGCTGATCGGAAGGCTCGACGCCGACGGCACCCTGGTCCTGACCGTCACCGCGGCCACCAAACGCCCCGTGCAGCTGCGCTTTCCGGCCACTGCCGCGGTCTCCGCGGCCGCGCTCATAGAAGCGCTCGACGCCGCCATTCCGGCGGAGCTCTACCACGATGACATCCACGGCCTGCCCGCCTGGCGGAAGGACATGACCTACCGGCTCGCGGAGGAAATCAGGGCAGAACTCGCATCTCCGGCAGGGGTTCCGCCGGCCCGGGTGTCCGGGGACTTCTGGCCGCCGCAGCGAAAATCGCCACAGCACGGTTCGCCACAGCACACGTCTTCACCACAGCGCACAGTTACATCGCAGGCGTCGCCTCAGCAGGAAGGGGCCTGAGCATGGCCAACCACACCACCCGCGGCATCGAAATCAACGGCGTCCAGGCCGCGGCGGAGCCACGTCCCGGCCAGTGCCTGCGCACCTTCCTGCGCGAACAGGGCAACTTCGGTGTCAAGAAGGGCTGCGACGGCGGCGATTGCGGCGCCTGCACCGTGCACGTGGACGGCACTCCCGTACACAGCTGCATCTACCCGGCCGTGCGGGCCGAAGGGCGCGCCGTCACCACCATCGAGGGGCTCGCCCGCACCTGCGGCAGTTCCGCGGGGACTGATACGAACGGGACTGACCCGGACGGTACCGAAACGGCAGGGACCGGCTCAGGCGCCCTCCACCCGATGCAGCAGCAGTTCCTGGACCGCCAGGGATTCCAGTGCGGATTCTGCACCGCCGGCATGGTGATGACGGCGGCCACGTTCGACGAGGAGCAGAAAGAGAACCTGCCCCGGAACCTCAAGGGAAACCTGTGCCGCTGCACCGGCTACCGGGCCATCGAGGATGCCGTGTGCGGCCACGAAGGGCACCCGGACCCCAAGGGCCCGGGTTCGGGCATCGCCGGTGAAGGCCAGCCCGAGCCCAAGCCGGGCCAGCTCGGAGACGACGTTCCCGCCCCCGCCAGCCTTGCGGTGGTCACCGGGAAAGCCCGCTACACCCTGGACGTTCCCGCAGAGGAGCTGCAAGGGCTGCTGCACCTGAAGCTCCTGCGGTCACCGCACGCCCACGCGCGGGTAATCTCCGTCGACTCAAGCGCTGCCCTCCAGGTTCCGGGCGTGGTGGCCGTCTTCACCCACGAGGACGCCCCGGCCCAGCCCTTCTCGACCGCCCAGCACGAGCTTTACACCGACGATCCGGACGATACCCGTGTCCTGGACGACGTGGTGCGGTTCATCGGACAGAAGGTGGCTGCCGTCGTCGCCGATTCCGTGGCGGCTGCGGAAGCCGGCGTGCGCGCCCTGGCGGTGGAATACCAGCTGCTCGACGCCGTCTTCACCCCCGAGGACGCGATGCGCCCCGGTGCCCCCGCGATCCACGGGGAAAAGGACGCGGCCACGGCCCGCATCAGCCGGCCTGAGCGGAACGTCGTGGCAGAGCTGCATTCGGAACTCGGCAGCGTGGCAGCCGGGTTCGCCGAGGCCGATTTCATCCACGAACAGACGTACCGGACCCAGCGCGTCCAGCACACCGCACTGGAAACCCACGCCGCGATCGCATCCGTGGACGGGGAAGGCCGGCTGCAGGTCCGCACCTCCAGCCAGGTCCCCTTCCTGGTCCGGCGCACCCTGTCCCGGGTCTTTGATATGCCGGAAGAACAGATCCGCGTGGTGGCCGGCCGCGTTGGCGGCGGTTTCGGCGGCAAGCAGGAGGTGCTCACGGAGGACGTCGTGGCCCTGGCGGCGATGAAGCTGAAGCGGCCGGTGCAGCTCGAATTCACCCGGACGGAGCAGTTCACGGCTTCCACCACCCGGCACCCCTTCACCATCCACCTCAAGGCCGGTGCCAGCAGGGACGGCCGGGTCACCGCGCTGCAGCTGGAGGTGCTTACCAACACCGGCGCATACGGCAACCATGCCCCGGGCGTGATGTTCCACGGCTGCGGCGAATCCCTGGGCGTATACAAGTGCGCCAACAAGAAAGTCGATGCCCACGCCGTGTACACCAACACGGTTCCGTCCGGCGCGTTCCGCGGCTACGGTCTCAGCCAGATGATCTTCGCCATCGAGTCCGGGATCGACGAGCTCGCCACCGGGATCGGGATGGATCCGCTGGAGTTCCGCCGCCGCAATATGGTCCTGGAAGGCGACGACATGCTCTCCACCCATTCCGAGCCCGAGGAAGACGTGCACTACGGCAGCTACGGGCTGGACCAGTGCACCCGGCTGGTGCAGGATGCCCTGGCCCGCGGGCTGGAACGGTACCGTGCCGCCGGCCTCGATGACCTGGGCCCGGACTGGGTCACGGGGGAGGGGACCGCGCTGTCCATGATCGACACCGTCCCCCCGCGCGGCCACTTTGCCCACTCAAAGCTCCGGCTCCTTCCGGACGGAACGTACGCTGCCGACGTCGGGACCGCCGAATTCGGCAACGGCACCACCACCGTCCACGCGCAGCTCGCGGCCACCGCGCTGTCCACGACGGCAGGACGCATCACGGTACGGCAGTCGGACACGGACCTGGTGCAGCACGACACCGGGGCGTTCGGCTCGGCCGGAACAGTGGTGGCTGGCAAGGCCACACTGGCCGCGGCCGAGGAGCTCGCGGTCCGGATCCGGGCGTTCGCTGCCGGGATCCGCCAGGTCCAGTCCTCCGGCTGCGTGCTGGAGGAGGACGCCGTGGTGTGCGAAGGAACCCGGGTTCCC
This sequence comes from Arthrobacter sp. PvP023, assembly GCF_017832975.1. Taxonomy (NCBI): domain Bacteria; kingdom Bacillati; phylum Actinomycetota; class Actinomycetes; order Micrococcales; family Micrococcaceae; genus Arthrobacter; species Arthrobacter sp. PvP023. Next base: position 1,151,024 of record NZ_JAFIBI010000001.1, read on the forward strand.
CTGACCGAAATCTTCGAAGCCGCCGAAGCCGCCGGCGTCGAACTTGCCACCGAGGGGCACTGGGGCGGGACGCCGCGCTCGGTGGCGTTCAATGTCCAGGGTTTCCGCGTGGCGGTTAATACGGGCACTGGCGAATTGAAGATCCTGCAGAGCGTCCAGGCCGCCGACGCCGGCGTGGTGGTCAACCCCCGGCAGTGCCGCGGGCAGATCGAAGGCGGGATCGCGCAGGCCCTCGGCGCCGCGCTGTACGAGGAAGTGAAGGTGGACGACGGCGGAAGGGTCACCACGGACATCCTGCGGCAGTACCACATCCCCACGTTCGCGGACGTGCCCCGCAGCGAAGTCTACTTCGCGGAGACCAGCGACAAACTGGGCCCGCTGGGGGCGAAGTCTATGAGCGAAAGCCCGTTCAACCCGGTGGCGCCGGCGCTCGCCAATGCCATCCGGAACGCCACGGGAGTGAGGTTCGCCGAGCTGCCCATCGCCAGGGACAAGATCTACCTTGGCCTGAAGGAAGCGGGGCTCGCCTCTCACCTTGAGAGCGCTAACGGCCTATAGTCGGATGATGGAAAAGCGAATGTTGGGCAAGACAGGACGGAATGTCTCCATTGTTGGACTGGGGACCTGGCAGCTTGGCGCGGACTGGGGCAACGTGGACCCCGCGCAGGCGCAGGCCATCCTGGCCGCCTCCGTGGAAGAGGGCGTCACGTTCTTCGACACCGCAGACGTCTATGGTGACGGCCGCAGCGAGCAGGCCATCGGCGCGTTCCTGGCGGCCAACCCCGGCCTGGACATCACGGTGGCCACCAAGATGGGCCGCCGGATGGAGCAGCGGCCGGAGAACTACAACCTCGCCAACTTCCGCGAGTGGACGGACCGCTCCCGGCGAAATCTGGGCGTGGAACAACTGGATCTGGTCCAGCTCCACTGCCCGCCCACCGCCGTGTACAGCAACGCGGAAGTCTACGACGCGCTGGACACCCTCGTGGCGGAGGGTGCCATCCGGAACTACGGCGTCAGCGTGGAGCGGACCGACGAAGCACTTGAAGCAATGCGCCACGAGGGCACAGCCACCGTGCAGATCATCCTCAACGCCTTCCGGCTCAAGCCGCTGGACGATGTGCTGCCCGCGGCGGAGGCTGCCGGGGTGGGCATCATCGCCCGCGTACCGCTCGCCTCCGGGCTGCTCTCCGGAAAATACACCGAGGATACGTCCTTCGCGGAGAACGACCACCGCAATTACAACCGCACCGGCTCGGCGTTCGACGTCGGGGAGACCTTCTCCGGTGTGGACTTCGGGCAGGGCCTCAAAGCGGTGGCCGAGTTCGAGGAACTGGTGCCCGACGGCGTCAGCACAGCACAGGCGGCCATCGCCTGGATCGCGGCGCAGGACGGCGTCAGCACGGTGATCCCGGGCGCGCGCAACGTGGACCAAGCCCGTTCCAACGCTGCCGCTGCGCATGTCAGCGGCATTGACGCAACGTTCGACGTCGGTGTCCACGAAATCTACGACCGCTACTTCCGCGAATCGATCCACCCGCGCTGGTAGCGCGCAGGATTCCTTCACGGCCAGGCGCACTTCGGGAGCGAGGAATTGGCCGATGACCAAACGTTCGGATTACCGGGCGGTGCTGGAGTCGCTCCCCGCTGACCAGTGGGTGGCCTACCTGAACCAGGAATCCGGCCTTCCCGGCCCCCGCGGGAACATAGAACTTGCGGAGGCTTTCGCCGATGTGGCCGACCCCGTCCTGATCCGAAGGTGCGCGGAGAGCCAGGACGAATACCTGGCCACCTGCGGCGCCGTCGGCTTTGGCCGTTTACTTGCCGAGGGCGAGGCGCAGGCCGCGGAAGCGTTGAGGTCGCGGGCAGCCGATTCCCGTTGGCGGGTGCGCGAGGGTGTGGCGATGGCACTGCAGCGGCTCGGCGATGCGGACATGCCGGCATTGTGGGCCGTGACCGGGGACTGGGCGGATGGCCCGCTCCTGGTGCAGCGCGCCGTGGCGGCCGGTATCTGCGAACCCCGCCTGCTGCGCCACCCGGACGATGCCCGCCGGGCGGTGGAGACCCTGGACCGGATCACGGCGTCAATCCAGGGACTGGGGCCTGAGTCCCGGCGTGCTGAAGAGTTCCGTGTGCTGCGGCAGGGGCTGGGGTACTGCTGGAGTGTTGCCATTGCGGCGTCACCGGCGGAGGGCTTCGAGAGGCTGGAAAGGTGGGCGGCCAGTGACGACAAGGATGTGCGCTGGATCGTGCGGGAAAACCTCAAGAAGGCGCGCTTGGCCCGGGCTGACCCGGCAGCTGCCGAATGCGTGGCCGCCGTCCTGGACCGGGCAGCTCGTTAGTCCGCCGGATACCACACCCGCTCTCCCTCGACGTGTGCAAAGGAGGTCAGGGTGTGGGGTTTGGCGGACTTTTCCGTCATGATGTCCAGCACCTTGACGTTCCGGGCCAGGAGCGCGTCACCGATCAATGAACGGTGGCAACGCCACGGGACGGCCTCCGCGCACATGATCACCGCATTGCCGGTCCGCCCGCGTTCCATCAGCTCATCGATCGCTGATGAGAACTCTTCGGTCTGCATGTAGTCCGCGTACCCCCGGAAAGACGTGTTCCGCCATGCGCCGTTGGAGCTGTCTTTCCGGGCATGCCGCAGGCCGCCAAGGGATTCCATCCGCCGGTAGGTGATCCCGCTGGCGCGCACGCTCGCCGCCAGGGCGTCCCCGTTGAACTGCGGATTGTGCCGCGACTTCGGGACGGTGCGCACGTCGATCAGCTTCTTGATGCCGTGGGCTTTCAGGATGCCGATGAATTCGTCGATGGGATGAGTGGAGTGCCCCACCGTGAAGATGGTCATATCCGTCATGCCCCCATGCTAAGGCGGCAGCCCGGATATTCTGGTGGCCCGACAAGCTGCCTAGGGAAACGGGGATGGAATGCCTTCATCGGCAATCGAAGCCTTCATCGAACGGCTCGGGGCCGTGGCAACAGGGCCGGGGTGCAACAACTTTTTTGACCACGCCGTCCCGGAAAATGCGCAGCGCCGGCGGAACCTGGGGATCTACCTGCAGGAAATGCTGGACCGTTCCCCGAAGGTGCTGCTGGTGGGGGAGGCCCCCGGCTTCCGGGGCATGAGGGTCACCGGTGTTCCGTTCACCAACCGCACCATGTTTGAGGGGCCGGCCAACAGCTTTGGGCTGTTCGGGCCGGGCAAGGGATATGTGCTGCCGGCTGATGCCGCCGCCGTTGCAGCCGAGCCCACCGCAACAGTCATGTGGCAGGTCCTGGCCGAGCTGGAATTCCTGCCCCTGCTGTGGAGCGCCTGCCCGTGGCATACGCACGTTGCGGGGCGGCCGCTGTCCAACCGCACTCCGAATCCGGCCGAGGCAGCACTCGGAACTCCCTTCTGGCAGGCACTGACTGAGCTCTTTCCGATCGAAACCGTGGTGGCCGTAGGCAACGTGGCGCACCGCAGCCTGCACCGGAGCGGCCTGGACGTGCCGAAGATCAGGCATCCCGCCCATGGCGGCCGGTCCGGGTTCAAACGGGGACTGGAGGAGTTGCTCGCAGCGGGAATGCGGCCCTGAACGGCTAGCCGAGCAGCCCCAGCTGGTCCGGCGTGTCGAGATCCCCGCCGCCGGACTGGTCGCTGCAGTCCACCAGGTCGATGAGCTCCGGGTGGGCCTGCAGGAAATGCCGGGCTCCGGCGTCGCCTGTTGCTGATTCAGCCGCGTCGGCTCGCAGGCCGGCGTCCAAAAGCAGCGGATGGCCGCGCCGGAGGACGCCGTCCGCGCCGCGGTAGGCGGCGGCAGTCACCCGGCCGGGCGCGTGGGCTGCCAGGAGCCGGGACACGGTTTCCGGAGTGAGGCCCGGCTGGTCCACCAGCGCGATCAGCACATGGTCGTCAGCTGCCGCTGCGGCAACCCCCAGCCGGAACGACCCGCCCATCCCGGACTGCCAGTCAGGGTTGTGGGCAACGGTGTACTTGGCCAGGTCGGTGGTTTCGCGGACCTTCGCCGCGTCGGCGCCGAGGACGATCACGACGTCGCGGCATCCGCCGTCGAGCAGCACCCCGGCGAGCACTTCGACCAGTGTGCGGCCGCGGAACGGCAGCAGGGCCTTGGGCCCCAGTCCCAAACGGGACCCGGACCCGGCAGCGAGCAGCACCGCCGTCGTCCCCTGCTTGTTCGGATGGCTCATTCCCACACCATATACAAGCGAGTCCCCCACATCACATACGAGTTTTTGTCCAGATAATGGCCTCAAAAGTGCTTCCAAAGCGCATTATCTGGACAAAAACTCCAAAGGAGGACAGCCGGATGGACTGCGTCAGGCGTCGCCGCCTGCTCCTCCGGTGGTTCCGGCGTTCACGTCCAGGAGCTTGTAGCGGTCCATGGCGTACGACGGCGCCCCCTCCTCCACATCGCCCCTCGCCGCGAGCATTTGCAGCGTCTTCACCACGATGGAGTGGGTGTCGTTCTTGAAGAAGCGGCGCGCGGCGGCGCGGGTGTCGGAGAAGCCGAAGCCGTCCGCGCCGAGCGAGGCGAACTCGTTCGGGAGGAACTGGCGGATCTGGTCCGGGACGGCCTTCATGTAGTCCGAGACCGCCACGATGGGCCCGTGCGCCTCGGCCATCTGCTGTGCCACAAACGGGATCCGGGCCGGCTCGCCGGGGTTCAGGAATGCTTCCTCCTCGGCGGCGAGGCCGTCGCGGCGGAGTTCGTTCCAGGACGTGACGGACCAGACGTCCGCGGAGACGCCCCAGTCCTCAGCCAGGATCCGCTGGGCTTCCAGCGCCCAGGGCACCGAAACGCCCGAGGCCAGGATCTGGCTCCTGGGACCTTCCACACCCGACGCCGATACCCGGTAGATGCCCTTCAGCACACCGTTGACGTCGAGGTTCTCAGGCTCGTTGGGCTGGGTGATGGGTTCGTTGTAGACGGTGAGGTAGTACATCAGGTTTTTATCGGATGCAGCTCCGGTTCCTTCGCCGCTTGCGGCCCCCGGTCCGTACATCCGTTCGATGCCGTCGCGGATGATGTGGCCCATTTCGTAGCCGTAGGCGGGGTCGTAGGTGACGACTGCCGGGTTGGTGGCGGCGAGGATGGGGGAGTGGCCGTCGGCGTGCTGGAGTCCTTCGCCGGTGAGGGTGGTCCGTCCTGCGGTGGCGCCGATGATGAAGCCGCGGGTCATTTGGTCCGCGGCTGCCCAGAAGGCGTCGCCGGTGCGCTGGAAGCCGAACATGGAGTAGAACACGTAGACCGGGATCAGCGGTACGCCGTGGGTGGCGTAGGCGGTGCCGGCGGCGGTGAAGGCTGCGACGGCGCCGGCTTCGTTGATGCCGGGGTGGATCAGCTGGCCCTGGGCGGATTCCTTGTAGGCCAGGACCAGGTCCCGGTCCACGGAGAGGTAGTTCTGGCCGCCCGGATTGTAGATTTTCGCCGTGGGGAAAAAGGCATCCATGCCGAACGTGCGCGATTCGTCCGGCACGATGGGAACGATCCGGTGCCCGAACTTCTTGTCCCGGAGAAGGTCCTTGAGCAGGCGGACGAACGCCATGGTGGTGGCAGCCTGCTGCTTGCCCGTGCCGCGCTTGGCGACGTCGAACGTCTTGGCTTCGGGCAGCTCAATGGCCGCGTGGTTGGCCCGGCGCTCGGGCGTGTAGCCGCCGAGGGCCGCGCGGCGCTCAAGGAGGTAGGCGATCTCCGGAGCGTCCGCACCGGGATGGAAGTACGGCGGGCTGTACGGGTCCTCTTCCAGGCGGGCGTCGGAAATGGGAATCCTCAGGTAGTCCCTGAATTCCTTCAAATCCTCCACCGTGAGTTTTTTCATCTGGTGGGTGGCATTCCGGCCCTCAAACCTCGGGCCGAGGCCGTAGCCCTTGACGGTTTTGGCCAGGATGACGGTGGGTTTGCCCTTGAATTCGGTGGCTGCCTTGTACGCGGCGTAGACCTTGCGGTAGTCGTGGCCGCCGCGCTTGAGGTTCCAGATCTGGTCATCGGTGAGGTCCGCGACGAGGTCCTTGGTGCGGGGGTCCTTGCCGAAGAAGTGTTCGCGGACGAACCCGCCGGATTCGGCCTTGTAGGTCTGGTAGTCCCCGTCCGGGGTTTCGTTCATGATCTTCACCAGCGACCCGTCGGAGTCCTTGGCGAGCAGCTCATCCCATTCCCGGCCCCAGACGACCTTGATGACGTTCCAGCCCGCGCCGCGGAAGAACGCTTCGAGTTCCTGCATGATCTTCCCGTTGCCGCGCACCGGCCCGTCCAGGCGCTGGAGGTTGCAGTTGATCACGAAGTTCAGGTTGTCCAGGTTCTCGTTCGCGGCGAGCTGGAGCAGGCCGCGGGACTCGGGCTCGTCCATTTCCCCGTCGCCCAGGAACGCCCAGACCTGCTGGTCCGAGGTGTCTTTCAGGCCGCGGTTGTGCAGGTACCGGTTGGACTGGGCCTGGTAGATCGCGTTCATCGGCCCGATGCCCATGGACACGGTGGGGAATTCCCAGAACCGGGGCATCAGCCGCGGGTGCGGGTAGGAGGACAGGGCGTGCCCGGCCTTGGACTTTTCCTGCCGGAACCCGTCCAGGTCCTCCTCGGTCAGCCGGCCTTCCATGAAGGCGCGGGCGTACATGCCGGGGGAGGCGTGGCCCTGGAAGAAGACCTGGTCCCCGCCGCCGGGGTGGTCCTTGCCGCGGAAGAAGTGGTTGAACCCGACCTCGTACAGGGTCGCGGCACCGGCGTAGGTGGAGATGTGCCCGCCGACGCCGATGTTCGGGCGCTGGGACCGGTGCACCATGACCGCGGCGTTCCAGCGCATGTACGCCCGGTAGCGGCGCTCGTATTCCTCGTTGCCGGGGAACGGTGCTTCCTGGTCCGCGGGGATGGTGTTCACATAGTCCGTGGTGGTGACCATCGGAACCCCGACGCTCTGGGCGCCGGCACGCTGCAGGAGACTGCGCATGATGTACTGGGCACGCTCAGTGCCCTGTTCCCTGATCAGCGTATCCAGGGACTCAATCCATTCGGCGGTCTCTTCCGGATCACGATCAGGCAGCTGGTTAGTCAACCCGCTGAGGATATGGGAGGTATCTTCTCCTGCAGCCACGGCAGCCTCTTTTCATCTTTGAATGTCTGGGCTCTAAGTTTTCGTATTGTGAGAAAACATTCTTGCAATTCGAGATTATGCAGAAGCGGCCGAACGGTCAAGGCGGTCCTGCCGTGCCGCCTACGGAGCGGAGGGAAAGCTCCTGCGGACTGATTGTGACCGCCTGATGCGCCGCCGGGCCCTTGACCATAAGGTGACCCAGGTCATAAAGTTATTCCACTCCTCAAAACCAAATTTCCATCCTGTGGAATTACTCTCTCGGAAGCAGTGGCTTCCCCCATCACCATCCCTAGAACTGGAGAACCAGATGCAGACGACCCCATCAGTCGGCGTCAAAACGGACTCCGGCCCGACAGAGTTGTCGGGCCAGCCGGTCCACCCCGCAACGGGCGTCGAAGCCCTGTGTGAAACAGCGAGCGCCGCGTCCGGGCGCATCATCAGCCCCAGCCTGTACAACATCGACCTTGCGCCGACGAAGCGCGAAGGCCGCCGCTGGACCAGCTACAGCATCTTCACCCTGTGGGCCAACGACGTCCACAGCCTTGGAAACTATGCCTTTGCCATCGGGCTCTTCGCACTGGGCCTCGGCGGCTGGCAGATCCTGCTGGCCCTCGGCGTCGGTGCCGTCCTGCTGTTCGGGCTCCTGAGCTTCTCGGGTTTCATGGGTGTCAAGACCGGTGTGCCTTTCCCCGTCATGAGCCGGATCAGCTTCGGCATCAGGGGAGCCCAGATCGCCAGCCTCCTGCGCGGTGCTGTGGCCGTGGCCTGGTTCGGCATCCAGACCTACCTTGCGTCGGTGGTGCTTCGGGTCATGCTCGTGGCCGTGGTTCCCGCGCTGAAAGAACTGGACTCCAACTCGATCCTCGGGCTGTCCACGCTGGGCTGGGCCGCCTTTGTGTTCCTCTGGATCGTGCAGCTGATTATCGTCAGCTTCGGCATGGAAATGATCCGCAAGTACGAGGCTTTTGCCGGGCCCGTCATCCTCGTGACCATGGCGGCCATCGCCGTCTGGATCTTCATCGAAGCCGGCGGCTCCATCGCGTGGTCGTCCGACAACGCCCTCGAAGGGGCGGACATGTGGCGCACCATCTTCGCCGGCGGTGCACTGTGGGTGTCCATCTACGGAACTTTCGTCCTGAACTTCTGCGACTTCACCCGCTCGGCCGTCTCCAAGAAGGCGGTGGTGCGCGGCAACTTCTGGGGCATCCCCATCAACATGCTCCTCTTCGGCGCCATTGTGGTGGTCATGGCCGGCGGCCAGTTCAAGATCAACGGCACGGTCATCCAGAGCCCGTCGGATATCGTCCAGACCATTCCAAACACGCTGTTCCTGGTGTTGGCCTGCCTCGCGCTGCTCATCCTGACCATCGCCGTGAACCTGATGGCCAACTTCGTGGCCCCGGTCTACGCCCTGACCAATCTGTTCCCGAGGCACCTGAACTTCCGCAAGGCGGCCTGGGTCAGCGGCACGATCGGACTGATCATCCTGCCGTGGAACCTGTACAACAATCCGCTGGTGATCGTGTACTTCCTGGGCGGCCTCGGGGCATTGCTCGGCCCGCTGTTCGGCGTCGTCATGGCCGACTACTGGCTGCTACGCCGCGGCAAGGTCAATGTGCTTGAGCTGTACACGGAAGATCCCGCCGGAGCCTACTTCTACAAAAAGGGCTTCAACCCCCGCGCCATCATCGCGCTGGTCCCGGCAGCCGCCGTCGCGCTCCTGATAGCCTTCGTTCCGGCGCTCGAGGCGGCCGCCCCGTTCGCCTGGTTCTTCGCGGCCGGCATCGCCGCAGTGGTGTACTACTTCATCGCCGACCGCTCGCAGCGGCTCGAAGACGTCGACGGCGAATCCATCGCCGTCGCTAGCACGCACTGACGAACACCGCCCGGCTCCACAGACAACGGAAGACACCACCATGCGCATACTTGTCGCCAACGTGAACACCACACAGTCCATGACCGACTCCATCGCCGCCCAGGCCCGGTCCGTCGCGGCACCCGGCACCGAGATCATCGGGATCACGCCGCGGTTCGGCGCGGACTCCTGCGAGGGGAACTTCGAAAGCTATCTCGCCGCGATCGCCGTCATGGACGCCGTGGTCAACTACCCGGAGCCGTTCGACGCCGTCATCCAGGCCGGGTACGGCGAGCACGGGCGGGAGGGGCTGCAGGAGCTCCTCGACGTCCCCGTTGTGGACATCACCGAGGCAGCGGCCTCCACGGCGATGTTCCTTGGACACAAGTACTCGGTGGTCACCACCCTTGACCGGGCGGTTCCGCTCATCGAGGACCGGCTGAAACTGGCCGGCCTCGATGCGCGGTGTGCCTCGGTGCGGGCCAGCGGGATGGCAGTCCTGGAGCTGGAAGAGGAGCCGGAGAGGGCTGTCGAAGCGATCATCGAACAGTCGCTGGCCGCCGTGCGTGACGACAAGGCCGAGGTGATCGTCCTGGGCTGCGGCGGGATGGCCGGCCTGGACGAGGAGATCCGCAAGCGTGCCGGCGTCCCGGTGGTTGACGGAGTGGCGGCCGCCGTGACCATCGCGGAGTCCCTGGTGCGGCTGGGGCTGTCCACGTCCAAAGTCCGGACCTACGCCAGCCCGCGGCCCAAGACCGTCATAGGCTGGCCACTAACGGCAGCGGACGTGCCCGCTGCGCCGTAGCCGCGGCCCCGACAGCCCGGCCATCAACGCAAGGAGCGACGAATGACTGCAACCCACCGGCCTGTACCACCCCACCGGCCGGGACCGGTCGCCGTCGTGACCGGTGCAGGGTCCGGCATCGGCCGGGCGGTGGCACGGCTCATGCTGGCCGAAGGCTACCGCGTGGTGCTGGCCGGCCGCCGTGAGGTTCCGCTGCTGGAGTCCGCGGCGGGTCACCGCCAGGCGCTGGCGGTGACCTGCGATGTCACGGTGCCCGACGACGTCGAACGTCTTTTCGCTGCGGCCCTCCAGAAGTGGGGGCGGGTGGATGTCCTGTTCAACAACGCGGGGGTGTTTGGCCCGGCAGCGTCGGTGGACGAGATCAGCGTGGCCGACTGGGATGCGGTGGTGGCGGTGAACCTCACCGGGTCCATGCTGTGTGCCGCCGCTGCAGTGCGGGCGATGAAAGCCCAGGAGCCGCAGGGCGGCCGGATCATCAACAACGGTTCCATTTCAGCCCATTCCCCGCGCCCCCGGACAGTTGCTTACACAGTGACCAAGCACGCCATGACCGGCCTGACCAAGAGCATCGAACTGGACGGCCGGGAATTCGGCATCACGTGCGGCCAGATCGACATCGGCAACACGGCCACGGACATCATGGGCACCATCGGCGTGGACTCCGGTGCCCTGCAGGCCGACGGCAGCCGCCGGGTGGAGCCCACGTTCCCGGTGCAGGATGCCGCCCGTGCGGTGCTGCTGATGGCAGGCATGCCGCCTACGGCCAGCGTCGGCTCGGTGGTGATCACGGCAGCAGGAATGCCGTTCATCGGCCGCGGCTAACCTCCTTCTTCGAGTTTTTGTCCACATATCGCGACTTGGGAGGCCTCTAAGTCCCCCGATATGGACAAAAACTCGAGAGCCGGGATGTTGGCCTGTGGATAACCTCTGCGGGCATGCGGAGGGGTGCCTCAATGGACCATGAGCAGATTGTCTCCCCTTCCAGAAGAAGTCGGCCGGCGCCCCTTTGCTGTTGCGGAGGCCACCGCTGCCGGCGTCGGAACCAGCAGGTTGCTGGGCGCCGACCTGCACCGGCCAAGCCGCGGAATCCGTGTGCCCAAGGGCGGCCGGACTGACCTCGCGGCGCTCGTCCGATCCCACACCCGGTTGGACGCGGTTACCTTCTGCAGCCTTGTCAGCGCTGCTGAGATCCACGGCGTTCCGCTGCCGCCGTGGGCGGAATTCCGGCCCGACGGCGGCGGCCCGGTGACCGCCGTCGTCGAACCTGTTCCCTGGGGTAAGAAAACCGGCCCGCATTTCCGCGAGCCCGGGCGCTTCCTGCACCTTTCCCGCGGGGGCGGCGCAACGCTGCCCCGACGCAAGGGCGTGGCGGGACACCGGCTCAGGATCCGCGACGGCGATGTCGTCGAAATCGATGGGCTGAGACTGACGTCTGTTGCCCGGACGTGGGTGGATCTTGGCTCACTGCTGCCCACGGATGACCTGGTGGTGGCGGGCGACGCCATCGTCAGCGAACACGCCAGGTCGTTCGGTCCGCCAAAAGTTGCCATGGTGCCGCTGGCTGAGCTCCGGAAGTTCGTGGACAACGCCAACGGCATCCATGGTGTCCGCAAGGCCCGGCTTGCCCTGGACCTGCTGCGCGTCGGCGTCGATTCGCCGCCCGAAAGCAGACTTCGCCTGATGCTCCACGGCGCGGGCCTTCCGGAGTTCACCGCCAACTGCCGCGTGGACGATGCCCTGGGAAGGCCGGTCTGGACGGACCTGGGCAACGCGCGGTACCGGACCTGCGTCGAGTACGAGGGCCTGCATCATCTGGACCCGGAGCAGCAGGCCATGGACGCATACCGGGATCAGCGAGTTGCGGACGCGGGCTGGCGGCAGGTCAGGATCAACAGGATCGACATGGAGCGGGGTCCCGAGTGGGTGGTGTCGAGGGTGACGCACACACTCCGGAAACAGGGCTGGCGGCGCTAGGGAGTTTTTGTCCAGATGACGTGACTTCAGACGCTTTCGAGTCCCTCGATGTGGACAAAAACTCGAAGACGGGGACGCAGCCAGGCTTTCGCGACCTGTTGATAGTTTCCACTCTGTGGAAACTGAATTTCCTCTTGCGGAATAATGTGAGCGGGGTTACTTTGGAAACAGACCCCGATCTCCGGGGCTGTTCCCGATTGATAGGTACAGATCAATGAAGATCCCAGACTCTGCGGCGCTGAAGGCGAGTTCGGCGCCGTCGAAGAAGAAGCCCCTGTATAGGTCGCTCTTCTTCCAAATTCTGATCGCCGTCGTGGCAGGTGTTCTTATCGGACATTTCTGGCCGGACCTCGGCTCGCAGCTGAGGCCTCTCGGTGATGGATTCATCCAGCTCATCAAGATGATCATCGCGCCGCTGATTTTCTTGGTGATTGTCACCGGAATCTCGGCCGTAGGCGACGTCAAGGCGGTCGGAAGGGTAGGAGTCAAGGCCCTTCTCTACTTCACTGCCGCCACGCTCTTCGCGCTGGTCTTCGGCCTGGTCGTGGGCAACATCGTCCAGCCCGGAGCCGGGCTGAACATCGACCCCAGCACGCTCTCCCAGGAAGCGCTGAACGCGAAAACCGGCACCACGCCGCCGAAAGACGCGGCCCACTTCATCCTGGACATCATTCCCACCAGCGTGATCGGTGCCTTCGCGAGCAACAGCCTCCTGCAGGTCCTGTTCTTCTCGGTGTTCTTCGGCGCGGCCATCGTGGTCATCGGACGCGAGCGCTGCATGCCGGTCATCAGCCTCATGGAGACTGTCCTGGAGCTCATCTTCAAGATCATGTCCTGGATCATGAAGGTGGCGCCGATCGGCGCCTTCGGTGCGATGGCATTCATCATCGGCCAGTACGGCCTCGGTACCCTCGGCACCTACGCCAAGCTGATCGCCGCCTGCTACGGTGCAGCCATCGTCTTCATCGCGCTGCTGTTCCTTGTGGCCTGGGGATTTGCCCGGGTTCCGCTCTGGCATTTCCTGAAGTACACCCGCGAAGAGTTCCTGCTGGCCCTCGGCACTGCCTCCACCGAGGCTGTCATGCCGCGCATCATGACCAAGCTGACCAATGCCGGCTGCTCACGGGCCACCACCGGCCTGGTGGTTCCCACCGGCTACTCGTTCAACCTCGACGGCGCCGCGATCTACCTTTCGATCTCGCTGCTCTTCCTGGCCCAGGCCTTCGGCCACAACCTGGACCTTGGCCAGCAGTTGGCCGCCCTCGGTGTCCTGCTCCTGACCTCCAAGGGCATGGCCGGAGTGCCCGGGTCCTCGTTCCTCGCGCTGTCCGCCACCGCGGCCGCGCTCGGCATATTCCCGGTTGCCGGCGTGGCCCTGCTCCTCGGCGCCGACCGCCTCATGGACTCCATGCGGGTTGTGGTCAACCTGCTGGGGAACTGCGTAGCCACCTTCGTGGTCTCCAAATGGGAGGGCCAGTTCGACCGCAGCGTCATGGTCCGTGCATTCCGCGGCGAAATCACCAACCACGACTCGGCCATCATGCTCGGCGTCGAGGATGACTTCGAGGACCAGGAGCTCGAGCGGATCAGCGGCGGAGGGGCGCCGTCGCCCAAGTTCCGCGGCGGACCCAACCCCGAGGACATCCCCGGCTTCCAGATGAGCCGGCCCGGCGCCCACGGAGGTCCGCCGGAGCGCAGCTCAGCCGCCATCAACCACGAATAGGGCCCGGCCGTACAACCGGAAACCCGCAGAACCGCACTATACGCAGCCCCGTCCCGGAACACCGGGGCGGGGCTGCGTGTTGCGGCCGCGGAGCGTCCGGCCAACGCCGGCTGAAGCACCCCGCCCGCCGGCCGAGTTTTTGTCCAGATAATCGGCCCAAAAGAGCCAGTAAGTCCCTCGATGTGGACAAAAACTCCATGGGTGGGCTGCAACTCCAAATGCCGAGCTCCCGCTGATGGTCACCTGGGCTACAGCGGGAGCAGTTCCGAGAGATCCGCCCGCAGCCCGGATGCCGCCACTTTCCCGGATGCCACGGCGTCGGCCCAGCCCACCCGGCCGGTGACCATTGCCAGCCAGGTGGCGGCGTCGCATTCGATGACGTTCGGGGGAGTGCCGCGCGTGTGCCGCGGGCCCTCCACGCACTGCGTCACGCCGAACGGCGGAACGCGCACCTCCACGGAGTTGCCCGGCGCCCTCGCCGTGACCTCCTCCAGCGTGTAGCGCACCGCCGTCGCGGTCACGGCACGCGGAACGCCCGACGCCGGAACGCCCGACGCCGGTCCGGCGGCTTCCAGCCACGCGGCCAGGGCGGCGCGGCCTTCTTCGATATCAATGCGTCGACGTGAAACAGCCATGTCAGTCCAGGAGCGCCGAGACGGCATGGCCGAGCCGGATCTTGCCCACAGGCCGTCCGCCGCCGAGCACGGGTTCCACTACTTTTTCCAGCACGCTGGAGACGCCCGGGATGTCCACCGCGCCGGAGGCGGCCAGCAGGGTCAGGCCCACCAGAGTGGTGGCCCGCAGGTTTCCGTCCAGCACCTTGATGGCCACGGAAACCCCCGTGGTGGTGGCCATGGCAAGCACGCCTTCCGCACCGATCTTGGCGATGATCTCCAGTTCGTCCATCACGATCGTGTTGGGCTCGCCCTTGCCCTGGACTGCCCATGGGTAGTCGAGCATGGAGGTCGCGATGGTGGCGGCGCGCGCATTGGAATTCTTGTCCCCGGGGGCCTTGGCCAGCCGCGAGTAGGCCCGGGCCAGCCCGGTCAGCGAGATGGCCGCCACGGGCGCGCCGCAGCCGTCGATTCCCAGGTGTGCGATCCGCTCGCCGGAATACTCCTCTATCGCGGAGCGGACCCGCTGCTGCAGCGGATGGTTGGGCTCAAGGTAGCTGTGGGTGTCCCAGCCGTTTTCCGTGCAGGCCCACAGGAACGCGGCGTGCTTCCCCGAGCAGTTGAACGCGAGCTTGGACCTGCCCTGTTCGGACCGGATCAGCCAGTGGCGGGCGTTCTCGTCCTGCGGCCAGGCGGCGGGGCACTGCAGCTGCTCTTCCTTGACTCCCGCGGCCTTCAGCATCCCCTCCACCACGTCCATATGGTCCAGGGAACCGGTGTGGCTGGCGCAGGCCAGGGCGACCTGTGCGCCGCGCAGGGGAACCCCGGACTGCATGGCCGCCAGGGCCTGCAGCGGCTTCAGCGCCGAGCGGGCGTAGATGGGGGTGGTGATGTCGCCGAGCTGCGTGACCACCGTTCCGTCGGCGGCAAGGACCACGGCTGAGCCGATGTGCCGGGATTCGACGAAACCGCTTCGTTCCACGACTGCCAGTTCGACGGCGGACTCCACTGTGAATGTGGCATGCGGATTTTCTGGCATGGCTAAAGTCTATGGTGCCGTTGCCTGAAATCCGGGCTATTGCACGGTCACCATGACCGACTGCCAGCCGGAGGCGCCGTCGGGCACGGGATCGGCGCGCTTGTCCGTCTGGACCTCGCCGGTACCGTCCGTGGCGCGGGCCTTGATGTAGTGCGGCCCGGGGGTGGCGTCCCATTCGAAGGACCACTGGCGCCACGTCACGACGGATGCTTCGGTGGACAGCACGGCCTCTGTCCAGGGCCCGTTGTCGATCTGCACCTCCACCTTGGTGATGCCGCGTGTCTGCGCCCAGGCGGTGCCGCCGATGGCCACCTTGCCGGCCGGGACTTGCGCGAAGGACTTGGGCACCTCAACCCGGGCCATGGTCTTGATGGGGCCGCGCTCGGACCAGCCGCGGTCCGTCCAGTAGGCCTTGCTGTCAGCGAAGCGGGTCACTTCGAGGTCAACCACCCATTTGGTGGCGGAGACGAATCCGTACAGGCCCGGGACCACCATGCGGACGGGGTAGCCGTGTTCCAGCGGCAGGGGCTCGCCGTTCATGCCGATCGCCAGCATGGCGTCCCGGTCATCCTGCAGCACCTCGAGCGGAGTCGAGGCGCTGAAGCCGTCCTCGGAGGTGGACAGCACCATGTCCGCGCCATCCTTGGGGCGGGCCATCTTGAGGACCTCGCGGATGGGCAGACCCAGCCATTTGGCGTTGCCGGCGAGGTTGCCGCCCACGGGATTCGACACGCAGGTGAGGGTCACGTGGGACTCGATCAGCTCGGCGTCGAGCAGGTCCTGGAACGTCAGGGTGACTTCCTGTTCCACGAGGCCGTGGATGCGAAGCTCCCACTCCTCGGCATTGATTTCCGGGACGCTCAGGGCGGTGTCGATCCGGTAAAACTCGTTGTTGGGGGTAATCCACGGTGTGACCCCCGGTGCGGCGGACTGGACACCCGCCGGGACAGCGGGGGCTGCCTTGGCCGGCGCCGGCAGCTGGAGGGATTCGCGGGCCTGGGCAATATTGCTCCGTGCCGCGCTGAGCAGCCGGCCGCCGGTGGCCGCGACGGCAGCCGCCACGGCAGTGATCCCGCTGGCGGCGAAGAAGGCGCGGCGGGTGGTGGCCGGGCGTTCGGTGTCCTTGGCGGCAACATCCGCGGCGACGCCGGGCCATGTACGCATCCGCCACAGCCGCGTGATCAGCAGCCGCAGCACCACCAGCCCGGCGGCGGTGCCGATCAGCGACGGTATGGCGTCCAGCGGTTCCACGCTGGCCCGGGTCACAACGCTGGCCACGATCACCGCGCCCATCAGGAGGACGCCGGCAACGCCCAGCGCCCACTTCCGGTAGGCCACGACTCCCAGGACGCAGGCGAGCAGGAAGATGGTCAGCCCCATGCCCGCGAAGAGTGCCGCCTTGTCATTGGTGCCGAACGTGGCGATGGCGAAATCCTTAAGCCACGGCGGCGTGAAGTCGATAAAGGTTGAGCCGAGGGCAATGAGCGGCGTTGCCCGCGCCGTAAAGAAGGCGCCGATCAGCTCCGCAACGGAAAGTACGACGGCGGCCGCGGCCACGCCTGCCAGCGCTGCCAGCGCAGTGGGGCCCTTGAGCCAGTTCGTCAGCTTCTTCATGCCGGGGGTTCGTAGCTGCGGGCGTTAAGGATTGACGGGGGCAGGTCACGGCTTAGGAGCGGACCGGGTGCACAAAGTACCCTTGGAGACTGTGAAGGTACTCGTCATTGGCCCTGGTGGCCGCGAACACGCCATTGTCCGCTCCCTGCTTGCAGACCCCAACGTTTCCGAAGTCCACGCGGCTCCGGGCAACGCGGGCATCGGCAAGCTGGTCCCCACCTACGCCATTGACGGCAATGATCCGGACGCCGTTGCTGCCCTGGCCACCAAGCTGGGTGTGGACCTCGTGGTGGTTGGTCCCGAGGCGCCCCTGGCCGCCGGAGTTTCCGACGCCGTCCGCGCAGCCGGCATCCCCGTCTTCGGGCCCAGCAAGGCGGCCGCCCAGCTGGAGGCATCCAAGGCGTTCGCCAAGCAGGTCATGGCCGAGGCCGGCGTCCCCACCGCCATGGCGCGCGTTGCGAGCACCGCCGAGGAAGCCGCCGACGCGCTGGACACCTTTGGCGCCCCCTACGTGGTCAAGGACGACGGGCTGGCCGCCGGCAAGGGCGTCGTTGTCACCAACAACCGCGACGAAGCCCTGGCCCACGCCCAGAGCTGCTTCGACGCGGGCGGCTCCGTGGTGATCGAAGAGTTCCTGGACGGTCCCGAAGTTTCCGTGTTCGTCCTCTGCGACGGCCGGAACACGGTGGCACTCTCCCCGGCGCAGGACTTCAAGCGCATCTTCGACAACGACGAGGGCCCCAACACCGGCGGCATGGGCGCCTACACCCCGCTGGAGTGGGCTCCGGAAGGCCTGGTCCAGGAAGTCATCGACCGCGTGGCGCAGCCCACGGTCAACGAGATGGCGCACCGCGGCACCCCGTTCGTTGGTGTGCTGTTCGTGGGCCTGGCCCTGACCTCGCGCGGCACCCGCGTCATCGAATTCAACGTCCGCTTCGGCGATCCGGAAACCCAGGCCGTCCTGGCCCGGCTCAAGACGCCGCTCGGTGCGCTGCTGCTGGCAGCTGCCAAGGGCGAACTGGACAAGGCGGAAGAGCTGCGCTGGTCCAAGGACACCGCCGTCGCCGTCGTCGTCGCCTCGGAAAACTACCCGGACACCCCGCGAACGGGCGACCGCATCCGCGGGCTCAAGAAGGTAGACGAGCTGGAAGGCGTCCACGTGATCCACGCCGGCACCAAGCTGGACGAGGAAGGCAAAGTGGTCTCCGCCGGGGGCCGCGTGCTCGCCGTGGTGGCGCTGGGAACGGACCTCGTGGAGGCCCGCGAACGGGCGTACGACGGCGTGGAGCTGGTTCAGCTCGAAGGCGGGCAGTTCCGCACCGACATCGGGCGCAAGGCGGCCCGTGGCGAGATCAAGGTCTCGTCCGGCGCAACAGGGTCGCTGCCCGTAACGAAGGCGAAGGCATAGCATGACCGATAATTCCCCCTTTGAAGCAGCTCCCAAGGCCGGACTGGACACCGCCACGCTGGACCTTCCCGGCTGGCGCCATGTTTATTCCGGCAAGGTCCGGGACCTCTACGTGCCCGCGGATGATTCCCTCGCCCGGCAGTTCGGCCAGGACTGCGTCCTGGTGGTGGCCAGTGACCGCATCAGCGCCTACGACCACGTGCTTTCGAGCGAAATCCCGGACAAGGGCCGCATCCTCACCCAGCTGAGCCTGTGGTGGTTCGACCAGCTCGACGTCGCACACCACGTGCTGGCATCCACCGTCGAGGACGGCGTCCCGGCGGCGGTCGAGGGCCGCGCCATGATCTGCAAGAAGCTGGATATGTTCCCGGTGGAATGCATTGCCCGCGGCTACCTCACCGGCTCCGGGCTCCTGGAATACCAGAAGTCCCGCACCGTCTGCAGCATCCCGCTGCCGGAGGGCCTCGTTGACGGTTCCCGGCTCGACGAAGCCATCTTCACGCCGTCCGCCAAGGCAGAGGTGGGGGAGCACGACGAAAACATCACCTATGACGCCGTGGTGGGCCTGGTGGGCGAGGACGTGGCCGCCCGCCTGCGCGAGCTGACGCTGAAGATCTACACCAAGGCCGAGGAAATCGCGCGCGGACGCGGCATCATCCTGGCCGACACCAAGGTGGAGTTCGGCTTCGACGTGTCCACCGGCGTCATCACCCTTGGTGACGAGGTCCTCACCCCGGATTCTTCGCGTTTCTGGGACGCGGCCACGTATGAGCCGGGCAAGTCCCAGCCGTCGTACGACAAGCAGTATGTCCGCGACTGGCTGACATCAGCCGAATCCGGCTGGGACCGGTCTTCGGACGTACCGCCGCCGGCACTGCCGGAGGACGTGGTGGGCCGCACGCGCGGCCGCTACGTCGAGGCGTACGAAAAGCTCACCGGACGGGCGTTCGTCTAAGCGGAGTTTTATTGAGGGTCGGGTTCGCCTAGCTGGCCTCAGCAGCTGCCTGGGCGGCTGCTGCGCGCCGCTGGGCGAGCTTGATCTCCAGTACGGCGTCCATGGCCTGCTGGACGCGGTCGGAGGCGCCGGCGGCGCTGAATTCCTGCTGCGCTTCCTCGAGGAGCACCAGTGCTTCGTCGGATTCCCCGGCGGCCTTGAGCGACTTCCCCAACAGGAGTGACACTTCGCCTGCCGTGTGACGGGCCAGGGCCTTCCGCTCGGCGTGGATTTCGCGGAGCTTCTCCACGGCGGCCGGGATGTCGCCGGTCAGGTAGAGCCAGCGCGCGCGGATGAAGGCTACTTCCAGCTGGTCCGTCTTGTTCCCGCCCACGATGGACAGGGCAAGTTCGGCGCGCTCGATGGCGGAGAGGGTTTCCGGTTCCACGATTCCCGAGGAGAGCCGCACTGCTGCGGAGGCCTTGTTGAAGCGGGCCCACAGCTCGATGTCATTGGCCGGGGAGAGCAGTTTGGCGGCGCGTTCGTGGTACTTGATGCCCTCGGGGTAGTCATGCCGCATGAACGCCACGTTGCCAATCACCCAGGCGACCTCTCCGGCGAGCTGCGAGATGGACTGGTCGTCCATCTGGTCGTTCATGGCCTGGCAGTAGGTCCAGGCTTCGTCCAGCCGTCCGCTTTCAGCCAGCGCGCCGATCAGTGCCCGCAGGGCACCGATGATCAGCGTTGACCCCTTGGGCAGCTGTGAGCAGAGTTCCACGGCCTTCTGGGCATGCTCGACGGCGGTGGCCAGCTGGCCCTGCCCGTGGCACACCGCGGCGAGCATCTGGCGGGCACGTACGCCCAGACCGGCGGATTCGGTGGCCATGGGGTGCTCCAGGAGGTGCTGCATGATGTTCTGGCATTCCTGCAGCTGGCCCTGCTTCATGAGGCATTCCGCCTGCATGTAGGTCATGTTCCACCAGGCGCTGGTGTTCTTGCCCTCAAGGGCTATCTGGGCGGCTGTGGCGGCGTGCGCCGCCGCGAGCGGGTAATCCCGCAGGTCCCAGGCCTGCCGGGCGTAGAGGCCGGCCAGGACATACTCGGCGTCGCTGACCGAGATGGGCTGGCTCCAGGCTTCCAACGCCTTGGGGGCCAGCTCGAGCCTGCGGGCTAACTCTTCGATAACATCGGCGGTAGGTTCACGCCGGCCTGTTTCCAAGAGGGAGATGTAGCTGGGAGAATAGAGGTCCTTTCCCAGTTCTGCTTGCGTCAACCCACGTTCGAGTCGTTCGGCGCGGAGCTTCTCCCCGAATCCGTTCCCCACGGGTTTCCTCCTTATTCCGGACAGTCTTTATACCAAATGCTTGACAGTCTCTGTGGAAAACATTTTACAATGTATGTCAACAAGGGCAGTGCTGACTTTGTAACGAATCCGACTCGTATTGAGGAAACCTAATGTTGAAGAAGATCGCAGCCGCCGCCGCCTTGGCTGGCGCACTGGCATTTTCAGCCGCAGCCCCCGCAGTGTTGTCTGCAGGTCCTATCGGCAACTGGGCGGATCAGCTGGGAAGCACCACCGCTATCGGTAACTGGCCGGATCCCATGCAGTTTGCGCAGTCCATCGGCAACTGGCCGGATCCGATGTCTTACCAGGCGTCCATCGGCAACTGGCCGGACCCGATGTAGACCTGAGGTACCTCCCGCAAGGGATCACCAGCTCCGGGACATGCGCGAACCATGTCCCGGGGCTGTTTTTTTGGCCAAACGACGCAAGGGGAGTGTCATGAACCGCAGGGAACCGAATGACTTGAAGCGTGCCTACGCCGCATGGACCATCGCCGGGACCTCGTTGATCGTGACCGCCGTGGCGGGGTCGGCAATAATCGCAGTGTTCGGCGGGACGGCCGACGCCGGGACCCTGGTGTGGGGGATTGTGGGCATGGCGTCGCTGCTGGAGGCGCTGGTGCTCTTCGCCTACGGACTCCGGCTTCGGCACCGGTACGTGACCCAGGTCCAGACGTATGAAACGCGGGGAGATTACCGGGAGGATGACGGCTCCAACCGGCCACGGGTTCCACTATTGGGCGACGGCCAGGCCAGCCAACGGTCCACGTTCGAGGGCCTCTGAGGTCACGGCCGGCACCGCCGGAGCCGCCGAAGCAAAGCAACGCAAAGAGGGCCTTCCCAATGGAAGACCCTCTTTGCTTTTGGTCGGGATGACAGGATTTGAACCTGCGACCTCGTCGTCCCGAACGACGCGCGCTACCAAGCTGCGCCACATCCCGATCCGTTGCTTCAAAAGCAACTTCACAAGAGTATCCGATTCCGGCCCCCATGTGAAATCGGCGCCCGGACGCCCCGCGGGAGCTACACCAATGAGTCTTTCCATGCCCCGTGCAGCTCAGCGAATCGCCCGCCGCCGCCGATCAGTTCCTCCGGCGTACCGTCCTCCACCACCCGTCCGTCGTGGACCACCAGGACGCGGTCGGCGGTCTCTACCGTGGACAGCCGGTGGGCGATGATCAGGGCCGTGCGGCCCGCGTCGTGCCCTGCCACGCCCTCCAGCAGGCCGGCGAGTCCGCTCTGGACCAGGCGCTCCGAGGGGATGTCCAGCGAGGAGGTAGCCTCGTCCAGGATGAGCACTGCCGGGCGGGCCAGGAACGCCCGGGCAAAGCTGATGAGCTGGCGCTGGCCGGCCGAGACACGCCCGCCGCGCTTGTTCACGTCAGTGTCGAAGCCTTCGGGCAGTTCCATGATGAATTCGTAGGCGCCAACGGCACGGGCGGCCTCCTCGATCTCCTCGCGGGAGGCTTCCGGACGGCCCAGTGCGATGTTGTCCGCCACGGACCCGCTGAACAGGAAAGCCTCCTGGGTAACCATCACCACGTTCCGGCGCAGGTCCGGGGTGGTGAGGCTCCTCAGGTCCACGCCGTCCAGCGTCACCGACCCTTCGGACACGTCGTAGAAGCGGGCAATCAGTTTGGCCAGCGTGGACTTGCCGGCGCCGGTCTGGCCCACCAGGGCCACGATCTGCCCGGCCGGTATGTGCAGGTCCAGCCTGGGGATGATCACCGGCCCGTCGCCGTACCGGAACTCCACCCCGTTGAAGTCGATGCTGCCGCGGGCGTCACGGAGCGCTACGGGGTTCTTCGGAGGCCGCACGGTGGGAACCTCCTCCAGCAGGCCGGAGACCTTCTCAAGGGCTGCCTGGGCGCTCTGGAAGGAGTTGTAGAACATGGCCATCTGGTCCACCGGCTGGAAAAAGCGCTTGGTGGACAGGATCAGGGCCAGCAGGACACCCACAGCGAGGTCACCGCCCAGCACACGGAAACCGCCAAAGAGCAGAACCACCGCGACGCAGACGTTGCCGATCAGCACCAGGCCCGGCTGGAAGATGCCGTTGAGGTTGATGGACCGGACAGTCACTTTGCGGTAGTCCTCGGACAGTTCGCCGTAGCGGTCGGCGTTTTCGCGCTCCTTGCGGAAAGCCTTCACTGCCCGGATACCCGTCATGGTCTCCACGAAGTGCACGATCAGGCGCGCGGACACCACCCTGGACTCGCGGAAGGCGATCTGGGAGTGCTTCTGGTACCAGCGTGCCAGGAAGTACATGGGCACGCCTGCGGCCAGCACAATGAGGCCGCTACGCCAGTCCAGGGCGAACACCGTGATGGCCGTGAACACCATGAACAGCATCCCGGAGGCCAGCGAGCTGACGCCCGAGTCCAGGAGTTCGCGCAGCGCTTCGAGGTCCGACGTCTGCCGGGCGATGATCCGGCCGGACGTGTACTTCTCGTGGAATTCCAGACTCAGCCGCTGTGTGTGCCGGAACACGCGGACCCGAAGGTCCAGCAGCATCGCCTGGCTCAGCTTCGCCGTCGAGGTCACGTACAGGGCGGTGAGGCCTGCAGTGGCAACCGCCGCGGCAAGGTAGGCGACGCCGGTGAGGACCAGCGGCAAGTTGTCCCCGGCCCGCAGTGCGGGCAGGGCGTGGTCGATGCCGAAGGCGATCAGCGCAGGCCCGGCCACCCGGGCAGCCTGCGACAGAACCACCATGGTGATCGTGAGCCAGAACCTCAGCCGGACGGGACGGATCAGGGAGCCCAGCAACGCGAGCGACCGCCGTCGTACGGTTTTACTTTCGCTCTTGCTCAGGTGGGCGTTGTCCTCGTTGGCGGTGCCGAAGGTAGCGGTGGTCATCGGGAAATCTCCTCGGACTCGTCGCTTAATTCTGAAAGGTCCGACAGTTCGGAATCCAGGTCACGGGGTTCCGTTTCCAGGCTGGCGATCACGTAGCGGTAGTGCTCGTTGTGCGCCAGCAGCTCGGCGTGGGTCCCCACGGCGGCGATCCGGCCGTCCTCAAGCAGCGCCACCCGGTCCGCCAGCGCCACGGTGGACGGCCGGTGGGCGACGATCAGCGTGGTGGTGTCGGCAAGCACTTCGCGCAGCCGGGCTTCCACGAGTTCTTCGGTGTTGACGTCCAGGGCGGACAGCGGATCATCCAGCACCAGCACCTTGGGCTTCGCGGCGATGGCACGGGCCAGGGCAATGCGCTGCCGCTGGCCGCCGGACAGGCTGAGGCCCTCCTCGCCGATCAGCGTGTCCAGGCCGTCCGGAAGGGAATAGGCGAAGTGGGCCTGGGCAACGTCCAGGGCCTCCTCCAGCGCTTCCTGGCTCCGCTCGCTTGCACCGAGCAGCACGTTGTCGCGGACGGAATTGGAGAACAGGGTGGTGTCTTCGAAGGCGACGCCCACCACCGTGCGCAGCTGTTCCACGGAGAACTCACGCAGGTCCACACCGTCGATGGTGATGGAGCCCGCGGTGACGTCGTAGAGGCGGGGGACCAGCTGGAGCAGTGCGCTCTTGCCGCTGCCGGTGATACCCACAAGGGCCATGGTCTCCCCGGGGCGGACGTCAAGGCTGATGTCCTTGAGGATCGGTTTGTCCGGGGCGTCCTCGAAGGCGAACGTCGCGGCGTTGAAGCTGAGGGCGCCCCTGA
Source organism: Arthrobacter sp. PvP023 (assembly GCF_017832975.1). Taxonomy (NCBI): domain Bacteria; kingdom Bacillati; phylum Actinomycetota; class Actinomycetes; order Micrococcales; family Micrococcaceae; genus Arthrobacter; species Arthrobacter sp. PvP023. The sequence continues at coordinate 1,175,084 of NZ_JAFIBI010000001.1, forward strand.
GCTGCGTGGGCTGCCGGGGCTGCTCCGGGCTGGTAATGGTGTTGGCGGCGTCCATGACCTCGAAATGCCGGTCGATGGCTGTTTTGGCCGTCAACGCCATGGCGAGCAGCATGCCGCTGAATTCCACGGGCGCAGCGACGACGGCCGCGGTGGCGAAAAACGCCACCAGCGAACCGATGCTTAGCTGGCCGTCCGCGGCCAGTGCGATGCCCACCACCAGTCCGGCGCCGAGCGCGAGTTCGGGCAGGAGAGTGACCACCATGCTGAAAGTGGCCTGGTGTTTGGCCTTGGCGATCTCGGTCTGCCGGAGTTCCTCGGCCTGTTCATTGAAGTTTTCCAGGGCTTCACGGCTGCGGCCGAAGGCCTTGAGCACGCGGATGCCGTGCACGGATTCCTCCACCGTGGTGGCGAGGTCGCCGGCCTGGTCCTGGCTCCGGCGGGCCACCTTGCTGAAGCGGGTCCGGAACCGGAAACCGTAGATCATGATGGGCACGGCGGCGGCCAGGAAGATCAGTGCAAGCTGCCAGCTCATGGCAAACATCACGACGACGCCGATCACCACCGTCAGCGTTGTCACCACCAGCATGATGGCGCCGAACGCCATCCAGCGGCGCAGGAAGTTCAGGTCCGTCATGGCCCTGGAGAGCAGCTGCCCGGATCCCCAGCGGTCGTGGAAGGACACGGTCAGGTCCTGGAGGTGCCCGTAGAGCGATACCCTCATCCGCGTTTCCACTGTGGTGGCCGGATTGATCACGAACTGGCGGCGGAGGGCAACCAGCCCGGCTTCGGCGACACCAAGGCCCAGGATGATCAGGGAGGCGATCCAGACAGCGTCCGTGGCGCCGCCCGGGCGGAGCGAGTCATTGATGAGCACCCGCAGCACCTGGGGGATGGTCAGTGCCACGATGCTGGCCAGGAGGGCACACAGGAGTCCCATAAAAAGCCGGGGGATGATCGGCTTCACATGGGGATAGAGTCGGCTGATTGACGTGAAGAATGGAGTCTGCTTGGCCATGCCTGCTTCTTAAAGCTCAACTGCGAATGTAGTTTCCTTTAGCAACTACCCTATGCCATGGCGTGACATCGTTCACAGGATTCTGCGGGCCGAGGGGATCTTGCCCAGTCATTGCGTTTTGTAATGCATCCCGCGGTTGGGCCTGCGCAAACCTGGTTCCTCAACGCTCCGTCAGCGTGAGGAGTACGGCCTCGGGGCGGCAGGCGATCCGTACCGGTGCGAAGCGCGAGGTGCCGATCCCGCCGGAGACGTTGACCGGCGTCGTGCGTCCGTTGCTTTCCCAGTTGTTGAGTCCCTTGGCCCGCCACGTGGGGAGGTCGCAGTTGGACACCAGGGCGCCGTACCCGGGCAGGCAGATCTGGCCGCCGTGGGTGTGCCCGGCGAGGAGCAGGTCCGCACCGTCCTCGGTGAAATGATCCAGCACGCGCTGGTAGGGCGCGTGGATGACCGCCACGCGCAGGTGCGGCGTGTTGTCCTGGCCCTTGGTCCCGCGCGGCCAGCCGGCATAGCGCTCCAACTTGAGGTGGGGATCGTCCACACCGGAGAAGTCAAAGCGCAGGCCCTTCAGCACCACGGACTGGTTCCGGTTGGTCAGGTCCACCCAGCCTGACATTCCGAAGTAGGAACGCAGCCTCGGCCAGTCGAGTTCCACGGGCTTTTTCTGGGCTTTTGACGGCCCCAGCAAGTAGGACGCCGGATTCTTCACGGTGGGTGCGAAGTAGTCGTTGGAACCGGGCACAAAGACGCCGGGAAATTGCAGGAGGGGTTCCAGCGCCGCCAGCAGCGGGTCGATCGCCTTGACGTGGCTGAGGTTGTCCCCGGTGTTGACCACCAGGTCCGGCTTCAGCTCCGCCAGGGACGAGAGCCACTGCGCCTTCCGGTTCTGCCCCGGAACGAAGTGGATATCGCTGAGGTGCAGGATCCGGAACGGGCCGAAACCGGCGGGAAGGACGGGCAGGGTTTCCTCACGCAGGACGAACTGGTTCTTCTCCCAGAGCCCGTACCCCGCCGTTGCCATGCCGGCCGCGGCGCCGGCTGCTGCAGTTACGGCAAGGCCGCGTCCGATGCTTCGGGCGCGGCCTGCCAGCGTTGTGTTGTCCCCCATTAGTGCGCTACCCGTTGCCCTTGCCGTTGTCCTTGTTGCTGGGTGCCGGAGCCGGAGCTCCGGTGGTGGGAGCCGGCGCCGGTGCTGGCGCACTGCTCTGCGTCGTCGGGGTGGTCTGCCGCGTGGGCGCTCCATTGACCATGTTCGACGGCGGGGCCGTGAACGGGTTGGTACCGTACGCGGGCGCTACCTGGGACATGAAGTTCGAGAACATCGGCCCGGCGATCATGTAACCGTCGATTCCGGTGTAGAACTTGCCGTTGACGGTCACGTTCTGGCCCGCGCGCTGCTGCGTTCCGAGGGCGTCACCGAACCAGGCCGCGGTGGCCAGGCCGGTGGTGTGTCCCACCACCCACGTTGAGCCGTTGTTGTTGGAAGTACCGGTCTTAGCTGCGATGGGGAAGTTGGTCTTCGTGGAGATCCGGGGCTGGATCAATGAGCCGGAGCCACGGTTGAGGACTTCCTGGAGGGCGTAGTTCACGCCGCGGGCGACCTCCGGCTTGAGGGCATCACGGCAATTCGTGGACTGGGCCGGCAGCTGGGCACCGGTCTGGTCCGTGACCGACGTGATGGCGATCGGGGCACAGTACTTGCCGTCATTCGCGAAAGTGGCGAAGGCGCTCGCCATGGCCAGCGGCGACGTCTGCCTGGAACCAAGGAGGTTACCCAGGGTCGTCATGGTGATGGGCGGCGTCGGGTTGGTGATCTTACCGTCGCCGTCCCTCTGCGGAAGGCCTTCGTGCAGGCCCACGGCGTCCACGATCTTCTGGATTCCGCACAGATCCACCCTGGCGGCGGTGGCAAACGTCATGGTGTTGATCGAGTTGGCCAGGCCGTCGAGGACCGTCATTGACTTGTAGTAGTTCGGCTCCGCATTCTGCAGGTCCGTGGACTCGCCGTTGGTGCTGTCGTACCAGCCAACCGTCGGGGTCTCGCAGGTGTTCTTCCAAGGGAAGTTCTGCGGATACCGACGAACCGCTCCATTCAGGATCGTGTTCATCGAATTGCCCTCGTTGAGCCACTCGGCAAACGTGAACGGCTTCATGGTTGAACCGGGCTGTGCACCGCCGAGTCCGTTGAGGTCGTTGCCGTTGGCGTCATACTGGTCAACGCTGAAGTTGAGCTGGCTGTCGAATTTGCCGTCCCCGGCGAACCACACGGTGTTCTGCGCCATGTTGGTGATCTTGCCGGTGTTCGGCTGGACCGAAACCACCGCAGCACCCCATTTGTCCGGGTTGGCTCCGGCCGACGCGTCCACCTGGGCCTGCGCCGCGTTCTGCGCCTTGGGGTCAAGAGTGGTGGTAATGGTCAGGCCGCCACGGAAGATCTTCCGCTCGCGTTCCGTGGCATCGGCGCCATAGGCCGGATCGTTCAGCAGCAGGTGCAGGACGTAATCACAGAAGTAGGGGGCCGTGGAAGCATAGGCACAACCCTGGCGGGCCGGGGTGACCTTGGTTTCCACCGGGGTGGCTACCGCTGCTTCGTAGTCGGGCTGGTTGATCTTGCCCTGCGTGTACATCGCCTTGAGCACCTGGTCGCGGCGGTTCTTCGCGTTCTCGGGGTTGTTGATGGGGTCATAGAACGACGGGCTGTTCACCACGCCGGCCAGCAGGGCGGCCTGCGGCAGGGTGAGGTCCTTGGCGGTGGTGCTGAAGAAGAACTTGGAGGCCGCCTCAATGCCGTAGGCGTCCCGGTTGAAGAACACGATGTTGAGGTAGCCCTCGAGGATCTGCTCCTTGGTGAACTTCTTCTCCAGTGCGATGGCCAGCTTCATCTCGCGGAGCTTGTCGCCTACGCCCTTGTTGACGCCGTTGAGCTTGATGTCCTCGGTATTGCCTTCAGCTTCCAGCGAGGCATTGATGACGTTGTTCACGTACTGCTGCGTGATGGTGGACGCCCCCTGCTTGTTACCGCGGGCCGTGCTGACCAGTGCACGCATGATGCCCGTGGTGTCCACACCGCCGTGCTCATAGAAGCGGCTGTCCTCAATGGCGATCACTGCGTCCTTGATGAATGGCGACATCTGGTCCAGTGCAACGCGTGTGCGGTTTTCAGCGTAGAGGTTGGCGATCAGGCTGCCGTCGGAGGCGAGGATCTTGGTGGACTGGCTCGGCGGATCCACCTGCAGCTCCGCCGGGAGCGTGTCGAAGAACTCGATGGAGCCGCTCGCGGTGCTGCCTGAAACAGCCGCCGCAGGGACCAGCAGGCCTGCCACCAGGACACCACAAATCGCGCTCACGCCAAGGAAAGCAAGGATCTTTCCGAGGGTGGTGGCCGTGTCGAATAAAGGGTTCTTACCAGTCGCCATGTTTTCCACTTTACCGGCAAGGACTAGTCTTTAGCTCATGACCAAATGGGAGTACGCCACGATTCCGCTCATTATTCACGCCACGAAGCAGATTCTGGACCAGTGGGGAGAGGACGGCTGGGAGCTCGTCCAGGTAGTCACCGGTCCTGACGGCAACGGCCTCGTTGCCTACCTCAAGAGGGAGAAGCAGTAGTTATGACAAGCCCTGCGGGCACGGCGCCGGAATCCCCGGCCCACGCCGAAAATCCGGCCTCCGGAGCGGAAACCGGAGCACCGGTTTCCGCCGTCGAACAGCGTCTGGCGGAGCTGGGACTGGCCCTTCCGGACGTTGCGGCCCCGGTGGCTGCCTATGTTCCGGCCGTCATCTCCGGGAACCATGTTTATACGTCCGGCCAGCTGCCCTTTATTAACGGCAAACTCGAAGCTACCGGCAAGGTGTCCACGGGCACCGAGGGCTACGCTGACGAACCCACGGTTTCTCCCGAGGACGCCAAGCGCTTCGCTGCTGTCTGCGCCGTCAATGCCCTGGCCGCGGTCAAGAGCGTGATCGGCGACCTCGACCGCATCACCAGGATCGTCAAGGTGGTGGGCTTCGTTTCCTCCGATCCCACCTTTACCGGGCAGCCGGGAGTCATCAACGGCGCGTCCGAACTCCTGGGCAAGGTCCTCGGCGACGCCGGCCAGCATGCACGGTCCGCCGTCGGCGTGTCGGTGCTTCCGCTGGACTCGCCGGTCGAAGTCGAACTGATCGCCGAATTTAGCTAAGGCCGGTCACTTCCCTTGCCCCAGTTAGCCCGTCGCCTGTTTGTGCTGCCTCCCGATCTTGAGGGGGCAGCACAAAGCTGGCTCGAACATGGCGAGCGGACACCGCGCGCCGCACGCTACGCGTCCTCCGTTGTCCTGCTGAGGGACTCTCCCACAGGGCTCGAAACCTGGCTGGGCTACCGGCCGGGTTCCTCTCCGCTCGGCGTCCTCGCCTTTCCCGGCGGTTCGCTGGAGGCGTCCGACGACGACGCCGTCGGCTGGCTGGGCCCCACGCCGCAGCATTGGGCGGACCAGATGGGAACGGCCGACGTCGGGCTGGCGCGCCGCCACGTGGTTGGTGCCATCCGCGAACTCTTCGAAGAAACCGGCGTCCTGCTCGCCGGTCCGGACTTCTCCACCACGGTGGAGGCCACGTCCACGCCCGAATGGATGCGCGCCAGGATTGCCGTCGCCGAACAGGAGAAATCCTTTACGGACGTGCTGGCCAAGCGCGGATTGTCGATCCGCACGGATCTGCTGAAACCGCTGGTCAACTGGCTCAGCCCCGACTTCGCCCACCGCCGCTTCAACACCCGCTACTTTGCCGCCACCGTGCCCGTGAACCAACAGCCCACCCTGCTGGGAAGCAAGGGCGTGTGGGGCCGGTGGGTGTGCGCCAGCAAGGTTATCGCCGAACGTGACACCACTGCCCTGGGCGACGAAGTGGGCCAGGAAAACACGGTGGGCCTGAAACTCGGCCAGCTGCTGGTCCCCGGCTCCGAAATCATGCTCGAGAAGATGGCGGCCGCCAACGGCTGCATCGCCTACCTGAGCTATAAGCGCAAGCCGCACGTGTACCAGCCGAAGCTCGTCGACGAAGACGGCAAGCTGATGCTCGAAGTCGAAGCCGCCAAAACCGTGGCAGGAGAGCCTCAGCGCGAGCGCTAAGCCTACCGGGGTCTAACACATCCCCGGTAGGTGAACATGCAGAAGGCCGGCTCCGTTACTACGGGCCGGCCTTCTGTATGCGCTGTAAGGGTGTTGTGAGGACTAGCGGGAGCGCTGGCGGAGGCGCTGCATGTCCAGGATGACGACGGCGCGGGCTTCCAGGCGGAGCCAGCCTCGCTGCACGAACTCGGCCAGGGCCTTGTTCACGGTTTCGCGTGACGCGCCCACCAGCTGGGCCAGTTCTTCCTGCGTGAGCTCGTGGGCCACCAGGACGCCGTCGGTTGCCGGGCGGCCGAAGCGGTCGGCCAGGTCCAGCAGCGCCTTGGCCACGCGGCCCGGGACGTCGGAGAATACCAGGTCGGACAGGGAATCGTTGGTGCGGCGCAGGCGGCGGGCCAAGGCCTGCAGGAGCTGGGCCGATACCTCGGGGCGGGTGCGCAGGAGTGCGTTGAGGCTCTCGTTCTTCAGGCCGGCGAGGCGGGTCTCCGAGACGGCAGTTGCCGTGGCCGTGCGGGGGCTCGGATCGAAGAGCGCCATTTCGCCGAAGAGCTCGCCCGGGCCGAGGATGGCCAACAGGGACTCGCGTCCGTCCGGGGACGTGCGGCCCAGCTTCACCTTGCCGGAGACGATGAAGTAGAGCTGATCACCCTGGTCGCCTTCGCGGAAAACCGAGGCTCCGCGTGAGAGGTCCACCTCCGTGAGCTCGTCCGTGAGCAGGCGGAATGCCTCGTCGTCGAGCGTGGCGAATAGGGGTGCGCGGCGCAATACCTCGATGTCCATGAAATCTCCTGAGTAAATGTGTCGGCTGGGGCGCTTCAGCCATTGTTTCAGAATTTTGAAGGTTCTGTGACGTACTTGGCACGCGAAACGCCTGAAACGGCGCCGATAAGGCCCTTGCGGGGCCCCTACGCGGCAGTTTCCGACGGCGGGAACAGGGTTTGGCGGGCAAATTGCCGTTTGCTGCGGCGTCCGGCCCTGGTCGGCAAACTGTCAGGGTCCGCCCCTAGAATTAGGGCTTACCTGTTTTGTGAGGAGCCCGTGTGTTCGGCTTGACCATCCTGGACCTGGCGTTGATCCTGGTGCTGCTGTCGTACCTGATCTACGGCCTGCGCAATGGCTTCCTGGTGACCCTTGGCGGCATTGCCGGGTTTATCGTCGGTGCCGTGGCCGCGTTCGTTTCGGTGCCCGTCGTCAGCAACCTGGTGGAGGACAGCGGGTGGCGGCTCACCGCCATCGTGGCCGCCGCCGTCGTGCTGATTGTCCTGGGGCATGCGCTGGGAACCATGATCGGCCGCAAAATCCGCAGTGCCGTGCGGATCCAGCCCCTGCGGGCAATGGACCGGCTGGTGGGCGGAGGCGTCAACGTGGTGGTGGCAGCACTGGTCATGTCCATGCTGTCCTTCAGCATCAGCGCACTGGGCGTCCCGTTCGTGTCCCAGCAGCTGGCCGAGTCCAAGGTCATCCGGTTCATCGACGGCCTCACGCCCGTGCCGGTAAAAACGGCCGTGGCGCAGCTGCGCTCCACCGTGATCGGTGACGGCATCCCCACGCTCATCGAGGGACTCGGACAAGGCCAGCAGGTGGCCATTCCCAACGCCAGCACGGACACGCCGGCCCTGAACCGGGCAGCGGAATCCGTCCTGAAAATTGCTGGCACTGCCTACCAGTGCGGCCAGAACCAGACCGGAAGCGGCTTTGTGGTGTCGCCGGGGCGCGTTGTGACCAACGCCCATGTGGTGGCGGGCGTGTCGCAGCCGGTGGTGGAGATTCCCGGCGGGGGAGCCATGCCCGGCCGGGTGGTCTACTTCGACAGCCAGCATGACCTGGCGGTCCTCGCCGTGGACGGCCTGCCTTCGTCCCCGCTGCAGCTGAGTGCGGACCTTCCGGCCGGCAGCCCGGCCGCTTTCGCAGGCTACCCGCACGGCGGTCCGTTCCAATCCAAACCGGCAACGGTGCAGGACATCGCCACCGTCCTTGTTCCGGACATCTACGGCAGCAATGCGGCACCCGAGGATGTTTACCGGCTTGCCGGCGATGTCCAGCCGGGCAACTCCGGCGGCCCGCTCCTGACTACCGAAGGCCAGGTGGCCGGTGTGATCTTTGCGAAGGCAACCTCGGATGCCGATTTGGGCTTTGCCATCACCATGGATGACCTCGGTCCGGTGGCCGCCCAGGCCGCTGGGCTGAGCAGCCCCGTCTCATCCGGGCAGTGCATCCAGAAGTAAACGGGCACCGGGACTTAGAGCCACTCCAGGCTTTGGCCGTGCGGACCGGCGATGGCCACGGGAACGCCGTCCTGGAGGAGGAGGAAGCGGCCCTGCAGGCGGGCGTCATCCATTTCCGGCACCACCACCGAGCCGTCGGCCTGGGCAATGACCGTGTGGCCCTCGTTGGACAGCCAGTGGCAGCCCCGCTCTGCCGCAAGAGCGCCGATGGCGGCCCGGAAGGCTTCCCGCTGTGAGGCGTTAAGGTAGGCCATCACCGCGCTGTGGAACACCACCAGGGTTGCGTCCGGCGGCGCCTGTCCTGCCAGCGCCACCAGCTGCTCGTTGAGATCGCCGGCCACCAGGAGGGGCGTATCCTGGCGGGCGATGGCAATGGCCCGCCGCAGCCGCTCGCGGCGGAAGTACTGCTCCGGCCAAATGAGGGCTTCAAGCCAGGCGACGTCGTCGGGGTTGTTGATGTCCAGGGGGTTCAGGTCGATTCCGGCCCGCCACACCACCTCGGGCAGCCGGGAAGGAACCGGAACGGCACCTTGCACCGTGCAGTGCAAGACCGGCGGCCCGTCCGCCGGGGACCGGGCGGTGTCCGGCTGCGGGGCCAGCCGCGTGACAGACGCCCCGCGGTGGTACTCGTAGGCGTATTTGTCCGGGTACAGCGCCAGCCCTGCGGAGGCGCCCACCTCGATCAGGGCCAATGGACGGCCCGAGGCAGCGGCGATGCCCGCGAGGGAGGGCAGCAGCGTGGCGCAGCGGCCGGCCTCGTTGGTCTGCGTAGCGCGGGAGAGCACAATCCGGGAAACCTCCTCCCAGTTTGCGACCAGGAACTCCCGGAACGCGCGGTACGGGGTGATTCCAGCCCCGAGGAAGCGGGCGGCAGCGAGGACCAGCAGAGGTTGGCGCTTGTTGTGCGGCCACTGCTCGATGCGGCGGATCAGCTCGGGATCGTCGGCGATTCCCACTGACCATTCGGCGTAGCAGGGCGAGGAAGACGGCGCATCGACAGTCCCGAAGTTCCGGTACCAATCCGCCGTCCCCATGGTCAGGCCTTGCCGGCGTTCAGTTCTGCGAGGTATTCGACGGCGAACCGGTAGCCCATCACGCCGGCGCCGGCGATCACGGCCTTGCTGATGTCCGAAAGGTACGAGTGGTGCCGGAATTCCTCGCGGGCGTGGACGTTGGTGATGTGGACCTCCACGGCCGGCAGCTGCACCGCGGAGATGGCGTCCCTGATGGCCACGGAAGTGTGCGTGTACGCACCGGCGTTGAGGACGATGCCGATGGCCTTGCCCCGGGCTGCGTGAATAGCGTCAACCAGTGCGCCCTCGTGGTTGGACTGGAAGCACTCAACCTCCAGGCCGTACGTTGCGGCGGCATCCTTGGCGAGCTGTTCGACGTCGGCCAGCGTGGCCGTGCCGTACTTCTCCGGTTCCCGGGTTCCCAGCAGGTTCAGGTTGGGCCCGTTGAGGACCAGGATGGTGCCGCGGCCGGCGTCGGTGGCGGGGGAGGCTTCAGTCATGTCAGCCAATCTATCGCTTTGCGGGCGGCGTGCGCCGTTCTTTACGAGCCACTGCAGCTGCGCAGCTGTTGTGCCTATTCGGTGATTTTGGCGATCCTGCGCAGTGCCACTGCGCAGACCGGCAGGTAGGCCAGCGCCCAACACGGGACAGTGAACGTGGCCCGGCAGCCGTCCCCCTCCGGAACCACGAGGTGCCCGGTGGCCCGGATACCGGCCACGGCCCAGGCCCATGACCGGCCCGCGTCGAATTCCGTCACCGTGAACGGCAGCCTTAGGCCGAGTCGAGTCCGCACCCGGCCTGTGCTGCCGGCTTGGAGGCCGGGCGAGTCGAGTTCGGCACCCGTTATGGAAGGCCCCCAATCCGGCCAGCGCCCGACGTCGGTGAGCAACCCCCACACGTCCGCCGCGGACGCAGCGATGTGCCGTGACACGGAAAACCGCATGCCAGCTACCCGAAATCCGGGCGCAGAATGGCCTGCGCCGCGCGGTGGCCGCTTTCGAGGGCACCCTGGATGGACGCGGTGGCGCGGTAGTCCCCGCAAAGAAAGAGGCCCGGCGAGGCCTCCGCCGGGTGCGGTGATCCCAACGGCGGCGGCTGGGCGGGCAAGGCCTGTGGAACTTCGTGCCTCGCCACCAGTTCCCAATGCGTAGCATCCTCACCGTAGATCCCAGCGGCGTGATTGCGGACCTCGTCGTCGCCGGGCACCGGCCGTCCCGGGCCGAACAGGGCCGAGGTCTGCACCAGGTGCCTGCCCGCGGGTGCGTACCCGGGCGCGGCGTTGGATACGACGGCGGTATTGACCAAGGGACCGCCGCGAGGTTCCCGGGCATCGAGGCAGAGCATGTTGAGCCGCGACGGCGGCTCGCTGGCCGCAAACCAGTGCGTCAGCACCCCCTTCATGGCCGGGGCGCCGCCGCGCCCCGCCCTGCCGGCTGCCGCACCGCGGGCCGGCGCGCCGGCGTCGTTGTTTCCCGGCGCCAGGCTTCCGGCACTGACCGGATCGGTGGCCAGCACCACCTGCTCTGCGCGGAGCTCCGCTCCGGGGGCACGGACCAGCATGGAACCGCCCTCGCGCCGGATGGACTCCACCGTGGTCCGGGTGCGCACCGGTGCGGCGAGGGAAGCCGCCAGCTGCCTGGGCAGCGCCTGCATGCCCAGCCGCGGCAGCCCCGGCACACCCAGCGCGAAGGTGCGCAGCAGGAGCAGGGCGAAGTCATTGGAGGTGCTGCCGTCGTCTTCCAGGAGCACCCCCGCGAAAAACTGTTCAACCACCCGGCGGAGTTCGCCGGAAAGGCGGGCGTCATCCAGCGCCCGGTGCAGCGTGACGTCCCGCCCGGACCCTCCGGTGCGACGCCCTGCGGTGCGACTTCCGCCGTCGTCGTACTGCCCCCACGATCGGACAAATGCCGGAGCCGCCCAGCGGAGGAGGGCAGCCGCATCACGTGGCTTGGCGATGCCGCTGCCAACCGTCCGGGCGATCAGCCGGGGTTCGCGCAGCGGGTGGGCGAGCACGGCGAAACCGTCATCGCGCCGGACGCCGAGGCCGGCGCCGAAGGGCTGCAGTTCCAGCGCGCCCACGTCCACCCAGCGCCGGACGGCCGGGTAGGCGGGATTCAGCACCTGGAACCCGCGGTCCACCAGGAAACCGTCCACCTGTTCCGTGCGGATCCGGCCTCCGACGTCGTCGTCTGCTTCCCACACCTGCACGTCACGCCCGGCGGCCTGCAGTTCGCGGGCACACTGGAGCCCCGCGAGCCCGGCACCGACCACCAGGACTTCACACGAATCGGTCATGGTTCATCTTGGCACGCCGGGGCGGGGCAGCCGGTGGCCCGGGACCGCCGTTTCCCGCGACTCTGGCCACCCTTAGCGGGGGTGCCTAGACTTGAAGGACCATCGTGCGGAGCTCCCGTACCGGTCAGCTCGCGCGGAAAGCCCGATCTGGAGAGAGCGTCATCATGCGCTGCAAAAATGTGGATTCAGGAAACGCAATTCGCCGTGCCGCCGTGGGACTTGTTGCCCTCGCAGCACTCTTAGCGCCGGCGCCTGTGGCGTCCGCCGCCCCGCCGTCAAACGGCCACGACAAAGTCATTGAGCTCCCGGGCGCGTCGTCGGCCGAGGGCATAGCCGAGGGGGAGGGCACCAGCTTCTTCGCCGGGGACCTGCTCAAGGGGGATATTTTCCGCGGTGACATCCGCAGGGGAACCGCCAGGCTTTACATTGACGTGCCCGACGGCCGGATGGCGGTCGGCATGAAGGTGGACGTGGAGAACGGCCTGCTCTTCGTGGCCGGCGGCGCCACCGGCCAGGCCTACGTCTATGACACTGACACCCGAAAGACAGTGGCCACCTATCAGCTGACCACTGAACCGGCGTTTATCAATGACGTCGCAGTGACCCCCGACGGCGCCTGGTTCACCAACTCGCGCAAGGGTGAGCTGTACTTCGTCCCGGTGGACCGCCACGGCACACCGGGCGAGGCCAGCACGCTCGAACTGACCGGACCGGCCGCGGCCACCCCGGCCGACTTCAACCTGAACGGCATCGCGGCCGTCCGGGGCGGCCGGACCCTGATCGTGGCCCACACCGCCAACGAGGCCCTGTACACGGTGGACCCGGACTCCGGTTCCAGCGCCGACATCACCGGCGCCGGCCTGCCCTTCGTGGACGGGATCGTGGTGAAGGGGAACACCCTCTGGGCCGTTCAGAACATGCTCAACCAGGTGAGCCGTGTCCGGCTGGACTCCCGGCTGGATTCCTTCGAGGTCAGGGACGTGATCACCAGCCCTGACTTCCAGGTCCCGACGACGGCAGCCCTGTTCGGCGATACGCTCGCCGTGGTCAATGCGAAGTTCGGCGTTCCCGGGGCCAGCACCTACGAAGTGGTCCTCGCCGACGCCCGCTAAGCGGTCTCGGAAAGCCAAGAGCCTGCCGGCCGGGTTGGTACCCGGCCGGCAGGCTCTTTGGGACGCGGTGAAACTACACGGCGTTGAGGCTACACGGCAGTGAAGCTGAGCAGCAGTGCATGCTCCGGGTTGAGGACGGGCATGGGCAGGCCCACCTCGGACAGGAACCGGCCGCTGGCTTCTGCACCCTCGGTCAGCCATGCGGGGGGCTGCGCCTGGGTGTAGTTGTGCGCGTAGTCGGCATCGCCGGGCGTCGGGAAGATGGCCTCCACGCGGTAGCTGCGGTCCTGGTCCAGTCCCGGAATGGTGATGCGGCCCGGCTGCTCCGCGAGCGAGGTCCTGGTGCTGACCAGCGCGAACAGTGCCGCCGTGTCCCCGGTTGCGGGGCTGCCGTGGGAAACGACGCCGTGCAGCATCAGCGAATCGTCGGCAACATCCGCCCGGACCATCCGGCCCGAGTGGATCAGGCCGCGGTGCTCCTTGTAGAGCCCGATGAAACGCTTGAGTTCTTCGCGCTCCGCGCCGTGGACCTGGCGGACGTCCCACTCGAGGCCGAAGTGTCCGAACAAGGCGGTGATGGCTCGGAACGAAACGTCGTGCGTGCGGCCCGTGGTGTGGGACGTGGTGGGGCCGATGTGTCCTCCGACCAGTTCCGGCGGCACCACCAGTCCGGTCCAGCGCTGGATGGTCTGGCGTTCCAGGGCATCGTTGCAGTCCGAAGCCCAGATCCGGTCCGTGCGTTCCAGGATGCCCAGGTCCACGCGTGCCCCGCCGGAAGAGCAGCTCTCGATCTCGAGGCCGGGATGGGCTTTCCTGAGCTCGTCGAAGAGGCGGTAGGCGGCCAGGGTCTGTTCGTGGACGGAGGCGCGCCCGGCGTGGCCGTGCTCGGTGAGGTCCCGGTTCTGGTCCCACTTCAGGTAGCTGATGTTGTTTTCGCGCAACAGGGCGTCGATCCGGTCGAAGACGTACTGCCAGGCCTCGGGATTGACCAGGTCGATGACGTGCTGGTGGCGCCAGGTCAACGGCAGCCGGCCGCCGTCCTTGTGGGACCGTGCGGCGGGCCCGACGATCCAGTCCGGGTGGGCGCGCGCGGTGTCCGAGTCCAGGTTGATCATTTCGGGCTCCACCCAGAGGCCGAATTCCATGCCGCGGGAGGTGACGGCGTCGATCAGGGGCGTGAGGCCGTCCGGCCAGAGGCCTTCGTCCACGTACCAGTCGCCCAGGCCTGCCTGGTCGTGCCGGCGGCCGCGGAACCACCCGTCGTCGAGCACGAAGCGCTCCACGCCCAGGTCCGCCGCGGAATCGGCCAGTTCGACCAGCGTGCCGAGATCGTGGTTGAAGTAGACGGCTTCCCAGACGTTCAGCACCACAGGCCGGGCCTTGCCGGTGCCCGCAGTGCCTGCTCCTGAAACGGCTGACGGCGCAGGCAGCACGTGGTGCGGGCGGCTCCTGAACCAGCTGTAGAAAGCTTCGCTGATGCCGTCCAGGCCACGGTCCGAGTAGGCCGCGAAGAGAGCGGGGGTGGTGTAGCTGCCGTTCGCCTGGAGGACCACTTCGGCGGGACCCAGCAGCTCGGACCCTCCGATGACGGTCCGTCCGTCCCCGATGCTGTCCGCGAACTGCTCATGGTTTCCGCTCCAGGCCAGGTGGGTGGCCCAGACCTTGCCGTGGCGGTTGCCGAAGCCTGCCGTGCCGGCGGCCAGCAGCAGAGAGGAGTCGTGTCCGGTGCGGCCGTGCCGGCCGGTCCGCACCCAGGTGCCCTGCTGGATGGCGCGGCGCTGGGGGTGGCGTTCACGGCACCACCGTCCGGTCAGGTCAAGGAGTTCGACGGCGTCGGGAGCCACCGGCAGCACGGTGGCCAGTTCGTCGAGCTGAAAAGGCGACGTGCCGGTGTTGGTGACGGTGTGGCGCATTTCCAGCAGCCCGCCGTCGTGCAGTTCCAGCGTGGATTCAACGGAGATGCCGGCATCGGGATCAGACTGGACAATCACAGCTGAACTTCCTCCGGTCTTGACGTCCGTGACGCGGAGGCGGACGGAAAAGTCGTAGCCGGGTACGCCGTCGGCGATCCGGTGCCCCCGGAGGGCCGGGCGTCCACGCCAGCTGGAGGATGCCTGCGGAAGCAGCCCGGCGGGGACGGCGGCGTCGACGGCGGACGGCGGGATCGCTTCGCCGAGGATGGCCAGATCGGGCAGTGAAGCGCCCAGATCGGCGCCCCAGTGAATGACCTCGGCCTCCCCGCTGTCGAAGCTGATCACCAGGCTGGTGCCGGCGGAGCGGAGGTGCAGGGGATCCATGGGGGTTCTCTTTCGTTGTGGCGGGCGTCCGGTGACGCTGCCGGCGGGGTTCGTATGGTGTGTTTGTCAGTACGTGCGGGGTGGAGCGCCCCGGGTGCCGCCGCTCCGCGAGGATGAAGCGGCGGCACCGGGGCCGTGGCTGCGACCACTTACGCAGCCACTACAGGTGCGATCTACTTGAAGAGATCGTTCACCTGGTTGTTGGCTTCGGTCAAGGAGCTGGCAGGCTTTTTGCCGGATACCACAGCGTCCATGGCAGGCTCCATGATGCCCTTGACCTTGGCAGTATTGTCAGTGATGGGGTAGAGGAAAGTAGTTCCGTTCTTGACGTGCTCGGTGAAGGCGGTGACATCTACACCCTTGGCCTTGAATGCTTCCGCAGCTTTTTCGGAAGAGGCCTTGAGGGCCGGGAACACTACAGCCTTGGATGCGACGACGTCCTGGCAAGGTGCCGAGGCAAGGTACTCCACCCACTTGATGGCGGCGTCCTTCTTCTTGGTGCCGGCCCAGATCGAGTCGGCCAGGCCGTTGAACATCGAGGCCCGCTTGCCTTCCGGACCCACGGGGGTGGGAGCGATGCCCACCTCAACACCCTTGTACCCGGTGTACTGGCCGATCATCCATGAGCCGTGGGCGTTGATGGCTGACTTGCCTGCGGCGAAGGTGTCGGCCATGGCCGCGCCAACAGTGGTTTCGAGCTTGGGCATGTAGCCCTTGTCAACCAGCCCGGCGAACCAGTCGATTGAGGACTGGAACTTGGGGTCGTCATAGTTGTAGTGCGTTCCCCACGGGTTTTTGTCCGTGTGTGACCAGCCGGTGGTGTTGGTGAGGTAGCTCCACTCAGTCTGGCCTGAGGAGTCGCCGCCGCCGTTGAGTCCAAGGCCGTAGACATCCACATTGTTCTTGTCGAAGCCCGCTTCGTCCCCGCGCTTGCCGTTCTTGTCAACGGTCAGGTGGGCAATGACCTTCTCGTACGTGCCGCCGTCCTGCGGGTTCCAGGTGAGGTTCTTCATCTCTTCTTCAGAGACGCCGGCCTTGGAAAGCATGGCCTTGTTGTAGAACAACCCGATGGTGTCCCAGTCCTTCGGCAGGCCGTAGCGCTTGCCGTCCTGGCCCACCCAGAGGTCCGCGAGTCCCTCGTTGTAGGCGGACAGGTCCACGTTGTCCTTCTTGACGGCGTCGTCAATGGGGAGCAGCTGCTTGTTCGCGGCGAGCTCGCCGTAGCGGCCCAGGTGGTTGGTGAAGACGTCGGGAGCCGTGCCGCCAACGAACCCGTTCGTGAGCGTGCTCCAGTAATCGTCCCAGCCGCGCTGGGTGATCTTGACCTTGATGTCCGGGTTGGCCTTCTGGAAGTCATCAGCGCACTGCTGGTAGGCGGGAAGCTGGTTGGCGTCCCAGAGCCAGTAGCTGAGCTCGCCCTTGGCCGATTCTGCTGAGGATCCTGAGCCGCCGCCACAGGCGGAGAGTGAGAGCGCGATGGCTGCGGCGACGGCGACGGTGCCGAGGGATTTCTTCATTGTTTTCTTTCCGTTCGGGATGGGATGGGGAGTCGGGGTGGTGGGGAGAAGCAGGGGGTTACTTGATTCCGGAGAATCCGATGGAGTTGACGATTTTCTTGCCGAAGGCGGCGAAGAGGATCAGTACGGGCAAGGCAGACACCAGGGTTGCGGCCATGAGGCCGGACCAGTCCGGCGCTCCCTGCGGGGATTGCGACTTGAAGACGCCGAGCCCCACCTGGAGGACTCGGACATCGTCCTGGGAACCGACCAGCAGGGGCCAGAAGTACTCGTTCCACTGCCCGATGAAGGTCAGCAGGGCCAGGGTGGCCAGGGGTGCGGCGGCATTCGGGAGAACGATCTGGAAGAAGATGCGCAGGTGCTTGGCGCCGTCGAGCATGGCCGCCTCTTCCACTTCGCGTGACATGTTCAGGAAGAACTGACGGAGGAAGAAGATCGCGAAGGGGGTCATGAACACGTATGGCAGGACCATGCCGAGCATTGTGTTGAGCAGGTCCAGGTTCTTGATCAGCAGGAAGTTGGGCAGTGCGGTGAAGATTGGCGGGACCAGCATGGTGCCCAGGAACAGGCTGAATACGGCGTTCCGGCCCTTCCAGCGCAGACGGGCAAAGGCGTAGGCGGCCATCGCGCTGAAGAACACGGCTCCGGCGGTGGTGATGGAGGAGAAGATGATCGAGTTGCGCAGGTACAGCCAGAAGTCGATGGCTGCGCCGGAACCGCCTTCGGCGACGGCGTCGGCCGGGCTCTGCAGCCCGAACACGCGCATGAAGGCACCCAGCGTGAAGTCCGCCGGAAGGAGGCTGGCCGATTGGGAGGCCAGTGACCCGTTGGTGGACAGTGCCGTGCGGAGCACCCAGAGGAACGGGACCACAGAGACCGCGATGGCCAGGGCCAGCAGGGCCCAGGCGCCTGCGCGGCGGGTGTTGAAGGGACGGCGACGGCGGGTGGTGGCCGGCTTCGGTGCGCGGCTGGTGGTGGTGGTCATGCGGGGCTCCTTAGTCCAGGTCCGACTCGTTGCCCCGGAGGAACTTCATCTGAATGAAGGCAACGAGGGCGAGGATGAGGAAGAGAATGACGGCGATGGCGGACCCGTAGCCGAAGTCCGACTCAGTGAAGGCGCGCTGGTAGATGTAGTACTGGATGACGCGGGTGGCGTTGACCGGTCCGCCCTGGGTGGTCACGGCCACGGTGTCGAAGACCTGGAAAGAGCCGATCACCGTCACCACGAGTACCAGAACCAGGACCGGGCGCAGCAACGGCATGGTCACCTTGCGGAACGTCTGGAACGGAGACGCGCCGTCAAGGTTGGCCACTTCATAAAGGTGCTGCGGGATGGCCTGGAGGCCGGCAAAGATGAGCAGTGCGGTGTAGCCCATGTGCCGCCAGGTGTTGATCAGGGCCTGGGTGGGGATTGCCCACTCCTCACTGCCGAAGAACGCGACGCGGGGAAGGCCGCTCCATTCGATGAACTGGTTCACCACGCCGATCTGGTAGTCCAGCATCCAGAACCAGAGCAGGGCGGCGATCACGTTTGACATCAGGTAGGGAAGCAGCAGGGCCCCTCGCACAAGGGTGGATTTAGCCACCCTGTCCATCAGCAGTGCCAGGCCGAGTGCCAGGGCCGTCTGGAGCACGATATTGATGAGGACGTACTGCCCTGTGACGGCCAAGGAATTCCAGAACAGGGCATCCTTGGCAATCGCTGCGTAATTGTCGAAGCCGACCCATTCCGGGTCACCGAGGATGTTGTATTCCGTGAAGCTCAAGTAGATACCGCGGAACGTGGGCACAACGTAGAAGAGGATGAACCCGATCATCGCCGGGGCAATGAAGAAGAGGGCGATCTTGAGGTCGCCGAACCGGCGGAGGCCGCCTCGCGGCGTTGGCGCTCCGGACCGGAGCTTTGCAGAACTCTCGTGCTTGGTAAGGGTGGTCATCTTCGACCCTTTCCTGACTGTGATGTGGATTACAACTGAGGATGAATCTACACGAGTAGATTCGAGGTGGCAAGTATTTCTTCCCATGAATCGGGAGGATTTCCGATATCGCCGAAAATTCGTTGACTCGAGTAGATTCCGGTGGAAGACTCGCAGTAAGCCCGCAGGGGCCAGTCGTGCCCGGTATCGCGGGCCAATCAGGGAAAGGTAAACAATGACGTTTTCAATCGGAGTCGTCGGCGTCGGACAGTTCGGCGGCCATTTCGCCCACCTCTTCAAGCTCCACCCGGGAGTCAGCGAGGTCTACGTCGTCGACGAACGCCCGGAACGCGCCGCCGCAGCGCTTGAGCGCTGGGGGCTTGACGGCACCAAGGGGAGCTTCGAGGAGCTGCTGGAGTCCGACGTCGATGCAGTCGCCATCTTCACGCAGCGCTGGACCCACGGTCCCCTGGTGGAACAGGCGCTGCGCGCCGGAAAGCATGTCTACTCCGCTGTTCCGATGGCGGTTTCGGAAGAAGAGATCGAACGCATCATCGCGGCGGTGAAGGAAACCGGGCTTGTCTATGCGATGGGTGAGACCAGCTACTACAACCCCGCCACCGTGTACGCCCGCAACCAGCACGCGGCCGGCAAATTCGGCCGGATCTTCTACAGCGAAGGCGACTATGTCCACGACATGGACCTGGGCTTCTACGACGCCTACCAGTACAGTGGCGGGGAATCGTGGAAGTCGACGGCGAGCTACCCGCCCATGCTGTACCCCACCCACGCCATCGGCGGCGTCCTGGGGGCGATTCCATCCCACGCAGTCAGCGTCAGCTGCATCGGAGTCCGGGACGACCGCAAGGACGGTGTCTTCGACAAGGACGTGAGCATGTTCGGCAACGACTTCTCCAACGCCACGGCACTCTTTGAACTGAACGACGGCGGCGCCATGCGCACCAACGAAATGCGCCGCGTGGGGTATCCGTCTCACATCCGTGAATCACGGTTCCGCTTCTTCGGCACCGAGGCGAGCTTTGAGCAGCTTGCCAAGGTGACGGTGTGGCAGGACAAGGAAAACGTCCACGACATCTCCGAACAGGTGGAAACCCGGCCCAGCATCCCGCTGGACGACCCGTCGCTGGCCGACGTCGCCCCGGAACTGCGGGACGCCTTCATCTCCGGACTTGCCCCTGTGCACGACCGCGGACGCCTGCCGGAGGAATTCCGTGGCGCCCCGAACGGCCACGAAGGAAGCCACCAGTTCCTGGTGGACGACTTCGTGACGGCGGTCAACGAAGGGACGCTTCCGCCCGTCAACGCCTGGGTTGCCGCGCGCTTCACGCTTCCCGGAATCGTGGCGCACGCCTCGGCCCAGCAGAACGGCGAACGCCTGCCGATCCGCGATTTTGGCGACGCTCCGCAGCGTGCATAGCTAGCATGTACTCCATGACCATTCCCGCAACGCATCCGCCCCGAGGCCCGGTAACCCGCAAGGATGTTGCCCGCTATGCGGGTGTGAGCACTGCGGTGGTCAGTTACGTTGTCAACGGCGGACCCAAGCGGGTTGCGCCGGCCACCGAGGCAAAGGTCCAGGACGCCATCCGCGTCCTGGGCTACCGTCCCAACGCCGCGGCACGTGCGCTGAAACTCGGTTCCAGCGAAACCATCGGCCTGATCATTCCGGACAACAGCAACCCTTTCTTCTCCTTGCTGGCGCACGCGGTGGAAGACGCCGCCGCTGACCGGGGATTTGCGCTGGTTCTAACGAACTCGGACGGCAATGTAACGAAGGAAAGGCGGAACATCCGCAACTTGGCCGCCCGCCAGGTGGATGGCGTGGTGCTGGCCAGTGTGCTATTTGAACCGGACCTCGCGGAACTTGAGTCGGCCGAGATCCCCTCGGTATTGCTCAATCACAGCGGGGATTCCCCCGGTTTCAACAGCGTGGGCGTGGATCTTGCCGCCGGCGCCAAGATCGGTGTGGAGCACCTGATCTGGCACGGCCACAAGAACATTGCGCTGGCCATGGGCACCAACGTCTCCAACGAGGTCGACGGACGTGAACAGGGCTGGCTTCAGGCGCTGGCTGCGGCCGGCCTGCCGGAAGGCCCCATTGTCCGCGGTGAATTCACCCGGGAGGGTGGCTACGCGGCGGGGCAGCGCCTGGTGGCTTCTGCCAGCCATCCGACCGCGGTGTTTGCGAGCTCCGACATGCAGGCCATCGGAATCCTCAGGGCCCTGCATGAGGCCGGCGTCTCCGTTCCGCAGGATATGGCGCTGACGTCCTTCGACGGGTCCGCCGAGGCGGAGTTCAGCTGGCCCGCACTGACCACAGTGGAGCAGCCGGTCCGCGCCATGGCGGAAGCCGCCGTCAGTGCCCTGGTGGGTGAAACGAAGGGAAGCCCGCCCGAACATAGGCTGTTCCCCACCCGGCTGCGCATCAGGCAGTCCTGCGGCTGCCCGTAGCCGGACCCGGGCCGTGAACAGCGCCGGATGCAGGGTTACCCCGCTTTGGCGATCCGGAGCCGGCTGACGCTTTCCTGCAGGATCCGCCGCGCGTCGCTGCTGAGCCCGGCGTCGCTGATGACCTCGTCCGCCTCCTCGAACCCGGCAATGGTGCTCATGCCCTGGGTGCCCCACTTGGTGTGGTCGGCCACCACCACCACCTTGCGTGAGGCCGCCACGAACGCGCGGTCCGTCTCGGCCTCCAGCAGGTTGGGAGTGGTGAAACCGGCATCGGGATCCATGCCGTGCACGCCCAGGAACAGCAGGTCCAGGTGCAGATGCTTCAGCGCGGCCGTCGCAATGGGGCCCACCAATGCGTCCGACGGCGTGCGCTCGCCGCCGATCAGGATCACCGTGGAGCCGTAGCGTCCTGCCCCGGAAGACGAGCCGTGATGGAAGAGATCGGCTATGCGGATGGAGTTGGTCACCACGGTGATGCGCGGTCCGTTGACGAGTTCCTTGGCCAGCGCCCACGTGGTGGTTCCGGCGCCCAGCCCCACCGCCATCCCCTCATGCACCAGCGAAGCTGCTTCCAGGGCGATGGCCCTCTTTTCCGCCGTGAGCTGCGTCGACTTCTGCTCGAAGCCGGGTTCATGGGTGCTGGCATCGCCGGGGAGCTTGGCGCCGCCGTGGATCCGTTCCACCCGGCCGCCCTCCTCCAGCAGCTCGATGTCCCGCCGAACGGTCATGAGCGACACACCCAGCTGCTGCGCGAGATCCGACACGCGGACCACCCGCTCGCGCTGGACGGCGTCCACGATTGCCTGGTGGCGTGCTGCGGGGAGCATGGAGTTCCTTTCGGGTTGTGGGCGGGGGAGTGCTGTCCCCGTCAGCTTCCATCATGGTCTACCCCTTGGAAGAACCAAGAGTCAGCCCCGCAACAAACTGCCGCTGCAGGAGCAGGTAGATCACCAGGGTGGGGATGACCGTGATGACGGCACCGGCCGCCAAGAGGTTGTAGTTGTTCAGGAACTGGCCCTGGAGGTTGTTGATGGCGGTGGTGATCGGGAGCCGGTTGCCACTCTGGATGAACAGCAGCGGCCAGAAGTAGTCGTTGTAGATGAAGATGACCTGCAGGGTGCCGAGCGCAGCGAAGGCCGGCCGGCACAGCGGAAGGATGATCTCCCGGTACTGCCGCCAAATTCCGGCACCGTCCACCAGGGCGGCTTCGGTGAGGTCGGCGGAGAGCGCCTTCATGTAGTTGGAGAGCACGAACGTGCAGAACCCCATCTGGAAGGCCGTGTTGACCGCGATGACAATGATGTAGGTGTTCAGCATGTTGCCGGAATCGCTGAAGGAGTAGGGCACTTCGAAGTGCTTGGCCATCTCGAACAACGGCGCGGCAAGGACCTGCGGCGGCAGGAGGTTGCCGGCGGTGAACATGATGAGCAGGGTGATGTTGAACTTCCAGCTCACCCGGCTTACGGCGAATGCCATCAGGGAAGCCAGGAAAAGGGTCATGAGCACGGCAGGGACGGTGATGAGCACCGAGTTCCAGAAGTAGGTGGAAAATCCGCCCTGGGTCCAGGCCTGGATGAAGTTGTCGAAATTGAAGTCGCCCGCCAGGCTGAAGTAGCCGTGCTCGTTGGTGGATGCCACCGGACGGAGGGCAGTGAAGACGGACCAGCCCAGCGGGACCAGCCACATAACGGCCATGACGGTCAGGAAAATATGGGTTCCGTAGTGGCGTTTGGGCCGGCTGCCGGACCGGGGCCCCCCAGCGGTATCTTTCCTGCCGGTGCGGACTGCGGTAGTGCTCATGCTTTGTTCTCCTTGCCAAAGGTGCGGCTGAGGTAGAAGACGATGGGGACGAGGGAAATGACCAGCAGCACCACTGCCAGGGCCGAACCGACGCCGATCACCTGGCCTTCGCCCACCAGGTTCTGGATCACCAGGGCACTGAGCATTTCCAGGCCGTTGGTGCCGCGGTTGATGACGTACACGACGTCGAAGGCCCGCAGGGATTCGATGATGGTGATGACCACTATCACGATGTTGATGGGCCGCATGGCCGGGAAGACCACCCGGAAGAACGTCTGGACGGCGCTCGCGCCGTCGATGGCGGCGGCCTCCTTCAGGCTGGGGTCCACACCCTTGAGTCCGGCCAGGTAGAGGAGCATGACGTAGCCGGCATGCCGCCAGGTGGCTGCGATCATGGCGGCCCAGATGTTGACGGAGGAATCTCCGAACCAGTCGACGGCCTGCGGCGTCCCGGCTGTGCCCAGCAGGAAGTTCAGCAGACCGTTGTCGCGCTGGTAGAAGAGCTGCCAGATGATGCCGATCAGGGCCAGCGACAGCATCACGGGTGCAAAGAAGATGCTTTGGTAGATCTTGCTGCCGCGGATGTTCTGGTCCAGCAGCACGGCCAGCAGCAGGCCCAGCGGCGTCGCGATGAGGGCCAGGAACAGGAGCCACAGCATGTTGTGCTGCACCGCCGGCCAGAACGGCGGGTAGTCCTGGGAGATGTACTGGTAGTTGTCCAGTCCCGCGGGGCGGATGTCGCCCAGGTCCAGGCCGTTCCACCGGGTGAAGCTAAGGCCCACGGACATCAGCATGGGCAGCCACACCAAGGTCAGTTCGATCAGGGTGGGGATGCCCACCATCAGTGACAGGACCACCTTGTCCTGTCCGGACAGGCGGCGGACCCTGCCGCCCCTTGCCCGTTTCGCGGGAGCGCCTTCAGGCTCCCGTGATTCCGGCGGAACCAGTTCTCTTGCTGTGCTGCTCATGGAAGTTTTCCCTCGATTGGTCCGGACTCCGGGAAGGAACGACGACGGCGGAAGGCTGTGCCGCCGTCGTCGTTCCTTCCTGGATGGTTGCCTGTGATGCGCGGCTGACGGGGCCGGAGCTACTGCGCGGCGTAGAGCGTCTTGGCCTGTGCTTCGAGGTTCTTGACGTCCATCTTGCCGTCCTTGATGAAGCTCTGCAGGGCGGGAATCATCACGTTGTTGGCCATGGCCGGAAGGGCGTCGCGGTCGAAGAACTGGCTGATGTATTTTGCGTTGGCGATGGTGTCCGCACACGTCTTGTTGAGGGGCGTGAACTTCGACGTGTCGGTGCCCTTGGCCGTGGCGATGTTCGACGAATCCACTGCGGCGTAGGCGTCCTGGGCTTCGGCCGTCCCCAGGTATGCCATGAAGTCGCGGGCGGCTTTGTTCTCGCCGCCCTTCTTGGACAGCAGGAGGCCGTCAATGGGGGCTTCGACGGCGTCGCGGCCTTCCATGGCGATCTCCGGGAAGGCGAAGAATTGGATGTCCGACAGGACGGCGGGATCGGTGAACTGCTGGGTCACGAAGGATCCCAGCAGGTACATGCCGGTCTTCTTGGCCTCCAGCGCCTTTGCCGCGTCCTGCCAGGTCTGGCCGAGGGCGGCCGGGTCCTGGAAGGGAAGGAGTTCCGCCCATGTGTCAAAGACTGCGCTGACCTTTTGCTGGTCCCAGGATTCCTTGTGGGCGCAGAGGTCCACATGGAACTGGTAGCCGTTGAGCCGCATGTTGATGTAGTCGAAGGTGCCCATGGCGGGCCAGCCGTCCTTGTCGGCAAAGCCGATCGGGATGAGGCCGTCGGCCTTCATCTTGGTGGCCAGGGCCTTGAGGGCATCGAAGGTTTCCGGGACCTCGTAGCCCTTCTCCGCCCAGAGGCTCTTCCGGTAGAAGAAGCCCCACGGGTAGTTGTAGTTGGGGACGAAGTACAGCTTGCCGTCCGGGCCGGTGGAGGCCTTCTTCAGCGCGTCGGAGTAGTTGGCGCCGATGCTCTCCCAGACGTCGTCGATCGGTGCCAGCAGTCCCTTGCCTGCGTAGTACTGCATGCGGTAGCCGGCAAACCACGTGAAGGTATCGTCCGGGGAGCCCTGCAGGTAGGAATTGATCTTGTTCTGGAAATCGTTGTGCGGCACCACATTGGTGGTGACTTTCTTGCCGGTCTTGGCGGTGAAGGCATCGGTAACGGCCTGGTATGCCCGCTTGGGGACGTCGTCCGAGGATCCGGAACCGAAGGTGAGGCCGGGGGAGTCGGAACCCGTGGCCGACGGCCCGCTACCGCCCGTGCAGGCGGCGAGGAACGGAATGCCGGCCAGGCCTGCCGCGCCGACGCCGACGGTCTTGAGGATGGTCCGCCGGCTCGGATAAGCAGTTGCCGACGCATCAAACTGTGCTGCCATGTTCTCTCCCTTGAAAAATAGCTGCATGTGAGGCACCTCACATGCTCTGACTATAACCTCTCAAAAGAGAACAGGAAAGAACGGGAAACAACATTTTGACTGCATTCCATGTTTGAATCGTCACAAAGCAGTGCGGCCCCGCTTTTCCGCGCCGGAGCGGGGAAAAGCGGGGCCGACTGGCGCCCTTCAGCCGGGATTTCCGGCGACTGTTACTTTTTGAACGACGGCTATTTTCTGAGCGACTGGGCGATCTGGGCCATGACGGTGTTGTCCGCCAAGGTAGTGGCATCACCGACTTCGCGGCCCTCGGCGACGTCCTTGAGGAGGCGGCGCATGATCTTGCCGGAACGGGTCTTGGGCAGCTCCGGCACCACCAGGATGGTCTTGGGCTTGGCGATCGGACCGATCTCCTTGCTCACGTGGTTGCGGAGTTCCTGGACGATTGCATCCCCGGAGTCCACGGCGTCCTCGCGGAGGATCACGAAGGCGACGACGGCCTGTCCGGTGGTTTCGTCGGCGGCACCCACCACGGCCGCTTCCGCCACGGCGGGGTGGCTGACCAGGGCCGATTCGATCTCCGCGGTGGAGAGCCGGTGGCCGGAAATATTCATCACGTCGTCCACGCGGCCCAGGAGCCAGACGTCGCCGTCGTCGTCCTTCTTGGCGCCGTCACCGGCGAAATACATGGTCTCGAAGCGGGACCAGTAGGTTTCCTTGAAGCGTTCCGGGTCCCCCCAGATGCCGCGGAGCATGGCCGGCCAGGGCTCGCGGATGACCAGGAAGCCGCCGCGGCCGTTCGGTACGGATTCGCCGGCCTCATCGACCACATCCACGGCGATGCCTGGCAGCGGCACCTGGGCCGAGCCGGGTTTGGTCGCGGTGACGCCCGGCAGCGGGGCAATCATCTGGGCACCGGTTTCCGTCTGCCACCAGGTGTCCACGATCGGGGCCGGATTTTCCTTCTTTTCGCCGTTCTTGCCCGCGTTGGCGCCGATGACGTCGCGGTACCACATCCAGGCCTCGGGATTGATGGGTTCGCCCACCGAGCCCAGGACGCGGATGGAGGAGAGGTCGAACTTGGCCGGGATCTCCTTGCCCCACTTCATGAAGGTCCGGATCGCGGTGGGTGCGGTGTAGAGGATGGACACCTTGTACTTTTCGATGATTTCCCACCAGCGGCCCTGGTGCGGGGAGTCCGGGGTGCCTTCGTACATGACCTGGGTGGCGCCGTTGATCAGCGGGGCGTAGGCGACGTAGGAGTGGCCGGTGATCCAGCCGACGTCGGCGGTGCACCAGTACACGTCCGTTTCCGGGTGCAGGTCGAACACGGCCTTGTGGGTGTAGGCGCCCTGGGCCAGGTAGCCGCCGGTGGTGTGCAGGATGCCCTTGGGCTTGCCGGTGGTGCCGGAGGTGTAAAGGATGAACAGCGGGTGCTCGGAGTCATGGCCCACGGCCGTGTGCTCCGCGGAGGCTGCTCCAACGGTGTCGGCCCACCAATGGTCCCTGCCCTCGTGCCAGTCCACGTCCTGGCCGTTGCGCTTGACGACGACGACGTTCTCGACGGTGTGGCCGCTGCCGTCCCCTTCGTGGGACAAGGCGTCGTCCACTGCGTGCTTAAGCGAGCTGGGCTTGCCGCGGCGGTAGGTGCCGTCGGCCGTGACCACGAGCTTGGCTTCGGCGTCGTCGATGCGGGAGCGCAGGGCCTCGGCGGAGAAGCCGCCGAACACCACGGAGTGGATGGCGCCGATCCGGGCGCAGGCCAGCAAAGTGATGACCGCCTCCGGGATCATGGGCAGGTAAACGGCCACGCGGTCGCCTTTGGCCACGCCGAGGGATTCGAAGGCATTGGCTGCCTTCTTGACCTCGTCGGTGAGCTGCGCGTAGGTGTACGTGCGGGTGTCGCCGGGCTCGCCCTCAAAGTAGATGGCCACCCGGTCCCCGAGGCCGTTCTCCACATGGCGGTCCAGCGCGTTGTAGGCGGCGTTGATCTCGCCGCCGACGAACCACTTTGCGAAGGGAGGGTTGGACCAGTCAAGTGTCTGGGTGAAGTCCTTGCTCCAGGTGAGCAGCTCGCGGGCCTGCTTCGCCCAGAATGCGGGACGGTCGGCATCGGCCTCTGCGTAGTCCGCAGCGGTGACCACCGCGTTGGCGGCGAACTCCGCTGACGGGGCGAACTTGCGGTCCTCCTGGGAGAGGTTCTCGAAGGCGTCGCCCTGCCGGGGTGTTGTCGTGGTGGAGCCTGTGGTCTGTTGGGACATGGTGAACCTCATCATTCATCGATCTTTGCTGCGCGGGACGGACCGTCACCGGGCCACAGCCGGGCCGCATGCGCGGCATCGGGCGGCGGCTGGTCACGGCTGTACCGCAAAGAGCTGTTCCGAAATACACACTAATACCTGCCCCGCAGCGTGCGTGTGCCCCGTCACATAGTGAACCGTGAGCGGCATTTATTAAGCGCCGAGTGGTTCCGGGGCCCCGCATCCGGCGATCCCGGACGCGGTAGCCGGAAGCCTGGCCGGCCCCTCCTCAAGGGTCGCGTCCACCCCGTAAACAGGCGGGTGTGCTATGCAAATTCCGCTGGTATTCCGCTGCGTCCGCCTCCGGCCCGTCAGCTAGTGATCAGCCAATCACTTGGCTAGGCTGAGATGGAGTTGTGACATCCGATGGAGGCAACAGGACCGCTTGGCGGTCCCGTTTCTGCCTGCCGTTAGGAGGCGCTGTCCAGGGCGCCGCCGTGCTAAGGAGAACAGAATGAACCAGCAGAGCCATGGACAGCACAAAGCCGTCCATCAGCATCCCGGTCAGGCGACAGGCCCGGCGAATTCCGGCAAGCCGGCAAGTGCGGACGGGGCGAAGCCCGCGGGAAGCAGGCTGACCGGAAAGAAGAATGAAACGGTCCTTGGCGCGTTCACCGTGCGCGACCTCACCGTCTTTGCGTCGACGCTTCTTCTGTTTGTCGCGTCGCTGATCCCGATGTTCGCTTCCCGGTACAACCTGTGGAACCTGGGCAACCTCTTCTTCCTGGGCCTGGGGATCATCCTGCCCCTCATCGTGACCGCCCTTTTTGTAGCCCGCAGGCTGAGCCCCGAATCCAGGGTGCGGATCGGGTCCCTGTCCATTGACCAGTTCGCGTCTGTGGTCGCTTCGTTTTCCCTGGGGTTCTTTTTCCTGTCCGCCGCCCAGGAATTCGTACCGGTCCTGCTGGTGGGACTGATCGGATCCGTAGGACTCTTTGCGGCCACTGTGCTGGCACGCTTCATTCCGTTCCTGGCCGGCGACTTCCTGGACCGCGCCGAGGTTCCCGCGCATGTCGTGGCCCGTGAGTCCGCCGCACCGTTCCGCAAGCCCAGCGCCCCGAAGGAGCCCAAGCCCGCCAAGGAGCCCGGCTCCGGCACGTTGGCCGGCTGGTCGAAGCGACTGACGGCCGGTGCTGCAGGGGGCGGGGGTGCCGCCGACGCTCCCGCTGCAAGCAAGGGTGCCCCCGCAAGTGCGGTCCAGAACGGCGACCGTCCCTACGCCGGCGCCTCAGCTGGAGATACGCCGCTTGCGGCCACGCAGCATGGAGCAACGCAGTACGGGACACCACAGCATGTGCCAGCACAGCATGAGCCAGCACAGCGTGGCGCAGCCAGGCAGGGCGACGCCGTTCCGGCAGCTGCCGCAGGCGTGGCCGCATCATCGGGCCATGCGGCGGGCAACAACGCCGCTGCCGCCGCGGGGGCCGCCGCGGTAGGTGCTGCAGCCGCCAGCCGCGGTGCCGACGCGTCGCCCGCAACGCAGGCCGCCGACGTCGTTCCTTCCGCCTCCGAGCGGACGCAGGCCGCCGCAGCCGTTTCCGCCGCCTCCGAGCGGACTCAGGCCGCCGCAGCCGTTCCTTCCGTCTCCGAGCGGACGCAAGCCGCCGGACCCGCCGCCGGCCCCGAGCGGACGCAGGCCGCCGCAGCCGTTCCCGCCGCCTCCGAGCGGACGCAAGCCGCCGGCGGCCCGGAGGCCCACTCCAGTCAGGCCACAGGCGCAGTACCCTCCGCATCGGTTCCTGCTGAGACGATGCTGAACCCGCAGGTGAGGTCGCAGGAGCCCATCGGTGCTACGGTTGACCCCTACAGCCGGCCGGAGGAACACGAGGAGCAGCCGGTCCACGAGGCTTTCTGGTTCGCCGTGGCCCAGCCCCGCACTGCCATCGATGAGCGGACGGGCATGCCCGCGTTCGTGATCGATCCCGGCGGATGGGTTCTTGCCCTGGAAGACCGGGGGCACGAATTCCTGGTGCAGCACACTGACGGCCGGGTGGGCGTGCTGCGGGACCTCAGCAACATCGAGCGCGGCTAGCCGGCCGCCGGTGGCCACTCTTTCCGGCACCCCGAAGCCGGGCGGCATTATTCCGCGGACGTCCGGGGAATCCCTGCTGGGGCTGAAGCGGCGGGCCCGCAGGATCAACCGGGCGCTGGCTGAGCTTTACCCCTATGCGCACGCCGAGCTGGACTTCCGCAGCCCCTTCGAGCTCCTCGTGGCGACAGTGCTCTCGGCCCAGACCACCGATGTGGTGGTCAACCAGGTCACACCGATGCTGTTTGCCCGGTATCCGGACGCCCGGAGCATGGCCGAAGCCGACCCCGCCGAGCTCGAAGTGATCCTCAAGCCCACCGGTTTCTTCCGCGCGAAAGCGAGGAACGTCATGGCGCTGTGCAACCGGCTGGTGGACGAGTACGACGGTGAGGTGCCGCCGCGGTTGCAGGACCTGGTAACGCTGCCCGGTGTGGGTCGTAAGACTGCCAACGTGGTGCTGGGCAACGCCTTCGGCATTCCCGGGATTACCGTGGACACGCATTTTGGCCGCCTTGCCAGGCGGTTGGGCTGGACCGAATCCGACGATCCCGTCCGCGTTGAGGCCGATGTGGCCGAGCTGTTCGAACCGCGGGACTGGACCATGCTCTCGCACCGGGTGGTATTTCACGGACGGCGCGTCTGCCATGCACGGAAGCCGGCCTGCGGTGCCTGTGCGGTGGCCACGTGGTGCCCCAGCTACGGGGCGGGGGAGACGGACCCGGAGAAGGCACGCAAGCTGCTCAAATACGAGCTCGCGCCCGGGCAGGAGGCGCTCCTGGCACAACTGCTGGCTGAAACACACCGGGCTGCTGAAATCCGGATGGAATCACAAAAGCGGGGGAAATGACCGCCCGCCAGGACCTCGTGGACCTCATTGCCGCCATTGACGCCGGGAGCGGCCCGGCGCGCAATCCCTACTGGCGCGATCTCGCGGTGGATGACAGCGTTGCCCGCAAAGCCGCCGTGCTGATGCTGTTCGGTGCCTTGGACAACGTTCCGGCCGCTTCGGGAAAGCCGTTGGCACCGGCCGACCTTGATGTCCTGCTGCTGGAACGCGCCCACACGCTGGACGATCACCCCGGCCAGGTGGCGTTTCCGGGCGGCGGGATCGACCCCGGCGAGACCCCCATCGAAGCGGCCCTCCGCGAAGCCGAAGAGGAAACAGGGTTGGACTCGGCCGGGGTGGAAGTACTGGGTGCCATGCCGCAGCTGGCCTTGCCCCGCGGGAATTTCCTGGTGACGCCCGTCCTTGCCTGGTGGCACTCGCCTTCGCCTGTCCGGGTGGTGGACTACGGCGAATCGGCCCAGGTTTTCCGGGTCCCGGTCCGGGACCTTCTGGATCCCGACAACCGCGTGATGGCAACGGTCAGCCGGGCCGGCCAGTCGTTCCTGAGCCCTGCCTTCGTGGTGAACAAGGTGGTGGTCTGGGGCTTTACCGGGATGATCCTGAACGAACTGTTCGATCACCTGGGCTGGTCCGTTCCCTGGGACCGGTCGCGGTTGCACCAGATCGATGTGTGAACACCTAATGTAAGTCCTGGGCCGGCCGGTTGCCCGTCCGAGCGGCCCGCGGCGCTAGCCGGAAGCCAGTTCCCTCCGGGAGCGGTTTACGACCAGCCCGGTGGCTGCATTCTCGCGGACCGCGTTGATGCCTGCGACCACGCCTTTGAGCGTCTTGAACCGTGGCGAAACCGCCACCAACGTGCCGTCGTCGGCCGTGAGCCGGAAGTAGAAAGCTTCTTCCTCCGCGTTAACAATTTCAAATGTGCCAGCCACTATGTGGTGCCTCCCCAAGTTCCATGCGTCATTGCATCGGCCGGTCCTTTATCGGAGCTGCACTGCCACTGCTGCGAACCGGCTAATCGAGCTTAACCGGGATGTGAGACAGTCCACAAAGCTACCAACAGGTAGGTTACAAAGCGCGACTTACAGGGGCTATTTCGCCTTGTCGTAGGAGTCCACCACTGCCACGCTCACCGGGAATTCCACCGGAATCCGGCCGAACAGCAGTTCCTTGGCGGCCGCAGCTGCCTCCTCGATGGCCCGGATACACGCGTCCACGGAGTCGTCGGGGCAGTGGACCATCACTTCGTCATGAAGGAAGAACACCAGCTCGCCCGTGGGTCCGCCGGTCGAGCGCATGGCGCGGAGCCGCCGTCGTAACTCCGCCAGCCAGCAGGCCGCCCAGTCAGCTGCCGACCCCTGGACCACGAAGTTGCGGGTGAACCGGCCGCGGGAGCGGGCAATCGCGTCCGCCCGGCGCTGTTCCTCGGCGGTGGTGGATTTCTGGCTCTGCAGCCAGCGGTCCGACGGCGGCGGGCTGCTGCGGCCCAGCCTGGAGGTGACCGTTCCGCCGGCCTCTCCCTCCCGGGCAGCCTGTTCCACGAAGCCGACGGCACGCGGGTACGTGCGGGTCAGCTGCGGCATAAGGCGCCCGGATTCGCCGGTGGTGGCCCCGTAGATGGCACCGAGCAGGGCCACCTTGGCTTTGGCGCGGTCACCGCCGAATCCCTGGGCTGCGATGCCCGCATAGAGATCCTTGTCCCGGGCTGCTTCGGCCATTTTGGAGTCCTGGGCCAGGGCCACCAGCACCCGCGGCTCGAGCTGCGAGGCGTCAGCCACGATGAGTTTATGGCCGGGATCGGCGTGCACGGCGCCGCGGATCTGGCGCGGAATCTGCAGTGCTCCGCCGCCGCGCGATGCCCACCGTCCGGAGACGACGCCTCCCACCACATACTCGGGCTGGAAGCGGCCGTTGTTCACCCAGGCGTCCAGCCAGGCCCAGCCGTTGGCCGCATGGAGCCGTGCCAGCTTCTTGTAGGCGAGGAGAGGTTCGATGGCCGGGTGGCTGGATTCCTTGAGTTCCCATTGCCTGGTGGTCTTCACCTCAATGCCGTTCCGGTGCAGGGCGCGCATCAGTTCCTGGGGCGAATCCGGGTTGAGGCCTGGCGAGTTCAGGAGCCTGCGGAGCTCGGTGTTCAGCGCCTCGAGCTTGGCGGGCCGGTGGCCCAGCGGCGGGCGCGGGCCCAGATAGTCCGCCAGGATCTCTTCGTGAAGTTCTTCGCGCCAGGGAACACCGGTGTGCTGCATTTCCGCCGCGATCATGGCGCCCGCGGACTCAGCGGCGAGGAGCAACTGGAGGCGCTGCCTGCGGTTCGCGTCCGTGCCCGCCTGGCTGAGGGCTTCTTGTTGGGCGGCGTACTCAGTGCGCAGCTCCTCGAGTGAATGCCTTGGTGCCCGGCTGAGTCCGGAGTCCTCGAAAAGTGCCCCCTGATGTGCCGGCTGGGGCGGCGGCTGCAGGCTGCGTGGCGGCTGCTGCGAGTCGTCGTCCTGGGTGAGCTTTTCCGCGTTGCGGGCATAGGCAGTGTGGGCGGTGAACTCGGAGTGCGCCAGGATCGCTCCGCAGAGTGTGAGGTCGTAGCAGCGTTCCAGTTCAACCCCCGCCGCCAGGAGCGCCGGATACCAGTCCTGCGTCCGGTGCCAGATCCAGCGCGGGCGCCGCTTTTCGAGTTCACGTACGACGCCGGCCAGCTCGCCGGCGCTGATGAGGCGGGGTTTGGGGTTGGCAGCGGCGGCAGAGCCGTCCGCTGCCAGTTCCTGGAGGGCTGCGCCGTCGGCGTGGGCGGACAGCAGCAGGTACATAGTCCTAATTCTGCCTTGTGGAGTGCCATGTCGGCGCCGCAGTCCGCCCTGCAGGCAGCCTGTGCCCTTGTGCCGGTCCTGCGGGCCTACCGCGAGGTGGTCCTGCGGGCGCACTTCCCCTCCACAGGTTGTTCGGTGCCGGAGGTTGTCCACATGGCGTGTGCGGGGTCTGTCCGGACGGGTCGGCGGGTCGGCACAGTGTCAGGATGAGCAGGCAGCATCTTCACGAACCCACGCCGGAGCCCACGCCGGAATTCACGCCCGAATTCAGCGGCCTCGGCCCCGGCCCCGTGACGGCCCCGGGCCGAGGTATTGGTCCAGCCTCCGGAGCGTCAGCCGGGCCTCCGGAGCCGGGCATGGCGGCACGCCGTGCGGCGCGGGCCACAGCGCCGGGAGATGACGGCGTTTCGCGCCGAGAAGCGTCCCGGGCACGGAACGGAACTGAAGAAGAAGCAGCCAAACCGCGCGCCCAGGAAGGACGATCCACGCGCGGGCGGCAGACGCCCGGCCGGCAGGCTGATGCGGGCAGGCGGCCAGGCCAGGCCAGGGCGGCAGTCCGCGGAACCACGGCAAGGGATGCCCTGCCGGCCGCCCGGGCTCCCGGCGCCTGGCTTCCGGCCGAGTCTGCGGAAACGCTCTTGGTGACCGGCTTTGACTTTCTTCGCGGCGAGGTTGAACGGATCGTGGCCGCTGCCGGCGGCCAGATTCGCGTCGCAGCCGATGCCACCGAAGCGGCCCCTTTCTGGGACACCGCGGCCGTAGTACTCGTGGGCAGCGATATCCGCGAGCTGCCGCCCCGCCGCCGGGCACCTGCCGTGCTCGTGGGCCTGGGCGGTGAGGGCGACAGCCTCTGGCATCTTGCCGCGGCCCTGGGCGCCGAACGCGTGGCGGTACTACCGGATGCCGCCGCGTGGCTGGCTGAATACCTGAGCCGCTCACGGTCACCGGAAGCCGGCGGGCTCGTCCTGGGTGTGACAGGCGGGTGCGGGGGAGCCGGCGCCACTACCGCTTCGATCTGGATCGCCCAGGCTGCCGCGGAGTGGGGAGCCCGCGTCCTGTTGATTGATGGCGATCCCTGGGGCGGCGGCCTGGAACTGGCCCTTGCTGCCGAAGAATCACCCGGTCTGCGGTGGAACGACCTTTCAGAGGCGAGCGGGAGCATCGATCCGGAACAGCTGTCCGACGCGCTGCCCGTGGCGGGCGGGTTCTCCTTCCTGTCCTGGCCGGGCAGCCGCGAACGCCAAAAGGGTGTGGAGGCAGCCACCGTGGGCGGTGTCCTCGATGCCGCGCGGCGTGGGTACGAACTCGTCCTGGTGGACATCGGCCGCGGAACGGAGCCGCTGCGGACATTCGCCTGGGACTGCGACCGCATCCTCGTGGTGGCCCCCGCGCAGCTCAAGGCCGCCGTTTCGTCCGCCAGACTCCTGCAGGAACTCCCCCCGGTGGAGACTGCGCTGGTGATCAGGGGCAAGGCGGGAGCCGTCCTCGACGGGCCGCTGATCGCGGAATCCGTAGGGTTGCCCCTGCAAGGACTTGTTCCGGAGGTGAAGGGCACGGCCAACGCCACGGAGCTGGGCCGGCTGTTGGAAATGGGCCGCCGGCGCAGCGTGCGCCGGTTCGCCGCCTCGGTACTCGACCTGCTGGGTGGTGAGCTTCCATGAGCACGCCTCCGCAGATGCCGGGTCCGTCCCGGTTTCCCGGGCCGGCCGGCGGCCTCAGGCGGCGGCAGAACAGTGCACTCGACGCCGGGCTGCTCGAATCGGTCCGCGAATCAGTGATGGCCGATTCCGGTCCGGTGACCCCCTCCCGGGTGGCCGCTGCCGTTCAGGCCACGGGAAGGCTCCTGGGCACGGCGGGGTCGCTGGCCGCCGTCGAAAGGATCAGCGCAGAGCTCAACGGCCTGGGACCGTTGCAGGCGCTGACCAGGGATCCGTCCGTCACGGACATCTTCGTCAACGCCCCGGACTCCGTCTGGCTGGACCGCGGAAACGGCCTGGAGCAGGCGGCGGTGTCGTTCTCCTCCGAAAGCGAGGTCCGTTCGCTGGCGGCCCGCCTCGTGGCGGCAGGCGGGCGGCGCCTTGACGACGGATCCCCGTGCGTGGATGTCAGGCTTGAGGCCGGATACCGGGTCCACGCAGTCCTCCCGCCGATCTCGACAGCCGGGACGCTGTTGAGCGTCAGAATCCGCCGTCACCAGGTGTTTACGCTGGACGAGCTCCGGGACGGCGGCATGTTTGGTTCCTTGGTCCAGGACGTCCTGGAACGCGTGGTTTCACGGCGCCTGAGCTTCCTCGTCAGCGGTGCCACCGGGTCGGGGAAGACCACCCTCCTCTCAACGCTCCTGGGGCTGAGCGAGCCTGGCGAACGGCTCGTCCTGATCGAGGATGCTTCCGAGCTGAACCCCGTCCACCCGCACGTGGTGTCACTTGAGTCGAGGCACGGAAACCTCGAAGGCGGCGGTGCCGTGGACCTCGCCGAACTCGTACGGCAGGCCCTCCGAATGAGGCCCGACCGCCTGGTGGTGGGGGAATGCCGCGGAGCCGAGGTCCGCGAACTCCTGACGGCCATGAACACCGGACACACCGGCGGCGGCGGGACCATCCACGCGAACACAGCTGCCGCCGTGCCTGCCCGGCTCACGGCGCTGGGGGCCCTTGCCGGAATGGGCCAGGACGCCATGCGGCTGCAGGTTGCCAGCGCTTTGGACGTTGTGGTGCATGTTGAGCGGTCCCGCGGCATCCGTCAGGTGGCTTGCATCGGGGTGGTTGAAGACGGACCCCTCGGACTGGAAGTCTCGGCTGCCGTGGCCGTGCAGGCGGGTGCCGTCAGCTTTGGAGCCTCATGGCCGAAGCTGGCTCGAAGACTGGGCATTGATGCTTCCGGCGCCGCGGACCCCGGTGCCGGACCCGTGGGGCCAGTGCACAGGGGAAGCGAATGATGGTTCTCTTCGTCACAGCACTGGTACTCGCCGCATGGCTGATGGCCCGGCCGCCAGGTGGCCGTGCAGGGAGGATCCGCACAGCACTGAACCCCGGGCACCCGGACTCGCAAGGCAGGCGAGGCTCCCGAAGTGCGCTCGGGATCAAGGGAAGAGGCGGCCGGCCAGGTGGGGCACCGGTCTGGAACGCCATCCGGGCAGGGAAGTCGCGCCAACAAACCCAGGTAGTGCCCATGACGGTTGTGGTCCAGCAGTTGGCTGCGCTGCTCAAAGGAGGCCGTACGCCGTCACGGCTGTGGGACGAACTCTGGATGGTCTATTCCGTGGAGGAGCCGCCCGGACCCGGTGACGAGCCGGGACTCACCCCCGGGTCGTTGTCGATGGTGTCAGTGGCCCGGGCAGCCGCCCTGCGGGGCTCCCCCGTGGCGGAGGCCATTCGGGCGGCATCTGCTGCAGCCTTCCCCGGAGGCCAAAACCGCGAACGGCGCATCTGGGGCGAAATCGCGGCGTGCTTCGATATTGCCGCAGCGAGCGGCTGCCCGCTGGCCGACGTCCTGACCCGTCTGGCGGCGCAGCTTGAGGTGGAGGACGACGCCGAAGCCGCCCGCCAGACCGCCCTGGCAGGTCCGAAGGCAACGGTCACCCTCCTGACCTGGCTGCCCCTGCTGGGCCTGGGGCTCGGGGTTGCCCTAGGCGTGGATCCGCTGTCCATCCTGCTCGGCACGCCGTTTGGGATGGCTGCGCTCGCAGCCGGAGTAGCGCTGACGGTGGCCGGCCGGATCTGGTCTGCCAGGCTCGTCCGCTCTGCCATTGGAACACCATGACGGCGGAATGGCTGCCGTCGGCGGTCGTGGCACTTGTGCTGGCCGCGGCCGCTGCCCTGGCCTTGACCGGACGCGGTAGCCCGTACAGGAGACTTCTTCGGCGGAGCCGGCTGACCATGGACAACGGAGGGAACGGCGATGCCGGGACAACCCGTCCGGCTCTTCGGGCCGGGGAGGGCCTGCGCGACACCGCCATGATGCTGGAGCTGATCGGGGCCATGCTGGACGCCGGTTCGGGGATCGGGCGTGCACTGGAACTCGTCGCTGATTCAGCCTCACCTGAGTACCGCCATTCGCTCCGTCCCGTTGTGTCGGCGCTGGCCATTGGAGCCGACTGGGAAACAGCGTGGCGCAGTTCCGAGGTCAGGACTCCGGAGCTGTTGGTCCTGCGGCAGGCACTGGGCTTTGCCGCCCTGACCGGGGCGCCGTCGTCGGCCATTCTCTACGCACAGGCAGCCAGGCTGCGCAGGGAACGCTTCAGGGCGGCGGAGAAGCGTGCTGCCGCCCTCGGCGTACGGCTGGTGGTCCCGCTTGGCCTCTGTTCGCTGCCCGCCTTCGTCTGCCTGGGCGTGGTCCCGGTCTTGCTGGCGATGCTTCCCACCGGAAGCTGACCCAGGGTCCCGGATGGAGGGAGGCCCGACCGCGGCCAAGTCTTCCTCCACAGCCACGGCTTTCCGGGCTTTTCCACTTAGCCGAACCTCTCCCTTATCTCCATTCGGCCAAGCCGGGAGAGTCGAATCAGCCGGCAGATCAGCCGGAAAACAATGGAAGGAACTGCAATGTCAACTACATCCAACCACCGCCCGTACGCCCAGACTGAGCCCACCGGCCAGGCCGTCCACGCGGACGCAGAAGTGCTGGAGATCTACCCGGGTGCCCGGGAAGCGGCGCCCGTTTCCGGCAGGGCGCGACGGCGTCTTACGGGATCCGAAGTGGGAATGGCCACCGCGGAATACGCCATCGCTACCCTCGCCGCAGTGGGTTTCGCCGGGATCCTGGTGTTCATCCTTCGCAGTGACGAAGTCCGGGGCTTCCTGCTGAACCTGATCCGGACGGCGCTGGCGTTGCCATGACGCAGGGGTTACGCCGCTGCCGGGTGGCGGACCGCGGAGCTGTGACCGCCGAGTTCGCGGTGGCGTTGCCGGCTGTCCTTCTTCTCCTGGCGCTGCTGCTTGCGGGATCGGCGGCGGGGATTACCCAGCTTCGGCTCGAAGAAGCGGCACGGGCCGGGGCAAGGGCGCTGGCGCGAGGG
Source organism: Arthrobacter sp. PvP023 (assembly GCF_017832975.1). NCBI lineage: Bacteria > Bacillati > Actinomycetota > Actinomycetes > Micrococcales > Micrococcaceae > Arthrobacter > Arthrobacter sp. PvP023. The sequence goes on from NZ_JAFIBI010000001.1 coordinate 1,213,231, forward strand.
GAAGACGCCGGCGCCGTGGAGGGTATCGTCCGGCAGCTCGCCGGGGGCTCGGCATCATCATCCATCGTGGGTGAGGGTGAATGGCTCAGTGTCACGGTTTCAGGAAGGGTGTCCGGGCCAGTCGGGTCCATCATCCCGTGGACGTTGTCCGCCCGGGCTTTGGCCAGGAGCGAAACCGCGGAGTCCGTGCGAGTCCGTCCGTCGGAGACGTGGACCGTACCGGCACACTCCGGGCACGTCCGGGAGCAGCGTCCCGAAGCTGTGGCCTCGTGAACGTGGCGGGGGCTGCGCACCCGGGAAATTCGGAACCGGCGAACGGCGAACAGGGAAATCCGAAACCCGGGAACGGCGAGCAGGGAAATCCGGAACCGGGCGGAGCACATGCCGGTGAGCCGGAACATGGCCATGAGCGCGGATCCGGAACAGTTCTTGCCGCCGGGCTCGGAATGGTGGTGATGCTAGCCATGGTGCTGATGCTGTTGCTTGCCCAGTCGGCCGTGATGGCATCCAGGGCAGCGGCGGCCGCCGACCTTGCAGCGCTGGCGGCCGCCGACGCGCTGCGCGGGATCAGCCAGGGCGTGCCGTGCTCCGTGGCGGCCGATGTTGCCGGCCGGCAAGGGGCGAGAATAACCAGTTGCACGGAAGGAGGAAGTGACACCGTCGAGGTCCGGACAGAGCTCTTGAACAGGAGCATGTTCGGCGTGGCGACCGGCCACGCCAGGGCCGGCCCGCCGCCATGACCGGGCACCATGCCCTGGCCCATTGGTCCGCCTCCCTGAACAGCACCCACGAGCCGCCCCCGTGAGGGACCGGTGACGAGGTCCGGGAGGCGGGGCTCAGGAAGCCGGCCTCAGGCGCGGCCGGGAAGCCGGGCTCAGGCGCGGCCGGGAAGCCGGCCCAGGGTGACGGGCCTAAAAGGGGGCTGCGTGCTCTTCCGCCAGTGCACCAGGTGTCCGGGCACCAGCCGGCTGCCCGGCGAGTTGTTCGGTGGCGTCCTTCAGCAGGACGTCGATCAGGGTGATCGCCGCCGCCTTGTCCAGCGGGTTGTTCTTGTTGCCGCACTTGGGCGACTGAACACAGGACGGGCAGCCGGCGTCGCACTCGCAGGCCGAAATCGCGTCACGGGTGGCGGAGAGCCATACTTTGGCCTTGTCGAAGCCGCGCTCGGCAAAACCGGCGCCGCCGGGGTGCCCGTCGTAGACGAAGATCGTGGGCACCCCGGTGTCGGCATGAATGGCGGTGGATACCCCGCCGATGTCCCAGCGGTCGCTGGACGCCACGAGCGGCAGGAGTCCGATGGCAGCGTGTTCGGCTGCATGCAGGGCACCGGGGAACTGGGCTTCGATCAGCCCGGCCCCCGTCAGCGAACGGTTGTCCACCACGAACCAGACGGCCTTGGTGAACAAATCCCTGGCGCCGAGCTCCAGCGGCTCCTCGCCCAGAATCTCATTCGAAATCAGCGCCTTACGCTGGAAGGAGACCACCTGAGTTGTCACCTTCACGTCCCCGAAGTGCACGGCGACGTCTCCCCATTGCGCCGTCCGCTGCGTCTCCAGGACTTCGATCTGGGTCACATCACGGGCCGTGGTGTAGTAATCGGGGTTGGCGCGGCGAACCACCACGCAGTGGTCTGCCTCGTTCAGGTCCTCCACCACATAGCTGTCGCCCTGATGGACGTACACGGCGCCGGTATGGGCCTGATAGTGAGTTTGCGGCGAGTCCATGGTGCCCAGCAGGGAACCCGTGTCGGCGTCGACGATGCTCACGGGACCGCCGCCGTCGGCCCTCAGGTTCACCATGGCCGCCGCGCTTTGCGGGTGCGTCCAGAACCAGCCGGCCGGACGCTTGCGCAGGTAACCCTGGGAGACGAGCTGGTCCAGGAGTTTCTCCGCGGTGGGACCGAACAGGTCAAGCTCCGCGTAACCCAGTGGTAGTTCCGCTGAGGCGGCACACAGGTGCGGTCCCAGCACATACGGATTGGAGGGATCGAACACAGTGGCCTCGACGGAAACATCAAAGATGGCTTCCGGGTGGTTCACCAGGTAGGTGTCCAAGGGATCATCGCTGGCCACAAAAGCGGCGATGGCGTCCTGGCCGGCGCGCCCCGCCCGGCCGATCTGCTGGAAGAGTGAAGCCCTGGTCCCGGGCCACCCGGCAACCAGGACGGCGTCCAAGCCCGAGATGTCGATCCCGAGTTCAAGGGCCGAGGTGCTGGAGACGCCCAGGAGTTCCCCGGACCTCAGCGCCCGCTCCAGCGCCCGGCGCTCCTCGGGGAGGTAGCCGGAACGGTAGGCGGCAACACGCTGGGGGAGGCTGGGATCCACCTCATCCAGAAGCCTCTTGGTGATGGCGGAGATGGTCTCTGCCCCGCGCCTCGATTTGATGAACGCGATGGTCCGGATGCGGGCGGACACTAGGTTTGCCAGCAGGTCGGCGGTTTCGGCCACGGCAGTCCTGCGTTCCTTGGCGCCGTTCTCGCCGCGCAGTTCAGTGAGGGCAGGCTCCCAGAAAGCCACGGTGGTGGAACCGTGCGGCGAGGAATCCTCGGATACGGCGCGGACCGGCGCGCCGATGAGCCGGCCGAAGGACGTTCCCGGCTCGGAAGCGGTCGCCGAAGCGGCGATAAACACCGGACCGGGCTGGGAGGTGCTGGTGCTGGTGCTGTAATAAGCGCAGATGCGCCGCAACCGACGCATCAGGTTGGCCACATGGGAGCCGAAGACGCCCCGGTAGCTGTGGGCCTCGTCGACAATCACGTACTTGAGCCGGCGGAAGAAACTCGCCCACCAGGCGTGGTTGGGCAGGATGCCGAAGTGCAGCATGTCGGGGTTGGCCAGGATCACGTTGGCGTGGTCCCTGATCCAGCGCCGGGACGCCGGGTCGGTGTCGCCGTCGTACGTTTCGGCCCTGACAGTCGGGAGCTTGAGCGAGCGGATGGCGGCAAGCTGGTCGGCGGCCAGGGCTTTGGTGGGGGAGAGATACAACGCCACGGCGCCGTCGTCGTGGATTTTTCCCGGTTGGGACAGTACCCGCAGCTCCGAGCGGTGGATCGCGTCCAGCGCAGGCAGTTGATAGGCCAGCGACTTTCCGGAGGCGGTCCCGGTGGCGATCACGACATGTTCCCCGTCATGGGCAAGGTTGGCCGCCTGGATCTGGTGGCGGTACGGCTCGTGGATGCCGAGGGAACCGTAAGCCTCGACGATGTCGGGGTGGGCCCATTCCGGCCACGGCTCGTTCACGGCCTGGCGGGCCGGAATGGTGCGGACATGACGCAACTGTTCCGGGTCCGGGCCACGGCCCAGCAACGGAATCAGGGAGTCATGGGGGTTCACTTCAATATTGTTTCATCCGGGCTCAAATCGCCGGACATGAGCAACCGGGCAGCAACAGGTCCAGCACCAACAACCCCTGCATGGCAGCCCGACCGGCTGCAGCAGTTTTAACCGACGGAAAGGTCAGCGCCTTCGTTCGATGCCGACAGCATCAGTACGTGGCACAGAGTGGTCCAGCCCAGGTGCGAGTACAGCTTCTGCCCGTCCAGGGAGGCCAGCAACAGGCCGTTTTCCACGTCGTGTTCAAACGCCTGCGCCGCCAATGCCTTCATGATGAAACTCCCCAGCCCGCGCCGCTGGTACGCCGGTTCGGTGACGATCTTGTCGAACACCGCCGTGTGGCCCACCACGAAGACGCGGCCGCTGGCTGCCACGGATTCCCCGGCGTTCACCACGGCATGGTGGACGCCGTCCTTTTTGAAGGAGGTCAGCTTCAGGTCATCGTCGGAAAGCCAGGGGTCCTCGGAGTCCTGAGTCTCCATGTCCACGATCATCATGGTTTGCGAGGCGGAGGTGACGTTCAGGCCTTGTTGCTGGGCGAGGTAGGTATATCGCGCGACGTCGTTGGTGAGGATGGTGAGGATCCGGGCCGGAGCTTCCGCTGTCTTGGCAGCCAGCTCGGCGAATTCAGTGTCCGAGGGATCGTGGGCGAAATATTCCCATTCCTTCGTGGTGTCCGCGCGCAGCGCGGCCGGAAAGCGGCCTTCCGTTCGCGTCTCGTAGCCCCGGCAACCGGCCCATCCGGTTACCCAGATTTCCACGAGGCGGGTGATGTCTTCAACCATGGCGTCTGGACTCATGTGATGAGAGTATTCCAGCCCTGCCGCAAGCAACAGGGGGTATGGCCCGGGAGGGAGGCTTGCTTATTGAATTGTGACCGGAACCGTTGGTAGAGGCTAAGGCCCCGTTTCGGCCGCTTTCGGTCAGCAAGTACCCTTAAATACGTGGCTTTGAACCGAATTGTGCTCTTTTACGGCTTTACTCCGATCGCAGATCCCGACGCCGTGCGCCTGTGGCAGCGCGCCCTGTGCGAGAAGCTGGGCCTGACCGGACGCATCCTCATCTCCAAGGACGGCATCAATGCGACCGTAGGCGGCGAGCTGAACGCCGTCAAGCAGTACGTGAAGACAACCCGCGAATACAAGGGTTTCCACGGCATTGACGTCAAGTGGTCCGACGGCGGAGCAGAGGACTTTCCCCGCCTCAGCGTCAAGGTGCGGGATGAAATCGTATCCTTCGGCGCCCCCGGCGAGCTCAAGGTGGACGCCAACGGTGTGGTGGGCGGGGGCACCCATCTCAAGCCAGAGGAACTGCACCAGCTGGTTGATGCCAAGAAGGAAAGCGGCGAGGAAGTGGTGTTCTTCGACGGCCGCAACGCCTTCGAAGCCCGGATCGGCAAGTTCAAGGACGCAGTCGTCCCGGACGTGGCCACCACGCATGACTTCATCAAGGAACTCGAGTCCGGCAAGTACGACGCCCTCAAAGACAAGCCGGTCGTCACGTACTGCACGGGCGGGATCCGCTGCGAGGTGCTCTCCAGCCTCATGGTGAACCGCGGCTTCAAGGAGGTCTACCAGCTCGACGGCGGGATTGTCCGCTACGGCGAGAGCTTCAAGGACCAGGGCCTCTGGGAAGGGTCGCTGTACGTCTTCGACAAGCGCATGCACCTCGAATTCAGCGACGAAGCCAAAACGATCGGCGAGTGTGTCCGCTGCTCGGCTCCGACCAGCAAGTTCGAGAACTGTTCCAACCCGAGATGCCGCACGCTCACGCTCTACTGCACGGAGTGCGCCTCCAGCCCGGAGACACTGCGCTGCCCGGAAGGCTGCGCCGCCTAGTTAGGCATCCCGCGCTCAGATCCTGCTGATCCGGTAGGCGAAGTTCGCTGCGGACTGGGCCGCCACCTCCACGCTGAGCACGGCGTCGTTGGACACATGGATTACGTTCACGCGCGAAGTTCCGCACCGCAGGCTCAGGTCCACAAGAGCAAACTCCCCGTTGCGCACAGTGAACGACACCCTGCGCGGGCTTTTGCACGCCAGCGTCAGCGAGTAAGTGCCGCTGGGCAGCTGCCCGGTGCTCTCCTGGCGCGCGGTGCCCGCCTTGAGCAGGCCGAAACCCGTGTGGAAGACCTGGCCCGCCGTGTCCGGGAGGACCTGCCCGACCCACGCCTCAAGTTCCGCGCCGGTCACCGGGAGGTTCCGCCGGGGGTCCTGGGGGAGGGTTGCGTCGGTGAAGGGCGGCGCCGTCGCGGTGGGCAGCGGCCCGCGGCCGTCGTCGTACACGTACTCGCACGCGTTCAGTGCCGCACCGGCGGCCAGCGCACCGGAAAGCACGACGGCGGCCGCCGCGGCCGTCCGCCGTGGCACCCGGGGTGCCTGCACGGTGTGCATACTCTGACTCTAGGCCTGCCGCCATCCCCAAACCAGAGGCGGCCGGACGCAGGCCCGATGCCCTTTCCGGCGTCAGGGGCCGGGGTCCAGAATCCGGATCGCCCCTACTGCCGCTGTGCGGACCCGGTCCCCGTCCGGACTCACGAAATGGGCGGTGACCGGGCCGGTGTTCAGCTCGACCTGTTTGCTGACCGGTTCCCCGCAGGGCACGTCAATGCGATGGGTGGTGCCGGCGGCCCCGCGGGAGGTGACCACCAGCTGCGCCGTCACCGCACCGACGCAGACGGCCGTAACGGTGTATACGCCCGCCCCGGTCAGGACTCCGTTGAACGTCAGGCCGCCTCCCGCTCCGGTGTGCCCGCTGATAGCTCCGGCAGCGCCGCCCGCACCCACGGGGACGTCCGCCAGCAGGAGTTCGACGGCTGCCATGTTTCGTTCCAGCTCAGCCTCGAGTGCGGGATCCATGCTTCCGAACGGAACCGGTGGTGCGGCAACCGTGGTTGCCGGGCGGCCGGTCGGTCGGGACGGCTCCGGACCGACGTCGTTCGCGTATTCACACCCGGCCAGGCCGGCCGCGGCCAGGGCTCCTGCCACCAGAAGAACCGCGCGCCGTGGCGCCCGGTGCGCCATCACAGCCCGCTCCCGGCAGCGGGCAGCAGGCTGTACGCAGCCCGGACCGTATCACTGGTGGAATCCAGCCTCACCAGGATGCCGTCCGGTCCCACCGGAATGTCTGTGGGACGAGGCCTGCCGCAGGGAAAGCCGCTGCCGGAGAGCAGATCCTCACCATTGGGTTTAACCACCGTAATCTCAACAGTGCCGGTCCCTTCGCAGGCAAAGGTAAGGGTCAGTGTCCCGGGTGACCCAACCGGCCCGGAGCGATGCCACCGGCCCGCCACCGGATAGCCCCGCACCTCACCCGGTTGCGCCGGGCCGAGTTGTTCCGCGGACCAGCCCGCGGCCGGCTCCGCCGTTGAACCAGGTGCGTCAGGGTAGGGTTCCAGCCGGAAACCGCTCGCGCCGAACCGCGGCTCGGCGGCGGCCGCAACCCGTGCCGTGATGAGGCCGCCTTGGTGGTTGAGGCGCATGACCCTCCGCGTGTGGCACAGGAGGTTTGACTGCTCCGGGGTGGCCTCGGCCAGCCGCACCTCGAGCACGCCATACTGCGCCGCAACGCAGGCGGCTGTGAGGAGGTAGTCGCCGGCCGGTACCTCGGTGCTCCACGCGGCCGCAGCCCCCGTTGCCGTCACGTATGGCAGCTGATCGGTTCCTGGCGGCCCCAGCAGCCGCCTCAACTGCTCGTCGTTGGCCCGCTCCGGCTGGACCGTGGGAGAGTTCGACGCCTTACCGGAGTCCGGCCGGTCCGGGCCGGCGTTCGACCGTGGCGGGGACCCAGCAAGACCCGGCGGACCGCCGTCGTCCGCGTATTCACAGCCGCTCAGTGCCGCCGCAAGCAGGCCCGCAACCGGCACAACCGCCGCGACGCCCATCATCCGCTTCCCCCAAAGAGCTGACATGTCCCTGAGCATACGCACCCTTGGGGACGGTGCAAGTCACAGAGCTAGCTTCCGGCCGCCAGATGGTAGGCGTAGATGAGTGGGGCATCCACGCTGGAAACGCTGACCTGCACGGCTCCGGCGGCGGGCACGGATATTTTGGCGTTCTCGCGGCTGCCGTTGCAGGCGGCCCCGGCCTCGGCGAGCTTCGTGCCACCGGCGCTGACGGTGAAAAAGGCCTTGCCGCCGCCGTCGCACGTCATGGTCAGGGTGTACGCGCCGGCCGGAACGTCGGCCGCATCCTTGACCAGCGGCTGGCGGTTGAGGATCTTGCCGGCATCCTCGAGCACCGTTCCGCTGGCCGTCGGCAGGGCTGTGGCCTTCCAGGCAGGGACGTCGGCGTTCTCGATGGAAACGGCTGAAGAGCACGCCGAGGCGGCAACCAGCAGGCAGGTGCCCGCGGCCGCCTTGCCGAGGACGCGCCTCAGTGCAGGCAGCGGCCCGGGCCCGGATGAACGTGAAAACATACCTCCAACTTACCCGTTGACGCGGGCCGCGCTGACCGTCCTAACCGGCGATCAGCTCCTGCACTTTTCCCTGGTGGAGGACGATGTACACCCGGTCGCGCAGCACTTCGATGTCCGCCTCGGCAGGGTCCGCCAGCACCAGGGAGAGGTCCCGGCGGACCGGCGGCATGAGTGAAACCGGCCGGTAGGGCGCAAGGTACAGCAGCCGCTGCTGCGCATGATTCCCGCGGTGCTGCTACTGAACGAGCTCATCCAGCCGGCGCCAGAATGCCGCCCGGATGGCCTTGCGGATGTCCTGCAGGTCCGTTTTGGCTTCGCCGATCTTCGCGGCGCAGTCCTTGATGAGGACCCGGTCAATCGTCGGTGGCAGCAGCGGCCGCTCGGCGAGGAGTTCGTTGAGTTCGCGCTGGCTGACGCTGCCGTGCCAGTTATCCGCAAGGCTGACAGCCACCGCTTCGGCGCTCTCCACCAGGTCGAACCAGGGGCTCTGGGCCGCGGGGGCGCCGGTTGCCGTGGAATAGACCGGTTCCCGGCGCACAACGCCTGCTGCCGGCACCGGACGCACGTCCGGCTGCACCACCCGCCTGGGTCCGGGCGTCGGGACCGGCCTGCCGGATGGCCCTGCCGGGCCCGCAGCAGCCGCGGCAGAAGCGGCCCCGGGCTCTGCCGGCGCAGTGGATCCGGCAGCCTCGGAAGCGGAGCCCGCCGCATAGCCAGCGGCCGGAGCCGCGGTGGCGGGCCGGGCGGGAACAACGCCCGGCCCGGGGACAGGCCGCGTGCCGGGAAGATGGGCCGCACCGTTGCCGGACACGCTGACTGTAGCTCCGGTTTCGGACGAAGCGGGCGCGTAGGCGGCAAGCTCAGCCACGGGCGCCGACTTCGCAAAGCAGCGGTCCAGGAGCGTCTGCGGCAGGGTGGCAATATCGTCAACCTGCAATGCCAGATGCTCAGCCACCGCGGTGACCCCCAGCCGGTGGCCTTGGTTCTCGATCCCCAGCAGCACCACCTTCATGCCGAGGTCCTGCGCCGCTTCCACCGCCTCGGCGAGGTCATCGTCGCCGGAGAGCAGGTAGGCGACGTCAGCCGACCGGTTCCGCGCCACTCCCACGAGATCCAGCCCGAGCTTAAGGTCCACACCTTTTTGTTCGCCGTTGTAGGACATGCGCCCGAGCCGGACTTTCACTCCCGGAAGCAGCCCGATCCGCTTGTGTTCGTCGCTGAACAAGCCGTCCTTGGCGGCGTCATACCAATACATCCTCAGCAGGTCCCGGCTGTCGCGCTCGCTGACAAACTCCTGGATGCCGTCCACCAGGCTCTTGTATTGAACGGAAAAGGCAGAGCGCAGCGAGTTCCCGGTGACCCGCAGCCCGCCTGTGGCCAGGAGGAAACCTGCGTCAACGAAGATCACACTTTTGCGGCTCATGCTCTGAAGCATAGGTGGTGCTGCTGACAATCCCGCCCCGGCGGCGCGGGGCCGGACGAACCCGGCCTGGAGGGCGCAGCCCGGAACCATAGACTTGCCTGGTGACTGAAACAGCTATGCACTTTACGGCCGGCAACACTTCCGACGCCCCGCGCAGCGACCTCCCGGAACTGCTTTCCGCCCTCGCCGCGGACCTGCGCGGCGTCGGTTACTCCGTGGACGGAGTGGCCGGACTGCTTGGCGGGTCCGCCTATTCCGCTCTCAGCCGCGACCAGATCACCCCGTCGTTGATCGCCACCGAAAGTGCCGCGAAAGGCGGCCCGGAGACGGCGGCGCTTGCCGCCGTCGTACGCCTGTGGCTGCTGGCAGTGCCACAGCGCGCCGAAGTGCTCGACGCCGCCCTCCCGGGGGTCCGCACCGAGGGTCTCCTGGCGCTGGGACTTGTTGAACCTTGCGAGGCCGTGGAGGCCGGCTCGGATCCGGCTTCGGGAACCGTCAGGGCAAAAGCCGATCTGCGGCCGTACAGCTGGAGCGGTGCTGCTGAGGCAGGTGCGGACGAAACAGGCAGCAGTGGCGGCACCGACCTCTGGGTGGCCAGCGACCTCGCGGCGCACCAGCAGCCCGGCGTCCTCCGCCACGACCATGTGCTGGGAATCGGGCAGGCTTCCACCACGCTGGTGCAGACCACCATCCGCCGGCAGGTGTCCAAAGCCCTGGACCTCGGCACCGGCTGCGGCATCCAGACCTTCCACCTGTTGCACCACGCAGACCATGTGACAGCCACGGACATCTCAGCCCGGGCGCTTGCCTTCACCCGGTTCAACCTGCTGCTGAACGCCGAGGCGCTCGGCATCGACCCGGCCAGGCCGGAAGACCGGGTGAGCCTGCGCCTGGGTTCCATGCTGGAACCTGTTGCGGGGGAGGCCTTCGACCTGGTGGTGTCCAACCCGCCGTTTGTCATCACGCCCCGAAGCGCGGGGGAGGCCGCCGCGGACCAGTTCACGTACCGCGACGGCGGCCTGCCCGGAGACGACATTGTCGCCTCACTGGTGCGGGAACTGCCGTCCGTCCTCGCGCCGGCCGGAACAGCCCAGCTTTTGGGCAACTGGGAGGTCGCCGCGGGGACGTCATGGCAGGACAGGCCGCAAAGCTGGGTCAGTCCGGATGTGGACGCCTGGTTCATCCAGCGTGAACTGGTGGGGCCGGAACAGTATGCCGAAACGTGGCTGCAGGATGCCTCTGAGTCCCGTGACCGCCGGCACTACCAGGATGCCTACGCAGCTTACCTGGACGACTTTGCCTCGAGGAACGTGGAGGGGATCGGGTTCGGCATGATCTTCCTACGGCGGCCCGCTGACGGCGCACGGCCCGCCATCAGCCGCTTCGAGGAGATCACCTACCCCATCGAGCAGCCCATTGGCCCGCACCTGGGGGCAGCAGTGGAACGGGCCGACTGGCTGGCGGCCAACGATCTGGCCGCCGCCCACCTGCTGGTGGCGGAGGACGTCACGGAGGAGAGGCACCAGCGCCCGGGGGCGGAACACCCCGGCGTCATCCTGCTGCGCCAGGGCGCCGGGCTCCGGCGCACCAACCTGTTGAGCACCGAGCTGGCGGGCTTCGTGTCAGCGTGCGACGGCGATTTGTCCGCCGGGCAGATCATCGGCGCCCTTGACGCGCTGCTGGGCGGGGGTGACGGGTTCGACGGCGAAGCGTTCCGGAACGGGCTCCTCACCGAAGTCCGGAACCTGGTCCGCGACGGGTTCCTCCTGCCGGCCTGAACCGGCAACGGCGGCGGGTGCGGGGCCGGCACCGTGCGGGACGGTTGCGGAGGAGCCTGCACCGTTCGGGACGCCCGGAGCCAAATCCTGTGAACCGAACCGCCACAGTACGGTGACGGCGACGGCGAGGGACACCACCGCTCCGGTCCCGCCGATCAGCAGGAACCCGGTCCGGATCGGCAGCAGGGCGCCCAGGAGCCCGCCGAACGCCAACGCTGCGATGGTGATGGCGCGGGTCAGGCCGCCGATCATGGACATCGCCTGGCCGCGGCCTTCCTCGGGCATCCTGAGGATCACGATTGCCCCGAAACAGGCATTGAGGACACCGCACGCAACACCCATCCCCGTGTAGGCGACGAACATGATGTCCACGGTGGGCACCAGGCCAATGACGGCGAGCACAGCGGACGTCAATGCCATCGACCCCAGCAGGATGCGGAGGCGCACCGGGGGTGTCCTGATCAGGCCGGCGAGGGCGGCGCCCACCGCCATTCCCAGCGCGAAAGCGGCAACGAGCAGTCCGTACTGCGTTTCGGAGGCGCCCATTTCGCCCCGTACCAGGAACACTTCAAGGACGTTGGTTGCCTCTCCTACGGCAATGAAGAACAGCGCGCCGAGCACCAGTGCCCACACCAGGCTGTCCCGCCGGATAAGCCGGAGGCCGTCCATCAAAGCGGGCTGCTTCCGCCCGGCCCGTTCGGCTGCGGTGCCCCTCCGGGTCCGGATCAGGAACGCGCCGGCCCCCATCAGGACATAGCAGGCGCTTGCCACGGAAAAGACCAGCAGGGAGCCGCCCCAGCCACTCAGAAGACCCCCCGCCGCAGGTCCGGCCATTCCCGCGATCATGATGGTTGCCTGCATGGTGCCCACGGCGCGTGGCGTGCGCTCTTCGCCGACGATCCGGGGCAACAGGGCCTGGAACGTCGGGCCGGCCACGGCCTGGCAGGCGTTCAGCACAAGGGTCAGTGCGAAGAGCGCGGGAATGTGATCTTCCAGGTAGTACATGCTCACGCCCATGCCTGCAACGGCGGCTGCACTTCCCGCGGAGGCCACCGTCGCGAGTGTGCGGGAATCCCTGGTATCCGCCAGCCTGCCGGCCCACGGGGCGAGGACCACCAGCGGCAGGGCGGAGCACAGCAGGTAAACGGCCACCAGCCAGGAACCGGCGAAGGAAACGGTGCCGGCCGCAGTGGCGGCCTGAAGATGCAGCATCACGCTGACCACAACGGCACCCATGCCGGCGGCAGCCATGAAACGGGCGCTGCTCGCCAACAGGAAATCCCGGTTTCGCCAGAGCGCCGAATTTACCGGTAGTAAGGCAGGCGATGGCCCGGCAGAGTCCCCCATGTCCGCGAAGCTACTCCCCGGTGAACGGGGATGTCAAGCGTTTCTTTCAGACCCGCCGGAGGGCCGATAGAATGGAGGCGTGAATGCAGAAACGCCGGACCCGGCGCCGGCCGCGCCAGAGGCTGCCAAGCGCAGGATCCGCCCGGAGAAGAAAGTGGAGATCACCGACCCCAAGGCTATCCGCGCGCTTGCCCACGCCGCACGCCTGGAAGTGATCTCGGAACTGTATTCCACACAGGTGAGCCGGACGGCCACGGAGCTTGCCTCCCAGACGGGCTTGACGCCGAGTGCCATGAGTTACCACCTGCGGGCCCTGCAGAAGTGGGGGATCGTGGAGCCTGCCGCCACCGCGGGTGACGCGAGGGAGCGCCGCTGGAGGGCCGCCGGAACAGACTTCACCATCAACTCAGGCGGCGGCGTGGCCAGCCCCGAGTTCGCCGTCCTGGATCTCGAGCTGGACGCCTTCCGCCGCAGGGTCGACGCCTACGCCAGGGTCCGCGATGAGCGCCGCAAAAACAATGAATCGATCGAGGCGCCCGGCGTGGTGGTATTGTCCAGCGACCTGCTGTACCTGACCCCGGCACAGCGCGCGGAGCTGACCGCGAGGGTGTTCGGGCTGCTCAAGGAATACGAGCTTGAGGACCCGGACCAGGTCCCCGAGGGGGCCGGGCGCATGGCCACAATGTGGTCCCTGATTCCGGACGATCGTAAGTGATCCCCGGCACCCGTTTTCCACCTGAATGCGCATCATCCTCCAAAATATGGTGAACTAGGCGAGTATGGGCCCATCTGCCCGAGCCAACCTTTTTCTGTAGGAGCACCGTGCCAAGCAAGGCCAAAACCGGCAAGAAACTCGTGATTGTGGAGTCTCCGGCCAAGAGCAAGACCATCGCCAAGTACCTGGGCGAGGGCTTCATCGTTGAGGCCTCCATCGGTCACATTCGTGACCTGCCGCAGCCGTCCGAGCTCCCCGCCGAACTCAAGAAAACCTCGATCGGCAAGTTCGCCGTCGACATCGAACACGACTTCAAGCCGTACTACGTGGTGTCCCCGGACAAGAAGAAAAAGGTAACTGAGCTCAAGGCTGCGCTCAAGGACGCCGACGCCCTCTATCTCGCAACCGATGGGGACCGCGAGGGAGAAGCCATCGCGTGGCACCTGCTGGAAGTACTCAAGCCCAAGGTCCCCGTCTACCGGATGACGTTCGGCGAAATCACCAAGGAAGCCATCCAGCGCGCCATGGGCAACCTGCGCGATGTCGACCAGGACTTGGTGGACGCCCAGGAAACCCGCCGCGTACTTGACCGCCTGTACGGCTACGAAATTTCCCCGGTGCTGTGGCGCAAGGTGGCCCGCGGCCTTTCCGCCGGCCGTGTCCAATCCGTGGTCACCCGCATGGTGGTGGACCGCGAACGGGAACGCATGGCGTTCAAGGCCGCGTCCTACTGGGACCTCACCGGCCAGTTCGGTGCCGGCAACGGCGCGACGTCGTCATTCAAGGCGAAGCTCGCTGCCGTCGACGGCGCCAAGGTGGCCAGCGGCCGGGACTTCAACGACGACGGCGAACTCACCTCGCGCAACGTCACGCACCTGAACGAGGAACTTGCCACGTCGCTGGCCGCCGGGCTGCAGAACGCGGAATTCCGTGTCCGCTCCGTCGACACCAAGCCCTACACCCGCCGTCCGGCCGCTCCGTTCACCACCTCCACGCTGCAGCAGGAGGCGGGCCGCAAGCTGCGGTTCTCCTCCAAGAGCACCATGCAGGTGGCCCAGCGCCTCTACGAAAACGGCTACATCACCTATATGCGTACGGACTCGTCCGCGCTGAGTGATGAAGCCGTGACGGCTGCCCGGCGCCAGGCCGCCGAACTCTACGGCCCGGAGTACGTGCCGCAGTCGCCCCGTGTTTACACCGGCAAGGCAGCCAACGCGCAGGAAGCCCACGAGGCCATCCGCCCCGCCGGCGACTCCTTCCGCACCCCGGCGCAGGTGGCCAAGCAGCTCTCGGGTGACGAATTCCGGCTCTACGAGCTCATCTGGAAGCGCACCGTTGCCTCCCAGATGGGCGACGCCAAGGGCTCCACGGCCACCATCCGCCTCGGTGCGGTGGCTGCGGACGGTCGCGACGCCGAGTTCTCGGCGTCCGGTACCGTCATCACCTTCCCCGGCTTCCTCGCCGCCTATGAGGAAGGCAAGGACGAAAGCCGCGGGGACGACGACTCCGAGGAAGCGCGCCGCCTTCCCAACGTGGCAAAGGACGACGCCCTCACGGCCTCGGAGATCGTCGCCGTCGGCCATGAGACCTCGCCGCCGCCGCGCTACACGGAAGCCTCCCTGACAGCCGAGCTGGAAAAGAAGGGCATCGGACGACCGTCCACCTATGCCTCCACCATTTCCACCATCCAGGACCGCGGCTACGTGCGTAAGCAGGGTTCCGCGCTGGTCCCGAGCTGGATCGCCTTCTCGGTGATCCGGTTGCTCGAGCAGCACTTCCATGACTACGTGGACTACGAGTTCACGGCCGACATGGAAGGCGACCTGGATAAGATCGCCAACGGCCAGGCCGTTGGCGCTGCCTGGCTCAAACACTTCTACTACGGCGAAGACTCTGACCCCGGCCTGCTGAGCATCGTGAACAACCTTGGCGAAATCGATGCCAAGGAGATCAATTCCGTGCCGATCGCCGAGGGCATCACCCTGCGCGTGGGCAAGTTCGGCCCGTACCTGGAGAGCTCGATCCCCACGATAGATCCCAAAACCGGCGAAGTGGTGGAGTCGGCGCGCGCCAACGTCCCCGAGGACCTGGCTCCGGATGAACTCACGGCCGCCAAGGCTAAAGAGCTGATGGAGACGGCAGCGCCGGAGGAACGGGTCCTCGGCGAAGACCCGCACACCGGCCACACGATCGTGGCCAAGAACGGCCGCTACGGTGCCTACGTCACGGAAATCATTCCGGAGATGACGGACGAGCAGCTGGCCAACCAGCCCGTGGAGTACTACAAGAACGGCAAGCCCAAGCCGCCGAAGAAGCCTGTGAAGGCCAAGCCGCGCACCGGTTCGCTGTTCGCCTCCATGAGCGTGGACACGGTCAGCCTGGACGAGGCCCTGCAGCTCATGAGCCTGCCGCGCGCGCTCGGTGAGGACGCTGAAGGCAACGTCATCACCGTGCAGAACGGCCGCTTCGGCCCGTACCTGAAAAAGGGCACCGACTCGCGTTCCATCGGCTCCGAAGAGGAAATCTTCACGATCACGCTGGAGCAGGCACTGGAGATCTACTCCCAGCCCAAGCAGCGTGGAGCCCGTGCGGCCGTCCCGCCGCTCGCCGAGTTCGGTCCGGACCCGGTGTCGGAGAAGAACATCGTGGTGAAGGAAGGCCGCTTCGGCCCCTACATCACTGACGGGATCACCAACATCACTGTTCCGCGGTCCACCGCGCTGGAGGAACTGACGCGCGAACAGGCCGTGGAACTGCTGGCCGAGAAGCGTGCCAAGGGCCCGGCCAAGCGTCCCGCGGCGCGCAAGGCCCCGGCGAAGAAGAAGGCTGTCGCCAAGAAGTAGCCACTCGAGACCGTGGGTGCGGGCCGGGTGCTGCGTTGCGCAACGCAGCACCCGGCCCGCACCCACGTTCTGGGTTTTCCACATCGCCCGGCGGGGCGCTTTTACGGTCCCCGGCGCCCGTGGAGGCTGGTGGAATGAACAGTCAGGGAAACCCCCGGCCGCATGAAGCCATTGACCCGCTCGCGGACGTTTGGGCAGAGATCGCGGGCACACGTACGGGTGGCCGGGTAGCAGGAACCACGGCGCCCCGACGCCCCGCGCTTCGGACGGATGCTGCGCCGATCCCTTCCGTCGCCTCCGCCTGCGTATCGCCTCCGGCGCGTGGTCCCGTCGCCTTACCAGCGAGTCCGCTGCCCGGCGGCTCAGTCATGTGGCGGACGGAAGAGTTGCTTGCCAGCGGGCTCAGTAAGCGGCGCATCAATGAGCACCTCCTCGCAGGCTCCCTTGTCCGGGTCCGCACGGGCATTATGGCCCGCGGCAGTTATTGGAATGCCCTTTCTGACGGCGACCGGGGGCGTGCCCGGCTCGCCGCGTACAGCAAGCGGACCCTGGCGGCCACGGCTGGCGACGGCCTTACGTTCAGCCACACTTCCGCCGGCCGGCTGCATCGCCTGTATCTGTGGCGGCCTGACCAACTGATTCATGTCATCATTCCCTACCACGCGGCCCGCGGTTCTCACGCGGCCGACGTCAAAGCCCATTCCGCTCTTCTCGTGCCCGGCGACCGCACCGAGATAGACGGTTTGCCAGTAACTTCACTGGATCGGACTGTGCTTGACTGCGCTCTGATGCTCAACTACCGGCAGGCCCTGATCCTCCTCGACCACGGGCTGCGGAGCGGATGCGACCGGCACCGACTGGAATCGGCCTGCGCAGGACTGGCCGGAGTCCGGGGAGTGGCAGGCTTCCGCCGGGCGCTGGCTTTTTCGGACCCGAAGTCCGAGTCGCCCGGCGAGTCATTGGCCAGGGACATCATTGCGCGGCTGAGGTTCCCCGCTCCTGTGCTCCAGTTTCCGGTTCAAACAGTCCGCGGCACCTACCGATTCGACTTTGCGTGGCCGGATCTTCGGGCCGCCCTGGAATTCGATGGAAAGTCGAAGTACTTCGACTACAAACCGACAGCCCAAGTGATCTATGAAGAGCGCGAACGGGAGAAGCTGTTGACCGAACAAGGGTGGCGGATCCTGCGCATCGGCTGGAAGGACCTGTTCGACGAACGGGGAATGAAAGGGCGCCTACTGCGGCTCCTGCGTGGCTGAGATCGTGGGTGCCGGCCGGGGCCTGTGTTCCGGAACGCAGCCTCCGGCCCGCACCCACGAAGTCGAAGCCCGGCAGCGAGGAATTGCGCCCCGCCCGGCAAACGTGGTCGAGTAGATGTATGACTGAACAGCCTGCACCCGCGGAAATCCAGCCCCTGAACGACCTCGAAGAGAAGCTCGCCACAGGTGACCAGCCGGATGCCAACCCGGTGGACGTCATCCTGTCCTTCCTCAACAACGAGGTCTACATCATCAGCTCCGATGCGCTTGAGGGCGAGGACGCACAGGTGGAACCACTGGTGCTGTCCAACGCCGAGGGCAAGCCCGTGCTGGCCGTTTTCTCGCACCCGAGCCGGGTGGACCAGCAGTTCCTCGACGCCGCCCCCAACGTCCTGGGCACCCAGGGAGCCGCCATCATCGGCAACCTCGGGGACGAGCTCGGCATGGTGATCAACCCGGGGAGCGCCTTCGGCTTCGAAATCGATCCCGAAGGTGTAGCCAACATCCGGCGCGACTTCAAACGTGCCGACCAGCCCGCAGAGGATTCGGGCACTCCGGCAGCCGAGTAGCTGCAGCTTCATTCCGACTTGGACGGGCAAGCCGCCGACGCAGTTGCGCCGGCGGCTTGCCATCGGTGAATAATGGCAGAATGCGTCTAGGCGTCCTCGACATCGGTTCAAACACTGTCCATCTGCTCCTGGTTGACGCGCACCCCGGCGCGCGGCCGGTGCCCTTCGCTTCGCACAAACGGCCGCTCTCGCTGGTGCAGTTCCTCGACGCCGACGGAAACATCAACGACGCCGGCCAGCACGAACTCATCGAATTCGTCCTGGAAGCGTGGGAGTTCGCGGCCAAACACAAAGCCGAGGACCTGCTGGCCTTTTGTACCTCCGCCATCCGGGAAGCCACCAACGGTCCTGCGGTGCTGGCCCGGGTCAAGCACGAAACCACCGTGACACTCCAGGAGCTTACCGGCAGCGAAGAAGCGTCCATGACGTTCTTTGCCGTCCGGCGCTGGTACGGCTGGGGTGCCGGACCCATCCTGAACCTCGACATCGGCGGCGGCTCCTTCGAAATGGCGCTTGGCCAGGACGAGCTTCCTGAGCTGGCCACGTCCGTGCCGCTGGGCGCGAGCCGCCTCACCCGGGACTGGCTGCAGGAGGACCCGCCCACGGCGAAGAGCGTCAAGGAGCTCCGGCGCTACATCCGGGCAACCCTCAAACCTGCTGTCCGAAGCTTCAACGAGCTGGGCAGGGCCAATGTGGTGGCCGGGACGTCCAAGACCTTCCGTTCCCTGGCCCGGATCGCCGGGGCAGCCCCCAGCGCGGCCGGACCCTACGTCAAGCGCGAGCTGGGCGCCACGGACCTTGGCATCTGGGCGCAGCGGATCTCCGCCATGAAGACCGAGGATCGTCTGCACCTCCCCGGTGTCTCCGAAGCCCGCGCCAACCAGCTCCTCGCAGGAGCCCTTGTGGCCGAGGCGGCCCTGGAGCTCTTTGAGTTCAAGAAGGTCAAGATCTGTCCGTGGGCGCTGCGGGAAGGACTGATCCTCCGCCGCCTGGACCAGCTGATCTTTGAAGGACCCCTGGAACCGGCACACCAGGTGGTGCTGCCTCCCCTTGCGGCCCCCGCTGCGGCTTCCGTTGCGGCCCCCGCCGCCGCCCCGGCCTCCGCCACCGCCACCGACTCCGACTCGGTCACCGCCACCGCCTCCGGCGGGAGGGCTGACTGAGATGAGCACCGCCGTCGAACGTTCCCCGGAGGAAAAACGCGTGATCCCGGTGGCGCTGTCCAGCGCGTCTGTCTACCCGTTGAGCGTGCACGATGCTTTCGCCGTGGCCCAGGACCTTGGCTTTGACGGCGTGGAAGTGATGGTCACCAACAACGCCACCAGCCAGAGCCCGCACTCCCTCCTGGAGCTCAGCCACCGTTACCGGCAGCCGATCGTGTCCATCCACGCGCCCACGCTGCTGCTGACCCAGAAGGTCTGGGGTTCGGCGTGGAACAAGATCGAAATGTCCTGCCGGATGGCGCGTGAAGTGGGCTGCGGGACCGTGGTGGTCCATCCGCCGTTCCGCTGGCAGAACAACTACGCGGAGAACTTCCCGGCAGGCATCCGCCAGCTCGCCGACATGTACCAGGTGCGGATCGCCGTCGAAAACATGTACCCGTGGCGGGTGCGGGGCCGGGAGACGGTTGCCTACCTGCCGCACTGGGACCCGCTGGGCCAGGATTACGACGACGTCACGTGGGACTTCTCGCACGCCGCCACCGCGGGGGCCAACAGTGTTGAGGCGATCAAGGCTCTCGGCAGCAAACTCAGGCACATCCACCTCACGGACGGATCCGGTTCCGGCCGGGACGAGCACTTGATTCCAGGCCGCGGCAACCAGGGCTGTGCGGAAGCGCTGCAGCACCTGGCCGCCAGCGGATTCGACGGCGTGGTGGTGGCGGAAATTTCCACCCGGCGGGCAAAGTTCGCGGGGGAACGCGAACTGTGGCTTAACGAAACCCTGAAGTTCGCGCGCCAGCACCTGAGCCACCCGCTGGTCGGTGCACGCGAGGCGTAGCAGGATTCTCCGCAAAGGGGCGGGGGAGGTGTGTCGATAGGGGCGGGAGCCGTTCGTATAGGAGGTGAGAGGCCGGCACCCCGCCGGCCGGATCCTCAAGGAGGAAAACCAAATGTCACAGTATCTGCTCAGCATCTACCAGCCTGACGGTCCCGTCCCGGACGGGGAGTTCCTGGAGCCCATCATGCGCGGTTTGGAAGGCCTGAACCTGGAGATGAAGGCGGCCGGCGCCTGGGTGTTCGCCGCCGGCCTCCATCCCGCGGACACGGCCACCGTCCTGCGGCCGCAGGGGGACGACGTGCTTGTCACCGACGGCCCGTTCACCGAAGGCAAGGAGCACCTGGGAGGCTTCACTGTCATCGACGTGGACGACCTCGACGCCGC
Organism: Arthrobacter sp. PvP023; assembly: GCF_017832975.1. Taxonomy (NCBI): domain Bacteria; kingdom Bacillati; phylum Actinomycetota; class Actinomycetes; order Micrococcales; family Micrococcaceae; genus Arthrobacter; species Arthrobacter sp. PvP023. Next base: position 1,233,298 of record NZ_JAFIBI010000001.1, read on the forward strand.
CCTGAACTGGGCCCGCCGACTGGCCAAGATCGTGACGTTGCCGGTCGAAGTCCGCCCCTTCCGGCACTAAGCCCTCGGAGACGTCCGGATGACGGGGCGCGGTTCCGCTGCCGGGGGTTCCGCCTCGGAGGCTTCCAGCGGCGAGATAGCCCGGATCTTCCGCCGGGAATACGGCCGCGCCGTGGCAGTGCTGGTCCGGGTATTCGGCAGCATCGACGTCGCCGAGGACGCCGTCCAGGACGCGTTCACGGCGGCGGTGCAACGCTGGCCCTCCAGCGGCGTCCCGCCCAGCCCGGCCGGATGGATTATCACCACTGCCCGCAACAGGGCCATCGACCGGCTTCGGCGTGACGCCGCCCGCGACGACAAATACGCCCAGGCAGCCCTGCTGCATGCCCGCACCGGTGATGCCTCCGGAGCGGCACCCGGGGACCTGCTGATGGATGAGCCGGGAGAGGAGGCCGGCGTGCGCGATGACACGCTGAGGCTCATCTTCACCTGCTGCCACCCTGCGCTGGGAACTCCGGCCCGCGTGGCGCTGACGCTCCGCCTCCTGGGCGGCCTGAGCACCGCGGAGATAGCCCGAGCCTTCATGGTGCCGGAAAAGACTATGGCCCAGCGGCTGGTCCGGGCCAAAGCGAAAATACGGGATGCCCGGATTCCCTACCGCGTGCCCCGCGGCGCCGAACTGCCGGAGCGCCTCACGGCGGTGCTCGCCGTCGTCTACCTCATCTTCAACGAGGGCTACAGCGCCAGCTCCGGCGACACCCTCGTCCGGGGCGAGCTCTGCGGGGAGGCCATCAGGCTGGCCCGGCTCCTGGCGGCCCTGATGCCGGATGAGCCCGAAGCCCAAGGGCTTCTGGCGCTGCTTCTGCTGATAGAGTCGCGGCGCGCAGCCAGGATGACGCCCGACGGCGGCATGGTGCTGTTGGCGGACCAGGACCGGCAGCTATGGGACAAGGACCTGATCCTGGAGGGTCAGGCAATCGTCCGCCGGTGCCTTCGCCGGAACCGGCCGGGACCGTACCAGCTCCAGGCCGCCATCAACGCCGTGCACAGCGATTCCCCGTCGGGCGAGGAAACGGACTGGGAGCAGATCCTGCGGTTGTACGATCAGCTCCTGCAGGCATCGCCGGGCCCGGTGGTGGCCCTTAACCGCGCGGTGGCCGTGGCCGAAGTGCACGGCCCGGAGACCGCCCTCGCGCTGGTGGACACCCTGGACCTGGCAGGCTACGGGGTGTTCCATTCCGTGCGCGCTGATCTCCTCCGGCGCCTGGGCCGCGTCTCCGAAGCCAGGGAGGAATACCGGGAGGCACTGGGGCTGGCAGGCAACGCGGCCGAGCGGCAGTTCCTGCAAGGCCGGCTGCTTGGTCTGTCCGGGGCGGACCAGCCGGATTAAAGAGAAAACGCCGGGCGGTCCTGCCGAAGGAATTGGGGGAACCCTTCCGCAGCCGCCCGGCGCTCCGCCGGTTCCGAAGAACCGGCTGTCATCACTCGCACCTGTGAGGCACTTTCCACGTTACTGACGCACTTTGGGTGTTTCGGGTGTTTTCCCTGTGCGTTGGCTGGCAAGACGTCCGCCGGCCGGACGTAATGCTGCGCCGGGACTTAAATGAGAAAGCACCGGCGGCCTCGCAGGAAAATGGGGGAAACCTGCTGCAGACCACCGGTGCCGGGCAAACATCCCCATGCTTGCCTCATCACTCGCACCCTCAATGAGGTAATAACTACGTTAGGTGCGGACTTTGTGAGGAAGCTGCGCCGATCATGTGAGCCAGCTGTGAATGGGGCGGGCCCGCCTGCCCCCGGCCTCCGCCTCGCGGCCGGAGGGCGTCCGGAGAGCAGCCTCCGGATGCGGCGACGCGCGGGGAACTGCAATGATGGACCAATGAGCAACCGAATCGCATTCCTTGGCTGTGGATCCATGAACGAGGCCGTCATGAGCGGCATGCTGGAGGCCGGAACGGACCCGGCGGACGTCGTGGCCACTGTCCGGCGCGCGGAGCGTGCTGCCGAACTTGCCCAGCGCTTCACCGGCATCACGGCCATTGCCGGTGAGGAGGAGCCGGAGAACAACAAACAGGCGGCCACCGGCGCCGACGTCGTGATTCTCGGCGTCAAGCCTGTGGGAATCACCGACCTCGCGCGGGAAATCAGCGGATCGCTTTCCCCGAAAACCATCGTGGTCAGCGTCGCCGCCGCGGTGTCCATCGCGCAGCTTGAAGCCGCGCTGCCAGCCGGTCAGCCGGTGATCCGCACCATGCCCAACACCCCTGCCAAGCTGGGCCGAGGCGTCGTGTCCGTCTCGCCGGGTACCAACTGCTCGGCCGAAGAGCTGCAGCTGGCCAAAGACATCCTCAAGGGTGCCGGGACCGTGGTGGAGGTGCCCGAAGAACAGGTGGACGCGCTGTCCGCCATCAGCGGTTCGGGCCCGGCCTACGTGTTCTACCTTGCCGAGGCGATGGCTGCCGCCGGTGTCGAGCTGGGGCTGGATCCGGAGTTGTCGCTGCTGCTGGCACGGGAAACGGTTGCAGGAGGCGGACTGATGCTGGCCGAACCCGGCGCGGACCCTACCGCCCTGCGCAAGGCCGTGACCAGCCCGAACGGCACCACGGAACGCGCCATAGCCACGTTCGATGAACGGGGCTTGCCGGCAATCATCGCCGACGGCGCCCGCGCCGCGGCAGCCCGCGCAGCCGAGATCACGAAGCAACTGGGCTGACGGCTCACCGAGCGGACCCAACGAGTTTTTGTCCAGATAATGCCCTTTCGGGACCGCTTTGGTGCCATTATCTGGACAAAAACTCCGGCCCCCGGCTACGGGCGGGCGGCGAACCGTTCCAGCAGGTCCACGTGGCCGGACACGATCAACATGTCCCGTGAAGACACCTTGGTTTCCGGCCGGGCATAGGTGAAGTCTTCGCCCGGTGACTTTACGCCGACTATGGTCACGCCGTACTTGGAGCGGACCTTGGACTCGTCCAGGGTGAAGCCCACGGTCTCGCGCGGCGGGTACATCTTGACGATCGCGAAGTCGTCGTCGAACTCGATGAAGTCCAGCATGCGGCCGGAGACCAGGTGCGCGGCGCGGACACCGGCGTCGGCCTCGGGGTAGATCACGTGGTTGGCGCCGATCCGGGTGAGGATCTTGCCGTGCGAGGGCGTGATCGCCTTGACCCAGAGGTGTTCGATGCCGAGGTCCACCAGGTTCACGGTGATCAGCACCGAGGATTCGATGGACGTACCCACCCCCACCACCGCGGAGCTGAACTCCTGTGCACCGAGCTGCCGGAGGGCGTCGATGTTCGTGGCGTCCGCCTCGACGACGTGCGTGAGCACGGGAGCCCATTTCTGCACCAGGTTGCGGTCGCGTTCGATCGCCAGGACCTCGCGGCCCTGCTTGACCAGCTGTTCGGCGGTGGACGAGCCAAAGCGGCCCAGCCCGATCACCAGCACGGGGGCATTGTGGGCGGGGCGGTTGACGGCGCCTGAGGGATTAGCCAATGATGGGCCTCTCTTCCGGGTAGTGGTACAGCTGGCTGCGCTGGCGCAGCGCCAGGGCAGCGGCAAGGGTCACGGTTCCCACGCGGCCGGCGAACATCAGCGCGGTCAGGACATAAACGCCGGACGGCGGCAGCTCGGCACTGAGGTTGGTGCTGAGGCCCACGGTGGCGAAGGCTGAAATGGTCTCGAACAACACCCGGTCCAGGGGAGCGCCGCTGATGTGCAGGAGCGCAAAGGCCGATACGGACACCAGGGTTGCGCCCGCGACGATCACCGAGATGGCCACCCGCATGGTTCCCTGCGGAATGGTGCGGCCGTAGACCTTCACATCCGCGTCGCCGCGGGCCTCGGCTGCGATGGCCAGGAACATGACGGCGATGGTGGTCACCTTGATGCCGCCGGCAGTGGAGGCTGAACCGCCGCCCGCGAACATGAGTGCGTCAGTGAGGAGCATGGTGGTGGATTCCATGTGGTTCTGGTCCACCAGGTTGAAGCCGCCGGACCGGGTCATCACGGAGGCGAAGAGGGAATGCGCGATCTTGTCGCCTACGTCCATGGAACCGATGGTCCGCATGTTTTCCCACTCCATCAGACCCCACAGCACTGTTCCCGCGGCCAGGAGGATGAAGGACACCTGGATGGTCAGCTTGGTGTGGAGGTTCCATTTCTTCCAGTTCAGCCCGTTCTGCTGCAGCACCATCACCACCGGGAAGCCAAGGCTGCCCAGGAACACGCCGAGCATCAGGGGGACCAGGATCCAGAGGTCGGTCTCGTACGGCACGATGCCATCCGAGTGCGGCGTGAAACCGGCGTTGTTGAAGGCCGAGATCGCATAGAAGACGCCGTGCCATACGGACTGGCCGAAGCTCTCTCCCAGCATCAGGAAGCGGGGAACGAGGGCCAAGGCGAGACCGGCTTCAATGACCACGGACGTGGTGATGACGATCCGCAGCAGGGTGCCCACTTCGCCAAGGCGCCCGGCGTTGTTCATGGCTTCCTGGGCAATGAGCTTGCCGCGCACCCCGAGCTTCTTGCTGACCATGAGGGCCAGCAGCGAGGCCAGGGTCAGCGTACCCAGGCCGCCGACAAAAATGCCGATCAGGATGACCAGCTGGCCGAAGAAGGACCAGTGCACGGCCGTGGACACCACGGTGAGGCCCGTAACGCAGACGGCGGACACCGCGGTGAACAGGGCCTGGTACAGGGGGGTGAAATTTCCGGTGGCAGACGCCGCAGGCATGGACAGGAGTCCGGTGAAAACGAGGATGACAACAGCGAACGCAGTCAGCGCCAGCCTCGCCGGCGACGTGTTGGCGATGTTGTCGATGAAGTCGCGGATACCCGTGAAGATCCATAGACCCTCACGCTCCGGCATGCCGGGGTGCCAGTTTGCCGGGCTCTTGGACCTCGGCTGGCTTTGCGTCATGTGCGGCTTTTCCTCGGTTGAAACTGCTTCCTTCAGTAGTAAACCACTATATTCCGCGCGATGACCGGGAAATCAGGGCGTCCGGCTCAGGTAGCCTGTCCTTGATGACATTCCTGCCCGGACTCGCTCAATCCGCATTGCCAACGATGGTGGTGTGGGACATGGCCATGACCGCCTACAACTTCGGCCACGGGCATCCGATGGCACCCGAACGCATGGAGCTCACCGCGCGCCTCGCTCGCAGCCTGGGCCTGCTGGACCTGGGGCACGTCACTGTGGCCGCCCCGGACGTGGCCGGTGACGACGAACTGTGCACCGTCCACAGCCCCGAATTCGTGGCGGCGGTCCGGCGGGCCAGCCTGAATCCGGACGTACCCGACCTCGAACGGGGCCTGGGCACGGAGGACGACCCCGCTTTCGCCGGCATGCATGAGGCCAGCGCGCGGCTTGCTGGCGGTTCACTGATGGCGGCCGGTGCGATCCTTGACGGCAGCGCCGTGCGGGCAGTCAACTTCGGCGGCGGCATGCACCACGCCGCCAAGGAGCGGGCCAGCGGCTTCTGCATCTACAACGATGCCGCCCTGGCCATCCAGAAACTGCTCGACGGCGGTGTGCAGCGTGTGGCATATATCGACGTTGACGCCCATCACGGCGACGGGACGCAGAGTATCTTCTGGGATGACCCGAGGGTCCTCACCATTTCCCTGCACGAGACCGGACTGACGCTGTTCCCCGGGACGGGCTTTGCCAACGAGATCGGCGGCCCCAATGCCCAGGGCAGCGCGGTCAATGTGGCCCTTCCGGCCGGAACGGGCGACGCCGGCTGGCTGCGGGCGTTCCATGCCGTGGTTCCGCAGCTGATCGGCGCCTTCGAGCCCGAGGTGATCGTGAGCCAGCACGGCTGCGACTCGCACCGGCTTGATCCCCTGACGCACCTCAACATCAGCGTGGACGGCCAGCGTGAAGCGGCAACCGCCGTCGGGAATCTCGCGGCGCGCTACTGCGGCAACCGGTGGATTGCCACCGGCGGAGGCGGCTACAACGTGATCAGCGTGGTGCCGCGGTCCTGGAGCCACCTGATTGCCGTCGCGGCCGGCAGGCCCGTGCCGCTCCGGACGCCCGTTCCCGAAGACTGGCGGCAGTACGTCCAGGACAAGTACGGGGCACTCTATGGGGTGACGGCGCCCGAATCGATGGGCGACGACGTGGACCTGTGGTGGCGTTCATGGGAGGTCGGCTTCGATCCCAACGACGAGGTGGACCGCACCGTGATGGCCACGCGCAAGGAAGTGTTTCCGCTGTACGGCCTGGACCCCTGGTTCGACTAGCGCCTGGTTCGACGAGCGCCTGGTTCGATTAGGTGAGCGGCTTTTCCGTCTGGAACACCACCCCGGCGGCGCCGATGAGCCAGCCCAGCAGGGACAGCGCGAAGGCGCCGATGAGGTCCGTTGACGCCGTTCCCTTGACCAGCCAGAGCAGCAGGACCAGCAGCCCCACTGCCAGGTAAACCACCACTGCGGCCACTATCCGCCCGGACAGTCGGGCCGTGACCTCGGCCGGGTTGAAGGCAGCGGTGGCGCCGGCTTGGCCGGGTTTCAGGTCACGGCGGGCTTCCTCGTCGCGGCGGACTTCGGCAATGGTGAACCCCAAGGCCGATGCGGTCAGGGAGCTCAGGGACGTGGCCAGTACGCCCGCCGCGGTTACCAAGGCACCGTTGAGGGGCGGCGCGACTGTCCTGCCGTCGGGCACCCAGAACCCGACGCGCAACAGCACGGATCCCCAGACCGCCACGAACAAGCCCAAAAACACAAAAGCGATGATGTTGAACAGCTGCTGGCGCAGGAAATCCATGGCCACCCACCCCTCATGTTTGAGCGGCCGCAGCCGGACAGCCCGGGGCAACCGTGAGTCCGTTGTAGCACTGCGGCAGGTGCGGGGCAATGGCCGTTGTGCGCGGGAGGTGCGCGGGAGGAAATAGTGGATGCCATCCGGCGTATATGTCGCTAGGGTGGATCCCATGGTGACAGACGACGTATTTGCCGTCATTGCTGAGGCAACCCGGCGTGACATTCTGGTATCCCTCCGCTCGGGGGACAAAGCAGTGGGGGAGCTGGTCGAGGAACTGGACGCCAGCCAGCCCACCATCTCCAAACATTTGAAAGTGCTCCGCGAGGCCGATCTGGTCAGCATGCGCGCCCAGGGCCAGAAGCGCTACTACGCGCTGAATCCCAAACCGCTCGCCGGCGTCGCCAGCTGGCTGGAGACGTTCGACGTCGGGCCGCGTGCCGCCGTCGTCGGCTCGCCGGCCGCGCAGATTCTGGAGGAAAAGACGGAGCAGGCGGCGGAAGCCGCAGCTTCCGCGCCCTCGCCGGTGGCCGCGGCTGCAGGCATGGCCCGTCCGGCAGCGGTGCCCGGTGCCTCGGAAGGCGGTCAGTTGAGCCCTGCCGTGGCAATTCCGGTGGCCACGGCCGGGGATGACACCGTCCCGCAGCAGATCGGGCGCACCGTGGGCCGGGCCGCCACGAAGGCCGCAGACCTCATCGCGAACCTGCCAAAGTTCGGCCGCAAGAAGTAGCCACGAACCCAACTGACTCGCAGTTAACGCTGTGAAAACCCGTTTTGGGAGCGTTAACTGCCAGTCAGTTGGGCGAGGCGGCTGGTGGCCGGGCGTGCAGGTTACCTGCCGAGGATCCGGACGTGGTCCGGGGTGAGCTCGGAGAGCTTGCTGACGCCCAGCAGCGCCATGGTGCGGGTCATGTCCTTTTCCAGGATCTGGATGGCGCGGTCCACACCGGCCCGGCCGCCGGCCATGAGGCCGTAGAGGTACGCGCGGCCGATCAGCGTGAAGTCGGCTCCCTGGGCCAGCGCGGCAATGATGTCCGCGCCGCTCATGATGCCGGTGTCCAGGATGATGGCGGCGTCGGAGTTGTCCCTGGTGAAGGCCTCCTTGACGCCGGGCAGCAGGTGGAACGGGATGGGCGCACGGTCCAGTTGGCGTCCGCCGTGGTTGGACAGCACCACGCCGTCGGCGCCGTGGTCCACCACCTTGCGGGCGTCATCCACGGTCTGGATGCCCTTGACCACGAGCTTGCCCTTCCACGTCTCGCGCAGCCAGTCCAGGTCCTCGAACGTCAGGGTGGGGTCGAACATGGAGTTGATCAGGTCCGCCACGGTGCCGGTGTACCGCGAGAGCGATGCGAACGTCAGCGGCTCGTGGGTGAGGAAGTTGAACCACCAGGCCGGGCGGTAGGACGCGTCCAAAACGGTCTTGATGGTCAACGCCGGCGGAATAGTCATGCCGTTGCGGACGTCGCGGAGGCGGGCGCCGGCGACGGCGGTGTCCACGGTGACCATGAGGGTGTCGTTTCCTGCCTTGGCGGCGCGCTCGATCAGTTCGAGGGAGCGGTCGCGGTCCGTCCACAGGTACAGCTGGAACCAGTTGCGTCCGTTGGGTGCCGCCTCGGCGACATCCTCGATGGACGCGGTGCCCATCGTTGAGAGGGTGTAGGGAATGCCGGCGGCTTCAGCGGCCTGGGACCCGGCGTACTCGCCTTCGGACTGCATCATCCGGGTGAAGCCGGTGGGCGCGATGCCGACGGGCAGGCGGGACGGCTTTCCCAGGATCTCGGTGCTCAGGTCGATGCTGGAGACGTTCCGGAGGATGCCCGGGCGGAACTCGATGTCCAGGAAGGCCTCACGAGCGCGCCGCAGGGTGATTTCGGCTTCGGCTGCGCCGTCGGTGTAGTCGAACGGTGCCTGCGGGGTGCGGCGCTTGGCCATGTCCCGCAGCTCCCAGATGGTGCTGGCGCGCTGCAGCTTCGCGGCGCGGCTGAACTCGGGCTTTTTGAACTGCATTAGCGGCGCGAGGTCCGAGTACTTCGGCACGCGGCGCTTGAGCGCGGCCGGGACTGCTGCTGCGGCCCGGTTCACTGCGCCGGACAACGTTGCGCCGGTCAGGGACGCTCCGTGTGCGGTGCCGGCGGCTGTGGACGGCACGTCCGTTGCGTCGGGGGCCGGGGTGGCCTCGGGGTTGTTGGGCTGGATGGTGTGCGTCATTGCTGCCTCCGGGGCATCGGGCTGAAGCGGCTCTGGACGGGTCGCTCCGGACAGGTGGCTCTGTGGTCTAACCACACTCTAAGGGATGTGGTCCAACCACATCAAGTACCATTGGCCCATGCGTACCCATCAATTGGTCCTGCAGTGGATCGAGAACCAGCTTTCCAGCGGCGAACTGGCACTGGGTGGCCGGCTGCCGGCGGAGCGGATGCTGGCCGAACAGCTGCAGGTCTCACGGACATCAGTCCGTGAAGCGATCCGGGTCCTGGAAGCCATGGGGGTTGTCCGCGCCGGCGTGGGATCCGGTCCTGACGCCGGCACGGTGGTTATCGCAGACCCGACGGCGGCGCTCGGCTCGGCGCTGCGACTCCACGTCGCCACCTCGCACCTGCCCGTGGCGGATATCGTGCAGACCCGAGTCCTGCTCGAATCCTGGGCCGTTGCCCGGGCCCGCACGGACTCCCCGGCGCTGGCAGAGGCCGCCGAACTGCTGGAAAAGATGGAGGCCTGCCCGGACACCGACGAATTCCTGGCCCTCGACGTCCGCTTCCATCTGGCCCTCGCCGAAGCTGCCGGCAACGCCGTGGTCAGCGCCATGATGGGCTCCCTGCGGGAAGCGATCCAAAGCTACGCCGGCAGGCTGACGGCAAACCTTCCCGACTGGGATGCCACCGCCGCCCGTCTCCGCACCGAACACCGTGAGATCCTGGCGGCCATTAACCACCACGACGGCGGCAGGGCGGCCGGGCTCGTGGCAGCCCATATCGAGGGGTACTACAAAGAGGCCGGGCTGGATCCGAAAGATTCGGACCCGGCCCGGCCTTAGCCCTGGAGTTTTTGTCCAGATAACGTGCCCAAAGGCCTGTTTATCTCACGTTATCTGGACAAAAACTCGGAAGGGAAGGATGGGGCGTGGGGGCGTCAGCGCAGTTCGATCTCCAAAACCTGGAAACCGTCAGCCGCGTGGCGGCCCACCAGCAGGCGGAACGTGCCCTGCTCGAACTGCCAGCCGCCGTCGTAATGCGCGAAGGCTTTTGCCGGGATGTGTACCTCGACGCTTTCCGTGCCTGCCGGTGCCAGGTGTGTTCCGGCGTAGCCGGCGAGCCAGCGGACCGGGCGTTCCACGGCAGAGTCCGCGCGGTCGAGGTACCCCGGGGTTCCGCTGGCCGGAGAAGCAGCGGAATCCTGGGGAATGGTCTTGACGGCCACATTGCCTCCTGACGAAAAGTGACCCTCCATTGGGTCCTGACAATGATGGTAGCGACAAAAACCAAGTCTGACTAGATTTTTGTGGAAAGAAGTGAAATACACTGACTCAATGTCAACGTCGAAGCCACGCGGCCAGTACGCCAAGGGAGCGGAACGCCGCGAACAGATAATCCAGACGGCCACGGATGTTTTTGCAACAGAAGGCTTCGAGGGCACGGCGCTCAAACGCGTGGCCGAGCTGGTGGGGGTGAAGGAAGCCACCCTGTTCCATTACTTTCGCGGCAAGCAGGAACTGCTGACGGCTGTGCTCGCCGAACGGGACCGCCGGAGCCTGGCCGCCGGTGAAGACACGGAAGTGGGCCTGAGGCTGATGGCGCCGATCGCTGAGCGCAACCGCAGGGAGCCGGGGCTCACCACGCTCTATGCCGTGGCATCAGCGACGGCGAATGATCCGGGACATGATTCCCACTCCTATTTCCAGGAGCGCTACGCCCAGGTGGTGGCGGAGCTGGCCGAAGACATTGGCCGACGCCAGGAGGCCGGTGAAGTGCGCCGCGACGTGCCCGCGCAGAAGCTGGCGCGGCTGGTGGTGGCCGCCTTTGACGGCCTGCAGTTGCAGTGGCTTTATGACAAGAATGTGGACATGGCGGACGGCCTGACTCAGCTGATTGATGTCCTCCTGGCTCCACCCGTGGCCTAGGTCCGGCTGAGAGTTTTTGTCCAGATAATGGCCCCAAAAGGGGTCCCAGGTGCCATTATCTGGACAAAAACTCTCCCGGGACGGGGCTAGCCCTTCGCCGCGCCCGTGCTGCCGCGGACTTCGAGCCTAGGCTGGAACACCGTGGGTCCTTCGGCGACTGCGTCGGAGGGGATGTGGCGGATCAGGTCCCGCATCCGGTGCCACGCCTGCTGGCCCAGTTCGGTGATGGGCACCGCCGCCGTGGTGAGCGTGGGGGTGGTGTAGCGGGCAAAGGGGATGTCGTCGAAGCCGGTGACGGAGATGTCCTCCGGGACCCTGACACCGCGCTCATGGAGCCCGCTCAGCAGGCCCATGGCCACGAGGTCGTTGAAGGCCAGGACGCCGGTGGCTCCGCTGGCAAGGACGGCATCCACCGACTGGTGCCCTACCTCGAAGGTGGAGCCGCCGTCGAGCATTGTGAGGTCAATCTCCGGGTGGGCGGCTGTGAACTTTTCCAGTCCTACGAGGCGCAGGCCGTTCGACGCGCTCCGGGCCGGTCCGGCCAGGAAGGCGAGGCGCGTGTGGCCCAAGTCCACAAGGTGTTCGGCCAGTTCCTGGATGCCCTGGCCGTAGTCCACCATCAGGCTGGGCGTGTGCGTGTCCACGGTGGTGCGGTTGATCAGCACCATGGGCTGGAGTGACGGCGCGAGCTCTTCCAGCTCGGCGTCGCCCATGCGCGGCGCACAGAGCACCAGGCCGTCGCAACGCCGGCGGGCCTCGCCGGCGAGGATGGCCTCCTCGCTGGACACTTCGGAGGAGTCGGCGATGAGGACCCGGTAGCCATCCTGGGCGGCGGCCATGCTGAGGCCGCGGAGGATGGCCTGGAAGGTGGGGTTGGAGAGGTCCGGCACCACGATGCCGATGGTGTCCGTCTTTCCCAGCGCCAGGCTGCGGCCCACCGGGTTCGGCTGATAGTTCAGTTCGGTGGCTGCAGCCCTGACGCGCTCGGCGATGGCGGGGTCAACAGTGAAGTTGCCGTTCATCACACGCGAAACGGTCGCGTGCGAGACGCCGGCCTTGAGGGCGACATCGGCAATGCCGATTCGCCGGGTGGTGGCTCTCCTGCCCAAAGTGGCCCCTTTCCGGGCTTCTCCGACTCCTTCGCCGTCTTCCGCTACGGGCATTCCCGTTCGGGGCGATGGTTGACGTGACCGCCAGAGTCTTGATACAAAGCTTATAACGTTCCGAGAAAACGCTTTCTCATAATTCTCACCGCACCGCCACCGGCCGTCAAGCGGCCGGATTTCCTGCCTTCCGAAAGGGTTACACCGCAATGGGCACCACAGCCAACACCGTCAATCCGGGCAGCAGTGCTGCCGTGGCCAGCACTGCCGCTGCCGCCGCCCCCGCCAACGCTGTCCATCCCGCCGGCGCAGCCCCCTCCAAACCGGTCCGCAAAGCGCGGATCGTCCTGATCGGCACGGGTGGCCGGTCCGAAATGTACATCCGCGCGATCTTCGGCAAGCACTCGGACACCGCCGAACTGGTGGCTTTCTCCGACGTCAACCCCGGCCGCGTGGAGTTCTACCAGAAGCTCATCCAGGAACTCGGGGCTCCCGGACCCGTCGCAGCGTTTGATCCCGCCGACCTGACCGCGTTCATCCGGGACAACGACATTGACCGCGTTGTGGTGACCACGCCGGACTACACCCACGCCGACTACATTGTGGAAGGCCTGGAAGCCGGTGCCGACGTGGTGGTGGAAAAGCCGCTGACCATCGATGCCGAAGGCTGCCGCCGGATCACCAGAGCCGTCGAAGAAACCGGCCGCAATGTGGTGGTGACCTTCAACTACCGCTACTCGCCGCGCAACAGCGCCCTGAAGGAAATTATCCAGAGCGGCGTGATCGGCAAGGTCACCTCCATCGACTTCAGCTGGGTTCTGGACACCGTCCACGGGGCCGACTACTTCCGCCGCTGGCACCGTGAGAAGAAGAACTCCGGCGGGCTGCTGATCCACAAGGCGTCCCACCACTTCGACCTGGTCAACTGGTGGATCGACGACGTCCCGGAGCGTGTTTTCGCCTCGGGCGGCCTCAAGTTCTACGGCGACAAGAACGCCGCCGAGCGCGGCCTGGGCCCGCGCCCGGAACGCGGAACGCCCGACGCCGGTGCTTCCGCCGCCGTAACAGGCTCGGCAGAAAAGGACCCGTTCGCGCTGGACCTGCGCGAAGACGAACGCCTCAAGGCACTCTTCCTGGACAACGAACACTTCGACGGCTACCGCCGCGACCAGGACGTCTTCACGGCCGGCATCACCATCGAGGACAACCTCGCCCTCGTGGTGGACTACCACGGCGGCCCCGTCCTCAGCTACTCGCTCAACGCCCACAGCCCCTGGGAAGGCTACCGCGTGGCCGTCAACGGCACCGAGGGCCGGGCGGAACTTGAAGTGGTGGAACGCGCCGCTGTCCTGCACAGCACGGACAAGAAGACCGTGGTGGACCCCTCCGCGACGCCCGTCGAGGAAGAGGACGCGGTGCGCCGCAACGGTGAACGCCTGGTGGTCCAGCGGCACTGGGAGGCGGCCTACGAGGTGCCCATCGTCAACGGCGAGGGCGGCCACGGCGGGGGCGATGAGCTCCTCCTGTCCGATCTGTTCAACGGTCCCGGCGAGGACCCGCTGGGACGCCCCTCCGGCTACCTGGACGGACTTCGCTCCGTTTCGGTCGGCATCGCGGGCAACCGTTCGCTGGAATCTTCCCTCCCGGTCCGCATCCAGGATCTTGACCTCGGCGCAGACCTACGCCGCGGCGCCTAGCCAGCGGCCGACAACCTAAAGGAATCACCACCATGAGCAGGATTTTTGTCACCGGCGGCTCCGGCCGGCTGGGGCGCAGTGTTGTCGCCGGCCTCGCCGCCGCAGGCCACCACGTCATTTCCGTGGACCGCGACGCTGTTCCCGCCGCCCAGCTGCCCGACGGCGTCGAGCAGCGCACTGCCGACCTCCTGGCGCCGGGGGAGGCGGAACGCCTCCTGCGCGAAACAGCGCCCGACGCCGTCGTCCACCTTGCGGCGATCGCCGTGCCGTTCAGTGCGCCGGAAGACGTCATCTTCAGCACCAACACCAGGCTGGCGTACGCCGTCATCAGCGCGGCGACGGAACTGCGCATCGGCAGGATCGTCACGGCAAGCAGCCCCACGGTACTGGGCTACGGCTCGCCCGCGGGCTGGCTCCCGGAGAGCTTCCCGGTGGACGAGCGCACCACACCAAAACCCTGGAACGCCTATGCACTGTCCAAACTCATCGCCGAACAGACCGTGCAGATGTTCGCCGCGGCGCAGGGTGATGCCATCCGCTACGCGGCGTTCCGCCCCTGCTATGTGATCTCGCCGGAAGAATGGGCGGGCGCGCCCACCCAGCAGGGCCACACCGTCCGTGAACGGCTGGATGATCCGGCGTTGTCCGCACCCGCACTCTTCAACTACGTGGATGCGCGGGACGTGGCGGACTTCCTGGACCTGCTGCTGGCCAAGATGGACAGCATCCCCAACGGACAGACCTTCTTCGTGGGGGCAGCCGACGCGCTGGCCACCGCACCGCTTGCGGAGCTCATGCCCCGGTTCCTGCCCGGCAGCTCGGAGCTTGCCGCCGGGCTCAGGGGTAACAGCCCGGCATTCTCGATCACCAAGGCCCGTGAACTGCTCGGCTGGGAACCCAAACGCAGCTGGCGGACCGAACTGAAGACTGAAACCGCCCTCAATGACGAGACCCCCGCCGTGCTGGTCGCGGCCGGCACAGGATCAAAGGAGACCCCATGAAATTCGACGGCGTACTGTTCTTCCCCGTCACACCCTTCACACCGGAAGGGACAGTTGATGTGGACCTCCTCAAGGAACACATCACCTCGCGTCTCCCGCACGGACCGGGCGGCGTGTTCCCGGCCTGCGGCACCGGCGAGTTCCATGCGCTGAGCATCGACGAGGTGCGCACCGTGGTGACCGCCGCCGTCGAAGCCGTGGCCGGCCAGGTGCCGGTGGTTGCCGGTGCCGGCGGGCCGCTGGGCCACGCGCTTGAAGCCGCCCGCATCGCCGAGGAAGCGGGCGCCGACGCCCTGCTGGTCCTGCCGCCGTATCTCGTGACCGGCCCCACCGACGGCCTGGTGGCGTACATTGAGGCGGTGGCCGCGGCCAGCAGCCTGCCGGTGATCGTCTACCACCGCGGGAACGCCAAATACACGGCGGCCTCCATGTCACGGCTGGCCGCCAACCCCAAGGTGATCGGCTTCAAGGACGGGCTGGGCGACGTTGGCCTGGCCCAGGAGATTGTCAGCGCCATCAACGCCAGCGGACGCACGGACTTCCTGCTCTTCAACGGCCTGCTCACCGCGGAGCTGACCCAGGGCGCCTACCGCGGCCTTGGGATCCCGCTCTACTCCTCGGCCGCGTTCGCCATGGCCCCGGAAATCGCCAAGGCCTATTACGACGCCTACATCTCCGGGGACGAGGACCGCCGGCACGCGCTGCTGGACGGTTTCTACGCGCCGCTGGTGAGGCTCCGCGACCAGACCCCGGGTTTCGGCGTTTCCCTGATCAAGGCCGGGCTGCGCCTGGGCGGGCTGCCGGTCGGACCGGTGCGGGCTCCGCTGGTTGACCCCACCGAGGAACAGCTCGTCCAGCTCAAGTCCATCCTGGCCAAGGGCTACGAGCTGGCCGGCCGCTAATGGGCTCGCCAGTTGCCGAAGCGCCGGTCGCCGCAGCGGTGCGGACGCTGCCCCGGATCACCGGGCTCTCGAGCCGCCTGCTGACTGTTCCGCTCCTGCGGAGCTGGGGTGCGGAGGCACCGGAAAACCATGTGATCGTCACCGAAGTCCGGACGGACGACGGCGGCACGGGTCACGGGTTTTCCTGGACTCCCACCATCGGCCCGCAGGCGGTCCAGGCGCTCCTGGACTTCGACGTCGCGCCTTTCATCACCGGGCTCGAAGCGAACCCCGAGAGCGTGTGGGACCAGCTGTGGAAGCGGCTGCACGAAGCCGGCGGCGGGGGACTGACCACCATCGCCATGGCCGGGGCGGACCTTGCCCTGTGGGACCTGCAGGCCCGCCGCGCCGGAACCTCGGTCACCCGGCTGCTGGGCCAGCGGCAGGATTCCGTGGAGGTGTACGGTTCCGGCGTGAACCTGCACTACTCCATCGGGGAGCTCGTGGCCCAGGTGGAACGCTGGGTGGCTGCCGGGCACAACGCCGTCAAGATCAAGGTGGGCAAGCCGGACATCCGGGAAGACATGGAACGCGTGGCCGCTGTCCGTAAGGTCCTGGGCCCGCACCGGAAGCTGATGATCGACGCCAACCAGCGCTGGGACCTGCCCGCCACGTTCCGTGCCCTGGAGGTGCTGGGCGAGTTCGGCCTCGAATGGCTGGAAGAACCCCTCCGGGCTGATGACCTCTGGGCCTACCGCAGGCTGCGCCAGCACTCGCCGGTACCCATCGCGCTGGGCGAGAACCTGCACAACATCTACCGCTTCCGTGACTTCATCGAGGCGGGAGCGGTGGACATCATCCAGCCCAACATCATCCGCGTCGGCGGCATCACCCCGTTCCGCCGCATCGTGGAACTCGCCCGCACGCACAGCATCAGGGTCATGCCGCACCTGCTGCCGGAACTCTCCGGCCAGCTCGCGCTGACGATGGCCGAACCCACCATGGTGGAGGACGTCGAGGACGCCTCCTTCGAACAACTTGGCGTGCTGGACGCTCCCTCACCCGTACAGGTCCGTGACAGCCGGCTCACCCTCGCCGGCAGGCCGGGGCTGGGGTTCGCCTTCTCCGGGGCATCCGCCGATCACCAGAACAGGAATTCACTGTGACAACAGCAACCCTCGAACTCACCGCCCTAACGGCCGCCGCCACCCGGGCGGCCAAAACCGCCGCAGCCGCGTCCGACGTCGAACGGGCCGCCTGGCTGAACGCCGTCGCCGATGCGCTGGACGCCAACGTGACGGAACTGGTGGCCCTTGCCGACGAGGAGACCCGGCTGGGCACCGCGCGGCTCACCGGGGAAGTGGCCCGCACTTCCGGGCAGCTGCGGCTTTTCGCCACGGTGATCACCGAAGGCTCCTACCTTGAAGCTGTCATCGACCACGCCGACCCGTCGTCCACTCCGCCCAAGCCTGACCTGCGGCGGCTGCTGAAGCCGGTCGGCCCGGTGGCTGTCTTCTCGGCGTCGAACTTCCCGTTCGCGTTCTCGGTGGCGGGCGGCGACACGGCGTCGGCGCTCGCCGTCGGCTGCTCAGTCGTTGTGAAGGCGCACTCCGGCCACCTCAGGCTCTCCGAACGGACGGCGGAAATCGTCACGGATGCGCTGGCCGCGGCCGGCGCTCCCGACGGCCTGTTTGCGCTGGTCAGCGGACGGGACGCCGGCACCGCGCTGGTGCAGGATCCCGCCATCAAGGCCGTGGGCTTCACCGGGTCCATTCCCGGCGGCCGGGCGTTGTTCGACCTTGCGGTCTCCCGGCCCGAACCCATTCCGTTCTACGGCGAACTCGGCAGCCTCAACCCCGTGGTGGTCACGGCCGAGGCACTGAAGGCCCGTGCCGGTGATCTGGCTGCAGGTTTGGCGGGCTCCTTCACGCTCGGCGCCGGACAGTTCTGCACCAAGCCGGGGCTGGTGTTCATCCCCGCCGGCACCGACTTCCCGGCGCTGCTCGCGGAGGCGGCCAAGGAAAAGGGGGCCGCCCCGATGCTGACCGAGCGGATCGCCGATGCCTACCCGGACGGCCTCCGGGCGGTGGCCGCACTGACGGATGCGTCGGGCCGGCCCGCCGTGCAGGTGGTCAGCGGTTCGGTTGACCAGGACGCAACAGCGAACGGCGCGGCCCCGGTGATCTTCAGGACCACTGCCGCTAACGTCCTGGAGCGCCCGGCGGAACTGCTGGAGGAGTGCTTCGGCCCCACCACGCTGCTGATCGAATACTCCGGCAACAAGGAGCTGGCCGAAGCACTTGCGCTGGTACCCGGCAGCCTGACCGCCACTGTCCACGCGCAGCCGGGCGAGGACGTGGCGGAGCTGGTGGAACAGTTGTCCGGCCTCGCCGGCCGGGTGCTGTTCGACGGCTGGCCCACCGGTGTCGCGGTGAACTGGGCCCAGCAGCACGGCGGCCCCTACCCGGCCACCACCTCGCTGTTCACCTCGGTGGGGGCGACGGCGGTGCGCCGCTTCCAGCGCCCGGTGGCCTACCAGGACGCTCCCGAAGCCGTGCTGCATCCCGCCCTCCGGGAAGCCAATCCGTTGGGAATCCCGCGGCGTGTGGACGGCGTCCTGGTGCTGCCCACAGTTCATTAGGTCAGTTCACGGGCAGGCGACACAGGAAGATCACCGCCCGGAAACGTTGCCGCAATCTTGCTGGGGGAAGCTGTTCCCAGGAGCATCGCCAGGGGAGGCACACAGTGGAAGCAAGCGGGAATTCAACCATCCGGACGTGTTCGGATTTGGCAGTCGGGGAGGAAATCGAGGCCTGGCACAAGGGCCGGTTGTTCCACCGGGGGAGCGTGACGGAAACAATTCCATCCACGGATCTGTTCTGGATCGTCGATTCCCGAACGGGGGCGCGCAAGCTGCTGGACGTGGAGGCGCTGGACATCGTCAGGGTCGAAAAGCGCGTCGCGGTTGAAGCGGCCCGGCCCGAGGCTGTCCACGTTGACCGGGCGGTCCGTGGGGAACATGCCATTGCCCCTCGGGTGTCCCGGCGGGAACCGCACGTCGTATGGTTCTCCTCGGCCTGAGGCGCAAAAGAACGCTGCGTCAGGCCGAGGAGAAGCTGCCGCCCCGTCCGGATCAGCCCGCAGCGCGGTTATCGCTCCGCAGCGGGGTCCGAAGGGCGGAGCGTGAACTGCCGCGGCTCGGCGGGCCGGCCTGTGCGTCGTGGAGCGTGGCCGTGCCGCTTTCCTCGATAACCACCGTGCCGCCGTTGCCCACGTGCCGGTTGCGCCAGGCATCAAGGGTGTCGTGTACGGGATGGTCCAGGAAGTCCACCTCCAGCTCCACCGTGACGTGCGCTCCGGCCGGAACCGAGGCCAGCACGGCGCTCAGCCGCGGGAGCGAGAGGAAACTGCATGAGCCGTCGATCACCACGCGCCAGCGGTTCCCGTCGCCGGTGCCCGCCGGTTCAGCGTGGATGCTGGCCCGCGCCACCCGCCAGAGAACCAGTGCCACGGCCAGGACCAGGCCGGTCAAGACTCCCACGAGCAGGTTGACGAACACCACGCAGAACAGGGTCACACCGTAGACGGTCAGGTCGCCGGTCCGCCGTGCCGTCCTGATGTCGGCCGCCCGGACCAGTCGGGAACCGATCACGATGAGCAGCCCCGCGAGGACGGCCTGCGGAATGAGCTGGATCAGGCCCGCCAGCAGCAGTGAGAAGACCAGCACCCAGACACCGTGGAGGATTGCGGACTTGCGTGTCCGGGCACCGGCCTCAATGTTGGTGGCGCTCCGGACGATCACGCCGGTCACGGGCAGGCCTCCCAGCATCCCGGAGGTCACATTGGCCGCACCCTGCCCCAGGAGCTCGCGGTTGAAGTCCGTTCGCCGGCCATGGTGCATCTTGTCCACGGCCACGGCCGAGAGCAGGGATTCCACACTGGCGATCAGCGCGATGGTCACCACGCCCAGGACCACCGCGGTCCAGTTCCCGTCGGGCAGCTCGGGAAAGGCAAGCGCGCCCAGCAGGGAGCCGTCGAAGGTGATCCGGTCCACGTTGAAGGGCAAGGAGAGGGCGGTGGCCGCGATGACAGCGACAAGGGGCCCGGGGACCCGGCGGACAGCGGGAGGAAGGTGCTTCCAGCCGAGCAGCAGGGCGATGACCACGGCCCCAAGCACTGCGGCGGCGATGTCGACGGCAAGGAAGCTGCCCGGCATGGCCATGATGTTCTCCCAGGCCTCGCTGGCCGACTCGGCGCCGAGCATCACGTGAAGCTGCTGCAGCACGATGGTGATGCCGATGCCGGCGAGCATGGCATGGACCACCACCGGTGCGATGGCCAGCGCAACGCGGCCCACCCGTGCCAGGCCGAGTAGTGCCTGGAGCACACCGGCTGCCACGGTGATGGCGCAGGTGACGGGCCAGCCGAACTGTTCGATCAGGCCGGCAACGATCACTGTCAGTCCGGCGGCGGGTCCACTGACCTGCAGCGGGGAACCACCCAGGCTGCCGGCGACGATCCCGCCCACGGCGGCGGCGATCAGGCCGGCCATGACCGGGGCGCCGGAGGCGGCCGCGATTCCCAGCGACAGCGGGACGGCCACCAGGAACACCACCAGCGATGCCGGCAGGTCCCAGCGGATCCCGGTGGTCAGGAATGCCCGGAGGCTCCCGGGATCCTTCTCAGCGGGATTGCGGCCGGGTGGGGCGGTCCTGGGCGGGGCGGGCGGGTCCGTCTTGGCGGGTGCTGATGGCATTGCAGTCCTTCGCTGGTACGTCGCGGTCCCGTGCCACGCTATTGACGCTCCAGTTCAGCCCGCAAGGGAACCGATCGTGAGAAAGAACACGCCCGGAACTCGCTCCGGGCTGCGTAACGGAGGCTCAACATTGCCCCCGCGGCGGATTGTCGCGCCACCCGTTTGCCCGCTGCGGGGAGGCGGCGGGGCCCCACCGAACGGGACTCGGTTTTCAAGTCAAATCCAATCGATGGGGCACCTAATCGGCCCCCGGGCGGAAAAATATCCCCTGCTTTTCCCTCGAAACGGCCTGCCGGTCTATACCAGTGACGCCGTGTTGCGGCAGCAGTTTGGCGCTCATTCCATCGTGTGCCGGTGCTGGGAAGCGAGCGCTCACAGCTCCAGGGTCAGCGGCCGCCGGATGCCGTTCACGACCGCGGCCGGCCAGCGCGGGTCCACGCTGAGGACGCTAATCCCCGACTCGGTGAGCTGAACCGTGTCCTCGATCTTCACTCCGGGACCGGAAGGATTCCAGGTGAAGGTCTGGTTGAGGACCACGGCGTCGTCGGTGCCGGGCGTCGCCCGGGGGTCACGGCCCGCATAGCCGGCCGGACCGCCTTGATGGTGGAGGGTCCACTGGTCTGCGCCGAAGCCGTGGCGGAGGTAGGCTTCCTGGATTTCAGCGAAGATGCCGTCCAGCCGTGCACCGGGAATAGTGGCGTCGAAAATGTCCGCTTCTACCGCCGCGATCCGGGCTTCCGCTTCGAGCTCGCCCGGGGTTCCGGCGTCGAACCGCACCCAGCGGGTCACGTTGGCCACCAGCCCGTTGCGCCGCGCACACACCACTGCCATGGCCCGCCGGCCGATCGGCGCGTGCGTGGGCAGCGGGTGCCGGAACCCGGTGCGTCCGGCGCCGTTGCACAGGAGCACCAGCGGCTCGGCCCCCATCGCCACGATCCGTGCAGCCAGGGCGGAGGCCACAGCGAACTCGGTGGTTTCCGGCGTGGTGCCGGAAAGGACGTCTGTCATCGCGGCAGCGGCGTCGGCGCACAGCCGGGCGTACCGTGCGCTCTCCCCGGGCAGGAACGGCTGGCGGGCAGTCCTCAGCTCTGCGGCCACATCAGCCTCCGCGAGGGGCCTTCCGTCGGGGGCGAGCGTGGCTGCGGCGGAATGCAACTGCCCGTGCCAGGGCACCGTGTGGAGGTCCACGCCGTCGGGCAGTTCCTCCGCCGCGATCCGGGCGGCCTCGTTGTTGAAGGTGACCAGATGATCGCCGTCGCGGTCAACCAGCATGGC
The DNA here is from genome assembly GCF_017832975.1 of Arthrobacter sp. PvP023. NCBI lineage: Bacteria > Bacillati > Actinomycetota > Actinomycetes > Micrococcales > Micrococcaceae > Arthrobacter > Arthrobacter sp. PvP023. The sequence goes on from NZ_JAFIBI010000001.1 coordinate 1,254,906, forward strand.
CGCGACGGGGTCGCCGGCGAGGCTGATGTGCATCCGGCTCCCGTCCAGGTACCAGGTCAGCGCCGTGTTGGTGGTCAGGAGCAGCGAGTCCCGGCCCGCGGCATCCAGGATGTCCAGGACCCGCCGCCGCTTCACGGCCCGGTCGGAGAGGTTCCACGGTGTCGTCATGGACGTCCCGGCGGACGCCTGCGGTACCTGCTGTGCCTGGTGGGTGGCAGTGTTCATTTGTATTCCCCCAAAGTGGTGATGAGCTGTTCGATATCGCTGGTGGACAGGAGGCCGTCGGCCACCAGGACGGTGACGGTGCGGTGCAGCGGGCTGGCGTGGCGGGCTGTTGCCGGCTGCTCCCAGGCCAGGGACAGCCCGACGCCGGGATAGCCCGCTGCGCGGACAAACCAGGGATCGCAGGGTTGCCCGGGCTCCGGCCGGGGCAGGAAGACGAGGGTGGCCGGGCCGCCGTCGGGCTCTCCGTTCCGGAAATTTCCGGACCACGCCAGCCACGGCGCCGCAGTGGAGGGGACGGCGCCGTGGACGGCGTCTTCCCCTTCCGCGGACGCTGTCCACACCTTTGCGCCGTCGACGGCGGGAAGGCGCCAGAAGAAGCCCCCGTACCCGCCCTGCGGCCGGCCGTTCGAGCCCGGGCTGCCCAGCGTGACCGGGGCCGGTCCGGACGGCGTCAGGGTGAAGTCCAGCGTGAGCTGCCACGTGGAGGAGCCGACGGCGGCCCAGCTCCACGTCCGGCGTTCGCTGAGGAGGGGAACCCCCGGCCCGGCGGAGCCCGCCGGTGCCAGCCAGCTCAGGGTTTCGGTCCGCGAGTCTCCGCGGGCGCCGTCTTCCACCGCGAGGGTGACGATCCGGCCATGGTCCTTCCGCCAGATGTAGGCCCCGGCGTCGCGGGTGTAGGTGCGGCCGCCCCAGAAATTGACGCCGTCCACGTCCTGGATGGCAACCCCCGCCCCAAGGTGCCACAGGTGGTCCTCGGGGAGATGATCGGTCACCACGGTGCCGGCCAGGGTGCTGACGGGATGGAGGTAGGGCCGGGGCGATGACGTGGGCGTTATCCGGCTGCCGTCTGCCGGCCTCGCCACCACAGCCCCGTTCACCGTGAATGCCGGTTGCGGCCCGGCTGAGGGCAGTTCGCGTGCCCACGGCGCGCCGAGCTCTGCGAAGGTGGCCTGCGCCGCGGCGGCCCGGCGCACCAGCTGGCGTATTCCGCTGACCACGGGGTGGGCGTCGTCGCCTTCACCTTCCCAGGCCACATGCGCTGCGCCGATCGCGCGGGGCTGCTCCGCCGTCCGGATTGCTTCCAGCACCGTCATGAAGGCGCCGTTCCCGGCCAGCGGGCTGAGCAGCTGGCTCGCGCTGCCAGGCGAGCGGCGGGCGGCCAGGAGGTTTTCCAGCAGATCGGTGCGGCCGAACGTCTCGGTGCGCTCGCCGTCGGGCGTGGTAACGGTCAGCCGGTCCTCTGTGTAGAAGAAGTCTGCCCGGCCCAGTGTGCCGTGGACAGTGACGGAGGGCGGGGTCTGTTCGTCGGCACACAGGGTCAGGGCGCAGAGGAGGACCGCGCCGCCGGCAGAGCGGACCCGGATCACCGACGTGTCGTCGCTTTCGGTCGCGTGGGCACGGTACAGGTCCGTCTCCACGGACAGGACGTCGCGGGCCAGTTCCGCGCCGGCGATCTTCAGCCCGGTGGCCACCGCGTGCGCCAGGGCATTGGTGGCTACGCCGTCCACCACATCGGTGCCGTCCAGGCTGCGTTTGCCCGCCCAGCGTGATCGCTTGAAATAGCCCTTGGTGCGCACCCACGTGCCGGCGGCGCTGACTCCGCGCACCTCGCCGATTTCACCGGCCCCCACCAGACGGTCCAGCGCCGGCAGGGCGTGGGAGCCCAGGCTCTGGAAGCCCACCTGGACCAGCCGGCCGGCCTCCTGCGCCGCGGCAAGCACGGCGTCGAACTGGGCCAGGGACGCCATGGGCGGTTTCTCCACGTAGACATCGGCGCCGGCGGCGATCGCCGCAAGGGCAAGCGGAGCATGCGTCTGGATGGGTGTGGCCAGGATGACCACGTCAGGGGCCGGACCGGAGCCCAGCAGTTGTTCCAGGTCCCGGAAGACGGCCACGGAGTCCGAGAGCCTCCCGGGCTCAGGGGGAGCGGGGTCCGCTACGGCCACCAGTTCCAGGGCTCCGGCTTCCTCGAGCCGTGCGAGGTTGGCCAGGTGCCGCTCACCGAATCCGTGCACGCCCACCAGGGCGATGCGCGGGCGGGCGGGCGGATCTGCGGAGTCAGCAGTGGTGCGGCTGCCAAAATCCGCGGCGACGGATTGCTGAGTCATGAAGTGGTCCTCAAAGGCTAAGGGGGTGAAAGGTGGGACGGTTCTGTGGCCGCTGGCCCCCGGTGCCCAGGGCTGCCGACAGGAAACTGATCGCTTCCTGCTGCATCCGGGTGGTGAAGACGTGGCAGCCGGGCCAGAAACTGCCGGTGTAGGCGCCCGGGGAATGAAGTGACTTCAGCTTGTTGTGGGCGTCCCGCATGCCGGCCTCGGGGAAGAGCGGGTCCGCGAGGGCGTACTGGACCAGGAAGCTGCCGGCGCCGGACCGGGTGGTGAGTTCCGGCCAGTCACCGAGCTTCCACAGCCCAGGGGTCTGCAGTAGCCAGGAATGCGCGTCCAGGTAGGCGGGCAGAAGGGATTGGAAGGTGGTCATCATGCAGGTCACCACGTAGGTCCGAATGCGGGGGCTCAGGGCGGCCAACGTCAGAGACCGGCCGCCGCCGCCGGAGAATCCGAGGCAGCCCAGCCGGTCCTGGTCGACGCCAGGCAGGCCCGCGAGCACTTCCAGGGCGGAGAGGTCGTCGTGCGCCGCCATTCCGGCCAGGCTGGTGCCAAGCAGTCCGGCCGCCTTGGCCACCGTATCCTCGTGGAAGCCCGCGGCGGCATTGTAGAGGTCCGCTTCGGAGGGCTCGACGCCGTCCTCCCGCCACTGCGCTTTGCGGGCGGCCAACGCGGAGGCTGTCCGCCACGGCGGATGCGCAAGGTCGAAGCGGCGGCTGCCCCAGGCGAACGTGTCATGTGCCAGGACCGCGAAGCCCCGCCGCGCCACGTCCGTCGCCAGCGCGTGCCCGTCATAGTGGCCCGCGCGGGCCGCCGCGGCGGAGGGGTGGGAGTGGGGGAGTTCCACGAGCCGGTCCGCCCCGCCGAACTTGTTTCCGCCGTGGCAGTGCAGGGCAAGAACGCCCGGCAGGGGCCCGGTGCTTCCGGCCGGGCGGACCAGCCAGCCGGTAGTCCGGGGACCGAATCCCAACTGCCAGCTCAGCTGGGAGGTGGTGACGCCGTCGTGCGTGTCCTCCCGGTGGACCTGCAGGTCCTCCGGGGCGGATGGAACCGGCACGCCAAGGGCGTCGGAAAGTTCCTGCGCCGCGGGGCCGGACGCCTGGTGCCGCGGATGCTGCCGGACCCAGTCAGGCCAGTCCTCATAACCGGCGATCGCACTGGGCCGGACCGGCTGGATGGTTTCGTTCACGGACCTGCCTACTGTTCAGGGAGGTGCTGTCCCGGAGGACAAGCGATGTTCGTTGGGTGGGGACGCCGGGCGATGATGCTCACCCCAGGTTCTGGTTGACTTCGGCGATGAAGCCCTTCGCAGCGTCCTGCGGGGAAATCTTCCCGAACAAAACGTCGGTGTTGTAGCGGTTCAACACCTCAAGGGTGGCGGAGGAACCGGCCGGGAACGGCTTGGGCGGGGCCACATCCAACTCCGCGATCCGGTCCAGGTACGCTGCCTCCTTCTGTTGGCCTTCCTTCAGCAGGGGGGTGATGCCGGCCTTCAGATCCGTGTTGGCGGGCATGCCGCGGTCGCTCTTGATCTTGGTTGCGGCGTCCATGTTGTTCACCAGGTAGTTGATGAACAGTGCGGCTTCCTTGGACTGTGCGGATTTCGAGGAGATGGCGTATTCCATGGAGGAACGCAGCCAGGCTCCCGGCTGCTTGCTTTCACCGGGCATCTTCATCATGACCAGCGGGGAACCCGAATATGACGTCATCTGGTTGCTCCACGAAATCTTCATGGCCTGTTTGCCCTGGCCCATGAGGGTCAGCTCGGGCTGGGCCGAGCCGTCCTCCACGGTCTGGGATGCCGACGGGGCGCCGCCGGTGTCCATGAGCTTCTTGTTCAGTTCAAACCAGCGGGTCAAGGTACCTTCGCTGATACCCATCTTCTTGCCGTCATCCGTGTAGAGGGACTCGTTGTTCTGGCGTGCCCAGACGGCCAGGAACGAATCATTGGCCATGGGCGTGGTGCCGAACGTGCCCGCTGGCGACTTTTTCGCAATCTCCGCGGCGATGTCCACGTAGTCCTCCCAGGTCCAGGTTTCGTCATTCGGCAGCGGCACCCCGGCAGCCTCGAAGACCTGGGGGTCGATGACCATGGACATCGAATTCACGCCGGCCGTGATGGTGTACTGCTTGCCGTCGATCTTGCCCAGGTCCACGGTTCCCTCGGCGAACTTGGAAGTATCGATCTGCTCTTTCACCTTGTCCAGGTCCAGGAGCACGCCGCGGCTGGCGTATTCGCTGGGGTAGGCGCCGCTCATGGCGAACACGTCAGGAGTGGTTCCGCCGGCGATCTGAGTTGCCATCTTGTCCCAGTAGGAGCTGAACTCCGTGTTTTCACCCTGCACCTTGATGGTGGGGTTGGCAGCTTCGAAGTCCTTGATCACTTCCAGGGTGGTCTTGGCGCGGGAATCGTTGCCCCACCAGGCGAACCGGATGGTGACCGGGTCCTCCGCCGTTCCCACCTTCCCGGCCTGCGGGCTGTTGCCGCAGCCTGTCAGTACCAGCACCAGTGCAGCCGTGGCGCCGGCAACACCCATTACAGACTTCTTGAGAGCTAACCTCATTGTCCTGCCCCTCAGTTGTTTGCTACGGCGGGTGAGTGACCCGCGTAACAGAAAGCGTTTTCTCAAAAACTAACAAAGGGCTATACAGGAGTCAAGAAAACGTTTACTTTGGTACAAAGCCGCTGTTGTTCAGCACCGTCGAAAGATGCCGGAAGAGGCCGTTGCGGGAGATCCTGCAGAACGGCCGGATTGGCCACAAAGGCGGTGCATACACTGATCGCGCAGACGATCACCAAGACGTGGAGGGCCACGATGACCAAAGGAGACCACATGGCCGCTAAACACATCCCCAGGGCTACGCGCCCGGCAGGCATGCCGGCAGCGGGCCCGCTGTGCCGGACGGAGTTGACGCAGTGAGCGCCATTAGCGAACTCAGCTCGATCTCCCGCCGCAAGGGCAAAGCCACTGCTGAGGAGAAAAAGGCCAACGGCCGCGACAACAAGGCCGCATATATCTTCCTGCTGCCATGGCTGGTGGGGCTCGTCGCCATCACCATCGGCCCCATGCTGATGTCCCTGTACCTGTCCTTCACGGACTACAACCTGCTCCAGCCGCCGGAATGGACCGGCCTGGACAACTTCACCCGCATGCTCAGCGACGCCCGGCTGCACAATTCGCTGCGGGTGACGTTCACCTACGTCTTCGTTGGCGTACCGCTCCAGCTGGCCGTCGCGCTGTTGATCGCCCTGGTTCTTGATAAAGGCCTGCGCGGACTCCCGTTCTATCGTTCGGTGTTCTACCTGCCCTCCCTGCTGGGCGGCTCAGTCGCTGTTGCCATCCTGTGGAAGCAGATCTTCGGCACCACGGGCCTGGTGAACCAGGTCCTGGCCATGTTCGGCATCCAGGGGCCCGGCTGGATCTCGGATCCCAGCACGGCCCTGGGCTCGATCATCCTGCTGCACGTCTGGACGTTCGGCGCTCCCATGATCATCTTCCTGGCCGGTCTGCGCCAGATCCCGGTCATGTACTACGAAGCAGCCAAGGTTGACGGTGCGAGTACCCTGCAGCAGTTCCGGCGGATCACCATGCCGATGCTCAGCCCCATCATCTTCTTCAACCTGGTGCTCCAGATCATCGGCTCGTTCCAGTCATTCACCCAGGCGTTCATCGTCTCCGGCGGCAATGGCGGTCCTTCCGACTCGACCATGTTCTTCACGCTGTACCTCTACCAAAAGGGCTTCGGCCAGTTCGACATGGGCTACGCCTCGGCGATGGCCTGGTTCCTGCTGGTCATCATCGGTGTGTTCACCGCCATCAACTTCATCGCTTCTAAGTATTGGGTTTTCTATGACGACTAAGCTTGAGACGCTGCCCGCTCCGGACAAGAAGACACCCGGTGCCGGCAAGCCTACGAACCGCAAGCCCAAGGTGCGCGAGTCCCGGGGGACCCTGGCGTTCAGCCGGACGCAGCGCAGCAAGGCGCTGATGAAGCACGCCATCCTGATCGTCGCCGGCGGCCTGATGATCTATCCGCTCCTGTGGATGGTGGTGTCCTCGCTGCGGCCCAACGAGCTGATCTTCCGCGAGCCGGGACTGTGGCTTAACAGCCTGGAAATGGGCAACTACACCGATGGCTGGTCTGCCCTGACCCACCCGTTCGGCCACTACATGCTCAACTCGGCGATCGTGGTGCTGGGATCCATCCTGGGGAACCTGATCTCCTGCTCCATGGCGGCCTACGCCTTCGCCCGGCTGCAGTTCACCGGCAAGAAGCTGTTCTTTGGCATCATGCTTTTGACCATCATGCTGCCATTCCACGTGATCATCGTTCCGCAGTACATCCTGTTCTCGCAGATCGGCTGGGTGAACACCTTCTGGCCGCTGATTGTGCCCAAGCTCCTGGCGACGGATGCGTTTTTCGTGTTCCTCATGGTGCAGTTCATCCGGGGCATTCCCAAGGAGCTGGATGAGGCCGCAAGGATCGACGGCGCGGGGCACCCCCGGATCTTCCTGCGGGTCATCCTGCCGCTGATGGTGCCGGCCCTGGCCACCACCACCATCTTCACGTTCATCTGGACGTGGAACGACTTCTTCGGGGCGCTCATCTACCTGACTGATCCGGACATGTTCACCGTTCCGGTGGCGTTGCGGGCCTTCGTGGACTCGCAGTCCGCCACGAGCTGGGGTTCGCTCTTCGCGATGTCCATCGTGTCCCTGCTGCCGGTGTTCCTGGTGTTCCTGTTCGGGCAGCGCTTCCTGATCAAGGGAATCGCGACGACGGGTATCAAATAGGCCTGCCGGCTCACGTCTGCGCGGGGTGGATGGGTGTTCGTCGCCCGTCCACCCCGTTTTTGTCGGGCGGCCGTTTAAGTCAGCAGGCCAAACGTTAAATCAGCAGGCCAAACGTCTTGTAATACAAGTGGCTTGCTTGTATCATCAGTGATGAGAAAGCGTTTTCTCGTCAACTTTCCAGCCCACTTTTCGAACTCAATCAGCTTTCAAGATCAAAGAAGATCGGAGAATCCAGTGCCGCTATTTTCCCGCCCTGCCTCAGCCGCCAGTCGTGGCGCAGCAGAGGCCACATCCGCCCGGGCCGGGCGGAGGCTCCGCCGAACCGGCGCAGTTGCCGCAGCTGCCGCCGTCGTCCTTGCCCTCAGTGCCTGCGGCGGGGGAGCCGCCCCGCAAAGTGCCGACGGCAAGGTTGAGCTCCGTTTCTCCTGGTGGGGAGGAGACAAGCGTGCGCAACTGACGCAGGCTGCGATCGCGGCCTTCGAAGCCGAGAACCCGAACATCAAGATCAAGCCGGAGTTCGGCGACTGGAGCGGTTACTGGGACAAGCTCGCCACGCAGGTTGCTGCCAACGACGCCCCGGACATCATCCAGATGGACGAAAAATACATCACGGAGTACTCCTCCCGCGGCGCCCTGCTGGACCTTTCCAAATACGACATTGACACGTCGAAGCTTGACGAAGCCGCCCTTAACGCCGGGAAGAGCGAAGACGGCCTGACGGGCATTGCCGCCGGCATCAACGCTGCAACCATCCTGGCCAACCCGGCAGTCTTCAAGGCCGCAGGCGTTGCGCTGCCCGACGACAAGACCTGGACGTGGGAGGACTTCGAGCGCATCGCGGCCGAGGTCACCGCGAAGTCGCCGAAGGGTACGTATGGCGCTGCGGCCTACGGCACCGATGAAGCCTCGCTCGGCGTATGGCTCCGGCAGAACGGCAAGTCGCTGTACACCAGCGACGGGAAGCTGGGTTTTGAGCCGGGCGACATCGCCGAGTGGTGGGCTTTCCTGAAGGAACTCAGTGAGAAGAAGGCCGTGCCCTCCGCCTCGGAAGTGGTTGAGGCCGAGGCCGCAGCGCTGGACCAGAGCGGCCTGGCGACAGGCAAGAACGGACTCGCGTTCTGGTGGTCCAACCAGCTTCCCGCGCTGGAGAAGGCCGCCGGCGGAGAGCTCCAGATCCTGCGGTTCCCGTCCAAGACCGGCAGCTCAGCGGATGCCAAGCTTTGGTACAAGGCCTCGCAGTTCTGGTCAGCTTCGTCACGCACCAAGCACCCGGAAGAAACCGCTAAATTCATCGACTTCCTGGCCAACAACACCAAGGCCGGCGAAGCGCTCCTGGCCGACCGCGGCGTTTACCCCAACTCCGATGTCCGGGCAGCAATCGCACCCAAGCTGACCCCCGCCGACATCAAGGTGGTCAAGTTCATCGACCAGATCAAGGGCGAACTCGGCGAGGCCCCGGCACCGCCGCCGAAGGGCGCGGGCGCCATCCAGGAAATCGTCAAGCGCTACACCTCGGAGGTTCTCTTCAACCGGCTGTCCACGGAGGAAGCCGGCAAGAAGGCAGTCGATGAAATGAAGTCAGCCATCAGCAGCTAGCACGCAGGGCTGAGCAGCCGGAAAACCTAGGCCTGTCCGCAGATCCTGACCTTTTAGGCCAGGCTCTGCGGACAGGCCTCTGTCATGGTGCGGCGGGGCGGCCGGCGGGACGGCCCGGGCGGCCTAAGGCTGCCCGTGCCGCCCCGATCCAGGTCAGTCCTCCGCGATCACCGCCACGCCGCCGGCCGGAACCGTGCCGGTGAACCGCTCGCCGGACAGCAGCTCAGCCCCTGCCACGCGGACGCTGGCATCGGCGCGTGAGTGGTTGATGGCAAAGATGAAGCTGGTGCCGTCGCCGGTGCGGCGTCGCGATAATTCGACGCCGTGGTCCGCCTCCGCCACTGCGGAAACTCCCGACTCGGCGAGCAGCCGGTCCACCAGCGCCTCGATGCCGTCCCCGTCCGGGAAGGTTGCCAGGTACCAGGCTGAGCCCGCTCCGGCGGAGCGCCGCGTCAGGGCGGGGACTCCCTCCAGCGGGTATTCCGTGAACGTCTGTACCGATTCAGCCCCGGCCGCGTGCACGTGCTCGCTCCACACGCGCCCCACTCCGCCGTCGCTGAGCTTGGCCGTGGCATCGGCCAGCAGTGGGTGGAATTCCTCCACCCGGATGCCCAGCAGGTCCCGGAACGCGCCCGGGTACCCGCCGAGGCGGATGTGGTCCTGTTCGTCAACAAGCCCGCTGAAGTAGCTGACCAGGACTGTTGCGCCGGCGCCGGCAGCCGCGGCGATGTTCTCCGCTGCGGCGTCGGTGACGTTGTACAGGGTGCACACCAGCACCAGGTCGTAATCCTCCAGGGAGGCGGAAGGGTGCACAAAATCCGTCGAAACCCCGCGCAGGAACAGGGAGCGGTGGAAGGCGCGCATCAGGTCCAGGTACTTCACATCCTGGCTGGGGTGGGAATCCAGTTCGCTGGCCCACCAGGCCTCATAGTCGAAGACGATGGCCACGCGCGACTCAACGCGCGATCCCCGCACCGCGGCCAGCTTCCGGAGCGCGGCGCCGAGCCCCACCACCTCCTGGAAGATGCGCGTGTCCCGTCCGCCGTGGGGGACCATGGCGGAGTGGAACTTCTCCGAACCGGCGAAGCTCTGCCGCCACTGGAAGAACATCACGGCATCCGCGCCGCGGGCCACGTGTGACAGGGCGTTGCGCAGCATCTCGCCGGGCATCTTGGGCTGGTTGCGGGGCTGCCAGTTCACTGCCGACGTCGAATGTTCCATCAGGATCCACGGTTCGCCGCCCGCAACGCCGCGCGTGAGGTCCGCGCTGAATGCGAGTTCGACCTGACGCTCCGGATCGGCGGCCACGAGGTAGTGGTCGTTGGCGATCACGTCCAGGTCCTTGGCCCAGTCAAAGTAGTCCATGGATTTGGTGGCGCTGGAAACCATGAGGTTGGTGGTGGCGGGCACCCCTGGCGTTACTTCGCGCAGCACTTCGAGCAGGGAGCGGTAATAATCCATCAGGGCCCAGGAGCTGAAGCGCTGGAAGTCCAGCTGCTGCCCCGGATTCAGCGTGGACGGCGCCACTGCGGGCGGCAGGACCTCCTCGAACGAGGCGTAATGCTGGGACCAGAATGCCGTTCCCCATGCCGCGTTCAGGGCTTCGATGCTCCCGTACCGACGCTCAAGCCAGCGGCGGAAGGCGGCCGCGTCCTCGTCGCCGTAAAACTCCGAAACGTGGCAGCCGAGTTCGTTGTCCACGTGCCACAGCGCCAGTGCAGGGTGGTCCTTGTAGCGCTCTGCCAGCACCCGGGTGATGCCGGTTGCGTAGCGCCGGTAAACGGCCGACGACGGCGTGTAGTGCCGCCGGGAGCCCGGTCCCAGCACGGTTCCGTCAGCGGTGACCGGGAGGATTTCCGGATGCTTGCGCACCAGCCATGCCGGGGGCGCGGCAGTTGCTGTCGCGAGGGCCACCTTGATGCCCGCTGCGGCCAGGTTGTCCAGGACGTCGTCCAGCCAGCCAAAGTCGTAGTCGCCTTCGGAAGGCTCCAGCAGGCCCCACGAAAAAATGCCCACGCTGAGGAACGTAACACCGGCTTCCTTCATGAGCTCCAGGTCCTCCAGCCGGGTGCTGGCCGGCCATTGCTCGGGGTTGTAGTCGCCCCCGTAGGCGATACCTTCGAGGCTGCTCCACACCGCTGGTGGAGTGGATATTTCCTGGGATGACATGTGACTCCTTCGTCGAGGCCGGTGCACGATCATGGCATGAAAGCAGATGTTTGGAAAACGCTTGCCCAAATGTGTGAATGAGGATATTGTATCGTTTCAGAAAGCACGTGTAAGCCAGGTCACCACCCTCGTTGAAGAGAATCACAGGGAATCGCGCTTACACAACCGAGCAAGGAGGCTCTAATGATCAGCAGAAGGAATTTCCTCACCACAGTGGCGCTGGGCACCGCATCTGCCGCAGCCCTGGCTGCGTGCGGACAGTCCGCCCCCGCACAGACCGGTTCGGCACAGAACCCGGTCACCATCAATTACACCTGGTGGGGCAACGATGACCGCGCCACCCGCACCCGCAAGGCCATCGAACTGTTCGAGTCCAAGAACCCCGACATCAAGGTCAACGGCAACTTCACCGACTTTGCCGGCTACTGGCAGAAGCGCGCCACCGAGGCTGCCGGCGGCGGCCTGCCGGACGTCATGCAGTGGGACCTCTCGTACCTGCGGGACTATGGCCAGCGGAACCAGCTCCTGGACCTCAGCACCGTGAAGATTGACACCTCGGGCTTCGACAAGTCGCTGCTGCCGTCCGGCCAGATCAAGGGCAAGACCTACGGCATCCCCACCAGCACCAACGCTTTCGCCGTCTACTACGATCCTGCCAAGCTCAAGACCCTCGGCGTTTCCGAGCCCGACGGCAGCTGGACCTACGACGAATACAAGTCCTGGCTCAAGGAGGTCGGCGCCAAGGGCAACGGCACCTTCTTCGGTTCCACGGATTTCACCGGCATCTGGTGGCAGTTCAACATCTGGCTCCGCCAGAAGAACATCGAAGCCTTCACCGAGGACGGCAAGCTCGGCTTCAGCAAGGACGACCTGAAGACCTGGTGGAACATGGCTTCGGACCTGCGCGGTACCCCGGCCCTGGTCTCCGAGGAACGGACCACCCAGCTGGCACCCAAGTCGCCGTTCGGCTCCAACGTGACCGTCGCGGAAAACACCTGGGACAACTTCATGGCCGGCTACCTCGCCGACAGCGGCGCCAAGGAACTGAAGATCGTCCCCGTTCCCTCCGACGACCCGGACAACCTGGGCCTGTTCCTCAAGCCCTCGATGCTCATGGTGGCCAGCGCCAAGACCAAGTTCAAGGACGCCTCCGCACGCTTCATCGACTTTATGATCAACGACCCCGAGGTGGGCCAGATCTTCAAGACCTCCCGCGGCGTTCCCGCCTCGAAGAAGCAGCGCGACGGCACCACCTTCGAGGGCACCGACAAGATCGTGGTGGACTACGAGAAGTCCATCGAAAAGTACCTCAAGGATGCTCCCGAGCCGCCCATCGTCGGTTTCGGCACCCTGGAGGCCTCGTTCAAGCGGATCAGTTCGGACCTGAACTTCGGCAAGCTGACCGTTGACTCGGCGGCCGACGCCTGGTTCAAGGAAGCCGAAGACCTCATCAAGCAGAACGCCTGAGCAGCGTATTGTCTGCCCGACGTTCACAACTGACGGAATGAACTCGTGACTCAAAGCCCAACCCTGAGCAGGCGTTCGACGTCGTCCACCCCGCCGCTGCCGCGCAAGTCGCGGCAGCGGGGGGCGGATGCCCGCGCCGGCTACACCTTCCTGCTGCCCTGGCTGCTGGGATTCATCGCCCTGACCGTGGGCCCGATGATCTCCTCGCTCTACCTGTCCTTCACCAACTACAACCTCTTCGAGCCGCCCAAATGGATCGGCCTGGACAACTACACCACCCTGTTCCAGGACGAACGGTTCCTGCAGTCGGTGGGCGTGACCCTGTCCTACGTGGTCTTCGGCACCCCGCTCAAGCTCGCCGCCGCACTCGCGGTGGCCATGCTCCTGAACAGCAAGCGCAAGGGGCAGGGCTTCTACCGCTCCGCGTTCTACGCCCCGTCCCTGATCGGCGCGTCCGTGTCCATCGCGATCGTCTGGAAGGCGATGTTCGGCGACGCCGGCCCGGTGGACCAGGGCCTGTCCTTCTTCGGCATCAACCTTGGCGGCTGGGTGGGCAACCCCTCCATGACCATGCCCATGATGATCCTTTTGACCGTCTGGCAGTTCGGCGCCCCGATGGTGATCTTCCTCGCCGGCCTGAAGCAGATCCCCGCGGACCTTTACGAAGCGGCGTCCATGGACGGCGCCGGTCCGGTGCGGAAGTTCTTCAACATCACCTGGCCCATGCTTTCGCCGGTGATCTTCTTCAACCTGCTGATGGAAACCATCCACGCCTTCCAGATCTTCGCCTCTGCCTACATCATCTCCAACGGTGAAGGCGGCCCGGCCGGCTCCACCCTCTTCTACACCCTCTACCTCTACCTCCGCGGCTTCTCCGACTTCCGGATGGGCTACGCCTCGGCGATGGCCTGGCTCCTGGTGATCGTGGTGGGCATCATCACGCTCATCTTCTTCAAAACCTCCAAGTCCTGGGTCCACTACAGCGGTGATTCGAAATGACAACCATGGCAACACCCACCCAGCCGAAAGCCGGCGGCACCGCCCCCGCTCCGGCGCCCGAATACAACCCGAAGTCCGAGTCCGTCGGTGCCAAGCGCGCCAAGAGCCTCATTTTCCACATCGTGGCCCTCGCCCTCACGGCCGTCGTCCTCTACCCGGCGCTGTGGATGGTGGCCTCGTCCTTCAAGCCGAACGCCGAAATCGGCGGCACCAACACCTCCCTGTGGTCCAGCAACTTCAGCTTCGACAACTTCGCCACCGCCATGGAGGGGATCGGCGGGGTGTCCACCTTGCAGTTCTTCACCAACTCCCTGGTCCTGGCCATCGGCGCCGTGGTGGGCACCATCCTCTCGGCCAGCGTCTCGGCCTACGCCTTCGCCCGGATCAAGTTCCCGGGCCGCAGCGCGCTGTTCGGCATGATGATTGCCACCCTGCTGCTGCCCTTCCACGTGGTGATCATCCCGCAGTACATCATCTTCCAGCAGCTGGGCCTCGTGGACACCTACATCCCGCTGCTGATCGGCAAGTTCCTGGCCGCGGACGCGTTCTTCGTGTTCCTGATGGTCCAGTTCATGCGCAACCTCCCTGCCGAACTCGACGAAGCGGCACGCATCGACGGCGCCGGCCACGTCCGGATCTTCACCTCCATCATGCTCCCGCTGATGAAACCCGCCCTGATCTCGACGTCGATCTTCTCCTTCATCTGGAGCTGGAACGACTTCCTCGGCCCCCTGCTCTACCTCAACACCCCGGAAAAGTACCCGCTGCCGCTGGCCCTGCGACTCTTCGTGGACCAGACCCAGTCCTCTGACTATGGCGCCATGATCGCCATGTCCGTCCTGGCCCTGCTGCCGGTCCTGATCTTCTTCCTGGTCTTCCAGCGCTACATCGTCGAAGGCGTCTCCACCCAGGGCCTCAAGGGCTGACAGGATATGAGCATCATGGACAGCACCACGCCCGCCCCAGGCCGCGACGACCGCATCCCGGTAAACCGCTTTGCCCTGTTTTCCGAGACCCTCCTGGCCGGAGTGCTGGTGCTGGTGCTGTCCATTCCGATGGTCACCATCCCGGCCGCCTATGCCGCCGGGATCGCGCACCTTGAACGCCACCTCTCCGGCAGGGATGACTCCCTCCGCGCCCTCTGGGGCACGTTCCGCTCGGCGCTGCCGGGCAGCTGGAAGCTGGGAATCACGACGGCGGCAGCCGCCGTCGTGATTGTCCTTAACCTGTTGCTCGCATGGGTGGGGCAGCTTCCGGGCAGGGAAGTGGTCCTGCCGGCAACCCTCATCCTGGCTGCCGCCGCAGCCGTCCTGCTCCTGCGCACCGCTGCTGCATGGTCTGACGTTACGGGCACCGCGGCTCCGGGCAGCGCCTGGACCGCAGCCTTTGGGACCGCCAAGACTATTTCGCTCCGCGACTGGACCGGTTCCCTCCTGCTGGCCGCCGCCCTCTTCGCGGGAGTGGTGTTCGTCTGGATGCTGGCAGCCCTGTTCGTTGTGGTTCCCGGGACCCTGATCCTGGCCTCGGCCGCCGTCAAGATGCGCTCGGCGCGCGCGTAGCACCACCAGCCCCCACACACCGTCCCAGCAGGTCCACTTCACTACCGAGTTGAGCCAGACGTGTCTTCCGACCGCACCCCGTCCGCTGAGTCCCTCCAAGAACAAG
The DNA here is from genome assembly GCF_017832975.1 of Arthrobacter sp. PvP023. Taxonomy (NCBI): domain Bacteria; kingdom Bacillati; phylum Actinomycetota; class Actinomycetes; order Micrococcales; family Micrococcaceae; genus Arthrobacter; species Arthrobacter sp. PvP023. The sequence continues at coordinate 1,269,928 of NZ_JAFIBI010000001.1, forward strand.
CTTCAGAACGGCCGCTTCGCTGGTACCACCCCCTGGCGCAGCGCAACTACCGGCTCTTCATTGCCATTCAGCTCGCGGGCAGCACCGGGGTCTGGATGCAGCGCCTCGCCCAGGACTGGCTGGTCCTGCAACTGACGGGCAGCCCCGCTGCCGTGGGCGTGGCCGTGGCGCTCCAATTCCTGCCCATGCTGGTGGTGGGCCCGCTCAGCGGCATCCTGGTGGACCTGTTTCCGAAGCGCCGCATCCTGCTGATCTGCCAGTTCATCACCGCGCTGCTGGCCCTGGCCCTCGCGGTCCTGGACGCCGGCGGCGGCATCACCGTCTGGGCCGTGTACGCCTGTTGCGTGGCCCTGGGCATCACGTCCGCCGTCGACGGTCCGGCCCGCCAGGTGTTCGTGAACGAGGTGGTGGGCGACGCCGCGTTGCGTCCCGCGATCGGGCTGAACAACGCGATCGGCCAGCTCGGCGCGATGGCTGGACCCGCCCTGGGCGGCCTGCTGATCGCCAAGGCGGGTTCCGCCGCCGCCTTTGCCGCGAACGCCGTCGTATGCCTGGCGGTGATTGGCCTGATCGCGGCGATCCGGACGTCCCGGCTCTACCCCGGCCCGCCGCCTCTCCGGGGCCGCGGGCAGATCCTCGCGGGGTTCCGCTACGTCCGCCGCCGGCCGTCCCTCCTGCTGGTAATGCTGCTGGCCGGGCTCCTCGGCGCGTTCGGCATGAACGGGCCGGTGGTACTGGCGGCATTCGCCGAAGATGTCTGGCACAGTGGCGCCGCCGGCTTCGGCATCTTCAACACGTTCAGCGCCGCGGGTGCCCTTGCAGGCGCGTTGCTGGCGGCGCGGCTCCGGACCCTGGGCCGGCGGGGGATCGTGGTGAGTGCCGGGCTGTTCGGGCTGACCCAGCTCGTGGCCGCGCTCATGCCCACGCAGGAACTGTTCGTGGCCATGCTGGTGCTGGTCGGCATCATGACGCTGCTCTTCCTGACCAGTGCGGCCACTACCGTCCAGCTGGAGGCCGGGGCGGACGTCCGCGGGCGCGTCCTGGCGCTCTACCTGCCGCTGCTGCTCGGCGGTCACGCCCTCGGCGGGCTGCTGGCCGGCTGGCTCACGGAAGAGTTCGGTGTGCGCACCGGCCTCGTGGTGACCGGAGCCCTCGGAATGCTGTCCGCCGCCGTCATCGGACTGCTGATGTGGCTGAACGCCCGACGGCGGTCCAGTACTGAGTTTTTGTCCAGATAACGCGAGCTAACCCTTGGGTATGTCCCTCGATCTGGACAAAAACTCGGCAGCGCCGCCTTATTGACTGTGACCGGGCGCACACTTAGGGTAGATGAGAAAGCGTTTTCTCGCCGAGTCGAACCCCATCAAAACCCAGCCGTCAAAAGGACATCGAATGATTTTTCGCGCCCTGAGATCCCGGACTCCCAAAATTGCGGCGGTGGCAGCAGCCCTCGCGCTGACCCTCTCAGGCTGCGGGGGCGGTGCGCAGTCCGATGCCGGCGGCCCGGTGACGCTGCGGTTTACCTGGTGGGGCTCGGACGTGCGGCACAAGATGACCCAGAAGCTCATTGACGCGTTCGAGGCCAAGAACCCGAACATCAAGATCGAGGGTGAATACGGGGAGTGGTCCGGCTACTGGGACAAGCTCGCCACCCAGGTGGCCTCCCAGAAGGCCCCGGACATCATCCAAATGGACCTGCAATATCTCGGTGAGTACGCCAAGCGCGGGGCGCTCCTGGATCTGAAGGACGTGGACCTGTCCAAATTCGACAAGGCTGCGGCCGACGCCGGCAAGACACCGGAAGGGCAGTTCGCCGTGACGGCCGGCATGAATGCGCTGGTGGTACTGGCCAACCCCGCGCTGGTCTCCGCCAGCGGCGTGGCCCTGCCGGATGACGAGTCCTGGACCTGGCAGGACTACGAGAAGACGGCTGCGGACATCACGGCCAACAGCAAGGCCGGCATCTACGGTTCCGGATCAATCACGGGTGACGCATCGTTCAATCTTTGGTTGCGCCAGCACGGGAAGTCCCTCTTCACCTCGGACGGGAAGCTGGGATTCGATGAGGCTGACGCCACGAAATACTTCGAGTTCCAAGCCGGCCTCCGCGACGCGAAGTCGGTGCCGCCGGCTTCGGTCATGACCGAAGAGGCCACCGCCGCGCTGGACCAGACAGGCCTGGCCACGAACAAGTTCGCCATGGGCTGGCTGTGGTCCAACCAGCTCGGCGCCCTCACCAAGGCTTCCGGCCAGCCGCTGGAAATCAAGCGGCCGCCGAGCACGGACGGTAACGCCAAATCGGCGCAGCAGTACTACAAAGCGTCCCAGCTCTGGTCCGCAAGCTCGCGCACCAAGCACCCGAAGGAAGCTCAACAGTTCATCGACTTCCTGGCCAACAGCGTCGAGGCCGGTGAAATCGCGCTGGCTGACCGCGGCATCCCCGGCAATACCGAGGTGCGCGACGCCATCACGCCCAAGCTGAGCGCGGCGGACGCCGCCACGGCCGCCTTCATCAACGACATTGCGGATGAAGTGGGCGATGCTCCCGTTGTCCCGCCGGCAGGGTCCAGCCCGGCCTCGGAGATCCTGACCCGCTTCACCACCGAGGTCCACTTTGGCAGGGTGAGCCCGGAGGAAGCCGCGAAGAAGTCGATCGAGGAACTTAGGAGCGCACTGGGCTAGCGCGCTCGGCCAGTGCACCTCGCCAACGCGGGTTAGCGGTGATCGGCCAATTCCGCAGCTTCCGCCGGGGACAGCGTGCCTGCTGCGATCCACACCGTGAAGGAGCGCCGGACGGATTCTCCCGCGGCGAGGATCACGGGCCGGTCCCACGCCAGGGCGGAGCCCACGCCGGGGTAGCCGGACAGGCGGACGAACCAGGGGTCCGGCGCCTCGGCAGGGGCGGCGAACACCAGGCTGGCCGCGCCCCCGGGGAAGATTCCCGTCCACGCCAGCCAGGGCGAGGCGGAGCCGTGGACAGCTGCCTCGCCCTGCCGGTCGGCGGTAAAGACACTCGCGGCGGAGCACGCGGGCAGCCGCCAGAAGAACCCGCCGTAGCCGCTTCCGGCAGCACCGTTGGAGCCGGGGCCGCCCAGCGAAGCGTCGACGACGGCGGTAAGTTCCGTTGCCAGGTCCAGCCGCCAGGTGCGGGCGTCCACCCGGCCGGCGCGGGTGGTGCGGAGCTCGCGGAGCAGTTCGCTGCCGTCCGGCGCCTGCCAGCTGAGTTCCTGATGGAGGGAGTCGCCGCCCGGCGATCCGGGCTCTGCCCTTGCGGACAGCTGCACGATCCGGCCGTGATCCGGGCGTTCCTCATATCTTCCGGCAGCGCGGGTGTAGGTTTTGCCGCCCCAGAAGTTCGTGCCGTTCACATCCTGCAGGGCGACGCCGGCGCCGAGGTGCCACGGGTGGTCCGCCGGAAGGTGGTCGGTGACGGTGACGCCGCCGAGCGAACGCACCGGATGCAGGTAGGGACGGGGTGAGAGCCGGGCTGCGACGCCGGAGCCGTTCCGCAGGGTGGCCAGCGCGGTGGCGCCGCTGTGCACGCCGGTTGCTGGGCCGCCGTCGTGCCCGGTGTCCTGCACGGAAAGTGACAACATGTCTGCGCCGCCGGCCGCCGGCAGGGCCCAGGGCAGGCCCAGCTCGCTGAAGGTGGCGTGCGCCGCCGTCGCCCGCTCCAGTGCATCTTCGATGCCGGAGACGACGGCGTGGGCCGAGTCGCCGTCGCCCACCCACTCCAGGTGCTCCCCGGCAATGAGAGCCGGGGCTTCGGCGGTGCGGATGGCTTCCAGTACCCGCATGAACGCGCCGCTGTCCGCAAGGGAGCTGATCAGCGGCGCGCGTCCGTGCTGGTCCTGGCGGCGGTGCCGCAGATGGTCCAGCAGGTTCTCTGTGAGGTCGTCCCGGCCAAACACCTCGTGGCGTTCGCCGGCGGCAGTGCTGACGCTGAGGCGGTCTTCGGTGTAGTGGAACACCGCGGTTCCTTCGCTGCCCTGCAGGGTGACGTACGGTTCCACGGACTCCTTGGCGCACAGGGTCAGCGCACAGGTCACGGGAAGGCCGGAGGCGGTGCGGACACGGATGACGGAGGTGTCGTCTGATTCGATGTCGTTGGCGCGGTAGAGGTCCGTTTCCACGGAGGCGAGGTCGTCCACGGTCCGTGCGCCGGCGATCCTCAAGGCGGTGGCGATGGCGTGCGCCAGCGGGTTGGTGGCCACACCGTCCACGACGTCGACGCCGTCCAGGCTTCGTTTCCCCGCCCAGCGCGACCGCGCGTAGTACGCGCGGTCCCGGACCCAGCGGCCGGTGGCGGAGATTCCCAGGAGGGTGCCGATTTCGCCGGCCTCGAGCAGGTCCTCGATGGCCTTCAGGGCATGCGAACCGAGGCTCTGGAAGCCGACCTGGACACTCCGTCCGGCAGCCGCGGCGGCGTCCTGCAGCCGGTTGAAGTCGGCCAGGGAAGCGACCGGGGGCTTTTCGAGGTAGAGGTCGGCATGGGGGAGGGCCGTGAGTGCCAAGGGTGCGTGCGTCTGAATGGGAGTGGCCACAATGACAAGGTCGAGCCCAGGCGTTGCGGCCAGGAGGTCGTCGAGATTGCCGAAGACTGCGGTTTCGGGAGGGAGCGCGCCGTCGGCCGGGGGATTCGGGTCGGCAACAGCCACGAGCGCGACCGCCCCGTCCTTCTGAAGCCTTTCGAGGTTGCGGAGGTGGTGGGTTCCGAAGCCGTGGACCCCTACCAGCGCCACCCTCGCCGCGGCGGAGGTGATCGTGACTTCTGTTGCCGGAATTCTGCCTTTTTCCGGGACGGGCGCGGACAGTGTGCCCATGGCTCTCCTCTTCTGTCCCCGGGACGGGGTTTGACGTCGGTGTCGTTGCTGGAAATCGCCGGGCAGGGGCCCGTTGCCGCCGCTGTCAGAGTAGGCCGGTGCGGCCTGCTGACACTCGTGGTAAGCGCTTTCCATATTACTCTCGCCAACAGTCTAACTCCGGCGGGTTCATTATGTAACGATTCAAAATTCACCTTGACCGGCGCTTCAAAAGCGTCTAGATTTTCGAGAAACCGCTTACTGACGTGACGTGGACCACTGCGGCCCCCGTTTCTGCAACGATGGAGATCCGAAGGGGGCTAGCTGTGCTGGCTGGAAGTTTTAGCGCCAAGGCATATTCGTTCTTCGACACCCTGCTGTGGATTGCATGCCTGAATCTGCTGTGGATGGTGTTCTCGCTCGCCGGCCTGGGCGTACTGGGCGTAGGCCCCGCCACGGCTGCGGCGCAGATTCTGGTGCGCCGCAGGGTCCGGGGCGAGGCCGCCCCGCTGCTTCGCTCCTTCACTAAGGAATACGGCCGCAACTTCGGACGCGGCAACGGCCTGGCGCTGCCGGTCCTGCTGGCCGGAGCGGCCCTGGCCCTGAACTGGAATTACTTCTCCCGCTCCGGCGACCTCCTGTCCCAGCTGATGGCTGCCGGCGCCTTCGTTGCCGCGATCTTCCTGGTGGCGGTGGCCTGCCACCTCTTCCCGATGTTTGCCCGCTATGAACTTCCCCTCCCGCAGTACCTCCTGATGTCCTCGCGGTTTGCGCTCAGGCACCTCGCGGGCACCGCAATCCTGCTCTTCGTGACCGCCGCCGCGCTGTTCGCCAGCCAGGCTCTCCCCGGACTGATCCCGTTCTTCAGTGTTGGAGCATGGCTCTACGTGACCGGCTGGCTATGCGACCGGTTCTTCGCTGCGAACGACGAATCCGTGACCGGTGATGCCGCGGACGCCTCGGACGCCGCGCGCCCGGCGGCAATGGTTGGAGCCCCCGCTGCGTGAGGAGCCGGGCACTGGGCGGAGCTATGAGTGAAACGTATCAATAGCCGGGCCGCCTCATGATGCCACCTGAACTGCACCACCTGACCTGCAATGACTAGACCCGAACCAACCCCGAAGAAGTGGAAAAGGAAAACACTATGACCCGTAGAAAACTCAGCCTGGCGGCCGCCGTCGTTACCGCCGCCGCCCTCACCCTCACAGCGTGCAGCGGGGGTGAAGCGCCGGCCGCGGATTCCTCGAAGATCAGCGTCATGGCGCCTTTCCTGGAGGCGCAGCCACCGTCCGCTGACGGCGCCGTGCAGAAGAAGCTCGAGGAGCTCACCGGCAAGGACGTGAACATCACGTGGACGCCGAACGCCTCCTACGAGGACAAGATGAACATCACCCTGGCCTCCTCCGAAATCCCCCAGGTCATGGTGGTTCAAAGCAAGTCGCCGGGCTTCGTCAAGAACGCCGAGGCGGGGGCATTCTGGGACCTCACGGACAAGCTTGACGAGTACCCCAACCTGAAGACCACTTTCCCGGACGTCGAGAAGAACGCCAGCGTCAACGGCAAGGTCTACGGCGTGTTTCGGGCCCGCAACCCCATCCGCGCAGCCGTGATGTTCCGCCAGGACTGGCTGGACAAGCTGGGACTGAAGGCACCCGAAACCACCGAGGACCTCTACAACGTGGCCAGGGCCTTCACCGAGCAGGACCCGGACGGCAACGGCCAGAATGATACCTGGGGCATCACCATTCCCAAGTGGGGCGCCCTGGGCTCCAACAGCCCCTACGACATCATCGAGGAGTGGTACGGTGCCGGCAACCGCTGGACCGAAAAGGACGGCAAGCTGATCCCCAGCTTCGAAACCGAGGAGTTCCTGGAAGCCAACCGGTTCGTCAAGAAGATGGTGGACGAGAAGCTCATCAACCCGGACTTCGCCACCTTCGACGGCACCAAGTGGAACGAGCCGTTCTTCAACGGCAAGGGCGGCATCATTGTCGACGTCGACTCCCGCGTCAGCGTGCTGATCAACCTGTTCAAGCAGGCCAACCCGAACGATTTCCAGAACAAGGTGGGCTTCGTCGGCAACCTGAAGGGACCGGACGGCGTACTGCACTCACACCCGACGGACGGCTACTCAGGGTTCCTTGCGGTCCCCAAGACCAGCGTCCGCACCGAGGCTGAGCTGAAGAACGTCCTGGAATTCCTGAACACCATGAACGGCAAGGACGTGGCCACGCTCCTCAATAACGGCATTGAAGGCGTGAACTTCACTGTGGAGGACGGCAAGGCAGCCACCATCAAGCCCGAGACCCCGGAGGGCAAGGCCGTAACCACGGACATCAAGAGCTACGCGCAGCTGGGCACCAACGTCACCGGCAACAACTTCTACCCGGTCAAACAGGCTTCGGACTATGAGCAGGAAGTCTTCGACAAGCGCGTTGAGGTCATGGCGGAGGACCTGAAGAGCGCTGTCTACAACCCGGCCGCGGCCTTCGTGTCGCCCACCTACGTTGCCAAGGGCGCGCAGCTGGACAATATCGTGGCCGACGCCCGGATCAAGTACCTGGCCGGCCAGATCGACGAGCAGGGCCTGAAGGACGCCATCAAGCTGTGGAAGACCAGCGGCGGCGACAAGGTCCAGGAAGAGATCAACAAGCTCTGGCAGGACAGCAAGTGACAACGTCCACCGTTGACGTCAAAACCCCGGAGCAGGCGCCGCCACCGGCGCCTGCCCCGGGGCGGCGACGCCGCTTCGCCGTCCACTTCGCGCACTACAAGTGGCTCTATCTTTTGCTGCTGCCGGGCGTGGTCTACTTTGCGGTCTTCCGGTACGCCCCGATGTACGGGGTCAGCATCGCGTTCAAGGACTACGTCCCGTTCCTGGGCGTCAATGCCAGCCCGTGGGTGGGTTTCCAGCATTTCCAGGACTTCTTCAGTAATCCTGATTTCGGCCGGCTGCTGGGCAACACCCTGATCCTGGCGTTCCTGAACCTGGGGATCGCGTTCCCGCTGACCATCGTGCTGGCGCTGCTGCTGAACGAGGTCCGGCTCTCCATCCTCAAACGGACGGTCCAGACCCTGGTCTACATCCCGCACTTCTTGTCCTGGACCATCGTGGCGTCGCTGAGCTTCCTGTTGTTCGCCCTGGATTTCGGGCCGCTGTTCCTGTTCATCAATTCCGTGCTGGGCACCGACATCGACTTCCTGTCCGATCCGGCGTGGTTCCGGCCGCTCATTGTGCTGCAGGAGATCTGGAAGAACACCGGCTGGGGAACCATCATCTTCCTGGCCGCCCTGGCCACGGTGGACCAGGACCAGTACGAGGCCGCGATCATCGACGGCGCGGGCAGGTTCCGCCGCGTCTGGCACATTACGCTTCCGGGCATCCGGTCCACCATCATCGTGATGCTCATCCTGGCGATCGGGCAGATGCTGAACACCGGGTTCGAACAGATCTACCTCATGACCAACGCCCTCAACCGCGATGTGGCGGACGTCTTTGACACCTACGTGTACTTCGTCGGCATCACCCAGGGCGCCTACTCCTACTCCACCGCGGTGGGCCTGTTCAAATCCCTGGTGGGCATCGTGCTGATTTTCGGCACCAACGCCCTGGCCAAGCGGTTCAACCAGAGCGGACTGTTCTAATGAAGATTCACAACACCACCGGCGGCAGGATCTTTGACGCCGCCAACTACGTCTTCCTGGTGCTGATCGGCGTCCTGACGCTGCTGCCCTTCATCTACGTGTTCGCCGGTTCCTTCGCCACCGAAGCGGAAATCACCCGCCGGGCCTTCTTCGTCTGGCCTGAGCAGTTCAGCCTGGGCTCCTACGAATACATCTTCTCCACCCAGGCCTTCATCCGCGCGCTCATCACCACCGTGCTGGTCACGGCAGTGGGCACCGTCATCCAGCTGATCCTGACCGTCACCATGGCCTACCCGCTGGCCAAGCGGAACCTCCGCGGCCGCCAGCTGATCCTGTCCCTGGTGGTCTTCGCCATGGTGTTCTCCGGCGGCATGATCCCCACCTTCCTGCTGATCAAGGACCTTGGCCTGCTCAACAGCTACTGGGCGCTGATCCTGCCCGCGGCGATCAACCCGTTCAGCCTGATCATCATCAAGAACTTCTTCCAGGAACTCCCTGCCGAACTGGAAGAGTCCGCCAAGATGGACGGCGCCACGGAAATCGGGATCCTCTGGCGCATCCTGCTGCCGCTGTCCAAACCCGTGCTGGCCACGTTCGCGCTGTTCTACGCCGTGGGTATCTGGAACGACTTCATGTCGCCGCTGCTGTATCTGAGCGACAACTCCAAATGGACCCTGCAGATGTACCTGCGCCAGGTCACCGCCTCCTCCGACCTCCTCGGCACCGGCAACGTGGACCCGAACTACATCCCGCCGGAACAGGGCATCAAATTCGCCGTGATCGTGGTGGCCACCCTGCCCATCCTGATCTTTTACCCGTTCCTGCAGAAACACTTCGCCAAGGGCATGCTCATCGGCTCCGTCAAGGGCTGAGCGGCCGAACCTCAGATGCCTGCCCCACCAACAGAAAGCACAGCATGAAAATCCTGCTCGCCGGAGATTCCACGGTGGCCACCTGTCCCGCCCACGAGTACCCCATGAGCGGTTGGGGTGCGCAGCTGCCCCGGAACGTCTACACCTGGGCTGCGGTGCACAACTTCGCCAAAGGCGGGGCCAGCACGGAGTCGTTCCGCGAGGAAGGGCTCTGGGGCCGGCTCCTGGAAACAGCCGCGGCGGGGGACCTGGTGCTCATCCAGTTCGGCCACAACGACCAGAAGCGCCCTCACCTTGCCGCCAGGACCGGGTACGCAGCGAACCTGCGCCGCATGGCGGCGGATGTCCGCGCGCTCGGTGCGGTGCCGGTGCTGTGCACTTCGGTGGAGCGCCGGCACTTCCTGGACGGGACCGTGGAGGACAGCCTGGAGGACTATCCCGAAGTGGTCCGCGAGATCGCGCTCGAGCTGCACCTCGCCGTCGTCGACCTCAACACCTGGACCCGCGGCCTGTACACGGAGCTGGGCGTCGAGGAATCGAAATCCCTGTTCTGCCATTTCGCTCCCGGCGAGCACGCCCACTGGCCGGACGGGCTGGCGGACAACACGCACTTTTCCCTGCGCGGTGCGTCGCTGGTCGCCGAGGAAGTTGCCGGCAGGCTTGCGCTGCTTGGATTCGGCCGGGATGCCCTGCCGGACTCCCGAAAGGGCACGACGGCGGGACTCACGACGGCGGGAAGGGGCTAGGTGGGCACGGCACGGCCCGGCACGGACCTGCTGTACTCCAACCCGCTTGCCGGCCCGCCCGACGTGTCCGACTGGGTGGCCGAAGGACCCCTGGGCCTGGGTACCCGCGACGGCGCCCTCGAACTATCCGGCCCGGCGGACGACGACGAGCTCGGGGACCATGCGCACTGGACGTTCTGGTGCCCGGTGGAGTTCCCGGACGGCATCCGGATCAGCTGGGAGTTCCTGCCCCTCGCCGAGCCGGGGCTGGCCATGCTGTTCTTTTCGGCAAGCGGCCACGCCGGCCGGGACCTCTTTTCGGCGGATCTCCCGCAGCGCACCGGTTACTACCCGCAGTACCATTCGGGAGACATCGACGCCCTCCATGTGTCCTACTTCCGGCACAAGTACGACTCCGAGCGGGCCTTCCGGACGTGCAACCTGCGCAAGAGTGCCGGCTTTGAACTGGTGGCCCAGGGCGCTGACCCGTTGCCGCCCGCGGAGGACGCCCGGGATTTCTACCGCATGGAACTCGTCAAGGACGGCCCGCATGTGGCGTTCTCCATCAACGGGCTGCCCCTTTTTGCGTGGACGGACACGTCGGACAAGGTGCTGGGCGGAGGCTATCTCGGCTTCCGGCAGATGGCACCGCTGCGTGCCGCCTACCGAAACCTCAGGGTCGAGAAGATCTGACCGGCAGTGGACGGCCTCGTCGGCGGGCCATGGGCATACCGGCGTCCGCCCCCAGCACCACCAAGGACGGCGGGTTCTTGCTTTCGGCGATGGCCGTGATGCCGAGGGGCTGCAGTTCCTTGTGGGGTGATCCGGACGGCGCGTTCATCACCGGCAGCGACTTCCTCATGGACGGCGGCGTCACAGCGTCCTACTTCTATGGCGAACTCGCCCCCTGGTGATCGCCTCAGTGATCGCCCGGCAGGTCTGAAGAGCCCTCGGGGCCGGCGGTGCTTTGGCGCACCACCAGCTCCGGGGTGAAGATCACGGCCCGGTGCTTGGGTTTGTCGGCTTCCAGTTCCTCCGCCAGCAGCTCGATCGCCGTCCGGCCCAGCGCTTCCGTAGGCTGACGGATCGAGGACAGCGGCACCACGGCTGACACGGCAAAGTCGATGTCGTCATAGCCGATCAGGGCGATGTCCTCCGGAATCCGCAGCCTGTGCAGCATGGTCAGGGACTGCATCACGCCGAGGGCCAGCAGGTCGTTGGCGCAGAACACGCCGTCCGGCAGTTCGCCGGCGCTGCGGCGGACCAGCTGGTCGCCCACGCCCCGGCCGGCCAGGACGGTCTGTCCGGCCGAATCCAGAATTTCCAGTGAAGCGTCCGCAACCTCAGCGACGGCGCGTTGCGCCCCCTGGAGACGGTCCGCCACCTGGCGTATCGACGTCGGGCCTCCCACGAAAGCCAGCCGACGGCGGCCGATGTCCAGCAGGTGCCGTGCCGCGAGGTAACCCCCGGCGTCGTCGTCAACGGAAACTGAGCTGTACTTCGTCTCATCGGCCAGCCGGTCCACCAGGACGGTGGGCACGCCGCGCTCACGCAGCTGGTCGAGGCGCTCGGTGACATCGCCCACGGGCGAGATCAGCAGGCCCTGGACCCGCTGCTCCTGGAAGAGGTCGATGTAGTTCGATTCGCGGCCCGCATCGTGCCCGCTGTCCCCGAGCAGGACCGCACTTCCCTGCAGGGCGGCGGCGTCCTCGGCGGCCCGGACCACGGAGGTGAAGAAGGGGTTGCCCACATCCAGCACAATCAGGCCGATGGTGCGGCTGTGCCCGGCCCGGAGCTGCCGGGCTGCGTCGTTGCGGACGAAACCGAGCTCGTCGATGGCCTGCAGAACGCGGTCCTTGGTCCGCTGTGAAACCCGGTCCGGGTAATTCAGGACGTTGGACACCGTTCCCACCGCCACGCGGGCATGGTTCGCAACATCCTTGATGCTGGCTGACCGTGACATGTTTCTCCAAGCTCTCTCTTGCGGGGCGGCGTGTGCAACCGCCTGGATCAACCCCCGGCCCAATTGTCCTTGCCCGGTCCGCGTTCCCTGACTAGCGAAACGGCATACGGCCGGAAAAATGGCTTTCCACCCACTGACAATTGCTTGACACCCACTCGACTTCAAGAGTACTTTGAATCGTAACAATGAAACGATTCAAAGAATCGGAATTTCAGGAGAGTCGCAGATGAGGGTGTGTTTTCGCTCCTCAGTCCAGCCCGGACTGATCGATGAGTACAGGCGCCGGCACGCCGCCGTCTGGCCGGAGATGCTCCGTGCGCTGAAGGATGCAGGCTGGCACAACTACTCGCTCTTCCTTGGCGCGGACGGCCTGCTGGTGGGCTACGTGGAATGCGACGACTTCGACGCCGTCAGGGCGCGGATGGCGCTCACCGAAGTCAACGCCCGCTGGCAGGCGGAAATGGCCGCTCTTTTTGACAACCCGGAAAACCCGGACCGCGCACCCGATGAAGGGTTCCAGGTCCTCGGGGAAGTCTTCAATCTTGACGATCAGCTTGCGGCGGCGGAGTCCACCGCAAGCTGAATCACCCGGGCTCCAGCAGCGGGGCCGCAGCACCACACCCAAATACCGCAGCAGCACAAGACATTGGAAAGAACCATCATGAATGACGTAGCAACGGCGCTGGGCAGGCTCGAGGAGCTTGCCATCGAGGTTCCCTCGTGGGCCTATGGAAATTCGGGTACCCGCTTCAAGGTGTTCGGCACGCCGGGCACTCCCCGGACCGTGCAGGAGAAGATCGCGGATGCCGCCAAGGTGCACGAACTGACGGGCCTGGCGCCCACGGTTGCCCTGCATATTCCGTGGGACAAGGTGGATGACTACGCCGCACTGCGCGAGTACGCGGCGGGCCTGGGCGTGGGCCTGGGCACCATCAACTCGAACACCTTCCAGGATGACGAGTACAAGTTCGGTTCCCTGACATCCTCGAACGAATCGGTCCGCCGCCGCGCGATCGACCACCACCTTGAATGCATCGACATCATGCACGCCACCGGCTCCCGTGACCTGAAGATCTGGCTGGCTGACGGCACCAACTACCCGGGCCAGGACGACATCCGCGGCCGGCAGGACCGCCTGGCGGAGTCCCTCCAGGAGATCTACGCCGGTCTCGGGGAGGATCAGCGCCTGGTGCTGGAGTACAAGTTCTTCGAGCCCGCTTTCTACCACACCGATGTTCCGGACTGGGGCACTTCCTACGCCCAGACCCTGGCGCTGGGGGAGAAGGCGTACGTCTGCCTGGACACCGGCCACCACGCCCCGGGCACCAACATCGAATTCATCGTCATGCAGCTGCTGCGCCTGGGCAAGCTCGGTTCCTTCGACTTCAACTCGCGGTTCTACGCGGATGACGACCTGATCGTCGGCGCCGCGGATCCGTTCCAGCTGTTCCGCATCATGTACGAGGTCATCCGCGGCGGCGGCTTCGGCAGGAATTCCGGCGTGGCGCTGATGCTGGACCAGTGCCACAACCTGGAGGAGAAGATCCCGGGCCAGATCCGATCGGTGCTCAACGTCCAGGAAATGACGGCGCGTGCGCTCATGGTGGACACCGCGGCCCTGGGTGAGGCCCAGCGGAACGGCGACGTCCTGGCAGCCAACGCCGTCTTCAACGACGCCTTCTACACGGACGTCCGACCGGCCCTGGCCGCATGGCGTGAATCCCGCGGCCTGCCCGCGGACCCGATGGCCGCCTTCAAAGCCAGCGGCTACCAGAAACAGATCAACGAGGACCGCGTGGGCGGCCAGCAAGCCGGATGGGGCGCATAGGGCATGACTAACAAAACTGTTGAAGAACTAATTTCCCGGTCCAACCGCCTCGGAGCGGACAAACGGAACACCAACTTCGCCGGCGGCAACACCTCGGCAAAGGGCACGGAGAAGGACCCGGTCACGGGCGATGACGTCCAGCTCCTCTGGGTCAAGGGCTCCGGCGGGGACCTTGGCACGCTGAAGAAGGAAAACCTTGCCGTGCTCCGCCTGGACCGGCTGAACGCACTGAAGAACGTCTACCCCGGGGTGGACCGCGAAGACGAAATGGTGGCCGCATTTGATTACTGCCTGCACGGCAAGGGCGGCGCTGCACCCTCGATCGATACCGCCATGCACGGGCTCGTGGACGCCGCGCACGTGGATCACCTGCACCCGGATTCGGGCATCGCGATTGCCACGGCCGTGGACGGGGAGGCGCTGACCACCAAGATTTTCGGTGACAAGGTGGTGTGGGTTCCGTGGCGCCGGCCCGGGTTCCAGCTGGGCCTGGACATCGCCGCGATCAAGGACGCCAACCCGCAGGCCGTGGGCACCATCCTGGGCGGCCACGGCATCACCGCCTGGGGCGCCACCAGCGAAGAAGCCGAAGCCAACTCGCTGTGGATCATCGACCAGGCTGAAAAGTTCATCGCGGAAAACGGCCGCCCCGAACCCTTCGGTCCGAAGCTGCCCGGCTACGGCGCGCTTCCCGAAGCCGAACGCCGCGCCAAAGCTGCCGCGCTGGCGCCGGTGATCCGCGGGCTGGCGTCCACGGACAAACCGCAGCTGGGGCACTTCAGCGATGACGCCGTCGTCCTTGACTTCCTGGAAGCCGCAGAGCACCCGCGCCTGGGCGCCCTGGGCACGTCCTGCCCGGACCACTTCCTGCGCACCAAGGTCAAGCCGCTGATCCTGGACCTGCCCGCGGATGCGTCCGTTGAGGACTCGATCACCCGGCTGCAGGAACTGCACGCCGACTACCGCGAGGACTACCAGGCCTACTACGACCGCCACGCGGTTCCGGAGAGCCCGGCGTTGCGCGGTGCGGACCCGGCGATCGTGCTGTTGCCGGGGGTGGGCATGTTCTCTTTCGGCGCGAACAAGCAGACCGCACGCGTGGCCGGTGAGTTCTACCTCAACGCCATCAACGTGATGCGCGGCGCGGAAGCAATCTCCACCTATGCCCCGATCGAGGAATCCGAGAAGTTCCGGATCGAGTACTGGTCTTTGGAGGAAGCCAAGCTGGCCCGGATGCCGAAGCCGAAATCGCATGCCACCCGCATTGCACTGGTGACGGGTGCGGCGTCGGGCATCGGCAAGGCGATTGCCACCCGCCTCGCCGCGGAAGGCGCCTGCGTGGTGATCGCGGACCTGAACCTGGAGAACGCGCAAGCCGTGGCCGCGGAACTCGGCGGCCCGGACGCGGCCATCGGCGTGCAGGCGGACGTCACGGACGAAGCCCAGGTCGCCGCCGCCATCCAGGAAGCGGTGCTGGCATTCGGCGGGCTGGACCTGGTGGTCAACAACGCCGGGCTGTCCATCTCCAAGCCGCTGCTGGAAACCACGGAGAAGGACTGGGACCTGCAGCACAACGTCATGGCCAAGGGCTCCTTCCTCGTCTCCAAGGCCGCGGCGAAGATCATGATTGACCAGGACATGGGCGGGGACATCATCTACATCTCCTCGAAGAACTCCGTGTTCGCCGGCCCGAACAACATCGCGTACTCCGCCACCAAGGCCGACCAGGCCCACCAGGTCCGGCTCCTCGCAGCCGAACTGGGCGAATACGGCATCCGCGTCAACGGCATCAACCCCGACGGCGTGGTCCGCGGCTCGGGCATCTTCGCCGGCGGCTGGGGCGCCAAGCGCGCCGCTGTCTACGGGGTGGACGAGCAGGAACTGGGCAAGTACTACGCCCAGCGCACCCTGCTCAAGCGCGAAGTCCTGCCGGAGAACGTGGCCAACGCCGCGGCCGTGCTGACCAGCGCCGAACTGTCCCACACCACCGGGCTCCACATTCCCGTGGACGCCGGCGTGGCCGCTGCCTTCCTGCGATGAGCGGGCACGTTTCGGGTGTCGACGGCGGCCTGTCCGCCGGCAGTGTGTTTGCCGCCGTCGACATCGGCGCCTCTTCCGGGCGGGTCATCCTCGGCCGGGTCTCCGGCGGGGCCGGTTCGGAAAGTGCCAGGCTGCAAACCGTCCACCGCTTCCCGAACGGTGTGGTGGAGTCCGACGGCGGCCTGCGCTGGGATTTCGACGCCCTCTTCGCCGAGGTCCTCACCGGCCTCGCTGCCGCGGCCCGCGCCGCCGGGGAGCGGGGCGAGACCATCAGCAGCATCGGAATCGACACCTGGGCGGTGGACTACGGGCTGGTCAACGCTGCCGGCAAACTCATTGCGCAGCCCTTCAGCTACCGGGATGACCGCAGCCGCGCCGCCGTCGCCCGGGTCCACCAGAAACTGGACCCGGCCCGGCTCTACGCCACCACCGGGCTGCAGTTCCTGCAGTTCAACACCCTCTACCAGCTGGCCAGCGAACCGGACCTGGACGGGCTGCAGGCCCTGCTCATCCCTGACCTGGTCGCGTTCCTGCTCACCGGGCAGCGCCGCACCGAGGCCACAAACGCCTCCACCACCGGGCTCTTCGACGCCGTTGCGGGGGAGTGGGCCACCGAATTCCTCACCGCCCTCGGGCTCCCGAAGAACCTGTTCCCGCCGCTGATCCAGCCCGGCGAAACCGTGGGTACCCTGCTGCCCGGCATCGCCGCGCGCACGGGACTGGCCCAGGCAACGACGGTGGTGGCCGTCGGCTCACACGACACCGCCTCCGCCGTCGCCGCCGTCCCCGCCGAACACGGGAATTTCGCCTACATCTCGTCAGGGACCTGGTCGCTGGTGGGCGTCGAACTCCGGAAGCCGGTGCTCACCGAGGCGAGCCGGCAGGCCAACTTCACGAACGAACGCGGCGTGGACGGCAGCATCCGCTACCTCCGCAACGTCGGCGGGCTCTGGCTGCTCAGCGAATGCCAGCGGACGTGGGCGCAGCAGGGATACACGGCGACGCTGGACGAACTGCTGGCAGCCGCCGCCGCGCTGCCGTTCGGCGGACCCCAGATCAACGCGGACGATCCCTACTTCATCGCACCGGACAACATGCCCGAACGCATCCGCGCTGCTGTCCGCAACACCGGCGACGTCCTCACCGACAACCCCGCGGCGATCACCCGCTGCATCCTGGACAGCCTGGCTGCCGGTTACGCCCGGACCATCGCCGACGCGGAACGCCTGGCGGACGTGCCCGTGGACGTGGTGCACATCGTGGGCGGAGGCTCGCAAAACCGGCTCCTGTGCCAGCTCACGGCCGATGCCACCGGCAAGCGGGTCATTGCGGGCCCTGTCGAGGCCACTGCTCTTGGTAACGTGTTGGTCCAGGCCCGGGCGGCAGGTGTGGTGTCGGGCGGGCCCGGCGAGCTCAGGGCACTCGTGCGCGGCTCGCAGCCATTGGAAAGCTACCAGGCGGCGCTGGTCTGAGCGGTGAAGGGAACAGCCTGAGATGCCCGAAGACATCCTGCGCTACGACGCGTCCGCGTCCGACTGGCTCGAGGCACTTCCCCTGGGGAACGGCCGGCTCGGGGCCATGGTGTTCGGCGGTCCCGCGGAACACCGCTTCCAGCTGAACGACGGCACGGCATGGTCCGGGTCGCCGCACAGCCAGGAGAGGCCGCCGCACTTCAGTCGGGAGCAGGCTTCCGCGATCATTGCGGATGCGCGCCGGCTTGTCGCGGCCGGGGAACACCATGCCGCCGAGGACGTGCTGAAGGCACTCCAGCACCGGCACTCGCAGGCATTCCTGCCGTTCGCAGACCTGTACCTCGGCACCAGTCCCGTTTCCGGTAACAATTCGCCCGGCAACAGCAGCGGCAGCACCGCGGGCGGCGCCGGCGAAATCTCCGGGTACAGCCGCGCCCTGGACCTGTCCCGTGCCGTCGCCACCACCGCGTTCCAGGCAGCCGGCTCCGGCGTCCGGGTGGAGGCTTTCGCCAGCCACGACCCCTCCGTCCTGGTCATTTCCGTGGATACGGAGCTGCCGGCCGGCCTAGACCTGACCGTCCGGCTGGATTCGCCGCTGCGCGTGCTGCGGCGCACCGGCTCCTGCCTGGAACTCAAGCTGCCGTCCGACGTCGCACCTGTCCACGACGGCGGTGCGGTGGAGTACTCGGAGGACGATTCGCTCAGCCTGCACGGCGCCGTGTCCGTCACCTGGGAGCACGACGGCCAGGAAGCGGAAGCGTCCGACGTCGGAATGGCCGCCTCCGGCGTCCGGCACGCCGTGGTGTTCGTCACCACGGAGACAACATTCAGCCGCCGGGGCGGGGAACCGCAAGCCGGCGGCACCGCGGCGACTGCCGCGGCGACGGCGGCCGGAAGGCTGGCCCAGGCCCAGGGAACCGGCCGTGCCGCCCTCCTGGCCCGGCACCTGCGGAGCCATGGCGAGCTCTACGGTAAGGCGCGGCTGCGGCTGGACGTGCCGGCCTGGACGGGGACCAACACCGCTGAGCGGCTGCTCCGGGCCAACGCCCATCCCGGCGGGCCGCTCGCTGCGGACCCCGGGCTGGCCGAACTCCTGTTCAACTACGGCCGCTACCTCCTGATCTCCAGCTCACGCGCCGGCGGCACACCCGCCACCCTGCAAGGGATCTGGAACAACGATCTCCCCGCACCCTGGAGCTCAAACTTCACCACCAACATCAATCTGCAGATGAATTACTGGGGCGCCGAGCCGACCGGTCTGGCGGAGTGCGCCGAGCCGCTGTTTGCGCTCATCGAGACCCTTCAGGTGACCGGTGCACGCACGGCACAGGAGTACTACGGTGCACGCGGCTGGGCGGTTCACCACAACTCGGACATCTGGGGTTACAGCAAACCCGTGGGCCACGGCAGCCACTCACCGGCGTGGTCCTTCTGGCCCATGGCCGGGCTGTGGCTGGTCCGGCACCTGTGGGAGCACCTGCAGTTTGGCGGCGCCGGGGAGTTCGCCCGGGACAGGGCGTGGCCTGCCATTCGGGGCGCCGCCGCGTTCGCGCTGGATCTGCTGACCGTGCTGCCGGACGGCTCTGTGGGCACCAGCCCGTCCACGTCGCCCGAGAACAGCTTCGCAACGGATAGCGGGGAACGTGCCGCAGCAGGGGAGTCTTCCAGCCTGGACCTGGTCCTGGTCCGTGATGTCCTGACCATGCTGTGCACACTGGCTGAAGACCTCGGGCTGGAAGGGGATCCCGTGGTTGCCGAGGCCCGGGAGGCGCTGCCCCGCATTCCCTGCCCGGGTCCGGGCAGGGACGGCCGCGTCCGGGAATGGCTGGCCGATCCCCCCGAATGGGAACCCGAGCACCGGCACGTCAGCCACCTGTACCCGGCTTACCCCGGCGACGCGCACCTAGGCCCGGAACTGGAAGCAGCCGTCGCTGCCAGCCTCGATTCCCGCGGCGACGAGTCCACCGGCTGGTCCCTGGCGTGGAAGATCCTGCTGCGCGCACGGCTGCGCCAGCCGGCAAACGTCAACGCCCTGCTGCGGCTCTTTTTTCGGGACATGGCCACGGACCGGGGAGGGCAGAGCGGAGGCCTGTATCCGAACCTCGTCGGCGCGCATCCGCCGTTCCAGATCGACGGAAACCTGGGCTACGTAGCCGGCATCGCCGAGTGCCTGCTGCAAAGCCACCGGATCCATCACAGCGCAACCCACGGAGCAGTCCGGGAGATCGAGCTGCTGCCGGCTCTTCCGCCGGACCTGCCCGACGGCGGTGCTTCCGGCCTGCGGGCCCGTTTGGGCATCCGTGTCTCGTTGGAGTGGCGTGCGGGGCGCCTGGCAGGGGCCTCATTCTCAGCCGGGACGGACCAGGTCATTGCGGTCCGTTACGGTAACCGCGTCCAGGAACTTCACCTCCGGCCGCACTCGGACACAGTCCTCAACCTGTCGCCGTGGCGGCTGGAAACTGCAGGATCCGCCTGACACGATCACCACAACGTACCTATCAGCCCGCTTCACAGAACCGGAATACCGATGCCCCTCTTCGACCTACCGCTTGAGCAGCTCCGTAACTACACTTCCGGCGTCACCGCACCCGCGGATCTTGACGCCTTCTGGGACCGCACCATCAGCGAAGCCCGGGAATACCCGCTGGACGCGGTCTTCGAACCCGTGGACAACTACCTGACGGTGATCGACACCTTCGACGTCACGTTCGCAGGCTTCGGCGGTTCCCGGGTGAAGGGCTGGCTGCACCTGCCGGCGACCAGGCCCGCGGACGAGCCGCTTCCCGTCGTCGTGCAGTACGTGGGGTATTCGGGCGGCCGCGGGCTGTCGAACCAGGACACCAAGTGGGCGCAGGCCGGCTACGCGCACTTCATCATGGATACCCGGGGGCAGGGCTACGGCGGACTCCTGGGCCACACGGCGGACCCGCATCCCTCCGCGGGCGATGTGGCGCACGCGGGACTCATGACCCGCGGTGTCGGAAGCCGCGAGGACTACTACTATCGCCGGGTCTACGTGGACGCCTTCCGTGCGGTGGAAGCGGCGCAGGCCCATCCCGCCGTCGATGCCTCACGGGTTGTGGTGGCGGGAGTCAGCCAGGGCGGCGGTATCACCGTTGCCGTGGCCGGCCTCGCAGCCGGGAGGCTCGACGGCGTGATCGCGGCGCTGCCGGATGTGCCGTTCCTGCAGGACTTTCCCCGCGCCATCGACATCACGCCGCGCGGGCCCTATCCCGAAATCGCCGCGTTCTTGGCCCGCCACCGCGACCGCTACGAGCCGATCCTGGCCGTGCTGAACTACTTCGACGGCGTCAATCTGGGACGGGCGGCAACGGCCCCGGCGCTGTTCTCGGCCGCGCAGGCGGATGACATCTGCCCGCCGTCGACGGTCTTTGCCAGCTTCAATGCCTACGGAACAGCCGCTGGAAACGAGGCTCCGGCGAAGGAGATCGAGGTGTACCGCTTCAACAACCACGAGGGCGGCCAGGAACACCAGTGGAACCGCCAGCTGGAGTACCTGCGCAAGCTGCTCGGCTGAGGTTCCGCTTCTCCGGCCCACCCAACTGACTCGCACTTAACGCTGCGAAATCGCGTTTTCGGAGCGTTAACTGCCAGTCAGTTGGGGGAGGGCCGCGCGGTTAGGGCTCCGCAATATGAGGTCGCGAAATGAGCATGAATTTGCGGACGGTGCGTGCGGCGGTTATGGTCGTGGCTATGACTAACCGTTGGTATGCGTATTTTTCGTTGGCTCTGGAGGGGCCCGCGTCTAACTGACACGCATCCAACTTTCCTTCAGAGCCAACAGGGCAGAGATCATTCTCTGCCCTTCGCCATTTCTCCGGCGGGTTCTGATCTGGGCCCGCTCCGCACCATCCGGAACAGGACCCGCACACATGAGCACCGCAGCAGCCACCGAAACACAGCCTTCCACTTCCCCGGAAACCAAAGGTTCCCCGGAAGGCCCTGCGTCCGCGCAGAAATCCACCTCGAACCTGCGCGTCAGCGAATTCCAGGCCCTGCCGTCGCCCCAGGACATGATCGCTGAACTGCCGCTGGACGCCCGGGTGGCAGACGTCGTCGAACGCGGCAGGGACGAAGTCCGGGCCATCATGGACGGCGTGGACGACCGCCTGCTGGTGATCGTGGGACCCTGCTCCATCCACGACCCCAAGGCCGGCCTGGAATACGCCCGCCGGCTGGTGAGCCAGGCGGAGAAGCACAAGGAAGACCTGCTGATCGTCATGCGGACCTACTTCGAGAAGCCGCGCACCACGGTGGGCTGGAAGGGCCTCATCAATGATCCCCACCTGGATGGCAGCCATGACATCGCCACCGGACTGCGTGCCGCCCGCCAGTTCCTGAAGCAGGTCACGTCGCTGGGCCTTCCCACGGCCACGGAGTTCCTGGAACCAATCAGCCCGCAGTACATGGCAGACCTCGTCTCCTGGGGCGCCATCGGTGCCCGCACCACCGAAAGCCAGATCCACCGCCAGCTGGCCTCCGGACTGTCCATGCCCATTGGATTCAAGAACGGGACCGACGGCGACCTCCAGGTTGCGGTCGATGCCTGCAGCGCCGCCGCGGCATCCCAGGCCTTCCTGGGGATCGACGGCGATGGCCGGGCCGCACTCGTGGCCACCGCCGGCAACCCGGACACACACGTGATCCTCCGCGGCGGACGCAAGGGCCCCAACTACTCCGCGGCGGACGTCGAAGCGGCCTCGGCGAAACTGGCCGGCAAGCAGCTCAACCCCCGGCTGATCGTGGACGCCAGCCACGCCAACAGCGGCAAGAGCCACCACCGCCAGGCCGAGGTGGCGCTCGAAATCGGCGCGCAGCTGGAAGACGGCGGAGCGGCGGCCGCGGCGATTGCCGGCGTCATGCTGGAGAGCTTCCTCGTGGGCGGGGCGCAGAACCTCGATGTGGCCGACCACGCGGCCGGCACTGACGCACTGGTCTACGGCCAGAGCGTGACGGATGCCTGCATGGAATGGGACGTCACGGCGTCGGTGCTGGGCCAGCTGGCAGCATCCGCGCGCAAGCGGCGTGGCGCGCTGGAGGGCTGATTTTCCCCCGGATCCGCCGAAAACTGGTACCGCCCAATGACTTTCACAATGGCACCATCAGCCACTAGAGTAACTAGCACAGGGTAGGTTGATGGCTCAGCATCGGCACACCGCAATGGGGTTTCAATGGGGTTGCCTTTATCAGCTGTTAACAAAGGAATAAGGGAAATGTCCGCAGAGTCGAACTTCTCGAACGCTCAGTTCTTGACTGTGGCCGAAGTGGCCGAGCTCATGCGCGTTTCCAAAATGACCGTGTACCGCCTTGTCCATTCCGGAGAGATGCCGGCCGTCCGCTTCGGCCGGTCCTTCCGGGTGCCGGAGTCCGCCGTCGAACAGTACGTCAAGGGTGCTGTCGTGGAAGGCCAGTCGGACACCGCCTGAGCTGCCACAAACGGAGTGCGGTCAGTGGGTGCGCCGGATAAGCGGTACCCTGTTAGGGAACGTTTTTCGTTATTGTAAGAATCTGTTTGTTGTTTAGTCTGTTGCCTAGTCCACGGACCTCTTCCATCAGACAGGTACTCCATCTAGTTTGTAAGGAACTTTCGTGGGTTCAGTTATTAAGAAGCGTCGCAAGCGTATGGCCAAGAAGAAGCACCGCAAGTTGCTTCGTAAGACCCGCCACCAGCGCCGTAACAAGAAGTAGAGATACTTCCTACAGCGTGAGATGCCCGTTGCCTTTGGCAGCGGGCATTTTTCTTTGGGCCGGGTGAATCCCTGCGACGTCCGCTGCAAGGGCAGGCCTGGAGCTGGGGCGGGCCGCGACTAGGCGACTAGACCGTGGGGCCGCGGAAGCGCGTGAAGCCCCTCCAGAGGCCGTACACGGCCCCGCCAACCGTGGCCGCCTTCAGTCCGAGCGTGGCGGCGCGGCGTCCCGAGCGGAAGTCGTACACCGGCCAGTTGTTTTCGCGGGCGTGGCGGCGGAGCCGGGAGTCGGGGTTGATGGCCACGGGATGGCCCACCATGCTTAGCAGCGGGATGTCATTGTGCGAATCGCTGTAGGCCCAGCACCGTTGGAGGTCCAGGCCCTCGGCATCAGCAATGCCTTGGACAGCCACCGCTTTGGCCTGGCCGTGCAGGATGTCGCCCACCAGCCGGCCGGTGTAGGCACCGTTCTCGATCTCGCCCACTGTTCCCAGGGCACCGGTCAGGCCCAGCCGGGTGGAAATCACCGTGGCCACCTCGATGGGGGTAGCGGTCACCAGCCACACCATGCGCCCCACACGGAGGTGCTGCTGGGCCAGTGCCTTGGTGCCGGGCCAGATCCTGGACTCAATCATTTCGTCGAAGACTTCTTCGCCGAGGGCCTTGATGTCCTCCACCGTGATTCCGGCAGCCAGCGTCAAGGCCGAGTCCCGGACCGCGTGGACGTCATCCATGTTCTCGCCGCGGAGGACGAACTTGAACTGCTTCCAGGCCATCCCGGCCGCCTGCGGCAGGGTGAACGCGCCGCGCTGATGCATTTTCCGGGCTACGTGGAAGAGGCTGGCGCCCTTCATGAGGGTGTTATCGACGTCGAAGAAGGCAGCCTCGCCGTGCTGCAACGCACCGGCCGGCTGCCGGACTACGGCGACGTACTTCTCCTCGGGCATGACTTGAGTCTAGTCAATGGGCCGGTCCAGGCTGTCACGGGCCTGCCGTCGCGGCGGAGCGGCGGCCCGGGCTACGGTTGAGGCATGGCAAAACCCGACGTCGTCCTCATCACCAAAGCTGACTGCCACCTGTGCGAGGCGGCGCGCGACGCCGTCGAACGGGTCACTGCCGCCCTGGGACTTGAGTGGACGGAACAACTGGTGGACAACCATCCGGAGCTGCGCGAGCGTTACGCCGAAGAGATCCCCGTGGTCCTGGTGGACGGGATCCAGCGTGACTTCTGGAAGATCGACGAAACCCGCCTTGAGCGGATCCTTCGCCAGGCTGCGGCCAAATAGGCGCGGCGACTTCTGCTTTGTTGGCAGTGCGGACGGGGCTCTAGAGTGGACTCACAACGCGACGCAATGGAGCAGATAGTGACTTCGCTGGATTCATCCCCCGAGGCTGTTCACGGGGACAGCGGAACTGCGGCCAAGCAGATTCCGCCCGCGGCCGTGGCACGGCTGACCATCTATTTGCGCGCCCTCACCACCATGCTGGCCGAAGGCGTCGAACGCGTCTCCTCAGAGTCCCTGGCCGAAGCCTCCGGCGTCAGCTCGTCCACCCTCCGGAAAGACCTCTCGCATGTGGGGTCCTACGGCACCCGAGGCGTTGGCTACGAAGTGCAGTACCTCAGCCGCAACATCTCCGCCGCGCTCGGGCTCACCCGCGACTGGAAAGTGGCAATCGTGGGCGCCGGCAACCTCGGCAAGGCGCTTGCGCGGTACGGCGGCTTCGAATCGCGCGGATTCGACGTCGTGGCCATTTTCGATGCAGACCAGATGGTGGTGGGCAACGAGGTGGGCTGGCTGCGGGTCAGTGACGTCGCGGACCTCGAACCGGTCCTCCAGCGGACCGGCGCCAACATGGTGGTGCTGGCGCTGCCTGCCGCCGTGGCGCAGGGCGTGTGCGACCGCGTCATCGCCGCAGGAGTGCGGAGCATCCTCAGCTTTGCGCCGGTCATGCTCCAGGTCCCGCCGGGCGTGAACCTGCGCAAGGTGGACATGGCCACCGAGCTGCAGATCCTGGCCTACCACGCCCAGCGGATCCAGGCCCCGGAGGACGGGGAGTAGTACTGCCCTCAGCGGCCGTAGGGGTAGCCCGGCTGGCCGTACGGGCTTGCGAACGGGTGGTACTTCCTGAAATACGGCGCGGCGGAGGGTAGGTAGAGGAGCACCATTGCAGCCACTCCGGCGAGGATGGACGGCGTTCCGAGCCCCATTTGGAGAACGCCCAGCAGTGAGAATGCCGCCAGGATGGTGCCGAGGATCCGGGCCCAGTTCCGGCCCTTCCGGATGTTGAACGCCACCAGCGCATACAGCAGCACTCCGACGGCCGCGATCAGCATCACCATTCCAACGATGATGCCCTTGAGTGCCTCGAAATCCACGTCAGCCCGGCTGGCTGCCAGCCTGGCATCAAACGCCCGGCGCATGGCGGGGTCGTCGATGGAACCCAGCGAGAGGAGCACCGAGCCAACCCAGAGGAGGCAAGCAACGATTAACAGCCAGAAAGAGATGTTCACCAACGGGGGAGCGGCACTTGCCGCCGAGTTTCCCCGCTGCGGCAGCTCCGAGGGGTACACCGTGTACTGCTGGTTCCCGAACTGCTGCGGCTGCTGTGCCTGCGCGTACTGCGGCTGACTGTACTGTGGCTGACTGTTCTGTGGCTGCCCGTACTGAGCCGGTGCGCCGTACTGAGCAGGTTGGCCATACTGGGGCGCCTGAGCGAACTGCGGTGCCTGCGCGAAGGGCGACGGGCCCTGCCCGTACTGCGGCTGCTGGCCGTATTGCCCGCCGGACGGGGAATCGCCGGGGTACGACGGCGGGACGGGCGGAGTGCTCATGGTTGATCCTTTACGAGTCGGCTAACGGGCAATCAGCCACCGGGATCAGCCACGTCTTCCTGCCCCCAGCGTGATTTTGCTAACACGGTACCGTGTGCGGGGGCTTTCTGTGCATAGTTTGCGGCTCAATTTCGGCTCAAGGAACATCCGGGCAAACGCAGAGGGCGCGGACTCCGGGGCCGGCGACTGGTGTCGCCCGGGCCGTCCAAAGTCCACGCCCTCCGGCTGGAACTGTGGTGCTGGCAGGGTTAGCGGCCGTACGGGTTGCCCGGCTGCGAGTAGGGGCTGCCGAAAGGCTGCTGCTTCCGGAAGTACGGTGCGGACGCCGGGAGGTAAAGCATCACGATGGCGGCGATGCCAAGCAAAGCCGAGATGGTGCCGATGCTGAACGGAACCAGGCTGAAGATCGACAGGGCTGCGAAGACGGTGCCGAGGATGCGGGCCCAGTTCTTGCCCTTGCGCACGTTGAAGGCAACCAGGGCGTAGAGGCCGGCGCCGATGAGGCCGAAGACCACCATCATGCCGATCACAAGGCCCTTGATGGACTCAAAGTCGACGTCCGCACCGCTGGCCCTCATCTGGTCCTCGAACTGGTTCCGCATGGCGGGATCGTCCAAGGCAGGAATGGCTACCAGCATGGAAATGATGTACAGGACGCCCGCTGCGATGATCATCCAGAACGCGTTGTTGACCATTTTCGGCACACCGCCGGCGGCGACACCCTGTGGCTGTTCGGACGGGTACTGGGCATACGGGGACTGGCCGTACTGCTGCGGCGCCTGACCGAAGGGCGGCTGCTGCCCGTACTGCGGTGCTGCGGGGGGCTGCTGGCCGTACTGCTGCTGGCCGTACTGCGGTGCGTTCTGCCCGTACTGGGGCGCTGCGGGGGGCTGCTGGCCGTACTGCTGCTGGCCGTACTGCGGTGCGTTCTGCCCGTACTGGGGTGCTGCGGGGGGCTGCTGGCCGTACTGGGGAGCTGCCGGGGATTCCGGCGCGTTCTGGCCGTACTGCGGCGCTGCGGGGGATTCCGGCGCGTTCTGGCCGTACTGGGGAGCGTCGGGGCCGGGCTTGCCGTTCTCAGGTTCGTTCGGGTTGGCCGGGTTTGCTGGAGGCGTGCTCATAGTTGGTCCTTTGCGGGTCGACTACTGATTAAACGGGTACCGGGATCAGTAACGGTTCCCTGCCCCCAGCATGGTTTGGTTCAACCGTACCGCGCTCCGGCCCGGGGGTGGATCATTCGAAGGAGGTATTCTGGGCGGCCGATGGCGGCCGCCGGCGTCAGCGGCCGCCTTAAACACAGCACCCCGCTCCGTCGCGGTGACGGAGCGGGGTGCTGTGTACCTACGAAGCGAAGAAACTACGCGGCAGGTGCGATGAACGCGAGCTCGAGGTTGATGGCAACCTTGTCGCTGACCAGCACGCCACCGGCTTCGAGGACAGCGTTCCAGGTCAGGCCGAAGTCCTTGCGGCTGATGGTGGTTTCGGCGGTGAGGCCGGCGCGGGTGTTGCCGAAGGGATCCACGGCCACACCGTGGAGCTCGGTTTCGAGAGCCACAGGGCGGGTGACGCCCTTGATGGTCAGATCGCCCTGGAGTTCGTAAGCGTCGCCCTTGGGCACGATCGCGTTGGAAACGAAGGAGATTTCCGGGAACTTTTCGACGTCGAAGAAGTCTTCGCCGCGGACGTGGCCGTCGCGGTTGGCGTCGCCCGAGTCAAAGCTGGCGGTCTGGATGGTGGCGTTGACCTTGGAGTCGGCAACGTTCTCGGAAAGTTCCAGGGTCGCTGCGGCGTCCTTGAATTGGCCGCGGACCTTGCTGATGCCTGCGTGACGCACGGTGAAGCCGATTTCGCTGTGCGAGTTGTCGAGGGTCCAGGTGCCGGTGGTGGTGTTGGCGGGCAGTGCCATGGTGTTGCTCCTTGTGATCTTGGATTGAAAGTCTCTTGCGGAAGGACATCTGATCGCCAGCCGAAACTTCTTGGTTGAAGTCTCAACTAACTGCTTCACCCAGTATAAACATGCATTTGCATCTTTTATTCCAACTCCAGGGAACATTTTTCAAAACGTCTCAGTTCTACTCTCTGTAGAAGATTTCAGATCACCCGACATCTTTGAGAAACTGGTACACATGCCCCAAGCCACTGTTCATCTCCTTCGCCACGGCGAGGTCCATAATCCGGACGGCATCCTTTACGGACGGCTGCCGGAATTCCACCTCTCCGAACTCGGGCAGCAGATGGCCAAGACGCTCGCTGTGCACTTCGGTGAGCGCGTAGCCGGCGGGGCTAACATCGTGCACCTGGTGGCCTCGCCGCTCACTCGCGCGCAGGAAACCGCCCTCCCCATAGCGGAAGCGCTGAACCTCGAAATCCACACTGAGGCCCGCATCATCGAAGCTGAGAACCACTTCGAAGGCCTCAAGGTCAACAAGGCCGAGCTCCGCAAGCCAAGGCACTGGCCGTACCTGCGGAACCCCTTCGTTCCGTCCTGGGGTGAGCCTTACAAGGACCAGGCCGCCCGCGTCATCGCCGCGGTGCAGGACGCCCGCCGCCGTGCCATTGAGCTGGGCGGCGACCACGCCGAAGCCATCCTGGTCAGCCATCAGCTCCCCATCTGGTCCACGCGCCTGAGTGCCGAGGGCAAGCCCCTCTGGCATGATCCGCGCAAGCGCGAATGCACCCTGACGTCCATCACCTCGCTGGTGTTCGACGACGACGGCACCCTCCTCCGGGTCGATTACAGCGAGCCTGCTGCCGCGCTCCTGCCCGGCGCCTCGAACACTCCGGGGGCTTGAGCGTGGCCGGATCCCCCTTCGAGAAGGCAAACAATGCAGGTGATGGCGTGATGCGCTCCGCCTCGCGCCGCAGCGTCCTGGCCGCAGGCGGCCTGGGGCTGGCCGCCCTTACCCTGGGGCTTTCCGCGTGTGCCCAGGAGGACGCACTGGCCAAGCAGGCCAAAGCCGGGGACAACAAGAACTACGTGGCCGGGGACGGGTCCGTAACCGAATTCGCCGCTGCCGACCGGAAATCCGCCGTCACCATTAAGGGGACCCTCTTCGACGGCACCGCCGTGGAGTCCGCGGACTTCGTCGGCAAGGTGACCGTGCTCAACTTCTGGTTCGCTGCCTGTGCGCCGTGCCGCGTCGAGGCGCCGTCGCTGGAAGCCCTCCACCAGGAATTCAAGGAGCAGGGCGTGCAGTTCTACGGCGTGAACCTCCGCGATGAGAAGGCCGCCGCTGAGGCGTTCGACAAGACGTTCAACCTGACCTACCCCAGCTTCAATGACAAGGATGGCGGCGTACTCCTCGCTGTCTCCGGGCTGGTTCCTCCCGGGGCCGTCCCCACCACGCTGGTGCTGGATAAACAGGGCCGGGTTGCGTCCCGGGTCCTCGGCGAAATCCAAAAGGGCACGCTCAAGGCCCTCATTACCGCCGCCGTGGCAGAGTAATGGCGGCGTCCACACCGTGAACAGCCCCTTCGCCGAAGCCATTCTGAACGGTTCCCTGCTGCTTGCCATTCCCGTGGCACTGCTTGCCGGACTCGTCTCCTTCCTGTCACCGTGCGTCCTGCCGCTGGTGCCGGGCTACCTGGGCTATGTCACCGGACTGACCGGCGTGGACCTGGAGAAGCAGAAGCGCGGCCGGATGCTGGCCGGAATCGGCCTCTTCGTGCTCGGCTTCTCGGTGATTTTTGTCCTGCTGGGCGGAGCGTTCGGACAGCTGGGATCCATGATCAGCGGCGGCCAGAACGCCTGGATCACCCAGGTGCTGGGCATCCTCGTGGTCGTCATGGGCGTGGTGTTCATGGGCGGCTTCAGCTGGCTGCAGCGGGACGCCAAGATCCACGCCAAACCTCCCGCCGGGCTGTGGGGTGCACCGTTGCTGGGCATCACCTTCGGACTGGGGTGGGCGCCGTGCATCGGGCCCACGTACTCCGCAGTCCAGCTGCTCAGCATGTCCGGGGGCTCCTCGGCCGCGAAGGGTGCGTTCCTTGCCTTCGTCTACAGCCTGGGCCTGGGCATCCCGTTCCTGCTGATTGCCCTGGCCGTGCGCCGCGGTGTCGGAGTGATGTCCTTCTTCCGCAAGCACCGGCTCGCGATCCAGCGGATCGGCGGGGGAATCCTGGTGGTCCTGGGCATCCTGATGGCCAGCGGGGTGTGGGGTGCCTGGGTTGCCGGGCTGCAGTACTGGTTCCAAACCGATGTGAAATTGCCGATCTGATGAGCGAGCGAGTGAACGACAAGAAGAGACCTGCTCCTGCAGACAAAGCGGAGAACACTTCCCCCGACAACGCGGCAGAAACCCCCGTGGCCAAGGCCAAGGCGGAAGCCGCGCTTCCGGCGCTGGGTCTCATGGGCATGCTGCGGTGGGCCTGGACCCAGCTGACCAGCATGCGCACCGCGCTGTTCCTGTTGCTGCTGCTGGCCGTTGCCGCGGTACCCGGGTCCCTGTTTCCGCAGCGTCCGGCGAACCCCTCCATCGTCACGCAGTACATCAAGGACCACCCCGAGTACGGCAAGATCCTGGACTCCCTCCAGCTCTACGACGTCTACTCCTCCGCATGGTTCTCCGCCATCTACATCCTGCTGTTCATTTCGCTGATCGGCTGCGTTGTTCCCCGCGCGATTGCCCACTACAAGGCAATGCGCTCCCAGCCTCCGCGCACCCCGGCCAGGCTCTCCCGCCTGCCCGAGTACGGCACACTGGTGATCCCCGCGGACGCCGGGATCCCGGCGTCGAGCGCTATTGCGGACGCTGCCGCGAAGCTGAAGAAGCGCGGTTACCGCGTGGATGTCAGGGACGACGGCGGCGCACGGCCCTCTTTGGGGGCCGAGCGCGGCTTCCTGCGGGAAGTGGGGAACCTGGTGTTCCACACCTCGCTGATCGGCGTGCTGGTGTCCGTGGCCGCCGGCGGCCTGTTCGGGTACAGCGGGCAGCGGATCCTGGTGGAGGGCGACACCTTCGTGAACACCCTGGTGGGTTACGACCAGTTCACCCCCGGCACCAACTTCCAGAGCAGCCAGCTCCAGCCCTACTCCATCCAGCTGGACAAGTTCCAGATCACGTTCGACCGTGAATCCAAGGGCAAGTTCGGCCAGCCTATCGACTTCAAGGCGGACGTAACCACCCGGGAAACCCCGGACGCGCCGGCGGAGAAACAGGTGCTCAAGGTCAACGATCCCGTCAGCCTGGGCGGCACCAGCATCTACCTCACCGGCAACGGCTACGCCCCCGTGGTGACCATCCGCGACGGCGCCGGCAACGTCGCCATGCAGGGCCCGGTGGTGGCCAAGCTGCAGGGGGACAACTACTACTCTTCCGTGGTGATCAAGGTTCCGGATGCCAAGCCGGATCAGCTGGGCTTCGCCGGCTTCTTCCTGCCCACCGCGTTCGTCACCGAGGAAGGCGTTTCCTTCAGCGGGGACCCCGAGCTGATCAACCCGCAGCTCACCCTGAACTCGTACTTCGGCGACCTCGGGCTGGACGCGGGCTCCCCGCAGAACGTCTTCGAGCTCGACGTGAAGAAGCTGACGCCGCTCAACGCCCGGAACCTCGACGCCGGCGGCATCACTCTCGCTCCCGGCAGCACCTACACGCTGCCGGACGGCAAAGGCTCCATCAGCTTCGACGGCGTGAAGCGCTATATCGGCGTGGACATCCACCACAACCCGGGCCAGCTGTACGCCCTCATCTTTGCCCTGCTTGCCGTAGCCGGGCTGGTGACATCCCTGTACGTGAACCGCCGCCGGGTGTGGGTCCGCACGGGATCGCACCCGGACGGCCGCACCATGGTGGAGTACGGGCTCCTGGCCCGCGGCGAAGACCACCGTCTCGCGGCCGAAGCGGAGACCATCCGCGGACTGCTGGCGGACGAATGGGGCCTGGACTCCCAGAAAGCTCACAGCGGGCCGGGGGATAATGGCCCCGCGGACAGTGCCTCTTCAGGCAATGTCCCCAACGAAGCCTCCACGGAATCGCGCACAGAAGACTTCATCCAGTCAACAGCAGGCTCAGCCGAGTCGAAGAAGGACCAGTAATGCCATTTGGAATCAACGAAACCATGGGCCAGTACAGCGAGCTCTTTATGCTGCTGGCGGCCGGCACGTACACGGTTGCCTTTATCGCTTTCGCCTGGGACCTGGCGAAGAGCAGCAAAGCGCTCCGCGCCGTCGACCTCAAAGCTGCGGCCGCGGCGCAGGCGTCGGCGTCCGCCACGGCCAGAGTTCCGGTGGGCGCCGGCGTGGGGGCCGGAGGCTCCGTTGATCGTGCCGATGCCGACGTCGACCGCGCCGCTTCGGACGTCAGCGGACCGGCCGGCCGCGCCGAACGGCCGTCCTCGGCTACCGCCCGGGCGTCCAAGAGTGCCGGTTCAGGCGCCGGGCAGACGGCCGACGGCGACATGCGCTATGCCGCCGAACGCCGCGTTCCCGCCCGCGTTGCGGTTGCCCTGACGGTGCTGGGCGCCGTGATCCACGCTGCCGGTGTGGTCACGCGTGCCCTTGGCGCGGGCCGGGTGCCGTGGGGCAACATGTACGAATTCCTCACCACGGGTGCGTTCGTGGCTGTTGCCGTCTTCCTGCTGGTGCTGATCCGCCGCGACCTGCGGTTCCTGGGAACGTTCGTGATCGGCTTGGCCATCATCATGCTCGTCGCGGCCTCCGTGGCCTACTGGACGCCCGTGGGTCACCTGGTGCCGGCGCTCCAGAGCTACTGGCTGATCATCCACGTGTCCATCGCCGTGATGTCCTCAGCACTCTTCACACTGACGTTCGCGATGTCCGCCCTGCAGCTGGTCCAGGCGCACCGGCAGAAAACCATCGCGGCCGGCGGCGCGGACAAGCTGGGCTTCATGCGCCTGGTACCTTCCGCCCTGAGCCTGGAAAACCTGTCCTACCGCATCAACGCGATCGCCTTCGTGGGCTGGACCTTCACCCTCATGTTCGGCGCCATCTGGGCCGAAAAGGCCTGGGGCCGCTTCTGGGGCTGGGACACCAAAGAAGTGTGGACGTTCGTGATCTGGGTGGTTTACGCAGGCTACCTGCACGCCCGTGCCACCCGCGGCTGGACCGGCACCCGGGCCGCGTGGCTGTCGATCGTGGGCTACCTCTGCGTGATCTTCAACTTCACCATCGTCAACCAGTTCTTCAACGGCCTGCACTCCTACTCGGGGCTGTAGCCGGGCACGGGGCTCGCGCCTGGCTCACGTGCCGCGCGGCCCGACCCACGATTTGCCACTTTTGGCCGCTAAGCCCCGGGCTTAGCGGCCATTAGCGGCAAAAGGGCGATGAACGAAGTCAGTTCAACGACGACGACGGCGGGCCGGTTCCGGTGTCCACCCCCGTTCCGCGAGCGCTTTGCGGACCCGGGTGACGGCGCGCGGCTCCAGGCCGGGCGCGGGCACGTCGAGGTCCGCCTGGGTCAACACCACCACCCGCCAACCTGCCTCCCGCGCATTCTCGTCGCGGAAGATATCACTCCGTCGCTGGACAGCCGAGGCGTGATGCGCGCCGTCGTACTGGATGGCCACCCTCTCGCGCTCATAGGACATATCCGGGTCCTGGATCCAGCGGCCCATTTCATCGAACATGGGTACGTTGATGGCGGGCTCGGGAAGGCCGTAGCGGCGCAGCAGCAGCCTGACTTCCGTCTCCTTGGCTGAGTCTGTATTGGCCCGCAACAGAGCCCGGGCCCGCATGGACTTGCGGTAACCCGGCTTGCCCGCCTTGGCAGCCAGGAAGCCGTCCAGCTCGGCAAGGGTGGACAGCGGATTCCTCCGCCGAAGCAGGAAATCGCCGGCGACTACCAGGTCCTCGAGCCCAAGCATTCCGGCAAGATCGAACCAGGTTCGCAGCGGAGAGGTGCATTGCACGTGTTTTCCCGCTGTGATTTCCGCGGGTTCCAGATCCAGTTGGTGGCCGACAACTCCCATGCGCCGGAGGGCTCGCCTGCCCACGGGTAAGGTCAGGTGGATCTCGTCCCTGTTTCGGCAGGCCAAGGGCAAGGGAAATCCCCAGAGCAGCGCCGCCGAGAGGTGGCTGACAATTGCACCCGTGACCGCGCTGACGGCAGCGACGCGGAGCAGCAGGGTTTCCTCTGCTGCTGCTGAAACCCGTGCCCCGGTGCAGGGCCGCATGAGGTCGCCGGCGCGCAATCGGCGCCGTGTCAGGCCTGCTGACCGGGCCTGCTCCAGGGTGAAGGGCCGGTGGCGGAGGGCCTCGGGGAGCTCTGATGGACGGCGCATAGGAGCATTGTGTCCCGGCGGCGTGCGGGTACAGCGGTTATCCACAATCCGACGTCGATGTGGAGGACAAGTGAGGGTCCGGAATGTTTGGGCGGGCGGGCCATGCGCCGCTTTCTACTTGCGCCGCTCCATGACCTGGCCCTTTGCCACTTTTGGCCGCTCTGGGCGAGGTTTAGCGGCCAAAATCGGCAAAGGGGTGAGGAACCGCGGGCCGGAGGAGTGGCCCGGCAACGGTGCGAGGGCCTCGGGGCCCAGGGGCGACCGGGGGGAGAACCTACTTGACCTCGTCGGTGCCGTGCGCGTCGGTCTCTGGGTGGTGTGATTCTTCGGGGTGGTTGTCGCCACGGTGGTTGCCGTTCGGCTTCCCCTTGCCCTCAGCCGTGCCCGTACCGGAGGCTCCGCCGTTGGCGTTGCGTTCCTTGGCCTGGAGCTCTTCCTTGAGCTTCTTCAGGCGGTCGGCTTCAGCCTGGTTGCGGCGGCGGATTTCCAGGTTGCGCAGGAAGTCGGGGTCATCATCCGGCGCCGTCATGTGGCTGTACGACTGCGGGGCGGGGCGGCTTCCACGCGGCCGTCCGATGATGAACCACAGTGCCGCTCCCACCACCGGAAGGACAACCATGACGACGATCCAGGCTGTCTTGGAGATGCCCCTGGTGAGGTGCTTATCAGTCCGGATCACGTCCACGAGGCCATAGACGAATATGGCAAGAACGGCAACGGCGACCAATACACGGGGCATACCACCAGTCTACCGTCAGGGGCGCAGGCGCCGGACGGCTAAACTTGGACTGTGGCCTTTATGAAATACTCCCTCATCCGACTGGCACTCTTTGTGCCGCTGTTCGTGCTGTTCAGCGTCCTCCAGATCGGCATCCTGCTTGCCGCAGTGTGCGCCGGCCTGATCGCCTTTGCCATCAGCTACCTGTTCTTCCAGAAGCAGCGCGACGCCGCCACGGCCACCTTGCACGAGCGGTTCTCCGGCCGGGCCAAGCCCATTCGCAGCGCCGGAGAGGTTGAAGACGCAGACGCCGAGGACACCCTGGTGGACGCAAACCCGGACATCACCGTCCGTTCCGAAATCCCCCGCACGGAAGCGCCCCGCACGGAAGCCTGACCCTAGAGGCCGTGGCTGAGTACGAGGCCCAGGGAAAACAACACGCTGTAGCCCAGGTTGATCAGGCCCGTCTGCTTCAGGACCGGGATGAGGCTCTTGCGCTTCCGGCCGTTGATCATCAGCCATGACGGCATCAAGCTGGCGGGTATCAGCAACAGCACAATGAGCATCCACGGACGCCCGGGTGCCAGGACCACGACCAGCAGGATGGCGACGGCGAGCATCAGGACGTAGCTTTCGCGGGCGTGCTTGTCGCCCAGCCGCACGGCCAGGGTTTTCTTGCCCGCCTGCATGTCCGTGGGGATGTCCCGGACGTTGTTTGCCATCAGGAGCGCGCAGGCGATCAGCCCGGTGCCGATCGCGCCGATGACGGCAGGCAGGCTGATCTGTCCCGCCTGCGTGTAGGTGGTGCCGAGGGTCGCCACCAGGCCGAAGAACACAAACACGAACACGTCGCCCAGGCCCATGTAGCCGTAGGGGTTCTTGCCCCCGGTGTAGCCCCAGGCGGCCAGGACGCAGCCCAGTCCCACCAGGATCAGCCACCACGCCTGCGTGATGAGCACCAGGACCAGGCCGAAAAGCATGGCCGCGCCGAATGCGGCGAAGGCCGCACGCTTCACCATCTCCGGCTTCGCGGCGCCGGAGCCCACCAGGCGGAGCGGGCCCACCCGTTCCTCGTCAGTGCCGCGGATGCCGTCGGAGTAATCGTTGGCGTAGTTCACGCCGACCTGGAGTAGCAGCGCCACCAGTGCGGCCAGGATGGCGTTGAGGGGCTTGAACGCGTCCAGGTCGAAAGCCGCGGCGGTGCCGATCAGGACCGGTGCGATCGCAGCCGGCAGGGTGCGCGGTCGGGCGCCTTGGATCCATTGTGCGGCTGTGGCCACGGTCAGTACTCCGATGTGGTTCGTTGTTCGGTTCGGTCTGGCAGGGCGGGTTCCACCCGCCGAAAACGTGCCTGCTCCGGGATTCAGTCCGGAGGGGGCTTCTCTATTTTCCCTGATGCAGGGCGTCCAGCTGAACAGTCATGCCCAGCCGGTCCGGTTTGCCGTTGGGAAGCATCATGAGTTCGCGGGCCGCGAGGACGGTTTTAGGTGCCAAGGCACCCAAAACGCCCAGGGCATCGTGCCGCCCGGCGGTGAAGCCTTCGATGCCGGCGGAGGAGCTGTCCTCTACTGCGACGTAGGCGGCCACGGCCTGGCCCCACTCCGCCGAGGGCACGCCGGCCACAAAAGCCGCCAGCACGCCGTCGAGCTTTTCCAGCTCTGCCTGCACGTGCGTGGCGGAAACTTTCACGCCTCCGGTGATGATGACGTCGTCGGCCCTGCCCAGAACGGTGAGCTTGCCGGTGGCGTCAATGGCGCCGAGGTCGCTGGTGCGGTACCAGCGGACGCCGTCCTCCTCGAAGAAGGCGTCGGCAGTGAGGGCGGGCTCGTCGAGGTATCCGGCTGCCAGCGTGGCTCCGCCCAGCAGGATCCGGCCGTCCCCGTCCACCCGGGCCAGCACGTCCTCGAGCGGGAAGCCGTCGTACACGCAGCCGCCGCAGGTTTCTGCGGAGCCGTAGGTGGTGATCACCCGGGCGCCGGCGTCGCGGGCAGCGGCCAGCAGCTCGGGCGAGGCGGGCCCGCCGCCCAGCAGGATTCCGTTGAACCGGCGCAGGACGGCCAGCGTCTCGGCCGACGGCGAATCCAGCAGCCGCTGCAGCTGGGTGGGCACCAGCGAAGTGAAACGGATCTTGTCCGTGAGCTCCTGCGCCGCCGCGGTAAAGGCCTCCGGGGTGAATCCGTCGGAGAGGTCCATGGCCCACGGGCGGGTCCCGGCAAAGAGCGAACGGACCAGCACCTGCACCCCGGCCACGTACTGCAGCGGGAGGGCGAGCAGCCACTGGCCCTCGCCCTTGAGCGCGAATGCGGTTGCCACGGAGGACGCTGCCAGGGCGTCCACAGTGAGGACCGTCGCCTTGGGCGCACCCGTGGAACCGGAGGTGCGCACCACCACGGCGGCGTCGTCGAAGCCCGGCGTTTCCACAGCGGAGACCACAACGTTGCCGCCGGCGTCGGCGGAAAGTTCGACGGCGGGGCCCTCGCCATGGAGGGCGTCCGCCAGGGCCTTGAGCGCGGGTTCGATGTTCGGGGGCTGGGAAGTCACAGGGTGCTGCCTTCGTCAGTAGGGAGGGCTAGAAGTAGTACGGGAACTGCGACCAGTCGGGATCGCGCTTCTCGAGGAAGGCTTCCTTGCCCTCCACGGCCTCATCGGTCATGTAGGCCAGCCGGGTCGCTTCGCCGGCGAACACCTGCTGCCCGGCCAGGCCGTCGTCGGCCAGGTTGAAGGCGAACTTGAGCATCCGGATGGCCTGCGGCGACTGCCGGGCAATGTCCGCCGCGTACTCCAGGGCCACGTCCTCGAGCCGTTCGTGGTCCACGGCCTCGTTCACGGCGCCCATCCGCACCATGTCCTCGGCCGAGTATTCGCGGGCCAGGAAGAAGATTTCCCGCGCGGCCTTCTGGCCGATCTGGCGGGCCAGCAGGGCGGAGCCGTAGCCGGCGTCGAAACTTCCCACGGTGGCGTCCGTCTGCTTGAACTTGCCGTGCTGGCGGGAGGCAATGGTCAGGTCGGAAACCACGTGCAGCGAGTGCCCGCCGCCGGCGGCCCAGCCGTTCACGACGGCGATGACCACCTTGGGCATGGTGCGCATGAGCCGCTGGACTTCCAGGATGTGGAGCCGGCCGGCGCGGGCAGGATCGATGGTCTCCTTGGTCTCGCCCTCTGCATAGCGGTAGCCGTCCCGCCCGCGGATCCGCTGGTCACCGCCGGAGCAGAAAGAGTGCCCGCCATCCTTGGGCGAGGGCCCGTTGCCGGTGAGCAGCACGGTGGCCACATTGGGGGTCATCCGGGCGTGGTCCATGGCGCGGTAGAGCTCGTCCACCGTGCCCGGGCGGAACGCGTTCCGGACCTCCGGGCGG
Source organism: Arthrobacter sp. PvP023 (assembly GCF_017832975.1). Taxonomy (NCBI): domain Bacteria; kingdom Bacillati; phylum Actinomycetota; class Actinomycetes; order Micrococcales; family Micrococcaceae; genus Arthrobacter; species Arthrobacter sp. PvP023. The sequence continues at coordinate 1,308,128 of NZ_JAFIBI010000001.1, forward strand.
TTGAAGGCAATGCGGACCGTGGGGAGGTCCCGCAGCACTGCGCCGTCCGAATCCCGCTCCACCTGCCGGTGGTACGTCATGTCCTGGAAGTCGTCAAAGCCGGCCACGGTGCGCCACCGGGTGGGGTCAAAGACGTCGGATACCTTGGCTGGGAATACGTTGCTCACAGACCGAGTCTAGTAATCGCCTCAGCTGATGCAGAACTCGTTGCCTTCCGGGTCCGCCATGGTGTGCCACGAATGCGGTCCCTGGCTGGCGCTCCAGAGGAACGTTGCACCCCGCGCTTCGAGCTCCTGGCGGGCCACGTCCTTGTCCTTGCCTTCAAGGCGGACGTCCCAGTGCACGCGGTTCTTGACGGTCTTTTCCTCCGGTGCGGTCTGGAAGAGCATGCGGCGTGCGGGCGCCTTGGCGTCGATTTCTTCCACCGGGCGGATGGCCGCGCCGGAAGCCCAGACAAGCTTGCCGTGGTGCGACCTGGTCTCCGCTTCGGTGGCATAGCCCTGGTCGATCATGGACCGGATGAACGCCTCGTCCTGGGGCTCCACCGCCCAGTCCAGGGTTTCCGCCCACCAGTCGGCGAGCTCGTGCGGGTTCCTGCAGTCGATTGCTATCTGAATGTTGAGTCCCATGGGTCAAAACTACGACGCCGGCGTCTTCGCGGAAAGGGGCTGGCCGACGGTTCCGGGGCGGCTTGCGAAGGGGCAAAGAGGTCCGTGTGCGCGCTCACAAAGTCCGCACGTCGTCTTGACAGATTGTCATGACATGGGTCACAGTTGAGCCGGGAAAGGCTTTTCCTGAAGATGTGGCAATGGTGGCCCGGCGAGGCTTCGGCCCATCTATCCGTTCGTTCAGGATCTCCGGATCGATCACTCCGCAAAGATAGGACAGACCATTGTCAGAGCAGACAAGACTCTCCAACATCAGCCGCAGGCAGTTCGGACTGACAGCTTTCGGGCTGTCAGCACTTGCAGCCGGGCTCAGCGCGTGCGGAAGTAGCGGCGGGAGCACGGCCGACCCCTCAAAGCCCCTCCAGCTGATTCTTTCCGGTGACACCAACCAGGGCGGTGCCTTTGCCGCCGCTGCCAAGAAGTACAAAGAAGCCACCGGCATCACCATTGAAGTGGTTGACGTCCCTACGGCGGACATCGCCACCAAGCTGAAGAACGCCGCGACGGCCAACGACCTGCCGGCACTGGCGCGGGTCACCAGCATCGACCCGCTCTGGGTGAACCAGCTGCAGGACCTCTCTGACATTGCCAAGTCGCGCAACATCGAAGAGCAATTCCTCCAGGAATCCCCGGACGGGATCCTGCCGGCGATTCCCTCGGACCTCACCGCCGTCGGCCTGTTCGTCAACAAGAGCCTCTTCGAGAAGGCCGGCGTCGCCTTCCCGACCGCCATCGAGAACGCCTGGACCTGGGACGAATTCGTCGCCGCCGTCAATGAGGTCCGCGAGAAGGCCGGCGCCAAGTACGGCGTGGTCATGGACCGTTCCGGCCACCGTGTGCGGGCCATGATGTACGAATTCGGCAGCACCGCTTTCGCCAAGGAAGGCGATAAGTACGCCGCGGATGAGGAAGCCGTGGAAACCCTTGAGTACTTCCGGAAGATCAACGACGACAAGACCATGCCCAAATCCGTCTGGCTCAGCGGCGAGGACGGCAACGCGATGTTCAAGAGCGGCCAGGTGGCTGCCTACTACTCCGGCAGCTGGCAGGTTGCCGACTTCAACAAGAACATCAAGGACTTCGAATGGATGTCCGTGCCGCTGCCCAAGAAGAAGGTCAACGCCACCAACCTCGGCGGCGGCTTCATGGTCGCGTTCAAGGACACTGGACAGGACGCGGAAGCCAAGAAGTTCATCGACTGGTTCTACGATGACGCCAACTACACGGAGTTCGCCAAGCTCGGCGGCTACCTTCCGGTCAAGGAGCTGAAAGTCGAGTACCCGTTCCAGCAGGCCTCCTTCGAGCTGTACCAGAAGCAGATCGCCGGCAACGAAGCCAAGGGGGACAACGCCATCAAGCGCGTGGTTGCCGAGGCCTACGCGGAAACGCCGTTCACCGGAGATCCGCTGCGTGAGGAAACAGTGAAGATGCTCTCCGGCAGCCAGGACGCCAAGACCACGGTGGACAACATCGTGAAGCTCTACAACGGTGCCTGATCAGTGGCTAATCCAACCTTGACCTCCACGGTGGCGCCGGAGAAGCCCGGCACGGGCGCCGTGCGGAGCAAGTCCCAGCAGAAGCGTCACAACCGCTACGTGATTGCGCCGCTGGTCCTCATCGGCGTCAACGTGGTGCTCTTCCTGGTGTTCTTCGTCTGGCCCGGCGCCCTGGGGCTCATCTATTCCTTCACGGACTACCGCGGAGTCGGCAAGCTCAACTTCATTGGCCTGGCCAACTTCCAGAAACTCTTCGGGGACGGCACCTTCTACGCCGCTCTGACCCGGACCTTCCTCTACACCGTGTTCTCGGTTCCGCTCGTGTACGTGTCTTCCCTCGGAATTGCGGCCCTGCTGGTCAGCAAGGCCGTCAGGGGGCGGACCGCCGCGAAGGTAGTGATCTTCCTTCCCTGGCTGATCTCGCCGATCGTCGTAGGTGTCATCTGGAAGTGGATGTTCGGCCAGGACTTCGGCTTCATCAACTTTGTGATCTCCACAATGGGCGGAAGCCCGGTTCCATGGTCCAGCAACGGGAACCTGGCGCTGATGGTGGTCATCCTTGCCTCGGCCTGGGGCGGAACGGCCTTCAACATGCTGCTGTTCATCGCAGCCCTGAAGAACATTCCGGAAGCGTTGCTGGAGGCTGCCGAACTGGACGGGGCCAACGCCTGGCAGCGGTTCCGCCACGTGACGCTTCCCGGCATCGCCCCCACGTCGTTCATGGTGGTGCTGCTCTCAACCATCCATGCCATGAAGGAGTTCGCAATGATCCAGGCGCTGACTAACGGCGGCCCGGGCACGGAGAACACCCTGATCGTCCAGTACATCTACAAGACCGGCTTTGAGCAGTCCAAGGTGGGCTACGCAAGTGCCGCCTCCATGGTGCTGATGGTGATCCTGCTGGCTATCGCACTCATTCAGCTGCGCTTCAACCGGAAGAAGGGCTGACCCCATGGCGACAGCTACCAACCTGCCTGCCGATGCTGCCAAGGCACGGGCCAGGGTTTCCCGCCCGGCGGTCCCGCCGCGGAGCAACCGAAAGGCCGGAAGCGACAGGACCAGGATGTCCGCGCCCCTGACCGGCCTGCTGTGGCTCATCGTGGCCATTTACGCGCTGCCCCTCCTGTGGTTCCTCCTCAGCTCGTTCAAACCCGGAAGTGAACTGTTCAGCTATCCACTGTCCGTGATTCCCCGGGAGTGGACCTTCCAGGGCTTCGTCGACGCGTGGGAGCGGGTGGATTTTGCGCAGTACTTCCTGAACACGGCAACGGTGGCGCTGGTCACCACCGTGCTCACCGTGTTCTTCAGCGCCTGCACCGGCTATGCCCTGGCGAAGTACAACAACAAGGGCACCCGGCTGTTCTTCGTCTGCATCCTGGCCACCACCATGCTGCCCACCGAGGTGATCCTGAACCCCACGTTCACAGTGATCCGTGACCTGGGCCTCTACAACTCCCTGGCCGGCATCATCGTCCCTTCCGTCCTCACGGCCACGGGCGTCTTCATGTTCCGCCAGTTCTTCCTGACGGTTCCGGATGACCTGCTGCACTCGGCCCGGATCGACGGCGCCAGCGAGCTCACCATCTTCTTCCGGATCATGCTTCCGCTGTCCCGGCCCATCCTGTTCACGCTGGCCATCTTCTCCTTTCAGTGGCGATGGAACGACTACATCTGGCCGCTGATCGTGCTGAACGATCCCAAGTGGTACACCCTCCAGGTGGCGCTGCGGAGCATTGTGGGCGCGGAAAACATCGACTGGCCCGTACTCCTGGGCGCCTCGGTGATTTCCATCCTGCCTCTCGTCCTGGTGTTTTCCGTATTCCAGAAGTACGTCCTCAATGCCGACGTCAGTGCCGGCCTGAAGGACTAGGACCTTGCGCTTTATGAAAGGCGAGACTTTGCCGACAGCATCAACCGACCTCGACTTCAACCGGGCACTCGTGCACGAATCGGACCGGTACGTCCGGGCACTGCTTGAAATGCACGACGGCGACGTTGCGGCGCTTCCGCACCGCGCTGCCATGAGCCGGCTGCTGGCTCTGGTGACGGTCTACACGGAACCGGGATCGGAGCACCGGGGTTCAGCGGAGCTACCGGCCGCCATGGCCGGTTGCGTTGCCCGCCTGGAGCACCTGCAGGGACCCGGTGGCCTGTTAGACGGCACCAACCTGAGCTCGCCGCCGGACTCCGCGTTCACCATCAACGATGCCTGCATGGCGCTGGAAATCCTGGCCTCCGCCGGAGGCGAGGGGCCGGCCGACGCGCTCGCGGACGTCGGACGCCGGCTGCGTGCCGTCGTCGAACGCATCAGCAATGCGCTGGTCGCCGGGGGAGTGCATACGCCCAACCACCGCTGGGAGCTCTGCGCGGCACTTGCCAGGATCCATTCGCTTCAGGAGCGCGAGGGCCGGCCCCGGCCGGGGATAGCGGAACGCATCGGGCAGTGGCTTGCCGAGGGCGTGGACCAGTTGCCGGACGGCATGTATTCCGAACGGAGTCCGCTGTACGCCACGGCCGTCAGCAATCCGTCGCTGCTGGCCATTGCCGACTACGCCGACCGGCCCGAGCTGCTGGAGCACGTCCGCCTTAACCTGGAGGCCTTCCTGCCATGGTTCAACCCGGACGGCACCGTTGAGTCCCTGTTCTCCCGGCGGCAGGACCAGTGGGCCGCGTTCAACGGCGAGGCCTTCCAGCTGCTGTACCGCCGGCTGGCGAACCAGGACGGGCGGGAAGACTTTGCCGCCGCGGCAGCCTGGTTGCAGCAGTTTCCGCTGTTGGAACCGGCCACGGCGCTTGCCAGGACCCGGCTTGATCCGTGGCTGCCGCAGGAGCTTCCAGGCGGCGCCGCTTCTCGTTACCCGGGCAGCGGGCTCCCTGCCGCTATGTCACCTGAGCGCGCAGAGCTCCGGACGTGCGGGATCCACCGGTTCCACGGATCCGGAAAAATCGTCACGGTCTACGGCGGCTGCGATGAACTCGATCCGGGCGTGGTCTCCGGGCTGTCCAGCAACCCCACGTTCCTTCGATACGCCCATGGCGGCGCGGTCCTCAGCGACGTCAGGTTGTCACGCAGCTTCTTCGACCTCGGTCCGTTCAGGAGCCAGGAGACCGTCAGTAACGGCACCGGAGTGTCCCTCTCCGAAACGGTGGAAGCCAACTTCTACCTCCCTCTCCCGCCGGAGAAGCGACGGGCGGACGGCATCTACGCACTCGAACACGAGGGCCGGTTCAGTGCCAGTATGGATTTCAGCTGCCGGCCGACGGTTGTCCACCGCCTGAAGACGGACGTTTCGGTTCATGTTTCAGGGTCCGAGGCGGCCGTGGAAGTACGCTTCGACGGCGCGGACACGTCCTTCGCACTGGAACTGACCTTCCGTCCCGGCGGTGTGCTGGAAGGTGTGGAGCCGTTGGCGGTCCCGGGAACCTTCCAGCTGACGGGCCGGACAGGCCGATACACCGTGGGCGGGGACGCCATTGAGTTCGGTCCGGGAACCCCGCATGACGCTGACTCCCCCGCGGGCTACAACCCGGGGGAGGGGTACCGGTATCTCGGGGGAACCAACGCCACGGAGGGATTGAAGGTGTACATCACCGGCCGCACCGCCGGCTCGCACCGGCTCACCCTGCGTGGGGTGTCCGGAGACGCTGCGGCGGACGACTAGGGCTGGACCTGCTGCAGCTGTTCCATCAGTTCGGGCGGGATGGCGTAGATGAACACCACGGCCAGCAGGTTCTTTGCGGCGTGGACAAAGTAGGAGAACATCAGGTTCTTTCCGGTCCACACGTAGACGAAAACCAGGGTGGCGCCCATGGCGAGGTATGGCATCAGCACGGGCAGGGTCAGGGTTTCCTGGCCCACGATGTGCAATGCCGCGAAGAGGAAAGTGGACAGGACGCAGCACACCCAGATGTTCACCCGCCGGCTCAGCTTGCCGATCAGCAGGTGGCGGAAGATGTACTCCTCCACGAACGGGCCCACAATGACCAGCAGGGGCACGATCAGCCACGGCGGAACCTGCTGGACGAGTGCCTGCACGTTGGCCTGGTTGGCGGAGCCCTGCACGGGCCCGGTAAGCGCCACCAGGATGGCTGTCAGGATCAGCATGGCCACCACTGCCACCGGGATCATGATGAGCGTGAACCAGGGCCTGGTGGCCAGAACGCGCAGGTCGCGGGAGGCAATGCGGCGGGCGGCGGCCACGGCCAGGATGCCCACGCCGCCGTAGAACAGCAGGTTGACCGAGTACACGGCCGTGGTGGGGTTCGGGGACAGCTGGAGCAGCAGCGGCTGCAGCAGCGGGCCCGCAACGGCAAAGAGCACCGCGACGGCCACGTACAGCCCCACGGTGGTGTAATCGAGCGCAGAGAAACGGTAGAGCTCCGGCTGTGGCGCCGGGGAATTGCGGACAGCTGTTCCCATGGGTCCAGCCTAGCTTCCCCAACTGACTGGCAGCTGACGTCGTGAAAACGGCTAATGGCGACGTTAAGTGCGAGTCAGTTGGGTGGGGCGGGATCCCGGCGTTGCAGCGGACTTACGGCGCCGGGTAGAATGTTCGGTATGCCTAAATTTCTGTTTCGGTGCGCCAAAGTAGTCCGCCGAACCGGGGTCCTTCGCTCTGCTGGAGCCGCCGTCGTCGCCCTTTTCCTGTGCCTGTCACTCGCCGCGTGCGGGGGTGCTGCCCCTGGCCAGGGGCCCGGGGATGAGAAGCCTGTCGTGCTGACCACCTTCACCGTGTTGGCCGACGTGGCGCAGAACGTGGCAGGGGACAAGCTGCAGGTCGAATCCATCACCAAGGCGGGCGCCGAAATCCACGGCTACGAGCCGACGCCCGGAGACATCCGGAAGGCCTCCAAGGCGGACCTGATTCTGGACAACGGCCTGAACCTGGAAGCCTGGTTTGCCCAGTTCGTCGAGGGCCTGGATGTTCCGCACGCCGTGGTGAGCGAGGGGGTGCAGGTGATGTCCATCAGCGAGGACTCCTACCAGGGCAAGCCGAACCCGCACGCGTGGATGTCGCCGGTGAACGTGCAGATCTACGTGGACAACATGGTGAAGGCCTTCTCCCGGCTCGATCCGGACAACGCGTCCACCTTCGAAGCCAACGGTGCGGCTTACAAGGCCAAGCTGCAGGCCGTCAAGGACGAGATGGTGCAGAAGCTCGCAACCGTCCCCGAGGCCCAGCGTGCCCTGGTGACCTGCGAAGGCGCCTTCTCCTACCTGACGCGCGACGCCGGCCTCAAGGAGGTCTACATCTGGGCCGTCAACGCCGAGCAGCAGGCCACGCCGCAGCAGATCGCCCGGGCCATCGAATTCGTCAAGGCCAACAAGGTCCCGGCCGTCTTCTGCGAGTCCACGGTGTCCGACGCCCCCATGCGCCAGGTGGTGGGAGCCACGGGAGCGAAATTCGGCGGGGTGCTCTACGTCGATTCCCTGTCCGAAGCGGACGGTCCCGTGCCCACGTACCTGGACCTGATCCGGCACGACTCCAGGATCATCACCGAAGCACTGGCGGGGGCGGCATCATGAGCAGCCCGGCAATCCTGGTTGAAAACGTCACGGTCCATTACGGGGAGGTCCTCGCGCTGGACGCCGCGTCCCTGACCTTGGACACCGCCCGGATCTGCGGCCTGATCGGCATGAACGGCTCCGGCAAGTCCACGCTGTTCAAGGTGATCATGGGAATGATCAAGCCCGACGCCGGCCGCGTCCTCATCAACGGAGCGTCACCGGCCAAGGCCCGCAAGGAAGGGGGAATCGGCTACGTCCCGCAAAGCGAAGACGTGGACTGGCAGTTCCCGCTGTCCGTCCGCGACGTGGTGATGATGGGCCGCTACGGGCACCAGGGCTTCACCCGCCGACCCTCCAAGGCCGACCGCGAAGCCGTCGACCTTGCGCTGGACCGGGTGGAACTGTCCGAGTTCGCGAACCGGCAGATCGGCCAGCTGTCCGGCGGCCAGAAGAAGCGCGCGTTCGTGGCGCGCGGCATTGCCCAGGGTGCCACCATGATGCTCCTGGACGAGCCGTTCGCCGGCGTGGACAAGCGCTCCGAAGCCACCATCACGCGCCTGCTGAAGGAACTCGCCGCGGACGGCTGCACCATCCTTATCTCCACCCACGATCTCCACGCCCTGCCGCAGCTCTGCGACGAGGCGGTGCTGCTGATGCGCAAGGTCCTCATGCACGGCCCGCCCGAGGTGGTGCTGCAGCCGGAGCACCTGGCCATGGCCTTCGGCCTCGACGTCCTCAACCGGGACCTTCCAGCCAAGGACCTTCCAGCCACGGACCTTTCCCAGCAACAGGGCAGGAATTAAGCCATGGACCTCTTCGACATCGTGCTGGAACCCTTGAGCTACGACTTCATGGTGCGTGCCATCATCACCACCGCGCTCGCCGCCGTCGTCTGCGCCGTGCTGAGCTGCTGGCTGGTGCTGATCGGCTGGTCGCTTATGGGCGACGCCGTCTCCCATGCCGTGCTGCCCGGCGTCGTGCTGGCCTATATCGTCGGGGCGCCGTTCGCGCTCGGGGCCCTGGTCTTCGCCCTGATCGCCGTCACCCTGATCGGGGTGGTCCGGAACACCAGCCGGGTCAAGGAGGACGCCGCGATCGGCATCGTCTTCAGCTCGCTGTTCGCCCTGGGCCTGGTGCTCATCTCCGTCACGCCGAGCCAGACCGACCTCAACCACATCATCTTCGGCAACCTGCTGGGCGTCAGCATTCCGGACCTCATCCAGGTGCTGGTGCTGGGCGTGGTGGCGTTCGCCATCCTGATCCTCAAGCGCCGGGACCTTACGCTGTACGCCTTCGACCCCACGCACGCCCACGCCATCGGCCTGTCGCCGAAGCGGCTGGGGGCGCTGCTGCTGGGCCTGCTGGCGCTGACCTCGGTGGTGGCCCTGCAGACCGTGGGAGTCGTGCTGGTGGTGGCCATGCTGATCATCCCCGGAGCCACGGCATACCTGCTGACGGACCGCTTCTCCCGCATGCTGGTGATCGCACCCGTGATCTCGGCGGTGTGCTCGATCACCGGCATCTACCTGAGCTACTACCTGGACACCGCCTCGGGCGCGATGGTGGTGCTCACCCAGGGTGTGGTGTTCGCCGCCGTCTACCTCTTCAGCCCGCGGCAGGGGCTGATCGGCACCCGGCTGGCGAAGGCCCGCCGCAGGAAAGCGGTGGCACTCGCCGTTTGACCTTCGCCGCTTGGGAAGCAAATGTCCGACGGCGGCACCCCGCTTCGGCGGGAATGCCGGCGGCAGCGCCCGCCGGACTGTGCACGCTTGACGTTGGGCCCCGGGCCGGGCAGGCTGGACGGATGAAGTCTTAAGAGGCAGCGCCGGAACGCTGCATGGCATCACGCTGTGCACCGGCCGGACAGGCGCTGCGCACCGGTACCAAGGCCCCGCAGAGACCCCCGACACCGTTCGGCCGGAGTCTCCGGCGCCACACTTCGGACCCGCGAGGACTTCCTTTGACTGAACATCTTTCCCTGACCGGCGTCACCCATGGCTACGGCGACCGCCGGCTTTTTACCGACGTCCACCTCGCCATCGGCGCCGGTGAACATGTGGCCGTCGTCGGCGAGAACGGCGCGGGAAAATCAACCCTGCTCCGCATCCTGGCCGGGCTCGAGGCCCCGGACGAAGGCACCGCCGCCAGCCACGGCCGTGTCGGCTACCTTGCCCAGACCACGGGCCTGCCGCCGAAATTCACCGTGGGCGACGCCGTCGACCACGCGCTGGCCTCACTCCGCGCCCTGGAGGCGGAGCTGGACCGCCTGGAAGCCGGCCTGGCCGATGCTGACGAGGAGCAGCTGGAACGCTACGGCAACCTGCAGACCCAATACCAGCTCCGGGAAGGATATGCCGCGGAGTCGCGGGTGGAGGCGGCACTTGACCGCCTTGGCCTGGGCGGGCTGGACCGGAAGCGGACGCTGGGTTCCCTCTCCGGCGGTGAGCAGCACCGGGTGGCGCTGGCCTGTGTGCTCGCTGATCCCGCGGACGTCCTCCTCCTGGACGAGCCCACCAACCATCTGGACTCCAGCGGAACGGCCTGGCTCGAGGCGCGGCTGGCCGCCCACCGGGGGACCGTCGTCGTGGTTTCCCACGACCGGGCGCTGCTGCGCACGGTGGCGTCATCCATCATCGAAGTGGACGCCGAGCGGTGTGCCGTCAACCGCTACGGGAACGGCTACGAGGGGTACCTGCGGGAGAAGGCGGCCGAGCGTGAACGCTGGGTGCAGCAATACCGCGGCTGGCTGGACGCGATGGCCGCCGAACGCCTCCAGGCGGACACCGTAGCCGGGAAGATGGGCTACGCCCGCCGCCGCGACGGCGACAAAATGGGCTTCGACTTCAAAGCCGGCACCTGGCAGCAGGCGGCCAGTAGCAAGGTCCGCAACGCGCAGGAACGGCTGCGCCGGCTCGAAGCCAGCCCGGTGGACCGCCCGCCGGTTCCCCTGAAACTGGCAGTGGACCTCCAGGGCGCTGCCGGGGACGATCCCAGCGCCACCGCCGGCCCCGGTGAGAGCGAAGGCCCCGCCCTGGAAGCCTGCGGCGTGGAGGTGCGCGGGCGGCTGGAACGGACGGATTTCCGGGTGGAGGCCGGCCAAAAGATCCTGATCACGGGCCCCAACGGTGCCGGTAAGTCCACGCTGCTGTCCGTCCTCGCGGGCACGCTGGAGCCGGACGCGGGCACGGTGGCACGGCACGGCCGGATCGGCTATTTGCAGCAGGAACTGGAACCGCCGCTGCGCCCCGGGCAACGGCTTCTTCCGGCCTTCGTGTCCGGCCTGGGCGGCAACATTGACGAGCATGCCGAGGCACTGCTGCGGCTGGGCCTCTTCCGGACCACCGAATTCCACGTTCCGGTTGGCAGCCTTTCCGCCGGTCAACAGCGCCGGCTGGCCCTGGCCCGGCTCCTGCTGGGCGGCTATGGAACGATGCTGGTTGATGAACCCACCAACCACCTGGCGCCCGTGCTGGTGGAACAGCTGGAAGCGGCACTGTCGGAGTTCGGCGGAACGCTGATCATGGTCAGCCACGACCGGGCGCTGGGGGAGTGGTTCAGCACCTGCGCGGCACGCGGGGCCGGGAGCTGGCTGCGGTACACCATGCGGGACGGCGCGCTCGTTTAGCTCCGGGGCCGTGGCGGGCCGCGGAAGGCGGTCCCAAAAAACGGTGAGATTTGCGTTAAGGGATCGTTACTCCCTGCGCGCCGGGCCGAAACAACTGCGGAGCAGGATGGAAGGGAGTCAGTGATTCCCACGCTCAAGTAGCACCCGCGCGGTCCGCCGCCGGGCCTACCCAGCCGGCCGAAAGGATCCGTCCCGTGATCACCAAGAACCTTTTCCTGCAGGGCGTCTTCCCGTTTGTGGGAGCCGGACTCGAAAAGCCCGTTCCCATCCACCGGGAGCTCGCGCACTTCGTTCCGGACGGAATCATCAACCAGACCCTCTACTTTCGCGGCGGCAACTCCAGCTCCGAGCTGGTCACCGTGGTCCTTATGCGCGACGGCGTGCCCATGCGGTATTTCCCCATCGGCGCCAAGAGCGACGTCCACGTGCCGCTCCGGGTGGTGGAGGACATCGAGGGCGGCTCCGTGATCGAGGTGTACCTCCTGGCGGCCGACGGCGTAACGGGCTTCGTGGTGATCGACCTGGGCATGGTGGAACACTGATGACAGCCACCCTCGGCAATCGCCAGCGCGGTCCCCTCCCGAAGGGCAAGGTTCCGCAGGGCAAGGTCCCGCAGGGCAAGCCGAACGCCCGCCGTCGGCTGGTGGTGATCGGCAACGGCATGGCCGGTGCCCGGGCAGTGGAGGAAATCCTGGCCCGCGGCGGCGCCGAACAGTTCACCATCACCATGTTCGGCGACGAACCGTACGGCAACTACAACAGGATCATGCTCAGCCACGTCCTCTCCGGAGAGGAAAGTGACGCGGACATCTTCCTGAACTCCCTGCACTGGTACCAGGACAACAACATCACGCTGCACGCCGGCGTCCGGGTGGAGCGGATCGACCGCTTCACCAAGTACGTCTTCGCCAACAACGGCCACGTGGTCCCGTACGACGTGCTGATTATCGCCACGGGGAGCCAGTCATTCATGCCGCCCATGGACGGCCTCTACACCCCCAGCGGCTCGATCAAACCCGGCGTTTTCACGTTCCGCACCATTGATGACACCCGCAACATGGTCCAGCATGCGCGCAACGGGGATGACCCGGACAGGGAGCGGAGGGCGGTGGTGATCGGCGGCGGCCTGCTGGGCCTGGAAGCCGCGCGCGGGCTCCAAAGCCATGGCATCGACGTCGACGTGGTGCATTCCGGCGGCCACCTCATGAATGCCCAGATGGGGCCCGACGGCGGAGCCATCCTCCGCCGAAGCGTGGAGGCCCTCGGAATCAGGGTGCATACCGGAAGCCGCACCACCGCGGTCCTGGGCACGGATAAAGTCACGGGCGTCCGGCTGCGTGACCAGCCGGATATCGGCTGCGACATGGTGGTGGTGGCCGCGGGAATCCGGCCCAACGTGGACCTCGCCGTGCTCAGCGGACTGCACGTGGAACGCGCCATCGTGGTGGATGACCAGCTGCGGGTGGTGGACGAGGACGACATCTATGCGGTGGGCGAGTGCGTCCAGCACCGCGGCGAGGTCTACGGCCTGGTGGCCCCGCTGTGGGAACAGGCCGTGGTGCTCGCCGACCACGTCACCGGCAGTGACACTTCCTCGGCGTACCTGGGCTCCCGGATCGCCACGAAACTCAAGGTTGCCGGCGTCGAGGTCGCGTCCATGGGCCTGCACGGTCCGGAGCGGGACACGGACGAGCACATCGTGTTTTCCGAGCCCAGCCGCGGCGTGTTCAAGTCGATCGTCATCCGGGACAACAAGATGGTGGGCGCCACCCTTCTCGGCGACAGCCGCAAGGTGGCCTACCTGACCCAGGCGTTCGACAAGGGGCTGCCCCTGCCGGAGGAGCGGATCGCCCTGATGTTCGACCTCGGCGGTCCCGCGGAGGAGCAGGGCGTGGCCGAACTCGACGACGACGCCCAGGTCTGCAACTGCAACGGCGTCAGCAAGAAGTCACTCGTGGACGTGGTTAAGGGCGGGTGCAACACCGTGGCCGGAGCCATGGACGCCACCCGGGCAGGCAAGGGCTGCGGTTCCTGCAAGCTGCTGGTGAAGCAGGTGGTGGAATGGGCTGCCGACGGCGCGGTGGAGGAGGACCCCGCCGCCAGCTACTACGTGCCGGGCATTCCACTGGACAAGCCCTCGCTGATGGCGGCCATCCGCAAGCAGGGACTCCGCTCCGTGTCCTCCGTGTTCGCCGCGCTGGCACCGGGCCGCGCGGAGGACGCCAAATCCAAGATGGGCCTCGCCTCACTCATGAAGATGATGCTTGCGGACCAGTACATCGACGAGCGGGACGCCCGGTTCATCAACGACCGCGTCCACGCCAACATCCAGCGCGACGGCACCTTCTCCGTGGTTCCGCAGATGAAGGGCGGCGTGACGTCCGTGCAGCAGCTGCGCCGGATTGCCGACGTCGCCGAGAAGCACAGTATTCCGCTGATCAAACTGACGGGCGGGCAGCGCATCGACCTTCTGGGTGTGCCCAAGGAGGACCTGCCGCAGGTCTGGGCGGACCTGGACATGCCCTCCGGCTACGCGTATGGGAAGAGCTTCCGCACCGTCAAGACCTGCGTGGGCAAGGACTTCTGCCGCTACGGCACCGGCGACTCCACCAAGCTGGGCATCGAGATCGAATCGCGGTTCCAGGGGATCGAGGCGCCAGCCAAGCTGAAGCTGGCCGTCTCGGGCTGCCCGCGGAACTGCGCTGAGTCGCTGGTCAAAGACGTGGGCGTGGTGGCGGTGGAAGGCGGCCGCTGGGAGATCTATGTCGGGGGAGCGGCCGGCGCCCACATCCGCAAGGGAGACCTGCTGGCCACCGTCGAGGACCCCGAAGAGGTCAAGGTGCTGACGGGCCGGTTCATGCAGTACTACCGGGAGAACGCCAACTGGCTGGAGCGGACCTACTCGTTCGTGCCGCGGGTGGGCATTGACCGCATCCGTGCCGTGGTGGTGGACGACGCGGAAGGCCTCGCAGCCGGACTGGACGCCGCCATGCAGGCGTCCGTGGACAGCTACGTGGATCCCTGGACCGAACGGGACGATCCGCTCACGCCCGGGCAGTTCCGCACCTCGCTGCCGCTCACGGTGCTTCCCCAGGTGCCGGTCCGATGAATGCCGGCCGCAATCTGGGCCCCGTCAGCCAGGTTCCCTTCGGGGAGGGGCGGGCGTTCGGCGTGGACGGCGAGCAGGTAGCCGTGTTCCGGCTCCGCGACGGCAGCCTGCGGGCGCTGTCCGCTGTCTGCCCGCACAAGGGCGGTCCGATCGCGGACGGCACCATCGATCAGGACGTGGTCCTGTGTCCGCTGCATCAGAACGCCTTCAGGCTGGACACCGGGTGCTCCACCACCGGCGCCGAACCTCTGACCAGCTACGACGTTCAAATCGACAACCATCAGAATATTATTCTGCGAATCTCCGCTAGGTAGCTAAATTAATTCGGCATATTCCGTTCCTGCTGTTGTCTGCGTCACTGACGGTTACGCGGGCCTTGTAAACTGGGGAGGCCGCGCGACCTTCGACGCCTTGCGAGTTTTTGTCCAGATAATTGCCCCAAACGGGGGATAAACCCGAATTATCTGGACAAAAACTCTGCGTTCCTGAGCCGGCCATACCCCGACCCACAAGGAACAGTTGTGCCACAAAGTACCCCAACAGAACTTAAGAGCCCGACGGCGCAATCCGCCGTCGTCGACTCCACCCTCAGTGCCGAGGGCTACAAGAAGTCCCTAAGCGGCCGCCAGGTCACCATGATCGCCATGGGCGGCGCCATCGGCGTCGGCCTCTTCATGGGTGCCGGCGGACGCCTGGCCTCTACGGGCCCCGCGCTGATTTTCTCCTACGCCATTGCCGGCGTCATCGCTTACCTGCTGATGCGTGCCCTGGGCGAGCTCATCATGTACCGCCAGACGTCGGGCTCGTTCGTCAGCTATGCCGGCGAAATGTTCGGCAAGAAGGGCGCGTATGTGTCCGGCTGGATGTACTTCATCAACTGGGCCATGACCGGCATCGCCGAGCTCATCGCGATCGGACTGTACTTCCAGTTCTTCTTCCCGAACGTGCCGGTGGAACTGACCGCCATCGCGGCCCTGCTGCTGCTCGTGGGCGTCAACCTCATGAGCGTCAAGGCGTTCGGTGAGTTCGAATTCTGGGCGTCCTGCCTCAAGGTCGGCGCCATCCTCATCTTCCTGGCCGTGGGCACCTTCATGGTGGTCACCAACGCCCAGGTGGGCGACGGCAACGCCTCGGTCAACAACCTCTTCGCAGCCGAAGGCGGGATGTTCCCCAAGGGCGCGCTGGTGATGATCCTGGTCCTGAACGCCGTGATCTTCGCCTACAACGGTATTGAGCTCGTCGGCATCACGGCCGGTGAAATGCAGGACCCCGCCAAGGAAGTGCCCAAGGCAATCCGCGCCGTGGTCTTCCGCATCGTGGTGTTCTATGTCGGTTCGGTGACCCTGCTGGCCATGCTGCTGCCCTCGGACCAGTACGTGGCAGGCACGTCGCCGTTCGTCACCGTGTTCGGCCAGATGGGCCTGGGCTGGATGGGCGATGTCATGAACATGATCGTCATCACCGCCGCACTGTCCTCCTGCAACTCGGGCCTGTACTCGATCGGCCGGATCTTCCGCACCATGGCCAACAACGGACACGCTCCGGAGTGGCTGACCCGGATGTCCAAGAGCCACGTGCCGTACGCGGCCATCCTGGCTATCGGCGCCGTCTACCTGGTCGGCATCCTGCTGAACATCTGGCTGGGCGGCTCGCACGCCTTCGACCTCGCGCTCAATTCCGCGTCGATCGGCGTGATCTTCACCTGGGGCGCCATCTTCGCCAGCCAGATCGCGCTGCGCAAGACTAAGGGCAAGGTTTCCTCCCTGCCCGCGCCCGGCGGAACCTGGAGCAGCTGGGCCGGCCTGGTTGCCCTGCTTGCCATCACCGTGCTGATCGGCTTCGACACCATGACCAGCAAGACCGGCGAGGTTTTCCACCTGGGCCTGTGGACCCTTGCCACCATTCCGTTCTTCGTTCTGGTGCTGTGGCTCGGCTGGCAGAAGGTCAAGGACAACGAGCCGAAGAGCGAGCTCTTCAGCTAACGCTGTTCACCCAAGCAGTACGACGACGGCAATGACGACGACGGCAGCGGTCACCTCACGAGGTGGCCGCCGCCGTCGTTCGCGCCCGGTACTTCAGGTGTTAGTCCTTCAGGTGTTTGGCGAAATGGTCTTCGATCCGTTGCCAGGCTTCGGCAGCCGCTTCAGGATCCGGCTTGATGCCCATCACCCGGAACAGCGGGCGGAGGAGCCGGGGGCCCTCCTCGGCGTCATTCATGAAGGCGTGGCCGGCGCCGTCGAATTCCTTGATGTCGTGTTCGACGCCGAGCCCCTCCAGCGTCGCTTCGAGTTTCGCTGCTGCTCCGGGCAGGGTGCGGTCCGCCTTGCCGAAGTTGCCCACCACGGGGCACGCGCCCGCCAAGGCTTCCTCCGGATTCTTCGGCAGCCTGCCGTAGTTGACGGCGGCAGCGTCGAAGCCCTTGTTGGCGAGGAGCAAGGCGAAGCCGCCGCCCATGCAAAATCCGATCACCCCCACCTTGCCGTTGGTGCGGCCGGACTTCTCCAGCCAGGCCTGCGCAATGGCCAGGTCCGTGAAAGCCTGGCCGGAGCCGGACGCCATCGACCGCATGGTGGAGACTATGCAGCGCCGCATGCCGCCGTTGCTGAAAAGGTCCACCGCCAGCGTCAGGTAGCCGGCGGCTGCCAGCCGGTCCGCCTGGCGGCGTGAAATGTCGTTGAGGCCGAATGCTTCGTGGATCATCAGGACGGCGGGGAACGGGCCCGGTCCCGCGGGTTCAGCCAGGTACCCGCGCAGGTTCGGGGAGCCGGTTCCGGCAGCGCCTGCGGGCGTGGCCGCGTTCCTTCCGGCGCCGCTGAGGTCGATGATCGTCATGGTGCGGACCTTCCGTTGGCGGTTGCTGTCCACCCGAGAATCTCACAAAAACGGCGGGCATCCCCCAAAGGAATGCCCGCCGTTTTTTCCAAGACAGTGGCCGTGGCCGCCGCCTAGGGTGCATTAGTCTCTTTTGAACTCGTCCTTCACGTTTTCGCCAACTTTCTTGGCGTCGGCAACAACCTGGTCCTTCTGACCCTCTGCGCGCAGACGGTCATTGTCCGTGGCGTTGCCGGCCGCTTCCTTGGCCTTGCCGCCAAGGTGCTCTGCTTCGTTCTGAATTTTGTCTCCGATACCCATGGTGTGTTCCACCTCTCGTTTCCGGTAAAAAAACTAAGCACATTCACCCTAACACGAAGCATACTTACTAAATCAAGCGGGCTGGAGCGGCACCCCTCCGCCACTTTGGCCCCGCCGCCACTTTCGCCGCGTCCGCACAGCGGGCCGGAGCGGCACCCCTCCGCCACGTCGCGTCCGCACAGCGGTCAGTGCAGCGTCGCCGCCGACGCTTGTCGGCGCTCCCGGATAGGCTCGAAGGCATGGACCACAAGACCACGCTCACGCATCACGTCAATGCCAGTCCGGACAAGGTCTGGGCCGTGATCTCGGACATCCCGGGCTCCGCCGCCACCCTCTCCGGAGTCGACTCCGTCCAGATGCTCAGCGAGGGCGGATACGGCGAAGGTACCCGGTGGAAGGAAACCCGGACCATGATGGGCCGGGCGGAAACCGTCGAAATGTGGGTGTCCCAGGCTGAGCCGCCGTCGCCCACGCGGGCCGGAACCACCACGGTCAAGGCGCTCCAGGGCGGTGCCGACTACACCACGCGGTTCATCCTTGCCGGGCGGGACGGCGGGACCGACCTCACCTTGACCTTCGGCGCCCGGATGGCCAGGGCCACTTTCCTGAGCAAGGTCATGCTGGCCCTTTTCGGCAGGATCGGCATGAGCATCACCCGGAAGGCGCTGGCCAGGGACGTCGCCGAGATTGCAGCGAAGGCCGAGTCCCTCTGATGGCGGACGGTCGCGCGGCAGGAAGGGCACCCAAGGCGCCCAAGGTGACGGCCCCCAGGCTCTCCCCGGTCAGGCTGGAGGAGCTGCGGGACGAGCCCGCACCGGACCTCCAGCGGGGCGAACGGTACGACGGCCTCAGGTTCAGCCGTGCCGATGCCGACGGCCTCGAGCTCAGCGGCACGGACTTCGCCGAGTGCGCCTTCGACGGGGTCTCCTTCAACGAGACGCAGCTGCGCGGCGCGACGTTCCGGGACTGCATCCTGGCCGAAATGTACGCCCCGGTGCTGACCGCGGCGCGGGCTACGCTGCGGGATGTGGAGATCGGCAATCCCCGGTGGGGTTCGGCGGAGCTGTACGAGAGCGGCTGGACGTCGGTGCGGATCGACGGCGGGAAGCTGGACTACGTGAACCTGCGCGGCTCCAGGCTGACGGATGTGCAGATCAGCGACTGCATCATCAACGAGCTGGACCTGGGCTCGGTGACGGGGATCCGGGTGGCGCTGAAGAACTGCACCATCGGCACGCTCGATCTCGCCGGCGCCAAGCTCAAGGACTTCGACCTGCGCGGCACGGACTTCCGCACCATCAGCGGACTCGGAAGCCTGTCCGGTGTAGTGATCGACGACTACCAGCTGAGCCTGCTGGCCCCGCTACTGGCAGCCCACCTCGGCGTCACTGTCCTCTAAATATGCTGGAGTTTTTGTCCACTTATTGCGTCCAAAAGCGCTCTTATCTCGCGATAAGTGGACAAAAACTCAAGCAGCAGGATGGGACCTTGGTTGACCCCTTGCGGCCGCAGTGTAATCTTTATAGAACGAACGGTCGGTAAATTAGTCGCCAGGCTCTTGCCGCCGCAGATGACATTGCCGTTAATCGCGTGAAGGGTGTTTCCATGGCCTCAGCAGTAGCAGGACCGCAGGCATTTTTGGTAGGCGGTGCCCGCACACCGGTGGGCCGCTACGGAGGCGCGCTCTCCGCTGTACGACCCGACGACCTTGCCGCCCTGGTGGTCCGCGAGGCCGTCTCCCGCGCAGGCCTTGACCCTGATTCCATCGACGAAGTGATACTCGGCAACGCCAACGGCGCCGGCGAGGAAAACCGCAACGTGGCCCGCATGGCCACCCTGCTGGCCGGGCTTCCCCTCCACATTCCCGGCATCACGGTCAACCGGCTTTGCGCCTCCGGCCTGAGCGCCATCATCATGGCCAGCCAGATGATCAAGTCCGGAGCGGCGGACATCGTCATTGCCGGCGGCGTGGAATCCATGAGCCGGGCACCCTGGGTACAGGAAAAACCGCAGACGGCGTTCGCGAAGCCCGGCGCCATCTTCGACACGTCCATCGGCTGGCGGTTCGCCAACCCGCTGTTCCAGAAGGGCGAGCTGTCCCGGGACGGCAAAATGACCTACTCCATGCCGGAAACGGCGGAGGAAGTGGGCCGGGTGGACGGCATTTCCCGCGAGGACGCCGATGCCTTCGCGGTCCGCTCCCACGAACGGTCGCTCGCGGCCATCGCCGCCGGCCGGTTCAAGGATGAGATCGTCCCGGTGACGGTGAAGACCCGCAAGGGCGAAACAGTGGTTGACACGGACGAGGGCCCCCGCGCCGGCACCACCATGGACGTGCTCTCCGGACTCCGCCCCGTGGTCAAGGGCGGCTCGATTGTCACCGCCGGCAACTCCTCCACGCTGAACGACGGCGCCTCCGCCATCATCGTGGCGTCCGAAGCGGCCATCCAGAAGCTGGGCCTCACCCCGCGCGCCCGCATCATCGACGGCGCCTCCGCCGGCTGCGAGCCCGAGATCATGGGCATCGGCCCCGTCCCCGCCACGCAGAAAGTGCTGGGCCGGAGCGGCTACAGCGTTGGCGACCTCGGCGCCGTCGAACTTAACGAAGCGTTCGCCACCCAGTCGCTGGCCAGCATGCGCCGGCTCGGGCTGGACCCGGAGATTGTGAACCGCGACGGCGGTGCCATCAGCCTGGGGCACCCGCTCGGTTCCAGCGGCTCACGGATCGCCATCACCCTGCTGGGGCGGATGGAACGCGAGGACGCCAGGATGGGCCTCGCCACCATGTGCATCGGCGTCGGCCAGGGCACCGCGATGCTGTTGGAGCGCGTGTAATGACGGCCCCGGAAAGCGCGAACGGACACTTGGGCACCCTGGACTTCCGCACCCTCCTGGTCGAGGAGCGGGACGACCGCGTGGTGGTGCTCCTCAACCGCCCCGAGGTCCGGAACGCCATCGACCAGCAGATGGTGGACGAACTCCACGTCGTCTGCGCCGCGCTGGAGCAGAACCCCAAAGTGCTCATCATTGCGGGCACCGACGGCGTCTTCGCCTCGGGCGCGGACATCGCCCAGCTGCGTGACCGGCGCCGGGACGATGCCCTGCAGGGCATCAACTCCACGATCTTCGTCCGGATCGCGAAGCTGCCCATGCCCGTGATCGCCGCCCTGGACGGCTACTGCCTGGGCGGGGGTGCGGAGCTGGCGTACGCCGCGGACTTCAGGATCGGGACGCCCAGCGTCCGAATCGGCAACCCGGAGACCGGCCTGGGCATCCTCGCAGCTGCCGGCGCCAGCTGGCGGCTGAAGGAGCTGGTGGGCGAACCCGTTGCAAAGCAGATCCTGCTGGCTGGCCTGGTGCTCCGCGCCGAGCAGGCCCTGGCCGTCAACCTCATCACGGAGATCCATGAGGCGCCCGTGCTGATGGACGGCGCGCATAGCCTGGCGGACCGCATTGCGCGGCAGGATCCGCTGGCCGTGCGGATCACCAAGTCTGTGTTCCACACCCCCGCCGAGGCGCACCCGCTGATCGACCAGCTGGCACAGGGGATCCTGTTCGAATCCCAGGCGAAGTTCGACCGGATGCAGGCTTTCCTGGACAAGAGAACAGATAAGAAATCTGCCAAGAATTCAGATCAATCAGACGGGACGAAGTAACCATGGGCAATTCCGTACTTCCGGCGGGCCTTCCCGCAACTGTCGGCGTCCTCGGCGGCGGCCGGATGGGGGCGGGCATCGCCCACGCCTTCCTGATCAACGGAGCCAACGTCCTGGTGGTGGAGCGGGACGAGGCCTCGGCCGAAGCCGCCCGGGAACGCGTCGAGTCCGCGGCCGCCAAGAGCATCGAGCGCGGCGCCACGGACGGCAACCTGGACGAAATGGTGTCGCGGCTCTCCGTGACGGTGGACTATGACGACTTCAAGGACCGCCAGTTGGTGGTGGAGGCCGTTCCGGAGGACTGGGACCTGAAGGTCTCCTCTCTCCGCGGAATCGAGGAGCGCCTCTCCGACGACGCCTACCTCGCCTCCAACACGTCCTCTCTGTCCGTCAACGGCCTGGCCCGCGAACTCAAGCGCCCGGGGAACTTCCTGGGCCTGCACTTCTTCAACCCGGTTCCCGCGTCCACGCTCATCGAGGTGGTACTCGGCGAGCAGACGGCCCCGGACCTGGCCGCCGCGGCGAAAAGGTGGGTGGAGGCGCTCGGCAAGACCGCCGTCGTCGTCAATGACGCTCCCGGCTTTGCCTCGTCGCGCCTGGGCGTGGCCATTGCCCTGGAAGCCATGCGCATGGTGGAGGAAGGCGTCGCGTCCGCAGAGGACATCGACAACGCCATGGTGCTGGGCTACAAGCACCCCACCGGGCCGCTGCGGACCACTGACATTGTGGGCCTGGACGTCCGGCTGGGCATCGCGGAGTACCTGCAGTCCACGCTGGGGGAGCGCTTCGCTCCGCCGCAAATCCTGCGCGACAAAGTGGCCCGCGGCGAACTGGGCCGGAAAACGGGCAAAGGATTCTTCGACTGGCCGGCTTAGGGTTCGAGGCCCATTGTGCGGTCCGGGCGGGTTCCGGGCCTTGCGTCCGGAAAGCTGAGGACCCGGAAAGCCTAGCGCCCGGCCCGCGCGTCGAGGGCGGACTTCAGGCCGTTCATCGCGGGGTCCCGGAGCGACATGAACGCCGGCTTCATGAACGGTTCAATGAGCTTGAGCGCGCCCTTGAGCTGGAATTCCGCCGTGTACTGCACCGTGCAGCCGGTCCCGTCCGGGGAGACGTCGATCGAGTCCTCGGAGATGACGGTTTTGTTTTGGCCCCGGAGCTTGATGTGGCTGCCGGTCAGCTCCACCACTTCGTAGATGAGGGTCTGACGCTTGCCCCGGAACTCCGCTTCGGCGTGGTACCTGTGGCCCATGGCAACGGGGCCCTCGGAGAGCTTCTTCACCACAGGGGTGCCCGGATCCCATTCAGCGGTGTGTTCGAAGGCTGACAGGTAGGTAAAGGCTTCCTCTGCCCCGAGGGGAGAGCTGACGGTTCCCGCTACTGTGATCATCCCAACAGCCTAGCCGCTGCCCCTAGGATGGTCCGGTGACTTCCATCGAACCCATCACGCTGACCGGTCAACACGTCGTTCTCGAACCGCTGAGCCACGCGCACCACGACGGCCTGGTGGAGGCTGCCCGCGACGGTGAACTCTGGAAGCTCTGGTACACCAGCGTGCCCGGCCCGGAGGGCATGGCCGCAGAGATCGACCGCCGGCTCCGGCTCCAGGAAGTCGGCTCCATGCTCCCGTTCACCACGCGCCTCCTTGATCCCGCCACCGGCGGTCCCGGCCGGGTGATCGGGATGACCACGTACATGAATATCGACGCCGCCACTCCCCGCGTGGAGATCGGTTCCACGTGGAATGCGGCTTCTTCGCACGGCACCGGAACCAACGCGGACTCCAAGCTGCTCCTGCTCCGGCACGCCTTTGAAACGCTGGGTTGCCCGGCCGTCGAGTTCCGGACGCACTGGCTCAACCACCAGTCCCGGGAGGCGATTGCGCGGCTCGGAGCCAAGCAGGACGGCGTGCTCCGCAGCCACACCCGGACGGCTGACGGGCAGCTCCGGGACACTGTGGTGTTCTCGATCCTCGAACATGAGTGGCCCATGGTCCGTGCCGGCCTGGAGTTCCGGCTGGCCAAGCGGCGCTAGACGGCCGAGCCCCGGATCGGGGAGCCATGGCCCACGCGGTCCGGATTGGCCAGGCCCCTACCTCGCCAACAGGCCACTACCTCGCCAAGGTGCCCGGCTTGACCTCCGCCATCACCGCCGTGGCATAGGCGCGGTGCCCGGTGGGGGTCGGGTGGAAGTTGGAATCCGCCAAGGGATTCCCGCCGTCGTAGGCGATCCACGGATCGGTGGAGTTCACGGCATGCCCGGCAAACCTCGCTGTGACGTCGACAAACTGCGCGTTCGCCCCGAAAGCATTGGCATTTGAAACTGCCGTGGCGATGGCGGTGTTGAGATTGTCGGTGGCCCGGTTGATGAGCCGCTGCTCTTCCGCGGAAAAATACGGGTTCCCGTCCGCCGGCTCGAACAGCCTTGGATACCCCAGGACGGCGATCTTCGCGGACGGAGCCGCCGTGTGAATCCGCCCGTAGGTGTAAGCGAGCGCCTCACCCACCTGACCCATCCCGCTTTCGGAGGACGCCACAGCGCCGGCGCACACTTCATCGCCGTAGGCGGCGCAGGCGCCCAGCACCTGGCTCACTCCCGCGTCGTTGGCTCCGGCGGTGATGGTGACGATTCCGGTGGACGGATTCAGTTTCCCTGCGCCGACGAGGCCCGTGAGCTGGGTGGTTACGCTGATTTGTTTCTGGAGCGGGTCATCGCCCGAAAAAAGGAGTGCCCCGTGGCAGGCGGCATTGACCACCAGGGACACTCGGCCTGTTTTGTCGACGTCGGCAACGTACCCCGGGCTGCTCTGCCAGCACGTCGCTTCGGGCGGCCTGACGGCCGCACCCGCACCGGTTCCCGCAGTGTAGGAGTCACCTACCGCTATGTAATCAAGTGCCCCTGCAGGCGCCGCTCCCGCCGGCCCTGCCGCGGTTCCCAAAGCCAGGGCCAGCGTTGCCAGGCCGGCAGCGTACGCCGCGCGCCGCCGTCGTAATATCCGGTCACTCATCAGTTTCCCCTTTGTGCTGAACTGTGCGCCGGGCTGTGGGCCGCGGGCCGGCGGCCAAGCCGCAAGTACGCCCAACGGTACCCGGCGGCCCGCCCGCCGGACACGGGCCGGAATACCCGTTTATTCGCAGGGCGCCACCCCATTTTCCGGCGGGTACCCGTGCCGGATGACGGGGGTCTGTGATTAGCTGTCTGGATGGAACAGCCTGGACAGCCCGTGCACTGGGACGGAGCCGTGAATGCCTGGCGCATTTCCGGCAGCGTGTTCCGGATGGGGCGCCGGGAATGGGTTACCGAGACGGGCTGGAAACAGGCGTACGACGACGGCGTCCGCACCGTGATCGACCTCCGGAACCCCTCGGAACACGGACTGAGGGACACGGACCCCGCTGTTGGCGCTGAGGTGCTGGCGGCGTTCGACGTGGTGCATGCTCCCACGGAGGAGCCGGACCACCCGGAGTTCAAAGAGTTGTGCTCCCCGTACCTGAACGATCCTGCCTGCTACGCGGCCAATGCCCGGCTGTTTCCGGACAAGCTGGTGGCCGTCTTCAAGGCGGTTGCCGCGGCACGCGCCGGTGTGGTGATCCACTGCTCCGCGGGCCGGGACCGCAGCGGAATGGTGGCTGCGATGCTCCAGGACCTCTCCGGCGCCGGCGACCATGAGATTGTGTCCGGTTACCAGGCGGCCATGCGGGGCATCAATGAGCGCCACCGGCTCGTCGGTCCGCCGCACAAACACGAGCGCTACCTGGCGGAGGACGTCCTGGTGCCGCTGCTGGAGAAGCGCGGCGGCGGAACCCTGGAATTCGTCCGCGGCCTGGATACCCGGAACTATCTCTTGCGGCACGGGGTCACCGTGGCCGAACTGGATGCCATCCGCTCCCGGCTGGCAGCCAGGGTGACGACGTAAACACACTATGGGGGACACCTTGACGCATCATTCCGGCCGGAACCAGTTCAACCGCGCCCTGGGGCTGGCCGCTTGTGCCGCCCTGGCGTTCGGCGGTACGTTCCTGGCTGTCCCCGCCGTCGCAGAGTCCGGTTCGCCGGTTCCCGACCCCTCCGTATCGGCGCCGGCCGTATCCACGCCTGCACCCGCCGCGACTGCGCCCCCGGCGACGGCATCGCCCCCTGCGGGCGGTTCCGCACCCGCCATCAGCGACGCCGGCCTGACGGAGGCCATCCTCCGCGACCTGGGCATGACACTGGAGCAGTTCAACGCGGCCGGTGACCAGGGCAAACGCGCGGCCGACGCCGTTGCCTCCTTGCGCGGATTGCCCGGCTACGTGGGAATCAGCTTGAAAGACGGCCGGATTGTGGTCGAGGGCAGCGGCCCGGAGCTCGACGCCCGGGTGGCGGAACTCAATGCCGCGGGAACCGGAGATTTTGTGCTTGTGGCGTCCAGTGCGGTGCCGGCGGCGCCGGCCGCATCACCGGCACCTTCAGCGTCCGCCCCCTCAGGGGCAGCCCAGCCTGCGCCGGAACGCGTCGCGGCCAGCACGGACCAGCTGTTCAAGGACTACGTCCGCGAGGTCGGCGCCGAAGGCCTCCAGGCTGTGGCGTATGCCAACGGCAGCTTTGTGATCCGCACCGGCGGCACCAACCAGCCGGAGGCCGAAGGCGCCCCGGCCAACCCGGCAACCCCCGGGCGCTTGGCGGCGTCGCCCTCGCCGTCCGAATTCGTGGCGCGCTATTCAAACGTCCGCCTGGAAGAGGGCGCACCGCTTGCCCCGGAGGAGGACTTCTTCGGCGGGCAAGGCTACGTCCTCAACAACGGCGTCATCTGCTCCGCCGGTTACGGTGCGTACAGCCCGGACGGGAAACCGCTGGTCCTCACTGCCGGCCACTGCACCGAAGACGGCACCCTCACCACGGCCAACGTGGAGAGCCCGGAATCGCCCGCGAACAAACTTCTCGGCACCCTGGGCTTCAGCCAGTTCGGCGGCCCGGGCAACTCCTGGATCACGGGCGACGAGGCCAACCCCGGAAACGTGGGCACGGACATCGCGGAGATCGGGGACATCCGGCCGGGCCTTGACGTTCAACCCGCAACCTCCCGCTGGGATGCGCCCGCGGACCCCGGATCCACGGCCGTGAAGATCATCGGAACCGCGTCGCCGTCGCCCGGACAGGCCGTCTGCCGGTCCGGCCGGACTGCCCGCTGGTCCTGCGGCACCGTGGACGAAGTGGGCATCTACGTCGTGGGCGGTTTCACCGCCGACCCGTCCGACCTCCGGGCCTTCCGCGGCTTCCTGTCCACCTCCGTCCAGTCCAGCGGCGGCGACTCCGGCGGACCTTGGATCAGCGGCAACTTCGCCGTCGGCACCCACTCCGCGGGGGACCGGGTTGTTCCCGGCCAGCCGATCAACAACTTCGCCGTTGCCACCACGCTGGAAGACGCCATGACCCGGCTTCCCGGCGTGCAGCTTCAGCTGTTCCTCAACAAACCCCTGCTCACCGAACCGGCCGACGGCGGCGGAGTGGCACTCGGCCAGACCATCACCGGGCAGGTCCCGGCGGCCCCCGCCTCCGCCGTCGCCGCGGGATCGAAGGTCCGCATCACCGTGCCCGGGCACGAACCTGTGGAGGTGCCCGTGGACTCCGCCGGGCAATGGCAGTTCACGGCCCCCTCACCCGCAGGCCGGCTTCGGTTCACCGCCGAAACCGTGAACGGCTTCAGCCACTCCGGAGCCAGCACCTTCGAGGTCACAGTGCTGCCGTCGGAGCTACCGGCACCTGCCATTGCCGGCCCGGCCGAGGGTGCCGCGCTCACGGCCCTCGAACGCATTGAGGGCACCGGAACGCCCGGTGCCACGGTGGAACTTTCCGGCGACACCGCCGGCCAGGCCGTGGTGGGGCTGGACGGGAAATGGGCAGTGCCGGTGACAGGCGAGGCGAGGTACGGATCCTTCACCGTCAAGGCGGTGCAGACCGCCCGGGGCGTCGTCGCAAGCCCGGCGGCAAGCCGGAGCTTCACAGTGGTGCCGCCGTCGCCTGCGGTTGCCAACATCCGGGACGGTCAGCGTTTCGCGCACGACGCCGTTCCCCGGCGGATCACCGGATCAGCTGTGAAGGGCGCTGCGGTGACCGTCACGGTGGATGGCGTACCGGTGCAGGCCGCCTCGGACGGGGCCTGGAGCGCGCCGCTGCCGGCAGGGCTAGCGGCCGGAACCCACACCGTGACGGTCCGCCAAACGGTCGACGGCGCGGCCTCCGCACCGGTGAACCTCACCTTCGCGGTTGACCCGGCACCGGTTGTTGTTCCCGCCGGCGTCACCCCGGCAGGCATCTCGGGCCAGTTGCCGGCCACCGGCGCCGACGGCCTGCTTACCGCGGCCGGTGTCGGGGCAGGTGTGCTGCTGCTCGGCGGTGTCGCCCTGGTCCTTGCCAGGCGGCGCTCCCGCCGGTGAGCAAGACGCCCTCGAGTTTTTGTCCACTTATCGCGTCCAAAAGGGGCCATATCTCGCGATAAGTGGACAAAAACTCGGCGCTCCTGGAAGTCGGCCAGCCAAAGGTCCGGGCCGACTGGCACTTCTTCGCACGGGGAAACCGGTGTAGCGGGCGGCGTGCAGCTGCTCAGCCTTCCGCGGCCAGTTCGCCCCGCGCAATGCTGTCCGACGAATGCGCAGGGTTGCCGTCGAACGGCTCGTTGGACACATCCACGATGGGGTACTGGGCAAGGTCGAGGCCAGCGGGGATGGCGAAGACGCCGGGCTCGCCGTCCAGCACGCCAAGGCTGACCAGCTTGGAGAGGTCCGGCGAGATCACCCAGACCTCCCGGTAACCGCTGATTTGGCCCTCCGAGAGCTGCACGACCAGTTGGCGTGTGCCGTCGGGAAGCTCCTCCACCAGGGCCTTGCCGCTGGCGGTGTAGGACTTCAGGGGCTGTAGCGGAGCCTGGGCAAGGACCACTGCCTGCGGGGCCGTCGGCGTGGGGGAAGGCACTGCTTCCGGGCCTTGTCCCAGGACGTTGTAGCCGGCCCACACTGCAGCGGCGCCCACCACGATCCCTGCCGCCGCGGCCATGGCCACCCACCGCCGGGCAGCTGCCCTGGCGGATGCGGCGCGCGGCCTAAGTGGTGTCGGAGGGGTGACCGGCGCCGCGGTGCCTGTGCCCGCCGTCGTACCTTCCGCGGAGGCCTGCCGGCTCAACGGGTCCTGCGCCTGCTCGGGGGAGAGGCCCAATGCCTGATGGATGGCTGCCCAGTTGTGCGGTCCGGGCGTGGCCAGTTCCACTTCCGCGGGATCCACGGTGGCGGCGCGGACGGTGCGTTCCAAGGCCGCCAGAGTGCCTGCACATTCAGGGCAAAACGCCAGGTGGTCAGCCTCGGCCGGCGTCAGGGCGGGTTCACCCAGGGCCATCAGGCTCAGCTGCTCATCGTCAAGATGCTTCATGGCCCACCTCCAGGCGGGTGCGCATCCGCGAAAGGCTGCGACGGATATGGCTCTTGACGGTTCCCAGGGGCAGCTGCAGGCGCGACGAAATCTGATCGTGCGTGAGGTCCTCGTAGAACGCCAGCTTCATGATCGCTTTCTGTGGATCGCCCAACCGCTCCAGCTCTTCCTCCAAGGTTATGCGGTCGGCCACGGCTTCCACGTCAGCAGCCAGCGGTCCGGCGCCGCGCTCATCGCCGACGAACTGGCCCGCAGCATGTTCCAGCTCCTGCCGGCGCATCCGGGCGGACAGTGCGTCGGAGATGGCATTGCGGGTGATCCCCACCAGCCAGGCAGGCAGCCGCGCGGCCTCGGGCCGGTAGCTGAGGCGGGACTTCCAGGCGCGGATGAAGACTTCCTGGGTGACGTCGTCGGCCGCTGCCCGTTCCCCCAGGGACCGCAGCGCCAGGGTGTACACGAGCGGGCTCAGCCGCCGGTAGGCCTCGGCGAGGGCCGCTTCCTGCCCGGCCGCGAACGCATGATCGAGAGCGGCGTCCCAATCGTGCGGGCCGGGAGGCGTCATCAATGGCTCCTTCGAGCGGCAGTGAGACCTGTGGAACCACATTATGCCGTGCCCGCTGGCGCTCCGCCATAGTACGGGGCCTTGACCGCCGCCTTCGCAGCGGAGCAAGCTCGAGGAAGGCCCTCCGGCAACCCCGGGCCCAGCAGAGCCTCCGTGCCGCAGGTCCTCAGCCTTGACCCCCGACTCGAGGAGAGCCCCATGAGCACCGCAACATTCAATGACCTGCTCGCCAAACAGGTGGGTAATGAGTTCGCAGCGTCCCAGCAGTACATCGCCATTGCGGCGTGGTTCGACGGGCAGGATCTGCCCAGGCTTGCCAAGCATTTCTATCGGCAGTCGCTGGAGGAGCGGAACCACGCGATGATGATGGTCCGGTACATCCTGGACCGCGGCATCAGGATTTCGATTCCCGGCATCGACGCGGTCCGGAACGACTTCACTTCGGCGGAGGAGCCGCTGGTCCTGGCCCTGGCGCAGGAAATTGGGGTCACGGACCGCATCAAGGAACTCTTCGCCGCAGCGAGGGCCGAAAACGACCCCCTGGGCGAACAGTTCATGCTCTGGTTCCTCAAGGAGCAGGTGGAAGAGGTCGCGTCCATGTCCACGCTCCTCAACGTCGCGCGCCGGGCGGACAACCTCTTCGACGTCGAGATGTTCCTGGCCCGCGAGCGGGTGGGTGACGCCGAGGGCGGCGCCGGTCACGGCGGCCACCATGGCGGCGGGCATGGGGGTCACGGCGGCGGAGGGCAGGAGTCCGGCACGCCGGAAGCGGCGGGCGGGGCGCTCTGAAGCACGACGGCGGGACGTTGCGTTCGCCCGCCTGCGGGATGTCGCGTTCGCTCGCCTGCGCGGCGCGGAAACGACGGCGGGGCCGCCCGTCAGGCGGCCCCGCCGGTAATGGCGATCAGTGATGGCGCACGTCGTTCCTGCGGGCCGCCTCAGTGACGGCCGTGCCACCGGTCCTCGGAATCAACAACCTGGACGGCCACGGCCAGGGTGCCGTCGGCCAGGCTTCCCCAGGCGTAGACGATCGTGTTCTTGCCGCCCTCGACCGTGATGTCAGCCGGCCCGATCACGGGATCGGTGGTCCCGGCCGCGGCCACGGACGCTGAAAAGGTTCCGGCCTTGAGCTTCAGGGTGGCCTCGTCCGGATTGCTGAGTCCCTCGATTACTGCCGATCCGCCGGCCAGGACGTCGACGGCGGGAGCTGCGGCTACGTGCCTGACAGTCAGCTTGCCCTTCTTGTCGTTGCGGGGAGCCTTGGTGTCGTTGGTGAAGAGCGTGGCCGTGGGGGCACCGTCGGCGTCGAGGTGGGCCACCGCGGTGTAGTTGCCGCCCTCGTCGAGTTCAACGTTCACCGGCCCGATCACCGGGTTGTCGGCACTGGTGGCGTCCGCGGCGGTGATGGCGATCTCGTAGTCGCCGGCATCCAGCTCCAGCGGGCCGGCCAGGGTTCCGGGAGTGAAGTCATCCAGGGTGAGTTTGCCGTCCACCCATACGTCCACGGTCAGGCCGGGCACGCCGTGCAGGACCGAGAGCTTGGCGGGGTCATCGTCGTGGTGCCAGCCGCCGGCCTGTGCCGGGGTCGCGAAGGCCAGTGCGGCCGCGAGCGACAGTGCTCCGGCGGCATACGTTGTTTTGCGCATTTCAAACTCCTCAGAGGGATGCCCGGTGACGGGCTGTGTTTGTGCTTACGCCCTTACTACCTGCGGGACGTCCTCTGTGGATGCAAACCCATGGATCTTTTTTGGCGTCAGTTTTTCCGGTCCATCAGGAGGTTGGTGATCCTAAGGGTGCACAGGCGCTGCCCGGCCTCGTTGGTGAGCAGGACCTCGTGCGTGGTCAGCGTTCCGCCCAGGTGGATGGGTGTGGCGGTGATGGTGATCTGGCCCTCGCGCGCCGACTTGTGGTGGGTGGCGGAGACGTCCACGCCCACGGCGGTCTTGCCCATGGTGCTGGCGTGGATCACCGCGGCCCAGGAGCCCACGGCCTCGCCCACGGCCAGTGAAGCACCGCCGTGCAGCAGCCCGAACGACTGCCGGTTGCCCTCCACCGGCATCGTGGCGACAACGCGTTCCACGGATTCCTCGACGATCTTCACGCCCATCTTCTCGTCGAGTTCCCCCAGCGTGATCTTCCACAGTTCGGCACTGCCGGTTTCGGGCTGCATGGCCACTTCTCTTTCCTTAGGGTGCCGCGGACGGCTTGCTTGGACGGGACCGGCATTGGAACCAGTCCGGCTTCTCTAGTGTGCAGCAAGGCACATTCATGTACTGTAGACATATTACCGAACGGACGGTCAGTAATGCACTGGCCGTGATGATCTTGCCCCGCGCTGGAAGGACCCGTCAACGATGACCACCACTGCAACTGCTCCGAAATCCTCGCTGGACACTGTGGAGACTGTTCCCAGTTTTGTCCGGGACGCCTGGTGGACCCCCGACGCCGAAGCGGCGGCTTCCGCCGTCCCCGTCCTGGATGCCAGCACCGGCGAGCTCCTCGCCAAGGTGAGCACCGAGGGACTGGACCTTGCCGACGTCGTGGATTACGGACGCACCACCGGCCAGAAGGAACTCGGCACGCTGACCTTCCACCAGCGCGCCCTCAAGCTCAAGGAACTGGCACAGTACCTCAATGCCCGCCGCGAGCACTTCTATGAGCTGTCCGCCCAGACCGGCGCCACCAAGATCGATTCCATGGTGGACATCGACGGCGGAATCGGCGTGCTCTTCACCTTCGGCTCCAAGGGCCGCCGCGAGCTGCCCAACTCCCAAGTGGTGGTGGACGGCCCCATGGAGGTGCTGTCCCGCGACGGTTCCTTCGCCGGCGAGCACATCTACACCCGCATCCCGGGCGTCGCCGTGCAGATCAACGCCTTCAACTTCCCGGTGTGGGGCATGCTGGAGAAATTCGCGCCCGCCTTCATCGCCGGTGTTCCCACCATCGTCAAGCCCGCAACTCCCACGGGCTACGTGGCCGCGGCCGTGGTCAAGGCCATGATCGAGTCCAACATCCTGCCCAAGGGCTCGCTGCAGCTCATCTCCGGCTCGGCCCGCACCATCCTGGACAACCTCGACTACCGCGACCTGGTGTCCTTCACCGGCTCCGCCTCCACGGCCAATTCCCTGAAGTCGCACCCGAACGTGGTGAACGGCGGCGTCCGGTTCACGTCGGAGACCGATTCGCTCAACGCCGCCATCCTGGGCCCGGACGCCGTCAAGGGCACCCCGGAGTTCGACGCCTTCATCAAGTCCGTGGTGACCGAAATGACCGTCAAGGCCGGCCAGAAGTGCACCTCCATCCGGCGCACCATTGTGCCGCAGGGCATGGTGTCCGACGTCGTTGCCGCCGTGGGTGCCCGGATCGAGGAACGCGTGGTGCTGGGTGATCCCCGTGCCGAGGGCGTCACCATGGGTGCGCTCGCTTCCCTTGAGCAGCTGGCCGATGTCCGCGCCGCTGTTCAGTCCATGCTCGACGCCGGCGGCGAGCTTGCGTACGGCACCCTGGATTCGCCGTCGGTCACCCGCGCCGACGGCGCCAAAGGCGTCGTCGAAGACGGTGCTTTCATGTCCCCGGTGCTGCTCAGCTGGGCGGACGCCGAAGCCGAGGAAGTCCACTCGCTGGAAGCCTTCGGTCCGGTGTCTTCGGTGATTGGCTACACCGACCTGGCCGACGCCGTGCGCCTCGCCGCCCGTGGCGGCGGCTCGCTGGTGGCTTCGGTGTGCACCAACGATCCCGAGGTTGCCCGCGAACTGGTCACCGGGATTGCCGCGCACCACGGCCGCGTCCTGATGCTCAACCGCGAGGACGCCCGCAGCTCCACCGGGCACGGTTCGCCGGTCCCGCACCTGGTCCACGGCGGTCCCGGACGTGCCGGCGGCGGTGAAGAACTGGGCGGCATCCGTTCGGTGATGCACCACATGCAGCGCACCGCCATCCAGGGTTCACCCAACATGCTCACCGCCGTCACGGGCATCTGGCACACCGGCGCCGACCGTAACTTCACGCTCGAGACCGAAGGCCAGCACCCGTTCCGCAAGCACCTGAGCACGCTGCACATCGGCGACGCGATCCGCTCCGAGCTGCGCGAAGTGAGCCTGGAGGAGATCACCAAGTTCGCCAACTCGACGGGCGATACGTTCTACGCCCACACCAACCAGGAGGCTGCGGAGGCCAATCCGTTCTTCCCGGGCATCGTGGCGCACGGCTACCTGCTGCTGGCGTGGGGTGCCGGGCTGTTCGTGGAGCCTGCCCCGGGCCCCGTGCTGGCCAATTACGGCCTGGAGAGCC
Source organism: Arthrobacter sp. PvP023 (assembly GCF_017832975.1). Taxonomy (NCBI): domain Bacteria; kingdom Bacillati; phylum Actinomycetota; class Actinomycetes; order Micrococcales; family Micrococcaceae; genus Arthrobacter; species Arthrobacter sp. PvP023. The sequence goes on from NZ_JAFIBI010000001.1 coordinate 1,341,573, forward strand.
TGCGCTTCATCACCCCGGTGGCTGCGGGCGATTCGATCCGTGTCACCCTGACCGCCAAGAAGATCACCCCGCGCGAGACGGACGAGTACGGCGAAGTGGCCTGGGACGCGGTCCTCACCAACCAGAAGGACGAAATCGTAGCCACCTACGACGTCCTCACCCTCGTCGAAAAATAACCCGGAGACAAAACAACCCCTGGGACGCTCTCTCACTTGTGGCGGGCTTTTCCCCAACGCTCTCTCACCTCCTGCCGGATTTTCCCCAACGCTCTCTCACTTGTGTGGTGAGAGAGCGTTGGTGCATTGGGGCAGGATGTGGGAGGGGGTTCGAAATACGACGCCGGCAATGCCGGTCCGTGGCGCCGGTTAGCCTTGGCGGGCCTTCATTCGTGGGTTCTTCTTATTGATAACGAAGGTGCGGCCGCGACGGCGGACGATCTGGGCTCCCGGTATTTTCTTCAGTGCCCGCAGCGAGTTCCGAACTTTCATGATGTGCTCCTTTGTGATGTTTCGGTTGGGTGGTTAAGGCCGAATGGATCAGGGAATGGGGCTGTGCCCGAGAGCATCTCCGCCTCTGACAGCTCGCACGCCATAAGCAACGCGGCGACCTCTGCGGTGTCGGCCTCGTCGCCCGTGACGGCCAGGACGGTCCCGCGGTCGCCGAACTCCGGGTGCCAGTCGAGTGCGGAGTCGGGGCCGGTCTCCGGGGGCATGGACGGGCGCGATGTCCGGTCTGCCTGCCAGGCTCCGGTGTTTTCAAGCCACACGCGCGGGCCGATGCCCTCGATGGCGATCCGGCATTCGGGAGCTGATGCCATCCAGAGACGCCCGCGGAGCCAGCAGCATCCCTCCGCAAGCGCCGCCAAGGCGTGCCGGAAGCGCTCAGGATGAAGGGGCCGCTCAATCCGCTGCACCACAGTGCTGAACGGTGAGCAAGACCGCGCAGGTACCCGCACCGAGCCGGGCCTGGTCCTGGCCGTTGCCTCCGACGGGTCATGCCGTCCCGGCCGGATGCCGCCGTCGCCAGTGGTCACCCTCGCGTGGGGGGCCAGTTCCCGGATGAGCTGCATGCCACGTTCCCGGGCATCAGGATTAACCGGCACCAGGGCGGGATCGGCCAGCAGGACCGTGTCGCTGAACGCGAGTTCCCCGATCAGGAATTCCCCCGGCGTCCGGTCATCGCTCGCAACCGGAGTGAAACCGGACTCGAACAAGGTGTGGTGGTCCCAGATCTGGTCTTCCACCGCATCGGGAGTGCAGGCAAGCACTGCCGAATCGACTGTGACTGATGCCCCGAGGCCTTTCAATAGTGCGTCCACGGCCATCGCTGACGCCACGGCAGGCGGCAGGCCCAGAATGATGTGGGAACCCTGCTCCAACAGTCCGCCCACGGTGGGCACCACATGCAGGCGCACGGTGCAGCTGAGGCAGCCGTGCTCCAGTAGCGATTCGTCACGGTCAATCCGTGTGCCATCCCTGAAGATCCGGCGGATGACCAACCCGTCTTCGAGCAGGTCGTGGAAAACAACCAGGGCGCCGGGCGAATTCGCGGCCAGAGCGGCGCAGGCTTGTTGCCGGCAGAAGCCATCCAGGGAACTTACAACTGTCACATTCATGATTCGAGGGTATATGAGAATCATTCTCATTTGCAAAGCAACGCGAAAAACCCCGGCGTCCGCGATTGCGTTCAGCGCATGGGGGGCAGAAGTGAGAGAGGGTCGGCCGTTTTGGGGGGCAGGAGTGAGAGAGCGTCGGCCGTTTTGGGGGCAGAAGTGAGAGAGCGTCGGCCGTTTTGGGGGCAGAAGTGAGAGAGGGTTTCGTAAGATCTTTCTGGTCCGTCCCGGCGTAAGATTTTCAGCGTAGGAGGTGGCGAAATGTCCCTAGTACTCAACAAAGCCACAACAGTCCTGCCAGTCGATGATGTAGAGCGTGCCCGACATTTTTATGCGGACACTTTGGGGCTCCCGCACCGGGGCGTGGCAGATGACGGAAGCGAATTGTTTGGCTCGGAGGGCGGCCCGATGCTGCAGCTGATGCCAGTCAAGGATGGTAAGCATTCAGAGCACACCACTCTGAGTTTCGAAGTCAGCGAGATCGAACGCACAGTCAGGGAAATGGAAGCCAAGGGCGTCGCATTCCAGGACTACGATCTCCCGGATCTCAAGACCGAGAACCACATTTGTACAACTGACTCCGAGAAGTGCGCATGGTTCATGGACTCCGAGCACAACATCCTCTGCGTGCACGAGAACATCGGCGCAGTAGCGGATTACCAGCTTTGACCCGCAGCTCCTGGCACCCTGCCTGAGGAACAGCGCCCCGGTCCGTCGGGGCGCTGTTCTTCGTTAACGCTCCCTTTTCAGCCGCCCCTTTTCAGCCGACGCGAGGTGCCGCACCATGACTGACCCGCAGCCAGGGCAACCGACCCCGGTCCCGACCCGCCGCAGGCTCGTGTGGCTGCCTCGGACCAGGATCGGCAAGGTGGCGGGGATCCTGGACCTGGTCGTGCTGGCTTTCCCGGCCTGGGTCTTGCCGTCCTGGTTTCTCATCTCGTTTCTGGTTGGTGCGGGCGGCATGTTCGAGTCGCCCCGGGTGATTGCCGCGAATAGCCTCTTCCAGGTCCTGGTGGTGGCGGGCGTTCTGGTGGTCAACCTGTTGGCGCTGCTCTTCAAGAAGGACCATGCGATCCTGCTCGGCCTGGCCGTCGTCCTGCTCTCCGCGGTGTTGGCCTACGCGGGCTGGTACACCGCCGTGCACTCGTCAGGGTGAGCCGGCCGGCGGCGTGGACCACGGCGTGACCGGCCGCTCCTGCCGGACGCCGTCCACGGTGATGTCCACGCGTTCGTTGAAGAAGCACACCAGTCCGTGGATCTGCGCGGCGTCGCGGAAGCGCTGGTCGTACATCCACGCGACATTCCGGCCGTTCTCGGCAGGCGGGTAGCTCAAATAGCTTGCAGTGCCCTTGTAGGGGCACACCGTCTGCTTGTCGCCGGCCTCCATGAGGTCCAGCCGGACGTCCGCCGGCGGGATGTAGTAGCGCACCGGCAGCATGGTTTCGTACAGCAGCTGCGCACCGTTCGTGGCGGCCAGCGTGACGTCGTCGAGCCTTACCTCAACGGTGAGTGACGACGCCCGGACGTCCACGCGGTGGAACGGATCGCGGGGATGGCCGATGATCTCCTCGTCGTCCTCGAGCCAGTCGAAGGCGTTGAAATCCAGCACCACGTGTCCGGCGAGGTCCGGATCAGCCGGCCGGAAGGCCGCGCGGGGCAGCCTCGCGTCGGAGGTCACGACGTCGAACTCCTCGCCTGCCGCTGTGTGGCGCCCGAAACCGGTGCGCGGATCCAGCGACGGCGGGGCGTCCAGCATGATTTTTACCCCGTATTCGGGGACGTCGCCGGTCTCCTCTCCGGGCGGCGCCAGGTCGGCCCGGAGGTCCACTTCGGGGACGGCGAAGACGGGGGTGATGCGTTTGGGCTCCCACACCAGGAGTGCGTAGTTCGTGTCGACGACGGCGTTCCCGCCCGCCATGGCACGGACCCTTTTCGGGGTGGGCTGGTAGCGCAAATCGGGGAAAGTGCCGAAGATGACGTCTGATAACTTCGTGGCCATGAGTACAGGGTGAGCGCCACTTATCGCGCCGTCAATGACCACCCCGGCAGCTGTCCGGTGGCGGCGGGGAAGGTGTGGGGAGGAACGGGGTCAGCGTGACGCGTGAAGCCCGTTGAATGCCATTGTGATGACGTCGTCGGCCAGCTTTTCGGGGGACAGTGATCCGCCCGGCTTGTACCATTCGACGATCGAGTTGATGGTGCCGAAGAGGAGCCGGGTGACCGTGCGGGGATCGATGTCCTTGCGCAGGGAGCCTTCGTCGCGGGCGGCGGAGATGAGGGCAGCCACCTTGTGGTCGAAGGTGCGTCGGCGTTCCATGGCGTCGCGCTCAATGTCCGTGTTGCCGCGCAGGCGCAGCAGCAGGGTGACGAACGGAAGCCGTTCCACCAGCACGGAGATCGTCTGGCGGAGCACGAACTCCAGCCGCGCCTCGGCACTCCCGGACTGGGCCTGCGGCTGCTCCAGGATGGCCTCGAGACCGCCCAGCGCCTCTTCCAGGGCGAGCTTGAGGAGATCGCCCTTGGACGGTACGTGGTGGTAGATGGCGGACTTGGAAATTCCCAGGTTTTCGGCGAGGATGCCCATGGATGTGGCGTCGTAGCCGTGCCGGTTGAAGACCTCGACGGCGATCTGCAGCACCGACTGCTGGTCGTATCCCGGGCGGCCGCGCTTAGTGGGTGCATCAGTTGGAGACATACCGGCTATTTTCTCATGAACGTTCGGTCAATAGGCGTATCCGGTGTCATGTATCCGAAATCCCTTGCCTGCCCGGGGCCCGGGTGCTAGAAAACTTGTAGGAGTAACCATCGGCGCGGGGACCGGTGCGCACCCTCAAAAAGCTTCATAGACCGGGACGGGATCAGGCACATCGGGCTGCCCGGCTGGCGGTTAGCCATCGGCACGTCACAGCGCTGTCGCGCATTGGCAGCAGTGCACTGAATGCCTCCCGTAAAAGGATGGTCCCCGGCTGCAGCAGCCGGGGACCATTCCCACGTTGGAAGCTACGCCTTCGGGCGCAGATCGTAGATCCGGCGGAGCTTGCCGTTTGAGCGCTCCAGGGAGCCGGGTTCCACGACGCTGACGGTGCAGGAGGACCCGACGTGGATCTTGATCTGCTGCTGCAGGACCTTGGCGGCCGAGGCGACATTCTCAACTGTCACGGATTCCCGGCGTTCGATCTTCACCGTGAGCTGGTCCATGCGCTGGCCTTCGGGGCGGGTGAGCTCCAGCTGGAAGTGCGGACTCAGCTCGGGGATGCGGAGCGCGATTTCCTCGATCTGCGACGGGAACAGGTTCACGCCGCGCAGGATGATCATGTCGTCGCTGCGACCGGTGATGCGGCCCATGCGGCGGTGCGCGGGGCGGGCGGTGCCGGGCAGCAGGCGGGTGAGGTCCTTGGTGCGGTACCGGATGATGGGCAGCGCTTCCTTGGTGAGCGAGGTGAACACCAGTTCGCCGTGTTCGCCGTCGCCCAGCACCTTCGTGGGGTCGAACGCGTCAATGATCTCGGGGCGGAAGTGGTCCTCCCAGATGTGGCTGCCGTCCTGGGTTTCCACGGCTTCGCCGGCCACGCCGGGGCCCATGACCTCGGAGAGCCCGTAGATGTCACAGGCCTTGATGTTCATGGTCACTTCGAGCTCGTGGCGCATCTCCTCGGTCCACGGCTCGGCACCCAGCACGGCGTACTTGAGCGAGGTGGAAGCCGGGTCGATGCCCTGCTTCATCATGGCGTCGGCGATGGTCAGCAGGTAGGTGGGGGTGGCCAGGATAGCGTCGGGCTTGAAGTCCTGGATCAGTGTGATCTGGCGTTCGGTTTGGCCGCCCGAGATCGGGATGACCGTGCAGCCGAGTGCCTCGGCGCCGGCGTGGGCGCCCATGCCGCCGGTGAACAGGCCGTAGCCGTAGGCGTTGTGGACCTTCATGCCGGGGCGGACGCCGGAGGCGCGCAGCGAGCGGGCCACCAGCTTGGCCCAGTCGGCGAGGTCTTTTTTGGTGTAGCCCACGACGGTGGCGCGGCCGGTGGTGCCGGAGCTCGCGTGGATGCGGGCCACCTCGTGCTGCGGCACGGCGAACATGCCGAAGGGGTACTCCAGGCGCAGGTCCTCCTTGGTGGTGAAGGGGAACTTGTCCAGGTCGGAGAGCTCGCGGAGGTCTGTGGGGTGGACGCCGGCCTCGTCGAACTTGCGCTTGTACAGCGGAACGCGGTCGTAGGCGTAGGCGACCGTGTGCTGGAGGCGGCTCAGTTGCAGTGCCTCCAGCTCGTCGCGGGATATGGTTTCTTCGCGGTCCAGCACGGCGTCGGTGGCGGCTGCTGGTTCAGTGGCGTGGAGGGTCATCTGGGGGTCCCTGTTTCTATTTCTTGGAGATGGTGCGGCAGCGGCCGCGGAACTCGGCGATGAGCTCGCCCGGGGTTTCATCTGGGGCGGCACCGGCGGATGGTCCCGCGGGTGAGCCGGTGTCGCCGCCTGTGTAGTCGCCTGCGGCGGGGTGGGGATCTGCGGCGAAGATCTGGACGTCGTAAAGACCGCTGCGGCCGGCATGGGCGCGGCGGTTTGCGACGGCGGTGATCACCTGGCCGGTGAAAGCCGGCTTAAGGAAATTGATGTCGACGCCGGAGGCTACGGTGATCGTGTCAGTGCCGGATTGCGGGTCTGCCGGGTTGCAGGCCAGGGCGAATGCGGTATCGCCGAAGGCGAAGATCATTCCGCCGTGGGCCATGCCGAAGCCGTTGAGCATTTCCTGCCGGAGCGTCATGCGGATGGTGGCGTGACCGTCGTCCACTTTCAGGACTTCGATGCCCATCCATTCGGAGGCATAGTCGTTTTCGAGGATGGGGTGGGTAGCCCCGGAGAGTGTTGCTTCAGCCATGCGTCATTGCCTCCAGCTTTATTTACCGAATGTTCATTAGGTAATCCCATTTTGGGGCATGCTGTCAAGAGCCGGCAACGATTTCGGTGCTGTTCCCGGGGCTGGGTGCCGGGTTGGGGCCGGAAGCCCCTATCTGCCTGCCGCCGCCACCGGCGATCATGAAACGACACCGGTTGCTGCTTCGACGCTGCTGCGTGGACGCTGAGAGGGGAACTCCGATGAAAGTGCTTGTGGGGTACGCGAGCCGGCACGGCGCAACTGCCGGGATAGCCGAGCGGATTGCTGCCGGCCTGGGGGCTGCCGGACTGGACGCCGAGGCCCGCTCGGTGAGCCAGTACTTCGACGCCGCCCCGTACGACGCCTTCGTGATCGGCGGGGCAACGTACATGGCCCATGTCATGAAGGATGTCACTGCCTTCATCAAGACCCATGAGGTCCTCTTGTCGGAACGGCCGGTCTGGCTGTTCAGCAGCGGACCGCTGGGCACTGACCGCGTTGACGCTGAGGGCCGCGATGTCCTTGAGTCCACCAGGCCCAAGGAGTTTGAGAAGCTGTCCGGGCTTGTGCACGCCCGCGGGGAGCAGGTGTTTTTCGGTGCCCTGGATCCGGAGGCGCCGCCCGTCGGGGTGGCTGAGAAGCTGATGAAGCTCGTGCCGGCCGCCAAAGATGCGTTGCCCGCCGGGGATTTCCGTGACTGGGACGCGGTAGACGCCTGGGCAGCTGAGATCGCGGCGGCCCTCAAGTCCTGAGGCGGCCCTCAAGTCCTGAGGCGGCACTCAAGTCCTGAGGGCGGCCCTCAAATCCTGGCTAGGACGGGATGGCCGGGGAGTGCTTTGGCGGCCCGCTTGATGCGCGGGGGATAAGCGCCGGCATCGATTTGCGGATCCGGGGTTCTTTGCCTGGATTGACGATGAGGTCGATGGCAGTGGTGGCGATTTGATCCAGAGGCACACGCACGGATGACAGTGGAGTGGGCAGCCTTGCGGCGAGCGGTGTGTCGTTGTAGCCAACGAGGGCAAGGTCCTCCCCGACGGTGACATGGACGCGGTGTGCTGCCGCCATGATGCCCATGGCTATGTTGTCGTTTGCGGCGAAGATGGCGGTGGGGCGCCTGACCCGGTTGACTCCGAGGAGGGATTCTCCTGCTGAGTATCCATTCTCGATGCCGTAGCCTGCGGCAATCAGCCATTCCTCCGGTGTTTGGATGCCGGCCTCCTCCAGCGCCCTGCGAGCGCCGGCAAGGCGGGCGACGGCGCTGGAGGTGAAGGACGGGCCGGTGACGACGGCGATATCCCTGTGGCCCAGATCTATGAGGTGGCGGACGGCCAAATATCCACCGACCTCGTCGTCGCCGATTGCGGAAGGGCTTTCCCCGTCCGTGCGCAGGACAAGGGCGTGGGCTACACCGCGTTGGCGGAGGAGGCGCGGAAGTTCGTCGTCGAGACGGGCCGTTGCGAGGATTAGGCCGTCAACGTTGCGGTCGAGAAGGGTTTCCGCGGCCCGGCGTTCGTCCTCGGGGTCGTCGCCGCTGGTGGCGACCATGGCGAAGTAGCCGCGGCCGGCCGCAGCTCTTTCAAGTTCCTCGAACATGAGCGCCATCACGGTGTCGCTGAGGCGCGGCACCAGAACGCCCAGGGTCCGCGTTTCGCCCCGGCGCAGGCTGGAGGCGAAGGAGTTCCTCCGGTATCCCAGCTCTTCAGCGATCTTTCGGACGTGCGCTGCTGCGGCTGATTTGGAGGCTCCCCGCTCGTCCAAGGCGCGGCTGGCTGTGGACACGCTGACTCCGCTGGCCGCGGCAACGTCCCTCAGCGTGACGGTAGTGCCTGGGCTGGCCGGTTCCATGCGCGTTCTCCTGTTCAAGATGCTGTTAGAAGACACTCTATTTCCTCCCCGTTCACAATGGGCCCTTGACAGTGAGCTGGCACACACCGCAGAATGAAAACGTTCCCGCAAACGTTTTCATCATAGCGGGAGAGACCATCGACAAGACAGAGGTAGCTCTAATGACCATCGATCTCCGCGGGCTGGTTCCCGCTCCCGTAACGCCGTTCAACCGGGACGGCAGCGTCGACGTCGACGCCATCCACCGCTTGGGCGGATGGCTGGCCAGCGTCGAGGGCGTCAAAGGGCTGGTTGTCCTCGGCCACGCCGGCGAAGGCACCTTCCTGACCCAGGACGAGCAGGCGCTCGTTATCCGCGCTTTCAAGGAAGCGGTCAACGGCGAACTGCCGATCATCGCCGGCATCACCGGCGAGGGCAACATGGTCGCCGCCCTTGAGGCCAAGCGTGCGGTTGAAGCCGGGGCCGCGGCCGGCCTGGTCTACCCGTCCCACGGCTGGCTTCGCTTCGGGTACCAGAAGGGCGCCCCGCAGACCCGATACAAGGAAATCTACGAAACCTCCGGTCTGCCGCTGATCCTCTTCCAGTACCCCGACGCCACCAAGGCCACTTACGACCTCGAAACCCAGCTGGAGATCGCGGGCCAGGAAGGGGTATTCGCCACCAAGAACGGTGTCCGTAACATGAAGCGCTGGGACACCGAGATCCCGGTCCTGCGTGCCACCTACCCGGACCTGCAGATCCTGACCTGCCACGACGAGTACCTGCTGCACACCATGTTCGATGTCGACGGCGCACTCGTCGGCTACGGCGGACTCGCCCCCGAGCCGCTGGTGGAGCTCATCGCCGCCGGTAAGGCCAAGGACTATGCCGCGGCCCGCGCCATTCACGACCGCCTCCTGCCTGTGACGAAGAACGTCTACCACCGTGGATCACACATGGAGGGCACTGTGGCCCTCAAGGAAGGCCTGGTGGCCCGCGGCATCCTCGATCACGCTACTGTCCGCCCGCCGCTGCTTCCCCTGGCGGAAGGCGCCGGAGCTGAAATTGCGCTGGCACTGAAGTCCGCGAACCTGGGCAGCGTCACCGTTCCTGCCTGATCTTCGGATCCTTACAGGTGGCGGGCGCAGCCCGCCACCTGTATCCCCATCGAATGCTTTATTCTCCAATTAGGTCAACGACGACCACAGCAGTGCTGCTGTAGAAGGAGGACTCGCAATGAGCGAGCCGAACAACACCATTACCTCCCCGCACACTCATCGAGGACGAACCGTCACCCGCGACGACCACCCGGGTCCGGCCGCACCTGCCAAACGCCGGACTTTCCTGGGCTACCTCGCCCTCATGGGCCCCGCTTTCGTCGTTGGCGCCTGGCAATTCGGGCCCGGGAACCTCACCACCGCCGTGCAGGCCGGCAGCCGGTTCGACTACAGCCTGGTCTGGGTCATTGCCGTCTCGACAGTCCTGATGATCTTCTTCACCGACATGAGCGTCCGGCTCGGCATTACCGCTCCCGGTTCCCTGATCACCGCCATCAAGCAGCACCTCGGAAAATGGGTCGGCGTGCTGGCCGGCCTCGGCGTCTTTGGAATCACATTGATGTTCTCGGTCGGAAATGCCGTCGGATCAGGCTTGGGCCTTTCGCTCGTGTTTGGCGGTTCCCCCGTTCTCTGGTCGGTGGTCTGCACGGCAGCGGTCGCCTTCGTCCTGGCGTTCCGCAACGTCTACGGAGTCGTGGAAAAAGCGCTGCTCGTCATCGTCGTCCTGATGGGCATAGCGTTCATAGCCAGCACCATCGTCGCGCAGCCCGACTGGTACCGGTCCATGGAGGGCATGGTTCCGAGCCTTCCGGCAGGGAGCGAAATTCTCATCGTGGCACTGGTCGGCACCAACTTCTCCATCAACGCGGCCTTCTACACCTCATACGGCATCAAGGAAAACGGCCGCACCCGCGCCGATTACCGCGACATCACCCTTGTTGACACGATCCCGGGCATCGTTGCCCCCGGCATCATGACGGCCCTGGTCATCATGGTGGCCGCCGCAGTGCTCGGCAAGACGGGCGCCGAAGCCGGCACCATCAACGCCCTGGCCTCCGTCTTCGCACCACTGGCGGGGCCGGTCGGGTCCATGCTCTTCGCGCTTGGCCTCTCCGGTGCGGCGTTCTCATCCATGATCGCCAATGCCACCGCCGGCGGCACGATGCTCTCGGACGGCCTCGGCCGCGGCGCCCAGGCCGGATCCCCGACGGCGCGCATTTTCACCGGTGTCATCCTGGCTTTCGGCCTGGTCATCACGCTTTCCTTCCAGTCCTCGCCCGTGGGGCTCATCGTGATAGCCCAGTCCCTGACCGTCCTCATCGCGCCGCTGCTCGGCGCACTCATCGTCATCATGGCCAACAAGAAGGCCGTCATGGGGGACCTGCGCAACAAGTGGTGGCAAAACCTGTTCGGCGCCATCGGCCTCATCGCCATCATCGCTTCGTCGATCCGGCTCATCACCACCCTGATCGGCTAGGGAATCGCCCCGGATCCCCACGGAGCGAGGATCCCCAGCCCGCAACGGGTTGGGGATCCTGCCGTGCGCCCCCGGCGCGTTATGGGAAAGCATTATTGGGCCGGTCCGGCGGTCCCGTATCCCCGTGCATCAGGGTACGATCAGAGCCGGGGGAAGCCGACCCAGGACAGGGGCCCAATGGATGAAATCTTGGGGCGGGCGGAGACGTATTCCAGTGTGTTGGGAGCGTCTGCATTGCTGGCCGGAACGTTTGTTTTTGATGTGAAGGCCGGGACCATGGAGTGGTCGGATGAGCTCTACGCAATCCACGGCTATCGTCGCGGGGAAGTCGTCCCCACCCAGAAGCTGTTGCTGTCGCACAAACACCCTGAAGACCTGGCAGGGATCCAGGAGATCAGCCGTGAGGTCTACACACACGGCGGGCATGTCGCCATTTATCACCGAGTGATCGATGCCGCGTCGCGCGAGCGTAAGGTGCTGACGGCGGGGGAGGCGGTGCTGGATGAAGCCGGGAAGGTGTCCACTATTTCGGGAGTCATGCTTGACCTGACGTCGACGATCCATCGGGAAACGGAAGTGGCCGCGCGTGAGGCCGTCCGCGGCGCGCTGGGTACGCGGAGCACCATCACGAAGGCCGAGGGCATCCTCATGGGGCGGCTGGGCATCGGATCCGCCGAGGCCTTCAAGTTGCTGACCGCCTACAGCAACAAGAGGAACATCAAGCTTGCCGGCATCGCGTGCGGCCTCGTGGCCCTCGCCGACAACCCGGCAGACGCGGGCGCGCTGGGGCGCTTCATCCAGGAGTTGGTCCAGGCCAACCACCGGCCCCCGGACCCCCCGCCCCGCCGGCGACCGCGCCCCCGCCCGCACTGCTGACGGGGCCCGCACTGCTGACCGGGCCCGCCGCGAAAGCCATCTGCCAAAAAACGGACCCATCCTTCTGAACCACCGTTCCGAACCGCTACCGGGGAAATCTTGAATCTCTGGAACCGGGGAGGTACGGGTATGCGGGAAGATGATCAGCGGGCGCTTACTGCCACGGTGATCCACGAACTGGCGATCGATCCTTTTACGCTCTGGCTGCACTACCTGAGCATCGGGGGGAACCTCGATTATCAACCCGTCCTGGCCTACGTCGAGGGCCGAGGGCCGCTGCCGGTCAAGGAACGCGACATGGTTTCCGTCGCAGTGAACGATTTTGCGTTGGAGCCGCTGTGGCGGCCGCGGGCACCCTACTCGGATTCGGAAACCGCCTGATCCTGGTGGCCACGCCCGGTCCTCACGAAGCCTGACCTCCACCAACAGGGTTTCGACGGCGGTGGACCAGTCCCAGGCAGAGCGCGGCCGCCGCTGCGGCAGCGGCCGCGACGATACCGAACGGCACCGGATCGCTGGCGCCCCCGATGCCCACCAGGGGAGCGGCCAGGCCGCCGAATGCGAACCGCGCCAGGCCCAGGAGCGACGAGGCCGTACCGGCGATGTCCGGGTACCCCTTGAGCGCGAGCGAGGTGGCCGGCGGGCTGGTGACGGCCACGCCGCTGACCATGGTGAACAGGGACAGGATGATGGCGATCAAGGGCAGGTGCAGGAACGCGGTCGCCAGCAGGCCCAACGCCCCGGCGAGGGTCATGGCCAGGCCCGCGGCAAGGGTTCCCCGCTCGGACCAGTGCTCGGCCAGGCGGCCGGCGATAAACCCGAAGATCACGAAGCCCAGGGAATTGAGCCCGAACGCGAACGAGTAGCCCTGCGGGGAGAGGCCGTACATGCCTTGCAGGATGTAGGTTGCCCCGCTGAGGTAGGCGAAGATCGCGGAGTAGGTGAAGCCGGTGATCAGGACCGCTCCCACGAACATCGGGTCGGCCAGGAGTCGGCGGAAGTCGTTGAACGTGTGGGAGAGGCCTCCCGTGGTGCGCGCGCCTTCCGGCAGCGTCTCGCGGAAGATCATCAGGCACGCCACGAGGATGGCCACGCCCACTGCCGCGAGGAACAGGAAGACTCCGCGCCAGTCCGTGACTGCTGCAAGCTGGCCGCCGATCACGGGGCCGATGATGGCGGCCAGTCCGCCCAGAACGGTGAGGCGGCCGTAGTACCGGATCAGTTTCCCGCCCGAGTACACGTCCCGGCCGGCCGCCTGGGCGATGACGATGCCCACGGCGCCGGCGATGCCCTGGACGAACCTGGCCGCGATGAGGGTTTCGACGGTGGGGCTGAGTGCGCACAGGACCGATGTGAGGGTGTAGGCGATCACGCCGATGAGCAGCGGCGGCCGGCGGCCGAAACGGTCCGAGAGCGGGCCGGCAACCACTTGGCCGATGGCCAGGCCAAGCAGGCAGGCCGAGATGGTCAGCTGCGCCACGGACGTTGTGCTGTTGAGCTCGGCGGTGAGGGCTGGAAGGACGGGAAGGTAGAGGTCCATGGAGATCGGACCGAAGATTGTCAGCAGGCCGAGGACCACCGCCAGCGGCCGGCCGACGGCTTGTATTGGCGCGGGAGCAGGCCCGGGTGCGGTGGCGTGCTCAGGGGTGCCGGTGGCAGTCATGCTGGCTCCGTTCCAGAGGTGATGCGGGTTGATTTCCAAGTCAACCGGGCCGCGCCGTTCCTAGCGACGGCTCTCCTTATCCGGGTTCTGGCAGTACCTCCCTCAGCCGGCTGCCCCGGTGTAGCGTGAATGGGTGGATAACAGGATGGCGGTGCGGGAATTCCTCGCCTCAAGACGCGCCAAGATCACCCCGGAAATGGCCGGACTGACGCTTTATGGCGGACGACGGCGGGTCCCCGGCTTGCGCCGCGAAGAGGTCGCCATGCTGGCGGGGGTCAGCGTGGATTACTACACGAAGCTGGAGCGCGGAAACCTGTCCGGCACCTCCGAAAGCGTGCTCGACGCCATCGCCAGGGCACTGAAACTGGACGAAGCCGAACGGGACCACCTCTACAACCTTGCGCGTGCGGCCAGCCCTTCCGGCAGGACCAAACAACGTCCCCTCCAGAGCGGGAACGTCCGGCCCGCCCTCCAGTTCATGCTGGACGCCATCACCGGGGCGCCGGCCTTCATCGGCAACCAGCACATGGACATCGTGGCCGCCAACCAGCTCGGCTACGCCCTGTATTCGGAGATGTACCGCGGACCCGCCCGGCCGGCCAACCACTCCCGTTTCATCTTCCTCGACCCCAGCGCCCGGGACTTCTACCCCAACTGGGAACTCGCAGCCAACACCAACGTGGCAATCCTGCGCACCAACAGCGGCCAGAACCCCTTCGACAAACGCCTGGCCGACCTCGTCGGTGAACTGTCCACGCGCAGCGAGGAATTCCGGACCCGCTGGGCAGCCCACAACGTGCGCCGCCATTACGCCGGCACCAAGGTGTTCCACCACCCGGTGGTGGGGGAACTCGAGCTCACTTACGAAGCCATGGATCTCGCCGAGGACCCGGGCTTCCGGCTCACGGTCTATCCGGCCGTGCCCGGATCGCCCTCGGATGAACGCCTGCGGCTGCTCGCCAGCTGGGCCGCCACCGAGCGAATCACCGAACTGGCCCTCGGGACATCCCCGGCCCCGCCCCCGCAAGCCTCGTGGAGAAACCCGGCCAACAAGTGAAAGTATGGAGGGACGGAGCACCACCACGTCACTACCTAAGGGCGGATCATGGCCAAGGGGATTTACGTCAGCGCGACCACACCGGGATCCGGTAAGTCGCTCATAGCGCTGGGGCTTGCGGACACGCTGCACCGGCATGCGGACCGCATCGGCTTCTTCAAGCCTGTGGTCCACGGCCCCGACGCCGCGTCGGACCCCATGGTGGCGCTGATGAAGTCCCGCTTCGATCTCGACGACGACCGCTGCCGCGGCGGCCTGACGTATGCAGAGGTCCGTGCCCTGCTGGCCGAGGGAAACCGGGCGGAGATCGACGCCCGCTGCGTGGAGATCTTCGCCGACATGTCACGGCACTGCGATGTGGTGATCGTGGAGGGCACCGACCTCACCGGCCAGGACGCCGCCGTCGAATTCGACCTGAACGCACGCCTCGCGAACAACCTGGCCGCCTCCGTCGTGGCGGTTGTCGGCGCGAAGGGGCGGACCATCGGGGAGGCGGCTGACGCCGTCGAGGTTGCCCGCAAGGAACTGGCGGCGGAACGCTGCAGCCTGCTGGCCATCATGGTGAACCGCGCGGACCCGGAGGACGTGGACGGGATCGTCGCGGCTGTGAAGCCCGGCGTCTCCGGCCGGCCGGTGTATGTTTTCCCGGAGCTGGAGGACATTGCCCGGCCCACCACGGGCGAGGTGGCCGCGGCCCTGGGAATCCGCCAGGTGGCGGGCCGGCAGGACATGGAACGCGACGTCCACTCCATCAAGGTGGCGGCCATGAGCGTGGCCAACTTCCTGCACGTGCTCGACGACGGCGCGCTGGTGATCGTGCCGGGTGACCGCGCGGACGTGATGGTTGCGTGCCTGGCGTCGTCGTTCTCGCCGGAGTTCCCGGTGCCGTCCGCGCTGATCCTCACCGGCGGCCTTGCCCCGGAGCCCAACATCTACTCCCTGTTGGCGCAGGCGCCGTTCCCCGTGTTCGCCAGCCCGGACGACACCTACACCACCGCCAAGCGCGTGTCCGAGGTCCGCAGCGAAATCTGGTCCGGGCACCGCCGCAAGGTGGCCTCCGCCGTCGGGCTGTGGGCCAGGCGCGTGGACGAGGCGGAGCTGGTGGAACGCCTGCACCTGCCGCGGCTGGAGCGAATGACGCCGCTGCGGTTCCTGCATGACCTGATTGAACGGGCCAGGCTGCAGCGCCGGCACATCGTGCTGCCCGAGGGCAACGACGTTCGGATCCTGCGGGCCGCGGAGATCCTGCACCGGCGGGACGTCTGCGACCTCACCATCCTGGGCAACGAATCGGACGTCCGGGAGCTGGCATCCACCCAGGGCATCGACCTCTCCGGAATGACCATCGTGGATCCTGCCACGTCGGGGCTGCGGCAGCAGTTTGCCGAGAAGTACGCGGAGCTGCGGGCGCACAAGGGCGTGGACCTGGCCCGGGCCCTTGAGGTCATGCTGGACGGCAGCTACTTCGGCACCATGATGGTGCAGCTGGGCGTGGTGGACGGCATGGTGTCCGGTGCCGCACACACCACCGCCCACACCATCCGACCGGCGCTGGAGTTCGTGAAGACCCGCGACGGCGTGAAGATCGTCTCCTCAGTGTTCCTGATGCTGATGCCGGACCGGGTGCTGGTGTACGGCGACTGCGCGGTCAACCCGGACCCCAACGCGGAGCAGCTGGCGGACATCGCGCTGGCGTCGGCCGAGACCGCCACACAGTTCGGTGTGGAGCCGCGCGTGGCCATGCTGTCCTACTCCACCGGCGGATCCGGCACCGGCGAGGCCGTGGACAAAGTCCGGCAGGCCACCGAACTGGTGAAGGGGCGCCGCCCGGACCTCGCCGTCGAAGGCCCCATCCAGTACGACGCCGCCGTAGACGCCGCGATCGCGCAGTCCAAGATGCCCGGCTCGACCGTGGCCGGGCAGGCCACCGTGTTCATCTTCCCGGACCTCAACACCGGCAACAACACCTACAAGGCGGTGCAGCAGTCCTCGGGGGCGGTCGCCGTCGGGCCTGTCCTGCAAGGGCTCCGCAAGCCGGTGAACGACCTCTCCCGCGGCTGCACGGTGGAGGACATCGTGAACACGGTGGCCATCACAGCGGTGCAGGCGCAGTCCGTGGCGCCGGCCGCAGAACCGGCAGCCACGGCCGCGCACGCGTAGCTAGCTGTTCTCCGGCTCTAGCTGTTCTCCGGCTCTGCCGGACTGTCCGGGTCTTCCTGCTTGGCCGGTTCATCGGCCAGGCCCTCAGGGGTGAGGTCCAGGTCCTCCACGTTCTCGGGCGGCTCGGGGGAGTCGCCCACCTCGGCGGCCTTGACGTTCCCCGTGTCGTCCAGGGCGGGGTTGGCGCCTTCGACGCCGGTGGGATCCGGCTTCTTCGCCCCGGTGTCCGGCGCGGTGTTCTCCGCCGCAGTGGTGTCCGGTTCGCTGGCGTTGTCAGTCATGGAAGGCCCTCCTTGCGTAGTCCAATTTGTCCGCCGACTCTAAGCGCCCGCAGAACCTTTCGCAATGGCGCTACGATCGAACTTCCACCGACCACCGCAGCAGTCCAGGCTTAGGAGGCCCAGTGCTCGTCCTCGTCATCAACTCCGGTTCGTCCTCGCTCAAGTACCAGGTGCGGGATGTGGCATCCCACAGCGTCCTTACCGAGGGACTGATCGAAAAGATCGGCATGGGCAACGGCGGTGAAGGTGACGGCGAGATCGAGGGCCCGCGGGACCACGCTGAGGCACTGGAGCAGGTGGACGCAGCCATCCACGAGGTGCTGGGCGACCGGACGCTGGATGCCGTGGGACACCGCGTGGTGCACGGCGGCGAGCGCTTCGGCGAGCCGGTGCTGATCGACAACGAGATCACCCGCGCCATCGAACGGCTCAACCCGCTGGCGCCCCTCCACAACCCCGCCAACGTGCTGGGCATCCGCGCCATCGCCAGGAAGTGGCCGGACATGCCGCAGGTTGCCGTGTTCGACACCGCCTTCCACCGCACCCTGCCCGAGCACGCCTGGCGCTACGCGGTGCCGGACTCGCTGTACACCAACCACGGAATCCGCCGCTACGGCTTCCACGGCACCTCGCACGAGTACGTCTCGCACCAGGCGGCGGCGCTGCTGGACCTTCCCGTGGACGAGTTCGACGGCGTGATCGCCCACCTGGGCAACGGCGCCTCCGTCACGGCCATCCGCGGCGGAAAGTCCGTGGACACGTCCATGGGCTTCACCCCGCTGGAGGGCCTGGTGATGGGCACACGCTCAGGCGACCTGGACCCGTCCATCCTGGTGTTCCTGGGCCGCGCCGGCTGGTCCACCGAGGACATCGACTCCCTGCTCAACCGCGAATCCGGGCTCAAGGGCCTCGCCGGGAACAACGACATGCGCTCCGTGGTGGAAGCCTCCGAAACCGGCGACGCCCGTGCAACCACGGCGCTCGCCGTCGCGTCCTACCGGCTGGCCAAGTACATCGGCGGGTACCACGTGGCCGTGGGCGGGGCCAAGGCCCTGGTGTTCACCGCCGGCATCGGCGAAAACTCGCACCAGTTCCGCGCGCTGGTGGCGGACAAGCTGGGGGCGCTGGGCATAGAGCTCGACGCCGGGCTGAACAGCCAGCGGTCC
Source organism: Arthrobacter sp. PvP023 (assembly GCF_017832975.1). Taxonomy (NCBI): domain Bacteria; kingdom Bacillati; phylum Actinomycetota; class Actinomycetes; order Micrococcales; family Micrococcaceae; genus Arthrobacter; species Arthrobacter sp. PvP023. The sequence continues at coordinate 1,359,611 of NZ_JAFIBI010000001.1, forward strand.
AAGGAACCGCGGGTGATTTCCACCGCGGCGTCAGTGATCCCCGTCCTGGTGGTGCCCACCGACGAGGAGCGCGCCATCGCGGAGGCGACCGCCGCCGTCGTGCATTCCGCCTCCTAACCGGGACGCTCTCTCACTATTGGCCGCTTTTCCCGGGACGCTCTCTCACTTGTGGCCGCTTTTCCCGGGACGCTCTCTCACTTGTGGCCGCTTTTCCCGGGACGCTCTCTCACTCGTGGCAAATCGTTCCTGCTCAGGCTCGGCCCTTCAGGATGAGGTTCCAGTAGACCTGCGGGAAGACGTCGCGGTCCACCACCCAGGAAGCCCGGCTTTCTTTCCACGTGGGGACACGCGGGATGGTGGGCATCGGCTGGTACTGGTCGTCGAATTCCGCGAAGACCACGGTTGACCGGGAGGCGGTGAACGGGCACACCGCGTAGCCGTTGTACTTCTCCTTCAGCGGTTTGCCTTTGCGGGCCGACACCAGGTTCTTGGCCAGAACTTTGGTCTGCTTGCGCAATGCGCCGCCGCACTTCGAGTTGGTGGTGCCGGCGGCATCGCCCAGCGACCAGACATTCGGGTAGCGGACATGCTGCAGAGTCTCCGGGTCCACCTGAACGAAGCCGCCGGCGTCGCCGGGCGCGGGCAAGTCGGTGCGCTTGAGCCAGTCCGGCGCCGACTGCGGCGGGACCGCATTCAGGACGTCGTATCTGAGTTCCTCGGTGCCGCCGTCGGAGTTGTTCCGGATGTGCGCCGTCCGGGCCGCGGGGTCCACGGAGACCAGTTCGCTGTTGAGCCGCAGCTCAATGCCGTATTCGGCCACCTTCCGGTCCAGCTCCTCATCAACGCCCGGCACGCCGAATACGGTGGGGTAGGGCTGGACCATCACCACGCGGATGTCGTCCAGGACCCCCTGCTCCCGCCAGTAGTCGCAGGCCAGGTACATGGGTTTTTGCGCGGCACCTCCGCATTTGATGGGCCCGGCCGGCATGGTGAATACTGCGGTGCCGGACTTCAAGGTGCTGAGCAGGGTCCAGGCCTTCGGCGCCAGCTCGAACTCGTAATGGGAAGCGCCCTGCGGCGAGTGGACTGCCTCGGCCAGCCCGGGAATCCGGTCCCAGTCCAGTTGGAGGCCGGGGCAGACCACCAGCTGTCCGTAGGTGATCTTGCGGCCGGAGGCCAGCGTGACAGTGTTCGCGGCGGCGTCGATGCTGGCGGCGGCGTCGTGCAGCCAGGTCACTCCGCGCGGCGTGACGGAAGCCTGAGGCCGGATGGCTTCGGAGGCCATGGCCCGGCCGCCGGCGATGTGGGAGAACAGCGGCTGGTAGAGGTGGTGGTCTTTGGGTTCGGCCACGGCAACGTCCTTGACGCCGTAACGGTGCAGGCGCGCCGCCAGGGAGATTCCGGCGTTTCCGCCGCCAATGATCAGGATGTCGTGGTGTTCGCGGGCGGGCACGGCCCTAGCCCTTCTCGGTCAGGGCGGACGCCTTGTGGGCCGCGCGTGCACCGGTCTTGGCGGACTCCACCACGTACTGGGGCTCCTCTTCGCTGGCCCGGTGCTTGTTTCCGTCCAGCTCGAAGTCGCTGGTCTTCTTCTCCACGATCTTCCCGTGGGTGGGCCCCTGGGGCGTGTTCCACTCCACGGACGTTCCCTTGCGCAGCGCCATATTTGCTCCTTCGGTGTGACCTAGACCGTTGAACCCTCGACTGGAAACGGGGTGCACCCAATAGTAAGCATGATTAGTTTCCTGGGGTCGCCGGCGGCGGTCACGGGCTGGGGCAACCGGAGACCCCAGGCCTCTGGTCTGAGCAGTTGCGCAGGCGTACAGTCCCTGCATGGCGAACGATCCTGTTGACACGAATCCGGAGAATTACCGGGTGGCTTTCGAAAACGAGCGGGTCCGCGTGCTCGAGTACACGGACGTGCCCGGGCATAAGACCACGGAGCACAGCCATCCCGACAGCGTGATGATTACGCTTAGTGCTTTCCGCCGTCGTATTTCCTCAAACGGTAATTCCGTGGAAGTGGAACTGCCGCCCGGGGCGGTCCGCTGGCTGCCCGCGCAGGATCATTCCGGAGAAAACATCGGGGAAACCGAAACTCACACGTTTTTTGTTGAGCTCAAGGGTGCTGCCCGGCCCGCGGACAGTCAGGCTCCCCAACCGCTCGGACCCGGCGGTTCATAGACCTTGCCGTTCAGTGCGATCCCTGGGATCTGCAGGAGGGTACGCTCAATCCATGCCGGACATCAGACTGCCCATCCGTACTGACCGACTGGTCCTGCGCCGCTTTGAAGCCGCGGACCTCGATGCCTTCCATGCCTACCGCTCACTGCCCGGCACCGCACGGTTCCTGCCCGGGGATGCAAAGACCTACACGCAGTGCATGGAAAGGGTGGGGAAGTACGCCAACTTTGTCTTCGACAAGGAGGGCGACTGGGTGGCGCTGGCCATCGAAGCCGCGGACTCGCCTGGCCTGATTGGCGAGGTGGTGCTCAAGTGGCTGCCGGGCTTCGGGCAGGCCGAGGTGGGCTGGAGCCTGGCGCCCGACGCGCGCGGCCACGGCTACGCCACCGAAGCGGCAGAGGCGGTGCTCAAGCTCGGCTTTGAGGGCCTGAACTTCCACCGGATCGACGCCAAGCTGGATGCACTGAACACGGCTTCGGCTGCCATCTGCGAGCGGCTGGGCATGCGCCTCGAGGCCAAGCACGTGGACAAGTGGCGGTACAAGGGCGAATGGGCCACGGAAGTTGTCTACGCCATGCTCCGTGACGAATGGGCCGCGCGGTAAGAATGTCAATCTGATGTGGGCTCCAGGCCTTGGGGCTGCAGTCCCCTCGGTGCCCGGTAGCACAGGCAAACCCCCAAGGGTCTTGTATTTACGTCAACGCGTAATTAGGCTCGTGCGCAAATGGACGAACTGAGTAGGGTCTTCTTTGCCTTGGCGGATCCGACTCGTCGTGCTTTGCTGGCGCAATTGCAGCAGGGCGACGCGACGGTTACCGAACTAGCCGCCCCGCACTCAATCAGCGTGCCCTCCGTATCACGCCACCTGAAAGTGCTCGAGCAGGCCGGGCTGATCACTAAATCCAGATCTGCCCAGTGGAGGAACTGCCGTCTCCAGCCTGCGCCCCTTCAGCAGGTTGAGGAATGGATGCGCCCGTACCGCGACTTCTTGGGCACGCGATTGGAGCGCCTGGGCGCTCAGCTCGCCATGACACCCGATCGACCCGATGAGCTCACAGAACCGGAGGACAGATGATGACCGACTACCCGACGCAGGATCGAAGCTTCACCCTGACCCGCATTTTGGCCGCCTCGCGGCATGCCGTGTTCACAGCGTGGACCGACCCTGAGCACCTGGCCTGGTTCTACAACCCGGACATGCCCACGCCGGCCACGGCCATTGAGGTGGACCTTCGCGTTGGGGGAACGTGGAAGCAGCAGATGATCGTCGATGAAGACCTCAGCTACCCCACTGGGGGAGTTTACCTGGAGATCGTTCCCGACGAACGACTCGTCTTCCGCTGGGGAGCAGCCGGAGGCTGGCCCGAACTCGACGGCGAGAACGAACTGACCGCTCCTGTTGTCACGGTGCAGCTGAACGACTTGGGCACGGAGACGGAGCTCGTTCTCACTGTTCAGTTCTCTGAGCATCTCGACATCGAAGAGGTGCAAAAGCTCATGCTGGGAGGCACTCAGGAGGGCTGGGGCGCTACCATCGACCGGGTCAAGGACAGCACCGCCATGACCACAGGGACCAATGGGCGCATGGCCGGGCCCCAGATCTATGTCTTCTTTCCGGGAACGGCGCGGGAAGCCTTGAACTTTTACGCTGATGTCTTCGGCGGTGAGCTTTCCCTGCACACGTACGAGAACTTTGGCAGGAGCGACGGCCCACCAGAAGCCGTAGCTCATGGAGTGCTCAACGGCGTCGTTGCCCTGGCAGGATCGGACGCAGCCGAAGGCCAAACAACGGTCCGGCTCGAAGGCATGATGCTCTCGCTGCTGGGAACCGCCGAACCGGCAGTCCTCCATGAGTGGTTCGATAAACTCTCCGTCGGCGGGTCCGTGCTCGATCCACTCTCGCCCAAGCCCTGGGGCGCCTTCGACGGCCAGGTCATTGATCGTCATGGACTTCACTGGCTTGTCGGATACGAGCCTGCGGCATGAGCGACGTCCAATTGCTTGCTCAGCTGGCGGGTGAGCGAAGACATGTTCTTCGAACAGTCGACGGCCTCGAGAACTATGCGATGCAACGAGCTTTGGTTCCCTCAGGCTGGACAATGACCCAGCTTCTCAACCACCTGGCCTTCGACGACGAGATGTTCTGGATATCGGCCGTTCTCGGCGGCGATGACAGAGCGATTGCCGAACTTCGCAACGGTTGGGCTTCCGAACCGATGACCGGTTCCGAGGCCATCAACATCTACAAGCGTGAAATCGCTCGAAGTGATGAAGTCCTTGCGGAGATCGATTTGGATGCCCCTCCCCGGTGGTGGCCTCCAACCAGCGTGTTCGACGCACCACCGATGTCCGACGGGCGTGAGGTCCTGTTTCGCGTGCTCGCTGAAACGTCCGTCCACGCGGGCCACCTCGACATCGTCCGGGAGCTAATCGACGGACACCAGAACCTCGTAGTGGGCTAATTCGGATTTTTGGGCGGCTCGCGCGGCAACCCACGCTTAACCGCCCGTCGACGTAGGCGCAGGAGTCGCGGGGGCCGATTCCGTCGGGCCGACCGTTGGTGCGACGGTCGGTTCCGCCGTGGGAGCGGGGTTCTCCGTGGCCGCACCTCCGGTGACGGGGGTGGTGGGAGTCGGATCCGCCGTCGTCGTTCCTGCGGGGACCGTTGGCGTCGTGGCGCCGGGAGAGGGCGCCTGGCTGGATCCGGGCGTCGGGGTAGCCGTGGTGCCCGGCGTGGGTGAAGTCCTGGTGGCGCTCGGGTCGTTCTGGACGATGTCCATGACCTGCGCCTTGAACGCGTTGAGGCGTTCCTGGATTTCGGACAGCGGAACGTTTTGCAGGTTCCGCCCGAACTCGGCAATCTCGGCCCACAGCGCGTTGAGCCGGTCCATGCCGTCCTCGCTCAGCGGCCCGTCGAGAGTGAGCACCAGCTGGTTGGCCAGCGCGTAAGTGAGGCACCGGACGCAGTTGTAGTTCGCGGCTGCGGAAAGATTCTCCGGAACAATCACGTCCGCCTGGCCCACGATCAGCACCACCTGGAAGCCCACCGCCACCGCAGCGCAATCGGAGCAGCTGGCGAAGGCGTACGCCTCGTTGGTGGTGTCTACCGTGTCGCCGTCCTCGGCCCAGACCAGCGCGAACGCGACGTCGTATGCCACGGTGCCGTCCCGCGTGTTGACCGCCAGCGCCTGGTTGTCGCCCTCGTCGGGCGCGGCAGGCTGGTTGAACGGAAATACCCACGACGGCGGCGCGGCAGCACCGCCGTCGGCAGCCGGGCCGCCGGTGGCAGCAGAATCCGTACGGGGCACCATCACCATGCTCAGTTGTGGCTGTTCCCGTGTGGGCTTTGCTGCGCCCGCGGGCCACAACGCGACAGTCTTCCCGGCCCGGCCTTCCCGAAGCGTCGAGGACGACGACGTGGGGAACACCGCCGTCGTCACGTCGGCCAGGGTGCCGCGCTCGTACGGCTGCACCGGCCGGTACGTGTCTGCTCCGGGCCACCACGCCCAGGCCAGGCCGGCGGTCACAGCGGCGACGGCGGCCATCGCGACCCCGCGCTGGATGGCCTTGCCGCGGGTCTTCTGCCAGAGTCCCGTGGTCAGCTGACGGACCAGGCGCAGCAGGACGTAGAAGATGCCCACCACGGGAAGCGCGACGGCGGCGATCGCCAGGGCGCGCACCGCGGCGCCGGCGATGTCCCCGGCAGCGAGGCTTTCGGTCAGCTGGGACTGCTGTTTCAGCACGCTTGCCCACGCCGTGCCCAGGAGGCGCGGCAGTGAGATCACCATCATGGCCAGGCTGAACAGCAACAACGGTACGGTGACCAGCACCCAGGTGGTTACCACGGCCCGGGCCCATGGCTTGAGCACCTGGGCCTCCGGAGCCGTCCGGCGCCACGGCAGAAGCCCCAACAGGGTCGGCTTGATGCGCTGGAAGAGGTCCGGAACCCCGGTGGCGTCGGCCAGGATGTGGTAGCCGTCGAATCTGACAAGGGGGAGGAGCTGCCGGACCATCTGCAGAATCTGGGTGACAACCACCAGCAGCAACGCATCGAAGCCAGTGGCCCACCAGATGCCCATGATGGCCACGGCCACGATCGCATTGAAATACAGTCCGCCGAGGTCCGTGCGAATCCGGCCGCCGCGGCCGAGCCGGTAGGAGTCGGTGACGTCGGTGAAGAAAGCGGGCCAGATCAGATAGAGGCCGGCGCCCATCGCTCCCGGCGTGGCACCGCCGCGGCGTGCTGCGGCGGCGTGGCCGAACTCGTGGAAGCCGGCGGACAAAACGGTGACGGCCAGGACCAGCAGCACCATCGCCGGGTTGGCGAAGGCATCGTGCGTGGCGGAGCCGAGTCCCTTGACCATCAGCACCCACCAGCAGGCGGCCAGGAACGCTGCGCACACAGCCACAACTATGAGCGGGTTGAAGAGGACTGCAAACGGAGCAGTAAGTTTCCGGGTGCGGTCCGGATCGGTCACGGTGTACCGGAAGCGCATGCCCAGCAGCGGATCGGCTTTCTTGACTTCGGGCTGCGAACCGTCGGCCAGCCGGAGCAGTCCCAGCGGGAGCAACTGCGAGCTGATCAGCGTGCGGACATTGTCCGGGCTGACCAGCCTGCCGAAGCGGGCGCTGGCATGCTCTGCAACCTCGTCGACGCTGCGGTTGCCGTCGATCGCCTCGAGTACCAAGTACAACAGGCGGGTGAGCTGGATGGCCTGCCCGTCGGCACGCCGGACCAACGAGGGCGGCTCGCGGTAGCCGGAGCCCTGTGTTTCGCCGATCAGCTCGATGCCGTCGGCCCGGAAGGGAACGTCGGGCAAATCAACAGCGGGCCCGGAGTTTTCCGGCTGGCGTCCGGCGCTGGGCGCGGAAGAGGCCGGCGGGCCGTCCAGCCGGGACGGCCCGCCGTGCACTGTGCTCATTAAGGAGTGCTCATCGTTGACGTCGGTTTCCGGACTCTACTGCCGGAGGTCGGACTGCTGATCGGCGGAGGCGGTGGCTTCGCCGTCGATGTGCTGGCTGATGATGGCGTCCTGCTGGGCCACGGCGAACGCGTCGCTGTCGATGGATCCGATGTTGGCGGCCACGGCCGCGTCGATCGGTGCGGCCACGTTGGCATTGGCCGCAACCGCGCCGTTGATCGGGGCGGCGATGTCCGCATCGGCGGCAAGGTCAACGTTCACGTTCAGGAGGTCACCGTCCAGGGCTGCAGAGGGATCCACCGGCAAGGCGCCGACGTCGGACGTTGAGCCCTCGGGCAGGGTGCCGTCGGCGGTTCCGTCAGCGGCGGTTCCGTCAGTAGCACCGCCGTCGGTGGAATCGGCGCCAGTGCTTTCGGGCGCCTGGTCAATGGTGCTGTCCTGGGTGGAATCCGCCGTGGCGTCAGCGGTGATCCCCTGATCGATGATCACGCCCTGGTCTGCGAGGGCCTGGGACTCGGACCCGTAGGAGAGGATGTTTGCGGAGGCTGCCGCGTCGATCGGGGCCGCCACGTTGGCGTTGGCTGCCACGGCAAGGTCGATGGGTGCTGCAGCGTTGATGCCCAGGTCAAGGTCGGCGTTCAGGTCCAGGACGGAGGCCACTTCCTTGTCGGGAAGCGCTGTGCCGCCCTGTGCCATCAGTTCTTCGTCGGAAAGCGGGGTCAAACCCTGTTCAGTGCTCACGAATAACTCCAGTTCCGGCACGGTTTCTGCTGCCCCCAGTGAGCAGTTTCTACATCGATGTGCCTAATGCCAGTCAATAGTAAGCATGATGATCATATTTTGGTACGCACCGGCCGTTCACTGCGTGTTTCAGGGCGGGACGCTTCCCTCTCCTACTGTCTGGACATAACGGCGGCCCGGAACTGCGGCCGCCTCTGTGCAGCACCAGCAGCGAGAGGTCTCAATGAACACCAGTATCAACCAGCCCAAACTCAGCAGGAGAGCGGCACTGGCTGCTGCCGGAACGCTTGGAGCGCTGGGAATCACCGTGGCCGCAGCGGCCGGCAGCCAGGCGGCCCCGGGTGCGAAGGCGCCAAAGCCAAGCCTCCTCTTCCGCCCGGACGGCACGTTCAAGATCGTCCAGTTCAACGACACCCAGGACGACGAGCAGACGGACCGTCGCACGATCGAACTCATGAACCGGACCCTGGAAGCCGAAAAGCCGGACTTTGTGGTGATCAACGGAGATGTGATCAACGGCGGCTGCGACTCCGAAACTGAGGTCAAGCAGGCGCTCAACCACGTAGTTCAGCCCATGGAAAGCCGGCAGATCCCGTGGGCCGTGACGTTCGGCAACCACGACGAAGATTCAGTGCAGCGAACGGGTATGACCGAAGCCAAAATGCTTCAGTTCCTGCAGAGCTACGAGTTCAATGTGAACGCTGATTCCGCCCCGGAGCTCACCGGCACCTCCAACTCGCAGCTGCTGGTGCAGTCCTCGCGGTCCAAGGCTCCGGCCTTTGGGCTGTGGCTCATCGACACCGGCCGCTACGCTCCGGACACCATCAACGGCCAGGACTTCGAGGGCTACCCGGACTGGGACTGGGTACGCATGGATCAGGTGAGCTGGTATCGGAATCTGTCCATCGCAACCGAACAGAAATACGGGAAGAAAGTACCGTCGCTCATGTGGGGCCACATCGCGCTTCATGAGCACCGCAACATGTGGTTCTCCAGCCTTGATTCACGAACGGACGCTGATCACGCCCGGGCACTCACGAAGCACAGCATTGTGGGGGAGCGCAACGAAGATGAATGCCCCGGACCCATCAAATCCGGCCTGTTCAACGCTTTCCTGGAACGCGGGGACGTGCTCGGATACTTTGTGGGGCACGATCACGTCAACACCTACATGGGTAACTACTACGGTGTTCAGCTGGGCTACGCCCCTGGAACGGGATTCGGCGCCTATGGACTGCCCGGCGCCGACCGTAACCGTCTGCGCGGCGCACGTGTCTTTGAGCTGGACGAGGACCACCCGGGAATCTACAAGGACACCCGGCTCGTTTTCGCGAAGGATTTCGGCATCGACCTGACGGCCAATGACCAGCCCATCGTTCCGCTCCCGTTGGGGCCGGCGCAGCAGTAATCCTGTGGTTGGGCCGGCACGCTCATCCATGTGACGATTTTGGCCGCTATGCACCCGGCATAGCGGCCAAAATCGGGAAATCGCCGGGTTTCGGCAGGCTCAGCCACTCGCCCCGCGCCCAGCCAGACCGGAACGACCCCTACTTAACCCCGGCCCCTGGCAGCAGTTCCGTCGCGCCCACGGAGTCGGCCACGAAGGCGTAGTCCCAGGCCCGTTCGCGCCACTGGACGTACCGGCCGGACGCTCCGCCGTGGCCGCCGTCCATTTCGATCTTCATCACGATCGGCTCCGCCCCGGTGGTTTCAGACCGCAGCGCCTGCACCCACTTGGCCGGCTCCACGTACAGCACACGGGTGTCGTTGAACGAGGTCACCGCGGCGATCTTCGGGTACGCCAGCGGCCCAACGTTCTCGTAGGGAGTGTAGGACTTCATGTAGGCGTACACCTCGGGGTCCGTGATCGGGTTGCCCCATTCCTCCCACTCGAGGGCGGACAGCGGCAGCTCCGGATCCAGGATGGTGGTGAGCGCGTCCACGAACGGCACGGCCGCAACAATGGCCGCGTACTTTTCCGGGGCCAGGTTGGCTACGGCGCCCATCAGCAGCCCGCCTGCGGAGCCGCCCATCGCCGCAATCCGGTCAGGTGAGACCCACCCGGAAGAAGCCAGCCAGTCCGTCGCTGCGATGAAGTCCGTGAACGTGTTCTTCTTGTGGAGCTTCTTGCCGTCCTCGTACCAGTGCCGGCCCAGCTCGCCGCCGCCGCGGATGTGCGCGATCACGAACACAATCCCGCGGTCCAGCAGGGACAGCCTCGGGATGCCGAAGCCGGGGTCCATGCTCAGCTCGTAGGAGCCGTAACCGTACACGAGCCCGGCCGCGGAGGAATCGCGGGAAACCGACGCGTGCCGCAGCACCGAAAGCGGAATACGGGTGCCGTCGGCCGCCGTCGCCCATTCACGGGTGGCCACGTAGTCGGACGGCGAGTAGCCGCCCAGCACCGGGCTCTCCTTGCGGAGCAACAGTTCGCCAGCCGGAGAAGCAGCAGTGGGAAGCACGAAGTCGTACACGCGCGACGGCGTGAAGTAGGACGTGTAGCCCATCCGGATCACGGGGGCCTCGTAGTCGGAGCCTGCGACGCCGGCGGTGTACAGCTCCTCGTCGAACGCCGGCTCCACCGGGTCGCCCTGCGCGGGCGTGCCCAGCCCGGCCAGGGCCAGGACCTGGACGCGCTCGATGGTGTCCTTGCGGACGGACACAATCAGGTGGGTGGACGTGACACCCGCGCCGTTGACGCGCACCTGGTCGGAATGTTCGACGACGGTGGTCCACTGCTGCTCGGACAGCGGCTTGGCGAGCTCGGCCGCGTCCACCAGGGACACCATGGAGTTGATGGCGTTCCGGTTGTGCGTCACCAGGATCTTCTCAGTGCCATCAAGCATGAACGGCTCGGCCTCGTAGAGGACGTGTTCGTAGCGGGAGATCACGGTGCTGAGTCCGGCGTCGTAATCGTCAAAGCGGAGCAGCCGCGTCTCGCTGTACTCGGAGCATCCGATGCTCAGCACGAGGTGGCGACGGTCGGAGGAGAGGTCGAAGCCCAGCCACATGGCGACGTCGTCCTCCTGGTAAATCACCTCATCGTCGGTGACCGGCGTGCCCAGCATGTGCGACTTCACCTGGTAGGGGCGCCAGGCGTCGTCCACCACGGTGTAGAACAGGCGCGTGCCGTCGGGGGAAAAGGAGACGCCGTAGAAGATGTTCTCGATGACGTCCGGCAGCATCTCGCCGGTGCGCAGGTCCTTGAAGCGCAGCGTGAAGCGTTCGTCGCCGGCGTTGTCCACGGCGTAGGCGTAGAGGTTGCCGTCCACGGTCACGGCCGTGCCGCCCACCGCGAAGAACGGCTTGCCTTCGGCTTCGACGTTGCAGTCCAGCAGGACTTCTTCACCGGGGAGTTCGACGCCGGCCTCCACCGCCGGCGGCGTCCAGTCGGCCACCGGGTCCCCCGTATTTTGGGCCTTGACCCGACACTGGATGCCGTATTCCTTGCCTTCGACGGAGCGGGCGTAGTACCACCAGCCGTCCTTGCGATTCGGGACAGACAAGTCTGTCTCCTGGGTGCGTCCCTTGATTTCCTGGAAGATGGCTTCGCGCAGCGGTTCCTGGTGGGCGGTGACCGCCTCCTGGTAGGCGTTCTCCGCCTTGAGGTGCTCCACCACGTCCGCGGAGGCCTTGGCCCGCAGCCATTCGTAGTTGTCCACGAAGGTGTCGCCGTGGTGGGTCCGTTCGAACGGGACCTTCCTGGCTACGGGGGCGGCGGCCGCAGGGGTGTTGTCGGCTGGGTGCTGCACTGGAGTCTGGGTCATTGACTCAATATATAAAGCTATGCCGCCAGAGGGCACACGCGTTCGCTACCGGGGGATAGAGTGGTCCGCTTATGCCCTGCGTAGCGCGTTGGTTCGTGCAGCTGCGGGGGACGCCAAAGACAGGTAGTGGGTACTCATGCACGAGGCGGCGGCGCTCCATATTCTTTAGGAGTCGGTCGGCGGTTGAACCCCGGGGGGAACACCCGGCCGTATTCCTGGCCCGGTAAAAGTTCCGGGCCGGACTGAGCTGGGCCGGCGGTGACAAGCCTTCTGAGACCGAGGCTTCCCCAGGCGCCGCCGGCCCTTAGCTCATGTGAAGTGTCTCAGCCTCCCGAGGAGTGTTTCAGCCCGTACCGAATGCCAGGACCTAGCGCCGGAGCCGGGAATCGGCAGGCACCAGCCTCGGCAGGAAGCGCACATAGGCCAGCATGCCAAGGAGCTCAACCAGCGTCTGCGTGACCACCACCAGCGCGGCGAGGGCCAGCGGCTCGGGAAGCGCGAGGGCCAGGGGAAGCACCACCAGCGAATTGCGCGTCGCGCCGCTGAACACCACAGCCACGGTTGCGCGGGCGTCCAGACGGGCGGGCCTGGCCGCCAGCAGGCCCAGCGGAACCATGACCAGCAGGAACGCGGCGTAGAGCGGCACCACCGCCAGCAGCGAGGCCAGCTCCTGGCGCACGCCCACGATTTGCGAGCCCACCACCACGGCCAGCGTTGCCATCATAAGCGGGACCATCAGCGCCTGCACGGCCGCCATTACTGTGCGCCCGACGGCGGCACGCCCGACGATGGATCGCCCGACGGCGGAACGGTCGCCTTCGCTGCCACGCGCCGGCCGCGCGAGCCACTGTGTCAGCGCTGCCAGGGCCAGCGGGACAACAATGAGCCCCACCAGGGCCTGCACGAACGGTGCCGGGTCGATCACGGACACCAGCTCCGGGCCCACGAACAGCAGGAGGTACAGCGGGAGCAGGAGCATCTGGGCGAGCATCAGCACCGGTGCCGCGGCGAGCAGCCGGTCGCTTGCGCCGCCGGCCAGGCCGCTGAACACAATCACGTAGTCGATGCACGGGGTCAGAAGCACCAGCAGCATACCCACCAGGAGCGCCTGGTCCCCGGCGACGATGCGGCTCAGCCCGAACACCACCACCGGCACCACGGCGAAGTTGAGCACCAGGACCGTAGCCATGAACCGCACGTCGCGCACGGCCCGCCCCAGCGACGCGAACGGGATCCCCAGGAAGGTGGCGTAGAGCAGCAGCCCCAGCACCGGATTGATGGCCAGTTCCATGGCTGCGGCTGTCCCGGGAGCCAGGAAACCCGCGGCGCCGCCGGCAACGATCGAAGCAAGATACAGGCCGATCTGGCGGCGTTCCATCCAAGCCACAAGCGTCCTGATCCTCACCGGCTCCATCCTAGGCTTCTCCGGCCGCCGGTTTCCCCAGAAGCCGCCGGCCGTTACCTCAGGTGAAGTGCCGCAACCCGGTCATTTCACCAGGTTTGGAAATAGCCGTCGTATGCCTGGCATTCCGATATGTTGCAGACGTTGTCCCCCGCGACGGTGGGTTCGTAGTAATGGAACCCGGACAGGAACCCAAAATTGAACCAACGGATCACGATGATTGCCCGGTAGTAGCCCGGATCAACTGGACCCATTATCGGGGAGCTGATTTTCACCGCGTCCTGGCCTGCAGGTATGTACGCCGTCACTGTCTGGCTGGTCGAAGGCGTCCATGAGGAGGATATGTACTTCTGGATAATGATCTCGACATCCACGCGCTCGGCCTGGTCGCCCGCCACACTGGCGCTCCTCCCTGCGACAACTTCGGGTGGAACGAGCGGCCTCCACGGAAGATTCGATCCAAAGGTGCTGTGCACATAGAGCGGGGCTGTGACCCACGAAGGGCCGCTTGTCCCTCCCGGCGTGGCTGCATATGCGTTGGCCGGTGCAGCATTCGGGTTGAACAAGATACCGGCTACGGCGATGAGGCATCCAATCAGCGGCATCGTTGCCACTCGTTGCCAAACTCGATTTCTGTGACCTGGGGCAGTCATCTCTGACTTCCTATCTAAAACACACCTCAATAGGATGTGCGGCCCGGCCCATGTCAACCCAGGTTTGATGCATTGAACGCGGAGCTGCGGACGTCCAAAGGACGGATTTTCTGTGGTTGACCATAGGTCCGGAACGGAAGCCGGGCTTGCGGTCAATATAGCAGCGCTGGAATCGCGACGGAATAGGGTGCAGGTCCAGGCCCGACAGACCGCACTACCCGACGGCACAGTCCCATTCAACTGTCCGTGCCGTTCATAACGGAACTCCTTCCGCATGTGACGCATAGTGTTGCGTAGGTCACATCCCGCCCATAGGCTGATGGCGGTCGCAGCGTCGCGGCCATGCAGGAATAGGGGAATCACTTGAACGACAAGCTCAAGGTTTTGGTTAAGCTCGACCTCGATTGCGGGGAAGCAGAAGTAGCAGCCCAAGGGCATGTGACGGCGAAAAGCCTCCAGGCACTGTATGTGGTTGTGAAGAGGGCAAATCATTTGAAGGAGGGACTCCACCTGGTGGTGGATGTGAGTCACGCACGTGTTGAGCCGGCTGCAATGGAGCAGCTGCAGGCATGTTCTGAATCCCACCACCTGCCGGCGTCGATTGATCCGCTCCAGTCGGAATGCAACATCAGTGTCTTGGCCCCCGCGCAGGCGGGTACGCACGCGGCAACCCGGGTCAGGAACAGGGCCATGAGCCTGGCCGCCTAAGCGGCAGGCATACTTCGGCAGAAGTACGACGGCGGAACCCGCCACCTAGCACCACTCACCAGCCACCTGTGTAGGCACCTAAACGCCTGCAGATGGTCACGGAACGGGGTGCGGGCGCCCTTCAGTTACCGCCTTCAAGGCCGTTGGCTGCCACGTAGTCCGCCAGGGTGCCGTTGGCGAGTGCCGCGGACACGGCGCCTATCGCATCGGGGTTCTGGAACACGATTGACTGGCCGTCGGTGCTAAAGCCGAAGCCGCCGTCGGGCAACCGGAAGAAGATGGCGTCCTCGGGACCGACGTCGCGCAGGCTGAAACCTAGCCGCCACATGTCGTCCAGGGTAAGGCCCTGGTCGATGATCAAGTGCGGGCGCACAGCTTGGATGACTCCCACCACGGTGTTCGGGTTGGTGAGTGTGCCGGCACTCATGAACTTGCCCACGAGTGACTTCAGGAATGTCTGCTGGTTGCGGATGCGCTGGAAGTCGCCGTCGGCAAAGGCGTAGCGCTCGCGGACGAATTCCAGGGCCTGGTCACCGGTGAGCCGGTTGATGCCCGGGGTGAAGGTGTGGCCGGAGTCGTGGGTGGAGGTGAACGGAAGGGTGACGTTGACGTCAACGCCGCCCAGTGCGTCGGTGGCGCGTTTGAAGCCCGCGAAGTCCGTCATGACGGTGTGGTCGATGTGCGTGTTGAACAGCGACTCCACGGTCCGGACCATCAGGGGAATTCCGCCGAGTTCCAGTCCGGCGTTTATTTTGGCTTCGCCGTGGTCGGGGATGTTCACCCACGTGTCGCGCATGATGGAGATGCCGTAGATCTTCTGCCGGTCTGCCGGAATGTGGATCAGCATGAGGACGTCGGCGCGCTGGTCCGCGGGTGTTCCCGCGGCGGCCTGGGCTTCTTCCGCGCGCGAGTCGCCGCGGCTGTCGCTGCCCATCAGCAGGATGTTCATGGCAGCCGGCGGCGGTTCCTGCGTCGGGGACTGCGCCGGCTCGGACGGTGACGGGGTGGCGGTGCCGCCTTCCGCCGTCGTGGTTCCGCTGGCGGTGGGGGCGGGCTGTCCGCCGCGTCCCAACTGTGAGAAGGCGTAGGCCGTGCTGCCCAGGGCGATCACCAGGACCATCGCCAGGACCGCTTTGAGCCAGATGGGCTGCCGGCGCAGCCAGGCAGGGAGCCATGCGAAGTTTCCCTGCGGCGGCCTGCTTTCAGCCGCTCCTTCCGGATCAGACTGGTTGTCCATAACCGGACGCTACCACCGCTGAGGCGTTAAAGAACGACGCCGAAGGTCCTGTTTATGCGGGCGTGTTGAGCCGGGCGTAGCGGAGGATGGTGAGGAGGGCGGGGGCCAGCTCGTCTTCCATCTGGCGGTACACCTCGGGGCCCCGTTTGTAGGGGTCGATCACTTCGTTGTCCGCGCTCTCCGCCGCCAGGGCGAGGTGCCTCACGGAGGCGAGGCGGGCGGGCAGGCCGCGCCACATCGCACCGGCGTCGGACGGTGTCTCGGCGGACGCCTTTTCGGCGGGTGCCGTGCCGGTGGCTACGCCTGCGGCGTCGCGTTCCTCCAGGGCTTCGAGCATGCGCGCGAATTCGCGGATGGTGAAGGTGCGCTTGAGCAGGGAGGCGTCCAGCTGCAGCACCTCGCCGCGGTGCTTGGAGGTCATGGTCAGCACGATGTCCGTGTCCCGGAGTATCTTTGGGGTCAGCTGCCGGGCGGCGAAACCCTTGTCCGTGCCGCCGTACATGTTCACGATGTCGGCAGAGAGCGGCTGAATGGGGCTGCCCACCATGGCGCGGGTACCGGCGCTCCGTACGTCGAAGCCGCCGGGCAGGACCTGGTCCAGGCCGGCCTGCAGCAGGCGTTCGGCCACGGGGGAGCGGCAGATGTTTCCCGTGCAGACGGTGAGGATCCGAACGGGCGTTGGCGATTCCACGGTGAGGGCTCTTTCCGGAGTTGCTGTCAGATCGGTGCGATGCCTGACGTTCAATTTAACACGCTCCGCACTTCGCATCCTGCGGTGAACCGCGGTGGCGGATGTATGTATCGTTCTGCCTGGGCCTGGAGAGGGTTGTCGGCGTTTCCTGAACCCATGTTGCTAATTAGTCCAAATGCGTGATAATGAACTACCGCAATGAGGCGGTCGCGAGGAGGACACCATGGAGCCATACAGGAACGGCCGGTCGCTTCGAAAATTTGCAGCTACGTTCGCGGCCACAGCGATACTCGTCACAGGATGCCAGTCCGGCAACACCGCCACCCCTCCGGACACGACCGGCCCTTCAGGAACCAGCACGGCTACCGGTGCCGCCACGGACATTCCCCACCACAAAGACGGTGGGCTCACTATGGCCGATTCCCTGCCTCACGGGGCCGAACATCCGGTGGATATGACTCCGCAACAGATGTATGCACTCGGTGAACAGTCGGTGTTCTCGATCGAGGGCCGCCGTCCGGACGATTTCGTCGGCTTTGGTACAGGGTTCCTCGTGGACAAGGACGGCGCCATGGGCGTCACCAACGCCCACGTGGTGGAGGGCCTCACGGCGATTTCCGGCCGCTTCAGCGGCGGCCAGAAACTGGCACTGCATGTCATCGGTGCTGACCCCTGCAGTGATGTTGCGGTGGTCCACTTCTCAACCCCGCTGCCGGAGAAAGCAGAGGCCCTCATTGTGGGCAACTCGGGTGACGTGAAACCCGGGGACACCGTGACTGTCCTCGGCTTCCCAGCCCCCCCGACCAAGAGCCCGTCGGAGCAGAAGATGCTCATTACCTCTGGCCTGGTCAACGCAACAAAGGTACCCGCCCGGCCCGAGGGATTGCCAGAGTACAAGGACACCATCCAGCACGGGGCCACGGTCAACCTCGGAAATTCGGGTGGGCCGCTGCTTGATCACCATGGCCGGCTGGTGGGCATAAACACCCTGATCAACTTCGGGTCGCTCAACGCTCCGGCGCAGGGGCAGTTCTATTCAATAGCAATCGACTCGGCCAAGCAGGAAATCGTGGACAAACTGCTGAAGGGTGAGTCCCCCAACAACATGGGGTGGTCGGTTGAGGAGTACTACCCCGGATATTTCAAGGCCCTGGATGCCACCAAAGGCCCGGCGCTGGACGAGAAACTGTCGCGCGGGGGAATCAACGGGGGCCTGTACGTCAAGTCAGTCGTCCCGGGATCCGGCGCCAGCAAGGTAGGGATCAAGGCTGGGATGATGCTGACCAAGCTGCAGAATACGTCCACGAACACAGTCGCCGAGATGTGCGCTATTTCCGAGTCGGTCCTCCCCGGTTCCACCGCCGAGATAGAGGGACTTTATCTGCTGTCCGATTCCGAGCGTTTCAGCACACCGTTCAGGGTGCAGTTCCCCGTTCCTGGCAAGCACTGATCGGCTCTCCCCGTGTCAGGCGTCCGGCCGGGCAATCCCGGCGGGCGCCTCTCTCACTGCGGCAGCGCCTTCCACCACTCGAGAAGCGCCGGCACATCCGCGCCCGTGGAGTCTGCCCTGACCTCCAAAAGCCTTTCCGCATCATTCCAGATCAGATAATTCGTGCCGTCTTTCGAAGCGCCCAGGATCCGTCCCCTTACCGTCTTGCCATCTCCGCCGACCCAGTCCTGCCATGCGGGCGGAACGGCAACCGAGCGTTCGGCGGCGCCGTATTCGTTGACCACACCGTCAAATGCCTTATTTAGTGCGCCCACTGACGAGTATCCATAAACATTGATGGTGGGGCGTTCGGAGGAGTTGAACGAACTGCCGGCCGGCAAATTGCAGTTGAGCCCTGAGCTGGCCAGTTCAAGGGATTTGATGGCGGTGCAGCTATCCGGGTCCACCAGCCGCCGGTCAACGGCCGTGGTGAGCAGGCTGCATTCGCCATCGGACAATCGTGCTCGTTCCTCGCCCGCGCACAGCCTGGACGCCCGCTGCGGAGTTCCGGAAGTCGAAGTGGTCGGCGGCGGCGTTGGCATAATACGCCCAGTGGCCAGCGCAATGGTGCCTATGAGCAGGAGGGCCGCCGCGCCCGCGCTGCCTCCAATCCAGACCTTCCTTTGAACCCTTTGAACCCGCCATGGCTTTCTGCCTTCTCGCCTGGCGGCTGGAGCATCGGCAACCAGCGGCTCGACGACGGCAATCGGCTGCTCGACGGCAGCGGCCGGTTGTTCGACGGCGGCGGCCCGGCCGCTGGGAGCAGGTGCCTGCAACGCTCCGATGCTGGTGATTTGTTTGGGGTCTCCCATTAGCCCCAGTTTCATCGGCAGGATTTCGCCGAGGGTGGCCTGCAGCGCAGGTATGTGGCTTGAGCCGCCCGTGAGGTAGACGCGGTGAAGTTGCTGCGCGGACGGAAGTGCTTCCTGGATCACCCGTTGAACCAATTCCACGGCCCGGCGTATCTGACCATCAATAAGCTGCTCGAATTCCCCGCGCGTGGCGGTGCAGACCCATTCGTGGTCCCCGGAGCGCACTCCTATCGGCGCGGACCCGTGGTAACTCAAGGCGTGTTTCGCTTCGCGTACCTGGTCCCGCAGAACTGCCCGGTCAGCACTGGCGCGCTCGGATTTCAGGCTTTGAAGCAGCTCGGTCTTGCCCTCAGCGGCAAGCTGTGCGTAAACCCAGTTCTCCAGCTGCGCGTCGAAGTCATGGCCGCCGAGGGGATCGATGCCCCCGGAGGCCACGACGCGGAACAACGGACCGGCGGGTGTCTGCGCAAGTTCCAGCACGGCGGCGTCGCAGGTGCCGCCGCCGAAGTCCAGCACTGCCACGTGGGCGCCGAGGTCCACGTCCGAACCTGCCGCGTAATGCCATCCTGCCGCCACCGGCTCGGGCAACAGGACAATGTTCTGCTCCGGTATGCCTGCTTTGAGCGCCGCTGCCGTCAGGCGCCACTTCATGTACTCGTCCCACGCCTCCGGATGGGTCAGGACCACCTGGGACGGTGAGTCGCCACCCACGAATCGGGTGGCCTGGCGTGCCACGAATCCGATGACCGCAGCGACGAGGTCCACGGGGTCGAATACGGAGCCGCCCAGGACCACGGCGTCTTCGCCCAGCCGCCGCTTCGGCGTCGGTTCGAATGCAGAGGGGTAGATTCCTGAGATTTGAAGGGCTGCATCACCGGTGAGGATTTCGCCGTTGTACGCGGCCACGCACGATGGAATTGCGTCGGAGCGGGCGCCGAGCCGGAGGACATGCACGCCCCCGCCACCCCGGACCACGGCGGCCGCCGTATTCGACGTTCCGAAGTCGATGGCCAAGCGCCAAGGGATTCCCTCCATGATGGCTCCTTCCTGCGTTCTCGTTGGGCGGGGACGCACAGACTCCCTACTTATTGCCTTTGCCCCACCAGCTGTAGAGCGTTTTCACATCCGTGGTGCTGGATTCCGCTGAAATCCATGTGAGTTCAGTCCAGTCAGTCCAGATGAACAGTGATTCTCCGTCCAGTACCTGGCTCAGCAATTGGCCCCGGTGTACGTCTGGAGGATCAGCCGGGAATCCCCAGTAGCCGGCGGCCGGCGGATACTGGACGTCGCCTTCCTTGATGCCTCGGCCCGTTGCGTAGGAACTGAAGCCGTCCTTGAGCGACTGGAGGTTCGCGAACCCGAAAACGTACACGTTTGGTTCCTGGCCCACGGGGAAGATGCCCATGCCGCGTGCCCGGCACTCCACTGCCGCTGTGGCGCCGCCTTGGGGTGCGTACGTGCCGCACGTGCCCACATTCAGGAGCCCCAGATTGGCTGAATTGACCAGACCGCATTCTCCTGCCGAGAGCTCTGGCCTCTCGTACCCGCCGCAGACCCGTGGAGCCGCCTTCGTGGTGCGGGGTGAGGCCGGCTCCCCGGGAGTCTGCGTTGGGGATGAGGTTTCCGTTGTGGGCGCGGTTGGTGCGCCGGGCGGCTGCCCGCCGGCGGGCGCGCAACCGGCAAGCGAAACGGAGGCGGCCAGTGCCGCGCAGCGGACGGAGCGTCGGGGCATGTTCTACTCCTTGTAAACTTCGACGTCGGCGAGGCGCAGGACCCCGTCGTCTGAACGCCAACCGGGTCTGAGTACCCGGACGATCCGGAGTGCCAGGCTCGACGACGGGGCTGTGACGCCGGCAACGCCGTTGTGCAGCCGGATGTCAAAGGGATCTCCGGGGTGCGGGGTGATCGGAGTGACTCCCACGGCTCGGAGGGACTTTTGGATATGGGCCCGGACCACCTCACTTGCGGAGAGGTCGTAAGTTCCGATAAATGCTTGCAGCAGGGTTTCGTAAGCCGGAGCGAGGCCCCTGGGGTCCAAGCCGGGTCCCGGACCCGCCAGGACAGTCTCACCGTCATAAGCCGGGTTGGCGCCCCGGGCCATCCGGACCAGGACCAACCCGAGCAAAACAACCGTCAGCAGAAGGATTGCGATTGCGACCACTGCCCACAAGGGCAAATTGGCTAGCTGCAGGTCTGTGGCTGGCGTGCCGGGGTCCGGGCCGGAGGCACCTGTCGGCGTCACTTGGGGTTGCTGCTCCACCGGCTGAGTAGGCGCGACTGGCAGAGTAGGCGCCACCGGCTGCCGCTGTTCAACCGGTCCGGAAGGGACGGCCGCCTGGCTGGGCAGGCACAGTGCCCCGCCGTCCGGCGCAGGGTTCCCCGTGCAGGGCTGGGGTGCAACGCCGGTGGCGGTCACTGCCTACGTCACCATGCCGCTCAGAGTGCCCTCAGGACGGCGCCCGCCAGCGTAATCGGCAGGAAGACCCAGGGGTTCTGGATGGCGATTGATGTAGTGGCTTCCAGGGGCTCGCGGCTGACTTCCCCGCTCACGCCCGGCAATCCGGCAGGGATGGCGTCAGGGGCTTCCAGCGGGCCAACCTTCAGCGGTTCCACTTCCCCTGCGCCCGCCTGTGCGGGTTCAGCGCTTTGACCTTCCGCTGAGGTTTCCTGGACGGAGTCGCTGTCGGAGTCTTCTACGGCATCCGCCGGAGGTTCGTCGCACACAATCATGGCGTTTTGCGAGTCGGCCCACGAGTTGAGGAACAGGCCAATGGGCACTTCCGCCAGGTTGCCGCCAGCCCTACCCGGATCCGACAGAATCACCGTGCCCCGCTCCGTGTTGATGCCGGTGACCACGACGGCGTGGTCCGCAGTGTTGTCTTCTGCCGCCTCGCCGGTCCACAGTTCCCCGCTGTCGACGGCCAGGATAACGCTGTGGCCGGCTTCAAGCTCTGCGGCCAGAATGTCGAGGTCGCCGAAACGCAGTTCGGCGGGGACGCCGGCCGCGTTGAGTACTTCGACGCCCTTTTCGATCGACATACTTGGAACGCCGTCGTGGCCTACGGTGAAGGCCCCGATTTCGTTGGCGATGTCCACGAACACCATCTCATCCTTGAAGGGCATGCCGGTGTATTCGGAGACAATTTGCGCGATGCTGGCGGGCAAGCAGAATCCGTTCTCCGCCTGTTCGAACCAATACTCGGCATCGCCGATCGGATCCCCGATGAGGACGCCGTCCTGAACGCTCCAGCCCGTGCTGCCCTGGTCCGGCTCGATTGGCTGATCGGCGGTGTCGTCACCGCCGGGCTCAGCGGGCAGCTGCTGGTCCAGGGCTGCCACGAGGTCTGGAGAGGCGGCCATGAGGTCCTCCCGCGAGACCCATTGGCCTTCAGCGTTCCCCGACGCATCAGTGATGACATACCCGCCGTCCGATTCGGTGACAAGCACGTCCACCTTTCCATCGCCGTCGAGGTCCATGTATGCAGTGTCGAGCGATGTATCGGCGTCCGAATCGAGGGCTACGAAGGAAACTGCCTGGTCGATTCGTACGTAGAGTGCGTCAATGGTGCCGTCCTCGTTCAGGTCCACTGATTCGTAGTCGGTGCCACCCGTCTCCTCGGCGGCGCCGGGTTCGGGCATTTCTTCGGTCACCGTGTCTGGTGTTGTGTCCATGGTTTCCTCCTAGTGGAAATGGTGACTGTTAGAGGTGCCGAGCCGGCGAAAAGTTCCGTTTAGAGGAGGTGGAGTTTCGTCAAGCTCCCGTCGATGTCCGCCAAATGTTTGTCGATCGTGGCTATGTCCCGTTTGAGGGCGTCGATCCGCTGCTGGGAGGCCTGGGCTGAGAGTTGTTCCTGGGCCTGGCTCTCCCGGATGAGCTGCTGCAAAGCGGCCAGGGAATCCTGCAGCTGGGTACGATAGGTGACCACTATTTCCGGTTTCAGACGGCGAAGCCGTGCGTCCAGATAGTCCGCAACGACGGCCCGCTCGGCCTGGGCCAGCCGGGGAATTTCCGCCAAAAGCCGGGTCTTCTCGAGCATGTTCTGGCGGTAGTAGCGGTTGATTGCAAACCAGCCGCCAGCGCCCAGTACCGTGAAGGGGATGCCGATCGTTGTGGCGAACCCGGCGACGGCGGTGCTGACGATTGCGCCGGTGGCAACGCCGACGCCGGTAACAAGCCCTGCGGCCGAGCCGCCAATGCTTGATCCCATGACGAGGGACATCACTTGGGACGGATCAAAGCCCCCGGGGCGACGCTCGCTGCTGAGTTGCGGTGTGTCTCCCGGAAGCTCGGCTGCCCGCAGTATGTCATCCAGCACTGCGGGTAGGGGCACGTCGCGGAACACTCCGTGGGCCAGATTGCTGAGCTGGAGCTCGGAGTCGTTGATGATATCAGCCCGAAGTGCCATGAGTTCGGCGAAGATGTCGCTGGTGAGCTGACGGGTGGTTTTCTCGTCCCTCAGCGCTTTGGTTGATTGGATACGGTTCTTCCAGTCCGCGGCCCAGGCGTCAAACTTGAGGCTTGCCTGCCGCAGGACGCCGGCGCGGAGCTCACCCAGGTCCCGTTCCAGGTCCAGGGTCCACCGCTGTTGTTCGTCTTTCAGCTCGGACAGGCGCTGACGCTCGGTCATCATCCCTGCCCTGGCTTCGGCCGGATCGTCGGCAATCACCAGTTGGGTGAGCCGCGTTTGGCGGTGCGCGTCCAGCGCCGAGCGCGCCAGCCGGAGGGCATTGGCTGTGGGGGCAGTGCCGGCCTTGGCGAGGTCCCGAGTCAGGGCCAGGACGAACTGCGGGAGCCCGGACGCGTCGAGCAGGGCTTCGCGCAGGGACGGATCCGTCCTGGAGTTCGCCGCGTTCGCCACGACGGCCGAAACGCCGAGGACAAAGGCGTCGGCCAGCCGGGGGATCCGTGCCTTGAGCAAGGCCGCGTTTCCCGCCACGACGTCTTGCCAGGAGCCCGGGTAGAGATCGGTCTTGGTGACCACCACGCCCACCGATTCCACCTGGGCAGAACATTGCTCTACGTATGCCATCTCTGCGCTCGACAGCAGCGAGCCGGCATCGGTGACAAAAACGGCAACGGAGGCAGCTTCCAGGATTTTGAGGTTCAGCAACGACTGGGGACCTGCCAGGCCCCCGGCGCTGGGGGCGTCCAGCAGGACCACGTCGCCGAGCAGTCCGGCGGCGGTTTCCACCTCCATTCCAATGGCATCTCCCGGCCCGTTCGCAGATCGGGTGCCATCGGGAAAAACCCACACGGTGCTGCCGGTCATTGTTCCGTCGCCGTCGCCGTCAGCCCTGGCCGGGGCCACCAGTCTGTAGAGCGCGTGTCCTCCGGTCTCGGAGTCACAGGCGCGCAGGTCCGGGGCCAGCAGGTTGACCAGGGCGCTCTTGCCACGACCGCTTTCTCCTACAAAGACCACCACGGGTGTGCCGGTGGAGCCGGTGGCCTGACGGATGATGCGGTCGGCTGCACCGGCGTGCCCCACGGTCCGCAGCAGGCGTGTCGACGTGCTGAGCACCGCCCTTGCGGAGTTCAGGGTGGACAGCCGCTGCAGCTCAGTATCCGGCGGCATCATCGTAGCCCAGCGGGTCGTCGTCGTCGTCCCACCCGGCCGCTCCAGACAGGTCCTCATGCTGGGGGTCGGAGGGGGTGTTGCCGCCGGACTGCAACAAGCCAGCGCCGGACTCACCGTCGGAGTCGTCGTCAGTGTCGATGTCAACGTCTGTGTACGCGGAAGCGGGATCAACGGCTGAATTGTCTGCTGAATCGTCCTGCCCGGAGTCCGGTTCCGCGGCTGCGAAGGCGGCATCCATGGCACGATCCCAGACGGCTTCGGGTGGCCCCTCAGGTACCAGCAGGATCTGCTTGAAGGAGCTCTCGGGAATTTCGTTGCTCATTTCTAGAATCCTTGGTCTAAAGGGTGGTCGATCATTTCCGGCAGGTCTATAGTGGCTCTACTACCGGCTAGTGCGGGGGGCACGGCGACCTGAACCCAATGGGGGAACTATGGACGCGACCGTGGCCCAATCGCTGCTTCTGGATGCTGCAATAGGGGGAGATGCTCGTTCTTTCGAGTCCCTTGCCACTCAGCACCGGACCATGATCTGGTCCGTCTGTCTGCGCATCACGGGGAATACCTATGATGCCGAGGATGCCCTGCAGGAAACACTGCTCGCCGCCTGGCGCGGCATAGGGCGATTTCGCCGGGACTCCAGCTTCGGTACGTGGATCTATCGCATCGCTGCCAACGCCGCGCTGGCGGTCATCCGCTCGAGACGCTCCACGGAGATCGAGGTGGCCGACGACTTCGCGCCCGAACGGGATTTCGCCGAGAGCCTCGCCTCCGCAGACCTTGTGCAGCAGACCTTGAAGACGTTGCATGAAGATCTGCGCGTTGCCCTGGTGCTGAGGGAATTGTGCGACTTCACGTATGCACAAATTGCGGAGTACCAAGGTGTGGGTGTGGCCACCGTTAAGAGCAGGATAAGCCGGGCCAGGCATGCCTTCGAGGCTGCCGTTGGGGGCGGCTTCAACTAATTTCCTGGCCCACCCCGGGACGCGAACGCCTCCAACCACTTGGCCGATCATGTCGCACTCCTGGGAGTCTCGGAACGAATGAGGAGGGACCGGGCAATGACGCGCGCGGCCCGGGCTTCTGCACCGGTTGATGCCGTGCCCACCATCGACTGGTAGTGCGAGGCCAGCTCCAGGTACCGGTTCCCGCCGTGCATCGCTGGGCCAGGGTTCGGCGTCGGGCCAACATCCGGCAGCAACGGAGCGGGCTTGGTCAAACCCTCAAGCACTGCCACTAGCTCGTGCTCCGGGTCCGCGGTCCGCAACAAGGCCAACGCCGCTACCTCCTGCAACCGGTGGAAGGCGGGTGCGTGCCTGGCCGATTCAACCAGGAGTCGTGCCGGGGACGGCCAGGAATTAGCGCGTGCTGCTGCCTGCAGCCCTGTCAGCACGGCTTCAACACGGGCGCTCTCGATGGGCCCCGTCACCTCGGATTGCAGGACCCGCTCCAGCTGCGTCAGTCCGGACCGCTCGTTCAGCCACGCCGTCAGTTGCCCGGCAGAACCGCAGTGTTCCCTGCCAAACCTGATTCCGTAGGAGCCGATCAGCGCGGTGAGCCGCTGGAAGTCCTCCTTGCGGACGCCCGGGGGTGGGCCGAGCTGTTCCGCAAACTGCAGTTGGGTGGCGTCCGCGGCCTGCAGGGCGCGAAGCACGCGGACGTCCTGTTCACGCAAGGCTCCGGTCCGCACGGATTCGGCGAGCAAGCCTGAGATCGGGAGGACGGCTGTCAGCTGCGGCATCCGTGCGGTGAGCCCGGTCGCGGCGGTGCGTGCCGCTTCGATGGGATCGGCCGTGTGCCAGGGGCCGCCGCCGAAATTGTCTGCGTGGGCAACGAGGCCGATCACCGGCACGCGTCCAGGCACTCCTTCCGTCGCGCCTACTCCTCCCACTGAACCGTGTCCGTGCCGTTCCCTGTAACTGGAGATAAAGGTTTCATCGTCGGGCCGTAGTTCGTCCCGGATGAGGAAGAGCAGAACGTCCGGATCCACCGGGGTGTTTGAGTCCCCGAGCATCCCGGATTCCGTTCTGGCGGAGTTGTCCGTGGCCGCGGAACCCAGCCCCGGGGTGTCAATAATCGTGGATCGTTCCAGCACTGCGGCCTGCAGGTAGATGCGGAGGTACTCAATGGTTGCCGGCGGGATGCTGCCCGTCATGGGCCCGGAGGCGGCTAACGGAAGCGGCGCGATCTGCCCCGCCTTCATGACGGCTTCTGCCCGGGCGGGCGCGCCGAATGAGTAATAGGAGAGCAAGGCGGTAGTTTCCTGCGCGGAGGTGGGGGCCATCTTGGCGCCGATGAGGCTGTTGACCAGCGTGGACTTGCCTGTGTTCACGCGGCCGGTCACTGCAACGACGGCCGGTTTCCCGAGGGCGAGCCTTAGCCCGTCCACAATCGGGGCGCCAGGCAGGCCAACCAGCCCTTCAACATCGTCCAGCAACCGGAGGGCAGCGGACCGAAGGTCCGGGAAGGCCTCAGACAGTTCACTCACGGCCAACGCTCCCTCCTGCCCAGTACTTTATCGATGCCTAGTTTGATGCGTGATTCGGCCCAAAAGTTCCCCGGAAAATGGATTCTTTCAGGGGAACTTTCCGTCCCGAGACGGCCTCTAATCATCACCAAAACAAAAAAGGAAGCAAGACTTCCGCTTCAGAAGGAGAGCATCATGTCACTGGAAAACTACTCGTTCACCGACAACAACGGCGACGGGGTGGGCGACGTGGGCGCGGCAGACCTCAACGGCGACGGCGTTGCGGACGCCTACGCACTCGACACCAATTTCGACGGCTATGTTGACACCTACCAGCTTGATGCCAACGGCGACCAGTACTTCGAGTCGATCGGCTATGACAACAACCTTGACGGTGTCGCGGACGCCTTGGCGACGGACACAAACCTGGACGGCAGGATTGACACCACGGTCATCGACAGCGACCAAAACCGGGTAGCTGAAACGATGCTCGTAGACAGGGACGGCGACGGCGTCCAGGAGATGGGCCTTTACGACTCCAACCAGGACGGCCGGTTCGACAGCTACACAACGCCTGAGACGGGAAACGTCGCGCTTCAGGATCCATCCATGAGCCCGGTGCTGGAAAGCACCACGGTTGGCGGAGGCGCCCACAACGGAACGCTCGATGCTATGTCCACCAGCCCCGTCCTCTTGAACAGCCCCTACGCCACCAGCATGATCAATCAGATGGCGGAGAGTCAGAAGATCGCTGGGCAAGTTTGGACGCTACCGGACAACTTCGAACTCGTTAAGCGCAACTACTAAGCCGGACAAACAGGTGAGCCGCAGGCGGCGAGGACGGCGCCTGCGGCTCACCATCATGGATGCCAACTTTCCCCGGATAGTTCGGAGCGGGCCATGGACTTACCACTGATGCCGGCTGACCTAACGAACACTCTTTACGACGCCGGCGCCTCCGGCGGGGGCCTTTCGTTTGCATTGAGGACGCCGTGCCGAAAGGTGGCAGCCAGTGCCTTCCCGGCCGTATGTTCTCCACACGGCAGCTATGGAGGGACGGACTGGCTCATACTCTCCGCGCTGGTGTTGGCTGTCCCGGTGGTTGGCTACGCGATGGGTCCGCTACCGCCGCTTCCGGGTCAGCGCGATCTCTCAGCACAGGCCCCATGTCCCTGGCGCAGGCACAATTGACCTCCCCGCAGCGGAGATCTTGATCGAATCTTGTCGGTCGGTTGCGCGAACCTGAAGGTTGAATGGGCACAGTAGGGTCAACCGGTGAAGAACACGGCCACAGCCGCTGGGCGGTCCGTTCGGAGGCCCAACCGATTGCTACGGGGGACGTAGATGTCAGAGCTTGCCTATCGCATCAAGGAACATGCCGGGGCCAGCCGCCGGGTCCCGGTGTGGCGAACCGGGCGGTCATTGCCGGCCTTGGCCACGCCAGCTCCCGCCGGGCGCCCACCAATCGCTCCGGCTCCGGCCACGGCGCCCAAGGAAGTGCTGGAGCCGTCGGCTGTGCTCCATGCAGGTATCCGGTCCGTTCCTTCGACCTCTCACCCTCACGGGACCGCCCATCTTCGCCCTGCCGTCAAAGTCCCTGTCCGGCTCAGCCTGGCGGGCCTCGGAGCCGTCACCGGTTCCGTGAGCGTGCATCTGACTATCAGTCCGGTGACGCCGGCAGCTGGTGACGTGTCGGTTTCGATCTCATGGGCGGAAGTGGGCGGCGTGTCTGTTTCGCCGGCGCTGAAGCGCACGGGCACTACCTTTTCCGCTGCCTTCACCTGCGTTGTCCCCGCAGGTACAACGCAGGTGGACGTCGATCTCGGTGGCCACAGCTACCGTGGCAGGAACAGTGACCACCGCGACTTCGCGCTGAACGCCGAGGTGATTCTCCAAGAGCATGGGAAGCAGGCTCCGACTTTTCTGTTTGCGGGTGCCCTGATCCACCTGTGAGCCCTCTCATGGCGCAGTCAGGTATGAGCGCAGTTGGTCGAGAGCGCAGCCGGGTCAGCCTGAAGCCATCATCGCTGCTGATCGACAACCGCGCTGAGCCCGCTATTCATCATCGGAGATTTGGCATCTAAAGAAGTTGTTTCTACGGGGCCTTTGGCATGGGTCGATGTGGGGTGGCGGGATGAACCACGGGATCCCGGTTTTGACCTGGATCTGCCACGCGGATGTGGGGAGGGAAGATCCGGGTGGTCCGGCCGATGTCGAGGACGCGGCCCTGGCTGCTGAGGAGGACGGGGATGATGTCGGCGTCGCAGGCGATCTTCCGGACCGTGCCTGCCGTGACGGGCCCGGTGAACGTGAAGGACCCGGCTCCCGGGATGCCAGTTGCGCTGTCGGTGCCGGCCCGCCGGTCGAGGCGGTCGAGGCGGTTCAGGAGGTCGCGGTAGTCGATGGTGACCATGACCTGGGGACGCAATCCGCCGGCAGCGGGGAGGTTTCCGCTGGCGAGGGCGGTTTTGGCGGCGCCGACGAGGCCGTCCAGGAGCTGCTGGGGCCGGGTCCGCCGGTCCAGGTCCTGTTCGCCTGGTTGGGTGCGGGGGTTGGTGGCGGTGTTCATCACGGTCAGGAGGGGTTCGTATTGGTCCGGGGTGGCGAAGAATTCCACGTGGTGCAGTCCGCGGCGGGGTTTCCGGATGAAGACGCCCTGCCGGTGCCGGAGTTCCTCCTGGGTGGGTTCGCTGCCGTCCTGGTCGGCCGCGTCAACCAGTTGCCGGGCAACGCGGGCGACGAAGTCGGTGTCTTGTTCGGCCGCGGTGCGGGTCAGGGTGTGTTCCATCCGGGCCATGGTGTCCGCGGGGGCGTGATGCCGGACCCGGTCCAGGGCGAGGGTGATGATCGTCGCGGAACGGGAGCTTACCGACCCGGACGCGACGGCCGCGGCGAGCACGGGCCGTTCCGGAGGTTGGGGGTGGCCGGTGATCCCGGCCCGGGGCAGCACGGCCTCGGCCAGGGCGAGCCGGCGTCGGGCTTCGCCGGTACCGATCCGCAGCCGTGCCTGGAGGAATTCGGTGGTGTTCCGGCACCCGTCATCGGCCGGATCCGGATCGTCGGTCTTCGGCGTTCCCGGGCCGCCATCCGTTTGACCCGCCGTCCCGGTAGCCCAGCCGATCGGCCCATGCACGGCCGTCTCGTTGCCCCACCCGGTGCTCCAGCCGGCGGCTGAGCATGAGCGCGCGGTAGAAATAGCCTGGCTCCGGGTGCGGTCCACGGCCCCGGCCGCGACCACCTGCAAATATTCAGCGGCCCGGGAAATATCCTCCACCCGGGAAGCGAAGTCAGCAGCCTCCCGGAAACCCAACACCGCAGCGTCCGCGACCGCCGTCGAACATGCCGTCGGGCTCCGACCGGCCGCCGATGTTGTCCGTCGGCGGCACGGCCCGCAGGCTCCGTTTGAGTGTCGCCGGTTCAAACGGAGCGTCAGGAAACCGCCCAAGGCGCAGGGCCTGGTTCGGGGCGAATTCTCCAACGGCTTCCATGGGATAACTCTGCCAATGAGGTCCGACATTTTAGGTTTGTTGGTCTGTGGTAAACCTCAAAGGCCAAGCTCCGCCTTGGGAACGGCGGTAGCAGGCGGGCAGCCCTAGATCGTTCGTCGTCCTGGTACCTCGCCACCACCACACGCTCGCGAGACCCGTCCCCTCTAAATATGGCCGTACGCGATCTCCAGCGACCAAGCCCCGGCCGACTTTAGACCCTCCCCAGTTCAAGTCGGCAGGACCGGGCTATCACGCGCTGTCCCCTGCGCGTCCGGATAATCAGCCAGCGGACAGGCGGCGAGGGGGCAGGTCGGGCGGTCCCTGTGGCTGTCGCCTGCCCGCCGGACCGGACTGGGGCAACCTCCATGAAACCAACCACAGTTATGGCCGCTAGTTGAAGATGTCAGCCAGAATGCCGAGGATACGTCCGGCGCGGGCGATGTTGGTATCAATCCACTCAAGGGCACTGTCAGTCTCGTCCCAAATCGACTGGGCCTGCGGAACGTGGTTGGCCGCCAGCACGTCTTGCAGTAACAGCACCTCAGAGATGAGTTCCAAAGCGATGTGAAAAGTCCGTTGGACGAGGAAGCGGGTGTGGGGTGTTGCGTCGAGGACCGCAGGTTGGCCGTCCGACCAGGCCAACAGCGTCTCCAGTTCACCGGCGTCATTGTTGAGGAAGGAAAGTGAGCACTGTCCGAGTCCTGAGTCGTCGACGACGTCGTGCTCCATCAGAGGACGCAGGCACGTACTGGACTGGAGTGCGGCTTGCGCCGGAGCCGAAGCCAGGATCAACTGGCGTTGCTCCAGGAGCCCAGTCATCATGCCGCCGAGCCTTGCGCACGCGTTAATGCCAGGATGATTGCTCGCAGCCACAAGATACGCCACGACAATGATCGGGGTGGCCGCGGTCGGCACGGACGCCTCAACCTCCAAACAGTCCGGGCCCCACGGGCGGACCCGCCAATCTCCCCAGGGATAGTACGGGGTTATGCTCGGCTCGTGCTGCAGGAAGAGCCTCAAGGGTGGCGCAGCTTCCGCAACCGGTACCTGCGGGTTTGGTGTCGCCACCAGTGTCCGCTGAGGTTTGAGGTGAGCGACCTTGTAAATCAATCCCACCGTGTTGATGAACCGGACCTCGCTTCCGCTGCCGGGAGTGACGGTACGTATCCATTCGAGCGCCTTGTCGTACGTGGTCTGGACACGCTGCCCGTCGGGGCAGGTCAGCAGCCACTTAGAGCCCGCCTGCTCTCGGAGTGTGAACGTGGGCGGTAGCTCAACGTAGTCCGGCGCTTTGGCGGGCAGTTGAAGGCTCACTGGTTCCATAACGTGCCACCTGTCTGATGCTGGCTACGTGGGTCCGCTGTCCGATCATGATCCCGCCGACCATCCGGGGTGTCAATGGTCTCCGATAACCGTAGCCATCCGAACGGAGTAGGCCCTTCCTGCGACGCCGGGGCCGGGCGCACATGGTCATCCCGGCTTGATCAGGGGCGAACTCTTCAACGGCTTCCATTGGATATCTCTGCCAAAGGGGTCCGTCATTGAAGGCTGCCGCTCTACGGAGCTAACCCCGAATGCCGGGGCGTGTCCTGGCAATGCTGAAATCTCAATTCCGCCCTGCCGGTCAACCTTCACGCACAGGAAAACTTGACCGAATCTTGCAAAACGTTTGCGGCAACCTTTGGCGGCGTTGGGGAGAGTGGGCACAGCCGGGGAAACGCGGCCAAAGCACACGGCCGGTCCATGGGGGCTGGCTCCAGCCGAAACTATGTGGGGGCGCAATTGTCTGAGGAATTGAACGCAAACGCTACGAGCAGCGAAGAGCGCGGTTTCAGCCGCCGCAGGGTAGTCAAGGGAGTTGCCTGGTCGGTGCCGGTTATCGTGACAGCCATCGCGGCTCCGGCTGCGGCTGCGTCACCGGGAAAGTTCGAAGCGCTGTTGGACTATGCGAGTGGTCAAGCTGTCACGTTTGTTCAGTTGGCCAACCCCGTTAAGGGACAAAACCGTCCGGGCAAGGGTCCAATAGCTTTTCACGTGAAGAACATCAGTGGGGCTGCCTCAGGCGAGATAAAGGGCACGATAACCATCACCTCCTCCGATACCGTGAACCCAGGGGTGGGGATTAAGGCTGACACATTCACCGGGGGTGGCCTGACCCCGACGGCACTGCCTCCGGCAAACGCATATTCGGCTGGATTCAGCCTAACCGGCGGTGTCGCGAACGGTGCGACGGTCAGTTTCCCCATGGGTCTTTACTACACGGGTACCGACAAGAATGCTGCCAAGGGCAAACAATTCACCCTGACAGTTTCGTTCTCGTCTCCGACGGGTCTGTCCGACTTGCCTACGACCCTTACGCTCAACTAAGGGCTGCTTCCCGTGGTCTGGCGCCACTCGCCCCACGTCGCCCAAGCCCGCACCGAACCAGCCGGCAGGGTTGCATTGCTCCACCTGGACGCCATCCAGCCGGTGGCCCTCGAAGGCCAGATGCAGACCCAGGTGGAAAGCTTCCTAGCAAATCTTAGGACCCAGCGGCTCGTTGAAGCTGGTACCAAAACTTCGCAGTAACAGCGTCAGATCCGGGGGGAATCATGAACGGCGGGAACATACAGATGGAGTGGGACTCACTGCAGTTCGAGGAAACGTTCGGCGGCGGGGATCTGCTGTGCGTGGACGTTTTGGGCACGCAGTTCGCTATCCGTTGGGGCCGCGAGGTCACCTGGGAGCAGCGGGAGGTCATGCGCTCGGCCTGGGCCCGGTGCGCCACCACCGGCGAACAACTGGTTCCGCCGCTTCCCAAGGAACCCACGGAGTCCCTGCCGTTTTCTGCTTCCGTCGCGTACCAGTCCCTGGCGTACGACGGCGGGACGTTCCCGTTGCAGGCGGCCTCCTTTGAGGAGCTGGCTGAGAACCTCACCTCCCGGCTCACCGTGGCCGCCATCCTGGAAAACGCGGGGGAGCTCATGATGCTTCACGCCTGCGGCGTGGCGGATCCGGTCACGGGGGCGGTGGTGGCCCTGGTGGCCAAATCGGGAACCGGCAAGACCACCGCGGCCTCCGCGCTCGCGGGCGCCTACGGGTACGTCACTGACGAGACGGTCGCCATTGGTCCGGACGGCTCCGTGGTTCCCTACCCCAAGCCGCTGTCCGTGAAGCAGGAGCCGGGTGCACCCAAGCTTCAGGTGGGTCCGGATGAACTCGGGCTCCAGCCGGCGCCGTCCAAGCTGTTCATCCAGTCCATCGTGCTGCTGGACCGGATTGACGCCGAACGCACGGAAGGCGCCGAGGAAGCCATAGCGGCCCCGGTCCTTCAGCGGGTCCCGCTGGCCGACGCATTGCTGGCCCTGATTCCGGATTCCTCCTCCCAGGCGGAAATCGAGGAGCCGCTGCAGTCGCTGTGCCGGCTGATCGATCGTGTGGGGGGAGCATGGCGGGCCACGTATTCGGAGGCCGCCGACCTGCCGCAGGCCCTGGAACCGCTCTTCCGGAAGCAACGCCGCTCGAAGCCTGAGTGGGAAGCGCCCGGAGTTGAAACCGAGCTCGGTCCAATCCCGCAAGGCTGGATCCGCCGGGCAGAGCCAAAAGATGCCATAACCGTCGACGGCGACCTGCTGGTGATGCTGGATGCCGAGATCGTGCGGCTGAGCGGCATCGGACCGGCTATTTGGGAAGCAACAGCCAGCGCAGTCAGCCCGGACAATCTGGCCGACGAAATCGCGAAAGTGCACGGCAAACCGGAAGGCTACCGGGCCGCCGTCGCCGCAGCCGTAGAGCAACTCATTGAGAAATCAGTCCTGGAACAGGGCCACGAATAGCTCACAGAGGTGGCGGCCGGCCGAGGCAGTAACCCGGCAACGAAGACCGGGACGAGAAACATACAAACGTGGAAGGAACCACCATGAGCGTCACCACAGCTGCCACCGCGGAACCACCCGCCGGCCTGGATCTGGCCGACTACCTTCGGGTTGTCAGGGTGTACTGGAAGGCAATCGTCGCCTTCACCCTGCTGGCCACATTGACGGCGTTCGGCTGGACGGCCCTCCAGCCGAAGATCTACTCATCAGATTCCAGCGGCATCGTGGTGACGCCGGGCTCGGACAATGTGAGCCTCTCCCTCGCAGGCGACAGCCTGGCCAAGGCAAAGGTCAAAAGCTACGAATCCGTGGCCAAGTCCAGGCTCGTGGCGGACCGTGTGATCGCTGACCTTGGCCTCAAGACCACGGCGGACGGGCTGCTCGGCACCGTCAGCGTGAAGGTTCCGCTGGACACGGCCGAGATTCGCGTGACGGCACTGTCGCCGGACCCGGCCACGGCCCAGCGCGTGGCCGATGCGTGGGTCAAGGGTCTCGCCGCTCAGGTGGAAGCAATCGAAACAGCACCCCCCGCCGAGGCGCTTGCCGCGACCGGCACCGATGCAGCTTCCGGCACCGGAGCAACGCCCGACGCCGGAACGCCAGCCACCGCGTCCGCTTCGGCTGTGCGGGTGCTCCCGCTGGGCAAGGCAGTCCTTCCCACCAGCCCCGTTTCACCCAACGTCAAGCTGACGCTGGCCCTCGGTGCGCTGATCGGCCTGGCTCTCGGCGTGGCCTATGCACTGGTGCGCCGTCACCTGGACCGGCGCATCCGCAATGCCGCGGAGATTGAGCGCCTCTTCGACGTTCCGGTGATCGGCACCCTCCCCGTGGACCACCGGCTGGACGGCAAGAGCACCATCCTGGAAGGCGGCTACACAGCCCACCTCCACGGTGCCCCGGCAGGCAGCGCTATGGCCGAGGCCCTCCGGGAACTGCGCACCAACCTGAGCTTCCTGGACGTGGACCAGCCGCCGCGGATCATCGTGGTCACCAGTTCCATGCAGTCCGAAGGCAAGTCAACCGTTACGGCCAACCTGGCGGTCACCATGGCGGCTGCCGGCGAGAACGTGGTGGTGGTCGACGGCGACCTCCGCCGCCCCACGCTGGTGGACGTTTTCAACCTGGTTCCGGGAGTCGGGGTCACCGACGTGCTCACCGGCACCGCCGAACTCGAGGATGTCCTCCAGCCCTGGGGCGCTATGCCGAACCTTTCCGTCCTGGGTTCCGGCCGTGTACCGCCGAACCCCAGTGAGCTGCTGGGTTCCCGGGCCATGAAGAACATGCTCAACGCCCTGGCAGAGAACGCAATCGTCCTGATCGATGCCCCGCCGCTGCTTCCCGTCACGGATGCTGCCGTCCTGTCCCGCGTGGCTGATGGCGCCATTGTGGTGATCCGGACCGGCAGGACCACCCAGGAGGAACTGGGGCAGTCGCTGGGCAACATGGACAAAGTCAGGGGCAGGGTTCTGGGGGCGGTCCTTAACTACGTGCCTACCAGCGGCGCCGATGCCTACACCTACCATGGGACGTACCAGGCAGCTGCGGCCCCGGAAAACGCGGCCTCTTCCAGCATGGATTCGGAAGAGCTGGGCTTTCTGATCGGGGACAGGCCGGCCACCCGCAGCGTCGAGGAGCATGGGCCTGTCCGCCGCCGCGTGACGAACTAGGTGCGCTATATACCCTTCGGCGTGGGCGACCCGCCCCCACCGCTCGCAGCAGGCCTACCATGACGAAACTGTCAAACCGACGGCCAGGAAACCACTACTCTTGCGTTATGACTCTGACATTAGCCGTAGCCGGTTCCTCCGCCGCCAGCGCGGTTGTCTCCGGCACGTCTCCGTGATCTGGCAAAGGGGCGCCCACGTCGCCGAGGTGCGCGAATCAGCCAATCGCGTAGCCCTGCTCCAGCTGGACGCTGACCAGCCAGTGGTCCTGGAGGGTAGTGCGGCTGCCGTCTGGCTGCTGATCGACGGTGTTCGCACTCAGGCCGAAATGGTCGCCGAACTTGTGTACACGTTCGGCGAGGCAGACGAGCGAATGGCCACGCATGTTGACACCTTCTTGTCCCAGCTTGCGGCCCAGCAACTGATAGAAGCGGTCGGCCAGGCATTTGTCGAACCCGATGCTCACCGTGGAAGCACTTCCAATGCAGGATGAGCCGCTCCAGGTTGGCGTTTTGGGGACGCAATTCGTGGTGGGATGGGGCCAAGCTTTGTCCGAACGCCAGCGCACCGCCATGCGGACGGCCTGGAAGCGTTGTGCCGGCCAACCAGGCACGCTCCCCGCCGCCCCGCCCCTCCTGCCCACCGAAACATTGCCGTTTTCAGCCGTTGTCGCCTACCGGACCAAGGACAGAAAGCCGGTTGAATTCCACCTGCAATCGGACACGTTTGAGGCGTTGTCCGAGCAGCTCACCTCCCAGCTAACACTCTTCGCCATCATGGACCATGCCGGTGAGTTCACCATGCTGCACGCTTGCGGACTGGCTGATCCCCGGACGGGCGCAGTGGTTGCACTGGTGGCCAAGTCCGGGACGGGAAAGACCACCGCCGCGTCCGCGCTGTCCAGCCGATACGCTTACGTCACTGACGAGACCGTCGCCATTCGATCCGACGGCTCAGTAGTCGCCTACCCCAAGCCGCTGTCCGTGAAGCAGACAATTCGCGGAGCGCCCAAGCTCCAAGTTGGCCCGGACGAGCTGGGGCTTCTGGCCGCACCGTCGGATCTTTCCATCCAGTCCATCGTCCTGCTGGACAGGGTCGCGGCTGGGCGTGGCCCCGTCAGTCCAGTCCTCCAGCAGGTGCCATTGGCGGACGCAGTCCTCGCACTGATTCCGGAGTCCTCCTCACAGGGCAAGATCGAGCAGCCGTTGCAGGCCTTGTGCCGGCTGATTGACAGGGTTGGCGGAGTCTGGAAGGTCAGCTACTCGGAGGCAGAGGACCTGGCCAAGTCCTTGGCTCCGCTCTTTGAACCTGCCTCATCACCGGGTGGATTCTCGGATGCGGACGGAAACGGGCCGGCCAAGTGGACTGCGCCAACGCTCGCCGGAGAAGAATGCGCCCTTCCGGATGGACGAATCCGGCGGGCTGCGGCGCTTGATGCCGTGGCTATTGACGGGGATCTGTTGGTGCTGCTGGAGTCCGGCATTGTCAGGCTAAGCGGCATCGCACCGACAATCTGGAGTGCTGCGGCCCGATCCTGTTCCATGGACGAACTATCAGAACGTACTGGCGACCGTCACGGACGTCCAAAGGGCTATAGGGCGCTAGTCGAAGAAGCTGTGGATCAGCTGATCTTCAGATCCATTCTGGAGTGCGGACCGCAGCCGGTTCCGGTACTTCGTGGCGGCCCCTTGGGGCATGCGGCAGGACGGGGCACTCGCCATGTATGACCAAAGTAAAACGGGGGAAGGAAACAGAATGACCAGCGTCAACATCGCAGAAAGAGGGGAATCACCTGCCGGTGCGGACCTGGCCGATTACCTGCGGGTGGTCACCGTGTATTGGAAGGCTATCGTCGGCATTGCTTTGCTCTGCACCTTGGCTGCCTACGCTTGGACCGTTGCGCAGCCCAAGATCTACGCGTCGGACTCCAGCGGAATTGTGGTGACCCCAGGATCGGAAAACGTGAGCCTTTCCTTGGCGGGTGAAAGCCTGGCAAAGGCCAAGGTGAAGAACTACGAATCGGTGGCGAAGTCCCGGCTTGTGGCGGATCGGGTCATAGCTGACCTGAACTTGAAAACCACCGCGGATTCCCTGCTGGCAACCGTCAGCGTGAAAGTTCCGCTCGATACCACTGAGATCCGTGTTACAGCACAGTCGGCTGATCCGGCCGAGGCCCAGCGGGTGGCAGATGCTTGGGTCAACGGCCTTGCGGCCCAAGTGAAAGCGATCGAAACGGCAACGCCCGACGGCGGGACTGCAGTCTCCAAGAATCCCGGCACCGCGCCCGCTTCCGCCGTGAGGGTTCTCCCCTTGGGCAAGGCTCTCCTTCCCACTAGTCCCGTTTCGCCAAACGTCAAACTGGCCTTGGGCCTTGGCGCCCTTGTTGGCCTGGCCATCGGGTTGGCCTATGCGCTGATACGCAGGCATTTGGACCGGAGAATCCGCAATGCCGCGGAGATTGAACGGCTGTTCGAAATGCCGGTGATTGGGACACTGCCCGTGGACCGCAGGCTGGACGGCAAGAGCAGCATCCTGGAAGGTGGCTACTCTGCGTTGCTCCATGGCGCCTCGGCCGGAGGTGCAATGGCGGAAGCACTTCGGGAACTGCGTACCAACCTTGGTTTCGTGGACGTGGATAGTCCACCACGTGTCATTGTGGTGACAAGTTCGATGCCGTCCGAGGGGAAGTCGACGGTCACTGCCAATTTGGCCGTCACCATGGCTGCAGCCGGAGAGAACGTGGTGGTGGTGGACGGCGATCTGAGGCGACCCACGTTGGTGGACGTCTTCGACCTCGTCCCCGGAGTGGGTGTGACGGACGTCCTGAGCGGTGCCGCCCGCTTGGATGATGTGCTCCAGCGCTGGGGGGCCCTGCCGAATCTCGCGGTACTGGGTTCCGGGCGTGTACCGCCTAATCCCAGCGAACTGCTTGGTTCCAAGGCCATGGAGAGTATGCTCCAAACCCTTGCCCAGAACGCAATAGTCCTGATCGATGCACCGCCGCTGCTCCCCGTCACGGACGCCGCCGTGCTGTCACGCGTCTCCGACGGGGCAATAATCGTGGTCAGAACCGGTAAGACCACTCAGGACCAACTGGGAAAGTCGCTGGGCAACCTGCAGAGGGTCCGTGGCCGCATCCTGGGGTCCGTGTTGAACTACGTGCCGATGAGCGGCCGGGACGCATACTCCTACTACGGGACATATCATTCAGCGGTGGACCCGGGCACCTTGGACAGGGGAGCCGCAGCTCCGCCCTCGGGGCTTCGGGACGCGGACACTTCCATGGGCGACGGCTCCGAATTCCGGGCTGACGGAACGCCAGAACGCCTGCCGTCCCGGCGCCGAGTGAAGGGGTAGGCCCCGGATGACCAGCGGTCCCAGCGAAACGCAACTGACCGTGTCTGAAGGGGTGCTTCTGGGCCATGCCCTGGTTCAGCGGGTGGCGGACGGCCTGGGCATCCGGGCATTCTTTATCAAGGGGCCGGCCAGCGTGGTCCAGGGCCTGCGTCGGCCCAAGACCTCGGGGGACGTGGATGTCTTTGTGCACCCGGCAGACCTCGACTCCATGGTCGAGGGCCTGCGTGGGCGGGGCTGGCGGGAACGCCCGGTGGATCCGGACAGCAGGACGTTTCCGAGGCATTCCGTAACCGTTGATCACCCAGAATGGCCCTGCTGCATCGACGTCCACTTCCGGTTCCCGGGGATGGAAGGTGAGCCCGTAGATTGCTTCGAGATGATGTGGCCCCACACCCAGGTTCTTGAACTTGCCGGGCAGGACGTGCGGGTCCCGTCGAAGGCCCTGGGAATCCTCATTCTTGCCCTGCATGCCCTTCGCTCGGCCCACCTGCCGGCGTGCCGGCAGGAACTTGAGTTCCTGGCGGACCTCACGGAGCGGGAGACGCACGCCGCGGCGATCCTGGACATCTCTGCTGTAACCGGCTCCCTGGCAGCCATGCGCCCGTTCCTCGAGGACCTCCTGCCGCAGACGGTGTCGGTCGAGTGGCCCGAGGCCTCCACGGAATGGCGTAACCGCGTTGTGGCCAAAGAGCCGGGGAGTGCGCGGATCATCGCGATTGCCCAGGCACCGGTGCGGGAGAAGCCCAGGATGCTGTTCCGGGCAGTCTTCCCGGCGCCCGAGGTGCACTTGTCCCGGAACATCTATGCCGACATGTCCCTACGTGGCCGGCTGCGCCAGCACCAGGCCAGGTGGGCCCGGTTCCTGCGTGCGCTCCCGGAGATTGTGCGTGACCTCAGTCCACTCCGCCGGCGCGATTAGGCGGCCAAATCCGCAGGGCAGCTTCACCGATAACGTCGGCGGTGCCCACCGTCCTGGCCACGGCCGCAAAGCGCCACTATATAAGGCACTGCCCGACGGCGTGTTCCCGGCCTGCTTCCGGCCGCCCACCACGGAACGCTTCGGCTCCGCGCTTGAGCAGCTGCACTGCTCAGGGGGAGGGTTCGTAGCCGATGAGCCAGTGGAGTCCGTGCCGGTCGATCACTTGGCCATCGGATGCACCCCAAGGCTTGGGGGCCAGGGGATCCACCACGTGGCCGCCAACGGCGAGCTTGTCGAACCACTCGTGGAGGGTCTCGGGTTCGGCGGTCCCCAGCAACGAGAGCATGAGGCCTTTGAACCGGACCGTCTTCCCGTCGGCTGGCGCATCCGATCCGGCCAGGGCCACGCTGCCGCTGAGGACTCCGTGGGCGATGTGATCCGGCGGGCCGTCGCTGCTGCCGAAGTCCGCTTTGGTGTAGAGGGATAGCTCTCCACCGAAGACGTCTTGGTAAAAGGTGAGTGCTTCGCGCGCCGTGCCGGGGAAACTGACATAGATCTGCGGTGCCGTCATGCCCACAGCCTACACACGCGAAAGCGCGCCCGGTGCTTGACGCATCTCCCGGCTTCCGCATATCCTGAACGAACGGTCGGTAATTATTTATCGGATATGCATAGGAGCAACCATGGCATCGCAGACCCTGCAGTCAGTGCCCGCTGATCTGACACCTGAACAGCTGGAAGAAGCAGCCCGGCACGAGGCAGAAGGTCAGGCGTACTTTGACCGCGTCATGGCGGAGGACTCGCGCATTGAGCCCCGCGACTGGATGCCGGCTGCCTACCGCAAGACCCTCATCCGGCAGATCTCGCAGCACGCGCACTCGGAGATCATCGGCATGCAGCCGGAAGCCAACTGGATTTCCCGCGCCCCCAGCCTCAAGCGCAAGGCCATCCTGATGGCCAAGGTGCAGGACGAGGCAGGCCACGGCCTCTATCTGTACTCGGCCGCCGAGACCCTGGGCCAGCCGCGCGACCAGATGATGCAGGACCTGATGGACGGCAAGGCCAAGTACTCCTCCATCTTCAACTACCCGGCACGCACCTGGGCGGACATGGGCGCCATCGGCTGGATGGTGGACGGTGCCGCCATCGCCAACCAGGTCCCGCTGTGCCGCGCGTCCTTCGGCCCCTACGGCCGGGCCATGGTCCGCGTCTGCAAGGAAGAGTCCTTCCACCAGCGCCAGGGCTTCGAGATCCTGCTGGAACTCTCCCACGGCACCCCGGAGCAGAAGCAGATGGCACAGGACGCCGTGAACCGCTGGTACGCCCCGGCCCTGATGATGTTCGGCCCGCCGGATGACGATTCACCCAACTCCAAGCAGTCCATGGCCTGGAACATCAAGCGCTTCAGCAACGACGAGCTCCGCAACCGCTTCGTCGGCATGATGATGGAGCAGGTCAAGGTCCTGGACCTCAGCCTCCCGGACAAGGACATCCGTTTCAACGAAGAAACCAAGAAATGGGAACACGGCCCGCTGGACTGGGACGAGTTCCACGAAGTCCTGAAGGGCCGCGGCCCCTGCAACGCCCAGCGCCTGGAACGGCGCCGCGAAGCACACGAGAACGGTACCTGGGTGCGCGAAGCGGCCGCAGCGTACGCCCGCAAGCAAGCAGAGAAGGAATCCGCAGCATGAGCCCCGAAACCCCCGCCGGCAACGTCTGGCCTATCTGGGAAGTCTTTGTCCGCTCCAGCCGCGGCCTGTCCCACGTGCACGCCGGATCCCTGCACGCGCCGGACGCAGCGATGGCGCTGCGCAACGCCCGCGACCTGTACACCCGCCGCAACGAGGGCGTGTCCATCTGGGTTGTCCCCGCGGAGGCCATCGCCTCCAGCGATCCGGACGCCAAGGGCGCCTTCTTCGAATCGCCCCAGGGCAAGGACTACCGGCACGCGACGTACTACACCAAGAGCGAGGGCGTGAAGCACCTGTGAGCACCTTACCCGAAACCACCACCGAAGAAACAACGCACGACGGCGGCCACGGCGACATCTCCGTGGGCGTCGCCACTGCCGGCACCAGCGGTGACGCCACCGCCAGCGCCACCCGCATCACGCCGGGCAACGCCCTCCGCCCGGAGGATATCGCGCTCGCCGTCAGCCGCGGCACCGCCAAGCCCTCCGAGGACGTGGCCGAGTTCGCACTGCGCCTGGGCGACGACGCCCTGATCCTGGCCCAGCGCCTGGGCCACTGGATCTCCCGGGCACCGGAGCTGGAGGAGGACATCGCTCTGGGCAACATCGCCCTGGACCAGCTGGGCCATGCCCGCTCCTTCCTCAGCTACGCCGGCGGCCTCAACGGCAAGAGCGAGGACGATCTTGCCTACTTCCGCTCCGAGGACGAATTCCGGTCCATCGAGCTCTTCGAGCAGCCCAACGGGGACTTCGCCGTCACCATCGCCCGGCAGTTCGTGGTGAGCTACTACCAGTTCGAGCTCTACAGCCGGCTGACCAAGTCCACGGACGCCACCCTGGCCGGCATCGCCGCCAAGGCGGTCAAGGAAGTGGACTACCACCGGGACCACAGCGCCCAGTGGGTGCTGCGCCTGGCCCTCGGCACGGACGAATCGCGCCGCAGGATGATCCACGGCTTCAAGGTCATCTGGCCCTACGTGGACGAACTGTTCCGCGACGACGACCTCACCGCCCGCCTCACGGCGGCGGGTGCCGCCGTCGAACCTTCCAGCCTGCGTGCGGACTTTGACAGGCTCACCGGCGAGGTCCTGGCCGAGGCGGAACTCGAGTTTCCGCAGGTTCCGGCCGCCCTCGGCGGCGGACGCCAGGGGAAGCATTCCGAGCACCTGGGCTACATGCTGGCCGAGATGCAGGTGCTGGCCCGCCAGCACCCCGGAGCGAGCTGGTAGCCATGCCGGACATGTACGTCAGCCACCCCACCGCGGACGCAGACACCGCGCGCACCGTGAAAACTCCGGAGCAGAAGGCCTGGGACCTCGCCGCCACGGTGTGCGACCCCGAGATCCCGGTGCTCACCATCGCGGATCTGGGCATCCTGCGGGATGTGAAGCTGTTCGACGACGGCGGCATGGTTCCGGCCGTGCAGGTCACCATCACGCCCACGTACTCGGGCTGCCCGGCCATGGACGCCATCCGCGATGACCTCAGCGCGGCGTTCGCCAAGGCGGGCTACCCCAACGTGCACGTGGAGCTGGTGCTCAGCCCCGCGTGGACCACGGACTGGATGACCGAGTCCGGCAAGGCCAAGCTCAAGGAATACGGCATCGCGCCGCCCACCGGCCGCTCTGATGCGGCCCGCCATGCAGGCCCGATCCGCCTGCA
This sequence comes from Arthrobacter sp. PvP023, assembly GCF_017832975.1. NCBI lineage: Bacteria > Bacillati > Actinomycetota > Actinomycetes > Micrococcales > Micrococcaceae > Arthrobacter > Arthrobacter sp. PvP023. Next base: position 1,402,891 of record NZ_JAFIBI010000001.1, read on the forward strand.
AATGGCTGTGAAGTGTCCCCAATGCTCCAGCCTGAACACCAAGGAACTCACCCGCTTCGGTTCCACCTCCTGCAAGGCGCTGTACGTCTGCCAGGACTGCAAGGAACCGTTCGACTACTTCAAAGTTTTGTAAGGAACAGGTGCTCCCATGACTGTTGTCCGCCAGACTGCCGCCGAACAGGCAACGGCCACCGGCCGCCGTCGTGCGTCCTTCCACACGCTGACGGTGGCGGAAGTCCGCCGGCTCACGGACGATGCCATCGAGGTGACGTTCGGGGTCCCGGCGGAGCTTGCCGGCCAGTACGACTACCTGCCCGGGCAGTATGTGGCCCTGCGCACCACCATGCCGGATGAGAACGGCCAGCCGCACGAGGTGCGCCGCAGCTACTCCATCTGCGCCGAGCCGCGCAGCTTCGCGGACGGCAGCAGCGAGATCCGCGTGGCCATCAAGAAGGACCTGGGCGGGCTGTTCTCCACGTGGGCCAATGCCGAGCTGAAGCCCGGCGACCAGCTGGACGTGATGAGTCCCATGGGCGCGTTCGTCTCCAAGCACGGCCGCGACGGCAAGGCCGTGGAGCAGAACGTCATGAACTCCATGAACCATCCGGAGGATTTGGTGGGGGAGCCCGGCAGCTTCGTGGCCATCGCCGCCGGTTCGGGCATCACCCCGGTGATCGCGATTGCCCGCACGCTGCTGGCGGCCAACCCGGAGACCCGCTTCGACCTGATCTACGCCAACAAGGCCGCCATGGACGTGATGTTCCTGGAGGAGCTGGCGGACCTGAAGGACAAGTACCCGTCCCGCCTGGCCCTGCACCACGTGCTGTCCCGCGAGCAGCGCATCGCGCCGCTGCTGAGCGGAAGGATCGACGCCGAGAAGCTCCAGGCGCTGCTGGGCACCGCCATCCACGCGGACGACGTGGACGAGTGGTTCCTGTGCGGGCCGTTCGAACTGGTGCAGCTGTGCCGGGACACCCTGGCAGCCCGCGGCGTGCAGCCCGAGCATGTGCGCTTTGAGCTGTTCACCTCCGGCAAGCCGGACCGCCCGGAAGGCAACATCGGCCGGCCGGTGATCGCGGACGAGTCCAAGGACACCTACAAGATCACGTTCAAGCTGGACGGTCTCGAGGGCAAGGTGGAGAGCCCCACCCATGCCCGCGAATCCCTCCTCAACGCCGCCCTGCGCGTGCGCCCGGACGTGCCGTTCGCCTGTGCCGGGGGAGTGTGCGGCACCTGCCGCGCCAAGGTGGTTACGGGTGCCGTCACCATGGACGAGAACTACGCCCTGGAGCAGGATGAACTGGACAAGGGCTACGTGCTCACCTGCCAGTCGCACCCCACCACCCCGGAAGTCAGCGTCGACTTCGACGTCTAAGCCTTTCAACCCGGCTGTCACGGCCACGAACAGGAGCCCCATGATCTCCCTCTCCATCGCCGACGGCGTCGCCGAGGTTGTGCTGAACGCACCGCATAAGCTGAACTCACTGGACGAGCAGGCGCTGAAGGATTTAACACAGGCGTACGACGACGCCGCTGACGCCGCCTCGCGCGGTGAGGTGCGGGCGCTGCTTCTCAGGGGAGAGGGACGCGCCTTCTGCGCGGGCCGGGACATTGCCGGCGTGACACCGGAAACCGACGACGTGCAGGGCTACCTGGGCGGCCTGCTGCAGCCGCTGCTGAAGAAGATGACAGCTTTCCCGGCGCCCACCTTCGCGGCGGCGCAGGGCGCATGCCTGGGCGTGGGGCTGGGCCTGCTGCTGGCCACGGACGTAGTGTACGTGGCGGAAGACGCCAAGTTCGGCTCGCCGTTCGCCAAGCTGGGCGCCACGCTGGATTCCGGGGGCCACTGGTACTTCACGGAGCGGCTGGGCATGCACCGGACGCTGGACCTGATCTACACGGCCGAGTTGATGTCCGGGGCCGAGGCCGTGGCGCAGGGGATGTTCAGCCGCGCCATGCCCAAGGGCGAGCTGCTGGAAAACACCCGCGGAATCGTGGCGAAGGTTGCCACGGGTGCCACGGGTGCTTTCACCGCCAGCAAGGACCTGGTGGCCCACATCCGCGACCAGCGCCTTGGCCTCTGGGAGGCCATGGAGGAGGAAAACGCGGAGCAGGCCCGGCTGTGCAAGTCCGAGGACTATTCGGAGGGCTTCAAGGCGTTCCAGGAGAAGCGGACCCCGGAGTTCAAGGGCCGCTGATCGAGCCCGTTGAAATTATGCCGTCCTACTGCTTCAGGGCCGTAAGCCACACGCTGAGTTCGCGGTCGCGGATCTCGATAAGGCACCGATTCTTGAGGTTTGTCGTCAGCACTCTCCTGTGTTCCGCGTCGTTTTGGATGTCCGCCGCATCTTCGGTACCTGCGCTAATGAGCAACTCGAGGAGCTCCATTTCATAGCCCTTGACCTTGGCGTACTTGAAGTCGGGGCCCTTGGTGAGTGAGTCCACCTTCTGAGCCAACGTGGCCAGGCGACGGATTCGGTCAGCTCGCGGTGAGGGAATGTCCAGATACTCTCTCAGCCGCCATGGGGCAACGGCCAGTAGCCGCGTTGGAGTGGTTGCGCCGATGGCTTCAAGTTTGGCCTTGAAATCATTGAACGGCGCTATTTCTAAGAAGGCTTGTCGCGGGCTGGCGCCTACCAGCTTCTGGAACCACTTTTCGCCGTGGAATTCCGCGAGGACTGGGTCTTCCTTCGCCCACGAACGGAGACGATCATCCTCGCAAGCGACCTTTAGTGGTTGTTCCGCCGGGCTGGGTTTGACGGCTGGCGAAGTGCGCGAGGCGAGATAGCATGCAAGGTTGTACGCGACGCTGGGCGCCAAGGGAATGTTTTCAGCTTTCGTCCAGTCCTTTTCCGGTTTCCGGCCGTAGTCCGCTGTTTTCTTATCCTGAGTTCTTGGGGCGTCGCCTAGTTTGGTTGCTGTGGCGGCCGGCGCCTGTTCCTTTTGGTTGATAGCGGCAGTGGGCGGCCACTTGATGTCCTTTATGGCCCGTTCCGCTATGTTGGCCACATCTCGCATGGCTTGTCCCATCACGTCCGCAGGCGGAACTCGCTTGGTCAGTCTTTCTGTCAACAGTTGGGCAATACGGAGGGTCTCATTCTTCTCGGCTTCCGTGAGCTCGTTGTGGACCGATTTTCGAACGCTGTGCAAGTTGAGCATTGCCAAGACGTAGTTCAGGAGCAGGCGTCTGTAAATCCCTTCGTATCCTTTAAGAAGACGGCCGTTCTTGTCCGGTAGGTCCTTTATTCGGGCGTTGAGCCAATTGGTGAAGGCGAGCAAGTCGGGTTCCGTGCGCGATTTCTTGTACCGGTAGTACTGGCTGGCCAGTTGCGCTGGAAGATTGAGCGGATCGTCGTTTAGGGCCTGGGCCAGGAGCGTGACGGCTTGCGTAGGATGCCGGTCCAGTTCCGTGGTGGCGATGTAGTGAAGCCCTATGCTTCGCCAGTGCGTTGCTCCGCACAGGCCTTCAAAGCCCCGGTGCTTGGTTGCGAGGGTTGAGATGACAACAGCTGCCGCCACCTTCTGCCGGCGATCGCCAGGGGGTGACACAGCCGGGCTTGAAGGGTCCCCTTTTCGGGGGTCAGTATCGGGGTCAGGAAGGCCCAGGCTTTTGGTAGTGAAAGTGGCAGCCCTGTTGACCCAGCCGTTCCTGGCCACAACCACTGTGGTTTGGTCATCGCCGGTTTCGTCGATGCAGACGTTCCAGGGGACAAAAAGCAGGGCTGATTGAACGATCTTCTTGAGGGCCGCGAGGATCTTGTTCGTCGGTGTATCGACAAGGACATCGCCGGACAGGGCTGTTACGTCGGTCGCCCGGGGGACTTGGAGTCCGCGTGGAGGCAGGGCGCCCAGCTCTGTCATGTAGGCAACGGCCTTGTCGATCGCTGCGTCGTCGGTCTTGCCTGTCTTGTCCCGAATGGTTACGGATACGCGCAACCGGCTTGTCAGAAACTGCGCGAATAGACCCGCACCGACGACGGCGATAAACAGCCAGAAGAGGAGCCATCCCGCCACATCTCCGACTGTTGGCTGCAAATCATTCGAGCCGTCCGGGGGCGCGCTGAACGGGTCCAGTGCTTCGGCCGATTTGGCCACGAAAACGTAGCAGCCGGATACGGCTAGTACGATTCCAGCAAGGCACACGGCGAATCGGGCAACGCCGGGAACAAGGCCGAGCGGAGTTCTGGAAAATAGGGCGGTGGATGCCAAAAACCGGGCCAAAAGCATAGTAGCCAATAGCATTCCGGCGAATACCGGGGCTGCACTTGTAAATGGTGCCGTCCAGTTTGGCAGCCAGGCGCCGGGTGGACTCTGTAGTTTGTCAACGCGGGTCTGGACGGGTTTTTGGGCAATTCCGGACGCGCGTAGCGCATCCACTAATTCTTGTTGACAGGCACCCGGATCGATAACTGGCGTTGGTGCAGCCGAGGCTGCAGTATTCAAGGGCGTGGGCGTGGGCGTGGGCGCCTCAGAGGGCTTGTTTGGGCCCGTTGGGGCCGCCGCTGTTTCTGACGGGGATGAGGATCTCGACGGCTCCGATGGTGGAGGTTTGATTGGGCCGAGCTCACGAAGCCTCTTGATTGTTGCTAGAGCCTCCTCAGGTTTACCAGCTCGCGTGAGTTCAGCTGCCACCGCGCACACGGCGCTCTGATCAGCGGGTGCGACTGCATTTGCGGAAGTCGTCGTTGAAGGCTTTGTGACGGGCGCTGACGTGGAATCAGCGGAGGGTGCGGGTGCTTCTCCTGCACAACCTGCCAGTAGGAGAAAGCCAAACAAAATGAAGGCGACACGGAACCGAAGAAATGGACTGCTGCTCATGCCATACCGATCTCGTCATAGAGTGACTGGCGCCATTCAGAACAGTTTGCTCGTATACCACAAAAAGGACAATACTGCGTCGAGACTTATGAATAGTGCTCGGAATTAGGTGCGAGCCTCAAGTTATGCTGCCGGATCGTCAACCATGGTGACGCTGTCCGTCAGTTCGGTCCAGAGCTCTGATTCCGTGGGCAGGTTGGCCGGGCACGCCAGGATGAGTTCCATCAGGCCGTCGCCGGCCGGCATGGACCGCAAGGCGATGCGGTACACCACGTCCACGTCGCTCTTGTTCTTGAACCGAAGCTCCGCTTCCTGCAGTTCGATGACGCGGCCATCGGCGTTCCGCAGCTTGGTGTAGAGCGAGTCAGCATCGGTCACCACGGTGACCGGCTTTCCCACCGTTGACTTGATGCCGTCGATTTCGAGCTGCATCGAGGTTTTGGTGGCTTCTTCGTCGGTGGTTTCATCGCGTGGCGGCAGGATGGCCTGGTGCGTGGTGAAGTTGCAGGGGCTCTCTTTGCTGCGGTACTGGATAGTTCCGCCTTTTACCTCTGACATGGTCCAGCCTTCCGGCATTTTGGTGGACCACACAGGTGCCGAGGTGAAGTCGGCGTCCTGGAAGATGTAGAGGTCTTCTTCGCCGGAAGCTGCGGCCGAGGACCCGTCCGTCGTGGCTTCCTCGGTGGCCCCGGCCGACTCCGAACCGCCGGAGGTCTCTGTGGGGCCGGGAGCCGCTTCTTGCTGCTTATTTGAACCGAGGCCGCCGAGCACCATCACGCCGGCCACTGCCAGGACCGCCACTGCGCCCACGCCGCTTGCCACCCAGCCCCAGACAGGGAAGCCACCCTTGGGCGGTGCCTGCCCGAATTGTCCCGGTCCGGGCTGTCCATACGGGCTCTGGCCCTGGCCGGGCTCGCCGTAGGGCGGCTGGTTGACGTTGTACTGGTCCGCGCGCGGGGGATAGGGCGGCTGGCCATATTGCGGCTGCTCAGGATGGCCCTGATAGCCCGCTTGGTTCTGCTGGCCGGGCTGCTGCCATCCGGGCTGTTCCGGCTGCTGCGGTACGCCGGACTGTTGGTCGTTGTTCAAGAAGTCCCCCAATATTCGTGAAAGCTGCAACCAGAAGTATGTACGAAAAATGAGGGCCCCGCGATGGGCAGGGGTACCCATCAGCCGCGTAATCTCAGCAATGAATTGCCAGTTTCCACAAAGGATTTGTATGGTTCAGCTATGACTTTGGGGAAAACCGTGAAAAAAGCCGTCATTCCTGCTGCCGGACTGGGAACTCGCTTCCTGCCCGCCACCAAGGCGATGCCGAAGGAAATGTTGCCGGTTGTTGACCAGCCCGCAATCCAGTATGTGGTGGAAGAAGCCGTCAAAGCAGGGCTGACGGACCTCCTCATGATCACAGGGCGCCAGAAACGGGCCCTGGAGGACCATTTTGACCGGGCGCCAGCCCTGGAGCACACCTTGGAGCTGAAGGGCGACATGGAGAAGCTGGAGGCCGTCCAGCACGCCTCTAGCCTCGCCCCGCTGCATTACCTGCGCCAGGGTGACCCGAAGGGCCTGGGGCACGCTGTGCTGTGCGCCCGCCAGCACGTCGGGGATGAGCCTTTCGCCGTCCTGCTTGGTGATGACCTTATCGATGAGCGGGACGAGTTGCTCAGCACCATGATCGACGTGCAGGCCAAGACCGGCGGCTCTGTCATCGCTCTGATCGAGGTGGACCCGTCGCAGATTAGCGCCTACGGCTGTGCGGACATCTCGGCCGTGGACGGCGAGAACTACTTCCGTGTGAACCGCCTGGTGGAGAAGCCGTCCGTAGACGAAGCCCCCTCCAACCTGGCCGTCATCGGTCGCTACGTGTTGCACCCGGCCGTTTTTGACGTGCTGGAAGAGACTAAGCCCGGCCGTGGCGGCGAAATCCAGCTGACGGATGCTCTGCAGACCCTGGCAACGTCCGACGGAGAAGGCGGGGGAGTATATGGCGTGGTGTTCCGTGGGCGCCGCTATGACACCGGAGACAAGCTGAGCTACATCAAAGCGGTTATTTCCATTGCCTCGGAGCGTGTGGACTTTGGCGAGGACCTCAAAGCATGGATGAAGGAATTCGTGAACGAGTAGGTCAATTCAAATCTATTCACCTAGACAGGCTCAACGCTGGATGCGTTGGGCCTGTCTGATTTTAAGCTCGCGAATACAGGTCCGGGCGGCCAGCGCACCAATGACACAGCCCGCCGTATTAGTCACAAGGTCTAAGGGGCTCGCGACTCGATCGTGAAGAAAAAGCTGCTGGCCAAGCTCCATGCATCCAGAGACCATCAATCCGAAGGCGCCGAGTTGCCAGAATCGCTTGCTTGGGAAAGCCAGCGATGCGACTGCACCCAAAGGCACGCAGAGGACAATGTTGGCTGTGGCTTCTACGACCGGGTAATTGAACCAGCCGGGAATTCCTAGCGCGTGTACCAGGAAGAGAAATCCCGCGAGTTCGCCCTGAACGGGTTTGTCCACCGGGCTGGGCCAGAAGGCCACCAGCGCAAGCGGGACCAACATGGCAGTGAGCACTGCCTGCCACGTGGCCAGTTTATTCCAAGGCCCGGCGCGATTGGTCCGCGTCATTTTCTCCCCGTAGTTCTAATGTCTCAACCGCATAATTCGTGTGGACGGAGGAGGAGGCTTTAAAGCAGAGGGTGGGTGGCGCTCCGTTTCCGGAGCGCCACCCACCCTCTTTGGTGCTTGTTGGTTTAGCCTTACGCTGCGGCCTCAGCCTTGGCGCGGCGGCGAACCACAACTACCGAGGTGGCGCCGGCAGCCAGTGCGCCTGCGCCCACCAGGGACCATAGGATCAGGCTGGCGTCTGCACCGGTGTTGGCAAGGCCGGTGCCGGCGGTGGTGGTACCGCCCGAGTTGGCGAGTCCGGTACCCGCTTCGGACCCAGCAACCTTGACGGTGGTTGAGTAGCTGTCAGTTCCGTTGCTTGCCGTCAGCGTGTAGGTTCCCGCTTCGTTGATAGTCAGCGGGAACGAGAAGTCACCATTGGAATCCGTCTTCGCCGTGAAGGTCTGTGGTGCCAACGGCAGCGTGATTCTGGACGGAACGGACATGCTAGGGCCACCGGATACGCCGCCGACTGCCTGCGGAGCAATAGTCAGAGTAACGGTGATGGTAATTACCTGATTCGCTCCGAAGCAGGTGCCGGAGAAAGTAAAGGTTTCGCCGGGCGCTACCGTTCCGTCGGAAACAGCGGCGCAGGTGCCGGGTGCCGGGTAGCGATCCGTTGTAGTGGCCATTGCCGGAACCGCGCCTACTAGTGCGATGGATCCTGCGAGCGCGATTGCCGCGAGTGATTTCTTCATGAGTCCCCCTGAGACCGTAAAACGATGTGTGTCGCTTGATTTGCGGAGATTCCGGTCCCCGAGTGACCGTAGGTTGAAATCTCATTTGATGTGCCCGACTAAAAGGTAGCACCCCGTGACGTCTGTTACCAAAGTGAATCAAGTCGCTTTACATACTGTTAACGCGATGTCTACTTTCCCGGAATGCATTCCGCCGGTTTGGTGGCGAGAACTACGTCCTTGACTGGTTGGACGGTCGGCGTGACAACCAGGTTAGGTTCCGCGTGCTGAACGATTTTTCCGAAAGTCAGTTCCACCGTGCTGCTCTGCCCAGGCGCCAAAGTTACAGTTACGGATCCGACGGGCCGGTTGCTATGCCTGTGAGCGGCGAAATCGGTTTTCTTGCCATCTACGGTCGCGGTTTCAACGTTTGCTTGAACTGGGCCGTAAGCGATGACATTCGTCTGGACTGTTCCTGGCGGGATACCGAAGGCACCACCACCTGTCACATACTCAGGCAATGTAGTTGCAGCGTCCGCAGGCGCAGTGTTGGTGCTGGTGATCCGGACTTTCACTTGCCCGTATTCGTCCCCCGTGCATTCCTCCACGAGTTGAACGCTTCTCTTCACGTAGTAGTCCATCTTGGCGCCCGTGCCGTCGTTGAAGTAGACGCCGAATTGTGCGGGGGCGACACTCGGGCCCGTGATGGAACCACTAAGCGGATACTTTCCTAAAATAGATTGTTCATCTCGGTTGCTAGACCAGATGAGTACACGACCCTCTGATGCTCCGCGTGTGACGCCGTCGACTAGCCCCTTGGCATCGCCTTTGCCGCTCGAAAGTGCCGAGAAGATTTCATGCGCTACTCCGGCAAAGTAGGCATCCTGAAGCCGCGGAGACTCGATCTTGGAGTAGACATCCGATAGGAGAGTTGCAACGACGTTGCTGCCGTTCAGTTCGGTTGGCAGACCGCCGCTGGCCAACGCGTCTAATTCGGGATTGCTGATCTTGATTGGTCCCGTCGCCTCCAATATGTAGCCCAACGCAACTGGGTCAACTGAAATCACTCCATCAACACGCTGGCCGGTCTTTTTCTCCCACATTCCCTGGGCGCTAGTAGCCGCCGTCGGGAAGTCGGGCGTCAGATTAACATCCTGCATGTACTTACCCAGTCGAACAGAATAGATTTGCTGCTGTTCAGCGTCAACGGCCAGAGGGTGTTGCATCACGCCAACATCTCCGGCGCTGCTTTGTACGCCCAGCGAGAGTTTCCCTTGGTCGAGCGTTAGGACCGCAAGCGCTCCTGGGATGCCACCGGAGGCGCGTGCTTCGGCGTTGTTTTGGATCATGAGCAAGTAATTGCGAGGCTGTTCGGCTCCGAGCATCGGGGGAGCTATCTTCGAGGCACTGGCGGCTGCATCCAATGCCCCCGTCACTGTCTGCAATTGTTCACGAGTCCGGAGTAGTGGTTCCGCTACCTGAGGCAAAAGGCTGCTGGTGTCGATCCTCGCCAACCTGTCGGCTGAGACTCTAACCGCATGAGCCGCGGAAGTGACACTAGGAGAAGCATCTTGGATGGGCTCCAAGTTCGTTCCTTCGCTATTGGGTAGCAGTGTGTCCCAATCTAGAGAGCCAAATACTTTGACCAGCGGGCCCACACCCAGGGTGGACACGTCGTCTGCCGAGCGGGCAACTTCTGCGACTGCACTAAAGTTCGGACCGACTCCGGGCACAGCTGAGACTAATGTCCACAGGGGGTCTTCAGCCGCTTCGCGGGCCGCCCGCGTGTGAGCACGAAGCAATTCGGCTGTCTGGGCGGCGTCTTGCGGCCTGTCGCCCGCAACGTCTTCCTTGAGAAGCGGAATCAACTTTGTTGCGGCTTCTAGTTCGGACTTGACGACGTTTGCCTTGACGCCGAGCCAAAGGACAGCAGAAATCATCAGGATTGCTGTTGCGCCCAGCCATACTGCCGCGATTTTCAGACCACGATGTTTCTGGATACGGCGAGTTTGCATCTCAACTGCGCTCAAGGAGCCGCTACTCTTATTGTCACGTGTCGTTTCCGTCTCTGACTCTGCTTCAGTGCCCGCCACTGTTAGGGTCGCCCCAAACCGCGGTATGTCCAGCCGGCGGCGCGCCATTTGGCGGCGTCGAGCACATTGCGTCCGTCAAGTATGCGCAAGGTTGCCACCCGGGATCCTAGTTCGTATGGGTCCAGACTCCGGTATTGCTGCCATTCCGTCAGAAGTAGCAGGACATCAGCGTTGTGAATGGCTTTTTCTACGTCGACTTCATACTGCAACTCGGGGAACCGCTTGGCAGCGTTTGCTAAGGCTTTAGGATCGGTCACGGTGACGACGGCACCTTGAAGCTGAAGCTGAGCAGCGATGCTAAGGGCTGGTGAATCGCGGACGTCGTCACTTTCAGGCTTAAATGCCGCGCCGAGAACGGTAACTCGCTTACCTAAAAGAATGCCGCCGCAGATGTCGCGTGTCAGTTCGACTACCCGAGAACGGCGGCGCATATTAATAGCGTCGACCTCCCTCAGGAATGTAAGGGCCTGGTCGGCACCGAGTTCGCCGGCCCGAGCCATAAATGCTCGAATATCTTTGGGGAGGCACCCTCCTCCAAAGCCAATGCCGGCATGGAGGAACTTGCGGCCGATCCGGTCGTCCATGCCGATGGCGTCGGCGAGTCGGGTGACGTCTGCCCCTGTAGCCTCGCAAACCTCAGCCATCGCGTTGATGAAGGAAATCTTAGTGGCCAGGAAGGAGTTGGCTGCGGCCTTTACAAGTTCAGCGGTCGGATGGTCTGTCACCAATCGTGGCGTCCCGCCAGATAGGGAACCCGCATAGACTTCGTCGAGCACAGAGACGGCCGGGTGCTCCTCTGAGCCGCCGGCGACGCCGTACACAAGGCGGTCCGGGCTCAGAGTATCTGACACCGCATGGCCTTCGCGCAGAAACTCTGGATTCCATACTAAGTGGGCCGAAGGTTCCTGGGCGCTTACCAGTTGAGCCAGACGCGATGCAGTTCCGACGGGAACAGTCGATTTGCCGACAACTACGTTTCCCGGCGAAATGTGCGGCAAAAGCGCAAGCGTCGCCGCGTCAACGTAGGTCATATCAGCGCCGTTCTCACCCTTCTTCTGCGGCGTCCCGACGCAGATGAAATGTACGTCGCTGCCAGCCGCAGCAGACATATCTGTGGAGAAGGACAACCGGCCTGTGCCTTGGACATCTCGCAGGAGTTCATCGAGACCAGGCTCGTAAAACGGGGCCGTGGAGTTGGCAAGTTCGTCAATTTTTCGCTCGTCCACGTCGATGCCAACCACCTCGTGACCAAGTTTCGCCATACATGCGGCGTGGACGGCACCCAGGTAGCCGCAGCCAATGACAGATATTCGCATGGTTATGTTCCTTCCCCAAAGGGCAAATTGACTAGGTAACGGGGTCAGTAGGCGCCGGCGCCGTGGAAGACGGCACGAAAGGTTTTCAATAGGATGATCAGATCGCCGGCCAGCGACCAGTTCTCGACGTAGTAAAGGTCCAGTCTCACAGAGTCCTGCCAAGAGAGATTGGACCGTCCGCTAACCTGCCATAGTCCGGTGAGACCGGGCTTGACGAGAAGTCTCCGTCGTACGTCGTGTTCGTATTCTGCGACCTCTGACGGGAGCGGCGGGCGTGGGCCTACCAAACTCATCGACCCCACGAAAATATTGAAAAGTTGCGGCAACTCGTCCAGACTGAACTTTCGCAGGACTCCGCCAACGCGTGTGATCCTAGGGTCATTCTTCATTTTGAAGAGGAGTCCGCTACCTTCATTGCGATTCTTTAGACCGGCGAGATGTTGCTCAGCGTCGACCATCATCGACCTGAATTTGAGCATGCTGAAGTGCTTACCCTCAATGCCCACTCGATCCTGTCTGAACAGTACAGGTCCCGGGCTATCCACCTTCACGAGTATCGCCACCAGTGCCATGACCGGCAATGAAAGAACGATGAGAAGCCCCGACACCAAAACGTCAAAGAGTCGCTTCGCGACGCGTTGGCCGCCTTCTAGAGTTGGCGTTGTTACGTGTATCAGAGGCAGGCCGGCTACTTGCTGCGTGTGGATGCGTGGCCCTGCGATATCCGTCAGTGCAGGGGCCATGATGAGTCCAATGTTTCGGGATGCCAGTTCCCAGCCAAGATGTCTTAGCGTTTGCGGATGAAGCTGCACCCCAGCCGAGACTGCGACGGCATCTGCGCCACAAGAAGTAATGGCGTCGACGATCGACCGAGCATCAGGCCGGTAGCCTATGATCGGCAATCCGGACTCCGGTTCAACGGCGGGTCCTTCATGCGATCCAGGAGTGTACGCGGCAACCGGAAGATAGCCAGCATGCTTGGCACTCTCCAGAGAAGCAGCCAGGTGTGCAACCGCGCTGGGGCCGCCCAACAGGAGCAGTCGCGACATGCTCTGCCCCTGTTGGCGATTTATCCCCAGATGCTGGCGAATCAGCCACCGGCCTAGGAGCAGGCCGAGCAAACCCGCGGGAAGGGCTACCCCTACGTATCCTCGGGCTGTGTCAACGCGAAGCACGTAGGAAACGATTGCGACTAAGCCAAATAACCAAAGTGAAGCCGCGGCCACGCGTTTGTACTCGTCCGGTCCAGCCCCCAATACCCGGGTCTGTCTGCTGTTCCATGCGCCGAGCATTAACCACCAAACGATGGCCAGAGCCAGCGAGAGCCAAGCGTAGGTAAATTCCTGGCCAGCGATGACAAAGTCAGGTTCCAATCCGAATCTAACGATGAAGGCGCCTGCGACAGCCCAAACTACTACAAACGCGTCTACTACCCTGAGTAGTCGGGAAGAGCGCGTGCGCCAATCGCTTCCCCCAGTCACAAAAGTTCCCCCACTTCGAAGCGATATTTACGAACTAACGGCAAGGGGTTTTTAGTGTCGAATGGACGCGAGGTTTGCCCGGTACCAATCTACTGTTGTCCGAATGCCCTCTTCGAGTCCAATCGACGATGACCAACCGGCCTTGGCCAACTTTGAAACATCGAGGAGTTTGCGCGGCGTGCCGTCTGGCTTGGTTGTGTCCCACTCGATGGTGCCCGTGTATCCCACTGCGGCAGCAACGACAGAAGCCAGTTCCTTGATAGTGACATCGGTGCCAGTCCCCACATTGACCTGAGCCGATCCGTCGTAGTTCTCCAAGAGGTGCAGACATGCAGAAGCCATGTCATCGACATGCAGGAATTCGCGACGTGGTGATCCAGAGCCCCAGTTCGTCACAGAGGCCACGCCAGAGCTGGCCGCTTCATCGTAGCGGCGGATCAGGGCGGGGAGGACGTGCGATCCGGTTGGTGAGAAATTGTCGCCCGGGCCATAGAGGTTAGTCGGCATCGCGGAGATCCAGGGAAGACCGTACTGGCGGCGCACGGCCTGGATCTGCATGATCCCAGCAATCTTGGCTATGGCATATGCGTCATTGGTCGGTTCTAGATGTCCGGTAAGCAGCGATTCCTCGCGGATGGGCTGTTCTGCGAATTTCGGATATATGCACGATGAGCCGAGAAACAGGAGTCTTTCAACTCCGTGTTCCCGCGCGGCGTCGAGAACGTTGACCTGGATCCTCAAGTTGTCGCTCAAGAAGTCGACAGGGTAGGTATTATTCGCGAGGATACCTCCCACTTTTGCAGCGGCCAGTACGGCGTAGCGCGGCTTCGTCTCCTTAAAAAAGGCAAAGACGGCCTCTCGATTCTTTAGGTCGAGGTCGGTGGATGACCGTCCAACGAGATTGGTAAAGCCCTCGCTCTCGAGATTTCGCCAGATAGCTGAGCCAACAAGACCCCTGTGGCCAGCGACGTAGAAAGTGGAGGAGCGATCAAGCTCGCCCGGCGCGAAGTTACTTTCCTCGCCCACTAATTCTTCCAGCTTTCAAGATTGACCGTGTCGATCCAGTGATTGCCAGCGTGCTTAAGAGCCTCAATGTCTGCGTCAACCATGATCCGCGCCAATTCAGGCGTGTGGACGGAGGCCTTCCAGCCTAGCTTTTGCTGTGCCTTCGAAGCATCGCCCACCAATGCATCGACTTCAGTCGGTCGAAGGTATCGCTCGTCAAAGCGCACGTGGTCTTCCCAGTTCAAGCCGGCATGCTCGAATGAAATCTGAAGGAAGTCACGGACCGTGTAGTTGCCTCCAGTAGCGAGAACGAAGTCGTCAGGCTCGTCGGCCTGAAGCATTCGCCACATTCCTTCTACGTATTCGGCAGCGTATCCCCAGTCTCGGACTGCGTCGAGATTGCCCATGTACAGGAGCTCCTGTTTGCCTGCCTTAATGGCGGCCACCGCGCGGGTGATTTTGCGCGTCACGAAGGTCTCACCACGGCGGGGCGACTCGTGATTGAAGAGAATACCGTTCACCGCGAACATGCCGTAGGCCTCACGGTAGTTCTTGGTAATCCAATAGCTATAGACCTTCGCGGCACCGTACGGCGAGCGGGGATAAAACGGGGTCTCCTCGTCCTGCGGGGGGGGCGTCGCGCCGAACATCTCCGACGATGAGGCTTGGTAGAACTTGGTTTCGATTCCAGACATGCGTACTGCTTCGAGAAGCCGGATTGTGCCCACGCCAGTGGTGTCAGCCGTGTGTTCTGGCTCGTCAAAGGAAACCCGCACGTGGGATTGAGCAGCCAGGTTGTACACCTCGTCAGGCCTTATTTCAGCTAGGAGGGTGACCAGGCGGGCCCCGTCAGAAAGGTCGCCGTAGTGAAGAAACAGGTTCGCCTTTGGATCATGCGGATCCACATAGAGGTGGTCAACACGAGTCGTGTTGAATGTAGAAGCGCGGCGGATCAAGCCGTGTACTTCGTACCCCTTGCTCAACAGCAGTTCGGCGAGATAGGAGCCGTCCTGGCCTGTGATGCCGGTAATTAGAGCCCTTTTTTTGGACAAGTTTCCCCCTGCGGTGATCCGTGCTTGCTAGCTCGGTGGATATTGGTAGCTGTGGAGCCACTGCAATGGTAACCCGTAGCAGTGCATGCCCCTCCCCATCGTGAACTGCATGACGCGAAGTGAAAATCGTTCGATCTTTCGGGTATTTTTGTCTTTGAAGGTTAATAGCGCAGGTGTCTCAACAGCGCTCTACAGGGGGAGCAACGCCATATGGTCACGACGGAGTTCGCTGGAATACCGTTCGTAGTTGCACGACCGGATGAGGCCGTTCGCCGAACTCTCGAACTGCTTGATAAGCCAAACGGCGGTAACGACATCCATCTTTTCAACGCATACAGCGTTGCCTTGGCACACTCCGACATGGAATTTGCGGCCTGCGCCAGCGAGTCGACGATTAACTTCCCGGACGGCAAACCCGTTGCTTGGTTTAGTCGGTTCCTCGGGGGCAGGCTTCACCAAGTTCGTGGCCCACAGTATTTCGAGGATGTCATTGAAGCAGGGGTTATCCCGGGAGTGCGCCACTTTTTCCTCGGGTCGACGCCTGAGACGTTGAGCGCGCTGACGCGCAACATCGAACTTCGATTTCCAGGTGTTCAGATCGTTGGTACGCACAGTCCCGAGTTCCGAACACTGACGACTGCCGAGTTGGCCAGGCAAGATGACGATATTCGAGCTTGCAGGCCCGACATGGTTTGGGTGGGTTTGGGAACACCCAAACAGGATTTTGAGGCTCGTCGTCTCGCCGGAGAAGGTTTTAACGCCGCTGCCGTCGGCGCCGCTTTCGATTTCAGTGCGGGAACGAAGAAGCTAGCCCCTTTGTGGGTTCGAAGAGCCGGACTCGAATGGTTCCATAGACTCCTCAGCGAACCACGGCGGCTCTGGAAGCGGTACTTATGGGGGAATGCAGTCTTCCTCCGTCTAGTCTTGCGTGAACTCGTCATCCGGTAATCGCGACTCTCGCTGGTGGGAACGCGGCCGGGCCAACTCATCATCGATACTGGTTGCGACAGCCTACGTCCATTCTGAACAAGAGACGCACCCTGAGACGCAGAACTGAATTCTCACGGCTTGGTTGCACACCTCCGCTAGCAGTTTATGGATTCCAAAGTGGAGGATCCGGATTTGCTGCACGGACCATGACACACCCCTAGCTCGGCGGGTCACGTCCATTGCCCCGAACCTGCATCTTGTCGGAAGGACTCCATGAAAATACTCTATGTACCCAACGAGTGGGGCACTGCGCGTCAGTCCGGGATGCGTCGCGCCTTTGCGACCCTGGTCGACCGTGGGCTAATCGAGGACGTAAAGATATACAGCCTATTGTGGCGCATAAGACAAGGCGAAGGTGTAGGCGCCGCGCGAGGCCTCCTTGAGGCGGCCAAGGCCTTCGCCCCGGATTTGATTCTTATGCAGCATCTTGGCGGCACTGGATTGAACGACGACTTTTTTTCTGAGCTGCGCGCTGTCGGCAAACATCGCATGATCTACCACGAAGGGGATCCCTACAGCCGGTGGAAGCACCGGCTACCATCTGAGGCCAAATCAGCAGGAAGGCACTCTGACGTTGTATTCACCGTGGGCAAAGACGTCTTTCGATCCAATTTCCTAAGAGCTGGCAGTAGAGACGTCAGATGGTGCTCGTCTGTTTTTGACCCAGGAAGATTTGGAAAAGCAAATGCGCTCACGACGTCTCACAGAGACTTCGACGTTGTCATGATCGCAAATAAGTCTCAAGCGCGTACACCATTTACCGGGCATCCCAACTCTCGTCAGCGAGAGGAATTGGTCAGACGGTTGGCCCATGCATTTGGACCGAAGTTCGCAATCTACGGCAACGGCTGGACTGGTCCGAGTGCTCAAGGACCTGTTGACTACAGCAAGCAAGACGTAGCCATTCACTCCGGTTGGATATCGACCAATTGGGACCATTACGCGGGGGAAGCTTCGTATTTTTCTGATCGCTTACCGACCACGCTTGCGACGGGGAGCGTCCATGTGACGACGCTTCATCCCGGGTTCGATGCTATTTTTCAGAATTCGGAACCCTTTATCCAATTTGGAAGGTCACCAAAGGACGTTGTCAGGTGTGTTGAAAACCTACTTTCTACGCGGACAACTGAGGATTTCATTCGGGGAGCGATTGAAGGACGTAAATTCGCTGATCGACATTTCCGTCAAGATGATCAGTTAGTCACTATGCTGAATTTCGATCAGATACTGATTGATCCTACACAGGCTTCCGCTGCTTGGGACACAAACTCTCGATTGTTGATGGAAGTTTAGAAAAGAATATGCACATGTTTAAACAGTTCGTGGAGTTTAGGAAGAGCCTCGCGAAACTTCGCCCGCTCAGAACGGCACCTCAGAGAGTTCGCTTAAATTTCGAAGGCCGCTTCAATATTTACGCTAGAAAAAGACAGACGTGCCTTTTCAATAGGTACTACAGATGGACTCTTGCGACAGAACCCGTCAACGGGCCAAAACTGTACCTTCGTACCAAAATCCACCCATACCCGGGCTTTGGACATCAAATTTCCGTATGGCTGTCAGGTCTCCTTTGGTCCAAGGACTTGGGCCTGCAGTACCTCGGGGGCGAGGTTACGAGGGATACCGATGGTCTCCTGGAGATAGGTGACGGGAGTGTGCCAGCGGGCAAATTAGGCCAGCGAATAGTTTATGTCAGTTTGCCTCCTACGCAGGATGAGCGGACAGATGATTCAAAATTGATACTCCGGGGTGCCGTCGACCGAGCTCGGTTGCGTCACCATAAATCGGATTCGATCGTTTTTACCTCTGCGCTAGATAACCCCAGATATGATCAAGTCCCGGCCGAGAGTGAGATCAGGAGGGCTTTGCTCGCTGGGTCTGGTGGGCACCGCCTGCGCGAGCGGGAAACGGGCGGGCATCGGAGAATTGCGATTCATGTTCGGCGTGGCGATATAAGTCCGACGTCCGAAGCCCGTGGCGCAGGCTTATCCCGCTGGGTGTCTGAGGAGTGGTACGCCGGTGTAATAGAAAATCTTCGCACAGTCTCTGAGCTTAGAGACTTGGAGATCAGCGTTATCTCGCTCGGCACCGCCGAAGACTTTCCTGTTCTCAACCGAATGGCGGGCGTAAACCTATGCCTGAACGGAAATAGCGCAGACGATCTAATCGATCTAGCGTCTGCAGATGTTCTTGTCACCGCTCCCAGCTCCTTCAGCTTCACAGCGGCACTCGCGTCTCGCGGAATAGTCCTTGCTCCGCATCCGTGGTGGCATGAAGTGCCGAATGAAGGACGGTGGTTCCGACTTGACCCCGCGGGCAACTTTGATCGGGACAGAATGCAGTCAATTGTCACGCACAGATTCTCTGATAGGGATTCCTCAGCGTGACGGCGGGACGTGGAGGCGGTCGTGTCCTGAAGGGTGCCTTGTGGGGTTACGGCGCCCAAATCATGACGATCCTGTTTCAACTTGGGTATGCGGTTGTCGTTTCAAGGTTGGCTGGTGCGACTGAGTTCGGCGTCTACAGCGTGGCACTGTCAATAACAGCCCTGATTTCTCTCATTGCAAACGGAGGCATGTCTCAGGCCGTGGCGCGGCTGATGGACTTGGACAAGAGGGTGGTGGGTGCACTCACCTCCTTTGCTTTGATTTTGGGCGTCGCTGTGGCGGCCATTACATTCTTTACAGCGGACTTTTGGGCGTCTCTTTGGGACGTACCGGACGCCGCAGACACCATCAGATGGCTCAGCGTAAGCGCAATCTTGTCCCCGATGTTCTCTTTGCTCACAGGATTGGCTCGTCGGACAGGCCAATTCTCTCGTCTAGCCACTGTCACGGTCAGCTCTAATCTCATAGGTATGCTGCTTGGAATCGCTGCTGTCGCGGCTTGGGGAAATGCGTCCTCGCTTGTAGTGTCCGCCGTGTCAGCCCAAGCACTCCTGGTCGCCTGGCTGTCCGTGGAATACCGAGGCTATCTCGGGCTCCGCCGACTATCAACGGCCCTGCCCCACGTCGCGTTTAGCCTAAAACTCGTGGTCGCCGGAATTCTTCAGTACGCGGTGGGAAATCTGGGCAAATGGTCTGCAACGCGCTCATTCGGCGCCCCGGTGATGGGGCAATGGAACCGAGCTGAGGTCTTGACGACTATTCCCATGCAACAAGCGCAGTCGGCAATGGTTCAGGCCGTCTATCCGGAGTTCCGCCACGATGTAGGAAGCTCTGTTCGCGCGAAGGCCGTCTGGGCCGAAATGCTACTCATGGTTGCATGGCTGTCAGCACCCGCCGGCATGATTCTCGCAATTGTCGCCCCGTTCCTAATTCCGCTTATATTGGGATTCGAATGGACTCAAGCGGCCCAATTTGCCGTTCCGCTTTCAATTGGAGTGGCGATTCAACCAGTCAGCGTGCTGTTGGCGAGTGCTCTTGAGTCGTTAGGCAGTTTTCGCAGAATCTGGCTGACAGATATCGTTCTCTTCATTCTGCAGATAATTCTAGTTCTCTCGATGCTGGCAGCTAATGATGTTTCCATTGTGATCTGGGGAATTGCTCTGACAAATGGAGCGCGCTTGTTGATTCACAGCACTATAGCGATACGCATTGGCTACTTGGATGGACGCACATTTATTTTCGGTCTACTCAAAGTTTTTGCCGGGTGCGGGGTGATCATTGTATTCTGCAAGCTCCTAGTGTTCACTGTAACGCTAGGAGCCGAAGGGGGCAGCCAAAGCCTCACCGGATGGATTGTCAGTGGGGCGGCCATCGCAGGGGCGCTAGCTTCAGTCGTCCTATGCTGGAGATTTTTCCCACCGGTAACGTTAGCCACCAAGTATGGCCTCATTGCACCTAAGGAGCATCCGTGAATACTGTCGACGATACATTGGCTGCGAAACCGAGATGCGTTATCTTTGCGGTCTATTTCGGGCAACTTCCCTCTTATTTCGATGTCTTTCTGCGTAGTGTGGAGCTGAACGCAGAGATCGACTTCCTGCTGGTTACTGATCAAACCATTGCCTGGAAACCAAACAATCTCCAGGTCGAGCAGATGGACCTCGATGAATTCAGCGAGATGTCCAGTAAGGCACTAGGAATGCCAGTAGTGATGCCTAGGCCATACAAGGTATGTGATTTTCGCCCTGCTTTCGGCCACATTTTTGAGAGCTATATCCAAGGTTATTCTCACTGGGGCCACTGTGATTTGGATGTCATTTTCGGGGACATTCTTGGCGTTATTCCGCAGGAAGCATTCTCTTCATATGCAAAAATTCTTATAAGGGGAAATTTTGCAATTTATCAAAATACGCCTGCCGCCAACGCATGGTACAGGACCGTGCTTCCTGACGTAGACTACCGCCGGGTTTTCTCAACTCCGAACCCTTTCCATTTTGATGAATCTGCAGGTATCCTCCGCATACTTCGCCACCTTGATGTCTCCATTTGGAATGAAGAATGCATCTTCAATATCGAATGGGAGCAATTCAGGATGCGCGCGGTGGGCTCGGCGCCGGGATATCACTCATACGTATGGCGGAATGGCCGTATTCTTGAGTACTCCGGTGCGTCAGGCTCTAAAATTCTGGTCAGGGAAGGCCTTCTCATCCACTTGATGAAGCGACAGATGGCGGCGCCGCAGTTTGACGTGCGAAATGCAGAGCAGATCGCTATTGGGCCCGATAGATTCTACCCATACCAAGAACCAGCACTCCCGACTCGTCCATTCAACTGGGATTTCATGCTTGCCTGGTCTGGGGCCAGACACCATTTCAGAAGACTCAAACGCCGGTTCTCTAAGCGTGGCGACTTGCGTCCTCTTGCCTGATCCGGCCGGCGAGTGCATCCCTGCAAAGGACTAAGATTATGTCAAATCCTCTCAAACCAATGGTTAAGACCGCTCGGTGGATCGTTCGCTTTTGTCGTAGTTTTTGGCTATCACGCCGTGGAGTCTCGGCCGGGCCAAATCTTGTGACACAAGGGCGAATCCTCGTCTATCGATCAAAAGGCTCCCGAATCGAGCTCGGTGCACGCATCGTCCTCAACGCCCGTCCAGGGAAGAACACCCTCGAAGCTCGTGGTCCCGTCATCCTTAGAACCTTCCGTCCGGGTGCAGAAATAATAGTTGGCGACGACTCCGGACTGACCAGCTGCACCATTTCGTCTGGCCTGAGTGTAGAGCTGGGGCGTCGAGTGCTACTCGGCGGAGGGGTTGTCATCACAGATTCGGATCATCACGTCGTCGACATAGCAAGCGGACGGCGATTTGCCGGACTTCCGCACGCCGCGAACGATCGGCCTGTGAAGATTGGTGACGATGTGTTTATCGGCGCGCGAAGCATCATTCTGAAGGGTGTCGAGATTGGGAATGGCTCGGTGATCGGTGCTGGATCCGTGGTATCGGCCTCCATACCGGCTGGTGTTGTCGCCGCTGGCAACCCTTGCACCGTCCTACGCCCGCTTCGCGAAGCGGGTCAGTGACGTCATCCTCTTGCTGCGGCCGCTCCAAGGACTTCGATAAATCTATTGGCTGAGGCCGAGACAGAAAACTTTTCGCTCCAAAGACGCCCCTTGGCAGACAATTCGCTGCGCAGGCCGTCATCCGCTAAAACGCGGTGTAGGTCTGATGCGAGAGCCGTACTTGAGGTCACATCTGTAAGGAAGGCGTTACCCCCCGTTACAGCGGGGACGGCGCCGGACTTCTGACCGGCGATCACTGGTACTCCCGCTGCCATCGCTTCGAGGAGTACCATTCCAAATGATTCTTCGATGCTGGGATGAAGAAAGGCGTTCAAGGATGCGAACCAGTCCGGCACGGAATTGGGGCCGATATTCCCTACGAAGTTTACCTGGGTCGCTAAATTGTTGGCAGTTGCCCACCGATGTGCTTCGCCCCCGTGCTCATAGCCGGGGCCTGCGGCCACGAGGGTTGCGGTGGGATGCAGGTGCCTTATTTTGGCCCAAGCCATCAGCGCACATCGAACATTTTTCCGTTCGCTAAATCCAACATTGAGCATCCCAATTCGGACCGTCGTAGCAGTCGCATGTTCGACGTCTACACGGAATGACGCGATGTCAATTCCATTAGGAATCACAACGCAGGATTTTCGGAATGCTCTGGAGACTCTGGCAGCGATGTACTCAGACGGCGCTGTAAGTGCACCACCGTAGAGAAGACACCTTATTTGCATTAACCAACGAAAATACCAGTACGGGTGTTTATTGGTCCGAGCGACACTGGGCGCCCAATCATGGACCGTGACAACTGTCGGTATGCCGCTTTGGCGTGCAGCGAGACCAAATTCATACGTCCAGTTTGCGTGTAGAACGTCGGGATGTTCCCGTCGTATGCATGTAACGAGGGACTTCCTCTCCTCAGCGAAGAAGTCAAAGGCGCGCTTGTGCCCCCTGGATCTCGTTGGAACTGCGACGATCCTTAGATTCGGCCCGCTAAATACAGCGTTCTCCGTGATGTCAGGGGAAGTGGTGAAGAGGGTCACTCGATGCCCCAAGGCCAAATATTCCCGGATCAAGGTTGCTGAACCACGGAAGGGATAGCCTTGGATCTTGATCGGTTCGTTGACGAGGTCACTAAGGGCTTCGAGTGTGGCAGGACCGCAGAATCCTATGTGCAATCTACTACCTCGATTGAGTCATTCATGAAGCATTAGTGTTCTTTCTAGTAGCTTGAGATACGCTGCTCATGATCCCATCACGAAGTGCTCGTGCCCACCACAGGACGTACGTCGCACCAAAAAAAAGTGGAAACAACCTTGGTGCCCCAAGGCGGAGGATCCTTAGCAGTGACTTCGGGTGTCCGCCGCCCTTGACTCCGACAAAAGACTTCCACATACTTTTCAGGCTCATCGCCGGCGATGGCGGATTTCTGGGGCACGTTCCGAAAGTTCCGGCGGCCAATAATACCGGCATTCCGGCTAGCTTGGCTCGGTACCCGTAGTCAATGTCTGCTAGAGCATGGGCGTATTCACCATCGATCGATCCTAGCCTCCTTGCGACGTGGCCGGGAACCAAAACGAGGTTACCGTTAAACGTGTCTATTGGCCGCACCTCCGCTCCAGGCTCGACAATGCTCAGCCGGAGGGGATGGCGGCCCTCCCTTTTGAAGCCAGAATACGTGGTCTGAAGGCTTTCGGGATCCCGCATTGCGCAGGCAAGTATCGCATCCGGATGGTTCTCCAGAGTCTGAATGGCTCTGCTCAGCGCATCGATATCCAGGACTACATCGTCGTTGAGCCAGACAATATAGTCTTGGGCGTCATCGATTCGATTTTCTGCGTCGTTTAGGACGCGCTTTTCCGCTTGGTGCATACTTTTAGCCCAGTATGTCGATCCGCTGCCTGGAATCACAGTGACGCTGGGGAACATCTCAAGTACTGAACTGGCGGTTTGATCCTTGGATCCATCATCGAAGAGAACCACACGCGTCTCAACACCCGCAGAATCACCTGCAGCAAAGAGAGAAGACAGCGATTGGATGGTTGTTTGTCGACGATTGTGACTGGCTACAATAATGTGAAACTTCAATTGTTTGCTCCTCGATTTAAGGCGGCGAGTATCCCCTCGAGAAAGTTTTGAGCCATTTGCTCTGCACCGAGCCCATCTCCCTCTGACAGACTGTTCCGACTGAGTCTTTCCCGAAGCACTTCGTCTTGCAGTAATTCTTCGATGGCCAACGCATAGTCTTCAACGTCATTATTGACAATCCTGCTGGTCACGCCATCCTTCAGATACTCAAACTCCGGTGCGTGAAACGCCCAATTTGTGGTCACAATTGGGACACCTGCTGCAAGGCTATCGACCGCAATGAGTCCGACGCGACCTGGTACGACGAGTAGATGCGTCATGGAAAGTATGAGATGTTTCATCTCATCGTCCGCCCGACCGACGAAGTGGACATTTGGCAAGTCGGATGCTAGATCCATCAATTCATGACGCAACGGTCCGTCACCGGCGATAACGAAGGACACTTCGGAGCCCGTGACATTTAGGAGACGGATGGATTCCAAGAGAAAGGGTATGCGCTTCGACGCATCCAAGGCGCCGATGAAGGATACTACCCTCCCGTTGATCTGGAAGCGTTGCCGAAAATCTGCTATCTGCCGACTGTCAACTCGCTGGATCCGTCCTCTCATTGCTGCCGTATCGATGGCATTCATAACTGTTGTAATCTGGCCAGCTGGATACGGGAGACGCTCAACGTGGCCGGCCCCCCCAGACGTGTACGCGAAGAACCAGTCTGATCTCCTGGTGATTGCGGATTGCAGCCAGGTTGAGAAGCGTGATCTCGATTCGACGTAATCTCGACCGTGTCCCCAAAGCGCCCATGAATTTTTCCTCAGAAACCGAGGCAGAAAAAGAAGATAGGCGTCGAGATTGCGTCGCGCCTGTTCCAAAACCAAGAGATCTGCACCCTTGGCCACTTGGAACGTGTTGCGAAAGACAAGTCGTCTCCCGCCTAGTCTCATTTCCCGCTGCGAGATAGGAACCACGAACGGTGCGGTGCCGCTGTCTCCGCGTTTTGCCTGAGAGCTATTGGGGTGCCCTGCGGCGACCACAACTTCGATACCCTCTCTAGAGGCACTGTCGACAAGGCGCGAAAAGAACCCGATTCTGTAGGTCGGCACATATTCTTGAAGGATCACAACCTTGGTCATCTTTGCTCATACCTCTCTATCACGCTGTTGTACAAGTTCTCGAGTTTGGTGGTCCAGGCATCCATCGAGTAGGTCTCATTGAAGCGGCTAAGCGCTCTCGTATGGAAGAGATCCCAATTTTGTGTAACATCCAAGAGACTCGACGTGAGTTGGTTCGAGTCTGTGTAAACAAGACCGGTTCCGTGAGCGAGTACGTCGTCAGCTACGCTATTTCCTTCCCTAGCGATAACGGGGCGGCCCGCCGCCAGCGCCTCGACGTAGACCAAGGGCGCGCCTTCCGGCCATTCACTGGAGAAAACCAACCCGCGTGATTCTGAAAGGATCCTGGCCACGTGGGAGCTAGGGACGCTTCCGTGATACTCGACGTGCGGTAGTAGGGACGTTATCGACTCAACCTCTGCTCGCAAAGGTCCGTCACCGAAAATTCGAAGATGTTGGTTTTCTGGCCACGAATTGATAAGGCTAAGGATGCCCTTTTCGTTAGTCAGCCTGCCGATATAGGTCCAATTGGACCCAGGAGCCGAATGAGGAGCGAAGCCATGTTGATCAACAAAGTTGGGCAGCAAAGCTGTTCTGTGTTCTTCGAGTCCTAAGGATGTGAACATTTTTTGTGCGCGATCTGCCAGCAGGATGATCCGGTCGGCGCGGCGAAGCAGGGCATCCCCTCGAACACCAGATCTGGTCTGTATCGCTAAGGGAATGCTGGCAATCGCCGAATCGCGGTAACAGCGGTTGACCACAGATCTGTGGGAACCTCGATCGACGCATTCGGTGCATGGGCGACCGTCCCGGTAAAGCGTTCCCGCTGCACAAACTGGCCTGAAATTGTGAAGTGTCGCTACTATCGGTCCATTCCAAGAGTCGACCCACGTCTTTGAGAAGTTGGGGAAGAGATTGTGGACGTGAACAACATCTGGCTTGAATTCCAAGAGTTCGTTGAGGGGTGAAGTGCCGCGTTGTGTGGCGACATTGATGGCCGTTCGAAATTTGTAGGTTCCGCTCGATTCAAGTTCGTCTGTGAATTGAGCAATCAAGCGGACGTCGTGGCCGCGGCTTTCCAAGGCAGACACTTGTGCCAAGACGACATTGTTCTCGCCGCTCGGCACTTGTGAAGAATAGAAGCTATGAACGACCGCGATTCTCAATGATCCATCCATTCGTTGTTCAGATGGGTGCATGGGCGAGTGGCAGTCGCCAAATGGAGTATCAACAAGTTGTGACCCTGACGCATCAGTTACGGTACTTTCGCGATAGCTTCCGAAGGCGGGCAAGTGAAGCCTGACAGACGTCCAGAAGGACTTTTCGAATCGAGTTCTTGGGAATGCCCAACTGCCGGGCGACGCGTGTCCTGAACCTGCTGTCCGGTTCTCTTCCGAACCGCTCGAGGCCGTGGCTGACCAAGTGACGGTAGAGACGCGCCAACCCATACTTTTTCTCTGCCGGAACATGCCACAAGGCTAAAGTCGTGTCGTTAACGGCAACATTCCTCGGCTTCAGAGGCTGTGTCCACAGTCGCCGTATGAAGCGGTCGGCTGAACCTGGCTCATGTCCCATGCACGCGTAAGCCATGCTTAGCACGTGGGCTTCCTCGAACGCTAGCGATGTGTCTATGAGATGTTGATCCATGAGGAGTGACCAGATGCGGTCTGCATTTACGAAGAGTGTCTCAATGCCGTCCGCAGTGCCGCCCACAATTTCCCCACCGCAATAAGTGAGGCGACCTGGTGACTCCAGGTTAAGCCTTGACATGAGGTTCTGTAGGTCGCCAATGCTGAGACCGTTCACCTTATACGAGTTATCGTAGCCCACCTGATAAGACGCTAAACCGCTTGAATGGACGCTGTCCCAGAATTCGTCGGCTTTAGCAGCTGAAGTCCAGACAACGTCGCTGTCCAGAATTACGGCTACGTCGTTTGGTGACAGGCCGACATGGATGTGCTTCAGCACGTCGATGACAAAAAACTGATTCCGCCAGGCCTCTGTGAAAGATGGAGGAGGAACATGATCGTACGAAATAACTCGCATCTCAACACGAAGGCCACTCAGCAGGATACCGATTTGGCGAGATACGCGGGATGCAGAGTCATCCCATGGCTTGTTCAGGTAGAGAACGAGTCGGGCATCTGGGTTGGCTCGCCTGGCACTGGCGAAGAAGACACCTATGCACCTACGGTAGATATCGCGAAATTCTTCTGAGGCGGAATTCTCGCTAATCTGGGCAAATCGTCCGCCTTCTTCCTGCCCTTGGACGTAGAACCACGTACTTACAAGATTTGTCACTTAGGAATTCTACCTTTCGGGCAACTTCAAGCTCCGGTAGGTACCGGTGGAATAGCGTTTTCGACCGCAGAGGACTCTGCTTAATTGTGTGAGAGCATCACGACGTATTCCATGCGCGGCAATAGTGTGGACTAATTTCACAGCCATAGGCTGGCGTCTGGAACGATGAGTGCACGGGCTCATGGCTAAAGTGATTGTCCGTTGCCCATCACGAAATGCCACTCACCTTTGCATATTTATTGCCCAGCGAGTGTGGGCGAGAGGTTGCGAGTCCCTATTTCTTAGTCATGACGACTTGTTGGAAACAGACTTGGTGGCCTAACGTCAACGTGACTGCCGCTGGTCAAGGTTCGCGACAGATCTGGTTCAAAATTTCGGGCCGATCCACGCCTCGGTCCCGGAAATAATCCAGTGCCTTCGTCCGTCTTGGGCGCTGCAGCCTCGTCCGTGCCGTAATAACTGTAGGCATATGCGTCCGGTCCCTTTACAGGAAGCCTATTCAGCACGATGCCCAAAACGGTTGACCCGACCATCTCTAGAGCAGCGAGAGATTTGGCAAGATCTTGCTGACGAAGTTTCTGCGAGCCTACGACCACAACTACACCACCAACATGTTGGGACAAGACCGCGGCGTCGGTGACGGGGAGGAGGGGCGGGGCGTCGATTATCACCGTGTCGAACGCAGTCTCAAGGCGCTGAATGAGTTGTTTCATCTCGCCAGACCCCAGCAGTTCACTTGGGTTTGGGGGTATTTGCCCGGATGTTAGGACGAACAGATTGTCATCACCCCACGGCTGGAGCAGGTCGTTCACATCGGCCAGACCGACAAGTGCCGTTGTTAGTCCAGCACTTCGATCAAGTCCCAAATACTCGTTGACCATCGGTCGTCTCAAGTCCGCGTCGATCAGGCAAACTGTTTGGCCTGCTTGCGATAAAGCAATGGCGAGGTTGGTTGCAGTAGTGCTCTTTCCCTCCCCTGGTAGCGAGGAGGTCAACAGGACGGTTTTGGCGTGTCCGGCAATGTTCGCAAACTGCAAATTGGTTCTCAACTGCCGGAACGACTCGGCGCGAGGGCTTTGTGGCCGAGTCTGTGTCAGGAGAGGCTTTCTTGTGGCATCTTGATCGAAGTGTATTCCCCCCAATAGTGGGGCGTCGGTTACCTGTCGAAGATCGATTTCTCCACGAATTTGATTGTCAAGAGTAGTACGAAGAAATGCAATACCGAAGCCTAGAGCAAGGCCAAATGCCAACCCAAGCAGCAGGTTCAAACGTGTATTTGGGGCTGATGGAACCGAAGGCGCTTCGGCTGGCATTATTACAGAAAGACTCACCGGCGAGCTTCCTCCGTTTTTTGGCTTTTCAAGGGAATCCACTACGTGAATCAGACTGTTTGCAGTTGCTTCAGCAATTGCGGCTGCTTGAACGGGGGAGGGGTCGGATACAGATATCGTAATTAGGACTGTGTTGATTTCTGTGCTTGCTTTGACCCGGGATGCGAGGGCCGCAGGAGTGATATCCAAGCCCAAGGCATCGATCGCGGGCTGTAGCACGATGGGTGAGCCTATAGTTTCAACATAAGATTGCACACGTGCTTGGCTAAATGTATTGCCCTGCTGAAGCTCCTGAATGGACCCTGAATTCTGAAGCGAGACGAAGAGTTGGGTTTCGGATGTGTACGTCGGCTTAACTAAAACAGAGGAAGCACCTCCCACGAGCAGGCCAGCCAACGTCGCGGCGACGATCAGTATCCAGTTGCGGCGTAGGATTCGCAGGTAATCGCGTAGGTCCAAACCGGGGTCCCCCTGTGTCGGTTGCCGGGACAGCCCGATGGCATGCACCCAGAACGGCAATATTCGTCGGTCCCGCTAATCATACCCGGCGCTTTAGTCTCTGGGATTCGCCGTCACAGACTTAGACTTTACGCAGTCTTATGGAAGGATGCACAACTCTACACTGGGCTGATTGTTGATGAAGTGGCCCCCGAAGATACGCCAAATTGACCTGGCGAATCCCTATGTGGCTACCGGATTAGGGACGCGCCGAGCGGTTTTGTAAGCATGGATGAACGTGCATGCGATCATTGCGGGCCGAGCCGGGGCCGTAACTGCGGGTCGTCCGACCTACCACATCGAAGACTCTGATTACCGCGTATCCACGTCCTCAAACACTAGGAACGTCTGCGTATCTAACACCCCAGGCATTGATTGCAGCTGGTCGAAGATCACGCGGCGCAGGTCCACGTTGTCCACGGCGCGCACAAGCAGGATGACGTCAAAGTCCCCGCCCACCAGTGCTATGTGGTGCACCTCCGGGATGGCCCTAAGAAGCTCGCGAAGCTCGCGCCAGGAATGCTGCCTCACCTTCAGCGTTACGTAGGCGGAGGACTTGAGCCCCGCCTTAATAGGATCAACCAGCGCCGTGAACTTGGTCAGCACACCCTCGCCGGTCAGCCTGGCGATCCGCGTATACGCGTGCGCCCTCGAGATGTGCACGTTCTCGGCCACCTGCGTGATGGACATCCGCCCGTCCCGGGTCAGCTCCGCAATGATGTTCCGGTCCACGTCATCCAGCGGCACCGGCACCTGGTCCGCCTCTGTTTCTGCCATTTGTTCACAACTCCCGCCGGTAACCCAGCTCACACTTACGATTCGTCTTTCAGATTAGGGTAGAAATCCAAACTTCTCCACGATTCCTGCCGGGACTGGATACGAAAGTTCCTTCAGGACCATACTGGAAGCGAATAGTGGCTACAGAAGGACGGACCAATGACGATCTCCGCGGACCAGACCGCCCTCGGGCAGGAATCTCCGGAACAGCCGGCCGGGACCCAGCTGACTGAAGACGCCGCCGCCGAGGCGGTGCGCAAGTTCGGCATCACGGTGGAGGACTACATGCTGCCGGCCCGCCACCAGATCCAGATGGTGGACCAGGACGGGACCCTGAACCCCCACACCGAGCAGGGCGCCCAGCCCGGCCACGAATACGCATTACCGGGCGACGCCGAACTGCTGGCTGCGTATGAACAGTTGGTCGTCGGCCGCCGCGTCAACGACCAGAACTCCGCCCTGGTGCGCCAGGGCCGGATGGCCGTCTACCCCTCCAGTCACGGCCAGGAGGCCTGCCAGGTGGCGGCCGCCCTTTGCCTCGCGGAGGGCGACTGGATCTTCCCCACTTACCGCGACTCCGTGGCCGTGATGGCCCGCGGCGTGGACCCCGTCCAAACCATGACTCTCTTCCGCGGCGACTGGCACAACGGCTACGACCCCCTCAAACACAAGGTGGGCATCCAGTGCACCCCGCTCACCACCCAGCTGCTTCACGCTGTCGGCGTCGCCCATGCCGCCAAACTCCGTGGCGAGGACACCGTCGTCCTAGCCATGTGCGGAGACGGTGCCACCAGCGAAGGCGACTTCCATGAGGCGCTCAACTTCGCGGCCGTCTTCCACCTGCCCGTCATTTTCTTCGTGCAGAACAACCAGTACGCCATCTCGGTGCCGCTGGCCCACCAGTCAGTGGCGCCGTCGCTGGCACACAAAGCCGTGGGCTACGGCATGGCAGGCGAACGTGTGGACGGCAACGACGTCGTCGCTCTCCTCGCCGTGCTGGGCCGCGCCGTCAAGCTGGCCCGCGAAGGCTCCGGCCCGCTCCTGGTGGAGGCACACACCTACCGCATGCAGGCCCACACCAACGCCGATGATGCCACCCGCTACCGCCAGGACAGCGAAGTGGCCCAGTGGGTGGCCCGGGATCCCCTGAAGCGGATGCAGACCTACCTGACTGACCGCGGACTGCTGGACGACGACGGCGCCGCCCGGATCGCGGAGAAAGCGGAGCAGGTTGCCACGCAGCTTCGCGACGGCCTGGGCGAAGACGTCCCCGTCGACCCGCAGGACCTCTTCCGCTACGTCTTCTCCACACCCACCCCGCAGCTGAAGGAACAGTCCGCCCTGCTCGCCGACGAAATCTCCCGGGACGAGGCCGCAAAATGAGCCCGACTGTCACCACCTCCTCCGAGGTCAACGGCAACGTCAGCGCCGCCACGGCTCGCGCCGCCGCCAAGGCAGCCGCCACCGCTGAATCAACAGGTCCGCAGACCGTCACACTCGCCAAGGCACTGAACACCGCGATGGCCGACGCCATGCACGCCGACTCCTCCGTGCTGGTGTTCGGCGAGGATGTCGGAATGCTCGGCGGCGTCTTCCGGATCACGGACGGCCTCACCAAGACGTTCGGCGAGTCCCGCTGCTTCGACACACCCCTGGCCGAGTCCGGCATCGTCGGCATGGCCGTGGGGATGGCAATGAACGGCATGCGCCCGGTGATCGAGATGCAGTTCGACGCCTTCGCCTACCCGGCCTTCGAACAGATCGTCAGCCACGTGGCCAAGATGCACAACCGCACCAAGGGCGCCGTCAAGCTGCCCATCGTCATCCGGGTCCCGTACGCCGGCGGCATCGGGGGAGTGGAGCACCACTGCGACTCCTCCGAGTCCTACTACGCCCACACCGCCGGCCTGAAGGTCTTCACCCCCGCCACCGTCGCCGACGGCTACCGCATGCTCCGCGAAGCCATCGACTCCGACGACCCGGTGATGTTCATGGAGCCCAAGAAGCTCTACTGGTCCAAGGACCTGGTGGACCTAGAGGGGCTCCGCGCCGAGCACGCCGCGAACGCCGAGCGGGGGATTTCTTCCGAAGGCCGCGCCGCCGTCGCACGTCCCGGTACGGACGCCACGCTGATCGCGTACGGCCCGTCCGTGCCGACCGCCCTGGCCGCCGCTGCCGCAGCGGCAGAAGAGGGCCGCTCGCTGGAAGTCATCGACGTCCGCTCCATCGTGCCGTTCGACGACGAGACCGTCTGCGCGTCGGTCCGCAAGACCGGCCGTGCCGTGGTGATCGCCGAAGCCCATGGCTTTGCATCGGTGTCCTCGGAGATCGTGGCAAGGGTCCAGGAGCGCTGCTTCCACTATCTGGCCGCGCCTATCCGCCGCGTCACCGGCTTTGACGTGCCCTACCCTGCGCCGAAACTTGAGCACTACTACCTGCCCGGCGTGGACCGCATCCTCGACGCCGTTGACGACCTCCAGTGGGAAGACTGATCAGATGAGCGAAACGAAAGTGTTCCTGCTGCCGGACCTGGGCGAAGGCCTCACGGAAGCCGAACTGGTGAACTGGCTCGTGGCCGTGGGCGACGAAATCCGCGTCGACCAGCCCATCGCCGAGGTTGAGACGGCGAAGTCCATGGTGGAGGTCCCATCCCCGTATGCCGGCACCGTTGCCGTCCTCCACGGCGAGCCAGGCCAGACCCTCGACGTCGGGAAGCCGCTGATCTCGGTCACGCCCATTGGATCCCCGGCGGCAGGGCCGTACGATTCCAAGACCCCGGTAGTGGAGCCTGTCGTAACCGAGGCTTCCGCATCTGTCGCGGCCGAAACGTATCGTGATGAGGAAAAAGCCGGCTCTGGCAATGTCCTCATCGGGTATGGAACACCAGGCGGGCACGGCGTCGCCCGGCGCACTCGGGCACGTAAACAGCCGGTTGGCGGGGCCGTCGAGAGCGGTGCTGCCGCAACCACGGTCAGGGAAGCGGAGAAGGCTGCCGACGATCTCCTTCTTCTGCGCACCCGCGTGCCGGGCAAACTCGGAGCGGTGATTTCGCCGCTGGTCCGCAGGATGGCCCGCGACCATGGGGTTGATTTGGGGGGACTCCAAGGGTCGGGTGCAAGCGGGCTGATCATGCGCAAGGATGTCGAGGCGGCGATCGCTCCCGCCCCGGCGGTTGAGCCGCGTCGGGTCGCTGAGCCTGCCGAAGCGCGACTTTCGATGGCTGAGACGCGTTCCGTGGTTGAACCTGTCGAAACCGGTGCGGAGACCGACTCGCGCACAGGCCTCGGCGTCACCGCCCGGACGCCGGTCCGCGGCGTTCGCAAGGCTGTTGCAGCGAACATGACCCGAAGCCGCTCGGAGATCCCGGAAGCCACGGTGTGGGTCGACGTTGACGCCACAGCCCTCGTGGAGATGCGTGCGGCCTTGAAGAAGGCGGACCCGCACAACACCCCCGGCTTGATGGCATTCATCGCGCGGTTTGTCACCGCTGGATTGAAGAAGTACCCGGAGCTGAACACCAGAATTGTCACCACGGAGGACGCCGCGGGCGGGGAGAGCCAAGAGATCGTCGCGTTCGACGGCGTCAACCTGGGCTTCGCCGCGCAGACGGACCGCGGACTGATGGTGCCGTCAATACGCAACGCGGACAAGATGAGTGCGCGTGAGTTGGATACCGAAATCCGACGCCTCACCGCAGTCGTACGCGAGGGCAAGGCGACACCGTCCGAGCTGGGCAGCGGCACCTTCACGCTGAACAACTACGGGGTCTTCGGAGTTGATGGCTCAGCAGCGATCATCAACCACCCGGAAGTGGGGATCCTCGGCATGGGACGCATTATCGACAAGCCGTGGGTCGTTAATGGTGAGCTTGCAGTCCGTAAGGTCACCGAACTGACGCTTACATTTGATCACCGTGTATGTGACGGTGGTACGGCGGGCGGGTTCCTGCGATACGTGGCCGATGCGATTGAGAACCCGGGCACAGTGCTAGCTGAAATGTAGAAAACTTTCAGCCTCTCGCGGCGCGAGCATACGCGGGTCGACGGATGGACTTCTTCGCCAAACGTGTTTGCTGATGGATATACGCCACGTGAGCTTTACCCGGCTCGACCGGCGCCGATAAGTGAAGCCTCCCGTATGACTCTTGTCAGTGCCCCAGTAGCCCGTGAGTTATGGGCGGGAGTTCGTGCGTCAAAGACGAGTACCTGCACACAGAGTCTCATGCCTATTCTCGAGCCATGATTCCAATTCTGCTTCGATTGTTCGCAGCTGGCCCTAGATGCCGGTTTTGTCGCAGGCCGGTCCACCGTAGACCTCCTCCTGTGTTTTGTGTCGGTGCGGTCGAAAACTGAGCCATTGTGACGGCTTGGCGTCTAGTGGTCGTTGCAACACCTTAGCTTTTAGGAGTTGCAATTGGCAGACATGAAAAGACCAAGAAAGTCCCGGGGCGCCCCTCCAAAGAACGCTGCCCGGGCTCACTATGATCAGCTGATGAAACAGGGGATGGGCAATTCCGAAGCGTGCCGGATCGTAGGAATCAGCCGTAGTTCCGGCACTCGCTGGCGGCACGGACATACGGTCGTTCTGAAGTCCGGAGACATCAAGAAGTACGCTCCCATCTCCCATCAGAGGCCGGCCGTGATCTCCGCCAGATTTCTCTCCGAGTCGGAACGCATCACGATCGCGGACCTGTTGCATGCCCGGCGCAGCATCCGTGCCATTGCCCTGGAGCTGGGGCGTAGTCCGTCTACCGTGAGCAGGGAGATCCGCCGGAACATCCACGAACCCTCTGGCAACTACCGTCCGCGGACGGCCCAGCGCAGTGCCGAGCGCAGACGGAGCCGTCACCGAAACGGGAAGATCGCGAGCAACCCGGAGCTGAGGGAGTTCGTGCGCGAACACCTGAAACAACGCTGGAGCCCCCGCCAGATCAGCAACCGTCTGCGCGCTGACTTCCCGGGACAGCCAGAAATGCACATCGTGCCTGAGACCGTCTATCAGGCCCTCTACGGGCGCGAAAGCCTGGACCTAGCCGTGGATCCTGCCGTCTCCCTGCGCAGCGGACGTACCGGTCGCCGGCCACGCCGCCGGAAGGAACACCCGACCAGGCGCTTCCCGGACATGGTCATGATCCGGGACAGGCCTGCGGAAGTGATCGGCAGATTAGTACCAGGGCATTGGGAGGGGGACTTAATTATCGGAAAGGGCAGCCGCTCGGCCATCGCCACACTGGTCGAACGGACGACTCGC
The DNA here is from genome assembly GCF_017832975.1 of Arthrobacter sp. PvP023. NCBI lineage: Bacteria > Bacillati > Actinomycetota > Actinomycetes > Micrococcales > Micrococcaceae > Arthrobacter > Arthrobacter sp. PvP023. The sequence goes on from NZ_JAFIBI010000001.1 coordinate 1,437,776, forward strand.
TTTATCATCCTCGTGCATCTGGCGGGAAACCGCGGTGCTGAGAATCTGCGCGACCGGCTGACAGAAACGATGAGCCCGCTCCCGGCCCATCTGCGCCGTTCCCTTACTTGGGATCAGGGCACTGAAATGGCTTGCCACCAGGATTTCACGCGGCAGACGCTAATCCCGGTGTACTTCTGTGACCCCGCGAGCCCCTGGCAGCGCGGATCAAACGAGAACACCAATGGCCTACTCCGCCAGTACTTCCCGAAAGGAACAGACCTGGGCGTCCACAGCCCCGAACACCTCACAATGGTCGCCGCTGAACTCAACCGCAGGCCACGCGAAGTCCTGGGTTGGAAGAGTCCTATGGAGCACTTGGCTAGACTGACTTCACCGGCGATAGAACCATAAACCGTTGCAACGACCGCTGAATTCCGCCGCCCACAAAATGGCTCAGTTTTCGACCAGCGCTGACATTTTGTTCACGTGCATGTTGGGAGACGTGGGATTATATGCGGGTTCACAACGTGCAGGCATCACGGACGTTCAACCTCTGGATGAAACAGCTCGCGATTCTTGACCGAAAACATCAATGATAATTCCGTCTCAGCACTGACAACCGTGTGCTCTCGTCTTTGGGAACCTAAGCGGGATGCGCTTGCGCGGAATCCGGCGTTTTGAGTGCAGCGCACCTGAAGCGCAGGGTTCCTGTGGGCCCCAGAATACGGTGAGACGTTCGTGCCCAGCCTGGATACTTGCCTCTCGGGCGGGAAAAATTGTTGGACAGGAGCCCGAGTTCCCCGTGGGCTGCCGGTAGGGAAACTTTGAGTAGGGACACCGTCTCTGCGGACACGATCAACAACGACGGCGACCATTCAAGAGAGCGAGGGCTTTCGTTGGATAACGGATTCCGGACGATACGCGGCCGCCGATTCTGCGGTTGATTTTCCCTTAGGACCGCGTCAGGAAAATGGGCGCCTTTGGCCATTGACGAATGAGGACGTCAGCTTACCGAGAACGACACTTTTTCCGACGTACGATCTCGATTTGCAGGCACCCCATGCCCACGCGATCCTCGAAGTCGGCGGCACCGGTAGTGCCGACAGCGAACGTCGGCGATGAGTCGCAATTCTTGGTTTTTGTCGCACATCAGGTGATCGAGCCTCAGCAGGCACGGCCCGAAGTGAAATTCTTCAGAGAATGATCATCCTGAAGATCCAGGATGGAGTCACTAGCACTGCCGCGGCCGACTTTGGCTATTCTGTGTTTCGTCGACAGGTAGACTGGCGCCCGCTGACGAACCTTTGGGGGCCTATGTCTACCAGTGACGGGACCAAACACGCCCGCTCCGTCGACCTGCCGCGCCTGACATCATTGCGGTCGTTCGCGGCCCTGGCGGTGTTCGGGTTCCACATCTTCCGATGGACCGAATGGGACGAGGCAAAGGCAATCGCCGGACATGGGTACGCAGGCGTGGCCTTCTTCTTCATCCTTTCCGGTTTCCTACTAACTTGGTCATTTCGCCCTGAACCGGTCACGTTCTATTTCCGCCGATTCGCAAGGCTATACCCCGGTTACTTCATGATGATCATAGTGGCCTAACTAGTCCCGGCGCGAGCTGCGGTGGATTCCCCTGCGGGAGCCATACTGAGCACTGCCATGCTCCAGGCGTGGGTCCCGAGCGGATCGATCGCATTTGGTGCTAACGGTGTCGGGTGGTCTCTTTCGTGCGAGGCCTTCTTCTACGCTTTGCTGCCGGTGGTGCTTCCTGCCATTCGGCAATGGAGCCTGACAAAGGTGCTTTCTGTCAGTGCCTCGTGGTGGCTCATCTTGACGATTGCCAGCACTATCTTGCTCGTGTTAGGCGGTAGATTCCAGTTGGTCGCTTTCACCAATCCGCTGATCCACTCTGAAGAGTTTTTCGTTGGAGTTGCGGCAGCCTTAGCAATGCAGCGAGGGTGGCGCCCCCGGTTGTCCCTTACGGCAGCAGCAAAATTCGCCTTAGGAGCCTATGCCGCCGTGATGTGGTTGGACGTACCCACGGGAGGAATCGGTCTGCTTATGGCTCTACCATTTTTGGCAGTCATTGTAAGCGCGGCGGGCGCTGACCTTCAGGGGCGTCGTGGCTGGCTCCCAGCCAAACCCCTGATCTACGCGGGGCAGGTATCGTACGCCTTCTACCTGGTTCATGAGTTAGTCATTCTTAACCTTCTAGGGCTACTGCCTGATAGCCTTGCCAAACCGGTGTTCGCCGTCATCGCCCTCGCTGTAGCCATTTCCTTAGCTATTGCATTACATCACCTTGTCGAGTTGGCCGCGCAACGCTATCTCAGCCGCCTGATGCGTTCCAGAACACTGCACGCTGAGTCTAGAGTCAACGTCGCTGAGACCTGATTGCTGGTCGGGCCCAGGAGGTATCATCATATTTTGGGCGGATCTGACCGTTCAACTAACGGGGGTAGCTGACAGTGACATCAGGGTTTGCCATTTTCATGGCCTTGGGGGGTCTCGCATTCTTCTGTTTGACTGTGGCGGCTTTCATCCGCTGGCCTATGTTGGTTCTCTACGCTGTTGGGGGATTCGCCCTCGCTGCGTGGGAGTTCCCCGCCACGCCTGCCTTGGTTAGTATTGCCGGCACGCAAGTAAAGCCCGAGGACGCCATTGTGTTCGCGGCACTAGCATCGACGTTTCTTCGTCCGGCGCAAATTTCGCAAGTTATGCGACGGCGTAGCGTACTTTTAGTTCTGATTTCCGCGTGCTTGGCTCTGTCCCTAGCGGTAGGAACAATCCGGTTCGGGGCTGGTGCTTTTAACGAGTTTCGTGGCTTCCTGTGGCTTATTGGACTCTGCGCATGGATGCTTAATCAAGACTGGCAGTCTGAGCAAATGCGGGACGCATTTCGAAGATGGGCGGCGCTAACAGGCCTGGGCCTTTCTGTGCTTTTCATATTCCATGTAGCAACTTATGGGATGGGGACAGCCGATTCATTCGTCTTGCGGGCGGACGGAACGGAACAAACGGGACGCCCGCTCGTGTCAGGGCAAGCCTTACTTCTCGCGCTGATCGGGATGCTTCAAGTCGAATCCTCGGTAGGGAGGGGGCGAGGCGGCCAGGTTTGGTTTGGTATCGCATTCGTCGTGCTCGCGGTGATGAGCCAGCATCGATCCGTTTGGGTTGCCGTGGCTATCGGAATTCTCCTCGTTATTTTTCGTCTCAGAGGAGTCGCCCTCGCTAGGGCGTCGTTCGGCACCTTCTACGCTTCCGTCCTTATTTTAGGGCTCTACATCTTCGGGGCCCTTGACGGCCTCATTAGTAACTTTACGTACGCGGTCGAGAGCACCGGGACCTATAACGCGAGGTTGGACACTTGGACATCACTGATTGATGAGTCGGTTCTGAGGGGGCCCTTCTCCGTAATCTTCGGGGAGCCATTCGGGTTCGGTTATGCTCGTGAAAGCGGGGGCCGGATTGTGACGTTTGCACCCCACAACTGGTACGTGAGTATCTACCTGCGTTTGGGGTTGGTGGGGCTCGCTGCGTTCGTCATCGTCCTCTTGTCCACGGTCGGCAGACACATGAAGACGCGGGCAGGAGTAGCACCGACAGCCATTCTTCTGTCTATTGCCGTGTACGCATGGTCGTACTCCCTGCCCTGGTACCTAGCTCCGCTTTTTGGTTGGTGCATGGCACTGGCTTGGACCCAGGAAACGGACACCATCAAGGCACCCAGAGGCAGAAGCAAACGAGCTCCCTCCCCCTATGAGCAAATGGCTGCCAGAGAAGCGACGTTCCCGGCTGCCGCTTCGCTACAGCCAGCCGACGAGGGCCGGCCAGGCTTAGGGCGCGTTACTCCTTAGACTGCGCCGATCAGTCTCAGCCAGCCCGGGCCCAGACGGTTGTATGGGCTGGCGTGCCGCAGGTGCGAGGTGTGGTGGTCCTGGCACGCGCATCCTGAAATAGTAGTGCCGGATTGAGTGCCAGCAGCTATTACTCAAGCGCAAAGGTCTAGGTGCAGCTATCGCTTTGGCTTCCCCGCATTCCGAGTTTCCGCAGCCCGTGTTGAAGGTCCCGTAGTCTCCGGGCAGAACCGCGTGGGTGGATCACGATCGTAGTTCTGAGTGCTCAGCGCACCTGACGCTGACCACCGCGGTGCCATTGCTGCCTTCGGACGATCCGTAGGAGGTGACATGGTTCGTGGTGACGCCGCATTTGGCACAGAAAATCTTGTGCTGTTTAGTAGCCATAGCCAGATCATAAGCAGTCGCAGGTTTCGCCTGGGTTACCGCAACGGAACAAAAGGTGTGGAGCAATATCAGAGGAACAAAAATCAGAGCAACAACTGGACGCCCCGTCACCACGAGCCACCTCGACTGGAGAATGTTGGTGACGGCGTCGGGAGCGGCGCCACTTCCAGCCGTAGCGCTCGAACGGACCGACAAGGCGCCAGAACCCCGCCTACCATAATGAGCGAGATGCACAGCCAGGTCGGCGTATGCGCGCCACTCTGTCACATAGCCGTGCCCACCTACGGGTTCGATGCGCTGACAGACCGGGCCGTCGCGGTGGCTGCTCTACAGGGTCCTGGCGCGATTCACCGCTCCACCGGAAACTGCTGCTTGGCAGGACGACCTGGCGGCGTTCGCGCGCCATCACCGTCAGATGCTGCACGTTCACCCGTGGGCCGTCACCCCGCTGACCGGCCACTCCTATCCGGGAGCGAACGCGCTGCCCATCGGCGAAGCCGCACTGCGCATCCTGCAGCAGGCAGGCATCACGGGGGACGCCGCCGTCGCCGCCTTCAGCGGAATCGTGGCACTGAACTACGGCTGGTCCTCCTTCGTTCTGGCCCGCGAGGCAGCCGACGCCGCCAGCGGCGGGGGAGCGGTGCAGCTGGCGCCGCCGCCGCCGGAGTTTCCGCTCACCGCGGAGGCGGCCGGCCCCATGAACCGCTACGGGAGTGAAGACCACTACGAGTGGACGCTGAAACAGCTGCTCGCCGGGATCGAAGCCGACAGTCGGCGTTAGCCGTCGCCCTGCGCCCTGCGCCCGGGGCTCGGACCGGGCGGACATCCAGCGTGACAGCCACGATGCCGGCAGGAGCAGCAGCCACAGCAGCGGCGTGTACGCGTTCAGGAAGAACGCGGCCGGAATGCTGAGCAGGAAGACCACCGGCACAGCCATGCGGGCGCTAAACACCCGCCGGTGCACATGCGCGGCCATCCCAGGATCCATGAGCTTCGCATGCCGGGGGTAACTCCAGATCACGGCCATCAGCAGGTGGATCGCGGCGATGTTGGCGGCGTGCAGAATGCTGGGCCATGGCGTGGGGTCGTCCCCGTATTCGCTGAGGACCGAGCTGGGCGTCGGGAGCATGGCGATGAAGAACAGCAGGGCCAGGTTCAGCCATGCCAGCAGCGGATTGAAATGGCGGATCAGCGCGAAATCCGAATGGTGGGACAGCCACGTCTTGGCGATGATCACAAACGACAACGCATAGGCGAAAGCTCGGGGAGGGCGTCAATCAGGGCGCCCTCCAGCTGTGCCGCCGCGATGCCCTCGGGCAGCTTCAGGTCAAGTGCCAGCAGGGTCAGGGCGATGGCAAAGACGGCGTCACTGAAAAAACACCGTCCGCTCCAGGGACGTTCCGGATTCCATGCGGCACCTTCGCTTCCTCGGCCGGGCAACTCAAGTACGGCACAGGTTACTCGCCTGCGCCGGACAAGGCGATGACCGCTGTTTTGGTCCGCCGCCGCGTGCCTTTCATCAGGCTTCCACCAGCAAGGCGTGGCTAGAATCGAGGCCTACGATCGCCGGAACGCATGAATACGGAGAAAAGAATGTCGCGATGGATGGAGGTCGGCCAGGGCAACCACGTGCTGACCACCGAAGGCTCGAAGCTCAATACCGGACTCATAATCGGCGCCGAACGCGCCATGGTCGGTGATCGACACCGGCTGCGGACCACGGCAGGGCCGGGAGATCCTGGCCGCCGTCCGTGAAAAGACCCAGCTGCCGCTGGTGGTGGTGAATACCCATGCCCATTACGACCACTTCTTCGGCAACGCCGTCTTCGCTTCCGACGGCGTCACGGAGTTCTACGCCCACGAGAACTGCGCACGCGAAATTGAGGAGAACGGGGACCGGCAGCGCCGCATGGTCGCCACTCTCGAGCCCGAAATGGCCGCAGGCGAAGGCGCCGACGCCGAACTGGTGGTCCCCAACGCCATCGTTAAGGACCAGCCCGTCCTGGTGGACCTCGGCGGCCAGACCGTCACCCTCTTCTACCTGGGGCGCGGCCACACCGACGGCGACCTGCTGGTGGGCACCTCCACGGCTCTCTAGTCCGGCCTCCGGCGTTACAGCGGCAGCTACTGCGTCGAGTCCGTCGCCCCGCAGACTGTGCTTTGAGCCTCCAGGGATCACGGTCCCGGCCAAACCCCGCGACCTGTTCATGGGCACTTGCATACCGCCGGCTGACCGCCGTCGTACGCGACGGCAAGGCGACGCCGTTCGAACTGGGCAGCGGAACGTTCACGCTCAATAACTACGGGGTCTTAGGCGTGGACGGCTCCGCCGCGATCATCAACCACCCGGAAGTGGGCATTCTGGGCGTCGGCCGGATCATCGACAAGCCCTGGGTGGTCAACGGCGAGCTGACGGTCCGCAAAGTCACCGAGCTGACCCTCACCTTCGACCACCGAGTGTGCGACGGAGGAACGGCCGGCGGGTTCCTGCGTTATGTGGCTGACGCGATTGAGAATCCGGGAGCCGTGCTGGCTGACATGTGAGACATTCTAGGACGCTGGAAAGATGGCCCGGACCCCTCTGATTAGGGATGCCTAGATCTGGCGCGGACTTAACCGGTCTTATGTAACCGGGACGCCATTCGGCGACGGCGCGGTGAGCGCATTGACGCCAGCCTTGTCGACGGGCTCGCCAAGCGCGAGTTCCTGGTTGCCTCTCAGCGGTACCCATCCAGCAAGCTGGGGTCTAAGCGCTGCCCGCGCCCTCCCATAGGTTTCAGGGTTCGATGCGGCTATAACCGCTAGTGCAACGCTTCCCAGTACGAGAGTCGTGACGCCGAAAGTGCCCCTAACCTGTCGCGAATCCGCACGGCGGACCGTCATATATTTGCTATGGCACGGCCATATGCCTGTCTCGCCCGCGTACCTAGCCACGAACACTTCGGCGGCGGGGACGGCATCAGGCCCTTCTGCACAAGTTCGCAGCTGCTCGGCGGTCACAGTCCTGGTGCTTTGGTCCACCAGTTGGTACATGAACGAGGACTTCATGGCCCAATGGCCCAGCACCCTGACGTCCGATTTCTCAACCGCGGACGCATCGCCAGCCATCAACTCCTTGAGCGGCGGGCGGACTCGTTCTTCCAGCCGGCTCATCCAGCCTCCGTTGCACCGCCGACACACCGCCTTCACCGTTATGGACTGGAGCGTTGGCGTGCCAAACCGTGGGATTTCTACTAGGGCAGTGTCCGGTCCGACGAAGCTCATACGAGGCTGGTACCTCGGACTCGTATCCCATGACTCAACGTATTCGGAAAACTGGGGGAGTCTTGTCAGCCACAGCGGTATGGCATGTTCTCGGGTAACGGGCTGACCATCGCAGAAGACGCAGCGCCGCTTACCGAGCTTGGACATGGAGACCCCCAGAATTAGATCAAGCCGAGTGGTCGACCTGTCCGACTCTAGCTGGCACAAACGAACACTGCGATGTTAACAGGGCCCGTGCCGGCCCCTGTTGCCTGACGGGTAGAATCGGGGCAGGTCTTAAACATGGGGGAAGAATTTGACGTCGATCGACACTGAACCGCGCCTTGCTCGGCTGGATTCGCTAACCGGTCTTCGGTTTTTCGCCGCATTTGTCGTTCTTCTCAGGCATACCGTGCCAGAGATTTTCCCTCTGCCAGGGTTGTCCGAGCTCAGTGCCATCGGCCCTATAGGGGTGGGCTTCTTCTTTGTGCTGTCAGGGTTCATTCTGACTTGGAACTGGAATCCTGCGACGGGTCGCGGAGTCTTTTACGGTCGCCGGGCAGCCCGCATTCTGCCGCTCCACGCGCTCACTACTGTAGTAGCCGCAGCACTTCTGATCATGGCAGATACCCCGTTGTGGGCAAGTACTATCCTGTCCCTCTTCTTGCTGCAGGCGTGGTTCACGGAGGGCTACCGCCTCGGGGGCAATAGCCCAAGCTGGTCGCTCTCAGTAGAGGCTTTTTTTATGTCTTGTTCCCCTTTGTAGTGAAGCCACTTACGCGGCTCACCATAAGAAAAAGCTGGATAATCATCGCATCGGCTGGAATGCTAATGGTTCTCTGGCACGGGGCATATGTGTTAGCCGGCAGAGCGGATGTCCCCTTCCTTTCCGCCTTCAGCGGGTACACGAACCCGGTTTACCGTTTGGGCGAATTCGTCATCGGAGTGGCACTGGCCAACGCGATGCGACAGGGCTGGCGCCCTCGGCTGTCAGTCTCGACTGCTGCATTGGTGGCCCTGTTCGGGTATGTCGCCTTGGCAGCGCTGAACGCTTTCGTCGAGCAGCTCACCGCGTCGGGCCTGCCACTTAGCGTGCTGGACCTTCTCTACCTGCCGCTAACAATCATGCTCGTCGCCTGCGCCGCCGATTCGGACCTGCACGGGCATAAGTCAATCTTCCGCAAGCCGGCATTCATCCGGCTCGGGGAATGGTCCTTCGCTCTCTACCTCGTTCAGGCGATTGTCATCACCGTCGCAGTCAGAGTGTTCCCATTCGGGACGGTCACTTGGCAAAGTGCCGTCGTGGCAACAGGCGTCATAGCTTTCTCGGTGGCGTTATCGGGCGCCCTGTTCCACTGGTTTGAAAAGCCCGTGGAACGCTGGCTGAAGTCTAAGTTGCCTGCACCTAAGACATCCGGCCGACGCGTGTTTGCGAAGCGCTAGGTTCGCACCAAGGCGCCCCCAACTCGTTTAGCTAGGGGCGCCGTCAGTTGTTCATGAACCCGATGCGTCAGGCCTATACCCCGACTAGGGCTTGATGTTCGGGTTGGCGACCAGGTAGGTCTTGATGACTGCATAGATGCCAGCGTGGCCTGCGTTGGATGGGCGGACGCGGGAGCCCGGCGTGTCGCTTCCTGCGTAGTTGCTCGCCACTGTCCGGTCAAAGGCGGTTCCAAGGTTGCAGTAGACCACACGGGGGTCATTGGCTTCCGTCACTGCCTGTGACGCGGCCGTGCGGAGCGCTACGAGGGCCGTCTCTGTGGTGTTGTTCTCCGCCGGGGTTGCCCCGTAAACGATCATCTTCGCGGCTGGGTAGCGTGCCTGCTTCCACGCGATCATGTTCTTGACGTTCGTTTTGTATGTCGCCACAGGGACGGCCTGCCCTGCGTCGTTCATGCCGAGGCTGTAGCCGATCACGTCTGCCTGCGGGAAGTCGTAGGCGCCGAGGAGTCGGCGGGACTCGTGCATGACTGACGTGGAGCCGGATACGGACTTGTTGATCATGCGGACCCAGATGCCCTTGTCCTTCCAGTATGCGAGTGTCAGCCAGTCGTACTCGAAGGATTTTGCGGTGACGCCAGTTCCGGCTGCAGTGATTGAGTCGCCGATATGCAGGTACACCTTATCGGCGGAGTAATCGAAGTCATCAGCGATGCTCCAGCCGGAAACGTACGCAAAGAGGTTGACGCCGGTCAGTGAACCGCCGTCGTAGATTTCCCGAATCCGCACCGAGCCGGTTGATCCACCACTGGGACCGGTGACCGCGGGACGAATGATCGCGTTGACGGGGATGATGACGGGCGTGCCCGGCGTTACCTGCACCGTCCAGGTTTGCTGATCATTACCGCCGATACCTGTTTCGTACAGTGGTATCTGCAGGCGGGCGGAACGGTTGCACGTGACGGTGACGGTATCTACAACAAAGGCGCGTGTCACGCCTGGCGATGTGAAACCGGCCGACACCGAACCGTCGGTCGTGTAGGTGGCGTTTACTGTGGAGCTACCACCGGAAAAGGGTGTTCCTTCGGTGTTGCACGTTTCGCGTAGTGGCATAAGCGCGTTGTACTTCTGGCGCTGGGTCCGTGCGGGCTGGTCAAGAACTCCCATTTAGCTCACCACAATCTGAGTTACGTTGATCGCCGCGCCGGTTGAGTCGCGGGTAATGGCCGGTTGTGTGTAGGTCTCTGTGACGGGCGAACCGTGCGTGATGGTGTAGGAATCCACGGCTCCGGGGAAGGCTGCCGAGTATGTGGGGGTGTACGTTCCTGGTTGCCCGTCTGGCCATTCCACGTCGGCAGAGGTCACCAGTCCGTCCGCCCTAGTCACCGCCCCGGCGATTAACAGTTCAGGGTTCTTGGCGAGTTGGACATATCTGGCATAAGTGGCAGAAAGTTCCACGTATACGGTCAAGTTTCGGTCTCCCCCCACCACGACACGTTCCGATGACCAGACGCCGCGGGAAGACTCGCTCTAGATGGACTCGGCCATGACTTTGGTGACATCAGTGTTGAAGTGAGGAGGACCTCCGGGGCTTAGTGGAGGTGACTGACATCTTCACGGCCACGGAGGTCCTCATGTCCCACGCTAATGCCCGTCTGACCGTTCATGGGAGATTTCTTCTTGTTGAAAGGGTGATCCGGGATCATCGGCCTGTTGCCCACGTGGCGAAGGAATTGGGTGTTTCCCGGCAGTGCGCCCACCGCTGGGTGAAGCGGTTCCGGGCCGAGGCTGAGGCCGGTCTTCTCGACAGGTCCAGCCGCCCTCACCGGACCCCGTCAAGGACCAGCGCCGAGCGGGAGGACGCTGTCATCGCGGCCAGGGCGGAGATACGGTGCGAGCTGGCGCGGTTGAGCCGTGCCACCGGTGTCCCCGAACGAACGATCTCGCGGATCCTCGCCCGACGGGGCTTGCCGCTTCTGGCTGCCTGCGACCCCGTGACCGGGGCCGTCATCCGGGCCAGCCGGTCAACGGCGGTCCGTTACGAACGCGACTACCCGGGAGAACTGATCCATGTGGACGTCAAGAAACTCGGACGGATCCCGGACGGCGGGGGCTGGCGCGCCCATGGCCGTTCAGAGAAGGTCCGCGGGCGCGGCATTGCATTCGACTACATCCACGCCGCCATCGATGACCGCAGCCGCCTGGCCTACGCCGAAATCCACCCGGACGAGAGAGGGGCGACCGCTGCCGGCTTCCTTCTCCGAGCCGCCGCGTACTTCAAAGCGCGCGGCATCAGGAGAATCGAACGCATCATCACCGACAACGCCTTCGCCTGCCGGAAGTCCGCCGCTTTCAAAGCCGCGGTGGCACAGCTCAATGCCGAACAGGGGTTCATTAAACCGCACTGCCCATGGACCAACGGAAAGATCGAGCGTTTCAACCGGACCTTGGCAGCCGAATGGGCCTACTCCAAGCCATTTACCAGCAACACCGAACGAGCGACGGCACTTGACCCGTGGCTGAACTACTACAACACTGAACGCATCCACACCGCCATCAAAGGCACCCCGATCATGCGAGTGTCACTAACCTGATGGCCGAGTACATCTAGCCGGTGGAGCATCTCTTTGCGCAACGCAGAAATTTCGCGTCGGAGATTTAAGCCGATCGCCAGCAATCCCGCGACCCACAGTGCGGTTTGAAATAGGGGCACCCAAGCATCCATTTTAAAACCCCTGACTTGATCATTCATGGAGGGAAGATCAGGCAAACCGAGAAGACCTGGTGCCGGCACTCACGGGACGGGCCCTGACAACGGCCACGGCTTCGGGCCGTTTGCGTTTCGCAGCCGGATGGGCTGTTCGGGCCCCTCCGTCCATGCCCTCCTTGATTCAACCTTGAGCAATTCGACACAAATCGGCACGGAATAGTACTTTTTGCGCGTTCTGCTAAGTTTTCCTCAATCGCACTTTGCGCGTTTTGGGGGAACAACATGAATAAAGGTCCTAGGGCACACCTGTCTGGTTTCGCGCGGGCGAAGCGCTTGATGTCAGTGGCCGTCAGCTCGGCGTTAGTAGCAGGGCTGCTGGTTCTGCAGCCAGGTGAACTGGCTACGGCCCAGGCGGTGGAGCCGGCCGCCGTTCAATTCGAACCCTCCGTACCGACCGACTCACCGACCCCCACGCCGAGTCCCTCGGGATCCGCCGAGGCTTCCCCGCAGTGGACAGTCTCGCCGCAAAACGACAGCGAAGCCGACCAGCGCATGCGGCCGGGCCAGTACAGCCCCAAGGCACTGTCCGTCCGGCTCACCGACGAAGCGGATCAGCCCGTGGCCGGAGTGAAGGTCACCTTCGAAGTCCGGGCGGGAGAAGCCACCTTCGACCGGAGCAACGCCAAAACCCTGGATCTGACCACCGACGCGGACGGTGTGGTGGTGGCCAACAGCCGCATCAACGCTGCGATGAGCGGGCTGCTCGCGGACAGCAGCTATGTGGGCACCATTGAAGTGGAAGCCCGTGCCGAGGGCTCGTCCTCCACCTTCGTTTTTGACCAGATCCATTCAACCGTCGCGGAAAGGCTCGAATACGTCGAGGGACGTGACCAGACCGTCCACAGCCCTTACGAAATCCTCAAGCCCCTCGTTGTGCGTGCCGTTGACGGCGACGGCAAGCCGGTTTCCGGCGCCACGGTGGAATTCACGGCCAAGAACGGTACCGCCAATTTCGGCTGGTCCTACCCCGCCACCACGTTCAGCACCGGCGACGACGGAACGGTCCGCACCAGCGACGGCGCCCAGTATTACCAGGTCCTGCGTTCCGGGATTTCTCCCGAGAGCCTGGCGGTGGATGCCGAAGTGGAAGCCCGGATTGCCGGGCTTGACCCGGTCCTTTTCACGATTCCGCTGGCACCCGTCGAGGCAGTGGAAATTATGTCCGGCGATGGCCAGGAAGTAGCCGGCGAGGACTATTTCCAGTCCCTGCAGGTCCGTGTGAAGGACAAGGACGGCACCCACCTTGGCTACCGGAATGTCAGCTTCGACATCAACGGTGAAGCCGGCTTCATGGTCAACGGCGAGGCCGGAAAATCCTTCCATGCAGTGAGCCAGTACGACGGGAGCGCCGCAGTCCCGTGGTACACGCTGCGCGCCAACCCCGGATCCAAGGCCTCGGGCACGCCGCTGGCGGTGACGGCCGCAGCCGGTACGAAAACCGCCACCTTCAACCTGAAGATTGTGAAGCAGCCGCGGGCGTGGAACCTGACCCAGGCGTATGGCGGCAACCAGACCGTTGCTGCCGGCGGCGCCTTCGCAGCGGCGCTCGGCGTGTATGCCAGGGACGAGCAGGGCCGGTATGCCGGCTACGCTCCAGTCACGTTCTCGATTGTCAACGGTGGCGGCTCCTACTTCGCAGGCCCCAACGACACGAGGCTCACCACCATTGCGGTCGATGCCGACCGATATGGACATGCGGCCACACCCCAGGTGTGGGCGGGCGATCACGTGGGTGCGTTCACGGTCAAGGCAACCACCCCGGACTTTGCCGGGGAGCTGATATTCGACCTCGATGTGGTGGGCCAGCCGGCAGGCATTCAGGTGTATCCCGGTGCCGGTGCAGCTGCCTACCCGGAATCAACACTGGGCTGGCCGTACGCCGTGGTGACTGACAATGAGGGGCGGCCGGTGGGCAACCAGACGGTCACTTTCCGCGTCGAGAGCGGCGCCGTCGGCTTCGGCCGCAGCCTGGACGGGAGTGAAAAGACCCGCACGGCAGTGACTGACTCCAACGGTGTTGCGTACGCCGGGGAAGCGCTGTACACCGGAGCCGGAAAGTCCGCCTACGGACCAGCCGTCGTGAGTGCCGGCGTGGCCGGCGGCCCGCGGACAGAAGTCAACTACACGGTTTCCAGCTACCCTGTCGCCGAGCAACTCCTCACAGTATCCGGGGAAGGGCTCTCAGCGAAGCCTGGCGGGGTCCTCGCACCGGTCAGCGTTACTGCCGTGGGCGCGGGCTGGTCCAACGCGGGCTATGCCGAGGTGACCTTCACACTGGAAGGTGAAACGGGCAGCTATTTCGTCAACGATCAAGGCGTCCGGATCGACGGGCCGGCGACTGTCACGGCCTCCAACTACGGCTACGCAACCGCGCCCCAGATTATTGCCGGTGACACAACAGGAAAAGTGGTGCTTAGGGCTGCTACGCCCGGAGCGCCGGACCTGCTGGTGAACCTTTCCGTCAGCGGCGGCGTCGGCAAGATCGTCAAGACATCGCAGGACAATCTGGAGGTCTTCCCGGAGGACCGGTTCGGCTACCTCACCGTGCGGGTTGAGGACGAGGGCGGCAACCCGGTCGGCAACGAAGCGGTGACCTTCACGGTGCGTGAGGGCGGCGCCGAATTCTCCAACTACTGGTGGGGCTGCTATTCCCAGCCATCCGGCCGGACCACCGTCACGGTTCAGACCGACTCCTACGGCAACGCCTCATCGCCAGTGCACCTGTGCGCCGTGCCTGGTCCGGATTCTGCCGGTGACGTTGTGGTGGACGTTGAAGCGGCGGGAGTCCTGGCAGACCCGTTCACCTTCAAGGTAAAGCCGCTGGCCGCTGCGACCTCCCTGGTCACCTACGGCATGCCGGCTGCGCACGTCAAGACCGGTGACGACCTCAACGGCTTTGCCTACGCATACGCCACCGGCGCGGACGGGAGTCCTGCAGGATATGCCGATGTGACCTTCGCGATCGTCGGCGAAACAGACGCCAAGTTCAAGATCACCGATCCCGCAACCGGAGACGTCCGGCTGGAGTCCGAAGTCACTCTCCGGGCAGACCGCTGGGGCAACGTTTCTTCGCCCACCATTTCCGCCGGCCAGGTCCGCGGCGAATTTTCCCTGACCGCGAAGAGCAGCCAGTCAAACGAGCTGCGCTGGGATGGTCTTCGCGTGGTGGGGCCCATCGCCACCGTCACCGCGGTGGCAGGCGACAACCAGAAGTCATATCCGAACAACTACATGATGCCCCTTCGCGTGGTTGCACGCGATTCCGACGGCTACTCCGTGCCTAACCAGCCCGTCACCTTTAGACTGCCCGAGAACAAGGAACACCGGTTCTCATACAACTGGTCAACGGCCATCGCCGGATACACCGATTCGAATGGCGAAGCCACACCCGGCTACTACGGCTCAACTGTCTACATCGGCAACTCTCCCGGAACCTTCACCGTCTCCGTTGACCACAACGGGCAGTCGTATCCAGCGCTCACGCTGGAAGCACTCGACTTCCCGACCGCCGATACCTTCAACAACCTGGGCGGTGGCGGCCAGAGCGTCCAGCCCGGAGCCGGATTCCCGGCCAGAATGTCAGCGCGCGTCTCCAACCACGAGGTAGAGGTTGGCGTTCCGGGTGTTTCCGTGACGTTCTCGATTGAAGGCTCAACGGACGCCTACTTCGTCCTCGACAATGGAACCCGGGCATCCACCGCCGCCGTAACATCGGATGCCTCCGGATACGCGGTTGCGCCGGCGCTGTTTGCCGGCAGCCAGGGAGGCAGCTTCACCGTCACGGCTGCCGCCGCGGGTATCACCTCCGCCACGTTCGACATGGCAGTGCTGAGCTCCGCACGAAGCCTTGAGAAAGTCTCCGGCGACGAACAGTCCGAAAGGATTGGCAAGGCGTTCCGTGCCGTAGACGTGGCGGTCAAGGACAGCGCAGGCAACCCCGTGGCCAACCAGCGGGTCCGCTTCGTCACGGAGAACCCGAGCCGGGCCAATTTCGGCGGGGCATTCCGGACGTACGCCACCACAAACAGCGAAGGGCTGGCCAGCTCAGGCGGCATCACTGCCGGCACCGAGACCGGGCCGGTGGTCATCTCCGCCAACACCGGCACCCTTGAACCGGTCCAGTTCACGCTGACCACCGAACCGCTCCTGAAGGCCGCCGAGCTGACCGAGCCCACGGGCGACGGGCAGATCGCCGTGGCCGGCACCGTATTCGGTGCGCCACTCGGAATCCGGACCGTGGACGCTGACGGCAACCCCGCCGAGCAGGTCCAGGTGACGTACACCATCACGGGTCCGGAAGGCGCAACTTTCCAGGGCGGCTCCGCCACGTTCACGGCCAAGACGGATGCCGACGGACGGATCTATTCGCCGCTGATCCCGGCGGGAAATATTATCGGACCCCTGACAGTCGTTGCTTCCGCTGACGGTGTGGAGCCGTTCCACTACGGGTTGACCGTCAAAGCGCCCAACGCCCCGCCGCAGCTGCAGTTCTCAACCTCAGCAACCGCCGTCGAACTTAATGATCCGGTGACCTACACCCTGGACGCGAGCGACGCCGAAGGTGATCCGCTCACGTACACCATCGACTTCGGCGACGGGGGAGGAGCGCAAGGCAGCTACCCGAGCAGCCAGGCCATACGCCATTCCTACGGTCAGGCAGGCACGTACCTCGTGTATGCGACGGTCCGCGATGGCACAAGTTCCGTCTCGAAAACCTCCCGCGTCACCGTGATCCTGACCGAACCGCTCCTGCCCGACGCCGGGGATCCGCAGCAGTCCGTGACCGGACAAGCCGTGACGTTCGACGCCGGCCGCTCACGGCCGGCAGCGCTCATCCACGAATACCTCTGGGACTTCGGTGACGGAACCACCGGCACCGGGCTACGGGCCCAGCACACCTACGCCGCGCCGGGCGACTACGCCGTTTCGCTGACCGTGCGCAACGGCAGCGAAACAGCCACGGCCACATCCTCGGTGAAGGTCAGCCAGGCCGCCGCCGTTCCCGGGCTGTCCGTGACGGTTAAATCCGGGGCCAGCCTCGTGTCCGGTGCCATCGTCACCACCAACCTCTCCGACGGGCGCAGGATCACCGCCACGTCCGGCAGCGACGGCATTGCCGTCCTCGCAGGACTTCCCAACGGCGACCACAGCGTTTTCATCTCCGCCGGCGGGCACCTTCCGCTGGTCGCCACGGGCACCGTCGTCGAAGGCTCGGGTTCGCTGCAGGCCACCCTGGCGCAGGGGGACGTTGGCACGTCGGTACTGGAAACACGCCAGCTGACCATCGACGAAATTGTCGATCTAGGAATTGATCCGCAAGCACCGGAGAACCAGCAGGTCTTCGAATCTGAAATCCACCTTGCGGTTGCCGGATCAGACCCGGACGTTCCGGAAGAGACGCCGGTACGAGTGGTCTGGAACGATAACAACCAGATAGGGATCAGCACCGACCCCGGAGAGCCAATCTACTGGGTGGGAAGCGGCGGAAATGGCGGATGCTGCATCACTATCGGCGACTACGATTTCACTCCGAGCACGGTCCAGGCCGGAGGACAGCGTGTAGTCCAGTGGTTGATCGTCCCCACCAAGGGCAGTTTCCTCAAGGAGTTCTTCGAAGCGCGTCTCCTGGTTCAGAACCTGGCCAGTACCCCGTTCACCTTCACCCAGGGCCAGGCAGAACTCAGCCTCCCCAAGGGCGTCAGCCTCGCGCCGACGTCGGCATCCCAGAACCTGGCGATCCCGATGCAGGACATTCCCGGCGGCGAAAGCCGGACGGCATCATGGACGCTGCGTGGCGACACCGAGGGCGAATACAACCTCTCCGCCACCTACACCGGCGTGCTTGAGCCCTTGGGCGAACCACTGCGCATCGAGGCCCGGACGGATAAGCCGCTGAAGGTGTGGGGCGGATCTGCCCTGCAAATGGAGGTTACCGTGGATCCCTCCACTGTTAATCTTCACCCGTTCCGTGTCACCGTGAAGCTGCGCAACAAGACACCCGAGGGCGCCGGCACCGTGGTCTACAACCCCACGTTCGAAGTGCTCCAAGGGACGAATTACCTCCTGGCTCCGGCTGTGGAGTACAAGAAGTCGGCGGCCTCGCTGAGGCCCGGGGAAACGCTCGAAGCCGAGTACATTTTCTACTCAAGGGTCTCCGGGGAGGTCCTGCTGAATGACGGAGACCTCGCCAAGAGCTTCATTGTGTCCACCGGCGGAAGCGTCGACGTCGAATACCTCCCGCTCCAGAAGCATCCCGCTCGAACGGATGCGCTGGATGTGAAGGCGCAGTGGGTCAAAGCGCCCGGAGACACACACAAAATGTTCATTGCTTGGGAGACCGTGACGGGGGCATCCCAGTACTCAGTCTTCTCCCGTGACTCCCTGGACAGCGGCGAATGGCGACTGGTGACCGAAGGTGCTGTCGGTGAGTTGAGCGACGCACGGATGCTCGACGAAGGCAGTAGCCAGCTGGGAGAGTACTACGCCGTCGTACCGACACTCGAAGGGGGCGCGACAAAGCCCACGCACAGGGTGGCGACAGCATCCAAAACCCCGCCGCCTGACCTGCCCGTTGCCTCCGGAGCCGGCATCATCAGCGGAAGCACCATGAACGCGCCCCAGTGCATGGACGTCTTGTTCGTGGGCGCTGCCGGTTCCGGTGAGAAGCTGCTGGGCCCCAACATGACCATGGTGGCTACACAGCTCAAGTCGGAGCTGGAAGCCACCCGCACATACGCCGCTGTTTACCTCGACTATCCGGCGGCTGCCGTACCCCTCGTTGGAGGGGACAGCACAGTGGACTTCGAGACCTATATGGCCAGCATTGAAGAAGGGGTAACGAAACTTACCTCCTTCCTTGCACAACGTAACGTTGCCTGCCCGTACGAAAAGCTCGTCCTCGGCGGGTACTCGCAAGGAGGCGTGGTCCTGTCCAGGGTCATGGCTGACAATCCGGCGCTGGTGTCCGAGAAAAAGGTCGCGGGAGCATATCTGGTTGCCAACGCGTCAAACCACCTTCTGATCGGCGGCCAGCGGGAGGGGTCAGCAGTAAGCAACACGGGCGTCGGTGCGGTGAAGTGGACACCCAAGATTCCGGAAGCAGTGGCGCCGGTGACAATGTCCCTGTGCGACTCAGTGGACATCGTGTGCGACTCACTGCAAATTGCCATTGGCTTCCGACCCAACCTCGTGGGCTTCGTTGCCACCGCGCTGTCTGTCGCCAAGGGCTACGAGGTGCACACCACATACCATGAGCGTGACGACACGCTCCTGAAAGCCTTCGCGACCCGTACGTCAACAAAGCTCAAGGGGGTAGCCGTACCCAAGTCCAATCCGTACCAGATGGTGACCCTTGCCAATGAAGCAGTCGACACAACGCTCGGCGTCAAGGACCTCCGCGACGGCGTTCACGGGAAGTGGACCGTGACCCACAATCCGTTGCCGGCGGGAACACCGTTCACCGTGAGCTCGGCGGGGAAGGTCACCGGTAGCGTGCCGGCGGGCTTCTGGAAATTCGACTTGTCACTGGTTGGAGAAAAAGAGATTGACCGTCGAATCGACGTCAACCTCGAAATCCGGTCCGGCTGGGCAGCCATCGCTGCCCAAGTGGTCCCGGTGACAACCGTGGCACCAGGGACTGTGCTCAAGCCGCTGGCGCTGCGTGTGCTGGACGCCAATGGAAACCCTGTGGCGGGAGCGGAAGTCGAGTTCCGGGTTGACGGGCCGGCGTCGTTTGCCGGAGGGGCCAAGACGTACAAGGCATGGACGACCGCCGAGGGATATGCGGTGTCCACAACTCCACTTCCAACGGGCGGCAGTGGGACCTTGTCGGCGGCCGCTGAAGTGCCGGGACAGCCCGCCGTGGTCCTGCAACCGCAGGAGGTGGTAGCTGCGCAGGTCCTTCCCGAAGGCGTCAGCGCCACTGTGACTCCGCGGGTGGTATCCGGGAAGGTCGCCTTGGAAGCCAAAGTCTCGAACGGGTCTACTGAGGCCAAGACCGTGACCCTGAGCGGCCGGTACGGCAGCAAGAACCTGGGAATTCTTGAACCCGGCGCATCCGCGACCCACCTCTTTGCAACCGGGCAGAAACAGATCTCCCAAGGAACCGTCCTCGTGACGGCCAAGGGAGCGCTTTCCTCCGGATCGCAGGCGATCAGCTACGCCGCCTACAACCCGGCAGCTGAGCTGAAGCTGGAAAATGCTTCCAGCTCCGAATCCAAGATCACCGGCTCAGTCTTTGCGCCCTACGCGGTCCGACTTGTCAGGGGTGACGGCACAGTGGTGAGCGGTGCCTCCGTCACCTTCGACGTCGCCGGACCGGCGCGTTTCGGAGACATGCCCTCGACGACTGTGGCAACCGATGCATCCGGCTATGCCGTCACCTCGGTTCCGCTGAATGCCACCACGGAGGCGGGAACGGTTACCGCAACGGCCCGGGCAGAAGGAGCAGCCGCCCTGGCACTTCCCGAGCGGACAGTGACGCTGCCCTCGGCCGAGATTGATGTTCGGAGCTCCAGCTACGTGAAGGCTGTCAACGGCAAGATCTTCATCGTCGCAAATGCAGAGAATAGGGGGCCGGCCGCCGTCGACATCACCGTCCAGGGCCGGTACGGGAAGAAAACACTGTTGGCAGTGGCTCCGGGCGGAGCCGTCAGCCACGCCTTCGCAACGGGCCTGACCAAGATCGCCGCAGGCAGCCTCACGTTCACCTCTGTGGCCGGGACAGCGAGCAGCGTGTCCACGGCGGGTTACTCCGCAGCCGGACCGGGGCTGCCAGCACTGCTGCAGCCTGACAACGCCGGTACTCAGTCCGTGCGGGTCGGGCAGACATTTGTCCATCAGCCCGTCCGGGTCCTGGACAGCGTGGGTGTTGCGGTTGCCAACGTGGAAGTTCGATTCGACGTTGCCGGCGCTGCCTCCTTCGCCGGCGGTGCCCTTAGCTCCAACGGATTCACCGACGCACAAGGGTGGGCGCGGCCGGCACTGGAGCTGTTTTCGGGCCCTGCGACCGGGACTGCCAAGGTCACAGCGTCAGTTCCCGGAGTGGCGCCTCTGACCCTTCCCGAGCTGAATTCGACCCCTTAAGACTGCGTTCGCCCGGGGGCCAGCCACTCGTGGCCGGCCCCCGGGCGAATCACAACCCATACACGAAAGAGAGAAAGTCACATGGAAAGCACCCCTGGCGTTAGCCGCAGGAAAGTCGTTTTGGCCGGCGTCTGGACGACGCCCGTCGTTCTGGCAGCTATTGCTACACCGGCCGCCGCCGCATCAGGACTTCGAACCATTTCACTCGTCAGCGAACTTGAACCCGTCGCCCCGGGTGAAACGTTCCTGCCGATCACCGTTCAGGTATCTGACAACGGTGGTGCCGTTGGGCAAGACGAGGGCGTTGTATTCCAAGTAACATCGGACAACGCTGCCTTCGAGGAGGGCGGTCCTGTTCAAGTTACCAACACATACGAAGATGGGCAGGCAACTGCCTTCGGCCTGATAGCAGGGGCTACCCCGGGCGTTGTCACGGTTTTCGTTTCCTCGGGCAGCGCAACCACCACGATCTCGCTGGAGATCGCTGAGTGACGCCTCACCTTCGACGGTCGGTCACTCTGGCCGCAGGCTTGGCGACCGTCCTGTTCACTGGGTGCGCGGGGGCGGGTCCGGGATCCGGTCCGGAGCCTTCTGCCTCCGGACAGGCTGCCCAATCCAGGGACAGCCTCGTCCTCGTTGGTGACCTGCCTTCACCGGTTTCCGCGGGGGAGGACTTCGCGCCGCTGAGTGTGGAGCTCCGGGACGCCAACGGAAAGGAAATCGCCGGAGTGACGGTGACGTTTACCGTCAAGAGTGGTGACGCTGCTTTCCCCGCCACTCTTGTTACGGATGTATCTGACGACCTGGGTGTTGCAACGGCCGCCGGACTCAAGGCAGGGGCTGCAA
Source organism: Arthrobacter sp. PvP023 (assembly GCF_017832975.1). NCBI lineage: Bacteria > Bacillati > Actinomycetota > Actinomycetes > Micrococcales > Micrococcaceae > Arthrobacter > Arthrobacter sp. PvP023. The sequence goes on from NZ_JAFIBI010000001.1 coordinate 1,459,385, forward strand.
CGGGAACGGTCGAGGTGGCGGTGGCTGCCGCTGAAAAGTCCACGACCATAAAGCTTGAGGTCAAGTAACCGGCCGGCCCGGTCCGGTCCGGTTACCTGACCCGGACGTGCTTACTTATTGCTGAGCCGGATTTCTTCCCGGAACTCGAGTGTTTCAGAGATTACTTGGTTATCCACATAGACGGTCAACCTCGCTAGGGCCACGCCGCTCTTCAAAGGAATGTCATCTTTGATGACTCCCACGACGGTGGTGGTCTGCGGATCGCCCGTGCAGGGGGTCGGACTTGTGCTTCCCGCGACTCCAACCGCCAGCCGGGATTTACTTACAAGTTGCTCAACATCGATCACCGATGTCGCAACGAATCCTGGCCGGCACGTATACGTGTAGGAAATCCTGAAGCCAAGGCCCTTGGCCAGCAGGGTACCGTTCCCAATATCAAGAACCTCGTTCGTTGCTGCAGCAGCAGGCGCGGCGGCTGCGAAGAGCCCCAATCCGCAGGTCATCATAAAGGCCGCCGTGGCCCGGGTATACATCTTCATTGATTTCTCCCTCGCTCAAACACTTCTGGTAGACGGGATGGGTCGCAGCCTACGGACCAGCAAGCCATCGTGCCAGAGTGTCCACTACCTGTCTTCGTCCACCTGCTGCGAAGCGGGTGTCGTTAATCGCCGGGCGCTGCGAGTCAGGGCACAGTGGGTCTATGTTATTTCGACGGCGGCGATCCCGCAGCAGCAGTGTGGCGGGGCCGTGGGCCGAAGAAAACGCCAAGGCCCTGTTCACGTACGAGATGCTCATTCAACGTGAAATGGAACAGGAAGCCATGCTGTGGGAAACGCCCACACTGGCCCTTACGGCCCAGGCATTTCTGCTCACCATCGCGCTCAATCATGAGGCAAGCCCTGTGGCTGTTTTTGCTTCGGCCGGACTGGGGCTCGTTGTTGCCGTCCTGTCCCTGCAGCTCATGGCCAAACATCGCTTCCTCAACGAGATGGACAAGACACTGATGCACCGCCTTGAAGAGGAATTGGGAATTTCCCATATCAGCAGGCGCAATTACTTCTTCACCAACAGGATTTATACAGTTCCGGAAACCCTGAGCGGTAACGGACACGGCGCTCCCAAAAAGCAAGGGTTTCTTGAGGCCCGGCAGAGCTATCGTTACTGGTTCAGGGGCGTGGCCCTTTTCGCCGTCGTAAATGTGGCGATCCTTGCGGCCCAGATCTGGTGGCCCGCGCTCCTCCACCCTGGTGTGGGTTAAGCGGACCCGCCCGGCGTCACACTTTCCATTCAGGAGTTCCTGCATGAATAACGGGTAGCAGCCACTCTATTTCACTTCTTGGTACACAGGGCAGCATGACCTTGTGACTTTTTCCGGATAGGAACGGGACGACGGGAAGCGATACAGCTATGTGTGGAATCGTAGGATACGTAGGTCATTCGTCAGGCCGGGTAAATGTTGGCCATAGCGCGTTGGACGTTGTCCTTGAGGGACTCCGCCGTCTGGAGTACCGGGGATATGACTCGGCGGGTGTTGCCGTGGTGTCGGACGGGACGATTTCGTCCCGCAAGAAGTCCGGAAAACTGAGCAACCTGCTCGCGGAACTGGAAGCGAAGCCGCTGCCGGATTCCGTGACCGGGATCGGGCACACCCGCTGGGCCACGCACGGCGGGCCCACGGACCAGAATGCGCACCCGCACCTGTCCGACGGCGGCAAGCTGGCCCTGATTCACAACGGCATCATTGAAAACTACGCCGAGCTCAAGCTGGAGCTCCTGGAGAAGGGCACTGTGTTCGCGTCCGAGACGGACACCGAGGTGGCCGCGGCGCTGCTGGGCGACATTTTCCGGAACCAGCTGAACGGCGAGGCTTCCAAGGGCGGGCTGACCAAGGCCATGCAGCTTGCCTGCCAGCGCCTTGAAGGCGCGTTCACGCTGCTGGCCGTGCACGCTGACCAGCCCGACGTCGTTGTCGCCGCCCGGCGCAACTCCCCGCTCGTGGTGGGCCTGGGGGAAGGCGAGAACTTCCTCGGCTCGGACGTGTCCGGCTTCATCGATTACACCCGCCGGGCCGTGGAGCTGGGCCAGGACCAGATCGTGACCATCACCGCGGACACCGTGGAGATCACCGACTTTTACGGGGCCCCGGCCCACGGCAAGGAATACCACGTTGACTGGGACCCGGCCTCGGCCGAGAAGGGCGGCTACCCGTCCTTCATGGAGAAGGAAATCCACGACCAGCCCGACGCCGTGGCCAACACCCTGCTGGGCCGCTCGGACCTTGACGGCAAGCTGACCCTCGATGAAATGCGCATCGACCCGGAGCACCTGAAGAAGATCAACAAGATCATCGTGCTCGCCTGCGGCACCTCCGCGTACGCCGGCCAGGTGGCCAAGTACGCCATCGAACACTGGTGCCGCATCCCCACCGAGGTGGAGCTCTCCCACGAGTTCCGCTACCGCGATCCGATCGTGGACGAGAACACGCTGATTGTGTCCATCTCGCAGTCCGGCGAGACCATGGATACCCTGATGGCCGTCCGCTACGCCAAGGAACAGGGCGCCAAGACCCTCTCCATCTGCAACACCAACGGCTCCACTATCCCGCGCGAATCGGACGCCGTGCTGTACACGCACGCCGGCCCGGAGATCGCCGTCGCGTCCACCAAGGCCTTCCTGGCGCAGATCACCGCCGCCTACCTGCTGGGCCTTTATTTGGCACAGCTGCGCGGCAACAAGTTCCAGGGTGAGGGCGAGATCAAGGACATCCTGGCCGACCTGGGCAAGGTCCCGGCGAAGATCCAGCAGGTCCTGGACCACGCGGACGAGATCAAGGAGCTGGCCCGGTCCATGTCCGGGGCCAAGTCGGTGCTGTTCCTGGGCCGCCACGTCGGGTTCCCGGTGGCCATGGAAGGCGCGCTCAAGCTCAAGGAACTTGCGTACATCCACGCCGAGGGCTTTGCCGCCGGCGAGCTGAAGCACGGCCCGATCGCGCTGATCGAGGAAGGCCAGCCGGTATTCGTGGTGGTCCCGTCCCCGCGCGGGCGAAACTCGCTGCACGCCAAGGTGGTCTCCAACATCCAGGAGGTCCGGGCCCGCGGTGCGAAAACCATCGTCATCGCCGAGGAATGCGACGAAGCGGTCAAGGCCTACGCCGAGCACGTCTTCTACATCCCGGAGACGCCCACGCTCCTCGCGCCCCTGCTGGCAGCCGTTCCGCTGCAGATCTTCGCCCTCGAACTCGCCACCGCCAAGGGATACGACGTGGACCAGCCACGCAACCTGGCCAAGAGCGTCACGGTGGAGTGAACGCCATGAAGATTACGCTGGATCTCGGGGACGGTTATGAAGCGTTGGACTGCCCGCATCAGTTTGTGGGCCGTTGCCAGGACTGCCAGTCAACCGGAGACATGGAGGCGGACATGGCCTGAGCCGCGGGCATTCCTTCAGGCTTCCACCAGCAAGCCGTGGGTAGAATCGAGGCCTACGATCGCCGGAACGCAGGAATACGGAGAACAGAATGTCGCGATGGATGGAGGTTGGCCAGGGCAACCATGTGCTGACCACCGAAGGCTCGAAGCTCAATACCGGACTCATAATCGGCGCCGAACGCGCCATGGTGATCGACACCGGCGGAGGACCCCGGCAGGGCCGGGAAATCCTGGCCGCAGTGCGCGAAAAGACCCAGCTGCCGCTGGTGGTGGTGAACACCCACGCCCACTACGACCACTTCTTCGGCAACGCCGTCTTCGCTTCCGACGGCGTCACGGAGTTCTACGCCCACGAGAACTGCGCACGTGAGATTGAGGAAAATGGGGACCGGCAGCGCCGCATGGTCGCCGCCCTGGAACCCGAAATGGCCGCAGGCGAAGGCGCCGACGCCGAACTGGTGGTACCCAACGCCATCGTGAAGGACCAGCCCGTCCTGGTGGACCTCGGCGGCCAGACCGTCACGCTCTTTTACCTGGGCCGCGGCCACACGGACGGCGACCTGCTGGTGGGTACCTCCACCACTCTCTACGCCGGCGACCTCGTGGAGCAGGGCTCGCACCCTTCCTTTGAGGATTCCTTCCCGGAGGAATGGGCCGACGCCCTGCGGCACCTCTCCGCCCTGCGGCACCGCTACGAATTCCTCATCCCGGGCCACGGCGAACCCTGCAGCGACCAGTTCGTGAAGACCATGGCCAACACCATGTCCACCGCCGTCCGCCAGGCCATCCAGTCCATCCGAGACACCCCCAGCGACGCCACCAAGGCCATCCCGGTGCTTCCCTACGGGCCGGAGCAGTCCCGCTGGTTCATCAAGCGGCTGCAGGAGACGCGGGCACACCATTAGCCGGTGACCAGGTAGCGCATGGATTCTTAATTGCCAGCGTTGATTCGCTTCGCGCCCGGTCTTCTCGCTGACGGAAAGCAGATGAGTTACATTCGTTCAGGTTATTGTCAGATTTGACTTGGGGGAATGAATGAAAAAGTCCGTATTAGTGAGGGGCCTCGGAGTCCTTTTGACATCTTTGGTTCTGGTGCCCGGAATAGTCGCTCCGGCGTACGCTGCGCCGGCAGCGCTGGCTGAAACAGCAAAGCCCGCCCTGGAATCGGACCCTTACCGGGCCGAGAAGACCGAGCTGTTCAACCGGATCAACGATTACCGGATAGAGAACGGGGTTGAACCCCTCACGTCGAACCCGGCCATCGCTACCGTCGCGCAGAATTGGTCGACCAAGACTGCTGATGCGGGAGGATTCAAGCACAACCCCGACTTTGCGAGCCAAATTCCTTCCGGGTGGTCTGCCGCCGGAGAGAACATCGCGGCTGATGACAGCCCGGAAGCAATCTTCCTGGGCTGGGTTTCTTCCGAAGGCCACCGGCTAAACATGCTTGATTCCAGGTTTACCGAAATCGGCATCGGTTACGCCTACCAGGGGAACCCCAAAGGCGAGTATCCCGGAACGTATTATGCAACGACAAATTTTGCTGCATACCCGCTGACCGTAACTGCCGCGCCGCCCATTTTCGCCGCGGCCAATTACACCATCCCTGACGTTCAGGGCATTCAGTACACGGCCAACGGTGAGGTCAAGGCCGCGGGGATGTACCCCGGCACCGGTACGGTCACGGTGACCGCCCGTGCAAAGCCCGGCTACGTATTGGCTGCAGGCTCTACTGCCGAATGGACGGCGACACTAAAGACAGAGCCGCACGCGGTCACGCCGGCAGCTGTCACATTTAGCGACCAGGAAGGTTCCGCAGAGGACACGTTCACGGTTCCCGCTACCGAAGGCGTGGAGTACCTGGTAGGTGGCAAAGTGGTTGCCGCCGGAACCCACCCGGGCGCCGGGACGGTCACCGTGACGGCGAGGGCGAAGACTGACTATCGCCTGGCCTCTGGTGCGGTGTCGGAATGGACCACGACCTTCAAAACCGCCCCCATCCACACTGCCACCCCCATCGACGCTAAGTACGATTCGATCGGCGGAGCTGCAACGCTTGGCCTGCCCAAAGGCCCCGAGGTGGGCAACGGCCGCGACAAGGGTGCGTACCGCGACTATGAGCGCGGCACCATCTACTGGTCAGAGGCCACCGGCGCACACGTCAACACAGGCGGCATCCGCTCCGTCTACGCGTCGCAGGGGTGGGAGACCGGCTTCCTCGGCTACCCCACCACCGATGAGGTGCGCGGACTGCGCGACGGCGGGGCGTACCAGTCGTTCCAGGGCGGCACCATCTACTGGTCCCCATCGACCGGTGCCCACATCAACACTGGCGGCATTCGCGCCGTGTACGCGTCGCAGGGGTGGGAGAACGGGTTCCTGGGCTACCCGACCACCGGCGAAATCCGCGGATTGCGCAACGGAGGCGTGTACCAGTCCTTCCAGGGCGGCACCATCTACTGGTCCCCAACCACCGGGGCCCGCATCAACACGGGAGCAATCCGCGGAGCCTATGCTTCGCAGGGCTGGGAGAACGGCTACCTCGGCTACCCGACTACGGACGAGGTCCGGGGGCTCCGTAACGGCGGGGCCTACCAGTCCTTCCAGGGCGGCACCGTTTACTGGTCCCCGGGCACCGGAGCGCAGATTAACCGCGGCGCCATCCGGACGGCGTACGCCTCGCAGGGCTGGGAGAACGGCTGGCTGGGTTATCCCGTGACCGGCGAGTACCCATCCGGCGGAGGCACCGCCCAGGACTTCCAGGGCGGCCGCATCTCGTGGACGCCCGGCGGAGGCGCCGTAGCCACCCGCCGCTAGCAGCGCGCCTGACGCACTTGCGGTCCACGACCGCCACTACGGGGGCAGTTATGATGTGCCTGTGATGAAGACTCGCGGGGGACGGTCCTCGATCCGCAGGAATGAGTGGTTCGCTTACGGCGGCCTGGGGCTTCTGGCTGTAGCGGCGTTCTGGGTGGCAGCCATAGCCCTGGCGCCGCGGCCGGTCCCGGAGGCCCTGGCCCCCACAGGCACCGTCTCCGCCGCCAGTATGACGGCGACGGCGGCGGCGACTTCGCCGTCTCCGTCGCCAACCACGACTACAGTCCCCGCCATCACCGTCCCGGACAACCCCAGCGTCCTGATCATGGGCGACTCCTACACCGCCAGCTGGGGTGCGGCGGCAGAGACCGACGGCTGGGCGCACGTGGTGGGATCGCTGATGAACGTGACACCGCTGATTGACGGGATTCCAGGCACGGGCTTCGCCTGGGGCGGCGGAGCCAACGGCGACGACGGGAACCAGTTCTCCGCCAGGCTCCAACTGATCGCAGCCGAGCGCCAATACACGCCCGATGTCCTGATCCTGCAAGGCGGACAGAACGACGCACTGCTCGGGGACGACGCCGCGGTCACCAAAGCGGTCACAAGCACGGTGACCCAGGCCAAGGAGCTGTGGCCCGGAATCCAGATTGTCATCATGGGTCCGACCGCCCCCGAGCCGCTGGCCGCCACCCTCAAGAAGACCAATGCCGCCGTCAGTGCCGGAGCACGTACTGCGGGCGTCCCCTTCATCGACGCATACGGCGAGCAGTGGTTTACCCCGGAGAACAGCGTCACCTTCAACACGGACGGCGCGCACGTCAATTCTGCCGGCCATAACCTGATCGCGGAGCGGTTCTACAGCCACTGGAGCGAGCTGACCACGTAACCATGCGGTCATCGCAAACGAATCTTCATAAGCTGGCTTACCATATGGCTTAGGCAGTCCGCATTTGCTCTTGCCCAAAGCCGGTGCGGGCTGCCGCCTACGTTGCCACCACACGAAAGATGCCGGCCCCCACCAGCCCCGCCAGGGGTGGAGCCGTTGCTACACTCGTGCTTGACGCGGATATCGCGGTCTCTCATTCCCACGGTCCGGCTCCTGGGGGCCGACGCCCGGCCCCTAGGATTTCGCGATGTTGCACTCTCTGCGCACCCGGCTCATTTCCCGCCTCCTGATTCCCGCTGTCGCAGCACTGCTGTGCGGCACGGCTGTCCCGATTCCAGCCACCGCCAGCGACAGCGCGGCGCTTCCTGCGGCCCCGGACGCCGGACGCCCGGCGGGCCTTGGCTCCGCCACGGACCAGTTCATCGTTAAGTTCAAGGCCCAAGCCGCAGCCGGTTCCGTGCTGCGGACCGAGTCCTACCGCAACGTGGCCGGCGACGCCGGCGTCAACCTGAGCGATATCCGCGGAACGGCGGGCGGCGCCCGCGTCCTGCGGGCTGAACGCGTGCTGGATGCCGGCCAAACCGCGAAGGCGCTGGCCGCGCTGACGGCGGACCCCGCCGTCGAGCACGCAGAGCCGGACACCAGGATGTACCCCGCCGCCGCCCCGAACGATCCCCTCTACCCGGAGCAGTGGTCGCTCTGGGATTCCGCCGGAGCGATGCGGCTGGCCGGTGCCTGGACCGCCAGCAAGGGCGCCGGCGTGGTGGTGGCTGTGGTCGACACCGGGATCACCAGCCACTCGGACCTGAACGCCAACGTGCTGCCCGGATACGACATGATGTCCGATCCCGCCTATTCCCGTGACGGTGACGGCCGCGACGCCAACCCCCGTGATGAGGGTGACTGGACCGCCGCCGGGATGTGCGGGGACGGCGCCCCGGCCAGCAGGTCCTCCTGGCACGGGACACAGGTGGCGGGCATCATCGCTGCCACGACCAACAACGGCAAAGGCATCGCCGGAGTGGCGCCCGAGGCGAAGGTCCTGCCGGTCCGGGCCCTGGGCCCGTGCGGCGGCTACCTGTCCGACATCACGGACGGCATCATCTGGGCCGCGGGCGGAAGCATCGCCGGACTGCCCTCGAATCCCACCCCGGCCCGCGTGATCAACCTGAGCCTCGGGGCACTCCAGCCGTGCTCCGCCGCGTTGCAGGATGCAGTGGACTTCGCATACAACACCGGGGCGGCAGTGGTGGCGGCATCGGGAAACCAGAACACGCCAGCCGCCTCGTCAAGCCCTTCCAACTGCCAGAACGTGATCTCCGTCGCCGCCGTTGCCCGAACCGGCCTCCTGGCGCCATACTCCAACTACGGATCCGTGGTAGACGTCGCGGCGCCGGGCGGTGACATGACGCAGACGACGGCGGACGGAATCGCGGTGGCGTTCAACACAGGCGCCCAGGCGGCCGGGGCCGAGGGATATGCCGTCTCCGAAGGAACCTCCGTGGCCGCCCCGCACGCCTCCGGACTTGCCGCGCTGCTGATGTCCCGGCTGGGGGACATGGCCACCCCCGCCAACGTGGAAGCACGGATGAAGGCTACGTCCCGGAAGTACGCCTGGGCCTGCATCACCAAGACCTGCGGAAGCGGCGTGGTAGACGCAACGGCAGCGCTCAGCTTCCAGACCGACCGGACCATCAGCGGGAGCACCCCGGGAGTAGGCGGCCAGGCCGTCGTCGGAAGCTATCTGACCGCCGTCGTCCGGAACTGGACCCCCGGCGACGTCGAATTTTCCTACCAGTGGCGCCGGAACGGCACCGCCGTCCCCGGAGCGCAGGCCGGGAGTTACCATCTGCAACCGGCCGACATCGGGGCGGTGCTGTCCGTAACGGTGACCGGAAGCCGGTTCTTCGGGACGAGCGTCTCCTTCACCTCGGCGCCCACCTCTCCGGTGGCGGATCCCATCGAAGTGAAGTACCAGGCCGCCGGAGGGGCCGCAGCACTCGGCCTGCCCAAGGGACCCCTCGTGGGCAACGGCCGCGACCAGGGCGCATACCGTGACTATGAGCGCGGAACCATCTACTGGTCCACCACTACCGGTGCCCATGTGAACACGGGAGCCATCCGTGCCGTTTACGCGTCGCGGGGGTGGGAGAACGGCTTCCTGGGGTACCCCACCACCGATGAGGTGGGCGGACTGCGCGACGGCGGGGTGTACCAGTCGTTCCAGGGCGGCACCATTTATTGGTCCCCGGGTACCGGCGCGCACGTCAACACGGGAGCCATCCGGACCGCCTACGCGTCGCAGGGGTGGGAGAACGGGTTCCTGGGGTACCCCACCACCGATGAGGTGCGCGGACTGCGCGACGGCGGGGTGTACCAGTCGTTCCAGGACGGCACCATTTATTGGTCGCCGGCCACCGGTGCGCATATCAACGCCGGTGGCATCCGTGCCGTCTACGCGTCCCAGGGGTGGGAGAACGGCTTCCTGGGGTACCCCACCACCGATGAGGTGCGCGGACTGCGCGACGGCGGGGTGTACCAGTCGTTCCAGGGCGGCACCATCTACTGGTCCCCGGCCACCGGTGCGCAGATCAACCGCGGCGCCATCCGTACCGCCTATGCAGCGCAGGGCTGGGAGAACGGGTGGCTGGGCTATCCGGTGACCGGCGAATATCCCTACGCCGGCGGCACCGCCCAGGACTTCCAGGGTGGCCGCATCTCCTGGACGGCGGGAAGCGGGGCGGTGGCCGCGCGCCGATAAGTGCCCGGCCGGCTTGTGCACCCTGGTGTTACGGACGTGACTCACGTGGCGCATGTGAGCAGTGATACATTCTGCTCAAGACCGTGTGGGGTATCTGAAGGAGCAGGCGGATGTTTGAAGGTGTCCCGGACGAGGACGCGTGGCGCAACTGCACCACGCTCGAAGGTGCTTGTGAGCTGACCGCCCACTGGCTGGAGGGCTCGCTCAGCTACGTACCCGGCTACGCCGCGCCCCAGTTCGCCGGCGATAACGGCCCGATGAGTGACACCCTGGCGGCCATCAACAGGCTGGGGTTCCTGACCGACGACTCACAGCCCGGGGCCGACGTGGCTGGCGGCTACGGGCAACGCGCCTTTGTGACGGGCCGCTGCACTGAGCAGGCAGCCGCCATCATTTCGGCGGTGCTGGTGGAAACGGAACTGGTGCTGTTGGCTTTCCCGCCGGGAGAATCCGGCAGCGGCCGGATCTGCGTGACCCTGGACGGCGCCCGGGAGTTCACGTGGCTGGGCACCTCCGGCGGACCCTCCTACGCCCATGAAACCTACACCGACTGGACTAACGAGACGCTCGCCAAGTCGCTGGCGGAGTGCTGGGAGCTGCAGATCTTTGACCCCGTATGGGGCAGGAACACCATGCTCATTCCGTTCCTGCAGAGGGCGCTAATTACCGCGAAGGGGTGATTGCCGGTCACCCCTCTCGCGTCGTTACACTATTTTGGGCAGCTGTGGGCCGGGTTGAACGCCGCGAACATGCCGTCCGGATTGTCCTTCCACACCCAGGCGTGCAGCGCGAAGGTGCCAGGGAACGGCCCGTCCTCAAAGTCCAGGCCTGCGATCTCCGGCCGCTCCGCAGCAGTGGACAGGAACTCCACCGCCACCAGCTTCATGCGTCCGCGCTCGTTGGGCATGTACACGAGAATCTCCGGCTTGCGGGCCTGGGTCTTGTCATCGATCAACGATTCCTTGGCGTAGTGGAAGCCCATGGCGCCGGTTCCAGGCTTATCGATGCACTCGGTGATCTTCTTGTACCCGTCGGCCTCGGCGTTTGCCAGCCAGCGGTACTCGTCGGTGACATCGCGCAGCGTCCTGACCAGCCTGCGCTGCTCCGAACTCTTCTTCCAGTCGTCACTCTTGTCCGAGCTGCTGTGCCCTGAGCCCTCGTGCCCCTCATGGGCGACTGCGGCTCCAGGGGTAAGGCCTACGGCCAGGACGGCCGCGGCGACCATGGACATCAGTCCGGTTTTGGTGCGATTCCTCATTTTTCTTCCAACCCTCTGAGACCCGAGATTTCATTGTTCGGTAAGGGACGCGAAACGCGGGGTGCGAGTTGCCCGCCTTCGCCAGGATGCCGGCGGACCCGATGGGAACTGCCGGTGAAGGGCCGCCCGGGTGGAGAACATCCATCGATTTGGGCGGCGATATAAGTATGCTCCTCAGCGTTGAGGGGGCGCTAGGTGTTGTGGGTGCGGAAATCTGCGGCGCACGAGTATTTGCTGCCGTGAAAGCACGTACCGCACACTCTGTCGGCAGTACCAGGTGGACCGTTATCGTCGAGGCATGACTACATCCAGCGTCACTCCGCGCGGCCGGCACAGGGCCGAACTTGTTGCAAAACCCCGAAGGGTCTGGCGGCCGTACGTCGGGCTGGCGGTCTTTTCCCTGATCGCCGTCGTCCTGAGCGTGGCCTTCACCCTCAGGTGAGCGAAGCGTCACAAACCGTTTGACTTGAGTTGCCCGAAACATTGTGCAGGTAACATCACCTGCGTCAGAACGGATCAGGTTTTTTGGGGGCCGCATGAGCATGCATTTTGCCAGGGATTCCCGGCGCGAACTCCGCCGCCGGCGGCGCCAGAGGCTCGCGTACATCGGGCTGGCAGCCCTGGCCGTGGCAACGGCCGTTGTGGTGGTCATGGCGCTCCGGCGCTGACTCCGGGCCCCACATGCGATAGCAAAGTCTTAGTTGACATCATTTGTCGTGCGCCTATACGGCGTTAGACAAGTCCGCGCCGCCCACGTAGGGTGAGGAGGGATCCGATACTGGGATCCCACCGTTCGTCGCAGCCGCCAGAGTCTTAAGTCCTGCAGGCCGCTTCGAGTGCAACGACGCATCCTGGAGGTAGTTCTGTGGCTCTGACCGACTATGCCTTTGCCTTGTGCGTTTTGATGGGCACCCTGTTCATTCCGTTTTCCGCTTTATACGTGATGCTCCGCCTCAAGCGCGGTGCCGCAGCGAAGCCCGTTCCCGTTAAGGTCCGCCGGTAATGCCCTACGTAGATATCAATCCCCACCGCTCCGGCCCCAAATGGCGCGGCTACGTCCTGCTCGGCGTTCTCCTGGTGCTCACCGCGGGCGTGGTGGCGGCGGCCCTGTTCCGGATTTAATAGGAGGCCCAACTGCGGGCGATTACCGCACGCTGAAGGGCTCGCTGTCTGCCGTAAGCCCCTCGCTGGTAACCCTCAGGATGCAGTCCCGCACGTTGCCCGAGACGGACAGGTTGTTGAAGGTGGCAGCACCACCGATTGCGTCGGCGTACAAAGGGTTCCCGGACAGACTGCCAGGGTTGGTCACCTTTGATATCACCACGCGTCCGGTGCTGGCGGTGAGGTTATCGAAGGCATCGACGATGTGTACCACTACCGGAGAGAGGTTCTGTCCTTGGCCGGCGAAGGCCGGCTGTTGGACGAACTTTAGTTTGCTCGCTGCAGCCGGGGTGATGGTGACGGGCTTTGGAGCAGCGGACAGACCCGTTGCGGAGGGCGTCAGATTCCACGAGCCAGCCATCCGGTCACCATAGAAGAACGACGCCGACGCGGACCCTGCCGGGATGGTCACAGTGGTGATGCTTGCGCCGCCGGCGGTCGCGGCGAACACCTTGGTGCCCGTGGAGTTCGACGCGAGCGACATTGTGGTGCTGCCCGCTGTCACGGGATTCGCGTATGCGTCACGGCGCTGCACGACAAATGGCCCGATGATGGCGGTGGTGGAGGCGGTGCCTGAAGAAGGTCCCGTGATCGAAAGCTGCGTGGCGGCCGCTGCCGTGACGGTGAACGGTGAGCTCACCATTCCGGCGTATCCCGGGCTGGTCGCAATCAGGGTGTAAGTGCCGGCCCTGGTGATGGTTAGTCCGCTGAACGTGACCTCACCCCAGCCGTTGGTGGAGGCCGTTACGGTTCCCGACAGCGTGCCGCCGCTGGGATTGCTTGCCACGCCGATGGTCACAGGGACATCGGATTTCCAGAAAGGCAGCCCGAAGGCGGTCCTTAGTTCCACGGTGAATGCCGGCAAGGCGCTACCTGCAATTACCGACGCCGCAGGCTGGATGCCGAAGCGAAGGTCATTGATGCTGGACACTGTGACGTTCCCGCTGGTTGCGCTGACGGCAGTCCAGGAGCGGTGAACCGCAGTTACCACGTACCTGTGGGTGCCTTCAGGCACTGAGGGATCCGTGCAGGACGTACCTGTAACCGGCGCTGCCGTGCTGCTACCGCAGGCAGCAACTGCCGTGGTGCCCGTGACCCGGGTGACGAAATATCCCGTGGGAACAGTGGGGCCGATGGATGCTGTCCAACTGACCGCAACGTTGGAGTTGCTGCTTGAGGGGACCGTCACGTTGGTGGGCCGTGCCAGGGTGGCAACTGCCGCCGTCGTGCTTCCCGTCCCGGAAGCCGGCCAGTATGCGGAAGCTGCCGAGGCGCCCAGGAGTGCCACCAAAATCATGGCGACACCTGCCGCCGCGCTGCGGCCGAACAGCCGCTTAAGCAGCACCAGCTCCCGCCGGGGGCCCTTAAGGGCTTCGGGGGAGCTGGTGGTGCGCCTGCCGTGCATTCGGACCTTCTCGAGGTTGGCTCGGGGGGATGACGGGAAAGGGGACGCTCACCATTGGGGGATGAGCGTGCCGGTATGGAGGAGGAAGAACGTGAGTGCGTTGCCTCTTCAGCTTGCGGCGAAGTGCAGGGGAACCGTGGCGCCCTTGCAGCCGTCCTGATTGGTATCAGCCAGGTTCTTCATCTGCAGGGTCACAGTTCCGGTGACGCTCTTGCCGGGTTCGATCTCGGTCTGCGTGAAGGTGGGCTTGCCGACGGTGAAGTCCGCGGCGGAGCAGCCCTCAACGGAAGTCCAGGGGGTGCCCTTGTCCCCGGCGACCGTCACAGCCACGGCGGAAAGCTTCTGCACGCCGCTTCCCGGGTTGGTGACGACGAAGGTGACCTTCTGGGTTGGGCCGCCGGGGGACAGCGGCTCGCCTTCGATGGAGCTGGTGATGGTGAAATTCTCGGTTGAACCGGCCCCGGTGGTGGTGTCGCCGGTGCCCGTTGCACTCCAGTATGCGAAAGCCGCGCCGCCGCCGATGGCCAGCATGGCTGCGGTGGTGATGATGATGCGCTTCTTGCGTCCAGCTACTTTGCTCATTGAGTTCCCCTTGAACTTGTGCGGTGTATCCGCAGACCCTCGAGGCCTGGGTGGCTCCGATAGATCGAGTCTCCGGGAGCACCATCAAGTCGGTTCAAAGAAATGATCAAGATTCACTAAAGGTTCTTTTTGTCACTTCTGTAACCGCTGTAACAGGGAAATTTTGCGCTAGGTTTGGGCTTCGGCCCGGGCCTGCTGGGAATCCGTAAGGTGCGCGATGTGCTGCTCAAGGTGCCGGCGCAGGTCCACCTCGACGTCGCGCTCGGGGCGGGGGAGTCCACGCACCAGCTCTTCGGCAGTCCGCAGCACGGACCGCCCCCGGGGCGTCAGCCTGACGCTCCGGCTCCTGCCGTCACCCGCGCCGCGTTCCTTGGTGAGGAGGCCCAGGTCCTTCAGCCGGTCCAGGATCTTCCCCAGGCTTTGAGCGGTTATTCCGAGCTCGTCTGCCAGGCAGTTCTGGGTGGCGGGGCCCAGCTCCTCCACGCAATCAAGAGCGTCGAAGGACGACTTCGTGAGGCCCAGGCCAACAAGCTGCCGGTTGATTCTGCGCTCGTCCAGCCGCGCCGCCGTCGACAATAAGCGGTGGGTGGACCATCCTGCCGGTCTGTTCTGCTGGGCCAAAGCCATGTGCGTGTTGCCTGCCTTCCGGGAGACCGCGGCTGGGGGCACGGTGACGGTTTTGTTGGTTAAACCTCACTCCAATACTAAGCATGATTACTATTAGATCGTAAGCATCCTGAATAGTCGGGTGTTTCGCCACCGAGGGTCGAGTAACCCAGAAAGGCAGAAATGCTTCTACTGTTCGGCCTCAAGACCGTCCTGCGGGCACTGCCCGGCAGGCACTCAGCGTGCCGCTATTGCGGCCAGTACGTGGAGCAGCACCTCGAGGAACGGGCCTCCAAATTCACGGTGTTCTTCGTTCCGATCTTCACCATGTCCCGCACGTACCGCATCATGTGCTCCAACTGCGGCCAGCGATCGGCGCTCTCGAAGAAGGGGATGAAGGCGCTGCCGCGATAGGGGGGGCGGTGCCCGGAGGACGGCCGTAGTCCGGGCGCGCAAAAGGCCGGTTCCCCGGTCAGCCTCCAAGGCTGACCGCAAACCGGCCTCTCGTCGTCGTGCTTCTACTGGACCTGCGGCCGCTAGACCAGAACCGGGCGGGTGGCCAGGATATAGTCCGCGGCGGCGGCCCCGGTCATGCGCAGGCGGCTGTCCGTGGACCTGATCCTGCGGGTCTTCATCTCCGACCAGAAGTCCCCGGCGGATGCCGGGACGAACTGATTGAGCATGCACCAGCTGGTGTACAGCCCGTAGAGCTGGTCTTTCCTGAGCGACGCGCCGCCGTCATGGTCCGGAGCGGTGGCTTCGCTGAGAAAACGGTCAATCTTTGAAACGCCCATGGTTGGCTCTCTTCCGTACCGTGCATCATGTGCCGCCGTTCGGCTACAGCAGCTGCACCTCAGATCACTGCACAAGGCCTGAGGTGGCTCACGCCCTTGACTAGCAGCAGTGATGAGGTGAATCCGGAAGTCTGAAACTATTCCCTGCGGAGACATCTACACTGTAGACACTAGGCGTAGACTACGAGTTAAGCAAGAGTGAACATCCGAATGCAATCACCCCGCGCCATCCCGAGCTAAGGACCAACCGCCATGCCAGCCCCGCAGGATACCGATTCCAGAAGAAGGCTGAACCGGGAGGAAGTCCTCAAGACAGCGCTCGAGCTGGTGGACTCCGAAGGGCTCGAGGCCCTGAGCATGCGGCGGCTGGGCCAGGCCCTGGACCGGGACCCGATGGGCCTGTATCGCTACGCCGCCAACCGTGCCGACCTCCTGGACGGCATTACCGAACTCGTCCTCAATGAGCTGGCGATCTTCCCGACCGACCCTGACTGGCAGGCCCAGCTGCGCCGGATTGCCCACGACCTCCGGCTCCTGGCGCTCCGGCACCCGAACGTTGTGCCGCTGCTGGTGACGCGCCCGCTGTCCACGCCGCTGGGTCTCCGGCCGCTGGGGACGCTTCGGCCATTGGAGCAGATCCTCGGACTGCTCATCGAGGCGGGCTTCGAGCCGAACGACGCCCTCCACGTTTACCGCGCGTATTACGGATTCCTCTACGGCCACATCCTGAACGAACTTCAGGAGTTCATTGTGGACCCGGAAGAAAACGTGGCCCTGCTCCGGCTAGGCCTCCACCGGCTCCCGGCGCGGGACTTCCCCCACCTGCGCGAGCTCGCACCGGTGCTGGCGGACTACGACGGAGAGGCGGAACTGGACGAGGGCATCAGCATCCTGCTCTCCGGGCTCGCCAAGAGACTGACGGGCGGGGAGTAGCGGCCGGCTAGGCGTCGAAGTGGGTCCGGACGTCGCCGCCGGCGAGGTTGGCCAGCATCTCCTCGGCCACCGTGCGCAGCTTCTGGTTGCGGTTGCTGGACACCTTGGTGAGGATGGCCATCGCCTCGGCCTGGGTGCAGCGGTTCTGGCCCATGATCACACCGCACGCCAGGTCGATGGACGTGCGGCTCTCCATCGCGGCGGCAAGGTCATCCGCCAGTGACTGCGCCGTGCCCAGCTTCACCGACAGGCGCACGGCACCGCCGGCGAGATCCGCAAACTCCACGGCCTCCCGGATGACGGGAGCGGTGAAGACGCCTGACTCGAACGCGAAGAAGTTCAGCGCCGCGGCCGCATCCTCGCCGAGCTCCAGCGGAACACCCAGGGTGGCCCGGCAGCCCTCATCCGCCAGCGCTTTCCGGTATTCCGGCCAGCGCGGATCCTTGTCCACGTCGGCCAGCAGCACCGGCTCCTTGACCCTGAGCGCCTCGATGCACGGACCGTCCCCGATGCGCTGTTCGATCTCATCCAGGAGGACCGCCTTCGGGCTGCTCCCGGCCACGGTAAAGGTCCGGCGCCGCCGCTTCAGCGTGACGCCGCACTCGATGGTGCCGGAGGTGTCACGGCTCAGCGCACCTGCCGCCATGACGGACAGCCGCTCCAGGAACTCGGCAACATTCTGGGTGCCGACAATAAGGTCCTGAAGTTCCAGGACGCGTTCGTGCTCGGGAGAGTTGGCCATGCCTCAATGTAAAGCGCACGCCCCTCCGGAGCAACTGTGTGCGCTTTCTCTCCGGCGATATGTGGGGGACTTTTGGCCTATTGCGCCTAGAATTGCTGTTTGACCGAAGCCCTAAAGAGCCGTTGCACGCTTTGCCGAATGTCCTGGGGGGACGAACATGCCCGAATCGGCCGATAAGAACGCACGCGCCACTGCAAAGAATGCAGGGCAGCCCCAGACGCGCCGCCGCCGCGACCTCCGTCGCCCGGCTGGTGCATCTTCGGATGCCCGGACAGGAACCATGCCCGCCGCTGCCACCCCGAACAACAGCCGCACCGCGCCCACCCGGCGGAGTTCCTGGGCCGAAGCGGCAGCCGTCGCCGACGCGCAGGCTCAAGCGGAAGCAACTCCCGAGGCTCCCGCGGCAGCTCCCGCCCCGGTGCCGGCCTCCGTTCCTGCCTCGGTTCCCGCGCAGCCGGCGGACCAGCCGGCCGTGCAGCCCGCGGCGCGGCCGGCCACCTCCCGCAGGGGTGCCGTCCCCGCGGAACCCAGCGCGCCGCCGTCGAACGTTTCCCGCCAGGCCGCCAAACTGGCCGCAGCGGACGCGCCCATCTCCGACTTCATCACCCCGCCAGGTTCCTTTGTCCGCGAACAGAAGCCGCGCCCCCGCGGCGGCTTCCGCGGCGCCCTCTACGCCATGACCGGCGGGGCCATCAACCTGGGCCCCGGCCCCCGGCAGCGCGAAGAGGACGAGCTGGGCCGGCGCATCTCCCGCCAGCTGCAGGGCAGCTACAACACCGCAGTGCTCAGCCTCAAGGGCGGCATCGGCAAGACCTCCACCACCGTGGGCGTGGGCCTGACCCTCGCCGAATTCCGCGGCGACGCCCCCTGCGCCATCGACGCCAACCCGGACTCGGGCGACCTCGTGGAGCGCGCACTGGGCGAAGGCATCTACCAGCAGTCCAGCCCGCGCACCATCACGGACCTGCTCAAGAACATCGAATCCGTTGATTCCCTGACGGCGCTGGCCCGCTACATGCACCACGCCGGCCGCCTGCACCTGATCGCGGGGGAGCAGGACCCGGAAGTGTCCGACTCGCTCACTGCCGAGGAATACCTCCGCATCCGCAAGCTGATCTCCGGCTACTACTCCGTGGCCCTGACCGACTGCGGCACCGGCGTGACGCACAATGCGATGAGCGGGATCCTGCAGTCCGCGGACAACCTGGTGATCGCCGCCGGGTACGCGGTGAGCGGCGCCAAGCGCGCCCGCAGCACCCTGCAGTGGCTCGCCAGCCACGGCTACGAGGACCTGGCCCGCAACGCCATCGTGGTGATCACGGACAAGGACGAGGTCTCCTCCCGCGTGGACAAGGACGCCATCGAGGAACACCTCTCCGGCATCTGCCGGCAGCTGATCGCCGTTCCCCACGACCGCGGAGTGGCCGACGGCGACCTGGTCACCCTGGATGTGCTCAAGCCGGAGACGCGGCGCGCCTACAAGGAAATCGCGGCCGCGATTGTGGACGGGTACGTTTAGGCGCTCCAGGCTACTGCCAGGAAGGGCCCACCGGCCCTTGGCGTGCACAGATCCTGAGGATTTCCGCACTGACGCTGACAAGTGACTGCTTGCTGGACCTGGACAGATGCATCAGTTCCTCAAGGGCGCGCTCCGGGCCGTATCCGTGCCGCTGCATCAGGATCCCCTGGGCGCGGTGGGTGGTATCCCGGCTGTGCAGGGCCGCAGTAACCACTTCCGTGAAGCGGCGCGGGGTGTCAGAACCTTGGATGTGGTCCAGCAGCGTGGCGGCGGGAACGGCGAATTTTTCCAGGGAGCGGGCTGCGGCATCGTCGAAGGCTCCGGGCTGCGGTGAGTAGACCTTCAAAGACCCCAGGCACCTGCTGGCGACCACGAGGGGCGAGCTGATCACGGACTTTATGGAGAGATCCCTGGCGGCCTTGGACCAGAGGGGCCAGCGGTCATCGGTTCCGGCGTCGTTGACCAGGACGGTGCGTTGGGACTCCCAGGAGTGCAGGCAGGGTCCCTGGCCGAGCTCGTACTGCGCCGCGTCCGCATTGACCACCACAGTGTCCGTGGGCCCTGCGCTGGACAGGCCGCCTTCTTCGTCCACCAAAGACACGCCCGCGCCGGAGCATCCCGGGAAAGCGTCGCGGACACCCTCGGCGAGCAGCTGCACGGCGCGCTCCACCTTCTCCTGGGTCAGGAGCAGGCCCTTGACGCGGGCGAGTGTGAACGTGATTTCATCGAGGGGGAGATGCCGTGGCATGAGCGCCAACCTTCTGCATCAGGACATGTAACGTCCTGGTAGGTGCCCCCTGCTGGGCCGGGACCGGTAACAGGTCCGTAACCAGCATAACCCTCCCGCGGGCTGCCCTTGCTCCGGGACTGCATCGGTGCAGAGCCTCCGATCACTTCCGGCGGGTGAGAATCTCCCCGCTGTTGGCGAGGTGTGCGGCCACGTCCCTGAGCTTCATGTTCGATTCCGAGCTCGCCTTGGTCAGCACCAGGAAGGCCTGTTGGGGCGTGATTTTGAACCTCTCCATCAGGATCCCCTTGGCCTGGCCAATCAGGTCCCGGGTGTCCAGGGCCTGGGTCAGCTGCGCGATTTCCTTGGCGTCGGAGAACGCGATGGCAGCGTGGGCAGCCACGAGCAGTGCGATCTGTTCCGATTCGTCGTCGAAGACGTTCACGTCCTGGCCGTAAAGGTTCAAGGCGCCCAGTTTGTCCCCCTCCACGAAGAGCTGGATGGAGAGCATGCTGCGGGCGCCAAGGTCGTAGGCCGCCTTCGCGAAGCCGGGCCACCGTTTGTCCTTGCCCATGTCGGGAACCCGCACGACGCGTTCGTCATAGGCTGCCTCCAGGCAGGGACCCTGTCCCATCTCACTTTGGAGCGCGTCTATTTTGACCGGAAGTTCGCCCGAGGCAGCCCGGGACTCGATCGTGCGGCGGCCGGTCACCAGGCTGATGGAGGCCTCCGCGACGTGCGGGACCAGTTCCAGGGCGGCGTGGACAATGCTCGTCAGGATCGCTTCGGTGTCCTGTTCCTGCTGCAGGTCCCGGGCAAGATCGCTGAGCCGGCCAGCCAGCCCGCCGCTGGCCGCCGGTGGCCCTTCGACAGGTTCACGCGTGCTGGCGGACTTCGATGTCATGGGTCGTCCTTAACCGAGGGATTGCGACAGAGATTATGAGGCGATATCTGATCCTAAGCCCGGAAGGGGACGATGCGGGAGGGGAGGATGTGTGGGGTTCGGGGCGGGTGGTCCGCGGCGGTATTGCCCGGGCCTGCATAGGATGAAAGGGATGACCTCCGCACAAGCAACCAAAGCCTTCAGCCTCCGCAGCATTGCCGTCCCCGCGTTCGGACCGGCGCTGCTGTTCTGCATCGGCGAAGGGGCGGTGCTTCCGGTGGTGGCGCTTTCCGCCCGCGACCTCGGCGCCTCCGTGGCGGTGGCCGCGCTGATCGTCACGCTGATCGGCCTGGGGTCATGGTTCTTCAACCTGCCGGCCTCCCTGATCACCCTGAAATTCGGCGAACGCTGGTCCATCGTCGGCGCCGCCGCGGCCGGTGCCCTGGCGCTGACGGCGGCAGCGCTGTCCTCGGTGATTCCCGACGGCCTGTGGCTGCTCGCCGCGGCGATGGTCGTCGTCGGGATGGCCGCCAGCGTCTTCAGCCTGGCCCGGCAGAAATACCTGACCGAGGCCGTTCCCGTCGCCTTCCGCGCCCGCGCCCTGTCCACGCTGGGCGGCGTGAGCAGGATCGGCATCTTCATCGGACCTTTCGTAGGCGCCGGCGTGATGCAGTTTGCCGGGATCAGCGGCGCGTACTGGGTGGGCGTTGCGGCCATGGCGGCGGCCGCCGTCCTGTCCGTCACCATCCCGGACCTGCCGCCCGCGCCGGGTTCCGCCGACGGGAACCGCGGACCGGAACCCACCATGCGCGGCATCGCCAGGTCCCACGCGGGGGTGTTCCTCACCGTGGGCGCCGGGATCCTGCTGCTCAGCGCCCTGCGAGCGTCCCGGCAGGTGGTCATCCCGCTCTGGGCGGACAACCTGGGCATGGACGCCACGCACGCCTCGCTGATCTATGGACTCTCCGGGGCGATCGACATGCTGGTGTTCTACCCGGCCGGCAAGCTCATGGACCGCAAGGGCCGGCAATGGGTGGCCATCCCGTCCACGGTAATCATGGGCACCGCCCTGATGCTCATTCCGCTGACGGGCAGCTTCGTGGGCCTATTGCTGGCGGCCCTGCTGATCGGGTTCGGCAACGGCATCAGCTCCGGCCTCATCATGACCCTCGGCGCCGACTTCTCCCCGGACCGCGGCCGCGGCCAGTTCCTGGGACTCTGGCGCTTCATCGCCGACGCCGGCGCCACCGGCGGCCCGGTCCTCCTCTCCGGCGTCACCGCCGCAATCTCACTCGGGGCCGGCGTTTGGGCCACCGGAGTGCTGGGGTTCGCCGCCGCCGTCGTCTTCGCCATCACGATTCCGCGGCTCAAGCACCGCCGGAACTACTAGCCGAGCCGTCTTAGCCGACGGGCGCCGCAGTGCGCAGTCCGTGGATGAACTCAAGCTTGTCGATCACGGGCGCGGAGAGTACGAAGGGGTACAGATCGGCCTTGCCCATGCTGCGGTTGACCTGGTTCAGCGCGATTGAGAGCGGAAGCCACTCCGTCTCCACAACCGCCCGGAAAGATGCATTCCGGGGAGCGGCTGAAATGAGGCCGAACTCCCGGGCGGTGTCGAGGGTGTCGCAGATGTGCAGGTAGTGGGCGAACGACTCCGCAAAGTCTTCATACGGATGCATAGTGGCGTACTTCGAAATGTACTTTTCGTTCCAGTCCGCCGGCGCGTCTTCGCTGTAATGGCGGTCTATCTCCGCCTGGTAGTCCTTGGTGTCGTCGCCAAACAGCTCCCTGGCCCCGCGCGTCCGACCGTCGTCGCTGAAGACCAGCGTGGTCTCGAAATAGTGCCCCACTTCGTGCCGGAAATGGCCAAGCATCGTCCGGTACGGTTCATCGAGTTGGGAACGCATTCTTTCGCGATAGGCATCGTCGCTCTCGGCCAGGTTGATGGTAATCACTCCGTCGGCATGTCCGATCACCACCTCTTCGTTGACACTCGACAAGAGGTCGAACGCCAGGCCGCCGTCAGGATCCTCCGCGCGGGTGACGATAGGCATGCCGAGTTCATCGAGTTCGGCGACAAGGTGGCGCTTGGCTTGCTCGGCCGCCACGAACTGCGAAAGTCCTTTGGCGTCGCTGTCGTTGGGCCGAGTACGCGTGAGTTCGCAACTGAAGCATGGGCGGCCGCTCTCCGGCGCCAGCCAGGTGCAGCCGGATAGCAGCAAATTTATACAGCGGTGCCAGGTGGCTCCCGTCGCATCGGTATGCCGGCCCTGGCTGTCCACCTGGACCAAGGCGCGCGAGTCCCGCAGGTATGCCAGGTTGGATCCGCACTGCAGGCAGACGGAATTTTCAAAGTACAAGGCCGAACCGCAGACACTGCAGGATTGTTTTTTCACCTCACGATCCTACCCGCGCCGTCACGGCCCGCCGGAACCAATGGCCGGCGGCCCACTAGCGGCGCGGGCGGATCAGGGCCAAACTGCCGGTATGAAAATTGTCGAATGTTTGGCGCCGTTCACGGGGACCTGGCAGGGCCACAACCGGATGCGGATCATGCCCACGGACGAGTACCAGGAATCAGTGTCCGCCGCGACGGTGGCGGTGACGGCAAAGGACTTCGTGACCGTCGAGTACACGTGGGCGCACGAGGGCCAGCCGCAGAACGGCCTGCTGCTCCTGGGCTCGGGGCCGGCGTCTCGTGGTGGACCAGGCGGTGAGGCGACGGCGGCGGGCGAGGCACCGCCGTCGGACGCTTCTTCCGGACCAGGCGCCACGGCGGTGTGGGTGGATTCCTTCCACTCCGGGCCGGAGTGGCTCACCCTGTCCGGGAACATCGGCGGCGACGGCGTGGTCCGGCTGACCGGCTCCTATCCCGCCCCGGAGGGACCCGACTGGGGCTGGCAGATCCACATCGAACCCGGCGACGGCAACGGCGGGCGCATCACCATGCACAACGTGGTGCCAGGCCACGATCCGTACCAGGTGGTTGAGGCCACCTACCGCAGGCAGGCCTAGGAGCGCGCCATGGAATCCATCAGATCACTCATCGCCGCCGCGGAACGCGACTCCCGGCTCCCCGAAGGAGAGGACGAGCGGTTCACCGGCTACGGCATCATGGGCCAGCCGTTCAGCTCCGGCTACCTCCTCGCGCTGCGCCGCTTTTCCGCCACCTCAGTGGGCCCCGGCTACACCGCCATATGGCTGCGGCGCCCCTCGGGCGCCTGGATCATGTACACGGACGTGCCCGCGGACGTGTCCTGCCCCCGCTACTTCGGCAGCGCCCTGGAGGCCACATCGGTCCACCGGATCGACGTCGCATGGCTCGACGACCACCGCTTCACGGTGGATATAGCGGACGACGTCGGGCTCCACTGGGAGGTCAGCCTCGCCGCCACACCGGTCACCCGGGCGATGTCCGCGCTCGCCTCCGCGCTGCCGGCGAAACTGTGGGGCAACCCGGCATTCCTGCGGGTCATGGGAGCCGTGGCCGGGCCCTCGCTGCAGGCCGGCAGGATCGGGCTGGTTGGCCGGGTCCCCAACGGCCAGGGTTTCCGGGCCAACCCCAGGCGGATGTGGTTCATCTCCGGCAGCACCGCCACGCTGCAGGGCGAAGACCTGGGTTCCCTGCAGGCACTTCCTGTGCAGACCCGGCTGGGCGACTTCTGGATTCCCCAGCGCGGGATCTTCATGATGGGCTCGTCCAGGTTCGACGCGTTCGACCCCGCTGCGCACCACGCCCTTCCTGGCCCGCCCGGCTAGCCCCCAACCGATTGGGACGCTCTCTCACTTCCGGCGCGCTTTTCCGGGACGCTCTCTCACTTCCGGCGCGCTTTTCCGCGACGCTCTCTCACTACCGGCGCGTTTTTACGCGACGCTCTCTCACTACCGGTTGGGGCGGGCACTACTTCGCTGGCGTGGGGTCGCCCGCCTTGGTGCGCTCCAGGATGCCGTCCACGACGTATGCCGCGTCCCGGCCCACCCCGCCTACTAGCCCCGACGTGAGCGAGTACTGGAACGGCATGCCCACGAAATACAGTCCGGGCAGCTCCTGCACCACGCCCCGGCGGGTGATCGGCCAACCCCAGTCCGTCACGGGCAGTCCCTCGATCCAGTCGAGCGACGGCTTGTGGCCGGTCGCCCAGATGACGGTGCGTACGCTCCGGGACGTCCCGTCGTCGAACGCTGGCTTTCCGCCGGCAGCGCCACGGAACCGCGGCAGCCGGACCACGCCTGCCCTGTCCAGGTCCTTGACGGAGATCCGGAACAGCGGCGCTCCGTGCCGGTGGAAGTTGGCGGATACCCTCCGCCCCAGCGGGTTGTCCGTTGTCAGGACGAAATGGATGAACCGCCAGTAGAGGGGGTCGGCCCAGCGCAGCACGGGATCGGGCACGTGGGGAGTGGGGCGGCCGGAAATGAAGGTGCGGTGGGTGGCGGCGAGCTCAAGTGCGATCTCTGCACCGGAGATCCCGGCGCCCACCACCAGCACGTCGCCGTCCGGGATGTCCGCAGGGCGCCGGTACTGGGAGCTGTGGAGCTGCAGGATTCCGGCGTCCAGGCCGGCGGCCGCAGCCGGAATGCGGGGGAGCGCGTTGGCGCCGACAGCGGCAATCACGTTGCGCGCGTGAAGGACGCCACCGGTGGTGGTGACGGCGAAGCCGGTCCCCGTGGCGCCAACACTGAGCACCTGGACGCCGGTCCGGACCGGGAGGCTGAACTTCCGGGCGTACGCCTCGAGATAGTCGGCAAACTCGTCCTTGGAAGGGCACGTGTTCCGCGCGGCCAGGAACGCAAGGCCGGGAAGGCCGACGCGCTGGGCCGGGGTGAAGAGGCGGAGGGAATCCCACCTTGCCCGCCAGACGTCCCCGATCCGCGGTGCCTGCTCCAGGATGACGAACCGCAGTCCCGTCCTGGAGAGGTGATAGCCGGCGGCAAGTCCCGCCTGGCCGGCGCCGAGCACCACCACATCAAACTGCTGCATGTCCTGGTCCATTACTGGCTCCTTATGACCGAACAACTGCTGTTTTTCGATGTGATTAGAATACCATTCCAGTGAGTGGAGGGATAGTCTAATTTCATGGCGCCAGTACCTAGGACAACAGCTCCCCGCATCACCCGAAGGACGGCACAGGCGGCGGACACCAGGCTGCACATCGTGGCCACCGCCCGCGAGCTCTTCGCTGCCAACGGCTACGTGCGCACCACCATCGAAGGCGTTGCTGCCGAGAGCGGCGTGGCGGTGCAGACCGTCTACAACTCCGTAGGAAACAAGGCAGCACTGCTCTCAGCTGTGCTGGATGACGCCGCCTCAGGTCCGAATGCGCCGGCGCAGGTGCTGGAGTTCATGCGTGAGCGGACCCGCCAAGCTCCGGATCTTCAAGCGCTGCTGGCCATGCTGGCGGACTGGTTCGTCGAGGTGCATCAGCGGACCGGCACAGTGCTGGGCGTGATCGCGCAGGCAGCAGCCGTGGATGCCGACGTTGCGAAACTGGAAAAGGCCCGCGCCCTGCAGCGGCTGACGCGGTATCACGAGGCGGCCGCGGCGGTAAGGGAACGCGGCGGCCTGACCTCGGGCATGTCCGACGAAGACGCCGCCGCCGCCATCTGGTCCCTGGGCCATCCGCAGGCTTACCGCACCCTGGTGAACGACGCCGGATGGACCCCGGAAGCATACCGGGAGTGGATCCTCAAGGCGCTCGCCGCCGCTTTGGCATAGGAGCGCGCTTGTCGTCTGCTGGACCCTCTCTCATTACCTGCGGGCTTTTTTGAAACCCTCCCTCAGTACCTGCATGATTTTCCCAAACCATCTCTCACTCTTCTTGAGAAAGTGAGAGAGGGTTTGGGATTTTGGGGCCGGAAGTGAGAGAGGGTTTGACCGGGTTCAGGCGTCGCGGTGGCGGGGCTTCGCGGCTGCTCCGTACTGCGCCAAGGGCGCCAGCAAAGCGCTGCGGAGTTGCGGGGAGAGCTTGGTGGGAACATCCACTTCGGCAGCGATGGCCTGCAGCACGCGGCTCATGTAGTTCCGGGCGCCGGCCGCGAGCGTGATGTCCAGGATTTCACGGTCGGTGAAGCCGTGGTCGCGCAGGTCGAGGGTGTCCGCGTCCGTCATGGTCTCGGCGTCGGTACTGAGCTTTTCGGCGTATTCCATCATGGCCACCTCGGCCGGTGACAGTCCCGCGTTGTGGTAGTCCCGGGCGATCTGGACCAGCTCGTCCTCGTCAATCGCCCGCAAGGCTTTCACTCCATGGGCAAGCCGGCAGTGCGCCGATCCGAGCGCCTGGGCCGCGGCCAGGGTGACCAGCTCGTAGCGGCGCAGATCCATTTTCTGGGTGATGGCGCTGATGAGCGCTTCAAACGCCACGTACGCTTCCGGGTTCACCGACAGGTCCTTGGTGAATTTGGCGACATAACCGCGGGACCGCAGCTCGTCGTCGTAGATCTTCGCCTTCAGGCCGAACGCCTGGCTTTCGGGAGTGGTGGCGAATATGGACATGGGCGATCCTTCTTCCGGCTGGGGCCACCCGCGCTGCACGGTGGTTAGCCCTGACAGCACCGGTGCGGACAAATGCGATATTCCTCCGCGACCTGCGGCGAGTCAACATATGGCCTTCAATGTTTAGCTGGTGTTCGCGAGTCGGATGGCCTCAGCGAACGCGGGCAGGCTGCGTTCCACCATCTCCTCGTTGGCGGTCAGTGACATCCGGAAGAACCCGGGTGTTTCGAACAAAACGCCCGGCAACACGAACACGTCATGGTTAGCCAAGGACTCTGCGAATGCTTCGTCGTCGGCCACAGGGGAGCGGACAAAGAGGTAGAACGAGCCTTCCGGCCGGTGCAGCTGGTAGCCCATCCGGGTCAGCTCCTCGAAGAAACGGTCCCTCTTGCGCTGCAGCTGCGCCACGTCGATGGTGAACGTCTCCAGCGCGGGCAGCGCGTACTGGAGCAGGGCGTTGGGGTAGATCCAGCCCATGGCAACCTGCAGCGCACCCAGGATTTCCCGCAGGACGTCCCGGTCCGGCATGGTTGGCGGCAAGGCAAGGTACCCTACCCGCTGCCCGGGCGCGAGGTGCGTCTTCCCGTAGGAGTATGCCAGCAGGGTGTACGGATAGTACTCGGCCGGGCTGTGGAAGCGGGCACCGTCATACACAATCCGGTTATATGCCTCATCGGACAGGAGGTAGATCCGGCGTCCGTTCCGTTCCGAGGCGAGCTCCAGCATGGCGGCCAGCTTCACCAGCAACGTCTCCGGGTAGATGCGTCCCGTGGGGTTGTTGGGGCTGTTGACGATCACCACCCTGGTCCGGGGAGTCACGGCGGAGGCAATGGCCATCAGGTCAAGGTCGAACGTTTCGGGGTTGATGCGCACCTTGACCGGAACCAGCCCGGCTTCAACGACGATCGGTTCATAAAGGAACCATGGTGGCAGGCTGTAAATTACCTCGTCGCCCGGATCGGCCACGGCCTTTAGCGCCATGGCGATGGCTGTGAAGCCGCCCGTTGTTAAATGGATGTCGTCCGGCTCGAATGGCATCTCCAGCAGACGCTGCAATGATCCCGCCGCGGCATTCTGGGCCTCGACGCCGTTGGTCTTGTATGCGAACCAGCCTTCGTTCCGGGGTTCGAGCTGGTCCCGCAACGCCGCAACATATGCCTCCTGCGGCATTTGATGGGGGTTCCCGAGCGTGAAGTCGCAGATGCCCGGCTTGTCCTGGCGGCCGGCATGCGTGCGCAGGAATCCCTGGACCCTGAGGAGCGACGGAATGGAGGCGACAGCCCGTGCCCTGGCCGGGAAATCCACCCGCCCGGAGAGCTTGGAATCGTGGATACCGGCCATCAGAGCAACCCCCTGTTTTTAGCAGCATGGAAGCCAGCTCGCTGCTGAGCCAGTGGGAGGCTGTGGTGCGAATTATTCTGGCCCTGACCGGCAGAAATGTAAATGGAAGGTGTCTTTCCTGCTGACAGCGGTATCAGTGCCCGGCGTCAACGCTCGCGTTGGCGGGTTCTCACCGACAGTTGCATCACCCCTTATGGTTGGATATGGAGGCTAGTGCTACTTGCACGTCCCGCAGGTTGAACGGGAACTGGGCCTGATCAACCGCACACCGCACACCGCACCAACGCGGCCTGACCGGGCCATGCGCACCCCTGGTCCGAACCGGGCCAGCCAGACCCAGGAGTATCGTTTGCTTCACATGAATCTTCTCGCGGCCGTGACCGCACTGCCGCTTCTGCTGGGCTTTTCCAGCCCAGCAGCCGCAGCGCCGGAAGCGTCAGTCCAGGAGGCGAAGATGCAGCCCGCGGAAGCCCTCCCGCCAACCGCAAGCTCCTCGGTCAAGGTGGTGGACACCACCGCAGCGATCACTGACCCTGCCTGGTTCAAAAAAGCGTACGACGACGGGATCCGCCTGTACGTCATGCACTCCACCGCCTGGGGTACCTGCGAGCCCTGGTACCGCACCCAGCCCCAGCTCAAGATGGCGCTGGACGCCGGCCTGAAGATTGCCGTGTACACGCGCGACGCCAGCTGCTGGCAGGGCGGCATCAGCGCGGCAGGCCCGTATGCAGCGCAGCTTCAGTTCTTCGCCCTGGACGTGGAACCGGGCAGCCCCCCGGTGACCCGCGACATGGTGGACGGAGTTCGCAGCATGGGTGTGCGGCCCGTGATCTACAGCGGCAGCGGCATGTGGCCAGCACTTATGGGCGACAGCGCGGAGTTTACGGACGTTCCGCTCTGGGATACCAACACCAGCAACCTCAACTACTCCACCTGGACGGCCGACTACCTCGCTCCCGCTCCGGTTCAGTACGGCGGCTGGAACACGGACGCCACCATGCGGGTCGGCATCCAGCAGAAGTTTGAGCACAGCCTCAACGGCGTCCCGGTGGACCTGAACTCCTTCGACGCCGCGTTCCTGAAGTAGGGCGGCGCAGCGCCATGCGGCAGTGGCCGGCGGCCCGTTAGCGGCGGCCCGTTAGCGGCGGCCGGCCACCCGCCGTCGTGCGGCAAACGCAAACAGAGCAGTGGTTGCCACGGTGGCCAGATACCCGGCCACCACAATCAGTGAGATTCCGCCCCAAAAGTAGCTCGTGGTGCTGCCGCCCTGACCGGGGACGTAACGGGTAAGCAGGAACGCGGCCGCCGCGGCAAACGCCAGGCAGAGCAGGCCGGGCAGCCGGATCCACCAGCGTGAGGACGCCCAGTGCCCGCCGAAGCCGTCCCACACGTTCCAGGTGTTGCCGGTGCGGATGATCAGCCAGCCGGCCGGGATGGCGAACGCACCCACCAGGAGGAAAGCCGCGATGACGTCGGCCGGGCGGTGCCACTGGTTCACCACCGTCGAAATCCCGGACACTATGGCGAAGCTGCCGCCGGCGAACCCTGCGAACGGCCGCCAGCGCGGTGACGCCATGAGGAACACCGCTGCAGCAGCCGAGGCTGCCAGCGTGGTGTGGCCGGACGGCAGCGAATTCAGCTCCAGGGTTTCCACGCCGCGGAACGGCCGCTCCGGCAGCAGCTCCTTCAGGACCTGCGTGGCGATGTTCGCGCCGATGCATGCGGACACGGCGATGCCCGCGGCGCGCCAGCGTTTCCGGATCACCGTGACAAACAGGACCACGACGGCGCCCACCACCAGGGAGATGGTGGGCAGCCAGTCCAGGAACCTGGTGGCGGCCTTCCCGGCCGGACCGTGGATGGCCACGGCCTCTACGAGGGCGGATTCGTCAATGTACTGTCCCGTGGTGGTCCGCACGAAGAAGTAGTACGTGGCAATCAAACCGGCCACACAGGCCAGCGTCGCGAGAACGCACAACGCAGCCAGTGCCACTGCGCCACGCACCTGCCCGGCGGGCCGCCGTCGTCGGGAATCTTTAAGGTGAGAACTCATCACCATCAGCGTCCCACAGAATGCTGGGAGCCGTCTGCGGGCGCCGGCCGTGCGGTAGGGGCGGAGCACCGGCTTTTCGGCACCGTACCGGCGGGCGCCACTGGCGGCAATCCTGCGCAAAACAGGTAGCAAATACTCGTGCCCGCCGGCGGCCGTTCTTCTTACGCTTAGCACAGCGGCCGTCAGCCGACCAGCACTAAGCCGGCGACCGTGGCGGATGCCAATGTCCCGGGACGGTGACACGCAGGGCATTGGCATCCGCAAAAACCCGTTGACACCCCGGCGACGGCGGCGCTAGCTTGATCGTATTGCCGCCCTGGACACACGGGCCGCAACATCACCGCATCACAACTGGTCTCGTTCGCCCCTTACGGGCATTTGATGTTTAACATCGGCAGGACAGGTCCGTATGCGTCCCCTCCTGCCACATTTCAGGAGTGCTGCCATGAACCGAAAAATGAGGAAATTGTGCCTGCCTGCCGCCCTGTCGCTGGCGCTGCTATCGGGAGTTTCGGCCCCTGCGTTTGCGGGGTCCGACGGCGGGGGAAGTGCAGTGGGGCCATGGCCCCCGGAGGACACTGACGGGAAGTACGTTTCCGTTCCCGACGCGTACTACGCGGACTACGAGTTCGACGCTTGTAACACCACCATCAAGGTCTCTGCCGGGGACGAACGCGAAGTGACGTACAAGGGCGAGAAGAAGGATGACGGGACCCTGGTGATCAAGTACCGGGGCGACGCCACGATCGACCTGACCCGCGCCTCCGACGGCGCCACGATCGACGAGCTGGACGTCTCCGGTCCGTTCACCATGCGGCTTGCGCAAGACGGGCTGAGCGCCCACCTGTCCGGCCGGGGTCCAGCCCTGATCTATGCCATAGGAGCAGCTGAGGAAAAGGCCTTTGAAGACGAGGGCCTGCCCAAGGCGTTCTACTTCACCGAAGGACGGCTGGCAGGCGACGTGGTGTACGCCTCCACCGACCAGAAGGAAGTAGTGTCCGGCGAGATCACGCACAACAGCGTCCGGCACGCGAAGGACATCTGCAAGATGCTGGACCGCGCCAAGGATGACGATCACGGGCACCGGTAAACGGACGGAAACCAGCCGGCCATCATGCGCTGTTGCGGCGCGTGGTGGCCGCTTCCGTGAGTACGCTCCGGGGGTAAAAACGAGTAGCAGGTACTCATGCGGCGCCGTCTTCCGGACCCTAGCATTTTACTAACGGCCGGGTTGCGGACCGGCCGAACCCCGCAGCATTCCCCGCGGTAAGCGCAGGGAATGCATGCCCGGGCTCCTTGAGCTGGGCCGGCGGCGACGAGTCTCATAGACGTGAAGCTCACCCCCAGTCGCCGTCGGCCCTACCAGGGGAGTGGCCGGCCGAATGGCTGTCAGCCCTGGCCGGTAGAGTGAAAACATGCCCGCCGACGCACCCCGCCAGTCCCGGAGCCTCCCTTCGGTGAACCTTCCTTCCGTGGAACAGCTTGCGGCGTCCGCGCACGTGGTGAGCCTGCCCATGCGCGTGAAGTTCCGCGGCATCACGCAGCGCGAAGCCCTGCTGCTGGACGGCCCGCTGGGCTGGGGCGAATTCTGCCCCTTCCCCGAATACGGGGACGCCGAGGCTTCCCGCTGGCTCGCCTCCGCCGTCGAAGCCGGCTGGCAGGGATTTCCGCCCGCGTTGCGGTCAGTGATTCCGGTCAACGCCACGGTCCCCGCCGTCCCCGCAGACCGCGTTCCGGAGGTCCTGGCCCGCTTCGGCCGGGTGGACGCCGTCAAAATCAAGGTGGCCGAACGCGGCCAGACGCTCGAGGACGACGCCGCCCGGGTTGCCGCCGTCCGCAGCGCCCTCCCGGACGCCGCTATCCGGGTGGACGCGAACGGCGGCTGGGATGTACCCGCCGCCGTGGAGGCACTGACCCGGCTGTCCGCCGTCGGACTGGAATACGCCGAACAGCCGGTCCCGGACATCGAAGGCCTGGCCGAGGTCCGCCGCCGGCTGCGGGACGCCGGCGTCCCCGTGTTGATCGCCGCGGACGAAAGCGTGCGCAAGGAAGAGGACCCCCTCCGCGTGGCGCGGGCCGGGGCGGCGGACCTGATCGTGGTGAAGGTGGCGCCGCTCGGGGGAGTGCGGCGCGCCCTGGACATCGTGGCGCAGGCCGGGCTGCCCGCCGTCGTCAGTTCCGCGCTGGACACCTCGGTGGGGATCCGCGCCGGGCTGGCCCTGGCGGCGGCGCTCCCGGAACTGCCGTATGCCTGCGGGCTGGGAACGGTTTCGCTGTTTGAGCAGGACATCACTCTGGACCCGCTGGTGGCCGACGACGGCGCCATCCGCGTCCGCGATGTCACCGCCGACGCCGGGCTGCTGGAGCGGTACGCGGCACCCGCCGACCGCCGGGACTGGTGGCTGGACCGGCTCCGCCGCGTCCACGCCGTGCTTGCACCATCGACTGCTCCGTAACTGCCCTATTGAGGGCCGAAAACGGCGCCTACGGAGCAATCGATGGGGAGTTCACCGGATCTTCACCTGCCTGACGGCTGCCGGTTGGGATTGGCTGGAAGGGTGGGCGGGACCGCATCACATCCCTTGGAGGCCCCCATGTCTGAAACGACCGGACGCAAGTTTGCCCTACTCCCCATGCTTGGCCACACCAAAGGCAAGCGCAGCCCCGTCACCTGCGCGCTGAAGTGTGACAACGCCTGCTCGGGCGAGGTCTGCAACACGAGCTCCAACAGCTACTTCCGCGACATCGCCTCTGCCACGATGTCCCGCCGCGCCGCCCTGGGCTTCGGCGCCGCCGGTGCGCTCGCCGTCGTGCTCGGAAGCGCGGCAACGTCCGCCGGAACCGCAGTGGCCGACGGCGGCACCGGCCTCGCCGCCGCCGCTAAGGACGGCTTTGGCAAGTCCAAGCTTCAGTTCACCGCGATCCCGTCCGTTGCAGCGGACGTGGACAAGCTGACCGTGCCCGCAGGGTTCACCTGGCAGCCGGTGATCCGCTGGGGCGACCCCATCTTCAACACCGCGCCGGACTTCGACCTCAACAACCAGACGGCCGCCGCCCAGGAACAGCAGTTCGGCTACAACAACGACTACTCGGACATCCTGGAGATTCCCGGCAGCAAGGGCCGCCGCGCCGTGCTGTTCGCGAACCACGAGTACACCAACGAGAACATCATGTTCCCGGCCACCATGCCGGCCGCTGACGTCCGCGCAGTGGGCCAGGCGGCACACGGCCTTTCCGTGGTGGAGCTGGAGCGGAAGAACAAGAACAAGCCGTGGAGCTACGTCAAGGGTGCAGGACTCAACCGCCGCTACCTGAACAGCACGGTGTACGAACTCACCGGCCCCGCCGCGGGATCATCGCTGGTGAAGACCATCGACGACCCGTCCGGCCGCGCCATCAAGGGCACGCTGGGCAACTGCGCCGGCGGCACCACCCCGTGGGGCACCATTCTCTCCGGCGAAGAGAACTTCAACGGCTACTTCGTCTCCCCGGGAACGTCCGCTTCGGACCTCCGCTACGGGCTGACCTCCAAGGCCACTGCCCGCCAGTGGGAACTGGACGATCCCCGCTTCGACACCCGCAACACCGGGTACGCGAACGAGGCCAACCGCTTCGGCTGGATCGTGGAAGTGGACCCCTTCGACCCCACCTCGACGCCGAAGAAGCACTCCTCCCTGGGTCGCTTCAAGCACGAGGGCGCCAACGTGATCGTGGCGGAATCCGGCCACATGGTGGCCTACATGGGTGACGACGAGCGCTTCGACTACCTCTACAAGTTTGTCTCGGCCGACAAGTACCGGGAGGGCGACCGCAAGCACAACATGACCCTCCTCTCCGCCGGCAACCTCTACGTCGCCAGGTTCACCGGGAACTCACCGGCCGCCGAGATCACCGGCACCGGCGCCGTGCCTGCCGACGGTTCGTTCGACGGCACGGGCGAATGGCTGCCGCTGGTGGAGAACGGGGCCTCCAAGGTACCCGGCATGTCCCTCGAAGAGGTGCTGGTGTACACCCGCCTGGCCGCGGACAAGGTGGGCCCCACCAAGATGGACCGCTGCGAGGACGTGGAGCCCAGCCTGCACACCGGCAAGGTCTACGTGGCCTGCACCAACAACTCGGACCGCGGCAAGGCTGGCAAGGAAGGCGCCACCGAGATCAACCCGCGCAACGCCAACCGCGACGGCCACATCGTGGAAATCACCGAAACCGGCGACCAGACCTCCACCAAGTTCACCTGGAACCTGCTGATGGTCTGCGGCGATCCTGCCCAGGGCGACGTCACCTACTTCTCCGGCTTCCCGGTGGAGCAGGTCTCGCCGATCTCCTGCCCGGACAACCTCGCGTTCGACTCCGTGGGCAACCTGTGGATCTCCACTGACGGCGCCCCCTCCGGCATCGGCCGCGCGGACGGCTTGTTCAAGGTTACGCTCGACGGCGCCGAACGCGGCAAGGTGGAGCAGTTCCTGGCCGTGCCGCGCGACGCCGAGACCTGCGGACCGATCGTGCACGACGACGAGCGCACCGTCTTCGTCTCCGTGCAGCACCCGGGCGAAGACGGCACGTTCGACGCGCCCAACTCGTACTTCCCGGACTACGTTCCGGCAGGCACGACGCCGGCGCGAGGCCAGGCCCGCGCCCCGCGCCCGTCTGTGGTCCAGGTCTTCCGTACCGACGCCTAGTCACGGTTAGTCCCAGCCGGTAGGGACGCTCTCTCACCTTTGGTGGGTTTTTTCGGGACGCTCTCTCACCTTTGGTGGGTTTTTTCGGGACGCTCTCTCACCTCCACGGCTGCACACGCCGGGAGATGGGGGAGCGTTCCGGATTAACCGGATTCATCCGCAGGAGCCGGGAGGGCGCCGGAACGGGCCGGGGCTGATAATTTGAGCTTGTGAATAATCCGGCCGAGATGGTTGTCCCCAGAGTCCAGGCAGCTATTGCCCAAGCGTTCGGCGAAGAGTTCCGGGACACCGACCCGGTTGTCCGGCCGTCGCAGTTCGCCGACATCCAGATCAACGCCGCCATGGCACTCGCCAAGAAGGTCGGCCTGCCGCCACGCGACGCTGCTGCCCGGATCGTCGAGGCGCTGGAGCTCGACGGACTCTGCACCGCCGTCGAAATATCCGGCCCCGGCTTCATCAACCTCACGTTCGACGGCACCTGGATCGAGGAGCTTCTCAACGCCCAGGCTTCCCAGCCGCAAGGCGGGCCGGAGACGCAAGCCCGTCGCGTCGTCGTCGACTATTCCTCCCCAAACGTTGCAAAGGAAATGCACGTGGGGCACCTGCGCACCACCGTGGTGGGGGACAGCCTGGTCCGCGTCCTTGAGGCGCTGGGCCACACGGTGATGCGGCAGAACCACATCGGCGACTGGGGCACGCCGTTCGGCATGCTGATTGAGCACTGGCTGGAGATCGGCGAGGATTCTCCCGAGGCCGCCCTGCTCGTGGAGGACCCCAGTGCGTTCTATCAGGCAGCGCGGGCAAAGTTCGACAGCTCCGACGGCAGCCCGGACAGCTTTGCGACGCGGGCCCGCCTTCGCGTGGTGTCCCTCCAGTCGGCCCACGAGGAAACGCTGGACGTGTGGCAGCGGCTGGTTGACCACTCGAAGGTCTACTTCAATGCCATCTACGCCACGCTCGGAGTCAGCCTCGAGGACGACCACATCGCCGGCGAAAGCTCCTACGATCCCCATTTAGCACAACTGTGCCAGGAACTGGAGGAGCGCGGGCTGGCCCGCGTCAGCGAGGGGGCGTTGTGCACCTTCCCGGCGGGCTTCAAGGGCAGGGACGGCGAACCCCTGCCGCTGATCATCCGCAAATCCGACGGCGGCTACGGGTACGCCACGACCGACCTTGCCACCATCCGGTACCGGGTCCAGGAGCTCCATGCCGACCGCATCCTCTACGTGGTGGGCGCCCCGCAGAACGTGCACCTCCGGATGGTCTTTGAGACCGCGCGGGAGGCCGGCTGGCTCCCGGACACGGTGGAAGCCACCCACGTGCAGATCGGCAACGTGCTGGGCGAAGACGGCAAGATCCTGAAGTCCCGCTCGGGCACCCCGGTGAAGCTTATGGCCCTGCTGGACGAAGCCGTGGACCGTGCGCGCGCCGTGGTGGACTCGAGCCGCCCTGAGCTCTCGGAGGAGGAACGCGCCGTGACTGCCCGGCAGGTGGGCATCGGCGCGGTGAAGTACGCCGACCTCGCCGTGGGGCACGACACCGAGTACGTCTTCGACTTCGACAGGATGCTGGCCCTCAGCGGCAACACGGGCCCATACGTGCAGTACGCTGCGGCCCGGATCCGCTCCATCCTGCGGAAGGCGGGGGAGCCGACGGCGGAGCCGGCCGTTTCGCCGGCGGGTGCGCCGGGCGAGGCGGTGGGGGAGCCGACGGCGGCAGCGAGTATCGCCGTCGTCGAACCTGCCGAGCGGGCCCTGGCGCTCCACCTGCTCGAGTACGGTGCGACCCTCCGAAGGGTCGGGGAACTGCTGGAGCCGCACCGGCTCTGCGCGTACCTGTTCGAACTCTCGCAGCTGTTCACCTCGTTCTACGACCAGTGCCCGGTGCTGAAGGCGGACGAATCCGTCCGCGAGTCACGGCTCGCCCTGTGCGCACTCGTCCTCCACAGGCTCTCCGAGGGCCTGGACCTGCTGGGTATCGAGACTCCGGAGAACATGTAGCGGTAGGTTGCCGGTCCTGGCCCTGGCCCCGGTCCCGCCGTCGGCGGGCGACCCGCCGGGCGACGCGTCCCGCCCCGCGCCGGGCGACGCTCTCTCACTTCCTGCACGGTTTTCCCTGACGCTCTCTCACTCGCCGTTGTCCTTGCGCACTCACTCGCCGTTGTCCTTGCGCCGGGAGGTGAGAGAGCGTTTTAGCCGGTCAGGCCCGCGCCGAACTCCTCGACCTCGATCAGCGGTTTGATGACC
Organism: Arthrobacter sp. PvP023; assembly: GCF_017832975.1. Classification (NCBI taxonomy): domain Bacteria; kingdom Bacillati; phylum Actinomycetota; class Actinomycetes; order Micrococcales; family Micrococcaceae; genus Arthrobacter; species Arthrobacter sp. PvP023. The sequence goes on from NZ_JAFIBI010000001.1 coordinate 1,496,699, forward strand.
GCTTCCACCTCGCCCTGGACGAAGTTGCGGCGGATCACGTTGTCGCCGAAGACGTTGCCGATCGCGCCGAGGACCATGGCCTGGTCCAGGGAAAGGTAGCGCCGGGCGATGGTTCCGGACTTGACGGCCACCGCATCGAAGAAGCCGCCGGCGCCGTATGCGCCGAGGTCGCGTTCGATCTTGGCCAGGTTGTCATACGCCTCGCGGGGCTCGTATTCCATCGCGAGGAACGCGGCGTGCGGAGTCACCACGCCGTCGCCCCAGGCCGGGGTCGGATTGCCGGCCGGGCGGCACCCGTCGAAGCCGGTGTCCACGCTGGTGCGTTCGACGTCGGACGGGTAGCCGTCGCTGCTCATGCCCAGCGCGTCGACGCCCCACTCGGAGTAGCCGCCGTTCGGGTGGCTGGCCGGCGAGAAGCCCCAGTACCCGTACTTGGCGTCGTCCAGGCCGAACTCGCGCTGGGCACGGACGGTCAGCGGGTGGTTGATGCCCCAGGCCTTCGGCGCCCAGCTGGACTCCGGAACGAACAGGTCCGGCATGAGGGACTCGAACATGTCCCCGCCCCAGCTCGGCACGATCCGCATGCCGCGGTACGTGTAGGCGCCCTCGAAGACGTCGATGCCCTGGTACGTCCGGGTCTGGCCCACCGGCTTCTGCTCCTGCCAGGACCAGTCGCAGGTGTCCGGGAAGACCCGCATGGTGGCGAAGTAGTGCGCCGGCGGCAGCTGGCCGAGGGCAATGCCGATGTAGGTGGCGATCCGCGGCTCGGAGTTGGTGACGTCGTAGTGGTTCATCGTGTAGTAGACGTCAGCGCCCTTGCCCAGATAGTTGCCCTGGACCGTTTCCACCGGTGGTTTGACATCGTAGAAGCCGCCGCGCAGCAGCCCCGCCGCCACACCGGGCCGGGCGTCCTTGTTGTAGAAGATCCCGAAGTCCATCCTGCCCAGGATGGTGTTGGCCAGCCCGGCGACCTTCGGCTCGGCGTTGCGGACCACCATGAGCGCTGCTGCGAACCAGCCGTTGTCCACGCTGGACATGAACGGCGCCACGGGGTTTCCGTTCTCGGGCCACACGGTGATGACTTCGCCGGTGGCTTCGTCGTACCAGTTGTAGAGCATGCCGCTGGGCTCGTGGTGCTTGAGGCCGGCCAGCGTGGTGAGGGTGCGGGTCAGCCGCTCCCGGCACTCGCTGGCGCTGATGATGTTCAGCTCCCGGGCCACCACGGTGCTCCACATGTAGCCGCCGATGTTGGTGGGCGAAGTGAATCCGCTGCGCCTAGGCGCGGTGATGGACTCGCCGATGTAGTCGGCCGGCAGGCCGGTTGTGGAATCGGTCATGGCAACCAGCGATTTCCAGGTGTCCTGGGCCCAGCGCGTGATGACCTTGCGGTCCACCCCGCCAAGGTTCCGAGCGCGGGAAAAGTACGACGCCGGTTCCGCACCTGCCGCTGCGAAGCCAGGTTTCGCTGTGGCGGCGGCGAATCCGGTGACGGCAAAGGCGGCCGCGCCGGCGAGGAGCTGGCGGCGGGTGGCGGTGGAGAATCCCGGGGTGGCATCGAAGCGCTGGTTCATGAGCTCAGTCCTGACTGGGTAGCGGCGGCGGTGGCGGCCACGACGTGCGGCAGGCGCAGGCCGTGCCCGAACGGGAAGAGGGGATCGGCGGTGTCTCCGGGGACATCCGAGCGCGAAGCACGCACGGCGTCCATGGACCGCGGAATATCGAAGGGAAGGCTGCCCTGGGGCTCGATGCGTCCGAACAGGGCGTCGAGGAGTGCCGTGTCCGAGACGCCGAAGGTGCCCACCAGGGCCGAGGCGAACTCTGCCAGGGGCGTGAGGATGGCAGGCCGGTCCAGCCGCACGTCGATGATCAGCGGAACCTTTGCGGCCAGGGTGCGGAGCCGGGAGACCAGCCCCGGCGGGAAGTCCAGGCTCCCCGCGTGGAAGTGCTGCTCCAGGAACAGGTCGTCGCGGTGGTCCCATGGGGAGTGCAGCCGGACCACGGCAACATCCGCCTGGTCCGGGTCCTGCACTACAGTTCCGAAACCGTCGAAACTCAGCGGGTCCATGCCCTGCACGTAGACGGCGGGTGAGCCGGTCAGCGGCAGTGCGGTCCGGCCGTCGTGCGTTCCGTTGGCCAGCACCGTGACGGACTGTGCCTGGGCGCGGTGGCCTTCACGCCGGAACTCGGCGTTGCCAACAATTTCGGCCGCGGCGTCCTCGTCCACGAAGGGGTTGTCGAACAGGCCGAGCTGGAACTTGACCAGCAGCAGGCGGCGCGCGGATTCGTCCAGGCGCTCTTCGCTGACCAGCCCGTCCCGGACCAGGCCGAGGAGCAGTTCGGTGCATTCCTCTCCGCCGAACTGGTCCACGCCTGCGTTCAGGATCTTCAGCATCCGGTCGGGCGCAGTGAGCTCTTCGACCCCCCAGGCCCGGGCCGGCAGCACCTGGTCTCCGACGATGTTGTCGTTGACCAGCTCCCAGTCGCTGAGCACCACGCCGTCGTAGCCGAGCTTCTCGCGGAGCAGGCCGGTGATGATCTGTTTGTTGTAGCCGAAGCCGACTTCCTCCACCCGTTCGCCGTCCAGCTCGACACCGACCGGCATTCCGTAGTAAGGCATGATGGCGCTGGTCTTCTCGGCGATGGCGGTGCGGAACGGTGCCAGGTGCTCGTCGAAGCGGCCGCCGGGGTAGACCTGTTCGCGGCCGTAGGGGAAGTGGGCGTCCTCGCCGTCGCGCTGCGGTCCGCCGCCCGGGAAGTGCTTGGTGGTGCAGGCCACGCTGTCCGGTCCCAGCTCGTCGCCCTGGAAGCCCTGGAGGTATTCGACGACGTACCTCGAGCTGAGCTCCGAGTCCTGCCCGAAGGTTCCCGCCTGCCGGCACCACCGCGGCTCCGTGGCGAGGTCAACTGTGGGGTGCAGGGCGGCACGGATGCCGACGGCGGTGTACTCCTTGCGGGCGATCTCGGCGAAGCGGCGGATCAGGTCCGCACTGCCGACGGCGGCCAGTCCGATCGGCTCGGGCCACTGCGAAAAATGGGCCGCCGTGAACGAGACGCCGGAGTTCTCGATGAAGGCGTGCCGGGGGTCGGTGGAGATTGTCACCGGGATGCCGTGGGGAGTTTGCGCGGCAAGGGTCTGCAGGGCGTTGCTCCAGCGGGCTGCTTCGCGGGCGGTGCCGAGCGCGTGGATGTTGAAGTGGTTCATGAACTTGCCCAGGATCACGGTGCTGGTGGGCGACTTGCTGATGTTGCCGGGTGTCTCCAGCAGGGTGCCGTCCGGGCCGGTTTCGATGACCGTGTGGAACATCAGCCCGGCCTTTTCCTCGAGGCTGAGGCGGCCCACGAGGTCGGCGGCGCGTTCGTGCGGGCTGAGGTCCGGGTTTTCGAAGGGATCCATGATCCCGTTGCCGTTAAGGTCCCGGTAGGGGGTGCCGTCGTCAGCCACGGAGGTGACGAGGCGGGGGCTGGTGTGGGTGTGTGAAGTCATGGGTGCTCTCTTGCGTCAGGTGAAGTCTGGAAGGGCAGGGGAGGTGGGGGCCTATTTGATGCCGGTGGCTGCGACGCCCTGGATGAAGTAGCGCTGCAGGGAGACGAACAGCAGGATGATGGGCGTGATCACCAGGACCGATCCGGCAAGGAGCAGGCCGTAGTCGGTGGCGTTCTGGCCGGTGGAATACAGGGACAGGGCCACCGGCAGGGTGTACATGTCCTCGGTCTGCGCCACCACCAGCGGCCACAGGAAGTTGTTCCAGGACCCGAGGAAGGTCAGGATGCCGAGGGTGGCCAGCGGCGGCCCGCACAGGGGCATAACGATCCTCAGGAACGTGCGGAGTTCGCCGGCGCCGTCGATCCGGGCCGCTTCGATCAAGGAGTCCGGGATGCCCATGATGAACTGGCGCATCAGGAACACGCCCATCGGGGCGGCCAGGAACGGCAGGATCAGGGCCGGGTAGGTGCTGACCAGGCCCAGCTTGCTCACCATCACGAACAGCGGCACGAACGTGACCACGCCCGGGACCATCAGCATGACCATGACCAGCAGGAAGAGGAAGCGCTTGCCCGGGAAGTCCATCTTGGCCAGTGCGTAGCCCACCATGGAGCAGAACAGCAGGTTGCCGAGGACCGTGAACGCGGCAACCACCACGCTGTTCAGGAAAAACGTGCCGATGTGCAGCTCGTTGAACCAGACCAGGAAGTTGTCCAGCGTGGGCTGCTCCGGCCACCAGGTGATGGGCCGGCGGAGGAGCTCGCCCTGGGTCTTGAACGCGCCAAGGAACATCCAGGCGAACGGCAGGAGAGTCGCGGAAACGGCGACCACCAGGACAGCGTAGGTCAGCGTGCGGCGCGCCGGCGCGCGGCGGCTGGACCGCCGTCGTGCGTTGCGCTGTGGAGGGGAACCACCGGTGGTTCCGGCCGGGGCCGCTCCGCGTACGACGGCGGCGGGTCCCGTTCCGGTGGACGCTGCGGCGGGTGCTGGGGCCGCGGGAAGCGGCGCTGAAGTTTCGGGGATCGTCATGGGGATCGGTCCTCAGTCCTTGGATCGCAGGGCTCGGAATTGGAGCAGGCTCAACAGCGCGATGGCCACGAAGAGCACATAGCTGGCCGCGGAGGCCAGGCCGTATTTGCCGAACCCGAACTGGTTGTACGTGAAGTAGCTGACGGACAGGGTCGAATCCAGCGGGCCGCCCTTCGTCATGACGAACGGTTCTTCGAAGAACTGCAGGAAGCCGACCGAAAGCAGCACGGTTCCCAGCAGGAGCGTGGGGCGCAGCATGGGCAGGGTGATCCGCATGAACCGCTGCCAGGCGTTGGCGCCGTCCACTTCGGCGGCCTCGAGGATGTCGCCCGGAACAGCCTGCAGCCCGGCCAGGAAGATGATCATGAGCGTGCCCAGGTTCCGCCAGACGGCCAGCAGGATCAGGGCCGGCATGGACCAGGTGGTGCTGTTGAGCCAGTCCGGCCCGGCGATTCCCACCCAGCCGAGGATGACGTTCAGGAGGCCGTCAGGCTGCAGGATGAACCGCCACACCACGGCCACGGCCACGATGCTGGTGACCACGGGGGTGTAAAAACCCACGCGGAAGGCGGTGCGGAAACGCGTGATGCCGTTGTTGAGGGCTACCGCAAGCGCGAGGGCAAGGACCGTGGTGAGCGGGATGCCGACCACCACGAAATAGGCGGTGTTCAACACCGAGTGGAGGAACTGCGGGTTCCGGAAAAGCGCGGCGTACTGGTCAATCCCGACGAATCCGACCGCCAGGGGGTTCTCGATGTCGCGGCTGGTGAAGTCGGTGAATGACATCAGGAACGACGACACCAGCGGTCCCAGCATGAACACGGAGAAGATGAGGACGAAAGGCAGCGCGAACAGCCACGCCGTCAGCGCGTTCCTGCGCCGCCGCGTCTGCCCTGCGCGCACCTTGGCACTGGCCGGAGGCCTGCCGGCATTTTTGGTGCCGGCAGGCATCGCGTTTGTGGTGGTGGCCACTGTTACTTCCCGGTGCCGATCGAATCTGCGGCCTGCTGCAGGGACTTCAGCGCCTCCGCGGGGTCCTTGCCGGCCTTGACGATCTGTTCGATTTCGCTGTCAGCGGCCGCGGCGACCTGGGTCCACGTGGTGACGGCCGGCGGGTTGTTGGTGGTCTTGAGCTGGTCGCCGAAGACGGAGAGCTTGCTGTCTCCCGCCAGGGACTGGTCCTTCCAGGCACTCTGCTGCGAGGGGAGGTCGCCGGTGGCCTTGTACCACTTGAGCTGGACCTCGGGCTTGGACAGCCACTGCAGGAGCTTCCAGGAAGCGTCGCGGTTCTGGGACTTCTTGAACACCACCATGTTGGAGCCGCCGACGAAGGACGTGGAGGTCTTCTCCTTGGGCATGGGGGCAACCTTGTACTTGTCCTCAAAGCCTGCGCCGCCGGCCTTGTTGAGCAGGCCGACGTGCCATGGGCCGCTGATCATCATGGGGGCGGAACCGTCCACGAAGGATGCTTCGGCGGTGGTTCCGGTGGACACGGCCTTGGACGCGAGCCCGTCGGCGAAGAAGCTGGAGTAGTACTTCAGCGCCTCTGCCGCTTCCGGGGTGTCGAGGGTCCACTTAGTGCCGTCGTCGTTCATCAGCTTCGCGCCGTTGGACCACTGGAAGGGGAGGGTGTCCAGGTACGAACCGGCGACGCCGGCGGGCAGCTGGACCCCGTATTTTGCCCCGGCCTTCTCCTGGAGACCCTTGGCGAGGGCCTTGAAGTCATCCCAGGTTTCTGGCGCCTTGGTGATGCCGGCCTTCTCCGCGAGGTCGCTGCGGTAGTAGACCACGCGGGTGTCGACGTACCAGGGGACGCCGTAGGTGGTGCCTTCGACTTCGGTTGACTTCACCGAGCCGGGGAAGAAGTCGCTGGTGCTGATCTCCTGGGGCGTGGCGTCGAAGGAATTGGCGAAATCGCCCATCCAGGTGGTGCCCATCTGGGCGACGTCCGGGGTGGTGCCGCCGGCGATGGCGGTCTGGTACTTGCTAAGCGCGGCGTCCCACGGGATGGCCGTGACGTTGACCTTGACGCCGGGGTTTTCGGCTTCGAATTCCTTGAGTAGCGCCGGAAGGGCTTCGCCTTCGCTGCCCTGGGCCCACAGCGTGATGGTGCCGGATGCCGGGCCCGAGGCAACGGGCTTGGCCGACGACGCGGCGGACGAACCTGCGGAGTCCCGGCCGCAGCCGGTGAGCAGCAGTGCGGCAGCGAGGCCGACGGCGGCTGCCTTCTTGGCGTTCGGATGGATCATCATTGTTCCTTTCATCGGTCCCACAGGCGCGGCCGGCTTCGGCTTGGCGTTCGGCTCATGCCTTGGCCCGGTGCTTCGGCTGGTGCGTAGCGGGGCGGGGCCGGTGAGGGCACCGTTCTGCGAAGTATCTAAGCGCTTTGATTTATCGCTCGAACCAATCTAAGCGCATTGAATGTGATCTTGGCAACAGGTGCCCCGAAGAAAGTTGTTGTGCGGGGAGTGGGTGCGCGGGCGCGGCGGGGGTGGTCCGGGGGTGCTTCGGAAGCGCGAGGGAGGCGCGACGGAGGGGTTCCGGAGTGGCTGCCGACAGGGTGCGCGGGGCGCGCGGGCGCCGGGGGTTTGGGCCCGCGGGCGTGCGCGGGTTCGGGGTGTGTGGGGCCTGGCGCACGGTGCGCGTCGAAGCTCAAGTGGGGGAGAGCGAAGGCGAGGAGCGCCGCGCGGGCAGTCCCGCCGTCGTCGGGCGCTTCTGTTGTTTGCGGCGGCGTGTTTTGGCGGCGGCGGGCTTAGCCCGGGTGGCAGCCGCAGCTTTCACGTAGCACGACGCGCACGGGAAGCCGGAGGTTCACGGCAGGTTTGTCGGGATGGTCCAGCCGGTCCAGGAGCAGTTCCACCATGGTGCGTCCCATTTGTTCCATGGGCTGGCGCACGGTGGTAAGCGACGGCTTGATGACCCGCCCGGCAGCGATGCCGTCGAAACCCGTCACGGCAACGTCCTGGGGAATCCCGACACCGGCGGCGGCCAGGGCGTCCATCACCACCAGCGCGTCCTGATCGGTGGCGCATACAAAGGCCTCGGGCAATGAGCCCTGCCGAAGGATGTCGGCGACGACTTCCGCCAGGGATTGTTCGCTGCCGCACGGGTATTTCGGCTCGCGCGATGCCGGCAGTCCCGCATCGTGAAGTGCCGCCCGGAAACCTTCGAGCCGTTGCTCATTGTCCGAGGACGGCATGCCGCCAAGGAACAGCAGGTCCGAGAGGCCGTGCGCGGAGATGAGGTGTTCGGTGATGGCCCGCACCCCGGGAATGTTGTCCACAGTGACGTGGTCCAACGCGCGGTTGTTCACGTTCTCGGACACTTCCACCACGGGGATGCGGCGGGCGATCCGGGCAAGGGCTTCGCTCGGGACGGACCGCGGAAACACGGCCAGCCCGTCGACGCGGCCGGCAATGTCCGACAGCACGGCCTCGTTGTTTTCCGGGTTTCCGCCGCCGACAAGCAGCGCCTGCCCCCGGCGCCAGCACTCGAGCTCAACGCCACGCTGGACCTCGTCCACGTACAGCGGGAACAGCCGAAGATCCTCGTTCCTGCGTTCGAGGTCGGCGGCCACGGGGTTTTCGGGGTTTTCGGGGTTTTCGGGGTTTTTCGGGGCCGGGCCGTCGCCGCGGATGCCGTCGGCCGGGTCCAGCAGGTAGTCGTAGGCAAAAAGCCCCAGGGCGCCCGTGCGGCCCCTTGCCAGGCCGCGCGCGCTGGCGCTGGGGACGTAACCCAGTTCTTCCGCGGCAGCGAGGACAAGTTCGCGCGTGGACGCCTTCACTTTGTCGGGCTGCCGGAAGGTGAACGAGACGGTCGCGATGGAGACGCCCGCCCGCTCTGCGACGTGATAAACCGTGGGACCTTTTGCCATTGTCGGCCTCCTTCTCCCACGAGTCTATGCGCTTAGCATTCCCCTGTGGAGTGCATGACGGTTCCAACGCTCTCTCAGGTCCTGCCTGTTTTTGGGGAACGCTCTCTCCCTTCTTGCGCGTTTTGGGGAAACGCTCTCTCCCTGTGTCCCCGACGTCGACGCCGCGGCCCGCCAAGGCGTGGAGGAGGTCAGGACGTGCCGGCCGGGGCATTGGGGTCTTTGGGCGGCAGGAAGTGGGAGGGCGTTTGGGGGAGGGGCGGCGGGATGTGAGAGAGCGTTTGGGGGAGGGGCGGCGGGAGGTGAGAGAGCGTCCGGGAAAAAGCCGCAGGTAGTGAGAGAGCGTCCGGGAAAAAGCCGCAGGTAGTGAGAGAGCGTCGCATTACGCACGGCCGTATTGTGACGCTTGACACGTGTTAGGTCGACGATCTACAGTACCTAACACGTGTTAGGAAGGAAATTGACATGACCGGAGCCACAAACGGGCATCTGCGGGAAATTACCCGCCGAACCGCCCTTGGTGCCCTGGGCGCGGGAATCATCGGAGCATCCGTGGCGTCGTGGCCGCGGCTCTCCGGGACTGACATTCCGGGCCGCGGGGACAACAGCCTCAGCATCGCCATCATGGGCACCGCCGCGGACGCCGCCGCCCGCCAGCGCGCCATCGATGCCTTCACCCGCCTCCACCCGGAGATCAGGGTCAAGGTCCAGGCCATCCAGGCCGTCGACTGGAAAGACTTCTTCACCAAGATCCTCACGATGGTAGCCGCGGGCACCCCGCCGGATGTGGTCTACGTGGCCACGGAAGGCGCCCAGCTGTTCGCCGAAAAGCTCGCCCACCCGCTGGACGAGTACGTGCGCCGCGACGCCGCGGACATGGCCGAGTTCTTCGACGACGTCCACCCCAGCCTGGTAGAGGCGTTCATGTACCAGGGCAGCCTGTACCAGCTGCCCATGGACTGGAACGCCGCCAACATGTACTACAACACCACCGCGTTCGCGCAGGCCGGCCTGGAGCGCCCGGCGGACGACTGGACCCACATGGACTTCCGCAACAGCCTGGCCGCCATGCGGAAGGCCCGGACCTCGGACTTCACGCCCTACTACTGGACCAACCGGCTCTTCGGCGGGGTGGTGCCGTGGCTCTACGCCAACGACACCAGCTTCCTGAAGGAGACCAGGTCCGCCGGCGGCGAGTGGCTCTGGGACGGCTTCTACGCCAAGGATCCTTCCCGCAGCCTCCGATCCGGCGGCTACCAGTGGCTGGAGCCCAACGCTAACGACGACCGCGTCTTCGAGTCCTTCGACTACCTCCGCGGACTGGTCAAGGACGGGCTCGGCGTCCGCCCCGAGGAAGGCGGCGGCAGTTCACTGGTGGGACTGTTCGCATCCAACCGCATCGGGACCACCCCGGCCGGCGGCTACTGGGTGCAGGGCCTGCACGAAGCCGGGATGGGCGAAAGCGACTTCGACGTGCAGTTCTTCCCGCGCTGGAAGACCCAGCGCCACCAGTTCGGCACCGCCGGCTACGCGATCATGAAGACCGCGAAGGACAAGGACGCCGCCTGGGAATGGATCAAGTTCAGTTCCAGCCGCGAGGCCATGGAACTGATCTTCCCCAACCCGATTACGACGCCGGCGCGCCGCTCCATGGTCAACGAGCAGCTCTACGCCGGCAAGGGGCCCGCCCATTGGAAGGTCTTCTACGACACCCTGGACCGGTTCCCCACCACCGGCCCCATTCCGGCACCACCCCAGCAGGCCGCCGTCGAAACGGCCTTGATGAAGAACGTTTCGCTGGCTGTCAGCGGTGACGAGCGCCAGCTCAAACAGGCCCTCGCCTCCATGCAGCGCGATCTTGAACTGGCCCTGAGGAGGCAGTCATGAGCACCACCACCCCGCACCGGGAACGGCCGAAGCGGGCCGCCGGGCCGGCGGCGTCGGGGGTTGCACCCGGCGGCGCCCACACTAAGAATCCCGCAACCAACGCACGGCACAGCCAGCGCTGGCTGGCCTGGATCTTCCTGGCCCCCACCATCCTCGGCATGGGCCTGTTCACGCTGATCCCGATCGTCGCCTCCGTTGTCCTGGCCTTCTTCCGCTGGGACATCATTTCCGCGCCGACGTTCGTGGGGTTCGACAACTTCTCCGAAGTGGTCCAGGATCCCACCGTCCGGGTGTCCTTCCTGAACACCATCGTGTTCGTGGTGGTGGCCGTGGCCCTCCAACTGGGGCTCGCACTGGCACTGGCCATCATGGTGCAGGAGAAGATGCCGGCCTGGCTGCGTGTGTTCTTCCGCTCCGCCTTCTTCTTCCCGCTGATCCTGTCCGCGGCCTCCGTATCAATCTTCATGCGGTACCTCTTCAACGAGCAGTTCGGCGTGGTCAACTGGTTCCTGTCCCTCGTGGGCATCCCCGCCGTGCCGTGGCTGACCACACCGGGCGGGTCCGCCGCCGTCGTGATTCTGGTCTATGTGTGGCAGAACTTCGGGTTCTCCTTCCTGCTGTTTATCGGCGGCCTGGCCTCCATTCCCGTGGAGACATACGAAGCAGCCGCGATCGACGGCGCCACCGGCTGGCGCAAGCACCTGCACGTCACGCTTCCCCTGCTGAGCCCCACCACCCTGGTGGCCTCGGTGATGGCCATCATCAGCGCCCTGCAGGTGTTCGACCAGCCCTATGTGCTGACCCGCGGCGGCCCCGGCGACTCCACACGCACCGCCGTCATGGTCATCTTTGAATCGGCGTTCCAGCGGCTCGAATTCGGTCAGGCGTCCGCCATCGGCGTGCTGCTCACCCTGATCATCATGGCCATCACGGCCGCGCAGTTCCGGCTCAGCAAACGATTCGTCTTCTACCAGTAAGGCCAGCCATGACAACCACAACAGACCACGGCCTGGCCGGACATTCCCCCCGGCTTTCCGAAGGCCTCCCGGAAACGTCACCCAACCGGCGCCGGTTCAGCTGGGCCTTTCCCATCCGCATCGCCCTGCTGGTGATCGCGGCCGCCCTGACGCTGGGCCCGGTGATGTGGACCCTGTCCACCTCGCTGCGCTCGCCGTCGGAATCCTTCAAACTGCCGCCGTCGTTCATCCCCTGGAACCCCGACTTCACGTCCTACGGGGAAGTATTCCAGCAGCTGAATATCTTCCTGCTCGTCCTCAACAGCGCATTGGTGACCGGGCTGATCGCGGTGGGCCAGATGGTGTCCGCAGCGCTGGCGGGCTACGCCTTCGCCCACCTGAAGTTCCGCGGCCGCGGCGCCCTCTTCTCGATTGTGCTCGCCACCATGATGGTGCCGGTGCAGGTCACGATCGTTCCCGTCTTTATGCTGATCCGCGGCATGGGCCTCTCGGATACGCTGCTGGCGCTGATCCTGCCGGCCATTCCGACGGCGTTCGGCACCTTCCTGATGCGCCAGTACTTCATGGGGCTGCCGGCAGAGCTGGCCGAAGCGGCCTCGATCGACGGCGCCTCGCCCTGGCGTACATTCCGTTCCGTGTATGCGCCGCTGGCGATGCCCGGCATGGCGATCGTGGGAATCCTTGCGTTCAACTTCCACTGGAACGAGTTCTTCCGCCCGCTCATCCTGACCATCTCCGAGCAGAACTTCACGCTGCCGCTGGGACTGGTCTCGCTCCAGGGCAACCTGGGCACCGGCAGCATCTCAGTAGTTCTCGCCGGCGTGGTCCTGTCCATGATTCCGGCGCTGGTGGTCTTTATGTTCGGCCAGCGCGCACTCCAGGACGGCCTCACGGCCGGCACCGGAAAATAACCTACCCACCGAAAGGCCCCGCCATGCCCTCCCCGGACCTCGCCGCCGTCCGTTTCGACGACGTCGCCGCCCACCATCCCGACCCCGCCTTCCCGCGTTTCCACCCGCGTCCCGCGCAGGGCTGGATCAACGACCCCAACGGCATCAGCTACATCAACGGCCGCTACCACGTGTTCTTCCAGTACAACCCGGACTCCGCCCGGCACCACAAAATCGCCTGGGGCCACGTCAGTTCCGCCGACCTGGTGCGCTGGGAGGAACACCCGGTGGCGCTGCGCCCGCAGCACGGCGGCCCGGATGAGTACGGCTGCTGGACCGGTGTGGTGACGGACGACGGCGGCGTCCCCACCGCCGCTTACTCGGGCGTCCGCGGGGACGGCGGGCACTCGCAGGTGGTCATCGCCCGCGGCTCGGAGGATCTGGTCCACTGGGAGCAGACCGGCCATGTTGCCGCCTCGATGCCCAACGACGGGCAGGTCACCGCAGTGCGCGACCCGTTCATTTTCCGGTTCAACGGCAAGCGGTACGCCATGCAGGGCGCCGGCCTCGCCAACGGGCACGCCGCCCTGCTCCTGTACACGGTGGAGGACATGTCCGACTGGAAATACCAGGGCATCTGGCTGACCTCGGAAAATCCGGTGGCCTCTGAGTTCACGCCGGCCGAGATCTGGGAATGCCCACAGCTGGTGCGGGTGCCGGAGGCTCCCGCTGCCGGCGGTTCCGCCGGGGATTCGTCCGGGGATTCCGGGACTTGGCTGATGATGTTCTCGCTCTGGCTCTCCGGGGACGCGCACGAGCACGCCAACGGCGTGGGCCATCTGATCGGTTCGCTGACCGAGGACCCCGAAACCGGGCTGCCGGTCTTCACACCTCGCGGCGGCGGCAGGTCCGATCATGGACGCGACTTCTACGCTCCGCAGGTGGTGGCCTTGGAGGACCGCGCCCTGCTGTGGGGCTGGGCCAACGAGGGCCCGGGCCGGGACGGACGCCGCGGCCGCAGCCAGGACGAGATCGACGCCGTCGGCTGGGCAGGGGTCCTGACTTACCCGCGTGAGCTGTCGGTGGTCGACGGCGCGCTGGTGGTGCGCCCCGCCCACGAAATCGATGCCTACCGTGGAATGCCAGTGGCCAGCCGGGCCGGAGGAACCGTCCAGCTGCCGCCGTTCGCCGAGGCCCTGGTGACCGCGGGCGGCGCGACTGATGCTGGCGGCGGGACCGGCGCTGGCAGCGGGGACACCGCCGTCGAACTCCTGCTCGTGGGGGACGGCAGCCGGCAGACCGTGTTCAGCGGAACGGTGAAGCCGGGGGAGGAACTGCGCGTGTTCGTCGATGCCTCACTGGTGGAGGTGTACAGAAGCGGCTCCGTGGCTACAACGCTGCGCGCCTACCCGGCCGCCGGTGAAGAGTGGCAGCTGCTGCTTCCCGCCGGTGCGACGGCCGACGTCTGGGAACTGAGCCAGCCCTCCTAGGGCCGGTGGGCGTCCGGCCGGGTTAGCGCCCGGCCGGGACGGGGCCGGTGGAATCCCGGACCACCAGCCGGCACGGCACCATCGTCAACGCGCTGGGGGCGGCTCCGGTGCCAACCGCGGTACGGGAGCTGGCGGCGGTAGCCCGGCCGCCGTCGTCGTGCTTTCCATTCGGTGCCGACCCCACCTCGGCGAGCAGCGCCGTCATGGCGGCCGCGCCCATCTCCCGGAGGGGAAGGGCCATGGTGCTGAGCGCGGGGACCATGTTCCTGGCGATGCGGAATTCGTCGTCATAGCCCATGACCGACACGTCCTGCGGAATGCTCAGCCCCAACCGGTAGCAGGCCAGTACGACGCCGATGGCCAAGCGGTCGTTGGCGCACAGGATCGCGGTGGGACGGACGGCCGGCTCCACGCCGTCGAGGAGCTTCATGGCGCCGTGGAAACCGGCGTCGATATCCCACCCCACCTGGAGGACGCGGTCCTCATTGACAAGCATGTCCGCACCGGCAAATGCTTCGCGGTAGCCCTCGATCCGGCGGGGCGCCGCAGGGGTGAGGGAGTCGCCGGCGAGGAAGGCGATGTCCCGGTGTCCCAGCGACATCACGTGCTCGGCGGCTTCGCGCCCGCCGCGGACCTCATCAGGGATGACGGCGGGAACACCGGCCTCGGGGCGGTCATCAAAGCAGTTGGCCAGAATAGACGGCACCTGCAGCATGTTGAGCGGGACGTGCAGGGGACGCAGGCCTACGGTGACGTACATCAGCCCGTCCACCTGGCGGTCCAGAAGAGTGGCCACGGCGCCCTCGTCCCGGGTCTCGTCCGATTCTGTATCCATCACCACAGTCACAAAGCCCTGGGACCGGGCCACGGCATCCGCACCGGCGATGATGTTGCCGTCGAACGGGCTGGTGACCACCTCATCCGAGACGATCCCGATGACCCGCGACTGCTGGTTGCGCAGGCTCAGGGCGATGGCGTTTGGCGTGTAGTTCAGCGCCGCAGCGGCTTCCCGGATGCGCTGCTGGCTTTCGAGGGCCACGTTGCCGTCGCCCCGCCCGTTGAGAACTAGCGACACTGCGCTGCGCGAGACCCCCGCCAGCTTGGCGACGTCCAGTGCGGTGGCCTTGCGGTTCATGGGCTGATCCTCCGGATGGGTAATCACTGCTTTGCTGCAGTTTACCTAACTCGTGTGAGCCCTGCTCTGCTTGGGGGACGCTCTCTCACTTTTGGTGGGGTTTTGGGAGACGCTCTCTCACTTGTTTCGGGGTTTTCCGGGACGCTCTCTCACTGCGTCGAAGAAAGTGAGAGAGCGTTGGGGGTGAAGCGGCAGGATGTGAGAGAGCGTTGGGGGTGAAGCGGCAGGATGTGAGAGAGCGTTGGGGGTGAAGCGGCAGGATGTGAGAGAGCATTGGGGTTGGTGGGAGACTTGATTGGTGACTTCTGAGAACCCGCTGGACCCGAACAACGCCTATGCTGCCGCCGATGATGCCCCGCTCTCCGAAGGCGACCCCACGGGTGCCCTGGCCGACTCAGGATCCGACACCCTGACTGCAATCGAGGCCGCCCGGGTCGCCGTCAAAACCCTGCTCGACGGCGGCGTCCGGTACGTCGTGGTTTCCCCCGGTTCGCGTTCCGCGCCCATGGCCTACGCGCTCGCCGAAGCCGACGCCGCCGGACGCCTGGAACTCCTGGTGCGGATCGACGAGCGCTCGGCCGGGTTCACTGCCCTGGGCCTTGCCCTGTCAACGGGGGCGCCGGTGGCCGTGCTCACCACGTCCGGCACCGCCGTCGGGAACCTCATGCCGGCCGTGATGGAAGCCAACCACGCCGCCGTCCCGCTTATGGTGCTCTCCGCCGACCGGCCCGACGAACTGCGGGGGACCGGCGCCAACCAGACCACGGACCAACTGGACCTCTTCGGCGAGCACGTCCGGTTCGCCGTCGACGTCCCCGCCGGCACAGACCCGCAGCGCGCCGTGGAAACCGCCCTCAGCGCGGCCACGGGAGTCTTCGAGGACACCCCGCCCGGGCCGGTGCAGCTCAACCTGGCCTTCCGCGATCCGCTGGTCCCTGCCGCCGGCGACCACCTGCCCGAAGCAGCGGGCCCCGGAATCTGGCAGATCGGCCGCGGACCGGAGCCGCTCACCCTCACGCCCGCACCGGCCACGCTGGCGGAACGGCGCACTGTGGTGCTGGCAGGGCACGACGCCGGCCCGGTCGCCGAGGCCTTCGCCCGCGCCCACGGGCTGCCGCTACTGGCCGAACCATCCTCCAACGCGCGCTTCGGGCCCAATGCCGTGGGTCCCTACCGGCTGCTGCTGGAGCATTTCGGCCCGGATTCCGCCCAGCCGATCGAGCGCGTGGTCCTGTTCGGCCGGCCAACCCTGTCGAGGCCCGTGGCGCAGCTGCTGGCGCGCGCCGACGTCCCCTCGGCCCTCTACCAGCCGCTTCCGGTGGCCTGGTACGAGCCGGGCCGCAGGACCGAGCTTCCGCTGGACAACCTCAGCGATCTCGCCGACTTCTCGGGCCGGGGCCCCTCGGAGTGGCTGGATGCCTGGCTGCTGGCCGGCGCCGCAGCCCAGCATGCCCTCGACCAGGTGCTGTCCGAGGTACCGGCCGCGACCGGACCGACAGTCGGCGCACTGGTGTGGCAGCACGCGCGCGGGCAGCTGATGCTGGGGTCCTCCAACGGCATCCGCGACGTGGACCTCGCCGGCCAGCCCACACCCGAACCGCAGGCCACCGTCTTCGCCAACCGCGGCCTGGCCGGGATCGACGGCACCATCTCCACCGCCACGGGCATCGCCTGGGGCGGCCGGCAGGAAACCACGCTGCTGCTCGGCGACGTCACGTTCCTGCACGACGCCGGCGGCCTCCTCCTGGGCTTCGCCGAGAACGACCCGCTGCTGCGCATCGTCGTCCTGAACGACGCCGGGGGCGCCATCTTCAACCTCCTGGAGCACGGCGCCGTGCAGGAGTCCGGAACCTACGGGAACGCCGTCGAGCGCCTCTTCGGTACCCCGCACAAAGTGGACATTTCGTCGCTCGCCGCAGCATACGGCGTCGAACATTGCGCGGTAAGTACGACGGCGGAACTCGCCAAGGCGCTCGCCGCACCGCCGCAGGGACGCAGCATCATTGAGGTCCGCACGGACCGGGCGGGCCTTCGGGAGCTGCACGGCCGCATCAAGGAAGCAGTGGCGGAAGCCGCGCGGGGCGTGCTGGCAGGCTGACCCCGACGCGCACACTGCCTGGCGACGCGCACATGCCCTGGCGCACCCGGAATTCCTGGTGCGCCAGGGCATTTGCGTAGCGCAGGGGCACTTACGCGTCGAAAATGGGCGCCTTATCCACATGCAGGCGTCCGCAGCTGTCACCCGGGCCGCGCCGTTGGCATCTTGAACGTATGAACGATCTCCCGCCGCTGCTTCTCGCCCGCGACCGCCTCCTGCACGGACTGACAGCGAAGGACCTGGCTCGGCGTGCAGCGTCGGGTGCGCTCGTGAGAATCCGGCACGGGGTGTACGTAGACGGGCCGGCCTGGCGTGAACTCGTGCCCTGGGAACAGTACCGGCTCCGTGTCCAGGCTGCTGCGGAAACGCACCACAGCCCCACCGTTTTTGCCCGGCACTCCGCGGCAAGCGTGTGGAAGATTCCCACGATGGGCGTGCGCCATCCCGTTCAGGCACTGACGCTGAAGAACGACGGCGGCCGGTCCCGCGCCGGTGTCCGCCGCTACTTCGCTGATCCGTCAGGCCTGACAGTTGTCCGGCGGGAGGGCCTGCTGGTCACGGACCGCATCCGGACCGTTCTGGACCTTGCCGCGTTCACGCCGTTCACCGAGGCTGCCGTGCCCTTGGACCATGTGCTCAAGCCGGACCGCACTGGCGGGTTGCGGGCCCTGACCTTGGATAACCTGACGGCCGGCATCGGGTCGAATTACACAGGCGCAGCGCAAAGGAGGATCCGCACGGCGCTGTCGTTCGCGGATCCTCTTTCCGGGTCGGCGGGGGAGTCCTACAGCCGCTCGCTGATGCACGTGGCCGGCCTCGAACCACCGGTCCTGCAGCAGGCGGTCTACGACTCCGACGGCCTGGTGGGCTACGCAGATTTCTATTGGAAGCAGGCAAAGGTGGTCGGAGAGTTCGACGGCGTGGCCAAGTACGTCAAACCGGAGTTCCTGATGGGCCGGACGGCGTCCCAGGCGGTGGTGGACGAAAAGGGGCGTGAGAACCGTATCCGCGCCGCCGGCTTCAAGGTGGTGCGGTGGGACTGGGCCGACCTGATGGAACCCGGCAGGCTGGAACGCATGTTGGCAGCGGGTGGCGTGCCCCGCCGTCGTGCCCGTTCAGCCGACTTCGACGCGCGAAATGCCCCATGACGCGCAAATGCCCTGGCGCACCCGGAAATCCAGGTGCGCCAGGGCATTTGCGTAGCGCCGGGGCACGTACGCCTCGAAAACAGGAGCCTAACCCGAGATGTCGATGTGCGTCGGGTCCAGGACGCGCTTGAGGAATTCCTTGGTGCGGGACTGCGTGGGGGCGCTGATGACCTGCTCGGCTATGCCTTCCTCGACCACAACGCCGCCGTCCATGAAGACCACGCGGTCGGCCACTTCGCGGGCGAAGCCCATCTCATGGGTCACCACCAGCATGGTCATGCCCTCCTTGGCCAGGTTCCGCATGACCGACAGGACGTCGCCCACCGTCTCCGGGTCGAGGGCCGACGTGGGCTCGTCGAACAGCATGAGCTCGGGGTCCATGCTCAGCGCGCGGGCGATGGCAACGCGCTGCTGCTGGCCGCCGGAGAGCTGGTCCGGGAAGCGGTCGGCCAGGTGGCCAAGGCCCACGCGGTCCAGGTTGGCCTGCGCCACCTTGTCCGCCTCGGCCTGCCCGCGCTTGAGCACCTTGGTCTGAGCGATGGTGCAGTTCTGCCGGGCGTTCAAGTGCGGGAACAGGTTGAACTGCTGGAACACCATGCCCACCTTGCGGCGCATCTTGTCGATGTCCACGTCCGGGTCGGTGGCCTCGAAGCCGCCCACGTGGATGGTGCCCTCGTTGGGCTGCTCGAGCAGGTTCACGCACCGCAGCAGGGTGGACTTGCCGGAGCCGGACGGGCCGATCAGGCAGACAACCTCGCCGGGGGCAACGTCCAGGCTGATGCCCTTGAGGACTTCGTTGGAGCCGTAAGACTTGCGGAGGTCCTTCAGGGAAACTCCGGCTGCATGGACGGATCCACTGGTACCGGCGCTGCCGGAGGAGTGTACGACGTCGTTCATGACTATCCTGCCTATCGCTTCGTCCGCGCGGAGCGGCTTTCGAACTTCCGGGCCAAAAGGCTCAGCGGGATGGTGATCACCAGGTAGAAGGCACCGGCCACGAGGAGCGGGGTGAGCCCTGCGCCCAGGCTGGAGATGCCGTCGCGGCCGAACTTGGTGAGCTCATATTGCGAGGCGGTGAGGCCCAGCACGTAGATCAGCGAGGAGTCCTTGGTCAGGAGGATGACCTCGTTGGTCAGAGGCGGCAGCACGATCCGGAACGCCTGGGGGATCACGATGGACACCATGGCGCGCCACTGGGGCATGCCGAGCGACCGGGCGGCTTCCAGCTGGCCCTTGGGCACCGCCTGCAGGCCGGCACGGAGCGTTTCGGCGATGTAGGCCGCGGCCACCATGCCCAGGGAAATCATCACCACAATGGTCACGTTCCACTGCACGCCGAATGCGAGGGGCACACCGTAACCGAAGGCGATGAACACCAGCAGGGCGGGGATGCCCCGGAAGAACTCGATGTAGCCGGTGGCGAGCCAGCGGTACAGCGGGAAGCTGGAGAGCTTCATGAGTGCCAGCAGCAGGCCGCCGGACAGGCCCACAATGAAGCCGAGGGCCGTGTAGATGAGGGTGTTCTTGAGGCCGGAGAAGAAGATGTCCGGGAACATCGGGCCGATCTTGGCGAAGTTGAAGACGCTGGTGCCGATGGTCTTCCAGTCCGTGGCCAGAACCAGCGCGGCCACAGCCACAACGAAGATTCCGGCCTGGACGTACAGGCTGACTTTGGCTCGTTGACGTGCGGTCATTGCCATGGTGTTCTCACATTCGTTTGCGCAGTGAGGGCCCCGTACAGGCTGATGAACAGGTGCTGAACGGGGCCCCGGCTGCGTAGGTCTCTGGAGCGTGTGCTACTTGGCGGCTTCGCCGAACCAGGTGGTCTCGTACTTCTTCAAGGAGCCGTCGTCGGTCAGGCGCTTGAGCGTGGAGTTGACCTGGTCAGCCATGGCCGTGTTGCCCTTTTTGATGGAGATGCCCAGCTTCTCGCCCGTGGCGTAGTTTTCCACGCGCTTGTACTTGGGGTCGTCCTTGATGGCGTAGGCCAGGACGGACTGGTTGCCGAGGGCGGCGTCGATGGTGCCGGCCTGGAGAGCCTGGACCAGGAGTCCGGAATCTTCGAACTGCTGGGCGTCGATGCCCTTTTCCTGCGCGTACTTGGCGCCGGTGGTGGCCTGCTGCACGCCCACCTTCTTGCCCTTGGCGCTGTCGATGTCCTTGATGCCGGACGCTTCGCTGGCCACGAGGGTGAGGTCGTCGTCCATATACGGGTTGGAGAAGTCCATGACAGCCTTGCGGGTGTCCGTGATGGAGACCGAGGAGATGGAAACGTCGCAGCCGGTGAGGGCGGTGCCGGTTTCGATGGCCTCGAAGGAGCTGTCCACCACGCTGAGCTCGGCCTTCAGGTCCTTGGCGACCTCGGCGGCGATGTCCATGTCGAAGCCGACAATCTTGCCGTCCTTCTGGAACTCGAACGGCTCGTAGGGGACGTCGGAGCAAACGGTCAGCTTGCCGGCGTTGATGAGCTGGACGCCGCCCGCGGAGGACGCAGCGGGGGTGGAGCTGCCGCCGCAGGCCGTGAGGGACAGGGCGCCGACGGCGAGGATTGCGGCTGCCTTGGCGGCCAGCTTTGCCGTGGCGGAGGACATGGGCTGCATAGTTTCTTACCTTTTGTTGCAGGGGTATGCGTGACTAAAACGGCTTATAGTGTATCGCCGAATAAGAGATGTGCATCACAGAAAACTTAGTTTCACTATTGGATAACTAATATCGAGGCTAGCGCAAGACCCCGCGCCGGAGGATTGTCTGAAATCCCGGACTCTCGGCCCGGACCTACCCGTGGCTCTAGCTTTTGATCCCCAGCGACTCCAGCATCGGCCGGAACTTGGCCCAGGTCTCCGCGAGTTCAGCCTCGGGATGCGAGCCCTCCACAATGCCGCACCCGGCGTAGAGCCGCACCGTGTCCGGCGCCTCGACGACGGCGCCGCGCAGCGCGATGCCCCATTCGCCGTTCCCTGCCGCATCCAGCCAGCCCACCGGTCCGGCGTACGGCCCGCGGTCCATGTGTTCCAGCTTGCGGATCAGCGCGCCGGCCACGGTGGTGGGAGTTCCACAGACCGCGGCCGTGGGGTGCAGCGCGTTGATCAACGCAAGGCAGGTGGGCACGTGTCCCTCCACCTCGGTCAGTTCGGCCTTCACGTCCGAGGCCAGGTGCCACACGTTCGGCAGCTCCAGGATGAACGGTTCGCTGTGCGCGTTCATGGCCTCGGAGAACGGCGCCAGCTGGGTGGTGAGCGACTGGATCGCAATCTCATGCTCGTGCCGCTGCTTCTCGGACCCCGCCAGCACACGCTCGGCGAATTCCAGCGGCGAGCCGTCCATCCCCTCGGCATCGCGCCGGTCCAGGGTTCCGGCCAGGACCCGGGCCTGGGCAGTCCGCCCCTCCACCTGGATCAGCATTTCCGGGGTCGACCCCACCAGGCCGTCCACGCCGTAGGTCCAGCATTCGCGGTACCGGACGGCCAGCTGGCGCAGGATTTCCGCGGCATTCACGCCCTCCGGAATCGTCGCCACGATGTCCCGGGCCAGCACCAGCTTCTCCAGCTTGCCGGTCCGGATTTCCTCGACGCCCGCGGCCACCGCGGCCATCCAGTCGTGCTCGCTGAGCGATCCGGTTTCAAGTTTAGGTACGACGTCGGCGCCCGGGTTTGCGGTCACGCCGCCGCCGGGACGGTTGCCCGGTGAAAGCACGACGGCGGTGTCCCGCAGCTCGGTTTCCAGCAGTTCGGCGTCCAAAGAGTCAGGGTCCAGCGGGTCGGCCTTGAGCCAGCGCTCCAGGGCGGCGAGGGCGCCCGCTTCGGTGAGTTCGCCGTCGTCGAACGTTAACTGGGTGAGCCAAGCGCGGCCGTCCCTGACCCCCACAACGATCTCGGGAACGATCAGCCGTGAACGGTGCGTGGACACCTTGGAGAACGCGAACGAGCCGAAGGCCACCGGGCCGGTGCCAGGGCACTCCACCGAGTCGGTGACGTCCGCCTCAAGTACCAGGTGCCGCCACCAGATGTCGGCCTCGAGGAAACGCTCGGGCCCGGTGGCGGTGAAGCGGGCGATCTCGCCGAAGCCCACCAGCCCGGCCTCGCGGCGGGTCCAGCAGAGGACATCGTCCCGGACCAGAAATGACGGCAGCCCCCCGGAGAATGATTTTCCATCCAGAGGGACTGTCAAGGTGCGGAACGTACTCGTCATGATGAGATAACAGTACTCCCGAGTGTGGCCGGCACCTTGTTGGGGCGAACGCCGCCGCGCAGCTTTCAGCCCACAGCCCAAAGAATCGCCGTGGTTCGTGGGTCCGCCCAACATTTGAGACAATGACAGGGTGAACCGAGCATCCTTGGATAAGCGTCCGGACGAAGTAGCCACGATGTTTGACGACGTCGCCCCCAAATACGACGTCGTGAATGATGTCCTGTCCATGGGACAGACGCGCCGCTGGCGTCGGGTAGTCGTCGAAGCAATGGACGTGAAGGCCGGCCAGCGCGTGCTGGACCTCGCCGCAGGAACGGGCACCTCCAGCGAGCCCTACGCGGACGCGGGGATCGACGTCGTCGCCTGCGATTTCTCCCTGGGAATGCTCAAAGTGGGCAAGCGCCGCCGCCCGGATATCAACTTCATCGCCGGCGACGCCACGCGCCTGCCGTTCGCGGACAACAGCTTCGACGCCACCACCATCTCCTTCGGGCTCCGCAACGTCAATGAGCCCAAGAAGGCCCTGGCCGAGATGCTGCGCGTCACCAAGCCCGGCGGCAAGCTGGTGATTGCCGAGTTCTCCCAGCCCGTCGTGCCGCTGTGGCGCACCATGTACACCGAATACCTCATGCGCGCCCTGCCGGCCATCGCCGTGAAGGTCTCGTCCAACCCGGACGCCTACGTCTACCTCGCCGAGTCCATCCGCGCCTGGCCGGACCAGGACCACCTGGCCGGCTGGCTGCAGGAATCCGGCTGGGAAAAGGTCACCTACCGCAACCTCAGCGGCGGCATCGTGGCCGTCCACCGTGCGCACAAGCCGTTGTCCGGCAGCGCGGCGGCCATCGCCAACCACACCGGCCCCGTGGCGAAACTCCGCCGCAACATCACCCGGCCGGCGAGCTAGCCGAACCTGCCGTGAACGTACTGATCGTCGGCGCCGGCCCTGCGGGGTCCACTGCCGCCTACTACCTCGCCAAGGCCGGCATCCCCGTCACGGTGCTGGAAAAAACCAGGTTCCCGCGCGAAAAGGTCTGCGGCGACGGCCTCACTCCGCGCGCCGTCCGCGAGATCCAAAAGCTCGGCCTGCCGCACGCCGAAGAGGGTGGCTGGCGGCGCAACAAGGGCCTCCGGCTGATCGCAGGCGGCCGCACCATCGAGCTGCCCTGGCCCGAAGTCTCCGATTTCCCCACCTACGGCCTGATCCGCACGCGCCTGGGCTTCGACGAAGAGCTGGCCCGGCACGCAGAGGCCGCCGGCGCCACCATTCTCGAGGGGCACAGCGTCACCGAAGCCCTCCGCGCGCCGGACGGCCGCGTCATCGGTGCCCGCGCTGCCCTGCTTGACGAGTCCGGACGCAAGACGGGGGAGACGCGCGACTTCCATGCCGACGTCGTCCTCGCAGCAGACGGAAACTCGTCCCGGACCGCCGTGTCCGTCGGCATCCAGAAGCGCGACGACCGCCCGCTCGGCGTCGCCGTGCGCACGTACTTCACGAGTCCCCGCCACGACGACGACTGGATGGAGGGCTGGCTGGAGCTCCCCGGCCGCGACGGGAAACTGCTCCCCGGCTATGGCTGGGTGTTCGGCGTAGGCGACGGCACCTCCAACGTGGGCCTGGGCATCCTGAACTCCTCCAAGGAATTCGGCAAGCTCGACTACAAGCAGGTCCTCCGCGAATGGACCGCCGGCATGCCCGCCGAGTGGGGCTTCACGCCCGAGAACCAGGTGGGCGAGATCCGCGGCGCCGCGCTGCCCATGGGCTTCAACCGCACCCCGCACTACTACCCGGGCCTGCTGCTCCTTGGCGACGCCGGCGGCATGGTGTCCCCGTTCAACGGCGAGGGCATCTCCTACGCCATGGAATCCGCCCGCTTTGCGGCCGAATACATCATCGACGCCAGCACCTGGCAGAGCCGCTACGCCAAGTGGACGCACGACGACGCCGACCTCCACTTCAAGGGGTACGCGGACTATGTGCGCGGCCAGTGGGGAAGCCACTTCACCTTGGGCCGCGCGTTCGCCTCAGTGATCGGCAAGCCGTCCGTGATGAAGCTCGCGCTCCGCACTGGCATGCCGTTGCCCGCACTCATGAAGTTCGTAGTCCGGCTGATGGCCAACGTCACGGATGAATCAGCCAAGGGATTCGAGGACAGGGTGATCAGGCTCCTGGAGGCCCTGGTGCCCGCCACCTCCAACACCTCCCTGTCCCCGTCCAGCTACACATCCGCGGTTTCCGCAACAAAAAGTTAGGGTTAACCCGTGACGAACTCTGCCAAGCACAGCTGGACCCACGCCGGACACGGCCTGCCGGACACCAGGGAGCCCGAGCCCAACACCACCGCCATCGCCACAGGACTCCAGCTGCCGGCCGGTTTCGCCGCCATCGCGGACGACCCCGAGCTGGGCCCCGCCATCACCACCAACCTTGCCCGGGTGGAAAAGAAGCTCCGCGAGGCCATCGCCAACTCCGATCCGCTGGCCGACGCAACGTCGCGTCACCTGGTGGAAGCCGGCGGAAAGCGGATCCGCCCATTGCTGGCCCTGCTCTGCGCCCACCTCGGTGATGCCTCGCGTCCGGCCGTGGTGCAGGCCGCCGTGGTGGTTGAGCTCACCCACCTCGCCACGCTTTACCACGACGACGTGATGGACTCGGCCCCGTTCCGCCGCGGCGCCCCCACCGCGCACGAGGTCTGGGGCAACTCGGTGGCCGTGCTCACCGGAGACCTGATCTTCGCCCGCGCATCCATCCTCGTGTCCGAGCTCGGCTCCCGTGCGCTGGGAATCCAGGCCCGCACCTTCGAACGGCTCTGCCTGGGCCAGCTGCACGAGACCGTGGGACCCCGCCCCGACGAGGATCCTGTGGAGCACTACCTGTCCGTCATCGCGGACAAGACCGGCTCCCTGGTTGCTGCCTCCGGCCAGCTCGGTGCCATCTTCGCCGGCGCCGATGAAGCCTACGAACCGCTCCTGGTGGAGTACGGGGAGAAGATCGGTGTGGCCTTCCAGCTGGCCGACGACGTCATCGACGTTACCGGCATCAAGGTCAAGTCCGGCAAGTCCCCGGGCACGGATTTGCGCGAAGGGGTGCCCACCCTGCCGGTGCTGCTGCTGCGCAACGCTGCCGCCGAAGGTGACCAGTCCGCCGTCGAACTCCTGAAACTCATCGACGGCGACCTCTCCTCGGACGAGGCACTCGCTGCCGCCGTGGCAGGCCTGCGGGATCACCGGGTCACCGCGGAGTCGTGGGTCGTGGCTCGTGCTTGGGCCGATGAAGCCATCGCAGCACTGGCGCCACTGCCCGAAGGCGTGGTCAAGTCCTCGCTCACCAGCTTTGCGCTGGCCGTGGTGGACCGCGCGAGCTAGTTTCCCTGGCGTCCTCGCGCCGGCCGCCGTCGGGCCCTGAAGTCCTTGGTTAAACGGAATGGCCCCGGTTCTTTGCAGCAGTACGAGTCATACGCTGCATCGAACCGGGGCCATTTCTCCGTTCGCATCAGATCCACCGGAGGCATTTAGTGGATCCGTGAAACAGTCTATGACAGCTTTGTCACAAATGCGAACCAGGGTGTTAATCGGCGTGTCACAGTTCCTTGGCGCGCTATGGCCACCCGCCATGACCCTGTTTTGCCTACTGCGCCTGCGAAATAGGGGTAGCCACTGCGTGTCGCGGCTCCCGGTGGCGAAACAGGGTCGGCGCGGAGGCTACAGGTTGTCCACATAGCATCGCCGCGGTATGTTGCAGTCAAATTGCCGCACCCATCATGGCTCGATGGACCTCTTCACCTTTCTGCGGCCTCGAGGAGGTGCGGCCAAACGGAGTCAGCTGGTGGCCGCCGGCTTTCAGCGGGCGGAGCTTGAGGCCGCAGTGGCAGGCGGCCTGCTGTTCCGCCCGTTGAGAGGCGTCTACGCGACAACAACCGCGGACGACGGCGTCCTGGCCGCCTTTCGGTCAAACGGCCGGCTCACGTGTATCTCGGCCGCCCCCTACTACAACCTTTGGGCGCTGCACCCGGCACAGGCATTGCACTTGAGCTGCGGGAACGGGGTTCCTAAAGCGGGTGTGGTGGACCATTCATCCTGCACCCACCCCAAGCATCCGTCGCTGCCAGTGGCCGGGCTTGCTGACGTGCTGCTGCATGCCCTGAGGTGCCTGCCCGAGTTGGACGCGTTGGTGATGGTCCAGTGCGCCGCGCAGCGCGGTGACATAACGGCTGAGTTCCTGCGGAAAAAGCTGCCAGGGAAGCGGAACGGCAGGGCACGCGCCGTGCTGGATCTCCTGATTCCCAGGGCGGACTCACTGCTGGAAATATTGGCGCATACGCATTTTGTCCGTGCGGGCCTCAATGTTCGCATGCATGTTGAGCTGCCCGGGGTCGGTGAAGTGGACTGCCTCGTGGACGATTGGCTGGTGGTGGAACTGGACGGAGCGTCCCATTTTGAACATCGACAGATCAAGAAAGACCACCGCCGGAGCAGGGCCGGCATTCTGGGAGGCCGTCTGACCCTCCGCTATTACTACGACGACGTGGTGCACCATCCCCAAGCCATGGTGGAGGAGATCCGCGCCGTACTGCGTCTTCACGCTGACGGCGGGTTCGCGCCCTGGTGAGCGCCACGCCGTCGTGACCTTGTTTGGGGCGACCGGCCGCGGGACACGCCGTGTTTGCGGCGTATCGCCGGGGCTCCGGAGTTGGAACAGGGTCACGACGGCGGCGGAGGCCAAAGCAGGCAGCGAGGAAGCTAGTCCTCTTCGTCGTTGAACGCCCACTCAAACATGTCGAACACGAATTCGGAGAACGTGCCTTCTTCGCTCTTCCACTGTCCGCGGGCGTTGTTGCGGCGGTACACAATGGGGTCCGGGACGCCAAGATCGCCCACGCGGAAACCCCAGGTGAACTGTTCTTCCTCGTCCTCAAGGAACATGAGGAAGCCTTCGTCATCAACTTCGAGTTCCTCGGGGTCCCAGAAGTAGTGGTACGCCTCCATGAGGTCCTCGCAGCCACCCAGTGCCTGGTAGAACTCCCGGAGTACCAACGGGATCTGGAACTGGTGTTCGGACAGGGCCTCGTCGAGTTCTTCGGGGGACAGCCCGTCCTCTTCCTGCCATTCGTCTTCGAGATACTTCGGAACAAGCGCGCGGAACTTCTCGAGGAACATGTCAGTCATGGTTCTTATCCTAGCTAATCCTTGGGCCCGCCATCCGCCGTGTCCAGGCCCAGCCGGTGCCACCCGCGCACGGCCAGCGGAACGTACCAGGAACGGCGCCAGGCCGTCACCCGGAAGGCGAACACGACGGCGGCAGCGGCACCTGCCGTGACTGCGTTGAAGGAACCGGAAACCCACAGCACAGTGGTCAGCGCCGCCCCGGTGAAGGCGGGGAGGGCATAGAGGTCCTTCGGGTCGAACAGCTGGGGCACCTCATTGGCCGTGATGTCGCGCAGGAGGCCTCCGCCCACCGCCGTCGTGACTCCCAGCAGCACCGCCGCCACCGGGTTCATCCCGGCAGTCAGCGCCTTGAGCGTACCGGTGATGCAGAACAGCGCCAGGCCGCCGGCGTCGAACAGGATAAGGAGCGACGTGTACCGCTGGACGCTGGAAAACAAGAAGTACACCAGGACGGTGGCCAGCAGCGGGGGAGCGAGGTAGGCCGGGTTGGTGAACGCCGCGGGAGGGCCGCTGTTGAGGATGATGTCGCGGATGACACCGCCGCCCAGGGACACCAGGGACGCGAGCAACAGGGAACCGAGGATGTCGAACTGTTTCCGCGCCGCCAGCAGGGACCCGGAGACCGCAAAGAAGAAGATGCCAGCCAGATCCAGCCATACCTGAACCGCGTCGAAAGAGATGGTCAATGGGCGTCCCGGTCAGTGTGGAAGGGGCGGATGGGGCGGCTCCAACGTTACGCTAGCCCCTATGAATAGCCCCATCATGATCGCCTGTGCCCACGGAACGTCCAGCCCGCTGGGCGGGGCCGAGGTCAACGGCCTCCGTGCCGAGATCAGCGCCCTGCGCCCCGGCCTTGACGTCCGGGAAGCCTACGTGGATGTCCAGGACCCCGACCTCGTGGACGTCATGGCCGGACTGCCGGAAGGGGAACACGCCGTCATCGTCCCGTTGCTGCTCAGTGTTGGCTTCCACACCAAGGTGGACATCGCGAAGGCGGCGCGGGGCAGGGAGGGCAGCAGCGCCTCGGAACCGCTCGGGCCGGACCCCCGGCTGGCGGAGATCCTCGACCAGCGGCTGCGCGAGGCCGGCGCCACCGAACACGACGCCGTCGTGCTGGCGGCCGCCGGATCCACCAACCCCAAGGCCTCGGTCAGCGTCGAAGAGCTCGCCGAACACCTCAGGGCGCTGCGGAGCAACAGGATCGTTCCCGCCTACGGTGCGGCTGCCAAACCCTCCGTGCCCGACGCCGTCGCCTCCCTGCGTGCCGAGTACCCGGGCGGGGAAGGGCAGGGGCGGGTCATCATCGCCTCATATCTGCTGGCCCACGGGTTCTTCCACGACCAGCTCGCCAAGGCCGAAGCGGACGTCGTCACGGAGCCGCTGCTGCCCTCCCGGCTTATGGCCGAGATCGCTTTGGACCGCTACGACGCTGCCGTCGCCGCGGCCCGCGAAGCCGACGCCGCCTCCCGCGAAGCCGTCACCGCGCCCCGCGAAGCCGTCGTAGGGGCCGCCTCCGCGGCTGCCTCCACGACGCCCCAAAAGCCCCTCGGGACCAACCCGTTGGAGCAGCCGAACCATGCACAGCCCAAGGGCTTCTTCAAGGCTTTCCGGCGATTCATGACGAAATATTTCCCTAGGTGACCTCGCGTTTCTGACCCTTTGTGACGGCTTTCCGGTGGGACCTACAGTCGATGCATGACTGATACAGCTCTAGCCGGAGCGTCCGCGGACTCCGCTGCCCCCAAGCGACCCGCACGCGCCAACCGACCGGCAGCGAAGCCGCACGGACAGTGGAAGGTTGACGGCACCACGCCGCTCAACGCCAACGAAACCTGGAAGCAGGAGGACGACGGCCTCAACGTCCGCGAGCGTATCGAGTCCATCTACTCCAAGGACGGCTTCGACTCCATCCCCGGCCAGGACCTGCACGGCCGCTTCCGCTGGTGGGGCCTCTACACGCAGCGCAAGCCCGGGATCGACGGCGGCAAGACCGCCACGCTGGAGCCGCACGAGCTTGAGGACAAGTACTTCATGCTCCGGGTTCGGATCGACGGCGGTGCGCTCACCACCGAACAGCTGCGCGTGATCGGCAACATCTCCGTGGACTTCGCCCGGGATTCGGCCGACCTCACCGACCGCCAGAACATCCAGCTGCACTGGATCCGGGTGGAGGACATCCCCGAGATCTGGAACCGGCTGGAAGGTGTGGGCCTGTCCACCACCGAAGCCTGCGGTGACGTCCCCCGCGTCATCCTCGGCTCGCCCGTGGCCGGCATCGCCAAGGACGAGCTCATCGATCCCACGCCCCTGATCGAGGAGCTGGGGGAGCGGTTCATCGGCAACCCGCTGCTGTCCAACCTGCCGCGCAAGTACAAGACCGCCATCACCGGCCACCCCAGCCAGGACGTGGTGCACGAGATCAACGACTTCGCCCTGGTGGGCGTCAAGCACCCCGAACTCGGCATCGGCTACGACCTCTGGGCCGGCGGCGCGCTGTCCACCAACCCGATGCTCGGCAAGCGCCTCGGAGCCTTCGTCACGCCTGAGCAGGCAGCAGACGTGTGGCTCGGCGTCACCAGCATCTTCCGTGACTACGGTTACCGCCGCATGCGCACCAAGGCACGCCTGAAGTTCCTGATGGCCGACTGGGGCCCGGAGAAGTTCCGCCAGATCCTCGAGGACGAATACCTCGGCTACAAGCTGGCCGACGGTCCCGCCGCACCCAAGCCGTCCACCCCGGGCGACCACGTGGGCGTGCACGAGCAGAAGGACGGCAAGTTCTTCATCGGCGCCACCCCGATTGCGGGCCGCCTCTCCGGCGCGCAGCTGGTGAAGCTCGCGGACACCCTCGAAGCCCGCGGCTCCTACCGCCTGCGCACCACCCCGCACCAGAAGCTGGTTGTGCTGGACGTCCCCAAGGACGAGGTTGAACCGCTGGTGGCCGAGCTCGACGCCCTGGGCCTCTCCGCCCGGCCGTCCGTGTTCCGCCGCGGCACCATCGCCTGCACCGGCATCGAATACTGCAAGCTGGCCATCGTGGAAACCAAGGTCACCGCCGCAACCGCCGTGGCCGAGCTGGAACGCCGCCTCGCGGACCTGGCGGAGAGCGGCCAGCTGCCCCACGCCCTGTCCCTGCACATCAACGGCTGCCCCAACTCCTGCGCCCGCATCCAGACCGCGGACATCGGACTCAAGGGCATGATGCTGCCAACGCCCGACGGCGACCCCAGCCCCGGCTTCCAGGTCCACCTGGGCGGCGGGCTGGCTTCCTCCACCCGCGAGGAAGCAGGCCTCGGACGTACCGTCCGCGGCCTGAAGGTCTACGTCGAGGACCTGCCCGACTACGTGGAACGCGTGGTCCGGAAGTTCGCGGCCGAGCACGCCGAAGGCCAGACCTTCGCCGAGTGGGCCCACGCAGCCGAAGAGGAGGACCTGCAATGAGCAAGCACGCACTTGGAGTAGACCCCGTGGCAGCTCCGGCTGAGGCCTCTGCCCAGGTCGAAGCCACGGTGGCAACCGCCGCCCCGAAGCTCCGCTCCCACGATGAGCTCAAAGCGCTGGCCGAGGCCGGCGCTGCCGAGCTCGGCTGGGACGCCCCCGCCCGCGATGTCATCGCCTGGGTGGAACGCAACTTCGAGCTTCCCGCCGTGGCCGTGGCCTGCTCCATGGCCGACGCCGTCCTGCCGGCACTCGTGGCTGACCAGCTTCCCGGCGTCGACGTCCTCTTCCTCGAGACCGGCTACCACTTCCCGGAAACCTACGCCACGCGCGACGAGGTGGCCGCAAACCTCCGCGTCAACGTGGTGGACGTGCTTCCGGAGAACACCGTGGAGCAGCAGGACCGCCTCCTCGGCAAGGACCTCTTCGCCCGCGACCCCGCCCAGTGCTGCGCCCTCCGCAAGGTGGCCCCGCTGCGCCGCACCCTGGCCGGCTACGAGGTCTGGTTCACCGGCGTGCGCCGTGACGAAGCCCCCACCCGCACCAACACCCCGCTGATCACCTGGGACGAGGCCAACGGCCTGGTCAAGGTCAACCCGGTGGCAGCGTGGAGCTTCGACCAGCTGGTGCAGTACTCCGACGACAACCTCCTTCCCGTCAACCCGCTGCTTTCACAGGGCTACCCGTCCATTGGCTGCCAGCCCTGCACACGCAAGGTAGCGCCCGGCGATGACCCCCGCGCCGGCCGCTGGGCAGGAACCGACAAGACAGAATGCGGACTACACGTATGAGCACTTTCCTAACTGAGGAGCCCACCCAGGTGACTGACTCGGCCGTCTCTACACGCCTCTCGTCCCTGGACACCCTCGAGTCCGAGGCCATCCACATCATCCGCGAGGTTGTTGCCGAGTTCGAGAAGCCTGCGCTGCTGTTCTCCGGCGGCAAGGACTCCGTGGTGATGCTGCACCTCGCCACCAAGGCGTTCTGGCCGGGCAAGGTCCCCTTCCCGGTGCTGCACGTGGACACCGGCCACAACTTTCCCGAGGTCATCGACTTCCGCGACCGCACGGTGGAGCGCCTGGGCCTGAAGCTGGTGGTGGGCTCCGTGCAGGAGTTCATCGATTCCGGTGAACTGGCCGAGCGTGCGGACGGCACCCGCAACCCGCTGCAGACCGTCCCGCTGCTGGACGCGATCCAGCGCAACAAGTTCGACGCCGTCTTCGGCGGCGGCCGCCGCGACGAGGACAAGGCCCGCGCCAAGGAGCGCATCCTGAGCCTCCGCGACGAATTCGGCCAGTGGGATCCGCGCAACCAGCGCCCCGAGCTGTGGAACCTGTACAACGGCCGCCACACCGTGGGCCAGCACGTCCGCGCTTTCCCCATCAGCAACTGGACCGAGCTGGATGTGTGGCGCTACATCGAGCGCGAAAACATCGAGCTGCCCGGCCTGTACTACGCCCACGACCGCGAGGTCTTCGCCCGCGACGGCATGTGGCGCGCGGTCGGCGAGGTTTCCCAGCCCCGCCCCGACGAGGAAGTCATCACCAAGACCGTCCGCTACCGGACCGTCGGTGACATGTCCTGCACCGGCGCTGTTGAGTCGGCCGCCGCCACGGTGCGCGACGTCGTCATTGAAGTTGCCGCCTCCACCATCACCGAACGTGGCGCCACCCGTGCGGATGACCGCATTTCCGAGGCCGCCATGGAAGACCGCAAGAAGGATGGCTATTTCTAATGAGCACCGAAATCGATACAGCCCGCGCGGCTGCCCTTCTTGACGAGGCCCCCCTCGCGCACGCCTCGCTGTTCCGCTTCGCCACCGCCGGATCGGTCGACGACGGCAAGTCCACTCTGGTGGGCCGCCTCCTGCACGACTCCAAGGCGATCCTGGCAGACCAGCTCGACGCCGTCGCCCGCACCTCCGCGGACCGCGGATTCGGCGGCTCGGCCGGCGGCATTGACTTGGCACTCCTGACCGACGGCCTGCGCGCCGAGCGCGAGCAGGGCATCACCATCGACGTCGCCTACCGCTACTTCGCCACGGACCGCCGCAGCTTCATCCTGGCTGACTGCCCCGGGCACGTGCAGTACACCAAGAACACGGTGACCGGCGCGTCCACCGCGGATGCCGTCGTCGTGCTCATTGACGCCCGCAAGGGTGTGCTGGAGCAGACCCGCCGGCACCTGTCCGTGCTGCAGCTGCTGCGTGTGGCCCACGTGATTGTGGCCGTGAACAAGATCGACCTGGTGGACTTCAGCGAGACCGTGTTCCGCGAGATCGAAGCCGACGTGCAGAAGGTGGGCCGAGAACTGGGCCTCGGTGCCGATGGCATCACCGACCTGCTGGTGGTTCCGGTCTCCGCGCTCGACGGCGACAACGTGGTGGAGCGCTCGGAGCGCACCCCCTGGTACACGGGACCGGCACTGCTCGAAGTACTCGAAACCCTTCCTGCCGCGGACGAACTGGAGAGCCACCTGGAGAGCTTCCGCTTCCCCGTGCAGCTGGTGGTCCGGCCGCAGGGCGCGCTGGCGCCTGACGCGGTTGCCGGCGGACTCGACGTCGAGAAATACCGTGACTACCGTGCTTACGCCGGGCAGATCACCGAAGGCTCGGTGAAGGTGGGGGACAAGGTCAGCGTGCTGACCCCCGGCCAGGACCCGCGCACCACCACGGTGACGGGCATCGATTTCGCGGGCGCCGAGCTCACCGAAGCCGTGGCACCGCAGTCAGTGGCGATCCGCCTTGCAGACGAATTCGACGTCGCCCGCGGTGACACCATCGCCGCCGCAGGCACCGTCCGCGAAGCGTCCGCCGACCTCTACGCGGCGCTGTGCTGGCTCTCCCCGAAGCCGCTCCGCGAGGGTGCCAAGGTGCTGGTCAAGCACGGCACCCGCACCGTGCAGGCGCTGGTCCGCAGCGTCAGCGGCAAACTGGACCTGGCCACCTTCAAGCTTGAGGGTGCGTCCAGCCTGGAGCTCAACGACATCGGCCACGCGCAGCTCCGGCTCGCCGCCCCGCTGCCGCTGGAAAACTACCTGCACCACCGCCGCACCGGCGCCTTCCTGGTGATCGACCCGCTGGACGGCAACACTCTGGCCGCCGGCCTGGTCAACGACCACCCGGGCGACCACGAGGACGAGCGCTACAGCATCTAATTGACGAGGAACCGCGGCTTGTTCGCCAAACCTGACCCTCGAGGACAGGTTCTGCGAACAAGCCGCTGTTTTTTGTCCGGGAAACGTGAAAGCCCGGCAGTAGCTGAAACCCGCTGCCTTGGATACTCTGCTGGTAGATGCGCTGCGCGATGATCTGAGGGGGACCGGGTGGACGATCACGAGTCAGTTGTAGCCAGCTCCCTGGAGCAATACAGTGCGCGGCTGCCCCGGCTGAATGCGGCTTCCGATGCCATCGGGCATGCCATCCGCGCCCGGCTCCGCGACGACGGCCTCAACCATCACACCGTGCAGGCCCGGGTCAAGGATCCAGGTTCGGTCAAGGGAAAGCTGGACCGGCTCACTGCCGATGGCAGATTCAAATATGAACGTGGACTCGAGCAGCTGGACGACCTCATCGGCGTCAGGGTCATCATGTTCCTGGAGCCCGACATTGCCGACGTTGCAACGGCCCTGAAGGGGCAATTCAGCTGCCGCGAGGACGACGACAAAACGAGCTCCCAGCGGCGGAACGGCCAGATCGGCTACGCCGGCCGGCACCTGATCCTGGAAGTCCCTGCCGAGAACGTTCCCGTGGGCTGCCAGACGTTCATCGGGGAGCGCTTCGAGGTCCAGATCCGGACCGTGCTGCAGCACGCGTGGGCCGCGTTCGAACATGACATCCGCTACAAGGGCCTGGCCGAGGCCAACGCGGAAGTGGACCGCGCGTTCACTATGGCGTCAACCCTGATCGAGCTCGCGGACGCCCAGTTCTCCGCGATCAACGACATCGTCAAACGCCGCCAGGCCGAGAGTACCGCCGAGTTCGCCGCGAACCCTGCCGCTACCGAGCTCACCGGGGACATCCTCCAGGACATGCTCGCCCGGCTGCTGTCCGAACACCCCCGGAGCCAGGCCCGGCAATACGGCTGGCTGGGGGACCTGCTGGCGGCCAACGGCGTGCGGACCGTGGCCGACGCCGAAGAACTCTTCGGTGCCGCCGACTGGTCCGGCGTGGCCAAGCGGATGGACTACAAATTCCCCGCCGGCCACGTCCGCATTGCCGACGACTTCCTGCTGAAGACGTGGGGCGTGGACTACATTGCGCGCACCAAATCCCTGGGGGACGACCCCAAGCGGGAAGCGAAGCTGACGTACCGGCTGGAGCGCATGCAGGACTGAGGCTCTTGAGGATCGATTCCTCAGGTGCCGGGAGGCCGGTACTTGATGTGATCGGCCATGCGAAGGGCTTCGAGTGTTTCGTCGACGCTCAGGAGCACTGTCGTTTCGAATGAGCTGAGCGCGCCGCCTCCGCTGATCGCCAGTGCCACCGCGGCCATGGATACATTGTCCGGTGCCTCCCACAGGTTGTAGCCGTCGTAGGAGCCGAAGGCGTACCAGAAGCCGTGGAGCTTGCCGCCGACGGATTCGATGTAAGTCTGGGCGGCCTTCCTGCGGTCCTCGGGATTGCTGGTCATTTTGGCCCAGGTCTCCGGTGTGTAGCTGAACCTCGACAGATAGAGCGGCATCGTCTCGTCCTTTCCTCTTGGCGGGCCGGTGGCCCGGTGGCTGGTTGTGCCGGTAGCGCCGGTCCAGCAAGGATGGCAGTCGGCTGCCCGGTCAGCAATGGCTGCCGGCTTCTTTCATGGGTTACCGCGGGGTGTTGACACGCCCGCCCCGCGGCCTTACTTTCGCCCTATCCCGGCGGGAGGGCAGATCGTGGAACGCATCAACAGCCGGCTCATCAACTGGGCTTCCATCCTGGATGCCGAGACGCGGGAGCAGGCCGTGAGAACCTCGCGCTTGCCCTTCATTTATCCGCATCTGGCGCTGATGCCGGACGCCCACCTGGGAAAGGGCGCCACGGTGGGGTCCGTCATTCCCACCCTGGGCGCCGTGATTCCGGCGGCGGTGGGGGTGGACATCGGCTGCGGCATGATTGCCGTCAGGACGCAGTACCTCCTCACGGACCTCCCCCAGGACCGGAAACGGCTGCGGGAAGCCATTGAGCGCGTCATCCCGCTGTCGGCCGGTCACAACAACCGCAGGATCATGGCCACGGCCGAACCGCGTATCGCCGAGCTGAGGAGGCTGGCAGCCAAGGCCAGGTTTGATCCCGGCCAGTACGTAGCGAAGTGGGAGCTCCAGCTCGGCTCGCTCGGATCAGGCAACCATTTCATCGAGGTCTGCGCGGACGAGACGGATGCCATCTGGCTGTTCCTGCACTCCGGCTCCCGCGGCATTGGCAACAAGATCGCGCAGCACCACATCAGCGTCGCGCAGCGCATGACGCGGGAGAAACGGATCGCGCTTCCCGACGCCGACCTCGCCTACCTGGAAGAGGGCACAGCCGAGTTCAGCCGGTACATCGACGAGCTGCACTGGGCCCAGCGGTTCGCACTGCTGAACCGTGAGGAAATGATGGACCGCGTGATCAGCCAGTTCGGCAACTGGACAGGCGGAAAGGTGCTGGAACGGGAACGGATCAACTGCCACCACAACTTCACCCGCCGGGAAACCCATTACGGGAAGGCGGTGTGGGTTTCGCGCAAGGGTGCCATCAGGGCCGAGGCCGGGGACCCGGGCCTGATCCCGGGGTCCATGGGCACAGCCTCGTATGTGGTGGCCGGCCGCGGCAACCGCATGTCGCTGAATTCCTCGCCGCATGGTGCGGGCCGCGAGTACTCGCGCACAGCAGCGCGCAAAGCGTTCTCCCTGGCCGAGCTGAAGAAGGCGATGCAGGGAATTGAGTTCCGTGCATCGGAAGCCTTCATCGACGAGATTCCCGCGGCGTACAAGCCCATTGACGTCGTGATGCACGACGCGGAGGACCTGGTGAAGGTCCGCCACAGGCTGCGGCAGCTCGTCAACGTCAAAGGCGACTGAACCTGGTCAGCCCAAAGAAGAGAAACGGAGGATGTCATGAATCTCGACGATCTGGTCTTCCACCCCTGGGTAACACAGGGGCCGCGCGACGTTCCTACCTTGGTCGGTGGCTCCGGGAGCTATGTCACCGACGTCAACGGGCGGCGCTACCTGGACTTCAGTTCGCAACTGGTCTTCACCAACCTTGGCCACCAACATCCGCGCATCGTTGCTGCGATCAAGGAGCAGGCAGACCGTCTGTGCACGCTCGCACCCGGCAATGCGTCCGATGTCCGGGGCGAGGCGGCGCGGCTGATTGTGGAGGTCGCGCCGGAGGGCCTGGGGCACGTGCTGTTCACCACCGGTGGAACGGAGGCCATCGAGCATGCGGTCCGGATGGCGCGCCTGTACACCGGACGGCCGAAAGTGCTCGCCGCCTACCGCTCCTATCATGGCTCGACGGCGGCCTCCATCCACCTCACCGGCGACCCGCGCCGCTGGGCCTCGGACACCGGAGCGGCAGGTGCCGTCCACTTCTTCGGTCCCTTCCTGTACCGGTCGGCATTCGGGTCGCGGACGCCGGAGGAGGAGGCCGAACGGGCGCTCGCGCATCTCGAGCAGGTCATCCTCCTGGAAGGCCCGTCGACCATCGCCGGCCTGGTCCTGGAGTCCGTGACCGGCAGCTCGGGCGTCATCGTGCCGCCGGCCGGCTACCTGCGCGGGGTCCGTGAGCTGTGCGCCCGCCACGGCATCGTCTATATCG
Source organism: Arthrobacter sp. PvP023 (assembly GCF_017832975.1). NCBI lineage: Bacteria > Bacillati > Actinomycetota > Actinomycetes > Micrococcales > Micrococcaceae > Arthrobacter > Arthrobacter sp. PvP023. The sequence continues at coordinate 1,534,278 of NZ_JAFIBI010000001.1, forward strand.
CCGACGAGGTGATGGTCGGTTTCGGACGCACGGGAGCCTGGTTCGGCGTCGACCACGACGGCGTGGCACCCGATCTGATGGCGTTCGCGAAGGGCGTGAACTCCGGGTCCGTGCCGCTGGGCGGCGTCCTGGTGGGGGACGCGATCTACGAGATGTTCACCAAGCGCCCCTACCCGGCGGGCCTGACGTACAGCGGACATCCGCTCGCCTGCGCGGCAGCCGTCGGCGCCATCAGGGCGATGCACGAGGAAGACACGGTCGCGGCAGCCGCGCGCCTCGGGGCGGACATCCTGGGGCCGGGGCTCCGGGCGCTCGCCGACAAGCACGAGGCAGTCGGGGACGTTCGCGGCATCGGCGGACTCTGGTCCCTCGAACTGGTCCGCAACCGGCTGACCAAAGAGCCGCTCGTCCCGGCCGGAGCCACTGGCACGGCCAACGCGCCGATGGTCTCCGTCGTCAAGGCCTGCCGGGAACGGGGCCTGCTGCCGCTGGTCCAGGGCAACCGCGTCCACGTCGCCCCTCCGCTCAACGTGAACGACTCCGACGCCGCCGCGGGCGTGGCCATCCTGGATGAGGCCCTGGCGGCAGCGGACACTTACGTGACCTGAGCCGGGACGGCACGGGGACGTTCGAATATGACGCTAGATGAACCCGCGTGACCCCCCGTTTCCGCTTCATTGAACGGGTTTATGTCACTCCCTATGGTGAAACAATGACAAGTCCCCAGCCCGGAATGATCCGCATCGTGGCAGGAGAGAGCAACAACCCGAAGCGCAAGCGCGCCGTGGAGGTCCTGGTTGCCCTCGGCCTGGTGCTGCTTATTGCCGCCGGTGCCGTGGTGGCGTCAACCCTTTCCCGTGACTCCGCAGCCCAGGCAGCTGCCCCCGCTCCGACACCGGCTGCGGAGTTGAAGCTGGGCTACTTCGGCAACGTCACGCACGCCCCGGCGCTGGCGGGCGTGAAGCAGGGTTTCGTTGCCAGGAGCCTGGGCGATACCAAGCTCAGCACACAGGTGTTCAACGCCGGCCCGGCCGCGATCGAGGCGCTGAACGCCGGCGCGATCGATGCCACGTACATCGGACCGAACCCCGCGATCAACTCGTTTGTGAAGAGCAGGGGTGAGTCCGTGAGCATCATCGCGGGCGCCGCGGCGGGCGGGGCGCAGCTGGTGGTGAAGCCGGAGTTCGGTTCGGCGGCGGATTTGAAGGGCAAGACCCTGTCCACGCCGCAGCTGGGCGGGACCCAGGATGTGGCGCTGCGCGCGTGGCTCGCCGGGCAGGGGTACAAGACGAACACCGACGGCAGCGGGGATGTGGCGATCAACCCGACCGAGAACGCGCAGACGCTGAAGCTGTTCCAGGACGGCAAGCTCGACGGCGCGTGGCTGCCCGAGCCGTGGGCGTCCCGGCTGGTGCTGCAGGCCGGCGCGAAGGTCCTGGTGGACGAGAAGGATTTGTGGGACGGGTCGCTGACGGGCAAGCCGGGCGAGTTCCCCACCACCATCCTGATCGTGAACAAGAAGTTCGCCGCGGACCACCCGGACACTGTCAAGGCCCTGCTGAAGGGCCACGCCGAGTCCGTCGCCTGGCTCAATGACACTCCCGCTGCGGAAAAGGCAAGCCTGCTGAATGCCGCGCTGAAGGAGTCCGGCGGAGCCGAACTCCCTGCCGACGTTATCGAACGGTCGCTGAAGAACATCGTCTTCACCGTGGATCCGCTGGCCGGAACCTACAAGAAACTGCTCGAGGACGGCGTGAAAGCCGGAACCACCAAGCAGGCGGACATCAACGGCATCTTCGACCTCACCGCCCTGAACGGCGTCACCGCCGAAACCGGCGGCAGCAAAGTCTCCGCAGCCGGACTCGGCAGCGACTGACCGGCACGCACCACCCAAAACACCACCCTGAGCACCACCACCAGCCCCCTCAACGTAAGGACAGGACCATGCCAGTCGTACTGGAAAACCTGGGCAAGCGCTTCGGCGACGGCGCCCCGGTGCTGGACGACGTCAACGCCAGCATCGCGCAAGGCGAGTTCGTCGCCCTCCTCGGCGCCTCCGGCTGCGGCAAGTCAACCCTGCTGAACATCATGGCGGGACTGGAGCTCCCGACGTCGGGCGCCCTTGAGGTCCCCAGCGACGGCGCAGCCTTTATGTTCCAGGATGCCGCTCTCTTCCCGTGGCTGACGGCCCGGGAAAACATCGAACTCGCCCTGAAGCTGCGCGGGGTGGGCAAGGCCGAGCGGCGCACCAAGGCCAACGAACTCCTGGACCTGGTGCACCTGGGCGGTGCCGGCGACAAGCGCCCGCACGAGCTCTCCGGCGGCATGCGCCAGCGCGTCTCGCTGGCGCGCTCCCTGGCCCAGGACCGGCAGCTGCTCCTCATGGACGAGCCGTTCGCCGCCCTGGACGCCATCACCCGCGACCTCCTGCACGACGAACTGGAACGGATCTGGAAGGAAACCGGCCGCACCATCGTCTTTGTGACGCACAACGTCCGCGAAGCCGTCCGGCTGGGCCAGAGGGTGCTCCTGCTGTCCTCACGCCCCGGCCGGGTGGTCCAGGAATGGAACGTCACCGAGGAACACCGTACCGACGCCGGTCTTGCCGGACAGCTGACCGGGGTCATCACCGCCCGGCTGCGAGAGGAGATCCGCCGCCATGCCAAGTAACCCAACGCCCTTGGCCGAAGCCCCCGTTAACGGCGAGGCATCCAGCGCTGAGCCCGAAACCCGCAAGGTGCACGCGGCCCTGACCCGGTCCTCCACCGGCAACGAGGACCTGCGCGAGCTTGAATCCGGACTAGATTCCCTGCAGTCGGACGCGGCCCGTGCCGCGCGCATCGACTGGAGCCGCATCCTGCTCCCGGTGGCCGCGCTCGTGGTGCTGGTCCTGGCGTGGCAGTTCTACGTTTCGCTTGGCTTCAAGCGCCGCGATCTGGTGCCAGGGCCGCTCGACGTGCTTGGCCAGTTCGGCACCCTGTGGGCCGACGGTTCACTGCAGGAAGCCGTCTGGACGTCGCTGCAGCGCGGAATTGTGGGCTTCCTGATCAGCGTGGTCATTGCCACGCCGATCGGGCTCCTGCTGGCACAGGTGGCCCCGCTGCGGCGCGCCTTCGGTCCGCTCATCTCAGGGCTGCAGGTGCTGCCGTCCGTGGCCTGGGTGCCAGCAGCCATCATCTGGTTCGGGCTCACCGATGCCACGGTGTACTTCGTGGTGTTCATGGGCGCCATCCCGTCCATCATCAACGGCCTGATCTCCGGCGTGGACCAGATCCCGCCGCAGTACCGCAGCGTGGGCACGGTACTGGGCGCCAACCGGCTGCAGATGGCCCTGCAGATCGTCCTTCCGGCCGCATTGCCGGGCTACCTGAGCGGACTGAAGCAGGGATGGGCCTTCTCCTGGCGGTCCCTCATGGCCGCCGAAATCATTGCCGTGGGCGGCACCATCGGCTTCGGCCTGGGCTCCATGCTGAACCAGGGCCGCGACCTGGCGGACATGACCATTGTGATGTCAGCCATCCTGCTGATCCTGGCCGTGGGCATCCTGATCGAACTGCTGGTGTTCGCGCCGATCGAAAAGCGCCTCCTCCGGCGGCGCGGCCTCCTCGCCGGCAGCACCCGCTAGGGTCCGCCGCTCCAGCCAGCCCGCACAGAACCAAAGAGCAGAGCCCGACGGCGAGTCCCGCCGTCGGGCTCTGCTGTTTCTGTCTCGTTGAGGTGCGCCGGCGGCCGCGATCGCCGCGACGTGTTGCTTTCAGACGGGTCTGGCAGACTGGCGCCATGACCGTCAGCTTCGTGTGCCGCACCGAATCCGCACTGCCCCGGGAACAACTGTTCGACCTCGCGCGGAGCATCGATGCGCACCTCGAGTCGCAGACCGATGCGGGGGAGCGGGCCGTGGCGGGCGTGACGTCAGGCCTGATCGGCGAGGGCCAGGAAGTGACGTGGCGGGCACGGCACTTCGGGCTGCCGATCCGAATGACCAGCCGCATCACGTCGCTGGAGTTCCCCGGAAGGTTCGTGGACGAGCAGGTCCGCGGGCCGTTCAAGGCCTTCCGCCATGTCCACGAGTTCGAAGCTAGGGACACCGGGTGCACCATGACGGACCGGGTGGAATTCACGGCACCGTTCGGGCCGCTGGGCCGGATCGCGGAGAAGCTCGTGCTGCGACGCTACCTGGAACGGCTGATTGCGGTGCGCGGGCTGTACCTCGCCGGGCTGCCCGACAACCCGCAGGCCTAGCCTGCGCGTCGCCGGGCCGTCCCTCGGCCGGGGTTTCGCGGCGGACCCTTGTCCGGCCCGGACCAAGTGCCTAGACTCGCGAAAAGGCCGGCATCGCCCGGTTCCTACGATTTGAGGAGACAGCCATGGAACCGAAACTGGGACTGCTGGCTATGGTCGAGGCGAAGCCGGGTAAAGAACAGGAAGTTTGGGACTTCCTCAACGGAGGCCGGGAGATCGTGGACAACGAACCGGGCACCCGGACCTGGTATGCCTTCCGGGTCAGCGAAAACACGTTCGGCATTTTCGACACTTTTGATACCGAGGAGGACAGGCAGGCGCACCTCAACGGCGCCATTCCGGCTGCACTCGCTGAACACGGCCCGGCCATGCTCGCCAAGGATCCCGACATTAAGCTGATCGACCTCATCGCCGTGAAGTAGGGCCGAGGGAAAGCCTCAGATAAGGCGCGCACCCACACTGCGGTCCGCAGGCCCACCACTGGCAGGTCCACAAGCAATGTGACGCAGCGTTACCTTACGTGAACTGGTGTTTCCGCGCCGTTGTTCCGGTATATGACGCGGCCCTATCGTCGATTTATGGCAATTCAGGACATTTACCCCACGGCGCTGCGCCTGCTGGGCCGCCCCGTACTGGTGGTGGGCGGCGGGCCGGTGGCCACGCGCCGCACCAAAGGGCTGCTCGACGCCGGTGCCCGGGTAACCGTGGTTGCCCCCGCTGCCTCCGCGGGACTGAGGGAACTGGCCGACGCCGGCCTCCTCACCTGGGAGCAGCGCCCCTACCGTACGTCCGACGTCGACGGCGTCTGGTTCGTCCAGACCGCAACCGGCGATTCCGCCGTGGACGCCCTGGTTTCGGCGGACGCCGAGGAGCAGCGCATCTGGTGCGTCAACGCTTCCGACCACGAAGCCTCAGCCGCGTGGACGCCCGCGGTTGCCGTGGTGGACGACGTGCAGATCGCCGTGAACGCCGGGGGAGACCCGCGCCGCGCCATGGCACTGCGTGACGCCGTGGCCACCGCGCTGGAAACCGGCGACCTTCCGCTGCGCCGCCAGCGGGCGCACCGGGGAAGCGTGGCCCTGGTGGGCGGCGGTCCCGGCGACACCGGGCTCATCACCGTCCGCGGCCGCAGGCTCCTCGGCCAGGCCGACGTCGTGGTGGCGGACCGCCTGGGCCCCCGCGAACTGCTGAACGAACTGGCCCCGGACGTCCGCGTCATCGAGGTAGGCAAGACCCCCGGCCACCATCCCGTGCCCCAGGCCGACATCAACCGGATCCTCGTCGACGAAGCCCTCGCCGGCCACCGGGTGGTCAGGCTCAAGGGCGGAGACCCCTACGTGCTGGGACGCGGCGGCGAAGAAGCCGAGTTCTGCCGCCAGCACGGCGTCGAGGTTGAAGTGGTCCCCGGCGTGACGTCGGCGATTTCCGTTCCCGCTGCAGCCGGCATTCCCGTCACGCACCGCGGCCTGGCCAAGGGCTTCAGCGTGGTCACCGGGCACGAGGAACTCTCCGAGGTCCCGGCCCGGTCCGACCACACCATCGTGCTGCTCATGGGAGTGGGCCAGCTCCGCGAATCCACCGCAGCCCTGGCCGCTGCCGGTTTGCCTCAGGACACTCCAGTTGGCATCGTTGAGAACGGCTATTTGCCCAATCAGCGCGTGACCATCGGCACTGTCGGTTCCATCGCTGACCAGGCCGAGGCCGCCGGCGTCGCGAATCCCGCGGTGATCGTGATCGGTGACGTTGTCCGCGTCAGCCCGTTCGCGCCGTCGCACTTCAAGACCGCCGACTACAGCACCACCACCCCGAACCGCCCCCGCGTACTGACCAAGTAGCCCGAAGCCCCTTCCCAACTAGCTCGCAGTTAACGCTCCCAAAAGCCGTTTTCACGACGTTAAGTGCGAGTCAGTTGGGCCGTGACAGAAAAAAAGGAACACAGCCGTGTCAACTAGCACCACCGTAGGTTCTGCCGCCCGCCCGCTCCGGGTCGCCGTCGTGGGTTCCGGCCCCGCCGGCGTGTACGCCGCCGACATCCTCACCAAGAGCGAAGCCGTCAAGAGCGGCGAGCTGACCGTGAGCATCGACCTCTTTGACCGCTACCCGGCGCCCTACGGCCTGATCCGTTACGGCGTGGCCCCGGACCACCCGCGCATCAAGGGCATCGTCAACGCGCTGCACAAGGTCCTGGACCGCGGCGACATCCGCTTCTTCGGCAACGTTGATTACGGCACGGACCTCTCCATCGAGGACCTGCGCACCCACTACGACGCCGTCATCTTCGCCACCGGCGCCATCAAGGACGCGGACCTGAACATCCCGGGCATCGAACTCGAGGGCTCCTACGGCGGCGCCGACTTCGTGTCCTGGTACGACGGACACCCCGACGTGTCCCGCGAATGGCCGCTGGATGCCAAGGAAATCGCCGTGATCGGCAACGGCAACGTGGCACTGGACGTGGCCCGCATGCTCTCCAAGCACGCCGACGACCTGCTGGTCTCCGAGATCCCGGACAACGTCTACGCCGGCCTGAAGTCCTCGCCCGTCACGGATGTGCACGTCTTCGGCCGCCGCGGCCCGGCCCAGGTGAAGTTCACCCCGCTGGAACTGCGCGAGCTGGCCCACTCCAAGGACGTGGACATCATCCTGTACCCGGAGGACTTCGAGTTCGACGAGGAATCCGACCGCCAGGTCCAGAGCAACAACCAGACCAAGACCATGGTGGGCACCCTCACCAACTGGATCGCTGAGCAGCCCGAGGACCTTTCCGAGCTCACGGCCTCCCGCCGCCTGCACCTGCACTTCCTGCACAGCCCGGTTGAGGTGTACGACGACGCCGAGACCCCCGGCCGCGTTGCCGGCATCAAGTTTGAGCGCACCGAGCTGGACGGCACGGGCAACGCCCGCGGCACCGGCGAGTTCGTGGACTACCCGGTCCAGGCCGTGTACCGCGCGATCGGCTACTTCGGTTCCGCCCTCCCGGAGGTCGAGTTCGACCACAAGAAGGGTGTTGTACCGAACGACGGCGGCCGCGTCCTGGACGCTGCCGGCACCCACGTGCCGGGCATCTACGCCACCGGCTGGATCAAGCGCGGACCGGTGGGCCTGATCGGCCACACCAAGGGCGACGCCCTGGAGACCGTGACCTACCTGCTGGAAGACCGTGCGAACTTGCCGCTCGCCGCATCACCGGCGCCGGACGCCGTCGTCGAACTCCTGGAAGACCGCGGCGTGAAGTACACCAGTTGGGAAGGCTGGCTGGCCCTGGACGCACACGAGCGCGCCCTCGGCGAAAAGGCCACCGAGACCGGATCGCACGGCGTGGAGGTTGCCCGCGAGCGGGTCAAGGTTGTGCCGCGCGAGGACATGGTGTCCATCTCCCGCGACGGAGTGGCCGCTCAGGTCTAGCCGCACCCTTCTTAAGCGCGAACCCTTTAGCGCGAACCGGCAGCTAATGACCGCACACCACGCGGTTGACGTCATTAGCTGCCAGTTCGCGCTTTGGCTTAAGCCCCCGCGCCGCCCGAGCTCCCCGCGCCGCCCGAGGCCATGAGCTCCAGCCGGTTCAGCGTTTCGGTGTTCCGGACCGAGATCAGCGGGTCGCGGATGAACTTGGGGATCTTCCGGCCCGGGCCTTTGGTGGCGTCCTCGGCGATGGTCACCTTGCACCCGGTTTCCTCCGGCTCCAGCGTGATCACCACCTTGGCCTCTCCCAGGGGCCAGCCCCGTGCAATCAGCTCGATGGACTTGCCCGGATCCGACGCCGTCACTGTGGTTTTGTCGTTGATCAGCAGCGGCCACGCTCCCACTGAGTGGTGCAGCACCGCGTCGGCAGCGGGCCACAGTGCGTCCACATCCCTGATCCTTGACGCGCCCACCACCCAGCCCGAGTAGAGCCAGCCGTCGGCGATGACGTTCCAGACGTCGGCCGGAGGTGTGAGGAAACTCTTGGAAACAGTAGCCATTTGTGTGCTCGCTTTCTGTGCTCCGTGCTCGGTTGTGCCAGCCTACATGCGGCCAAATCTGGCCCGGACCAGGGCGAACAACCCGTAGCTGATGAGGCCCGCCGCGATGGCAGTCAGGAGATACGGCCCCGCGGGGTGGTCCCGCAGTGCCTTGAGGCTGCCGTCCAGCCCGGTTGATTCGCCGGGGCGGTTGGTGGCGGCTGCCACCACGAACAGCAGTCCCGCCAGGATCAGGGCGACGCCTTTGGCGACATGCCCGGCAACGCCCAGCGCGCTGATCATGCGTCCGCGCCGGGAGCCTTCGAAATGGTGCAGTTCCTCTTTGAACTGCTTCCGGACGCCCTTGACGATGAAATAGATTCCGACGCCGATCACGGTCAGCCCCAGCGCGATCAGTGCCGGAATCCCCAGGGGTCCGCGCACCACGGCCGTGCTGAAGTCCCTCGTGGAATCGCCCGAGTCGCCGCGCATTCCAACCGCGAACCCAGCAAAGGTGAGCCCCACGCTGCCGTAGGCCACAGCGAGGAAACCGGATGAGATCAGCTTGCCGAGCCGCTGGCCTGGCGGGAGGTGTCGGGCCCGGAGGGTGGCTTCGCTGAGCTGCCATAGCGCCAGGCCCGCACAGCCGATCAGCCCCGCCCACATCACAGCGGGACCCCACGGATTCGCGGCGAGCTGCTCGATGGCTCCCGTCGGCTCGGCCTGCCCGGGCTTGCCGAGTGCCAAGGCGATGGCGATGGCCCCGATCACGATGTGAAGCACGGCCATGACGGCAAAACCGGAACGCGCGACGACGTCCAGCGCCTTGGTGTTCGACACCGCTTCGGCCGCATCGGCGGCTTCGCCGATGGCCGTGTCTTCATCTGCCATCGCTAGCCGTTCATGGGGCCTTCGGCGTGGACCTGGTCGGCGCCCGGGCCGGTTAGTTTCACGGTGCAGCGGACTATGAGCTGCTCCGGTGCCGTGTGGACATCCGCCAAGGTTTCGCCCGGGTTGATCACCGTGTAGGTTTCGGTGCCCTCCTCGACGCCGAAGCCGCGGGAGGCGGCATCCTGGGTGGCGTTGGCGAGGGCGTCGCGGCGCAGTTCGTCCAGATACGCCTCATCTCCGGACCGTGAGAGATCACCAAATGCCCAACCGAAAAGCGTTCCGGATCCGTTCATATCGCTGATTTTACGCATCATCCACCCTACCAAGATATTGCTAAGGGTGCTTACTATCGTCCCGGTGCCGCCACTTCGGTTTCCAGGCTCCCGGAGCTTCCCGCGTCAGCCGGAGCGGTGGGTTCCTTGGCGTCCGCGGAGTTCGCAGGCCCTTGTTCCTTGCCGTCAGTAGTCCAAACCTGGATGATCGCCCAGACCACGGCGGCCAGCGGAACGGAGAGTACGGCGCCGATGATGCCGGCGAGGATGGTTCCCGCAGTCAAGGCCAGCAGGATCACCAGGGCATGCAACTGCAGGGACTTGCCCATCACCACGGGTTGAAGCAGGTTGCCCTCGAGCTGGTTGACGGCGATGACCACGATCACCACAACCAGCGCGACGACGGGACCATTGGCTACCAGCGCCACCAGGGCGGCGAGGATACCCGCCACGGTGGCGCCCACGATCGGGACGAAGGCGCCGATGAAGACGATGATGGCCAGCGGGATGGCCAGCGGAACCTGCAGGATCAGCAGCGCAGTGCCGATTGCCAGGGTGTCCACCAGTGCGACGATGGCCGTCCCGCGCACGTAATCGCCCAGGACCTGAATGGTGCGTGCACCCGAGCGGCGCAGCTTGGCCTCGCGGGCGCCGGTGTAGGGCCGCAGGAAGAAATTCCAGATACCTGTCCCGTCTTTGAGGAAGAAGAAAAGGATGACCACCATCAGGCTTGCCCCGGCAAGGAACTCGGTGATGACGGACAGTCCGGTGATGGCTCCGGAGCGGACCTGGCTGCTGGCGGCAAAGTCCACGATGGCTGCGCGGGCCTGTTCGATCTGCTCGCCGTCCACGGGAAGGGGGCCGTTGAGCAGGAAGGACTGCAGCTCGTCCAGGCCGGACGATGCCTGGCTTACCAGTTCGCCCCACTGGCTGCGGATGGAGGCCACAATGACTGTGGTGACGCCGGCCAGCACGGCAAGCAGGGCCACGAAAGCAACCGCCGTTGCCGCTGAGCCGGGCAGGCCCCGGCGCTTCAGGAGGTTGACGAACGGTGCGATGGCGGCCGCCAGGATCAGGGCGATCAGCACGGGAATGACCAGCAGCCGGATCTGCAGCAGCGCGAAGACGGAGACCACTACCACGGTGAGGACCAGCAGGATCTGGGCCGAGCGAACGCCCACCCTGCCCAAGCCGTCCGCCCAGGGGTCCGGGCGTTTACCGTCCACAGTGATGTCGACTGATCTGGCCAAGGGGTACTCCAATTCGTCAGCGTGCAAGAACGGGGCGCCCAGGCCGGCCGAGGCCAGTATCGGGGCTCCCCAAGCAACTAAGCCTACTGATTTACCGGGCCTCCCGCTGATCGGCCGCAGTCCCTACACTCCGAGCCACTCCGCGCAGGAGTTCAGGTTCCGGTTGACGCTGTCCACGGCCGCGGCTTCATCGTGCGCTTCGATGGCTTCCACCAGCTCGCCGTGCCCTTCGTCAGGGAGCCCGTTGAAGCCGCTGCGGCGCTGCTGGCGAAGCAGGTCCGCGTGGAACACGCCGCCGAAACTGACGTACAGCTCGTGCAGCAGCGGATTCCCGGAGGCCTGCGCCACCAGCACGTGGAAATCCCAGTCGGCGCGGGCCCAAGCGGCGTAGTCCTCGGAGTTCCAGGCGTCGCGGCGGTCCGTGAGCAGCGCCGTCATAGCGGCAATATGTTCCGGTTTGGCGTTGCGGGCTGCCAGCCGCGCCGCCTGCGTGTCCAGGCCGATGCGGACCTCGAGGATGTGTTCCTGGGTGTGGTCCTTGTACATGCGCTGCGCCGCGCCGGAGATCTCGCTGGTTGCCCGGACATAGGTGCCGTCGCCGCGGCGGACTTCCAGCATTCCGCCGTGGGCCAGTGCCTTGATGGCCTCGCGGAGGGTGCCCCGGGAGACGCCCAGCCGGGCCATCAGCTCGGGTTCGGCGGGGATCTTCTGCTGCAGCTGCCATTCACCGGAGTGGATCATCCCGCGGAGCTTGTCCGTGATTTCGTCGGCCAGTACGGGCCGGTGCGAAGCTGTGAGGGTCATGGCCGGGTCCTTGCCGTCAGTAGGTGCCCCACCACGATCTGGGCCAGGGCGATGGCGAGCAGCAACACCAAGGGTACCGTCCAGCCGCCCGTGGCACTGTGCAGCAGGCCCATGCCGAACGGGCCGGCCGTGGCGAGCAGGTAGCCCACCGACTGTGCCAGCGTGGACATGGCGGTGGTTTCCGCCGTCGTGCGCCCGCTGCGGCTGATCATCACCATGACCAGCGGGAAGATGCCCAAGCCGAACCCCAGCAGCACTGCCGGGACGGCGGCGAGCGTGGCAGGCAGCAGCATCAGGGCGGCCACGCCGAAGAGCATGGTGACGCTGGCGAGGTAGAAGGCCGGGCGCAGCATCCGCGGCCGGGACCCGATGGCGATCAGCACCATGCCGGCCGGGACGGAGACCAGCTGCATCAGTCCGAACATCAGCCCGCTGTCGCTAGCCGTCAGTCCGGTGGTGGTGAGCATGTACGGGAACCAGCTGAGCACGGCGTAGGCGAGGAGTGCCTGGAGCGTGAAAATCGCGGTGAGCAGGGCGCCCTTGCGGGTCCGCAGGAGCGGCCACGGGGAAATATTGGTGCCCCGGTCCGGGGTGGCATTCCGGTGTGCGTGGAGTGCCACCGGCAGGAAGCCCAGGAAGGCTGCGACGGACAGCAGGCCGATGGCGCCAAGACCCGCCGAGGCCGAGCCCAGGAGCTGCGCCACCGGAACCACCAGTACGGCGGTGACCGTGGCGCCCGTGGTCATGGTGACCGTGTAGAGAGCAGTCATGAGGGATGTGCGGTGCGCGTAGTGCTCCCTGATGAACGACGGCATGGCCACGTTGCAGACGGCGAGCCCGGACATCCCCACCACCGTCCCGGCCAGGAGCATGCCCGTCGACGGGATGCCGCGCAGCAGGAGTCCGGCGGCCAGCATTCCCAGCGCGAGCAGGATCGCCTTCTCCACGCCCATCCGCCGCGTCAGCCAGGACGTGGCCGCACCGGCAACCGCGAAACACAGGGTTGGCACGGACGGGATAACGGCAGCGATGAACGCCCCGTAGCCCAGGACTTCCTGGAGGTCGTGGAGGAGGGCGGAGGCTCCGGTGATGCCGGCGCGGAGGTTGAGTCCGATCAGCACCACGGCAATGATTCCGAGGACGACGACGGCGCGCGGCCGGGCTGCACCGGCCGTGGCGGCGGGAGAGGTGTCAGTTCCGGGAGGTGCCGTCGTCGTGGTTGCCATGCTTAAACATTAGACGTTAGACGTTTGATGTCTGCAAAGATGTGGCAAACATCTCCGGCAGACTCAAACGGTGCGCCGGCAAGCGTGCCCCCGACGACACGGCAGCAACATAGCCCGGCGGAGCGGTCACGGGCCGGACCTCCAGGCCGTGGATCTCAGGCTGCCCGGGGCAGACTGCTGTCCGCAAACCGGTTCGGCGGGAGCCGTGGGTCCCGCCGTTGAATGCAAGCGCCACGGATGACGGCTCCACGGCCAGGCCGACACCCGCGGCCTTGAGTACGGCTTCCTTCGCCACCCATAGCAGCATCCGGTCCGTCACGCTCGCCGAGCGCAGCAGGGCCCGTTCGGACGGCGCAGCAGTGAAGTCATCGAAACCGTCGAAGACCTGTTCCGGCAAGCGTTCGATGTCGGCTCCCAGAATGCTCCCCTCAGGACCGGCCGCCACCATCACGGCGCCATGGCTGCGTGAGAGGCTGAGGCAAACGCCCGGGACTGACGGCTTGCCGTGGTCCGTCCCGCCGCAGCCGCCGCAGCGCCGGGCTATAGGGAGAGCGGGGGCTTCCCGGGGGCTCAAACCCAGCGACCAGGCCGCCAGCAGGCGGAATAGCGCATGAGACGCTTGGTAATCCGTCTGGTCTTCCGTCCGCCGGAAACGCCGGGACGCGGCTATTTCGCCTGGACTAAGGAACACCTGGAGACCTCCGAAGGGGCCACAGGCGGAGGCGGCCTCAGCCGATGCAACGGCGAGGAAGGTGACGCTGTCGGCAGGCCCGCCGTCGTGCGCGTTCACCGTGTCCTGACCAGTCACCGCTTGCTGATGCGGCGGTACTGCCCGATGGCCAGCGGCGCAAAGACCCCGATGATGGCCAGGCTGCAGAGGACCGAGTAGAGCACGGCGTTCTCCGCCGGCCACCCGGTGGCCACGCCGAATCCGGCCGGTGCCGTGTTGCCGAAGAGTTCACGGGCGGCCGTGGCTACGGCCGTCACGGGATTCCACTCTGCAATCAACCGCAGCGGGCCGGGCAGAGACGTGACGGACACGAAGGCGCCGGAGACGAATGTGACGGGGAAGAGCCACACCAGGCCCAGGCTTTGGGCTACCTCCACGCTCCTCGCGGTGAGGGCAATGACTGCCCCGATCCAGGACACAGCGAACGCGAAAAGCAGCAGGATGGCCAGTGCCGCCAGGGCCGGCCCCGGGCCGGTGGTGATCCGCCAGCCGATCGCCAGTCCGCAGAGCAGGGTGACCACCACCGACAGGACACTGGTGGATAGGTCCGAGGTGGTGCGCCCCAGGATCACCGCCACCCGGGACATTGGAAGGGACCGGAACCGATCGATCAGTCCCAGTTGCAGGTCCTTGGCGAGGTAGACGGCCGTGAAGGATGCATTGAAGGTGAGCGTCTGCGCCAGGATGCCGCCGATCAGGAAGCTGCGGTACTGGTCCCCGCCCAGGGCACCGCCGAACACAAAGCCCAGCAGGAGGACGAACATGACGGGCTGCACGATGCCTGTGACCAGCGCGCCGGGGGTACGCAAGACGTTGATGAGATTGCGGCGGGCAATGACGGAACTGTCCCGTGCCGCGGCGGTAATTGCGCTCATGCGGAAACCTCCAACTTCCCGGGTGAAGCGTTCCGGGTTGAGTGCTGGCCGGTCAGCTGCAGGAACACGTCGTCCAAGCTGGGGCGGCGCAACGACGCTTCCTCGACCACGAGCGATGCTGCATCGAGTTCGGAAAGGACTTGGACCAGCAAGCGGTGGCCGCCGGGAGCAGCCACGGAAACGGAGCGGTTCTGCGGATCAAGGTCCGGACCGGCGTCCGGACCGGCGGCGCGGGCCATTACCGCGACGGCCGCGGGCAGGTCCGCGGCATGGCGCATGACGACGTCGATGCGTTCCGCGCCGGCGCCCTGCTTTAGTTCCGTCGCCGTTCCCTCCGCGATGACGCGGCCGTGGTTGATGACGGCAATGTGGTCGGCAAGCCGGTCCGCTTCCTCCAGGTACTGGGTGGTCAGCAGGACGGTGGTGCCGTCCGCCACGAGGCTGGACACGACGTCCCAGGTATCGAGCCTGCCGCGCGGGTCCAGCCCGGTGGTGGGCTCATCAAGCACCACCACCTTGGGCCTGGCCACGATTGCACCGGCGAGGTCCAGGCGCCGCCGCATGCCGCCGGAGAACGTTCCGGAGCGCTTTCCGGCCACGTCGGTGAGCCTGAAACTGGCGAGCAGTTCGTGGGCCCTGGCCGAGGCATTACGGCGGTTCATGCCGTAGAGGCGCCCCACCATGTGCAGGTTTTCGTAAGCTGTGAGCTTTTCATCAACGGCGGCGTACTGGCCGGACAGGCCCAGGCTCCGGCGAACCAGGTCAGGATGGGTCAGCACCGAATGGCCTGCCACACGCGCGTCCCCGGCGTCCGGCGCCAGCAGGGTGGTGAGGACTTTGACCGTGGTTGTCTTACCGGAGCCGTTGGGTCCGAGCAGCCCCAGGACAGTCCCTTCGCCTGCCGTCAGGGTGAGGCCGTCCAGTGCCTTGAAGCTACCGAAGCTCTTGCTGACGTTCTCGACGCGGATCAATGCGACGCGGCGAGCTCGGCGACTTTTCGCGGAGCCATGTCGGTCCAGCTCCGGGAAACGTAGTCCAGGCATGCTTCGCGGCTGTCAGGCCCGAACATGGTGACCCACCCCTGCGGTACGGTCGCGAACGTCGGCCAGAGGGAGTGCTGCTGGTACTCGTTGACGAGCACTGAGAACATGGCGGATTTATCATCGAATGGGTTCGTCACGTTGAACTTTCTGGTCGGTTCTGGCGTTCGGAAGGCCTCTCTCGTGGATCGGAGGCATCACTGGTTATTCGGTGGAGACGTCCAGCCGGATTGCTATTTCGGGCACAATCACACTGAGAGCCGCGTCACTTAGCATCTGCGAGTGGCGCTCTTCCACGGCCACATCGGTGACGGCCCCGGTGATGAAGGGCTGCCAGGCATCGGTCCCCGGAGTCCCCTCCGGGACGTCCAGGGTGGCCCGGAAGAACAGCAGGTCGCCGTTGAAAACTTCGGGTTCCTGGCCGCGGATCAGGCGCGCGAGGTCCGGGAAGTTCTCCACCATGGCGTTCACCGAATCCAGCGGAACGTTTCCCAGCGGATTGTGGTTCTCCCGGAGTATCTCCAGTGCCCGCACTCCGTCGAGGTTTGCGGCCTCCAACGGCGTCAGCTCGAAGCCCTGCGCCGCGAGGTAGCTTGCCCACAGGGCAGGTCCGGTCCCGACGTCCGCATTATGTTCCTGGTTGCCGGGGAAGGCATCGAGGATGGCGAGGAAGGCCACCTCCTGGCCCAGTGCTTGAAGCCTGGTGGCCACCCGGTGGACCAAATGTCCGCCGAAGGACCACCCCATCAGGTGGTATGGGCCTTCGGGCTGGACTGACCTCAGCCGGGCAATGTAGTCGTCCGCGAGTTCCGTCAGGGTGGAAGCAGCCACACGATGGGTCCGGCCCGGCTCCATTCCCGGCATCTGCAGCCCGATGAGGGGCCGTTCAGGGTCCAGCCGGCCCAGCATGGAGGCGTATCCCCAGCCAATGCCCGAAGCAGGGTGCACGGCGAAGAGCGGCGGCTTGGAGCCGGCAGTGCGCAGCGGCAACAGCTGCTTCAGGCTGTCCGCCGTGCTCTCCTCCCCGCCTTGCGCGGCTTCACGGAGCAGGCCCTCAACCGTCGGGGAGCGGAACAGCGACTGCACCTGGAGCGATGTCCCCAGCGCGGCGTTGACCTTGGCGATCAGCGGCTGGGCCAGGAAGGAATGCCCGCCCAGTTCGAAGAACGACTCGTCCACTCCGGCGCGGTCCAGGGACAGCACCTCGGCGAAGATCCGCGCCACCGTTTTTTCCTTCGGATTCCGCGGCGCCTTTCCTCCGCTGCGTTCGGGCCGGCCCGGGTCCGGCAGCGCGGACGCGTCCACCTTGCCGTGCTGGGTCAGCGGGATTTTGTCGAGGACGACGACGGCGGACGGCACCATGTAATCGGGCAGGAGCCCGCGAACGTGCGTTCTGACGACGTCGGAGAGCTCAGCCTCGGCCTGGGCCGAACTGTTCGCGGGGACGACGTACGCGACGAGGCGGGTGCCGGAGTCGTTCACCGCTGCGCGAACCACCGCCTCCTGAACGCCTTCGGCGCTGCGCACCGCACGCTCCACTTCACCCGGTTCCACCCGGAAGCCGCGGATCTTCAGCTGGTCGTCGTTGCGGCCGGCAAACACCAGCCTGCCGTCGGCATGCCGGTACACCACGTCGCCGGTGCGGTACATGCGTTCGCCGCGGCCGGCGAAGGGGTCGGCCACGAATCGTTCGGATGTCAGGTCCGGCCGGCCCCGGTAGCCCCGGGCCAGCTGGGGGCCGGCGACGTAGAGTTCGCCCGCCGCGCCGGCCGCGACATGCTGCAACCTGGCGTCGAGGACGTACAGCCGGGTGGCCGCCGTCGGCTGTCCGAGCACAGGCGCGGATGTGTCGCCCACCCTGGCAAGCACCGTGTCCACCGTGGCCTCGGTGGGGCCGTAGAGGTTCCACGCCTCAAGGCCCGGGTGCGCGGAAACGGTGCCCCACAGCCCGGCGTCGAACGCCTCTCCGCCCAGGGCGAGGCGGAACGGATCCGCAGCGGCAGCGCGCGCGTCCAGGAGCGCGGTGAAAGCGGGCTCGCCGAGCAGCTGGCGAAGGTAGCCGGGGGTGCTCTCCCAGACGGAGATTCCGTGCTCGGCGAAGTAGGCGGCGAGCCGCTCGGAATCCCGGCGCGTTGCGTCGTCGATCAGGTGCAGCTCGTGGCCGTCTACCATCCAGAGGATCGGATCCCAGGATGCGTCGAAGCCCACCCCGGTGGTGTGGGCCACGCGCCGCGGGCCACCGGTGTCTGCCAGCAACGTGTCCCGGTGCGATGCAAGAAGCGACGCGAGGGCGCCATGGCTGACTTCGACACCCTTTGGCCGGCCCGTGGAGCCTGACGTGAACATCACGTATGCCATGTCGCGGGGGCCGGGCCGGGCAAACACGGCGGCTGACGGTTCGTTGTCGGGTCCCGGGCCGGGTCCTTTGGCAGCCTGCGGGGCGCCTGCGAGCTCCTCCAGCAGGACCAGCCGCGGACCGGCCCCGGGGAGTGACGCAATGATCTGCCGGACCCGCCCTGCCACGGCCCTGGTGGTGACGATCACCGGGGGAGCCGCGTCCTCGAAGATGGCGGCCACGCGGTCGTCCGGATATTCCGTGTCGATGGGGTTGTAGGCGGCGCCCGCGGCCATGACGCCGAACATGCTTTCAACAGTGCCCGGGGAGCGGGGGAGCATCACGGAAACCACATCCCCGCTGCCGACGCCCCCGGCCGTCAGGGCAGCGGCGATCCGTGAAGCGGAGGCGGCCAGCTCCGCAAACGTCAGGGTCTTCCCGTCCGCAGACACCGCGGTGGCGGCGGGCGTTGCAGCCACCGTCTGTGCCAGGGCGGACAAGATGCCTTCCGCCTGCTTGCCGGCGGTGACGGCGGGATTGGCGGTGGACGTCATCAGGGCGCGGGCCTCATGGTCCTCAAGCAGGGGCAGCAGCGACAAGGGCGTGTCGGGGGACGCGGCGGCGAGCCCGATGAACCGGCCGAAGCTGTGCACCATTCGCCGGACCGTCGCCTCGTCGAACATGGCAGCGTTGTAATCGAGGGTGCCGGCCAGGCCGTCTCCGGCGTCCGGCCTGAAGGTGAAGGAGAGATCGAACTTGGCCTCGGCTGAGGCCGTCTCCGGCACGGGCGTGACCACGACGCCGGGCAGCTGCGGAACCGCCGGTGCCTCGCTGTCCACGGTGAGCATTGTCTGGAACAGCGGATGGCGGCCCAGTTCGCGGTCCGGATTGACGGCCTCAACGAGCCGCTCGAAGGGTACGTCGTTGTCGAACGCAGCCAGGATGCTTTCCCGGGAGCGCGAGACCATGCTCCGCAGGCTCGGGTCTCCGTCCGCACCGACGCGCAGCGGCAGGGTGTTGACGAAGAAGCCCACCAGATCGTTCAGCGCCGGATCTGTCCGCCCCGCCGTGGGGGAACCAATGACCAGATCGTCACCGCAGCCCGTGCGGTGCAGGAAGGCGGCCAGGCCGGCGTGCAGGGCCATAAACTGGCTCGCATTGACCGACGCCGCCAAGCTGTTGAGCCCGTCCACGGCCGCGGGTTGCAGCCGGAATGACAGCTGGCCTCCAGGCTGGCGCGCTTCGCGGGGACGCCGGCGGTCCGCCGGGAGCATAAGTTCCGCCGGAATGCCGGCCAGCGTGCGCCGCCAGTGCTCCACCTTGGGTGCCATGGCGGATGCTCCGAAACTGGCGTCCGGGCCGGCGGCAGCTCCTCGGTCCAGCTGCTGCCGCTGCCAGGCGCTGAAGTCCGCGTACTGCAGCGGCAGTGGAGCCAGCGGCGGACCGGAATGTCCGGCAAGGGCGGACTGGTAGGCAACCGACAGGTCCCGGACCAGCGGCGCCAAGGACGCGCCATCGCTTGCAATATGGTGCATCACCAGGTGGAGGACCCATTCGCCTGTTCCGGCCCCGCCGGCGCCGGCGGATCCGGTTCGGATCAGCCGTGTCCGCAGCGGAAGCTCGGACCGGACGTCGAAGCCACGTTCGGCGTCCTGCCGCAGCAGGGCCGTGACCCCGGCCTCGGAGTCCGAGTCGGTGATTTCAAGCCGCCCAACGGCCCGCGGATCGGTATCCGGTTCAAGGATCAGCTGCTCCGGCACGCCTTCCGTGGCGGGGTAGAGGGTCCGCAATATCTCGTGCCGGCTGAACAGCATGCTGACAGCAGCAGCCAGGGCCCGTTCGTCCAGCTCCCCGCCCAGGCGCACGGCGAGGGAAATGTTGTAGTCGGAGGATCCCGGATCCAGCTGGTTGAGGAACCACATGCGCTGCTGGGCAAAAGAAAGGACCAGCCGCTCAGGCCGGACCGCGGACCCGCTGTCCAGCCACTCCGCCAGTGGTTGCAAGTCTCCTTCGTGGACGGCGGGTGGGACGCCGTCAGTAGCCGTGACCGGACGCGTTGTAACCGGACCGGCCGCCATGCCGCTCTGCTGGCGGATGGCTGCCAGCAGCCCCCCGGGGGTGGGCCGGTCGAAGAGGGTCCGCAGCGGCAGTTCAGTGCCGAAGGCCTCACGGATCCGGCCCATGATGGTGATGGCCAGCAAGGAGTGCCCGCCGAGCACGAAGAAGTCGTCGCCCATCGTCACGTTGTCGGCACCCAGCACTTCGCCAAAGATTCCGCACATGGTGCGCTCGTCCGCCGTCGCCGGTGCGGCACCCTGTCCGGTACCCGTGTCCGACGCCGGCGCAGGCAGCGCCTTCCGGTCCAGTTTGCCATGGGCCGTGAGCGGGATGGCGGGCACGTTCATGAACACGGCGGGCACCATGTAGTCCGGCAGTTTTTCACTGGCCACGCTGCGCAATTCCGCCGGGCTGGCCGCACCCGTGTAATAGGCAACCACGCGATGGGCGGGATCACCGTCGGCCACGGCCACGGCCCGGGCCACGTCCGGGTGGGACGCCACGGCTGCCTCGATTTCGCCCAGTTCGATCCTGAAGCCTCGGACTTTGACCTGATCGTCGGTGCGGGACAGGAATTCCAGCGACCCGTCCGCGGCTCTCCGGACCAGATCGCCGGTGCGGTACATCCGGCTGCCGTCGGCAGCGAAGGGGTTGGCCACGAATCGCGCGGCGGTCTCGCCGGGGCGCTGATTGTAGCCGCGTGCCATGCCGGGCCCCGCGAGGTACAGCTCGCCTGGCACGCCGGCCGGAACCGGGGCCAGGAACTGGTCCAGCACATAGGCGTCGGTGTTGCCGATGCCGCGGCCGATAGTGGGTGTTGCGCCGGTGATGCGGGCCGTCGCGGAGTCCACCGTGAATTCGGTGGGGCCGTAGAAGTTGTACGCCTCCACGCCCGCTGTGGAGGCCAGCTGCTGCCATAGTTCCGGGCTGACTGCTTCACCGCCCAGGGCAAGAAGCAGGGGGTGTGCCTGCGGCGTATCCAGCAGGCCGCATTGCAGCAGCTGGGCTGCGTAGGAGGGAGTCGTTTCCAGTACGTCGATTCCGTGGGAAACGCAGTACCGGGCGAGGGCTTCGGCATCGCTGCGGATGTGGTCGCCCACCACATGCAGCTCGGCGCCGGCGATCATCCAGAGCATCGGATCCCACGCGGCGTCGAAGCCGAGCCCGGCGATGTGGGCCACCGCCACCGGTTCTGCACCGGCCGCCGCCAGCCGCGGGGCAAACAGAGTCCGGTGGTGGTGGCTGAAGAGGTTGGCAAGGGCGCTGTGCGCCACGGCAACCCCCTTGGGCCGGCCGGTGGAACCGGAGGTGTAGAGCACGTAGGCGAGATCATCGGCGTCGGGGTACCGCCCGGCCAGCGTGGCATCCGGGACTCCCGCGCCGGCCTGCAGGAGGGCGTCGACGTCGAGAATCCGGGGACCTTCCGCGCCTTTGCCGTGAAACTCAGCGGCGTGGTCCCCGGCAGCAGCAATGATGACGGCGGGGCCGCCGTCTTCGAGGATGATGCGGATCCGTGCAGCCGGATAGGAGAGATCGACGGGGAGATACACCGCGCCGGCGGCCAGTACGGCCAGAGCGGCAGCAACGACGTCGGACGATCGCGGCAGGGCCACCGCCACCCGGTCTCCGGGCTCCACGCCGGACGCCACCAGGCCCTTGGCCAGTGACTTCACCCGTGAGTGCAGCTGGCTGAACGTGGCAGCCGGTCCGCAGCCGTCCGTGAGGGCCGGCGCGTCCGGTGTCCGTTCAAGGGTGTCCTGGAAGGCGTCCAGGACCGTATTCCACGGGGAGGCTGCCTGGACGCCGCGACTCTGCTCCATCACGCGTGCTAGCTGGCCGGGTGACTGGACCTGCAATCGGTCCAAGGTGATGCCGGGATTAGCGGCGAACTGCTCCGCAACCGCCCGGAAACCGGCCGCAAGCTGTTCGGCAGTGGCCCGGGCGAACAGCGCCGGGTTGTACGCGAGGGCACCCCGGATGCCGCCGTCGTGCGCTTCCTCAGCAAGGTCCAGCAGAAGGTCGAACTTCGCCCCGCCCGGCTCGTGGCTGGCGTCTGCGCTGGCCTCGAGGCCGTCCATGGACAACCCCGCAGGCGCATTGTTCTGCAGCGTGAGCATCACCTGGAACAGCGGGTGCCGGTGCTGGGATCTGGCGGGGTTGAGTTCTTCCACCACGCGTTCAAACGGTGCGTCCTGGTTGGCGTACGCGTGCAGGTTGGTGTACCTGACGCTTTCCACCAGCTCCGCCGCCGTGGGGTTCCCGGACGTGGTGGTCCGCAGCACCAGCGTGTTCACGAAGAAGCCCACGAGTTCGTTGAGCTGCGTGTCCGTCCGTCCGGCAACGGGGGTGCCCAGGGGAATGTCCTCGCCGGCGCCTGCCTTGGTGAGCAGTGCTGCCAGCGCTGCCTGCAGCACCATGAACAGGCTGGCATTGTGTTCCCGGGCCACCTGGTTGAGCCGGTTTGCTGTTTCGGCTGACAGCGCTAGCGGAACCGACGAAGCCGGTTCGCCCGCGGGCTGCGCGCCGCGGGCGAAGTCGAAGGGAAGCCGGAGTTCCTCCGGTGCGCCTTTGAGCTCCCTTGCCCAGAATTCCAGCTGCCGGGAGATGGGGCTGTCCGGGTCTTCTTCGCTGCCAAGTTCGTCGCGCTGCCAGAGCGTGTAGTCGGCATACTGGACCGGGAGCGGCGGGAGCAGGGCGCCGTGACCGGACACATGGCCGTTGTAGGCCACGGAGAGGCTTCGCGCCAATGGCGCCAGGGACCAGCCATCCGCGGCGATGTGGTGGAGCGTAATAGCCAGCACGTGATGGTCCGGGGCCAGCTGGAAGAGGACCGCCCGGATGGGCAGCTCCCGGGCCACGTCGAAGCCACGGCGGGTTTCGGCCGCCACGGCGTCGGCGAGTGCCCCGGCGGTGCACTGGACACCCAGCAGGTCCACTGGCCGCTCGCCGGCGGGAAGGACCTGCTGGACGGGTTCGCCGTCGGCAAGGGGGAAGAGCGTTCGGAGGGTTTCATGCTGGGCCGCAACATCGTTGATTGCCCGGTGGAGCGCGGAGACCTCCAGCCGGCCCTTCAGGTCGAGGACAACCGGGATGTTGTAGGCGCCCGACTCGGGATCGAAGCGGTTCAAGAACCACAGCCGGCGCTGGGCAAAGGACAGCGGCATTGCTGCGGGACGTTCCGTTGGCGTGAGCGGGTGGGCGTTGGCTGCTGCCAGTTCCAGCGTCTCCGCCAGTGAAGTGACCGTGGGATGCTCAAACACCGTGCGCAGCGCCGGCGCCACGCCGGCGGTATCACGCAGGTGGGCCACGAGCCTGGTGGCCAGCAAGGAGTGGCCGCCGAGTTCAAAGAAGTCGTCATCCAGCCCGACGGCGTCGAGTCCCAGAACTTCCTTGAAGGCGTCCGCCACGAGCCGTTCGCGTTCGTTGCGGGGCGAGCTGACGGCTGTTTCCCGGGCCGCGGCCGGCAGGGCGCGGGTGTCCAGTTTGCCGTTGGGGGTCAGCGGTATGGCAGTGATCTGCACGATGGAGGCGGGCACCATGTAATCGGGAAGCTGCCTGCGGACCTGGCGCCGAAGTTCCGCCACGTCCAGTTCATCCTCCAGCCCGCCGGCCGGCGTGACGAAGCCCAGCAGTTGGTCGTAGCCCGCCCGGTTCTTGGACACAGTGACCGCAGCCTGATCAACGCCGGCCAGGCCGCGCAGGGCTTCCTCGATTTCGGCGAGCTCGATCCGGAATCCCCGGATCTTCACCTGCGCATCCATGCGGCCCCTAAACTCAAGGGTTCCGTCAGGGAGCCGCCGGACGACGTCGCCGGTGCGGTACATCCGGGAGCCGTCCGGCACGAAGGGGTCGGCCACGAAGCGTTCGGCGCTCAGGCCCGGCTGGTCAACGTAGCCGCGTGCCAGGTTGATGCCTGCCACATACAGCTCGCCGATGGCGTTCACGGGCACCGGGTTCAGGCCAGAGTCCAGGATGTAGTGGCGGCTGTTGGCCACAGAATCACCCAAAGTGGGTTCGGTGCCGGGTTCCATGACCGCGGTGAGTGAGTCCACGGTGGTCTCGGTGGGGCCGTAGAAGTTGTAGGCCACCACGCCGTTCTTTTCCGCCAGCGTGCTCCACAGCGACGCGTCCACGGCTTCGCCGCCAAGGGCCACCACCGTCGGGTGGGTCCCCTGGTCGAAGAGGCCGCCGGAAAGCAGCACCTTGGCGAAGGACGGGGTGGTTTCGATCGAGTCGATGCCGGTGGCCGACAGGTACCGGCTGAGGTCCTCCGGGTCGCGGCGGGTGAGGTTGTCCACCACATGGAGTTCATGGCCTGCGATGAGCCACAGGATGGGGTCCCACGAGGCGTCGAAGGACAAACCGGCGGTGTGCGAAACCTTCAGTTTCCGGCCGAGCCGCTGCTCCGCCGGCGCAAAGATGTTGTCCCGGTGGGAGGTGTAAAGGTTCAGGAGCGCAAGATGTCCCACGCCGACGCCCTTTGGCCGCCCGGTGGAGCCCGAAGTGAAGATGACGTAGGCAAGGTCGTGCTGCCCGGCCGAGGGTTCCGGCGCCGACGGGTCTTTGCCGTCGAGGCAAGACACCATCAGGGCCGAGTCCAGGACGGTGACCGGAACGCTGGTCTCCGGCTCTTCATGGCTCGCGGCGCTTCCCGTGAAGGCGGCCGAGGTCAGCAGGCGGACCGGCGATGCGTCCTCCAGCATCCCCTCAACACGTCCCGCGGGATAGTCGGGGTCCAGGGGGAGGTAGGCCGCGCCGGATTTGAGGACCGCAAGGAGCGCGACCGGAAGGAGCACGCTGCGGTCCAGCCGCACGGCCACGGTTTTGCCGGGGCCGGCCCCGTGCCCTTTCAGGAACCTGGCCAGCTGGTTGGAGCGACGCTCCAGCTCAGCGAAGGTCAGCTCGCCGTCGGGAGCCACGACGGCGGTCCGGTCTCCGGAGTGCCGGGCGTTGAGCTGGAACTCTTCCACGATCGTATGGCCTGGGAGGGCGGCGTCCCCGGCATCGCCGGCCGCGAGGAGCAAGCGCTCCTCCTCGGCGGTGGTGACCGGCATCGACGCCATGGTCGCGTGGGGCCGGGTGGCCACGGCCCCGAGTATCCGAACGAAGCGGTCGAGGTGCTGTTCCAGCTGCGCCGCGGTGTAGAGCTCGGCATTGGCCTCGAACTGTACCGTCACTCCGCCTCCCGGGCCGAGGCCGTGAACGATGATGGAGAGGTCGTCGATGGGGCCGGTGGAGAGGATGTTCATGGTTCCGCGGGCGGGGCCAAAGGAAATGGCATCCAATGCCGGAAGAATGTTCACCGACGGGCCAACATAGCCTGACTGTGCCGCAAGGTTCTCGTAGCGGAACCGCTGGTGGATGAGTGCCCCGCGCAGTTTGGCGCCCATGGCGGTGATGGTTTCTCCGACGCTGGCGCCGGGCGCGATGCCCATCCGGATCGGAACGATGTTGGACAGCATGGACGGCGTGGATTTCGCCAGCTTGCCGCGCCGTGCGGTCACCGGCAGTGCCAGGGACACATCGCGCTCGCCGGTGATGCGGTGCACGTAGAGCGAGGCTGCGGTGAGTACCAGTGCCGGTGCCGAGGCAGCGGCAGCCTCCACCGCCGCAGCGGTTTCCCGGGGGAGGGCCCTGACGGCGCGAATCAGCGAGCGTGCGGTTCCTTGGGGCTGGCCGGCCAGGCCCGCCGGGGCGGCAGCGCCACGCAACTGCTCTTCCCAGTAGCTGCGGTCGCCGTCGGCATCGGGGGAGCCGGCATACCCGTTCTCCGTGTCCACTAGCTCAGACAAAGACCCGAAGATGGCGGGGGCGGTAGCCTCGCTGTCCCGACCGAGGAGGCTGTTGTACAGCTCTGCCACCCGCTTGAGGACCAGCACCGCGGAGTATCCGTCCAGCAGCAGGTGGTGGACACGCTGGTAGAAGAAGTGCTTGGTCTCCGAGAGTGTGATGAGTTCCGTGTGCAGCAGTTCGTCGGCCGCAACGTCCCTCGGCATGGCAAGGTCAGAGTCCATAAGTTCCCGGGCGGCGCTCTCGCCGAGGTTGCCGCCGGACCGGTTGCCGCCGTCGTTCGTCCCGCTCAAGTCGGTGACCACCAGGCCGGAACGGTTGGAGCGCGGATACTGGAAGGGGCCGGAAGAGTCCTCGCCGAATGCCACGTTGAGGGCGTCGGTTTCACTGACCGCGCACGCTACCGCCCTGGCCAGGACGTCCGCCTCCAACGGCCCGTCGATTTCGACGAACTGGCCGATCTGGTACATCGGATTCTGCGGCGCGAGTTTCTGCGCGTACCAGATGCCGCGCTGCGCCGCCGTCAGGTCCAGCCTTCCTTCAGCAGCGGATGACCGGGCATTCAAGGAGTTCGGGTTCATGTTCCTTCTCGGTGTCTCGAGGGGCCGCGCGACCGAATCAGGGCACGCCGATAGGACCCCGGCTGTGAGCACAGGCAGGGGGATTTTCAGGAGGGGTGGTGGAACGGGGTAAGGATGGCCGGGGGGCAGGCCGGCAGTCGGGCCGCCCTACCCCCGCGTCAGGGGAAGGCTACTGGAACTGCCCGAATTGGAACGGGCCGGTCTGGCCGAACTGGAAGGGACTCGTCTCGCCGGTCTCCACGAGCGGACCGTCAACCAGCGGACCGTTGATGAGGGTGCCCTCGACGAGAGGGCCGTCGATCAGCGCGGCCTGGGCCGGCATGGCAGTGAAGGTGAAGGCCGCAATGGCAAGGGCCGATCCTGCGGCGATCCGGGTTGAAGTCCTGAGGTTCTTGTTCACGTGTCATCTCCAGTTAGATAGCTGTCCAGTTTCCACGCGCCAAAAGGCGCCATGAAGCAATTCGGATCTGAACGGCCCCCGGATGGGGGCGTGCCGTCTGTCGAAAGTTTCCGACTTCCGCCTAGTGGCCAAACACCCACTGTGGTTGATGTGACTGAAGTGCACAGTGTTCACAAATATGCCTTATGGCCTTACCATTCGAATGTCGGTGCAGGGCTTGGGGGTCCACGCCACCACTGGCAGTTCTGGGGGAGTCCTTCCGCAGAGTCAACCGTTAGTCTTGCCGGGAGTGGCCAATGCCTATTATCACCTCACACTTCAAACGCGCCGCTGGCGTCGTGGCCGCAGTCTCCGTCCTATGCGTCTCCGGGCTTCCTGCAGCGATAGCCACTACTGAGCCTGCGGTGCCTGCTCCGGCGGCCACTACTGAGCCTGCGGTGCCTGCTCCGGCGGCCACTACTGAGCCTGCGGTGCCTGCTCCGGCGGCCACAACTGAGCCTGCGGTGCCTACTGCGGAGGCCACCACGGCGCCTGCGCCAGCAGAGTCAGTGCCCCACAGAACATTCGTCCGCCAATCTGCTGGAGTTGGTGCCCGTGCCGCGGACATCAAGGTCACGCTGGTCACTGCTAAGACGCGCGATAAATCAGTTGCCGATGTTGCATCCGTCGATGTCACTAAGGCAAAGGCGGCTGTTACTTCGGCAGGGGACTATTGGCGCACGATTAGCGACGGTAAGTTGACCATCAGCCTCGCGAGCCTGAGACTGGGATTCGTCACCAGCGCCAGCTCAGCCGACAACTTCGACGTTATTTTGGAGACCATCACCAGGGAGTTGGGCTGGAAGGCCGACCCGGGCCAGGCCCTGGTCGTATTCATCCCGCGCTCGGACGTCGTCGTTTATTCCGTCGGAGGAAACCTGGGCGCAGGCTGGTCCTCCGGCGCCACCACAGGACGCATCGTGATGCCGCTGACCAGTGGCTTCACGTCGCCGGTGCTGGCGCACGAGTTCGGCCATGTCTTCGGCTTGCAGCACGCCAACTCCCTCGACTGTTCCAGTGGACGTGCGGACACCGCCGTGACCGCCTGGGCTGTAGGCAATGGTGAGTGCTACGCACGCGAGTATGGCGACGGAACAGACTTGATGGGAGTCTCCCAGTTTGCCCAGCCATATCTTAACGCGGCCCTCTACGACTATGGATCATTTGGCAGTGGCGATGAGATCCGCGATCTTGGTACTCTGCAGGGCAGCCAAACCGTCACGCTCCTGCCCTGGGCCAGCAACGCGGCTGCCCGGGCCGTCAAATTCAAGGATCCTGGCAGCGGGGAGATCTACTACATCCAGCTTCGGCTTCCTGTCGGCTACGACTCCGCGACTGCAGTCAACGGCAACAAGGGCATCCAGATCCTCAAGGCGGGACCCGAACCAGGATCCTCGCTGCTTCTGCCGCCGAGCACGCTCGCATTCAGCGGGTGGTATGGCTCCAACCTGGCCTGGCAACGCGGCGGAGTATTTACCACCTATTCAGGCGTTCAGATCCGCGTCAACGACATCACTTCCACCTCGGCGTCTGTGACTATTGATTCAGTTTCGCCGGCCATAGTGAGCCAACTCGATGCGGCCGCCGCGCGGAACAGCCTCGGGAGTCCTCTCCGGGCAGCGGCTCTCGGACTGGCCAACAACGGTGCATACCGCGACTACCAGCGTGGAACTGCCGTCTGGTCGGCGGCGAGCGGTGCGTACGAGTCCACTGGGGCCATCCGGAACACCTGGCTGTGGTCAGGAATGGAACGCGGCCCTCTGGGGTACCCAGTCACCGATGAAAAAGGCGGCCTCGTGTCGGGTGGCGCCTACCAGATGTACCAAGGGGGTGCCATTGTGTGGTCGCCGTCTACCGGCGCGCATACATCGCGGGGCGCCATTCGGGTCGCATGGGGCGGCGTGGGCTATGAATCAGGCTCGCTGGGATACCCGACAGCCAGCGAAGTGGGCGGACTGAAGGATGGCGGGTCCAACCAGGACTTCCAGCGTGGATCGATTGTCTGGTCCCCCGCCACCGGCGCAAGAATATCTACCGGCGCGATCCGCAGCACATGGGTGTGGAGCGGACTCCAGAACGGCGCCCTTGGGTACCCGTATACGAACGAGATCAAGGGTCTCCGTGACGGCGGCGCATACCAGATGTTTGAGGGCGGCGGCATCGTCTGGTCTCCTGCGACGGGCGCACATGTGTCCAAAGGCGGCATCCGGAATGCTTGGGCAAGTTTGGGTTTTGAGAACGGCCCGCTCGGCTACCCGACCTCCAGTGAATATTCCGGCCCGGGTGGAACAGTCATCCAGAACTTTCAGGGGGGCCGCATCGTCTGGAGCCCCGGTAGCGGGGTTCAGGTGATCAGCTAGCCGGGCGGCTCCCGGCGGGACCGGCGCTTCCTACCGCTGCTGGCGATGGTTCAGCCGCTGGACCGCGAGGGCCAGCCAGAGCTGCACCCGGTCCTGGGTCTGGGCGGGGTCGTAGCCGGTCAGTTCGGTGATCTGGGCCAGCCGGTACCGGACGGTGTTGCGGTGCAGAGTCAGCGCTTCGGCCACGGCGGCCACCGAGCCGTTGTTGTTCAGGTAGCTCTCCAGCGTGGTCATCAGCTCGGCTCCGTGCAGGGCGTCGAAGTTCCGAAGCGGGTTGAGGGACTCGTTCGCCATGTCCGCCAGCGGCACATCTTCGCTGGCCAGGAGCAGCGACGTCAGGCTGAGCCGTTCGGGCTCGTTGACGGGCAGGCCGTGGCTCGCCGCATCCCGGGCCTCGAAGTAGCTCCAGCGCAGCCCGTTGGGTTTGGTGTAGGCGCCGCCGATGCCGATCGTGGCATGGATGCCCGCCTCGGCAAGATGGTCGCTGAGGCTCCTGGCGAGCGCGCTGGCGCCGCTGCCGTCGTCCGTAACAACAACCACCAGGTCCTTCCCGACGACGGCAGTCACCCCGTGCTCCAGCGGCCGGGGCATCGAGGAACTCACCAGCTGCTTGGGGTGGGCTGCGGACTCGGCCAGCAGGACAACGTTCTTCCGGGTGCTGTTGACGCCGATGCCGGCGAGCCGCCGGGACGCCTCGCTGGCCTCCAACGTCCCGTGGATCACGTCCTCCAGGACCTGCCCTGACAGTGCCCGCTGCGCCTGCCGTTGCTTGACCATGTTGTTCAGTTCCACGCTGATCAGGTTCTGCGCGTACCCCACGATGCCGGTGTCCTCGAAAGGCTGCCGGACCCAAAGGGTGCACGCGTCGCGCCGGCCGGTGGGGATGGGATAGGACGCCCACGTGTCCGCCGTGGGCGCGGGGTTGCCGGGCACGCTGTTGTAGAGCTGCGCCGTGAACTGGGTCAGCACAATGTCCGTGCGCAGCATGGAGCCCAGGTTCTTGAGGAGCTCGGCCAGGCCGCCGCCGGTGAGCAGGGCGCGGGCCAGGATCTGATGGCCCGCAATGAGCCGTTCCAGCTTGGCGTAGTGGTCCGCCGACTGGGCGTCCGCCACCAGCTTGGTGATCGCGATGAAGGGCGTCTCGTAGGGGACCTCCACGACGGGAAGGCCCCAGCGGTTGGCCTCGGCGATCAGTGCCGGCGGAACGGCCTCGTGCGTCAGCCCGACCCCGAAGCCGATCCCCACCGCGCCCGCCCGCTGCACCTGCCGCACGAAGCGGCGCTGCTCCGGGGCGGACTTCAGCCGCATGCCCGTGGTGAGTACCAGCTCGCCGCCGTTGAGGAAACGCTGCGGGTCCTCCTGCTCCGTGACGGCAACCCACTGGATGTCCTGGTGCCACGTGGTCTCGGCGAGGCCTGATTTCACGAGCTGGAGCGACTGGACGCCCAGCAGGGCGGCGAGGGAAATTGCCATGGAATCAGGATAGCCGCGTGCTGGGCAACCGCACTAAAGGATTCCGGGGATGGTGTGCAGGTGGCTATTCCCTGCCTACCCGCCCTGGCATAGGCTCATGAGCAGTCGCAATACTGCGCCGGTTGCAGAACCGGTTCCAGAAACCCGCATGAAAGAGGTTGAACACCGTGGTCCAAACCTTGCAGAACTTCATCAACGGCGAGTTCGTCACGCCCGCCGGCACCGGACTGCTGGACATCGTGAACCCCGCCAACGGTGAGGTGGTGGCGAAGTCGCCCATCTCGGTGCAGGCCGACGTCGACGCCGCCATGACGGCAGCCAGCGAGGCGTTCAAGTCCTGGAAGCACGTCACCCCGGGTCAGCGCCAGCTGATGCTCCTCAAGCTTGCCGACGCCGTCGAGGCCAACAGCGACGAACTCGTTGAAGCCCAGCACCGCAACACCGGCCAGGTCCGCAGCCTCATCGCCTCCGAGGAAGTCGCCGCCGGGGCGGACCAGCTCCGGTTCTTCGCCGGCGCCGCCCGGATCATGGAGGGCAAGTCCGCCGGCGAGTACTTCGAAGGCCACACCTCCTACGTGCGCCGCGAACCCATCGGCGTCGTGGCCCAGGTTGCCCCCTGGAACTATCCGTTCCTGATGGCCATCTGGAAGATCGGCCCCGCGCTCGCCGCCGGCAACACCGTGGTGCTCAAGCCCTCGGACACCACGCCGGAATCCACCCTGGTCCTGGCACGCCTGGCAGGCGAGATCTTCCCGGCAGGCGTCCTGAACGTCATCCTCGGCACCGGCGAAACCGGCGCCATGATGGTGGAGCACAAGGTCCCCGGCCTCGTTTCCATCACCGGATCCGTCCGTGCGGGCATCGCAGTGGCTTCGGGAGCGGCCAAGGGCCTCAAGCGGGCGCACCTGGAGCTCGGCGGCAAAGCCCCGGCCATCGTCTTCAAGGATGCCGACATCAAGAAGAGTGCAGCGGCCATCGCCGAGTTCGCCTTCTTCAACGCGGGCCAGGACTGCACGGCCATCACCCGGGTGCTGGTCGAGGACTCAGTCCACGACGACGTCGTGGCAGCCATGGTGGAACACACCAAGACCCTGCACACCGGCTCGCAGAACGACGAAGACAACTACTTCGGCCCGCTGAACAACGTGAACCACTTCAACGCCGTGACGTCTGTGGTGGAGCACTTGCCGGAGAACTGCAAGATTGTCACCGGCGGCCACCGCGCGGGGGAGAAGGGCTTCTTCTTCGAACCCACCATCATCACCGGGGCCAAGCAGACCGATGACGTCGTCCAGAAAGAAACCTTCGGGCCCGTCATCACCGTCCAGAAGTTCAGCACCGAGGCGGAAGCCGTGGAGCTGGCCAACGACGTCGACTACGCCCTGGCCTCCAGCGTCTGGACCACCGACCACGGCACGGCCATGCGCGTCAGCCGCGACCTCGACTTCGGCGCGGTGTGGATCAACACCCACATCCTCCTGACCGCTGAGATGCCGCACGGCGGCTTCAAGCAGTCCGGCTACGGCAAGGACCTCTCCATGTACGGCGTCGAGGACTACACGCGCATCAAGCACGTGATGAGCGCACTCGACGCGTAGAACAGCCGCATAACGCTACCCACGATTTTCCAGAAAGGCATCCCCATGACTGCAACCGCCCATGACATCACCTACCGTCTCGAGCAGAAGCGCCGCGTCCAGGCGGACTTCCCGGGCCCCAAGTCCGTCGCGCTGACCGAGCGCCGCAAAGCCGTCGTGGCTGCCGGCGTCGCCTCCAGCGTCCCCGTCTTTGTCTCCGACGCCGACGGCGGGATCATCCACGACGTCGACGGCAACTCCTTCATCGACCTCGGCTCCGGCATCGCCGTGACGAGCGTCGGTGCGTCCGATCCCGCCGTCGTCGGCGCCGTGAAGGAAGCGGTGGAGCACTTCACCCACACCTGCTTCATGGTCACCCCGTACGAAGGCTACGTAGCCGTCGCCGAACAGCTGAACCGGCTCACCCCGGGCGACCACGAAAAGCGCACGGTGCTGTTCAACTCCGGCGCCGAAGCGGTGGAAAACGCCGTCAAGGTGGCGCGCCTGGCCACCGGCCGCGACGCAGTCGTCGCCTTTGACCACGCCTACCACGGCCGCACCAACCTGACCATGGCACTCACCGCCAAGGCCATGCCGTACAAGACCAACTTCGGCCCGTTCGCGCCCGAGGTCTACCGCATGCCCATGAGCTACCCCTTCCGCGAGGAAAACCCGGCGATCACCGGTCCCGAGGCCGCCAAGCGCGCCATCACCGCGATCGAGAAGCAGATCGGCGGCGAGCAGGTTGCCGCGATCATCATCGAGCCGATCCAGGGCGAGGGCGGCTTCATCGTCCCGGCCGACGGCTTCCTTCCGGCACTGGCTGCCTGGGCCAAGGAGAAGGGCATCGTCTTCATCGCGGACGAGGTCCAGTCCGGCTTCTGCCGCACCGGCGAATGGTTCGCCGTCAACCACGAGGGTGTTGTTCCGGACATCATCACCATGGCCAAGGGCATCGCCGGCGGCATGCCGCTGTCCGCGATCACCGGCCGCGCCGACCTGCTCGACGCCGTCCACCCGGGCGGCCTCGGCGGCACCTACGGCGGCAACCCCGTTGCCTGCGCCGCGGCACTGGCGTCCATCGGCTCCATGGAGGAGTACGACCTCAACGCCCGCGCCAAGCACATTGAAGAACTGGCCACCGGCCGGCTCCGCGCACTGCAGGGTGAAGTGTCCGTCATCGGCGACATCCGCGGCCGCGGCGCCATGCTGGCCATCGAGCTCGTGCAGGCCGGCTCCAAGGAACCGAACCCGGAACTGACCAAGGCCGTTGCCGCTGCCTGCCTCAAGGAGGGCGTCATCATCCTCACCTGCGGCACGTACGGCAACGTCATCCGGCTGCTGCCTCCGCTGGTCATCGGCGATGAGCTGCTGCTGGACGGCCTCGAGGTGCTGGCCGCCGCCATCAAGGCACACGCCTAACCACGGCCACGCCCCACCAAGACCCGGGACCCCACCAGGGCCCAACCACTGGGACTCCACCCGGGTGCCTGATCCGGGCACCCGGGCGCCAACCGAAGAGCCGCGGACCGACCGTCCGCGGCTCTTCTGTTTGTGCCGCCGGTGCGGGTGTCCGGGGTTTCTTTTCGGGCCGAATGTCACCTCTGATTTACGCCTGTGTGGGCTAGAGTCAGCAGTACCACTGCAGGAACGCAGACCGGCCGACGTCGCCCGGGAACCCCGAGCGCGGCTGGATTCTGCCCCAGACCCAAAAAGGGGTTCACCCATGCGATACGTAGTTGGCTACACACCAAACGAGCGCGGCGCCGATGCAGTTGCCCTGGCGTCCGCATTGGCCAAGGCACAGGGCGCCCAGCTCGACCTCGTCTATGTGGTGGACAAGGGCCTGCACGTTGCGCACGAGGTGGCGAGCGGCCACGACCTCGCCCGTGAGCAGGCCGTGCAGGACGCGCAGCGCGAAGGGCTAGGACTGGTCCCGGAGGACGTGCCCGTCGAGTTCCACGTACGCCATGCTGAGTCGTTCGCCGCGGGACTGATCGAGGCCGCCGTCGATATCGAAGCCGGGCTCATCGTGGTGGGTGCGGCAAGCAACGGGCTATTCAAACGCCATACCGTGGGCAGCGTGGCGAACGCCCTCCTGCACGCCTCGCCGGTGCCGGTGGCGCTGGCTCCGCGCGGTTACCGCCGCAAGGAGGCAATATCGCGGCTGACCCTCGCCGTCGGACAGCGGGCCGGGGCGGATGCCGCGATCGACGTCGCCATCGGATCCGCAGAGCGCCGTGGCGTTCCGCTGCGCATGGTCTCCCTGGTGGAGCTGGACGCCGAAGGGGACCCGGGAGAAGTGGTCAACGCGGCTCACATCCACGCCAACACCGTGCTCACCGAAGCCTCGCGCAGGCTCCCCGAAGGACACAGGGTCACGGTGGAGGTGGCCCACGGCCGCACCATCGAGGAGTGCATCGACGACCTCGACTGGGATGACGGGGAGATCCTGATCGTGGGGTCCTCCCGCCTGGCCGAACGGAACAAGCTGTTCATCGGCAGTACGGCCAACAAGGTCCTCCGGGCGCTCCCGGTGCCCATGGTGGTCATTCCGCGCGAGTACGAGCGGGTGGACACTGCCATGGCGCCCTGACCGCAAGCTGCTGGAGCGCGAACGGGCAGATAACGCCCCCTAAAAAGCCGAAAACAGGGCATTATCTGCCCGTTCGCGCTCCGGCCAGGGCACGCTTCTTCGCCACGGAGTTCCGGCGGGTCAACGCCAGCATGTCCACCGTCAGGACCAGCAGCGCCAGCCAGACCACGCTAAAGCCGATCCAGCGGTCCAGGGTCATGGATTCCTTGAACACCACCAAGGCCACGATGAACTGCAGCACCGGGGCGAAATATTGCAGCAGCCCGATGGTGGTCATGGGCAGCCGGCGGGCGGAGGCTCCGAAGAACAGCAGCGGCACGGCCGTGATCACGCCGGAAGAGACCAGCAGCCAGAAGTGAACGGGCCCCTGCGTCCCGAGCGTGTTGGTCCCGCTGACTGCCAGGAAGATCATCGTGGCGGCCGCCAGGGGAGTCAGCACCACGGTCTCCATCGTCAGGCTGGTGACGGCGTCCGCCTTCGGCCCGATCCGTTTCTTCACGAACCCGTAAAGCCCGAAGCTGAAGGCCAGCGTCAGCGCGATCCACGGGAGCTTGCCGTAGGAAATCGTCAACACCACCACGGCGACAAAACCGATCCCGACGGCGGCCCACTGGAGCGGACGCAGCGTTTCCTTCAGCACGAACACGCCCAGCAGGACGGAGACGAGCGGGTTGATGAAGTAGCCCAGCGACGCCTCCACGGCCTGGCCGGTGGTCACGCCGTAGGTGTACGTCAGCCAGTTCACGGCGATGAGGGCCGCGGCGATGGACAGCGTGCCCAGGACTGTCCGGTCGCGGAAAGCAGCTGCCAAAACACGCCATGAGCGGGTGACCGTGATCAGCAGTGTGCAGAACACCAGCGACCACACCACCCGGTTGGCCACGATTTCCACCGCACCGGCGGGCTGCAGGACGAAGAAGTACAGGGGGAGCAGCCCCCAGAGTCCGTAGGCGCCGATCCCGAAGATGACACCCGCCGTCGTGTCCTTGTCCACCGCCTTGAGAACGACGCCGGGGCGGGGCGGCTGCCCGCCGGACCCAGCGGAATGCCCGCCGGAAGCGGGCGTACCCGTGGTGGTCAGGGCAGGTGCTGAGGCGGTTCCGTCGGGTGTAGGCACACGATCAATAACACCACCTCCATGGACGGTATTCCGCCAACACGGCACGGATTCCCCGCGAGCGGTATCCCGGGGACTTGCGGTAGTCAGTACGCTTACCACTATGAATTCGCATCCTGAGCGGGCCGCACGATGAGGCTCCGCCACAGCAACGCCTCGGGCAGGGGCTACCGGCGCCTGGCCGCGGGAACCGGCTTCACGTACCGCGACCTTGACGGTTCCACCCTTCCGCCGGGCCCCGTGCGGGAGCGGCTGGAAAGCATCGGCATCCCGCCGGCCTGGACCGATGTGTGGATCGCGCCCTACGACAACGGGCACATCCAGGCGACCGGGCTCGACGCCGTGGGCCGCCGCCAGTACATCTACCACCCGGCCTGGCGGGAAAAGAAGGACCGGCTCAAGTTCGACCGTGCCCTCCAGCTCGCCGAATCCCTGCCGACGGCGCGCAGACTGGTCACCCTGGACCTCCGAAGCGACGGATTCTCGCGCGAACGTGTCCTGGCGGGGGCCTTCAGGATGCTGGACAGCGGTTCACTGCGGGTGGGATCGGAGCGGTACACCAACGAGAACGGCAGCCACGGCCTGGCCACCCTGCTGTGCGCCCATGTGAAGGTCAAGCAGGAGAGCCTCCGGCTCAGTTTCCCCGCCAAGAGCGGGAAGACCTGGGATTCGGAGATCGACGACGCCGACCTCGCCGCCCTGGTCCGCTCGCTCAAGCGGCGCGGCGGGAACGCCAGGCTGCTGGCGTACAAGAACGGGCGCGGCTGGCACCCCGTGGGCAGCGCGGAAATCAACGAATACGTCAAGGAACGCACCGGCGCGGACTTCACCGCGAAGGACTTCCGCACCCTCCGCGGCACCGTGGCGGCGGCCGTCAGCCTGGCCCGGACCGGGCCGCAGCCAACAGTGGCCGCGAGGAAACGCGCCATCAGCCTGGCGATGCAGGATGCTGCCGCGGTGCTGGGGAACACGCCGTCGATCGCCCGGAAGAGCTACGTGGATCCGCGGCTGTTGGATCACTTTTCCGCGGGGGAGACCATCGACCCCCGCCGGACCGGTTCGGCGGAAGCGGAACTGCGCGCCATGCTGTACCGCGAAGGCGACGTCGTATCCATCAACAGCTCCCCGAAGAAAGCGGGCTGAGCAATTAGAATGGGGGAATTGTGCGCTAAGTGACCTGGCGCAGTCTCTCAGTTCCAGAAGGGCTCCCGGTGTCCAATTCGGCCGAAACCACTCCCAAACGTCCCCTCCGCGTCGCGATCGTCGGCGCCGGACCGGCCGGCGTCTATGCCGCGGACATCCTGACCAAGTCCAACGAAGTCAAAGACGGCGACTTCGAGGTCAGCATCGACCTCTTCGAGGCCTACCCTGCCCCGTACGGCCTGATCCGCTACGGCGTGGCCCCGGACCACCCGCGCATCAAGGGCATCGTCAACGCCCTGCACAAGGTCCTGGACCGGGGCGACATCCGGTTCCTCGGCAACGTGACGTACGGCCGCGACCTGAAACTCCACGATTTCCGCGCCTTCTATGATGCCGTGATCTTCTCCACGGGCGCCATCAAGGACGCAGACCTCAACGTTCCCGGCGTCGAGCTTGAAGGCTCGTTCGGTGGCGCGGACTTCGTCTCCTGGTACGACGGCCAC
This sequence comes from Arthrobacter sp. PvP023, assembly GCF_017832975.1. Lineage (NCBI taxonomy): Bacteria > Bacillati > Actinomycetota > Actinomycetes > Micrococcales > Micrococcaceae > Arthrobacter > Arthrobacter sp. PvP023. The sequence goes on from NZ_JAFIBI010000001.1 coordinate 1,571,521, forward strand.
CCCGACGTGCCGCGTGAATGGCCGCTCGATGCCAAGGAAATCGCCGTGATCGGCAACGGCAACGTGGCCCTGGACGTGGCCCGCATGCTGGTCAAGCACGCCGACGATCTGCTGTCCACGGAAATCCCGGACAACGTCTACCAGGCGCTGAAGAAGTCCCCGGTTACTGACGTACACGTCTTCGGCCGCCGCGGCCCGGCCCAGGTGAAGTTCACCCCGCTGGAACTGCGCGAACTGAGCCACGCCAGGGATGTTGACATTGTGCTTTACCCGGAGGACTTCGAATTCGATGAAGCTTCCGAGGAAGCCATCCGCACCAACAACCAGACCAAGACCATGGTCAACACCATGACCAACTGGCTTGTCGAGGAGCACGCGGAGGCCGAGGTGCCGTCCTCACGGCGGCTCCACCTGCACTTCCTGCACAGCCCGGTGGAGATTTACGACGCCGCCGGCGGCAATACCGCGGGCACCGGCAAGGTGGCGGGCATCAAGTTTGAGCGGATGCAGCTGGACGGCACCGGCCACGTCAAGGGCACCGGGGAGTACATCGACTACCCTGTCCAGGCCGTCTACCGGGCCATCGGGTACCACGGCTCGCCGCTGGAGGAACTCGAATACGACGCCAGGGCCGGCGTGATTCCCAACGAGGGCGGCCGCGTGCTGGATGCCGACGGCAACCCCGTTCCGGGAATCTACGCCACCGGCTGGATCAAGCGCGGGCCGGTGGGCCTGATCGGGCACACGAAGGGCGACGCCCTGGAGACCATCGGCTGCCTGCTCGAAGACCGGCTGACGCTGCCGCCGGCGCAGAACCCGGACCCACACGCCATCATCGCCCTGCTCGAGGAGCGCGGCGTAGAATACACCACCTGGGAAGGCTGGAACAGGCTCGACGCGCACGAAGCAGCCCTGGGGAAGGCCTGGACCGAAGCAGAAGCGGACACCGGCGTCGTGCGTGAACGCATCAAGGTTGTGCCGCGTGAGGAAATGATCCGCATCTCCCGCAGCGCCGAAGACTAATCCCTCGCTCCGCAGGAGTTTTTGTCCACCTATCGCGACTTCCGGGGCCCTAAAAGGCCATTATCTGGACAAAAACTCCTGTGGCGGCACGGCCGGGCGGGAACTAGACTGTCCGGACCAAGCCACTTCGGCATGCCGTCACGCCTGGCACACTGTTGTGCCGGCAGGGGAGTCCAATGAGGAACATCATGCAGCCGGCTGTTGCGGGCACCGCAGACAGGGACGACGCTGCGGCACTGCTCCAGCGCGATGCCCTGGCAGGCCATGAGCTGCTGGCCGTGCCGGGACCGCTGGGGGCGGGCAGCGCCGGTGGCCCGGCTGGAGTGCGCGTGCCCGGACTGCGCAGCCTCGTGGAGGAGTCCTGGCAGCGGTCCGTCCAGTTCCGGGCGAACCCGGACAACCCCGAAGCACCCCTTGCACTGGACCAGGAAGAGCTCGAGGAATACCGCCGGCAGCACCCCCTGGCCACCATCATGCCCGTCATCCACAAACTCCTGGTCCTGCCCAGCCACGACAGCGGCCTGCTGGTTGCCGTGGGCGACGAAGTGGGCCGCCTCCTGTGGGTGGAGGGCGACGCCGTGATGCAGCGCCGGGCAGAAGGCATGATGTTCGTGGCCGGCGCGGACTGGTCCGAGGCCAGCGTGGGCACCAGCGCCCCGGGCACCGCCCTGGCCCTTGGCCGCAGCATCCAGATTGCCGGCGCCGAGCACTACAAGCGTTCCGTCCACCCGTGGAGCTGCACGGCCGTGCCGTTCCACGACCCTGATTCCGGCGCACTGCTGGGTGTTGTGGACATCACCGGCACCGAGTCCGCCGTCGCGCCCCACACGCTGTCGCTGGTGGAGGCAACGGTTGCGGCCGCGCAGGCCCAGTTGCGCGTGGAGCGGCTCCAGCTGGCGGCCGCGCGCCAGGCAGCGCCCGCACGACGGCGGACCCAGGCTTCCGCTTCACGGACACCTTCCGCTGCGGAAGGCAGCCTCTACCGCAACAGCCTCCAGCTCCTGGGCCGGGACCAGGCCCTGCTCAGCATCGAAGGCCGCACCGTGGCGCTTTCGGCCCGGCACAGCGAAATCCTGGCCCTCCTCAGCGTCCATCCGGACGGGCTGAGCGCGGAGGAACTCTGCACCCTGCTCTACCCGGGAGACGGCTCGTCCATGACGCTGCGCCCGGAGATGGTGCGGCTGCGCAAGGTCCTGAAGCAGCTCAGCCCGGAAGCCGTCCCCGGCTCGCGCCCGTACCGGCTGCCCATGGACCTGATGCCGGATTCCAGCCAGGTCCTCAACTGCCTGCAGCGCGGCGCCCACCGCATCGCGCTGGAGATCTACCGCGGCGCTGTGCTGCCGCGGTCCGAAGCTCCGGGCATCGTGGAACTCCGGGACCGTGTCTCCTCACTGCTGCGCGAAGCGGTGCTCACCGACGGCAGCGCTGATGCGCTGCTGAAGTACGCGGAACTGCCGGAAGCAAAGGACGACGTCGGCGTCCGCCTCGCCGCGCTGAAGCTCCTGCCGGCGCGCTCACCCAAGCGGGCCGCCGTCGTCGCCGATCTCGAACGGCTGGAAACCGAACTCAGCGCCTGACCCGGTAGACGTGAGCTGGATCACTGCGTTGCAACCTGACTGCAACCTCCCTGCTCCTACGCTGAATGCAACGGCGGCCGCCAGCACAGGCCGCTAATCATCTGCACAGCAAAGGAGCTAGCAATGACTGTCTATGCACAGCCCGGTACCGAAGGTTCGAAGGTTACGTTCAAGGACCGCTACGAGAACTGGATCGGCGGCGAATGGGTGGCTCCCGTCAAGGGCCAGTACTTCGAGAACATCACCCCGGTCACCGGCAAGGCATTCTGCGAGGTGGCCCGCGGCACGGCCGAGGACATCGAGCTGGCCCTGGACGCCGCGCACAAGATCGCACCCTCCTGGGGCAAGACCTCCGTTGCCGAGCGCGCAGCCATCCTGAACAAGATCGCCGACCGCATCGACGAGAACCTCGAGATGCTCGCCGTGGCCGAGTCCTGGGACAACGGCAAGCCGATCCGCGAAACCCTCAACGCGGACATTCCGCTGGCTGCCGACCACTTCCGCTATTTCGCTTCCGCCGTCCGCGCCCAGGAAGGCCGCCTGTCACAGCTCGACGACGACACCACGGCCTACCACTACCACGAGCCGCTCGGCGTCGTGGGCCAGATCATCCCGTGGAACTTCCCCATCCTCATGGCCGTCTGGAAGCTCGCCCCGGCCCTGGCCGCCGGCAACGCCGTGGTCCTCAAGCCGGCCGAGCAGACGCCGTCGTCCATCCTGGTCCTGATGGAGCTCATCGGCGACATCCTTCCCGCCGGCGTCATCAACGTGGTCAACGGCTTCGGCGTCGAAGCCGGCAAACCGCTGGCCTCCAGCCCCCGGATCCGCAAGATCGCCTTCACCGGTGAAACCACCACCGGCCGCCTGATCAGCCAGTACGCCAGCCAGAACCTGATTCCGGTCACCCTGGAGCTGGGCGGCAAGAGCCCGAACATCTTCTTCAACGACGTTGCCGAAAAGGACGACGCGTTCTACGACAAGGCGCAGGAAGGCTTCGCGCTGTTCGCGTTCAACCAGGGCGAGGTCTGCACCTGCCCGTCCCGCGCCCTGGTCCAGGAGGACATCTACGACTCCTTCATGGCCGATGCCGTGGCGCGTGTGGAGAAGATGATCCAGGGCAACCCGCTGGACACCGAAACCCAGGTGGGCGCCCAGGCCTCCAACGACCAGCTCGAGAAGATCCTCTCCTACATCGACATCGGAAAGCAGGAGGGCGCCAAGGTGCTCACCGGCGGCGCCCGCGCCGAGCTCCCCGGCGACCTTGCCGGCGGCTTTTACGTCCAGCCCACCGTCTTCGAAGGCCACAACAAGATGCGGATCTTCCAGGAGGAGATCTTCGGTCCGGTGGTCTCCGTGACGCGCTTCAGCGACTACAACGACGCCATGGGCATCGCCAACGACACCCTCTACGGACTCGGCGCCGGCGTCTGGTCCCGCAACGGCAACGTGGCGTACCGCGCCGGGCGTGAAATCCAGGCGGGCCGAGTGTGGGTCAACAACTACCACGCCTACCCGGCCGGTGCCGCGTTCGGCGGCTACAAGTCCTCCGGCATCGGACGTGAGAACCACTCCATGATGCTGGACCACTACCAGCAGACCAAGAACCTCCTGGTCAGCTACAACGAAAACAAGCTCGGCTTCTTCTAAGCCGCACTGAACCCGGGCGGGGACGGATTGCACGCATCCGTCCCCTCCCGCTCCACCCAAGCAATGCTTCAACGACGCAAGGATTTCGCCAATGACGACGACAATGCAAGCAGCCGTAGTAACCGAATTCGGGAAAGACCTCCAGATCCAGTCCCTCCCCGTTCCCACTCCGGGCCGCGGCGAGGCGCTGGTCAAGGTCATCACCACCGGGGTCTGCCATACCGACCTTCACGCCGCGGAGGGAGACTGGCCGGTCAAGCCGACACCTCCCTTCATCCCCGGCCATGAAGGCGTGGGCGAAGTGGTCGCCCTCGGCGAGGGTGTCACCGACCTGGCCGTCGGAGACCTTGTGGGTAACGCCTGGCTTTGGTCCGCCTGCGGCGACTGCCAGTACTGCCGCACGGGCTGGGAAACCCTCTGCGAAGCGCAAAAGAACGCCGGCTACAGCGTGGACGGCTCGTTCGGCGAATACATGCTCGTTGACACCCGCTTCGCCGCCCGGATTCCGGCGGGTTCCGACCCCGTGGAGGTGGCCCCGGTGCTCTGTGCCGGCGTCACGGTCTACAAGGGACTGAAGATGACCGAGGCCAGGCCGGGCCAGTGGGTCACCATTTCGGGCATCGGCGGCCTGGGCCACATCGCCGTCCAGTACGCCGTGGCCATGGGCCTGCGGGTGGCCGCCGTGGATATCGCGGACGACAAACTCGCCCTGGCCAAGAAACACGGCGCTGAGCTCACCGTCAACGCGTTGCACGAAGATCCGGCTGAAGTCATCCAGCGGGAAACCGGAGGTTGCCATGGAGTCCTGGTCACGGCGGTGCACCCGTCAGCGTTCGGGCAGGCCATCGGGATGGCCCGCCGCGGCGGCACCATTGTGTTCAACGGCCTGCCGCCGGGCGACTTCCCGGCACCGATCTTCGAGATTGTGCTCAAGGGCCTGACCGTCCGCGGCTCTATCGTGGGCACCCGGCAGGACCTGGAGGAAGCCCTGGATTTCTACGCACAGGGCAAGATCCACCCCACGGTGTCCACTCGGGAACTCTCGGAAGTCAACGCGGTTCTCGACGAGATGAAACACGCCAAGATCGACGGCCGCGTCGTCATCAAGTACTGATGACACAGGCGAGGCTGGACGCCGCTGTGACGCTGCCCGGGGAGGACTTCTCCCGGGTGGCGCTCACCGGGCCGGCCGTGGAACTGCTGCGGAAGTTGTGGGACCAGCACGGCCCGCTGATGTTCCATCAGTCCGGCGGCTGCTGCGACGGCTCCTCGCCCATGTGCTATCCGGCGGGGGACTTCATCACCGCCGAGGCGGATGTGCTCCTGGGGCTGTTCGACATCGCCGACGGCGTGGAGCCGAAGACGCTCGAGTTCTGGATGTCCAGGGAGCAGTTCAACTACTGGAGCCACACCCACCTGACCGTGGACGTGGTCCAGGGCCGGGGAAGCGGCTTCTCGGTGGAGGCACCGGAAGGCAAGCGGTTCCTGATCCGGTCAACACTGATGAACTGGCCGGCCTGAGGGCCAGCGTCCGCCAGCGCGAACGTACGGTTGGGGCCCCTCCGGCGAGGGGCCCCAACCGTGCGTCCACCCCGATAGGCGTCTCACTATCTGGGATAAATGTGACCGTCCACTGGATGGACACTACTCTTGATAAGTCTGTTTCCAGCAAGCTATCGAGATTGTGGACTTTCCTATGAACCTTTTCCGGACGAAATCCATCGAGCAGTCGATCGCCGACGCCGATGAACCCGGACGCAAGCTGAAGCGTTCCCTGAGCACGTGGGACCTCATGATCATGGGCGTCGCCGTTGCCGTCGGCGCGGGGATCTTCTCCGTCGGCGCCAAGGCCGCTGCGAACTTCGCCGGCCCTGCTGTGACGATCTCCTTCGCCATTGCCGCGGTCACGTGCGCGCTGGCCATCATGTGCTACGCAGAATTTGCCACGGCCATTCCGGTCGCGGGTTCCGCCTACGTTTTCACGTACGCCACCATGGGTGAACTGCTGGCCTGGATCATCGGCTGGAACCTCATCCTGGAACTCTTTACGGCAGGTGCGGTGATCGCCAAGTACTGGGGCATCTACCTCAGCAAGGTCTTTGCGCTCATGGGCGTGGACATTCCGCCCTCCATCTCGCTCGGCGGCATCGACCTCTACTGGGGTGCCTTCCTGATCGTGGCCGTCTTCACCGTCCTGTTGGTGCTGGGGACAAAGCTGTCCGCCCGCGTGGGCAATATCTTCACCCTCATCAAGATCGCCGTGGTGCTGTTCGTTATCGTGGTGGGCTTCAGCTACGTGAAGTTCGAGAATTACTCGCCCTTCGTTCCCGCTTCCGAACCCACCGCAGCCTCCGGCACCGCCGACGTGCTCAAGCAGTCCTTCTTCGGGTTCCTGACCGGAGCCGTCCCGGCACAGTACGGCACGCTGGGCATCTTCGCCGGCGCAGCGCTCGTGTTCTTCGCCTTCATCGGATTCGACGTTGTGGCCACCTCGGCCGAAGAGGTCAAGAACCCGCAGAAGACCCTGCCGCGCGGCATCTTCGGCGGCCTGGCCATCGTCACCGTTCTCTACATCCTGGTATCGCTCGCCCTCACCGGCATGGTGTCCTACACGCAGCTGGCCGAAGCCAAGAACCCCACCCTCACTACCGCGTTCGAAGCCGTGGGCAACACTGACGCCGCCAAGGTCATCGCCTTCGGCTCCCTGGTGGGCCTCACCACGGTCATCATGGTGCTGCTTATGGGCCTGTCCCGGGTGGTCCTGGCGATGAGCCGCGACGGCCTGCTGCCGCGCTCGCTGTCCAAGACCAGCACCATCCGTGCGACGCCGGTCCGCCTCCAGGTGATCTGCGGCGCGGCAGTGGCCCTCGTGGCCGGCCTGACCAATGTGGACCTGCTGGAGGAAATGATCAACATCGGCACGCTGTCCGCCTTCGTGATGGTGAGCCTGGGCATCCTGGTCCTGCGGAAGAAGCGCCCGGACCTGAAGCCGGCATTCCGCGTGCCGTTCGGCAAGGTTCTCCCCGTGGTGTCCGCCCTCCTGTGCCTCTACCTGATGACGAACCTCGCGGTTGAGACCTGGATCTTCTTCGCCATCTGGCTGGTCATCGGTGTGGCGATCTACTTCGCCTACGGCCAGCGGCACTCCCGGCTGAACGAGAAGTTCGCTGAGGCCAAGGCCGCCGTCAATGGCGAGCCGCAGGCAGCGGGGGACAAGGATGAGGACGCGCTCACCCGCCCCTGACCTCCGGACCCCGGAATCCGCACTGGCCATGACTCCATAAGATGGAGTCATGGCCAGAGCTGTTAAACCGCAACGCAAGGTGGAGCTGTTGTCCGCCATTCAGGACTACCTGATGGACAAGACCCTGGCCGAGCTCACCTTCCGGAGCCTCGCGGAGGGCCTGGGCATCAGCTCGTACGTGCTGGTCTACCACTTCGGCAACCGGGAACAACTGGTCAACGAGATCATCCGCTCCATCGAATCCAGGCTGGACAGCATGCGCACCACCGACGTGCGTGACATCGACCGGGAGGCCTGGCGGTCCTTCCTGATGGAGTCCTGGCAGTGGACCATGGCCCAGCGCAACCGCCACCTCGCCAGGCTTGAGTTCGAGGCCACGGCGCAGGACGTTGTGGCGGCCTCCCCCCGCGGGACGGCCCAGGACCATTTCCGCATGCTCCACGAGAAAGCACGCGACTGGCTGGTGGTGCAGGGCATCCGGCCGGAGTACGCAGACACCGACGCGCGCCTCTTTACCTCTACCTTTTACGGCCTCCAGTTCGATTTTGTGGTGATGAACCAGCCCGAGGAAGCGACGAAGGCCTTCGAGCTGATGGTGGCCGTGTTCTTTTCCAACCTTGAGCACCGCCTGGCCACGGAAGGCCAGCACGTCTGACCTCCTTCGGGGCCAGCACGTCTGACCTCCTTCGGGGCCAACAGGGGGCAGCAGGCCCTTACCCCGCCGTCTCAGAGCTGTAACAATGTGCCTTAAGTAGATGTGGTGGACCTCACAAAGGAGTGAACATGAAACGTCGTCTTATTGCCGTTCTGGCAGCCGCGTCTGTTCTGGGTTTGTCGGCCTGCGGAAGTGGCTCGCCCAGTTCCACGGGAGGCGGAACTGCCTCGGGCACCGCCGGTGGAGGTTCGGACCTGACCAAGGTCAGCGTCGGTGTCATTCCCATCGTCGACTGCGCCCCTATCTACCTCGGAGACAAGCAGGGCTTCTTCAAGGAAGAGGGCCTTCAGCTGGACATCCAGACCGCAACGGGCGGCGCGGCGATCGTCCCCGGCGTCGTCAGTGGCAGTTTCGACTTCGCGTTCTCCAATCTGATCTCGGTCATGGTCGCCAAGGACAAGGGTCTTGACCTGAAATTCGTCGCCAATGGTGCTTCCACCACCGGCGAAAAGGGCAAGGACATCGGCGGTGTCGTTGTCCCGGCAGGCTCGAGCATCCAGTCCGCGAAAGATCTGGCCGGCAAGACCGTCTCCGTGAACAACCTCTCCAATATCGGCGATACCACCATCAAGTCGGTCGTCGAAAAGGACGGCGGTGACCCCAAGAGCGTGAAGTTCGTCGAGGTGGCCTTCCCGGACGCCCCGGCCGCCCTGGCCAACAAGCAGGTTGATGCGGCGTGGATCCTGGAGCCCTTCCTGTCCAAGGCCGTGGCTGAAGGCGGCAAGGTGGTTTCCTGGAACTTCGTCGAGATGAGCCCGGAGCTGGACATCGCCGGGTACTTCACCAAGGGAGACACCATCAAGGGCAAGGCTGAGCTCACGCAGAAGTTCACCCGCGCCATGAACAAGTCCCTCGAATATGCGCAGCAGCACCCGCAGGAAGTCCGCGACATCGTGGGGACCTACACGAAGATCGACGAGGCTGCCCGGGCCAAGATCGTGCTGCCGCGGTACCGGGTCGAATTCAACAAGGACGCGTTCAAGACCCTCGGCGATGCTGCCGCCAGCTTCGGCACGCTGACCAAGGCTCCGAACGCAGACGAACTCCTCCCGTGAGTTCACCGGCCCTCACCTCCGGTGGTGCCGCTCCACGCGGCGAGCGGCACCACCGGCGGGTCCGCAAGGTACCAACAAAACAACTGCTGGGCGTCGCGGGTATCCTGGGGTTCCTTGTCACCTGGGAGCTGATTCCCCGGCTCGGCATCATCGATGCACGCTACCTGCCGCCCGCGAGTGAGGTCATTGCCGCCCTGGTTGTCGACCTCGGGCTCACCGCCTTCTGGGTTGCGGTTGGCGAGACCATGAAGGCCTGGTTCCTGGGCCTCGCGATAGCGGTGGCGGCTGCCGTGCTGCTCGGCTTCATCATCGGCTCCAGCAACTTCCTCCGGAAGGCCACCAATTCGACGGTTGAATTCCTCCGCCCGATCCCGTCGGTGGCCCTGATCCCGCTGGCCGTTCTGCTCTTCGGCGTCAAGATCGAATCGTCGCTGCTGCTGATTGTGTACGCGTCCTTCTGGCAGGTCCTGATCCAGGTCCTCTACGGCGTGGCCGACGTCGACATGGTTGCCAACAACACGGCCAAGACCTACGGGCTGGGAAGGATGGCGCGCATCCGGTACGTCGTCTTTCCCACGGCCCTGCCCTACCTGATGACCGGGGTGCGGCTCGCCGGCGCGGTGGCGCTGGTCCTGGCCATCACGGCCGAACTGGTGATCGGATCCCCGGGACTCGGCCGGGAGATCGCCCTTGCCCAGTCCGGCGGCGCAATTTCCGGCATGTACGCCCTGGTGCTGGCCACCGGCCTGATCGGCGTGCTGATCAATGTCCTGATGCGCTTCATTGAGAAGAAGACGCTGGCCTGGCATTCGTCAGTCCGTTCCGAGGTGATCGTATGAAGGCCCTGAAGACTCTTGGCTACCTGCTGGGACTGCCAGTACTGCTGATCCTGATCTGGTGGTCCGCAACCCTGGGGACGGTCAACTTCTTCGTCCCCACACCGGCCAGCCTGGTCGGAACGTTTGGCAAGGTCTGGTTCGGCGAGCGCTTCCTCACGGACGTGCTGCCCAGCATCGGACGGCTCCTGGTCGGAGTCGTCGCGGCGATCGTGATCGGGGTCGTCGGCGGGGTCCTGATCGGCTCGATCAGGTGGCTCCGCGCCCTGCTGGAACCGGTGCTGGAGTTCTTCCGCGCCATCCCGCCACCCGTCCTGGTCCCGGTCCTGATCCTGCTGATGGGCATCACCGACTCCATGAAGATCGCGGTCATCATCTCCGGCTGTGTCTGGCCGGTCCTGCTGAACACCATTGAGGGTGTCCGTGCCGTCGACGGGGTCCTCTCGGACTCGGCCCACACCTACGGTATCGATGGCTGGGCCCGGGTGCGCTACCTGGTGCTGCCCTCGGCCAGCCCGCAGATCCTGGCCGGTGTGCGCCAGTCGCTGTCGCTCGGGCTGATCCTGATGGTGATTTCCGAAATGTTTGCCTCGTCCTCGGGACTGGGTTTCACCATCGTCCAGTTCCAGCGCTCCTTCGCCATTCCGGAGATGTGGTCCGGCATTGTGGTCCTCGGCCTGCTGGGCGTGGCGATGTCGTTTATCTTCCAGTGGGCCGAGCGGAACATCCTGCGCTGGTACCACGGCCAGAAAGAGGTAGAAAATGCAGCCTGACCCGACTCCGGCAGCTCCGGAAGCCATGCTGTCCGTCCGCGGGGTGAAGAAGGTGTACCAGACCGACGGCGGCGACATCGAGGCCGTGCGGAACCTTACTTTCGACCTGCGCGCCGGCGAGTTGGCATGCCTCGTGGGCCCCTCGGGTTCCGGCAAGACCACGCTCCTGAAATGCATTTCCGGGCTGATGGCCCCGACCGAGGGAGAGGTCCTGCTGGACGGCAGGCGGGTGACGGGCCCGCCGAAGAAGATGGCCGTGGTGTTCCAGGAATACGGACGCTCGCTGTTTCCGTGGATGCGGGTTCGCGACAACGTGGAACTCCCGCTGAAGAACCAGGGGATGCCGAAAGCCGAGCGTGACAGGCTGGTGGACGAGGCCCTCGAGGCCGTGGGCCTGTCCGGCGTTCCCCGGTCCTACCCCTGGCAGCTCTCCGGTGGCATGCAGCAGCGCGTGGCGATCGCCCGGGCCATTGCCTACCAGCCCGAAGTCCTGCTGATGGACGAACCGTTCGCCGCCGTGGACGCCCAGACCCGTGCCGACCTGGAAGACCTGATCCGGGTCGTATGGAAAAAGCTCGGCGTGACCGTGCTCTTCGTGACGCACGATATCGATGAATCGGTTTACCTGGGGGAGCGGGTCATCATCCTTTCCAGCTCTCCGACGGTAATCCAGGAGGACATCATGATCGACCTTCCGGCAGAGCGTGACCAGCTGAACACCCGTTCGCTGCCACGCTTTACCGAACTGCGGCACCACGTCTATGAGCAGATCCAGCTGGCTAAGAGAGGCCACCGCCCGGCGGCTGCCTCGTCGTCGGCGCAGACTCCAACGACGGCGACCTCCACCTCCGACACTGCGTAGCCCGTCCGGCGACTGCGTAGCCGTCCGGCGTTTCAGCCTCGGGCCGTCGCAATTGGCCGCAATTTTCCTGGCCGCAATTCTCGGGGTCGCGATTCTCAGGGTGCTGCGTGGCGACCCATCCATTCAACGAGCGGCCGCAGCTCGTCCCAGAGGCGGCCGATCTCCGCCACGGCCGCAGGCGTGGGCAGCCAGTCCGGTTGACCCAGTTCCCGGCTGGCGGACACCGACTTGTACTTGAGGAGCTCCGCCCGGGGATGGTCGCGCGGAAAGCCCCGCGGCACCGTTTTCAGCCGTTCGCCGTCGACGGTGAAGCCGGCCTCGCTGGCCCTGCGCACGATCTGCTCCAGGGACTCCCCGGTCCCGGTGGCGTCCACCGAGTTCCGCAAGCGTGCCAGCTGGGCCGGGGAAGTGGAGTGGCAGCCGCCACCCACCAGGAGGCCGTCGGCGCTGATCTGTAGGTAGTAGCCGACGCCTTCCTGGAACGACGCGAAAGCCCCCTGGGCCGTCTTGTAAGGGGATTTGTCGGGAGAGAAGCGAACGTCCCGGTTGGGTCTGAAGATTTTCGCGGGACCGAACCTGGGCTCCAGCTGGGCCAGCAAAGCCGTCAGCGGTTCCCGGACGAGCGATTCGTAGCGGGGTTTGTGTTCGAGCCACCACTCCCGGTTGTTGTTCTGCTCAAGTTCGGCGTAGAAGCCGAAGGCTGCGGCGGGGATGCCCTGGAATGTGGTCATGCAGTGAGCCTAAGGCGGCCCCGGCGCCCCGGCCAGTGGCCCGGGGCCCGTATGTGGAAAACAGCGGTTCAGAGCCCAGCGATACAAAAGCAGAACACCCCGCCGCGGATGGTCCGCAGCGGGGTGTTCTTGTGAATCGCAGTCAGCGGCACCGAGGGCGCCGCCGGGGGAGGCTACAGCTTGTTGGCTGCCTCGGCGTCGGATTCGGTCTGGCCGGCGCCCAGGTTGGCGCGCAGCTTGGCGCCGAGGTCGGCGTCAACGTTGGTCCAGTACTGGATGGCGCGTTCCTTGATCTCGGGGGTCTTGACGCCGCCCACTGCACCGGTGATGGTGTCCAGCAGGCGGGCCTTGGCGCCGTCGTCGAACACTTCGCGGTACAGCGTGCCGGCCTGGCCGAAGTCGCTGTCCTCAGCGTGCAGGGAGTGGGCGGAGAGCGTCAGATCGCCGTCGTTCTCCCAGCCGCCACCCGCAACCGCAGGCTCAACAGCAGCAGGGCCGCCAACCGAGTTGGGGGCGTAGACCGGAACGGACGGGGCGTTGAAGAGGTAACGCCCGGCGCCGTCCTGGCTGTAGTTGTTGACCTGGTTCTTCGGCTGGTTCACCGGGATCTGGGCGTGGTTGGTGCCCACGCGGTAGCGGTGTGCATCGGCGTAGGAGAAGATGCGGGCCTGCAGCATCTTGTCCGGGGAAGCGGCGATGCCCGGAACGAAGTTCGACGGCGCGAAGGTGGCCTGCTCGATCTGCGCGAAGTAGTTCTCCGGGTTCCGGTTCAGCTCCATGGTGCCCACCTTGATCAGCGGGTAGTCCGAGTGCGGCCACACCTTGGTGAGGTCGAACGGGTTGAAGCGGTAGGTCTTGGCGTCCTCGTACGGCATGACCTGGACGTGCAGGTCCCAGGAGGGGAAGTTGCCGGCGGCAATGTTCTCCTGGAGGTCGCGGATGTAGAAGTCCGCGTCCGAACCGGCCAGCTCTTCGGCGCGGTCGCCCGTGATGGTCTTGACGCCCTGGTTGGACTTGAAGTGGTACTTGACCCAGAAGCGCTCACCCTCGGCGTTGATCCACTGGTAGGTGTGCGAGCCGTAGCCCTGCATTTCACGCCAGGAAGCCGGCAGGCCGCGGTCGCCCATGAGCCAGGTGACCTGGTGCGCGGACTCGGGGGACAGGGTCCAGAAATCCCACTGCATGTCGGCGTCGCGCAGGTGGGTGCCCGGCAGGCGCTTCTGGGAGTGGATGAAGTCCGGGAACTTGATGCCGTCGCGGATGAAGAAGACGGGGGTGTTGTTGCCCACGAGGTCGTAGTTGCCCTCGGAGGTGTAGAACTTCACGGCGAAGCCGCGGGGATCGCGCCAGGTGTCGGGAGAACCGTTCTCGCCGGCGACCGAGGAGAAGCGGATCAGCATTTCGGTTTCCACGCCCGGCTGCAGGAATGCGGCTTTGGTGTACTTGGAGATGTCCTCGGTGGTGGTGAACTTACCGAACGCGCCGCCGCCCTTGGCGTGGACTACGCGCTCCGGGACACGCTCGCGGTTGAACTGTGCGAGCTTCTCGATCAGGTAGTGGTCGGTCAGGATGATGGCGCCGTCAGCGCCGACAGCCTTCGAGTGAGCATCGGAAGTGACGGGAGCACCGGACTGTGTGGTGGACACAGCGGGCGCAGAGATGTTCAGAGTCATCTTTCTCCTTTGGTTGGGTTTCTTGCTTAGTTTCGTTCGGCGGGTAGCTTTTGGGTGCGCTGGCAGTCCTGGCAGATGCCCTGGTACATGACGTCAGCGATCTGGATGGTCATCGGCTCGGAATTTTCGTCCCAGTGCGGCGTGAGGCAGGGCGCATGGCCCACGGCGCAGTCCACGTCCTCCACCCGCCCGCAGCTGATGCAGATGGCGTGGTGGTGGTTGTCGCCCACCCGCGTCTCATACAGCGCGGGGGAGTGTGGCGGTTCGAACCGGCGCAGCATATGCAGGTCCGTGAGGTCACCGAGGACCACGTACACGGACTGCGCGGTCATTTCGGGCAGCTCTTCACGCGCGGCGGCGAGAATGCTTTCGGCCGGCGAGTGCGGGTGGCGTTCGACGGCGGTGAGGACCGCCAGCCGCTGTTTGGTCACCCGGCGGCCGTGGGCGCGCAGGGCAGCAGCCCATGCATCCTGGCCTGCCTCGTGAACTGTCATAGCCCCATTCAAGCACTTATTATGACTAAATCACAATAAGGCCGGGCTAATGTCCGGAGACCGCAGCAATATTTCAAACGGGTTGACGGCTTCACCGGCAGAGCGGCCAAGCGCGTGCAGTTCAAGCCGGCCGCCGGTGACGGCAGTGTCAGGCACAACGCAGCTGAGGCCTGTTACGGCCTGCCGGAGCGACAGGGCTTCCAAGGCTGCGGCCAGGGCAAGCAATTCACTCGGGGTCACCTCCTCCACGGAACCGATGGTCCGTTCCGGTGCGAGAACCGTGTGGTCCGACCCCGCAGGGGACGGCGGTGTCCAGGCGCGGATAGCGGGCAGCGGCGCTTCCTGTTCCCGGGCGGCTTCATCCCGGTCGGCTTCCGCGACAGTTTCCGCGTCGGTTTCCGAGCCGGTACCGTCCGGCGCCTCGTCCACCGCGGCAGCTGCCGCTGTCAGCAACGCGGCGCGGAGCCCGGCGTCGTACTTGTCCAATTCCTGGTCCGGCGCCGGCTTCCGGCGCTGCGCCGGCAGGGACAGCTGCCCGGCGGGGGTGACCGGTTCGCCGTCCCAGCGGCCGAACAGGTGGAACGTGGGGGTGGAAGATTCCGCGGCGGGTTCGCCGATAGCGGCTCCGAGCGCATGCCAGCGATGCGCAAAGAGCAGGGTGCAGGTGTCCGCCCCGAGAACATCGGCCAGTGCCCTTCGGGCGGCGTTGTGGCAGAGTAGCCAGTCGGCCGCCGACCGGTGGTCCAGTGCCGTTGCCGGATTGCTCAGGCGGATCATCAGGTGGCCGGCCGTCAGCGGAGTGCGCGGCCGGGTGACCTCCCAGACCGCCGAGCCGAAAAGCAGCCGTCTGGACAACTGCATGTACATTCCTTCCGCCAGAGTGTTTCCCCGCCCGAGACTATCAAGGCCGTCCCCGGCATTCAGGGGAGCCGCAGCATGCGGGCTCAGAATGGCCCGGATCCCTCGGTCCCCGCCGCTAGAGTTGCCCGGTGGGAAGATTTCTGGCTGACATCACTCCGTTGCGCGAGAGCCCGGATTTCCGTCGGCTCTGGCTCGGATCCGCCGTCTCCAACCTTGGCAGCCAGCTGACCCTGGTGGCGGTCAGCCTCGAGGTGTACCGGCTGACGCAGGACAGCCTCTACGTGGGCCTGTTGAGTATCTTCGCGCTGGTGCCCCTGGTGCTCGGAGGCCTGCTGGGCGGCTCCATCGCCGATGCGCACGACCGCCGCAAGGTTGCCCTGCTGGCGACCACTGTGCTGTGGCTTACCACGGCCGGGCTGGCGGCGCAGGCCTGGCTCGGGCTGGGCAACGTGTGGCTGCTCTACGTCCTGGTGGCCGTGCAGAGCGGCGCACAGGCCATCAACCAGCCCGCCCGCAGTGCCATTATCCCGGCACTGGTCCGCAAGGAACTCCTGCCGGCGGCCAACGCGCTGAGCATGATCACGTTCGGCCTGGGCATGACGGCCGGTCCGTTGCTGGCCGGCGTGCTGGTGGCCTGGGTGGGCTTCGGCTGGACCTACACGCTGGACGTGGCGAGCTTCGCATTTGCGTTCTGGGCCCTGCTGAGGCTCCCGCCGATGCCGCCGGGGAAAGCCTCACACCGGGCCGGGCTGCGCTCCGTGGTGGAGGGTTTCCGCTTCCTGGGTACGCGGCCGAATCTCCGCATGACGTTCGTGATCGACCTCGTGGCCATGATCTTCGCGCAGCCGCGGGCCCTGATGCCGGCGATCGGCGCGGTGATGATCGGCGGCGGCGAGGCCACCGTGGGCGTGCTGCTGGCGTCGACAGCCGTGGGCGCGTTCCTGGCCGGGCTCTTCTCCGGCCCGCTGGGCGGCATCCGGCGGCAGGGGAGCGCGGTGGTGTGGTCCGTCATGGGCTGGGGAGCGTCCATCGCCGGCTTCGGACTGGTGGTGGTGCTGGCCGGGCGTTCCGGCGCCGGCGGTGTGACGTGGTGGCTGCTGCCCGCGGCGCTCTGCTGTGCCCTTGCTGGCATCGCGGACTCCGTGAGCGCCGTCTTCCGCACCACCATCCTCCAGGCGGCGACGCCGGACCACCTGCGCGGGCGGCTCCAAGGAGTGTTTGTGGTGGTGGTTGCGGGCGGCCCGCGGATCGGGGACATGCTGGCCGGCGGCGGCACTAAACTTTTGAGTGAAGGTTGGGTGTTGTTGCTGGGCGGGCTGTTGTGCATCGCCGTGGCGTGGACGGTGGCGCACTTGCAGTCGGGTTTCCTGAAGTACGACGCGCGGAATCCCGTTCCGTAGCGGCGGCGCCCCGGCCGTCACTTGAGGGTTGTAACGTCGTGAGGAGGCACAGTGCATAATCACCACAACGGATTGAAGACCGCGGCTCTGTTCGGGGTTCTTTGGGCGGTGCTGCTGGGGCTGGGTGCCGTGATCGGCACCAGCATGCGGAGCACCACCCCCATCTGGATCATGGCACTGGTGGGCGTGGGCACCACAGCCTACGGGTACTGGAACAGCGACAAACTCGCGCTCCGCTCCATGCAGGCCTATCCCGTTACCGAGGAGCAGGCGCCCCAGCTCTACCAGATCGTCCAGGAGCTCTCCGCCAAAGCGAACCAGCCCATGCCGCGGATCTATATCTCGCCCACCCCGGCGCCTAATGCTTTTGCCACCGGCAGGAACCCGCAGAACGCCGCCGTCTGCTGCACGGAAGGCATCCTGCGGCTCCTGAGCGTCAGGGAGCTTCGCGGGGTGCTGGGCCACGAGCTCATGCACGTGTACAACAGGGACATCCTGACCTCGTCCGTGGCCGCCGCAGTAGCGGGCGTAATCACCTCGGTGGGCCAGATGCTGCTGATCTTCGGCGGAGGGGATCGCCGCAACTCAAACCCGCTCGCGGTGATGGCGATGGCGCTTCTCGCTCCGCTCGCGGCGGTGGTGATCCAGTCGGCCATTTCGCGGACCAGGGAGTACGACGCCGACGAGGACGGTTCCGCACTCACCGGCGATCCGCTGGCGCTCGCCTCAGCCCTGCGCAAGATCCATCAGGGCGTGCAGATGGTGCCGCTCCCGCCGGACCAGAAGCTGGTGAACACTTCGCACCTGATGATCGCCAACCCGTTCCGGGCCGGCGGTGTGACCCGGATGTTCGCAACGCACCCGCCGATGCAGGACCGCATCACCCGGCTGGAACTGATGGCGGGCGGCCCGGTCAGCTGAGCGCCGGCGTCGTTCGCCTCAGGTTGAAGCGACGCGCAAAAAACCCTGCGCGGCCGGAATTCCCCAGGCGCCGGGAATTTTGCGCATCGCCGGAAAGAGTCAGCTGCGGAAGTTGACGAACTGCAGGTCGGCTTCGTCAAAGTCCTTCAGGAGAGCCATGGTGGCCTGCAGATCGTCGCGGGACTTGGACGTCACACGAAGTTCATCACCCTGGATCTGGGACTTGACGGACTTGGGCGCCTCGTCGCGGATCAGCTTGTTGATCTTCTTCGCGAGGTCCTGGGCGATGCCCTCCTTGATGGTCGCCTCCAGCCGGAATTCCTTGCCGGATGCGTAGGGCTCGCCAGTGTCCAGCGACTTCAGCGAGATTCCGCGGCGGATGAGCTTGGACTGCAGTACGTCCAGGACGGCCAGAACCCGCTCTTCCGAGTTGGCCTTCATCAGGATATTTTCACCGCTGAAATCGACTTCGGCGCCAACGCCCTTGAAGTCGTAGCGCTGGGCCAGTTCCTTCTGCGCCTGGTTCAGCGCATTGGCAACTTCCTGCTTGTCTACCTTGCTGACGACGTCGAATGTGGATTCGCCTGCCATAACTGTCCTCCTGCTGATCGCATGGGTGCCCCTTCAGGGGCAGTGGTGTCTGCATTCCAGCCTAGTACGGATGGCGGCGAAGTGAAGGCTCAGGGCCCCGGGCCGGGTTCGAGGCGGAAACGGTCGCAGCGGAGGCGTTCCGGGCCATTCACAGTCTCCTCAAAGCGGACGCACGGCGGGAACGAAGTCTCGACCCCCAGAGTTGGAGTGTTGGAAGAGTTGCCCCGGAAGGAAAGCACATGCACCAGAAGGCCGTCCGCTACGTCACCCGCTCCACTGCCGCTGCAGCCACCTCCCTCGCTGCTGCGGCCACTTCCGTAGCAGCCGCCGCGGTCGCTGCCTCGATCATCCTTAGCCCAGTGGCCGAGGCTTCCTCCCGACTGGACGGTGTGCACTCAGATTTGATGCGGGCGGTGCAGTTGAACCAGATCACCGAGGAGCAGGCGGCGAAGTTCGAAGCGAAACTGGCCGGACGCATTCTTGGCGAAGCCTGATTTTTGGCGGATTTCCGGGGTATTCGGAGGTCTCGGCGGCTCGATTCGATTCTTCGGCAGAAGTTCTGTAAAGTTGTCTTGCCCGCGGTTGCTGGAAGCGGAACGGACTGGAAACAGTGGTTCTGGCCAAGGAAGCCGCGAGTGATCTTCTTTTGAAGTTCGGCAGATTACCCGAGCGGCCAAAGGGGGCTGACTGTAAATCAGCTGGCAACGCCTACGGGGGTTCGAATCCCTCATCTGCCACCCAAGGAAAAGTCTCCGGAACCATCAGGTTCCGGAGACTTTTTCGTTGTCCGGGAACGTCAGTTGAGGCCAATCACCAGCATCTGGCTGGTCCCCGGGATGCAGGTCTGCAGGATGACCCGCGGGAAGCCGCCGAAGATCGCCGAGACATTGTTGGTGGTGCCGGGGTTTGGCACCTGCCCCCGTCCGACCACCGTGTAGGTCCCGTAGCCGGGAATGCTGACGGTCTCGCCGACGCCGATGCCCGAGAACCGGGCCCATCCGCCGCAGAAGTCATGCTCTGTGATGAAAAGTGCGTAGGCATCGGTGGGCGTGAAGTGGATGGGGCCGATGCAGGCGTCCACCATGGACTGTCCGCCCGCACCCGCTACGTAGATCGTACGGACTGCCGGAGCAGGCGCCGGAGCGGGAGCCGCAGCAGGTGCTGGTGCTGCAGCAGGGGCGGGCGCCGGTGCCGGAGCGGCAGGAGCTTCGGGTACAGAGACGGGCGCTGGGGCAGTCGAAGTGGCGGTGATTGGGGTCGCTGTCGCTGGTTGAAGGGCAGGAGGTGCTGGTGTTTCGCCGACTCCGGACTCTGGCGAGTTGCCCGCCTGCGAGTGCTGGGCGCGCCCATTCCGCAGAATGATGAGCGGGTCCGGTTTGGTGCCAGGCGGAGGTTGACCTTGCCATTGTGCGGGTGCCACGTGCATAGGACCGGCGTGGGACACGGCCTCCGACGCGGAATGCTCCACGGCCGGAACGGACATGGTCCCCAAGGCCAAAATTGAGATCACGGCAACGACCGCTTTTGACCTGCCGATGTGGTGAACAGAAGGAGGGCTGGGGCGCATCTGGGCTCTTGACTATCCCTGCGCTGCCGAAAGACGACGGCGCGTTCCTAGCAGGCCAGGTGGATCACGGAAGCACAGAGCGGACTGTGGCTCAACGTACGGGACATGACCCTCGGTATGTCGATAGAGACACGTTCAGTAGCGTGTCGCCCCAGCGGAATCATTCTAGTGGCCGGGCGGATTGTCGGCACCAGTATTCGGTACTCGATTCCTTGTCGCGATTATGTGCCCGTAGGCCCCGGCTCCCCGTAAGTACTCAGTGGCAGCGTGCCCGGACTCGCCTATGGCTCGCGTTCGCGGCGCAGCGCCGCCAATTCCTGCCGCAGGGCGGCCACCTCCGCCAGGAGTTCCCGGACCTCCGCGCGGACCGGAACTTCAGCCGACTCCACGGCCGCTTCCGTGTTCTCTTCGACCCTTTGCACCAGCCATGATGCGATGGACGCCGTGACGACACCCAGCACGGCGATGCCGCTCATCATCAGGGCAGCGGCAACCATGCGGCCGATGGGTGTGACGGGAAAGAGGTCCCCGTAGCCCACGGTGGTGATGGTGGTGATGGCCCACCACGCGGCGTCGCCGAAGGTGACGATTTTGGCGTCGGGCGCATTTTGTTCGACGTCCAGGACAGCCAGTGCGCCCACAAACACCAGCAGGACGGCCGAGCCGGCCACATAGGTGACCACGCGGCCGCGAAGCGTCTCGCCCACGGTCCGGTGCAACACGGACAGCAGGGTGACCAGCCGGAGCAGCCTGAGCGGCCGGAAAAACGGCAGCGCCACAATCAGCAGCTCGTGCAGGTTGCGAATGAACCAGCGCTTCCTGTTGTCCGCGAGCCACAGGTTCGCCGCGTAGTCGGCAACGAAGACAGCCCAGGTGATCCACATGACGTTTTCGAGGAACTCGGCCTGCCGCCCTTCGATGTGACCGATCACCTGCCAGGCGTAAGCTGCCAGGAAAATCAGTGCTGTTCCCATCAATGGCCACTCGGCGATGTCCCTGTAGCGTTGCTGCGTCATGGGGAAATCCTAAAGGGGACAACTCTTGGCGCTCTTGTTACTCGCGGGTAACATGATGGCATGCACCTGCTTTTGCGAACGCTCCTGCTCCTGTTCACGTCCTCGCGCCGCCCGCCCCTGAGTATCTGGGACACGTCCTCCCTCCCGTTGCGCGTACTGCCGACCGACATCGACATCGCCATGCATGTCAACAACGGGATGTACTTCTCGCTCATGGACCTGGGCCGGTTTGATCTCATGGCGCGGAGCGGAACCTGGAAGAAGATGCGCCAGCAGGGGTGGTCGCCGGTGGCCGCAGGGGAGACCATCGCCTTCCGGAAGTCCCTGCAGCTGTGGCAGCAATACACCATCGAATCCCGGATCATCGGACTCGACACCAAGGCCATCTATTTCGAGCAGCGCATGGTGGCGGACGGTGAAATCTATGCCCGCGCCCACATCGCAACGCGGCTGGTCAGCAAGGGCAAGCCGGTGAGCCAGGAGGAGATCTTCCGGGAGTTCGGCGAGCCGCCGGCCGGGCTCGAACTGCCGGAGTGGATCCACGAGTGGCGCGAGACCAACGCGCTGCCCGGGGCCCGCCGGCCGGCGCCGCACCTCTGGCATTAGGCCGCGGATGCCGGACGGCAAAAGGTGTGCCAAGAGCGAAACGCGCGGGACATCGCCGGACGGCTCGCGTACCGTTGACCCATGGCTACCGTAGACATTACAGGTGAACAGTTCGCATCAACCGTCGAGAACAACGACATCGTCCTCGTTGATTTCTGGGCCGAATGGTGTGGTCCCTGCAAGCAGTTTGGACCCACGTATTCCGCAGTTTCAGAGAAGCACCCGGACGTCGTCTTCACCAAGGTGGACACCGAAGCCGAGCAGCAGCTGGCCGCCGAAGCAGGCATCACGTCCATCCCCACGCTGATGGCCTTCCGCGAGAAGGTGCTGGTGTTCTCGCAGCCCGGCGCGCTCAATGCCCAGCAGCTGGAGCAGGTGGTTGACGCCGTCAAGGCACTGGACATGGAAGAAGTCCACGCGCATGTTGCCCGGTCCCAGGCCGAGGCGGCCGCGGCGGCAGGCAAGCAGGACGGCACGCAGATCCCGGAGGCCTAAGGGTCCGCCGGTCGCTCATCGCCTTAAACTCCAACGCGGGGCCACTTCCGCCCACGAACCCTGGTTCGTTCGGGCGGAGTGGCCCCGCGTTGTTGGACGGAAAAGGCGTTACAGGCGTTCGAGCTGGACAGGTTCGGCCAGCAGGGCGCTCAGGGATTCATTGAGGTCCTGGACGGCGGTGCCCTTGGAATGCTTGGCCAGGTCCTCTTCGGAAGCCCACTGCTCCGTCAGCACCAGCTTTTCCTCGGTGGCCTCCGTCAGTTCGTACCGGATGCAGCCGGGTTCGTTGACCACCTCGTCGATCGCGATTTCGAGGGCGAGCTTCACGCGGAAGAATTCGCCGTCGTTGGGGATGAACGTTGCCTTCAGGTCAATGGGTGCACTCATGCGTTTTACAATACCGGCCGGGCCGCTTGCCTCCCCGAATATTTTGTAGGACTTCCTAGTTTTAGGCTTCTATTGTCGGGGCTCTGTTGGTAGCGTGCCAGCATGCGCGCTTATACAGCCGGGGACACTGACGTCCCGCTGCTTGACGAGACCATCGGCCAGAATTTCGAGCGGATGGTGGCCAGGTTCCCGTTCCACGACGCCCTGATCGAGGCGGCTCCGGTACCCGGGGCGGACGCCCGCCGCTGGAGCTACACCAAGCTGAACGACGACGTCGACAGGCTGGCCCGGGCGCTGATCGCCCGCGGCGTCGCCGCGGGGGACCGGATCGGCATCTGGAGCCCCAACTGCGCCGAGTGGACCATCCTGCAGTACGCCACGGCCAAAATCGGGGCGATCCTGGTCAACGTGAACCCGTCCTACCGGAGCCATGAACTGGAGTTCGTGGTCAGGCAGAACGGCATGCGGATGCTGGTGGCGGCGCCGTCGGACCGCAGCAGCGACTACACGGCGATGGCCAGGCAGGCCCTCGCCGAATGCCCGGAGCTGAAGGAGCTGGTCTTCCTGCCCGATGGCGGCCAGCCGCAGCTGCAGGCCGGTGAACCTGAAACTGCTGCGGAAATGACGTACGCCGAGCTGCTCAAGCGGGCTGACGACGTCGGGCATTCCGTCCTGAAGGCCCGCCTGGCGGGACTGGACCCGCAGGACCCCATCAACCTGCAGTACACGTCGGGCACCACCGGGTTCCCGAAGGGTGCCACCCTGACGCACCGCAACATCCTGAACAACGGCTATTCCATCGGCGAGCTGCTGGGCTACACGGAGCATGACCGCGTGGTGATTCCGGTGCCGTTCTACCACTGCTTCGGGATGGTGATCGGGAACCTGAATGCCCTCAGCCACGGCGCCGCGACCATCATTCCGGGACGCTCCTTCACCCCGGCGGCGGCGCTCGAAGCGGTCCAGGACTTCGGCGGGACATCGCTGTACGGCGTACCCACCATGTTCATTGCCGAGCTCGCGCTGCCGGACTTCGCCTCCTATGACCTGTCCACGCTGCGCACCGGTGTGATGGCCGGATCCCTGTGCCCCATCGAGGTGATGAACCGGGTCATCTCCGACATGAACATGAAGGATGTGGCCATCTGCTACGGCATGACGGAAACCTCCCCGGTATCCACCATGACCCGTGCCGACGACTCCATGCAGCAGCGCACTGAAACCGTGGGCCGCACCATGCCGCAGCTGGAGAGCCAGGTGGTGGACCCGGTGACAGGCGAGGTGCTGGAGCGAGGGGACATCGGCGAGCTGTGCACCCGCGGGTATGCCGTGATGAAGGGATATTGGAACCAGCCGGACAAGACTGCGGAGGCGATCGACCCGGACGGCTGGATGCACACCGGGGATCTGGCCCGGATGGACGCGGACGGCTACGTGGTGATCGAAGGCCGCATCAAGGACATGGTGATCCGCGGCGGCGAGAACATCTACCCGCGCGAGATCGAGGAGTTCCTCTACACCCACCCGTCCATCCAGGACGTGCAGGTGATCGGGGTGCCGGACGCCAAGTACGGCGAGGAGCTCATGGCCTGCATCATCGTCAAACCCGGCGCGGATCCGCTGGACGCGGCCGGTGTCGCCGAGTTCTGCCGCGGCAAGCTGGCGCATTACAAGATCCCGCGCTACGTGGAGGTCCGGGACAGCTTCCCGATGACGGTGTCAGGGAAGATCCGGAAAGTGGAGATGCGGCAGGAGGCCGTGGCCCGGCTGGGGTTGTAGCCTTCGCGCGTGCGGTGGCCGCCCGGGCCGGCGATAAGGCACCTTAACGTGCCCGCCGGGATGGGGAAACCCATCCGCTCGCGAGGGTTCCCAGGCCTCCATTCACACTTGCCGCCTAGTGCCGTCGGTGGTCCTGGATGGTCATGCGGGGGCCGAACGTGGGTTTCCGGAAACCGCTGAGGCCGATCATCCGCACCACCCGCTGCCGGTGACCCTGCCACGGCGCCAGCAGCCGCAGCATCCCGGCGTCGTCCGTCCTCCGGCCGGTCAGCGCTGCGCCGACGTAGGCCGCGAGGTGGTAGTCGCCCACCGCGATGGAGTCAGGGCAGCCGTGCGTCCTCTGCACCACCTCCGCCGTGGTCCAGACCCCGATGCCCGGAATGGTCTGCATCCCGGCGGCCGCCTCTGTTGCCGGCAGCGCCGCAAGGCGTTCAAGGGCGACGGCGGAACGCAGCGCCCGCATGACCGTGGCCGAACGCTGGGGACCCACGCCGGCCTTGTGCCACTCCCACGACGGGATGCGCAGCCACTGCTCCGGTGTGGGCTGCAGCCGCAGGCCGGCCGGAGCGGCCGAACCGGCAGCCGGAGCCGGCGCCCCGTAACGGTACATCAGGTAGCGGTAGCCGCGCCGGGCTTCGATGACGGTGACCTTCTGCTCAAGAATGGTGGGCACCAGGGAGTCCACCATCCGGCCGGTGGCCGGGAGCCGCAGCGCCAGGTTCCGGCGTCGGGCTTCCACCACCATCCGGGGGAGCGTGGAGTGGAACTCCGGGTGGTCGAACGCGGACCAGTCGTCCCCGCTGCCCAGCAGCCGCGGCGCGCCGGCCACGGCCTCCTCCGAACCAGGTCCCCAGGCCTGGATGTCCACCGCCGGTTCGCGGGGGTCCCCGGCCACGGCGAGGCGCAGGGTGGCCGGCCCGCACGGCGTGGTGAATGCCATCCAGAGCCCGTCCGGTGCGGCAGCAAACGCCGGATCGCCATTGCCGCGCATGAGTGTGCCGAGCGTCTGCAGGAGGTTGAACGGGCCGCCGGCATGCCACCGCAGGGAGGCATCCGCCGCGGCGGCCAGGCCGGCGGGGACGTCTGCGATGGTCATTTACCCATCGTCCCACGCGGGGCTGACAGGTCCGGAAACCGGCAAGGCCGAACGGCCCTGCCCGTCACCGACCCCCGGGCCTAGACTCCAGGTGTGGCGTGGACCGCCCGCGCCGGGCCGATTGCGGCCAGAGTGTGGAATGCCAGGTGAAGACAATGGCCGGAGGAGTAGTGCACTTCGAGATCCCCGCCGACAACGAAGACCGCGCACGGGATTTTTACAGTTCGGCGTTTGGCTGGGAGATGAATCCGCTGCCGGATATGAGCTACACGCTGATCATGACGACGCCTGTCGATGACACCGGCATGCCGTCCGCGGCCGGTTCCATCAACGGGGGCATGTTCCGCCGGGAGGGGGAGATGGCGGCGCCGGTGGTCACCGTTGACGTGGAGGACATTGACGCCACCCTGGCGAAGATTGCCGCCGTGGGTGGTTCAGTCTTCCGGGGCAAAATGGAGGTTCCGGGCATGGGGTGGAACGCCTATTTCAAGGACAGCGAGGGGAACATCGTGGGCTTGTGGCAAAACGCCGAACCGGGCCCCGCCGTCAGCCCTGACGCCGCTGCCAACGACATCGGCGCGTGACGCCTCACTGCATGCCTGAAGCCGCCCACAGCGCCACGACTGCCAGGGGAACCGTCAGCGTTGCAGCCCCCAGGCCCGCCAGGGCGAATCCGCCCCACCTGATCCGGACGTTCAGCGCCCGCAGCCGCTCGTGCCAGAGCAACGTGGCCAGCGACGCCCACGGACTCACCAGCGGGCCAAGGTTCACGCCGATAAGAAGGGCGGCCAGCCGGGCGGGCGAGCCGGCCACAGGTTCCAGGGCCAGGTAGGCGGGGAGGTTGTTGGCAGCGTTTGCGGCGCCCGCGCCCAGCCCCGCCAACTGCAGGAGGGCGGGCAGGCTGTCGCCTGATCCGGACACTCCGGCCAGGAGCGAGGTCAGGCCGTTGGCGTGCAGGGCCTCCACGATCATGAACAGGCCCACCGTCAGCATCAGCGGACGCCACGGAACCATGGACCATCGCAGCGCGGCCGGGCGGCGCCGCAGGAAGACCGCCAGCAGGAAAGCCGCGGCTACCATCGCGGGGTATTGCACCGGAACTCCGGACACCAACGCAGGCAGCAGCACCAGCAGCGTGCCGGCTGCAAATATCAGCAGGCTGCGGTCCCTCACTCGGTGGACAGGCTGCGGACCGTAGGTTCCGCGCAGCTCCCGCCTGAACGCCAGCCACAACAGGGCCAGCGGGACCAGCAATCCCACCAGGGCGGGCGCCCAGACCAAAGCCGCAAAGCCGAGCGGGCTGAGCCCGAGCCTGTCCTGCGCCAAAAGGTTCGTCAGGTTGGACACCGGAAGCAACAGGGAGGCCGTGTTGGCGAGCCAGATGCTGGTCAGGGCGAACGGCAGGGGCGGAATCCGGGCATGGACGGCCAGGAGCACCACCACAGGAGTCACCAGCACCGCCGTTGTGTCCAGGGATAGGAACACCGTGGAGACAGTGGCCACCGCGATGACCAGGAGCCACAAGGAGAACACCCGGCCCCGGCCCAGGGCAGCCAGGCGGTCCGTCACCACGCGGAACAGCCCCGCCTCGTCCAGGAGCTCGGTGACCAGTGACATGGCCAGCACGAAGGACAGGATCGGGATGGTGCGGGCTGCCAGTTCCTCGAAAGCGCGCCCCGGGAGCGCACCAACCGCCAGGGCGCCCATGCCTGCCGCCAGTACGGCCCCCGGCAGGAGGTAGCTCCGTATCTTCGTCAGCCACGCGAACCGCTCCACCGCCCCATCGTCCCATCCGCTGCCGTGTGCGTGCGCGAGCGACGCTCGGACGCCTGCCGGCATGCTCTTCCGCCGAGGCAAGGGGAACAGGTCAGAGACGGTAACTTTGTACCTATGAAGTACGCCCAGTCCGTCCTGGACCTCATCGGCAACACGCCTCTCGTCAAGCTCAACCACGTCACCGATGGCATCAAAGCCACCGTCCTGGCGAAGGTGGAATACCTGAACCCCGGGGGGTCCATCAAGGACCGGATCGCGGCGAAGATGATCGAGGAGGCGGAGCGGGACGGCAAGCTGCTGCCCGGCGGGACCATCGTTGAACCCACCTCGGGGAACACCGGCGTTGGCCTGGCACTGGTGGCACAGCAGAAGGGCTACCGCTGCGTTTTCGTGGTGCCGGACAAGGTGGGCGAGGACAAGCGTGCCGTCCTGCAGGCATACGGCGCCGAAGTGGTGGTGACGCCTACCGCCGTCGCACCTGACAGCCCGCAGAGCTACTACGGCGTGTCCGACCGCCTCGTCACCGAGATCCCCGGCGCCTATAAACCGGACCAGTTCTCCAACCCTGCCGCCCCCGGGAGCCACTACGAAACCACCGGCCCGGAAATCTGGCGCGACACCGACGGCCGGATCACCCACTGCGTGATCGGGGCCGGCACCGGCGGCACCATCACCGGCACGGGCCGGTACCTCAAGGAGGTTTCCGCCAACCGTTCCGAAGCCGACGGCGGACGCGTCCGGATCATCGGCGCCGACCCCGAAGGCTCCGTGTACTCGGGCGGCACCGGACGGCCGTACTTCGTCGAAGGCGTCGGTGAGGACATGTGGCCGGCCAACTACGACAAGTCCGTTCCGGACCAGGTGATTGCCGTCAGCGATGCCGAGTCCTTCGAAATGACCCGCAGGCTGGCCCGCGAGGAGGGCCTGCTGGTGGGCGGATCCTCCGGCATGGCCGTGGTGGCCGCCCTGCAGGTCGCCAAGGACCTGCCCGAGGACGCCGTGGTGGTGGTGATCCTGCCCGATTCCGGCCGCGGCTACCTGGCGAAGATCTTCAACGACCAGTGGATGCGGTCCTACGGCTTCCTGTCCGGCGGCGAAGAGTCCTCCGTCGGTGAGGTGCTCAAGTCGAAGACCGGTGAGCTCCCCGAGCTGGTGCACATCCACCCGAACGAAACGGTGCGCGATGTCATCAACATCATGAACGAGTTCGGCGTCTCCCACATCCCGGTCCTGTCCCAGGAGCCGCCGGTGGTCATGGGCGAGGTGCTGGGCGCCGTGGACGAGCGGAGCCTCACCTCCAAGCTGTTCCGCGGCGAGGCGAAGCTGACGGACAAGATCGCCGAACACATGGGGGAGCGCCTGCCCGTGATCGGATCGCTGGAAACCATCTCCGCCGCCCGCGAACTGCTCTCCGACGTCGACACCGTGATGGTCACGTTCGTTGGCGCCCCGGTGGGCATCCTGACCCGCCACGACCTTCTCGCCTACCTCAGCAACTGACCCGGTGGTTGAGCCTGTGCCGGACCAGGATTTCGACAGGCTCGATCACCGGACTCCAGCCGAAAGGAACGTCATGTCCAGAGAAAACCAAGGCTTCAACACCCGCGCCGTGCACGCCGGCCAAGCCTTCGAGCCGCGCACCGGTGCCGTGGTGCCCCCGCTGCACTTCAGCTCCACCTATGCCCAGGACGGGATCGGCGGGCTCCGTGACGGCTATGAATACGGCCGCGGCGGCAACCCCACCCGCGACGCGCTGCAGGAACAGCTTGCCGCCCTCGAAGGCGGCTCGCACGCCTACTCCTTCAGCTCGGGCCTGGCCGCGGAGGACTCCCTCATCCGGGCGCTCACCCGCCCCGGGGACCACATCGTGCTGGGCAACGACGCCTACGGGGGAACCTACCGCCTGATCAGCCGTGTGCTGGGTGAATGGGGCATCGGCAACACCCCCGTGGACATGGCGGACCTTGATGCCGTGGCAAAGGCCATCGCCGCGGGCGGGACGGACGGCGGCACCACCCGCCTCGTATGGGTGGAAACCCCTTCCAACCCGATGATGAAGATCACCGACATCGAAGCGCTCGCCGCGCTGGCCCACGACGCCGGCGCCCTCCTGGTGGTGGACAACACCTTCGCGTCGCCCTATTTGCAGACCCCGCTGGCCCTTGGTGCCGACATCGTGGTGCATTCCACCACCAAGTACATCGGCGGCCATTCCGACGTCGTCGGCGGAGCGATCGTGGTCAACGACGCGGAACTCGCCGAGAAGATCGGCTTCGTCCAGTTCGCCGTCGGCGCCGTTTCCGGGCCGATGGACGCCTTCCTCACCACCCGCGGGCTCAAGACCCTCGGCGTCCGGATGGACCGGCACAGCGACAACGCCCAGGCCGTGGCCGAGTGGCTGCTGCAGCGCCCGGAAGTGGAGGCGGTGCTGTACCCGGGCCTCCCGTCGCACCCCGGCCACGAACTCGCGAAGAAGCAGATGAAGAAGTTCGGCGGCATGATTTCCGTGCAGTTCAAGGGCGGCGAAGCCGCGGCCCGTACCGTTGCGGAAAACACGTCGGTGTTCACCCTGGCCGAGTCCCTCGGCGGCATTGAATCCCTGATGAACTACCCGTCGGAAATGACGCACGCTTCGGTCAAGGGGACGGAACTGGCAGTGCCGGTCAATCTGATCCGGCTCTCCTGCGGCATCGAGGACGTCGAGGACCTGATTGCGGACCTGGAGCACGCTTTCACCTTCATTGGTGCGGGCAGCTAGCAGCCGGTGACCATCTCGCTTCGGGCTATTTCGCCCGCCACCCGCGGCTGGCTCGCGACCGCGGCCGGTGCCGTAATTCTTGCCGTAGCAGTGTGGTTCCTGTACACGGACTACAAACCGTTCCTGAACGACTTCGAGGTCTACTACTACGGCGGCGGCCGCGTCCTGGCATCAGGTGAAGGCGGCGCCAACGAGCTCTACGCACCGCGTGACGGCCTTCCGTTCACGTACCCGCCGTTTGCTGCCCTGCTCTTTGCCTTGTTGGCGACGATGAGCTTTGACGCAAGCAGCATGGTCTTCATCGTTGCTGCCCTGGCCGGTGCAGCGGTGGTGGCAGGCTGGCTGGCCCGGCACTACTTCGGCATGAAGTCGTGGCGCGCAGCCTTCGCGGACTACCGCTTCAGGACCACTGCCTTGGTGGGAACCGGCGCGATCCTGCTCCTGGGGCCATGGCGGGACACGTTCGTATTCGGCCAGATCAACATCATCCTGATGGGCCTGATCCTCGCGGACTTCGCCCTGTACGGGAAGTCGCGTGCGGGTGAAATCCGGTGGCCTGCCGGCCTGCTGATCGGACTGGCCGCCGGAGTGAAGCTCACCCCGCTCGCGTTCGGCCTGTACTTCCTGGTGCGCCGCGACTTCAAGGCGCTCGGCTGGATGGCTGCCGGCTTCTTCGGTTCCATTGCGCTGTCCTGGGCAATCCTGCCGCAGGCGTCCTTGGCTTTCTGGACCAAGATCCTGCCTGACACCGGACGGATCGGCGGACCGGCTTACGTGGACAACCTTTCCCTGAAGGGGCTGCTGCTGCACGTCGGCATGCCGGATTCGTCCGTGACCAACCTGGCGTGGCTGGTCCTTTCGCTGGCGCTGGTAGTTCTCGCTGCGGTGGTCATCAAGTGGGCGGTGGACGTTGACGAGAACTTCATCGCCGTGTCCGCCACCGCCGTGCTCATGCTGCTGATCAGCCCGGTTTCCTGGTCACACCACTGGGTCTGGGTGGCTGTTGCGCTGCCCAGCATGGCATTTGCGATGCACCGCGTGCCGTCGCGCAACGGCAGGATGCGGACTGCCGGCTGGGTCATCGTTGTTTTCTCCACCATCGCCTTCTACATGACGCCCAAGAACCTGGCGGTCTGGGCCGGAGCAGCCGAATGGGGCAAGGACCCGCAGACGCAGTGGCAGCTCACGGTGTCAAGCCTGGGTGTGGTGTGTGGCATCGCGATGCTGGCGTACTGGGCCCTCGCGTACCGTCCCTCGAGGGCCTCGCTTCGCTCATCTCCAGCGGATAAAACGGGTATCCGCACAACCTAGCTTTCTTGAAGAAAGTCAGCTACGGTAGCCTGCATGGCACTCCGCTCTGACTGGTCCCAACGCTCGTGCGCCATGGCGCGCGGCCTGGATATCCTTGGCGATCCCTGGAGCATGCTGGTGCTCCGCGAAGTCTTCTTCGGCAACGGCCGCTTCGATGCCATGAAGAAGCGGCTGATGGTGGCCGACTCCGTGCTCACCAAACGCCTGGCCGGCCTCGTGGACGACGGGCTGCTCGAGCGGAAACCGTACGACGACGGCGGCCGCACCCGGCAGGAGTACGTCCTCACCGGGAAGGGCGAGGACGCGCTGCCGGTTCTCAATGCCGTCGTGATCTGGGCTGAAAAGCACCTCCCGGCGCCGTCCGAAACGGCGCACATGTTTGTCATCCACTCCACCTGCGGGCAGCGGACGTCCTCCGCGGACACCTGCACGGCCTGCGGTGAGCGTCTTAGCGCGGACAACACCAGCTGGCACAGCCTCACCCGCACCCCGGATCCGGTTCCGCTGGCCACGGCAGCCCTACGGAACGGAACCGCAGCATGAGCGCCCCCAAGACCACCCTGCCCTCCGCTCCCCACACGAAACCACGCCGCCGGCTGCATCCCGCGTGGATCGTGGCCGCGGTCGCATTCCTTGCCCTGGTGGGCGCAGCCGGCTTCCGGGCGGCCCCCGGGGTCCTGATGGTGCCGCTGCAGAACGAATTCGGCTGGTCCACCACCGTGCTGTCCGCGGCGGTCAGCATCAACCTGGTGCTCTTTGGCCTCACCGCCCCCTTTGCTGCGGCGCTCATGGAACGGTTCGGCATCCGCGCCGTGACCTCGGTGGCGCTGGTCCTGATCGGCGCCGGCAGTGCCCTGACCGTGCTGGTGAACCAGTCCTGGCAGATCCTCCTGACCTGGGGGTTGCTGATCGGACTGGGTACGGGTTCCATGGCACTGGTCTTCGCCGCCACCATCGCCAACACCTGGTTCGCCAAGAGCCGCGGCCTGGTGATCGGTATTTTGACGGCGGGGAGTGCCGCCGGGCAGCTGGTCTTCCTGCCCTTCATCGCCATGCTGGCGCAGGATCCCGGCTGGCGGCAGGCCTCCCTGCTCATCGCCGCCGGTGCCCTGGCCGTGGTGCCGCTGGTGCTTAAATTCCTAAAGAACTCTCCCGCCGACGCCGGAGTGCTGCCCTACGGCTCCGACGCCGCCGCGGAACCGGCCCCTTCACCAGCGTCCGGCGGCGCCGCCGTTCCCGGCGGCAACGGCACAGCTCCCGACGGGAACGCCGCGCCCGGGGGGAACGCCGCCGTCCGGGCGCTGAAGGTGCTCAGGCGCGCCAGCAAGGTCCGGACGTTCTGGGCGCTGGTGGCCGGCTTCGCCATCTGCGGGGCCACCACCAACGGGCTTATCGGCACCCACTTCATCCCTTCCGCGCACGACCACGGCATGGCCGAAACCACCGCTGCAGGCCTGCTCGCCGTCGTCGGAATCTTCGACATCGTGGGCACCATCGCATCCGGCTGGCTGACCGACCGTTTCAACCCGCGGATCCTGCTGGCGGTGTACTACCAGTTCCGCGGCATCGGACTGCTGGTGCTGCCGCTCCTGCTAAGCGCCACGGTCCAGCCCAGCATGATCGTGTTCGTGGTGATTTACGGGCTGGATTGGGTGGCCACCGTCCCTCCCACCGCTGCCATCTGCCGCCAGGTGTTCGGCGCTGACGGCAGCGTGGTGTTCGGCTGGGTCTTCGCCGCCCACCAGCTCGGCGCGGCCGCCGCCGCCCTGGCCGCCGGCGCCATCCGTGACGCCACCGGCCAGTACACGTACGCCTGGTTCGGCGCAGCCGCCATGTGCACCATTGCCGCCGTCATCAGCGCCACCATCCGCAAGGACGCCGCGGCACGGGAACCTGTCCTCGTGGAGGCAAGGGCCGCCGAGGGCTGAGCGAGCCGCCCAGGCGGCCGGGCCGGCAGCCGGGAGCGCATAAAGCCCGGAGGCTGGTTCCGCCGGGTTGTGGTGCCACGCCGGGACCGCGCAGCAGGGGACAGGGCCGCTGTTTCAGTAGGATGTGAGGACGATGCGCCGGATCCGGCGCGAGTCAGCCGGCACAACTTCGCGATACGCGCGCACCGCGCCTTCAGTGGCGCCGCTCTGCAGGAACAACGTTTGGGGACACGGGATGGCACTGCTCGACGCCGAAAAAGAGCTCGACGCCGGACCTCGCCTACGCGCGGGGGCGGAACCCGGGCCACTCGCCGGGGCCGCCGGATCCTGGTACCGCAGCCGGCCGGCGCTGGGCGTCGCCGGTGAGCTGGTGACGCTCCTGGCCGTCCTGGCCGCAGCCTGGTTCGTCGCCCAACGCCTTGACGCCTGGGCCGGGCACGGTCTCGATTTCAGCGTGTACTGGCACGGCGGCAAGATCCTCAACGAGGCCGGCCAGTCGCCGTCGGACCTGTACAGCCTGACCGTGGGCTGGGCCGGAGGGCCGGAGCTGCCGTTCACGTACCCGCCCTTCGCCGCGCTGCTATTCAGCCTGCTGGCCAGGCTGCCGGAGAAATCCGCGCTGATGCTTTTCAATGCCGCCGGGGCGGCAGTTGCCGTGTGGGTTGCCGTGCGCGGCGTGCGCTACTGGAGCGCGAAACAGGACTGGCGCTCCACCTTCGGAGCTTCCGGATTCCAGGCAACACGCAACAAATGGGGCGCCGTGATCCTGCTGCTTGCCGTCCTGAACCTGGGCCCGTGGCGTGAGACCCTGGCGTTCGGCCAAATCAACATCCTGCTGATGGGGATCATGGCGGCCGACCTGCTGGCCAGGAACCAGCGGTGGGTCCGCGGTTTTCCGGGCCGGGGCTTCCTGGTGGGGATGGCCGGCATCAAACTGACGCCACTGGTCTTCGGCCTGTACTTCCTGGTGCGCAAGGACTGGCGCGGCCTGTTCAACATGGCCGGGGGGTTCGCCTTCACTGTGCTGCTGGGCTGGCTGGTCCGCCCGGCGGAATCGTTCCGGTTCTGGCTGGAGATCCTCCCGGACACGTCCAGGATCGGCGGCGCAGGCTACGTGGACAACCTCTCACTCAAAGGTGCCCTGCTGCATTTCGGTGTTCCCGAAGCCGGCGTCACGGTTCCCTGGCTGCTGCTGGGCCTGCTGGTGACAGGCATGGGCGCCATGGTGATCAAGGCCGCAAACGACCAGGGCTCACGGGTGGTTGCCATTTCGGCCACAGCCCTCACTATGCTGCTCATCAGCCCCGTCTCGTGGTCCCACCACTGGGTCTGGATGGCGGCAGTCCTCCCGGCCTTTGCCTGGACCCTGCGTGAGACGCCGCACCGTTACCGTGCCACCCGCTGGCTGATGGGCGGAGTGCTGGGGGCCTCGATCATCGTGTTCTTCTTTTCCCCCAAGAGCATCGGCGAGGCCCTGGGCGCGGAGAACCTGGACTTCCAAACGCCGGAGCCCTGGCTGATGGCCTCCAGCGCCGGCGTGTTCTGCGCCGTGGCCATCCTGGCGTGCTGGCTCGTGGTGCTCCGGCGGGGGTCCCTGGCCGAGGTGCCCGCATGAGCAGGACAGTGTTGGTGACCGGCGTCGGCCGCCTTGCCGGTATCGGTGCCGGCATTGCCCGCCGCCTCGCTGCCGACGGCTGGGACCTGGTGCTGACGTACTGGCAGGACTACGATTCCCGGATGCCCTGGGGAGTCCAGCCGGAGGATGTTGAACGCCTCACGGCGGAACTTGAAGCAACCGGCGCCCGCGTCGTTGCCGTGCCTGCGGACTTGGAGGATCCGCTGGCCGTGGATCGGCTCATGGCCGCCGTGGCGGAGCAGGCCGGAACGTTGCAGGGGCTGGTGCTGAGCCACGCCGAGTCCGTGGACTCCGGCATCCTGGACACCACCCTGGCCAGCTGGGACCGGCACTTTGCCGTCAATGCCCGGGCCAGCTGGCAGTTGATCGCGGCCTTCGCCCGGCAGGCGTCGGACGACGGCGGCGCCATCGTGGCGCTGACCAGTGACCACACGGCGTTCAACCTGCCGTACGGCGCTTCCAAGGGGGCGCTGGACCGGACCGTCATTGCCGCGGCACGGGAGCTGGGGCCGATCGGCATCACCGCGAACGTGCTGAACCCCGGGCCGGTGGATACGGGCTGGATGGACAGGGCCCTGCGGGAGGACCTCACCCGGCAACAACCCGGCGGAAGACTCGGTACCCCCGCGGACGTGGCCGGAACCGTGGCGTTCCTGCTCTCGCCGGAAGGCCGCTGGGTGTCCGGTCAGCTGATCAAGGCCGACGGCGGCTTCTCGGCCTAGGTTCACCCATCCGCCCGCCCGCCCAACTGACTCGCAATTCCAGCCCAAGTAGCTCGCAGTTAACGTCGTGAAAAGCGCGTTTCACGACGTTAACTGCGAGTCAGTTGGGCCAGGGAATTAGCGGAAGGCGCCGATGCCGGTGATGTGCTGGCCCAGGATGAGGGTGTGGACCTCGTCGGTCCCCTCATAGGTGCGGACCGACTCGAGGTTCGAGGCGTGCCGCAACGGCGAGTAGTCAAGGGTGATCCCGTTCCCGCCCAGGATGGAGCGGGCCTCCCGGGCAATACCCAGCGCCTCGCGTACGTTGTTCAGCTTGCCGAGTGAAATCTGTTCCGGCCGCAGGGTGCCGGCGTCCTTCAGACGGCCCAGGTGGAGCGCCAGCATGGTCCCCTTCTGGATCTCCAGGAGCATGTTCACCAGCTTCTCCTGGGTCAGCTGGTACCCGGCCAGCGGCCGGCCGAACTGGAGCCGGTCCTGCGAGTACTTCAGGGCGGCCTCGTAGGAATCACGGGCAGCACCCATGGCACCCCAGGCAATCCCGTACCGCGCTTCGTTGAGGCAGGTGAAGGGGCCCCGCAGGCCTCGGGCACCCGGCAGCAGGGCCTCCGGACCCAGCCGCACGCCGTCGAACGCCACGTCGCACTGGATCGAGGCGCGCATCGAAAGTTTCCGGTTGATCGGCGTCGCGGTGACCCCGGGAGTTCCGGCGGGCACCAGGAAGCCGCGGACGCCGTCTTCGGTCATGGCCCACACCACCATCACCCCGGCCACGGAAGCCAGCCCGATCCAGCGCTTGGCGCCGTCGAGCACCCACCCGGCGTCGTCCCCGGATCCGTCGCGGCGGGCCGTCGTGGTCATGGAGGACGGATCTGATCCGGCAGTCGGTTCGGTCAGGGCGAAACAACCGATTACCTCGCCGGCGGCCATCCGGGGGAGCCACTCCTGTTTCTGGTCCTCGGACCCCCACTTGTGGATGGCGGTCATGGCCAGGGAACCCTGCACCGAGACGAAGGTGCGGATTCCGGAGTCCCCGGCCTCCAGCTCCATGGCCGCCAGGCCGTACTCGACGGCGGAGCGCCCGGGGCACCGGTAACCCTCCAGGTGCATGCCGAGCACGCCCAGCTCGCCGAGTTCGGGGGCAAGGTCGAGCGGAAACACGGCGTCGTCGTACCAGCGGGCAATATCCGGTTTGATCCGCTGCTCCGTGAAATCGCGAATGCGCTCCCGGAGAGCCAGCTCCTCAGCCGTCAGCAGGGCGTCAAGGCCCAGGACATCGGAGGTGTCGGAAACAGCGGGGAGGTCAGCGGCGTTGCTCATTGGAGCATCCTACGGCGTGCTTGTCCGGACTGCCGGTACCCCATGTTCCTATAGCTTGCTGGGCTCCGCCTGCCGTGCCACGAAGTAGTCCCGGGTGGCGGGGGAGAAGCGGCACACCACGGCCAGTACCACGCCCAGCGCCAGCAGCACCACGCCGCTGACGAAGGCGCCGCCCACGCCGAAGATCTCCGTATCGCCGTAGGCCGGGTCCCACATCTGGACGGCGGAGATGAAGAACGCCGCAGTCAGCATCAGTGCGCCGAGCAGCGGCAGGATGCCCCGGAACCAGAGATTGCGGGCGGAAACGCGCAAGGTACCGCGGAAGAACCAGAAGCAGGCGAAGCCGGTCAGCGCATAGTAGAAAGCAATGAACAGGCTGATGGCGCTGATGGAGTCGGAAAGCAGGTTCTGGCTCAGGAAGCTCATGGCCACGTAGTACACGACGGCGGCGGCCCCCATCACCTGGGTGGAGAACCCCGGAGTCTGGTTTCGCGGGTGGACTTCGCCGAACTTGGCCGGCAGGGCGCCGTGGACGCCCATGGACAGCGTCCCGCGGGCGGTGGGCAGGATGGTGGTCTGGGTGGAGGACAGTACCGAGGCCAGCACGGCCACCACGATCAGCCAGCCCCATGGGCCAAGCACAACATCCTTCATGGCCAGGAAGACGTCATCCTGGTTTTCCGCATTGCCGAGGCCGATGCCGTCCGTGCCCACGGTGGCATACATCATCACCAGGAGCGCCACGGAAACGTAGATGGCCATCAGGACGAAGGCGGAGATGACGGCACCGCGGCCGGGCGTCCTGGACGGGTTCTCGGTTTCCTCATTCACGGCCAGGCAGGTGTCCCAGCCCCAATAGATGAAAAGGGCCAGCAGGGCACCGTGAACCACTGCGCCGGGATCGGCGAAGGCTCCGGCGGGGTTGAACCATTCGAAGTCGAATGCCTGGCCCTCCGGTGCTCCGCCCGCAATCCGGAACACGATGGCCAGCGCGAATATGCCCAGCGAAACATACTGCACGTAGGTCAGCACCCGCTGGACGTGCTCGCCGAGCCGGATGCCCCGGTAGTTCACCAGGGTCATGAAGACAATGAACACGACGCCGGTGGCCGTCACCAGAAGGTCGTTTTCGGCCAGCGAACCGTCGCCGACCAGCAGCCACAGGTATTGCCCGGCCACCTGGGCCAGGTTGGCTAGCACCACGATGCCCGCAAGGGCAACGCCCCAGCCGCCCAGCCAGCCCGCCCACGGGCCGAATGCCCGGCGGGCCCAGATGAAGGTGGTGCCGCAGTCCGGCATGGCGCTGTTCAGTTCTCGGAAGGCGTAGGCGATGAAGAGCACCGGCACAAAGCCCAAGAGGAGGATCAGCGGGGTGTAGTTGCCATTGACCGCCACGATCAGGCCCAGCGTGGCGGCGAGTGAATAGACGGGGGCGGTGGACGCCAGCCCCAGCATGACCGAGTCGCCCAGGTCCAGGATGCCGGCGCGCAGCCCCTTGGACGGGACCTCCGCCGTCGTCGTCGTCCCTGTGCTCATAGTGCGATACCTGCTTTGCTGGAGGAGGCCGAAGCGGCCTGGACTGAAAGGGGTGCCGGGGCGTCGATCGTGTTGGGGACGAACCGGCAGAAGTAATCGGTGATGGGGCCGTCCGATTCGCGGATGCCGCAGCCCACGGACTCGCCATCCACCACCCAGAGGCCCAGAACCGGGTGGTTGCCGTCGAAGTCGGGCAGGGAGTGGAACTGCTGGTAACACCAGCCCTCGCGCCCGTAGCCGCCCGGCTGCTCCATGTTGATGCCGGCAGCGTGGATCTTGATGTTGTCCCCTTCGCGGCCGTGCAGCGGCTTGGCTACCCATTCCTTCAGCGGCCCGGGTTCGTTCAGGTAAGCCGGGAGGAGGTTGGGGTGGTCAGGGTACAGGTGCCACAACGCGGCCAGGAGTGCCTTGTTGGACAGGAGCATTTTCCAGGCCGGCTCCACCCAGCGCGGATTGTGGGCACGTTGCAGCAGCCGCTGGCCGAAGGGTTCCTTAATCATCAGTTCCCACGGATACAGCTTGAATATCGTGCTGATCATGAAGTTGTCCAGGTCCACAAAGCGGTTCAGGTTGGGGTCCCAGCCGATGTCGGACATGTTGATGCCGATGGTGGTCCAGCCGCCCTGGCCGGCGACGTCCCGCATGTAGGCCGCCGTCATCCAGTCCTCGCCGGACTGCTCGGCTTCCGAGTGCGCAATGTGCAGGGTGCTCATGCCGGTGCGGTACTGGAGTTTCTTCCACTGCCGGATCAGGGCTTCATGGATGCCGTTCCACTGGTCCTTCTCCGGGAATACGTCCTGCAGCCAGAACCATTGCGCCACGGAGGCCTCGATCAGCCCCGTGGGCGTGTCCGCGTTGTACTCGAGCATCTTGGCAGGGCCGCCGTGGCCGTCGTAGACGAAGTCGAAGCGGCCGTAGATGTCCATGTCCCCGGCCTGCAGTGATTCCGCGGCCAGCTCCAGCGCCTGCGGACCGATACCGATGTTGCCCATGGCCCCGGTGGCCAGGTATTTGGCTGCCTCAAGGCACATCAGGTGCATGTCCTCGGCGGTCTTCTCGAGGGTTTCCACCTCGTCCATGGTGAATTCGTAGTACGCAGACTCGTTCCAGTACTCGATCTTCTTGCCGTCAGGCATGGTGGTGGTGGAAAAGACCAGCCCCTGTTCCTCGATCTTCCGCTTCCAGTCGGGCCTGGGGGTTGCAGTCAGTCTCTTCACGCCTAGCCTCCCGTGCTTCCGCCCTTGGAGCTGCTGCCGAAGCCGCCCCTGCTGACCGTGCCGCCCTTGGTGCTGTAGCCCTTGGACGATTTCGCCCCCTGCGGCACAGTTTTGGTGAAGCCGGTGTACTGAGAACGGTTCTGCCCGACCGCCGGAACGCTGGCGCCGCGCGAGTAGAAGTACCAGGCGTAAATGCCGGAGCTCCGCCCGGCGCTGCTGCTGTTGTCGCACTGGGCGTCGTCCACGCGCTCGCCGGTTTCGTCGTTGAAACAGACCTGGGCGTAGTCGGCCTCCGCCTCGTTGCTGGCCACGATGGCGGTGATGGTGCCTGCCAGCAGGGCAGTGACGCCGAGGCCGACGACGACGGTGCGGCGCTGCGAGCGCTTCTTCCGTGCCGCTGCCTCCCGCTTGCGTTCACGCTCAAAGGGATCGATGACCGGGCCCGGTCCTGCCCCCGGTGACGGAAGCGGGCCCGCGCCCGGCGTAGCACCCGTCCCTCCGGCCTGGCCCTTCTGCCGCCGTCCGGGCTTCATGCCGGGGTTCCCCGGTTCGGGCGCTCCTCTGCCCGCTGCCGAATCGTTGAGCAGTTCCGGGCGGAGCTCCGGTTTGGGAACCTGCCAGGGCGGCAGCTGACCCGTCGCCGGATCATGGGGCTGCGGCGTGAAGTCCCCGGGCGCGGTCATCCACCCGGGTTCGGAAGCCCCGGGACCACCGGCTCCTGCCGGCTCGCTATCCGGGCGCTGTTGGCCGGAACGGTTGTCCTCTGGATCCTTCGTTGGATCCTTCGAAGGGTCCTGGCTCGGGTCCTGCGGTTCCATGGGTCCCCCTTGGTTGTCCATGCTTAAGCTGTGATCCTCCACGCGCACGTCTGAGGCCGCGCGGCGACGCCGACGCGGCAAGACACTGCTGTGTAAACCTGAAGTTAGCCTAGTGCCTGACAGCAGGTGCTGTTAACGGAAAACGGGGGAGAACTGCCCATGCCAAGATGGAGCCATGGCAGCAGTTGAATCCGCCCGCGGCGGCGCCGCCCGATCCGGCCCCGGACGGTCGGGGACGGCAGGTTCGGGGACGGCAGCCCCGGAGCTCCAGGGCATCGGGCGGAGCCGCTTTGTCGTCGGCATGGTGCTTGCCGTGGTCCTGCCGCCCGGAGTGGAAGTACTGGTGACCCTGGCGGGATACCGGAACTTCGCCATCATCATGCTGCTACATCTCGCGGTCGCGGTGGCGGTGGCTGCCATCGGGGGATTCTGGCCCGCCGTCGTGGCAGCGGTCCTGGGCACCACGCTCCTCAACTACTTCTCAGCCGATCCCGTGGGCACGCTGTCCATCGCCGATCCCTCCACCCTGTTCACCCTCCTGGTGTTCCTGGCCGTCGCCTGCAGCGTGGCCCTTGCCGTTGGCCTGGCGACCCGCCGGGCGCAGGAAGCCGCCAGGTCCGGGGCTGAAGCCACGGCTTTGAGCGAGCTGTCCCTGCGGATCCTCAGTTCCGACGGCAGCCTGGAGACGTTCCTTGAGAAGGTCCGCAGCAGGCTGGGGGTGGACGCCGTGACCTTGCTGGCCGACAGCTCACCCGGCAGTTCACCCGGCAGCCCGCATGGGGCGGGACCCGCCGCCGGAAGCGTTCCGGGGCGGCCCCGTAGCAACAACACCTCATGGGCAGTGCTCGCCAGTGCCGGGACCAGCGCGCCGGTGACGCACGCGGCTGCCGACCACGCCGTCGTCGTCGATTCCCGCTACACGCTGCTGATCAACGGCGGACCGCCGGCCGGTCATACGTTTTCCGGACAGCACCAGCGCATGCTGGCCGCTTTCGGGGCGTTCCTGGTGGCGATCCTGGAACGGCGCCAACTGGCGGCGAGCATGCAGGACAACCAGCGGCTCTCCGAGGGCAACAAGATGCGCACGTCCATCCTGAGGGCGGTCAGCCATGACCTGCGCACCCCGCTGGCCGGGATCAAGCTGGCCGTCAGCAGCCTGCGCCAGGAGGATGTGCAGTTTTCCCCGGAGGACGAACGCGAACTGCTCGCCACCATCGAGGATTCGGCCGACAGGCTGGACCACCTGATCGGCAACCTGCTGGACATGTCCCGGATCACGGCTGACTCGGTCAACCCGCTCCTGCGCGGGCTGGGCTGGGCGGACGTGCTGCCCGATGCGCTCAAGGGGCTGCCTGCGGCGCGGATCCGCGTGGAACTGCCGCCCAACCTGCCCCGCGTGGAGGCCGACGCCGGGATGCTGGAGCGCGTGGTGGCGAACCTGGTGGAGAACGCGCTCAAGTACGCGCCGGACGCCGATGTGGTGCTGACAGCGCGGGCGGGGGAGGGAATCGCACTGGCAGGCAGGCCTGCCAGCGAATTCCGCGTGGTGGACCATGGCGCCGGAGTTGCCCCGGCGGCGGTGCTGGACATGTTTCAGCCGTTCCAGCGGCTCAACGATTCCCAGCGCACCGGAGGCGGCCGCACCGTGGGGATCGGGCTTGGCCTGGCCGTTGCCAACGGCTTCACCGAAGCCATGGGAGGAATCCTAGCGGCGGAGCCGACGCCGGGCGGCGGGCTGACCATGGTGGTCACCCTTCCGCTGTGGGAGGGTCCGCTGCCGTGACCCTGGTCCTGATTATCGAAGACGAGGCACAGCTGGCCCGGGCCATGCAGATCAACCTCCGCGCCCACGGTTACCAGGCAATCACC
Organism: Arthrobacter sp. PvP023; assembly: GCF_017832975.1. NCBI lineage: Bacteria > Bacillati > Actinomycetota > Actinomycetes > Micrococcales > Micrococcaceae > Arthrobacter > Arthrobacter sp. PvP023. The sequence continues at coordinate 1,613,758 of NZ_JAFIBI010000001.1, forward strand.
GCGGGCCTGGGAGCGGACGGGCTGAAACTGGCCGCCCAGCACCCCGTGGACATCGTGGTGCTGGACCTCGGGCTCCCGGACATGGACGGAGTGGACGTGATCCGGGGGATCCGCGGCTGGAGCTCCGTTCCCGTCATCGTGCTTTCCGCCCGCCACGCTTCGGAGGACAAAGTGGAAGCGCTCGACGCCGGGGCGGACGACTACGTGACCAAGCCGTTCGGCCTCGACGAGCTGCTGGCGCGGCTGCGCGCAGCCTCCCGGCGCTCGCCGGCCCAACGTGAGGCTCCCACCGTTGAAACTGCGGACTTCGTGGTGGATTTGGCGGCGCGCAAGGTTGTCCGGGACGGACACGAAATCCGCCTTACGCCCACCGAGTGGAACATCCTCGAACTGCTGGTGCGCAATCCGGGAAAGCTGGTTAGCCAGCAACAGCTGCTCACCCAGGTCTGGGGCCAGGCGTACGCCAAAGAGACCCAGTACCTGCGCGTCTACCTGGCCCAGCTGCGGCGCAAGCTCGAGCAGGACCCGGCCCGGCCGCGCCACCTGCACACGGAAGCGGGCATGGGGTACCGCTTCGATCCCTGACGCCCGCCGCGGAAGTTCTCCGGGAAGTGGCCCGCGGAAGTTGGCCGCGTAAGTTCCCCCGGCAATCCGGTCCGAAGAATCTAGACTGTAGCCATGGAAACCGCATCTGTGCTTGCCGTGTGCCGGGTACACCAGCTTCTGAGCGATGAAGGGAGCGTGGGCGTCACGGCCATCGACAAGCGTGCCGTCGATGGTCCGGTCAAGGTTCACAAACTCGGGCTCCACGGCGACGTCCAGGCGAACCGCATCCACCACGGCGGTGCGGACCAGGCGCTGTACGCCTACTCCCAGGACGACGCCGACTACTGGGCGGGGGAGCTGCAGCGGGAACTGCCGCCGGGAGTATTCGGCGAGAACCTGCGGGTCGCCGGAATAGGAACCACCACTGCGGTGATCGGCGAACGGTGGAAGATCGGCCTGGACGTCGAAGTCGAAGTGACGTCGCCCCGCGTTCCCTGTGCCACGTTCCAGCGCCGCATGGACGAGGCGCGGTGGGTCAAGCGGTTCACCGAGGCAGGCCGGGTGGGTACCTATCTTCGCGTCATCAAGACGGGGACCATCCAGGCCGGCGACCATGTCCACCGGCTGTTCGTTCCCAACCACGGTGTGACCATCGGCAGCTGGTTCAGCGCTCCCACCATCGAGTACATGGACGCGCTGCGGGACGCGGACGCGGACGGCGAGATCCGCCTGCAGCCGGAGTACCACGAGGAATTCGAGAAGATCCAGCGGCGTCTGGGCGTCTAGCGCCACCGGGCCCCGGACGGCCGCAGTGACCCGTGCAGAGGCCGGCAGGTGCTGCCCCGACGGGCCGTTGTGCCCAACGTCACCCGCCGCTGGCCGCCGGCGGGTTAGTGCAAGGAGGAACCATGCCTTACACTTGAAATATCCCCCACTCCGGAAATCCCTTATTCCTGCCCAATTTTTGAGGCAGGACTGGCAAGTGTTGGGGCCCGCACAAGCGATGCGGGCATTTTCATAGGGAGAGCCGGCTAAAGAAAACGCTGTGCAGACTGCTGGGATAGCAGCCAAGAGATGCAGCGGGAAGTCCTGCCACGGGATTGCGAAAGCGCCGGACTTCTACGTGACCGGCCGGTCAATGTCTGCCCGGCGTCCAAACGGCACATGTACTGCGGCTCCGCTCACCTCGGGTTGTGCCGCCTGGCCCCCTATGGATGAGGAAAACTTCCCTATGCCCGAAAATCACAACGACGCCATCAACGAAACGGCTACTGCCGAGACCACCGAGACGGCCGTAGAAACCCCCGAGACCGCCGCTCCCGTAGCCGGTTCCGCCCCCGTTTTCACCGAGGCCCCGGCACCCGCCGAGGCGCCCGCCGCTGAAGAACGTCCGGCCGCCGAGGCGCCCGCCGCTGAAGCCCCGAAGACCGAAGCCCCCAAGGCCGACCCCACCAGCGGCGAGGCTGACACCGAAGCTGAAGGCATTCGTTTCGCCGACCTCGGCATCGACGGCCGCGTCCTCGCCGCACTGCAGGACGTCGGCTACGAGAAGCCGTCCCCCATTCAGGCAGCAACCATTCCGCTGCTGCTCGAAGGCCGCGACGTCGTGGGCCTGGCCCAGACCGGTACCGGTAAGACTGCAGCATTCGCAGTACCGGCACTGTCCCGCCTGGCCGAGCTCCACGACCTCAACGGCCCGTCCCGCAAGACGCAGGCCCTGGTCCTCGCCCCGACCCGCGAGCTGGCGCTCCAGGTTGCCGAGGCCTTCACCTCCTACGCCAAGCACATTGACGACTTCACGGTCCTGCCGGTTTACGGCGGCTCCGCCTACGGCCCCCAGCTCGCCGGCCTGCGCCGCGGTGCCCAGGTTGTCGTCGGTACCCCCGGCCGCGTGATCGACCACATCTCCAAGGGTTCCCTGGACCTGTCCGAGCTCCAGTACCTGGTGCTGGATGAGGCCGACGAAATGCTGCGCATGGGCTTCGCCGAAGACGTGGAGCAGATCTTCCAGCAGACTCCTTCGGACCGCCAGGTTGCGCTGTTCTCGGCCACCATGCCGAGCCAGATCCGCCGGATGTCCAAGCAGTACCTGAACAACCCGGCCGAGATCTCGGTGAAATCCAAGACCACCACCGGTGCGAACACCCGCCAGCGCTACCTGCAGGTCATGGGCCCGCACAAGCTCGACGCGCTGACCCGCATCCTCGAGGTCGAAGAGTTCGACGGCGTCATCGCCTTCGTGCGCACCAAGATGGCCACCGAGGACCTCGCCGACAAGCTGAAGTCCCGCGGCTTCCAGGCTGCCGCCATCAACGGTGACATCCCGCAGCAGCAGCGCGAACGCACTGTGGACGCGCTGAAGGAAGGCCGCATCGACATCCTGGTGGCCACCGACGTCGCGGCCCGCGGCCTTGACGTGGAGCGCATCAGCCATGTGGTCAACTACGACATCCCCCACGACACCGAGTCCTACGTCCACCGCATCGGCCGCACCGGCCGTGCAGGCCGTTCCGGCGACGCGATCCTGTTCATGACGCCGCGGGAGAAGTACCTGCTCCGTTCCATCGAGAAGGCCACCCGCCAGCCGGTGGAGCAGATGCACCTGCCCACGGCCGAGACCGTGAACACGCTGCGCCTGGGCAAGTTTGCCGAGCGCATCACCGAGACCCTCGCGTCCGAAGATGTTGCACCGTTCCGCGACCTCATCTCCTCCTACGAGGAAGAGCACAACGTCCCGGCCTCGGAGATCGCGGCAGCACTGGCCGTCATGGCGCAGGGCGGCCAGCCGCTCCTGGTGAAGGAACTGCCTGCAGCTCCCGAGTTCCAGAAGCGCGAGCGCTCCAAGGACGGCTTTGGCTCACGCGGCCCGACCCGCACCCTGACCGAGGGTAACGCCACCTACCGGATCGCCGTCGGACGCCGCCAGCGCGTCATGCCGGGTTCCATCGTCGGCGCCATTGCCAACGAAGGCGGCATTTCCTCGGCCCAGATCGGCGGCATTGACATCCGATCGGACCACTCCCTCGTGGAGCTTCCGGCGGACCTCAGCCCCGAGCAGCTGCGTGCACTGTCCCGCACCCGGATTGGCGGCGAGCTGATCCACCTCGAGCTGGACAACGGCCGCAAGCCCTCCGGTGGCGCCGGTGAGCGTGGCGGTTACCAGGGCAACCGTGGCGGCGACCGTGGCGGGTACTCCGGCGGCGGAGACCGTGGCGGCAACTTCAAGGGCAACGGCGGGTTCAAGAAGGAATTCCGCAAGAACGACGGCGAGCGGTCCTCCGCTGACCGTGGCGGCCGCTCCTTCAGCGACCGTTCGGAGCGCAGCGTGGGCGCTGACAGCGGCGCCAGCCGCGGCCAGGCCAGCGACTCCCGCTTCGGCGGCCACGGCGACGGTGCACGCAAGCCGCGCCATGGCAACGAAGGCGGACACCGCGACTTCAACCGCAAGGGCAAGTGGTAAGCCCTAGCAGCACCAGGCACTGAAAACGGGCCGGCTTTCGAGCCGGCCCGTTTTCGTTTAACCCGTCCACCCCGCACGCAGCCCCGTGTATGCTTCGTCACACGGAGCCTGCAACGTTGCTGCAGGAGCTTCCGTCAGGGCCCTCGGCGGCGTTTTTGGGCCCGGATTTCCGGGGTTTTCGGCCAGTTGGGGCCTGTCCTGCCGCCGATTTGTTGGGAGCGGAATCTTCCGGTAGAGTATTTACTCGTTGCCCCCCTAGCTCAGTGGTAGAGCGCGTTCTTGGTAAGAACGAGGTCACCGGATCGATTCCGGTGGGGGGCTCTGAATGAGAGCCTGTGTCAAGGCGGTTTTTGACCGGCTTGATGCAGGTTTTCTCATTCGTGGCGGTGTAGCTCAGTTGGTTAGAGCGCACGACTCATAATCGTGAGGTCGGGAGATCGAGCCTCCCCACCGCTACCAAAACCGCAGGTCAGAGGCGTATTGCCTCTGACCTGCTTTTGTTTTAAGCACCCGATCCAACGGAACCCCTGCTTAGGCGTACCGGTCGGCTGCCGGGACGGCATGGCAGTCAGCACAGGCATAGAGGGCCTGGTGCTCGCAGGTGTTGGCCAGACCGGCGTCCTTAGTGGCGGTGAGACCTTGCGCGGACCGTGGCCGAGGCAAGACCTGCGGCGGCTATCAGGGATCCGACCATGATGGCAACGCCTGAGAGGTATTCAGTGAAAGTCATTTCGGCACACCTTCCATCTAGTAGTGCACCGAAGCTACCGGCCCCGGCGGGGTGTTAGCGGAGGATCGCCGTGTCGGTTGCTCACAATTGGGTATCGGCGTACCGGCCACACAACCCAGAGCTACCGCCAGTGGAGCGCCAGCGTGACGACAGCAAGTGTGGCCACGGTCAGGACGCTGAGCCCGACATGTGCCAGCCATCGGGGGCGTCGCGGACGGTGCGGGTTGATGTCGACGTATGGCAAGGCCGGGGTCTCCTCGTTGAGTGTGCATGTGGCTGGAGTGAGGGACGGCCCGCTTCAGAGTGGGCACAACGGAAGCGGACCGCCTGCTCAATAGTAAGCGAACTTATGAAACGCGCCATACGGCCCGAAAGACCGGAATGGGCTTCCCTGTTGTCAATCGGTGGCCCCCTGACGTATGCAGGGACCGTGACAAGGGCCGCGATCCGCCAGTAGCTTGGCAGCAACTGGCGGATGGGGATCTCAGTGGAGCTTTTTGAAGGAATCATGTTTCCGTTCAAGTGGCTGGTTTCCACCATCATGGTGGGCTTCCACGACGGACTGGGAGCTATGGGGATGCCCCCTGCCGGCGGCTGGACCTGGACGTTGTCCATCATCGGGCTGGTGCTGGCCATCCGCGCCGCCCTGATCCCCGTGTTCCTGCAGCAGGTCAACGCCCAGCGCCGAATGCGCCTCCTGCAGCCGGACCTGAAAAGACTGCAGGACAAGTACAAGGGCAAGGCCGACCAACTGTCCCGCCAGGCCATGGCGCAGGAGCAGATGGCCCTTTACAAGAAGCATGGAACCAACCCGTTCTCAGCCTGCTTACCCCTGCTGATCCAGGCCCCGTTCTTCCTGGCCCTCTTCCAAGTGCTCTCCGGCATCTCCTCTGCGGCCGGGCGCGGCGAGGGGATCGGGACCATGAGCCACGAGCAGGTGGTGCAGTTCGATCAGTCCAGCATCTTCGGAGCCCCGCTGTCCGCGTCGCTGCTGCACGGCGGCGGCGATGCCCTTGCGGTGACGCTGCTGGCCATCGTGATGATCCTGGCCATGACGGCTGCGCAGTTCCTGACGCAGAAGCTGATCATGGCCAGGTACACGTCCGAAGAGGCCGCGGCCGGTCCGGCGATGATCCAGCAGAAGATGATTCTCTACATCCTGCCGGTCATCTTCGGGGCCGGCGGCATCGTGTTTCCCATCGGCGTCCTGATCTACTGGACCGTTTCCAACCTGTGGACGCTGGCGCAGCAATTCGTGGTGAGGGGCCGGGCATCCGGCCCCGGCAGGGTGCCGTGAGCATTGCCGGGGCGGGCAGCGCCGAAAATTCCCTGCGATGTGAGTAACGCCTGGCGTTGGGCCGGAAACAATACAGATAGAACGCGGCTCAGGACTACTCATCAGGGGGATATTGTGCTTTCCGAGCGTGAACTGGCGTTTATAGCCCTACACAAGGACAACTATCCAGCGGTCTTCCGGTATGTGCGCCGGAGGGTGGAATCCCCGGAGGTGGCGGAGGAAATCGCCGCCGATGTCTTCCGGGTTGTGTGGCAGAAGTGGGGCGACCAGCCGAGGGCTGATATCGCCTGGCTGGTCACCGTAGCGCGGAACATGATCGGCAATGCGTACCGGAGCCGTGACCGCCAACGCGCGCTGCAGGAGAAGCTGCGGGCCACGGCGATCCTCAGTTTCGGAGACGGATCCGAATACCTGGCCGTGCATGATGCCATGGCCGGTCTGCGGGAGAAAGACCGGGACATCCTCCAGCTCGCCTACTGGGACGGGCTTGGCACGCCGGAAATCGCTGATGTGCTCCAGTGCAGCGAGTCCGCCGCCAAGGTTCGGCTGCACCGGGCGCGGGCTGCGTTCCGGAAGCAGATGCCAGCTGGAGTAGAAACGATCACACAGAGGATGGGTGCCTGAAATGGATCCAATCAAGACCATGATTTCCGCGACGGATCCCGTGCGCCACGATCCGTCCACACCCGACGGCGAAGCGGCCCTTCGCCGGATGCTGGCCGAACCGGCCGCGTTCAGTGACCGGCTCCCGGCCGGTGCAACCTCGCTCGAGGACCGAAGGCTGCGGCGCGCCCGGCTCGCCGGCGTGATCACCTTGGCGGCCGCAGCTGTCGCCGCGGGAGTCCTGGCGGCCACCAATCTTGGTCCGGTGACGCCCGCGCCAGGGCCGGCCGCCACGGTGACCGGATCGGTAACGCCGACGCCGGCTGCAACAGAGCCGGCTGCAACAGAGCCGGCTGCAACAGAGCCGGCCGCGACGGCGCCGCCGCAGGCCGCCTCGGGGCGGACCTTCGTATTCCCGGACGGACATCTCTCCTTCGCATACCCCGAAGGGTGGAGCGTCCGGACGGAACAGGGCCCGTACCTGTCTGAAGAGACAAAGGCCGGCTCCGTCGTCGCGGTGGTGGCTGACGACTCCGGCTCCGAGGTGGCGCGGGTCCTCAGCGGGATGTACGGCGACGGGGCGGCGGGCAGCGTCAAACGCACGGTCCTTGACCACACGCCCGTGCCGGGGATTTCCGACGTCTCAGGGAACCCTGCCGAGTTCGGCTTCGCCGCGGACCAGATCCTTCCCGTCTCCTATCCCGGAATGCCGGCCCCCACCGAGCCAGCCGACGGCACCGCCCTCTACTACTTCATGGATGTCAGGCTGGCCCAGGAGTTCCTGCCGACGCAGGACACTTCGGGGACCAACCAGATTCGCCTGCCGAACGGGGTGATGTCGGCCTACGCTGTGTTCGACTTCGAAAAGCAGCCGGCCTTCGCCACACCCGATGCGGCGAGGGACTGGATGGCAGGCGAACGGTACGCGCAGTTGAAGGCTCTTCTCCTCAGCCTGCGCTACTCGTAGCCTGGTCCGGCCTCCATGGACAAGGTCCTCCCGCCCGAGCAGGGTGGGAGGACCTAGTTTTCGGTTAAGCCAAGCGCGAGCGCGGGTGCGGCCACGCCACCCGTGGGACAGAATGGGTCAATGACGCGCATCGCAATCATCGGCGGCCACGGCAAAGTGGCTTTGGAACTGGCCAGAATCCTCGCGGCGGACGGTGAGGACGTCACGTCCTTCTTCCGCAACCCGGACCACACGGACGACGTCGCGGCGACCGGCGCTACGCCGTCGGTCCTGGACGTTGAAAATACGACGACGGCGGAACTCGCCGGCGCCCTCAGCGGCCACGACGCCGTGGTGTGGTCCGCAGGTGCCGGCGGCGGCAGCCCCGAACGCACCTACGCCGTGGACCGGGACGCAGCCATCCGTTCGATGGACGCGGCGGCTGAGGCCGGCGTCGGGCGCTACGTCATGGTCTCCTACTTCGGTGCAGGCCCGGACCACGGAGTCCCGGCGGACAACAGCTTCCACGCGTACGCCGAGGCGAAGGCCGCCGCGGACCAGTACCTCCGCGGCACGGACCTGGCCTGGACCATCCTGGGCCCGGGAACCCTGACGGACGGCCCCGGCAACGGCCTCATCGACGTCAATCCGGCGGACACCTCCGCGGGCACGGCCACCTCACGGGCCAACGTGGCACTCGTGACGGCCGCCGTCCTGGGCCTGCCGGAAACCGCCGGACGCACCATCGAGTTCCGGGACGGCACGCTCCCGGTCGCGGCAGCGCTGCAGCCCGCCCGCTAGGCGGGCCGGCCCCCGGACCGCACCCGATACTGTGGGGGAGGCGCCCGCGCATGACCGCGGCGCCTCCGCTTCGGGGAAAGTGAGCCTATGGACCAGCTGGCACTTATTATCGGACTCCTGCTTGCCACGGTGGTGGCGGTGGGTCTGGGGGATAGGCTCCGGCTTCCCTATCCCGTGCTCATGCTGATCCTGGCGGCATCGCTGACGTTTATTCCCGGCTTCCCGGAGATGGAGATCTCCCCAGAGCTGATCCTGCCCATCTTCCTGCCGCCGCTGCTGTTCGCGACGGCCCAGCGCAGTTCCTGGGCCGTGTTCCGGGTCCGCTGGCGCACGCTGGTCATGCTCGCCGTGGCCCTGGTGGTGGTATCCACAGCAGCAGTCGCCGGGGCGGCCTGGCTCATGATTCCCGGCATCGGGATCCCCGCCGCGATCGCCCTGGGCGCCATGGTGGCTCCGCCGGACCCCGTAGCCGTGGAGTCCGTGGCCGGCCGGGTGCATATGCCGCGGCGGCTCATCACCGTCCTGCAAAGCGAGGGCCTCTTCAATGATGCCGCCGCCATTGTGATCTTCCAGGCTGCCGTGGCGGCGGCGGTATCCGGCAGCAGGATAGGGCCCGACGTCGTCCTCAAGTTCCTCGTGGGGGCTGCGGTTGCGGTGCTGGTGGGCGTCGCCATGGGCTGGGTCACGGCGCTGATCACCCGGTTGGTGACCTCCATGGTGGCGCGCAGCGCGGTCACCCTGGTTGTGCCGTTTGCCGCCTACATCCTCGCCGAAGAGGTGCACGCCTCAGGCGTGATCGCCGTCGTCGTTACCGCCCTGGAGATGCAACGCCACTCGCGTCCGCAGGACGCCGCCGAACGGGTCACCCGGACGGCCTTCTGGGACGTGGTGGAACTTCTGGTGACCGGGCTGGCCTTCGGGCTGGTGGGCCTGGAAATCCGCCAGGTCGTCCACGATGAAGGCACTGAGATCTACGGGATGATCGGCAGCGCGGCGGTGGTGTGCGTCATCGTGTTCGCGGTCAGGTTCCTGTGGCTCGGCCTCCTGGCGGCCTCGGCACGCAAGAACAGCAACCTGCTGCAGCCCACCTCGGCCAAGGAGGTCCTGATCCTGACCTGGTGCGGCATGCGCGGCCTGGCCACCCTGGCGCTCGCGCTGGCACTGCCCCTGACGCTGGATGACGGCACGCCGTTCCCGGCGCGGGACCACCTGCTGGTCATCGCCTGCGCAGTGCTGCTGGCAACGCTGGTGCTGCCCGGGCTGACCCTGCCCTGGCTGATGAAGGTGCTGAAAGCCACCGGCGACGGTTCGGAGGAGCGGGACGCCGCCCGGGTGCTGGCCAAACGGGCGCAGCAGGCCGCCGTCGCTGCCCTGAAGGACAACGACCTCGTGAAGGAGCTCCCGCCGGAGAAGGTGGCGCTGGTCAAGGAGAAAATGACGCGGCTGCACGCGGAACTCCTGGACGGAAGCCTCCGGAACGAATCCCTGGGGGAGAAGCGGCAGCGCGGCCGCGAACTCGCCATTGCCGTGCAGACCATTGCGCTCGACGCCGCCCGCCAGGAAGTGGTGGCGGCACGCAATGAACCGGACATGGACCCGGAAGTGGCGGACCGCGTGCTGCGCCAGCTGGACCTCCGCACCATGATCATGCCGGAGTAGGTCACGGGGCACCCTAGGCAGTGGCCGCGAGCTCCAGGTCAAGGGTGTTCTTCTCCACGTAGTCCAGGGCGCACCGCACCGCGCCCACGGTCACGATTGAGTCGCCCAGGGGGGAAGCCGCTACGGTCGGGGGAGTGGCGGTGAACCCGGGAAGCCGTGCCGCGATGGGCTCCAGCAGCACGCCCGCCGAGTTGGCCACGGCGCCTCCGATGACCACCAGCTCAGGGTTGATGATGGTGGCCACGGCCCCGATGACCCTGGCCATACGGTCGGCCAGCCGCTCCAGGATCTTCAAGGCAACAGCGTCCCCGGCGGCGGCAGCGGCGAAAACGTGTTCCGCCTCGACGGTGCCGGCCGTGTGCTCCCGGAGCGAGGTTTTGGCCTTCCCGGCCAGCGCCTCCGCGGCCCAGGTACGGGCCAGGTAAGCGATACCGAAGGTGTCTCCCACACCCTCCACCATGTCAAGGAACGCCAGCTCGCCGGCGCCGCCGCCCCGGCCGTGCAGCAGCCGCCCGCCGTCGATCACTCCCGAGCCGAGGCGTTCACTGGCGAGAATGACCACGACGTCGTCCACACCGGCCGCCGCACCGCGCCAGCGCTCACCCAGGGCGGCGAGGTTGGCATCGTTTTCCAGCAGCACCGTCCACCCGCGAAGGTCCCGCAGCGCCGCCTTCAGGCCGACGTCGAACAGTCCCCAGAAGTGCTGGGTCACCAGCACCTCGCCGTTGCGGTCCACCGGGGCCGCGATCCCGGCGCAGACGGCGAGCACCGCGTCAGGGGAGGCTCCCACGCTGTGCAGGGCCATCATGGCGGTCCGGTCAACCACGGCGACGCGTTCTTCCGCCGTGATCTCGGCGCCGGCGAACGGCTGGCTGGACCGGCCCAGGGCCTTGCCGCGGAGATCGGCCACCACCACGGTGGCCTTGGAGATACCCACGTCCATGCCCAGGACGTATCCGGCGCGCTCGTCGAGCTCGAACCGCCGCGCCGGCCTGCCCTTCTGGTAGCCGCCAAAGGCCCGCTGGTTTTCCAGTTCCCGGATCCAGCCGCGCTCCATGAGGTCCTCGCAGACGGAAATTGCCGTTGCCCGGGTCAGCCCGGTGGCTTCCATGACTTCCGTGACCGTCACCGCCTGGGAAGCACGCATGAAGTCGAGCACTGCCCCGGCGCTCACCCGGCGCAGCAGCTGGGGCGTTGCAGCAGTCATTTCCGACATGGTGTTGACCTCTCTGTGCTTTGCACCACATAATACTTGAGGAACTAAATTTAGATTCCAAATAAACATTGATTGTATCTACACGCAGAGCATGGCGGGCAGGACGGCCGCCGAACGCCGGCTCTTCTCCCAGCCCTTCACCCGCCTTTTGCAAAGGAGCAACTGTGAACCGCATCCTGAAGCACTGCCCGCCCGCACCGCAGGCACAGCCCCGTCATCTCCGCACGTCAGCCCCTGCCCAGTGAGCGCGGTACTCCCCGCGTCGCCGCTCAGCCGGCGTGCGCTGCTCCGGGCTGCAGGCCTGGCCGGCGCCGCATTCATGGTTCCCCTCTCCGGCTGCGGCGCCACGCCCGCGGCGCAGAACGGGGTCACCACGCTCCGGTTCATGCAGAACAAGCCCGAAGTGGTGGACTACTTCAACCAGGTGATCAAGGACTTTGAGGCGCTGAACCCGGACATCCGGGTGATTCAGGACTTCAACGAGGGCAACTTTGTTCCCGGCCTCGTCCGCAATGATCCGCCGGACGTGGTGACCCGCGGTTTCGCGCAGGCCACCGCCGACTTCGTCAAGAAGGGCATCTTCGCCGACCTCTCGGACATGCCCGTAGCAACCACCATCGACCCTAAGATGCAGGAGCTGATCAATTCCTGGGGTCAGTACAAGGGCACCGAGATCAGTGCCCTGCCGTTCTCGCTTGCGGCAGCCGGCGTCATCTACAACCGCGACATCTTCGAGGCCCAGGGGGTCGCCGTCCCCACCACCTGGGACGGTTTCGTTGCGGCCTGCGAGAAGTTCAAGGCGGCCGGCATCGCTCCGATCTACGGAACGTACAAGGACCCCTGGACCCTCGCCCAGGGCATGTTCGATTACGCGTCCGGCGGCACGCTGGACATTGCGGAATTCTTCACGAAGCTCAAGGCCAAGGGTGCCGGCATCACCAGCGACGCCGCCGAATCGTTTGCCAACAACTTCGGCCCGGCCCTGCCCAAGATGCTCCAGCTCGCCTCGTTCTCGCAGAACGGAGCGGCCAGCAAGAACTACGCGGACGGCAATGCCGCATTCGCCAAGGGGCAGGCGGCCATGTACCTGCAGGGCCCGTGGGCGCTATCGCAGCTCGTGGCAGCCAACAAGAACATCAGGCTGGGAACGTTCCCGCTGCCGGTGACGAACAACCCGGCGGAGACCAAGGCCCGCGTGAACGTGGACATGGCGCTCTCCATCACCCGCAATACGCCCAACATGGCTGCGGCGCGGCGGTTCGTCAACTACCTGCTGGAACCGTCCGTGGTGAACACGTACAACGAGAAGAACGCTGCGTTCTCGCCGCTCAAGGACGCTCCCGCCGTCAGTAATCCGCAGATTACCGGGCTGAACGCAGCAGTCGAAGAGGCCCGCTACTTCCAGGGTGCCGTTACCTACTTCCCGCCGTCGGTCCCCGTGAACAACTACATCCAGTCCTTCGTGTACAGCAAGAACGGCGAACAGTTCCTTTCCGCGCTCGACGACGAATGGCGACGAGTCGCCGAGCGTACCGCGGTCTGACCCCCACCCCGAATGCAGGAGCCTCAATGACTACAACATCCAGGGTGACCCGGACAGCCCGTCCCGCAGCACCCCAGAACCCGACGTCCGCCCCCGCCGGCACGATCCGGACCAGGAGCAGGATCGACCCCACGTATTACTGGATGGTGGTGCCCGTCCTGGCATTGTTCGCCTTTTTCATCACCCTGCCGGCACTCGTGGGCGTCTTCTTCAGCCTCACCAACTACGCCGGCTACGGTGACTGGAAGTTCATCGGACTGATGAACTACGTCAACATCTTCAAAGACCCGGCAATTCTCCAGTCCTACATCTTCACGTTCGTGTTCGCCCTCACCACCACGGTGGTGGTCAACGTCGTGGCGCTCGCCATCGCCCTGGGCCTCAATGCGAAGATCAAATGGCGCACCGGCATCCGCACCGTGTTCTTCATTCCCATGGTGCTCTCCGCCCTGATCGTCTCGTTCGTGTTCAACTACCTGTTCTCCAACACGCTTCCGGTGCTGGCTGAACGGTTCGGCGTCACTCCGCTAGCCACGAGCATCCTTGCCAACGAAAACCTTGCCTGGCTCGCCATCGTGCTCGTCACGGTATGGCAGGCGGCGCCGGGCGCCACCATCATCTACCTGGCAGGCCTCCAGAGCGTGCCGTCCGAGGTCTACGAAGCCGCGGACCTCGATGGTGCGGGCAGTCTCCGGCAGTTCGTCAGCCTGACGCTGCCGTTGATCATGGGGTACCTCGTGATCAACATCATCCTCGGATTCAAAGGCTTCCTGGGTACCTACGAGATCATTGTGGGCCTCACCGGCGGCGGGCCCGGCATGGCAACGCAGTCCGTGGCCATGCGCATCTTTTCCGGCTTCACGGGCGGCGACTACTCGTACCAGATGGCCAACGCCGTCATCTACTTCCTGATCACCTTGCTGATCTCCGTCATCCAGCTGCGCCTTATCCAGCGCCGGGGGGTTTCACTCTAATGACCGCATCCACACTTGCCGCGCCGAAGGCGTCCGGACCCAAGCCACGGGCCGCCACGACCCGCCGGTCCAACAGCGAAGGCTTCAAGATCAACTGGTGGCTCACCGCACTGATGCTGGCCGCGTCGTTGACCGTCCTGCTGCCGCTCTACTTCACTGTGGCCATGGCACTGAAGTCCCCGGACCAGATCGGCACCGGCACGGGCCTCGCCTGGCCGAACCCGATGAACTGGGAGAACTTTGCCGCCGCCTATGTGGCCACCAACTTTCCCAGGGCCTTCATGTCCACGGCGTTTGTTACCGTGTTGAGCGTCCTCGGCTCGCTGGCCAGCAGCTCCCTGGTGGCCTATGCCATTGCACGGAACTGGAACCACCGGTTCTTCCGGGGCTCGTTCGTCTACCTGCTCTCGGCAATGTTCATCCCGTTCCCGGTGATCATTCTGCCCCTGATCAAGCAGACGGCACTGCTCGGCCTGGACAATCCCGCCGGCGTCGTGTTCCTGCACGTCCTCGGCGGCATCTCCTTCAACACCCTGCTTTACATCGCCTTCGTCCGCTCCATCCCGGTGGAGCTCGAGGAATCGGCCCGCATGGACGGCGCCACCACGTGGCAGGTGTTCCGGAAGATCATCTTCCCGCTGCTGGCCCCCATGAACGCCACCGTCGGGATCTTCGCTTTCCTCGGTTCCTGGAACGATTTCCTCCTGCCGCAGATGATGATTGCGGATCCCGCCCTGCAGACCCTGCCCGTGGTGCAGATGCTGTTCCAGGGGGAATTCAACACCAACTACAGCCTCGCTTTCGCGTCCTACCTCATGGCCATGGCACCCACGCTGGTGGTTTACATCCTGGCGCAACGTTGGGTACTGTCCGGAGTCATGCGCGGCGCAGTGAAATAGGACGCAGTGAAGCAGGGCGCAGTTCCCGGCCCATCCATTTTTCCCGACACAACAACAACTAACCCAAGAAAAGGAATCTCCTTTGTCCACCACCGCCACTCTGGCAACCCTGTCCGACTCAAACCTCGCAGCCGATCCCAACTGGTGGCGCCAGGCCTCCGTGTACCAGATCTATCCGCGCAGCTTCTCGGATTCGAACGGTGACGGCCTGGGCGACATCAAGGGCATCACCGCCAAAGTGCCCTACCTGAAGGAACTGGGGATCGACGCCGTGTGGCTCAGCCCGTTCTACCCGTCCGCGCTCGCGGACGGCGGTTACGACGTCGACGACTACCGCAACGTTGACCCCAAGCTGGGCACCCTGGAGGACTTCGCCGAAATGTCCGCCGCGCTGCACGAAGCCGGCATCAAGCTCATCGCGGACATCGTCCCCAACCACTCCTCGAACCGGCACGAGTGGTTCAAGGAAGCACTCGCCGCACCGCGGGGCTCCGCCGCCCGCGAACGCTACATCTTCCGTGACGGCCTGGGCGAGAACGGCGAGCTGCCGCCGTCGGACTGGGACTCCGTCTTCGGCGGTCCCGCCTGGGAGCGCATCACGGAACCGGACGGCACGCCGGGCCAGTGGTACATGCACATCTTCGCCAAGGAGCAGCCGGACCTGAACTGGTCCAACCGCGAAATCCGCGACGACTTCCTGAAGACCTTGCGCTTTTGGTCCGACCGCGGCGTGGACGGCTTCCGCGTGGACGTGGCGCACGCCCTCACCAAGGACCTCACCGAACCGCTGCTCTCGAAGGTCGAGCTCAGCGAGGCACACACCGGCACTGACGGTTTCGCCGACGGCTCGCACCCGTTCTGGGACCGCGACGAAGTCCACGAGATCTACGCCGAATGGCGTGAGGTGTTCAACGAGTACAACCCGCCGCGCACCGCCGTCGCCGAAGCCTGGGTGCACGCCACCCGGCGCGCCCGCTACGCCAGCCCGCAGGGCCTGGGCCAGGCGTTCAACTTCGACCTCCTGCAGGCCGATTTTGATGCCGAGGAGTTCCAGGAAATCATCACCCGGAACCTCGCCGAGGCAACGGCTACCGGCGCATCCTCGACGTGGGTCTTCTCCAACCACGACGTCGTCCGGCACGCCACCCGCTATGGCCTCCCGATGGGCGGCGGAGTCCACGCCAAGGGCCAGGACGGCAAGGGCTGGCTGCTGGCCGGCGCGCCGGCTGAGGAACTGGATGTCGAGCTCGGCCTGCGCCGCGCCCGTGCGGCCAGCCTGCTGATGCTTGCCCTCCCGGGCTCGGCCTACCTGTACCAGGGCGAGGAACTCGGCCTGCAGGAAGTGGCCGAGATCCCGGACTCGGAGCGCCAAGACCCGTCCTTCTTCCGCAACAAGGGCGTGGAGATTGGCCGTGACGGCTGCCGCGTGCCGCTGCCGTGGTCCACGGATGGAACGTCCTTCGGCTTCGGCGCCGGCGATGCCCACCTGCCCCAGCCGGCATGGTTCGCCCGCTACGCAGTGGACGCCCAGGACGGTGTGGAGGGCTCCACCCTGGAGCTGTACCGCAAGGCGCTGAAACTGCGTCGCGAGCTGCAGACGGCCGAAGAGCTGGAATGGGTGGAGACCGGCAACCCCGAGGTCCTGCACTTCAGCCGCCACGGCGGCTGGCAGTCTGTGACCAACTTCGGTGCGGAGCCGGTGGAACTCCCGGCAGGCGAGGTCCTGCTCAGCAGCGCCCCGCTGGACGGAAAGCTGCTGCCCGGCAACACCACTGTCTGGCTGCGGTGAGCGCTCCTTTGAAAGGAAAGGCTGGCCGGGCGCAGGGGGAAACCCCGGCGCCCGGCCTGCCCGGTCAGTCCGGCCAGGAGCTCATCTATGGCTGCATGGGCCTTGGCGGCAGCTGGTCCGCCGAGCCGTACGCGACCGGGCACGTGGAGCAGGCAGCCGCTGCGATTGACGCCGCCCTGGACTCAGGCATCACGCTGTTCGACCACGCGGACATCTACCGCAGCGGCAAGTCCGAGGCCGTCTTCGGTGAAGTCCTCGCGATCACGCCGGGGCTGCGGGAACGGATCCGGCTCCAGACCAAGTGCGGGATCCGGCTCAACGAGCAGGGACTGGAAACCCACTACGACCTGAGCCGCGACGGCATCCTCGAGAGGGTTAATGGCAGCCTGAAACGGCTGAAGACGGACTACGTGGATGTCCTCCTGCTGCACCGCCCCGACCCGCTGGCGGACCCCGCTGAGGTGGCGTCCGCCGTCGGGCAGCTGATGCAGGAAGGCAAAGTGCGGCAGGTGGGCGTGTCCAACATGTCCGCACCGCAGATCGAGATGCTGCAGGACCACCTGGAAACCCCGGTGGTGGCCAACCAGCTGGAGATGAGCCTGCTGAAACGGGCCTGGCTGGAAAGCACAGTGCTGGTGAACCACGCGGAGGGGCTGGATTACAGCTTCCCGCACGGCACCGTGGAGTACTGCAGCCGGCAGGGGATCACCCTGCAGGCATACGGGGCGCTGGCCCGGGGACACTACAGCGGAGCTCCGCCGGAAAGCCCGACGCCGGCCGAGGCCGCCACTGCGGCCCTTGTTGCCGACATGGCGAAGGCCAAGGGAACCACGCGTGAGGCCATCCTCCTCGGCTGGCTCATGCGGCACCCGGCCGGGATCGCACCGGTGATCGGAACCGCCAACTCGGACCGCATTCGCGCGTGTGCCGGAGCGGCCCGGGTTGCCGCGGCCATGACCCGCGCCGAGTGGTACCGGCTCTGGGTGACGGCCCGGGGGAGCAACATCCCCTAAGTGCCCGCTCAGCCCAACTAGGTCGCAGTAGATGTCGTTATGAGCCCTCTAAACGACGTTAACTGCTACCTAGTTGGGTGGGGGGACTAGAGCGGCGCCACCACCGAGTAGGTGGAGGAGTCGCCCTGCAGGGAATGGCTCGGCTTGCCGTCGATGCCCGCGGGGATGTCGCCGGCAATGGTCACGCGGTTGAGCTTGCGCGGCTGGCCGTCGTAGTTGTCCGGGGCGTAGTGCTGGGTGATGCGGTTGTCGAAGAGCACCAGCTGGTTCGGCTCCCAGTTCACCCGCACCACGTTCTCCGGACGCGTGACGTAGGCCTGCAGCAGCCGGATGATGTCCTTGGACTCGGTGTTGGACAGCCCCACGATCCGCAGCCGCTGCGCGAAGCCTCCAATGAACAACCCGCGCTCGCCGGTCAGCGGGTGGACCCGGACCACCGGGTGGGCCGTCTCGAACTTCAGCCGGGTGAACTCCTTGCGGCGCTCCTCCGCGTTTTCGTGCTCCAGGTTTTTCGGCACCGAGTAGTCGTAGTCGTTCGTGTGAATGGCCCAGAGGGTGTCCGCGAAGTTCCGCAGCTCCTCGGGCAGGTCGCGGTAGGCGCCGGCCGAGGACGCGATCAGCGTTTCGCCGCCGTACGCGGGGAGGTCGATGCTGCGCAGGGTGGAGGCCTGCGGCGGGTTGACCACGAACGTGACATCCGTGTGCCAGTTGTTGGCGGAGCCGTTCTCGCTGTCCACCGGCAGGACGTTCTCCTCGCCGTCCACGGAGGCCACGGTGGGGTGCGCCTTCGTGAGCGGACCAAAGTGGCTGGCGAACTTCACCTGTGCCTCGTCCGTGAGGATGTTGGACTCGCGGAACACCAGCGCCTTGTGCTCGTTGAGTGCGGCCCGGATCTGCGCGACGGTCCCGGCGGAGAGGTCCCCGCTCAAGTCCAGGCCGCGGATTTCAGCCCCGATGCGGGAACCCAGTTTGGCGAATTCGAGCTTGGTTTCGGTGATGGTGGTCATTGCTTTTTCCTTACTGGTTGATCGTGCGGATTGGTGAAACGGTTGGAAGCGGTTAGTTGCCGGACCCGACGGCGGTGCGCCAGCGGGAGAAGTGCCGTTCCAGGGCCACGAGCAGGATGTTGACCGCCAGCCCCAGGATGGAGACGGTGAGGATGCCGGCGTACATGTCCGGGATGAGGAAACTCATCTGCGAATTCACGATCAGGTAGCCCAGCCCGGCCTTGGCACCCACCATTTCGGCCGCGATCAGCACCAGGATGGAGGACGTGCCCGCCATCCGGATGCCGGTGAAGATGGTGGGGACTGCGGAGGGCAAGATGACCTTCTGGAAGAGCCGGAAACTGTTCAGGCCCAACGACCGCGCCGCCCGGATCAGCAGCGGATCCACAGTCCGGACACCGGCGATGGTGTTCAAGAGCACCGGGAAGAACGCCGCGTAGGCCACGATGGTGATCTTTGATTCCTCGCCGATGCCCAGCAGCAGAGTGAATACCGGAAGCAGCGCCAGCGTGGCCGTGTTCCGGAACAATTCCAGCAGCGGGTTAAGGAAGGAACTCAGCCAGCCGTACCAGGCGATCAGCAGGCCCAGCGCCACGGCGGCAACCACTGCGATGCTGAACCCCGAGACCGACCGGGTGAGGCTTGCCTGCAGGTGGTTCTGCAGCTGCCCGGTTTCCAGCAGCTTCCCGCCGGCCGCGATGACGTCGTGCAGCGGCGGCAGGAACACCCGCGTGGACGGGCTGGCCAGGTACGTCGGGCCGAATTCCCACAGTGCAAGGAACAGCAGCACGGCGAGTGATTTCCAGCCGGCCCGTCCGGCGAGGCGAGCCGCGCCTCCAAGCCGGGCACCCGGCGTCGGACGTTGTCCGCTAGTCGGACCGGACGGTCCGTCAGGCAAGGAACGTTCGACGGCGGCAGCCGCCTCGGGCGGTCGGGTCAACACTGCGCTCATCAGGCAGCGCTCCTTTCCTGGGGTTGTTCGTCAGGGGCCGTGCCGTCGGGGAGGATCTTGCGGTGTCCGGAGTCCTGGGCGAGTTTGACCTCGTCATGCAGGAGCGACCAGACCTGGTGCCGGTGTTCCACGAACGCCGGGTGGGAGCGGACATCGCCTTCGCCGTCGCCGTCGCGGTCCGGGATGTTGATGTCCACGAACTCCTTGAGCCGGCCAGGGCGTGCGCTGAGCACGGCCACGCGCTGTCCCAGGTAGACGGCCTCGTCGATTCCGTGGGTGATGAAGACGATGGTTTTGCCCGTGGCCTTCCAGATCCGCAGCAGTTCGTCCTGGAGCTGCTCGCGGGTCTGCGCGTCGAGGGCTGCGAAGGGTTCGTCCATCAGCAGGATGTCCGGCTCATAGGCGAGGCTCCTGGCGATGGCCACGCGCTGCTTCATACCGCCGGACAGTTCATGCGGGTATCGGTCCTCGAATCCGGCCAGCCCCACGAGATCCAGGAACTCGCTGGCCTTCGCGGCCCGTTCCTTCCGGGACAGGCCGGAGCCCTCCAGCCCGATGGACACGTTGGCCGAAGCGGTCCGCCAGGGGAAGAGCGCGTACTGCTGGAAGACCACCGCGCGGTCCTGGCCCGGCCCGGTCACCTCCTTGCCGTCCACCAGCACGCTTCCGGAGGTGGGGCGGGAGAGGCCCGCCAGCAGGTCAAGCAGTGTGGTCTTGCCCGAGCCGCTGGGGCCTACCAGCGTGAGGAACTCGCCGGCGGCCACGTCCAGGGTGAGGTCATCCAAGGCAGTCAGGACTGACGGACCTGCCTGCTTCCGCGTGCCCTTGCCCTGGCGCACCGCGAATTCCTTGGTGACGTTCCGGAGGCTGATTTTCGGCGTCATGGCTGTCCTTTCGTATTGCGGCTGCTATTGCTGATTCCGGCGCGCTGACGGGTACCGGCACTCATCCGGTCACCAGGGCGTTGAACTCGTTGGTGTAGAGCTTCTTCGGGTCCAGTTCGCCCTTGATGATTCCGGTGTCCTTGAGCCACTTGCCCCAGCGGGTGAAGTCCTCATCCTTGATTTCGCCCTTGGCGGGAACGCCTACGCTCTTCCAGTACTGCAGTGCTGCCGGGTTTTCGTTGCGGCCGCGTTCCTGCAGGATCCTGGTGAAGCGGGCGATCACTTCCTCGCGGGGGGTGGTCCGCTCCCATTCGATGGCCTTGGCCACCCCCGTGGTGAATGTCCGGGTGGTGTTGGGGTTCTTCGCGATGAAGTCGGTGCGGAGCACATAGGGGCCGCCGGCGAAGGTGCCGAAGAGTTCGGCGTCGCTGAACACCGAGCGCAGGCCGGCGCCGGCGATCGCCTTGTCCTGCAGCACTCCTCCCAGTGAGCCGGCGTCCACTTGGCCGCGGCGGATGGCCTCCTCGGTGTCGTTGGGCGGCACCACCACCAGCTGCACCTGCTTGATTTCCTCGGCGCTCAGGCCGTTCTTTTGCAGGTACGTGTTGATGACGGCGTCCGCGTGTGCGCCGAGGGTGTTCACCGCGATCTTCTTGCCGATGAAGTCCCGGGCGCTGCGGATGGGACTGTCTTCCTTGACGTAGAAGCCGTTGAAGGTCTTCTCGTCTTCGCCGTAGTAGTTGATGACGGCCTTGACCGGGGCGCCGGCTTCCACCAGCTTCACCACCGCTCCGGCGAACGCGCCGCCAAAGTCCGTTTGCCCGGTGGCCGCGGACTGGATGTCCTGCGGTCCGCTGGTGGTGTTGCCCACCCAGTTGAGCTTGATGTCGCCCAAATAGCCGAGGTCCTGTGCCAGCTCCGGAAGGGTGACGGCGTTGGCAGAGCCCTGGTAGCGGAGCTCCTTGACCTCGGTGGCGCCGTCGTCACGTCCTCCGCCGGCTTCGGCTTCGCCGCCGCAGCCCGACACCGTCATCGCGATGACGACGGCGGCCGCGGCACTCATGATGGTCAGGTGTCGTTTCATTCGGGGTTCCTTTGCGAGGGAGGGGGAAGTCTTGGACTGAAGGGGCGGTGGCCGTTTGCCTGCCGCTGGAACGATGTAAGCGCACCTTGCGGGGCGAGGGGAAGCGTTGCTGTCACGCCGGGAAACCCGCGTAAATGCGCGGAAACAGGGCGAAACGGCGGGTCACAAGACGCCCCGTTTCGCCCGGTAACGGCCCGTGAAGGAGTTTGAAGCGCCGGTTGCGCCGGATTTTGGTCGTATTGTTCGCGGTATTGTTCCGAGGGCGGGCGGCTGTTACTTAGCGTTGGAGGGCTCCGGGCGGATACGGTAGGAGTATGACCACCTCTACCTCCGCCGCCGTCGACACCGTACGGCCCGAACGAAACATCCCCGCTGAAATTGCCCGTTCGT
Organism: Arthrobacter sp. PvP023; assembly: GCF_017832975.1. NCBI lineage: Bacteria > Bacillati > Actinomycetota > Actinomycetes > Micrococcales > Micrococcaceae > Arthrobacter > Arthrobacter sp. PvP023. The sequence goes on from NZ_JAFIBI010000001.1 coordinate 1,635,551, forward strand.
GGCTTTTGGTGAACGCAATGAAGCCTGAGCTTTTTGACGTCTCGGCCGTGTCGCGCGCGGACTCGATCATCCTGGATATCGAAGATGCAGTGGACCCCTCGCAGAAGGACACTGCCCGCGAACACGTCATCAACTGGCTGACCGCCGGCGGCCAGGCCTGGGTGCGCATCAACGACGCCACCAGCCCGTTCTGGGCCGATGACCTCGCCGGACTGCGCGGCACCCCGGGCCTGCTCGGCGTTATGCTCGCCAAGACCGAGTCCGCGGACCAGGTCACCGAGAGCTACCACCGCATGGACGGCAAGACCCCCGTGATTCCGCTGGTGGAATCCGCCGTCGGCATCGAGGAAGCCAACAACATCGCCAAGGCCCAGGGCGCCTTCCGCCTGGCGTTCGGTTCCGGCGACTTCCGCCGCGACACCGGCATGGCGGCCACTCCCGAGGCCATGGCGTACCCGCGGGCCAAGCTGGTTGTCGCCAGCCGCGTGGGCAACCTCCCGGGCCCCATCGACGGCCCCACGGTGGGGACCAACCACCCGATCCTGCGCGAGCAGACCGGCATCACCGTGATGATGGGCATGACCGGCAAGCTCTGCCTGGCCATCGACCAGACCAACGTCATCAATGAAGTCATCAGCCCCACGCCGTCGGACGTCGCCTGGGCCACGGACTTCATGGCCGACTTCGAAGCCAACGGCCGCGTCATCCGCGACGGCTCCGACCTGCCCCGCCTGGGCCGCGCCGAGAAGATCATGAAGCTCGCGGTAGCCTTTGGGGTGCAGCCGGCACTCTAGCTCTAGCTCCGCCGCAGCCCAGCCAAAAGGAGACCCCGTGACCGATACCCGCTATCTGGTCCACGGGGTCTTTTGGGATGGCGCGCCGCCCGGTTCCCCGGCCGGTCCCGGGTCAGTAAAGCGCGACGGCGGAACTCCGGTCATGCGCCTGCAGGACCCCTCCGGCGGCTTCCGGGAGCTCGAGCTCGACGCCGGCAGCCGGCTGGGTTTCCGGGTCGCCGCCGAAGGCAAGTCCTGCCTGGGCCATCACAAGGTGCACGGTCCTGCCGACCGGGACCACGTCCTCTGCCCGGCCAAGGCGCCGGCCGTCAGGGGCAGCCAGTGCGAGCGCTGCTTCGTGGTGGACGACTCCCGGCTCATCCACGATTTCCACCGCGGCGGAGGCGTCCCGCCGGGGCTTCGTGCCTACCTGATGCAGCAGCACTGGCTGTACGTGGCAACGTTCGCCAACGGCGCCAGCAAAGTCGGCACCGCCTCGAACCTGCGCAAATGGAACCGGCTGGCCGAGCAGGGGGCCGTCGCGGCGAGGTACATTGCGCGCACGGACGACGGTAGGGTGGTCCGGATTCTTGAAGACATGCTGACCCGCGACGCCGGTCTCCCGCAGCAGGTAAGGTCGGCCGCCAAGGCCGCCGCCCTGGCGGCACCGGCGCCCGCCGTCGAACTTGATGCCCTGAACCGGCAGCTGGCCGGTGATGCACGCGCACTGCTGGTCCTCGCCGGCGGGGAGGGGTTCGAGGTGGTGGATGAACAGTGGGTGCGCCCGGGCCTTGCGGACCGGGCGTGCGCGGACGCGGTCCGGCACGCTTACCCGCAGGACCTCGGCAGCGGTGCGCACGGATTCCTGATTGCCGCGCTGAGCGGCAGCGTTGCCGTAGCGGCCCTGGCAGGCACCGAACTTGAGTTCGTGGTGAACCACGGGCAGTTGAAGGCCCGGAGCGTGGAACTCGGCGAGCACTACTCGTCGGAGGTTCCGGCCGTGCAGGAATCGCTGTTCTGAGGCCGGCACATAGAATGGGACGGTGCTGAACGAATTCTGGGCCACCGCATCCACCTCTTACAAGGTGCTCGTTTTCAGCGCCATGGGCCTGATCGCCGTCGGCATTGTCCTCAACCTGGTGGGCAACACCTCCGGCAACCAGGGCCTCGCTGTGGCCTCGTTGCCGGTGATCGGCCTTGGCCTGGTCCTGCACGTTGTGGGGATCGTGGTGCGGGGACAACAGATCAGGAAGAACCTCAAGCGTTAGCGGCGGTGTTCCGCAAAACATGGCTCCGGGCGTGCTCCACTGCCGCCGGGAGTGTGCTGAACAGGTGTTTGTGGTGCCGGAGGGAACGGATCACACCCACGTTCGTCACGAGTTCCAGGTGCTCCGGCTGGACCCCCTTCAGCAAAACGGTGATTCCGCGGAGTTCCAGCGCCGAGATGACTTCCACCAGGGCGTGTGCGCCCGTGGCGTCCAGCATGCGCACCTGGGACAAGCGGATGATGGCCACCTGGATGTCCTTTACCTCGCTGATTTCCTGCAGGATCCGTTCCGCCGCACCGAAGAACATGGCACCGTCGAGCCTGAAGATGGCGATGTGGGAATCTCCTTCGGCGGGCGCGCCCGTGAGGGCCTCCCGGCGGACACCGCTCAGTGAGGCAAACTTCCGCAGCGTCAGCAGGGCGGCAGCGGCCAGACCGATCTGGATGGCGATGATCAGGTCGAAAGCCACGGTGATCAGGGCAGTGAGGATGAAGACTGCCGCATCAGACCGGGTGGAACGGAGAATGGCGCTGACCGTCTGGGTCGAGACCATCCGCATGGCCGTGACCATCAGGACTCCGCCCAGCACGGCCAGCGGAATCCGGCCGACCAATCCGGCGGCGAGATAGATGATGGCCAATAGCACCAGTGCGTGGACCACAGCTGCCAGTCGTGTCTTCGCTCCGGACCGGACGTTGACGGCGGACCGGGCGATGGCGCCGGTTGCGGGCATTCCGCCGAACAGTCCGGCCGCGATGGACGCCAGCCCCTGTCCGGTCAGTTCGCGGTCCGGGCCGTAGCGGCCGCCGGGCCTGCCGTCCGGCCCCACCATTCCCGCCGCCACCCGGGCGGATAGCAGTGACTCAATGGCCGCCAGCGCGGCGATGGACAGTGCGGGCATCATGAGGTCGCCAAGCGCTGCGGGATCGATCGAGGGCACGGCCGGGGCGGGCAGGGAATGCGGCAACGCGCCGATCCGGGGAATGTCCAGGCGAAGCAGCTCCGCGGCCACGGTGACCAGCAGCACGGCGGTCAGGCTGGCAGGTAGCGACTTGTGAACCTTGGGCACCACAAACATGATGGCCGCGACCGCAGCCACCACGGCGAGGGTCTGGATGACGGTGGGAAACGCGGCTCCCGACGCGGCTTCGATCGCCGCCACGAGGGTGTTGTGGCCCGGGATGCCCGCTGTTCCGGTGGCCAGCGGCACCTGCTGGAGGAAGATGATGGCGGCAATGCCGAGGGTGAATCCTTCCACCACAGGCCAGGGGATGAAAGCAACGGCGCGGCCCAGTCCGCTGATGCCGAGCGCGCAGACAATGAGCCCTGCCAGCAGCGAAACAATCGGAATGCTGCCGGCGCCGTGGCTGGCCACCACCGGGGCGAGGACCACCACCATGGCGCCGGTGGGGCCGGACACCTGGACGTTGGAGCCGCCCATGATGGCCGCCACGAGGCCGGCAACCACTGCGGTGATCAGTCCGGCTTCGGCGCCCACTCCGGAGCTGACGCCGAACGCCAGCGCAAGGGGAAGTGCGACGATCCCCACCGTGATGCCCGCAGTGAGGTCCGTCTTCCACGAGGAGCGCAGCCCGTCGTAGTCGCGGCGGGACGGCAGGAATGCCCGCAGTGTCCGCAGCCGGCTCACGAGGACGGGCCGGAGAGGTGGGCGACCGGCAATTCCTGCGCCAGCCGGAGCTGCTCGTTTGAGTCCGCCAGGGTATCCAGCAGGAACGTCCGGGCAATGGCCAGGAGCTCTGCGATTTTGGGGTGCGCCAGGCGGTAGGTCACGGCGTTCGCGGACCGGACCGAGGTCACCACCTTGTGCCGGCGCAGCGTTGCCAGGTGTTGGGAGAGGTGGGAAGCCTCCAGCCCGGTTTCGGCCAGGAGGAAGCTGACCGGTGCTGTTGTGTCCGGCGCGGCAGCCAGCAGTTCGAGGATCCTGATGCGCGCCGGGTGGGCGAGGGCCTTGAAGAGGTTGGCCTTGATTTCGTACAAAGGGGCCTGCGCCGCGGAAAGCATGGGGACCTGCTGTCGCCTGGTTCGCGCAGCAGCCGGACGAAGGGTCACCGCGCGAATTGATGGAATGATAATTTCATCATACCGCTGACGGCCATATCCTGCCAGGCCTCTGGTGCCCAACAGGCCGTGAACCGGCCCGCCTCCCTCCTCGTAACCTGCCGCTGGCCTGACGGCGGGGGAGCGATAGGCTTGAGGCCATGACTATCAATCCGGATCTGCAGGGCCGTAGCTACCCTGCCGCAGAGGTGTACGACGTTGGCCGCGAGAAGATCCGCGAGTTCGCCAGGGCGGTCAAGGCCACCCATCCCGCGCACTTCGACCTGGAAGCGGCCCGGGCCTTGGGCCACAGCGACCTCGTGGCCCCTCCTACCTTCGCCATCATCATTGCCCAGCGCGCCGATGCCCAGCTGATCGAGGATCCGGAGTCCGGCATTGACTTCTCCCGCGTGGTCCACGCGGACCAGCGCTTCGTCCACCACCGGCCCATCTTCGCCGGTGACCGCCTGGTGGCGGAGCTGCACGTGGACGGCGTGCGCGCCATGGGCGGCGGCGCAATGATCACCACGCGCTCGGAAATCTTCGCCCTCAACGGCGCCGACGGCTCGGGTGTTTCCCGGGAAGCCGTCTCCACCACCACCTCGTCCATCCTGGTCCGCGGAGAGGGACAGTAACCATGAGCACTGCATCCATTGCCCCCGTTTTTTCTGAGCTTGCCGTCGGCCAGGACCTCGGCAGCCGCAGCATCACCGTCACCCGCCAGGACCTGGTGAAATATGCCGGTGCGTCCGGCGACTTCAACCCGATCCACTGGAACGAGGCTTTCGCTACCGGAGTTGGCCTGCCCGGCGTCATTGCCCACGGCATGTTCACGATGGGCGCAGCAGTCCAGCTGGTGACCGACTGGGCCGGCGACCCGGCCGCCGTCGTGGATTTCCAGACCCGGTTCACCAAACCGGTCCTGGTCGCCGACACTACCGGCACCGACGAGCCCGGGGCCGTTATCGAGGTCAGCGGCGCCATTGGCGCTCTCGACGCCGAGGCCGGCACCGCCCGCGTGGACCTCACCGTGGTCTCCGCCGGCCAGAAGGTCCTGGTGAAGGCCCAGGCTGTCGTCAGGCTTGCCTGACCACGATGCTCCCGTGACCAAGGACGTCTTCAGACCGTCTGCCGAGATCACGCACTGGCGCAACGCCGTGGTGGTGGCCTACGGGGCAAGCGGACTCGCGTTTTCCACCTGGGTGTCCCGGCTCCCGGCCATCAGGGACGGCCTTGACCTGACCCCAGGCACGGTAGGACTTCTCCTTGTCTGCATGACGGCCGGCTCGTTTCTGTCCGTCTCCGCTTCGGGGCTGATCGTCCTCCGGCTGGGTTCCAAGCGGACCATCCGGATCGGCAGCATCATGGTGGGCGCCGGGCTGCTCCTGGCCGGATTCGGCACCTCGGTGCTGGCGAGCCCGGTGGCGGTTGCCGCCGGCCTGGCGGTCATCGGGCTCGGCACGGCCAGCTGGAACACCGCATCCAACGTCGAAGGTGCCGCAGTGGAACGCGCGGTCCGCCGGCACATCATGCCCCGGCTGCACGGCTCCTTCAGCCTGGGAACGGTTGCCGGAGCCGGGCTGGGCGCCTGGGCCGCGGGCGCCGGCATTCCCGTGTTCTGGCATCTTGCGGCGGGAGGGCTCGTGGTGGCCGGCTCGGTGGCAACCGCCGCCTCGTGGTTCCGTGCGGACATTACGCCGGTGCAGGGGGAACGACCCTTCAAGGCGTCCGGTACGGACACGTTCGAAGACCCGTCCACGGGCCCCATTCCCATCGTCCGGCAGACGGACGCCGTCCCGGAACAGCCGCTGGACAACAAACGCCTGATCGCCCAGGCCTGGCGCGACAAGCGCACGCTGCTGCTGGGCGTGCTGGTCCTCGGCCTTGCCCTCGCTGAAGGGGCAGCGGGCGACTGGGTGGCGCTGGCCCTGGCCGACGGCCACGGCCAGACGGATGCTGCCGGGGCGGCGGGCTACGGCCTGTTCGTCACTTTCATGACCATTGGCCGCTTTGCCGGAACCTTGGTCCTGGACCGCTTTGGCCGGGTGCCGGTGATGCGCTGGTGCGCCGCGCTGGCAGTGGCCGGCCTGGGGCTGTTCGTGTTCGCCCCGGTGCCATGGCTGGCGTTCGTGGCGCTGGCTGTCTGGGGCCTGGGCGCCTCGCTGGGATTCCCGGTTGGCATGTCCGCCGCGGCCGACGATCCGGTCAAGGCGGCCGCCCGCGTGTCCGTGGTGTCCACCATCGGGTACGGTGCGTTCCTGTGCGGTCCACCGCTGCTGGGGCTGCTGGCCGAACATGTCGGCATCCTCCACTCCCTCCTTGCCGTGATGGTGATGCTCGTGGTCAGCTTCCTGCTGTCCCCGGTGGCCCGGAAGCTTTCCTGATCCGGTCCGATGCCAATGACCGATAGGCTGGACAGGTGACCCAGACTTTGCTTTCCGACCTGACCACTGCCGCCGTCGGCGGTCCTGCCGGCAACTACATCGAGGCCCGCACGGAGGCGGAAATCATTGACGCCGTCCGCTCAGCGGACGCCGCCGGTGAGAAGCTGCTGATCATCGCGGGCGGGTCCAACCTGCTGATTTCCGACGACGGATACCCCGGCACCGTGCTCCGGATCGCCTCTGAGGGGTTCACGGTCAACTCCGAGGATTCCTGCGGCGGCGTCGCCGTGGTGGTCCAGGCAGGGCACAGCTGGGACGCCCTGGTGGAGCACGCCGTGCGCCACGCGTGGTCCGGGATCGAAGCGCTCTCCGGCATCCCGGGATCCACCGGAGCCACTCCTGTGCAGAACGTGGGCGCCTACGGCGCGGACGTCTCCCAGACCATTGCCGCGGTGCGGACCTGGGACCGGGAAAAGAACGCCGTCCGCACCTTCACGAATTCCGAGCTGAAGTTCGGCTACCGGGATTCGATCCTCAAACAGACCACTGTCCAGGGGTCCCCGCGCTTCGTTGTGCTCACGGTCGAGTTCCAGCTGCCGCTGGGCCGGATGAGCGCGCCCATCCGATATGCCGAGCTGGCGAAGTCCCTGGGCGTCGAACCGGGCGAAAGGGCGTACTCCAACGATGTGCGCCGTGAGGTCCTGCGGCTCCGTGCCTCCAAGGGCATGGTCCTGGACCCGGAGGACCGGGACACCTATTCCACAGGATCCTTCTTCACGAACCCGATTGTCCCCGCGGAGGCGGCAGGGCGGCTCCCCGAAAACGCTCCCCGCTACCCGGCCGGGGCGGACGGCCTCGTCAAGCTGTCCGCCGCCTGGCTGATCGACCATGCCGGCTTCGGTAAGGGATACGGGCTGGAGGACGGGAGTGTCTCCGGCGGACGGGCGTCGCTGTCCACCAAGCACACGCTGGCCATCACCAACCGTGGTGCAGCTAGTGCGGCAGACATGGTGGCCGTGGCGCGCGAGGTGAGGCGCGGCGTCGTCGAGCGTTTTGGCATTGAACTACACCCGGAGCCGCTGCTGATCGGCGTCGAGCTCTAGCCGCTCAGCTGACCCGGCACGCTCCGGACGTCAGTTCCGGCGGTGCCGCGGGGTGACTTTGCTGAACAGCATAAAAGTGAACCCGGAAGCCGCTGCACCCAGCAGGAAAACCTGGCAAAAGGCCACGGACTGTGCGCTGGGGCCGTTGCGCAGGACCAGCCCGGCACAGGCGAACACCACGGCTCCAGCCAGCAGCGCGAAGGCGGCCAGCAGGAAGCTCCTGATGGTGGGCGGCATGTCGCCGCCCGGATCCTGGGCAGCACCGTTGGCGTCATGGTTAACAGCCCGCCAGCCGCGGTGTCGGGGCTGCAGCAGGGAGGCGGCGACGAAACTGATGACCGCCACCCCCATGCTGACCGCCGAAAAGAACTGCAGGGCCTCCACGGTGGGCGAGAGGCTCGTTCCGCCGGCGACCGCGATGGAGAGCCCTGCGGCCATTCCGGCAGCACTTGTGGCCCAGCCCAGCAGGGCAAGGGCCCGGCACAGGGGCCGCAGGTGCGGCCAGAGCTCTCCAATAGTCATCCAACAAGCGTAGGGACCCCGGCTGTAAATCGGCTGGGAGCATGCCGTGCACTCCCCGTACAGGACTGGCCGGGACTGCGGACGTGCGTTGTCAGGGGTGCGACCTACGATGGGGGTATGCGAACAGGCGCACGGACCCGGGTCACCCGGCACGTCATCGGACGGCTGCGCCTCGCCGCACAGGCGCTGCTGGCGCCGGCGTTCGATTCTGCACCGGACGCCGTGCGGTGGATGACCGCCATGCAGGCCCAGGACATGCAGGCGGCACTCTGGGCCGTGGGGCTGAGGGTCCGCAACGCCGGGATTGACACCGTCCGGTCCGCGCTGGATAAAGGGCTCGTTGTCCGCTCATGGCCCATGCGCGGGACGCTGCACCTGCTGGCTCCGGAGGATCTGCGCTGGATCCTGGACATCACGGCGGACCGCTTGATCCAGGGAATGAGCGGCCGCCACCGGGAGCTGGAGATTGATGCCCGGGACGTGGACGCTGCCCGTGATGCGGCCCTGGAACTGGTCTCTGGCGGCGGATCGGCCACGCGCCAGCAGCTCTTTCAGGCCTTTGAAGCCGCTGGGCAGTCCACCGCCGGCCAGCGTGGCATCCACCTGCTGGGGGTTTTGTGTCAGCGGGCCTGGCTTGTGCAGGGGCCGCTAGCGGGGAACCAGCAGCTCGTCAAGGCGTTCGACGAGTGGATCCCGAAGTCCCGCGAGCTGGACCGCGCGGAGGGCATCGCCGAGCTGGTGCTGAGGTACATGATCAGCCACGGGCCTGCGACGGAACGTGACTTTGCGTGGTGGTCCGGCACACGTGTCACGGAGGTCCGCAGCGCCCTGGCCCGGGTGAAGGACCAGCTCGTTGAGCTGGAGTTCGAAGGAACCAGCTACTGGATGTCTCCGGCCACCGCGGCACTGCTCGACGACGGCGTGCCCGGCCAGCGCTCCGTGTTGGTCCTGCCGGGCTTCGATGAGTTCGTGCTGGGATACACCGACCGGTCCCTGGTGCTTCCGCCCGAGCACGCCCAGAAGGTGGTCCCCGGCGGCAACGGGATGTTCAAGAAGACCATCGTGGCTGGCGGCGAAGTGGTCGGCACCTGGGCACTCAAAGGCACCGGGCGGACGGCCGCCGTCGTGCCCGAACCGTTCGACTCCGTTAACGGACTGCGGCCTGCAGCCCAAAAGTCATTTGAGCTGCAGGCCGCGAGGTACCTGAAATTCCTCGGCCAAGCGCCGTAGCGCACCGTGCAGGGAACGGGGGAGGTCCTTAGAGGGTCCCGGTGGCGATGTTGAGCATGCGGCGCAGCGGCTCGGCGGCGCCCCAGAGGAGCTGGTCGCCCACGGTGAAGGCGCTGATATATTCCGGGCCCATTTCGAGCTTGCGGATACGGCCCACCGGGATGTCCAGCGTGCCGGAGGCGGCCACCGGGGTCAGGCTCGCCATGGAGTCTTCCTTGGTGTTCGGCACCACCTTGGCCCACTCGTTGTCCTCGGCCAGGAGCTTCTCGATCTCGGCCACTGCGAGGTCTTCGCGGAGCTTGAGGGTGAGGGCCTGGGAGTGCGAACGCATGGCGCCGATCCGGATGCACAGGCCGTCCATGATGATGTGGTTTTCGCCGGCGGTGCCGAGGATCTTATTGGTCTCCACCCCAGCCTTCCACTCTTCCTTGGACTGACCGTTGCCCAGGTCCGCGTCGATCCAGGGGATCAGCGAGCCGGCCAGCGGGACGCCGAACTGCGTCGCGTCGATGTCGGTGCGCTGGTGTGCCAGGACCTTGCGGTCGATTTCCAGGATGGCCGACGCCGGGTCGTCCAGTTCCGAGCTGACCTCGGCGTTGAGGGTGCCGAACTGGCTGAGCAGCTCGCGCATGTGGCGGGCGCCGCCGCCGGAGGCAGCCTGGTAAGTCATGGAGGTGCCCCACTCGACGAGGCCGTTCTTGAAGAGGCCGCCGAGGCCCATCAGCATGCAGGACACGGTGCAGTTGCCGCCGATGAAGTCCTTGGTGCCGTTTGCGAGGCCCTTGTCGATGACGTCGCGGTTGATGGGGTCCAGCACGATGATCGAGTCATCGTTCATGCGCAGGGTGGAAGCAGCGTCGATCCAGAGACCGTCCCAGCCGCGGCTGCGCAGCTCGCCGTGGACCTGCTTCGTGTAGTCGCCGCCCTGGGCGGTGACAATAATTGGCAGCTTAGCCAGCGTGTCGACGTCGAACGCGTCCTCGAGCTTGCCTGCACCTTCTGCAAAGGAAGGCGCGGCACCTCCGGCGTTGGACGTGGAGAAGAACACCGGGTTGATGTTGGCGAAGTCGCCTTCATCCTGCATGCGCTGCATCAGGACGGAGCCGACCATGCCGCGCCATCCGACGAGGCCGACAGAGGGGGTAGCTGCTGTAGTCATTCGACCAGTTTAGACTTCGGAACCGGCACGGCGCAGTCGGTTACGTCACGCCCGGGATGCAGTGCCTGCGGAGGCGCGCTGCCGTGCGCTTTTTGAAGTAGGAGGCCCGGGCTATGGGAACGAACCGCCTGAGCCGCTACTCGGCGTCGTGCTGTTCGAGCACCGCGGCCTTGCGGAGGCGCAGCGCGTAGACGGCACCGAACGCGAATGCCTGCGTCACCACCACGAGCACGATCGCACCGGCGATCTTGTTGCCGCCGAGGATCATGGTCAGGCCGACGATTGCGGAGAGAAGGGCCAGCAGCGGGAGCAGCATGTAGCCCAGGACAAAGAGTGTTTCCGGCTTCTTCAGCATGGTCCTAGGCCTCCGTCCGGCGCCACATGGTAAAGCGGTACCGGGTACCGGTGGCCGACGTCAGCCAGCCGCTGGCCGGCTCGCTGGCAGCCAGCTTCCATTCGTAGCCGAGCTCGGGTGCGTAGGTGTCGCCGTCGGTCTCGGAATCGATGAACGTCACCACCGCGACATCGGCGATGTCCAGGGTCTGCGCGAAGATTTCGCCGCCGCCGAGCACCCATACGGTTTCATGGCCGGGCGCGAACTGTGATTCCAGCAGCGCGTCGTCAAGCGACTTCACCGCAATGGCGCCCTGACCCTCGGGAGTGTCGCCCCAGCCTTCCTGGCGCGTCACCACAATGTTGCTGCGACCGGGCAGCGGCCGGTACTTGTCCGGGAACGAGAGCCAGGTTTTGCGTCCCATGATCACCGGGTGCCCGGTGGTGAGCCGGGTGAAATGCTTCATGTCCTCGGGCAGGTGCCACGGCATGTCGCCGTCCTTGCCGATCACGCCCGCCGTGGTCTGGGCCCAGACGAGCCCCACTCCGGTGGTTCCGTCGGCAATTTTTTCAGTGAAGGCCAGGGGGTCCATGGCGTTGTCGGTGCTCATACTGCGATCGGCGCCTTAATCGTAGGGTGGTGCTGGTACCCGACCACTTCAAAGTCGTCCAGCGTGTAGTCAAAAATGGAGTCCGGCTTGCGGAGGATTCTCAGCTGCGGGTATGCGTACGGCTCCCGTTTGAGCTGCTTGAGCACCTGGTCCATGTGGTTGTCGTAAATGTGCACGTCGCCGCCGGTCCAGACGAACTCACCGGGCTCCAGGCCCACCTGCTGGGCCAGCATGCAGGTCAGCAGCGCATAGGAGGCGATGTTGAACGGGACGCCCAGGAAGGTGTCCGCCGAGCGCTGGTACAACTGGCAGGACAGCTTGCCGTCCGCAACGTAGAACTGGAAGAACGCGTGGCACGGCGGCAGGGCCATGTCCTGAAGCTCAGCCACGTTCCAGGCGGACACGATGTGCCGGCGCGAGTCCGGGTTGGACTTGAGGTTCTCCACCAGCTCGGCGATCTGGTCGATGTGGCCGCCGTCGGGCGTCGGCCAGCTGCGCCACTGCACACCGTAAACGGGACCCAGTTCGCCGTCGGCATCGGCCCATTCGTTCCAGATCGTGACGCCCTGGTCCTGCATCCATTTCACGTTGGTTTCACCGCGCAGGAACCATAGAAGTTCAACCGCTACCGACTTGAAATGAACGCGCTTGGTGGTGATCAGCGGAAAGCTTTGGCTGAGGTCAAAGCGCATCTGCCGCCCGAACACGCTGAGCGTGCCGGTGCCGGTGCGGTCAGATTTGTGCGTGCCGTTGGCAAGGACGTCACGCAGGAGGTCTTCATAGGGCGTTGGAATGCTCACGGTCCCAGTCTACTGAGGATGGCCAAGCCGGAGGCGCAGTATGTCCTGGAGCGTGCCGTCGTCCAGGCCCGCGGCGCGGCCTTCAGCGATGTAACGGTCGACGGCGGCGGTCAGGTCCGCGGGTATGGAGCCGCCCGCCGGGCGTACGGAGCCGGGCATGCCGACGACGACGGTCCCGTTTCGCCGCCGTGTTTCAATCAGGCCCGCCTGCTCGAGTTCCTTGTAAGCGCGCGCCACCGTCCCCGCTGCGATGCCCAGGTCCGCCGCCAGGCTGCGGACAGTGGGCAGCCGGGTTCCGGAAGCCAGCGAGCCGACAGCGATCAACGAGGAAATCTGGGTGCGGATCTGCTCATAGGGCGGCACGGCCGACCGCAGGTCAACGGCAATCCCCGCCGTCATGTGACGTGGTCCTTGCGGGGCAGGGGAGCGGGCCGGGAAGGGGAGCCCGGGAAGGTCCGCACCGGCACCAGGGCGGTGACGATCGCGCCGCACGCCAAAAGCGTGCCCGCAAGGGAGGCGGGCCACCACGGGACGGACGGCAGGAACGCCACCCCGAAGACAGCGGCCCACGCCTGGCTGTTCATCAGCAGCACCATCGCCGCCTGCGCCATGAGCATGGCCGAAAGCGTGCGCGCCACCCGGTGCACGGTGATGGCGCGGAGGGCAGCATCGAGGCCGCCGGGAGCGCCGGGAATGCCGTGCCGCAGGCGGGCTGCAAAAAAGGCCGGAAGCGCCAGGCCCGCGCCGACGCCGCTGAGGACGGCGGCAGGAATCCACCCCCCGTCCCTGCCAATCAGCGAGTTCCCGGTGGCTGAGACCACAAGAGTTGCGACGAAGACGAACAGCGCCAGGATCAGTGTGGTGAGGAGGGCCGGCCCCACCGGCTGCCGTGGCCACGTCCGCGGTTCATCCTGACTCGTGTAGTTGCGCTGCAGCAACAGCTCGCCGGCGGCGAGGACCAGAAGCATCAGCCCCGCAACCACTGTTATGAAAACCGCCGGCCCGGACGGCCCCGCCGCGATGATGGCCGGGACCAGGAACGCTCCCGCAAGCACCGGCAGGGCTGCGGCGGCGCCGAGTCCGGCGCCGACCGAAACCACAAGCCTGGTTGCCGGGTGCGGTCCGGCGCCGAAGTGCCCGGGCTTCGCGTTCCGGAGGCTGGCAGCCGTTGCGGTTCCCGTCAGTTTTGGCGGCGACCAGACCAGCATGGCCAGCAGAACCGCCATGCCCGCAAAGGCCGCGAAATTGGTCCACGACGTGCTGCCCGCAGCCGGCTCCGGACGGGCCACATAGTTACCCGCGATGACGGCGAGGCCCGACGCCATCGTGGCGACCGTGCGCAGCAACCTGTTCATGGCGATGGTTCGCAGAAGCGAATTGTCGTGGTCCGTCAGCTGCTCGAGCTGCCGTCGGCGGCAGATCAGCAGCAGCACCAGCCAAGTGCCCGCAGCCAGGACAACCAGCGCGGATCCCAGCCAACCGGCCAGTTCGGTGCCGGGGATGCGCCCGTCGCCGCCGATGGTCCGATAGCCCTGCGGATCCTCCCGGACCGACCCGTACGCAATGGCTTCGAAGCCCGTGAGCGTCGCCGTCCAGCCAATGTAAGCGGCGGTGCCCGTGAAAATGGCCAGCGTTGTCCAGGCCAGCGGCCGCGGCAGGAAATCATGGATATTCCGGACATGGAGGCTGGCCTTGCGGCGGGGGCGTTGAGGCCGCGGATAGCTGAGCTGGCCCAGTGCGTGGATCCCGAGGGTTCCGAGGATGGGCCAGGCCAGTGCCGGGATGATGCTGTCCGGGGTGACCAGGAAAGGGCCGATGACGGGGCTGGTGGTTCTACCGGCCGGGATGATGCCGATATTCGTGGCCCCCTGGAGGGAGCTTGCCATCCAGCCGATGACGCCCACCCAGAGCGCGTGCTGCGAAACAGTTTCGGGCGAGGCGCCCATCCTCGGTTCCCACACCACCCACCTCAGGATGAGGTAGAGAACGACGGCGGCGACCAGCGGTCCCAGCAGCAGCATTGGCGGCAGTTCGAATTGGACCGGCATAATCCCCCCAGATTTTGCATCAATGTACTGAGTATTTGATACAAAGGCCTACGGGTCAAGCGGGCTCGTGGCCTGACGCACGGAGAGGCCGGGGAGGCCCTTCTAGTCGTCGAAAGGCCTGAACTGTTCCACGGCGACAATTTTGTGGTTATTGCCGCGGGCTACGTGGCACACAATGATCTCTCCCGGGGCCAGGTAGGGGTCGGAGGATGGCAGCAGGGCACGCAGCCGGCCGTTCATGTGCTCACCCAGCTGCGAGATCACCGTGGGCAAGGCCGGCCGGTGGGTGCACAGGGCAATGGCGCGTTGCTTGTCGAAGAGTGCTTCCACAACGGCTGCGGTCTTCTTCGGGCTCCGGGCATGGCGGTGTTCGGTCAGGGCGTCGTGCAGTTTTACTTTCGCGTCGGCGGACTTGGCGTACGGCGCAATGGTGGCGACACAGCGCTGCCACGGGCTTGAGTGCACGCGGAGGGGCTTCCACACGTGAAGCAGCCGTCGGACAGCCTGGGCCTGCCGCAAACCTGTAGCCGCGAGCGGACGGTCCCCTTCCGCCTTGGTCCAGGAGGAGCGGGGCTTGGCCTTGGCGTGGCGCACCACCAGCAGCGGCCACGTATCCAGTTCCTTGCGTGCGTGGGCTGCCACCAGGTGCTCAAGCGGCGCAATATCACCGGGGTTGCTCAGCAGGGCCGCGGCCTTTTCCGGTGAACACCACATCACGCTGTCCACTTCCTTGCCGTCCGGGCGCAGCACGGCACCGTCCACGTCCACGGCCCAGTAATGGACTACCTTCAGGCCGGCGGACACGTGGTAGTGGATCGGAGGAAGGGGAATGCCGAGGGTGGCCTTGAGCCCGATCTCCTCTTCGATCTCACGGACGGCGCACTCCGGAATGGTCTCGCCGGCGTCGATCTTTCCTTTCGGCCACGACCAGTCGTCATAGCTTGGACGGTGGATCAGCAGGACCTCGAGCTTGTCCTTGCTGACGCGCCACGGCAGGGCGCCCGCAGCGGTGACCGCTACAGGTTCCCCGGGATGGTCGGTCTGGTCCGCAATAAGCGAATCGTTCGCCGAGTCATTGACGGCATCGCTTTTCGCATCACTTTTCGAGGCCAGGGTCCTACCGCCTAATCGTCGGGCGCTGGCGGGAACGCGAAGCGAGCAGCCATGACTGGACGTCCTCCAGCGGCTTGCCGTCGTCACCGATGTGGTGCCTGGTCCATTCACCCTGGCTGTCCAGGTGCCAGCTGGACGTTGCCGGGTCCATGTAGCGGCGGAGCATGTCCAGCACGTAGGACGTGTCGTCGCCGCTGGTCAGCTGGACCAGCGCTTCCACCCGCCGGTCAAGGTTACGGTGCATCATGTCGGCGGAGCCGATATAGACCACGGGGTCCCCGCCGTTGGCGAAGGCAAACACGCGCGAGTGCTCCAGGAAACGTCCCAGTACGGAACGCACCGTGATGTTTTCGCTGAGCCCGGGGATGCCGGGGCGCAGTGAACAGATGCCGCGGACTATTACGTCCACGTTCACGCCGGCCTGTGATGCACGGTAGAGCGAATCGATGATTGCCTCGTCCACCATGGAGTTGACCTTGATCTGCACCCTGGCCGAAATGCCTGCCTTGGCGTTGCGGATTTCCTTCTCGATGCGGTCAATGAGCCCGGAACGCACCGAACGGGGCGCCACTAGAAGTCGCTTGAAAGTGGATTTCGGAGCGTAGCCGGAGAGCTGGTTGAAGAGCCTGGAAAGGTCCTCGCCCACCTGCTCGTTGGCCGTCAGCAGCCCGAGGTCCTCGTAGTAGCGGGCCGTGCGCGGGTGGTAGTTGCCGGTGCCGATGTGGCAGTAGCGCCGCAGCCCGTCCACTTCCTGGCGGACCACGAGGGAGAGCTTGCAGTGGGTCTTCAGGCCCACGATGCCGTACACAACATGCACGCCGGCCTGTTCCAGTTTCCGTGCCCAGGAAATGTTGGCCTGTTCATCGAACCGGGCCTTGATCTCCACCAGGGCCAGCACCTGCTTGCCTGCCTCTGCCGCATCAATGAGGGCATCGACGATGGGGGAGTCGCCCGAAGTGCGGTACAGCGTCTGCTTGATGGCCTGCACCTTGGGGTCCGCCGCTGCCTGCTCCAGGAAGGCCTGGACGGACGTGGAGAACGAATCGTACGGGTGGTGCAGCAGGATGTCCCGCCGGCGCATGGCCGCGAACACGTTGGCTGCCTTCGACGTCTCCGATTCGTTCAGGTACCGCGAGGTGTGCGGAACGTGCTTCGGGTAATGCAGGTCCGCGCGGTCGATCCCGGCAATGACGGACAGGCCGCGGAGGTCCAACGGTGCAGGTACGGAGTAGACCTCGGACTCCTCCACGCCCAGTTCGCGGATCAGCAGCGCCCGGATGTTCGGGTTGATGTCGTTGGTGACTTCGAGTCGCACCGGCGGGCCGAACCGGCGGCGCAGCAGTTCCTTTTCGAGCGCCTGCAGCAGGTTCTCGGCGTCGTCCTCTTCCACCTCAACGTCCTCGTTGCGGGTGACGCGGAACGTGTGGTGCTCCAGGACCTCCATGCCGGCGAACAGCTGGTCCAGGTGGACGGCGATGACTTCTTCCAGTGCGATGAACCGGGCCACCCGGCCGGGGACCGAGCCGGCACGCGGGCCGTCAATGGATATGAGGCGGGGCAGCTGGTCCGGAACTTTGACGCGGGCGAACAGTTCCTTGTCGCTGACGGGGTTGCGGACCACCACGGCCAGGTTGAGCGACAGTCCCGAAATGTAGGGGAACGGGTGGGCGGGATCCACTGCCAGCGGGGTCAGGATGGGGAAGACCTTTTCCGCGAACATGGCGCTGAGCTGGTCCTTGGCCTGGTCGTCAAGCTCATCCCAGTGCATGAGGTGGATGTGCTCATACGCCAGGGCCGGCCGGATCTGTTCGGCATAGACCCGGGCGTGGCGCTGCGCAAGGCGGTGGGCGGCTTCGCCGATCTGGTCCAGAACCTGCATGGGGCTCAGTCCTGCCGGCGACGGGACGGCCAGCCCGGTGGCGATCCGGCGCTTCAGGCCGGCCACGCGGACCATGAAGAACTCGTCCAGGTTGGAGGCAAAGATGGACAGGAAGCTGACACGCTCCAGCAGGTGCAGGGTGGGGTCCTCGGCAAGTTCCAGCACCCGGGAGTTGAAAGCCAGCCAGCTCAATTCACGGTCCAGGAACCGGTCCGGGCTGATGTCTCCCTCGGGCTCAAGATTGGGTGCGAACTCGGGAATGTCGATCCGGTCCTGCGTGGCACGGGAAGCAGGGACCTCGGAGGACCCGAAGCGGGCGCGCACCGGAAGCACCTTGGCCTCAGACGTGGCGATTCCGGCTGATTCCGGTTGCATGGTCACTCCTTTTGCTGGCGCGGTTTACCTTCAACCTTACAAGCATTCGATTCAGGGGATACGCAGATTTCCTGAACCGCGGCGCATGCGTCTGCCGATTGGATTAACCGCCGTTTTTGGGTCCGTACATCACGTCCGCATCCCACCGCGTGAAGCCGAGCCGGCGGTACAGCGCAACGGCCGGCGTATTGTCCGCATCCGTGTAGAGCATGACCGCGTGAAGGCCCTTGTTCTGCAGGTATTTGATGCCGGCCACGGTGAGGGCCTTGCCCAGTCCCATGCCCTGGGCTTCGGGGGTCACACCCACCACATAGACCTCACCGATGGCGGGATGGCCGCCGTGGCCAGGGTGCACCTTGGTCCAGTGGAAGCCGAGGATCCGGCCGGACGGGTCGACGGCGAGGAGGAAGCCGGCGGCGTCGAACCAGTCCTCAGCCATCCGGGCGTCCAGATCCTGCCGCGTCATGTTGCCTTGCTCCGGATGGTGGCTGAAGGCGGCCTTGTTGGCTGCCAGCCAGGCCTCCTCGTCCTGCCCGGGGACGAAGGCCCGCAGGCTCACGTTGTCCGGGAGGGCGGCGTCGGGCAGTTCAGCGTCAGACGCTGTGAGCCGCATCTTCCACAACTCGCGGATGGGGGCGTAACCGTACTTGGCCGCAAGGTCCGCTGCTGCCTCGTGGTTTCCGTGGGACCACGCCTTGAGCCCGTCGAAACCCCGTGATGCCTTGAGCGTGGCAACCAGCCTGTCGGCTACGCCCTGGTTCCGGTAGCTCGGATGCACCGCCACCTCCAGCACACCTGTACCGTCCGCTTCCTCCACCACCACTGCGAAGCCGGCGAGGTCCTGGGCGGTGGCGGGATCCGAATCTTCATCGGGCGCATAGAGCGCCAGGGTCAGGAGTGAGTGGCTTCCCGACTCGCCTGCGCGAAGGGTCACAAAAGTCTGCTCGGACAGGGGAGGGTTTCCGTCAGACTCTTCGGCGGCCGTGGCGAGGGCTGTGAAATCCCTGAGCAGTTCATCGTCCACTCCGCCTTTGATGACGAGTACGGGCCAGTTCTCGGGATGTGCAGGACTCATGGTGTACAGGCTATACGGCCCGTCCGGCTGACGGCGGGATTCGGGTCGATTTGATGCGGCCGGATCCGGCACGTATAGTCATTACCTGTTCCGGCTTCCTGAAGCGGGAACTGAGGGGGATCCACCACTGGGGTGGCCTCGATACGTTCGACCCGTATGTCCTCCACTGCAGGCCTCTAAGCCAACGAAGAAGCCCCGGACCATTGGTCCGGGGCTTCTTCGTTGCGTTGAGTTTGCGGGAGCGGCTCGCGCCGCCGGCAGCTGCAGCCGCTGCGGAAGGCTATGCCTCCGTCAGCTCCTCCTCGGGCTGCCGCACGAGGGTCAGGCGGTAGCCTACGTTGCGTACCGTGCTGATCAGGTTTTCGTGGTCGGCGCCGAGCTTGGCCCGCAGCCGCCGGACGTGGACGTCCACGGTGCGGGTGCCGCCGTAGTAGTCATAGCCCCACACCTCCGTGAGGAGCTGCTGCCGGGTGAACACCCGGCCGGGGTGCTGCGCCAGGTACTTCAGGAGTTCGAATTCCTTGAACGTCAGGTTCAGGGGAGCGCCGTTGACCCTGGCCGTATAGCTTGCTTCGTCGATGACGACGCCGGCGGCGCGGATTTCGGTGGGAAGATCCTCTTTCTCCGGGACGGCCCGCGCGACAGAGAGCCGGATCCGTGCTTCGACTTCAGCCGGACCCGCGGAGTCCAGCAGGATGTCGTCCACTGCCCAGGCCGAGGAGACGGCTGCCATGCCGCCTTCTGTGAGGATCAGCATCAATGGTGCACTGAGCCCGGTGGCCTTGAGCAATTGGGTGAGGGACCGCGCACCGACCAGGTCTTTGCGGGCATCCAGCAGGACGACGTCGCAGGGGTCGGTTTCCAGCAGGGCGGTGGGCTCGGCCGGGAGGATATGAACGCGGTGGTTGAGCAATTCCAAGGCAGGCAGAATGTCCACCGATGATCCGGTGCTGTTCGTCAGTAGCAGGATGTGCGACATTGTTCCTCCAAGGGGCTGTCCGCGCATCTTTGGGCGTCTGAACCGGGCTTTCACCGGCCGGTACTGGCTGCCCGCGTCGGTCGTGGCCGGCCGGAAATCCGGCCGGGCCCGCATCCTCCGAAGGAAGCGTAGCTGAGCTTTGAGTATACCCAATTGCCCCTTAACAGACACTGATCAGGCCTGTTTCAATTCGCGTTTTGCGACATAAGCAGGTCACATAAGGCAGGATTGGACGCAGCGAAGAAGATGTCAGCAGAGAGTGAGCGCGGGTAAACAGTGAAGCCGTGGACCATCGGAACCATCGGGCTGGCCGGGCTTGCTGTCTTTATCGGCGGCGCTTACACCTCCCCTGAAGTGCTGCTTGGTGTCGCCATACTCGTAGCCCTGGCCGTCGGAGTCGGTTGGCCCCACTTCCTGGACATCCCCGCCAAGAAGACCCTCGCAGCAATTATCGGACTGCCCGGAGCGGGCTCGGCTGTGGCAGCCACCTATGTCCCGGCGCCCGGTTTCCTCGACTGGACCCCGGCGTTTATTGCGGCAGGCGTGATGGCTGTTTTCCTGATGCAGCTGCTTCGCGGCACGGGCCAGGCGCAGCGGCTGGAATCCACGCTGGGTTCTAGCGCAGGTGTGCTGCTGTCCTGTCTTGGTGCAGGGTGGATTGCGGCTTCGAGGTTCAACGGCGTCAAGGAAATGCTGCTCGTGGCCGGCATCAGTGCCGCCTTTGCCCTGCTGGCCGGGCTCATCCGCTGGCCGGACCGGATTGTGGCGCCGCTGGGCATTGTGCTGGCCGGCCTCACTGCTCCGCTGGCAGGCCTGATCTTCTCAAACATCGCCGTAATACCCGCCGCCGTGGTGGGCGTTACGGTAGGCGCAGTTCTCGTCAGCCTGCGCAGGCTGGTTATACTCCGCGGGGACCGGATTAACTTTCCGGCCGCCCTGGGCATGGGCCTTGCACCCGTGGCAGCGGTGGGTTCGCTCGCGTACTTCATAGACAAACTACTCATCTACTAACGCGTTAGGATGGCATCATGTCCGTACTTGCATTTGAGATTTTCTTCCTTGTCCTGCTTGGCATTGCCAGCCTTTCCATGGCATGGTTCGCTGGGTTCGTGGTTTACCGCCTCTTCAAGGGCCAGAAGTAATACCAGTCCAGAGCTAGTTGTCTGCGGAGGTAGTTACTGTGCCGATTGAAATTCCTACAGACCTCACGCCCGAGCTCGTCCCGTTGTCCTGGCTCATTGGTGAGTGGGAGGGCAGCGGACGCCTGGGCGCCGGCGAGGAAGATTCCGAGCATTTCTCCCAGCATGTGTCCTTCACGCACAACGGCCTGCCGTACCTCCAGTACCGCGCCGAGAGCTGGCTGACCGACGATGAGGGCACCAGGCTGCGCCCGCTGACGGTGGAGACCGGCTTCTGGGCGTTGGAGCGGAAGCAGCGGGAGGAGGACGGCGGTCCGGGGCTGATCCCGGCCGACATCGTTCCGGTGCTGAAAAGCGCCGACGAAGTCGAAGCGTTGCGCAACAGCGACGGCGGCTTCGACATCTCCGTTTCCATCTCCCATCCCGGCGGCATCTCCGAGCTGTACTACGGCCAGATCAAGGGCCCCCAGATCCAGCTGAGCACCGACATGGTCATGCGTGGGAGCCACTCCAAGGAGTACACGGCGGCAACCCGGATCTTCGGTCTGGTGGACGGGAAGCTGCTCTGGCGGTGGGACGTGGCGAGCGGGGCGGGCGCCACTCAGGGCGGCGGCCTGGAAGCCCACGCTTCGGCCATCCTCAGCAAGATTTCCTAGGCCGGCCGGACTCTGACACCCCGGCCGGCAGGCCTCACCGATTATTGTTTTCCGCAACGAGCGCAGGGAGCAAGACCGTGAACAGCCTTCATCCGGACCCGGGTACGCCAGATCAGCGGACCAAAGCTAAATACGGCGATCTCAAGGCCGTCTTCTTCAACGGAACCCTCAAAAAATCTCCGGAGACCAGCAACACGGACGGCCTGATCGAGGTCAGCCGCCGGATCATGGAGAAGCAGGGCGTCGCCACGCGGGTGATCCGGACCGTTGACCACGACATTGCCAGCGGCGTATATCCGGACATGCGCGAGCACGGCTGGGCAACCGACGAGTGGCCCGGGCTGTACCCCGCGGTCCAGGAAGCGGACATCGTGGTGGTGGCCGGCCCTATCTGGCTGGGCGACAATTCCTCCCAGACCAAAAAACTGATCGAACGCCTCTACGCGCACTCGGGGCAACTGAACGACAAAGGCCAGTGGGCCTTCTACCCCAAAGTGGGCGGCTGCCTCATTACCGGCAACGAGGACGGCATTAAGCACTGCTCGATGAACGTCCTTTACAGCCTCCAGCACATCGGCTTCACCATCCCTCCGCAGGCTGACGCCGGCTGGATCGGACCGGTGGGGCCGGGCCCGAGCTACCTCGACGAAGGGTCCGGCGGACCGGAAAGCGACTTCACCAACCGCAACACCACGTTCATGACGTGGAACCTGCTGCACCTGGCCCGAATCCTGAAGGACGCCGGCGGGATCCCCGCCTACGGCAACCTGCCGGAGGAATGGAAAGCCGGCACCCGGTTCGACTTCGAGAATCCGGAATACCGCTAGCCCCTAAGGACTTCTACTACATATGACTATCAAGAGCCCCCTGTTGTCGCGCCCGGGCGCCGTCGAGGCCGGCGGTGCGGACTCCGGCGTCGCGTCGCATTATGGTGAACCGCTGCGGGAGCAGCGGGCGCTGGCAGCCGGCACCGCCGTCGTCGACCTTTCCCACCGCGGCGTGGTCACCGTCTCCGGTCCGGACCGCCTGAGCTGGCTCAACACCCTCTCCTCCCAGCAGGTCACCAACCTTGCGCCGGGGGAGTCCAGCGAACTGCTGCTGCTCAGCGTCCAGGGCCGCATTGAGTACGACGCGCGGGTCATTGACGACGGCGGGACCACCTGGCTGATCGTTGAGGCCGCCGAAGCGGCACCCTTGGCGGAGTGGCTGAACCGGATGAAGTTCATGCTCCGCGTTGAAATTGCGGATGTTTCCGGCGACTGGGCCGTCCTCGGATCCACGCGGCGGGTTGAGGAGTGGTCCGGCCTGAAAGTGTGGGAAGACCCCTGGCCGCATGTGGGAGCCGGTGGCTACGCCTACTCGGTTGTCGCGGAAGAGTCGCACCCGGGCATGGAGCGGCCATGGTTTGAATACCTGGTGCCGGCCGCGGAACTCGAAGCCACCGTGGGTGACCGGCCGCTGGCCGGCGTCTGGGCCGCCGAAGCGCTGCGCATCGCCGCCTGGCGTCCCCGTCTTGGCGCGGAAACCGATGACAAGACCATTCCGCATGAGCTTGACCTCCTGCGCACCGCAGTCCACCTGGCCAAAGGGTGCTACAAGGGCCAGGAGACGGTCGCCCGTGTTCATAACCTGGGCCATCCGCCGCGGCGGTTGGTCTTCCTCCAGCTGGACGGCTCGCAGCACACCCTCCCGGCTGTGGGCAGCGAAGTACGCCTGGGGGAGCGCAAAGTGGGAACGGTGACCTCCGTGGTGCAGCACTACGAAATGGGCCCCGTGGCACTCGCAGTCATAAAGCGTTCGGTCTCTCCGGATGAAATACTGACGGTCGTAGACGGCGACGAACCCTACACGGCCGCGCAGGAAGTCATTGTGGCTCCCGATGCAGGGCAAGTTGTGGGCCGCCAGACCGGATTCCTGAAGGGAACACACCGATGACTGACCACGCTGACATCCCGGGAGCCGGCCCCGCCGGCCCCGACGACGAAACACTGGCCTTGGCCCACGCCCTCTTTGACGCGGCACGCCAAGGCGACACCGCGCTCCTGGGCAGCTACCTCGATGCAGGCGCGCCGGCCAACATGACCAACGCCTCCGGCGACTCCCTGCTGATGCTGGCTGCATACCACGGCCACGCCCCGGCAGTGCAGCTGCTCCTGCAGCACGGTGCCGATGCCAACGCCGTCAACGACCGGGGCCAGACGCCGCTCGCCGGCGCCGCCTTCAAGGGCTACGCGGACGTCGCCGAGGCACTCCTGGGAGCAGGCGCTGACCCGGATGCCGGAGCGCCGTCGGCACGGGCTGCGGCAGAAATGTTTGCAAGGACCGACATCCAGGCCCTGCTCGGCTGACCCCGGCCGGCAACGGGAAGGCCGGGAGCCCGCGGATCCTTGGATGCGCGGGCTTTCTTGCGCCCTAATATTCCATGTGGAATAGTTGGAGCCGAATATTGGCCAAGAAGCCGTCCAAGTAGGGAGTGAGGCAGGGGAGTGACCGGAACAATGCCCCGATCCGCCCCGCTGACGCCGCTCGGCATCTCTGCCTTGTCGCTCCTCGTCGAAGAACCGATGCACCCGTACGAGATGTACCAGCTGCTGATGGCCAGACACGAAGACCGGTTGGTCAAGGTCCGCCCCGGAACCCTCTATCACGCCGTCGGCAGGCTCGAAGAGCGGGGCCTGGTGGAAGCGGCCGGAACGGACCGGGAGGGCAACCGGCCGGAACGGACCACCTACCGGATTACGCCCGCCGGCCGGGAAGCCTTGACGGCCCGCCTGCAGGACATGCTCGCCGAGCCGGTCAACGAATACCCGTCGTTCCCGCTGGCCGTGGCCGAGGCGTACAACCTGCCCGCCGGCGTCGTCCTGGACCTCCTGGACCGACGGCTGGTTCTGCTGCAGGAACAACTGGAGTTCCTGCAGACAGCCGAGGCGGCCGTCCGGACGAAGGACGTGGCACGCAAGTACTGGATTGACCTCCAGTACCAACAGACCATGCTGCGGTCCGAGACGGGCTGGATACGCAGCCTGCAGGACCAGCTCCGCTCCGGGGAACTCCCCTGGTAGCGGACCACTCCACAACCACACCTGAAGGATTCACATGGAAAACGTAGCTAGGCCGTGGCCGGCCCTATGGTCCCTGGTGATCGGCTTCTTCATGATCCTGATCGACACCACCATCGTCTCGGTGGCCAACCCCCGGATCATGGAAGGCCTGAACGCGGATATCAATTCCGTCATCTGGGTGACCAGCGCCTACCTGCTGGCGTACGCCGTGCCGCTGCTGATCACCGGCCGGCTGGGCGACCGGTTCGGGCCCAAGAGGCTCTACCTCACGGGCCTGGTGGTGTTCACCCTGGCGTCCCTGTGGTGCGGGTTGTCAGGTGACGTCCAGACGCTTATTCTGGCCCGCGTGGTCCAGGGCTTTGGCGCCGCAATCATGACGCCCCAGACCATGGCGGTGATCACCCGGATCTTCCCGCCGGACAGGCGCGGTGCCGCCATGGGGATCTGGGGTGCCACAGCGGGGGTCGCCACGCTGGTGGGGCCGATCCTGGGCGGCGTGCTGGTGGACGGCCTCGGCTGGGAATGGATCTTCTTCATCAACGTGCCTGTGGGCCTTATCGGCTTCATCCTGGCCCTGCGCTTTGTCCCCTCCCTGAGCACCCACCCGCACAAGTTCGACATCCCCGGCGTGCTGCTCAGCGCCGTCGGGCTCTTCCTGCTGGTGTTCGGCATCCAGGAAGGCGAGACGTACAACTGGGGCACCATCACAGGGCCCATCACCGTCTGGAGCCTGATCATCGCCGGCCTTGTGGTCCTGGTGGGCTTCGTGCTGTGGCAGCGGTTCAACAAGGGCGAGCCGCTTCTCCCGCTTTCACTGTTCAAGGACCGCAACTTCTCTCTGGCCAACATCGGTATCACCACGGTGGGCTTCACGGTGACGGCGTTCAGCCTCCCGCTGATTTTCTACTACCAGGTGGTCCGTGGCCTGACACCTACGCAGTCTGCGCTGATGATGGTCCCGATGGCGTTGATCTCGGGTGGGCTGGCGCCGGTTGTGGGGCGGATTATTGACCGGGTCAACCCGAGGTACATCACCGCGGCCGGTCTGGTCCTGATGTCGGTGGCGCTGTTCTGGAATTCCTCCCTCATGCACCCGGACACACCCATCTGGCTGTTCCTGCTGCCCAGTGCAGTGCTGGGGTTCGCAAACGCGGGCATCTGGGCGCCGCTGAGCTCCACAGCCACCCGGAACCTGCCGCCGCGCCAGGCTGGCGCCGGCTCGGGCGTCTACAACACCACCCGACAGATCGGTGCGGTGCTGGGCAGCGCCGCCATAGCGGTATTGATCCAGTCGCGCCTCGCGGCGGAGCTTCCGGCGGCACCTGACGGTTCCGGCGGGGCCAGCCCCATGGCGTTCGGCGGCACACTGCCGGAGGCACTGCATGAAGGGTTCTCGACGGCGATGGGCCAGTCCATCCTGCTGCCGGCGGCGGTGATCCTGCTTGGCGCGGCCGTGGCGCTGTTCTTCGCCAAACCGAAGCCGGTTCACAACTGGGGTGGGTCCGGTGCCCCCGCGTCAGCGGAAGGCGCAACGGCAACCGAAGCCGAATCAGCGCAGACCAAGTCCGCCTAAACGTGTGCCGGGCTGATTCCGGTCAGCCCAGCAGCACGCTGGTGTGGATGCCGCCGGTCGAGAACCCGAGGCTGCGCGCTATTGCCAGTGCGCCCTTGTTGCTGACGTCCGAGCGCCACTGCAGGGTGAGCCCCGCCGCCAGGGCTTCATGGGCGGCAATGGAGGCTGCCAGGGAGCCGAGCCCCCGGCGACGCCAGTCGGGATCCACAAGGACCCCCATCTGGGCCAGGATGCCCTCCCACTCGGAGTAGGCGCCACAGGCAACCGGGACCTTGCGGCCGTTGTCATCGCGCAGGATGGTGAAGCGATGTTCGAGATCGGACAATCCCACCTCGTTGACGTCGTCCGGCGGACACAGGCCTTCCAGTTCAATGGCTTCGGGGTTCCCGTGCGAGACGGTCAGCTCCTCGGCCGGCTGGCGCAGGGGGAGATCGTCGGCGAAGAAGAGGGCGGCTGCCCCCTGGCCGTGGCCGCCATGCTGCCGCGTGATGGTCAGGAGCGTCACGTGCTGGGCGAGGTCCTCGTCCGGGATATCCTCTGCGGCGTCGATGACCCACTGGGGTCCCACCAGGGCCGAAGCGCCGAACAACCGCACAAAGTCCACTGATTTCCGGGACTCGTCCGCCCGCGTGATACGTGCGCCTGCTGCCAGCGGGCCTGCCCCGGAAACCGCCGCATCGGCGTCGAGCTTCCGGGCCGCGGCAAAGGCTCCGTCATCGAGGCCCAAATGGCGGGCCCATGCCAGCTGGATGATGTCTGCGGAACCGGGGTCGAGAGTCATGACTCAACCCTACCCAGCGGTGCGAAGCGCGAACGGACATTTGCGGCCCTGTTCATGGCGCCATAAATGTCCGTTCGCGCTGTTGGCCTGCTGTGGCCGTTGGCCTAGCCGAAGAGGACTGCGGCCTCGTCGTAGCGGTGCTGCGGAACGCGCTTGAGATTGCCCAGGGCGGCATCGAAGCCAACGTGGACAATGTCCGTGCCGTGCAGCGACACCATGGTGCCCCAGCGCTGGTCCACCACCGAGTCGATGGCGGCCATGCCCAGGCGCGTGGCCAGGACACGGTCGAATGCGGAGGGGACGCCACCGCGCTGGATGTGACCCAGGACGGTGGCGCGGGTCTCAATACCGGTGCGTGCCTCAAGCTCGGGAGCCAGCATTTCGGCGATGCCGCCCAGCCGCGGACGACCGAAGGTGTCCAGTCCGCGCTCGGAATGCGGCGTTTCCTGGCCTTCCGGAACGAAGCCCTCGGCCACAACCACCAGGGGCGCGCGGCCACGCGCGTGGGCTTCCTCCACCCACTCGGTGATCTGGTCCATGGAGGCCTTCTGCTCCGGAATGAGAATGGCGTGGGCGCCCGATGCCATGCCCGCGTGCAGGGCAATCCAGCCCACGTGGCGGCCCATGACTTCGGCGATCATGCAGCGGTGGTGCGATTCACCGGTGGTGCGGAGGCGGTCGATGGCCTCGGTTGCGATCTGGACGGCGGTATCGAAGCCGAAGGTGTAGTCCGTCGCGTCAAGGTCGTTGTCCACGGTCTTGGGAACGCCGACGATCTTCAGGCCGGCGTCGGTCAGCCGCTTGGCTGCGGCCAGCGTACCTTCGCCGCCAATGGCGATGATCGCATCGATGCCGAGCCGGTCCATGTGGGCCTTGATGACGTCGGGGCCGCCGCCGTTTTCGAACGGGTTGGTCCGGGACGTGCCGAGGATGGTACCGCCCTGCTTCGCGATGCCGCGGACCATGGTGCGGGGAATGTCGATGACGTCGCCTTCGACGACGCCGCGCCAGCCGTCGAGGAATCCTACGAATTCGTGGCCGTGGATGGCGATCCCTTTGAGGACGGCACCGCGGATCACGGCGTTCAGTCCGGGGCAGTCGCCACCGCTGGTGAGAATTCCAATTTTCATGTCTCGGCTCAAATCCTGGTGAGGGGGTGTACAGGCAGAGCGCCACGCTGAGCTCACCTAGATTGTAGTGGTGAGTGTGGGTTACGACACAAACCGGTTACAAAGGGCAGCTCATTCATGGCGAACGAAAGGGGCCCCGGCTCTGCAGAGCCGGGGCCCCTGGACCTCGTGGTCAGGATCCGTTAATTGATCGTTTATCCAGGAACGACTGCAGGATGATGGCGTTCCGCTGGTCCGGGAGAATGAGCCACGCTGCCACGTAGAACACGAAGGCCGGCCCGGGCAGGAGGCTGAGGAGCAGGAACGCGATCCGCACGAAGGCGACGTCCACGTTGAGCTTTGCGGCGATGCCTCCGCACACGCCGCCCAGCCACCGCTGCGGTCCGCGTTTCAGGCCGAGGCCCCTGACGATGCTGAAGAACTTATCCATGCCTCAAGACTTCCCTGTTGTGGATTCTTTGTCACGTCCGCGGGCTGAGAGGAGCCCGCCAACCACCAGTGCGGCACCGGCGCCGATCATCAGGCCGATGAGCACGTACGTTCCGTTCAGGACCACGATGCCGAGCTGGCCGATGATGATCAACGCCGCCAGCGCCAGGACGATAAGTCCCCAGACCACTGTGCCCACCCTGGCCGGTGACTGGCCGCCGTGGCGTGCTCCGGCGCTGGGCGTCGCTTCCGCGGGTGAGGGCGCTGCCTGTCCTTTTGCCTGCTGTTTTGCCTGCGGCGTGGAGTCCGGGGCAGGTTCGTAGCTGCTCATGTCACTTTCCTTCCTGGATGGTGATGTTGCTCATGGTGCCGTCGATTTCGAGGATGAGCGCGGCGCCCGGCTTGTCAGTGTTGTAATTGCTCTGCTTGGTGGTCATGCCCCCGTGGTTCTGCGAGCCTTCATTAAGGTTGCCCAGGGTCATGTCCGCGCGGATTTCCACGGGAACGGTGTCCGGAATGATGACGGTCAGGTTGCTTGCAGTGACATCCATGGGAATGACGACGTCGGTGCCCAGCGGCGGGGTGATGTTCAGCCGGGTCAGGTCGGCTGTTCCGCTGCCCCCGGTGATGTCGAAGCCTTCCCGCGCCTGTTCGATACTGGCCGGGTTCCAGTTGGCGTCCTGGAAGCGGAAGCGGTCTCCGTTGGGCACCACGTTGAATATCCCGCCAATGATGAGGGCCACGACGGCGAAGAATCCAAGGATGCCGGAGGTCCTGCCCCTGAGTCCTGCGACCAGGATGCCGAGGCCCAGCACGGCGGCGCCGCTGGCCCACACCACGGCGTTGGTGGCGTCACCGAGGTTGGTGATGTTGAGGGCTTCGAGGGCTTTGATGCCTCCGCCCACCAGCAGGGCAAGACCTGCTGTTACCGCCACGGCAGGGGCACCCGGGCCAAGGTTCGGTGCCTTGGGCGCGGGAGCGGACGGGCCGCCGTACCCGCCGCCGTACGGCGGGATGGCGCCGTAGCCGCCCGAGCCGGGAGCGCCGCCGCCGTATGGCGGGATGGCGCCGTAGCCGCCCGAGCCGGGAGCGCCGCCGTCGTACGGACCGCTGGCAGAGGGCCCGCCGGTGTACGGGCCGCCGGCGTAGGCACCCGGTTCGTAGGGCGTGCCCGTTGCAGGGGAGGAGGTACCGGCGGGCGACGTGGCTGCAAAGGCGGTTCCGCCGGTGGCCGCGCCGGTGTCTGATGGGGTGGTCATGATGGGCGCTCCGGTGGTGGCCTTATCGCGTTGCGAGAGGTAGTAGATGAGATAGATGGCGCCGGCTATCCAGAAGACTGTCCAGAAGAAGCCGCCGAATCCGTTCCGTTCCCAGCCCCAGAACCCGCTGCCCAGGCTGGGGAAGCCGATCACCGTGGTGATGAGTGCCCCTGTCATGCCGGTGGACCAGCGTCCGGCGCCGGCTTCCTGCACATGGATGCGGCCATCGGGCTCCGGCAGCAGGGCCCAGGCGATGCCGTAGAGCAATACTCCGATTCCGGCGAAAATCGACAGGACAATGAAGACGCCGCGCACGATCAGCGGATCGACGCCCAGCCGGTGTGCGATGCCGCTGGCCACACCGCCAATCCAGCGGTCCCGTCCGCGCTGAATGCCGTGGCTCCGGACCCAGTTGAAGAAGTTCTGGGGCTGGGACTGGGGGTAAGCGTAGGGGGCGTCCGCCGGCGGGGAAGGGGGGAGCTGGCCGCCCGGGTACTGGGTGCCGGGAAACCCGGCCGTGGGATAGAGCGGTGGCGGGCCGTCGGGGAAGCTGCCCTGCGCGGAGTCCGAGTCCGGGCCGGAACCTGACCCGGAGACCGGCTCGGAACCGAAACCGGAGCCGGTCCCGTCCCGGACGGGGGCGCCGCCGTCGGAACCGCCTTCAGCTGACGTGGCGGAACCGGAATCGGGACGGCCGGACGGCAGCGGATCTTCATCTGGGTGTGCATTGTGCGAGTTCATACTTCGATCCTGCCGTCTGCGCCGCCTGCGCTCTATTGGGGAACACCCTGAGCTACCCCTGACTGACCCCCGGTTCCGCCTGAAATCAGGCATGCGGGACCCTGATACGTGTTTGGATTGACACATGACAACGGCCTTTACCCGACCTCCCCTGGTCCGCAGCAGCGACCGCGTTATTGCAGGCGTCTGCGCGGGCCTGGCCGCCCACCTGGGCTGGCCGGTGCGGATGGTCCGGATCGGCATGGCGGTGGCGGCGCTCGCCGGCGGGGCGGGGCTGGCGTTCTATGCATGGCTCTGGATCATGGTTCCTACTGCGGACGAGAACGCGAAGCGGAACGCGCGGCGCCCGGCGTCGCCCATTGCGCCTGCCGTGAGCGCACCGGGGCAGCTGCCGGTACCGCCGGACTTTGCCTCCGGCCCGTTCCCTGCCGCAGCAGCCTTCCCGGCCACGGCCGCCCTGCCCGATACGCCGGATCAGGGCTTAGCCTCCGGAGCGGGCCAGGGGTCCAGGGCTGGGGCCGCAGCCGGTACCAGCCAGGGGGCCGCCGGTGCGGCCGCCGGTGGGCCCGCGGCCACCGCTCCGTGGTTCCGCATCCGGAGCATGCCGTACGGCAAGGAAGTGCTCCTGGGCGCTGGTCTGCTGCTGGCGGGCGGAATCCTGATCGCGCGCATGCTGGGTGTGGACGTTCCGCTTGGGACGCTCATCCCGGCCGCGGCGATCCTTGGCGGGGCAGCCATCGCCTGGATCCAACTGGACGAAACCCGCCGTGCCGGACTGCTCGACAAGACCAAGGCAGACCAGGCCGGCGGTTGGGCCAGGCTTGCCGCCGGGCTGGCCCTGGTAGTGGCGGGCGTCCTGGTGATGGTGTCCGGCTCCGGCTCCTGGGAACAGACCTGGCTGGCGCTGCTGGCTTCCGTGGCGGTCCTTGGCGGGGTGGCACTGGTGCTGCTTCCGTGGGGCTTGAAGTTCTGGCGGGATCTTGAAACCGAGCGCGCAGGCCGCGTCCGGGCAACGGAGCGCGCGGAGATTGCCGCCCACCTGCACGATTCCGTGCTGCAGACGCTCGCGTTGATCCAGCGGCGGGCGGGCAACGAGAACGACGTCGTGCGGCTGGCCCGCGCGCAGGAACGCGAGTTGCGGGGGTGGCTGTACCGTGATCCAGGCAAGGAGGCGGGGCAGTTGTCGGAGCGCATCAGGGCCGCCGCCGCGGAGGTTGAGGATTCCCTGGGCCATGCCGTGGACGTGGTCAGCGTGGGAGATACCGTCATGACCCCGAGGCATGAGGCCCTGGTCCAGGCCAGCCGCGAGGCCATGGTGAATGCGTCGCGCCACGGCGGCGGCGCGGTATCCGTGTATCTTGAGGTGGCCGACGGCGGCGCGGAAGTTTACGTGAAGGACCGTGGTCCCGGTTTTGACCCGCAGTCGGTTCCGGAGGACCGCATGGGGGTCCGGGAATCGATTGTCGGGCGGATGAACCGGCACGGCGGGACCGCGGTCATCAGCAGCAGCTCGGACGGCACGGAGGTAAGGCTCAGGCTGCCTTCCGACGCCGCGGACAACGGAGAGGGAAAATCGTGAACAACGTCGTACCTGGGAGTGCCGAAGCGGGTGCCACCCCGGCGATCCGGGTGGTCATCGTGGACGATCACGCCATTTTCCGGTCGGGGCTCAAAGCGGACCTGGACGCCCGGGTCACCGTGGTGGGCGAGGCCGGAACGGTTGAACAGGCCATCGCGGTGATCGCGCAGACCCGGCCTGAGGTGGTCCTGCTGGACGTGCACCTGCCGGGCGGGCTGGGCGGCGGGGGCCGCGAGGTGATCGCCGGTTCAACCGCGCTGCTGGGCACCACCCGGTTCCTGGCACTGAGCGTCTCGGACGCCGCTGAAGATGTCGTTTCAGTCATCCGCGCCGGTGCCCGCGGATACGTGACCAAGAGCATCTCCGGCACGGAAATCACCGACGCCGTACTCCGCGTGGCCGGCGGTGACGCCGTCTTTTCGCCCCGCCTGGCGGGTTTCGTGCTGGATGCGTTCGGCACGGCGCCCGCGGATATCGCCGACGACGAACTGGACCGCCTCTCCGCCCGTGAGCTGGAGGTCATGCGGCTGATCGCGAGGGGCTACAGCTACAAGGAAGTGGCCAAGGAGCTGTTCATTTCGATCAAGACCGTGGAAACCCACGTCTCCGCCGTGCTGCGGAAACTGCAGCTCTCCAGTCGCCACGAACTGACCAAATGGGCGGCCGAACGCCGCCTCCTCTAGCGCGCCCCGGACGCTCTCTCACTTCCTGCCGCCCCAACACGGACGCTCTCTCACTTCCTGCCGCCCAAACACAGACGCTCTCTCACTTTCTGCCGCCCAAACACGGACGCTCTCTCACTTTCCTGAGAAAAGTGAGAGAGCGTCTGAGCTTTTCCTGCGAAAAGTGAGAGAGCGTGCCTACTTGGCCTTGCCGAGGAAGCCCTGGAGGCGCGCCACTCCGGTGGCGAGGTCGTCGTCGCCAAGGGCGTAGGAGAGCCGCAGGTAGCCTGAAGGGCCGAATGCCTCGCCCGGCACAACCGCAACCTCAACCTCATCCAGGATGAGCGCAGCGAGCTCGGCTGAAGTCTGCGGGCGCACGGTGCCGTTCGCCGTCTCGAATTCCTTGCCCAGCAGGCCGCGGACGTCCGCGTAGACGTAGAAGGCGCCCTTCGGCGTCGGGCATTCCACCCCGTCGATGGCGTTCAGGCCGGCGACAATCGCCTTCCGGCGGCGGTCGAAGGCCACCTTCATCTCGTCCACCGCGGTGAGCGGGCCGGAGACGGCGGCGAGGGCCGCGATCTGCATGATGTTGGAGACGTTGGACGTGGCGTGGGACTGCAGGTTGGTGGCCGCCTTGATGACGTCTGCCGGACCGATCATCCAGCCCACCCGCCAGCCGGTCATGGCATAGGTCTTGGCGACGCCGTTGAGGATGACCACCTTGTCGCCCAGTTCGGGAACCGCTGTGGCAATGGACGTGAAGGGAACGCCGTCATAGGTGAGGTGTTCGTAGATTTCGTCGGTGACCACCCAGAGTCCCTTGGAAGCTGCCCAGAGACCGATCTCGCGGACCTGCTCCGGCGAGTACACGGAACCGGTGGGGTTGGACGGCGAGACGAACAGCAGGATCTTGGTGCGCTCGGTCAGGGCCGCTTCCAGCTGCTCCACGGTGACCAGGTAGTCCTGTTCCGGGCCGGCGAAGACCTCCACCGGCACACCGCCGGCCAGCCGGATGGCTTCCGGGTAGGTGGTCCAGAACGGCGTGGGAACAATGATCTCATCGCCCGGATCAACCAGCGTGGCGAAGGTGTTGTAAACGGCCTGCTTGCCGCCGTTGGTGACCAGGACCTGTGACGCCTGGGCTTTGTAGCCGGAGTCCCGGAACGTCTTGTCCGCAATGGCCTGCTTGAGTTCCGGCAGCCCTCCGGCGGGGGAGTAGCGGTGGTACTTCGGCTGGCCGGCGGCCTCAATGGCGGCCTGCACAATGTAGCCGGGGGTCGGGAAATCGGGTTCCCCGGCGCCGAAGCCGATGACCGGCCGTCCGGCTGCCTTGAGTGCCTTGGCCTTGGCATCAACGGCCAGGGTGGCGGATTCGGCAATAGCGGAAATGCGTTGGGAAACGCGGGCGGCAGGCATGGCGGGGTCCATTCTTCGCTTGCAGCTCGATGGCTGGATGTGGGATTCGACGAGATCTACTCTATGCTGTTCAGCGGATCGTTCAGCGTGACGGCCAGGAATGTGACCGTGTCCCGGTCGGCAGGCCCTGGCAGTCGCGAAGAAGGTCCGAAATGAGGCTGGTTCGACGTAAGCGCAGTTGTTGCGTAGACTAGTTCTCCGGTGTTGAAAACACGATGATGGCCTGCGCCCCGTGAAGTCTGCGGGAAGTGTGGTGTGATTGGTTTTCGATCCATAGGGTAGTGGCGCAATTGGTAGCGCAGCGGTCTCCAAAACCGCAGGTTGCAGGTTCGAGTCCTGTCTGCCCTGCGCAAGCGGTTCCGGCGTTTAGTCGGAGCCAGCGCAGCAACCATGGTTCAGTTCAGAGCCGGGTATCCGACATTTGCGAGGATGAGTGAGGACCAGGTGACCGAAACGGCTGCAAGCAGCTCCAAGGGCCGCCCCGCCAAGAACGCCGCCAAGTCCGGCTTCTTCGCTCGCATCGCACTCTTCATCCGCCAGGTCATCGGCGAACTGAAGAAGGTCGTAGCACCCACCCGCAAGGAACTGATCAACTACACGCTCGTGGTGCTGGTGTTCGTGATCATCATGATGCTCATTGTTACCGTCCTGGACTTGGCTTTCGGGACCGGAGTGAGCTGGGTCTTCGGCGGCACAGGCCCCACGGACCGCTAAGGCGATCCGTCCGCAGACTGCGTGGAATGCTCCCGATAATCCGGAAGCGTTCACGGGGTGTGCGGAATTGAGCCATTTAAATAGGCATGTTAGGCAATGAGGAAGCAGGAGACCAAGTGTCTGAGCAGGAGCTCGAGGTAACTGAGACTGAGCTGGATGGGTCCACGGACAGCACAACAGACGCCGCGGTGGTAGCCGGGGAAGAGTCCGAGGTTGAGTCTGCTGCGCCCGATTCCATCGACGATTCCTCTGAAGCCGACGCTGACGCTGATGCTGACGACGCCGAACGCGACGAAGATGCCGACGCCGAAACGGGCGACGACGCTGAATCCGACGAAGATGAGGCCGACGCCTTGGCCGCAGCTGCCGCCAAGGCCGAGGTTGATCCGGCCGAGGAGTTCAAGGCCAAGCTGCGCCGCCAGGAAGGCGACTGGTACGTCATCCACTCCTACGCAGGTTACGAAAACCGCGTGAAGGCCAACCTTGAAACCCGCATCCAGACCCTGGACATGGAAGATTACATCTTCGAAATCCAGGTTCCCATGGAAGAAGTCGTGGAGATCAAGAACGCCCAGCGCAAGGTCATCAACCGCGTGCGCATCCCCGGCTACGTGCTGGTCCGCATGGACCTGACGGATGCCTCGTGGGGTGCCGTCCGGCACACCCCGGGTGTCACCGGATTCGTGGGCAACGCCCACAACCCCGTGCCGCTCCGCCTCGACGAGGTCTTCTCCATGCTCGCCCCGGTCTTCGAAGAAGAGCAGGCCGAGAAGGGCAAACCGGTCAAGCACGCCGCGGCTCCCGTGGACGTCGACTTCGAAGTTGGCGAGTCCGTCATCGTCAAGGAAGGTCCGTTCGAGACCCTCCCCGCGACGATCTCCGAGATCAAGGTCGATTCTCAGACCCTCGTGGTGCTGGTCTCCATCTTCGAACGCGAGACCCCGGTCACCCTGGCATTCAACCAGGTCACCAAGATCTAGTAACACCCACAGAATTCGCTCCGGGGCTGCCCGCTTAGCAGCCACGAAGCGGCCGGCCGCCTCGCCATGGCGGCCACCAACCTGAGGCACGCTCCTGTGTCCCAGGACGTAATTGAGAGAAGGACCCTACATTGGCTCCCAAGAAGAAGGTCACCGGCCTCATCAAGCTGCAGATCCAGGCAGGTGCCGCCAACCCGGCCCCGCCGATCGGTCCTGCGCTTGGCCAGCACGGTGTCAACATCATGGAATTCTGCAAGGCGTACAACGCTGCGACGGAAGCCCAGCGCGGCAACGTTATTCCTGTTGAAATCACGGTCTACGAAGACCGCTCGTTCACGTTCATCACCAAGACCCCGCCGGCTGCAGAGCTCATCAAAAAGGCTGCAGGCGTCGCCAAGGGTTCAGCTACCCCGCACACCGTCAAGGTTGCCAAGCTGACCCAGGCCCAGGTCAACGAGATCGCCTCCACCAAGATGGAAGACCTCAACGCCACCAGCCTCGAAGGCGCAGCGAAGATCATCGCCGGCACCGCCCGCTCCATGGGTATCACCGTCGAGGGTTAATTCCCCACCGCTGATGCGGCTCGCGTATTCGGGCAACCGATCACGACGCCGGACGGCACCGCCGGGAGACCGGCACCACTGAATCATTGAAATGTTGGAGATCCAGCCCGATCATCCAACTGTGGCAGGGCCCAGCGCGGTCCGCAGACCACAACTGCACAAGGAGAATAAGCAGCATGGCAAAGCGCAGCAAAGCATATGAGGCAGCCGCCGCCAAGATCGACGCGGAGAAGTTCTACGCGCCGTTCGAGGCAGTGACGCTGGCCAAGGACACCAACCCGTCCAAGTTCGACGCCACCGTTGAGGTCGCTTTCCGCCTGGGTGTAGACCCGCGTAAGGCTGACCAGATGGTCCGCGGCACCGTTAACCTGCCCCACGGCACCGGTAAGGTTGCCCGCGTCCTCGTCTTCGCAACGGGCGACAAGGCAGAAGCAGCAATCGCTGCCGGCGCCGACTTCGTTGGTTCCGATGACCTGATCGAAAAGATCGCAGCAGGCTGGACCGACTTCGACGCAGCCGTCGCCACCCCTGACCTCATGGGCAAGGTTGGCCGCCTCGGTAAGGTCCTGGGTCCGCGTAACCTGATGCCGAACCCGAAGACCGGCACCGTGACCCCCGACGTCACCAAGGCTGTCAACGACATCAAGGGCGGCAAGATCGACTTCCGCGTCGACAAGCACTCGAACCTGCACTTCATCATCGGCAAGGTTTCGTTCGACGCCATCAAGCTGGCAGAGAACTACGCAGCCGCACTGGAAGAGGTCCTTCGCCTGAAGCCCTCCGCTTCCAAGGGCCGCTACATCCAGAAGGCCACCGTGGCTACCACGTTCGGCCCGGGTATCTCGGTTGACCCCAACGTCACCAAGGTCCTGACCGAGGTCTAATCCTCGCCTGTTCCGCCTGAAAGACCGTCCCGCAGCTGCGGGACGGTCTTTCTGCGTTTGCGCCCGTTGGTTTGCCGGAGCCCGTGGGGTATGACGGCGAATGGCAGCGGACGCTCTGACCGGAGCCGGTCATTACGTGGAATACCAGCGCAAACCGGCATATGCTGGCGATAATTATTCGCTTGGATTCAAGCCCGCCGGCTTTGAAGGTGAGTGGCAGAAACGACTGGAATGACGCCCTCTATGGTTGAAGACGTACGGATCGAACAACTCTGGATTCCCGATTCCCTCGACGGGCCCGACAGCGCCGACTTCCTGGCCGCCGTCGAAGTTGGCCGGAAGGTGCGAATGCAAACGTGGGGGAGTGATGATCTCGCCTACACGCCGCTTGAAAAGCTCCTGGAACTTGCCGATCCCTACGAGCGCCAGGTCATCCTGGTGGCCAAGGTGCAGGGCCAAATTGTGGGCACGGTGGACATCGCCCTGCCACTCGCCGACAACCTTGACCTCGCGGAATTCACACTGGACATTCTGCCGGAATTCCAGCGCCAGGGAGTGGGGCGTCAGTTGCTGGAAGCGGCGGAGCAGTTTGCCCGGGCCGAAGGCCGGAGCCTGATCCTGATCGACACCAACCATCCTGGCGTTTCATTGAGCAGCTCCGTGGATGACCAGCTTGTCCCCGGTTCCGGGCTCGGCTTTGTTCCGATGGGAAGCCGGGAAGTGGAGTTCGCCCGGAAGACCGGCTACACCTTGCAGCACATCGAGCAGTTCAGTTCGTGCCTGTTGCCGCTGGACACCAAGCTGGTCGCGGAGCTGTCCGACGAAGCCGAGCAGGCCAATTCGGGCCGCTACCGCTTGCATCACTGGACGGACAGGTGCCCGGACGTCTGGCTCGAGGGCGTGGCCGCCCTGGAGAACCAGGCCGGTGAAGACACCGAACCGTCCGCTCGGACTGAAGAGCAGATGGTGTTCGACGGCGCCATGATCCGGAAGGCGGAAGACGCCACTATCGCGCAGGGACGGCGGACGGTGGTCACCGCCGTCGAACATATCGCCACCGGCATGCTGGTGGGGCTGACCACCATCAGCGTCCTGTCCCAAAGGCAGGACGTTGTGTTCCAGGACGACACCGTGGTGATGCAGGAACACCGGGGCAACAAGCTGGGCCTCCTGATCAAGGTGGCGAACATGGTGCGCCTCACCGAGCAGTTCCCCGACGCCAGGGTCATCTACACCTGGAATGCCCCGGAAAACAGATATCTGCTCAAAGTGAACCAGCAGCTGGGCTTCAATACCGCAGGCGTTACGGGGATATGGCAGAAGGACCTCCCGGACCTGGGGCCGAGCAGCAGCTGAACGGCGCCGATTTGGAGTACGGGCCGCGTTGCCCGTAAGCTTGGAGGACCAAAGACCGTCGGTTGTTGGAAATCCACTCTCCTGGGCATCGCTCAATTCTGCAGTTGTGTGCGGGAGAGCCAGTGGATCTCCGGACGAAGGACCCTGAACATAGGGCGGCCAGCGCAGGTGAACGAAGTAAAGCTCCACAGTCATGGACCGTGTCGAGCCAAGCCCCGTGCATCTGCCCGGGGCGTTTTTAGTTTTAGCTCACCTGAGCGGGGACCCGGAACACCGGCACTATCCCCGGAAGGAGGGTTATGGCAACGCCTACCAAGGTTTCAGCAGTAGCTGAGATCACTAACGATTTCAAGGAATCGAACGCCGCTGTCCTGACCGAATACCGTGGGCTCACCGTTGCACAGCTCAAGCAGCTGCGCGTTTCTCTCGGCCAGGACACCAAGTTCGCGGTCGTCAAGAACACCCTGACCGCAATTGCAGCCAAGGAAGCTGGTGTCGAAGCATTCGACGGTCAGCTCGCCGGCCCCACTGCAATCGCGTTCATCAAGGGTGACGCAGTTGCAGCTGCCAAGAGCCTGACGGATTTTGCCAAGACCAACAAGCAGCTGGTTATCAAGACCGGTTACTTCGAGGGTAAGGCACTGAACGCCAGCGAAGTTGCTGCCCTGGCAGCACTCGAGTCCCGCGAGCTGCAGCTCGCCAAGGTTGCAGGCATCCTCAAGGCTCCTGCTGCCGCTGCTGCACGCATCATCGACGCCCTGCGCCTCAAGCTTGAAGAAGAGAACGGTGCACCGGCAGCTGCCGAAGCGCCCGCCGCTGAAGAAGCCCCGGCAGCAGAAGCAGCAGAGACCGAAGCTCCGGCCGAAGCCGCAGCCACCGAAGAGAACTAACTCTCTTTCAAACCAGACTCCGGTGTGAAGGCAACGGCCCAGGCCGCCAAGCACCACCTATAGGAAGGACGCCACACCATGGCGAAGCTCACCAACGAAGAGCTCATTGAAGCTTTCAAGGAACTGACCATCATCGAGCTCTCCGAGTTCGTCAAGCTCTTCGAAGAGACCTTCGAAGTTACCGCTGCTGCCGTTGCCGTTGCCGGCCCGGCTGCCGCTGCTGAAGAAGCTGAAGAGAAGACCGACTTCGACGTCGTCCTCGAAGCTGCTGGCGACAAGAAGATCGCAGTGATCAAGGAAGTTCGCGCCATCACTTCCCTGGGCCTCAAGGAAGCCAAGGACCTGGTTGACAGCGCTCCGAAGGCCGTCCTCGAAGGCGCCACCAAGGAAGCTGCCGAGAAGGCAAAGGAGCAGCTCGAAGCTGCCGGCGCCACCGTTACCCTCAAGTAACACTTCGAGCTCCGGGAAGCGTTCAGCTTTCCTTTCTGCTCCGGGAAACCCCGTCCACTCCGGTGGGCGGGGTTTCCTGCGTCCGGGACCTGCACCAACAGTGGGTGAAGTTCCGAAAAAAGATTGTGGACTCTCCTTTTCATGGTCTTCAGGCAGCCCTAGACTTTGGATTTGTGCCTACCGGCCACCTACGTCAAGGAGTTCACACGATGACCGATCCGACCTCTCCGCCCTCCCGCCGCGCCATGCTCACGGCCGCCCTCGTCGGCGGGACCGCCGCCGCAGCCACCCTGGCCGGAGCCCCCGGCGCACAGGCCCTGCCGGCGCTCCAGCCCGGAGGAAAGAAGCAGTTCACCCTGACAGTGCTCGGCACGACCGACCTGCATAACAACGTCTTCAACTGGGACTACTTCAAGGACACGGCCTACGCGGACGCGGCGGGCAACAAGATCGGCGTCGCCCAGGCGGCCACGCTGATCAAGGCAATGCGGGCCGAGCGGGGGGCGCAAGGCACGCTGACCATCGACGCGGGCGACACCATCCAGGGAACGCCGCTGGCCTACTACTTTGCCAAAATTCGCCCAATTTCCGAGTCGGTCACGCACCCCATGGCCCTCGCCATGAACGCGGTGGGCTACGACGCCGTCGGTCTTGGCAACCACGAGTTCAATTACGGCATCCCGCTGCTTCGCACCTGGGAGAAGCAACTCGACTTCCCGCTCCTCGGTGCCAACGTCCACGACGCCGTGACCGGGGAGCGGGCCTTCACCCCGTATGTGCTCAAGCGCGTGAAGACGGACAACGGCTGGCTGACCGTGGGACTGGTCGGCTTCGTGACACCCGGTTGCGCACTCTGGGACCGCGACAACGTCCAGGGAAAACTGGACTTCAACGGAATTGTTGAAGAAGCCAGGATCGTCATCCCGCAAATGAAGGCCGCCGGAGCCGACGTCGTGATCGTCTCCAGCCATTCAGGCGCGACGCCGGGATCCTCCTACGGAGACGCCCTTCCGTTCCCTGAAAATGCCTCCACACAGTTGGCGGAGGAAGTGCCGGGGATCGATGCCATCCTGGTGGGCCACGCCCACGTGGAGATCCCGGAACGATTCGTCCGTAACAGGGCCACCGGCAAGCAGGTGCTCCTCACCGAGCCGCTGAAGTGGGGCATGCGGGTTGCCGTGATGGACCTTCAGTTGGCCAAGGAGAAGGGGCAGTGGAGCGTCACTTCAGCGTCGTCCCACCTGCTGGACGCCAAGACCGTAGAGGCGGATCCCGCCGTCGTCCGCGCCG
Organism: Arthrobacter sp. PvP023; assembly: GCF_017832975.1. Classification (NCBI taxonomy): domain Bacteria; kingdom Bacillati; phylum Actinomycetota; class Actinomycetes; order Micrococcales; family Micrococcaceae; genus Arthrobacter; species Arthrobacter sp. PvP023. The sequence continues at coordinate 1,676,815 of NZ_JAFIBI010000001.1, forward strand.
TTCAGGCCGGGCACGACGCTACGGTGGCGTACGTGAACGAGGTGATTGGAACGTCCACGGCCCCGCTCAGCACGGCCACCGCCTGCTGGGAGGACTCCGCGGCCATCGACGCCATCAACTACGTCCAGGCCAGCACCATCAAGGCCGAACTGGCCGGCGGCACTGCGGCCGGCCTTCCGGTGCTGTCCATTGCCGCGGCGTTTTCGCGCGCCGTGGACGTCAAAGCCGGGCCCCTGACCATCCGTGATGTCGCGGGGCTCTACATATTCGACAACACGCTGCTGTCCATCAAGGTCACCGGTGCCCAGGTGAAGGCCTACCTCGAATGGTCAGCGCAGTACTTCAAGCCGGTCAGTTCCGCCACGGCCCGCGCGGCCGACGTCACCAACGCCGGCACCGCTATGGCGCCGAACGGGACCCCGGACTACAACTACGACGTCGTCTACGGCCTTGATGCGCCGCTGACCTACGACATCGACCTGGCGCGGCCCGTTGGCGGGCGTATCGTCAACCTCAGCTACGGGGGAGAGGCGCTGCGTGCGGACCAGGTATTCGCCATGGCCATCAACAACTACCGCCAGAGCGGCGGCGGGAATTTCCCGGCAGTCAAGACGGCGCCCGTCCTGTCCAACAGCCAGCAGGAGATCCGGCAGCGGATCATTGACTACGTTGTTGACAACGGCACCCTTGATGCAGCCCTGTTCAGCCGGAATGACTGGCGGCTTGTGGTCAACGGCCAGCCGCTGACGGTCACACCCTAGACGTGGCCGCCGGGCGGCGCCGGGACCTGGACGGCGTCGCTGATGTCCGCGACCACGGCGTCCAGCGCCGCGGTCAGGGCATCGGCGTCCACGAAGGCACTGTAGCCGTGCTGCCCGGCACCCATGGAAATCCGCCGCCCTGTGATGGCCGCGTCCGCGTAGACCGGCCACGGCGTGGTGCTGCCCAGCGGGGTGATCGTACCGCGCTCGTAACCGGTGGCCTCGAGCGCGACGTCGGCCGGCGGCAGGGAAAGCTTGTTGACACCCAGCAGGCTGCGGAGCTTCGGCCAGGAAATCTGGCGGTCTCCCGGCACCAAGGCAAACAGGAAGCTGCCGTCCTTGTGCTTGACCACCAGGGACTTCACAATGTCCGACGGCTGGATGCCCAGGATCCGGGCCGCCTCTTGGAGGCTGTCCGCGGCGAGCCGCTCCACGAGCTGGACCTCCAGCCCGCGGGCGGCGGCATCGGCAAGGAACCGCTCCCTGCCGGTGCCGCCGGTGCCGTCGGTTCCGTTCGTGCCGCCGGTGGCGTTGTCGGCGTTGCCAGCCACGGCGTTGCCAGCCACAGTCGTCAGTCGCGGTAGAGGAGGAGGGCTTCGCCCTGCCCGCCGCCGCCGCACAGGGAAACAGCGGCCTTGCCGGAGCCGCGGCGTTTCAGTTCGTGTGCGGCATGTCCGGCCAGGCGGGCGCCCGAGGCCCCGATGGGGTGCCCGAGGGCGATGGCGCCGCCGTGGATGTTGCACTTCTCCAGCGGGTACTGGAGGTCCTTGAGCGACTGGACGGCAACCGAACCGAAGGCCTCGTTGATCTCAATGAAGTCGAGGTCCGCAGTGGTCCATCCGGCACGGTCCAGGGCGCTCTTTATTGCATTGGACGGCTGCGAGTGCAGCGAATTGTCCGGGCCTGCAACCTGGCCCGGCTTGCCCACCACCGCAAGATAGTCCAGGCCGTTGTCTTCCGCGAACTTCCGGCTGGTCAACACCAGGGCGGCAGCGCCGTCGGACAGGGGAGAGGAGTTGCCCGCCGTGATGGTGCCGTCGCTGACGAACGCCGCACGGAGCCCGGCCAGCGACTCGATCGACGTGTTTGGGCGCACTCCTTCGTCAGTGGCCACCACCACCGGATCCCCCTTCCGCTGTTTGACGCTGATCGGGGCGATCTCGTCGTCGAAAACTCCGTTCTTCGCGGCCAGGGCGGCGCGCTGGTGGGACTGGGCCGCCACATTGTCCTGCGAGGTCCGGTCGATGCCCAGAACCAGGTTCTTGCTTTCCGTGGACAGGCCCATGGACTGTCCGTCGAAGGCATCGGTCAGGCCGTCATGCGCGGCCACGTCCAGCGCCTGGACACTCCCGTAAGTCCAACCCTGGCGGGAACCCGGCAGGATGTGCGGCGCCCGGGACATGGATTCCTGGCCGCCGGCGACGACGACGGCGGCATCACCGCTGCGGATCATGCGGGCGGCGTCGATCACGGCTGTGAGGCCGGAAAGGCACACTTTGTTGATAGTGACCGTGGGGACGTTCCAGCCGATGCCGGCGCCGATGGCGCTCTGCCGCGCCGGGTTCTGGCCCGCTCCCGCCTGCAGCACCTGGCCCATGATGACCGCATCCACCTGGTCCGCGGCAACGCCGCTCGCGGCGAGGGCCGCCTTGATGGCATGCGCCCCGAGCTCCACCGCCGTGAAGCCGGCCAACTGTCCGTTGAGGCGGCCCTGCGGCGTGCGGGCCGCAGCGAGGATGACAACATCGTTGTTGTCTGGGGAGTTGCTCATGGTTATCTCTTCCGATCTGTGACGATGTAGGCCAAGGCTATCGTGAGCCGAATCACCTATCCATTCAAACGCATGCGCGGCAGGCTCCATTCCGCTGCCTTGATGGGTAGGCCTGCCCATCAGGCGAATGTGCGGCGCCGGTCAGGGCTGAGTAGGGTGGATGGCGGATACGCCCGTCCCGGGAAGACGTTGTGGGGAAACAGGAGCTCAAATGAAGAAGATACTTGCAGTCGCGGCCATCGCAGGCCTGGCCGGACTCACGGCCTGCAGCGTTTCCACTCCCGCGCCGGACAGCACGACGTCGACGGCGGCCCCCGCCACCTCCTCTTCCGCGCCGTCCCCGGCGTCCCCGTCGCAGTCTTCCGACAGTTCCGACGCCGGAAGTGCGGGCGTGAAGGAAGCCTGCGAGAAGTTCAACACCCTCTACGCCGAGTACAAGGCTGCGGGCGGCGACGCCAATGCCTACGAGGACATCTACCTCAAGGCCGAGGACGCCAAAGCTGCCGTCTCCGGAGACCTCGAGGGCCTTTTTGCTGCACTGAGCCTCATCGCCATCGACCATTCAGCAGCTGGCGGGAACGGCGAGCCGGAGCAGGCTTCCAAGGACGCGGTCCGCGATGCGGTGTTCGCCAACGCCGGCGCCTGCACCGCCGAAGGCGTGACCCTCACGCTGTAGCGGTCCGCCTGCGGCTGCCCGCCCGTGGCGGTGCGCTTGTGCCGGCCCGCCCGCGGCGGGGCGCAGACCAACTAGGTGCCCGCGGCAACAGTGCTTGCAATAAGCGGGGAAGTGGGGTAGACACGTACGCTGTTTTGCCGTATCGTAGATATTTGCGTCTTCCCTGTTTACCTTCAGCCTTCATATAGCGGTGGGCTATGCCTAGCAGCTGATCCATCAACGTGCCGTCAAAGACGTGTCACACCATGGGCAGCCTGGGTCCCGGGTCATATAGCGGAACCGGACTGGTAGCGCTGCGGAGTCATTCTGCAGGGCTTGCAACGGGGGAGATCTGAAAACGCCTGAAGGTCTGTGGAAGGATCCCTCTTGGTCGCCTCGAGCACCTCTAATGTAAACAACGCTACCGCTATCAATGCCGACAGCACCGATGGTGCCACTCGCCGGCTCTCATTCGCAAAGATTCACGAACCTCTTGACGTTCCGAATCTGCTTGCCCTGCAAACGGACAGCTTCGACTGGCTGGTCGGAAACGAACGCTGGCAGGCACGCGTTGCGAAGGCCGTCGAAGAAGGCGACCTCAGCGTCGCCACTAGCTCCGGTCTGTCTGACATCTTCGAAGAGATCTCCCCGATCGAGGATTTCCAGGGCACCATGTCCCTGAGCTTCTCCGATCCGGAGTTCGCTGATCCCAAATACACCATGGCCGAGTGCAAGGACCGGGACGCTACGTACTCGGCTCCGCTGTACGTTAAAGCCGAGTTCATGAACAACAACACGGGCGAAATCAAGCAGCAGACCGTGTTCATGGGTGACTTCCCGCTGATGACCGAGAAGGGCACCTTCGTAGTCAACGGCACCGAGCGCGTCGTTGTCTCCCAGCTGGTCCGTTCCCCGGGCGCCTACTTCGAGCGCACCGCTGACAAGACCAGCGACAAGGATATCTTCACTGCCAAGATCATCCCGTCCCGCGGTGCCTGGTTCGAGCTCGAGATCGACAAGCGCGACCAGGTCGGCGTCCGCCTTGACCGCAAGCGCAAGCAGTCCGTCACGGTGCTGCTGAAGGCCCTCGGCTGGACCGAAGGCCAAATCCTCGAAGAGTTCGGCCAGTACGACTCCATGCGCGCAACGCTGGAGAAGGACGCCACCGAAACCCGCGAAGACGCCTTGCTGGACATCTACCGGAAGCTGCGACCGGGCGAGCCGCCCACCGTCGAGGCTGCCCAGTCCCTGCTGGACAACCTGTACTTCAACTCCAAGCGCTACGATCTGGCCAAGGTCGGCCGTTACAAGATCAACCGCAAGCTTGGCATCGACCGCTCCCTTGGCGACAAGGAAGCATCGGTCCTGCACGTCGAAGACATCGTTGCAATGATCAAGTTCCTGGTTGCACTGCACGCCGGCGAGAAGACCCTCACCGGCAAGCGCGACGGCCAGGACCACGAGCTGCGCGTCGAAATCGATGACATCGACCACTTCGGCAACCGCCGCATCCGCGCCGTCGGCGAGCTCATCGAGAACCAGGTCCGCACCGGCCTGTCCCGTATGGAGCGCGTCGTCCGCGAGCGTATGACCACGCAGGACGTCGAAGCCATCACGCCGCAGACGCTGATCAACATCCGCCCGGTGGTGGCAGCCATCAAGGAGTTCTTCGGAACCTCCCAGCTGTCCCAGTTCATGGACCAGAACAACCCGCTGTCGGGTCTGACCCACAAGCGCCGTCTGTCCGCGCTTGGCCCGGGTGGTCTGTCCCGTGACCGTGCAGGCATGGAAGTCCGAGACGTTCACCCGTCCCACTACGGACGTATGTGCCCCATTGAAACCCCTGAAGGCCCGAACATTGGTCTGATCGGTTCGCTGGCATCCTACGGCCGCATCAACCCCTTCGGTTTCATCGAGACGCCTTACCGCCTCGTATCGGAGGGCGTCGTGTCCGATGAGGTCCAGTACCTGACGGCCGACGACGAAGCAGAGGTCCTGATTGCTCAGGCCAACGCTCCGCTGGACGAGAACAAGAAGTTCGCCGAAGAGACCGTCCTGGTCCGCGCCCGTGGTGGTGGAGGCGAGCCCGTGCTGGTCCCCGCCGCCGACGTCGAGTTCATGGACGTTTCCCCGCGCCAGATGGTGTCCGTGGCTACGGCCCTGATTCCGTTCCTCGAGCATGACGATGCAAACCGCGCACTCATGGGTGCCAACATGCAGCGCCAGGCCGTGCCGCTGGTCCGTTCCGAGGCGCCGTTCGTCGGTACCGGCATGGAGCGCGCCGCTGCAGTCGACGCCGGTGACGTCGTTATCGCGAAGAAGGCCGGTGTGGTCACCGAGGTGTCCGCTGAACTCGTCATCATGCTCAACGACGACGGCACGGAAACCAACTACCGCATCAACAAGTTCGCGCGTTCCAACCAGGGCAACTGCTACAACCACCGTGTCCTGGTGAGCGAAGGCCAGCGCCTGGAGGTCGGCGGCATCATCGCTGACGGCCCGGCAACGGACCAGGGTGAACTTGCGCTCGGTAAGAACCTGCTCGTGGCATTCATGTCATGGGAAGGCCACAACTTCGAGGACGCCATCATCCTCTCGCAGCGCATTGTTGCCGAGGACGTTCTTTCCTCCATCCACATCGAGGAGCACGAGATCGATGCCCGCGACACCAAGCTTGGTGCCGAGGAAATCACCCGTGACATCCCCAACGTGTCCGAGGAAGTCCTGGCAGGCCTGGACGAGCGCGGCATCATCCACATCGGTGCCGAGGTTGAAGCCGGCGACATCCTGGTCGGAAAGGTCACCCCGAAGGGTGAAACCGAACTGACCCCGGAAGAGCGCCTGCTGCGCGCCATCTTCGGTGAGAAGTCCCGCGAAGTGCGCGACACGTCCCTGAAGGTTCCGCACGGCGAGTCCGGCACCGTCATCGGCGTCCGCGTCTTCGACCGCGACAACGACGACGAACTGCCCCCGGGCGTCAACCAGCTGGTCCGCGTGTACGTGGCCGCCAAGCGCAAGATCACCGACGGCGACAAGCTCGCCGGCCGTCACGGCAACAAGGGTGTTATCTCCAAGATCCTTCCGATCGAGGACATGCCCTTCCTTGCCGACGGCACCCCTGTTGATATCGTCCTGAACCCGCTGGGTGTTCCGGGCCGTATGAACGTCGGCCAGGTGCTCGAAACGCACCTCGGCTGGGTTGCCAAGACCGGTTGGAAGATCGAAGGCGAGCCCGAGTGGGTCAAGCAGCTGCCGAACCTGCCGCGCGAGAGTGGCCAGACCACCGTTGCAACGCCGGTCTTCGACGGTGCTCGTGAAGAAGAAATCACGGGCCTGCTCGACTCCACCAACGTGACCCGCGACGGCGACCGCCTGATCAACTCTTCGGGCAAGACCCGCCTGTTCGACGGCCGCTCAGGCGAGCCGTTCCCGGATCCGATCTCGGTCGGCTACATGTACATCCTGAAGCTCCACCACCTGGTGGACGACAAGATCCACGCGCGCTCCACCGGCCCGTACTCCATGATCACGCAGCAGCCGCTGGGTGGTAAGGCTCAGTTCGGTGGCCAGCGCTTCGGTGAAATGGAAGTGTGGGCGCTCGAAGCTTACGGCGCCGCTTACACGCTCCAGGAACTCCTCACGATCAAGTCGGATGACATCCATGGTCGTGTGAAGGTCTACGAAGCCATCGTCAAGGGCGAGAACATCCCGGAGCCGGGCGTTCCTGAGTCCTTCAAGGTCTTGATCAAGGAAATGCAGTCGCTGTGCCTGAACGTGGAAGTGCTTTCCACGGACGGAACCACAATTGAAATGCGTGACTCTGATGACGCAGTCTTCACGGCTGCGGAAGAACTGGGCATCGATCTGTCTCGTGCAGAGCCCAGTTCCGTAGAAGAGGTCTAAGAGGGGGTTTACCGGGAAAAGCAGCGCACCACCCGCGCTGTCTTTTCCCGGTAAACCACCTCCCTCTTCCCGTAACCCAAGACTTCAGAATTTAGAGAACAAGAGAGAACAGGGACCATATGTCCAGCGAATCCTCCTTCGGCCTCATGCAGATCGGCCTCGCCACCGCGGAAGACATCCGTGGCTGGTCTTACGGCGAGGTTAAGAAGCCGGAAACCATCAACTACCGCACGCTCAAGCCCGAGAAGGACGGCCTCTTCTGCGAGAAGATCTTCGGCCCGTCCCGCGACTGGGAATGCTACTGCGGCAAGTACAAGCGCGTGCGCTTCAAGGGCATCATCTGCGAGCGGTGTGGCGTTGAGGTCACCCGTGCCAAGGTCCGCCGTGAGCGCATGGGCCACATCGAACTGGCTGCGCCCGTAACGCACATCTGGTACTTCAAGGGTGTTCCGTCCCGCCTGGGCTACCTCCTTGACCTGGCACCGAAGGACCTTGAGAAGGTCATCTACTTCGCTGCCTACATGATCACGAGCGTCGACACCGACAGCCGCCACGAGGAACTGCCCAACCTGCAGGTTGAGCACGACATCGAGAAGAAGCAGCTGGTTGACAACCGCGACTCCGACATCGCCACGATCGCCCGCGACCTTGAGAACGAGCTTGCCCGTCTCGAAGGCGAAGGCGCCAAGGCTGCCGACAAGAAGAAGGCCCGCGACTCCGCGGACCGTCAGATGGCCAATGTGCGTAAGCGTGCCGACGCCGACATCGAGCGCCTCGAGCAGGTCTGGGACCGCTTCAAGAACCTCAAGGTCGCAGACCTCGAAGGCGATGAAGGCCTCTACCGCGAACTGCGTGACCGCTACGGCATGTACTTCGAAGGCTCCATGGGTGCCGAAGCCATCAAGAAGCGTCTTGAGAACTTCGACATGCAGGCCGAGTCGGACCTCCTGCGCGACATCATTGCCAACGGCAAGGGCCAGCGCAAGACCCGTGCCCTGAAGCGCCTGAAGGTGGTCAACGCGTTCCTGACCACCAACAACAGCCCGCTCGGCATGGTGCTGGACGCCGTCCCGGTGATCCCGCCGGAACTGCGCCCGATGGTCCAGTTGGACGGTGGCCGCTTCGCGACCTCCGACCTCAACGACCTCTACCGCCGTGTGATCAACCGCAACAACCGCCTCAAGCGCCTGCTTGACCTCGGTGCTCCGGAGATCATCGTCAACAACGAGAAGCGCATGCTTCAGGAAGCTGTTGACAGCCTCTTCGACAACGGCCGTCGTGGCCGTCCGGTTACGGGTCCGGGCAACCGTCCGCTGAAGTCCCTGAGCGACATGCTCAAGGGCAAGCAGGGTCGTTTCCGCCAGAACCTGCTCGGCAAGCGCGTTGACTACTCCGGCCGTTCGGTCATCGTTGTCGGCCCGCAGCTGAAGCTGCACCAGTGTGGCCTGCCCAAGCAGATGGCTCTGGAGCTCTTCAAGCCGTTCGTGATGAAGCGCCTGGTTGACCTCAACCACGCCCAGAACATCAAGTCGGCCAAGCGCATGGTTGAGCGTTACCGTCCGCAGGTCTGGGACGTTCTCGAAGAGATCATCACCGAGCACCCTGTGCTGCTGAACCGTGCACCTACCCTGCACCGCCTCGGCATCCAGGCGTTCGAGCCCCAGCTTGTTGAAGGCAAGGCAATCCAGCTGCACCCGCTGGTTTGTGGCGCCTTCAACGCTGACTTCGACGGCGACCAGATGGCAGTCCACCTGCCGCTGAGCCCCGAAGCCCAGGCTGAAGCACGCATCCTGATGCTGTCCTCGAACAACATCCTGAAGCCGTCTGACGGCCGCCCGGTGACCCTTCCTTCGCAGGATATGATCATCGGCCTCTACCACCTGACCACCAAGCGTGTCGGTTCAGCTGGCGAAGGCCGGATCTTCTCCTCGGTTTCGGAAGCCATCATGGCGTTCGACCTGCACGAGCTGCACCTGAACTCCCAGGTAAAGATCCGTCTTGAGGGCTTTGTCCCTTACGCCGGCTGGGAAGCTCCGGAAGGCTGGGAGCCGGGTCAGACCGCGCTCGTCCAGACCTCCCTGGGCCAGGTCATCTTCAACCAGACCCTGCCCGAGGACTACCCGTGGGTTGAGGCTGTTGCCGACAAGGGCGAACTGTCCCGCATCGTCAACGACCTCGCCGAGCGCTACCCGAAGGTTGTCACCGCGGCAACGCTGGACAACCTGAAGGATGCCGGTTTCTACTGGGCCACCCGCTCAGGCGTCACGGTCGCCATCTCCGACATCGAGGTCCCGGTTGAGAAGCCGGTCATCCTTGCCGGTTACGAAGAGCGCGCCGCCAAGATCCAGGGCCAGTACGACAAGGGCCTGATCGACGACGACGAGCGTCGCCAGGAACTGATCGAGATCTGGAACAAGGCAACGAACGAGATCGCGCAGGTCATGCGCGACAACCTGTCGCCGATGAACACCATCAACCGCATGGTGTCCTCCGGCGCACGTGGTAACTGGATGCAGGTCCGTCAGATCGCGGGTATCCGTGGCCTGGTGGCCAACCCTAAGGGTGAGATCATCCCGCGTCCGATCAAGTCCTCCTACCGCGAGGGCCTGTCCGTGCTGGAATACTTCATCGCGACGCACGGTGCCCGTAAGGGTCTGGCTGACACCGCCCTGCGTACCGCCAACTCGGGTTACCTGACCCGTCGTCTGGTGGACGTCTCGCAGGACGTCATCGTCCGTGAAGAGGACTGCGGCACCGAACGCGGCCTCGTCACCCCGATTGCCGTGGCTGACGCCAACGGCGAGCTGGTCCTGGACGAGAACGTTGAGAACAGCGCGTACGCCCGTACCCTGGCCGTGGATGTCGTTGACTCCAAGGGCAAGGTCCTGGCTGCCGGCGGCACCGACTGCGGCGACGTGGTCATTGCCGAACTGTTCGCAGCCGGTATCACCGAGGTCAAGGTCCGCTCCGTACTCACCTGTGAGTCCAGCGTCGGCACCTGCGCCCTGTGCTACGGCCGTTCGCTGGCCACCGGCAAGACCGTGGACATCGGTGAGGCGGTGGGCATCATCGCCGCACAGTCCATCGGTGAGCCCGGTACCCAGCTGACCATGCGTACGTTCCACACCGGTGGTGCTGTTTCCGCCAGCGGCGGCGACGACATCACCCAGGGTCTGCCCCGTATCCAGGAGCTCTTCGAAGCCCGTACTCCGAAGGGTGTCGCACCGATTGCAGAAGCAGCCGGCCGCATCACCATCGAAGAGTCCGAGCGCCAGATGCGCCTCGTCATTACTCCGGATGACGGCAGCGAAGAGATCGCCTACCCGGTCCTTCGCCGCTCACGCCTCCTGATTGAAGACGGCCAGCACGTCGCGGTGGGCCAGAAGCTCATCAACGGTCCGGTCGACCCCAAGCAGGTTCTTCGCATCATGGGTCCCCGTGCTGCACAGAAGTTCCTGGTGGACGAGGTCCAGGGCGTGTACCGCAGCCAGGGCATCGGTATCCACGACAAGCACGTCGAGGTTATCGTTCGCCAGATGCTGCGACGCGTCACGGTCATCGAGTCGGGTGAATCCGACCTGCTCCCCGGCGAACTCGCCGAGCGCAGCCGCTTCGAAGACGCCAACCGTCGCGTTGTGTCCGAGGGCAAGACTCCGGCTTCCGGACGTCCCGAGCTCATGGGCATCACCAAGGCATCCCTGGCGACCGAGTCCTGGCTGTCGGCAGCTTCCTTCCAGGAGACCACCCGCGTCCTCACGCAGGCGGCCATGGAAGGCAAGAGCGACCCGCTGCTCGGCCTCAAGGAAAACGTCATCATCGGTAAGCTCATCCCGGCCGGCACGGGTCTCCCGCGCTACACGGAGGTCACGGTGGAGCCGACTGAAGAAGCAAAGGCAAACCTGTTCACAGGTCCCAGCGCATTCAGCGACTTCTCCTACGACACCCTGGGCGGCGACGGAGCTCCTGAGTTCCACGCCATCCCGCTGGATGACTACGATCTCGGCAGCGACTTCCGCTAACCGTTAGTTCGGCGTCGGGCCCCGCCACCTCTCTGTTTTGAACAACGGAGCGGTGGCGGGGCCTTTCCGTTGGCCCGATTAAGGCTTGACGGCCGTCCATGTTAGACTGGATACCAATTGTTATTGTGGCAGTGGATGAGAGCGCCGGCTGAGCTGAAAGGCAAAGCCAGAGCGACGTTTCCGGTTTGCAGGGTTCTTGTGCAACGTATGCCACATTTTTGCATGCCTAGGGACCGATCATGACGTAAGTCTGGGTCCCGGTCTGCGATCCGACTATTAAGGCTTCGCCTCAGCTGCTCTGGAGATTCTTCAAAGCTCGGGCGGCGGGGCAAAGCAAAAGGAGAGCGGCTGTCAGCGGCCGCTCCGGATAAAACGGAGAACACGAGAGTGCCTACGATTAACCAGTTGGTCCGTAAGGGCCGCACGCCTAAGGTCTCAAAGACCAAGGCTCCCGCGCTTAAGGGCAGCCCGATGCGCCGCGGTGTTTGCACCCGCGTCTACACCACCACCCCGAAGAAGCCGAACTCGGCTCTGCGTAAGGTTGCACGTGTGCGCCTTAACGGTGGCGTTGAGGTTACCGCTTACATCCCCGGTGTAGGCCACAACCTCCAGGAGCACTCCATTGTGCTCGTCCGTGGCGGTCGTGTGAAGGACCTCCCGGGTGTCCGTTACAAGATCGTCCGTGGCGCCCTCGATACCCAGGGTGTGAAGAACCGTAAGCAGGCCCGCAGCCGCTACGGCGCAAAGATGGAGAAGAAGTAATATGCCTCGCAAGGGTCCGGCCCCCAAGCGGCCGCTAGTACTAGATCCCGTTTACGGCTCCCCGCTGGTCACCCAGCTGATCAACAAGGTGCTGGTAGACGGCAAGAAGTCCACCGCTGAGCGCATCGTTTACGGTGCCCTTGAAGGCGCCCGCGCAAAGTCCGGCGGCGACCCTGTAGCAGCCCTCAAGAAGGCCATGGACAACGTCAAGCCTTCCCTCGAGGTCCGCTCACGCCGCGTCGGTGGCGCAACCTACCAGGTTCCGGTTGAGGTCAAGCCGGGCCGCTCCACGGCCCTCGCCCTCCGCTGGCTGGTCGGCTACTCCAAGGCCCGCCGCGAAAAGACGATGACCGAGCGTCTCCAGAACGAAATCCTGGATGCCTCGAACGGTCTCGGTGCCGCTGTGAAGCGTCGCGAAGACACCCACAAGATGGCCGAGTCCAACAAGGCCTTCGCACACTACCGCTGGTAATACTTCCCGGACGCCGCCGGCTCTGACGAGCCGGCGGCGAACGTGTAGTCCATCCGAAAGGGAGACACCGTGGCACAGGACGTGCTTACCGACCTTAGTAAGGTCCGCAATATCGGCATCATGGCCCACATTGATGCCGGCAAGACCACCACCACCGAGCGCATTCTGTTCTACACAGGTGTGAACCACAAGATCGGCGAAACGCACGACGGCGCTTCGACCACCGACTGGATGGAACAGGAAAAGGAACGCGGCATCACCATCACGTCTGCCGCCGTGACCTGCTTCTGGGAGAACAACCAGATCAACATCATCGACACCCCCGGCCACGTGGACTTCACGGTCGAGGTTGAGCGGTCCCTGCGCGTCCTCGACGGTGCAGTTGCCGTGTTCGACGGCAAGGAAGGCGTGGAGCCGCAGTCTGAGACTGTGTGGCGCCAGGCTGACAAGTACAACGTTCCGCGTATTTGCTTCGTCAACAAGATGGACAAGCTGGGCGCTGACTTCTACTTCACCGTGGACACCATCATCAGCCGCCTTGGTGCGAAGCCGCTTGTTATGCAGCTGCCGATCGGTGCCGAGAACGACTTCATCGGCGTCGTCGACCTGCTCTACATGCGCGCACTGGTGTGGCCCGGCGATGCCAAGGGTGACGTCACCATGGGTGCCAAGTACGAGATCCGCGAGATCCCGGCTGACCTCCAGGAGAAGGCTGACGAGTACCGCGCAACGCTCGTTGAGACCGTTGCAGAGTCCTCCGAAGAACTCATGGAGAAGTACCTTGAGGGCGAAGAGATCTCCATCGACGAGCTCAAGGCCGGCATCCGCAAGATGACGATCAACTCCGAGATCTACCCGGTCTTCTGCGGTTCCGCGTTCAAGAACCGTGGCGTTCAGCCGATGCTGGATGCGGTTGTCGACTACCTGCCGAACCCGCTCGACGTCCCCCCGATGATCGGTCACGATCCTCGCGACGAAGAGAAGGAACTGACTCGTAAGCCGTCTTCTGAAGAGCCGTTCTCCGCACTGGCCTTCAAGATCGCCGCGCACCCCTTCTTCGGCCAGCTGACCTTCATCCGCGTGTACTCCGGTCACGTGGAAGCAGGCGCCCAGGTGGTTAACTCCACCAAGGGCAAGAAAGAGCGCATCGGCAAGCTGTTCCAGATGCACGCCAACAAGGAAATGCCTGTTGAGGGCGCTACCGCCGGCCACATCTACGCAGCCATCGGTCTGAAGGACACCACCACGGGTGACACCCTGTGCGATTCCGCCAACCAGATCGTCCTCGAGTCCATGAGCTTCCCGGAGCCCGTGATCTCGGTTGCCATCGAGCCGAACACCAAGGGTGACCAGGAGAAGCTCTCCACGGCCATCCAGAAGCTCTCCGCTGAGGACCCGACCTTCCAGGTCTCCCTCAACGAAGACACCGGTCAGACCATCATCGCCGGCATGGGCGAGCTCCACCTAGACATCCTGGTGGACCGCATGCGCCGCGAATTCAAGGTCGAGGCAAACGTTGGCAAGCCGCAGGTTGCTTACCGCGAAACCATCAAGCGCGCTGTAGAGCGTCACGACTACACGCACAAGAAGCAGACCGGTGGTTCCGGCCAGTTCGCAAAGATCCAGATTGCGATCGAGCCGCTGGACACCGCTGAAGGCGAGCTGTACGAGTTCGAGAACAAGGTCACCGGTGGCCGCGTTCCGCGCGAATACATCCCGTCGGTCGACGCCGGTATCCAGGATGCACTGAACGACGGCGTCCTGGCCGGCTACCCGGTTGTCGGCATCAAGGCCACGCTGATTGACGGCGCGTACCACGATGTTGACTCCTCGGAAATGGCGTTCAAGATCGCCGGCCGTATGGCTTTCAAGGAAGCTGCACGCAAGGCGAACCCTGTTCTGCTTGAACCGCTGATGGATGTTGAGGTCCGCACCCCTGAGGAATACATGGGTGAAGTTATCGGTGACCTCAACTCCCGCCGTGGCCAGATGCAGTCCATGGAGGATGCCCAGGGCGTCAAGGTAATCCGCGCACACGTCCCGCTGTCCGGCATGTTCGGCTACATCGGTGACCTGCGTTCCAAGACCCAGGGCCGTGCTGTTTACTCCATGACGTTCAACAGCTACGCCGAGGTCCCGAAGGCTGTCGCCGACGAGATCATCCAGAAGAACCGCGGCGAGTAGTCCACCGGACTTTCAAAGCGACAAACTTGGGTGTATTTCCGATTTCGGAAACTCACCCGGTGCAGGTGGCCGGTTCCCGGTTAGATGCAGTCCGGTCAAGCCGGGCTCCGGCCATCTGCACGAACAGGCTCGAGGGACTAGTATTAGTTCCTGAATCTGCAATTTCACCAATCCAAAGCCCCCCAAGTAGACTTACTGAAGTTTCGGCCGCGACAAGCGCAGCTGAAGGGTAAGTCATTTGAAAACGTTCTAGGAGGAACCTGTGGCAAAGGCAAAGTTCGAGCGGACTAAGCCGCACGTTAACATCGGTACCATTGGTCACGTTGACCACGGTAAGACGACGTTGACGGCCGCCATTTCCAAGGTGCTGTACGACAAGTACCCGACTCTCAACGAGAAGCGTGACTTCGCGTCGATTGACTCTGCTCCCGAAGAGCGTCAGCGCGGCATTACCATCAACATCTCCCACGTTGAGTACCAGACCGAGAAGCGCCACTACGCACACGTAGACGCTCCGGGTCACGCTGACTACATCAAGAACATGATCACCGGCGCTGCCCAGATGGACGGTGCAATCCTCGTGGTTGCCGCCACTGACGGCCCGATGGCACAGACTCGCGAGCACGTTCTGCTCGCCCGCCAGGTTGGTGTTCCCTACCTGCTGGTGGCACTGAACAAGGCTGACATGGTCGACGACGAGGAACTCCTCGACCTCGTTGAAATGGAAGTTCGTGAGCTCCTGAGCTCGCAGGGCTTCGATGGCGACGAAGCACCGGTCGTTCGCGTTTCGGGCCTGAAGGCTCTGGAAGGCGACCCGGAGTGGGTCAAGTCCGTTGAGGACCTGATGGCTGCTGTCGACGAGTCCGTTCCGGACCCCGTACGTGACCGCGACAAGCCGTTCCTGATGCCGATCGAAGACGTCTTCACGATCACCGGCCGTGGCACCGTTGTTACGGGCCGCGCCGAGCGTGGAACCCTCGCGATCAACTCTGAGGTCGAGATCGTCGGCATCCGTCCGGTCCAGAAGACCACGGTTACCGGTATCGAGATGTTCCACAAGCAGCTCGACGAAGCATGGGCCGGCGAGAACTGTGGCCTGCTGCTCCGCGGTCTGAAGCGTGATGACGTAGAGCGTGGCCAGGTTGTCGTCAAGCCGGGTTCCATCACCCCGCACACCGACTTCGAGGCTAACGTCTACATCCTCTCCAAGGACGAAGGCGGACGTCACAACCCGTTCTACTCCAACTACCGCCCGCAGTTCTACTTCCGCACCACGGACGTAACCGGCGTTATCACCCTGCCGGAAGGCACGGAAATGGTTATGCCCGGCGACAACACTGAGATGACCGTTGCGCTCATCCAGCCGATCGCTATGGAAGAGGGCCTCGGCTTCGCAATCCGCGAAGGCGGCCGCACCGTTGGTTCGGGACGTGTCACCAAGATCATCAAGTAGTACTTGACGATCAAGGATCAGGGAGCCGGCTAACGGACCTCTGATACTTATCAACAGCCCCGCTGCGTTTCTACGCAGCGGGGCTGTTTTTTTGCTAGAGTTAGTCCAGTCGCTGGATAAAATACCGGGTCCATTTGGCGGCAATGACACCGAGAGGAATACCTTGATGTGGTCTGCCCTCATGACGTTTCTGTTCATCATTGCCACCGTTCTGTTGGTCTCCTCCCGGCGCTCCATCCGAGAGCTCAGGGACGCTAACGCCGAGGCTTACCGAAGCGGCTTCATGGCTGGGCACGTCCAGGGGTGGAACGACTGCGCAACCGCGGCCTCTGTTCAGCGCACACCCGGTGCGGGGCTTCCCGCCGCTGCTGCAAATGTCCGCGGGACAGCCTGGGCCAGCCGCCCCGCGGCAGCGGAAGCGCCTAATGCGGACTCTGTGGATCTGTCCCCGCGGCCCTCGTTTCAGGCCGGCGAGCTGTCCCCGCGCCAGCCTTCCGACGCCGCGGTCACCCCGAGAGGACTTGCCGCCCCTCCGGCTCCTGGGCCGGCTACTGATGAGCCACTCGTTGCGGAGTCCGCGGAGGAACTGCAGGCCCGCAAGGAGAGGCGCGAACGCCAGAACATCAACGTCACGCTTTATGTAGCGAGCCTGTTGCTTGTTGCGGCTGGTGCGCTCTTTGTGGGGACCAGCCTCCCTGCCGTGCTGCGTTTCGCAGGAGTTTGCCTCATCACGGTGCTCTTTTATGGTGCCGGACTGGCAATCCATGCCAAGGCTCCGAGGCTGCGGCCGGCCGCCGTAGCGTTCGCGGGTACCGGGCTGGCGCTGGTCCCCGTGTCCGGCCTGGCGATGTATAACTTTGCCGTGCAGGACGCACCGCTGGCGTGGCTCCTCACGTCGCTCGTTGGAACGCTGGCGTACGTGGTTGCCGCCGTCAGGCTGGACAGCAGGGTCCTTGCATATCTGTCGCTCACCTTCGTGGTCTCCACGGCGTGGTCAGGTGTCTCCGTGCTCGGTGCTCCGCTCGTCTGGTACTTCGCGGCCATGATCGGCGTTGCCGTGGCCGCGACGGCGGTGACACTAGTGAAGCCCGGCTGGGTTACTCCTCTGTTCCTGCGTCCCATCATGTCTCTCGACCCCTTCGTTGTTCCTGCCGTCGCCCTCGCGGCGATGCTTCTTCCGTTGCGTTTGGAGCGCGGTGAGCTTGCCTTGATCATGGCGCTCTGCGGAGCCTATTTCGCCGTGGCGGCTGTGGTGCCCGCAGCCGGGCAACGACTCGCGAAAATCTACGGCGCGCGCCTCGCGCTGACCGTCGCGGCGTCGGCCTGGGCGTGGCACCTCTCCGGCAGTTTCGTCTGGGCCCTTTTCGCGGGCGCATTCCTGCTTGCCCTTCAGTCGGCGGCCGTAATCGCGGCGGCAGCGCCTCTCCAGCGATGGAGTCCGGCCCGGGCAGGCAGGCAGCACTGGACCGCCGACTCGTTCGTTACGCTTGGCGGGCAGCTGGTGCTGGTCATCATCATGGTCATGCGGGTTTCCGGTAGCACGGAGCACTTGCTGCTCTGGGCGGTTCTTGCCGGCACCGCTACTGGCATGTACACCGCGGTTAGAGCCGGGGGAGCCGCTGAATGGGCGCCTCCGGCAGCTCTGGCAACCGGCCTCGTCGCCACTTTCCAGCTCGGCCCTTGGCTGGCCTTCAATCTGCTTGCGGCAGCGACACTCTTCTGGGCGGTTCGCTCGATGCCATCCCGCCCGGGGCTGCGCCGGCACTTTATCGTTGCCGCGCGCGTAGCCGCAACCTTCGCCGTTCCTGCTTTGGTGACGGCGGTGATGGAGGGAAGCCACGAAGCGCTTGCTGCGGCTGTCTTCGCACTCTCGCTCAGCCTTGTGGTCCAACAGGTGACTTCGGCCGTGGCGGAACGGGCGGGTGCCGCGGCGCTGGTGCCTGTGCCCACCCTTGCCGGGTTTACCGCCGCGGGCGCCCTTTGCCTTATGGCCTTGCCCCTCACGGATTCCACGTCGGGCAACGTGCTTTCGGCGGTAGCCCTGGTGGTCCAGTTGCTGGCTTCGCTGGCGGCCGGGGCCCTCCTGTTTCCGAGGGCCGCTGCGGGCGCGACCTGGCAACCTGGGGTAGTGGAGTGGCTGCCGCTGGCAATAGCGCTGACCGCCGTCATAACGGCCTACTCCGGGGTCTCTCCAGGCCTCGCCAATGGCTTTCTTGTGCTGGTGGTTCTTTACCTGGGATCGTCGGCGCTTCGCTCCGCTGCGATCAGCCGGCGTTGGGCTTACTGGTGGATGACGCGGGGAGCGGCAACCCTGCTGCTGGCGCTGGCCTACGGCGACCTTCAGGAGCAGTCCGGACCGTTGGTCATTGCCGGAGATGACATCTCGCTGCCCACGGTCCTGATCTTTGCCCTGGGAGTCCAGCTCGTTTTCCCGCTCGGGGCCGCAGTCCGCGACCGTGCCCCGGACGCCGTGGTAGCCGACGTCGCACTGGTCCTGGTGCTGCAAACCGCCACGCTGGCGCTGGGTGTAATCCTGCCCGAAGCGGCCCTCGGCGGCGCAGCGGACTGGCAGAGAACCGTGACCATCACCGTCATGGCACTCAGTGCCGCCGCGTCCGGCTACGTATTCCGCGACCTGCCCGCGGCCTCAGCCTTCGCGCCGTCCATGCTGGCCGTCCTGCTGGTCTGCAGTGCCGGGATTTTGCCCGATGTGGAGCTCCTGCTCGGAATCTTCGCTGTTTACAGCGCGGTCATGGTTGTCGCGGCGGAACCGCGGCAGGCCAAGGGCGCGTACTTTGCTTCGGCGCGCATACTAACTGCCGCCTTGGCAATTGCCTTTAGCTACGATGTCACGGCGTCGGCGACGGCAGTGTCGCTGACCTTCGCAGGAGTGCTGGCTTTCCAACACGTGGTCCGCTGGTTCATGCGGCACCGTCTGGAGCAGGTGCCGTTCCAGGATGCCGCAGTGTGGCTTACTTTGGCGGCGCAGGCGCTTCTGCCGGCGCTGTATCTCGTCCAGGGGGGCGGTGCGTCCGCTGTGTCCGCAGCCGAAGGCGGGCGCGGCGTCGTCCTGGCGGAACTGCTTCTGCTGTTGCTTGGTGCGGTCGCTGCCCATCGGCTGTTCGCGGCACGCGGTGCGCTGTACCTGAGTGTGTATGCAGCGCTGTTCGGCATTGTCGCGGCGGGACCGGCGTTGCACTTCGGGCCCGGAACCTTCCTCGAAGCGCCACTTCTCAGCCGGGCCGGCGTTCCGCTGGCATTGCTTGCCGTGTCGCTCGCGTTCAACGCTTTCGGACTTCTACGAGGACGGCGCCGCGAGGGGCAGCAAGTGGCCGCGGTGGACCGCTGGTTCTGGCTGACCGGCGCTGCTGTTCCTGCAGTCGCCGCCATGCTGACCGCCGCCCAGGCAGCGGACTGGATCACGGGTGCCGCACTTCTGGTCCTGGCCGCCACCGGGTTCACTGCCTCGCACGTGGAACGCCTGCCGCTGTTGTACCCGCCTTCCGCAGCACTCGTCCTGACCGGGGCCACGCATATTGCCGAAACCGTGTTTCGCGGCACTCCGGGCGTATGGGGAGCCTACCTGCCATGGCTGGCCGGCTGCGGGCTGGCCGCCGCGGTCCTCTACGGGGTCAGCTTCGCGTTCAGTGCCCAGGACGGAGTGCGACGCCGGACACTGGTGTGCGCGGGTGCGCTTGGCCTGGCCGTGCCCGCCCTGGCCGGGCTGGTGCGCGACGCAACCTCCCTGACGGCGTCCCTGCTGGTGGCCGCGACAGTGGCCGTGATCGTCCGGGAAGTTCCGGTCGGGATGCGGTGGCTGGCCGCCGAAATTGGCACATTCGTCGTGACGGTTGCCGTACAGCGTGCACTACTTGTCACGGAGGGCCACCTCCAGTCCCCGTTCTGGGCGGTGCAGTGGTACGTGCTGCTAGCCGCGACCATGGCCGCGGCCCGCTATACCATCGGATCCGGGAGGGCAGGGCGCATCCTGCTGGCTTCGGGCGCTGCCCTGCTCGGGCTGAGCGGCGTGGGGATTCTCTTTGGCGGATCCGGCGGCCAGCAGCTGTGGATCCTGGCACTGCACGCGGCGCTCCTGCTGTCCGGGCTGCTCATCGGTGAGCGGATGTTCGTCTGGTGGGGCGCCGCCGGTGTTTCGCTGTGCCTGATGTGGGCCCTTCGGTCCTACACGTTCGCCCTGCTGGCGCTGATCGCCGTCGGGCTCATCGTCTTTGCCTTGTGGAAGCTGTCGCGTGCCAAGCCTGTGGCGCCGGCTGATGCGGCGTCCCTGCCCGAACCGCAGCCGACGCCCGACGGGCGGCAGGATCGTTCTTCCTGATGCCTTGGTAAGGTTGCTGACAACGAAAGGACAGCAACATGGAATGGTTAATTTTCCTCTTGGTTGCCGCTGCGGTCGTCGTCGGCGTCTTCTGGGCGAAGAAGCACTTCCGCCAGGAGATCGAACGCGCCAAGCGCATCAACCGCGCCAACAAGAACCAGTAGGTCCGGGCTTAGGCTTTCCGGGCCCGGATCAGCGCCTGGAGCCAATAGAAGGACTCCTTGGGTGTCCGTTCCAGCGTGTCAAAGTCCACGTGGATCAGGCCGAAACGCTGCGAGTACCCAGCGGCCCACTCAAAGTTGTCCAGAAGCGTCCACACGTAGTAGCCCAGGAGTTTCACGTCCTCGGCCAGGCCGCCGGGTGACGTGGCCGCCAGCGCATGGCCCAGGTGGCTGGCGAGGTACTCGATTCTGTTGGAGTCGGCAATCGGACCGGTCACATGCTCCGGCTCCGGGAAGCTCGCTCCGCTCTCAGTGATGTACAGCGGCGGCAAAGCATCCCCGTAGCGGTCCTTCATTTCGCGGAGCAGGATGCCGATGTGTTTGGGGGCCACAGGCCAGCCGAAGCCGGTGGTTTCGTACTCCGGATAGCCCACTTCGTGGAATGGCAACTGGGCCAGCGCGGCCGAATTGTTTGCCGGTATGCTCACGGGCCCCCGGCCCATGGCTACTTTCACGGGGTAGTAGTAATTGAGCCCGTAGAAGTCCAGCGGCTGGTGGATGGTCCTGAGGTCGGCGTCGGAGATCTTGCCCATGGAGCGGAACCATGGCCGGGCCACCAGCGGCAGCTTCGGGTAACGGCCCAGCAGAACGGGGTCCGCGTAGACGCGGTTCATCAAAATATCGAAGATTCGCGCCACCATCCTGTCGCCAGGCTTGCCGGTTGCCGGCCGGACAGGGGAGTGCAGGTTGGTGACGCCGATGGCCCCGGTGACGCCCGCGGCTCGCAAGGCCTGGACGGCGAGTCCGTGCCCCAGCAGTTGATGGTGAATTGACGGCAGGGCGTTGAAGAGGAGATTGTGGCCTGGGGCATGGACGCCCAGTGCATATCCGTTCAGTGTCACCGACACCGGCTCGTTCAGTGTGACCCATTGCGCCACGCGGTCCCCGAACCGTTCTCCGGCTGCTGCGCAGTATTCGGCGAAGCGTTCCGCGGTGGAGCGGTTCAGCCAGCCGCCGCCGTGTTCGAGCGGCAGGGGAGTGTCCCAGTGGTACAGCGTGGCCATCGGTGAGATGCCGGCGTCGAGCAGCTGGTCGATCAGCCGGTCGTAGAAATCAAGGCCCTGATTATTGAAAGAGCCGCGGCCGTCTGGCTGGATGCGGGGCCAGGAAATGGAGAACCGGTAGGAGTCCACGCCGAGTTCGCGCATCAGGGCCACATCTTCGCCGGAACGGTTGTAATGGTCGCAGGCGATGGCAGGGGAGTGCCCGTCCATGATGCTGCCAGGTTTCTCGGCGAAGGCGTCCCAGCCGGACGGGCCGCGCCCGTCAGCCTTGAGGGATCCTTCGATCTGGAACGCGGCGGCGGCCACACCCAGGACGAACTCCGGGTCCAGCCGCTCGGCCAGGCTCTGCAACGCCGCAGAGTTCTGCACAGTCATGCCCCTATCATCCATTCGACTGTTGCTGAAGGCAATGACCCGCTATCTCCGGGTGCTGAAGGGGCCCGGCATATCCTGATTCGCTTCTGCCTGCAAAATCCGGCATACTAGATGAGTTGTTCAAGCGCTCCTTCGCGTCCCGATCCGGATAATGCCGGGTGTCAGGGTCCAGGTAGGAGACCAAACATAACCCACTCCCCATGGAATTGCGGACGAGTACGCGTGCACAGCGCGACACGCCCGACCGCGGGGGTCGGTTACGCCGGCAGGTTGAGGAACCCGGATTCTTCCGGATTCAGCTTGTGCGGCGGGTGGTAGTTACGACTTCAAATGCTTCGGCAGCCGCACAACGCGTAAGTAAACAGGGCAGCCCCAAACAGGGGAAGCACAGACTGAAAGAGAGTCAGGCGACATGGCGGGACAAAAAATCCGCATCCGGCTGAAGTCATACGACCACGAGGTCATTGACGTTTCAGCACGGAAGATCGTTGAGACGGTCACGCGCGCAGGCGCAACGGTAGTCGGCCCCGTGCCGCTGCCGACGGAGAAGAACGTGTACTGCGTTATCCGCTCTCCGCACAAGTACAAGGACAGCCGCGAGCACTTTGAAATGCGCACGCACAAGCGTCTGATCGACATCATCGACCCCACGCCGAAGGCTGTTGACTCGCTTATGCGTCTCGACCTGCCGGCTGACGTGAACATCGAAATCAAGCTGTAGGGAGGTGCTGAGAGACTATGACCGCAACCCGTAACGTAAAGGGCCTGCTGGGCACGAAGCTCGGCATGACCCAGGTCTGGGACGAGAACAACAAGCTCATCCCCGTCACTGTTGTCCAGGCTGACTCAAACGTCATCACCCAGCTGCGCAATGCAGACGTTGATGGCTACGTCGCCGTTCAGATCGGCTACGGCCAGATCGATCCCCGCAAGGTCACCAAGCCGCTGGCTGGTCACTTTGAAAAGGCAGGCGTCACGCCTCGCCGCCACGTTGTCGAACTCCGTACCGCAGATGCTGCCGAGTACGAGCTGGGCCAGGAGCTCTCTGTTGAGGTCTTCGAAGCCGGCCAGAAGATCGACGTCGTTGGCACCACCAAGGGTAAGGGCTTCGCCGGTGTTATGAAGCGTCACGGCTTCCACGGCGTTGGTGCTTCCCACGGTGCACACAAGAACCACCGTAAGCCCGGTTCAATCGGTGGCGCATCCACCCCGAGCCGCGTCTTCAAGGGCATGAAAATGGCCGGCCGCATGGGCGCCGTTCGTCACACCACGCTGAACCTCACGGTTCACGCAGTTGACGTCGAGAAGTCGCTGCTCCTCATCAAGGGCGCCGTTCCCGGTGCCCGCGGCCAGGTCGTCCTCGTACGCACCGCCGTGAAGGGAGCCTAGTTCAATGACTAGCACTGTCAAGGTTGACCTGCCTGCAGAGATCTTCGACGTACAGACCAACGTGCCGCTGCTGCACCAGGTCGTCGTTGCACAGCTCGCTGCTGCTCGCCAGGGTACCCACAAGACCAAGACCCGCGCTGAAGTTTCCGGTGCAGGCCGCAAGCCGTTCAAGCAGAAGGGCACCGGCCGCGCCCGTCAGGGTTCAATCCGCGCTCCTCACATGACCGGTGGTGGCGTTGTCCACGGCCCGACCCCGCGCGACTACAGCCAGCGGACCCCCAAGAAGATGATTGCTGCTGCACTTCGCGGCGCACTGTCTGACCGCGCCCGCAACGGCCGCATCCACGTTGTCGCTGAACTGGTAGCCGGCACCAAGCCGTCCGCCAGGGAAGCACTGGCAACGCTGCGCGGAGTTTCCGAGCGCAAGAACCTGCTCGTTGTCATCGAGCGCGCCAACGATGTTGCCGCACTGTCCGTGCGCAACCTCGCAGATGTTCACGTTCTGTACGCAGACCAGCTGAACACCTACGACGTGCTCGTCTCTGACGACGTAGTCTTCACCAAGGCTGCCTACGAGGCATTCGTTGCCGCCAAGGCAAAGAACGAGGAGGATGCCAAGTGAGCGCAGCCACCATCAAGGACCCGCGCGACGTCGTGCTTGCACCCGTCGTATCGGAAAAGAGCTACGGCCTGATCGATGAGGGAAAGTACACCTTCCTGGTGGACCCCCGCTCGAACAAGACCGAGATCAAGCTGGCCGTGGAGAAGATTTTCTCCGTCAAGGTCGAATCGATCAACACCATCAACCGTGCCGGTAAGCGTAAGCGCACCAAATTCGGCTGGGGAACCCGCAAGAACACCAAGCGTGCGATTGTGACCCTCAAAGAAGGCACGATCGACATCTTCGGCGGTCCGCTCGCGTAGCGGAGACCACTTTAACGAGGAAATGAATTATGGGAATCCGTAAATATAAGCCGACTACCCCGGGCCGTCGCGGCTCGAGCGTAGCGGACTTCACTGAAATCACGCGGTCGACGCCGGAAAAGTCGTTGGTACGTCCGCTGCCCAAAAAGGGCGGCCGTAACAACACCGGTAAGATCACGACCCGTCACAAGGGTGGTGGCCACAAGCGCCAGTACCGTCTGATCGACTTCCGTCGCCACGACAAAGACGGCGTTGACGCCCGCGTTGCCGAAATTGAGTACGATCCGAACCGTACGGCTCGCATCGCCCTCCTGCACTACGTTGATGGCACCAAGCGTTACATCATCGCCCCGAACAAGCTGTCCCAGGGTGACTTCGTAGAGGCCGGTGCCAACGCTGATATCAAGCCTGGCAACAACCTGCCCCTGCGCAACATCCCGGTGGGTACCGTTATCCACGCAGTTGAACTGCGTCCGGGTGGCGGCGCCAAGATGGGCCGCTCCGCCGGCGCATCGATCCAGCTCGTTGCCAAGGAAGGCCGCTTCGCCCAGCTGCGTCTGCCTTCCGGCGAAATCCGCAACGTTGACGTGCGCTGCCGCGCAACGATCGGCGAGGTCGGCAACGCCGAGCAGTCGAACATCAACTGGGGCAAGGCCGGCCGCATGCGCTGGAAGGGCGTTCGCCCGACCGTCCGTGGTGTCGCGATGAACCCGGTTGACCACCCGCACGGTGGTGGCGAGGGTAAGACGTCCGGTGGACGTCACCCCGTCAACCCCAACGGTAAGCGCGAAGGTCGCACCCGCCGTCCCAACAAAGAGAGCGACAAGCTTATTGTTCGTCGCCGTCGTACTGGCAAGAACAAGCGATAGGAGCCTGGACACATGCCACGCAGCCTGAAAAAAGGTCCTTTCGTTGACCAGCACCTCTTTGTAAAGGTGGACAGGGAAAACGAAAAGGGCACCAAGAACGTCATCAAGACCTGGTCCCGCCGCTCGATGATCATTCCCGACATGCTCGGGCACACGATCGCCGTGCACGACGGACGCAAGCACATTCCGGTGTTTGTCACCGAGTCGATGGTCGGGCACAAGCTCGGCGAATTCGCTCCCACGCGGACTTTCCGCGGCCATGTCAAGGACGACCGTAAGGGCAAGCGCCGCTAGGCGCCTGCACTTACGTCAAAGACGAGAGAAGGAAAGCAATGGAAGCCAAGGCAATTGCGCGTCACATCCGCGTAACGCCTATGAAGGCCCGGCGCGTCGTCAACCTTGTTCGTGGTAAGCAAGCGAACGAGGCTCTGGCAATTCTGAAGTTTGCCCCCCAGGCAGCTTCTGAGCCGGTATTCAAGGTAGTTCAGTCGGCAATCTCCAACGCCCGGGTCCTCGCGGACCGCGACGGCGTGGCGTTTGACGAAGGTGACCTCATCATCAGCGAAGCGTTTGTTGATGAAGGCCCGACCATGAAGCGGTTCCAGCCGCGTGCCCAGGGTCGTGCATTTCAGATCAAGAAGCGCACGAGCCACATCACCGTGGTAGTCGCTACCCCGGAGAAAGAGGAGGCTCGCTAAGTGGGACAGAAAGTTAACCCGCACGGGTTCCGACTCGGCATCACCACCGATCACGTATCGCACTGGTTTGCTGACAGCACCAAGGCCGGCCAGCGGTACAAGGACTTCGTTCGCGAAGACATCCGTATCCGCCAGCTCATGTCCACGGGCATGGAGCGCGCCGGTATCGCCAAGGTTGAGATCGAACGCACCCGCGACCGTGTCCGCGTGGATATCCACACGGCACGTCCGGGCATCGTTATCGGCCGCCGCGGTGCTGAAGCAGACCGCATCCGCGGCGAGCTCGAAAAGCTCACCGGCAAGCAGGTTCAGCTGAACATCCTCGAGGTCAAGAACCCCGAGATGGAAGCACAGCTTGTTGCCCAGGGCGT
Organism: Arthrobacter sp. PvP023; assembly: GCF_017832975.1. Classification (NCBI taxonomy): domain Bacteria; kingdom Bacillati; phylum Actinomycetota; class Actinomycetes; order Micrococcales; family Micrococcaceae; genus Arthrobacter; species Arthrobacter sp. PvP023. Next base: position 1,702,982 of record NZ_JAFIBI010000001.1, read on the forward strand.
TGCGGAGCAGCTGACTTCACGCGTGGCATTCCGCCGTGCAATGAAGAAGGCAATGCAGTCCGCACAGCGTGCAGGTGCCAAGGGCATCCGTATCGCTTGCTCCGGTCGACTGGGTGGCGCTGAAATGTCCCGCTCGGAGTTCTACCGCGAAGGCCGTGTGCCCCTGCACACCCTCCGTGCGAACATCGACTACGGCTTCTACGAAGCCAAGACCACCTTCGGCCGCATCGGTGTGAAGGTCTGGATCTACAAGGGTGACGTCACCTCCAAGGAACTGGCTCAGCAGGCAGCTGCTGCTCCGTCCCGCGGCCGTGGTGCCAGCGATCGTCCGGGCCGCCCGGGTGGCGCTGACCGTGGTGACCGCCGTCGTCGTACCGACCGCCCGGCAGCCGAAGCAGCACCTGCTGCTGAAGCTCCTGCGGTTGAGGCAGCTGCACCGGCAGTAGAAGGAGGACAGGCTTAAATGCTTATCCCACGTCGAGTCAAGCACCGTAAGCAGCACCACCCGGGTCGTTCCGGCGCTGCTACGGGCGGCACCAAGGTCTCCTTCGGTGAGTGGGGCATCCAGGCTCTGAGCCCGGCATACGTCACGAACCGTCAGATCGAATCTGCCCGTATCGCTATGACCCGCCACATCAAGCGTGGCGGCAAGGTCTGGATCAACATTTACCCGGACCGTCCGCTGACGAAGAAGCCTGCTGAAACCCGTATGGGTTCCGGTAAGGGTTCTCCGGAATGGTGGGTCTCAAACGTCAAGCCGGGCCGGGTTCTCTTCGAACTCTCCGGTGTCAGTGAAGAGGTAGCTCGCGAGGCACTGCGCCTGGCAATCCACAAGCTGCCGTTGAAGGCACGCATTGTGCGTCGCGAAGGTGGTGAGTAGAAATGGCAGTAGGATCCAAGGAACTTGCATCCGCACAGCTGGACGGTTTCGACAACGAGCGTCTCGTTGAAGAACTCCGCAAGGCCAAGGAAGAGCTGTTCAACCTGCGTTTCCAGTCCGCCACCGGTCAGCTGGAGAACCACGGTCGTCTGCGCGCGGTAAAGAAGGACATCGCCCGCATCTACACCGTTCTTCGTGAGCGCGAGCTGGGCATTCGTGCCGAGGTTGCCGCACCGGTTGTGGAAGCCAAGGAAGAAAAGAAATCCAAGAAGGCTGCAACCAAGAAGGCCGACAAGGCTGAAACGGTTGAGACCGAGGAGGATGCCAAGTGAGTGAAAAGGACGAGAACGTGACGGAAACTGTTTCCGGCGCAGCCAAGGCTGACGAGCGCGGTTACCGTAAGACGAAGCGCGGCTACGTCGTCTCGGACAAGATGGAAAAGACCATCGTTGTCCAGGTTGAAGACCGCGTGAAGCACGCCCTCTACGGCAAGGTCATCCGCCGCAACACGAAGATCAAGGCTCACGACGAAGAGAACACCGCCGGCATCGGCGACCTCGTTCTCCTCGCCGAGACCCGCCCGCTCTCCGCTACCAAGCGGTGGCGCCTGGTGGAGATCCTCGAGAAGGCTAAGTAACACCTGCAGAAATGCCGAGAAGCCCTCGTTCCCCTTGCGGGAGCGGGGGCTTCTCCGTGTCCGCGGTGCCCAGTGGGGGAGCAACCCGGGGGTACCGCCGTGCCGTGCGCCGGCACCGTGGCTGTGATATGGGGATTGGCCCAAAACGTGCTAAGATTTTGAGTTTGTATGGCGCCGTTCGTGCGCCGTCATCAACCTCGTAAACAATCGTGCCACGGCATAGTGCCCCCTTGCGCCCCGATCCGTCGGAACCGCCTGGGAAGCAAATGTTTTTGGCACGGGAGTTTAGGCCTGGTCTGGCAAAATCCAGGCAGGTCAAGAGACACCCCGATCAACCGTTCCGCAAGGCTCATTCCGTAGGAAGATTTTCGGTCTGAGAACCAGCGCGACGCAAGGAGTAAATAGTGATTCAGCAGGAGTCGCGACTCAAGGTCGCCGACAACACGGGTGCTAAGGAAATCCTTACCATTCGCGTTCTCGGTGGATCTGGCCGTCGCTACGCAGGCATTGGCGACGTCATCGTCGCTACCGTCAAGGACGCAATTCCGGGCGGCAACGTAAAGAAGGGCGATGTCGTCAAGGCTGTCATCGTCCGTACCAAGAAGGAACGCCGCCGTGCGGATGGTTCCTACATCAAGTTTGACGAGAACGCAGCTGTGATCCTGAAGAACGACGGTGACCCCCGCGGTACCCGTATCTTCGGACCGGTTGGTCGTGAACTCCGTGACAAGAAGTTCATGAAGATCGTTTCTCTGGCTCCGGAGGTGCTCTAGTCCATGGCTAAGATCAAAAAGGGTGACCTCGTTCAGGTCATCACTGGCGCCAAGGCTGAGCGCGGCGGCGACCGTGGCAAGCAGGGCAAGGTTCTGCGCGTATTCCCCGATACCAACCGCGTGTTGGTTGAAGGCATTAACCGCGTAACCAAGCACACCAAGGTCGGTCAGTCGCAGCGCGGCACCAAGACCGGTGGCATCGAGGTCGTCGAGGCTTCCATCCACATCTCCAACGTGGCCCTGGTTGACCCGTCCACCAAGAAGCCCACTCGCGTCGGTTTCCGTACCGAGACCGTTGAACGTAACGGCAAGAAGCGTGAAGTGCGCGTACGCGTGGCCAAGAGCTCCGGGAAGGACATCTAATGACTGAGACTCTCGAGACTCCGGCAAGCAAGATCGTTCCTCGTCTGAAGACCAAGTACGCGGATTCCATCAAGAGCACGCTCATCGAGGAATTCAAGTACGAAAACGTCAACCAGGTTCCCCGTCTGGTGAAGGTCGTTGTGAACATGGGTGTTGGAGATGCCGCTAAGGACTCCAAGCTGATCGACGGCGCTGTCCGCGATCTGACCCTGATCACCGGTCAGAAGCCGCAGGTAACCAAGGCCCGCAAGTCGATCGCACAGTTCAAGCTGCGCGAAGGCATGCCCATCGGTGCACACGCAACTCTGCGTGGAGACCGCATGTGGGAATTCCTGGACCGTCTGGTCACGCTGGCTCTGCCGCGTATCCGTGACTTCCGGGGCCTCAGTGGCAAGCAGTTTGACGGCAACGGCAACTACACCTTCGGTCTGACCGAGCAGGTTATGTTCCACGAGATCGACCAGGATTCCATCGACCGCGTTCGCGGTATGGACATCACGGTCGTGACCACTGCCAAGACCGACGACGAAGGCCGCGCGCTGCTCAAGGCGCTTGGTTTCCCGTTCAAGACCGAAGCTTAATCTAGCTACATAGAAGGTCCGGCCTTGCCGCTTCCCCCAGGGGATGGCAGGGCGGAAACCGTTATGAGGAAGGGCAAGAGCCCAACATGACCATGACAGATCCCGTCGCAGACATGCTTACGCGTCTGCGCAACGCAAACTCGGCATACCACGACACCGTGACTATGCCGTACAGCAAGCTCAAGGCACGCGTTGCCGACATCCTGAAGGCCGAAGGTTACATCGCCTCCTGGAAAGAAGAAGACGCTGAGGTTGGCAAGAAGCTGACCCTCGAGCTCAAGTTCGGTCCGAACCGCGAGCGTTCAATCGCTGGCGTTCGTCGTATTTCCAAGCCGGGACTCCGCGTTTACGCGAAGTCCACCAACCTGCCGCACGTGCTCGGTGGCCTGGGTGTCGCAATCCTGTCCACCTCTTCCGGCCTCTTGACTGACAAGCAGGCCGGCAAGAAGGGCGTGGGCGGCGAAGTCCTCGCTTACGTCTGGTAACGGGAAAGGAAGAGAATAATGTCACGTATTGGACGTCTCCCCATCACCGTTCCTGCCGGCGTTGAGGTCAAGGTTGACGGCTCTGTCGTCAGCGTCAAGGGTTCCAAAGGCGAGCTGAGCCACACTGTGGCCAGCCCGATCGAGGTCACCCTGGAAGATGGCACCCTGACTGTCGCCCGCCCGAACGACGAGCGCGCCTCACGTTCGCTGCACGGCCTGACCCGCACCCTGATCGCCAACATGATCCAGGGCGTCACCGCAGGCTACGAGAAGAAGCTTGAGATTGTCGGTACCGGTTACCGCGTCCAGGCCAAGGGTTCTGACCTGGAGTTCGCTCTGGGCTACAGCCACCCGGTTAACGTCTCGGCACCGAACGGCATCACCTTTGCAGTAGAGACCCCGACCAAGCTCTCTGTTTCAGGTATCTCCAAGCAGCAGGTCGGCGAGGTTGCTGCCAACATTCGCAAGCTGCGGAAGCCGGACCCCTATAAGGGCAAGGGCATCCGCTACGCCGGCGAAGTCATCCGCCGCAAGGTCGGAAAGGCTGGTAAGTAACCATGGCCATCGCAATTAACAAGAAGCGTACGAACAAGAGCAAGTCTGCTTCACGCAGCCGTCGCCAGCTTCGTATCCGCAAGCGCATCTCCGGAACGGCTGTACGCCCTCGCCTGGTCGTCAACCGCTCCGCACGCCACGTATTCGTCCAGGTTGTCGATGACACCAAGGGCCTGACCGTAGCGAGCGCGTCCACACTGGAAGCCGACCTTCGTGCATTCGACGGTGACAAGACCGCCAAGGCCAAGCGCGTTGGCGAACTGGTCGCCGAGCGTGCCAAGGCTGCCGGTATCGAAGCTGTTGTCTTCGACCGCGGTGGTAACAAGTACCACGGCCGGATCGCCGCCGTCGCTGATGGCGCACGTGAAGGTGGGCTGTCACTGTGACCGAAAATAACGAAAAGGACATTCAGGTGACTGAAGCTGTAGCTGCTCCGGCAACTGAGACCGCTGCGCCTGCTACCACTGACGACCGCCGCGGCGCTCGTCGTGGCGAGCGTGGCGACCGCGGCCAGGGCCGTGGCGACCGTGGTGGCCGTGGTGGCCGCGATGGTGGCCGCGAAGCCGAAAAGAGCCAGTTCGTAGAGCGCGTTGTAACCATCAACCGCGTTTCCAAGGTCGTCAAGGGTGGTCGTCGCTTCAGCTTCACCGCCCTCGTCGTTGTCGGTGACGGCAACGGTATGGTCGGCGTTGGCTACGGCAAGGCTAAGGAAGTTCCTGCCGCTATCGCAAAGGGCGTCGAAGAGGCCAAGAAGTCCTTCTTCCGCGTTCCCCGCATCGGCAGCACCATCCCGCACCGTGTTCAGGGTGAGGCCGCTGCAGGCGTCGTAATGCTGCGTCCGGCTTCCGCCGGTACCGGTGTTATCGCCGGCGGTCCGGTCCGTGCAGTACTGGAGTGCGTGGGTATCCACGACATCCTCTCCAAGTCGCTCGGTTCCTCCAACGCCATCAACATCGTTCACGCGACCGTTGATGCGCTGAAGCGCCTCGAAGAGCCGGCAGCAGTGGCAGCACGCCGCGGCCTCCCGCTCGATGAGATCGCTCCGGCCGCAATGGTGAAGGCGCTCATGAACCAGAAGGCAGGTGTCTGAGTCATGGCTAAGAACCTGATTCCCTCTGACGTTCAGTTGGAGATCACTCAGATCAAGTCCGCCATTGGCGGCAAGCAGAACCAGCGCGACACGCTTCGGTCCCTCGGCCTCAAGCGGATCGGACACACCGTTGTCCGCACCGCCGACGCCGTGACCGTGGGTATGCTCAACACGGTTCCGCACCTGGTAAAGGTAGAGGAGGCGAAGTAAATGGCAGAGAAGAACACCGCCGAAAAGGCACAGGGCGCCGCTGCTGAGAAGCAGAACGCACTGAAGGTTCACCACCTGCGTCCCGCCCCGGGTGCCAAGACCGCCAAGACCCGTGTTGGTCGTGGTGAAGGTTCCAAGGGTAAGACCGCTGGTCGCGGTACCAAGGGTACGAAGGCCCGTTACCAGATCAAGGCTGGCTTTGCCGGCGGCCAGCTGCCGCTGCACATGCGCCTGCCGAAGCTGCGCGGCTTCAAGAACCCGTTCCGGGTTGAGTACCAGGTTGTTAACCTGGACAAGCTCAACGAGCTGTTCCCGGAAGGTGGCGCAGTCACCGTCGAGAACCTGGTCGAAAAGGGTGCCGTTCGCAAGAACCAGCCCGTCAAGGTGCTGGGCACCGGTGACATCACCGTCAAGGTTGACGTCACGGTCCACGCATTCTCGGCCAGCGCCGCAGAAAAGATTGCAGCAGCAGGCGGCAGCACCACCGCCCTCTAATAGAGGACGGCGGGGCAGACGCCCGTTGTGAACTCCCGGTACACGGGGCCCAGGCCCTGCGTACCGGGAGTTTTTTCTCATTTGGGACCTCACCGATTGTTCGCGGGGCGCATCAACCCGTTAGACTCGGTTGTTGGGTTTTATTGACCTATCTCACACGACTTTATTAACACAACAGGAGGACGCTTGCTTAGCGCATTTGGCCGGGCCTTTCGCACGCCTGATCTGCGACGCAAGTTGTTGTTCACGCTGGGAATCATCACAATCTTCCGCTTGGGTGCCTTCATCCCCTCGCCTGGTGTGAGCTACCAGAATGTCCAGCAATGCTTGCAGAACGGTCAGACCTCGGGCGGGATCTACCAGCTCGTCAACCTGTTCAGTGGCGGTGCATTGCTGCAGGTGTCCATCTTCGCGCTGGGCATCATGCCGTACATCACGGCCAGCATTATTGTGCAGCTGCTCCGGGTGGTCATTCCCCGGTTCCAGCAGCTCTATGAAGAAGGCGCATCGGGGCAGTCCAAGCTGACCCAGTACACGCGGTACCTGACAATTGCCCTGGGGCTGCTGAACGCCACGACGCTGGTGTCGCTGGCGCGTTCCGGCCAGTTGCTGCCCAACTGCCAGCTGGACATCATCCCCGACGCGAGCGTCATCACCACGATCCTCATCATCATCACGCTGACGGCCGGTACCGGCTTGATCATGTGGATGGGCGAGCTCGTGACGGAGAAGGGCGTGGGCAACGGCATGTCGCTGCTCATCTTCACCTCCATCGCAGCCGGCTTCCCGACCTCCCTGGGTGCCATCTGGAAGGCCCAGGGCCCTGGCACCTTCTTCATGGTCCTGGTGATCGGCCTGCTCACCGTCGCCCTTGTGGTCTTCGTGGAGCAGTCCCAGCGCAGGATTCCCGTGCAGTACGCCAAGCGCATGATCGGGCGGCGGACCGTGGGAGGCACCAGCACGTACATTCCCATCAAGGTGAACATGGCCGGCGTCGTGCCCGTCATCTTCGCGTCCTCGATGCTGTACCTGCCGGGCCTGATCTCGCAGTTCAACCAGCCCAAGCAGGGCGAAGCGATGCAGCCCTGGGTTGAGTGGATCAACAACAACCTCACGAAGGGTGACCACCCTATCTACATGGCGCTTTATTTCGCCATGATCGTCTTCTTTACCTACTTCTATGTCGCAATCACTTTCAATCCTGAAGAGGTTTCCGACAACATGAAGAAGTACGGCGGCTTCATCCCGGGCATCCGGGCCGGCAAGCCGACGGCGGACTATCTGCAGTACGTCCTTTCCAGGATCACCCTGCCCGGCGCCCTCTACCTGGGCTTCGTGGCATTGATCCCGCTGGTCGCCCTGGTCCTGATCAATGCCAACCAGAACTTCCCGTTTGGCGGCACCTCGATCCTGATCATGGTGGGCGTGGGCCTGGAAACGGTCAAGCAGATTGACGCGCAGCTACAACAACGTCACTACGAAGGGCTTTTGCGATGACGAGAATGTTGATTATCGGACCTCCCGGGTCCGGCAAGGGAACGCAGGCGGATCGGATCTCCGAGCGCCTCGGCGTCGTTGCGATCTCAACCGGCGATATCTTCCGCGCCAACGTCAAGGGTGAGACGCCGCTGGGCGTCGAAGCCAAGAAGTACATGGACGCCGGCGATTTCGTGCCGGACAGCGTCACCAACAAGATGGTGCGCGACCGCCTGAGCGAGGACGACGTCGAAAACGGCTTCCTCCTGGACGGCTACCCCCGCACCACCGCTCAGGTGGACTACCTCGATGAGATCCTTGCCAACGGTGAGCAGAAGCTGGACGTCGTCCTGCAGCTGACCGCCGATGACGAGGAACTGGTCACGCGCCTCCTGGGCCGTGCCAAGGAAACCGGCCGCAGCGACGACAACGAAGCCGTCATCCGCCACCGGCTGGACCTCTACCACGAGCAGACCGAGGCCGTTGTGGCCAAGTATGCCGAGCGCGGCATCCTGACCCAGGTTGACGGCATCGGCGGCATCGACGAGGTCACTGACCGCGTGATGCAGGCGATCAAGGCAGCGCAGGCAGCCTGATCCAGGATTAGCCGAGCACCGAGGCCGCCGGACCCGGTTTGACTCCAGTGCCAAAAAGGGCGCGTCCCGTACCTTCGTGTACGGGACGCGCCCTTTCTTGTGCCGGGTGCCGCTGCCCAGGCGTTTGCCGACCACGGCGGGCGGCACTCCCTGTCCCCAGCAGCTTCGCAGGTGCGGGAGAATGGATCAGAGACCTGGGATGAAAGCATCCCGCCCGCGAGACGAAGCACTGAGGTATACATGGCATTCGGACAGCCCCGGATTGAATACAAGACCAACGCCCAAATGCGCATCATGCATGAGGCCGGCCTGGTCCTGAGCCGCGCCCTGGATGCTGCGGTGGCGGCCGCCGTACCCGGCGCCACCACGGCGCAGCTGGACGCCGTTTTCCGCGCAGTCCTGGACGAGGCAGGCGCCAAGTCCAACTTCCTCGGGTACCACGGGTTCCCGGCCACCATCTGCACCTCGGTCAACGAGGAAGTGGTCCACGGGATCCCGGGCGCCCGCGTCCTGAACGACGGCGACATCATCTCGATCGACGGCGGCGCCATTGTTGACGGCTGGCACTCCGACTCCGCCCGCACCGTGATTGTGGGCACCCCCGACCCCGAAGACGTCCGGTTGTCCGAAGTCACCGAAGAGGCCATGTGGCGCGGCATCGCGACGCTGGCCACCGGAAAATTCGTCGGCGACATCGGCTGCGCCGTGGACGATTACGTGTCCTCCGTCCCGGGCAAGCCGCTGGGCATCCTGGAAGATTACGTGGGCCACGGCATTGGCTCCGAAATGCACATGGCACCGGATGTGCTGAACTACCGGACCAGCCACCGCGGCCCCAAGATCCGCCCGGGACTGTGCCTGGCCATTGAGCCCATGCTGGTCCGTGGCAGCATTGACACGGCCGTGCTCGAGGACGAATGGACCGTGGTGACCACCGACGGCAAGCGGTCGTGCCAGTGGGAACACTCGGTCGCCGTCCATGAAAAGGGCATCTGGGTTCTCTCCGCGCCCGACGGCGGTGCGGAGCGTCTTGCGCCGCTGGGCGTGGTCCCCGTTCCGATTCCGTAGGCTTCGACGCGTAAAATCCCTGACGACGCAGAAAATCCCTGGCGCCCCCGGAATTCCGGGTGCGCCAGGGATTTTGCGTATCGCGGGGCCTTTTGCGTGTCGAGACCCAAGCCTCAGCTCTTGAGCTTGGGCTTGACGTCCTTCGTGTAGATGCCCTCCAGCGTGGACTTCAGCGCGGTCATGGTGGCCTTCACATCGCCCTGCTGGGTGAGGATCTTCGCCGCTGCCTTGGCCATCTCCTGGTCCGCGCCGGGCAGGAACACGCGGGCGTTGTCCTGGACCCGGGTTACCGCGAGCTGGTCCATCGCCGTCTTGATCTGCGGTGTCTTGGCCAGCACCGACGTCATGTCGGCCGAAACGCGGGTAGGCATGTAGCCGGTTGCCGCGGAGAACTCTGCGGTGCTTTCCGGTTCGGTCATGAACTTCAGGAAGGTGCCGGCAGCCAGCTGTACTTCCTTGCTCACGCCGCTGGGAATGCCCAGGCCGGCACCGCCGGTGGGGCATACGCCGCTTTCCACCTTGGGGCCGCCCGGCAGGAAGCCCACGCCCACGTTGAACTTGGCGGACTTCAGCACACCGAGCAGAGACCCGGTGGACGAGATGGTGGAGGACGTGATGCCGGCTGCGAAGTCGTCAGCTGCCTCCTTGGAGGAAACACCCGCCCAGCCGTCCTTGTAGATGGAGTCCTGGGCCCACTGCAGTGCTTCCACGGATTCCGCCGAGTCGCAGTTGATGGTCCACTCGTTGGACCAGCTGCCGCCCCAGCCCCAGAGGTTGTTCTGGAGGGTCCAGCCCGCGTAGCCGGCCAATGCCGGGTAAATGTAGGCGTACTGGGCGCCGGAGCTTGCCTTCAGCTTGGGCGCCCATTCGGCGAATTCCTGCCAGGTCTTCGGTGCCCGGTCCGGAAGCCCGGCAGCCTTGAAGTGGTCCTTGTTGTAGTAGAAGAGCGGCGTGGACCGGCCGTAGGGGAGGGCCCACTGCTTGTCGTCGTACTGGTAGTCGGCCACGAGGGACTTCTGGAAGTCGTCCACCTTGATATCCAGCTGTTTCACCAGTCCGTCCAGCGGAATGATGTTGCCGTTGGTGAAGTAGCGGAACCACCAGACATCGGAGAGCACCACAACGCCCGGCAGGGCCTCCTTGGCCGCCTGCGAGGTCTGGAACTTCTGGGCAATCTCCTCATAGTTGGCGCCCGCGGTGACCAGGTTCACCTTGATGTCAGGGAACTTGGCGTGGAACTTGGCAATGATGGATTTTTCCACGTCCTGGGACTTGCCCGGATGGCTGGTCCAGAAGTCGATGGAGGCGGCAGGCTTGACGCCGCTGAAGTCGATCTCGGCGGCTTCGCTCGCAGGCGTTGTTCCGCCGGTGGACGGGCCGCCGCACGCTGCCAGCGCAGCGGCACCGGCTCCTGCGCCGGCAAGCCCCAGGAAATGCCTGCGGTCAAGATTCATACCCATTGTGGATCCTCTCAAAGGTGATTGCTCGTGCTGACTCGTTGTACGGGTTGGGTGAGGGGTGGATAGCTGTGGTGCACAGGCCAGGTAACGCGGCGCTAGCCGGTGACGCTGCCCTGGGTGAGGCCGGCCACGATGTAGCGCTGGAGTGCTGCGAACACCACCAGGATGGGGACGATCACCAGCACGGCACCGGCCATGAGGATGCCCCAGCCGGACCCGTTCCCTTCGGAGTTCTGCAGCAGGGTAAGGCCGACGGGAAGGGTCATGGTTTCGGGGCGGTCCGTGATGATGAGCGGCCAGATGTAGTCGTTCCACTCGCTGACCACGGTGACGAGGGCAACAGTGGCGATCGAGGGAACCGACACCGGGACCACGATCCGCCAGAGCCTGCGCCAGTGGCCGGCGCCGTCGATCTCGGCTGATTCAAGGATGGAGGCCGGTAGCGTCATGAAGTGCTGCCGGAGCAGGAAGGTGCCGAAGGCGGTGCCGAGCCCGGGCAGGATGATGCCCCAGAGGGTGTTCTTGCCGCCCATCCCGGCGATGAGGATGTAGTTGGGCAGGATGGACACCTGCGGCGGAACCATCAGGGCGACGAGGATCAGCACGAAGATGGCGTTCTTGAACGGGAAGCGCACAAAGACCAGGGCGTAGGCGGTGAGGATGGCCAGCAGCACTTTGACGGTGGCGCCCACCAGCGTGACGATGGTGCTGTTCAGGAAGAACTGCGCGAAGGGCACCGTGGTCATGGCGATGTTGTAGTTCTCCAGGTTCACGCTCTCCGGGAGGATCTTCAGATCCATGGTGATGATCTCGCCGGGCTGCTTGAACGAGCTCAGGATCATCCAGAGCAAAGGGAGGAACACCACCAGGGTGGCCAGGATCAGCGGAACGTAGCCGCCGGCGATGGTCTGGACAATGTTGGCGCGGGAGAGTGGCCGGTGCGTGCTCATGAGTAGTGCACCTTCCGTTCGACGAACCGCAGCTGCAGCACGGTGATGATAAGCAGGATGGCGAAGAGCACCACCGAGATGGACGCCGAGTACCCGGCCCGGTTGAAGGCACCGAATGCCTGGAGGTAGGCCTCGTAGATCAGCGTGCTGGTGCCGTTGCCCAGGGGCGTCATGATCCTGATCAGGTCGAACGCCTGCAGCGAGCTGAGCATGGTGGTGATGAGCAGGAAGAAGGTGGTGGGGGAGAGCAGCGGGACGGACATGCTCAGGAAGCGCCGGAACCCGTTGGCGCCGTCCAGGGAAGCGGCCTCCATGACGTCCTGCGGGAGCGACTGCAGCCCCGCGAGGTACACCACCGCGCAGTACCCCAGGTTCTTCCAGACGTACACGATGATCACCATGACCAGCGAGAGCTGTGGATCGTTGATCCATTGCGGGCTCTGCTGGCCCAGACCGCGGAGGACCCAGGCGAGGACACCGTAGCCGGGATCAAAGATGAACAACCAGACCAGGCCCACGCCGACGCCGCTGAGCACGTAGGGGGCGAAAACCGCGGAACGGGCAAACGTGGTGCCGCGGACCTTGGAGTTCAGTGCGAGTGCGATCAGCAGGCCCAGCACCATGGAGCCGCCAACGGTGACGAGGGTGAAGATGGCTGTGGTGCCGAGCACCTTGGCGGCATCGGAACTGGTGAAGAACGTGACGTAGTTGTCCAGTCCCACCACGGTGGCGGACGCCGATCCCAGCGTCCAGTCAAGGGTGGAGTAGTAAATGTTGTTGATGAGCGGGAGGTACGTGAAGACCCCGATCAGCACCAGGTTGGGCAGTGCGAGGGCCAGGAACACGAAGAAGTCCCGGCGGGTCCGGCCGGACCATTTGGGCCGGCGCCGAAGGGCCGGACCGGCTTCCGCGACGGCGGGTGGCCTGTCGGTCAGTTGTCTTGTCATTCGGTCTCTAACGAATCCGGGCCTGCGTACTGCAGGCCAGTGGGCGTGGGGATCTAGCTTCACTTCACCACATGGTTGGTGGGCAGAATCCCGCACAAGCCCTCGTCAGAGGATTGTTAGTCAAGGCTTCCTTGCCCGTTAACGCCGTGTTGCTTGCAGTATTACATAACGTTTGTTTTGCCAGCCGGAGTTGGCCCCGCGGGTCGCGGAATGCCCGGGAGCGTACCCTCAGTTTTGCGCGAGGCGCACAATGGAGCCATGGGAGCGATCACCGACGTCACCGGAATCCGGGTGGGCCAAACGCAACGAGCCGGATCTGTCCAAGGGCCCGACGGCGAGGAGTCAGACAGCGGCTGGCTCACCGGCGTGACCGTGGTACTTCCGCCGCCCGGCACGATTGGTTCCGTTGACGTCCGCGGCGGTGGCCCGGCCACCCATGAAACGGATTCCCTGGATCCCGCCACGCTTTCCCAGCGGGTGGACGCCGTGGTGCTCACCGGCGGGAGTGCCTTCGGCCTGGTGGCCGCTCACGGCGCCAAGCGCTGGTGCGAGGAAAACGGCCGGGGATTCGCCGTGCCCGGGGGACTGGTGCCGATCGTTCCGGCCGCCGCCATCTTCGACCTGGGCCGCGGCGGCGACTTCTCCGCCCGTCCCGACGAGGAGATGGGCTACGCGGCAACTGCCGCCGCTGCCGCCCAAACGGAAGGGCACGACGTCGAACGCGGCAACGTGGGAGCCGGCACCGGAGCCGTCCTCGGAAGAGGGGCGTATAAAGGCGGAGTCGGCACAGCCTCCATCACCCTCGAGAACGGGGTTGTGATTGGAGCCCTGGCGGTCGTGAATGCGGTGGGGATGCCTTTCGGCACGTCGCCGAAGCGGGCGGAGCCCGGGCCCGGCCGGAATGCCCAGCCGCCGCCCCTCAACACCACCCTCGTCGTCGTCGCCACCAACGCTGTCCTGAACAAGGTGGAGTGCAAGCGAACCGCTTCGGCCTGCCATGCGGGGCTGGCCCGTGCGCTGAATCCGTCCCACACCCTGGCCGACGGCGACACCGTGTTCGCACTGGCGACGGGCGCCGTTGAACTTGACCGCAGTTCTGACACTGCCCGGCATTTCAGCCTCATCACGCTGCAGAGCGCGGCGGCCGACGTCGTGACTGAAGCCATCCTGGACGGCGTCTCCCGGGCCGAGGGCATCTCAACGCCGGCGGGGGTATTTGCTGCGTATGGCCCGGTGGTGCGCTACCATGGTCCGATTTAACATTCCCGCCGAGATGGCGTAGTGTTGTCTGTTGGTTGTCTGCCCTGTTTGTGCCCTTTTGCGGTCATAAGGCAGAAGCCAATCAATCAAAAACGTTCGCAGTCATGTCCGGTGCCAATCGGGAGGCTGTGACAACAACAGTTAGCGGAGGGTATGGCCAAGAAGGACGGGGTCATTGAGATCGAGGGCGTTGTGACTGAGGCGCTGCCTAATGCGATGTTTCGCGTTGAGCTCACCAACAAGCACATCGTTCTGGCGCACATCTCTGGAAAAATGCGCCAGCACTACATCAGGATTCTCCCTGAGGACCGGGTAGTGGTGGAGCTGAGCCCGTACGACCTCACACGTGGTCGTATCGTCTACCGCTACAAGTAAACACTGGGCGGCCAGAGCATTAGCCGAAGGCCGGTCCAGCTGACCAACTGCAACACGCAAAGGAACGCCATGAAGGTCAAGCCGAGCGTCAAGCAGATCTGCGAAAAGTGCAAAGTGATCCGCCGTAATGGCCGGGTCATGGTGATCTGCGAGAACCCGCGCCACAAGCAGCGCCAGGGCTAATTTCCTTCACGGGAAACCCTGGGTTGCTAACCCACGCAAGTAAATAAAGGCAGCACAAGCTGAACTGGGACATTAGCTCGACAGGGCCCGGACAGCTAACCCCCGGTCGGAGGCTGGGGCCGCACTGAAAGTGCGGGTGTACTGCCTACGACCTCCGGTTTATACAAGGAGTACCGCCACTATGGCTCGTCTCGCTGGCGTAGACATTCCCCGCGAAAAGCGGTTGGAAATTGCGCTTACTTACATCTACGGCGTGGGCAAGACCCGTGCACACGAAACCCTGGCTGCTACCGGCATCAGCGCTGACGTTCGGGTCAAGGACCTGACCGATGCGCAGCTGGTTGAGCTGCGTGACTACATTGAAGGCAACTACAAGGTTGAGGGTGACCTTCGCCGCGAAGTAGCCGCTGATATCCGCCGCAAGGTTGAAATCGGCAGCTACGAAGGCCTGCGTCACCGCAAGGGCCTGCCCGTACGCGGTCAGCGTACGAAGACCAACGCTCGTACCCGCAAGGGTCCGAAGCGCACCGTCGCCGGCAAGAAGAAAGCCGGCCGCTAGAAATAGCCGCTGACTTTCCCCCGATAACTTTCTGTAGGAGAAATAATGCCCCCGAAGACTCGTGGCGCGGTTCGCAAGCCGCGTAAGAAGGACAAGAAGAATATCGCGCTTGGCCAGGCGCACATCAAGAGCACCTTTAACAACACCATCGTTTCCATCACGGATCCGAACGGTGCTGTCATCTCCTGGGCTTCCGCCGGTGAGGTTGGCTTCAAGGGCTCACGTAAGTCCACCCCGTTCGCTGCCCAGATGGCTGCCGAAGCTGCTGCAAAGCGCGCCCAGGAGCACGGCCTGAAGAAGGTTGACGTCTTCGTCAAGGGACCGGGTTCGGGCCGCGAAACCGCAATCCGCTCGCTGCAGGCCGCCGGCCTGGAGGTTGGCTCCATCCAGGACGTCACCCCCGCCGCGCACAACGGCTGCCGCCCGCCGAAGCGCCGCCGCGTCTAAGACGTTTCCAGCAGCTGGAGCTTGCCCGGACCTTTACGGGTCCGGGCAGGCCCAGCCGCGTTAAGTCTTCAGACCGAATTTCCACCACCTGTGTTGCGTCATATAGCGGATGCTCGCCGAAAGGAAACCTAAGTGCTCATTGCACAGCGCCCCACCCTCTCTGAAGAGGTCGTCTCCGAAAACCGCTCCCGTTTCATCATTGAACCGCTGGAGCCGGGCTTTGGATACACTCTCGGAAACTCCCTCCGCCGTACCCTGCTCTCCTCCATCCCGGGCGCTGCTGTAACCAGCATCCGGATCGATGGCGTGCTGCACGAGTTCACCACGGTTCCGGGTGTCAAGGAAGATGTCACCGAGATCATCCTGAACATCAAGAACCTGTCGGTTTCCTCCGAGCACGACGAGCCGGTTGTTGCTTACCTGCGCAAGCAGGGCCCGGGAGTCGTCACCGCCGCGGACATCGCTCCGCCGGCCGGCGTCGAATTCCACAACCCGGATCTGCACATTGCCACGCTGAACTCGAAGGGCAAGTTCGAACTCGAACTGACCATCGAGCGCGGCCGCGGCTACGTTTCGGCAGCTCAGAACAAGTCCGGCGACTCCGAGATCGGCCGCATTCCGGTCGACTCGATCTACTCGCCGGTGCTGAAGGTTACTTTCCGCGTGGAAGCCACCCGTGTTGAGCAGCGCACTGACTTCGACAAGCTGATTGTCGACGTCGAGACCAAGCAGGCCATCGCCCCGCGCGATGCCGTTGCTTCCGCAGGCACCACCCTGGTGGAACTGTTCGGTCTGGCCCGCGAGCTGAACACCGCAGCTGAAGGTATCGAGATTGGCCCGTCGCCGACTGACGCTGCCCTGGCAGCTGACATGGCCCTGCCGATCGAGGATCTGGACCTCACCGTCCGTTCCTACAACTGCCTCAAGCGTGAGGGCATCCACACCGTGGGTGAACTCGTTGCCCGCTCCGAGGCCGACCTGATGGACATCCGTAACTTCGGTGCGAAGTCCATCGATGAGGTCAAGGCCAAGCTGGTTGAACTGGGCCTGTCCCTCAAGGACTCGCCTCCCGGTTTCGACCTGGCAGCACGCGCCGCAGCCATCGAAGAGGACGACGCCGCGTTCAGCGACGACGAGCTCTAACAAGCAGATCTTGGCCGGCTGGCTGGATGCACCATGGTGTGCGCAGCCCACCGGCTTCCATATGAGGAGAAACAATTATGCCTACCCCCACTAAGGGTCCGCGCCTCGGAGGCGGCCCGGCTCACGAGCGTCTTATGCTCGCGAACCTGGCAGCAGCACTGTTCGAGCACAAGCGGATCACCACCACGGTGACCAAGGCCAAGCGCCTGAAGCCGTACGCAGAGCGTTTGGTGACCTTCGCCAAGCGCGGCGACCTCGCTTCCCGCCGTCGTGTACTCGGCCTGATCAGCAACAAGGGCGTTGTCCACGAGCTGTTCACCGACATTGCACAGGCAGTGGAGAACCGCGATGGCGGCTACACCCGCATCACCAAGATCGGCAACCGCAAGGGCGACAACGCTCCGATGGCTGTAATCGAACTGGTCCTTGAGCCGGTTTCCGCCAAGCAGGCTGTTGTAGCTGAGGCTACGTCCGCTGCAAAGCGCGACGCCGACAAGAAGGAAGCTGCTGCTGCTCCGGCCGCCGAGGCTGAGGTCGCTGAGACTGAAGCTGCTCCGGAAGCCGAAGCTGCGGAAGCCCCCAAGGCTGAGGCTGCTGAAACCGAAGAGGCCCCTGCTTCTGCGGAAGAAGCCACCGAAGCTGCTGAGAAGCCTGCTGCTGAGGAAAAGGACGCGAAGTAATTCGCTAAATCCTTGGCTTAGACTTAAGTCTATGAACCACCAGAAACCCGCTGCCCCCGTTTTGGGGGGCGGCGGGTTTTTGCGTATCCGTTTGGATTTGGCGTACGACGGCGGCCCCTTCAGCGGGTGGGCAGTGCAGCCCGGCCTGCGGACAGTTCAGGGGGTGCTTGAGAGTGCCCTGGCGCTCCTGATCAGGCGCAAGGTTCGGGTGACGGTTGCGGGGCGCACCGACGCCGGCGTGCACGCCCGCGGGCAGGTGGTCCACCTGGACCTCACCCAAGAGGAGTGGCAGGGACTGAACCGCGGCGTTGAGCTGGATCCCGCCGTCGCACTCCTGCGGCGCCTGCGCGGGGCACTGAGCAGGGGACTGGGCGACCTGACCGGTGCGATCGAGGTGCACAGTGTCACCGTGGCGCCGGAAGGGTTCGACGCGCGGTTCTCGGCCCTGTGGCGCCGGTACAGTTACCGCATCGCGGACGGCCCGGCGCTGTGGGATCCGTTGGGCAGGTATTCCACGCTGTGGCACAAGGAACAGCTCGATGTGTCGCTGCTGAACGAGGGGGCATCCAAGCTCCTGGGGCTGCAGAACTTCCGTTCCTACTGCAAGCCCCGGGAGGGCTCCACCACCATCCGGGAACTGCAGCGGTTTGAATTCGCACGGGGGACCGACGGCGTGATCGTGGCCACCGTGCAGGCTGACGCGTTCTGCCACAACATGGTGCGGGCCCTGGTGGGGTCCGCGCTGTACGTCGGTTCCGGGGCCGAGAAACCGGGGTGGCTCTACGAGCGGCTGCTCGAGCAGAAGCGTGACGCGAAGTCCGTGCTCTCAGCGCCGCATCCCCTGGTGCTCGAGGAAGTGGCCTATCCCTCGGAGAGCGAGATGCTGGCTCGTGCCGAACTGACCAGGGCGCTGCGGAAATAGATACCCATGGGGCAGCGCATAAAGCGCCCGGCCCTTTCCTGGCGGACAAAGTTAACGTGCAAGTCACGCTAATTGACAATTCGGAAATTTGCCGAGCAAAAACAGCCGACTAAAGGCGAGATTTCTTGTAGCCTAGTCCCTCGGGGGGTGTAACAGGCATTTGCGATGGGCAGGTGCCTGCATGGGGTCTCTGGGGATGTATGGGGTTTGGCCATGAGCGATCTGGGAGTAGCTGTGGTTGTCGAGGACGACAAGGACATACGTAACTTGTTGGAATCGGTTTTCCTTCAAGCGGGTTTCGAGGTGCATACCGCCGCGGACGGCCGCGAAGGCGTGGAATTGGTCCGACATCAGCACGCGAATGTTGTCACTTTGGACGTTGGCCTGCCGGATATCGACGGATACGAGGTGCTGCGGCGCATTAGGCAGTTCAGCGATGCCTACGTGGTGATGCTGACCGGACGGACCGAGGAGCCGGACATGCTGACCGCGCTGCACTCGGGGGCGGACGATTACATCACCAAGCCGTTCCGTCCGCTAGAGCTCCGGGCGAGGGTGGCGGCCATGATGCGGCGGCCGAGGAACGGCGACGCCCAGAGGCCGACGCCGGCCGCGAAGCCGGTACCGCTTGCAACAACGGGAGCAGGATCACGGGACGTCCTGGAGCACAGGGACCTGAGGCTCAGCCCCCGGACCAGGTCCGCTGAACTGGCGGGCAAGGAACTGGAGCTCACCCGCAGCGAGTTTGTCCTGCTGGAGGAACTCCTGCGGGCTGGCGGGGCAGTATGCACCCGGGCGGATCTGGTGAAGGTGGTCCGCGGGGACTACTACCAGGACAACACGTACATCAGCGAGGCCGACGAGCGTGCCGTGGAAGTCCACATCGGGAACCTTCGGAAGAAACTGCATGAAGATACCCATTCGCCGCAATTGCTGCAGACAGTCCGGGGAGTCGGATACCGGCTCGGAGCAGGCAAACTCTAGGGGAACCGCTCGCAGCCTCCCCGGGTGGCGTGACGGTGACCTAGCCTGCCGGCAGGTAGTTTTGGCGGAGCTGGGCAACCGTTTCGTGGCCGAGGTCGGAGACGCATGCCAGCATTGACTGGCCTGCGTCCCAACTCCCTGAACGGATCGCGCTCTCGATGTCTTCCGCCAGGCGGGCAAGGCGGAGGCCGCCCACCATCGCCGAGCCGATCTTCAGGCTGATGGCGGCGTCCAAGGCTGTGGTGCGGTCCTGGCCGGAGATGGCATTCGTCAGGTTGAGAAAGCGCTGTTCCCAGATCTCGATGTAGTCCAGGGCGAACTTCCTTGCAACGGCCGGCTGGGCCAGCTGGCTCTCGAGGTCCTGCAGCACCAGGAGGTCCACGAGCGGGATTTCCTCAAAAGCCGCGCCGGCTTCAGTGCCCGGGGCAGCAGCGGCCGGGGACAGGGCGGGGAATTGCTCCGCGCCCTCGCCTTCGGTGTACCTGCCTGAAATGGACATATGACAACGCTACTTCCTGAATCTGTCAATTCACTCGACTTCGGCAGATCTTGTGGAAACCTTGAGTCTCTTGGGTTATCAGGGGTTCACAGCTGTCACTTAGGCACCCTATTGACCGCTGAATGTGACAACGGTGTTGATGACGGCAGGACCGAGAATTGCGATGAACAGGACTGGAAAAATGAAGAACAGGAGCGGGAACAGGATCATCACCGGGAGCTTCATTGCTTTTTCCTCTGCACGTTGCCGTCGCTTCACCCGCATCACTTTGGCTTGTATGCGGAGGACCCGGCTGATGGCGATGCCGTAGGTGTCAGCCTGGACAATCGCCTGGACGAAGCTGCGCAACTCCGGGATGTTCGTGCGTTCGGCAAGCGCAAGGTACGACTCCCGGCGGCTGCGTCCCACCTGCATGTCCTGCAGGGTGCGGATGATTTCTTCGGCCAGCGGTCCTTTGCCGTTTTCCCCTGCACGGGCCATGGCACCCTCGAAGCCCAGTCCCGCTTCCACTGAGATGAGCATCTGGTCCAGGGTATTGGCGAGTTCCAGCTGCATGGCCTTTTGCCGCTCCATGCCCTTGCTGTAGAGGAGCAGGTCCGGGATGAAATAGCCCAGGAAGAGCAGGAACAGGCCGGCAAGCTTGATGATGGGTTTGGGGCTGCTCATGCTGACAAGGATGAAAAGGGACGCTCCCACCAGGCCGAGGGCGGGCTTAGCCGCCAGGATGCGGCCCAGGGGCCAGGCAGCGGGCCGTCCGGCGAGGGAGAGCAGCCGGTCGAGTTTCCGGACATAGGCTGCGGGGGCCAGGCCGTAGCCGATCCTGTCGAGGAAGCGTCCCGGTGTCTTTTCGGGGACCTCGGCAGCCCTCCTGCCGCGCGTCAGGATAGCCACCGTTGCGCTTCGGGCCTTGCGGTCCACGGACAGGACGGACCATGCGAGGTAGCCGATCGGGAGGCTTACCAGGAGGAGCGCGGACAGCACCACGGGATTCATGGGCACCTCAGAACTTCAGATCGATGATTTTGCGCATCCACAGGCTGCCGATGGTCATAAAGACCACGGATGCTGCGATCATTGCCCAGCCCAGCGGATGGGTGAACATCGCATCCATGTAGCCGGGGTTCACCCCCATGAGCATCAGCACAATACCAATGGGCATGGCGATCAGGATGTAGGCGGAGAACTTGCCCTCCGCCGCAAGCGCCTTGATGTGGCCCTTGATTTCGGACCTCTCACGGATCGTCTCATTGACCTGGTCCAGGACCTCAGCCAGGTTGCCGCCCACTTCCCGATTGATCTGGATGGCCTGCGCGATCCAGACGAAATCCTCGTTCTTCATGCGTTCCGAGGTGTCCGTCAGGGAAGCCAGCAGGTCGCGGCCCAGGCTGGTTTCCGTGATGACCCGGCGCATCTCTTCCGAGGTGGGGCTTTGTGACTCGGCAGCGGCGGCGTCGATGGCGCGGAGGATGCTGTGGCCGGCCCGCAACCCGCCGGCGAGGAGCTGGAGGGTGTCGCCGAGTTGCTGGTCGAACCTGGCCCGCCTCTTCCCGGCGAGGAAGCCCAAAACAAGATGCCCCACGAACGGCGCGAGGATGACAAGCAGGACAGAGACCACAGGCACACCGATAACCAGGCCCACCAGTGCACCCACGATGGCGCCGGCCACGACCAGGACGATGAACTCGGCCTGGCTGAGCCGGACGCCGGCAGTTTCCAGGGTCTCCCGGTTGTAGAGACGCAGGTTCCTGGCGGCCAGGAAGCGGTCCAGGGCTCCGACTGTGATGTTGGCCAGGCGCGTCAGCCGTGACGGCGGGTCGGAGTCATAGGGACGGCGGCGGCTGAGGGCGATCTCCGGAGCACCGGGTATCAGCAGTGCCACGCCCAAGAGCAGTGGTGCGAGGAAGAGGAGCGCGGCTCCTATGGTGATGAGCACGGCGGCGTCCCTACGCGATTCCGGGACCGGCGGGGCCGGCGTGACCAGCAGGGCCAGCCGGGCCGCCGGGCGTGGCGAAGACCGCGGGGGAGACGTGGATCCCCAGGTCCTCGAAGCGGTCGATGAAGCGCGGCCGGATTCCCGTGGCGACGGGACGTCCGAGGAAGCGGCCCTGGGCGTCGACGCCAGCGGAGTAGTCGAAGACGAACGCGTCCTGCAGGGTGACGATGTCGCCTTCCATGCCCTGCACCTCGGTCACGTGGGTGATGCGGCGGCTGCCGTCCCGCAGGCGTGAAATCTGGACGATGAGGTTCACCGCGGACGCTATCTGTTCCCGGATGGCCCGCAGCGGCAGATCCATCCCAGCCATCAGCACCAGGGTTTCGAGGCGTGCCACGGCGTCGCGCGGGGAGTTGGAGTGAACGGTGGACAGGGAGCCGTCGTGGCCTGTGTTCATGGCCTGGAGCATGTCCAGCGACTCGCCTCCGCGCACCTCACCCACCACGATGCGGTCCGGCCGCATACGCAGGGAGTTGCGCAGCAGTTCACGAATGGTCACTTCGCCTTTGCCTTCGGTGTTCGGCGGACGGCTTTCCAGCCGGACCACATGCTCCTGCTGGATCTGCAGTTCCACGGCGTCCTCGATGGTGACGATCCGTTCGTCCGAGGGCAGGAAGGAGGAGAGCACGTTCAACAGGGTGGTTTTCCCGGTTCCCGTTCCGCCCGAGACGATGATGTTGAGCTTGGCTTTGACGCACGCGTTGAGGAGCTCCGCCATTTCCGGTGTCAGCGTTCCGAAATCGATGAGGTTCCGGACGGTGAGGGGAACCTTGCTGAACTTCCGGATGGTCAGCGACGATCCACCCACGGCCAGCGGCGGGATCACTGCGTTGACGCGGGAGCCGTCCTCCAGCCGGGCATCCACCAGGGGAGAGGACTCGTCAATGCGGCGGCCCACTTTGGACACGATGCGCTCGATCACCTTCCGCAGGTGTTCTTCCGAGCTGAAGCGTGAATCTGCCAGCGTGAGGTGGCCTTTGCGCTCCACGTAGATCTGGTCCATCCGGTTGACCATGATTTCCGTGACGGCGGGGTCGTCCAGCAGCCGCTGCAGGGGGCCGTAGCCCAGCACGTCATCGGCAACGTCCTGGACCAGGCGCGTGCGCTCCTCCGAGGAGAGCGGCACCTGCTCTGCATCGATGATGCGGGTGAGCTCCTCACGGGCGGACGTCCGGAGCTCCAGTTCGGTGATGGCAGAGTCGTTGAACCGGGCACCCATGCGTTCGAACAGCGCCGTGGCCGCCCGTTCCTTCAACGCGGCGAATACGTCCACGGGCTGCTGGACTTTCGGTTTTGCCTCGTCGGCGTGGTCGGTCACCGCTGAATGTGCGACGACGGCGGCAGCCGGTGCCGCCGCCGTCGTCCGCTTTGCCGGTGCTGGCGGTGTCCACGGTTCCGGCTGCCGGGCGGGCAGTTCCGGGCGGTCCAGCTCGAGGGTTGCGGTGGCGGTGCGGGAAACCGGCGACGGCGGGGCAACGGTTGGGGTACGTGAGGGCGACAGTGACTGCGACTTGGCCTGAGCTGCGCTGATGCGCTCTGAAAGTTTCATCTAGACCACTACCCTTCGGTGCAGTTTGCGTTGCGATGTGGCCCGCCAAGCGGGGTTGAACCGGTTGACGAGCTGGTTCAGGCCCTTGGTTGCCGGGTCCTTGGCTGACTCCTGGAGGACGGGGATGCCGCGGTTGGTGGACAGGGCCACTGCGCGGGACCGCGGAATGCTGACGTCCACTGGCGCGCCGATGGTTGATTCGAGGTCCTGGACGGTGAGCCCCAGCTTGGAATCGGCCATGTTGAGCACCACATGCCGGGTTTCCGGCAGGATGTCCAGCTGGCGCAGCACGTCCAGGCCGGAGCGCAGGCCGCGGACGCTGGGGATGTCCATGCCGCTGACCCACACCACATCCGTGCACTGTTCCATGGCCGCCAGCCCGATTTCGGGAAGGCCAGGAGCGGTGTCCACCACCACGTACTGGAACTGTTCGGACAGCTGTTCCAGCAGCCGGCTGACCTGTTCCGGCGTGATCTCGTCCGCATCAACTGGCGTTGGAGGAGCGCACAGGGCGTAGATGCTGCCCGGGTGGACGGTGAGGAAGGCCTTGAGGACCAGGGAGTCCTGGCTCGCGGCCGGGGACACGGCGTCCGTGACGGTGTGCTGCGGATCGAGGTAGAGCCCGGAAGCGACGTCCCCGAACTGCAGGTCCAGGTCCACAATGACCACACTCATCGGGGCGATCTTGCCCAGGCCGATGGCAATGTTGGTGGCGATGGTGGTCTTGCCCACCCCGCCCTTGGGGGAGAAGACGCCGATGACCAGGCCCTTGTTGGTCTCCGTCATTGGCGGGGCTGCCTGGACACGGTACCTGCTGGCGAATTGCTGGCTGGCCCGTTCCAGGAGGACCCGGATCTGCGCCGCGTCGGAGTCGGGGGAGAGGATGTCCCTGACGCCCGCGCGCATGGCCTGCAGGATGAAGTCCGGGTCCGGTTCGCTGGCGAGGATGACACTGAGCTCCGGGAACCGGACATTCATGACGGTGGCGAGTCGCAGCGCTTCTTCCACCGGAACCTCCGGTCCCAGGATGAGTACTTCGGGACGTTCCTGGTCCAGGTGGGCGAACAGATCGTTCGGATCGGCGGGGAGGAGGCTGGTGAAGAAGGTCTGCACGCCTCCTTGGAGGCCGCCAGCAACGGCCTGGCGGAGGCGGCCGTCGAAGTCGATGTCGGGCGTGATCAGGACGAAGCGGCTCATTTGTAGACGTCCGGCCGGATCATGATGCGCGGTCCGTTGTCCTCGGCATCGAGCGGTTCCCGGCTGAGCCAGATGGAATCAAATTCAGATGCGAAAACTATCTTGCTGGCGTTGATGTCGTTGACCGCCACAGTGACCATCAGGAGGCCCGTAGGCAGGTTCACGTCCCGGGGGTCAGGTTCTGTTCCGGCGCTCGCCGACGGTGCCGGCTTGGCGGCCGCTCCTTCGGGGGCGCGCTGCACTGCGGTGACCAGGACCTTGTGGATGGACAGCTGGGTGGTCTCTTTGTCGGGCTTCGACTCGACGCCGCCGGCCTTCATGGAGATGAAGATGCCCACGTGGTCACCGGGCTCCAGGCGCCCGCCGACCACCCGCTGCGGCTCCAGCTGGAAGGAGACTTCCTGGAGGCCGGCCGGCACCTTCACCGAACCGGAAGTCTGGAGGTCTTCAGGGGCGACGAGCTTCTCCGCCAGCAGCTGTTCGCCCGGGACGAGGTCGGCGGCGGCCACTTTGCCGGCGGATTCGTCCAGGGTGTCCAGCGCGGATTTTGCGACGGCGGTGCCAGGCACCTGTTCCAAGGCCACCGATGCTTTAACTGTGTCTACGGTTGCGCCGGCGGGGACGGCTTTGGTGACCACGAGTACGCCCACCGGGTCCAGGTCCTTGACGGCGCGCTGGTCAGCGCCCTGGGCGTACGTGACGACGAGGACCGCCCCGACGATGGCCAGGAGGACTGCCACCACTCCTGCCAACAAACGTGACTTCACTGACTGCTCCTGTGCTTGCGGGAATTGCGGGGGTTCATGAGCTACTTGCTGAGCGCAACGACGGTTGCGCCGTCCGGGTTTATGGGGCCGAGCGTGTAGCCATTGGCCAAGGAAACGTACTTGACGAAGGTTCCGATGATTCCCCGGCAAGGTTCCTTGCACTCAAGACTGGCCGGGACGTCTGGAGCTCGGTTGCGGAAGGTATAGGGAAGCCCTGAGCTGCCGACCTTCCACCCGGCCACCTTGAACGCGGCGAATGTTGTCAGTCCGTAGATAGCGTTGGTTCCGGTTCCGGTCACTGAATTGAAGATCGGCAGCAGCACGATCACGTCCTTGCCGGCGTTCATGTCCGCCGCCCAGCCGTTGAGCCTGGCCTCGCAATTTGGCGGCGCATTGTTGCCGGTATCTCCGCCGGCGGTGCTCTTTGCGATATCGATGAAGGCGCCGCACTGGCCGGGATCCTGCTTGAGGCCCCCGAAGCCGCCCTCTACGAATGCACCCGATGGCCCGTAATTGCAGTCGGGGTTGGCGTTTTTTCCATGCAACTGGAGCAACTGCATGATGTTCGTGGTGTTGCGGACCTGGCAGACTGACACGGTGATCGGAAAGGGAGAGGTCCCCTTTTCGGGGCTGCCCCACACAACTGTTGAAGGGGCATTGACTTCGGCTGAGTTCATGCCGAGCACACGGGCGAAGAAGAGCGAAACTTCGTTGGGAGTTTTGCCGGCTTCCTGCGCGCCGGCTGTGACGGTGACGGTGCGATTGGTCGCACTGAGCGCTATGGATTTGATGTGGCTGAGGCCGTCGTTGGCGTTGCTGTTGGTGAGGGTGGCTGCCAGGGTTGATGTGGGGGAGCAGTCGGGATCGGTGGCGCTCTTCGCACACTTCTGGGCTATGGCAAGGGCAGCTGCGTCCGCACCGTTGCGAAGCTGGGTCCGTTCGGCGTAGAGCATTCCGACGTCTACAGCGATCGCTCCGAAGCCCAGGAGCACCACCAGCAAGATGGCGACCAGCACGCTCACGGCGCCGCGTTCGCCGTCGTGCTTTTCTAGCCGCCGCACAGCATGGCTCCCTTGCCGGTCATGGGGAACGGGCCGGCGATGCCGGTCATGGTGGAGAGGTTGTAGCTGATGGTGATGGTCATGCGGTTACCCGGCGCGCAGCTGGTGGTGCCGGTATCGAGATTCTTGAACTTGATGTCGGTGTCCTTCAGCACGGGCTGAAGGGATACCGCACTATCCTTCGCGGCCTTGTTGGCAGCGGAGACGCTGTTGGAGATGGCCATGACGCGCACACCTTCGCGGGCGGCTGCGGAGAGGGAAGCCTGAACGTTGTAGGCCCGGCTGAACTCCATGATGCCCAGGAGCAGCATGACGAGGACAGGCGCCAGGATCGCAAACTCGACCGCAACGGCTCCGCGCTCGGATGCCCTGGACATGGTGGTGCCTTTCGTTCAGGCCGGTGGGGAGGGTGGTGACAGCCAAAGTGGCGGCGGCTTGGTTGCCGCCGCCACTTCGGGTTGACGTGTCCGGGGGGCGCGTCGGGAGGTGGGAGGAGTTACGGGGCGCAGGTTCCGCCAGCGGCCGTGGTGGTGGTCTGGGCGACATCAGTCCATGTCCCGCCACCAACCTGGCACTTTACTGATTCGAACATAGTGGTCAGCGTTCCACCGAGGAGCGTTACGGCGACGATGATGACCACGGCGATCAGCCCGACCATAATGCCGTATTCGACGGCGGTGGCGCCGGTTTCTTCACGGCGGAGGCGGATGGCGAGGTTGGTGTAGAGAGAAAGCATGGGGACTCCTGAGCGAGTTTTGGGTGGCTGGTCCTGCACCAGCTCTGCCAAAAAAGTAGCAACCACTTTCCCGTTCCTTGACTGATCTTTGAGCATTCTGCGTCAATCCTGCCCAAACTGCGCTTTGCCTGCGTCACGAGTGTTTCTTTCATGCGGAATCGCTGTGACCTGGCGAGGCTGGCACGCAAGAGGACCCCCACGGCGCTGGGTGCCGAGGGGGTCCGGTCTGTGATGAACACCATGCAATTGAATGGAACTAGCCATTTTGGGAAACGAAGGCTCTCTCCCCATGAAGGCCCTGAACGAGCACTCACACGCGCTCAGGGCCTTCTCCCGACCTGAGATCCCGCGACTCGGTCGGGCGGCTCGGGGCGCCAACACCCCAGCTTTTGGGACCCTGGGGTCCAGCCGATCTACGAGAACGCCTCGATGATGTTGATGACGGCGGGCCCCAGAATCACGATGAAGATAACGGGAAAGATGAAGAGCAGTAGCGGGAACAGTACGAGCACTGGAAGTTTCATGGCCTTCTGTTCGGCGCGTTGACGACGTTTGACCCTCATCTCTTTCGCCTGGGCCTTGAGGACCTTCGCAATGGCAATGCCGTAGGCGTCGGCCTGTACCACTGCCCGCACGAAGGTTCTCAGGTCCTGCACATTGCTGCGCTCGGCCAATGCGAGATAGGAATCCTTGCGCGAGCGGCCAACTTGCATGTCCTGTAGCGTCCGGATGAGTTCTTCCGCGAGCGGGCCTTTGCCATTCTGGCCCGCACGGGCCATTGCGGACTCGAAGCCGAGGCCGGCCTCGACCGCGATCAACATCTGATCCAGAGTATTGGGCAGTTCTAGCTGAATCTTCTTCTGACGTTCCTGCCCACGGCTGTAGATGAGAAGGTCGGGAACGAAATACGCTAGTCCAGTTGCGAAGACCGCCAGAAGAATCATCTGTGCACTGCCATCGCGGCTGAGCATGAGCATCATGAGGACCGCCACAACGAGGGCGAGGGCGGGCTTGGCCACCAGCAGCCGCGGTAGCGGCATTGAGGAGGGTCGGCCTGCCAGCGCCAACAAACGGTCGAGCTTGGCTTCGTATCCGGTCGGTGTGAGCCTTCGAGCTATCCGCTCCAAATCCATGTTTTGGGGTGCGGTTGCTGCCCCGCTGGTTTCAAGGCCTTTGCTGAGGTTGCCCTGAATGACGAGTCGGGATCTACGGTCCGCCACAATCAGTGACCAAGCGAGGTACGAGGCAGGTATAACGGTGAGGGCGATGATCCCCCAAGCTATAGGTTGCATTTTGTAATCCCCTTAGAATTTCAGATCGCTGATCTTGCGGATCCACAGACCGCCGATGGTCATCATCACCACGGCAATGCCTAGCATCATCCAGCCGATCGGATGCCCGGTTAGCTGGCCGCTGTATTTGGGATTGGCCAACCCGATGAGGATGAACAGAAGTACTGGTAGCGCCATGAGGATGATTGCGGAAAGCTTTCCTTCTGCACTCAGTGCCTTTACCGTTCCCTTGATCTGGGAGCGCTCACGGATTGTTTCGCCGACTTGGTCAAATACTTCTGCGAGGTCTCCGCCGACCTCCCGGTTGATTTCGATGGCCTGGGCCATCCAGTTGAAGTCCTCGCTCTTCATTCGTAGTGAGACGTCGTTCAATGAGTCCTGTAGGTCACGGCCCAGCCTGGTTTCATTGACCACCCGGGAGAACTCCGTGGCCGTGGGTTCGCTGGCTTCCTGCGCCACTGCATCAATGGCACGAAGAACACTGTGACCAGCCCGAAGACCACCGGACACCATGGTCAAGGTGTCACCGAGTTGCGCCTCAAAGCGTGCGCGTCGGCGCTGCGTCAGGAATGACAGATACATCGCAGCCAAGATCGGAGTAAGGCCAGCGAAGAGCACAGCGAACACCGGTCCTTGGAGGATGAGGCCCACGAAGCCGGCCACCACCGCAGTGGCACCCACCAACACGATGAAGTCTGCGCGGGCTATCTTGAGGCCAGCCTGATCCAGTGTGGCCCGCTCACCCGGGGACTTGTTGCCGCCAGCGAGGACCCGTTCCACTGCACCCACTGTTGAGTCAGTGAATTTAGTCAACGCGGAGTGTTCGGCACCACCGAACGGCCGTCTGCGGCTGAGCGCAACATAGCCGTGTGATGGGCGGAACACCACGAATACAAAAACGAGTACTGCTCCGACCAGGAGCACCATGCCGACAGCGAATATTGCAGGTGTCATTGCAATCATCGCCTTCCAACCGGCATGGGCCGGCCACCAAAGACAGCTGGGGAGATGGCAATTCCCAGATCGGCAAAGTGGTCAACAAAGCGGGGCCGAATCCCTGTCGAAATAGGCTTGCCGAGGAACCTGCCATTGGCATCGACGCCGGCGGCATAGTCGAAGACGAAGGCGTCCTGAAGCGTGACGATTTCGCCTTCCATACCTTGTACCTCAGTGATGTGCGTTACCCGACGAGTGCCGTCACGCAACCTGGAGAGATGAACGATGAGGTTAACAGCCGACGATACTTGCTCCCGGATGGCGCGCAGTGGAAGATCCATGCCAGCCATCAGCACCAACGTCTCCAAGCGCGCAACGGCGTCGCGGGGTGAGTTTGCGTGCACAGTTGAAATCGAGCCGTCGTGACCTGTGTTCATCGCCTGGAGCATGTCCAGACTCTCACCGCCACGAACCTCACCCACAACAATCCGGTCCGGCCGCATGCGGAGGGAGTTCCGAACCAGATCCCTAATAGTGACGGCGCCCTTGCCTTCGATATTGGCAGGGCGGCTTTCCAACCGCACCACATGGCTCTGCTGCAGCTGGAGCTCAACAGCGTCCTCAATTGTGACGATGCGATCATCGGAAGGGATGAAGGATGACAGCACGTTGAGTAGCGTCGTCTTTCCCGTACCTGTACCGCCGGACACGATGATGTTGAGTTTGGCCCGGACACACGCGTTCAGGAGCTCAGCCATTTCCGGTGTCAGTGTTCCGAAGTCGATCAGGTTCTGGACAGTCAGTGGGATCTTGCTGAATTTTCGAATAGTGAGCGAGGATCCATTGACCGCTAGCGGGGGAATGATTGCGTTGACACGGGATCCGTCCTCCAATCGGGCGTCCACTAATGGTGAGGATTCGTCGATCCGGCGTCCAACCTTTGCGACGATCCGCTCGATGACCTTGCGAAGGTGCTCCTCAGAACTGAATCGGCCGTCGGTTAGGATCAGGCGCCCATCACGTTCCACGTAGACCTGATCCGGACGATTCACCATTATTTCTGTGACAGACGGGTCCTCGAGATACCGTTGCAGCGGGCCATAGCCCAGCACGTCGTCTCCCACATCGCGGATGAGGCGACGCCGTTCTTCCGGACTGAGTGGCACCTGCTCCTCGTCGATGACCAGGCTTAGCTCATCGCGGGCAATCTTGCGCAACTCTTCGTCAGTCAGCGATGAGTCGGTTAGCCGCGCGCCAAGCCTCTCAAAAAGGGCTTTCCCAGCGCGTTGTTTTAGACCGGCAAGGGCATCGACCGGGGCTGATCCACCGTTCCCAGCGTTAGCGGACGGTGGTGATTGGGCTTCGTATGGAGGTGGGCTTGAAATGCTGGTAGTAGCAATGCCGCCTCGGGCGGCTTCCAGTCGATCTGCGAGGCTCATGAGATCACCATCCGACGGTGTACTTTCTTCTGTGGTTGTGTGGCCCTCTTGGGGTCGAAGCGCTCCACCAATTTGGCGAAGGCGCGAGCAGCACCGTCATGTGACGAGTCCTGCAGCAAGGGCACACCCTTGTTGGTAGAAAACGGGACTGCCCGTGAGCGCGGAACCACAGTGTCAACGGGGACCCCAATGGTCGCCTCAACATCCTGGACAGTAAGACCACTCCGCCTGTCAGCGAAGTTGAGTACAACGTGCCGGCCCTGCGGTAGCAGCTGGAGCTCCCGTAGTACTTCGAAGCTCGTGTGCAATCCACGGATGCTGGGAATGTCCATACCGCAGACCCACACGGCGTCCGTGGCTTGCTCGAGGGTTGCCAGCACGTGCTCGCCCAGGCCAGGAGTCGTGTCAACAACGACGTACTGGAATTCGGCAGCCATCTGGTTCAGAAGATGGCTGACGGCTTCGCCGCTAATATGGTCGGCCTCGCCGGGCGTATTTGGTGCACATAGGGCATAGATCCCGCTGGGATGAACGGTGAGGAAAGCCTTGAGAACCATTGAATCCTGGAAAGCAGCGCCCCCGACAGCGTCACGGAGAGTGTGCTCGGGCTCCAGTTGGAGCCCGGTTGCGACATCGCCGAATTGAACATCGAGATCAACGATCACGACGCCCATGGGAGCAATCTTGCCCAGCCCAATCGCCAGGTTTGTGGCCACCGTAGTCTTGCCAACACCACCCTTTGGCGACATTACGGCGATGACCCGACCCGCCGGCCGTTCAGGGCCGGCGGCTGCAACTAATCCCCGTCGGCGCCCTGCCGAGGCCAGGCACGCCCGCTCCAGCAAGATGCGCAGTTCAGACACCTCCGCGCTGGGACTGACGATGTCCCGTATGCCGGCCCGCATTGCATTGATGACTTGCTCTGAGGCCATGTCCTCCACGAGCACCAAGCTGATTTCCGGATACTGGAGGTCGAACACCGTGGCCAGCTTGAGGGCCTCGTCGCCCGGAAGTCCCGGGCCTAAGACAAGAACTTCCGGAGGTTCGCCGGAGAGTCGGCCGAAGAGCTCCTGAGGGCCGCCGAGCATCACTGACGGTGGAAGAATCTGCACAGTGCCGTGGAGTGCACCGCGCACCGCCGACTGTACCTTGCGCTGGAAATCCTGCGCGGCGGTGATGACCACGAAGCGGCTCATTGTGCGACCTTCCCCAAGGTCACCAAGCCAGGCTTGGAATCCTTCGACTCGTTGGTCTCCTTAGAGAGCCAGATCTTTCCAAACTCGGCACCAAAAACGATTTCGGCGGCGTCAACGTCTTCACGGGCAAGCGTCACGTAAACAGAACCTGAAGGCAACGCCGGGCCGTCAGCGGAGCTTGCATCCTTGGAGGTCTCCGGGGGAGCCTGCTGAACGCTGGTGACGAGCACCTTGTGGAAAGCCTTCCCGGTAAACTCCTTGAAACCCTTGATGTCATTACTGACCGGTGCGTCCGCGCCAGCTTTGTCGTCCATCTTGTATGAGATGTAAACACCTACGGTGTCCCCTGCAGCCAAGCGGCCACCAATCACGCGCTGCGGTTCCAGCAGCACCGAGATCTCCTCCATGCCGGCCGGAACAGGAACAGTGCCAGGCGCCGCCAAGGCGTTCGGATCAACGAGACGGGCTTTCAGGAGTTGTTCCCCAGGCTGGAGGTCAACTGCGGTGACTTTGTCGGAGAAATCGCTTAGGGACTTCACTGCATCGGCAGGAACAGCAGTCCCTGGAATGGACGTTAGCTTAACGGATTCGGAAAGCTTGGACACCGGGGTGCCCGCCGTAACGGCTTTCTGAACAACAAGAACTTCAACGGGCTCTAAGCCTTGCTGAGCTCGGCTGTCGGCTGCCTGTGCGTAATTGAACATCAGTACAGATCCGACAATTGCCAAGAGCAATGCTGCTAGGCCCCCCAGCAGCCTGGATTTCACGGGATTCTCCTTTGGTTCTTATTTGGTGAGCTCTACGACGGTTCCGCCGTAGGTGGTGGGTCCGCCGACGTCGAATGCTTCGTCGAGTGCTACGTAGCGGACAAATTTGCCGACGATGCCGAGGTCGCTGCTCTTCCAGCCGCCAGCGTCCTTGAACGCCTGTGCTGCCGTTGGCATGTAGTGGAATGGGTCTTGGTTGGCCAGGTCCCAGCCCATGAGATCGATGGCCGCGAAGGCCTTCAGGTGGAACTTGCCGTTCGCGCCTCTCGCGTTGTTGTCGTTGTCAAAGACCGGGAAGAGAGCGATAACTTTCTGCCCTGCGATGAGCTTGTCCTTCCAACCTTGGAGGATAGTGTCGCAACCCTTTTCAGGGTTGTTTCCCGTATTACTGTCAACCCACGGTGATGACAGGTCGACCGTCACGGTGCATGAACCGCCCGTGACGAGCCAGCCAAAACCGCCGGGAATCTCAAGCCCCGAAGCGGTGTTGTGGCAGGTGTCCTTCTTGCCAGCTCCTGTGCCGTGGGAGAGGAGGAATTGTGTAGACCCATCGCCCGCGACACTGAGGTCAACTTCGCATTCGGAAAAAGCAATGGGAAAGACGTTTCCGGATTGGGCGCCGCCCCATTTCGCTTCGGCAACGGCCCCGATGTTAGTGGTGTCAGTGCCGAAGATCCTCGCAAAGAAGGTCGAGAAATGAACACCAGAGGTGTCCTGGGCGTTTGTGGTGACGGTGACCTTTCCGGCCGTTTTGTCCACGACCGTCGAAGCCACATTGGTGAGATTGTCCTTGGCATTGGCGTTGGCAAGAGGACCGGAGAGCGAAGAACCCGTAGCGCAGCCCGGGTTGGCGGTGCTTTTGGCGCAAGTCTGAGCCACGGCAAGGGCTGAAGCATCTGCGCCGTTCTGCACTACGGATTTCTCCGCGTACATTGCGGCGACGTCCACGGCGATTGCTCCAAATCCGAGCAGGGGAACCATCAGGACGGCCACCAGGACGGCCGTGGCGCCGCGTTGCTTCTCGTTGTCATCGACTAACCACCGCATTGCATTGTTCCTTTTCCGGTGAGGACTATGGTTCCAGTGAAGGCGTCGAGGAAGCCGGTGACCGTGGTGAGGGTGTAGCTAGTGGTGGCCGTCACCTGCTTGCCGGCCGAGCAGGCGGTTCCGCCACCGCTGACAGCGAACGTAGTTGTCACAGTGCTCGGTGCCAGCCTGCCGGCTGCATTGCTAGCCGCAGTAGCCGCCGCTCCGGTGTTGTTGTGGATGGCCATATACCGTGCACCCTCCCTTGCAGCCTGATTGAGGGAAAGCTGGGCGTTGAAAGCCAAGGAAAACTCGATGATGCCGATCAATATGAGCAGTAAGACCGGCAGAATTAATGCGAATTCCACTGCGGCTGCACCTTTTTCATTTTTCTTACGCATTTTTCGATCCTCATGTCTCGAAAAGCCAATGGCGGCTCCCAGATGGCCTGGGAGCCGCCATCATGCCGGCGATCTGAAAAGCTGCTCTTAGAGAAGCTTGGGGGCGATGTCCGTGTTGAAGAGAGTCTGCAGATTAGTTCCGACTGCCGTGATACCGGCGATGGCGGCGATGACGATGAGGGCAACCATTAGACCGTATTCAACGGCCGTTGCGCCCTTTTCTTCACCCGTGAGGCGGTTCTTGACGCCGGCGACAAAAGCGATCATGGAGACCAGTGCTGAGTTCATTTTCGTGTTCCTTTTGTGAGTGCTGAATTGGTTTCGAATTTCCAGCTCCCCCCAACTTGGCGTTGCTAGAAGTTTCGATGCACTAAGGAATACAGGAGTAACAAATAGCCCCACAATGAGTGGATGTACTCGTCTTTTTGACACGAGAATCAGTCGTCTACTTGCTGTAACACAACTTAATGGGGGCTCCCCAAGTACGCGACTACTTGGTGTACGCGGAAACGGCTAGCGGGGGAAGACCGTCGGTAAGAGAACCCGCCCGATCTCGGTGCCCCACAGCACTGTCAGGACACAGCCAGCGAACATCGACGGCCCGAAGGGCACTGACGTCTTCCGCCCCGCCAATCCGCCTATAACAAGGAGCACGCTGGTCACAGCGCCCACAACAAAACCAAGAGCAATACCCAGTATCAAGTGCCCCACAGAGAGGTACCCCAAGTACAAACCGAGTGGTGCTGAGAGCTTTACGTCGCCCATCCCCATTCCGCGGGGAGAAATCAGCGCCAAAATTAGATAAAACACGAAAGTTACGGCACATCCGATGGCTGCCACGAGCAGATTTCCCCATCGCTGGTTCATGCCGGCGTCCATAAGCAGCAGCAGGAGGCCGATTCCGAGCGCGGGAACAACAATCCTGTTGGGCAATAGTTTGTGTTGCAGGTCAATTCGCGACAGCACAAGACCAGCTGCACAGAGAAACAGGAAGGCCGGCAGCACCCAGGTCCAGCCGAACCGCCAAGCCATCGCCCCAAACAGCGCTGCTGTGGCGACAGAGCCGGCAACAGCATGCCAGCGGACGTGCCCCAGCTCGATGCCGGGCAGCAACCGCCGCGTGACTGCAAGGGCAGCGGGTGCTGCGGCAAGGCCCAAAAGGGTGCAGGCAGCGACCAACAGAGCAACCGGGGGCATTTCAGTCAACGGGGCACCTAAGCTTGAAGTTGTTCGCGGTCAAAGTCGCCGGACGCGGCATCAGGACCGGCGCAGGCTGGCTACCTAGAGCCTATTTTGACCAGCAGCCTCTGTACCCGCTATTCTTGATAGTCGTTGTGCGTGTCCTTTCTCGATGATGCGTGCCCGCTGAGAATCCGGTTGCAGGATAACTACTCCTCGGGCACATTCGAGACTTCTGGACCACTGGATTCATAGAGCCCTCACCTCTGTTCCGGTAGCGCATAGATAGTAGGTGCACACGCTTACGTGACACCTAAACAAGAACGCCAGAACAAGAACGAGGCAAACACCGTGCGTACGTACACCCCGAAGCCCGGCGATATCAACCGCCAGTGGCACGTCATTGACGCCACCGACGTTGTCCTTGGTCGTCTCGCCAGCCAGACCGCAATCCTGCTGCGCGGCAAGCACAAGGCCACCTTTGCTCCCCACATGGACATGGGCGACTTCGTCATCATCATCAACGCTGAGAAGGTTGCCCTGACCGGCGCCAAGCTCGAGCAGAAGCGCGCTTACCGCCACTCCGGCTACCCGGGCGGCCTGACCTCCGTCAACTATGCGGAGCTGCTGGAATCCAACCCGGTCCGCGCCGTGGAGAAGGCCATCAAGGGCATGCTCCCGAAGAACTCCCTCGCTGCACAGCAGCTGGGCAAGCTGAAGGTTTACCGCGGTGCAGAGCACCCGCACGCCGCCCAGCAGCCCAAGACTTTCGAAATTTCCCAGGTCGCCCAGTAGTCCTGGCCACCAAACAACTTATCTATACAAGGAGAACCGTGGCTCAGAACGAAGAGACCACCGAAGCCGTTGAGGCAGAGGAAACCCTGACCAGCTACACCTCGGAAAGCGGAGCTGCTGAAGCTGCTGCGCCGAAGAAGGAGCGCCCGGCACTGACCGTTGCCGGCGCAGCTGTTGGCCGCCGCAAGGAAGCCGTTGCACGCGTTCGCGTTGTGCCGGGCTCCGGCAAGTGGATCATCAACGGCCGCGAGCTGGCGAACTACTTCCCGAACAAGCTGCACCAGCAGGACGTCAACGAGCCCTTCAAGATCCTCGATCTTGACGGCGCCTACGACGTCATTGCCCGCATCCACGGCGGTGGCCCTTCCGGCCAGGCCGGTGCGCTGCGTCTCGGAATCGCCCGTTCACTGAACGAGATCGACGTCGAGAACAACCGCGCCACGCTGAAGAAGGCCGGTTACCTCACTCGTGACGCACGCGTCATCGAGCGCAAGAAGGCCGGTCTCAAGAAGGCCCGCAAGGCTCAGCAGTACTCCAAGCGCTAAATCCGCTTACCGGAAGCCCGTCCCGACACTCGTCGGTACGGGCTTCCGCCGTTTAAGCCCCGCTGCGTGCAAAAGGTGCTGCGGCCGGTAGGGAATACTGGCAGCCCGCGTCACGGCGCGGGCCGACGCCAGCCTTGGCAGCTCAATCGTCTAAACTTGACCCGATGTCTAGATTATTTGGAACAGATGGTGTCCGGGGCCTGGCTAACGGCCTGCTCACAGCAGAGCTGGCGATGCAGTTGGCGCAAGCGGCCGCCGTCGTGCTCGGCCACGAACGCACGGCCGACGGCACCAGGCCGCGCGCCGTGGTGGCCCGCGATCCGCGGGCCAGCGGCGAGTTTATCTCTGCCGCCGTCGCGGCAGGACTCTCCAGCTCCGGTATCGACGTTTACGACGCCGGTGTCCTCCCGACCCCTGCCGCTGCTTACTTGGTGGCCGACCTTAACGCCGACTTCGGCGTCATGATCTCGGCCTCCCACAACCCAGCCCCGGATAACGGCATCAAATTCTTTGCCAAGGGCGGCCAGAAGCTGCCAGACGAGGTGGAAGACGCCATCGAGGCGCAGATGGGCAAAGATCCGTTCCGGCCCACCGGTAGCGACGTAGGCCGCATTCAGACCTTCTCGGACGCCGAGGACCGCTACATCGTCCACTTGCTGGGGACGCTGCCGCACCGCCTCGACGGGCTGAAGGTGGTCCTCGACTGCGCCCACGGTGCTGCCAGCGGCTGTTCACCGCAGCTCTTCAACGATGCCGGCGCCGAGATCGTGGTCATCGGCGCGGAGCCCGACGGCCTGAACATCAACGACGGCGTGGGCTCGACCCACCTCGGCGCTCTCCAAAGGGCCGTAGTGGAGCACGGCGCCGACCTGGGCATTGCCCACGACGGCGACGCCGACCGGTGCCTTGCCATCGACCATGAAGGCAACGAGGTGGACGGTGACCAGATCATGGCCATCCTCGCCCTGGCGCTGAAGGAATCCGGGAAGCTCAAGGACAACGTCCTGGTGGCCACCGTCATGAGCAACCTCGGGCTGAAGATCGCCCTCCGCAACGCCGGGATCAGCATCCGGGAGACCGCGGTGGGGGACCGCTATGTTCTCGAGGAAATGCGCGACGGCGGCTACAACCTCGGCGGCGAGCAGTCCGGCCACGTGATTTTCGCAGACCACGCCACCACGGGCGACGGCCTCCTGACCGGCCTGCAGCTGGCCGCACAGGTGGCCCTCACCGGCAAGTCGTTGAAAGAACTCGCCACGGTGATGACCAAGCTTCCACAGCTGATGATCAACGTCAAGAACGTGGACAAGGCCCGGGCCGGCACCGATGAGGGTGTGCTGGCCGCTGTCGCTGAAGCTTCCGCGGAACTCGGCGAGACCGGCCGGGTGCTTCTGCGCCCATCCGGAACCGAAGCCCTGGTCCGGGTGATGGTGGAGGCGGCCGACATGCCCACCGCCGAACGCATCTGCAAGCACCTTGCTGCCGTGGTGGAGGAACGCCTGGCGGTCGCGCCGGCGGTCTAACTCAAGGCGCCCACAAACAAAAAATGGTCCGCCCCATCCGGAGGCGGACCATTTTGTTGTCTTCAGGAACCTAAGCCCGCGTGTTGCCGCTCCGGAGTGAGTCGCGGATTTCGGTGAGCAGTGCGATCTGGGGGTCCTCGGCGGCTTCTTCCTTGACCTCGGTACCAATTCCGAGCCGGCGGTTGCGGCGTTCGATCATGTGGTTCATCGGCAGGACGACCACGAAGTAGATGGAAGCGCCCACAAGCAGGAAAGAAATGAGGGAGGAGATGACGGAGCCGTACATGAACCCCTCCCACTGCATCTCTTCGATGCCCTTGGCGTTGAAGAGGCGGCCGATCAGCGGGGTCAGCAGACCTTCAACGATTGAGGTCACGACGGCGCCGAAAGCCGCACCCATGACCACGGCCACGGCAAGGTCTACGACGTTGCCCTTCATAATGAAATTCTTGAATCCGGTCAACATGGGACCCAGACTAGCGCGGCCCTGTGAACACGATGTGACGGCAGGGTAATTTCGCGGAGGTGTGTCGCCGGTCACCCGGACCGAGGCGCGGCCGTACTAGTACCCTGGCGCCGCTTCCAGTCCGAAGTACTCCTCCAGCGTCGCAACGCCCTTGGCTGACATGTCCGTTGCCGCCTCCACGCCGATGTACCGCAGATGCCAGGACTCGTAGTAGTAACCCGTGACCTCGTGGAACATCCACGGATACCGCACCACGAAACCAAAGCGGTGCCCGTTGGCCTTGGCCCACACCGCCGCCGGCTGTTCGGCGAAACACGGCTGGAAGCTGCACGCCCCGCCGCCGTCGCCGATGTCGAAGGCCCAGCCGGTCTGGTGTTCCGAGAAGCCCGGCCTGGCCGAGGCCGTGTCAGCTTCTGCCTGTCCGCGGGACGCTACATAGCTGTTGTACGTGGCCACCTGCGTACCGTACGAACGGTAGCCGCTCGCCAGGGTCATGGTGACGCCGTCCCGCGCTGCCGCGGCAAACATCTGCTCAGCAGCGGCGGCCGTCGTGCTGTTCAACTGGGCGGCCTCGCCCGAAACTGCCAGTGAGATGTTGGGCTGGACGAGGTCCGCCGGGACGTAATCGGCGGGGGAGAGCGGCCGGTGCTTGTTGACTACCAGCCAGGGGCTGGCTGGATCCGTCAGTGAATGCTGTTGGCCCAGCCCGGCCGCCGGCGAAGCGGGTGTCGGTGCGGAGGTTGGAGGCGGCGTGCCCGGTTCAGTGACAGCGGGGGACGTCGGCTGCCCCGCTGTAGACGGCGCCGCCGTCTGTGAGGCGGAGGCGGACGTTGCAGACGGGGAGGACGACGACGACGGCGGCCGGGTTCCGGCGTCGGGCGTGCAGGCTGCCAGTGCGGTCAGTCCTGCGCCGGCGGCCAGGAACCTTGCGACAGACCGCCTGCTCGGCACCGCGCCCGCTTTGGCACCCGCGGTGGCAGGCCCGGCGGCAGCAGTGGAACAGTTGTGGCACACGTGTGCTAGACCTTCCGCAGCAGCATGCGGCGGATGGAATGGTCTGCTTCCTTGGTGAGCACCAGCTGCGCCCGGCCTCGCGTGGGGAGCACGTTTTCCTCGAGGTTGGGCTCGTTGATGCGCTTCCAGATTTCGCGGGCGGTGCTTTCGGCTTCCTCGTCGGACAGCGTGGCATAGCGGTGGAAGTAGGACTCGGGCTGGGCAAAGGCGGTGGTGCGCAGCTTGCGGAACCGGTCGACGTACCATTCCTCGATGTAGGAGGTCTTCGCGTCCACATAGATGGAGAAGTCGAAGAAATCGCTCAGTGCCAGCCCCTGCTTGCCGTCGTGGCGGGGACGGGCGGGGGCCAGGACGTTCAGGCCCTCAACGATCAGCACGTCGGGCCTGCGGACCACCACTTCCTTGCCGGGCACGATGTCGTACGTGACGTGGGAGTACCAGGGCGCCCGGACCTCTTCCGCGCCGCCCTTGATCTCACTCACAAAGCGGAGGAGCGCGCGGCGGTCGTACGACTCCGGAAACCCCTTGCGTTCCAGGAGGTGCCGGCGCTTGAGCTCGGCCAGGGGATACAGGAAACCGTCGGTGGTGATGAGTTCCACGTTGGGCGTGCCGGGCCAGCGGCGGAGCATCTCGCGGAGCACGCGGGCGATGGTGGACTTGCCCACCGCCACCGAACCGGCCACGCCGATCACAAAGGGCGTGCGCTGCGTCTGTTCGCCGAGGAACGTGGTGGTGGCTGCGTGCAGCTGGCCCGCCGCCTCCACATAGAGATGAAGCAGCCGGGAGAGCGGCAAATAGACTTCGCGGACTTCCTTCATGTCCAGCGGATCACCGAGCCCTCTGAGACGGACCACGTCCTCTTCGTTCAGAGGCTGTTCCATCTGGGCTGCGAGCCGGGACCAGGTCTGCCTGTCCAGCTCCACGAACGGGGAGACACCCTCTCCATTCGCTTCGTTGCGTTGCAAAGTCACGTTAGAGATTCTGCCCTCCGCGACGCTGAGAGCGAAATGGAGGCCGTCGCATCCGCTGTAACGGGGCACGGCGGCAGCCGCGCGGCGGTTGCAACGAACGTCAGCGGGCCGCTCCGCCATATAAGCTTGGCTCTATGTGTGGAATCGTAGGATACGTAGGCCATTCGTCAGGCCGGGTAAATGTTGGCCATAGCGCGTTGGACGTTGTCCTTGAGGGACTCCGCCGTCTGGAGTACCGGGGGTATGACTCGGCGGGTGTTGCTGTGGTGGCGGACGGAACCATTTCGTCGCGGAAGAAGTCCGGGAAGCTGAGCAACCTGCTCGCCGAGCTGGAAGCGTCCCCGCTGCCGGATTCGGTGACCGGGATCGGGCATACCCGCTGGGCCACGCACGGCGGGCCCACGGATGAGAATGCGCACCCGCACCTGTCCGACGGCGGGAAGCTGGCCCTGATCCACAACGGCATCATTGAAAACTTCGCTGAGCTGAAGCTGGAGCTGCTGGAGAAGGGCACTGTGTTCGCGTCCGAGACGGACACCGAGGTGGCCGCGGCGCTGTTGGGCGACATTTTCCGGAACGAGCTGAACGGCGAGGCTTCCAAGGGCGGGCTGACCAAGGCCATGCAGCTTGCCTGCCAGCGCCTTGAAGGCGCGTTCACGCTGCTGGCCGTGCATGCGGACCAGCCCGACGTCGTTGTCGCCGCCCGCCGCAACTCCCCGCTCGTGGTGGGCCTGGGGGAAGGCGAGAACTTCCTCGGCTCGGACGTTTCCGGCTTTATCGATTACACGCGCCGGGCCGTGGAGCTGGGCCAGGACCAGATCGTGACCATCACCGCGGACAGCGTGGAGATCACCGACTTTTACGGGGCCCCGGCCGAGGGCAAGGAATATCACGTGGACTGGGATCCGGCGTCGGCGGAGAAGGGCGGCTACCCGTCCTTCATGGAGAAGGAAATCCACGACCAGCCGGACGCCGTGGCCAAGACCCTGCTGGGCCGCTACGACCTGGACGGCAAGCTCACGCTCGATGAAATGCGCATCGACCCCGAGCACTTGAAGAACATCACCAAAATCATCGTGCTCGCCTGCGGCACGTCCGCCTATGCCGGGCAGGTGGCCAAGTACGCCATTGAGCACTGGTGCCGGATCGCCACGGAGGTGGAGCTCTCCCACGAGTTCCGTTACCGCGACCCGATCGTGGACGAGAACACCCTGGTGGTGTCCATCTCCCAGTCCGGCGAGACCATGGACACCCTGATGGCCGTCCGGTACGCCAAGGAACAGGGCGCCAAGACCCTCTCCATCTGCAACACCAACGGGTCCACCATCCCGCGCGAATCCGACGCCGTGCTCTACACGCACGCCGGCCCGGAAATCGCCGTCGCCTCAACGAAGGCGTTCCTGGCGCAGATCGCTGCCGCCTACCTGCTGGGCCTGTATTTGGCACAGCTGCGCGGCAACAAGTTCCAGGGCGAGATCAAGGACATCCTGGCCGATCTCGGCAAGATCCCGGCCAAGATCCAGGAGATCCTGGACCACGAGGGCGAGATCAAGGAGCTTGCCCGCTCCATGGCCGGCGCCAAGTCGGTGCTGTTCCTGGGCCGCCATGTCGGGTTCCCCGTTGCCATGGAGGGCGCGCTCAAGCTCAAGGAACTGGCCTACATCCACGCCGAAGGCTTCGCCGCCGGCGAGCTGAAGCACGGCCCGATCGCGCTGATCGAGGAAGGCCAGCCGGTGTTCGTGGTGGTCCCCTCTCCGCGCGGTAGGGACTCGCTGCACGCCAAGGTTGTCTCCAACATCCAGGAGGTCCGGGCCCGCGGCGCGAAGACCATCGTGATCGCCGAAGAGGGTGACGAGGCCGTGAAGGCGTACGCCGAGCACGTCTTCTACATCCCCGAAACGCCCACGCTCCTGGCGCCGCTACTGGCCACCGTGCCGCTGCAGATCTTCGCCCTCGAACTCGCCACCGCCAAGGGATACGACGTGGACCAGCCACGCAACCTGGCCAAGAGCGTGACCGTAGAATAAGCCGCATGATTGTTGGCATTGGCGTAGACGTCGTAGACATTGAACGGTTCGGCAGGCAGCTGGAACGGACCCCCGGGCTCCGGGACCGGCTGTTCGTCCCGGCCGAGCGTGAGCTGAACACGCGCTCCCTGGCCGCGCGCTTTGCGGCCAAGGAAGCCGTGGCCAAGGTCCTGGGCGCTCCCGCCGGGATGAACTGGCAGGACTGCTGGATCGGATTGGACCAGAACGGCCCCACCATCCAGGTCAAGGGCACCGTGCTGGCCGTCGCCGAGTCCAAGGGCGTCAAGCGCTGGCACTTGTCGATGAGCCACGACGGCGGAATCGCGACAGCGACCGTCCTCGCAGAAGGGTAAGCGCGCACTCTCGACCTGACGGCCCGCAGCGGACCCAGCACCGATTGGACTGAACCAATGATCAGCGCCTACACCGGCACCCAGATTCGTGAGGCCGAAAGACCCCTTCTTCTTGCCGGGGCGGGCGCTGTCCTCATGCAGCGGGCCGCCTACGGTCTGGCCAACGCCGTTATCCGTGAACTCGTTGCCCGGGGGATCCGTCCCTACGGGGCCGGCGTGGCGGTTCTTGCCGGCAAGGGCAACAACGGGGGGGACGGGCTCTTCGCCGCCGCCTTCCTGGCAGCCCGCGGAATGCGTACGACGGCGGTGCTCACCGCCGGCGAGGCCCACCCGGACGGACTGGCCGCCTTTGAACGGGCCGGCGGGCGCGCCCGGACCCTCACCGACCACAACGCCGGTGAGCTGGCAGCGGCAGCCGCCAGTGCCGACGTCGTGATAGACGCGGTGCTGGGGACCGGAGCCCAAGGCGGGCTCCGCGGCGCAACGGCCTCCCTCGTCGGGAAGCTGCGCGCCGCCGCGCACGGGTTTGTGGTGGCTTGCGACATTCCCAGCGGCGTGGACGCCGACACGGGCGTGGCCTATGACCCGGTCCTTCCGGCCGACCTCACCGTGACGTTCGGGGGAGCGAAAGCCGGACTGCTCGCAGATCCCGGCGCTGACCATGCCGGGCGCGTCCTGGTCATCCCCATCGGCATTGAAACGGAATTGCCGTCGCCGGTGCTGCGGCGCCTGGAATCCGCTGACTTTGCCAGGCTGCTGCCCCCGCCGACCCGCCGCTCCCACAAATACACCCGGGGCGTCCTGGGCGTTGTGGCGGGATCGCATCAGTATCCGGGTGCTGCCGTCCTCGCCTGCCTCGGTGCCCTCGCGGCGGGCGCCGGGATGGTCCGGTACCTCGGGCCGCCCGAGCCGACCCGTCTGGTGCGCCAGGCCTGCCCGGAAGTGGTGTGCGGGCCGGACAACGTGGCTGACGCGCACGTCCAGGCGTGGCTGGTCGGTTCAGGGATCGCCGACGGTGACGACGAACAGCTGCAGCGGGTGCGCGACGCCGTGGAGACGGGACTGCCAGTGGCCGCCGACGCCGGTGCGCTGCCTGCCCTCCCCGATGCCTTGCCTCCGCACGTGGTGCTGACACCGCACGGCGGCGAGCTGGCGCATGTCCTGCAGCGCTACGGGATCGACCTGGGGCGGCAGGGAGTTGACGGTGCCACCCTCGACGCCGTGCGCCAGGCGGCTGAAAGGACCGGGGCCACCGTCCTGCTCAAGGGCGCCACCACGTTGGTGGCCGCGCCGTACGGCCCGGTCTTCAGCCAGGCTGAAGCCACGCCGTGGATGGCCACTGCCGGAAGCGGTGATGTCCTGGCCGGGGTACTCGGGTCCCTGCTGGCCCAGCATTCGGATGACGAGGAAAGATTTGGGGCGTGCGGGATCTCCGCGGACCAGCGCTGGGCGGCCATCGGCGCCATCGCGGCAAGCCTGCACGGCCGTGCAGGG
This sequence comes from Arthrobacter sp. PvP023, assembly GCF_017832975.1. Lineage (NCBI taxonomy): Bacteria > Bacillati > Actinomycetota > Actinomycetes > Micrococcales > Micrococcaceae > Arthrobacter > Arthrobacter sp. PvP023. The sequence goes on from NZ_JAFIBI010000001.1 coordinate 1,747,327, forward strand.
ACCCTCGCCTCCGCCGGCGGCCCGGTGACTGCCGGTTCGATTGCCCATTTCGTGCCCGAGGTGATGCGCACTTTGTAATGATTCAGCGAAAACCGCGGCAACAAACATTTACTAAACCTGCTTACTAGTAGTCTGTCTAGAGATTTATTCGTTACGCACGAGGAGTACACATGGAAGTCTGGCCCGGATCGGCATACCCGCTGGGAGCCACCTTTAACGGCACTGGCACGAACTTTGCGCTGTTCAGCGAAAGGGCCGAAAAGGTTGAATTGTGCCTCTTCGACGACGAGGGTGTTGAAACCCGGATCGAGCTCCTCGAAGTCGACGGCTATGTGTGGCACTGCTACCTGCCCCACATCCAGCCCGGCCAGAAGTACGGATACCGCGTCCACGGCGCCTACGATCCCGACTCCGGGAACAGGTTCAACCCGAACAAGCTGCTCCTGGATCCCTATGCAAAGGCCGTGCACGGCCAGATCGACTGGGACCCCGCGCTGTTCTCCTACAACATGGGCGATCCCGATTCCCGCAACGATGCCGATTCGGCCCCGCACATGATGATGGGTGTGGTGATCAACCCGTTCTTCGACTGGGACGGTGACCACCTGCCCCGCGTCCCGTATCACAAGTCCGTGATCTACGAGGCCCACGTCAAGGGCCTGACCCAGCTGCACCCCGAGGTTCCGGAGGACCAGCGCGGCACCTACGCCGGCGTGGCCCACCCCTCGGTTATCTCCCACCTGCAGAAGCTGGGCGTCACGGCCATCGAGCTGATGCCGGTGCATCAGTTCGTCAACGACGGCATCCTCGAAGACAAGGGCCTGAACAACTACTGGGGTTACAACACCATCGGCTTCTTCGCCCCGCATAACAGCTACAGTTCCACGGGCGATACCGGCCAGCAGGTCCAGGACTTCAAAGCCATGGTCCGCTCGCTGCACCAGGCGGGCATCGAAGTGATCCTGGACGTCGTGTACAACCACACGGCCGAAGGAAACCACCTGGGGCCCACCCTGTCCTTCAAGGGCATCGACAACGCCGCCTACTACCGGCTCATGGACGGCGACGAGAAGCACTACATGGACTACACGGGCACGGGGAACTCGCTCAACGTCCGGCACCCCCACTCTCTGCAGCTCCTGATGGACTCCCTGCGCTACTGGGTCACCGAAATGCACGTGGACGGTTTCCGGTTCGACCTCGCCTCCACCCTTGCCCGGGAATTCTATGACGTGGACAAGCTGTCCACCTTCTTCGAACTCATCCAGCAGGACCCGGTTGTGTCCCAGGTCAAGCTGATCGCGGAGCCGTGGGACGTTGGCCCCGGTGGCTACCAGGTGGGCAACTTCCCGCCGCAGTGGACGGAATGGAACGGAAAGTACCGCGACACCGTCCGCGATTTCTGGCGTGGAGAACCGGCCACCTTGGGTGAATTTGCTTCCAGGATCACCGGCTCTGCCGACCTGTACGAGCACTCCGGCCGCCGTCCGGTCGCCTCGATCAACTTCGTTACCGCCCACGACGGCTTTACGCTCCACGACCTGGTGTCTTACAACGAGAAGCACAACGAGGCCAACGGCGAGGACAACAACGACGGCGAATCGCACAACCGCTCCTGGAACTGCGGCGCCGAAGGCCCCACCGACGACCCCAAGGTCCTGGGCCTCCGCGCCCGGCAGCAGCGCAACTTCATCGCCTCTCTGTTGCTCTCGCAGGGCGTGCCGATGATCCTGCACGGCGACGAGATGGGCCGCACCCAGCAGGGCAACAACAACGGCTACTGCCAGGATTCCGAACTGACCTGGATCAACTGGGACGCGGTGGACCAGCCGCTGGTGGAATTCACCGCCGCCGTCAACGCCCTCCGGCACAAGCACCCCACCTTCCGCCGCAGCCGCTTTTTCGATGGCAGGCCGGTCCTGCGAGGCGAAGGTGAACGGCTTCCGGACATCGAATGGCTGGACGTGGACGGCTCCACCATGAAACCCGAAGACTGGGACAGCGGCTTCGGCCGCTCGGTGGGCATGTTCCTCAACGGCGACGGCATCCGTGGCCGCGACGAACGCGGCCGCCGCATCACGGACGTCAACTTCGTGCTCTACTTCAATGCGCACGACGACGAAGTAAAGTTCACGCTGCCCTCCGACGAATATGCTCCGGCCTGGGACATCATCATCGACACCGCAGGACATAACGCCGACACTGAACCAGTGGAGGCGGGAGGATCGCTGCCCGTCGATGCGAAGTCCCTCGTGGTCCTGCGGGCCCACAGCACCCCCGAAGTGGAACCGGATCATTCAGTGGCCGCTTCGCTCGCTGCCTTGTCCCAGACGACTACCAGTGAAACCGAGGCGCTGACTACGCCGATTGTCCCTGAGCCGCCGCACACCAAGAAGGTCAGGTCGAAGGGGCAGGAGGATTCATGAGGACCCCTGTCTCCACATACCGCCTCCAGATCCGCCCGTCCTTCACCCTCCAGGACGCTGCCGCCGAGGTCCCTTACCTGAAATCGCTGGGCGTGGACTGGATCTACCTGTCCCCGATCCTGACGGCGGAAAAAGGATCAGACCACGGCTACGACGTCACCGACCCGTCCACGGTGGACGCCGACCGCGGCGGCCCCGAGGGCCTCGCAGCGGTGTCCCGGGCGGCCCGCGCCGCCGGCATGGGCGTCCTCGTGGACATTGTGCCCAACCACGTCGGGGTCGCGTCGCCGTACCAGAACCCCTGGTGGTGGTCCCTGCTCAAGGAAGGCCGGAAGTCACCTTACGCCGAGGCGTTCGACGTCGACTGGGACTTCGGCAACGGACGCGTCCGGCTCCCCGTGCTGGGGAGCGACGACGACCTGGACAAGCTGGAAATCCGCGACGGCGAACTTCGCTACTACGACCACCGTTTTCCGCTGGCCGAGGGCAGCTTTGCCGACGGCGATGACCCCCGTGACGTCCACGCCCGCCAGAACTACGAACTGGTGGGGTGGCGCCGCGCGGATACGGACCTCAACTACCGACGTTTCTTCGCCGTGAATACTCTGGCCGGCGTCCGGGTGGAAGTTCCCCGGGTGTTCGACGAAGCCCATGCTGAAGTGATCCGCTGGTTCCGCGAAGGTCTGGCGAACGGGCTGCGGATCGACCACCCGGACGGGCTCGCTGACCCCGAGGGCTACCTCCGGCGGCTCCGCGAAGCCACCGGCGGCAGCTACTTGCTGATCGAGAAGATCCTGGAACCGGGGGAGGAGCTGCCGGCCTCCTTCGAATGCGAAGGCACCACCGGCTACGACGCCTTGGCTGACGTGGACCGCCTCTTCGTCGACGCCTCGGCGCAGACGGCCCTGGACCAGCTCGACGGCAGGCTCCGCGGCGGAGAACCCGCAGACTATGAGGAAATGATCCGCGGAACCAAACGCCGGATCACCGACGGCATCCTGCACTCCGAGATCCTCCGGCTGGGAAGGCTCATTCCGGCCGGGACAGAGCTTGCCGGGGCGGCGTTGGATGCCGGACTCGCAGCCGACGCGATCTCCGAGATCATCGCTTCCTTTCCCGTCTATCGGACCTACCTGCCGTACGGCGAGGAAGTCCTCAGGGAGGCCTGCAGCCTCGCCGCACGGAACCGGCCGGACCTCGCTGCGGCCATCGAACTGCTGCAGCCGCTGCTGCTGGACGCCGGCTCGGCGCTGGCACAGCGGTTCCAGCAGACCTCCGGCATGGTGATGGCCAAGGGCGTGGAGGACACAGCGTTCTTCCGCTACACCCGGCTGGGCACACTGACGGAGGTGGGCGCCGACCCCACCGAGTTCGCCCTCGACCCGGCCGAGTTCCACCAGCGGATGGCGCGGCGGGAAGCCGAACTGCCGTTGTCCATGACCACGCTGAGCACGCACGACACCAAACGCAGCGAGGACACCCGGGCCCGGATCTCCGTGATTTCCGAGTTCGTGGCGGAATGGGACAAGGTGCTGACCAAGCTGCAGGAACTGGTGCCGCTGCCCGACGGGCCGCTTGCCAGCCTTCTATGGCAGGCCATCGCCGGCGCGTGGCCGGCGTCCCGTGAGCGTCTCCAGCAGTACGCCACCAAAGCCGCCCGCGAGGCCGGCAATTCGACCGACTGGCTGGACCCGGACGAAGCGTTCGAGCAGAAGCTGGCTGCCGCCGTCGACGCAGCGTTCGACAACCCCGAAGTCCGTGCGGAACTGGAGGCCTTCGTGGCGCTCTTGGAACCGTACGGCGCGGCAAACGCGCTGTCCGCGAAACTCGTGCAGCTGACCATGCCGGGCGTTCCGGACGTGTACCAGGGCACCGAGTTCTGGGACCGTTCCCTCACCGATCCGGACAACCGCCGTACTGTCGACTTTGCCGCGCGTCAGGAGTCGCTGGCGGCACTCGACTCCGGCGAGCGTCCGGCGTCGTACCAGGACGACGCCGCCAAGCTGCTGGTGACTTCGCGGGCGCTCAGGCTCCGGCGTGACCGGCCGGAGCTCTTCACCGCCTACACGGCAGTCACGCCGAGCGGTCCCGCGGCGGCGCACCTCGTGGCGTTCAGCCGCGGTGCCGGTGAGTCCGCCGGCGCCTTGACGCTGGCCACCAGGCTGCCGCGCCGGCTGGAACAGTCCGGCGGCTGGCGGGACACGTCCGTGGCATTGCCCGCTGAAATGACGGACGAACTCACAGGCAACAGTTTCGGGCCAGGGCCGGTGCAGGTTGCGGACATCCTGGCACGCTACCCCGTTGCCTTGCTGGCACCCACTCACGGATCGGAGAACCACGGATGACGTACCCCGCAAGCGGAAGCGGACGCTTCGACATCTGGGCCCCCGAGGTCACTGCCATCACCTTGCTGGCAGACGGCGCTGAATACCCCATGAGCCAGCGCGGCGAGGGCTGGTGGACGGCGGTCAATGCCCCGGCCGGGGGAGAGGTGGACTACGGCTACCTGCCGGGGACGGACACCACCCCGTTGCCGGATCCCCGGTCCCGCCGCCAGCCGGCGGGCGTGCACGCCTTGTCCCGCACCTTCGACCCGTCCGCCCACGAGTGGGCCGACGGGAACTGGGCGGGCCGGGAGCTGCAGGGCGCCGTCATCTACGAACTGCACATCGGCACGTTCACGCCGGAGGGCACCCTGGAAGCCGCAGCCGGAAAGCTGGGCTACCTCAAGGACCTCGGCGTCGACTTCGTGGAGCTCCTGCCCGTCAACGGCTTCAACGGCACCCATAACTGGGGCTACGACGGAGTCCTCTGGTACGCCGTCCATGAGGGCTACGGCGGCCCTGCCGCGTACCAGCGCTTCGTGGACGCCGCCCACGGCGCCGGCCTGGGCGTCATCCAGGACGTCGTCTACAACCACCTCGGTCCCAGCGGAAACTATCTGCCGAAGTTCGGGCCCTACCTGAAGTCAGGGGAAGGGAATACCTGGGGCGACTCGGTCAACCTGGACGGGAACGGATCAGACGAGGTCCGCCGGTACATCCTGGACAATGCGGCCATGTGGCTCAGGGACTACCACGTTGACGGCCTGAGGATCGACGCCGTGCACGCCTTCAAGGACGAGCGCGCGGTCCATCTCCTCGAGGAGTTCGGCGCCCTGGGCGATACGGTGGCCGCGGAAACCGGCCGGCCGATCACCATGATCGCGGAGTCGGACCTCAACAACCCCCGCCTGCTGTACCCCCGCGACGTCAACGGGTACGGGCTGGAAGGCCAGTGGAGCGACGACTTCCACCACGCCGTGCACGTGAACATCAGCGGCGAGACGGAGGGGTACTACAGCGACTTCGATTCGCTGGGCGCCCTGGCCAAGGTGCTGCGCGACGGGTTCTTCCACGACGGCAGTTACTCCAGCTTCCGCGGCCGGCACCATGGACGGCCCATCAACACGTCGCTGGTGCACCCCGCGGCCCTGGTGGTGTGCAGCCAGAACCACGACCAGATCGGCAACCGCGCCACCGGCGACAGGCTCTCCCAGTCCCTGTCCTACGGCCAGCTGGCCCTTGCGGCGGTCCTCACGCTGACGTCCCCGTTCACGCCCATGCTCTTCATGGGGGAGGAATACGGCGCCACCACGCCGTGGCAGTTCTTCACCTCCCACCCCGAGCCGGAGCTGGGCAAGGCGACGGCGGAAGGCCGCATCAAGGAGTTCGAGCGCATGGGGTGGGATCCCGCCGTCGTGCCCGATCCCCAGGATCCGGAGACCTTCAACCGGTCGAAACTGAACTGGGCCGAGGCCGCCGAGGGCGACCATGCCCGCCTCCTGGACCTCTACCGCTCGCTGACCGCGCTGCGGCGCAGCACTCCGGAACTGGCAGGGCTGGGGTTCACGGGCACCGCGGTGGACTACAGCGAAGAGGAAGGGTGGCTGCGGTTCCGGCGCGGAGACGTGATCGTGGCGCTGAACTTCTCGGAGCAGGCGGTCAAGCTCGAGGACACTGCCGGATCCGTGTTGCTCTCCACCGACGAGGCGTCAGTGGGCGACGGCGGCTCGCTGGTGCTGGCGCCATGGAGTGCCGCCATCCTGAAGGCCTGACCCGTTTGACCGCTGTTGCTGCGCCGCGGGCTGTTTGTGTCAGGCCGCGGCGTAACAACGGATTTGTTGGCTGTCGCCTGCGTCACAGCTGGCAGGATTGCAGGTATGACTTATTCTGCAGCGGACAACCGCTATGAATCCATGCCCTACCGCCGCGTCGGACGCAGCGGCCTGAAACTTCCGGCCATCTCCCTTGGGCTCTGGCACAACTTCGGCGACGACAAGCGCTTCGACGAGCAGCGCGCCATCCTCCGCCGCGCCTTCGACCTGGGCGTCAACCACTTTGACCTGGCCAACAACTACGGCCCGCCGGACGGCTCCGCGGAAACCAACTTCGGCCGCCACCTGCAGGACGACTTCAAGCCGTACCGCGACGAGCTGGTCATCTCCACGAAGGCCGGTTACTACATGTGGCCCGGCCCGTACGGTGAGTGGGGCTCCCGCAAATACCTGATCTCCAGCCTGGACCAGTCGCTGCAGCGCATGGGCCTGGACTACGTGGACATCTTCTACAGCCACCGCCCGGATCCGGAAACGCCGATGGAAGAGACCATGGGTGCGCTGGACTACGCCGTGCGCTCCGGAAAGGCCCTGTACGCGGGCATCTCCTCGTACACCCCGGAACAGACCCTCGAGGCCGCCCGGATCCTGAAGGAACTCGGCACCCCGCTGCTCATCCACCAGCCCAGCTACTCCATGCTGAACCGCTGGACCGAGAACGGCGCCCCGAACCTCTACGAGACGTTGGACCAGGTGGGCGCGGGTTCCATTGCGTTCTCCCCGCTGGCGCAGGGCATGCTGACGGACCGCTACCTGAAAGGCATCCCGGCCGATTCCCGTGCAGCCAAGGAACGGTTCCTTTCTGAATCGGCGCTCACCGAGGACAAGCTGGACCGGGTACGCGGGCTCAACAACATCGCCGCCGGCCGCGGGCAGTCGCTCGCACAGATGGCCATCGCCTGGATCCTCCGCGACCAGCCCAAGGGCTCACCCGTGACGTCCGCGCTGGTTGGCGCGTCCAGCGTCAAACAGCTGGAGGACACCCTGTCCGCCATCAACAACCTGGCGTTCTCGCAGGAGGAGCTGAAAGCGATCGACGAGTTCGCCGTCGAATCCGACATCAACCTCTGGGCCCAGAAGTAGCGCACCCTTAACAGGGCCGACGTGCCCAACCGGGCCGCGTAACAGAACTGTCCATGTCATAAAGCCGGGGCCGGGAACAACTCCGGCCCCGGCGGCGTTGGCTACAATGCAAGGGCGCCCAATGGCGCCGTGCCCATCAGCCGCCGTCGCTCATCAGAGTGCTGCCGCGCCGGGCACTGAAGTTTGTTCTCAAAGGAGTTTCGTGTCTTCAAATCCGATTCGTGTTGCCATCGTCGGTGTGGGTAACTGCGCCGCGTCCCTGGTCCAGGGTGTCCACTACTACCGGGATGCCGACCCCCAGGCCACGATTCCCGGTCTGATGCACGTGGAGTTCGGCGAGTACCACGTCAACGATGTTGAATTCGTTGCAGCCTTCGATGTTGACGGCAAGAAGGTCGGCGTTGACCTGGCCGACGCCATCCTGGCCAGCGAAAACAACACCATCAAGATCGCCGACGTTCCGCCCACCGGCGTAACGGTCCAGCGCGGCCACACCCTGGACGGCCTCGGCAAGTACTACCTCGAGACCATTGAGCAGTCCCCGGCGGAGCCGGTCGATGTTGTCCAGGCCCTGAAGGACGCCAAAGTTGACGTCATGGTCTGCTACCTGCCCGTTGGATCGCAGGAAGCCGCCGAATTCTACGCACAGGCCGCAATCGACGCCGGCGTGGCGTTCGTCAACGCCCTGCCGGTGTTCATCGCCGGAACCAAGGAATGGGCGGACAAGTTCACTGCCGCCGGTGTCCCGATCGTGGGCGACGACATCAAGAGCCAGATTGGTGCCACCATCACGCACCGCGTCATGGCCAAGCTCTTCGAAGACCGCGGCGTCACGCTGGACCGCACCTACCAGCTCAACGTCGGCGGCAACATGGACTTCAAGAACATGCTGGAGCGCGACCGCCTCGAGTCCAAGAAGATCTCCAAGACCCAGGCCGTTACGTCCAACGTTGAAGCTGAACTGGCTGCCAAGGACGTGCACATCGGCCCGTCCGACTACGTCCAGTGGCTCGACGACCGCAAGTGGGCCTTCGTGCGCCTCGAAGGACGCAACTTCGGCGACGCCCCCGTGTCGCTCGAATACAAGCTGGAGGTCTGGGACTCACCGAACTCCGCCGGCGTGATCATCGACGCCATCCGCGCGGCCAAGATCGGCCTGGACCGCGGCATCGGGGGCCCGCTGCTCTCGGCGTCCAGCTACTTCATGAAGTCCCCGCCGGAGCAGTTCAACGACGACCTCGCCCGTGAAAAGGTCGAGGCCTTCATCCGCGGAGACCTGGAGCGCTAAACTCTTCCGTTCCCCCCGCGCGATGCTCTCTCACTTGTGGTGGGTTTTGCCGCGATGCTCTCTCACTTTTGGTCGGTTTTGGCGCGATGCTCTCTCACTTCTGGTGGGGGAGCGTCGCGCTTTAAACGTCATTCTCATATCGGCGGATGGCGTGGCTGGCCTGTGCGAAAGCAAGGAGCTTGAGCAGCAGCCGGCTGTGCATGTGCATCCCGACTGCGGCCGTGAGAATAAGCTGGTCGACGCTGTCCGGGGCCGTCGTGGCCGCGATGTCGATCCCTGCGACGTCATCCATAGCCTTGCTGTACGTGCCCAGCACCTCAGGAGAGACACGGATGTTGAGGCTCTCCATGAGCGCCAGGTGGGCATTCAGTGCGTTCCGGGCGTCACTCGGGTAATCGGGCCAGCCCCGAAGACGTACGACGGCGTCAGCCGCCGGTGTGCCGACGCTGCCACCCGCTGTGGCGGAGGTGTCCAGCTCCAGCACCACGCGCTGGACTGCCGCCAGCAGGTCGAGCCGCGGCGCGCCGTCGTCGGCCATTCCGAGGAGGCCGCGGATCTGTTCGATGTTCAGTCCGACTATCCGGCGGAGCGCCTGGATCAATTCGAGCCGCTCGACGTGCCGCGCCGAATACTGCGCGCGGGTTGCGTGGACGGCGGCCCCGGCGGGCAACAGGCCCTCGCGCAGGTAGTACTTGATGCTGGCGGCCGAGACTCCCGACCGCTCGCTGAGTTCCTTAAGCTGCATCCGCGCCTTCTTTGGTCGGAAGCCGGGTCCGTTGGATAGTGGGTCCGGCGGCAACTATCCTGATGTACACAGACTGGATAGGGCGGTTTCCAACGATCGTCGCAACGGCTCCATTTGAAGGGCAACCATATCGCTCGGTTGCCCTTTGCCGGCCTGACCGCGCCCACGACGGCTGCCGGATTACAGTGCCGCAGAAGGCCCCGTGACCGTGCGGTTAACCGGACAGGTTCTATGGGAGTTCTACGGTCGCGCAAACGAGACTAAATCCGGCCATGAAGTAGTCCGGCAGTCTGCCCGGATCAGGGACCGGCTAACGGGACGGTCTGAACGGGCGGGTATGCGAGAAATGTTTCGCTGTGTTTCGTGAGGTGGTGGGCCCGCCCGGGTGCCCGGAAGGGTACCTCGGGTTTTGAGAGCGTTCCCGAAACAAACGCTTCAAGTCCATTCTGTCTGCGCATGTGGCCCGCTAAACTCGCTTGTACTAACGAGGTTGGGGGAACCGAAATGAGTACGCCTATGGTGCCGGCTCGCACAGCAACTGGACGACCAAACAAACTGGCCCTTGCGGCCATCATTTTCGCCGTCATCGCTGCCTCAGGATTCTGGGTATTCGGCGTCGCGGTTCTCGCTGTTTTTGCAGTCGGGGCCGGACACGTTGCCCTCAATCAGATCCCTCTGAGAGGCGAAAGTGGCCGTGGGCTAGCCATCGCTGCCCTGGTCATTGGGTATGGCATAGCCACGCTGGCATTGATCAACACTCTGGCGTTCATACCAAGCGCGGTCCAGCAGATCTCAATGTAGCGCTGCGGCTGACGAGCCTAGCCGCCAGCCTTGACCCTAATTCCTCGGAACAACGGCGTGGACTGTCCCGAAAGGGATTCGGCTTAGTGCAAAGGCTCAGCCGGCCATTCTCGTCAACGCCTGCGGGTTTGCCTTGTACTAAGCCCCTCTACGTCTCCGGCCCGACGGGCCCTGAACCTGATGACCAAAACTAGAATCCCCAACAAGAGCGCTAGCGTGACGCCTTCGAGGATTATTACCCACGAATCAAGGTAAATGCCCGTCACGATCAAGACGAACCCAATGGCGATCAGGACATACAGCATTTTGATCATGTTCTAACTCCTCTTTGCCGCAGTTGCCGTTCTGCGGTCGAGCGCGTGTCCTCAAACTGACCTGATGCGCGCCGCCTTCGGCCTGCGCTCAGGGAACCCGTCCTGCTATTCAAAGACTACCCACGAGACATTCTCGGGGAATGAGTGCGGGATACCTGCTTTTCTGCACGTCGGCGGTAGTGCCCGTGGCTGGATATCTGCCCAAGGTAGCCTTCGGCCCGGGATACTCGTTCCACGCCATGGCAGCCCCATTTTCGTGCTCACGACTCAGACCGCCATTTCCGCCCCGGTCAGGGTTCCCTCGCTGACCCTTTTACGGCACGGAGATTCAGAGAGATCAATAGTTAGGTCGAACCCAATCGGTGATTGGCGCGAACCCAACTTCGCTTTCCCTCACAAGTGGGCCGCCGAACTCGATTTCGGTCAGTATGGTGACATCACCGAGTATTGCCAGCCTCTCGACAATGCCGGTGAGGCTATTGACGACGGCCGTGGCGCGGAAAGCGGGGTCGTTAACGTGCTCGAACGTAATAAGCAACGACTGCTGACCGACCTCCTGGACGAGCATTGGGTAGAAACTTTCACTTGGACGGCCCCACATTAAGAGCGATTCGGGGTGAAGCATTTGAACCGGGGTCGGCATGCCGCGAGGGAACACGACCGCCCGCGGCGCCCAAGAAGTTCACCGCGATGCCGGTCCTCCGAAGGGAGAGCAAATCACACAGCCTGGGACGTCGCTGACGGCTGACGTTCTCCTCTAACTGAGCCCGGTCAAGGTAGCTATCGCCCTAAACGACCAATTCCCGGTAACAACTGGTGCTACCCGTCGGAGACCCATTTTTCGGCCCGGTCAGGGTTCCGGAACGAGAGTCCCGGCACAACACGTTGCCGTCCACGGTTGGGGTCAATTCGGGTTATCCAGGGCTGGGAATGGGGAGCCATTGGGGTAGCTCCCTGGTAGCCGTAGCGGTGGATAACTCATAAAGGATTGTCCCCGGCTGTGGGCGGAGGAAGCGTGCCCTCGGTGCCGCTGGAAATCGCAGTGTTCTGAAGCGCGGCAATGGTTTGGAGGGAAGTAAACCGGACGGTTGCACTGTTCCACGCGAGGACGGCACGGGGCCGACCGTTGATCTCGTCCGCGGCGAAGCGGACATCGGCTGGTTCTACCGTGCTGAGGTCGGCTCCTTTCCGGAAGTATTGGCGGAGCAGACCGTTGGCGTTCTCGTTCGAAGCCCGTTGCCAGGGGCTGGCAGGATCACAGAAGTAGACGAGCGTACCGAGCGCTACAGTCACCTCGGCGTGCCTGGCCATTTCGGAACCCCGGTCCCAGGTCAATGTTCTCCGCAGTGTGGCCGGCAGGACTCCGAGAACTTCTATGAGCCGGTCGCGCATGACGTCAGACCTGATCCCTGGCGGAAGCGCAAAGGCGATGAGGAACCGTGAGGACCGTTCCACCAGGGTGACTATCGCGGACTTGTTCGCCTTCCCCATGATGAGATCGCCTTCCCAGTGGCCTGCCTCCTCCCGGGTGGCAATATGGGCCGGCCGATCCCCGATCTTCAGGGCATCGGTGATGTATTGGCGAGGCTTCACCTTGGTCCGCGACCGCGGGCGCCGGCTGTATTTTCCGGAACGCAACAGCCGGGCAGAGCCCGATGGGACAGGGCGAATGCTCAGGCCGTAAAGCGCGCGGTAGATCGTTTCGTGGACCAAATGTCTGTGGAGTTCGCCTGGAAACCGTTCCTTCAGCGCCCGGCAGACCTGTTGCGGGCTCCATCGCTTCGACAGGCATTCCACGACGTACTGCCGCAGGTCGGCGTCACCGGTCAGCTTGGAAAGCCGGGGTCTCGGGCGTCTCTTCTGCGCCATTTTCTGGGCACGGAACGGATGATAGCGGCGGGAGTCAGGACGGTTTCGGGCTAACTCCCTGCTGATCGTGGACGCCGAACGCCCAAGCTCCCGGGCGATGGATCGAAGGCTTGCACGGGCCAATAGACGGTCGGCAATGAAGATGCGTTCATCTTCTGATAAGTAACGGAGGGATCCGCCGGCCGCAGGCACCGCGACGCGCGGCCTCGGATCCAAACCTTGCTGGATCAAGCCCTCCACACCGTTGCGTCCATGCAACCAGTGATGGCCTGTGTTCCGGCCTATGCCGAGGACCCTGCAGGCCTCGGAGTTGGAATATCCCTGCTTCATCAGCTGAACGTACAAGGGCTTCTTCTCAACCAAGCCCTCTGGGCCCATTTTCCTCGATCGGCGCGTCGAACTGCGCATGAATCAACACCACTTTCAGTCGGTGTTGCGACGTTGGTGAGAAACCGCCTAGTGCCTCTACCCTAAAGCTATGGAGCCCTGGAATGTACTGCTAGTCAGCCATGTGATCGCAGCGCTGTTCGTCCTTGTGATTGGCCCCTTTCAGATTCTTCGACGGCGCCGCGACCGCATCCACCGCACCATGGGATACCTCTGGGTGGCGGCCATGTACTACGTCTGCTTCAGTAGTTTCTGGATTGTGACCGCAGAACATTTCACCTGGTTGCACGGGCTGTCCGCCTTCACCATCGTGACTGTTACCCTCGGCCTTGTCAGTGCAATTCGCCGTAACGTTCCGTCGCACCTGGGCAACATGGTGGGCAGCTACGTCGGCATTGCCGTGGCCTTCATTTTTGCCGTCGCCGTCCCGGGGCGGGCGATCCCGCAACTTCTTGCCGAGGACCCGGCCACCGCGGCGTACGTCGCCGGTCTGGTGGTGCTAAGCGTCGTGGTGGTCTTCGTTTCGCTCAAGCGCGGTGGCCGTGCGGGGGTGGGGGCCAAGGTGAAGGACCAAACGCTCTCTCACTCCCTGCAGGTTTAAGATTGATCCTCTCTCACTTTTGGCGGGTTTTGGCGCAACGCTCTCTCACCCGGCGTCGGCAAAACCGGACGCTTGGGGATGATCGAGCCATGCGGTGCGCAGCAGTCGTTTGATCTTGCTGACGGCCGGCCGGCAACCATCAGCAAGATCGTCCTTGCCGAGGATCAGGACCGTCCAGCCAGCCGACTCAAATGCTTTGTCCCGCCGTCGGTCGCTGAAGATCTGGGCGTCGAGAAGGTGATGTTCGCCGTCATACTGGATGGCGAGACGCCGATGACGGTAGCCCAGATCGGCCGTCGGCGAAACGGCATCCGTTGGGCGCAACGCCAACTGGAGCTCCGGCTCAGGGAGGCCGGCGTCGGCCATCGCCAGGCGGAGAAGCGATTCAGGCGCGGAGTCCGCACCGACCCGCATGAGGTGCAGCGCCTCCCGGGCGCGTACTACACCCTGCAGGTTTGGGTGGCGGCCAACTAAGGTGCGGAGACCGTCCAAAGTGTCATAAGGCCGGGTGCGTCCCTCGAACGCCACTCGCGGGACACGGATTAGTTGATCGCCCATGCACACCAGATCGCTCACCGGCAGCCGTCGCGCCAGATCCAGCCAGGTCCGCGAACGGGTACTGACGCGGAGGCCATCGATCGATTCAATCTCGTCTTCGAGGGCCACCACCGTGTGGCCGATAACGCCGTTGCGGCGCACAGAGGGCAGGGCCCGGGGCTTGCTCAAGTGCAACTCCGTCGAGTCAGCTAGCCAGGGTGGCAGGAGTTGGCAGTGAAGCCGAGCTGCCGTGACGTGGGATATCCAAGCCCCTGGCGACGCGGTGGACAACGCCCTTGCCGCGGCCTCCAGTTCGAAGTTCCAGTCTGACGGGCGGTAGAGTCCGCGGCCCACATGAACCACATCTTTCCGCCGCAGCCTGGCCCTGGAAACTCCGGACGCCCGCGCTGAATCCAACGTGAATGGAGCCGCCGCCAGATGGCCGGGCAATTCGTTGCGCTTTTGCATGCTGGCATTGTTACCCGAAAACCACTCGCGCTGCAGAAGTTATCCACAGGCAGCTGTTTGGTCGGGAGGAAGTGAGAGAGCGTCGGGGAAAAACCGGTAGGGAGTGAGAGAGCGTCTGGGAAAAACCGGCAGGAAGTGAGAGAGCGTCCGGGAAAAGGCGGCAGGAAGTGAGAGAGCGTCTAGAAGAGGCCCAGGGGCTTGCCGGTGTCGTCCACGTCCATCCGCAGGGCTGCAGGAACTTTGGGCAGGCCCGGCATGGTCATCACCGCGCCGGTCAGCGCCACGATGAAGCCCGCCCCGGTCTTGGGGATGAGGTCCCGGACGTGCACCGTGAAGCCTTTCGGCGCACCCAGCTTCGTGGCGTCGTCGCTGAACGAGTACTGGGTCTTGGCCATGCAGACGGGCATGCCGGCCCAGCCGTTCTTCTCGATTTCGGCCAGGCGTTTGAGCGCTGGCACGGAGAAGTCCACGCCGTCGGCCCCGTACATTTCCTGCACGATGGTGCGGATCTTGTCCTCCACAGACAGGTCCAGCGGATACAGGTGCCGGAAAGTGTGCGGGGCATCAAGGGCTGCGAGCACCTTCGCCGCGAGTTCGTCGCCGCCGTCCCCGCCGCCGCCCCGGCCCCAGACGTCGGCCACCGCGGCCTGCACTCCTTCGCCGGCGCACCACTCCAGCAGCCAGTCCAGCTCCTCCCGGGTGTCCGTCGCGAACTTGTTGACGGCCACCACGGGAGTGATTCCAAACTTCTCCACGTTGCGGATGTGCCGCCGGAGATTTGCCGTGCCGGCGGCCAGCGCCTCCACGTTGGGCTCCTTCAGCCGGTCCTTTGCCACCCCGCCGTGCATCTTCAGCGCCCGGACCGTGGCCACAAGCACGACGGCGGACGGCGCCACGTCTGCCACCCTCGCCTTGATATCCATGAACTTTTCGGCCCCCAGGTCGGCCCCGAAGCCGGCTTCGGTGACCACGATGTCCGCGAGCCGGCGGGCGGTCTGGGTGGCGATCAGCGAGTTGCAGCCGTGTGCGATGTTGGCGAACGGGCCGCCGTGCACCAGGGCTGGGGTCCCGGCGATGGTCTGCACGAGGTTGGGTTTGATCGCATCCCTGAGCAGCATGGTCAGTGCGCCCTGGACGCCGAGGTCCGCCACCGTGACGGGTTCGCGGTCGTAGGTATAGCCGAAGGTGATGCGGCCCAGCCGGGCACGGAGATCGGCGATGTCCGTGGCCAGGCAGAACACCGCCATGATCTCCGAAGCCACGGTGATGTCGAAGCCGTCCTGCCGCGGGACGCCCTGGGCCGGTCCGCCGAGGCCAATGACCACTTCGCGGAGGGAGCGGTCATTCATATCCAGGACCCGCTTGAAGGTCATCCTGCGGGGATCGATGTTGAGTTCGTTGCCCTGGAAAATATGGTTGTCCACCAGGGCCATGAGTGCGTTGTTCGCCGAGGTGATGGCGTGGAAGTCGCCGGTGAAGTGCAGGTT
This sequence comes from Arthrobacter sp. PvP023, assembly GCF_017832975.1. Taxonomy (NCBI): domain Bacteria; kingdom Bacillati; phylum Actinomycetota; class Actinomycetes; order Micrococcales; family Micrococcaceae; genus Arthrobacter; species Arthrobacter sp. PvP023. The sequence continues at coordinate 1,763,489 of NZ_JAFIBI010000001.1, forward strand.
GATTTCCTCCATGGGCAGCACCTGGGAGTAGCCCCCTCCGGTGGCCCCGCCCTTCATGCCCAGCACGGGACCCAGGGACGGCTCGCGCAGGGCAATCATCACCTTCCGGCCCGCCCGGGCCAGGGAATCCGCCAGGCCCACCGTGGTGGTGGACTTCCCCTCGCCCGCCGGAGTGGGGGACATCGCCGAGACAAGCACCACCTTGCCCGGCAGGCGGTCCGGTGCCCCTGCCGGAGCCACAAGCTTCGCCGGATCGATCTTCGCCTTGTACCGGCCATAGAGTTCCACGGCGTCGGCGTTGATGCCTGCCGCGGCTGCGATGTCACCGATGGGCCGCATGGTGGCGCGCTGGGCGATTTCCAGGTCACTCATGACGTTGTTGTCAGACATCGTTGTCCTTCAGTTCGTGGCTTCAGGGAAAGCCGTTCGGGGGTCCCGCCCGGCGCTTCCGGCTCAAGGCGTGTGGCCCACCGGAATTCTGTGACTATCAATGTACTGGTCGACGGCGGCGTGGTAGCTTTCCAGCGTGATGGCGGCGGTGCGCTGCCAGCCGAAGCCCTGGGCGTGCAGGGCTGCGGCCCGCCCCATGTCCCCGCGGGTGGCGGGATCGTCATAGAGCGCTTCCAGGACATCGGCCCAGTCAGCGGCTTTGTGCCCGTCCACCAGCAGCCCGGTCCGTCCGTCGAAGATGGCCCGGGACAGTCCGCCCACCCGGGTTGCCACCACCGGAGTCCCGCAGGCCTGGGCTTCCAACGCCACCAGGCCGAAGGATTCACTGTAGGACGGCATCACCACGACGTCGGCCGAGCGGAACCAGCCGGCCAGCTCCGGTGCGTTCACCGGCGGGTGGTGGGTGACGACGTCGTCCATTCCGGCAGCGCTGATCAGCGCCTTCAGGTCGAAGTCCTTGGCCCCGCTCAGGGCGCCCAGGATGGTCACCTGGAGGTCGATGTCGGGGCGGCGCGAGCGGAGCAGGGCAGCTGCCTTGACGAGGACCTGCGGTCCTTTGAGCCGCTGGATCCGTCCGGCGAACAGCAGGTGGAACTTGCCGGCGGGTACTCCGAGCTGTGCACGGGACCGGGGGCGGAAGGCGGGTGTGAAAACTGTCAGGTCCACACCCGGGGGAGCCACGTCGATGTGGTCGAAGTCGGCGTCGTAATGCGACACGAGTTCCGCGGCTTCGGCCGGGGTGTTCGCGATCAGCCGGGTGGCGCCGTCGACGATGCGGTGTTCGCCGTCCTCACGCCGCCGCGGTTCGGGCTTCTCACCGGACTGCAGGAGGAGGTTCTTGACCTTGGCCATGGTGTGCATAGTGTGCACCAGCGGCACGCCCCACAGCCGGGAAAGCTCCAGCCCGGCCACGCCGGACACCCAGTAGTGCGAATGGATGAGGTCGTACCGGCCGTGCGGCTGGCGCTGCCGGATGCGCTCAATTTCCGCCACCATGCTGTGCAGCAGCTCCGGAAGCTCCTCTTTGGGCAGCTTCCGCGGCGGTCCGGAGATCACGTTGTGGACGCACACACCGGGATCCGGGTGTTCGACGGCGGGCTGCCCCGACGACGTGGACCGGGTGAAGATTTCCACCTCGACGCCGCTGGCGGCCAGCGCCGAGGCCAGCGCCCGCACGTACACGTTCATGCCGCCGGCGTCGCCGGAACCGGGCTGTTCCATGGGCGAGGTGTGCAGGGAAAGGAACGCGACACGGCGGATCAGAGTCACGGCTCTCCCTTCGGCTGGCGGAACTGCATCCGATAAAACACTACTCCTGAAGTGACCCGGCCTTCACAGTGTCCCGAGCACTGTCCCGAGCACCGAGAGCCCTCCTGCTAACGTGGCGCGTGTGAGCGCAACCGCAGACGCAACCGCAGAGTCAAGCCGGCACCCGGCCGGCATCCAAATCCGCGGCGCCACCGCAGCCGACTGGCCCGGCATGTGGGCCATCCTGGAACCCGTCATCCGGGCCGGGGAGACCTTCACGTGGGACCGCGGCACCACGGAGGACGAGGCCCGCGCGCGCTGGTTCAAGGACGCCCCGGGCCAGGCATTCGTGGCTGTCCAGGACGGGTCGGTGCTGGGGACAGGAGAGCTGCACGCCAACCAGGGCGGGGGAGGCAGCCATGTGGCCAACGCAGGCTACATGGTCCACCCGGACCACGCCGGCAAAGGACTGGCCAGGGCCCTCTGCGCCTATTCGCTGGACGCGGCCCGGGCGGCAGGCTTCCGGGCCATGCAGTTCAACGCCGTGGTGGAGAGCAACGTCCGTGCCGTGGCGGCCTGGCAGGCCATGGGCTTCGAAGTCCTGGCCACCATTCCGGACGCCTTCAACCACCCGACGCTGGGCTACGTGGGCCTGAAGGTGATGTACCGCAAGCTGTAGGCACAGCCGGAACCAGCACCGCCGGAGTCAGGCCCCGTCGCCCCACAGCTGTCCGAGAGCCGGAAACGCCGCTTCGTAGCCGGCCAACAGCTTCACAGCCAGCTCCTCGGAATCGATCAGCGGGTGCAACGCGAACGCCTGAAGAGCGTCGGCCCGTCGTCCCTGCACCACCGACGACACCGTGAGCCGCTCCACCTCCTTGACCCGCTGCATGAGGGCAAGTTGCGCGTCTCCGGGCCGTTCCTGCGGCAGCGGCACCGCGCCGTCGGCGGTCACCCGGCAGGGAACCTCGACGACGGCGTCCGCCGGCAACCCGGGAACCGAACCTGCGTTTGGGGTGTTCAGGATGAGCTCCGTACCCCCGGCCGGCGCACCACCCGACAGAGCCCGCATCACGCCGAGGGCAACGCGCTCGTACCCGCCGCCCGCGAGGTCCTCCTCGTCCCGCTGTTCGCCGCCGGCGCGTGCCTCAGCCAGGTAGCCTTCCTCGCGCGAACGTCGGGCCGAGTCCCACAGTTCGTAGGCGCGGGGCCCGGCCGCGGCCAGTGCCGGGTACAGCCCGGACTGCTGGTCGTGGATCGATTCGCCGCGTGTCTGCCGCATCGCGCGGATGGCGCCGACGGCCCGTTCGGTGTCGTAGTAGTAATAGAGGTACTCGTTGGGCAGGCAGCCCAGTGCCTGGAGGAAGGGCTGCGGGAAGAGCCGTCCCTCCTCGAAGCCGGACAGGGCCTGTGCGTCCGCCAGCAGTCCGGGCAGCAGGTCCTGACCCCCCGACTCCAGCCGGTACAGCCAGCCCAAATGGTTGAGTCCGTAGTAGCCCACGCCGTCGAGCTTTCCCTCAGGCAGCGGGGCGCCGGCTGCCCGGGCAGCGCGGTGGACCAGGCCGCCGGCCGAATCGCAGATGCCGATCACCCTGGTGCCCAGCACGGGGACCAGCGCCTCGGTGACCATTCCGGCCGGGTTGGTGAAGTTGATCAGCCATGCCCCAGGGCATCGCTGCTTCATTTCGCGGGCCAGGGCCAGCATCCCGGGGATGGACCGCAGGGCGTAGGAGATTCCGCCTGCGCCCGTGGTCTCCTGGCCCAGCAGGCCCAGGCCGATTGCCACGCGTTCGTCGGCGGTCCGGCCCGCTGTTCCTCCGGGGCGGATGGCCGCGAACACCATGTCGGTGCCGCCGAGGCCCTCGGCCAACGATGTGGTGGTGCTGACCGCAGGACCGGGTGCGCCGCCGGACGCACCCATTGATGCCAGGACGGCCTTGATCGCGGCCAGCCGCAGGGGATCGACGTCGAAGAGCACAAGCTCGCGAACCAGCCCTGCGAAGGGGCCGGAGGTGAGCGCCCGGTACACGAGCGGGACACGGAACCCGCCGCCACCGGCAATCATGAGCCGCATACCTCGCAGTCTATTCTGCTGCGGCCGGCCACTCACGGGGACCCGCGCCCAGCCCGTGGCGCGCCCCGCGGCAGGGCTCTTTGCAGGCGTGGCGCGAGGGCGTAGTCTGCCGAACATGGACGCGATACCAGAGCGCCGGTTCGACCCGCTCTCCGCCGTCCGCACTCCCGCGGACGGGAGCTTCGACCTGCTCCTGACGGGGACGGTCTTCCAGGACATCATCTTCACCGGGCTGCCCCACGCGCCGGAGCCAGGCACTGAAATCTGGAGCGAGGGAATGGGCAGCTGCCCGGGCGGTGTGGCCAACCAGGCCATTGCCGCCGCCCGGCTGGGACTGCGGACCGGGCTGGCGGCTGCCTTCGGCGATGACGGCTACGGGGACTACAACTGGAAGATCCTGGCCGCCCAGGAGCACGTGGACCTGTCCCTGTCCAAGCGGGTACCAGGCTGGCACTCGCCCGTGACCGTCTCGCTGAGCGTGCAGCACGACCGCTCCATGGTGACCCACGGCCACCCGGCGCCGGTCACCTCCTCGGAACTGATCGGGACGCCGCCGGCCGCTCTCGCCGCCGTCGCCGACCTGGATGAGGAACTGGCCCCGTGGGCGGTTGCCGCCCACAGCGCCGGAGTCAAACTTTTCGGCGACGTCGGCTGGGACGCCACCGGCAAATGGTCGTCCACCAGGCTGGACAACCTCGAGTACTTCCACGCATTTATGCCCAACCAGCGCGAGGCCATGGCGTTCACCGGCCGGGACACGCCCTGGGCGGCGCTGTATGCACTCGCCGACCGGGTTCCGGTGGCCGTGGTGACCCTGGGGCCGCAAGGTGCCATGGCCGTGGACTCCGAAACGGGCGAGGAGGAATGGGTGCCGTCGCTGCCCGTCTCGGCCTTTGACCCCACCGGGGCCGGGGACTGCTTCGGCGCTGCCTTCATTGTGGGCAGCCTGGCGCGCTGGCCGCTGGCGGACCGGCTGCGGTTCGCCAACCTGTGCGCGTCGCTGGCGGTCCAGGAAGTGGGCGGGTCCCTCGCAGCACCCGGCTGGGGCGACATCGCCGACTGGTGGAAGCGGGCCAACGCTAGGCCGGAACGGCAAAGCAGCCAGTGGCTGCGGCGCTTCAGCTTCCTCGAGGAAATCGTCCGCGATGTTCCCCCGCAGGCCCTGCGCCGGGCCACGGCAACCATCGCCCACCTCTCCGACGCCTAGCTGAATTAAGCCACCCGCCGTGCCGCCACTAGAATCACTAGGGTGACTTACCCAGCAGCAACCGAACGTTCAGCCAGCGAACGTTCAGCAGTGATCGACCTGGACGCCATCCGGCACAACGTGCGCCATCTGGCCGCCGTCGCCTCTCCCGCGCAGGTCATGGCCGTGGTGAAGGCCGATGCCTACGGGCACGGTGCCGTTCCGGTGGCGCGTGCTGCGCTGGAAGCCGGTGCCCGCTGGCTTGGTGTTGCGCACATATCAGAGGCGCTTGCCCTGCGCGCTGCAGGCATCGAGGCCCCGCTGCTCGCTTGGCTGCACACGCCGGACAGCAACTTCGGTGCCGCCGTCGCCGCCGGGATAGACATCGGCTGCTCCGGCTGGGAGCTGGAAAAGATCGTCCTGGCGGCCCGGGAGCAGGAACGCCCCGCGCGCATCCACCTGAAGGTGGACACCGGCCTGGGCCGCAACGGCTCAACGCTGGAGGCATGGGACAGCCTGGTGGGCGAAGCCATGGAATACCAGGACGAAGGCCTGCTCCGCGTGGTGGGCATCTTCTCCCACCTCGCCGTGGCGGATGAGCCGCACCGTCCGGAAACGGACCAGCAGCTGCAGGCCTTCCGCGAAGTCCTGGCCATTGCGGAGGACGCCGGCGTGGACCCCGAAGTGCGGCACCTGGCCAACACCCCTGCCGCACTGTCCCGCCCGGACACGCACTTCGACCTGGTCCGCGTGGGACTTGGCATTTATGGACTCTCACCCTTCGAGGGCCAGTCGCCGGCCGAGCTGGGCCTCCGCCCGGCGATGACCGTCCGCACCAAGGTGTCCCACTGCAAGGACGTCCCCGCGGGCCAGGGCGTTTCCTACGGCCTCAATTACCGGACCGCCGCCGCCAGCACGCTGGGACTGATCCCGCTGGGCTACGCGGACGGTGTGCCCCGCGTGGCCACGGGCGGCCCGGTGCGGGTGGAAGGCCGGAATTACCCGGTGGTAGGCAGGATTGCGATGGACCAGATGGTGATCGACCTCGGACCCCGCCGCGTGTCGTCCGGCGGGGCCAGCGTGCTGGGTGCCGAGGCCGTCCTCTTCGGCGACGGCACAGACGGCGGCCCGACGGCGGACGACTGGGCCCGCGCGGCGGGCACCATCAACTACGAGATCGTGACCCGGATCAGTCCGCGTGTTCCCCGACGGTACGTCAACGAAAGCCATACGGACGGACCGGGTGAGGCGCGATGAATGATCCGCAGTGGGAGCTGTCCCTGACGGTGCAGAGCGCCGAGGAAACCCATGCCCTTGCGGCGGCCCTTGGCGCCGTTCTTGACGCGGGCGACCTCGTCATCCTGACCGGAGAGCTCGGCGCCGGCAAGACCACCTTTACCCAGGGACTCGGCGAAGGGCTGGGGGTGCGGGCCGGCATCATTTCCCCCACGTTCGTCCTGGTCCGCATCCATCCCAACCTTCCGGACGGCCCGCGTCCCGGCGGCCCCGACCTGGTGCACGTGGATGCCTACCGGCTGGAAAGCGCGGCGGAGATCGATGACATCGACCTCGAAAACACCATGGACAGCACCGTCACCGTGGTGGAGTGGGGCCGCGGACGGGTGGAACACCTCAGTGACAGCGTGCTCGACGTCGAACTGCACCGTCACCTGGGCTCCTCACCCGGCGCTGCGGGAGGCTCCGCGCCGGGCGCCGCTGACGGCGTGCTGGACTTCGATACGGACGACGACGATGAGCCCCGCACCATCATGATCCGCGGTTACGGCCCCCGCTGGGCTGAACAGCCCCTGCTGCCTGCCGTCCTGAAAGGGAATTCCTGATGCTCATCCTTGCCATCGACACCTCAGCCGTGGCCAGTGCGGCGCTGGTTTCGGACGACGCGCCGGAGGGCGTGCTGGCGAGTTTCTCCACGGAGGACACCCGCAGCCACGCCGAAGTGCTGGCCCCCGGCATCGACGCCCTGCTCGCTGACGCCGGAGTGACCGGTGCGGACATTGACGCGATTGTGACCGGCGTGGGCCCGGGGCCGTTCACGGGACTGCGGTCCGGGATCGCCACGGCGCGGACCCTGTCCTACGTCTGGGGCAAACCCCTGTACGGCCTGATGAGCCTGGACGCCATGGCCCTGGAAGTGGCCGAATCGACTGCTGCCGTGCCGGAGTTCCTGGTGGCAACGGATGCCCGACGCAAAGAGGTCTATTGGGCGCGCTATTCACTCGTGGACGGCCAGCTGCCCCTGCTCGTTGACGGACCTCACGTGGGCTTCGCCGCCGATCTTCCCGACCTTCCGGCCTACGGTGCCGGTGCGGGCATCTACGAGGACGTGCTGAAAGCCGATCCGGATTTCAGCACCGAGCAGCCGGACGCCCTGTATCTTGGCCAGTTCGCCCTGGCGAGGCTGGCCGCGGGGGAGCAGCTGCTGGACTCCACGCCGCTGTACCTCCGCGAGTCCGATGCGCAGGTTCCCGGGCCCCGGAAGCGTGCGCTGTGACCGGGATGGCGGCCGGCCCCGTGCCGGCAGGGGTGACGCTGCGCAGCATGAACGCGGCGGACATCCCCGCGGTGCACACCCTCGAATGCAGGCTGTTCCCCGTGGACGCCTGGCCGCTGCAGATGTTCCATGACGAACTGGCGCAGGCTGAGACACGCCACTATCTTGTGGCCGAGGTTGCCGGTGACATTGTGGGCTATGCCGGCCTGATGTGCATCGAACCGATTGCGGATGTGCAGACCATCGCCGTGGTACCCGAGTGCGAAGGCAAGGGAATCGGCTCGGCCCTGCTGACCGAGCTCATCGCCGAAAGCCGGCGGCGCCGCGCGGCGGACGTGCTGCTGGAGGTCAGGGCGGACAACCCCCGGGCCCAGGATCTCTACCGCCGCTTCGGCTTCGAGCAGATCCATGTCCGGCCGAGGTATTACCGGGACGGCGTTGACGCCCTGATCATGCGGCTCCAGCTTCAGGACTCCGCCCTGATCGACCGGCCGGCGGGCACCGGCGCGACTACAGACACTATGCCGGCCACGGAGGCAGACACACCATGAACCGAACACAGCCCCTTGTCCTGGGCATCGAGTCCTCCTGCGATGAGACTGGCGTGGGAATCGTGCGCGGAACTGCGCTGCTCAGCAACACCGTGTCCTCCTCCATGGAAGAGCATGTCCGCTTCGGCGGAGTCATCCCCGAGATCGCCTCCCGTGCACACCTGGACGCTTTCGTGCCCACTCTCCAGGGAGCCCTCGCGGAGGCGGGAGTCCGGCTCGACGACGTGGACGCTATCGCCGTCACCTCCGGTCCCGGGCTGGCCGGGGCGCTGATGGTGGGTGTGTGCGCCGCCAAGGCGCTCGCGGTGGCCACGGGCAAGCCGCTGTATGCCATCAACCACCTGGTGGCCCATGTGGGCGTCGGCCTGCTGCAGGAAGAGAACACGCTGCCTGAACACCTGGGCGCTCTGCTGGTATCCGGCGGTCACACCGAAATCCTCCGGATCAGGAACATCACCGACGACGTCGAGCTGCTGGGCTCCACGATTGACGACGCCGCCGGCGAAGCCTACGACAAAGTGGCCCGGCTCCTGGGGCTCGGCTACCCCGGCGGGCCGGCCATCGACAAACTGGCCCGGACCGGCAACGCCAAGGCCATCCGGTTCCCGCGCGGACTGACGCAACCCAAGTACATGGGCACCGCGGACGAACCCGGCCCGCACCGCTACGACTGGTCCTTCAGCGGACTGAAGACCGCTGTCGCCCGTTGCGTGGAACAGTTCGAAGCCCGTGGCGACGACGTGCCGGTCGCGGACATCGCGGCCGCCTTCCAGGAAGCCGTGGTGGACGTCATCACTTCCAAGGCGGTGCTCGCCTGCAGGGAAAACGGCATTACCGAACTCCTGCTGGGCGGCGGGGTTGCCGCGAATTCGCGGCTGCGCCAGCTCACCGAACAGCGGTGCAGGGCGGCCGGAATCCGGCTGACTGTTCCGCCGCTCGAGCTGTGCACAGACAACGGTGCCATGGTGGCCGCCCTCGGTGCCCAGCTGGTGATGGCCGGCATCGAGCCGAGCGGCATCGGCTTCGCCCCGGATTCGTCCATGCCGGTCACCACCGTTTCGGCGTAGCCCGCACAGCGCCGCGGCCCCCCGTCCGGAGCGCAGCTAAGAAGTTCAGGCGGTGGGGCCGTTCCGCATCTGTTTGACGAGGTCCAGCACCACGGCCCGGAGGTCTCCGCCGTGTTCCGCGGCGACGCGGCGCTGGCGCTGGTATCCGGCACCGCGGCTGATGATCTTTTCGACGTCGGCAAGCTCGTCGGAGCAGCCGAGCTTCGCAGCCACGGGCTCGAGCCGGTTCAGGGTTTCGAGCAGGTGCTCGGTGACCAGCTGCTCGTTGCCCTCGGCGTCGAGGATGATGATCGCCTCGAGGCCGTACCGCGCGGCACGCCACTTGTTCTCCTGGACGTGCCAGGGAGGCATGGTGGGAATGGTGCCGCCGTTGTCCAGGATGGTGGAGAACTCGTCCACCAGGCACTGGGTCAGCGCCGCGATCGCGCCGACCTCCTCCAGCGTGGCCAGGCCGTCGCAAATGCGCATCTCGATGGTGCCCAAGTTGGGGACCGGGCGGATATCCCAGCGGATCTCCGAGATTGTGTCGATCACTCCGGTGGTGAACATGTCCTGGACATAGGACTCGTACTCCGCCCAGGTGGAGAACTGGAACGGCAGGCCGGCGGTAGGCAGCTGCTGGAACATCAGCGCGCGCTGGGAAGCATAGCCGGTGTCCTCGCCGCCCCAGAACGGACTCGACGCGGACAGCGCCTGGAAGTGCGGGAAATAGTTCACCAGGCCGTCCAGTACCGGCAGGACCTTGTCGCGGCTGTCCAGGCCCACATGGACGTGGACTCCGTAGATCACCATCTGGCGGCCCCACCACTGGGTGCGGTCGATGAGCTTGGCGTAGCGGGCCTTGTCCGTGACCGGCTGCAGCTGGGGAGGGCTGAAAGGATGGCTTCCGGCGCAGAAGACCTCGACGCCCATGGGGTCGGTGACTTCCCGCACCGCGGCAAGGGAACTGCTGAGGTCGGCCTTGGCCTGCGCCACTGTTTCGCAGATGCCGGTGACGAGCTCCACTGTGTTCAGCAGGAGTTCCTGCTTGATGTGGGGGTGTTCGTCGTCCTCGTTGAGCTCGGGATGGTTGGCCGCGACGCCGCGAAGCACTTCATTGGCCACTGAGGCCAGTTCGCCGGTTTGCGCATTGACCAGCGCCAGCTCCCATTCCACACCAAGAGTTGATTGCCTGGATGAAGCGAAATCAATCTTCATGTGGTCCCTTCACTGTTCCGCCGTCCGTTGCCGAAGCCGCCTGCGGGCGGGCAACGGGTGGTTCAATTCTAGTGCAGGGGTAGCATCGAGTTGATGGCTTGGTTTCAAGGACGCAGTGACAGTTCCCACAAAAAAACGCCGTACGAAAAAACGCCGGACACAAAGACTTTCCAAAAATCAGCGCTGGCCCTCGCCATGACGGCGGCCATGCTCGCGACGGCTGCTTGCACCGGTGTGCCTTCACCGTCGCCATCGGGAACGTCCCCCGCAACGGCATCGCCGTCCGGCGGAGCCATGCGGTCCGAACCCGCTGCTTCGGACGCCCCGCACTCGTCCGTGCCTGCCACCCCGGCGCCGGGAGAACGCCAGCTCGGCTGGGGGCCGCAGCAGCAGGACGAAGACTCAGCCCGCGCCGCCGTCGCAGCAATGAGCGTTGAACAGAAGGCCGGGCAGGTGATGATGCCGTTCTTTGCCGGAACGGATTTTGCTGCGCACGCGGCCACCATGGAACGGCTGCACCTGGGCGGGGCGATCGTGATGGGTGACAACGTGCCCCTCTCCGCCGACGGAACCGTGGACACCGCCGCCATGGCGGCAGGCATCAGCCGCCTTCGGAACGCGGCCAAGGCGGACGGACGCACCTGGCCGGCACTGATCGGCGTGGACCAGGAGGGCGGGGTCGTGGCGAGGCTGCGCGCTCCATTGACGGAATGGCCGGCGCCCATGAGCTTTGGCGCCGCCGGCAATGTGGGGCTCGCAACCGACGCCGGCAAGGCGCTCGCCTCGGAGCTGGCCGGGCTCGGCTTCACTGCGGATTTCGCACCGGACACGGATGTCACAGCGGGGCCGCAGGACCCGACGATCGGTGCCAGGGCGATGTCCGGCGACCCGGACGCGGCAGCGGGCCTGGGCGTCGGCTTTGCCCAGGGAATGCTGGCGGCCGGGGTCCTGCCTTCCGCCAAGCACTTCCCGGGGCACGGCTCCGTGGCCGTCGACTCGCACGAGAACCTGCCGGTGCAGAAAGCAACGGTGGAGCAGCTCCGCGCAAAGGACTGGAAACCTTTCCAGGCCGCCATCGATGCCGGGCTGCCCATGATCATGACCGGCCACATCTCCGTGCCCGCGCTGGAACCGGGGGTGCCGGCGTCGTTGTCCAAGCAGAGCTACGCCGCCCTCCGCGGCATGGGCTTCAAGGGCGTTGCCGTGACCGACGCACTCAACATGGGTGCCATCAAGAAGCAGTACCCCGGGGACTCCGCCGCGCCGCTGGCCCTGGCAGCGGGGGCGGATCTGCTGCTCATGCCCGGGGACGTGGCGGCCGCCCACGCGGCAGTGGTCAGCGCCGTCAAGACCGGTGCGGTGCCGGCATCACGCCTCGACGAGGCCGCGCAGCGGGTGGTGACCATGATGATGTGGCGTGCACGGACTCCTGCGCCACAGGGCGCCGCCCCGGGAAGCGGCTCCGCCCTCTCCCAGCGTATTTCCGCGGCCGCGGTGACCGTCCTGGCCGGACCGTGCCACGGGCCGATGGTGCCGGGAAGCGTCCGCGTGGCTGGCGGCAGTGAACAGGACCGCGCCCGGTTCGCCAGGGCTGCCCGGGCGGCCGGAATTACGCTCGGCGCCGGGCCGCTCGTGACGCTGATCGGTTACGAAGGGCCGCCGGCCACGGGCGATGTCGTCGTGGCCCTTGATGCCCCGTGGCCGCTGGCCGGCTCGTCGGCACCCGCCAAGGTGGCTCTCTACGGGCGCAGCCAGGAAGCCTTCAATGCCCTGGCTGCCGTCCTGGCCGGCAAGGCGCCGGCACCCGGAAAGCTGCCTGCCGCCGTCGGGCCGTATGCCCCCGGAAGCGGTTGCTGACGCCCTGCCGTGTGGCGTAACAGTGCTGACCGGGCTCCGGAGGCGTTTAATGGACCCGTGCCAATTCTGAATAAAGACATGACCCTGTGCATCTCGCTCTCGGCCCGGCCGAGCAACAACGGGACACGCTTCCACAACCATCTTTATGAGCAGCTGGGCCTGAACTGGATCTACAAGGCTTTCGCCCCAACGGACCTGGCGCAGGCCATCGCCGGCGTCAGGGGCCTGGGCATCCGGGGCTGCGCTGTGTCCATGCCGTACAAGGAAGACGTCATCGCGCTGGTTGACGCTATGGACCCCTCCGCCAAGGCCATCGATTCCGTCAACACGATCGTGAATGACGGAGGCCGGCTCACGGCCTACAACACCGACTACACGGCCATCGAGCAGCTGCTGCAGCGCAACGCCGTCCCCACCGACTACTCAGTGCTGCTCAAGGGTTCCGGCGGCATGGCCAAAGCCACCGCCGCCGCCCTCCGTGATGCGGGATTCACGAACGTCACCATCGTCGCCCGGAACGAGGCGTCCGGTAAGCCGCTGGCGGACCTCTACGGCTTCGCGTGGATCCCCGAGCTGCCGGCAGCGGATGCGGGCGGAACGGCGGACATGATCATCAACGTCACGCCCGTCGGCATGGCGGGAGGGCCGGATGCCGACTCGCTGTCCTTCCCGCAGGAGGCAGTGGACGCCGCGAAGGTGGTGTTCGACGTCGTCGCGCTGCCCGCCGAGACGCCGCTCATCAAGGCGGCCCGCACCGCCGGCAAGACCGTGATCACCGGCGCGGAAGTCGCCACCATCCAGGCCCTGGAGCAGTTTGTGCTCTACACCGGCGTCCGGCCCACCGACGAGCAGGTCCGGGCGGCAGAAGAGTTCATGCGGGCCCAGTAGCTTAGGCCCAGTAGCTTAGGGCCAGTCGCTTAGGGCCCGGTCGCCTCGGCCCGCAGTTAGATCCGGGGCTGTACCGGCTCCACCGAGATGGCCACCCTGTCCTCGCCGATCCTGGTGAGGACCAGGGTGGCTGTCTTTTTGCCCTTCGAACCTTTGCCGCCGTTCTTGCCTCCGGCAAAAAGCTGCTTGCGGAGTTCCTCCGGGGTGACGGATGTGCCACGCTTCTTGATGTCCAGTACGCCGATGTTGTTCTGCTTCACCCAGGCCTTGAGGGCCTTGACGTTGAACGGCATGACCTCAAGGACTTTGTAGGCCCTGGCAAACGGGGTGTCCACGATTTCCGGGGCACAGATGTAGGCAATGTGCTCATCCAGGAGGTGGCCGCCCAGCCGCGCCGCGACATCAGCCACGAGCCCGGCCCGGATGACGGCCCCGTCCGGCTCGTACAAGTACCCCTCCACCGGACCCACGGGCGCCACCGGGCCGCCGTCGAACTCTTCCCCGCTGGTAATTTCCGCCGCGCCCTGCGGGCCCAGCAGCAGCGCCGCCCGCCGGATGCCGGGCCGGCTGACCGCGTTGAACCACAGCGTCACCTCGGTGACGTCGCCGCCCACGGACACCCACTGCGCTTCGCAGCCGGCCGGCACGGAGTCATGCGGAATGCCCGGCCCCATCTTTACGCCCACGGCCCGCCCGGACTCAGCAAGGGATTCCACGAAGGACAGCGGCGGGGAGAATTCCTCCGGATCCCAGATCCGCCGCGTGCCCGAGGTCGAGGTGGTGCGTCTGGCCGGATCCAGCCAGACGCCGCCCACTCCCTCGAGCGGGACGGAGGTCGCATCGGAGTGGACCACACTGGCGTGCGGGAAAGGAATCAGGTTCATGGTGGCGCAGGCCGCCGTGGTCTCGTCCATTTCCACGGCGGTCACCCGGATGTCCATGGAGGCCAGGGCCATGGAATCGGCACCCAGCCCGCATCCGAGATCGGCCACATGTTCGATACCGGCGGCCGCGAACCGTTCTGCGTGCCGGGCGGCGACGTTGAGGCGGGTGGCCTGCTCCAGCCCGGCCGGCGTGAAGATCATCTGCCGGGCGAATTCGCCGAATTTGGTCTCGGCCTTGGTCCGCAGCCTGGACTGGGTGAGGACGGCGGACACCAGCGCGGGGGAGTGGCCGGCCTTTCGGAGCGACTCGTTAAGCCGGAACGCTTCGTCCTCCCGGTAGGGCCCCAGCGACGCCAGCAGCTCCCAGCCTTCGCTGGTCAGGAGCGGGGCGATCAGGTCCTGCAGTGCGTCAGCCATGTCATCAAGCCTAATCGAGGAGCCCTGCACCCGCGGTGCGGCTAGGGTTGGAGACATGGAAGACAGCGCAGTGCAGCAGCCACCCGTCGATGATCAGGGCAATGACCGCCCGCAGCACACTGGACTTGCCAAATATGCCCGGACTGCGCTGATCGCCGGTTCCGCCATCGCCGTGGTCTGCCTGGCGCTCCTGGTCATCATCTTCTTCCTGGATTCCTTCAACGCAACGGTGTACTCGGTCGGCGGCAAGAACATCCAGGACGCCACCGACGAGGCCCGGGAAATCCGCGAGTCCTATGCTGCCGTCCGCACGGGCGGCCTCGTGTTCCTCATTGCCTCGGTGGTTACGGCGCTCGCCGCCGCCGTCGTGCTTTACCGGAACCGCAACGTTACGAACGACGACGATACGGACGACGGCGACGACGTCGACTTTGAGGACCTGGCAGGGCGCTAGCCGTTCACCCGGGACGAAATTCTGGCACTCGCCTTGACCGAGTGCTAACCACTTACATAGAGTCATCATTAGCACTCTCCCTAGGAGGGTGCTAACACATGAAGAACTGCCAGCCACGCTGCTGCCGGCACCGCGACGACGGTTTGCATGCGCAGGCGCAACAGTTTTCCAGTCCATAAATTTGCTGACGTAAAGGAGAGGTCCGAGTGTCGGTCTCTATTAAGCCTCTTGAGGATCGTATTGTTGTCCGCCCGCTCGAAGCAGAGCAGACCACGGCTTCCGGCCTGGTTATCCCGGACTCCGCGCAGGAGAAGCCGCAGGAAGGCGAAGTTGTTGCAGTCGGCCCCGGCCGCTTTGAAGATGGCAACCGCGTTCCGGTCGACGTAGCCGTTGGCGACGTCGTTATCTACTCCAAGTACGGCGGAACCGAAGTCAAGACCGGCGGCACCGAGTACCTCGTGCTGTCCGCCCGCGACGTTCTGGCGATCGTCGTAAAGTAACTCTTGGACCCCCGCGCAGCCGATCCGTCTGATTCATGTCTGACAGGTCAGCGGCGCGGGGTTTCTGTCTTGAAAGGACAAAACCATGGCAAAGCAGCTTGCGTTTAACGACGCTGCCCGCCGGTCGCTTGAAGCCGGCATCGACAAGCTCGCCAACACGGTCAAGGTGACGCTTGGTCCGCGCGGCCGCAACGTCGTGCTGGACAAGAAGTGGGGCGCTCCCACCATCACGAACGACGGCGTGACCATCGCCCGTGAAGTCGAACTGGACGACCCCTACGAAAACCTTGGCGCTCAGCTGGCCAAGGAAGTCGCCACCAAGACCAACGATGTTGCCGGCGACGGCACCACCACCGCCACTGTGCTGGCCCAGGCACTGGTCAAGGAAGGCCTGCGCAACGTGGCGGCTGGCGCCGCCCCGGGCCAGATCAAGCGCGGCATCGAAGTTTCCGTCGAAGCCGTTGCCGCCCGCCTGCTGGAGAACGCCCGCCCGGTCGAAGGCTCCCAGGTTGCGAACGTTGCAGCCATCTCCGCCCAGAGCGATGAGATCGGCGAGCTGCTGGCCGAGGCTTTCGGCAAGGTCGGCAAGGATGGTGTGATCACCATCGAGGAGTCCTCCACCACGCAGACCGAGCTGGTCCTCACCGAGGGCATGCAGTTCGACAAGGGCTACCTGTCCCCGTACTTCGTCACTGACGCGGAACGCCAGGAAGCAGTGCTCGAAGACGCCCTCATCCTGATCAACCAGGGCAAGATCTCCTCGGTGCAGGAATTCCTGCCCCTCCTGGAGAAGGCGCTGCAGAGCTCCAAGCCGCTGTTCATCATTGCCGAGGACGTCGAGGGCGAGGCCCTGTCCACGCTGATCGTCAACCGCATCCGTGGCACCCTGAACGTCGTGGCCGTCAAGGCTCCGGGCTTCGGCGACCGCCGCAAGGCCATGCTGCAGGACATCGCTACCCTGACCGGTGCACAGGTTGTCTCCCCGGAACTCGGCCTCAGCCTTGATTCCGTTGGCCTCGAGGTGCTGGGCACGGCCCGCCGCATCACGGTGACCAAGGACAACACCACCATTGTTGACGGCGCCGGCACGGCCGAGGACGTAGCGGCACGTGTTGCCCAGCTGCGTGCAGAGCTCACCCGCACCGACTCCGACTGGGACAAGGAAAAGCTCCAGGAACGCCTGGCCAAGCTGGCCGGCGGCATTGGTGTCATCAAGGTTGGCGCAGCCACCGAGGTGGAGCTGAAGGAAAAGAAGCACCGCATCGAGGACGCAGTATCCTCGACCCGCGCTGCCCTTGAAGAAGGCATCGTTGCCGGTGGCGGCTCGGCCCTCATCCACGCCCTGAAGGCACTCGACGAGGACCCTGCAGTCACCGCCCTCGAAGGCGACGCAGCCTCGGCTGTGGGCATCGTGCGCCGCGCACTCGTCCAGCCGCTGCGCTGGATCGCCCAGAACGCCGGTTTCGACGGCTACGTGGTGACCGCCAAGGTTGCCGAGTCTGCAGTCAACCAGGGCTTCAACGCCAAGACCGGCGAATATGAAGACCTCATCGCTGCCGGTGTCATTGACCCCGTCAAGGTGACGCGCGCAGCTCTCCGTAACGCCGCTTCCATCGCAGCGCTGGTTCTCACCACCGAGACCCTCGTTGTTGAGAAGCCGGCCGACGATGACGAGCACGCAGGCCACAAGCACTAGCTTCCAGCCAGCGCCACAAAGGCCGGCCCGGCCGGACGGTTTCCAGAAACCATCCGCGCCGGGCCGGCTTTTCGTGCCTAGCTCCGGGCACGCAAGGCCTGTCGCCTCAGCCGCCCGGCCATGCCCTCCGGCAGCCGCTTGGTGATGATCCGGTAGAAGATGAGGACGGCAAGCGCAGAAACCACGATTCCCACGAGGTTCAGCAGCAGCTGAAGCGCAGACCCCGCCGCTTTCTGGTACTCACCCAGGACCAGAGCGACGGCGACGAACCCGGCGGCTGGAACGGTGGTCACCGAAATGAAGACTCCGATCAGTGCGGCCGAGCGCCGGCTGATCATGGAGAGCATTCCGGCGGTACCGGCCAGCACCGCAACGATCAGCGAGTAAGGCCCCGGATGGTAGATGAATTCAACGGCTGACCCGGTGTCGAGGGTGTCGGCAGGAAAGAGCCCCAATGGGACTGACAACCAGGCCGTCAGGGCTGCCAGGAGCATTGCTACGGGAAAGCCGACGCCCAGAGCAAGCGCGGCGCTGCGTCCCAGCTTCCATTTGCGCTGCGCCAGCGCGACAGCCAGGGCTGCCAGCGGTCCGAACTCCGGCCCGACGGCCATGGCCCCGACGATGGCAATGGTTGAATCGGTGACGATCCCGATCGCGGCCAGCTGCGTGGCCAGGACGAGGAAGGCCAAATAGCTCCACGTGAGCCGCGAATCCTCGCCTGTCTGGCGGGTCACCTCATCCCAGATCATGGCGTCGGCCCCGTCGCCGGGCGCTGCTGCTTCAGCCCGGTCGGCACGCCGGGAGAGCATGAGCTCCGGCATGGAAATGGCGATGGAGCCCACCTCCTGGACGTTCAGGGCATGCAGCTTTTCCAGCAGCTCCTCGACCGATTCCCTGGCTACATGGACCACCACCACATCCCCGGGCGGCTGGATGGACGCTCCTTTGTGCACGGCCACTTCCGCCGCGCCGGTTTGCTGTGTGCAGCTTTCCACGACCAGGTCGGAGAGCTCCGCGGGTATGCAAATGCGCACCTGAACGATCACTATGGCCACCCCTCCGTGTTTTTCCGGTTCCGCGATCCGGCGTCGGCACCAGCCTAGTTTCCCGGCCGGCCCCTAACCGCCGCCTTCCTCTGGAAACTCCCTCCTTGGAGTGCCTTAATGGGAGGCGGGGGTTCTTTTCGAATGCGCCGGCGATTGGCGATGAAAATTACGTTTCGGTAACATGGATGCTTTGGTTGTCCGCCTGAAGGGTTTTTGTATGTCCATAGCGAGAGCCCTGGCTTCGCCGCGCCGTACTGGCGCCGATACTGGAACGAACCGAAAATCGAAATTCAGGCCGGAAATCCAAGGCCTGCGCTCGCTCGCCGTGCTGATGGTGGTCAGCTACCACGTCTGGTTTGGCCGGGTTTCCGGCGGCGTTGACGTGTTTCTGCTAATTTCAGCCTTCCTCATGACGTTGCAGTTCGTGGGCAAATATGAGCAGGGCCGCCCGATGGCATTGTTCAAACACTGGCTGCACCTCTTCCGCCGACTGTTGCCCGCCGCTGTCACGGTGATAGTTGCCACGTTGGCAGCGAGCTACCTCTTTCTGCCACGAACCCGTTGGTTGGAGATTGTGGATCAAGCCTGGGCGTCCCTCTTCTACTATGAAAACGCGTTGCTCCAGGCCCGTGCGGTCGACTACTACGCCACCGACCACAGCCTGGCCAGCCCCTTCCAGCACTTTTGGTCGTTGTCCATCCAAGGTCAGATCTTCATTCTTTGGCCCTTGACTTTTGCCGCAGCTGCCCTGCTGGCAGTGCGGTTCCGGCTTCATTACCGCGTCCTGCTCTGCTACGTCTTTGGCGCCATCTTCGTGGTCTCGCTCATCTACTCGATTCTCTTCACCGCTGACAATCAAGCGCAGGCCTATTTCGACACTGGGGCGAGACTGTGGGAATTTGCCCTTGGCACCCTGGTAGCCTTGCTCCTCCCCGGGCTTCGGATTCCCCGAGGTGGGCGGATTGCTCTCGGCTGGTTTGGAATCGCGGCCATGCTGTGCTGTGGAATCTTACTCAACGTCCAGGCTGCCTTCCCCGGCGTGGCAGCGCTTTGGCCCACGCTCGCCGCCGCGAGCGTCATCGCAGCAGGCCAAACCGGGAGCCGCTATGGCGTAGACAGGATCCTGAGCAGCGGGCCGCTCGTCCGCTTAGGTGACAACTCATATGCCCTGTACCTGTGGCACTGGCCGGTGCTGGTCATCGCCTTGGCGGCGACAGGCCGCGACCATGCGGGTCCCATCTCCGGAACTATCATTATTGTGCTGTCGATGGGGCTGGCGTTCATCACCACCAAATTCATCGAGAAGCCTTGGCGCGAATGGGGGTGGCCCGAGGTAAACCGCCGTCGTGCAGTCCTGGCGGTGGCGGCATGCGTCATCACCGCTGTGGTCCCGTTGACGGCGATTCAAGTGCAGCAGCACTTTGCTGCCGAGGCGGCACAAGCCGCAGCAGAGAGAAACAATCCCGGCGCCAAGGCACTACTGCCGGGTTTTGTTGACCGGAGCGACAGCGATGCGGCGCTACTCCCTACAGCAGAGCAGCTTCCTTTGGATTGGGCTACCTTATCCGGTCCCTGCACTGGTGAACTGGAGCCCGATGTCGACATCGTCAAGGATACCTGCAGCCAAAACCAGGAAGCCGATGAGCCGGCTAAGTCCGTTTTGGTTCTCGGCGATTCGCACGCTCAGCAATGGCTTGCGGCCATCGGCGAAGTAGGTCAACAGAAGGGCTGGACTGTATACGCCATGCTCAAGGGCGGGTGCCAGGTTCAGCCCTCAACGCCGGAACTGGAACAAACCAACCCCGATTGCGCGCGCTACAACGAAGCGGTTCGGGAGCAGATTGCCAAAACCCCGCCCGACGCCATCATGGTTGTTGGGACCGCGGCCGCACCATCATCTCCGGCGGAAGTCCTCACCCCGGGACTTGAAGAAAGCGCTAGATCATGGAGCGACCAAGGAATCGATGTGGTTGCGATCCGGGACAACCCTCGTTTTGACTTCAACATGGCGGACTGCGTCGTGACCAAGGGCAAAGACAGCCCGGATTGCCGACTCGCCGTAACTGACGTCTTGGCCTCGGAGAGCCCGTTTTCTGCTTTGAACGGAAAAGTTGACGGCTTGTCCTTTGTGGACATGACGGACCTGATCTGTGATGGAACGTCCTGTCCGGGGGTGGTCGGAAACACTTTCGTGTACTTGGACAACAATCACCTCACCCGGACTTACGTCGCTAGCATGTCAGCAGCATTTGGGGAACGGCTCATGGCGGCGACGGCTTGGACAGACTAATGGCTACGGAATCGACAAGCGGAGCCGGGAAAGTCACCACGAACAAGGCAGCCAGGAAGGAGGGGTACCGCCCCGAGGTCCAGGGCCTCCGCGCCCTCGCAGTACTGATGGTGGTCACGTACCACGTCTGGCTGGGCCGGGTGTCCGGCGGCGTGGACATCTTCCTGCTTATCTCCGCGTTCCTGCTCACCCTCTCCTTCGTGCGGAAGGTGGAAAGCGGCAGCCCGCTCAAGCTGGTCAGCCACTGGCTGCACCTGTTCAAGCGGCTGCTGCCTGCCGCCGTCGTCGTTATCCTGGGTGTCCTCGCCGGCACCTGGGCACTACTTCCGCAAAGCCGCTGGCCGGACGTCCTGGACCAGGCCTGGGCCTCACTGCTCTACCGGCAGAACTGGCTGCTCGCGGACTCGGCGGTTGACTACTATGCCCAGGACCACTCCGGCGCGAGCCCCCTGCAACATTTCTGGTCACTGTCCATCCAGGGGCAGGTGTTTATCCTGTGGCCCCTGGTGTTTGCCGGAATAGCCGTGCTGCACCGGGTCCTGCGCCGGCCCGGGATCAGTTTCCGCCTGCTGCTGGCCCTTGCCTTCGGCGTGATCTTTGCGGCCTCGCTGGCTTTCTCCATTGACCAGACGGCCACCAACCAGGCCTACGCCTACTTTGATACCAGGACCAGGCTGTGGGAGTTCGCACTGGGCTCCCTTCTGGCTCTCGCACTTCCTTACCTGAAGCCGGGAAAGCTCCTTCGGGTCATCCTCGGCTGGGCGGGCGTGGCGGCCATGGTGTCCTGCGGCCTGCTGCTGACAGTGGACCGGTCCTTTCCCGGTTTCGTGGCACTGTGGCCCACGCTGGCGGCGGCGGCAATCATTGTAGCCGGCCAGAGCGGCAGCCGCTTTGGTGCCGACCGCCTCCTCAGCTGGAAACCCCTCGTGTCACTTGGTGACAACTCCTACGCACTGTACCTGTGGCACTGGCCGCTGCTGGTCCTGGCCCTCGCCGGCACAGGAATTGTCTCGCCCAACCTCGTCCAGGGTCTTGCGATCGTGGCGGCCTCCGTGGTGATGGCCGTCCTTACCACCCGGTTCGTGGAGAAACCGCTGCGTGAATGGCACTGGCCGCAACGTCGGGTCTGGCGTAACGCCGTCGTGATTGTGGCGTGCGGAGCCCTGCTCGCCGGGCCGGTGTCACTGTGGCAGACCAAACTGACCGCCGAGGAAGCAGCCGCCGCGGCACAGCCCAGGGAACTGACGCCGGGCGCCGCCGTGCTGACGCCCGAAAACGCGGGCAAGCCAATGCCGGAGGCCAGGATCATTCCGGCGCCGGTTGCCATGAAGAATGAGTGGGCGGATATCGACGGCCTCTGCACCGACGGCAATGTGCCCAGTGATCCGCTGCTGTCGGGCTGCCTGCAGAACAGCAAGCCCGACGTTGTCACCAAGCGGATCGTGGTGCTGGGCGACTCTCATGCACAGCAATACATGGCAGCCCTGGGTCCGATCGCCAAGGAGCACGGCTGGGAAGTGGTCACGCTCCTCAAGGGCAGCTGCCGCTTCGGTGCGGAGTCGGCCGAGCGCGATGCTGAGTGCAACGCCTTCAATAAAGCCAGCGCCGCATACGTGCTTGAACACAAACCGGATGCCGTATTCACAGTCGCGTCCCTCACCCACACTGAGGCGCCGTTCGAAACCGAAGTCCCCGGCTACCTGGAGGGCATCAAGCCGTTCACGGATGCCGGGATGGACGTCGTCGGCGTGCGCGACAATCCGCGGTTCGGGTTCAACATGCCGGAGTGCGTGCAAAAGAGGGGAGCCGCCGCGGAGGAATGCAATCCGCCGCTCGGTGAATCGCTCGCCGACTCGTCACCGCTGGACCAATACCGCGGCAAGGTGGCCGGCCTCCACCTGATGGACATGAGCGACTTCATCTGCGCGGACGGAATCTGCCCGGCAGTGGTGGGCAACGTCTATGTCTACAAGGACGACAACCACCTGACCAAAACGTATGTGCAGAGCATGATTCCCATGTTCGAGCAACGGCTGCTGGCCGCCACCGGCTGGACCTAAGCCGGCGTGACCTGCGGGCAGGTGCGGTTGCTCACATTACCGCCGCGGAATATGGGGATTGCCGCCGAGGTTCTAGAATTTATTCAACACTTCCGCACCAAGGCACCACCATCTGCACAGGCCAGTCCCGTAATGACGGGCTGGTCATCAGCTGCAACCCCTACCCGTGAACCCCGGAATTAAGGTAAGAGGCGCACTCATGACCCAGCCCGAGCACAACCCGTTCGGCTTTATCGGCCTGACCTACGACGACGTCCTGCTCCTGCCCGGACACACCGACGTCATCCCGTCAGAAGCAGACACGTCCTCGCGCATCTCCAAGCGCATCACTGTCCAGACGCCGCTGTTGTCCGCTGCCATGGACACCGTCACCGAGTCCCGCATGGCCATCGCCATGGCCCGCCAGGGCGGCCTGGGCGTGGTCCACCGCAACCTGTCCATCCAGGACCAGGCCGATCAGGTGGACCGTGTGAAGCGCAGCGAATCCGGGATGATCACCAACCCGCTGACCATCGGGCCGGAAGCTACCCTGGCTGAACTGGACGAAATCTGCTCGCACTACCGCGTGTCCGGCCTGCCGGTGGTGGACGAGGGCATGCGGCTCCTCGGTATTGTCACCAACCGCGACACCCGCTTCGTGCCGGAAGCGGATTTCCCGATCCGCCTTGTCAGCGACGTCATGACCAAGATGCCCCTGGTCACCGGGCACGTGGGTATCAGCCGCGAGGAAGCCTCGCACAAGCTCGCCACCAACAAGATCGAAAAGCTTCCGCTGGTTGACGACCAGGGCCGGCTCAAGGGCCTCATCACCACCAAGGACTTCACGAAAGCCGAGCAATACCCGCTTGCCACCAAGGATGACGAAGGCCGGCTGCGCGTCGGCGCCGCCATCGGCTTCTTCGGTGACGGCTGGGAACGTGCCATGACCCTCGTTGACGCCGGCGTGGACGCCTTGTTCGTGGACACCGCCAACGGACACTCCCAGGGCGTGCTGGACATGATCCGCCGGCTGAAGTCCGACCCCGTGGCCGCGCACGTGGACATCATCGGCGGCCAGGCTGCCACCCGCGAAGGCGCCCAGGCGCTCATCGACGCCGGCGCCGACGGCATCAAGGTGGGCGTGGGCCCTGGCTCCATCTGCACCACGCGTGTAGTGGCCGGCGTGGGCGTTCCGCAGATCACCGCCATTTACGAGTCCGCGAAGGCGGCCATCCCGGCCGGCGTCCCGCTGATTGCCGACGGCGGCCTGCAGTACTCGGGCGACATCGGCAAGGCGCTGGTTGCCGGCGCCGACACCGTGATGCTCGGTTCCCTGCTGGCCGGTTGTGACGAATCACCCGGCGAGCTCATCTTCGTGAACGGCAAGCAGTTCAAGAGCTACCGCGGCATGGGTTCCCTTGGAGCCATGCAGACCCGCGGAAAGAACACGTCCTACTCCAAGGACCGCTACTTCCAGGCCGACGTCTCGGGCGACGACAAGCTGATTCCGGAAGGCATCGAAGGCCGTGTGGCCTACCGCGGCCCGCTGGCATCCGTTGCGTACCAGCTGGTGGGCGGCCTCCGCCAGACCATGTTCTACACCGGTGCTCCCACCGTTGCCGAGCTGAAGGCGCGGGGCAAATTCGTCCGGATCACGCCGGCCGGCCTCAAGGAATCCCACCCGCATGACATCCAGATGACGGTGGAAGCCCCGAACTACGGCTCACGCTAGGTCCGCCGGTCCGCCAGTCCGAAGGGGATGGGGAGTCTTTCCCATCCCCTTCGGACTAGTGAGTCTGTATATTCGATGGAGTAAATACTTCACCGGCCTTGGGGGATGGTTTGGCAGGCGGATTCCACGGGGCCGATGTGGCGCAGCTGAGGCAGCTCGCCGCCACGATGCGGTCGGCCGGGCGGATGCTGGACGGCCAGCGGCTTGCCTTCAATGCCGGCGTGGTGGGAACCCCGTGGCCCGGTCCTGATGCAGAGAGGTTCCGCCAGGACTGGAAAGGGAGCCATAGCCGCTCGATGGGGGCAGCAGCCTTGTTCCTTGACCAGGCCGCGGACGCACTGCTGCGCCAGGCAAACGAGCAGGACTCGGCCAGCTCGGCCGCCGGAGGTTCTGCGGTGTCAGGGCCGTCCGGCGGCAGCTCCGGAACGCCCGGCCCGGGGGATGTCGCCGGCAAGTCCGCCTCCGAAGTCCGGGACTGGTGGCTGAGTCTCACCGACGCCCAGCATCAGGACTTCATCCGGGACCACCCGGGCCTGGCGGGGAATACGAACGGCATACCGTTCAATGCGCGGGTCGAGGCCAACCGACTGAACGCCCAGGAACGGATTGTTTGGCTCGAAACAAAGGATCCGGAACCGGAATTCAACCCCTGGAACGTGGATTCAACCTATCCGTTGCGTTTCGCCGCCGAGCACGAGACCTGGCGGGAACGGCAGTCCGGACTGGAGTATCTCCAGCAGGCGGTCGCCGGGAAAATCCAGCTCGCGGCCTATGACCCCGATGAACAGTCCATCGTGGAACTCATCGGCAACTTTGACGAGCACACGACCTCGGTGATCACGTATGTTCCCGGCACCACCACCAACGAAGCGTCGTTCTATGGCGGCGGCCCGCAGCAGCTGGCCAACCGCTTTGTCGAGGCGGACAAATCGGGCGGAACCGCGGCGTTTGTGTACAAGGGATCGGAGTTTCCCGACGGTGGCTTTGTTGAGGCATTCCTGGTGGAGGCCAAGAGCGATGAGTTCGTGGCCGATTCGGCACCAGTCCTGCGGGCCTTCCAGGACGCTGTTGACCTTGAGCTGCCGTCCGGGGCCCAATCGGTGGGCATGGGCCACAGCTGGGGACTTCGGAACCTCACCGGGGCGGAGACCGAAGGAGCCCACTTTGACAAGCTCATTGCCCTGTCCGGCGCTGCCATGCCTCCTGGCTGGGAGCCTGACCCTGGCACCGACTATTCCAGCTTCACCTACCCCGATATCCTGCTGACCGCCGAAGCAAACGGGGTCGTGGGGGAGAATTACCCGATGAAGGAGCCCGCGTTTGAAAAGCACGTTTATGAGCCGCCGGGGGGCTTCGGATGGACGGAGGCTTACAGCATCGACAACCACAGCCTCATCGCCACCACGGATCCCTGGAATGAGAAGGCCATCAACGACGTCCGTACGGAACTCCGTGATCGGTAGGGCCGGACGCGGGTGGACGACCGCCTGGCGGGTAGCCGGGGCAACAGCACTCACTGCAATGATGGCCTCATGCGGGCAGGCCGGGAACGGAAAAGACATGGACATCAGCCTCGAATCAGCCAAATCCAAGGTCATGTCGATGGAACAGGAAATCGTGGCGCTGCTGCCCGAAGACGCGGTCCTGTCAACGTGGGCCAACGACACCTCAAGCCTGCTGCGTTGCGAGGGCGATCGGAAAAAATGGGCCGGTGATGCCGAAGCCGAATTGATGCCGGGAGTGGACCGCGACGGGTTCCTCGATATGGTGGCCGCTGCAATGTCCGGACGGGCAGGGTGGAGGGTTTCAGAAGACAGGACCTTAAGCGGGGATCGGTCGCTCGATCTCCTGCACGAGGACGGCACCCACCTGTTGGTCTCCTTCGAGGAGCCACCGGAAACGCTTCGTATTGCGGGCTACAGCGCATGCTTTGATCTCCCTGAATACCAGTACGGTGAGAAGTACTGACCCTGCCGCCAGGCCGTTGCGGCAGCACTAGGCTGGAGGCATGTCCCAACCACGCCATCCCGCCGAACTGAACCCGAAAAGGGACGCTCAGCGGCGGCTGGCCGTGCGGCCCTACGCCCGTGCCGTGGCGCAGGTATTGCGGGTCAGCTTCCGGGCCTCGCCCGCCGCCGTCGTAATGAAGGTGGTCGGCTCGCTGATCTCGGCGCTGCTGCCCCTGGTCACCACCTACTTTGCCGCGCTGACCACCACCGCGCTGGCTGCCGCGTACGCCGGTGACGCCGCCGAGGGGCAGCGGGCGATCGTCTACGTCATCATCACCGCCGCGCTGGGTCTCTTCTGGGGCGCCTTCAGCAGTGTGGACCGCTACATCCAGCAGCTCATGAGCTTCAGGGTGGGGGCCATCGTGGGGGACCTCATGTACGAGCGGTTCCTGGCACTCGAGTTCTGGCGGTACGACGACAAGGAAACGGTGGACCTGTACGACCGCGCCAAGCGGTTCTCGGATTCCTATGCCCGGGTCCTGGACCGGATCGCCGCGATCTTCACGCAGCTGGTCTCGGTGATCCTGGCGGTCGGAGCGCTGCTGCTGGTGAGCTGGTGGATCGCCGTGATCGTCCTGGTGGCCATCGTCCCCAGCGTCTACCTGCAGTTCAAACTCTCGCGTGAACAGATCGCCCACTGGAACACGCAGGTGGACTCCCGCCGCCAGCGCCGCATGATCGAAACCAACCTCCTCCGTCCCCAGCACATTGCCGAGATGCGCCTGTACGGGATCGTCGGGTACCTCATGGGACTTCGTTCCCGCCTCCGGGACGCCGACGAGAAGCGGCGGCTGGATTTCCAGAAGCGCTACATCCCCAAGCAGCTCGCGGCTGATGCCCTGCAGTACGGTGCTGAGGTTGTTTCGCTGATCTGGGTGGTGGGCCAGATCATCGCCCGTGCCCAGCCGGTGGGCCAGTTCCTCTACGTCCAGCAGATCGTCAGCAGGGCGCTGTCCACGGCGAACAACCTTGTTTCCTCGCTCAGCTCCATCGACGAGGACCTGGCGAACCTGAAAGACTACGAGCTCTTTATGGCGTTGCCGGTTCACTCCGAGCATGCCCCGCCCCTGTTGCAGGCGCCGAAGACCGTGGAGTTGAGGGATATCCGGTTCACGTACACAGGCAGCGACATCGAGGTGATCCGCGGGATCACCATCACCATCCGCGAGGGCCAGCACATCGCCATCGTGGGGGAGAACGGTGCCGGCAAGTCCACCCTGATCCGGATTCTCGCCGGGCTCTACCGCCCGGACTCGGGCCAGGTGATGCTCGACGGCGTGGACCTCGCCGCCGTCGACGTGAAATCCTGGCACCGCCATCTGGCGGTACTAAGCCAGGAATTCCTCAAGTATGAGTTCGCCACTGCGGCGGAGAACATTCTCTTTGGCGACGTCGATTCGCCACGGGACGATGAGCGGATCCGGCGGGCGGCGTCCGACGCCGAGGCCCTCGAGTTCATCACCAAACTGCCCAACGGCCTGGACAACCACGTGAGCAACTGGATGGAGGATCCCCGCGGGCGAAAGGGCAGCGGACTGAGCGGCGGCCAGTGGCAGCGGCTCGCGATGGCCCGGAACTTCTACCGGAATGCCTCCTTCATGGTGATGGACGAGCCGACGTCGGCGATTGATGCCCTCGCCGAACACCGGATCTTCACCCGGCTCTTCGCCGACCGCAGCAGCACCATCATCGCCATCAGCCACCGGCTCGCCACGATCGAAAAAGCGGACATCGTTTACATGCTCGAAGACGGCAGGGTCGTGGAACAGGGAACCCACCGCGAACTGGTGGCTCTCCGCGGAAGGTACTTCCGGATGTTCGAATCCCAGCTCACAGTGGACGAGGCCGAGGGGATCTGACCGTTCCGCCGGGGCGCAGTCAGCGGCGTTCGAGCCACCGGGCGTAGAGTTCGGCGCTGTTCGTCATGAGCCGGCGGGTATAGGCCAGGCCTGCGGCCACCCCCAGCGGCAGTGTCATGAGCATTCCCAGGATGGGGAGCGTTTCCGGCCAGCCGCCCTCGGGCGTGAACAGCACAAGCGCAGCAATACCCAGTGCGGTGGCGATCAGGAAGGTCCGTATCATGCCAGGTGTGATCCGAATTCCCTGCTCCACCCGGGGGATGTCCGAAGCAGGCTTTGGAGCCTTGCGCGTGAAACGCGGCCACGCTGTGGAGACCCAGCCCAAGGACGCGAAGACTGCGCCAAGGATTACCATGACGGTTCCAAGTTCCAGGCTTTGTCCAAGGACCGCAGCGACTCCCGCATGCACTGCACCGGAGATCGCCAGCACTACCGGGTACCACCAGGCGGAAAAAACCCAGACACGGCGCTGGGCGAAGCCGAAGGCCGTCGCGCGGGGGTCCTTGGCCGTGTCCGTCATGCCCGTACGTCTCGTCGCCACAGTGTCCCCCAAATTGTTTGTGCCGGCGATGCCTGCCTGCGGTTTGTCCGTCCAAACTATTCCATGAACCGAAGTCGTGCGACGGGGACTTGTTCCCGCGCAGGAACCGCCGGCCGCGCAGGAGCGCGCGGCCGGCGGTTCATGCGTTATCCGAGCAAAGAGCTAGGACGTGGTCACAGCGGTGTCGTCGAGGAAGAAGTACGTGGACAGTGACGAATCCTCGACACCCAGGAAGCGCAGTGTCACGCTCTTGCCCTTGTAGGCGGAAAGGTCCAGCTGCTTCTGCACGTAGCCGGTGGACTCGTTGAGGTTGGAGTACGTGGCCAGCGTGGCGGTGGTGCCGCCGCTGATCACCTGGACTTTGAGGGTGTCGTAGGCCGAGCTGGCGGTGGTTTCGTCGGACTGCACCTTCAAATAGAAGGACAGCGAGGCGGCGGACACAGAGGAGGGGACGGCGAATGCCTGGTCCAGCTTGTAGGACGTCGCCTGGCCCCAGCCGTTGAGTCCTGCGAAGCGGGAACCGGTCCGGGCGTTCGTTCCGGTTTCAAATGTGTCGGCGTGGTCAGAGGTCCATGAGACAGCGCCCTCTTCGAAGCCGGGGTTCAGCAGGAGATTGCCCGTCGGCGGGGGAGTGGTCCCGCCCAGTAGCCCCATGGTCTTGGTGGCGTCGGAGAGGCCGGCGCCGCAGCCGGTGGTGCAACCGCCCGGCATGGCGCGGGTTCCCTGCTTGAGCGTGGATTCGACCTGGGCCGGGGTGAGGGAGGAGGTCTTGGATTTCATGAGTGCGGCGAGCCCGGCCACGTGCGGAGCCGCCATGGAGGTGCCCTGGTAATTGGCGTAGCCCGCGGAGGACGGCGTGGTGGTGCCGGTGTTGATGGTGGAGAGGATTCCGCCGCCGGTCACCCTGACGTCTCCGCCCGGCGCAGTCAGGTCAACCG
The DNA here is from genome assembly GCF_017832975.1 of Arthrobacter sp. PvP023. NCBI lineage: Bacteria > Bacillati > Actinomycetota > Actinomycetes > Micrococcales > Micrococcaceae > Arthrobacter > Arthrobacter sp. PvP023. The sequence goes on from NZ_JAFIBI010000001.1 coordinate 1,792,924, forward strand.
TGGCACCGTAGTTGGAGTAGTAGGAAAGGCTGCCGCTCGGATTGCTCGCAGCCACGCTCACAACGTTGTTGCAGTTCGCCGGGCGGAAACCGGAAGCATCCTGGTTGCTGTTGCCGGCGGCAACCACCACGGTGGCTCCCCGCGAAACCGCGGAATCGATGGCCGCCTGGTAAGTAGTGCCGCAGGAACCGGACCCGCCCAGGCTCATGTTGATGACCTTTGCCGGGTTGGCGTTGGCCGGGATACCCGAGACGGTTCCGCCGGCTGACCAGATGATCGCGTCGGCGATGTCGGACAGGGAACCGCCGCACTTGGCGAGGACGCGGACAGGGACCACCTTGGCATTGGGTGCCACGCCTGCCACTCCGGTCGCGTTGCCGGTCACGGCTGCCACGGTGCCGGCCACGTGGGTGCCGTGCCAGGAACTGTTGCCGGCCGTCGTCTGGCCGCACTCGCCGGCGGCGTACCAGTCGCCCTGGTCCTGCGCGTTGGCATCGCGGCCGTTACCGTCCCGCGCAGCGGTTGCGTCGGAGACAAAGTCGTAACCGGGGAGCACATTGGCGTCCAGGTCGGGGTGGGCAGTGATGCCGGTGTCGATCACGGCCACTGTCACGCCGGTGCCGGTGGCGACGTCCCACGCGCCGGGAATCCGCATGCCGTTCGTCGCGGTGAAGTCCCACTGCTCGCCATAGCGCGGGTCGTTGGGTGTGAGCGCCACGGTCATCCGCGCGTCGGGCTCGACGGATTCGACCGCTCCCGAGGCCGCAATCCCGGCCATGAAGTCCTCGGCCGCCTGCCCGGCCAGGGCCTTGTCCGCCTCGATCAGCGTTCCGCCGGTAGCCAGGGTGCGGACTTCCTTCACTGTCACGCCCTGCGCGTTGGCTGCCTTGCCCCAGGCATTGGCGCGGCCGTTTGGCGTGGAGTTGGCCGCACTTTCCTTGTAGTCCACGATGAACTTCGTATAGGCCTCGCCCGCGGCCACTGCCTGCACCGCCGGGCTCTGGACTGCGGCGGGTCCGGGGCCGGAACCGTCGCCGGTTTCGGTGGTGGCGAAGACCGGTGAACTCGCGAAGGCCAGGGTCCCGACTGCTGCCGCGAGCGACAGGGCCAGTATGCGATGGCGCCTGATAGGTGCACTTGCTGCTTTTGCCAAAAGGAGCTTCTTTCTCGGATCGGGCATGGGTGTGGCCCGGATGGTGGAGTGATGGACGGTCACGTGGTGGATCAGGTGGTAACCGAGAGTAAACGTAAAGGTATTTTCATAACTTGTAAATGATTGACAAAACGTGTCAATAAAGTGTGGACTATCAGTTTCCCTGACGACGGCGGGGAGTCGCCCCGCCGTATCCCGCGTGGTCAAGTAAAGTGGTCACGTGACTTATGAGATTGAGATTGGCCGTGGCAAGCGTGGGCGTCGTGCCTACTCCCTGGATGACATCGCGATCGTCCCCAACCGTCGGACGCGTGATCCCAAGGACGTTTCGGTCTCGTGGCAGATAGATGCCTACAAGTTCGACATGCCGGTCATCGCCGCGCCCATGGATTCAGCGATGTCCCCCGAGACCGCCATTGCCCTGGGCCGCCTCGGCGGACTGGGCGTGCTGGACCTCGAAGGACTGTGGACCCGCTATGAGGACCCCCAGTCGGTACTCGACCAGATCGGGGCGCTGGAGGACGAGACCAACAGCCCCGCCGTCACCCGCCGGATGCAGGAGCTCTACCAGGCGCCCATCCAGCCGGAACTGATTACGTCCCGCCTGGCCGAAATCCGTGCCGCCGGTGTGACCGTTGCCGGCTCGCTGACTCCGCAGCGCACCCAGGAACACTACAAGACCGTCGTGGCCGCCGGCGTGGACATCTTCGTGATCCGTGGAACCACAGTGTCCGCCGAGCACGTCTCCAAGGACCATGAACCGCTGAACCTCAAGCAGTTCATCTACGAGCTCGATGTTCCGGTGATCGTGGGCGGCGCCGCCGGCTACACCCCGGCCCTGCACCTTATGCGCACCGGTGCCGCAGGCGTGCTGGTGGGATTCGGCGGCGGTGCCACCACCACAACGCGCCGTGCCCTGGGAATCCACTCACCCATGGCTTCGGCGATTTCCGACGTCGCCGCCGCCCGCCGCGACTACATGGATGAGTCAGGCGGCCGTTACGTTCACGTGATTGCCGACGGCGGCATGGGATCGTCCGGCGATATCGTCAAGGCCATCGCCATGGGCGCTGACGCCGTGATGCTCGGCAGCGCCCTGGCGCGCGCCGAAGAAGCGCCGGGCAAGGGCTGGCACTGGGGCCAGGAGGCACACCACCTGGAGCTGCCGCGTGGCGACAGGGTCAACGTTGGCACCGTGGGTCCGCTGGAAGAGGTCCTCTTCGGACCGGGGCACCACACCAGCGGCACGTCCAACCTGATCGGCGCCCTCCGCCGCTCCATGGCGACCACCGGCTATTCGGACCTGAAGGAATTCCAGCGGGTCGACGTCGTCGTTTCCCCCTACTCCGGAAACTGATGAGCCCCCGGAACTGAGCCGGTCCCGGCCCCCGGGACCGGCAGCAAATTGAACCCTGCCCATCCGCAAGCCTAGGAAGTAGGCTGGTGACCTACGAGGTTTGATGCGGATGGAGGCGTGAAATGAACAGTTCTTCCGGAGGTTCGTCCTTTCAACAGGGGGCGCTCGGCCCCGCCGCAAGGGAAGCGTCGCTCGCTGCCCTCAAGGCAACCATGGAGCCCGGCAAGGAACTCGACATCCTCATTGTCGGCGGTGGCATCGTGGGCACCGGCGCTGCCCTGGACGCTGTGACCCGCGGCCTGAGCGTGGGCATCGTGGAAGCGAGTGACTGGGCGGCTGGGACGTCCTCCCGCTCCTCCAAGCTCATTCACGGCGGACTTCGCTACCTCGAAATGCTCGATTTCGGGCTGGTGAAAGAAGCGCTTCACGAGCGCGGACTGCTTCTTTCGGAGATCGCCCCCCACCTGGCCCGGCCCGTTCCCTTCCTCTACCCACTGACCAGGCCCTTCCTCGAACGGCCCTATGTCGGCGCGGGAATTGCCCTGTACGACGTCATGTCCATTTCCAGCGGCCACCAGCGGGGCGTGCCGTTCCACAAGCACCTGTCCCGCCGCGGCACGCTGCGCGCTGCGCCAAGCCTGAAGGACGACGCCTTCGTCGGGTCCATCCGCTACTACGACGGCCAGGTCGACGACGCCAAGTACGTGGCCAACCTGATCCGAACGGCCGCGTACTACGGGGCCCATGCAGTCAACCAAACGGCCGTGGTGGACTTCCTGCGCGAAGGAGAGCGGGTGGTAGGCGCCAAAGTGGTGAACCGCGAGGACGGCTCCACTTTCAGCATCCGGGCCAAGCAGGTCATCAACGCAACCGGTGTCTGGACCGACGAAACGCAGGCCATGGTGACGGACCGCGGGCAGTTGAAGGTGCGCGCCTCCAAGGGCATCCATCTCGTGGTGCCGCGCGACCGGTTCCAGTCAACCGTCGGCCTGATTCTGCGGACCGAGAAATCGGTACTGTTCGTCATTCCGTGGGGCCGCCACTGGATCATCGGCACCACGGACACTGACTGGCATCTCGACAAAGCTCATCCGGCAGCGTCCAGCAAGGACATTGACTACATCCTTGAACACGTCAACAAGGTGCTCAAGCGGCCCCTGACCAGGGAAGACGTCGAAGGCGTCTACGCCGGGCTCCGGCCGCTCCTGGCGGGCGAGAACGACTCCACGGCCAAGCTTTCCCGCGAACACGTGGTGGCCCACCCGGTGCCGGGCCTCGTGGTGGTGGCCGGCGGAAAATGGACTACCTACCGGGTCATGGCCAAGGACGCCGTCGATGAAGCGACGCGCAGCATGGACGAGCGCGTGGCGCCCAGCTGTACCGATTCCATTCCCCTGCTGGGCGCCAGCGGGTTCAAAGCGGCGTGGAACCGGCGTAACCGGACCGCTGAAGAGTCCGGCGTGCACGTGGCCCGGATTGAACACCTGCTCAACCGGTACGGGTCGATGGCCACGGAGGTCCTGGCGCTCATCAAGGAGAACCCGGCCCTGGCCGAACCGCTGCCCGGCGCCGACGACTACCTTCAGGCCGAGGCGGTCTACGCGGCCACCCATGAAGGCGCACGTCATGTGCACGACGTATTGACGCGTAGGACGCGGATTTCCATCGAGTCCTGGGACCGTGGTGTGTCCGCTGTCCCGGTAGTCGCTAAGCTGATGGGAGAAATTCTTGGCTGGAGCGACGCGCAGCGCGAAAGCGAAATCAAGCACTACCTTGCCCGGGTGGAAGCCGAACGGCTGAGCCAGGAGCAGCCGGACGATGAATCTGCCGACGCCGCACGCCTGGGTGTCGAGGACATCGTTCCGTTGCGCTGATGCAAGGCTGATGCCTGACGCGCGCCTCCTGCCTCACTGAAGGGACAACTCTTGGCGGAACCACTGGACCGGTACGATGCCGAACTCACCACACCGGAAATGGTGATTCTTGAACTTGATGCCAAGGACAAGACCGATGCGGCGACCCAGCTTGCTGAACGCCTCTATGCGGCGGGGCGGGTCTCGGACCTCGAGGGCTTCCTGAAGCATGTCAACGCCCGGGAGCACCAGCTGGCCACCGGCCTGCCCGGGGGAGTCGGGCTGCCGCACGCCCGCAGTGAGTTCGTTTCGCGGACATCAATCGCGGTCGGGATCACCAAGTACGGCAAGGCCCTGGACTTCGGGGCGGCTGACGGTCCGGCGACGGTCATTCTCTTGATCGCGACACCGGCAAGTTCATTTTCGGACCACCTCGAAGTCCTGGCCACCCTGGCCCGCTCATTGTCAAAGGAATCGTTCAGGGAGTCCCTTCGCCGGGCCTACGACCCCGAAGTGATCGCCGAACTCATCAACTCCAGCCTGGTGTTCTTCGACCACTAGGGACAACGCCCGTTTCGTTGTTCTACACAAGGACGAAGTACGGTTAAGGTGTGTTGAAAACTGCCCTCAAACCCCGCTGGATCGCAGGACTGGTGTTTGCGATCGTCATTTCCGGGGTTTTTGTGCTGCTGAGCCAGTGGCAGTTCGGCCGCTCCACCCAGCCGGAAGCACCGGTTTCGTCCGGCACGGAAGACGCCAAGCCGCTGGTCAGGGTGCTGCAGCCGGGTGAATTCTTCCACGGCTCCGTGGCGGACCAGATGGTCACCGCCAAGGGATCCTACGATCCCGACAAGCAGGTGCTGGTCCCGGGCCGCCTTCATGATGGTGCCACCGGGTTCTGGGTCGTATCGGCGTTTTCGGTTCAGGATGCCCCTGTCCTCAGCGGCGTCGGGGCGACGCCCCGGACATGGATCCCGGTCGCCCGCGGATGGGTGGCCGACGCCGCGCAAGCCGGCGCCCCGCCGTCGGGCATCATTGAACTGACCGGACGGCTCCTGCCGTCCGAAGCCCCGCTGCCAGGCACCGCACCCGAACCCGGCCGTGCCACGGCAGTGTCCGTGGCGGAACTGATCAACGCCTGGGAAGTCAGCAGCTATCCGGGATTCGTGGCGGCAACCTCCGAAATGGCCGCCGGCACCGACGTCAGCGCCGCGGCCGTCAACGGTGACCTGAAGCCCCTGAACATCGGCCCGCAGCCCCCGGCCCAGCAGGTGAACTGGCTCAATCTCTTCTACTCGGTGGAGTGGATCGTTTTCGCCGGCTTCGCGCTCTTCATCTGGTGGCGGATGGTGAAGGACGACTACCGCCGGGACCTCGAGGACGAGCTCGACGACGAACACGACGAAAACGGTGCGCACCGCGAAGGCACAGAAGAAGCTCCGCAGGCCGGACCGCACGCCGGCACATCAGAAACCCCCAGCCCGACCGAACAAAAGGTACAGCCATGATCGATCCCAAGCCGGCCATCCAGCCCCAGCCGTCCCAGACCGGCGGATCGGGCACCGTCAAGAAGCGCAGGTTCGGCGGGACTGAAGCCCAGATCCGGTCCGCCCTGAAGTTCTACAAAGTCATGGCATACCTGACGGGCGGAATGCTCCTCCTGCTCTGCGCCGAACTGGTTGCGCGGTACGCCTTCGGCCAGTACCTGTTCGCAGGCGGCACCAACGCGGTGACAGGCCAGCCGTTCGGCTTCGGGTTCGCAGACGCCGAGCCGCAGGGCGTCCTCGGGGGAGTGAACGTCTCCGTCGCGGTGCTGATTGTGCACGGCTGGATGTACGTCGTCTACCTGATGTCCAACTTCCGGCTGTGGTCGCTGATGCGGTGGCCGTTCGCCAAACTGATCCTCCTGGCCCTGGGCGGTGTTATCCCGCTCCTGTCCTTCATCGTGGAGAAGAAGTTCCACGCCGAGGTGGAGGCGGAACTCGCCGCGAATCCGCAGGCGTCCAAGCGCTACTGAGCCGGCGGGCGCGGCCTGTGAGTTCGCTTACCCGGGGCTTCTCAATGTGCGGCCGGGCGGCGGTGCCAAGTAGGCTAGTACGGTGACTACTCCCACTGCATCCCAGACTTCCCAGAAGCCGGTGCTGGTTGTTGACTACGGTGCCCAGTACGCGCAGCTGATTGCCCGCCGCGTCCGGGAAGCAAATGTGTATTCGGAAGTGGTTCCGCATACCTACAGCACCGAACAACTGCTGGCCAAGAACCCCGCCGCCATCATCCTTTCCGGTGGCCCTTCCAGCGTGTACGCGGAAGGTGCACCGAGTGTGGGTGCCGACCTCTTTGAAGCCGGGATCCCGGTCTTCGGCATCTGCTACGGCTTCCAGGCGATGGCCAACGCCCTGGGCGGCACTGTAGCCCAGACGGGCCTGCGCGAGTACGGCGCCACGGAAGCCACCACAGTCGGGGAGGCCCGGTCCATCCTGGACGGCCTGCCGCACCACCAGAACACCTGGATGAGCCATGGCGATTCCGTGCAGGAAGCACCGGAAGGCTTTGAAGTCCTGGCCACCACCGCCGGCGCTCCCGTGGCGGCATTCGCCAACGAAGAGAAGTGTCTCTACGGCGTGCAGTGGCACCCCGAGGTAAAGCACTCCGCATACGGCCAGCAGGTGCTCGAGAACTTCCTGTTCAAGGGCGCCAAGCTCGAACCCAACTGGACCACGGGGAACATCCTCGAGGAACAGGTGGACCGCATCCGCAAGCAGATCGGCGATGCCAGGGTCATTTGCGGCCTCTCCGGCGGAGTCGACTCTGCGGTTGCGGCTGCCCTGGTCCAGCGCGCGGTGGGCGATCAGCTGACCTGTGTGTTCGTGGACCACGGACTGCTCCGCGAAGGCGAGGCCGAGCAGGTTGAACGCGACTTCGTGGCAGCCACGGGCGTCAAACTGTACGTTGCCAATGAGCAGGAGAGGTTCCAGGCGGCACTGGCCGGGGTCAGCGATCCCGAGACCAAGCGCAAGATCATCGGCCGCGAATTCATCCGTGCCTTCGAGGAAGCCGAACTTGCCATCATCGCCGAGGCGGCCGCCCACGGTGAAAAGATCAAGTTCCTGGTCCAGGGGACCCTGTACCCGGACGTCGTTGAATCCGGCGGCGGTGAAGGTGCGGCCAACATCAAGAGCCACCACAACGTGGGCGGACTGCCGGAGGACCTGCAGTTCGAACTCGTCGAGCCGCTTCGTGCGCTCTTCAAGGACGAGGTCCGTGCCGTGGGCGCCCAGCTGGGGCTGCCGCAGGAAATCGTGGGCCGCCAGCCGTTCCCGGGGCCCGGCCTCGGCATCCGCATCGTCGGCGAAGTGACCAAGGAACGCCTGGACCTGCTCCGCAAGGCCGACGCCATAGCCCGTGCCGAGCTCACTGCGGCCGGCCTGGACAACGAGGTGTGGCAGATGCCGGTCGTGCTGCTGGCGGATGTCCGCAGCGTCGGCGTCCAGGGTGACGGCCGGACCTACGGCCACCCGATCGTCCTGCGACCCGTCTCGTCCGAGGACGCCATGACCGCCGACTGGTCACGGCTTCCGTACGACCTGCTGGCAAAGATCTCCAACCGCATCACCAACGAGGTGGAAGGCGTCAACCGGGTGGTGCTGGACGTGACCAGCAAACCGCCGGGAACCATCGAGTGGGAATAGCACTGTGAGTGGCCGGCCTCAGCGATGAGGCCGGCCACTTTGTTTTTTCTCCCCAAATCCGGCGCAATTTTGGCCCGCTCCAGTGTTGCGGTCTCTCACTGGGCCCCGATACGGGCTACGCTCGAAAGTATGCCGGTATGGTCCAGGGCGTCACGTGCAAACGCAGAAAAGAAGGCAGTAGTGTCAGTTGTTCAAGGCCTCCCAGAGGGCTCCGAAGAGCTCAGGAAGTGGCTGTCGGGGCTTAAGCCGGTCACCGGAGCAGACACAATGCTGCGTTTCACCAAAACGCCGGAAGGCTCCATCGACATCACGCATGCGCATCCGTCCGGCTTGGCGCAGCTCATGGCTGGGCGGCGCACACGCCTGTCCACGCTGATCCGTGACCACGACCAGTACGTGGTTGCGGCGAGGGCTTCGCGCAACCTCCGCTCGAAAATTTTTGAGCTCAGCAACGACCGCGGCATCGACGCCGGGTATTTCTCGGCCGGAACTGTGTCCTGGACGTCGGCCGTGGGCGGAAAGCCCCAGCGCGTTTCTGCGCCGGTAATGCTGACCGCCATTTCCCTCACCGTCCGTCCGGGCGAGGACGACTACGAACTCCAGCTGACGGAGCAGGCCCAGATCAATCCGGCGCTCATCAGGCACCTGAAGACCATTCACGGCATAGTTTTCGATGTCAACGCTGTAACCCGGATGGCTTACAGCACGGCACGGTTCGATCCCCAGCCCGTCCTGGACCGCCTGGGGACGCTCATCAAGCCCATCCACGGCGCCGAGGTGGAACACAACCTGCTCGTTTCCACTTTCGCGGACCTTTCCGGCAACCTCGATGACCCGTGGATCAACCAGAACAACCCCGTCGTCGCGGCCCTTGCCCGTGCTGGGGCCGGTGAGGCCGTGGAAGTGGCCGAGCTCGCCGAGGACCGCTTCCAGGACATTGACCAGCGGGACCCCGCTGATGAGCTGTTGCTTCTCGACGCCGACGCCGACCAGCAGCATGTGGTGGACGCCGTGCGCGCCGGCGACTCCCTCCTTGTCAGCAGCCCGCCAGGCACAGGGCAGACCCAGACTGCCATTAACACCATCGGCGCCCTGGTGGACGAAGGAAAGACCGTCCTGGTGGTGGGCGACCGCAGAGCCAGCCTTAGTGAAATCGGGGGCCAGCTGGAGACGCTGGGCCTGGAGTCCATCCTGTTTGCCCTGTCAGGTACGGCGACGCCCCTGCAGCTCAAGGGCCAGCTGGTGCGCGCCATCGTCCGGAATGAAAAGTCGCTTCAGCCCCAGCTCGAAAACCTGCACACCACGCTTGCGGAGCACCGGCATGCCCTCATGGACCATGTGGCGTCGCTCCACAACGTCCGCCAGCGGTGGGGCTGCTCGCCGTATCAGGCCATGCAGTCGCTGGCCGAGCTGACATCCATCCAGCCGACGCCGCCCGCCACCACGGTGCGGCTGAAGCGAAGTGTGCTGGACAATATCCGCGACCGCGAGGAACTCGCCGGACGCCTTCGCCGTGCAGCCGAACTGGGCAGTTTCAGCCGGGCTTCCACGGCCAGCCCCTGGCACGGCGCGCGGCTCCTAACCCGCAAGGAAACCGAAGAGGCGCAGGACGTTGCGCGCTCGGTCGAGAAGAACCTGCCGGTGCTCCGCCACCGCATGAACGAAGTCGCCGAGCACGCCCAGATCCGCCTTGGCACCACCTTCCACGAATGGGGTGCCCAGCTCGAGTTGCTGATGGCGGTCAGGGAGAGCCTGGACAAGTTCACCCCGGACATCTTCGACCGGCCGGTGCACGACCTCATCTCCGCGACAGCCACCTCCCCGTGGCGCCGCGAACGCAACATCGACATGCCATCCATGCAGCGGTCCCGGCTGCGCCGCGTGGCCAAGGAATACGTCCGTCCCGGCGTGCACATCGCCGATCTCCACAGTTCCCTGGTGCTCGTCCAGGAACAGCGGGCGCTGTGGGCGGACTATGCCACCACGCAGCGGCACCCCGCAGTGCCGTCCGGTCTGGGCGAAGTGAACGTGATGTACCGCAGCCTGGAACGTGAACTGGCCCAGCTGGGCGCGGCCATCAAGCACACCGAGGCGGGCGGAGACCTTCAGCACACGCCCTACGAGGAACTGATGGAACGCCTGGAGCGGCTGGTTGCCGACACCCGGACGCTCAAGACGCTCCCGGAGCGGACGCTTCTCATCGAGAACATGCGTGAGCACGGGCTCGGGGAACTGCTCGCGGACCTGGCGGAGCGGGAGGTGCCCGCCGAATCCGTGGCGGCAGAGCTGGATCTTGCCTGGTGGCAGTCAGCCCTTGAAGCGATGATCAGCGGGGATGACTACCTGGCGATGTCCGACGGCGATGCCCTGCGACAGCTTGAAGCCGAATACCGCCTGGCGGACAACGCCCACATCGCCAGCGGCGCGGCACGGCTGCGGTGGGCGCTGTCCGAACGGTGGCGCGCCGGCATTGCCGAGAACCCGCGGCAGGCTGACCTGCTCCGGAGCCTCCTGAAGGACGGCCGGGTCACCCTTGCCGCGCTGACGGCGCAGGCGCCGGCCCTGGTCCCCATGCTGGTGCCGGTGTGGTCGGTGAGCCCCTACCTCATGACCGGACTGCTCCCGGCTGAGCAGAAGTTCGACGCCGTTGTTATCCTCGACGCCGAAGCAACCTCCCTTCAGGCAGTCCTCCCGGCGATCGCCCGGGCCAGGCAGGTGATTGCCTTCGGCGACGACAAGATCGCCAGCCCCCGCACGTTTACTGTCGGCGTCGAGCGGTTGGCTGCCGGCGAGACTGCCCACCAAAGCGTCGAGAGTGCCTACACGGCACTGTCCGCGGTGCTGCCGACCCGGCGCCTGACCTGCGCGTACCGGGCTGTCGACGAGGACCTCGTGCTGCAGCTGAGCAAGAGCTTCTACGACGGCCGCCTGCACAGGCTCCCCGAGGGGCAGACCGCCACCGGGCTGGACCGCGCCCTGCTGGTGGAATACCTCCCGGACGGCACCGGCCTTCCGAGCGCCGACCAGGAAGGCGTGGAGTCCGCCGTGGCCGAGGTCAACCGGGTGGTTGAGCTCGTTTTTGAGCACGCCCGCCTGCGGCCAAGGACCTCCCTCGCCGTGGTCACGGCCAGCCTCCGCCACGCCGCGAGGATCGGCGAGGCCATCCGGCTGCAGCTGCCCAACTACCCGCTGCTGGCAAGTTTCTTCACGGCCGGTCCCGAATCCTTCCGGGTGGTTGACCTGGAACGGGCCCAGGGCCTGGTCCGCGACCACGTGATCTTCTCCCCGGGTTACGGCCGCACGCCGCACGGCCGCGCGCTCCACAACTTCGGGCCGCTGTCCGCCGAAGGCGGCCGGGCGAAGTTTGCGTTGGCCATGACCCGTGCCCGGCGTTCGCTGCATGTGCTCAGCTGCTTCAAACCGGAAGACCTGGACGTCAGCCGCCTCAGCCACGGCGCCCTCGACTTCTATGAACTGCTCGACCGCGAGATTGCCGGCAACACTGACCTGGGCACGCCCGCGTCCCGCGCCGCGGCGAGCGAGCAGGCGCTGGGGGCCGATCCCCTCGTGGCAGACCTGGCTGACAGGCTGCGTGCCCGGGGAGCCCGGGTCTGGCATCAGTATGACGGCGTGCTTGACGTTGCCGCTGCCGCCGATCCGGTGAATTCCATCGGCCATGATGACGCCGAAATCCCCAGGCCCGTGGCAATCGAGTCCGACGGAACTGAGCAGTACCGGCGCATGAGCGTCCGCGAACGAAGCAGGCTCCGGCCGCAACTGCTGGAACGGCTTGGCTGGCGCTACATGCCGCTGTGGACGATCGAGGTATTCACGGACCCGTCCGCCTGCGCTGACCGGATCGGCGGATACCTCGGGCTGGAGAAACCGGTGGTCACCGGCTTCTCCGCCACCTCACAGGCATTCTTCGAGGACGACGTCGACAACCTGACGCTGAACAGCGCCGACCGCGGCAACAACGGGTCAAGCGAGGTAGCCGAATCCGAAAGTGGCAACTCCGGCAGTGTGGCTGACGGGGTTACGCACTCGGTATCCTTGGAGCAGCGCGGCGCATCAACGGACGAGCCCCGTGGCGCCGGCACTGAAGCATCGGAAGGCATCAAGGAAAACGGCATGGACACAAACATCAGCGCAGCGGACCGCCAGGACGCCCCCCACAGCGGGTCGGACGATTCAGCTCCGGACAGGTCCCGGCAGCCGGCCGGTGTCGGCGTTCCATCAGGAGTGCTGCCGAACAAGGCCTCCGAGGATGACCCCAAGCGCTGGGGCGATCACGCTTCTGACTACGACCACGATGCCTGGCTTCAGGAGCAGAAGCCGCCGCACTGGGGCTGAGCCGCCCGCAGCCGAGGTGGACGGCCCGCGAGGACGGTGCAGCGAGCCCGGCGCAGCTAGCCTTGTGATCCCACCAGCACAAAGAAGAGCTTTCCCTGGGTTGAGGAGCCGGCGAGGCGTCGCGCCTGGTCCGGATCCGCTGCGACCACTATGAGCCCCTCGGTTTCGCCGGTTCCCAGCCACTGTCCGGTTTGCCCGCCCTGTCCCGAGGTCCAGAGGACCGGCACGGAGGCTGCCAGGACTTCGGATTCCGCGGTCTTGCCAAAGTCGGTTCCGTTGGTCATCACAATGTTGACCAGCTGGCCCGGCGCCACGAGCTGGATGGACGACGGATCCGCCATTCTCAGGGGCACCGCTGCAGATCCGGGTTTCGCGCCCGCGAGCAGCCCCGGTCCGAGGATCTGCGTGTCGGAGATCAACTGGCCCTTGCGCACCGGGGCGGCCAGCTGTTTGCCTTGAATGGCGGAGACGTCCGCGACGGCTCCGGAGGGCACCATTCCCGGCGGCACCTTGACCGGCACCACCTCATTGCCTGACAGCGCAGTTCCGGCGGCAAGGTCGCGGGCAGAGGCCAGGGCAGTGACGGTGTGGGCTGGCGCCGGTGTCAGCTGCTGCACGGCGATGCCCGCGGCAGCACACAGCAACAGCGCGACGACGAGCCTCCGGTTGCGGTTAAGCCACGACGAAAAGCGCCGCACGCGCGATGACCCCGGACGGGCGGGGCGTCCGGTTCCAATGCTCTGCCGGGGCGAAGAAAATCCGTTGGTGCGAAGGATGGAGGGCATACCGTCACGCTACGGAGGCCCCGCGTGGCAGGACAGAACGGCCAGGTCCTATGTGGAAAACCGGCCCCGGCCGGGCGCAACCTTGTTGCCGCTACTCCGCTGGAGGAGGGTAACCGGAACGAGGAAAAGCCGGCGTAATTGTTAGTTGGCGGCTGCGGTGGCAGGCGCCGGGGCGGCTGCCGGGGCAGGTGAAACACTGCTGCCCTTGGTATCGCGGGAGTCCGTCCGGTAGAAGCCCGAACCCTTGAAGACGACGCCTACGCTGTTGAACTTCTTGCGCAGGGTCCCCTCGCACTCAGGGCAGGAGGTGAGGGAGCTGTCGGTGAACGACTGCACGATCTCGAAGGCGTGGCTGCAGTCCTTGCAGGCATATGCATACGTGGGCACTGGAAATCCTCCTCTGGGACAAACGAGCAGGTCCCGTGCTGCCTGGTGGAAATCACTGCCGAGGTGTCCCGGCAGGTTTCGTCCTTTAGCAGTCGCAGGGCCTGAGTGCCAATTCTATCATCCGCAACGGGCGGGCTTCACATTAGCTGCGTGAGGCGTGACGGTGTGACTGCAACCGGGACCTTGCGGTCAAAGGACTCTGCGGGGATGCTGCCGGCCGGCAGGACTTCGTTGTCGAAGACCACCGCGGCGGCGGGCACGGACCGGCCCGCAGCCTCCAGTCCGGTGAGGAACTTGTCATAGTAGCCTCCGCCCTGCCCGATCCTGTTCCCCGACAAGTCGACCGCCGTGGCGGGGACAAAGATCCCGGCAACTCCGTCCATGGCCTCACTGCCGTGCTGTTCTCCCACTGGTTCCTCGATGGGGGCATAACTGCTGCGGACGAATTCGGTTGCCGGAGTCCAGTAGACCCAGGAGAGGGTCCGGTCAGGTCCGCAGACCGGCAACAGCACGCGATGCCCGGTGCCGTGCAAGGCGGTGATGAGGGGCAGGGTCGGAGGTTCGAATCCCACCCCGAGGTACACCGCAAAGGTACTTCGCTCACCGGCTGCAACCATGGCGGACCACTGGAGCCCGTGCCGGGCGATGCCGGCGCCGGCAGCTTCCAGGGCGGCGGGAGAGAAGGCGGCACGCTGGCTTCTGTGAGCCGAGCGGATCTCTTCCTTCGATGGCATCGATGCCGTCCTTCCAGGTCAGGAGGCCGTGACCGGAGGCCCCGGTGCGGGGCCAGCCATGGCTGTTCGGGCAATTACCCAATGTTTGGTCCCTGACGTTAGATTAGTCCAGTGACTACCACCAATACCTCCGTCCGCAAGGCTGTCATTCCTGCTGCCGGCCTCGGCACCCGGTTCCTCCCGGCAACCAAGGCCATGCCCAAGGAAATGCTGCCGGTCGTGGACAAGCCCGCGATCCAGTATGTCGTCGAAGAAGCCGTCAACGTGGGCCTCACCGACATCCTGATGATCACCGGCCGGAACAAGCGCGCCCTCGAAGACCACTTCGATCGGGTCCCTTCGCTGGAGGCCACCCTTGAAGCCAAGGGCGACACCGCCAAGCTCGAAGCGATCCAGGCCGCAAGCAACCTCGGCGACATCCACTATGTCCGCCAGGGCGACCCCATGGGCCTCGGCCACGCCGTGCTGCGCGCGAAGCAGCACGTCGGCTATGAGCCCTTTGCGGTTCTGCTTGGCGATGACCTCATCGACGCGCGCGACGAACTGCTCAGCAAGATGATCGAAGTGCAGGCCAAGACCGGTGGCTCCGTGGTGGCCCTCATTGAGGTGGAGCCTTCCCAGATCAGTGCCTATGGCTGCGCGGACATCGACGAGACCGACATGAACGGCTTCGTGCGGATCCGGAAGCTCGTGGAAAAGCCGGACGCCGCGGAGGCGCCTTCCAACCTGGCCGTGATCGGCCGCTACGTCCTCCACCCCGCAGTCTTCGATGTTCTGGAACGCACCGAACCGGGCAGGGGCGGGGAAATCCAGCTGACGGACGCCCTCCAGGAACTTGCTGCAGGGGAGGGCGAAGGGTACGGCGTTTACGGCGTCGTGTTCCGCGGCCGCCGCTACGACACCGGCGACAAGCTCAGCTACCTCAAGGCCTGCGTCCAGCTGGCCTGCGACAGCGACGACCTCGGCCCCGGGCTGCGGGAGTGGCTGCCGGAATTCACCGCCTCCCTGGCCAAGTAACGTCCCATGCGGGGCAGCATCTGGCCGGTGACGCTGGAATGCGGCGACATTGTTCTGCGCCCCATCCGTTACCGTGACCGCAAGGAATGGATGGCGGTCCGGTCCCGCAATTCCGAATGGCTGGCACCATGGGAGGCCTCGAACCCGGCTCCGGGAGGGGCGCTGCCGGACTACCGGCAAATGGTCAGGTCCCTCAACGCGCAGGCGGCTCAGGCCACGGCGTTGCCCTTTGTGATCGCGGAGCGCACGCCGGCCCGCCGTGACCCCGTCATCGTTGGGCAACTCACAGTGTCATCCATCATCTGGGGCTCGGCGATGATGGCGACGCTTGGATACTGGGTGGACCAGTCCTGTGCCGGCAGGGGGATCGCACCCACTGCCGTGGCGATGGCCACTGACTACTGCTTCGGGACCCTCGGGCTGCACCGGATGGAGATCAACATCAGGCCGGAAAACGGGCCCAGCCTCCGGGTGGTGGAAAAACTCGGATTCCGGGACGAAGGCTACCGGCCGCGTTTCCTGCATATCAACGGCGAATGGGCGGACCACCGGTCCTTCGCCCTGACGTCCGAGGAAGTTCCCGAAGGGCTGCTGGCCAGGTGGCTGCGCAGCCGCCCGGCCTGACCTGCAGACCGGCTCCCAGCCGTTCCCCGAGTTTGCATTGGTGTGTCTTTCGTCATAAATCCATTGATTTGCCACCTGCCCTGCGACACACCGGAGCTAATGCCAGAGCTGTCGGCCAATTGCTCATACGGTTTTGATTGTGGACTTCCCCCTTAGCAGCTCAGTGATCCTTGTTGTCGCTGTTGCGCTCTGGATAGTGTGGGTGGCCCCTTATGTACTCAGGAACCGCCGTCATCAGCTTCAGCCCGCAGCCGAGCTGATGGCCGAAATTAACTTTGCCGAACCCGCAGACCCCCAAGCCGGAAACGTCATGAAAATGGCCGCCCAGCAGGAGAAATCAATGGTAACCAAGCAGTCCACCGGATCCGCCCAGGGGTCCGTGACAACCGCAGCCGGCCCGGGGCCGGCGACGGCGCGACCGGGTGCACTGAGGATCCGATACGGACGATGCGCGATCGCACTCGTGGGGGTGGCAGCCCTGCTCACCGGGGTGGTGGCCGGTATCTTCCGTATTTTCGGGATGGGCTCATCCTGGTTGCCCGTCGGGTCCCTCCTCGCAGCTATTGCGGCCGTCGCTTTGCTGCGGAGGCTGGCGGTGCGTGACCGGCGAGCCAAAATGAACGCTGCATTCCGTGCGGCCATGACAGCCCCGGAGCGGCAGATGCGCGCGGCCGTGCCGCGTCCCAGCCGCGAACCGGCGGTGGATGCGCCGGATATCCCCCTCTTCGACGCCGAAGCGGGAAACAAACCTCAGGTGAAGCCGTTGACGGCGCAGGAACTGCGTGAAGCGGCCCTCGCCGAGGCGAAGGCATCCGGGGACACTGCGCTCCGCACTGCCACCGCCCCTGGCTCAGCCGCGGGCGCGGACTCCAGCTGGGAACCCGTCGACGTGCCTAAACCGACCTATGTGGAAGCTGCGAAGGCGGAACGTGCCGCTCCTGATCCGCTTGACCTTCCCGAAGCTCCGAAAGCTGTAGGCAAGCCGTCCCTCAAGCAGGGTCCCGCGGCGGCGCCGGCAGCCAGCGGTGCGGCCACCAAGCCCCTGACCAAGGCGCAGAGTGCCTTGAGCAACCTGGACGACGTATTGCAGCGCCGCCGGGCCTGAGTCTGTAGCCTCTGGAGCATGACCCGCATCTGTGTTGCCGGCGGCACCGGCCAGGTTGGCCGTGAGGTGGTACGCCAGGCCCTGCAGCTGGGCCACGAAGTTTCCGTTATCAGCCGCCATCCGCCGGCCCCCGGGACCAAAGGGGCGGACGACGGCGCGGACTACTACAGCGGGGACGTCACCACCGGTGAAGGGCTGGCCGCCGCCCTGGCCGGTGCCGCCGTCGTGATTGACTGCCTCGAGGGCAGATCAGGACGGGCCCTCAAAGACTTTGCCGACGGCGGCGCCCGCCTCCTCAGCGCCGCGCACGCTGCGGGTGTCCGCAAAGCTGTCCTGCTGTCCATCATCAACTGCGACCAGGTGCCCCTGCGCTTCTACCGGTCGAAGGCGGATAAGGAACGCCGCTATGCGGCGTCTGCCCTGGAGACCGTCACGGTGCGCGCCACCCAGTTTCACAGCCTTTTGGTGCAGCTGTTCGCGGCCGGCGCGAAGGTGGGACTCGTCCCGGTAGTCAAGGGTGCACGGTTTCAGACCATCGCGCCTGGCGAGGCCGCCTCGGCACTGCTCGAAGCAGCCTTCGAAGAGCCCTCGCAGGAGCTGCACCGGCTTCGGACTGTGGGCGGGCCGGAAGTCAACGGAATGGCGGAACTGGCCGAAACCTGGAAGCGACTTAGCGGATCCCGTGGGCGCCTGGTCCGGTTACCCCTGCCCGGAGCCACCGGCAAATACCTGCGGGAAGGCGGAAACCTGGTCCCGGAGCACCGCTACGGAAGTGAGACATTCGAAGGCTGGCTGGCGAAGCGCGCCGATAGTTTGTAGCCTAGGGACACCGGTTTGCCTGTTCCAGGAGTTCCTCCGAAGGAATGGCAGCAGGCTGGGGGCTATAGCTCAGTTGGTAGAGCGCTTCGTTCGCATCGAAGAGGTCAGGGGTTCGAATCCCCTTAGCTCCACAAAAACAAGCTCCCTCATCCGGCGCCAGCGCCGGGTGGGGGAGCTTTCCCATTGCCGGCCCGGCACTGCGCACCCGTGAACCACCCCTCGAGAGGACAGCAGCAATGAGCCTTGTCCGGCTGCAAGATGTCAGCGTGCGATTCGACAACACCCAGATACTGCGTGAGAGCTTCTTCCGCCTCGAACCGCGCGACAGGGTGGGCCTCATCGGGAAGAACGGTTCCGGCAAGACCACCATGCTGCAGCTGATCCTTGACCGGATCACCCCGGACTCCGGAACAGTCACAGTGGATCCGGGAACACGGATCGGCTACTTCTCCCAGTTCTCCGAGCTGAACGGCGAATCAACCATCAGCGACGTCCTGGACGGACTGTTCTCGGAGATCAAGGCCGTCGAAGCAGAACTGGCGTCCATAGACACTGCCATCGCCGGGGACCCTGCGGGTGCAGAACTTGACCGGTTGATCGCCCGCCAGGCCGAACTGTTCGAGGAGATGGACCGCCTCGACGGCTGGGACTACCCCCGGCGGATCGACAAGGTCCTGACGACGCTGGGCTTCAGCGACGCCCACCGGGTGTGCGCCATCGACGAACTGTCCGGCGGCTGGCGCAACCGGGCCGCCCTGGCAAAGATCCTCCTGGAAAACCCGGACGTGCTGCTCCTGGACGAGCCCACCAACTTCCTGGACGTTGCCGGCGTCGAATGGCTTGAGAGCTGGTTCCGTGACTTTAAGGGCGCCGCGATTATCGTCTCGCACGACCGGAAGTTCCTAGACGCCGTCGTCACCAGGATCATCGAAGTGGAGAACTTCCACCTGCACGAGTACCCCGGCAACTTTGGCGAATACATCGTGCAAAAGCAGTTCCGCCTCAAGTCCCTTGAGCAGCAGTTTGTGCATGAATCCGAACTGCTGGCGTTCGAGGCTGAAGGGATCGCCGACCGGCGTGAAGCCGCCAAGGCGGCGGGCCGGGGTCTCGGAAACCAGCTAGCCAAAATCAAGAAGTCCCGCACACCCCGTCCGGTGGACCAGATCGTCACCGAGATCTACGGCGGCCTGCACGTCAAGGACGTCCTCTGCCGCGTCGAGGGGCTGGGTAAGTCGTACGGGGACAAGGCGCTGTTTACCGATCTTGGCTTCGAGATCAGGCGCGGCAACCGGATCGTGGTCCTGGGAGCCAACGGCAGCGGCAAGTCCACCCTGTTGAAGGTGCTGACCGGGGAAGAAGAGGCAGACGCCGGCGTCGTCTCCTGGGCGAAGGGGCCCGGCTTCGTCTCTTACAACCGGATGCTTGAGGAGCTCGACGACGCCGACACCGTTTCGCACGCAGTCAACGCGTTGCCGGACAGCCTGGCCTTTAGCGCCACCCGGAAGTCAGTCAACAGGTTCCTGGCGATGTTCCAGTTCTCCGAAGCGGACCTCAAGCAGAAAATCGGGAACCTCTCCGGCGGCCAGAAAGCGCGCGTGGCCATGGCTCAGTGCCTGCTGTCCGGCGCCTCGGTCCTGCTGCTGGACGAGCCCACCAACCACCTCGACCTGTCCAGCACCCAGGTCATGGAGCGGGCGCTCATGCACTTCCCTGGCGCCGTGGTGGTGGTCAGCCACGACAGGTTCTTCAGTGAGAAGATCGCCAACCGGTACCTGGTCTTCGGTGCCGATGCGGCCCTGCCCGGTGAGGTCGAGGTACGCGCCGCCTGACCGCTGACGCCTGGCCGCTGGCCGGGACCTGCCCGCCGGCATGCAATCTGCCTTGACGGCCGCACGCGGGGAGGAGCAGAGTTATGGTGCTGCGACTGGGGGGCAGATGTGTGATCTCCGGGAACCAGGTTCGTCACGGTTCCTCCACCACATCCGCGATATATCTTCAGGCAAATGATGAGGAGCACCCTCATGCGCACAAGAATCCCCCCGCAGACCCCGGCCCGCACCGGAGACGGAATCCACTCAAGTTCCGCTCGCCGGCGCCGGCGGTTAGTGGCGCCGCTGCTGTCGATGATCTTCGCTGCAGTCCTTGCGGCAGCCTCGGCCGCTCCGGCCCACGCCGTCTACAACGGGAGCAGGGCGGACTCCGACGAGTACGCCTGGGCCGTCAGGGTGGAACTGGCCTACCCGGAAGGAATTGCTTCCTGCACCGGATCTTTGATCGCGGAAGACACCGTAGTCACGGCGGCGCACTGCATCCGCAACAACGGTCGCAGCCCGTCCGCCATCGCCGTGACATTCCACTACGGCCAGAAACGCTCCGAGTACACCATCGGCGTGGCGACGGCCGTTCCCATGCCGCACTACGACCCCGCCAGGATCAAAGACGACATAGCCTTGCTCTTCCTTGAATCGGCCGTGTCCGAGCCCACCATCGAGTTGGCGTCCACGCCGGCTCCCGTCGGGGCAGAAGTCACCGTGGCCGGTTATGGCTGTACAGGCGACCCGTTCAACCCGGCGGCACAGTGCGATCCCGCGCCCCGGCTCGTGGAAACCCGGCTCACAGCAGTCCCCACGGAGGCGTGCCCGGATATCGCAGGGCCCTGGCAGTTCTGCACGTACTCACCGGATACGTCAGCGAACCGCGGCGACAGCGGCGGCCCTGTCATCTGGTTAGACCACGGTGAACAGAAGTTGGTCGGGGTGACGAATGCGATTGAACTGCCGCCCGCCCCTGCCTATCTCAACCTGTCGGCGTCCGTCCCCTACGAACTGGACTGGATCAGGGCTACCGCCGGTTTGCGCTGACCGTCTTGAGCACGCCGCGGACGGACATCCCTATGGCGCACACCACCGGGACCAGCCCCGCGAGAACCGCTAATGTGTTGGCCCGGAACACCACCCTGCCTTGCCCGTTTGCCAGGTAGGCGCCGAGCGGGAGCACGAAGCCCCCGCCCCCGCCGCCTTCCGCGGACCCGTTGGCGCCCTCCGGACCGGAATCACCCCCGCCGCCGAAGCCGAAGGAGACCAGCGCCACGGGAATCAGCTCCTCGCCTCCGATCTGCACCGGAGCGCCGTAAGCCCGCGCCACACCCACGTTCCTGAACGTCTCCACGAGGGAGGAAAATGCGTCAGCCATGGACCCACACTAGGGACACGGGCGGGGCAGCGGAAGGGCCTTAGGACAGGTCCGGCACCGGAAAGCCCGGCCGTGGCCTGATGGCGGTGCGCGTGCCAGTATGTTGTGAATCAGGGGCTGCCGGGAAGGCCCGGCCGGATAGGAGGCACCGCGGTCATGGTTTACATCAATGATTTCAGCGAAGTCGGCCGGGACGACGTCGCGACGGCGGGCGGCAAGGGTGCCGGGCTGGGCGAACTCGTTCGGGCGGGCGTGCCGGTGCCCCCTGGATTCCTGGTCAACACCGGTGCCTATGAGCTGTTCGTCCGGGACAACCAGCTGGCCGGGCGCATTCAGGAATACGCCGCCGTGCCGGCCGCAGCCACGTCCCGCGACTACGAGGAAGCGTCCGGGAAGATCCGCGCACTCTTCGCCGGAGGCTCGATGCCGGAAGAGGTGGCCGCCGAAATCCGGGATGCCTACCGCCGGCTGGGCTCAGCCGCGGGCACCGATCCAGGCACTGAGACGGCGGTGGCGGTGCGTTCCTCCGCCACCGCCGAAGACCTCGCCTCGGCCAGCTTCGCGGGCCAGCAGGACACGTACCTCAACGTCCACGGCGCCGATGCCCTCATGGATGCAGTCATCAACTGCTGGGGCTCCCTGTGGACCTCCCGGGCGATGGCCTACCGTGCCCGGGAGGGCGTCCGCCCGGACCAGGTCCGGTTGGCTGTGGTGGTCCAGCACATGGTGGCTGCTGACGCCGCTGGAGTCATGTTCACCGCCAACCCGGCCTCCGGGCGCCGCGACCAGATCGTGCTCGCTGCGGCATGGGGGCTGGGTGAATCCGTCGTCAGCGGAGCTGTATCCACCGACGACGTCGTGGTCGAGGCCGCGACCGGCAAGGTGGTTTCCCGCCGGACAGCCGACAAGGCGGTCATGACGGCCTACGCCGACCAGGGCACGCGCGAGGAGCCTGTGCCCGAATCCCTCCGACATCAACCCGTGCTGGACGACACTGCGGCAGCGGCGCTGGCCGGCTACGGAACCCGCATCGCCCGGCACTTCGGCTCCCCGCAGGACATCGAGTGGGCACGGGCTGGCGGCGAATTCTTCATCCTGCAGTCACGGCCCGTCACCGCCCTGCCCGAACCTGCGGGCGAAACCCCTCGTGACTGGAGCGTGCCGTACCCCAAGGGCCTGTATTTCAGGGCCAGCATCGTGGAGCAGCTTCCCGATCCGCTCTCACCCTTGTTTGCCGACCTGATTGATGGTTCGGTGTCCCGGTCCCTGAATGCCCTGATGGACCAGGCCTTCGGCAAAAGCAGCCTCCGCGACGGCGATCTTGGCCTGCCGGCCATCAACGGTTACGCCTATTACTACTACCGGACCGCGGCGTTGTGGCGGCTGATGGGCAAGACGCCGGCCGCTGTCCGGGCGCTGATCCGGGGAGAAGCGCACATGGGGGTCCAGGGCTGGCGGGAGTATTCGCATCCGCGGTATGTGCGCGTGGTGGAGTCCTGGTCCGCGAAGCCCCTGGCAGACCTGACCGGGGAGGAGCTGCTGGAGGGGGTGTCTGCCCTGCTCGATGCCGGCACGGTGTACTACACAGCCGTCCAGTCGATCATTCCGATCGCGACCTCGAGCGAACTCGCTTTCCAGAAGTTCTATGACAAGTTTGTCCGGCAGGACGGGGACCCGCCGGCTGCCACGTTCCTGCTCGGCTACGACAGCCAGCCGATCCGGGCGGAAAAATCCCTCTTCGACCTGGCAGGGTGGTCCCTCGGAGTCCCGGGGCTCGCCGAGGCCATCCTGGCGACGCCGACAAAATTGCTGGCCCGGGCCCAGGGGTCAGGGACGCCTCCGGTCGGGATGGATCCAGGCTTGTGGCAGCAGTGGGAACACCGGCTCCAGCTCCACCTGGACCGCTTCGGCCACACGGTCTACAACCTGGATTTCATCAATCCCGTGCCGGCAGACGACGCGTCCCCGCTGTTGGATACGCTGAAGTTCTACCTGCGCGGGCAGGGCAACGACCCGCACCGGCGGCAGGAACTCGCTGCCGCCCGCCGTGAGGACAGCACGGGCAGGATACTGGCCCGCTTGCACCCTGCCCGCAGGAAGGCCTTCGTTCGCCTGCTCCGATGGGCGCAGGGGCCGGCGCCGATCCGCGAAGACGCGCTTGCCGACGTCGGCCTCGGGTGGCCGCTGATGCGGCGCATGCTGCGCGAACTGGGGCAGCGGCTGGTCGCGGCCGGCCTCATCGCAGATTCCGGCGACGTGTTCTGGCTCCGGCACCAGGAAATCGGCAGCGCCGTCGAATTCGGCCTTGCCGCGCCGGGCGGTCCGGCGGCGATCACGGGCGCTGACCGGCCGGTCCTGGCGGAGTCTGTCGCTGAGCGGAAGTTGCGCTGGCGGGGCCAGCGCAACGCCGCCGCCCCGCAGATGCTGCCCGAGATCCGGTGGCTCCAGCGGTCCCTCGCCGGGATGATGCCGGAGGGGTCCCAGGAGCAGCGGGGGAACACGATCAAGGGCGTGGGCGCCAGCCAGGGGCGGGTCAGTGCTCCTGCCCGGGTGCTGGCGGGTCCCGAAGACTTCTCCCTGATGCAGCCGGGGGAGGTGCTGGTGGCCCGCATCACCACTCCGGCGTGGACACCGCTGTTCGCCATGGCGTCGGCCGTGGTCACGGATGTTGGCGGCCCGCTGAGCCACGGCTCCATTGTGGCCAGGGAATACGGCATCCCGGCGGTTCTGGGCGCTGGTGTGGCGACCCGCCGGATCACGAGCGGACAGCGGATAGAGGTCGACGGCGGTGCCGGCACCGTAACCATTGTCCAGTCCGGGCGGGACTAGCTTCCGGACCTGTGCGCCGCCGGAGGTTCTTCGTCGGATTCGACCCGGAGCAGGCGCGATAACGGGCTGTCGGGGCCGAGTTCCGGGACCCCCGGACCGATGGCGAACAAGGTGGCGTCCGCGGCAAATAACAGGTCCACGACGTCCAGGAACTGCTGCCACTCCGGAGAGCCGGCGGCACCCGCCTGGGACGGGAGACCGTCAACCACCCACTCCCTGAACCGGACCGCCAGGGAGGCGAAGTCCCGTGCGGGCGCCGCCGCGCCGGTGAGTTCGCGGAAACCCACCCACAAAAGGTCCCCTTCGGCGCTTTTGACCTCCAGCGGCCGTCCGGCCACGTCCAGGATCCGCCGCTGGCCGGGGGCCGGGGCGAACAATCCGAACGTACCCAGCTGCCGGGCAGTGCCGGGGACGATGATCCGGCCCGGTCGGAATGCCTGCTGCGGGGTTTCCGCCGGTGAACCAGTCATGCCGGTGCCTCCTAGAGCCAGCCTTTCCGCTTAAAGATCGTGTACATCAGTGCTGCCGTTGCGGCCATCATGGCAATCGCCAGCGGATAGCCGAAAGCCCAATGCAGTTCCGGCATGTGGTCGAAGTTCATGCCGTAGACGCCCGCCACGAAGGACGGCGCGAAGAAAATTGCTGCCCACGACGAGATCTTCTTGACCTGCTCGTTCTGCTGGGCGCTTGCCTCGTTCTGCCGGTTGGCGGTCAGGGTGCCGTCCAGGGTGAGTGCATTCTGGAGGATGTCGCGGAAGGTGTCGGCGCGTGAGATCAGTCGCTCCACGTGGTCCTCGACGTCGCGGAGGTGGTGCTGCAGTTCCGTGTTCACTTCGTACTTGTCGAACCCGCGCCGAAGCAGCTGCATCATTCCCGGCAGAGGATGGATGGCCCGCTGGAACTGGATCACTTCGCGCGCCAGCTCGTAGATGCGCCGGGACACAGCGGAATCACCGCTGAACAGCTGGTCCTCGATCTCGTCAATGTCGTTTTCCAGGCCGGCAACCACAGGAACGTAGTCGTCCACGACCCGGTCCATCAGGGCGTAGAGCACGGCTTCCGGTCCGTGGCACAGGAGTTCGGGGCGGTCCTCCAGCCGTTGCCGCACCTGGGCCACGCCGGCTGTCTCCGCGTGCCGGACTGTGATCACGAAGTTCTTGCCCGTGAAGACGTGCAGTTCGCCGAACTCAACAGTTTCCGTTTCATCCAGGTACCGCGCGGGGCGGAGCACGGTGAAGAGGACGTCGTCGTAGCGTTCCAGCTTGGGACGCTGGTGGGCGGAGATGGCATCCTCCACGGCGAGCAGGTGAAGGCCGAACTCCCGGGCCACCGCCGACATTTCGGCCTCGCTGGGCCGGTACAGTCCGATCCAGGCCATGCCGCCGTGGTCTGCCAGGGTCTCAAAGGTCTGCTCAAGGCTGTGGGGCTCGGCGGTCCGGCGGCCGTCCACATACACGGCGTTGTCAATGATGGTCACGAGTCATTATCCCAGTCACTTGCGTGTTGCCGTCGGCGCCCCGCCTTGGGCTAGCCGGCTGATGAGCGGCTCCGTGCGGTAGGGGATGTGCGTGTGCAACGCGAGGACAGTCTCCGTCCGGATGACGCCCTTGATCCTGAGGATCGATCGCAGGGCCGACTGCAGGTTGTGGGTATCGGTTGCCACCACCCGGCACCAGACGTCGCCACGCCCGGAGATCTCATGGACCTCCAGGACCTGCGGGATCAGGCGCAAGGCGCCCACCACACCGTCAAGCTCCCGGTGGCTGACCTCGATCGTCACGAAAGCGACGACGTCGTACCCCACCGCCTCGAGGTCAATTTCCCGGCCGCCGTCGTGCAGCAGGCCTGACCGGAGCATGCGGCGGACCCGCGACTGCGCCGTGTTGCGGGCGATGCCGAGGGCGTCGCTGAGTTCGCCGATCTGGACCCGCGGATCCCGGATCAGTTCCAGCAGGATTTTGAGGTCCGTGTTGTCCAGGCTGTTCAAATCGTCACTCCAGTTCATTTCTGCGAGTCAGCATTGACTGTTTTGCTCAATTTTGGCATAGAACTTGGTTCCCAAAGTCAGATGTGCCCCATCCTGTTAGTACCAAATTCTTTTCGCCTGACCGCGGCCTTCCCACAAGGAACGGCCACGGGCCGGCTCTGCAGGCAAAGGCACGCACATGACTGTCTTCAGCGAACTCCGCATGCGCCCGGCTACCGCCGGCGGCTGGGCATGGGACGCCTCCACCACGGCACGGCTGGTGATGGCCGGCGTGGTGATCTTCACGCTCCTTGTCGGTGCGAACCTGGCAACCCCGCTGTACCCGCTGCTCCAGGCGAACCTGGGCATCGGGTCTTTCGGCATCACTGTGGCGTTTTCCGCCTATGTCCTGGCGCTGGTGTCCACGCTCATGCTGGCCGGGCACTGGTCAGATCACATCGGCCGCCGGGCCGCGCTGCTGCTCGCCGTCGTCGTGGGCCTGGCCGGCGGAATGATCTTTGCCAACGCGGACAGCCTGGCCATGCTGTCCGCCGGGCGCGCCCTCCAGGGCATCGCGGTGGCCCTGGCCACCGGAGCCAGTTCCGCTGCCCTGCGCGAACTGCTGCCGGCCCGCCCCGACTGGGCCTCGCGCTTCACCCTGCTGGCCTCCGCCGGGGGAGTCGCCGCCGGTCCGGCCATCGGCGGCATCCTTTCCCTCCTGCCGGGGCCCACCTCCACGCCGTACTACCTTCATTCGGTGGTTCTCATCGCCATGCTGGTTCCGCTCTACCTGCTCAAAGCGCGTCCGGCCATCAGTTCCGTCGCCGGCCCGCAGCCGCTGAAGGTGCTGGCGCCCCGCCGTCCCTCCGTCTCGAGTGCAGCCCGGGGCGCCTTCTGGCTGGCGTCCGCCGTCGGGTTCCTGAGCTTCACCGTTTTCGGCTTCTGCCTTTCGCTCGCGCCCGGCTACTTTGCCCAGATCGTCGGCGCCGATTCCCGCCCCCTCATTGGAGTGCTCGCCGGATTGACGCTCGGAGCTTCCGCCCTCAGCCAGTTGCTGGCCGTCCGCGGAAGGTTTGTGGTGCCTGCCGGCCTGGCTGTGCTGGCTGTATCAGTGCTCTTGATTGCCGCTGCCGCCGCCTGGAGGAGCCCCTGGCTGCTCATCGCCGCGAGCCTGGCCGCAGGCGTCGGCCAGGGAGTGTCCTTCCGGACCGTGTTCAACGATGTGGCCGGAAAAGTGGAGGCGTCGAGGCATGCCCAGATCATCAGCACCGTCTACGTGATCACCTACCTTGGCAGCGCACTGCCGGTGATCGGCCTGGGAATGGCGACGACGGTGTACGGGCTGCAGGCGGCGGTGGCAGGATTCGTGGTGCTCTGCGCCCTCCTCGCGTTTGTCCTGGCTGCCGTGAGCCTGGCCGCAGCCCTCCGCCAGCCGGCCTGAGCCGCCTCGACGGGACGTCGACATGCAAAGAAACTATTGCAAACAAGTCATTGCAAAGAAACGCTTGCAAAGCTTTCTTTGCAAGCGTATTTTTGATGCATGGACAGTTCACCGGACACCGCACCAGCACCAGCCCGGCCACCCGGGGGTTCATCGGCCCCGGCCCCCCAAGCTGAACAGGATGCGCCATTTCCGGTTCGCCGGGTCGATACGGCGTCACTGAAAGCGTTGGCACACCCGCTGCGTGTGCAGATCCTCGAGATGCTCTCCCGCTACGGGGCGCAGACGGCCTGTAGCCTGGGTGAACTGCTCAACGAATCCAGCGGATCCACCAGCTATCACCTTCGGCAGCTGGCAAAGCATGACTTCGTCCGGGAAGTTGAGGGCAAGGGCACGGCCCGGGAACGCTGGTGGGAACGCCCGCGCGGGGCTATCCAGATCACCTCTCCGGAACTGGCAACATCTCCTGCCACGGAGGAAGCCTCCCGGCTGGTCACTCGCGAGTTTGAACACAGCAGGCAGGCGGTCCTGGCGGACTTCATGGCACACGGCAGCGACAGCCTTGATGCCGAATGGCTCCATGCGGCCCTGATAAGCACTGCGAATGCGCGGCTCACAGCGGACCAGCTGGCGAGGTACACCACCGCCCTGGAAGCCTACGGACACCGCCTGTTGGAGGACATCAGGAATGAAGGCGAGCAGGAAGGCGCCCGCCCGGTTCAGATCCACCTGAACGCCTTCCCCATCCTCGGCGTTCCCGCATCAGCGGGAGGCCGGGCCCGCACGTCGCGGAACGTAGAACGCCAGAACACACAACCGGAAAGTCCTGAAAGGAAAGTGCCATGAGCACAGTCTCCGCCACCGGATCAGCTGCCTGCAGCCTGTACCGCAGGCCCACCGTCGTCGAGTCGGCTGCGGCAGGACTGGGTGCTGCGCTGGTCCGCTGGGCTGAACGCCGGCGGGTCATTCTCTCCGACTGGGCCGAACGCGAACGCGCTGCCGTGCTCCGCCGGGAGCAGCTGGATGTCCTTCGCAGCGACATCATGGGCGCCGCGCACTCAGGGCTCTACATCTGGCACTAGCGGGGAGTCCCGCAGCCGAACCGTGAAACCCCGGCCGGATTGCCCGCTCGTCGCGGTGATTCGGCTGGCTGGCCGGTCAGTCCGGCAGTGGCCCGTGGTTGCCGGGGATGTGTTCGAACACCAGTGTGGTTTCGGTGTGGCCCACCACGGGATCGGTGGCCAGGTTGTCCAGGACCCAGTCGCGCAGGTCCTCGGTAGTGGCCACGGCAATGTGCAGCAGGTAGTCCACCGATCCGGAAGTGTGGAAGGTGGACAGCACGGCCGGGAGCCGGGGCACCCGTGACGTGAACCGGTCGATCTGTTCGCGGTCGTGGGCGCGGAGCCGCACAGCGATGAGTGCCTGGACGGACCGCCCGATGGCTGACAGGCTCAGTTTCGCTTCGAAGCCCTGGATGATGCCGCGTTCGGACAGTGCCCGCGTGCGCATGAGGGCCGTGGACGGGGCAATGCCCACGAGCTCGGCCAGCTGCTTGTTTGAGATCCGTGCGTCGTCCACGAGGGCTGCCAGCAGCCTCTCGTCGATGGCGTCCAGCGGTTCGGTTCCCGCGCCCAGCCGAATATTCTTCGCACCGCTACTCACAGCGCCTCCTCAAAGTGTTATGAGTTCATCATAAACTCCACTTTCCGACAGTTCCATTCGTAAGCCCTAGGAAACTCCGAATTATTGCCAGAGACTTGCCGGATTCAATGGCGAATAATTCAAAGGAGTCCCGTGCTTTCTCCCGATTCACTGGCTGTCCATGCTGGCCGGGCCGGCCTCACCGAACAAGGCGTGCATGCCGTGCCGATTGACCTCTCCACCACTGCGCCGCTTCCGTCGGTCCACGACGGCGGCCGGGCATATGAACAAATGGCCACCGGCGGGATGCCCCTGGAAGGCCAGAGCACCGTCTACCAGCGCCTGTGGAATCCCACGGTGGCCCGCTTCGAGGAGGGCGTGGCCGTCCTGGAGGGCGCACCCGAGGCGGTGGCCTTCGCCACCGGGATGGCTGCCCTTTCAGCCGTCCTGCTCGCCACTGTGGCTGCCGGCAGGAAGCACGTGGTGGCAGTCCGGCCGTTGTATGGCGGGAGCGACCACATCCTCGCCTCGGGCGTCCTGGGCACCGAAGTGACGTTCACGACGGCGGACGGTGTCCGCGAGGCCCTGCGTCCGGATACGGGACTGGTGATTGTGGAGACGCCCGCCAACCCCAGCCTGGAGCTTGTGGACATTGCGCAGCTTGCCCGTGACGCTGACGGCGTCCCGCTCCTGGTGGACAACACTTTCGCAAGTCCGGTGCTCCAACAGCCCCTGGTCCACGGCGCCACGCTCGTGTTGCACAGCGCCACCAAATTCCTCGGCGGGCACGGGGATGCGATGGGCGGTGTGGTTGCGGCTTCGGTGGAGTGGACCACCAGGCTCCGCCAGGTCCGTGCCGTGACAGGCGGAATCCTGACTCCCTGGCCGGCCTATCTGCTCCACCGCGGGCTGGCCACCCTGCCGGTGCGCGTCCGGGCACAGCAGGCAACCGCGCACAAGGTTGCCGCTGCCCTGGCCGGACACGGGCTCGTGAAAGCGGTCCACTACCCGGGGCTCCCGGAGTGCGACCCGCTGGGGCTGGTGGGGACGCAGATGTCCGGCCCCGGCTCGCTGCTGGCGTTTGAACTGGCCAGCGCCGAGCACGCAGAGCGCGTGCCGGCGGCGGTCCGGATGATCACCCACGCCGTGTCCCTGGGCGGTATCGATACCCTTATCCAGCACCCGGCCGGACTGACCCACCGGCCCGTTGCCTCCGAGGCCAGGCCGCGTGCCAGCCTGCTGCGATTGTCCGTGGGGCTGGAGGACGTCGCGGACGTTGTGGCGGACCTTCTGCAGGCAGTCGAAGGAACGCGCTAGCCGGCCGGATTCTCCTGCCCGGAGGCCTGTTGACCGGCGCCCGACGCAGGATGCACGACGGCGGTGATTACCGCCGTCGTGCATCCCAGTCCGATGACCGTCAGGGCGAGCGCCGTCCAGCCGAAGGACTGGAATACCAGGCCGCCTGCCCACCCGATTGCGCTGGAGCCAAGGTAATAGGCAAGGTTGTACAGCGAGGCGGCCTGAGCCCGGCCGGTGGTGGCGATCCCTCCGGTCCAGCCTGCCCCGATGCTGTGCGCCGCAAAAAATCCTCCGGTGAAAACCACTAGACCGGCCAGGATCAGGACCAGCAATTGCGTCAATGTCAGCGCCAGGCCAAGGACCATCAGCACGATTCCCGCCAGCAGGATGGTCCGCCGTCCGAACTTCTGCGTGAGCCCGCCGGCCAGCCTGGAGGTCACCGTCCCGGACAGGTATGCCACAAAAATGAGGCTGATCACGGTGGCCGGCAGCCCGAACGGATCACCGGACAGCCGGAAGCCGAGGTAGTTGTACACGGCCACGAAGCCGCCCATGAGCAGGAACGCCTGCACATAGAGGGCCAGCAGGCGGGGATTGCGCAGGTGGCTGGCCAGCATCCTTGCGGCCCCGCGGAATCCGCTGGCGTGTGCGGGTGTGAAGCCGCGGGCCTTGGGCACCAGGACCAGGAACAGGACGGCAGCAACGGCGGCCAGGACGGAGACGGCCAATGTGGCCGCCCGCCATCCCCACAGTTCAGCGACGGGGCCCGCAACCAGCCGTCCCGCAAGCCCGCCCAGCGTGGTTCCCGCGACGTAGCTTCCGGCCGCCATGGCGGCGTGCGCCTTGTGGACTTCCTCATTCAGGTAGGCAATGGCGATTGCCGGGATTCCGCCGAGCGCCATGCCCTCAAGCAAGCGGAGCCCCAGGAGCATGGGAAAGGTGGCGGCCAGGGGAACCAGCAGGCCCAGGACGGTCGCGGCCGTGATGCCCAGGGTCATCGCCCGCACCCGGCCGATCCGGTCAGCCAGGAAGGACCACGGGATGACAGTGACGGCCAGCCCCACCGTCGCCAGCGAGATCGTCAGCGCGGCTTCGGCGGCCGTGATCTGCAGGTCCGCGGCCATGATCGGCAGCACGGCCTGGGTGGAGTAAAGCTGCGCGAATGTCGCCACCCCGGCGAAAGCCAGCCCCGCGAGCAGTCTTCCGTAGGCGGCCGAGCCCTTGGGATGGCCTGCCCACGGGCCGGGTTGGGGGGTGTCCTGCGTTGCCGTCATGTGCACCAAGCCAGCGTAGATCGCCGGATGGCATGCTTCCAATGCATGATTTACATAGAACAAATGCTGAAAACGGATCAATCTCAAGGAGGCCACGATGGACATTGAACACAAACAGCTGGCGCAGTTGCTGCCGTTACTTCCCGTCCTGTCCGAACTTGGCCGGACGCAGCACGTGACGGAAACGGCGGAACTGCTGGGCATGCCCCAGTCCACCGTCAGCCGGGCGCTCGCCCGCGCCAGTGCCGTGGTGGGCACTGAACTCCTGATCCGGGACGGCAGGGGAGTGCGGCTGACGCCGGCAGCCAAGGCGCTGTTGCCCTACATTGATGCGGCGCTGAACGAATTCCGGACCGGACTGGACCTGGTGCGGCACGAATCCGAGGTGGTGCGGGGAAGGATCGCAGTTGCATTCCAACACACCTTTGGCGAGGCGACGCTGCCGCTACTGATCAATGCGTTCCACCACCGCCACCCGCAGACTGCCTTCGACCTCAGCCAGGGAGCCCGGGACGGCTGCCTGGCGGAACTTGCGGCGGGGACCGCGGATCTCGCCTTGACGGCACCCGTCGCCCCCGCGGGCCGCAGCATCGGCTCCGCTGCCCTGTACCGGGAGCCCCTGAGGCTGGTGGTGCACCATGAACACCCCCTGGCCGGCCGGAAGAGCGCCCGGCTTGCGGACATCAGGCAGGACCCGTTCGTGGCCATGGGGCACGGATTCGGCATGCGGTCACTGACGGACGCACTGTTTCGCGAGGCCGGTTTCCGCCCGCGCATCGCCTTCGAAAGCCAGGATTCCCACACGGTCCGCGGGCTGGTATCAGCCGGGCTGGGTGTCAGCATCCTCCCGCCCGGTGGCCGGGCTCCGGGGCGGACAGTGACTGAGCACACCGGAAACCTTGGCTGGGTGGAGGTGCCGGTGGCATCGGGACTGGCATTCCGCGAAATCGGCCTGGCATGGCGCGAACGCCGCGCCGGCCACGAGGCCGAGGCCGATCAGGTCAGACTGTTCCGGGAAATGGTCCTTACTGAGGGGCCCGGGTTGTTGGCGGGACTTATCCGCGCGCGTTCGGAGGGCTGATCCGCGCGCTTCGAGAGGCCGATCTGTTCAGGAAAAGGCTGAACCCGCAAGCATCCTGTTAATGATGTCCGAGACCGGACCGGCTTCCGCCTTGCGCCATCCGGTTCCGGCCCACAGGTTCAGCCTTTCCGGGTCACCCGCCGCGGCCGCCGCCGCGCGGATCGGAGCGGTGAGATGGTGGAGGGCAGGGTACCCCTCCGGTGCGTCGCCATGGTCGCGGACGAACGAATTGACCAGGGCCCTTGCCTGCCTCCCGGTGAACGCACGGGTCAATCGTGTCTCCGTGAAGCTTTGGCTGGCGAGGGCGTCCTTGTGGAGCTGGCGGGCGCCGCTTTCGTCGCTGCGCAGAAACGCGGTACCCAGCTGGGCTGCCGTTGCGCCGGCGGCGAGCACCGAGTCGAGGTTCGTGGAATCCATGATTCCACCGGCCGCGACGAGGGGAACGCCGACGGCGGTGCGCACCGCGGCGAGCAGCTCCGCCGTCGTCGCGGGGCCGGGGGAGTCCGTTGTGCTTTCCCGGGCCAGAAAGGCCGCACTGTGGCCGCCGGCGCTGCCGTGCTGGATCACCAGGATGTCCGCTCCGCGCTCCACGGCCAGCGAGGCTTCCGCCGGGCTGGTGACCGTGGCAATGATCGTGGAACCGGCGCGTTTGAGCGCTCGCACTTCAGCCTGCTCCGGGAGCCCGAAGGTGAAGCTGACAAACTCCACGGGATCCGCCAGCAGGGCGTCGATCTTGCCCTGCCACTCGTCGTCGTCGTCGAGCCGCAGCCCCGGAAGGGCCACCCCGTACCGCCCGGCGTCCGGCTCGAGGTTCCGCCGGTAGTTCTCCAACTGTTCCCTGACAGCGGGCGGGGGATTGAGCTGCGTCCGGTCCGGGACGAAGAGGTTCATGCCGAAGCGCGCCCCGGCGGAGCGCACCTCGCGGATATCGGACTGCATGGCTGCCACGGTTTTGTAGCCCGCGGCCAGGAAGCCCAACCCGCCGGCCTGGTGCGCGGCCTGCACGAACCGGGGCGTCGAAGTCCCCCCTGCCATGGGTGCGGCGATGATCCGTGTACCGAAAATGGTGCCCGTCATTCCTGCTCCTTGTGGTGACTCAGTAGTCTGTTCACGTGACTAATTCTGACAACCTTCCGGCAACGGATTCTGTTCCTCCCCCCGGGGGGCTCCCCGCCGCGACGTCCGCTGCACCGCCCGCCACGATCCCCGGCGCCGTCATCGGGCTGGATATTGGCGGCACCAAGACTCGCGGCGTCCGCTTCGAAGACGGCAAGGCCGTAGCCGATCAAAGCGTCGGCAGCTCGAACGTGCAGAACGTCAGCCGTGAGGAAGCTGCCCTGCACCTGGCGGAGCTGTTCGCGAAGATCGGCGGAGGCGCGGTGTCCCAGGTCTACGCCGGGGCCGGCGGCATCGACACGGACGAGGACGCGGCCGCACTCTCAGCTCTGATCGCGCCCCATGTGCCCGGCGCGAGGATCACAGTGGTCCATGACTCCCGGCTGTTGCTGGCGGCCGGCGGGGCGAGTACCGGGGTGGCTGTCATCGCGGGGACCGGCTCTGCCGCCTGGGGAAAGAACGACCGGGGCGAGGAAGCACGGGCAGGCGGCTGGGGCTACCTGCTCGGAGACGAAGGCAGCGGCTACTGGCTGGGCCGTGAAGCTGTCCGGCACAGCCTCCGCCGCATGAACCAGGGCCTGGAACCCGACGAACTCACCACCGCCCTGTTGCGGTCCTGCAACATCGACGACCCCAACAAGCTGATTGCGCTGTTCCACTCACCGGAGACCGGCCGGCGTTACTGGGCGCAACGAGCCCGGCTCGTGGTGGAGGCGGCGGACGCAGGCCACGCCGCCAGCCAGGCGCTCGTTGAGCAGGCAGGCAGGGACCTCGCCGGCCTGGCCGCCCAAGCTTTGCGGAAGCTGGGCATCCAGGGCCCGGTGATCCTGGGCAGCGGCCTCGGCATGAACGTGGCCAGGCTGCAGGATTCCTTCAAGCGCAGCCTTGCCGCCGATGGCGTCACGGACGTGCGGGTCCTGGAGCAGGATCCTGTCTTCGGCGTCCTTCAACTGGTGGCTGAACAGGGATAGCCTCAAGGCCCAGGGCTTAGGGCCCAGGGCGCCCGTCAGATGCGGCCGGTCAGAAGGAGCCGGTCACGAACGGGTGCGGGGCCGGAGCCGGACTCCCGGCAAGGGAGGCGCCGGAATGCGCCCGGCCTCGGCGCCCGCCTCCGGTCCGTGGCCGCGGACGAGTCCGAACCGGGAGCCTTCGGCTGTCGGGTCCGGGAGGTCTGCCTGGTCCTCCCAGTCCTGGCGGGCCTGTGCCACTTCATCGTGGGTCCTGCCCACGAAGTTCCACCACATCAGCAACTCTTCCTGGAACGGCTCGCCGCCCAGCAGGATGAAGCGGGTGCCGGGCAGCGCCTCGACTTCCAGCAGGCGGCGGCCGGTCCCGAGGTAACCCAGCGGGCCCGGCGGCACGTCCTGCCCGTCGAGGGTGAGTCCGCCGTCGAGCACCAGCACTGCATGCTCAAACTCGGGGTCCAGCGGCAGGACGACTGATCCGCTGCAGGTGATGTCCGCACCGACGATGGGTGAATACATCGTGGCCGGCGAGGCCACACCGGCGAAGCTTCCCACCATCACCGTCGCGGTGAAACCGTCTCCGGTGACCTCCGGGAGGTTGCGGTGCTGCTCGAACGCGGGGGCCCTGTGGCGCTCGCCGTCCGGAAGGGCGACCCACAACTGGAGGCCGCGCTGCAGCGGCAGTTCCGTCCCGTCGTCGGAAGTCCCGGCGTCGGAAGCCGCCGCCGGAACGGTCGCCGCGCCGGACGGCCCGGCGTCCGTCGTTTCGCCGGGGGAAGGGCGGTGCGGCAGCACTGCAAACTCGGAGTGCGAGACGCCGTTGCCCGCCGTCATGATGTTGAGCTCGCCAGGACGCACAATCACATCGCTGCCCACGCTGTCACGGTGCCTGATGGTGCCGGCCAGGGGCCACGTTACGGTCTGCAGGCCGGTGTGCGGGTGCGGGAGCACGGACATGGCCACCCGGTCCGGGCCGAAGCTGTCCAGGAAGCACCAGGCGCCCACGGTAGGCAGGCCCCGCTGCGGAAGGGTCCGGAAGACGTTCATGGCCCGGACTCCGCCGAGCGGAACTTCCCGGGCCGGCCATAGCTGGAGGCAAGGACCGTTTCCGGCGTACCCTCCGGGCTGTCCTGGCGGACACACTTCTTCAACGGGTCTCACTTCAAGGTTCGTCACAGACCAACTCTAGGCCGAAGAACCGGTTGCCGGGCAGGGGGCGGCAACAGCAGATGCACGCGGGACGGCCTGACCCCTAGCCAAGCCGGGCCGGACGGTTTAGCCTTGAAAAGGCGCCGGCAGATGCGCCCGGCGAAGCAGACGGCATGGCATCAAGGGTCATGACCGCGGACACGGGGAGGTGGAGACGATGACTGCAATATTCCTTCGCGCCAAGAGCGCCAGCAACGTCATTTATTCCTGCCCCGGACACCAGCACGTCCTGACCCGCAGCAGCTGAGTCGCACCAGCAGACTCAAGCAGCGGAGTCCGTGCCAACGGGGCCTCACCAGAGGTTCTTCAGTGAAAACAACTCCAGGTCACGTGCTGACCGCAAAAGATTCAACACCTACCAACTCAGTTTCAACGCTGGCCGGTCCCGTGCACTACGGCTTCACAGCGCGGACGGCAGCCTTTTTTGACGCCCATCCCGCCCCCGGCGGTGAGACTCCCGGACGGGTGGTCCGCGTGGACCGGAACCGGATCCTTGTTGCCGGGGCTGCGGAGCTTCGGCACCTGCCCTACCCGGTCCACGGCGAGATCCCTGCCACCGGCGACTGGGTGTGGCTCGGTTCCAACTTGGCAGGGGAGCCCGCCGTCGTCGCAGTGCTGCCCCGCCAGTCGGCGCTGAGCCGAAAACGGGCGTTCGAAGCATCCTCGGAGGCCCAGGTCCTGGGCGCCAACGTCGATGTGGTGGGAGTCGTGGTGCCGGTGGACCGGCCGCTCACCCACAACCGGCTGGAGCGGACGCTGGTGGCGGCCTGGGACTCGGGGGCCACCCCGCTGGTGATCATCACCAAAGCGGACCTTGCCGACATCGCGGACGACGTCGTCGGAAAGGTCATCCTGCAGTCCGCCGGCGTAGCTGTGGTCACCACGTCAGCGGAACAGGGCGACGGCCTCGACGAGCTGCTCGGCCACCTGCCCGCCGGCGGGACCCTGGTCCTGTTGGGTCCCTCCGGTGCCGGGAAGTCCACACTGATCAACGCCCTTGCCGGGCATCGCGCGCAGGCTATCGGGCCGGTCCGGTCCGGCGACGGCAAAGGCAGGCACACTACCACCTCCCGCGAACTTGTCCCGCTGCCCGGGGGAGCTGTGCTCATGGACACCCCCGGCGTGCGCGGCTTCGGGCTTTTCGACGCCGAGGACGGAATGGGGGAGATGTTCGGCGACCTCGAGGAGCTGTTCGGCCGGTGCCGCTTCGCCGACTGCGCACATGATCGGGAGCCTGGCTGTGCTGTCCAGGCCGCGCTCGCCGACGGGACGCTGGAGATCCGCCGATGGGAGAGCTACCTCAAACTCCAACGTGAGCTTGCGGCGCTCAACCGCCGGCACGACGCAGCAGCCCGGCGGGCGTACCAGCGGGAATGGCACCAGAAGGTGGTGGTAGCCGGCAAGAGCCAACGGGCTGCCGAGCGTTACGGGCACGAACTGGACGCCGACCGCGCCGGCGGCGGGAAACGGGGGAAGCGGAAGCGCAGCTGACGCGCGGAGGGGGACGACGGCGGTGCCGGATTGCGCAATCCGGCATCGCCACCCATCCAAAAGGCGCAGGTCACCGAATGCTTACGGTAGCCGCGGCACCGCTGACTTTG
Organism: Arthrobacter sp. PvP023; assembly: GCF_017832975.1. NCBI lineage: Bacteria > Bacillati > Actinomycetota > Actinomycetes > Micrococcales > Micrococcaceae > Arthrobacter > Arthrobacter sp. PvP023. The sequence goes on from NZ_JAFIBI010000001.1 coordinate 1,830,414, forward strand.
TCGGGGCCGCTGGTTACGCTGTGTATTACCCGCTTTACAGCCGAAAGTCAGCAAGCTTATGATCTTCCGGCTTGACCGTCCGATGTGCCGCCAACAGTTAGGTAAGCCCGGAAATGGCTGAAGCCATGATCGAATTCCAGAGCGTCACCAAGCAGTACCAGGGCGGGCAGCCGGCCGTGGACAACCTCACCATGTCCATTGACAAGGGCTCCATCACGGTCTTCGTCGGACCCTCAGGCTGCGGCAAGACCACCTCCCTGCGGATGATCAACCGCATGGTGGAGCCCACCTCCGGCACTATCACCGTGGACGGAAAAGACGTCACCTCAGTGCCCGCTGCGCAGCTGAGGCGGTCCATGGGCTATGTCATGCAGTCCTCCGGGCTCATGCCGCACCGCTCGGTTCTGGATAACATCGCCACGGTCCCGCGGTTGAATGGCGTCCCCAAGGCCGAGGCGCGCAAGCGTGCCGAAGAACTGCTTGACGTCGTCGGGCTGGCCCCGGTGCTCGGCAAACGCTATCCCTCCCAGCTGTCGGGTGGTCAGCAGCAGCGGGTCGGAGTGGCGCGGGCGCTCGCGGCAGACCCGCCGGTGCTGCTGATGGACGAACCGTTCAGCGCGGTGGACCCTGTGGTGCGCGACGAACTGCAGCAGGAGCTCCTCCGGCTGCAGCGGGACCTGGCAAAGACGATCGTTTTCGTCACCCATGACATCGATGAAGCCACCGTGCTGGGGGACAAGGTTGCTGTCTTCGCGACCGGAGGCAAGCTGGCACAGTATGCCACTCCGGAGGAGATCCTCAGGGCGCCGGCCAACGACTTCGTGGCCTCCTTTGTGGGCAAGGACCGGGGTTTTCGTCACCTGGCGTTCAGCCCCTCCGACGCCGTCACGATCCATGACGTTCCGACGGTCAGCCGCAGGGAGCTGGAGGCCGGTGCTGCCGGATTGGGCGGCGACTGGCAGCTGGTACTGGATGCGGAGTCCCGCCCGCTCGGCTGGACGAACCCCGGTGCCGGCTCCGTGCTGATACCCGGGGGTTCGCTATTCCGGAAGGGGGATACGCTCCGGCGCGCCCTTGACGCAGCGTTGTCGTCGCCCTCGGGTCTGGGCGTGGCCGTGGACGCGGACGGCAGGTTCGCCGGAGTCCTTAAGGCGGATGAGGTGCTCGCTGTCATCGAATCGGCCCGGCTGGTCCGGCAGGGTGCCCTCTGATGGAATGGTTCCTGGCCAACAGCGGACGGGTGTTCGAGCTCGCCGGCCAGCACCTCGTGCTGGCCATAGTGCCCATGGTCCTTGGCCTGGCGCTCTCGATTCCGCTGGCCCAGTTTGCCCGGCGAAACAGGACCCTGCGCTCCGTGGTTGTCACGGCAACGTCCCTGCTCTACACAGTCCCGTCCCTTGCCCTGTTCATCATTCTCCCGTCAATTCTGGGGACCAGGGTCCTTGACCCTGTCAACGTGATCGTGGCCCTCACGATCTACGCCGTGGCGCTGCTGGTGCGGGCCGCGCTCGACGCCTTCGACTCGGTGGACGAAGATCTCCGGCAGGCCGCCGTCGCCATGGGGTTCAAACCGGGCGCGCGCTTCCTCCAGGTCGATCTCCCGCTCTCCCTGCCGGTACTGTTCGCCGGACTGCGGGTGGTGTCTGTCAGCAACATCTCCCTGGTGAGCGTGGCGGCCCTCCTGGGAATCGGTAACCTCGGCATGCTCTTCACCTCCGGCCTCCAACGGGGCTTCATTACCGAAGTCGTGGTCGGGATCATTGCCATCCTGGTGCTGGCACTTTTGATGGATGCGGTCCTCGTGCTTCTGGAACGTCTGCTGACGCCCTGGACCAGGGCTGCCGGCAGAACGGACAAGGCCGGGCTCCCTTCCGCGGCCGAACGGCTGTCCGATGTCCGGGCGGAGGGTGCGTCGGCATGAGCAACGTCTTTACGGACACCTTCGCCTGGCTGGGAGACCCGCTGAACTGGGCAGGGAGCTCGGGCATTCCCGCGAGGCTCGCTGAGCACCTGCAGTACACGGGACTCGTGATGCTGATTGCCACCGCCATCGCCGTCCCCATCGGCCTCTATGTCGGACACACCGGGCGCGGCCGGGTGGCGGTGGTTGCCTTGGCCGGTGCACTGCGGGCATTGCCCACCCTGGGCCTGCTGACCCTTTTCGTGCTGCTGGCCGGCATCGGCCTGATGCCTCCCATCTGGGCCCTGGTGATTCTCACGGTCCCCCCGCTGCTCGCGGGTACCTACGCCGGGATTGCCAGCGTGGACCGGAACGTCGTGGACGCGGCCCGGGCCATGGGCATGACCGAACTGCAGGTGCTGTTCCGGGCGGAATTTCCCAACGCACTGACCGTGATGTTCGGCGGATTCAGGACCGGTGTGCTCCAGGTGATCGCCACCGTCTCGGTGGTGGCCTACATCAACCTCGGCGGACTGGGCCGGTATCTCTTTGACGGCCTGGTGTTGTCTGATTTTCCGCAGATGCTGGGCGGTTCGCTGCTGATCGCAGCGCTGGCCATCACCGTCGATCTGCTGCTCGCTGTTTTCCAGAGGCTTTTCCTGTCCCGGGGAGCCTCTGCCACGCCAGGCCGGAGCCAGCAGGCGCCGGTTGATCTCACAGACCCCGTGCCCGCGGAGCCTGTTGTTCAAGGAGGTACATCATGAAGGAAACCAACCCTAGTAACCTGGGCCGCCGCGCCTTCGGCGGCCTGGCTGCCGGCGTGGGCCTAGCCCTGGCCCTGTCCGCGTGCGGCGGCGGTTCGGATCCGCTTGGAAGTGCGCCGGCCACGAGCGGTTCCGGGGCAGGATCGGCGCTGGTGATCGGGTCTGCGGACTTCCCCGAAAGCCAGATCATCGCTGAAATCTATGCCGGTGCCCTGAACGCCGCCGGCGTCACCGCCAGCACCAAACCCAACATCGGCTCGCGCGAGGTGTATTTCAAGGCTGTCCAGGACGGCTCTGTGGACGTGATTCCCGACTACAGCGGAAACCTCCTGCTGCATGTGAACAAGGAAGCCACCGAGGTTTCGGCGGAGGACATCTACAAGGCGCTTCCGGCCAAGCTGCCGGAGGGCCTGGCCGTACTGGAAGCGTCCAAGGCGGAGGACAAGGACGCCATGGTGGTGACGAAAGCTACGGCTGAAAAATACCAGCTCAAATCGATTGAAGACCTCGCCAAGGTCTGCAGCGAGCTTGTGGTCGGAGCTCCGGCTACCTTCGCAGAGCGCGCCTACGGCCTGCCGGGGTTGAAGAAGAACTACAGCTGCGAACCCAAGAAGCTGGAACCGTTCAGCGACGGCGGCGGCCCCATCACCGTCAAGGCGCTGCTTGAGGACCAGGTGCAGGTTGCGGACATCTACACCACCACGCCGGCCATTGCCGACAACGACCTGGTGGTCCTGGATGATCCCAAGAACAACTTCATCGCCCAGCAGGTCCTGCCGCTGTACAACAAGGCCAAGATGACCGATAAGGCCAAGGAAGCGCTCAACTCCGTTTCCAAGATCCTCACCACGGATGACCTGATCAACCTCAACCGTGCAGTCAGCGGGACGCAGAAGCAAAACCCGAAGGATGCTGCGGCGGCCTGGCTCAAGGACAAGGGCCTCGTCAAGTAGGCCAAACCAGCCGACGCAAGTCCGACGGCGCCTGCCGGACCTCACGGGGTCCGGCGGGCGCCGCCGTCGTTCTCCGTGTGAGTCAAGTCTCAGCGGAAGTACATCCTCCATATGGCATATTTGATGAATGGCAGAATTCAAGCAGTCCACCAAGCTTCATAATGTCCTCTACGACATCCGTGGACCGATTCTTCAGGCCGCCCAGCAAATGGAGGCAGAGGGTCACCGGATCCTCAAACTGAACATCGGAAACCCGGCCCCGTTTGGTTTTGAAGCGCCGGACGCGATCCTGGTGGACATGATCCGCCATCTGCCCCATGCCCAGGGCTACAGTGACTCCCGCGGCATATTCTCCGCCCGGACCGCAGTGTCTCAGTATTACCAGACCCGCGGTATCCAGAACATCCACGTGGACGACATCTACCTCGGCAACGGCGTCAGCGAGCTCATCACCATGTCGCTCATGGCCCTCCTCGACGACGGCGACGAGGTTTTGATTCCCACGCCTGACTACCCGCTCTGGACCGCCTCCGTGGCCCTCGCAAGCGGGCGCCCGGTGCATTATCTCTGTGATGAGGAGTCCGGCTGGCAGCCGGACCTGGAGGACCTCGAATCCAAGATCACTCCGCGCACCAAGGGAATTGTGGTGATCAACCCGAACAACCCCACCGGTGCGGTGTATCCCGAGGAAACCCTCAAAAGGATCGTGGCCCTGGCTGAAAAGCACGGCCTGGTCCTTTTCGCGGATGAAATCTACGAGAAGATCCTGTACGAGGACGCTGTCCATGTGAACCTGGCCGGCCTCACCGGCGACGACGTCCTGTGCCTGACCTTCAGCGGGTTGTCCAAGGCATACCGCGTGTGCGGGTACCGGGCCGGCTGGATGGCGATTTCCGGGCCAAAGAAGGACGCCGCCGACTACCTCGAAGGCATCAGCCTGCTTGCCAACATGCGCTTGTGTGCCAACGTGCCTGCCCAGCATGCCATCCAGACGGCATTGGGCGGATACCAGAGCATCAATGACCTGATCCTGCCCGGGGGCCGCCTGCTGGAACAGCGGAACAAGGCTTACGACCTGCTCAATGCCATCCCCGGCGTCAGTACGCAGCAGGCCAGGGGGGCGCTGTACCTGTTTCCGAAACTGGATCCGGAGGTCTTCCACATCCGGGACGACGAAAAGTTTGTCCTGGACCTGCTCCGTGAGCAGAAGATCCTCGTTTCCCACGGCCGCGCCTTTAACTGGGTCCGGCCGGATCACTTCCGGATGGTCACGCTGCCCAACGTGAAGGATATCGAAGAGGCAATCGGCCGGATGGGGGACTTCCTGAGCCGGTACCAGGGGAACTAGCCTGATGGCAGCAGCGCCGCCCGGTGTCTCCCGGGCGGCGGCAGCCGGACGCGGCCGCGAGGAAGCGGGGCTCCGGACTGGCGGCACATCGGCGGAAGGCTTCACATGTCAGGAATCGAAACATTCGACGAACACCCCTCGGGAACCCTCGCAGCCGGTGAGGGGTTCAGGCTGTCCGACGTCGATCCGGACTCCACTCCGGGGTACCCTGGCGGCAAATCGGACGGACAGGCACTCCTGGCCGAACTCGACGGCAAACTTGCCACCCTCCAGGAGAAGCTGTTCGCCGAAGCCAAATTCGGCGGCACCAAGCGCGTCCTGCTGATCCTCCAGGCCATGGACACGGCGGGGAAGGGCGGCATTGTGGCCCACGTCGTGGGTGCCATGGACCCGCAGGGTGTGCAGCTCAAGGCGTTCAAGGCGCCCACCGATGAGGAAAAGTCCTACGACTTCCTCTGGCGGATCGAAAAGGAAGTACCCGCGGCCGGCATGGTGGGCGTGTTTGACCGCTCCCACTATGAGGATGTGCTCATCCACCGCGTCCACGGCTGGGCCTCCCCGGAGGAGCTGGAGCGGCGCTACACGGCGATCAACGAATTTGAAGCCAGGCTTTCAGCCAGCGGCACCCGAATCGTCAAGGTGATGTTGAACATCAGCCGGGACGAACAGAAAGCCCGCCTGCTGGCCCGGCTGGACGATCCTTCGAAGCACTGGAAGTACAGCAGCGGCGACTTGAAGGAGCGTGCCTTCTGGGACGACTACATGGCCGCCTTCCAGGCGGCCTTCGACAAGACGCACACCGAAGTGGCGCCCTGGCATGTGATCCCGGCGAACAAGAAGTGGTACGCGCGCATCGCCGTGCAACAACTGCTGCTCCAGGCCCTGGAAGACCTCCACCTTGAATGGCCCGCTGCGGAATTCGACGTCGACTTTGAGCGGAGCCTCGTGGAAAGGTCCTGACGGACACGGCCCGGGGACCCTGGTCCTACGACTCCGGGCCGGCCTGGTTACGGGCGGCGGCCAGCCGCTTGCGGGCGCCTTCCAGCCACTCCTCACAGCGCCTGGCAAGGGCCTCGCCCCGCTCCCACAGCGCGAGCGAGTCCTCCAGGCTGGCCCCGCCGGCTTCCAGCTTGCCCACGACAGCCACAAGCTGCTCGCGTGCCTCCTCGTAGCTCAGCGCTTCGATGTCCGCGTTCGGGTTGTGTTCTGCTGCCAATGTGATTGCTCCCTGCTGGTGATGAGTGGATGGGCGCTACGGGGGATTTCTCCGGCGCGGGGCTGGTTTAGGTATCGGTTATTCGCTGGCCGCCCGTGGACCGGGCGGCAAAGGACCCGCCGGCAACCCGTACGAATAGATCCGAGCCCTCCGGAGCCTGCGAAGGGTGCCGAACGACGTCCAGCGGTGCGTCTTCGGCCGGGGCCCTCCCGGCGACCTGCACCACTGCGTAGCCCCGATCCAGCGTCTGCTGCGGGGAGAGGGATCGGACCTGGTTGCGGAGATGGAGGATCTGGTCAGCCCCTCGCAGTACTGCCGTGCTGATGGCTGCACGGGAGCGGCTGCTGAGCCGGGCCACGTCTTCGGCCCGGGCGCTGACCATGACCTCCGGCGCGGCGAGCACGGGCCGTGAATGCAGGGAGGCCAGCCGGTCGGCTTCCCGCTCCACCAGGCGGTTCACGCCGCGCCGGAGCTGGTCCCTGGCCTGCCGTACCCGGGCGAGCTCCTCCACGACGTCAGGAACAATCCTCTTTGCCGCGTCCGTGGGCGTGGAGGCCCGTAGGTCAGCGACGTCGTCGAGGATGGGACGGTCCGCCTCGTGGCCGATCGCGCTGACCACCGGCGTCGAGGCATTGGACACTGCCCTGATCAGATCCTCATTACTGAAGGGCAGGAGGTCCTCAAGCGCACCGCCGCCGCGGGCAATCACAATGACGTCAACATGCGGGTCGGCATCGAGGTCCCGCAGCGCGCCCATAATCTGGGACACAGCCGTGTTTCCCTGCACAGCGACTTCCCGGATCTCGAATTCGACCGCGGGCCACCGGAGGGCGGCATTGCGCAGGACGTCCTTCTTGGCGTCGGAATCGCGTCCGGTGATCAGGCCGATCCGGTGGGGGAGGAGCGGGAGGCGTTTCTTCCGGGAGTCCGCGAAGAGCCCTTCCATGGAAAGTGCGTGGCGGAGCCGCTCAATCCGCGCCAACAGGTCTCCCAGCCCCACCGGCCGGATGTCCTTCACCGACATGTTGAGGCGTCCGGTCTTCAGCCAGAACTCGGCTTTCAGGAGTGCCACCACCCTGGAACCCCGTTCCAGGGGAACGTCCTGGCGATCCAGCACATTCGACCAGATGGACGCCGGCAGCGATATTTCGGCGTCTACGTCCCGGAGCGTCATGAAGGCGCTGCCGCCGCGGCGGTTCAACTCAATGACCTGGCCTTCGACCCAAGCGGAGGGAGTCCGGTCGATGTGGGCTTTGAGCTTCTGGGACAGTAACTGCAGGGGCCAGGGATTGTCCGGGCTCGTTTCGGCAGCCGTGGCAGGAACCGTGGTGGCCGCGGGCACATTGTCAGGCACGGTCGGACCGTGACGGGAAGGGAGCCTTGGGCATGGGAATCCTTTGCGGGTGGCAGTGCTTCAAAAACGGACTGGCATCAAACCAAATCAACTCTATCCATAGCTCTACCACTGTCAGCCGACATTTTTTGCTTCCCTGCCGGCACCCCTAGGATGGCAGTACCGCCCACCACAACCGAGGAATCCCTTGCGCACTTTCGTCTCAGCTGCCACCGTCATCCTTGGACTGCTGCTGGCCGCCGTCGCTGTTCCAGCCATCTGGGTTGACCGGAACATTGTGCAGGAGGACGGCTTCGTTTCCCTCGCCGCTCCCTTGGGCAAGGACACCGTCTTCCAGGAACGGCTGGCTTCGGCAGCAGTTGGCAGCATCGATCCGGCCGGCCGCATTCCTGAGCCGTTCACGGAACTGGTGCAGCCGATCCTCGACTCAGCCGCCAAATCCCTGACGACGCTCCCCGGCTATCCGGCAGCCTGGGAAGAGACACTGAGGAAGAGCCACCGGCTCAATTTCCCGGCTTCCGGGGCCGCCTCGACGGAGGCGGAACCGTCCACGTCCCTCACCCTGGATGTGGCGCCCCTGGTTGGCCTGCTGACCAAACAGATTTCGGAAGCTATGAATATTCCGCTCGACGCGCCGGACCAGACACTGATCAACATAGGACAGCCGAGCCAGCGTCAACTCGTGGACCAGGTTTCGGCGTATGCCCCCATGGGCTGGCCGCTGGCCGCCGGCTCCGCCATCGCCTTCCTGCTGGCCCTCATTGCCGCACGCCGCCGCTGGACTGTGCTGGTGGGCACGGGAGCCGGGGCGTTGGTGCTGGCGGCGGTTTGGAAACTCGGCTCAGACGCGGCCGGACTCGCAGTGGGCGGGACAGCCAGCGGGAACGAGGTGGCGGACATCTTCAAAAGCGAATTCGTCGCGGCATCCTCCGAACGGTTCGGGCAGTGGATCGTGGCGGGGCTCATGGCCGGCGCAGTCCTCATCGTGGCGGGTGTCATTCTCCGCGTCGTTGCTGGGGCCGTCGGCGCGGGCACCGGACGCGACCAGCGTTCCCGGTAGCATTGAACAATGACCACCTCAGCTGTCTCCATACCCATGCCGTCAATTCCACGCAGGCGCCGATCGCCTGAGGACGTGCTGGCTGCGGCCCCGGTGCCCGGTCCCAAAAAAGTGCTTCTCGCAGCTCCCCGCGGCTACTGCGCCGGAGTGGACCGGGCAGTCATTGCGGTTGAGAAGGCACTGGAGCACTATGGTCCGCCTGTGTACGTCCGAAAGCAGATCGTTCACAACGTTCACGTCGTGAGCTCGCTTGAGGAGAAGGGCGCCATCTTCGTTGATGAGACCGATGAGGTCCCCGAAGGTGCGCTGGTCATCTTTTCCGCCCACGGGGTATCGCCCGCAGTGGTGCAGTCGGCAGAGGACCGTGGCCTGCGGACCATTGATGCCACCTGTCCGCTGGTCACCAAGGTGCACCGGGAAGCCGTCCGATTCGCCAAGGACGACTTTGACATCCTCCTCATCGGCCACGACGGCCACGAGGAAGTTGAAGGCACGGCCGGTGAAGCTCCTGAGCACATCCAGATCATCAACGGCCCGCACGAAGTGGATAAGGTGACGGTCAGGGATCCGGAAAAGGTCATCTGGCTGTCGCAGACCACACTGAGCGTGGATGAAACGATGGAAACAGTCCGGCTGCTGAAGGAACGCTTCCCGACGCTGCAGGACCCGCCCAGCGACGACATCTGCTACGCCACCACCAACCGCCAGGTGGCCATTAAGAAGATCTCCCCGCAGGCCGACCTGGTCATCGTGGTGGGTTCGGCCAATTCCTCCAACTCTGTCCGGCTAGTGGAAGTTGCACTGGAATACGGTGCCAAGGCGTCCTACCGCGTCGACTTCGCCAACGAAGTGGATGAGGCGTGGTTCGAGGGCGTCGCCACGGTTGGCGTCACCTCCGGCGCATCGGTTCCGGAGGTGCTGGTCAAGGATGTGCTCCGGCTCCTTGCGGACTACGGCTACGGCAGCGTGGAGGAAGTGGTCACAGCGGAGGAAGACCTGCTCTTCTCCCTGCCCAAGGAGCTTCGCGCAACGCTCAAGAAGTCCGGCGACGTGACCCGAGCCCTCGGCGGACGAGGCGCGCGGGCCTGACGCACTCCCGGCTGGTTCCTGTCCGGCTGCCGACTAGGCGGCGGACTCCTCCGACTGGAGTTCCGGTGCTGCCACGGAGCGGGGAGTCACCTCGATTGCAGGCGGCGTCGTCAGTCCTTCGGCCTCGAGGGCGTTGAGTTTCCGTGCGGTGGGGAGGACACGGGCTTCGAGCGTTCCGACCATGGAGTTGTAGCGGTCAACGGAAGTCTTCAGCGAGGACCCCAGCTTGGTGACGTTTTCACCGAGCGTTCCCATCCGCTCGTAGAGCTGCCGTGCCAACTCGAAGAGCTCGCGGGCACTGTCTGTCAGGACATCCTGGCGCCAGGTGAACGCCACTGACTTCAGGACGGCCAGGAGAGTGCCGGGGGACGCGAGTACCACGTTCTTGTTCAGGGCGTAGTCCAAGAGGGCGGGATCCGCCGCAAGCGCGGCTGCCAGGATGGATTCCGCTGGCAGGAAGCAGATCACGAGTTCCGGCGAGTTGCCCGGAATGTCCCAGTACTTCTTGGTGCTCAGGGCGTCCACGTGTGATTTCAACGCCTTGGCGTGTGCCGCCAGCAGCGCGTTCTGGCCGGTGAGCGCCGGCCCGGTCTGCTGTTGCCCCGCCGAGGAGCCCAGGTCCTGGGCCTCCAGGTACGACGCCAGGGGCACCTTGGCGTCCACCACAAGCTGCTTCCCGCCCGGTAGCTGGACCACGAGGTCGGGCCGGACGGCGTTCCCCGCGCCGGCGCTGTGCTGCTGCTCGTGGAAGTCCACATGGCGGAGCATGCCTGCGGCTTCCACGACGCGGCGGAGCTGGACTTCGCCCCACTGACCGCGGGCGCTGTTGGAGCGCAGGGCGGATTCAAGGGCGTGGGTTGAGCGAAGAAGCTGTTGGTCGGAGAGGCGGGCCTCCTGCAGCTGCTGTGCCAGCTGCCCGTATTGCTCCAGTCGGTCACGTTCAAGCAGGGACACCTGCTGCTGCACCGCCGTAAGTTTCTCTGCCACAGGCGCCAGGGCGCGAAGGACGCTGCCGTCCTGATTGCGTGACTCGCCCAGCTCCCGGTTCTGTGCCGACAAAAGGCGCCGCTCGGCGTCGGCTGCCGCGAACTGGGCGCTGACCTCCGAGAGGCGGGCCGAAACGCCGTCGAAGTCCTGCTCCAGGGCCACGCTGCGCCGCCGGAGCACCACGTAGGTGGAGGCTGCGCCAATCACGGCGCCGAGAATCAGCATCAGCAGGGCAAGTATCAGTGCAAAAGCGTCCATGTGTTCACTTTGGCACGGGCCCCTGACATTTTTGGCGCAGACGCACGCGCCTGTCATGGTCCGAGGCGATCAGGAACCAACGGACGCAGGGCTCCGGCCCGATTGCCGGTAGAATTAGTGCTCGTGGCTCTTACTATTGGCATCGTCGGACTGCCCAACGTCGGCAAATCAACCCTTTTCAACGCACTGACCCGCAATCAGGTGCTCGCGGCGAACTATCCGTTCGCCACGATCGAGCCGAACGTCGGTGTGGTCAACCTGCCGGACCCGCGGCTCGCCAAGCTGGCCGCCGTCTTCGGATCCCAGCGACTGCTGCCTGCTCCGGTGTCGTTCGTCGACATCGCCGGGATCGTCAAGGGTGCGTCGGAGGGCGAAGGCCTGGGCAACAAGTTCCTCGCCAACATCCGTGAGGCCGAGGCCATTGCCCAGGTTGTCCGCGTGTTCGATGACCCCGACGTCATCCACGTCGACGGCAAGGTGGATCCGCGCTCGGACATGGAGACGATCAACACCGAACTGATCCTGGCTGACCTTCAGACCATTGAAAATGCCATTCCCCGGATCGAAAAAGAAGTCAAGATCAAGAAGCGCGACGCGGCCGAACTGGCCGCCATCAAGGCGGCGCAGGCCGTGCTCGAACGCGGCGACACCATCTTCTCCTCGATCAAGAGCGACAAGCTCGAAATGGAGCACCTCAAGGAGCTCGGCCTGCTCACGGCCAAGCCGTTCATCTACGTCTTCAACGCTGACGAAGGAATCCTCGGCGACCCCGGGAAGCAGGAAGAACTGCGGGCCATGGTTGCCCCGGCGGACGCCGTCTTCCTCGACGCCAAGCTTGAATCGGACCTCGTGGAACTGGACGAGGAAGAAGCCCGCGAGATGCTGGAAATGAACGGCCAGGACGAATCGGGCCTCGACCAGCTGGCACGGGTCGGCTTCCACACCCTCGGGCTGCAGACCTACCTGACGGCAGGACCCAAAGAGACACGCGCCTGGACCATCCACCAGGGTGACACGGCACCGCAGGCCGCCGGTGTGATCCACTCCGACTTCCAACGCGGCTTCATCAAGGCCGAAGTCGTCTCCTTCGACGACCTCATGGAGGCCGGTTCCATGGCCGAGGCAAAGGCCCGCGGCAAGGTCCGCATCGAAGGCAAGGAATATGTCATGGCCGACGGCGACGTGGTGGAGTTTCGCTTCAACGTGTAGCAGCAGCACCCAAAAGTCAGTGATTGAGCATTAACGGTGAAAGCCCCGATTCCATAGAATCGGGGCTTTTGTTGTGATTGGACCCGCCCTCCGGGCTGGTGTTCCGCGCCCGGCTTCCTTAAGAATTAAAACGGCTCCGCCTGTCCATTGTTGCAGCTCGGTAACAACCTTTACTCACGGGCAACTTTGGTCCCATGCGCATTCTTTTCGGGTCTAGGCTACTGCTCATGTGAGACGAGCCACATTCTCACTGGGGGAATGGGCGGTCTGGCCGGCGCCTACAGCGGCGGTCTTTTCAACACCACAGAAACATAGGAGGCGGAATGCGCTTAGGTCGTATTTCCAAAGCGGTAGGCGTCGCGGCTGCTGCCGCGCTAGCTCTCAGCGCCTGCGCCGGCAACAGCGGCGGGACAACCCCGTCAAGCGCTACTGCCGGCAAACAGGGTGGTTCAGCCACGGTGGTCGAGGTGAACGCGTTCAACACGTTCAATCCGAACACTGCCGATGGCAACACGGACATCAACTCAAAGATCAGCTATGCCACCCACTCGGGTTTCTACTACATCGACAACCAGCTGAACGTTGTACGCAACGAGAAGTTCGGCAAGATGGAAAAGACTTCCGATGATCCCCTGACGGTGAAGTACACCATCAATGAGGGAGTCAAATGGTCCGACGGTACGCCGGTAACGGCGGCTGACCTCCTGCTGCAATGGGCGGCCTTCTCGGGTTACTACGACGATGCCGACTCCGAGGCGAAGACCGGCACATCCTACTTCTCCTACGCCGGCGATCCCACCGGTCTCAAGCTCACTGACTTCCCCGAAATCGGTGACAGCAACCGTTCCATGACCATCAAGTACTCCAAGCCCTTCGCTGACTGGGAAACCATCCTTGGCGGTCCCGGGATCGACATCGCAGCGCACGTCCTGGCCAAGAAAGCCGGCCTGACCGACGCGCAGGCCCTGGTGGACTACCTGAAGGAGAAGCCGAAGGGTGATCCCAAAGCCCCGAAGCCGGCCGACGAGAAGCTGAAGGCCATGGCGGATCTTTGGAACACCGGTTTCGACACCAAGACCCTGCCGTCTGACCCGAGCCTCTTCCTCTCCAACGGCCCGTACATCGTCAAGAGCGTCACGCAGGACCAGTCCCTGACGATGGTCCGCAACAAGGACTACAACTGGGGCCCGGAAGCCAGCCTGGACGAAATCACGGTCCGCTACATCGGTTCCGCGCCGGCGCAGGTGCAGGCACTTAAGAACGGCGAAGCGGACATCATTGCTCCGCAGGCCTCAGCAGATACCATCGAGCAGCTCAAGGCGCTTGAAAGCCAGGGTGTCACCGTTGAACAGGGCAACCAGCTTTCCTACGACCACATCGACCTGAACTACTCGGGTCCCCTGGCCGAAAAGAGCGTCCGCGAGGCGTTCATGAAGACCGTCCCGCGCAAGGACATCGTGGACAAGATCGTGAAGAAGCTCGACCCGGAGGCCAAGCCGCTGGACTCGCAGCTGTTCGTTCCTGCCCAGGCGGCCTACGCTGATTCGGTCAAGAACAACGGTTCTTCCGCATACCAGGACGTGGACATCGACGGTGCCAAGGCGCTCCTCGCCGGCAAGACGCCTGAGATCCGCATCATGTACAACAAGGACAACCCCAACCGCGTTGACGCCTTCTCCCTGATCCGCGAGTCGGCCACCAAGGCCGGCTTCAAGATCGTTGACGGCGGCCTTGGCAAGTCTGACTGGGGCAAGGCCCTCGGCGACGGCAGCTACGATGCCACCATCTTCGGCTGGATCAACCCGGGTGTCGGCGTTTCCGGCGTGCCGCAGATCTTCCGCAGCGGCAACGGATCGAACTTCAACCAGTTCAGCGATCCGGAAGCTGACAAGCTGATGGACGAGCTGATCGTCACCACCGATCGCAGCAAGCAGGATGAGCTCAGCAAGGAGATTGACAAGAAGATCTGGGAGTCCGCCTACGGCCTTCCGCTCTTCCAGTCCGTCGGAGTTGACGCCTACAGCGACCGGATCACGGGCGTGAAGTTCATGCCGAACCAGACCGGTGTCTGGTGGAACTTCTGGGAGTGGGCTGAGAAGTAGAGCCCCCGCTCAACGAGCAAACAGCAGGTGAAGGCGCCGGGACAAATGCACGAACGTCCCGGCGCCTTCGCCGGCAGCACCGGCACTCTGCCGGCTTTCCGCCCACCTCACTCGGGAAGCCGGACTGATTCTGCGATGGGCGCGGTGAGATCCCGGCCCGGATATCGAGGCTTTCCACCATGGTGACGTACATCGTCCGGCGACTGATTACGGCCGCACTTATACTTCTCGGGGCATCATTCCTCGTGTATCTCCTGACAGCGTCGTCGGGGGATCCGCTGGAGGAGTTCCGCGCCAGCAGCGCTCCGAACAAACAACAGCTCATGGACTCACGCAGCCAGCTCCTTGACCTGGATACTCCGGCACCCCTCAGGTACTTCAAGTGGCTCAGCGGAGCAGCCAGGTGCCTGGTCCCTTTCGGCAGCTCCTGTGACCTCGGAAAGAACATCGCCGGACAGCCGATTACCGATGCGCTCGGATTTGCGCTGGTGCAAACCCTGACACTTGTCACCGGCGCCACGATTCTGGCAATCCTCATCGGTATCGCGCTGGGCATCATCACGGCGCTTCGGCAGTACAGTGCCCTGGACTACGGCGTGACGTTCATGGCCTTCCTCTTCTTCTCGCTCCCCATTTTCTGGGTTGCGGTGCTGTTGAAGGAATACGGGGCCATCGGTTTCAACGATTTTCTCCGCAATCCTGAGATTCCGCTGCCGGTGGCACTCGGGATCGGGGCCATCGCAGGCCTGATAGTTGCCGTTGCCGTAGGCGGGGCAGCCCGCCGCCGCATCGTTTCAGGCGGTACCGTGTTCCTCGCGGTCAGCCTTATCCTGATCTATTTCTCTGTTGTCCAGTGGTTCCGGAACCCCGGCCTTGGACCGGTGGTCATAGCAATTGCCGGGGTGGGCCTCGCATTCGCCGTCACCCTCCTGGTGGCGGGGCTCAAGAACCGGAAGGCGCTGCAAGCGTCGCTGATCGTTGTGGCAGTTGGACTGGTGGCGTACTTCGCAGTCCAGCCGCTCCTGAACCAGGCGACGGCCGTCATGATCGTCCTGCTGGGCATCGCGACCGTCGGCGTGGGCGTAGCCGTGGGCTACCTGATGGGCGGCTACGACCGGGGCCAGTCCATGCGGGCTGCCGGCATAACTTCCTTCCTGGTAGGCGGGCTCGTCCTCATGGACCGCTTCATGCAGGCCTGGCCCAGCTACTTCAGCAACAGCAGGGTCCGGGGCAGGCCGATCGCCACCATCGGTGCGGGCACCCCCAACATCCAGGGCGACTTCTGGATCCTGACACTGGACACGTTCACCCACCTGATTCTCCCGACCATGGCCCTCATCCTTGTTTCGCTGGCAAGCTACACGCGGTTCACCCGATCGTCCATGCTGGAAATCATGAATATGGACTACATCAGGACAGCCCGGGCCAAGGGCCTCTCTGAAAGGTCCGTGGTGATGGGACATGCGTTCCGCAACGCACTGATTCCCATTGCCACCATCGTTGCTTTTGATATCGGGGCGCTCATAGGCGGAGCCGTCATCACGGAGACCGTGTTCTCCGTTCGAGGCATGGGTTTCCTCTTCCTGGACGGCATCATGCATACGGACCCAAACCCGGTCATGGGCGTATTCGTATGCGTGGCAGTGACCGCGATGGTGTTCAACCTGATCGCAGACCTTGCGTATTCCGCACTCGATCCCCGCGTAAGGATTAAGGCATGAGCCAGCCAACCCAGCAGGAAGAATTCCTCGCCGAGCACTCACACCCCAGGCCGCCGGGTGCGTCCCTTGAGCCGGACGCAAAGGGGCTGAGCCAGGGACAAATAGTACGTAAGCGGTTCCTGGGCCACAGCGGAGCCATTGCAGGCCTGTTCATTTTTGCCATCATCTTTTTGATGGCGTTCACTTCAGTGGGCTGGGCCGGAATTCCGGGCTGGTGGAAATACAACCACCTGGACGTCTCACCGCTCGTCAATGACGGCGTTCCGACCGCGTCCTTGTGGCCGCCGGCCTGGGGCGAACACCCGTTCGGGCAGGACCGCATCGGCCGCGACCTCTTCGCCATGACCATGCGTGGAGCCCAGCAGTCCATCATCATCATGCTCCTCATCGGGACCATCGCTGGCCTGCTCGGCACCGTGGTAGGCGGCCTGTCGGGTTATTTCCGAGGTTGGGTCGAGGCCGTGCTGATGCGGATCACCGATGTCATCATCATCATCCCCGTGCTGCTGCTCGCCGCCGTAGTCGCCCAGAGCGTCAACCGCCGGGACCAGGGAGGCTGGTTTTCGGGTTTCGCGGCCAGCAACGGCATCCTGATCCTTGGCATCTTCCTTGGCCTCGTCAGCTGGGTTGGCCTCGCCCGGCTGATGCGCGGGGAGTTCCTCACGCTGCGTGAGCGGGAGTTCGTCGATGCGGCACGCATCTCGGGCGCCAGCAATTCACGGATCATTTTCAAGCACATCCTGCCCAATGCCATCGGTGTGCTGATCGTTAACGTGACCCTGACCATGTCCGCTGCCATCCTGCTGGAAACGGCCCTGAGCTACCTCGGCGTCGGCGTGAAATCCCCGGACACCTCACTGGGCCTGCTGATCTCACAAAACCAGGAAGCATTTGCCACCCGGCCATGGCTGTTCTGGTTCCCCGGGCTCTTCATTGTCCTGATCTGCCTCAGCATCAACTTCATCGGCGACGGACTTCGCGATGCGTTCGATCCGCGGCAGAAGAAGTTCAACGCCAAGAAGGCCAAGGACGTGAAGCCTGCTGAGGTGCGGAAGGCCCCCGCTGCAGCAGCCGACGGCTCTGCGGGCGACTGAATGCGCCCTGTCCGGGCATCCGCCCTACGGAACTGCCACGCCCCAGTAGCTGGCGGCCAAGAGCACGGCAGTGGCGGCAATGGCCGTCCAGCGGAAGGTCACCCTGACAGCCGTTGCTTCGGCATTTCCCGCGTCCAGGGCGCCCGTTTCGACCAGCTCTTCCCAACGTCCGCGAACCAGCCGGGCCGCTTGGCCGGAATCGGTGGTCTTCAGGTCCCCGGGACGCACGGACTTTCCCGGTCCGTAGGTCGCGGAAGGAAGGCCCTTGAGATCCTCGGGACGGGCGTTGCGCCCACCCCAGATGCCCGGCGCGGGTGCAGCCCACGAGACATAGTTCCGTGCAGGCGTGACCAGCGTCAGCGCGTACCGGGTGTCGACGTTCACGAGGGCGGACCACGGGACGTCGACGGAGCGGAACGGATTCTCCAGCGTGATGCCGCCGTCGTGGATCACCACAGCGGGCATCCAGAACAGCAGCCAGCCCAGGAAGCCGACCAGCAGCAGCGGGCCTGTGCCCAGAAGCGCCGCCGGCTCTCCGGCCGCCGCAGTGACGGCGAGGCCAAGTGCTGCGACCAGCCAGGACAGCCAGGCGAACCACTTGTTGGTGCGGGCTTTGAAGACTTCAACATTTCCGGCGTGCGGCACACTGCTCATGCCCCTAATAATTCAGGATTCCAGGCCACAGCACTAATCTTCAGTGCAGTCGTGGCCTGGGCGGAAGGGAACGCGTCATGACTGACAACATCACCCCTAACCAGGACACCGCCCCGGCACAGGATCCCGCCAAGGGCGCAGTTGTCCTTGAGGTCCGCGATCTCAGCGTTGACTTCGGCGTGGACAAGAAGTGGGTGCCCGCGGCCATCGGCCTGAACTACGAGGTCAGGGCAGGCGAAGTCCTGGCCATTGTGGGGGAGTCCGGTTCCGGCAAGAGTGCCAGCTCCATGGCCCTCCTGGGCCTCCTGCCCAGCAACAGCCGGGTGTCCGGCAGCGTCCGGCTCTCCGGTAAAGAATTGCTCGGCGCTAACGCAGCCAACATCCGCGAGGTCCGCGGCAAGGATGTGGCCGTGATCTTCCAGGAGCCGATGACCGCCCTCAACCCGGTATACACAGTTGGGGCGCAGATCGTGGAGACGGTGCGGCTCCACAACGAAGTTTCGCCTGAGCAGGCCAAGGAGCGTGCCTTGCGGATGCTGGAACTGGTGGAGCTCCCGGACCCGGAGAAGGCCTTCAGGTCCTACCCGCACCAGTTGTCCGGAGGCCAGCGGCAACGGGCCATGATCGCGCAGTCACTGTCCTGCGATCCCAAACTCCTTATTGCCGACGAGCCCACGACTGCCTTGGACGTGACGGTCCAGGCCGAAATCTTGGACCTCATGCGCAACCTCCGGAACAAACTGGACAGCGCCATCGTGCTCATTACCCATGACATGGGTGTAGTGGCGGACCTTGCCGACCGGATCGCCGTGATGCGGCAGGGTCTGATTGTCGAGACGGGAACGGCCGAACAAATCTTCCGCAACCCCCGGCACGAGTACACCCAGGCTCTCCTGGCGGCAGTGCCGCACCTCGGCCAAGGAGGTGCGGAGCCCGGCGAAGAGGTGGACGTCACTGCCGCGCTGGCTGCCGCTACACACGCCGAACTCGAATCGGTGGACCACGCGGAACTGGCCCGGCGCGAACGCGAGAACGCTGCGGCGCTGGCTGCTGCGGCTGCGGAACGGCCCCAGGGCGAGCCTGTCCTTGAACTGACCGATGTGGCGATCGAGTACCCCAAACAGGGCCGTGTGCCGGCTTTCAGGGCCGTCGAAGGCGCAAACCTCGTGATCTACCCGGGCCAAGTGGTTGGGCTGGTCGGCGAATCAGGTTCAGGCAAGACCACCATCGGCCGGGCGGCCGTGGGGCTGCTTCCGGTCGCCGCCGGCACCATGCGGGTCGTAGGCCAGGACATCTCCGCCGCCAAGAAAAACGGCAAACAGCTGCACCAGGTCCGCCGCCACATCGGCATGGTGTTCCAAGACCCGTCCTCGTCGCTGAACCCGCGCCTTCCGATCGGCGAGAGCATCGGCGAACCGATGTTCCTTGCCGGGGAAGCCAAGGGAAGCGGGCTGCAGAAGCGGATCGAGGCCCTGCTTGACCAGGTTGAGCTGCCGCGGAGCTACCGCAACCGGTACCCGCATGAACTGTCCGGCGGGCAAAAGCAGCGCGTGGGCATTGCCCGGGCGCTGTCGCTCAAGCCGAAGCTGATGGTGGCGGATGAGCCGACGTCGGCTCTTGACGTCTCTGTGCAGGCCAAAGTGCTTGAACTGTTCCAGAACCTCCAAAAGGACCTCGGCTTCGCCTGCCTGTTCGTGACTCACGACCTGGCAGTGGTCGACGTACTGGCCGACCGGATCTGTGTGATGCAACGCGGCAGGATCGTCGAGCAAGGCACCCGGGACCAGATTCTGCGCAATCCGCAGGAGCCCTACACGCAGCGGCTGCTTGCCGCCGTGCCGCTTCCGGACCCCGAAAAACAGCGTGAGCGGAGGGAGCTGAGGGCGCAGTTGCTGGCGAGTGGAGTGGAGTAGCGTCCGTCACATCAGGGGTAGCATACCAGTGAGTAACATGTGACTTGAAATGCGCCGCTGTTGACGCTAATGGTCAAATTGTGACCGGGTCACAGTTTGGCAACAGAGTTCCAATATTTGGACATTTTGAGGTTAGGCTACTCACTTATGTATGCCACGTCACAGGACACCTCTGTGCCCGGCCTGCGGGGAAGCACAAGATTTCCCTAACTCAACTCCCACAACTCATAGGAGGCGGAATGCGTTTTTCGCGCACTTCCAAAGCACTGGGCATGGTTGCCATCGCGGCCCTTGCCCTGACCGGATGCGGTGCCGGAGGCGGCTCCACAGACGGTGCCAGCCAGGCTGCAGGCGACCCCAACAAGGTCATCACCGCGTACAGCAACGAACCGCAGAAGCCCCTGATGCCCGCCGATACCGGCGAAGTGTACGGTGGCCGCGTTGTGGAGCTCCTGTTCGAAGGACTTCGGAGCTACGACCCCAGCGGCAAGTCCGTCAACGCGCTGGCAGAGTCCATCGAGTCCCCGGACGGCCAGAACTACACCATCAAGGTCAAGTCCGGCAGCAAGTTCACCAACGGCGAGGAAGTTACCGCCAAGAGCTTTGTTGACGCATGGAACTTCGCCGCTCTGAGCACCAACGCCCAGAGCAACAGCAGCTTCTTCGAATCCATCGAAGGCTATGACGCAGTCAGCGCCACCAAGACGGAGAAGGGCGCGGACGGCAAGGACACCGACGTTCCTGCCCCCACTGCACAGACCCTCTCAGGCCTTGCATTGAAGGATGATTCCACCATCACGGTCAAGCTGACGCAGCCTGAAGCCGACTGGCCGTTGCGTCTTGGCTACTCGGCCTTCATGCCCCTGCCCGCTGACGCCATCAAGGACCCGAAGAAATTCGGCGAGAACCCGGTCGGTAACGGCCCGTACAAGATGGCCAAGGAAGGTGCCTGGCAGCACGACAGCCAGATCGAACTGGTCAAGAACGCTGATTACCAGGGTGCGCGTGCTGCCAAGAACGGCGGCGTGACGTTCAAGTTCTACACCGACCCGGCCCCGGCCTACACCGACATCCAGGGCAACAACCTCGATGTCACGGACGTCCTGCCGACGGATGCCCTGAAGACCTACACCACGGACTTCCCTGAGAACCACCTCAACAAGCCGTATGCAGGCAACTCCACCCTGAACATCCCGGGCTACCTGCCCGAGTTCCAGGGCGAGGCGGGCAAGCTCCGCCGCCAGGCGCTGTCCATGGCCATCAACCGCGAAGAGATCACCAAAGTCATCTTCTCCGGAACCCGCATCCCGGCCAAGGACTTCACCTCCCCGGCCGTTGACGGCTACAACGAAAATGTTGCCGGTTCCGATGTTCTCAAGTTCGACGCCGCCAAGGCCAAGGACCTGTGGACGAAGGCCGACGCCATCAGCCCGTGGCCGGCTGACAAGACCCTGCAGCTTGCGTACAACACTGACGGCGGCAACAAGGAATGGATCGACGCCGTTGCCAACAATTTCAAGAACAACCTGGGAATCAAGGCCGAGGGCCAGCCGTTCGCCAAGTTTGCTGAAATCCT
The DNA here is from genome assembly GCF_017832975.1 of Arthrobacter sp. PvP023. Lineage (NCBI taxonomy): Bacteria > Bacillati > Actinomycetota > Actinomycetes > Micrococcales > Micrococcaceae > Arthrobacter > Arthrobacter sp. PvP023. The sequence continues at coordinate 1,851,612 of NZ_JAFIBI010000001.1, forward strand.
GAAGCTGCGCACCGCCAAGGACCTTCCCGGCCTGACCCGTGCCGGCTGGCAGGCAGACTACCCGTCGCTGTACAACTTCCTCGGCCCGCTCCTGAAGACCGGCGCCAGCGCCAACTACGAGGGCTACACGAACCCCGAGTTCGACAAGCTCCTCACCGAAGGCCTCGGCGCCAAGTCCACGGACGACGCCAACAAGAAGTTCACCCAGGCACAGGAAATTCTCTTCGAGGAACTCCCGAACCTGCCGCTGTGGTACTCCGCACGTCAGGCCGTCTGGAGCCAGAACGTCAGCAATGTTGACTCTGGCTGGAACGGTGTTCTGCAGTACTGGGCCATCACCGCCAAGTAGTTCTCGGAACATATCCACGTCAAAAGCTAATGGGGGTTCGGCCACAAAGCCGGGCCCCCATAGCCTTGGAACCGGCACGAAAGCTGTCCTACATGATCCCCCATAGCCCCACAAACGCGCGGGAGATGTCGCTGTGATCCAGTACATTCTCCGGCGCCTGCTGCAGATCATTCCGGTGTTTATCGGAACCACCCTGCTCGTCTACTTCATGGTCTTCGCGCTTCCGGGTGACCCCATCCGGGCGCTGTTCGGCGACCGTCCCCCCAGCGAAGCCGTGATCGCGCAGCTCCGCCAGCAGTACAACCTCGACCAGCCGTTCTGGGTGCAATACGGGCTCTTCCTCAAGAACCTGTTCACCTTCAACCTCGGAGTCGATTTCACCGGCCAGCCGATTGCGGCGTCCCTTGGCCGGATTTTTCCGGTGACGGTCATGCTTGCCGTCGAGGCCCTCATTATCCAGACTGTCTTTGGCGTCACCTTCGGCCTCATTGCCGGCCTGCGCAAGGGGAAGATCTTCGACGCGACGGTGCTCGTTGCGTCTCTGGTGGTCATCGCCATCCCGACCTTCGTCCTCGGCTTCGTCCTGCAGTTGCTGATTGGTGTGCAGCTTGGCTGGGCCAAACCCACTGTTGGAGCAAACGCGGACTGGGGCAACCTGATCCTGCCGGCCACTGTGCTTGGACTGGTTTCCTTCGCCTACGTCCTGCGGCTCACCCGTGCATCGGTCATCGAAAACATGAATGCCGACTACGTGCGCACCGCCACCGCGAAAGGCCTGTCACGGCCGCGCGTGGTGATCACGCACATCCTTCGTAACTCGATGATTCCGGTCATCACCTATCTGGGCGCCAGCCTCGGCGGCCTGATGGGCGGCGCCATCGTTACGGAGAGTATCTTCAACGTCCCGGGCGTTGGCCAGAAGCTGTTCCAGGCCGTCATCCGCAGCGAAGGCCCCACCGTGGTCGCGATTGTCAGCGTCCTGGTGCTCGTCTTCGTAATTGCCAACCTGTTGGTCGACTTGCTCTATGCCTGGCTTGATCCAAGGATCCGTTATGAAAACTAATCGCGAAATCGAGCACTTCGTTGCCCCCGTTGAGGAGACCCCTCTGCTGGCAACAGACTCGCTCAAAGTAGACCAGGCACCGCTTAGCCTCTGGGCCGATGCCTGGCGCAAGCTCCGCCGTCGCCCGCTGTTCATCATTTCAGCCGTGATGATTGCCCTGATTATTGTTGTGGCGCTCTTTCCGGGCCTGTTCACCCAGGTGGCGCCGAACGACAACTGCCAGCTGGCAAATTCCGACGGCGCCCCGGCAACCGGGCATCCGCTCGGATTCACCTTCCAGGGCTGCGACGTATACTCCCGCCTCATCCACGGTACCCAGGCGTCGCTCATGGTGGGCGTCTTCTCCGTGCTGTTCGTCCTCATCATCGGAGTCACACTCGGTGCCCTCGCAGGCTTCTATGGCGGCTGGATCGACGCCGTCATTGCCCGTCTTGGCGACATCTTCTTCGCCCTGCCGCTTATTCTGGGCGCGCTGGTGGTCTCGCAGCTGCCGTTCATGCGTGAAAACCGCGGCGTCTGGACAGTGGTCATGGTCCTGGTGATCCTCGGCTGGCCGCAGATGGCCCGTATCACGCGCGGAGCCGTGATCGAAGTGCGCAACGCCGACTTCGTCACTGCGGCCCGGTCCCTTGGCGTCTCGCGCATCGGCTCACTCATCAGGCACGTGCTGCCGAACGCCCTTGCGCCGATTATCGTCCTCGCCACCATGGAACTCGGCGTCTTCATCGTTGCCGAAGCCACGTTGTCGTTCATCGGCATCGGCCTGCCAGGCAGCATCATGTCCTGGGGTAACGACATCGCCGCAGCCAAGTCCTCTGTGCGCACCAACCCGGCGATCCTGCTTTACCCGGCAATGGCGCTCTCCGTCACTGTCCTGAGCTTTATCATGCTCGGCGATGCCCTGCGCGACGCCCTCGACCCGAAGAGCCGCCAACGATGAACGAGGCAATCATGACAAGTTCCGATGTCAGCATCCGTGAGGCAGACCTGGCGGACAAGCCGCTCCTGGAAATCCGCGACCTCGCCATTTCCTTCAAGACCGGTTCCGGTGAGGTCCAGGCCGTCCGGAACGCCCACCTGACCATCATGCCGGGTGAAACGGTCGCGATCGTGGGTGAGTCGGGCTCCGGAAAGTCGACGACGGCGCTGGCCGCCATCGGCCTGCTGCCCGCCAACGGCCGGGTTTCCGGCGGACAGATCCTCCTCGACGGCGAGGACATTTCCGATGCCCCCGAAAAGCGCATGATCGAGCTGCGCGGCAACACCATCGGCATGGTCCCGCAGGACCCGATGTCCAACCTCAACCCGGTGTGGAAGATCGGCTACCAGGTCAAGGAAACGCTGCGGGCCAACGGGCGCCCCAGCGGGCCGGCGGACGTTGCGAAGGTTCTCGCCCAGGCAGGCCTTCCCGACGCCGAACGCCGCGCAAAGCAGTACCCGCACGAGTTCTCCGGCGGCATGCGCCAGCGTGCCCTGATCGCGATCGGCCTGTCCTGCCAGCCGCGCCTGCTCATCGCCGACGAGCCGACGTCGGCCCTGGACGTGACCGTGCAGCGTCAGATCCTGGATCACCTGGACAAGATGACCACCGAGCTGGGCACGGCCGTCCTGCTCATCACCCACGACCTGGGCCTCGCCGCCGAACGTGCGGACAAGGTGGTGGTGATGTACCGCGGCCAGGTCGTGGAGGCCGGGCCGTCGCTGGAGCTGCTGCAGAACCCGCAGCACCCGTACACACAGCGGCTTGTGGCGTCGGCCCCGTCACTGGCCTCACGGCGCATCCAGGTGGCCAAGGAGCTCGGCGTCGAGTCGGACGAACTGCTGGCTCCCGGCGAGGCAGTCGTCGTCGAGCCGACCATGACTGAAGACGTGCTCCAGATCCAGAACCTCCGTAAGGTGTTCAAGCTCCGTTCCGGCTTCGGGAAGTCCACCGACTTCACCGCCGTGGACGACGTCTCGTTCAGCGTCAAACGCGGGACCACGACGGCGATTGTGGGGGAGTCGGGTTCCGGCAAGTCCACTGTGGCGCAGATGGTGCTTAACCTCCTGCAGCCGACGTCCGGCAAGATCGTGTTTGACGGTGTGGACACGTCCACGCTGAACAACAAGGAGATCTTCGCGTTCCGTCGCCGCGTGCAGCCGATCTTCCAGGATCCGTACGGTTCCCTCGACCCGATGTACAACATCTTCCGGACCATCGAGGAACCGCTGCGCACCCACAAGATCGGGGACAAGGCCAGCCGCGAGAAGAAGGTCCGCGAGCTCCTGGACCAGGTGGCGCTGCCGCAGTCCACCATGCAGCGGTACCCGAATGAACTGTCCGGCGGTCAGCGTCAGCGTGTTGCCATTGCCCGTGCACTGGCACTCGATCCGGAAGTGATCATCTGCGACGAGGCGGTCTCAGCCCTGGACGTGCTGGTCCAGGCGCAGGTGCTGAACCTGCTCGCTGAGCTCCAGTCCAGGCTGGGCCTGACTTACCTGTTTATCACCCACGACCTCGCCGTGGTCCGGCAGATCGCGGACCACGTCTGCGTGATGGAAAAGGGCAAGCTGGTTGAAACCGGTTCAACGGATGACGTCTTCGACGCGCCGCAGAAGGACTACACGAAGGCGCTGCTCAACGCCATTCCGGGTGCACGGCTCATGCTGCCGCCCGAAGTTGCCTGAACAGACGTCGCCTGAACAGACGCCAGTTGCCTAAAGAAGGAGCCGGTATCCGCCCCGCTGGGTGGATACCGGCTCCTTCTTTGTCCGCTTGCGTGGTGAAGACGTGAAGCTCAAAGGCGGGACGCCGGCCTAGCCAACCGGCAACGCCGAGGTGGCCGGCTGAGCCGGGGCCTCAAGGCCCAGTTCCTTCAGCCGTGCGGCCAGAATCGTGCCCAGCGCCTTGTGTCCGACGCTGTTCATGTGCACGCCGTCCGCCAGTTCCTTCGCCAGGTTGTATTTGGTCAGCCAGTCTCCAACGCTGATGAAGGGGATGGCGTGCTTGGCCGCGACGGTGCTGAGCAGTGTATCCACCTGTGACCGGCGCCCGCCGCCGTAGTTGACCCCGCGGGCCAAGGTGCCGATCATGGCGAACTTGGACCCGGGGTAGCGCTGCTTGAGCGACGCGATCAGGCGCTCGGCATTGGCTACGATCTGGGCGTCGGTTGCTCCACGTGCAGCATCGTTTCCACCGCCCTCGATGACAACCAGCGCGGGGGAACCGTAGGGGAGCTGCCAGTCACCGCGCTGCAGGGCGTCGATGTAGTTGCCGGTCTTGCCGTTGGAGGCAACGTACCCGGTGCCACCGCGGCCGCAGAAGAAGACGTTGTAGCCCATGGCGGCCAGGCCCTGGCGCGGCCAGCCGGCTTCCGGTTCGGACTGGGAATCCCCGATCAGGACGGCGGTCCGCCTGATGTTGGCCACGATCACTTCGTTGCGGCCGTTTGCAGGGTTCTTGTAAACGGACCCGGGGGCCATGGTTGCCGGATCAAGTTCCGGGGTGAGCTGTGCCTTCGCCGCAGAACCCGCGGCCACGGGTTCACCCGGCGCAGCAGCCACCGGTGCGGCGGCTGACTTCCGGGGAGCGGACGCAGACTTCAGCGGGACAGCACCGGCTGACGGCTGCGCCAGGGCGGAACCGTTCGATTCCGTGGCGGCGTCCGGTACTTGCGGCGCCTGGCCACAGCCAGCCATCAGAACGCCGACAGCGATCATAGGTGCGATGAAGCGGGGCAAAGCTGAGGCAATTCGCATCTATGGTCTCCGGGCTGTGCGTGCTGTTACCTCCGCAATCATGAGGCATAGCACTGGGAATATCCAGTAACTTTACGCACTATTCTTTCCATTCAAGTGACGCTTCGGTAACGGGGGCGCGCGGGCGCGGATTTGGGGTTTTTAGGCCAATAAATGACCTAGCGCTTAGACTTGTAGAAGGCGCCCTGTGCCAAAGGGTCTCGTCCGTCGTGCGTTCCGGTTGGAAATGTCGCGATACCACAGCTGACTTCACCACTGAATCGAGCAATAACGCATGTCTGAAACCACCACCAACACCGCGGTAGCCACTGCATCGCGCAGTGACCTGCGCAACGTCGCGATCGTGGCCCACGTTGACCACGGCAAGACCACCCTGGTCGACGCCATGCTCAAGCAGACCAACTCCTTTGCCGAGCACAACCACCTCGAAGACCGCGTCATGGACTCCGGTGACCTGGAGCGCGAAAAGGGCATCACCATCCTGGCCAAGAACACCACGGTGGCCTACAACGGACCGTCCTCCAAGGGCGAGACCATCACGATCAACGTGATCGACACCCCCGGCCACGCCGACTTCGGCGGCGAGGTGGAGCGCGGCTTGTCCATGGTTGACGGCGTTGTGCTCCTTGTTGACGCTTCTGAAGGACCCCTGCCCCAGACCCGCTTCGTGCTCCGCAAGGCCCTCGCCGCGCACCTGCCGGTGATCCTCCTGGTCAACAAGACCGACCGCCCCGACGCGCGGATCGAAGAAGTTGTCCACGAGTCCATGGACCTGCTTCTGGGCCTGGCGTCCGATCTTGCCGATGAAGTCCCGGACCTGGACCTGGACAAGATCCTCGAAGTCCCGGTCGTCTACGCCGCTGCCAAGGTTGGCCGCGCTTCCCTCGAGCAGCCGGCCGACGGCACGGCTCCGGAGAACGAGGACCTTGAGCCGCTGTTCAAGACCATCATCGAACACATCCCGGCCCCGACGTACAACCCTAACGGCGTCCTGCAGGCCCACGTCACCAACCTGGACGCCTCCCCATTCCTCGGCCGCCTGGCTCTGCTCCGCATCTACAACGGCACCCTGCGCAAGGGCCAGACCGTTGCCTGGGCACGCGCCAACGGTGAGCTGAAGAACGTCAAGATCACCGAACTGCTGGCCACCAAGGCCCTGGACCGCGTTCCGGCCGAGTCCGCAGGCCCGGGCGAGATCGTCGCCGTCGCCGGCATCGAGGACATCACGATCGGTGAGACCCTGACCGACGCCGAGAACCCGCAGCCGCTGCCCCTGATCACCGTGGACGATCCCGCGATCTCCATGACCATCGGCATTAACACCTCGCCGCTGGCCGGCAAGGTCAAGGGCGCCAAGGTCACGGCCCGCCAGGTGAAGGACCGCCTGGACAAGGAACTGATCGGTAACGTCTCCATCAAGGTTCTCCCCACCGAGCGTCCCGACGCCTGGGAAGTCCAGGGCCGTGGCGAGCTCGCGCTGGCCATCCTTGTCGAGCAGATGCGACGCGAAGGCTTCGAGCTGACGGTCGGCAAGCCGCAGGTGGTCACCAAGACCATCGACGGCAAGATCCACGAGCCGATGGAGCACATGACCATCGACGTACCGGAAGAGTACCTCGGCGCCGTCACGCAGCTCATGGCAGCCCGCAAGGGCCGCATGACCAACATGGCCAACCACGGCACCGGCTGGTGCCGCATGGAGTTCATCGTTCCGGCCCGCGGCCTGATCGGTTTCCGCACCAAGTTCCTCACGGACACCCGCGGCGCCGGCATCGCGGCCTCCATCTCCGAGGGCTACGAGCCCTGGGCCGGTCCGATCGAGTACCGTACCAACGGTTCGATGATCGCCGACCGCGCCGGTGTGGTGACGCCTTTCGCCATGATCAACCTGCAGGAACGCGGCTCCTTCTTCGTGAAGCCCACTTCAGAGGTCTACGAGGGCATGATCGTCGGCGAGAACTCCCGCGCGGACGACATGGATGTCAACATCACCAAGGAAAAGAAGCTCACCAACATGCGTGCAGCCTCCTCCGACACCTTCGAGAACCTGACGCCGCCGCGCGACCTGACCCTCGAAGAGTCCCTCGAATTCGCCCGCGAGGACGAGTGTGTTGAGGTCACCCCGGAGTCCATCCGTATCCGCAAGGTCATCCTGGACACCAACGAGCGCGCCAAGGCCAACCGCGCCCGCGCCAAGGTCTGATCCCGGCACGTTCGGGTTATCACTTTCGTGAACACTAGAGCTGCCGGCATGGCAGGCGGTATTGCCGTCGCCGTGCCGGCAGCTCTTTTCGTTGCCACGGCAGGTACGGTCCTGCACCGCCAGCAGTGGATGCTGGCCGGCGTCGTGCTCCCTTGGGGTGCAGTGGCAGCGCTGGCCCTTCTCGGATCGGTCCAGCTGCTCCTCGGGGCAGGCTTCCGCTCAGTCGTCCCGACGGCGGTGTGCGGCGGCCTCGCCTATGTTCTGGCGGGCTGGTTGTCAATGCTGGAGCCCGGCAAACGGCTCATCGTCGGAGACCTACCGGGGAACACCTGGATCTACGGCATCGCGGGAACAACCGTCCTCATGCTTCTGTGGTGCCGGCGCTACCGGAGGCTGCGCCCGCCGGCCTGAGGGTTCGTCAGTGCCGGCTCAACCGGCTTTCGGGTCCCGGTGGTGGGCGATCATCAGCGAGGTGGCTTCGCCGTCGTCGTCGGCCGGGAGCCGGACGTACTCTTCCATTACCGCCCTCAGCTTGGCGAGCATTTCCTCCCGGTGCTCGGCGTTGAACTTCACCCCGAGGCGCCACACCTCGATGTCTTCCGACGGAAGATCCCTGGTCTCCTGCAGGAACGTCTCGATCAGGATCGGAGCCACGTTGTCCACGGGCGTATGCCAGGACGTGCGGCTGGCCGTGTAGGGAACCTCGACGGCGCCCCTCTTGCCTTTCCGGCGCTCTCCAGGCACCAGGAACCCGGTCCGCACGAGAGTCCGGACATGGTGCAGGCTTGACGCCGGGTTGAGGCCCAGGAGTTCGGCGATCTCCTTGTTGGTCCGTGACTGGTGCAGGCACATCCGCAGGATCCGAAGCCGCAGCGGCGAGCTGAGGGCGCGGCCCTTGGCGGCAACGTCCGCATCAGGGTCCTGCTCCGGCCGGTTCATAGGGAAAGTGTAGCCAAGCCTGTCCGGAGGGCTAGGGGGCGGTGCGCGGGGCACGCCGCGCCGGTGCCGGTGGCACCGGCTTCGCTGCCACCACCATGGCCAACGGAATGACGACGTCGGTCCGCCGGGTCCGGACGGTGCATTCCGCCTGGTTGATTCCCACCAGGTCGCCCAGCGCATCCGTCAGGCCCTCCGATATCCTGTAACGCACCACCACCCTTGTGCCCAGGGAGGCGCCTTCAAGGAACTGCCGGGGAGTGGGGATCTGCGAATTCACCACTTCATACTAGGACGCCGGGCTTGTATGACGCCGGGCTTTGTATGACGGGCTAGGTTCGCGGGAACAGGCTGGTAGATAATAGGCTCAGAAGTCAGCAGCCCGGCGCTCAGGCCGGGAGTGATATCCGGCCGAACGCCGGAACCAACGTGGAGAGGCAAGGGACGTGACGTACGTAATCGCGCAGCCGTGTGTAGATGTCAAGGACAAGGCATGTATTGAGGAATGCCCCGTCGATTGCATCTACGAGGGTGAGCGGTCCCTCTACATTCATCCGGACGAATGCGTCGACTGCGGCGCCTGCGAACCGGTTTGCCCCGTCGAAGCCATCTATTACGAGGATGACACCCCCGACGAGTGGGCCGACTACTACAAGGCCAACGTTGAATTCTTCGACGAGCTGGGCTCTCCCGGCGGTGCCGCGAAGGTGGGCAACACGCACACCGACCACCCGATGATTGCCGCCCTGCCGCCCCAGAACCAGGATCACTGAGGCGTCTGGCGTGACCTCCGCGGTACGCAGCTTCGGACTCAGCCTGCCCGACTACCCATGGGAAGCCATGGCACCGTATCTTGCCAGGGCCGCGGAGCACCCCGGAGGGGCAGTCAACCTTTCCATCGGAACCCCCGTGGACCATACGCCTGCCCTGATCCAGGAGGCGCTCCAGCGGGCCGCTGACGCCCCGGGGTACCCCACGGTGCATGGAACGCCGGCGCTCCGCGCAGCGATCGCGGATTGGTTCGCGCGCCGCCGCGGCGTTCCCGGGCTGGACCCCCGGGACGTGATGCCCACCGTCGGGTCCAAGGAACTTGTGGCCTGGCTGCCGTTCCTTTTGGGGCTGAAGCCCGGAGACGTCGTCGTCCGTCCGACGGTTGCCTACCCCACGTACGACATCGGGGCGTCATTCGCCGGCGCTGAACAGATCGCCGCCGACGACCTTGATGAACTGGATGACGAGACGCGGCAGCGCGTCCGGCTCGTCTGGGTCAACTCGCCGGCCAACCCCACCGGAAGCGTCCGTGACGCCGCGTCGTTGAAGCGGATCGTGGACCAGGCCCGCGAGGTAGGCGCCGTGGTTGCTTCCGACGAATGCTATGCGGAACTCGGCTGGGGGGAGTGGGACGTCCAGCGCGGCGGCCACCCGGTGCCCAGCATCCTGGACCCCCGCGTTGCCGGAACATCACATGACGGCCTGCTCGCGGTGTATTCGCTGAGCAAACAGTCGAACCTTGCGGGGTACCGTGCCGCGTTCGTCGCGGGCGATCCGGTGATCATGGCCAACCTGGTGAACAGCCGGAAACACGCGGGCATGATCGTTCCCTATCCGGTGCAGGAAGCCATGCGGGTCGCACTGGGGGACGACGCCCACGTAGAGGCACAGAAAGACCTTTACCGCGGACGGCGGGAACGGATAGTTCCCGCACTTGAGGCCTTCGGGCTGGCAATCCACGAGTCCAGGGCCGGGCTCTACCTGTGGTGCACTGCCGGCGAGGCCACGTGGGACACCGTGGGCAGGCTGGCCGAACTCGGAATCGTGGTGGGGCCCGGCGTCTTCTACGGCGACGCCGGCAACGGGTTCATCCGGGTGGCGCTGACCGCCGCGGACGAGCGGATCGACGCGGCAGTGGCCCGGCTGACCGCCGGCGCTTAGCGGCTACGGGTCCGTAACAATGGTGTGACACGCAACACAACGGGGGCGTTTTCGAGGCATTTAGGCACTACCGGATTAGTGTCACCTTGCCTTGGAGCGGTACTTTTTAACTGACTATCAATGGTGGCTTTCTACAAGAAGGCAGCCCGGCCGTTGGAATCCCTGCCTTGCAGGCTCCTCGGGCGGCTCCACCGGAGGTTGGATCAAGCTTTCTACAGAGAGGCCCTGGCGCCTCATGAGGAGACTCCATGACTGAGACCACCAGCGCAACCCTGCGCCATGCGGGCGGCGAACTCGAACTCCCGCGCATCAAGGTTGTAGAAGGAAACGAAGGCTATGACGTTTCCAAACTGCTGAAGCAGACAGGCGCCGTTGCCTTTGACCCCGGTTTCATGAACACCGCGGCCACCACTTCGGCCATCACCTACATCGACGGCGATGCCGGAATCCTGCGGTACCGCGGGTACCCGATCGAGCAGCTGGCCCAGCACTCCAGCTTCCTGGAAGTTTCCTACCTGCTGATCTACGGCAACCTGCCGACGCCCACCGAGCTGGATGCCTTCGACCAGCGCATCCGCCGCCACACCCTGCTGCATGAAGAGCTCAAGGGCTTCTTCGGCGGCTTCCCGCGCGACGCACACCCGATGCCCGTACTGTCCTCGGCCGTGTCCGCCCTCTCCACCTTCTACCAGGACTCCCTGGACCCCTTCAACGCCGAGCATGTGGAAGTGTCCACCTACCGGCTCCTGGCCAAGATGCCGGTCATCGCTGCCTACGCATTGAAGAAGAGCATCGGCCAGCCCATGCTCTACCCGGACAACTCCATGAACCTCGTGGAGAACTTCCTGCGCCTCAGCTTTGGGCTTCCGGCCGAGCAGTACGAACTGGACCCGGTCATGGTCAAGGCCCTGGACCTTCTCCTGATCCTGCATGCGGACCACGAGCAGAACTGTTCCACGTCCACGGTGCGCCTGGTGGGTTCGTCCAACGCCAACCTCTTCGCCTCCGTATCTGCAGGTATCAACGCACTGTTCGGCCCTGCCCACGGCGGCGCCAACGAGGCAGTGCTCAAGATGCTGCGCCAGATCCAGACCGAGGGCATCAAGCCTGAGGACTACATGGAGAAGGTCAAGAACAAGGAAGACGGCGTCCGCCTCATGGGCTTCGGTCACCGCGTCTACAAGAACTACGATCCGCGGGCCAGGATCGTCAAGGACACGGCACACGAAGTGCTCGGCAAGCTTGGCGGCAACGACGAACTGCTGGACATCGCCATGCGCCTCGAAGAGAAGGCCCTGGGCGACGACTACTTCATCCAGCGCAAGCTCTACCCGAACGTGGACTTCTACACCGGCCTGATCTACAAGGCCATGGGCTTCCCGGAAAAGATGTTCACGGTCCTCTTTGCGATCGGCCGCCTGCCGGGCTGGATTGCCCAGTGGCGCGAAATGATCAACGATCCCAGCACCAAGATCGGCCGTCCGCGCCAGCTCTACACAGGAGAGCCGGAGCGCAACTACCCGGCCAGCTAGCCGGGTCGAACTACACCGGTGACCAAAGAACGACGCCGGCTGTGCACCTTGGGTGCGCAGCCGGCGTCGTTTTTTCTGGTGATCGAGCCTGTCGAGATCAGGAGTTGTAGCCCAGCGGGTTGTTCTTCTGCCAGCGCCAGTGGTCCTCGCACATCTGGTCCACCGTCTTGGTGGTGGACCAGCTCAGGTCGGCCAGCGCGGACGTGGCATCAGCCCAGAACGCCGGAAGGTCTCCCGCCCGGCGGCCGGTGATCTCGTAGGGGAGCTCGTGGCCCACGGCCTTTTCGAAGGAACGCAGAACTTCCAGGACGGAAGATCCCTTGCCGGAGCCGAGGTTCCAGCGGAAGACTCCGGTACGGTCAGCCACGTGGTTGAGGGCCGCGACGTGGCCTTCGGCCAGATCCACGACGTGGATGTAGTCACGCAGGCAGGTTCCGTCAGGAGTGTCGTAGTCGCCGCCGAAGACCATCAGCTTCTCGCGGCGGCCCACGGCGACCTGGGCGATAAACGGAACCAGGTTGTTGGGGATGCCCTGGGGGTCTTCGCCGATCCGGCCGGACGGGTGTGCTCCCACCGGGTTGAAGTACCGGAGGAGTGCGATGTGCCAGCGGGTGTCTGCGGCTCCGAGGTCCGAGAGGATGTCCTCGATCTGTTCCTTGGTCCGGCCGTAGGGATTGTTGGCGCCGATCTCCATCTTTTCCACGTAGGGGATGGGATTGTGCTCGCCATACACGGTAGCGGAGGAGCTGAACACCAGGGAGCGGACGTCATACCGGTCCATGACGCGGATCAGGTTCAGCGTGCCGACGAGGTTGTTGTAGTAATACTTCAGCGGCTCCCGAACGGATTCGCCCACGGCCTTGAGTCCGGCGAAGTGGATCACTGCATCGATCCGGTCCTGCGCGAAGACAGCGTCCACGGCCGCCTCGTCCACGAGGTCCACGTTGTGGAACACCGCCTCCTTGCCGCTGAGCTCGGCTACGCGGCGCAGCGATTCTTCGCTTGAATTGACCAGGTTGTCGATGACCACTACCTCATGGCCGGCTTCCTGCAGGGACAGAACAGTGTGGGACCCGATGTAGCCGGTGCCGCCCGTAACCAGAATTCTCATGGACCCAACGCTATCCCAATTCATCAGGCTTCCGCCCGTGTTGCCCACACCTTGGCGGCACAACTGTGCTAAATAATAGGGGTGCCCAAAATTGTTGATGCCGCAGTCCGGCGCCAGGAAGTTGTCGAAGCAGTTTTTAGAATCATCGCGGCGGACGGGCTGGAACGGGCGTCCCTGCGTGAGGTAGCTGACGAGGCTGGACTGGCGGTAGGTTCCGTCCGCCATTACTTCGCCAGCAGCGACGACTTGCTGGCCCATTCCTTTGGCGTTGTGGTGGACAGGATCACCGGCAGGCTGGACGTAGCCCGGGAGCACCTCAGCCGGCAGGACCCCGGGACACCCGGGCACGCCGAGGGCGTGTTAACCCTGCTGGGCCAGTTCCTCCCGCTGGACGAGGAGCGGGCAGTGGACGCATGTGTCTGGATGGCGTTCAAGAATGCCGCGCGGATCAGGCCTTTCCTGGCCGCCGAGGCCGACCGCAGCCACCGCGCTGTTGCCGCCGTCGTGGGGTGGCTGATTATGGAACTCCGGGGACCCGGAGAAACGGGGGACGGCGACGGTCACCAGGCCCTGGTCACCGAGGCGGAGAGGCTGCTGGCGACCTTGGACGGATTGACGATGCACGCCCTACTGCAACCGGAATGGATGACGGCCGAGATGTGCCGGGACGTCCTGTCATCGCATCTGCAGAGTCTGGGCTAGTCTTCAACCAGCCATTAACGTCGCTAGTCATCAGGAATACACTAGGACAGTAAACATGCCAAGGGAGGCCATTCGGATGCACCAAACAGGCGGTCCTGGCTGGCGAATCACCATGGACACCTCGGGTCCTATGCTCATCGCGCTTTATGTTCGCGACGCCGCAGGTCTCAACTCCGCCGGGCGTCCGGCGCTTTGCCATTTGGCACCCAAAATCCGTCCGGTGGACCACACCAGCCTCACCTCCGAAGTAGGCGGAATCAGTGCGCTGAAGACGGAATGGGAGGCCTGGTGGGAGCAGCTGCTCAAGGCGCATCCCCAAATGACCCCGGACGTAACGCCGCCGGACTTCGAGGCCTTTGGCAACTCTCCGGCTCTTCAGCGCGTGCTGCAGGCCCACTTCGGTTCGGCCCTGACGTGGGCACGGGAGCGCCGTGCTGAATACGCGGCGCTCGAAGCCGAACGGGAGGCCAGCGGCGCCCCTCAACTCCTCGGCGACATGGTGGAGGACCGCCTGCTGGAAGTGGGCCGCGGTTCGCGTGACTTTACGTTGACCATCATCGAACTTCCGCTGACGGAACCAAGGGCGTGGTACCTGGAGCCGGACAAGATCATCATGAGCAAGGAACTGCTCTCCCAGCCAGAGGTGTTCCGAAGCTACGTCCAACCCGTGGTGGAACTGCTCGTCTGACCGTCAGGGAACCCCGGCGGCGACGGTGACCGTGACCTGGCCGGACTGGTCACCCGAAGGCTGCCAGCCGTTCCTGGACGCCCGGTCCCAGCTGCGGCCATCCACTCCGACCTCCGTCACCGACAGGGACTTCGCGTTCGCCACAGCCCACTGCGCAACGGCCCACGCCCCGCTGCCTTCCGCCTGCAGCACGATCGTCCTGCCGTCTGCCGAAGCCTGGAGGTTCCCGAAAGCGGCGTTCATTTCGGCGAGAACGGCCTGGACATCACCTGAACCCTCCGGTGACTTGAGCGTACAGTCCAGCGCAGCGGGGGACTGGCCGGTCAGGGCAGAGGCAAAGGCCCGGCCCATATCCTCATGCTCCGCGTAAGCTGCGGGGTAGGCCGAGCGCTGGACCTGCTGCGCGGCGGCCGTGACTTCCAACGACTCATACCCCGGGATCTTCACCAGGGCGTCGTAGAAGGCCCCGGTCGAATAGTAGGGGTCCATCACCTGTTCCTCGGTGCCCCAGCCCTGCGAGGGGCGCTGCTGGAACAGGCCGCGCGAATCCGGCCCCGCCTTGTCCCCGTGCTCGATGTTGCGCAGCTTGGATTCCTGCATGGCCGTGGCCAAAGCGATGCTCGCCGCCCTGGGCGGCAGCCCGCGGCGCACGGCGACAGCGCTGATCAGGGCCGCGTTCGCCGCCTGGTCAGTGGCCAGGTCGGCCTTCCGTGACCCGACGGCGGCGGTGCACTTCTCGGCAATGAGCGTCTCCGAGCGCTGGATAAAGGCCACGGCAGTGTAGATGCCGCCGGCAATCAGGGCCAGGGCCAGCCCCAGTACTAGCAGGCGGCGCAGGCCGCGTCTCCGTGACACGGGGCTACTCCCTCAGGCCCTGGACGGGCCGGTTGACTTCTTTGGGCGGCGGACTCAGTTGGCGTGGAGTGCCTCGTTGAGTTCCACTGTCTGGCCCTTGCGGGGGAGCACTTCAACAGCGCCGCTCGCGGAATTGCGGCGGAACAACAGGTTGGGCACACCGGAGAGCTCAACTGCCTTGACCACCCTGGTGGTGTCCTCACCGTCGGCGTCCTTCGGTCCGATCACGCGCACGCGGGTCCCGGCCGTGACATACAGGCCGGCCTCCACTACCGAGTCGTCGCCGATACTGATGCCCACACCGGAGTTTGCACCCAGCAGCACACGTTCGCCGAGGGAGATTTTCTCCTTGCCGCCGCCGGACAGGGTGCCCATGATCGACGCGCCGCCGCCCACATCGGTGCCGTCGCCCGTGACGACACCCGCTGAGATGCGGCCTTCGACCATGGAGGTGCCCAGGGTGCCGGCGTTGAAGTTGACGAACCCTTCGTGCATTACCGTGGTGCCCTCGGCAAGGTACGCGCCAAGCCGGACGCGGTCAGCGTCGGCGATCCGGACACCTGCAGGCACCACATAGTCCACCATGCGGGGGAACTTGTCCACGCCGTAGACCGTCACGGCGCCGCGCTTGCGCAGCTTGGCCCGGGTCATTTCGAAGCCGTCAACGGCAGCCGGGCCGAAGTTCGTCCACACGACGTTGGGGAGCTTGCCGAAAATGCCGTCCAGGTTGATGGTGTTGGGCCGGACCAGCCGGTGCGAGAGCAGGTGCAGGCGCAGGTAGGCGTCCGCGGTATCGGCGGGGGCTTCGTCCAGGTGGACCTGGACAAACACAACCTGCTGTTCCGTCCCGCGGTCCGCGTCGGCGCCGGCGGCAGCGATCTCGGCCAGCACGGGATCGGCGCTTTCCACATTCCGGAGGCTGTCCGCTGCTGTTCCAAGGGACGGCGCGGGGAACCAGACGTCCAGCACCGTAGCCTCGCCGTTACGGGTGGAAATGGTGGCCACACCGTAGCCATAGGCGGAGCGGGCGTCGGCGGACGCGGAATTGTCAGCGGGCACGGCGGAAGCAGCAGCGGTTTCAGTCATGGTCCCAGTCTATCGAGAGGCGGGAGCAGGTCTCGAACTAGACTGTCATCGTGACTGCTCAAACCGCCTCTGTCCGCCTGGACCTCCACCAGGACGTCGCCCTCCTCACCGCTGCGCTCATCGACATCAACAGCGTCTCGGCTAACGAGAAGGAACTGGCTGACGCCGTCGAACACGCCCTGCTGAAGATTCCGCAGCTCAAGATCGTCCGGGACGGCGACTCCATCATTGCCCGTACCGACCTCGGCCGCCCGGAGCGGGTCATCCTGGCCGGGCACCTGGATACGGTGCCCCTGCCGACCACCGAAGGGGCACTGGGCACCGTCCCATCGTTCTGGCCGTCCGGCGCGCCGGGGGAAGGGCTGCTGTACGGCCGCGGCACCACGGACATGAAAGGCGGAGTCGCGGTGCAGCTGGCACTGGCGGCAACAATGTTCGACGGCGGCGCGGAACCGAGCAAGGACGTCACCTTCGTGTTCTACGACCATGAGGAAGTGGAAGCGGTGAAGAGCGGACTCGGGCGCCTGGTCCGAAACCATGGCGAGCTCCTGAACGGCGACTTTGCCATCCTGCTGGAGCCGACACACGGGACTGTGGAAGGTGGATGCAACGGCACCATGCGCTTCGAGGCAACCACCGTCGGCGAAGCTGCGCATTCCGCCCGGGCCTGGATGGGCAGCAACGCCATCCACGCCGCGGCCCCTATCCTCGCCAGGCTGGCCGCCTATGAACCGGCCACCATCAATGTGGACGGCCTGGACTACCGCGAAAGCCTCAATGCGGTGAAGATCAACGGAGGCACGGCCGGCAATGTCATCCCCGACCGTTGCGTGGTGGAAATCAACTACCGCTTTGCTCCGGACAAGACCCCGGAACAGGCGGAAGCCCACGTTCGGGATCTTCTCGAGGGGTTCGACGTCGTCAAAACGGACAGTGCCGCCGGCGCGCGGCCCGGCCTGAACCATCCGGCCGCCGCGTCCTTCGTGGCCGCGGTCGGCGCGGAACCGAAACCCAAATACGGCTGGACCGACGTCGCACGTTTCAGCGAGCTGGGTATCCCTGCCGTGAACTTCGGCCCGGGCGATCCTCTGCTGGCGCATAAGGATAACGAGCACGTCGACGCCGACGCGATCCGCGAATGCCTTCGGGCGCTTCGGACGTGGCTGGGCTGACATCCGCTGGCCTCAGACGACATAGAGAAGGCCCGGATCCTTGCGGATCCGGGCCTTCAATGTTTTCCAGGATTTACTTGGCAGCGGTCTCAACCAAGGCTGGCTCGGCCTTGGCAACGCCGCCGGCGGCCTTCTTGGAGCCGCGGCGTTCGATCCAGATAGCCAGTCGGGACACTGACAGGTTGATCAGAATGTAAATGGCCGCGCCAACGAAGAATGCCGAAAAGAGCAGGCTCGGTTCCAGGTCGGAAATCAGCTTGACCTTACGCAGCAGTTCCTCGTACGCCACGATGTAGCCCAGTGAGGTGTCCTTGAGCAGGACCACCAGTTGTGCGATCAACGAGGGAAGCATGCGCCGGATGGCCTGCGGGAACTCGACGGACAGCCGTGACTGAAAGCTTCGCAGGCCGATGGCAAGTCCGGCTTCGCGCTGGCCCTTGGGCAGGGACTGGATCCCGGCGCGCAGGATTTCGGAGAAGATCGCCGCGTTGTACAGCACCAGGCCCGACACGACGGCCACGTAGGGACTCGTGGCGAAGACCAGCAGCACGAACAGGATCATCAGGACCACCGGCATGCCGCGGAGGAATTCCAGTACCACCTGCGTGGGGATGCGGATCCACGGAATGAGCGAAATGCGGAGCAGGCACAGAGCCACACCCAGCGGGAATGCAATGACAGCAGCAACCGCCGCGGCCTGCAGGGTGGCGAGAACGCCGAGTCCCAGCTGGGTCCAGACGTCCCTGGCATACTCATTGACGAACACGGCCCACCGGTCAGCGTCGAAGATGCCCTGGCTGGAAAGGATGACCACCGCGCCTATAACGCCGCCGGCGATGACGATGGAACCGACTACTGAGCCAATGAGGGAGATTCGCCGGGCTTTGGGTCCGGGAACGTCGTACAGAACTGAAGTCATCGGGCGATCGCCACCTTACGTTCGACATAGTGGGCAAGGAGGCCGAGCGGCACCGTCAGCAGCAGGTAGAAGAATGCGACGCCGATCAGCACCCACATCACCGCGTCGCCGCGCGAGTTGGAGAGCTGCAGGCCATAACCGAACAGCTCGAGAACGAAGAAGGCGCCGGCCACGGAGGAGTTTTTCACGAGGGCGATGAGAATGTTGATCAGGGGCGGGACCACCGTCCTGAGTGCCTGGGGCAGGACAATCAGGCCCAGGACCTGCGCGAAGGTCATGCCGATGCTGCGGGCGGCCTCAGCCTGGCCAACGGCGACGCTGTTCACGCCGGAGCGTACGGCCTCGGCCACGAAGGCGGCTGTGTAACCGCTCAACGCGATAATGGCGGCCACTTCGAACTGGTCGAATTTAACGCCCAGGCGCGGCAGCACGATGGCCGAGAAGAAAAAGATGATGGTGAGCGGGGTGTTCCTGGCGACTTCCACATAGAACATGCTGAAGCCGCGAAGCGCCGCCACGGGTGAAACTCGCATGGCGGCCAGGATCGTGCCGAAGACCAGGGCGATGATACCGGAGACGGCGGCCAGGAAGAGTGTGCGGAGGAAACCGTCCCAATACTGCGGGAGGCTTTCGATGATGACGTCCATGATGTCCTTCGGCGACGGCGGAACTAGGGGCGGAACCTGCGGATGGTGGTTGCCGGCGGACCTGCACGTCCGCCGGCAACCACCGGATGCCCGTTAGTAGCGGTCGATAGTCGGGAGGTCCGGCACGGTCTTGATGACCTTGCCGGCGGTAGCTTCCCAGGCCTTCTTGTACGTGTCGTCCTTGGCGAAGCCTTCGAGCTGGTCGTTGATCCAGTTACGGAAAACGGTGTCGTCCTTCTTCAGGCCGATGCCGTAAGGCTCCTTGGTGAAGGTCTCTTCCGAGGCGAGCTTGAAGGCTTCAGGTTCCTTGTCCACGTATCCGGCGAGGATCACGTTGTCCGTGGTCACGGCAACTACCTGCTTGTTGCGCAGCGGCTCCAGGCAGGCGGTGTAGTTGGCAGCCGGGACAAGCTCGGCGCCGTACTTGTCCACGATGGTCTTGGCCGGGGTGGAGCCGGTCACGGAGCAGACCTTCTTGCCCTTGACGTCTTCGGGCTTGGTGATGGAGTTGTCGTCCTTATTCACCAGCAGCGCCTGGCCGGCCTCGTAGTAGGGGCCCGCGAAGGAGACCTTCTGCTTGCGGGCGTCATTGATGGTGTAAGTAGCCACGACGATGTCAACGCGACCCTGCTCAATGAACGGTTCGCGGTTCGCGGAAACAGTTTCCACCCATTCGATCTTGTCGGCGGCGATTCCCAGCTTGGCGGCGATGGCTTTGCCGATTTCGACGTCGAAGCCGACCGGCTTTCCGTCCAGGCCCTTCTGGCCGAACAGCGGCTGGTCGAACTTGGTACCGATGGTGATCTTGCCGGCTGAGGACAGCTTGGCCATGGTCGTGTCGGCCGCAAAGCTCGGCTTCTCCGCAACCGGAGGGTTCGTGGTTGACGAACCCCCGCCGCCACCGCACGCGCTCAGGGTGAGTGCGAGGGCCGCTGATGCGGCAACCACAAAGGACTTTCGTCGGGTCATAAATGCCTTCATGACATTACCTTTCATTGGCGGCCACTGTGGTGGCCTGGGTGCGAACTGAGTTGGTGCGGTCTTGGGGAATCAGTGAGTGAGGAGCTTGGAGAGGAAATCCTTGGCGCGGGTGCTCTGCGGGTTCGTGAAGAATTCCTCGGGCGTCGAATCCTCGACGATCTGGCCGTCCGCCATGAACACCACGCGGTCAGCGGCTTTACGGGCGAAGCCCATTTCGTGGGTGACCACGATCATGGTCATCCCTTCCTTGGCCAGCTGGATCATGACGTCAAGGACTTCGTTGATCATCTCCGGGTCAAGGGCCGAGGTGGGCTCGTCAAAGAGCATGACCTTCGGCTTCATGGCCAGGGCGCGGGCAATGGCCACGCGCTGCTGCTGGCCGCCGGAGAGCTGTGCCGGCAGCTTGGGTGCCTGGTGTCCGACGCCGACGCGTTCCAGCAGTGCCATGGCGTCCTTGTCGGCCTGCGCCTTGGGCACACCTTTAACCTTGATCGGCCCCAGGGTGACGTTCTCGAGGATCGTCTTGTGGGCAAAGAGATTGAAGGACTGGAACACCATTCCGACGTCGGCCCGCAGCTTGGCGAGTTCCTTGCCTTCCTCCGGGAGTTCCTTACCGTCGATGGCGATCTTGCCGTCATCGATCGTCTCCAGACGGTTGATGGCCCGGCAGAGAGTCGATTTACCGGAACCGGACGGTCCGATGACCACAACAACTTCGCCCTTGCGGACGTTGAGGTTGATGTCCTTCAGTACGTGCAGCTGGCCGTAGTGCTTGTTCACGGCTTTCAGGGAGACGAGCGCATCGCCGGGCACTTGAGTAGTCATAAGAGAGAATCTAGCGAACATTAGCGGGATATGACGGCAATCACTCCAACTTCATGCAGATCGTAATTCAAGAGATACCTGCAGGTCAGCGCCCCGGGTGCCCGCTGCTGCGGGTTCGGACGTGCCGGACGGTCGGGCTTGTCGAACCGCGCTAGCCTTGGTGGATGAGTACCGATCCGCAGCCTTCTCCAACTCCAGTACCTCCCATTGCCACCCGCCACAAGGGTCCGCTGGAGCTGCGACGCAAACAGGCGGCAGTGGAGATGTCGGACCAGCACCTGTTGGACACGAAAGGCCCGGGCCAGTTCGTCCACACAGACCCCTGGCGCGTGCTCAGGATCCAAAGTGAATTCGTGGAAGGCTTTGGTGCCCTCGCGGACCTGGGGCCGGCCGTCAGCGTGTTCGGATCCGCCCGCACCAAACCCGGATCCGTCTACTACGAACTGGGCGTTGAAGTGGGCCGCAAACTGGCGGAAGCGGGAGTTGCCGTTATTACCGGCGGTGGCCCGGGCTCCATGGAGGCGGCCAACAAGGGTGCCGTTCAGGGAAACGGCGTCTCCGTGGGGCTCGGCATTGAGCTCCCGTTCGAACAGGGCCTCAACCAGTGGGTGGACCTCGGAATCAACTTCCGCTATTTCTTCGCACGGAAGACGATGTTCGTGAAGTATGCCCAGGGCTTTATTGTGCTTCCCGGCGGCCTGGGCACCCTGGACGAACTCTTCGAAGCGATGGTCCTGGTCCAGACCCGGAAGGTCACCTCGTTCCCCATCGTCCTGCTGGGCACTGCCTTCTGGGGACCCATGATCGACTGGATCAGGGGCACGCTTGTGGAGGACGGGATGATCTCCGAGAAGGACCTGAGCCTCATCCAGGTGGTCGACGAGCCCGGCCATGCGGTGGACCTGGTCATCCACGGCGCCATCCGCCCGTCGCCGGGAAGCAGCACAGGCAATGGCGCAGGCGGGCCGAACGGCAATCAGCGGCCGGAATAGCTGCCGCTCCGGTGTCTGGCACGATGGATCCTGTGAGTTTCTTCCTGATATTCCTCGCCATCGCTTTGATCGGCGCCGCGCTCTTCTTCGGAGCGGATTCCGCGTCGGGCATTTTTCGGCGCCGGCGGTCCGCGGAGTCCGCGCTTTTGGACGGTTTCGACGAACCCGTGGCCTCGCTTCCCCCGGTGCTGCTTCCGGCCGAGGCGGCGCCTGCCGATGTCGACCGGATCCGTTTTGCCCTGGGGCTGCGCGGATACCGCATGGATCAGGTTGACCAGGTCCTGGACGACCTCCGGGACCAGCTTGCCGCCAAGGACCACGAAATTGAACGCTTGCGCGCGGAACTCGCGCCCGCGCAGCCAGGGGAGAGCGGGCCTTGAGCCAACAGGGCACGTCAGCCGGTCGGGTGGTGCCGGAGGGAAACCAGGGAGTGAATGCCCTGCTGCGTAAACGCATGGGGTCGGCCGCTGCGCGCGCGGGCCTATGGCCGTGGTGGGCGCAAGTTGCCTGCGTCTACACTGCCGCACGGCTTGTCAGCGCCTGCATCTTCATGGCGGCCGCCCTGCACCAGGGAGTCAACCCGTGGTTTCCCGCAAAGCCTGATTACTGGAACTTCATCAATATCTGGGACGCCCGCTGGTACGGCGAGGTACTCCGGAACGGCTACCCGAGTCAGCTTCCCGTGGACGACGGCGGCAACGTCCAGGAGAACGCCTGGGCTTTCTATGCGCTCTTTCCGATGCTCGGGCGGGCAGTCTCGGCCATGACGGGCATGGACCCCGCGCTGGCCCTCACAGTCATCGCGATGGCTGCCGGGCTGGGTGCCGCGCTGGTGGTGTATCGCCTCTTTCGGCAGAAAGCCGCCCACCGCACGGCGATGTGGGGTGTGGTCTTCTTTTCCACCTTTCCCGTGGCCGCCGTCCTCCAGGTTCCCTATGCCGAGTCGTTGAACCTTTTGCTGCTGGCGTCGGCACTGCTCCTGGTCATGCAGAGGCGATATCTGTGGGCTATGCCGGTAGTCGTCCTCATGTGCCTTTCCCGGCCCACGGGGGTTCCGTTTGCCGCCGTGGCTGGAGGGTTGCTGGCCTACCGTTTGTGGGAGCGCACCCGTCCCGGCATCCGACGCGGCGATGAGGCCCCGGCTCACAGTGGACGGGACCTCCTGGGCCTGGCGGGTTTGACCGCAGTCAGCGGACTCGGCGCCCTGATGTGGCCTGCCATCGCCTGGGCCGTCACCGGAGATCCTGCGGCATACACCAAGACGGAAACCGTCTGGCGCGGCCATGACCTTGTGCCCTTCAAGCCGTGGTTCGACACCGGAATCCAGCTCTTCGGGCCAGCATTGGGGGTGCTGGCTCCATTCATATTTGTAGCGGCCTTCGGGCTTGTCATGACATCCTCCCCAGTGGCGGCATTGGGGACGGAGCTGCGGCTCTGGTGCGTCTGCTATATGGGTTACCTGCTCGTGTTCCTGCATCCCCAGACCAGCACGTTCCGGATGCTTCTGCCACTCTTCCCGCTGGCGCTGAGTGCAGCCCTCATGTCGCGTTCCCGCGCCTACCGGGGAACCGTGGTCACCATGTTCGTCCTGCTCCAGATCGTCTGGATCGTGTGGCTGTGGGCCTGGGCCCAGCTGCCCGGCGGGGGAGACTACCCGCCGTGACCCGGGCACGGGCGCTATGACCGCGGCCACAATTTTCCAAGTGATGAAGAAAATCCATCAATTAGCTACAGCCGGGTAATTACAGGATAATAGGGGTTAAGCATGAACAAATTGCATTCAAAACTGTTCAGCCATGGCGGTTGCTGCTAAGCCGTCATAGCGGCTTGATTGACGACGCGGCCACAGCCCGCCCGGGCTGGTAGGTCCTGGGACTATTGGAGGGGATTTTCCTCATGGCGGCTATGAAACCACGCACCGGCGACGGCCCTATGGAAGTAACCAAAGAGGGCCGCAGCTTGATTATGCGTGTGCCGCTCGAAGGCGGGGGGCGGCTTGTGGTCGAACTTAACGCGGCAGAGGCGGCAAACCTCAAGGAATGCCTCGTCGGCGTTACCGAATAGATTTGCTCTGGTAGGGCCCGCGGCTTTTGGCTGCGGGCCCTTCCTTATTTCTTGACCGCTACCAACAGGCCGTCACCGGTGGGCAGCATGGCCGAGGCCAGCCGTTCGTCGTCGCGAATTGCCTTGCCCACTTGGCGAAGAACCACGGTGGTTGAATCCCGGGCCGCCGGGTTGGCTACGCGGTCCTTGTCCAGGGCGTCGTTGATGACCAGCAGGCCTCCGCGTTTCAGCAGGCGGATGGCCTGCTCGACATACCCCGGGATACCCGGCTTGTCCGCGTCGATGAACACCAGATCGTAGGCGCCGTCGGTCAGCCGCGGCAGCACGTCACCGGCACGGCCGGAAATGGTGCGGGTCCGGTTGGCGGGGCTTCCGGCTTCCTGGAAAGCCTCCCGTGCCGCCCGGAGGTGTTCCACGTCCACGTCGATGGTGGTCAGGACCGCCTGGGGGCCAAGGCCGCGGAGCAGGCAAACACCGGAGACACCGGCTCCTGTTCCGATTTCCACAGCCGTCTGCGCTTTTGAAGCTGCCGCCAGAACCGTCAGCACCGCTCCCACGCCCGGTCCGACCGGGGTGACGCCCAGCTCAAAGGAACGCTCCCGAGCATGCAGCAATACTTCATCCTCGGCAGGCAGATCTTCTGCATAGGACCAGCTCGTGGACTTATCGGCGCTCATGAGGATTCGCTTTCTGGGCGGCAGGGGATTGTTCCTAACAGCGTACTGTGTCCGGCGGCGCCCGGCCCGGAGGTGACGGCCCGGCAGGCTGTGGCTGCGGTCCGATGTGACGGGCGCCACTCCTCCGGTCGCCCGGGCAGTGCGGGTTTCCGCCCAAGGCTGAAGACCCCTGATAGTCAGGAAATTCCCAGCCAACTTTGAAATGATGTTAATCCGCTCATCCAGGAGGTGATCGGCGCCGAAGCACTGGTGTCAGCACCGTCCAGGCGTTAGTACCATCCACGAGGGGAGTGGACGATGTCAGCATCAGTTGTGGCACCTGTCCCGGCAATTGAAGATTCAGTGGCCCAGTCAGAAGCGGAGTGGGTCAGGCCAACCTGGGAGGAAGTGGTAACCAACCACTCCGCCAAGGTCTACCGCCTTGCCTACCGTTTGACCGGCAACAAGTATGACGCCGAGGACCTCACCCAGGAGGTGTTCGTCCGCGTCTTCAGGTCGCTGGAGAACTTCAAACCCGGCACGCTCGACGGCTGGCTGCACCGGATCACCACCAACCTCTTCCTGGACCAGGCGCGGCGCAAGAGCCGCATCCGCTTCGATGCCCTTGCCGAAGACGCCGAATCACGGCTGCCCGGCCGTGAACCTGGCCCCGAACAGAGCTTTGAATTCAACAACCTGGACCTCGATGTCCAAGCCGCCCTGGAGGAACTGCCGCCGGACTTCCGCGCCGCCGTCGTCCTGTGCGACCTCGAAGGCCTGTCCTATGACGAGGTGGCCGAGGCGCTGGGCGTCAAACTCGGAACCGTGCGGTCCCGTATCCACCGCGGACGCACCATGCTCCGGGAGAAGCTGGCGCACCGGGATCCCCGCACCAGGCAGTCCCTCAAGCCACGGCTCAAGCTGCCGCGCATCGCCGGCATCCTCTGATCGGCTCCATGGGTCAGCTGAGAAACCTGCTGCGTGGCCTTGGAGGCAACTGTACGCGCGGACTGCTACCGCGCAGCAAGCGCGGACGCAGCGCGGAACACATAAAGTCCTGCCCTGAATGCATGTCGCTGCAGTGGCGTGAGCGCCAGTACTTGGAGCGCATGCGGCGTGCCTCGATCCCGGCTGCCAGCGATGACTTCACGGCCAGGCTCCTGGCCCGGACGCAGCAGCTCGCCACGGCGTCAGGGGCGGCCGAAAACACCGCTGCCCGGCCCCCCGCACCCGGCTACGCCGCTGCAGGATCCCTGACGCTGAGGGGCCTCGGCCTCGCAGCAGGCGGAGCCTTTGCCGCAGCCGGTGTGGTCACTGCCGCCGCATATTTCATGGCCGGTGATCCCGCGCCTGAGGCAGGCGCCGCACCCGCAACGTCGGTCCAGCAGGAGGAAGCCACCTTCGGGCTGCAGTCGTCGGCGGGCTCCGCGTCCCTCGGGACGGCCGGCATGCTGACAAGTGCCGATCTTGAACAACTCCGTACGCAGGGATGGTCTTGCCCGGAGCTTCGGGAGATGGGTTTCCACCTGCTCTGGGCGCGGCGCGAAGCTGTGGCGGGGCAGGGAATCCTGGAAATGAGGCTCACCGACGGGAAGCATTTTGCCACCGTCTTGGAACAGCATCCGCAGCCGGGCCCGGCAGGTGCTGCACCATCCACCGTCCCGGTGACATCGCCGACGAATATTCTGACCGGCCGTCCTGCAGCGGACGACGGGTTCGTGCCCGCGCCCCAAGGCGCTGCCGGCAGTCCGGCGGGCGGTGCCGGGTCGCTCTGGATCAACGCAGCAGCCCCGTGGCGTGCCATTTACCAGGCGCCCGGTGTGACGTTTACCTACATTTCGGACCTGCCCGCAGACACGGCCGACGACGGCGTGACGGAGTTGGTTCGCTCAGGTTCGGTCACGCCGGTACACGGCATCAAGGACGTTGCGGGGTCCGCAGCGGCCGCCAGCACCGCGGCCGCCCCGGAAGACCTGACCGCAAGGCTGCAGCGCGGGCTGGGGCGCATTGTGGAGCTTTTCACGCCATGAGGCGGCTGCCCGCCGGGACGGCCGTTGTGCGGCCCGCGTCAGAATCGTCACCAGTGTCCCGGAGAGGGTAATCTTCCTAGGGTGTTTGGAATCAACGGTCCGGAGTTTCTACTTCTGCTGATCATCGGCGTCCTGGTGATCGGCCCCAGCCGGTTGCCCGAATACACCCAGAAATTGGCGAACCTGGTCAAGGAAGTCCGCCGGATGGCGTCGGGCGCCCGGGAACAGATCAAGGACGAAGTCGGCATCGACATCGACGAGGTCGACTGGAAGAAATACGACCCGCGCCAATACGATCCCCGCCGGATCATCAAGGAAGCCCTGCTCGACGACGACACAAAGCCCGTCAGCGCCGGTGCACCGGCAGCGGTTGCGGCCGTTGCCTCGGCCTCTGCCGCGTCCTATGCGGAAGAGCGCCCGGCACGCGTCATTGAACGGCTGGCCGACGGCGAGCGTGCACCGTTCGATTCCGAGGCCACCTAGGCCGGAAGTCCGGCAGCCTCCATCGCGGGGCCGGGATTTTGACGGCCGCAATCGCCGAGGCGGATATCGCCAGGCTTACTCAGCGGGGCTGCAGGCCCAGCTTCATTCCCGTAAGCCCACGTGGCCTCGCTGCGAGCTTCCCCGCAATTCCCGTCAGTGCCTGGCCCGCAGGCGTCTCGGGCCGGCCGAGCACGATGGGCCGGCCGGCGTCACCGCCCTCGCGCAGCAGGATGTCCAGCGGTATCTGGCCCAGGAGCGGCACGTCCGCACCGACCGTGGCGGACAGCCGTTCGGCGAGCACAGCGCCGCCGCCGCTGCCGAACAGTTCCATCCTCCCGCCGTCGGGCATTTCAAGGAACGACATGTTCTCCACAATCCCGGCCACCGACTGGCCTGTCTGCGTAGCGATGGCGCCGGCCCGCTCGGCGACGTCTGCGGCGGCGGTCTGCGGCGTGGTCACCACCAGGATCTCGGCCTTCGGAAGCAGCTGCGGCACGGAGATGGCGATGTCCCCGGTTCCCGGGGGCAGGTCAAGGAAGAGGGCGTCCAGGTCGCCGAAGTAGACGTCGGTGAGGAACTGCTCAAGGGCCCGGTGCAACATGGGCCCGCGCCACGCGACCGGCTGGTTGCCCTTGACGAACATGCCGATGGAAATGACTTTGACTCCGTAGGCCACCGGCGGCAGGATCATGTCGTCGACCCGGGTGGGAGCCTGGTCGATGCCCATCAGCGCAGGGACAGAGAACCCGTACACGTCGGCGTCGATGATGCCGACGCGCAGGCCTTGGGCTGCCATGGCGCAGGCGAGGTTGACCGTCACGGAGGACTTGCCCACTCCGCCCTTGCCGCTGGCCACGGCGAAGACCTTCGTGAGGGATCCGGGCTGGTTGAACGGAATGCCGCGCTGGCCGCCGGGGCCGCGGAGCTGCTCTTTCAACGCGTCCCGCTGCTCCTGCGTCATGACTTTGAGCTCGACGTCGACGTGGGTCACTCCGGGGACCGCGGACAGCGCGGCGGTTGAGTCCGCGGTGATGGTGCCGCGCAGGGGACAGCCCGCAATGGTGAGCAGCACAACGAGTCGGACGCGTCCGCCCTTGTCAATGGTCACCGACTCCACCATGCCGAGTTCGGTGATGGGGCGGCGCAGTTCGGGATCGATGACAGTGGCCAGTGCAGCGTCCACTGCCTGGGCCAGGGGGGTGATCATACGGTCAGTACTCAGCTTTCGGGGGTGTTGAGGTGCGCAGGGTAGCCGGTATGTTCGGGCTTCACCCTGGGGATCTGCTGGGTCCGCGGGTTGCGCTGCTTGTCCCGCCGTTCCTTCAACTTCTCCTTGACCTTGTCCTTGGGGGACTCGTGGCTTCCCGTGCCGGACGGATCATGGGTGCGGAGTTCTTCCTGCGCCTCCAGCATGTCCTCGAGGAGGCTGCGGAGTTCGGCACGGACGTAGTCACGGGTGGCAACTTCACGCAGTGCGATGCGCAGCGACGCAAGCTCCCTGGTGAGGTATTCGGTGTCCGAGAGATTGCGTTCGGCGCGCTGGCGGTCCTGCTGCAGCGACACGCGGTCACGGTCGTCCTGGCGGTTTTGGGCGAGCAGCAGCAGCGGGGCCGCATAGGACGCCTGCAGGGAGAGCATCAGCGTCAGCAACGTGAAGCCGAGCTCGCGTGAATCGAACTGCCATTCCAGCGGGGCCCACGTATTCCAGACCAGCCAGAAGATGCAGAACACCGTCATGTAGACCAGGAACTGCGGCGTTCCCATGAAGCGGGCAAAGCCTTCGGTCGTCTGGCCGAAGGCGTCCGGGTTCGGTGAGAACTTCGGCAGGATCCGCTGGCGCCCGCTCAGGGGAGTGTCGAGGCTGCCTTTGCCGCCGCCTTTACCGCCCGGCCGGGCAGTGGAGGTTCTGGGTGTGCTGTTATCAGCCAACGCGGCCTCCAAGTTTCCTTATCGGGGCGTCGTCCTCGTGGGCGCGCCAGTCATCCGGGAGCAGGTGATCCAACACGTCATCAACAGTCACCGCCCCCACAAGCCGACCGTCGCTGTTGACCACGGGGAGCGAGTTGAGGTTGTAGGTGGCCAGGGTGCGGGCCACCTCGCTGATGTGCGCCTGGTCCGAGACCGGTTCCAGGGTTTTGTCCACGAGGTTTCCGAGGGGTTCCGGCGGAGGGAAGCGCAGCAGCTGCTGGATGTGGACGACGCCGAGGAAACGGCCGGTCGGCGTCTCCAGCGGAGGCCTGGCAATGAAGATCGACGAGGCCAGGGCGGGGGAGAGTTCCTCGCGGCGGACGTGGGCGAGGGCCTCGGCGACGGTGGCCTCGGGCGGGAGGATGACCGGGACCGGGGTCATCAGTCCGCCGGCGGTGTCCTCGTCGTACTCCAACAGGCGGCGGACGTCTTCGGCGCCCTCGGGTTCCATGAGCTGAAGCAGTTCCTCCGCCTGGGCGCTGGGGAGTTCGGCGAGGAGGTCGGCGGCGTCGTCGGGGTCCATCTCTTCAAGGACGTCGGCGGCGCGGTTGACGTCGAGGGCGGAGAGGATTTCCACCTGGTCACCTTCGGGCATCTCCTGCAGGACATCGGCGAGGCGCTCGTCCTGGAGTTCGCTGGCGACCTCGAAACGGCGCTTATCGCTCATTTCCTGGAGGGCCTCGGCGAAGTCGGCAGGCTTCAGGTCCTCGTGGGTGGCGACGAACTGGGTTGCGGCCTGCGGCTCCGTCTTGGCGCCCTGCTGCGCGTCGGCCCAGTCGATGATCATGGTCTCATTGCGGCGCAGCCGGCTCAGCGGCGAGAGGGAGTGTCCACGGCGGACGAAGAGCTTGCTGACAAACCAGTCGCCGGAACGGTGCTTGTCCATCGCGATGTCCTCGATGGTGGCATCGCCGCTGCCATCGGCGAGGGTCACGCGGCGGTCGAACATCTCAGCCACCACGAGGGTTTCCGCGCCGCGCTGTTCGAAGCGGCGCAGATTGACCAGGCCCGTGCAAATGATCTGGGTCTGGTCAATCGAGGTGATTCGGGTCATCGGTACGAAGACGCGCTTCTTACCGGGTACTTCCACCACGATGCCCACAACGTGCGGGGCGCCCCGGGTGCCGCGGGAGAGCACGACGACGTCGCGCAACCTGCCGAGACGGTCGCCCAGGGGGTCGAAGACATCCAGTCCGAGGAGGCGCGCAACAAACACCCGCGAAATATTTGTGCTCACCACTACAGGCTACCGAGTCTGCTCTCTTTTAGCTGAATTTCAGCCTGCACACAGCCGGATGGGCAAGAATGGATGTATGTCAAACATTTTTGGTGCCCCCAAGGCCGGTGTCCCGAACGGGCCGGACGAGTTCCGCACGGTTCCGGCCGGGGACACCGTCGGTTCGTATTCCTCCTACCTGGACGCCCAAAAGGCGGTGGACTACCTCGCAGACCAGCAGTTCCCCGTCCAACTGGTGTCCATCGTGGGCAACGACCTGAAGATGGTGGAGCGCGTCACCGGCCGGCTGAGCTACCCCCGGGTCGCCTTGTCGGGCGCACTCAGCGGAATGTGGTTTGGCCTGTTCGTGGGCGTCATGCTGTCCTTCTTCTCGCCTACCGGCGGATACTTCTCGATTGTGACCTCGGTGCTCATGGGCGCGGCGTTCTTTATGCTCTTTGGCATCGTCACCTACGCAATGCAGCGCGGGAAGCGCGACTTCACCTCAACCAGCCAGGTGGTGGCCACCAACTACGACGTCGTGGTTGCCTTTGAGGCTTCCCATGAGGCACGGCGCATGCTGCAGCAGCTGCCCATGACCACGTCGGATGCGTCCGCCGGAACCGCAGCGTACGGCCAGACCCAGCCGTTCCAGCCGGGGCACCAGCACGGCCCGCAGCAGGGATCCGGACCCCAGCGTCCTGCAGGATGGAACGATCCTTACGGCCAGAGGACGCCTGAGGCAGGGAACCAGCCCTCCTACGGCGCGCATGCAGCGGCCGCGCCCGGCAACGGACCGCAGGCCGCTTCCGAGGAACAGCATCAGGCCGCGCCGAAACCCGCAGTGCGCTACCCCGATCTCCCGGACGGCCGGCCGCAGTACGGTGTCCGCGTGACCGACACCCACAAACAGGAGGACGGACCCAGGCAGGAGCCCGCTGAGGGCGGAAACCAGCAGTAGTAGTCCCCCTTACACAAAGGCCTCCGTCCGGATGATCCGGACGGAGGCCTTTGTGTTTAGCGGCTTACGGCTGTGTGTGCTCTGCTTCCTGGTAGATGCCCGCCATCCAGGACTCGACGTCGTCCGCCTTGCGGGGGAGTGCGGCGCTGAGGTTGACCGGACCGTCGGCAGTCATGAGGATGTCGTCCTCGATCCGGACGCCAATGCCGCGGTATTCCGCCGGAATCGCGAGGTCTTCGTTCTTGAAGTACAGGCCCGGCTCGATCGTGAACACCATTCCCGGGGTGAGGACGCCGTCCAGGTAGAGCTCACGCTTGGCCTGGGCGCAGTCGTGCACATCGAGGCCCAGGTGGTGGCTGGTGCCGTGGGGCATCCAGCGGCGGTGCTGCTGGCCTTCGGGGCTGATGGCTTCCTCGACGGACACGGGCAGCAGTCCCCATTCCGCGAGGCGCTCGGCTAGGACGGTGGTGGCGGCCGTGTGGATGTCGCGGAACTTGGTGCCGGGCTGCGCGGCGGCGAAGCCCGCGTCCGCCGCGTCCAGGACAGCCTCATAAACCTTGCGCTGGACCTCGGTGAACGTGCCGCTGGCGGGCAGGGTACGGGTGACGTCGGCCGTGTAGAGGGAATCGGCCTCAACGCCGGCATCCAGCAGCAGCAGCTCGCCGGCGCTGACCGTTCCGGTGTTGCGGGTCCAGTGCAGCACGGTGGCGTTGTTGCCCGAGGCCGCGATGGTGTCGTAGCCCAGCTCATTGCCCTCTTCCCGGGCACGGGCAAAGAAGGCACCCTCGACCACGCGCTCGCCGCGCTGGTGCGTCAGGGCCCGGGGGAGGGCCTTGACCACCTCGGTGAACCCTTCCACGGTCGCGGCCACGGCGATCCTCATCTGCTCGACTTCCCACGCATCCTTGAGCAGGCGGAGCTCGGAGAGGGCCTCGGTGAGCTTCTCATCAAGGGCATCCAGCACGCCCAGGTCCAGGTTGTCCGGGTCCTTGGCCGTGTTGTAGCGGGCAGTGTCCACCAGGGCGTCGATGTTCTCGTCCACCTTGCGCACCAGCCGGATGGAGATACCGCCAATCTCGGGGGCGCCCACATTCTTGGTGATTGCCAGTTCGAGCTCGTCGATGTGGGCCGTGGCGAGGCCCAGCCTGCGTTCGAATTCTGCCAGCGTGGGGCGGGCACCGATCCAGAATTCGCCCGAGCGGGAGTCTGCATAGAACTGTTCGGTGTCGCGGCCGGCGAGGGGGCGGAAGTAAAGAGTGGCTCGGTGGTTCCCGCCGTCGTCGCCCTTTCCTTCTTCCACCGGTTCGAAGATGAGCACGGCGTCGGGCTCGTGGTCGAGGCCCAGGCCGGTCAGGTGGGCAAAACCGGAGTGCGGGCGGAAGCGGTAGTCGCAGTCATTGGAGCGGACCTTCAGCGGCCCGGCAGGGACCACCAGTCGTTCGCCCTTGAAAAGGCCGGAAATGGTGCGACGCCGGGCGGCGGCGTGGTCGGCCACGGCGTCCCGATCGGGGAGCTCTTGTGCCGAGGGCGCCCAGTTGCTGGCCATGAAGGCCTTGAAGGCGTCGGAACTGGGCCGCTGCGAGCGGTTGTTGACGCGCTCTTCGAGTGGCTGGTTTGCTGTATTTTCACCGTTGTAGGTGTTGTCTGCATCGTTCACCGTCCCATAGTCTCACCAGCTGCGTGGCCGGGGCCACCGAACACCGCACGGGCCGTCCGCACCGGCCATCTACTAGGCTGGGCAGGTGAGGATTGATCTGCATGCCCACTCGAATGTTTCCGACGGCACGGAGGCGCCCGCAGCGGTGATGGCGGCCGCCGCAGCCGCGGGCCTGGACGTGGTGGCCCTGACCGACCACGATTCCACCGACGGCTGGGCGGAAGCGTCGGCGGCGGCCCGGACTGAGGGCATTGTCCTGGTACCCGGCATGGAGATTTCCTGCCGGACGGAGGAGGGCATCAGCGTCCACCTGCTCAGTTACCTGCACGATCCATCGCACCCCGGCCTGTTGGAGGAAATCACCAAGGCCAAGGACGCCCGCCTCATCCGGGCCGAACGCATGGTCACCCTCCTGGCCGAGGACTACCCGCTGACCTGGGACGACGTCATCCACCATGTGGCACCCGGCGCGACGCTGGGGCGGCCGCACATTGCCGATGCCCTGGTGGCGGCCGGGGTGGTCGCGGACCGGACCGAAGCCTTTGCCTCGATCCTGACGTCTCAGTCCCGGTACTTTGTCCAGCATTACGCCCCGGATCCGGCCGTTGCCGTGGCCCTGGTCAGGGAGGCGGGAGGCGTGCCCGTGTTCGCCCACCCGGTGGCGTCGGCGCGTGGCCGGGTGGTGGGCAGGCGTACTTACCTGGAGATGATCGACGCCGGCCTGGCCGGCCTGGAGATCGACCACCGCGACAACCCGGAGAAGGGCCGCGCCTACCTGCGTGCACTCGCCGAGGAACACGGCCTGCTGGTCACAGGCTCCTCCGACTACCACGGCACCGGCAAACCGAACCTGCTGGGCGAGAACCTCACGGCACCCGAGGTCTTGACGAGGATTGAAGAGCAGGCCAGCGGAACCGCCGTCGTGCGTCCTTGACCTCTTCCGTCCTTTACGGGAACGACGTAAACGACGCCAGGGCGCTGAGCCGCTTGGCCATGACGTCGATGGCAGGCTGGTTCTGGTCCACGCAGACGAATTTCCGGTCCAGCTTCGCGGCGACGGCACCGAGGGTGCCGGAGCCGGCGAAGAAGTCCAGGCACCAGTCACCCGGCCTGCTGGAGGCGGCCACCACGCGGCGGATCAGGCCCTCGGGCTTCTGCGTCGGGTAGCCGGTCTTCTCCTTGCCGGTGGGGGAGACGATGGTGTGCCACCAGACGTCGGTGGGCAACTTGCCGAGTTCCCGCTTTTCGGGTGTCACGAGCCCGGGCGCCATGTACGGTTCGCGGTCCACTTCAGCACTGTTGAAGTGGTACTTGGCAGGGTTCTTGACATACACCAGGATGTTGTCGTGCTTGGTGGGCCAGCGGAACTTGGCCCGGGCTCCGTAGTCGTAGGCCCAGATGATTTCGTTCAGGAAGCACTCCCGGCCGAAGATGGCGTCCAGCATGACCTTGGCGTAATGGACTTCCCGGTAGTCCAGGTGCAGGTACAGGGTGCCGTCGTCAGCCAGCAGCCGCCACGCCTCGACGAGCCTGGGCTCCAGGAAGGACCAGTAGTCGCTGAAGGCGTCGTCGTACTTGTGCAGGGCGCCTTTGATCGTGTCGTAGGAGCGGCCCTTGAACCCCACGCGGTCGCCGCTGCCTTCAGCGTTGCGGACCATGGTGGTCTGCTGGCGTGTCTGGGCCCGGCCCGTGTTGAAGGGCGGGTCAACGTAGATGAGTGTGAAGGCGCCGTCCGGCAGCGTGGGGAGGTACTCGGCGTTGTCCGCGTGTACCACCAGGTTGCTGCCGTCCGGCGCCCAGACGGTGTCAGTCATTGAGGGGTTTAGGCCTCAGCATTGCCGCGTTGTGCGCCATCCTGCGCTGCGTTACCGCCGCCGACTACTTCGCCATTGCGTCGGCGCGTGCGGGTGCGGCGGCGGGCGCGGGTTGCCCGGTCCACTTCGGCCGGCGCTGAAGCGGGCGCTGCGGCCACGGGGGCTGCGTCGGCTGCCGGAGCGGCTGCTGCAGCGTTGTCGGAAGAACGACGGCGGCGGTCACCCGAACGTCCGCCCTCACGTCCGGCGCCGTCCCGGCTGCCGCCGGCCTCGCTGCGGCGGGAATCGCGTCCGCCGGAGCGGCCGCTGTCCCGTCCGCCGCCGGTGCTCCCGCCGCGGGCGGTGTCACGTCCGCCGTCCCTTGCGCTGCCGCGCCCGGGCTTCTTGCCGGTCTCGCCCAAGTCCTCGAGGACCTCGGCGTCGACGCCGGCGAGTACGCGCTTGTCGCGGGGCAGGCGCCCCTTGGTGCCTTCCGGAATGTCCAGTTCCTCATAGAGGTGCGGGGACGAGGAATAGGTTTCCACCGGCTCCGGCACGCTGAGCCCCAGCGCCTTGTTGATCAGGCCCCAGCGCGGCATGTCGTCCCAGTCGACGAAGGTCACGGCGGTGCCCTTATTACCGGCGCGGCCGGTGCGGCCAACGCGGTGCAGGTAGATCTTTTCGTCTTCGACGCACTGGTAATTGATGACGTGCGTGACGTCGTCGACGTCGATGCCGCGGGCGGCGACGTCGGTGGCCACCAGGACGTCAACCTTGTTGTTGCGGAAGGCCCGGAGGGCCTGTTCGCGGGCACCCTGGCCCAGGTCGCCATGAATGGCGGCCGCGGCGAACCCGCGGTCCACCAGTTCCTCGGCCACCTTGGCGGCAGTGCGCTTGGTCTTGGTGAAGATGATGGTGCGGCCACGGCCGCGTGCCTGCAGAATGCGGGCCACGACTTCGATCTTGTCCATGCTGTGTGCACGGTAGATCAACTGGCGGATGTCGCGCTTGGTCAGGCCTTCATCGTCCGGGTCAGCCGCACGGATGTGCGTGGGCTGGGTCATGTAGCGGCGGGCCATGGCGATGACCGGGCCGGGCATGGTGGCCGAGAACAGCAGGGTCTGGCGGACGGCAGGGGTCCCGGCAATCAGTGTCTCGACGTCCGGCAGGAAGCCGAGGTCCAGCATCTCGTCGGCCTCATCGAGGATAACGATCTTGACGTTCTTCAGGCTCAGGTGCTTCTGCTTGTACAGGTCGATGAGGCGGCCGGGGGTGCCGACAACAATCTCTACGCCCTTCTGCAGGGCATCCACCTGCGGCTCATAGGCGCGGCCGCCGTAAATGGTGGCAATGCGTGCGTTGCGCTTCCGGGCGGCGTTTTCCAGGTCCTTGGCAACCTGGACGGCGAGCTCCCGGGTGGGAACAATCACGAGTGCCTGCGGAGCGCCCGGGACTGCCAGCTTGTCGTAGCCGGGGTCGTCGCGTCCCACCACGCGCTGCAGCGCGGGGATGCCGAAGCCCAGGGTCTTGCCGGTGCCCGTCTTGGCCTGGCCGATGATGTCGTGGCCGGCGAGGGCCACGGGCAGCGTCATTGCCTGGATGGGGAAGGGGTGGGTGATTCCGGCGTCGGCCAGGGACTCGACGATGTCGGCCCGGACGTTGTAGTCCGCGAACGATTTCTCCTCGATCTCGTGCGGCTTTTCGTCCGAGATGATGGTCTCTTCCGGCTCAATCGTTTCAGTGCCGGTTTCGTCGGTCAGAAGTTGGTGCGTATGCAATTCACTCACAGGGGAGTTTCCTTATTCATTTGGGCATTGGCGCTGCTTGCTCAACGGGGCCGGCCGCGAGGCCGTTCCGGAGCACGCTCGGGCGCGCAAGCAAATCCAGTGGAAGCCGATCGCGGGCTATCTAAATGCTGGCACTGGGGACCAGCGGGCGTATCTCAAGATCGCGTAGGGGCGGGCTTGTTGAATTCAAAAATCATGGAAATCAACGACCGGGCATCCATTACTACCCCCTCAGTCTAGCTGTTGACCGCAACCATCACCGACTGACGCCCCGGACGCGGTCCACAATCAGCCGGCAGTCACTCCACCAGTTCAAGCCGGATCACGCGCGTGCGGATGTCCGACGAGATCAGCCTGACCCGGACCGTGGTGCCGGATTCGAGTTCGCCGGGGCACCGGGCCGTCACCGCAGGGTCCGCGATCTGGATGATCCCGGACGGGCCGTTGCCGTTCCCGTTGCCGCCGTTCCCGTTCCCGTTGGGCTTGCCCGGCTTCGACCCGGAGATGACGACGGCGTCAAACTCCTGTCCGATGTGGTTGACGAGGAGGGCAGCCTCCACCGTATCCAGGGCCAGCCGTTCCATCCTCGCTGCCAGCTGGTCCGAGGCCCCCATGATTTCCGGCAGCGAGGGAAGTGCTTCCCGGGCCCAGTCGGGAACCGCGGTGCCGTTGCTCAGCGCTTCACAGATCACCAGGACGAAGCGGTCGATCAGGCGGCGGAGTGGTGCCGTGGTGTGCGCATACGCGGCCCCGATGGCCGACTGGACGGCGTCCTCCGGCACTGTGCCGTCAAAGGGCGTGTACCCGGCGCCCCGGAACAGCATTCCGGCGGAGTGCAGGATGGCCAGCTGCCGGGGGTCGGTGGGATCAAGTGAACGCAGGTACTCGCCGTAGCTGGCCTCACCGTCCCACGGCCTGCCGAGCGCCTTTGTCTGCCGCTTGAAGTGCAGGAGAGACCGTTCGTCCGGGGCGGGCATGGTCCTCAGGATCCCAACCTTGCCCTCGAGCATAAGGTCAGCCGCAGCCATGCCGGTCATGAGCGAAATCTGGGCGTTCCAGTCCTCCACGGGCAGGGGTGGCGCCGCCACGATGCGGTAGCCGCCGTCGGGCAGCTGTTCGATTTCCTGTTCCGGCATGTTGAGGCTGGCGCCGCCGCGGAGCCGTTCCAGTTCCACGCGCTTGATCCCCACCTCCCTGAGGAGCAGGAGGACGGGGGCGGCACTGCCGGAATCCAGTTCGGCCTGGACGCCCTTATAGTTGAGCTTCGCCCGGCTCCGGATCCTGGCCCGGCGCACCAGCACCGACTCCACGCGGGCCGTCGCATCCAGGTCGAACTCCCACACGAAGGCGCCGCACAACTGGCCGGCGAGGAGGCTGCCGGCCTGCTCGCTAATGGCTTCGGGGTGCAGGGGAATCCGCCCGTCCGGGGCGTAGAACGTCTGCCCCCGGCGGCGCGTCTCGGCGTCGAGCGCTCCTCCCGGCGCCACGAAGGACGGCACGTCGGCGATGGCGTAGAAAACCTTGTACCCGTCGCCTGACCGCTCGATGAAGAGGGCCTGATCCAGGTCAGTGGAAGAAGGGGGATCGATGGTCACGAAGCCCACGTCGGTGAGGTCAAGGTCAGGCATCTTGTGCTCCGCAATGGCCGCCAGCGCATCCCGCAGGACATCATCGGGGAAGGGCCCGGGCAGCTCCAACTCCGTGCGCAGCGCGTTCAGCGCCTCGGCCAGGCGGTTGGTCTGTTCGTGGACACTTGGAGTCAGATGATGATGTGACACGAAAGTCAGATTAGCTCTATTTGCGCCATTAGTCTTGGACGATGAGCTCATCTCCGGCCGACACGGCTCGCCACAACCGCTTCATCGCAGGCCTGTTCGGAATGATGGCCTACGGCGAGCTCTCAGCCTTCGAGAGATTCGCCGCTGACGCGCGGTATTCGCCCACCCTCCACGACCGGGCCGTGCTCGGCAGGATTGCCGTGGTGGAGTTCCGGCACTACGAGTTGGTGAGCGCCCGCCTGGAGGCCATGGGGATCGACGCCGAGGATGCCATGCTGCCGTTCCAGGCAGCCGTGGACTATTTCCATTCGCGGACGCGCCCGGCCGACTGGTACGAATCACTGATGGAGGCCTACGTGATCGATACCGTATCAGCCGACTTCTACCGGGCCATCTCCCGCCAACTTGACGCCGGAACGCGGGACGTCATCGAACAGATCCAGGCTTCCGACGAGACAACGGAAGTCCTCCGCGAACGGCTGAGGAGTGCCCTCGCCGATGATCCCAGGCTGGCTTCCAGGCTTGCACTCTGGGGCAGGCGGCTACTGGGCGAAGCGCTGACCCAGGCGCAGCGGGTCAGTTGCGAACATGCCTTCCCGGGAAGCCTGACCGGTGGCGGGGACAGCGCTGCTGCGAAAGAGCTGGTCAGCGGGCTGATCGCGGGGCTGGCGGAGAAGCATTCCAGCCGGATGAGGCAGCTCGGCCTGACCGGATAGTCAGGATGCGCCGGCGTCGAGCGCTGCCAGCAGCGAGCTCGCGGCTGCGGCGGGGTCATCGGCCTCGGTGATGGCGCGGACCACCACGATCCGCTGCGCTCCTGCCGCCACCACCTGCTCAACGTTGCCCAGGTCGATGCCGCCGATGGCGAACCACGGCAGCGGCGCTCCGTCAACGCTTGCCCCCGCAGCGCTGCCGGTTGTTTCGCCGGTGGCCTCTGCCGCATAACGGACGAGGTCGAGGCCGACGGCGGCACGGCCCGGCTTCGTGGGAGTGGCCCACACCGGCCCGACGCAGAAATAATCCAGGCCCCCGGCACCACCGGATGCGGCGATGGCGGCGTCGATCTGCCCGGGGCTGTGCGTCGACAGGCCGATCACGGCCTCACCGCCAAGGAACTTCCGGGCGGACGCCAGGGGGAGGTCCTTCTGCCCGACATGAAGCACCGGGGCACCGGAGAGCGAGGCGATGTCCGCGCGGTCGTTGACCGACCACAGACGGCCGTGGCGGCGGGCCGCGGCTTCCAGTACTTCGAGCAGCTCGAGCTCCTCGGCCGCTTCCAGGCCCTTGTCGCGGAGCTGGATGATGTCCACGCCGCCTGCGTAGGCGGCATCGACGAAGTCGGCGAAATCGCCCCGCTCGGTGCGGGCATCAGTGCAGAGGTACAGGCGGGCATCGGTAAGGAGAGCTTGCTCGGTCATGGCACAAGCCTAGTTCCCCTAAACTGGGGGAGTACCGCGGGAGCCCGCCGCAGCTGTCACAAAGCTGCAGGGCTGAGAGGGCGTCAGAGCCGACCGCTTGACCTGATCCGGTTAGTACCGGCGTAGGGAAGGATGACAATGACCCCGCAATCCCCGGCAGGCCGGCCGCCCGCGCGCAGTCGCGGCGAGCACGGCGTGGACATCAGGGCCGACGTTGCCGTGGTCGGCGGAGGTATCATCGGCCACGGCATTGCCTGGGAAGCCGGGCAGTCGGGCAGGTCCGTGGTCATCATCGACGACGCACCGGGAACGGGCGCGAGCTGGGCCGCCGCTGGCATGCTGGCGCCGGTCAGCGAACTCCATTACCAGGAGGAAGACCTCCTGGAACTCATGCTCCACTCCTCGGGACTGTGGCCGACCTTCGCAGCCGGCCTGGAAACCGGGCGTGCGTCCCGTGAACCCGGCGCCGACGGCCCGGACACCGGCTACCTTACGACGCCGACCCTCGCCGTGGGTGCCGACGCCGCAGACCGCCGGGCGCTCGCCGACCTGCGCGGCGTCCAGCAGGCCGGCGGGCTGACGGTGGAACCGCTGACGGTCAGGGAAGCCCGGGGACGGGAGCCGCTGCTGAGCCCCGGAATCTCCTGCGCCTTCGAGATTCCGGCCGACCATCAGGTGGATCCCCGCAAGCTGCTGGCCGTGATCTCGGATTCCCTGCCGGGGTCCGCCGTGCGTAAGCGGGCCGCCGGCCTGCTCTGGGAGGACGGGCATGTCAGCGGCGTCAGCCTGGCCGGTGGAGGAACCGTGCACGCAGGCGAAACGATCATTGCCAACGGACTGGAATCCGCGTCCCTGGGCGGACTGCCGCCCGGACTTCAGCTGCCGCTCCGCCCCGTGTACGGCGACATCCTGCGCCTGCGCGTCCCCGCCTACCTGCAGCCCCTGCTGACATCCACAGTCCGTGGAATGGTCCATGGAGTTCCCGTTTACATCGTGCCCCGGCAGGACGGCACCGTGGTGATCGGGGCCACGCAGCGTGAAGATTCGCTGTCGGGAGCGGGTATCGACACCCCCGTTACGGCGCCTGCGGGACCCGTAACACCCGCAGGATCGGCCGTTTCCGCCGGCGGCGTCTACCAGCTGCTCCGTGACGCACAGGTGCTGGTTCCCGCCGTCGCGGAACTGGAACTGCTCGAAGCCACGGCGAGGGCCCGTCCGGGAACGCCGGACAACGCGCCGCTGCTGGGCCGGGTAGCGGCCGCAGGAACCGGCCTGGATATTGAGGGCCTGATCATTGCCACCGGATTCTTCCGGCATGGCGTCCTGCTCACCCCTGCAGCGGCGTCCATCTGCAGGCAGCTGATGGACGGCGACGCCGATCCACGCTGGGCTCCGGTCCGGCCCGACCGGTTTTCCGGCCTTTCGGCCGGACCGGCAACGCCTGCACACACCGTCACAATTGACCCGAACAAGGAAACAGCATGAACATCACACTGAACGGCACGGCACATGCGGTGGCCGACGGCGCGTCCGTCACCACCCTCGTCAGCCAGGTCACCGGCAGGAACCTCGCGCCCAACGGGCAGGCTGCCGACGGCCAAAAACTGGGCGTGGCGGTAGCGCGGAATTCCGAGGTGGTGCCGCGCAGCCAGTGGTTCGTCACGGCGCTGGCCGAGGGCGACGACGTCGAACTTGTTACCGCGGTACAGGGAGGTTGAGCATCATGGCAGGAACAACGGTTGCCGGCACGGCAGGGACCGGACAGCAGGCGGCGGCGGACGCATTCATCGTGGACGGCATCCCGCTGGGATCACGGTTGATCATGGGCACCGGCGGTGCACCCAGCCTGGACGGGCTGGGGGCTGCCCTGATCGCGTCCGGCACGGAGCTGACCACTGTGGCCATGCGCCGCTATTCGCCGGCCGAAACAGGCTCGCTGTTCCAGCTCCTGGTGGACCACAACATCCGGGTGCTGCCCAACACCGCCGGCTGCTTCACCGCCCGGGACGCCGTGATGACGGCGGAACTGGCGCGGGAGGCACTGGAGACGGACTGGGTGAAGCTTGAAGTGATCGCCGACGAGCACACCCTGCTGCCGGACGCCGTGGAGCT
The DNA here is from genome assembly GCF_017832975.1 of Arthrobacter sp. PvP023. Classification (NCBI taxonomy): domain Bacteria; kingdom Bacillati; phylum Actinomycetota; class Actinomycetes; order Micrococcales; family Micrococcaceae; genus Arthrobacter; species Arthrobacter sp. PvP023. The sequence continues at coordinate 1,893,266 of NZ_JAFIBI010000001.1, forward strand.
GGTGGACGCCACCGAGCAGCTGGTTAACCGCGGGTTCAAGGTGTTCGCCTACACCAATGACGATCCCGTGCTGGCGCTTCGGCTGGAGAACCTCGGAGCCACCGCCGTGATGCCGCTCGGGTCCCCGATCGGCACCGGCCTGGGCATCCTGAACCCGCATAACATTGAGCTCATCGTTTCCAGGGCATCCGTTCCCGTGGTGCTCGATGCCGGCATCGGCACGGCGTCCGACGCTGCGCTCGCCATGGAACTGGGGTGCGACGCGGTGCTGCTGGCGACAGCAGTGACCCGGGCGCAGAACCCGGCGATGATGGGGCAGGCCTTCAAACACGCGGTCATCGCCGGTAGGCTGGCGAAAGCGGCAGGACGGATTCCGCGCCGCGAGCACGCTCTTGCCTCGTCGGCCATGGAAGGCCGGGCGGAGTTCCTGTAGGCGTACCATCCAAGGAGCCAGCGGTGACAGGCACGGAAGACACTCTTAGCCAAACCCAGATTGACGCCGCACTCGCAGAGCTGCCCGACTGGCGGTACCAATCCGGTGGTCTGGTGACCGTCTTCAAGGCACCGACCGCGGCAGCTGCGCTTGAGCTGATTGCCGCCGTCGGGCGCCTGGCCGAGGAACAAAACCACCACCCGGACCTGGACTGGCGCTACAACAGGGTGTTCATCCGCTTCACCTCACACGACGCCGGTACGCAGGTGACAGGGCGGGACGTCGCCGCCGCGGCGGCCGTCAGCGCCGCTGCCGCCGTCGTGGAAGCTGTGGCCGTTCCAGCCAAGTACCCGCCCGGCGCCTCAAGTACGGCGCCTCAAGTACTTAGAGCCGCAGCGCCGCGGTGAGCTCCTTCGTGTCATGCAGGGAACGCTTCCGGCCCAGGTACACCGCGGCGGCAAGAGCCGCCCCGGTGCCCAGGACCATGGGCAGCACCCACGGAATCCACGTCAGGCCGGGCTGGTAACCAAGCCCTGCGGCCATGAAGATGATCCAGCTCAGCATCCCCACGGCGGTGGCCACGCCTGCCGGCATGCCGATGCCGTACTTCGCATGCCGCCTGTCGTTGGCCCAGACAACAAAGCCTGCGGCCACAGTCACGAGGGCCACGATTACCAGGGAAAGCATTCAGCGAACTCCTTGCTGCAGGGCGTTTCGGGACAGGTGAAACGGTGGCTTAGAGCTGGCCGAATCCGACGCGGCGGGCCTCCTCGGCGCCGATCTCAACGTAACCCAGGACGTTGGCGGGAATGAGGATCACACGGCCCTTTTCGTCAGTCAGGCGCAGTTCGGACCCCTTGGTGATGGATTCCTCGACGAGCTTTGCTACCGCGTCAGCATCCTGAGCCGATTCCAGCACAATTTCGCGGCCAATGTTCTGAATGCCGATCTTTACTTCCACAGCGAGGCCTCCCAGCCAATCAAAGTTCTAAAGGTGTTCTCTATTTGTAGTCTAGGTTTCCTTGGGAAAGCGCGAGATTCCGCGCCAAGCTAAACGATAGATCAGGTCACTGGCCACATCGAGGTCCAGGTTTCCATCGGTTTCAAGCCAGTAGCGTGCACTGACCTGCGCCATTCCGGCGAGTCCGCGCCCCAGCAACTGGGCCTCCAGCATAGGGAGCTTGGTGTCCTCGGCGATTACCCGCGCAATGGCGTCGGCAAAAGTCTTGTTGAATGTTTCGAGCCTGGAACTGACGTCGCTGTCATTGATCAGGTCCGATTCAAACACCAGGCGGTGCGCCTGGTCATCGCTGGCAATGAAGTGATAGTAGGCGCGCATGACCGCCTGGACGCGTTCGTCGTTGTCGTCGGTGGAATTCAGTGCGCCCATCATGAGCTCGGTCAGAGCACTCAGGTGGCTGTCCAGCAGGGCGAGGTAGAGCTCGCGTTTGGAAGGGAAGTGCTGGTACAGCACCGGTTTGCTGACATGGGCCGTCTCAGCGATCTCGTCCATGGCAGCACCGTGGTACCCGTTGGCCACAAAAACTTCCTGGGCGGCTGCCAGCAACTGGGCGCGTCGTTCGTCACGCGGGAGCCGCGCCGAACGCGCACCGCCGGCCCGCGCTGGTCCCGCGGCTGCCTTCCCGGCCTGTGTCCGATCAACCGGTGCCTGATGAACCACTGTTGGCCTTCTTTCCATTGCAGTTACCTACACTTTACGCGCGGGTAATATGACCTTGCGGCATCTTCGGGCATACATTGAAGTATGGCTTCCACGTTCACCGCAACTGCTGTCCCCGCAACCCTGGATCCGCTCGTGGAACCGGCGGATGCCCTGACCGCCGAAGAGGTGGAGCGCTACTCCCGCCACCTCATCATTCCGGAGATCGGCGCGCTGGGCCAACGCCGGCTCAAGAACGCCAAGGTCCTGGTCATCGGTGCCGGCGGCCTGGGTTCCCCGGCCCTCCTCTACCTTGCCGCCGCAGGGGTGGGAACCCTGGGAATCGTCGACGACGACGCGGTTGACCTGAGCAATCTGCAGCGCCAGGTCATCCACGGCGTTGCGGACGTGGGCCGGTCCAAGATCGAGTCAGCACGCGACTCCATTGCCGCGCTGAACCCCTTGGTGGACGTTCGGCTCCACAACGTGCGGCTCGACGCCTCGAACGCACTGGAGCTGTTCGCGGGCTACGACCTCATCCTGGACGGCGCAGACAATTTCGCCACGCGCTACCTGGTAAACGACGCCGCCGCCATTCTCGGCAAACCCTATGTCTGGGGCTCCATCTTCCGCTTCGACGGCCAGGTGAGCGTCTTCTGGGAGAAACACGGCCCGACGTACCGCGACCTCTACCCGGAGGCGCCGCCGGCAGGTTCGGTGCCGTCCTGCGGCGAAGGCGGAGTCTTCGGGATGCTGTGCGCCGCCGTGGGCTCGCTCATGGTGACCGAAGCGGTCAAGCTGATCACCGGCGTCGGGCGTTCCCTGCTGGGGCGCGTAGCGCTGTTCGACGCCCTCGGCGGCAGCTGGCGGGAGATCAAAGTGGCCCGGGACCCGGCGGCCGAGCGCGTCACGGAACTCACTGACTACGAGGCGTTCTGCGGAATCGTTCCGGAGCCGGCCACCGCGAAAGAGAACACTGTTACGGCCACGCAGCTGGCCACCATGCTGGCTTCGCGCAAAGCCGGGCTCAAGGACTTTGACCTCGTGGACGTCCGGGAGCCGGGCGAGCACGACATCGTCAGGATTGACGGGTCCGTCCTCATCCCGCAGGGAAGGATCCTGGCGGGCGAGGCCTGGACGGAGCTGCCCCAGGACAAGGACATCGTTTTCCACTGCAAGGCCGGGACCCGCTCAGCAGCGGTCCTGGCTGCGGCCCGTAAGGCCGGCTATCAGCGGGTCAGCCATCTCGACGGCGGCATCCTGGCCTGGGTGCGCGAAGTGGAACCGGGCAAACCGGTTTACTGAGCATCAGATTGAGCAGCCGAACCACCGCCCGAGGAAGGCCGGCATGAACCAGGACCACGGCAGGACCCCGCAGCGAAAGATCGGCTCCGGATTCGGCAAGGAGTCGACGGCCGCTGAGGTCGTTGCCGGCATCGACCTCAGCGGAAAGACGGCCATGGTGACGGGCGGGTACTCCGGCCTCGGACTGGAGACGGTCCGGGCATTGGTGTCCGCCGGTGCCCGCGTCCTGGTGGGAGCGCGGAGGCCGGAGCATGCACGGTAGGTGCTGGAGGCGGCAGGGATTGCCGCCTCGGAGTGGAGCCCGACGGCGTCCTCAACAGCGGGCGGGAGTGTGGGCGTGTCCGCCCTGGACCTGGCGGACCTGGCAAGCGTAAAGGACTTCGCGGACAGCTTCCTGTCCCCGGGGTCCGAAGAACCCCGCACGGGCCTGGACATCCTGGTCAACAACGCCGCGATCATGGCCAGCCCCGAGCAACGGGTGGGCCCCGGCTGGGAGTCGCAATTCGCCACCAACCATCTGGGCCACTTTGCGCTGACCAACCTGTTGTGGCCTGCGCTCGCGGCCGGGCATGGCGCACGGGTGGTGTCGCTGTCCTCCACCGGGCATAAGCTTTCGCCCATCCGGTTCGACGACATCAACTTCGACGCCGGCTACGACAAATGGAAAGCCTATGGCCAGGCCAAGACTGCCAACTCCCTTTTTGCCGTGCAGCTGGACTATCTCGGCCGGGACGCGGGCGTTCGGGCCTTCGCCGTGCATCCCGGCGGCATTATGACTGAACTGCAGCGCCACTTGCCGCGGGAGGAGATGGTGGCCGCGGGCTGGATGGACGAGAACGGGAACGTCGATGCCAGGTTCAAGACCCCGGAACAGGGTGCCGCAACCTCGGTGTGGGCCGCCACGTCTCCGTTGCTGGAGGGGATGGGCGGGGTCTACTGCGAGGACTGCGATATCGCGGAGCCCACCCGGACGGGAAGCCCCGAAGCACGGATCAGGGGAGTGGATGCGCACGCAGTGGATCCGTCGGATGCAGCGCGCCTGTGGGCCCTCTCGGCGCAGATGACCGGTGTGGACGCCTTCGGCTGAGTTCTGCCAGCCCGGCGGCGAAAGGCAGTTAGGCGGTTTCCCGCCGCGCACCAGCAGACGCCTGGCCTGCCAGGCTGTGGTCCACGGGGCATTCGGCGGCCGGAGCGGCGGCCGGTTGCTCAACGGTGATGCCGTACAGCGCGTCAAGTGCCGCGATGTACTGCTCCTGCTGGCCGTTGGAGGCCAACTCACGTGCACGGACGGTGGGAACGTGCAACAGCTGCTTGACCATCCGGCGCAGTGCGAACTCGACTTCCTCGGCGGCGGCCGTGCAGCCGTGGCGTGCCCGGACCTTCTCCATTTCGGCGTCGAGGACATTCATGGTGTGGCGGCGCAGGGCCACGATGGCCGAGTCAACGGACCTGGCTTCGCGCTCCTGTTCAAAAGCTGCGGCGGCGCCGGTGACAATGCCGCTGGCCTGCGCCAGCGACTCGGCCTGCTCCTGGGGAGCAGCAAGCCGCACGGATTCGAGCGTCAGCAGCTCCACGCCGTCGAGCTCTCCAACGGCCGGATCGAAATCATGGGTGAGTGCCAGATCGATGGCGATCAGCGTCTGGGCGGACCCGGCCCGCACGCGGGCGAGCTCCTCGGCTTCCACACGCGTGTCAGAGCCGCTGCATCCGATCATGACATCCGCGGCGGCCACCGCGGCGGGAAGTGAATCGGCGTCCAGGGCCTTGCCTCCGCGCGTGGCCACGAAGCCTTCGGCGCGTCCGGAGGAGGAAAAGACGGAAATGTCCGTGCATCCGCGTTCGCGGAGCAACGACATGGTGGCCCCGGCGTAGGCGCCGGTACCGAAGACCACGGCTTTCTTGGTGGACCAGTCGGGGTTCTCGGAAAGGTCCGTGGCCAGGTCCAGGGCCACCGAGACGATGGACAGTCCCCGTGATCCCAGCGCAGTCTGGGCGCCGACATCCTTGGCGGTCTTGGACGCGGCCTGGAAGAGACGGACGAGGCCGGAGCTGGCAGTGCCTTCATGCTGGGCGTTGATGAGCGCGCGGCGAACCTGTCCGGCGATTTCGCGTTCGCCCACCACGGCCGAATCCAGGCCGGAGCTCACGGCGAAAAGGTGCTGGCTGACCTCGCCGCCTGTGCGCGTATTGAACGAGCGGGAGACCAGCTGCTCGTTGAGCCCGGTGCGTTCGCTGATCTGGGCGACGAGGGCGGCCCGTGCCGCTTCCACGTCATCAGGATGGGGCGCTTCGCCATAGATTTCGAAGCGGTTGCAGGTGGCAAGCACCACCGCACCCTTCACTGCCGGCGACCCGGAGAGTGCGGATGTAGCCAGCTCGGAAGCACCGGTGCTCAGTTGAGCAACGGTCTCGAGGTCGATGTCGGCGTGTGTAGCCACCAATGAAAAAAGAACCACAGCATCACAATCATAGCTTTTGAGTCGCGGCGGCGAACAACAATGCTCCGTGGCAAAGGGCACGGGGGCCTGTGATTCCTGCCACGGAGGGCGGCGGCGGGCCGCGGATGACAGCCTGTCGTTATCTTTTGGCGGCGATTTTAGGGACAATCGGAGTCATGACTTCAAGCGCTGCAACGTCCAACGGCACAGTATCCGACGTCCCGTTCTCCGATGCCACCCTGGATGCAGGACACCCGCTGATGGACGGCCGCACGGCTGATTCGCCGCTCATCACCGCCTACCGCGGCGGCAAGCCGGTCCGCCGCCCCGTCTGGTTCATGCGGCAGGCCGGCCGCTCCCTGCCCGAGTACCTGAAGGTGCGCGAGGGCGTGGCCATGCTGGACTCGTGCCTGCGACCCGAACTGGCCTCGGAGATCACCCTGCAGCCGGTGCGCCGGCACGACGTCGACGCAGCCATCTTCTTTTCGGACATCGTGATTCCGCTGAAGCTCGCCGGCGTGGGAGTGGACATCGTTCCGGGCGTCGGCCCGGTCCTGGACAAGCCGGTCCGCACTGCCGAGGACGTCGCGGCACTCCCGCAACTGACCTGGGAAGCGCTGGAGCCCATCCGGGAAGCCGTCCGGCTCACCGTGGCCCAGCTGGGCAAGACCCCGCTGATCGGGTTCGCTGGCGCGCCGTTCACCCTTGCCGCCTACATGGTGGAAGGCAAGCCCTCCCGTGACCACCTCGGCCCGCGCACCATGATGCACGCCGATCCGGAAACTTGGACGGCACTGGCCAACTGGGCTGCCGACGCGTCCGGCATGTTCCTGCGCGCCCAACTGGAAGCCGGCGCTTCCGCGGGCCAGCTGTTCGATTCCTGGGCAGGCTCGCTGGGGCTGGCCGATTACGAACGCTTCGTGGCCCCGGCCTCCGCCCGCGCGCTGGACCACGTCCGGCACCTGGGCGCGCCGCTGATCCACTTCGGTACCGGAACCTCGGAGCTGCTGGTGGCGATGCGCGACGTCGGCGTCGACGTGGTGGGGGTCGACTACCGGCTTCCGCTCGACGAAGCCAACCGCCGGCTGGGCGGCACCGTGCCGCTGCAGGGCAATATCGACCCCGCGTTGCTGTCGGCCCCGTGGGCAGTCCTCGAGGCCCACGTGCGGGAAGTCATCAGGGCGGGATCCGTCGCGCCCGGCCACGTCCTGAACCTGGGCCACGGCGTGCCGCCGGAGACCGACCCGGACGTCCTGACGCGCGTCGTCGAACTCATTCACTCCATTTCCCCGGAGTAAACCGGTGAGCGCAGCCACGCCGGAACCGTCCGTGACCTCGGCCGTGGTGGTGGGCGGCGGGATTTCGGGCCTGCTCTCGGCCCTGGAGCTTGCCAAAGCCGGCCGGGAGGTCACCGTCCTTGAAGCCGGCGAGGCCTGGGGCGGCTGCGTAGGCAGCCATGTGGTGGGAGGCCTGACGCTGGACAGCGGAGCGGAGTCCTTTGCCACCCGCTCGAGTGCCGTGGCGGATCTCGCGGCGGAGCTCGGCATCGCGGGCACCATTGTTGCGCCCCATCCGGGCGGGGCCTGGGTCCAGCTCCCCGAGGGCGCCCGGGAACTGCCCAAAACCGGTGTCCTGGGAATTCCGGCCAACCCGTGGGATGCCGAAGTCCGACGGACGCTGGGGCTTGCCGGCTCCCTCCGCGCTTCCCTGGACAAGCTCCTTCCGGCTGGCGTGGGGACCCGCGCCGCCATCACCAGCGTGTCGGACCTGGTCCGGCAGCGGATGGGCCGGCGCGTCCTGGAACGCCTCGTGGAACCCGTCGTGGGCGGCGTGCATTCGGCCGATCCGGCTCTGCTCGACGTTGACATGGTGGCGCCCGGACTCCGCGCCGGGATCCGTGCCCACGGCTCCCTGGCAGCCGCCGTCGCCGCCCAGCGCCGGGGGACCGCTGCGCAGGGTGCCAAAGCCGGATCCGCCGTCGCCGGACTGCGGGGCGGCATGCATTCGCTGGTCACCGCGCTGGTAGCCGAACTGCGGCGTCGCGGCGTGACGCTCCTGACCGGTACCCGGGCGGAGGCGGTGGCCAGGACCGCGGACGGCTGGCGGGTTTCGGCGGGGACACGGACGTACGACGCCGGCCTGCTGGTGGTGGGACTTGACGGCCCCTCCGCCGTCGGGCTGCTACAGGATGCCGTGCCCGGTTTGACTGCGTACCGGCCGGACGCCGGTCCGGATGTAAAGCTCGTGACGCTTGTTGTTGACCTTCCGGAACTGGACCGCCGGCCGCGCGGAACTGGCATCCTGGTGGCGCCGCAAACGCCCGGCATCCAGGCCAAGGCGCTGACCCACGCCACCGCGAAATGGGACTGGCTGGCGGCGGCGTCGGGGCCGGGCACCCATGTCGTCCGGCTGTCCTATGGCCGGGGAGAGGGCCCGCGGCAGACTGTCAGCCCCGAGGCCCAGGATGCCGCCGCCGGCCTGCCGGGCGGTGCCGGGCCGGGGGCCGGTGACGAGAGACTTTTTGAGGCTGCTTTACGGGATGCTTCCTCCCTCCTGACGGTGCCTGTCACAGCCGATGACGTGCTCGACTGGGACGTTGTCAGCTGGGGCGGAGTGCTGCCGTTCGCCGCCGTGGGCCACCGCCAGCGGGTGGCGGAGGTCCGCAGGGTCTGCGCCGCTGAAGGAAGCCTCGTGATGGTGGGCGGATGGCTGGCGGGCAATGGCCTGGCCGCCGTGGTGGATGACACCAGGAGGCAGGTCGCGGACGCCCTGCGCTAGCCCGCGAGTAACGCGTACCGGGCTTCTTTGCAAGTTTCTAATGGCGCGTATTTCTGGCTAGGGTCGATGACCATGGTCATTCAGAAGTCCGAAGAAACTCGAACGCTGACTGGTTTCCATGGGGGTCTTCGGCGCGGCACTGCAGCAGCGGCGCTCGGAGCGGTACTAGTCCTTTCCGCAGGTGTTCCTGCATCCAACGCTGTCTCGCTCGTCCCGGCTCCGGACACCACGGACGGCGCCGACGCCGCCGCCACGACGTCCGTGGAAGCGGGCGTTCCCTCGCTGGACGTCTGGGCATCCGTGGTCCTGGGACCCAAGCCGGATCCCACCCGCCCGTCCGCACCAGGCAACGGCAAGCCGAAGCCTCCGGGGCAGCGCACTCAGCCCACGCCCTCACCGACTCCGACGACCGACCCCGTGTCTCCCGCACCGTCGCCCGTCCCGACGTCGCCCGCCCCGTCTCCGGCTGCGCCGTCGCCCTCCGGAGGCGCCGCTCCTCCGTCGGGCACTCCCGCACCATCGCCCACCGGCGGAGCTGCAGCTCCTGCGCCGGTGCCTGCCGCACCTGCACCGGCCACCGGATCGGCACCGGCCGGCACTCCTGCGGCGCCGCCACTTCTTCCGGGAACTTCCGCACCCGGTGCTCCCGCCGCCGGCGCCACCACTCCCGGCTCCTCGGCTGATGTGCCTGCCTCGGTTGGGTCAGCACGGCCATCAGGCAGCACGGCCGCGGGGCCCGCTGCGGCTGCTCCGGCCTCCGCGTGGAAAACCACGAATGTGTTCGGTCCGGCAAACATGGCCATCCTGACCTCGGCAGGCGTCGTGCCGCTGTCCGGCCCGGGCTACGGCGTGTCCAGTGCGCCGGTCATGCGGTCGGCAGTGAGTGTCTCGCCTGTGGGTGAAATGTCGCCCCAGGTCTGGTGGGGTGCCGGACTTGTGGCACTGGCCTGCGCCGCAGGGGTTGCCTTCGTCCGGATGCGCCGGATCTAAGCCAGCCGTCCACTGTCCTTTCAGGCCAGATCGCCGAAACATGTGAAATTCCACACTTCTACACGTTGTAGAACTGTGCTGTTTCGACTTAGGTGGCATTGAAGGGGCAGACTGGTAACCATGAGCCACACTTCTGCCGAATCTGTCAGTAAAACCGAAAATTCAGTAGCCGAAGAAACAGAGCAGTTCTTCACTCTCTGGACGGTATTCAAGCGCTCCTCCGACGTCACGCGCAGCGGCGATGCTGCCGCGGACTTCGAAGCGTTGCTGGGCCGCCTGGCCGACGGCGGAGTGGTCCACCGGGGCAGCTACGACGTTTCGGCAATGCGGGCAGACGCGGACATCATGGTGTGGCTCCACGGACCCAAGCCCGAGGCCCTGCAGCAGGCCATCCGTGATATCCGCCGCAGCCCGCTTTTCGCCGGCACGGAGATCGCCTGGTCCGCCATGGGCGTCCACCGCGAGGCGGAATTTGCCAAGAACCACACCCCGGCATTTTCCCGCGGCGTGGAACCGGCCGAATGGCTGTGCGTGTACCCGTTTGTCCGCTCCTACGAGTGGTACCTGCTCCCCGACGCGGAACGCGGCGCCATGCTTCGAGACCACGGACTGCTGGGCCGCGACTTCCCGCAGGTCATCTCCAACACCGTCTCATCCTTCGCCCTGGGCGACTGGGAATGGATCCTCGGCCTGGAGGCCCCCGAACTGGTGGACCTCGTAGACCTGATGCGCCACCTGCGCGCCACCGAGGCCCGGCACCACGTCCGCGAAGAAATCCCCTTCTACACCGGCCGGCGGGTCACCGCCGACGAGATCGCTGAGGTCCTCGCATGAGCCCGCTTGAATCACAGGAGGCTCCGGCCTCCGTGACGGCCGTCAACCCGGTCACCGAATCCGGGCGTATGGCCCCGAAGGAATACGACGCCGTCCTCCTCGCCTCATTTGGCGGCCCCGAGGGCCAGGATGACGTCATCCCCTTCCTCCGCAACGTGACCCGGGGGCGCGGAATCCCGGACGAGCGCCTTGAAGAGGTCTCGCACCACTACCGTGCCAACGGGGGCATCAGCCCGATCAATCAGCAGAACCGCGAGCTCAAGGCCGGGATCGAAGCGGAACTCTCGGCCCGGGGCATCAACCTGCCCGTCTTCTGGGGCAACCGGAACTGGGACCCGTACATCCCGCAGACCCTCCAGGATCTGTACGACGCCGGCCACCGCAAGGTCCTGATGGTCACCACGAGCGCCTACTCCTGCTACTCCAGCTGCCGCCAGTACCGCGAGGACATCGGCATGGCGCTGACCGAGACCGGCCTGGACGGGAAGCTGGAAGTGGACAAAGTCCGCCAGTACTTCGACCACCCGGGCTTCGTGGAGCCCTTCGTGGAAGGGACCGCTGTCGGCCTTGCCGACGTCCGCGCCCAGCTTGCGGCCGCCGGTACTCCGGACGCACCGGTCCACATCCTGTTCGCCACGCACTCCATTCCCACGCGTGATGCCGAAGCTGCCGGACGCTCCGAGGGCGAGCCGCGCACGTTCGCTGAGGGCTCGGCCTACGTGGCGCAGCACCTGGCATCCGGCGCCGAGGTCATCCGCCGGGTCGAGGAAGAGTCCGGCCTGAGCGCCCCATGGTCCCTCGTCTACCAGTCACGCTCCGGCGCTCCCTCCGTTCCGTGGCTCGAACCCGACATCAACGACGCCATCGAGGAGCTCGCCGGCCAGGGTGTCAAGGGAATCGTGATCGTCCCCCTTGGCTTTGTCAGCGACCACATGGAGGTTGTCTGGGACCTGGACACCGAAGCACTGGAAACCTGCCGGAACCTGAGCCTCGCCGCAACCCGTGTGCCCACCCCCGGCACCCACCGCAAATTCGTGAGCGGCATTGTGGACCTGGTCTGTGAGCGCACTGCCGCGAACAATATTGCCGACCGGCCGCACCTGACTGACCTGGGCCCCTGGTATGACGTCTGCCGCCCCGGCTGCTGCGCCAACTTCCGGGGCGAGAAGCCCACCATCGCAGGAGCTGACACCTCAGTGGGCACAGGCCACGCCCCCTACCCTTCGGGTTCGGCTGACGCCCCGGCTGCCCAGGCGGCGGGACAGGACTCACTGTGACGGTCCGCATCGGGACGCGTGCCAGCAAGCTGGCGTTGACCCAGACCCAGCAAACAGCCGACCAGCTCGCCGCCATTGGCGGGTTCCCGGTGGAACTGGTGCACATCAGGACGGACGGGGACGTCCTGACTGGTTCGCTCTCGCAGATGGGCGGCACGGGAGTTTTTGTGGCGGCCTTGCGGGACGCGCTCCTGCGGGACGAATGCGACGTTGCCGTGCACTCGCTCAAGGACCTGCCCACCGGCGCCGCACCCGGGCTGAACCTCGCCGCGACGCCGAAGCGCGTCGACGTCCGTGACGTCCTCTGCGCGCGCGACGGTTTCAAGCTGGCCGACCTCCCGCAGGGCGCCCGGGTGGGAACGGGCTCCCCCCGCCGCGCGGCGCAGCTCCGTGCGGCCCGTCCCGACCTTGACGTCGTGGACATCCGTGGCAACGTGGACACCCGCCTGGGTCGTGTTCCCGGCCTGCCGGGCAACACCACGGATGCCGTGGTGCAGGGCAAATCCTGCGACCTCGACGCCGTCGTGCTGGCCGCCGCCGGCCTCGAGCGCATCGGCCGGCTGGACACCGTTACCGAATACCTCGAAACAGATGTCATGCTCCCGGCCGCCGGCCAGGGGTCGCTTGCCATCGAGTGCCGCACTGCCGACGCACCGCGAAGGCCGGGATCCACCGAAGGGTCCCAGGGGCCGCTGGCCCAGGCGCTGGCAGCCCTGGACGACACGGACACCAGGCTCGCGGTTACGGCCGAGCGGGCGCTCCTGGCCCGTCTGGAGGCAGGGTGCGCAGCCCCGGTGGGCGCCTACGCCTTCCGCAAGGGAAGCATGCTCTACCTGGAGGCCGCCGTCTGCGCTGTCGACGGGTCAGCCACCGTCCGCGACAAGCGGGCAACGGACGGGCTCACCGAGGTCGGCGCGACGCTTCTTGGCATCGAACTGGCTGAGGCGCTGCTGGCAGCCGGTGCAGCCGACATCGCGGACCTTGCCGCTTCCTGAACCGGCGGAGCCGGGCAGATGATGGGGCGGCGCAGTGCCCGCGGTGAGGGCCACCACGGGCTGCGGGTCCTCGAGGGCGCCCGCGTCCTGGTCACACGCAGCCCGGACCGGGCCGGGGCGCTCCTCGCGGCCCTTCGGGAAACCGGCGCCGAACCGCTGCTGCTGCCGCTGATCGACTTCGAACGCGCCCGCGACCTGCACTCCCTGGAAGTCGCCTTCGACGCCCTGGGCGCAGGAGCATACACCTGGCTGGTGATCAGCAGCGTCACCACGGTGCAGGCCCTCGAGGAACTCGCCCGTGAGCGGGGCTCCACGCTGAGCCGGTGGCTGCCCGGCTCCCTCCAGGTGGCCACCATTGGTCCCGCCACACGGCGCGAACTCGAATTGCGCGGAATCACTGTTGACCTGGCCCCGGCCCGGCTCCAGTCCGGCGTCGGACTCCTGGACATCTGGCCGCAAGGCCAGGGCAGCGTGTTCCTGCCCCAGGCAGACATAGCAGACGCCAGGCTTGCCGAGGGGCTGGAATCACTGGGCGCCAGGGTTCAGGCTGTCACCGCCTATCACACGGTGAACTATCCGGCCGATCCGGCCCGCAGCTTCACCCCTTCCGCCGGCAACGATGCGTCAGCCGCGCCACCGGGCACTGGAGTGCTCACCCCCGCCGAAGCAAAAGCAGAGCTCGACGCCGGGCGGCTCCACGCCGTCGTCGCTGCCTCACCCAGCGCGGCCCGCCGCATCCACGCCGGACTGTCGCCGCTGGGCGAGTGCAGGTTCGTGGCGATCGGGCGGTCAACGGCCGCTGAGGCGGAGTCGCTGGGCGTGCCGGTGGCCGCCATCGCTGAGGAACCCACAACATCCGGCCTGGTGTCCGCCGTCATCCAGGCCCTTTCACCTGGACATTCCACCCCACCGCCCGCCACCGAGACCTACGTGAAGGACAGAACATGAGCTTCCCGACCCACCGCCCCCGCCGGCTCCGCACCACCCCGGCCATGCGCAGGATGACGGCCGAAAACCGGCTGGCGGCGCCGGAACTGATCCTTCCGGCTTTCATCCGCGAGGGGCTCACGGAACCCAACCCCATCGCCTCCATGCCCGGCGTGGTGCAGCACACCACCGATTCGCTCAAGAAGGCTGCGGCCGAGGCCGTGGAACTGGGCGTCGGCGGAATCATGCTCTTCGGCATCCCCGCCGAGCGCGATGCCCGCGGCACCGCGTCGCTGGATCCCGACGGCGTGCTCAACAAGGCCATCCGGGACGTCCGCGCCGAAGTGGGCGATGACCTGGTGGTCATGAGCGACGTGTGCCTGGACGAATTCACCGACCACGGCCACTGCGGCGTCCTCGATGACGAGGGCTACGTGGACAACGACGCGACTCTTGAAATCTACGCGGCCATGGCCGTGGCGCAGGCGGACGCCGGGGCGCACATGCTTGGCCCCTCGGGAATGATGGACGGCCAGATCGGTGTGATCCGGCAGGCGCTGGAAGACGCCGGACACACCAACACGGCCGTGGTGGCGTATGCCGCAAAGTACGCCTCCGCGTTCTATGGTCCGTTCCGGGAAGCCGTGGATTCACAGCTCAAGGGCGACCGCCGCACCTACCAGATGGACGCCGCCAACCGCCGCGAAGCCATCCTCGAAGTGGAGCTGGACCTGGCTGAAGGCGCCGACCTGGTCATGGTGAAACCCGCCATGAGCTACCTCGATATCCTCGCCGACGTCGCCGCCATGAGCCCCGTGCCCGTGGCTGCGTACCAGATCTCGGGGGAGTACTCCATGATCGAGGCGGCCGCCGCCAACGGCTGGATCGACCGGCGCGCGGCCATCACCGAATCCGTGCTCGGAATCAAGCGGGCCGGAGCAAACATGGTCCTGACCTACTGGGCGTCCGAGCTGGCCGGCTGGCTGAAGGAGTCCTGATGAGCGACGCGTCCGTTACCGGAACCGGCGGGCCGTTGGCCCCCGCCGCTGCCCGCGCCGAAGCCCCCACCGCTCCCGTCGGCCCCGGGAAGGTCTTGCTCGGGCTGAACACTTTCGGCGACGTCGGGGTGTACCCCGACGGGCACCCGGTGCCGCACGCGCAAGTGCTTCGCCAGCTGCTGGAACAGGCGGAACTGGCGGACGACGTCGGACTCCATGCCTTCGGTGTGGGGGAGCACCACCGCAAGGACTACGCCGTCTCGGCACCCGAGGTGTTCCTGGCGGCCGCCGCCGCGCGGACCAAGCGCATCCGGCTGGGGTCGGCCGTGACCGTGCTGAGCTCGGATGACCCCATCCGCGTCTTCCAGCGTTTCTCCACGGTGGACGCCATCTCCAGCGGCCGCGCGGAAGTCATGCTGGGCCGCGGGTCCTTCATCGAATCCTTCCCGTTGTTTGGCCTGGACCTTGCCGACTACGAGATCCTCTTCGAGGAAAAGCTGGAGCTCTTTGACAAGGTCCGCGCGCAGAAGCCCGTTCACTGGGAAGGGCGGACCCGTCCGGCCATCAACGGGCTGAGCGTCTATCCGCCACTGGAGCACCATCTGCTGCCGGCCTGGATCGGCGTGGGCGGAACCCCGGAGTCCGTGCTGCGCTGCGCGCAATACGGTTACCCGATTATTTTCGCTATCATCGGCGGCGAACCGCGATCCTTCGCTCCGCTGGCCAGCCTTTACCGCGAGGCCATGGGCAAATACGGGCACCCGATGCAGCAAGTGGCCACCCATTCGCCCGGACATGTTGCCGAGACAGACGAGGAAGCGCGCGAGGAGTTCTTCCCGCACTGGCTGGCACTGCGGAACAGGCTCGGAGCCGAACGCGGCTGGGGCCCGGGAAGCCGGCACGAATTCGACGCCATGTGCACACCCGAAGGCGCCCTCTATGTGGGGTCACCGGAGACGGTTGCGCGGAAGATCGTCCTGCTCAAGCGGAACCTGGGCGTGGACCGCTTTGATCTCAAGTACAGCAGCGGCTCCCTGCCCCATACCGCCATGATGCGGTCCATTGAACTGCTTGGCACAGCGGTGGCACCCCGGGTGGACGAGCTCCTGTCCGGGCACGCATCCGGAAACTGAAAGAATAGGAACCATGACTTCCAGCTCTCCTCGCAATGAGGCACTCTTCGACCGTGCACGCCAGCTCATGCCGGGCGGCGTCAACTCTCCCGTCCGGGCCTTCGGCTCCGTGGGCGGTACCCCCCGGTTCATGGTGTCCGCAAAAGGCGCGTACCTGACCGATGCCGACGGCGCCGAGTATGTGGACCTGGTGTGCTCGTGGGGTCCTGCACTGCTGGGCCACGCCCACCCGGCCGTCCTCGAGGCAGTCCACGCCGCCGTGGACCGCGGGCTCTCGTTCGGTGCCTCCACCCCGGACGAAGCCAACCTGGCTGCGATCGTCAAGGAGCGTGTGCCGGCTGCCGAACGCGTCCGGATGGTGTCCACGGGAACTGAAGCCACCATGACCGCCATCCGCCTGGCCCGCGGCTTCACCGGGCGCGACTTGGTCATCAAGTTCGCCGGCTGCTACCACGGCCACCTCGACGGACTCCTGGCCGCGGCCGGATCCGGGGTGGCCACCCTGGCGCTGCCCGGATCCGCCGGCGTCACGGCCGCCACCGCCGCCGAGACCCTGGTCCTGCCCTACAACGACCTCGCCGCCGTGGAGGCCGCGTTCGCCGCCCATGGCAGCAACATCGCCGCCGTCATTACGGAGGCGGCGCCGGCCAACATGGGTGTGGTGACGCCCGGCGAAGGCTTCAACGCTGGACTGTCGCGGATCACCCGCGAACACGGTGCCCTGCTCATCGTGGACGAAGTCCTCACCGGGTTCCGTACCGGCTACTCAGGCTACTGGGGCCTCACCGGCGGCGCGGCGGATGCCGCTGAGCCGTACAGCCCGGACCTCCTCACCTTCGGCAAAGTCATTGGAGGGGGCATGCCGACGGCAGCCCTCGGCGGCCGTGCCGACATCATGGACTACCTGGCGCCGCTCGGTCCCGTCTACCAGGCAGGCACACTGTCCGGAAACCCCGTGGCCATGGCAGCCGGCGTCGCAACACTGACCCATGCCACCCCGGAGGTGTACTCGTTCATCGACGCACGCTCGCTGGAGCTTTCCGCTGCGCTCTCCTCGGCACTGGATGCCGCCGGGGTGGACCACTCCATCCAGAGGGCCGGCAACCTGTTCTCGGTAGCCTTCGGCACCTCGGCGCGGGGCGTCCACAACTATGACGACGCCCAGGGCCAGGAAGTGTTCCGGTACGCCCCGTTCTTCCACTCGATGCTGGACTCCGGCGTCTACCTGCCGCCCTCTGTCTTCGAAGCCTGGTTCCTTTCTGCGGCACACGACGACGCCGCCATGAACCGGATCTTCGACGCCCTCCCCGCCGCAGCCAGGGCGGCAGCGTCGGCAACGGTGCCGGCGGGATAACGGCTCATAACAAAAATCCCCGCCTCCCGGACGAATCCCCGCCACAAACGAGGGGGAAATGTCCGGGAGCCGGGGATTTCTTGCTAATGCTGAGTAGCGGAAGGCTTAGAAAGCCACCGTCACGTCACCGTTCGGCCATTCCTTCTCGATGAAGGCCTTGACCTCGGGGGAGTGCAGGAGTTCGTCCAGCTTCTTGATGCGGACGTCATCCTTGGAGTCTTCTCGCCAGGCCAGGAAGTTGGCGTAAGGGTTGTTCTCCACGGACTCCACTGCGAGGGCGTCCTTGGTGCTGAGGCCGGCCTTCAGGATGAAGTTGCCGTTGATCAGGGCAAGGTCCACGGACGGGTCCTTGAGGTCGTTGATCAGCAGTTCAGGCTGGTTCTCGGAGAACTTCAGCTTCTTGGGGTTCTGCTCGTCGGTCAGGGTCAGCACGGAGGAATCATCCTTGATGTCCTTCACCAGCCCGGCTACCTGGAGGACTTTGAGGGCCCGGACCTGGTTGGAGGGGTCATTCGTGATGGCGACCTTGGCGCCCTCCTGAATGTCCTTGATGTCCTTGACCTTCTCCGAGAACGCGGCGTACGGCTCGATGTGGACGCCTTCGCCGTGGCCGAACTTGTAGCCCTTGGTCTTGACCTGGTCCTCAAACCACGGCAGGTGCTGGTAGTAGTTGGCGTCCAGCGAGCCGTCGCTCAGGGCAGTGTTCGGCGTCTGGTAGTCCTCGATTTCCTTGATGTCCAGCTTCAGGCCGGCCTTCGGCGCGAGGTCCTGGTTGATGAACTCCAGGATCTTCGCCTGCGGGACCGGGCTGGCGCCGACGGTCAGGGTGGCCGGTTTGGCGGGGTCGAGGGTCGTGGCTTCGGAGCTCGGGCTGGACGAGCCGCCGCAGGCCGTCAGCGCCAGGGCGGTGACAATACCGGTGGCCAGGAGGGAGAGTGATTTACGCATCGGATGCGTTCCTTTCGAATTGCTGGGAGTCCGACGGCGGGCTTGCGCCCGGCGCCCGCTCCGGCACAGATGCAGCGGGCGGCTACCTGCTGCGGTGAAGATTGCCGCGGCCGTTGGACGACGGCCGAGGGTGATGGTTTAGCGGTGGTAAAGGCTTAGCGGTGGTCGAGGCTGCGGGAGATCTGTTCGCCCACGAGCTGGATGACCTGCACCAGGACGATGATCAGCACAATGGTCACGATCATGACCGTGACGTCGAAGCGCTGGAAGCCGTAGTTGTACGCCAGCTTCCCGAGTCCGCCGCCGCCCACCAGGCCGGCCATGGCCGAGTACCCCACCAGGGTGACCACGGTGGTGGTCGTGGCGGCTACCAGGGCCGGGAGTGATTCGCGCAGCATCACCTTGTTGATGACCTGCATCTTGGTGGAACCCATGACCTGGGCGGCGTCGATCTTGCCATGATGGACGTCCCGGAGGCAGGTCTCCACCAGGCGGGCAAAGAACGGAATGGTGCCGATGGACAGCGATACCGAGGCCGCCACAGGTCCCAGGCTCGTGCCGGTCAGCAGGCGGGCCAGCGGGATGAGGGCGACCATCAGGATTGCGAACGGGATGGAGCGGGTGATGTTCACGATGACGTCACTCATGATCCGGTTGGTGACAGGCATCGGACGCAGGCCGCCCGGCGCCGTGACGTGCAGGAAGACGCCCAGGGGCAGGCCAACCAGCACCGTAAAGAAGGCCGAAATTCCGACCATCTGCAGGGTTTCTACGATTGCTTCGGGCAGGGCCTTGGCAAGGACGGGGTTGCTGAAGATGTCGTTCATGGGTTCCTTCCCGTCACGTCGTTCAATTCCGCAGCATCCACTTCCAGGGGGTCCGCTTCGAGGGGGTCACTGGCTGCTGTACTGGTCGCAGCCAGCTTTGCGCCAATTCCGCGCTGGTGGAGATAGTTGAGGACGGCGTCGTAGTCCGCATTTTCAGCGAGCTGGACACGGAGGTGCCCGAACTGCTGTCCGCCCAGAGTTTCGACGCTGCCGGCCAGGACGTTCAGGTCGATGTCAAAGTGCCGCGCAACGCCGGTGAGGACAGGTTCCTTGGCATTGTCACCGGCGAAGAGGATTTCCAGGACCGGTCCGCCTTGAAGCGCCCCCTTCAGGGGCTCGGACGACGGCAGGGGAAGGAGCGCCTTGGCCAGTTTGCTCTCGAGGTCTCCGGCCACGTCCTTGAGGGCACCGTGCTCGATGATCCGGCCCTTGGACAGCAGCGAGACCGAGTCGCAAACGCGCTTCACGACGTTCATTTCGTGCGTGATGATGAGCACCGTCAGCTGCAAGCGCTTGGTCAGGTCCTGGATCAGGTCCAGGATTTCGTCAGTGGTCGCAGGATCCAGCGCCGAGGTCGGCTCATCGCACAACAGCACATCGGGGTCGGCGGCCAGCGCCCGGGCGATGCCCACGCGCTGGCGCTGGCCACCGGAAAGCTGGGAGGGGTAGGCGTTTTCGAAACCTTCGAGTCCTACAAGGGACAACAGCTCCGCAACCTTGGCCCGGATCTTGTCCTTCGGTGTTTTGACGAGTTCCAGGGGGTGGGCCACGTTGCCGGCGGCAGTGCGTGAGTCCATGAGGTTGGCATGCTGGAAAACCATGCCGATGCGGCGCCGCGCCGCACGGATTTCGGAGTCCCGGACGGAGCTCAGTTCTGTGCCGTCAATGCTGACGGAGCCGGACGTCGGACGATCCAGCAGAGTCAGGCAACGCACCAGGGTGGATTTTCCGGCGCCTGAATGGCCAATGATTCCGTGAATGGAACCTTTGGGAACGGAAAGGGTGACGCCGTCGAGGGCCACTACTTCCTTTTTCCCCTGGCGGTAGACCTTTCGAAGGTCAGTAACTGTGATCATTTATCCTCAGGAGGTTGGCCTCGGGCAGGGCATAGCACAAGCACGCTTTTGAACTTAATTATGTCAGCGGACCCTGAGGCGAGTCACTTCCGCATATTATTCGGCTCGAAGCGCTTGCAGCCGCATAAAGGTGCGCCAGGAACCCCCAGCGGCGCTACTCGTGCGGCCCCGCAGTTGCAGGCCAAATTGAATGGGACGAAGCTGCCGGCAGCTGAACGCGCCAAAGACTGTGATCCTCATCCCAGAGGGCGGGCCCCTCCCGGGTGCCCCGCTCGGGGCAGTGGCTAGAAGTCGCCCTTGCTGGCGTCCTCAGGGGGGAGGACGGGCCATTCGCCTTCGATCACGGCGGCGGGCTTGGTCTTGCGCAGATACGTCTGGAAGTCTGCGGCCTGGCTGGCCGCCCAGCCGACCTGCAGCTGATGGAGCTGCCCGGCTGCCATTCGCAGTTTGGGAAACTTGCCGGCCATGGCGTCCAGCATCCGGAGCGTCGCGAGGGCGTCCGCGGCGGACGTGTGGGCGTTGTCAAGGTTGACCTTGTATTCCTCGCACAGTGCGGTCAGCGTCCTCTTGCCCTTGCGGTACCGGTCCACCTGCTTGTTCATGATGTAGGGATCCAGCACGGGGAAGCGGTTCAGCTGCGGAATGCCGTAGCGGGCCGATTCGGCAGCCAGCACCGTGAAGTCGTAACTTGCGTTGAAGGCTATAACCGGGATCCCGTCGTCGAACAACCCCTGCAGCACGGAGGCCAGTTCGCGGGTCACCTCCGCGGCCGGACGGCCCTCCAGCCGGGCTTTTTCGGTTGTGACGCCGTGGACTTCGCTTGCTTCGGCGGGGATCTCGATTCCAGGATCCGCGAGCCATTCATGCTCCTTGATGACACTTCCGTCCGCGTCCACCACCGTGACCGACGCCGTGACGATGCGCGCGGCGCGCGAGTTGCGGCCGGTGGTCTCCAAGTCGAATGCAGCCCGCGGCCGCTTGTCCCACGTGCCGGTAGCCGTGCTGCCGGTGCTGGTGCTACTGGTGGTACTGGTGTTCCTGCTGCTCATACTTCAAAGCTACCTGCTGCCACCGACAGTTTTGTGCCAGGCCGGTGGCGTGCCGCCGCAAGGGACCCGCTACGCTGGATCCATGCGCACGGAGTATGTCGAGGCGGTGCTGGCCCTGGTCCGGCTCGTCCCTCCGGGATCAGCTGTGGCGTACGGGGACGTTGCTGAGCTCCTCGGGTCAGGCGGCGCGCGGCAGGTGGGCTCCGTCATGAGCCACCACGGCAGTTCCGTTCCCTGGTGGCGCGTGTTGAGGGCAAACGGCGAAGCACCGCAGGGGCTGGAAACCGAAGCCTTGACGTTCTACATCCAGGAAGGCACTCCGCTCCTTGGCCGCTACCTGGACTTCCTCCGGACCGGGGAAGGCCGGTGGCGCGTTGACCTTACCGAGGCACGGTGGGCCCCCGTCGACGGTGATTTTGACCTCATTGACCTGATTGCAGAGCGGTTGGAGCGGCGGCTCCATAAAATGTCCGTCCCCGATGATGAAATGACTGTGTGACACTTACCAGCGATTCCCCGGAGGTCCGGTCCGGGCAACGACTCCAGTCCGGCCAGCTAACAGTCGCCAAGCCAGCCGGAACGCCCGCCGGCCTGAGGCTCCTCCCTCCCCGCCAGCTCCACAGCGCCGTTCCTGTCCTGACACCGGACCAGCAGGCGGCCGTGGACGTCCCCCACGGCTCCGGCCCGGTGCTGGTTCCGGGTGCTCCCGGGACGGGAAAATCCACCGTGCTCATTGAAGCAGCAGTGCGCCGGGCAGAGCGCGACGGCCTGGATCCGGAAAGAATGCTCGTGCTGGCCCCAAGCCGCCTCGCTGCAGACTCGCTCCGGGACCGCTTCACGGCCCGCCTCAACCGGAGCCTCAGCACGACGCCGGCACGCACCTGGGCATCGTATGCCTTCGACCTGATCCGGCGTGCCAAGGCCGAAGGCATCCTCCCGCTGCCGCGGCCGCCGCGTCTACTGTCCGGACCCGAGCAGGACCTCATTATCAAGGAACTGCTGGAAGGACACACCCTGCCGGGCCTTGAGCTGCCGTGGCCGGAAGATCTCGGTGCCGCCCTGGATACCCGCGGTTTCCGCCAAGAAGTACGCCAGCTCTTTGACCGGATCATCGAATCCGGCCGGACGCCCGCCGATCTGGTGGCTTTGGCTCAGCAGTGCAACCGTCCCGACTGGATCGCTGCCGCCGCACTGTACGCCGAGTACCGCGATGTGCTGGACCTGCGGATGCCGGAGGCATTCGACCCCGCCGGAATCATCACGGCGGCCCGCCAGATCTTCCAGGATGCCCCCGAATTCCTGGCCGCCGAGCGCGAACGCCTCCAGCTGATCCTGGTGGACGACATCCAGGAAGCCAACCCGGCGATATTCGAACTGTTGGCGGATATCGCGGCAGGCAAGGACGCCTACGTGGCATTCTCCCCGGACACTGTCGTCCAGGGATTCCGCGGCGCCCGGCCTGACCTCACAGCTGAGTTGCCGCACCTGCTGGCTCCAGCGGACGCAACCGCACGCGCCCCCCGGGATGCCGCCACACCGGGTACTGCCCTGGAGCGCCCGCTCTGGCGTACGCATCGCCATACTCCCGCCGTCGCCCAGGC
Source organism: Arthrobacter sp. PvP023 (assembly GCF_017832975.1). Lineage (NCBI taxonomy): Bacteria > Bacillati > Actinomycetota > Actinomycetes > Micrococcales > Micrococcaceae > Arthrobacter > Arthrobacter sp. PvP023. The sequence continues at coordinate 1,915,889 of NZ_JAFIBI010000001.1, forward strand.
CTGGCGTTCGGTGGCGGGACGGATCTCCCAACGGGCAGGCAGCCAGTCGGCGCGCAGGCTGGAGAGCGCCGAACCGGCATCCAACCATCCCGCGGCCGGCGCGGTCCCGGGACGCGGCCGAGTTGAGGGCCATGTCCTTCCGTCGCCGGTCCAAGAGCTGCGCTACGTGGCCCAGCGGATCCTGGATGCGCACCTGAACGACCGGCGTGAGCTCGGCGACATCGCGGTGATCGTGCGGAACGGCGGGCAGCTGAACCAACTGCAGCGGCACTTGGCCGGTCACGGCATCCCCGTCCGTGTTCCTGTGGCGGAGTCCGCCGTCCGCGACGAAGTGGCGGTCCGCCCCCTGCTGGATGCCTATGCAGTGGCGCTGGATCCCGCGGTGCTGACCCCGGAAGCGGCAGTGGCACTGCTGACATCCCGAATCGGCGGAGCGACCTCCATCGAGCTGCGCCGGCTGCGCCAGTCGCTGCGCCGCGAGGAGATCCTCGGCGGCGGCGGCCGCACCAGTGACGCGTTGCTGGTCGAGTCGCTGCTTGAACCGGGCGCCTTGGCCACCACAGGTATCGAAGGCCGCTCAGCCAGGCGTGTGGCGCGGATGATCGAGGCCGGCCGGGCGGCTGCCCAGGCACCGGGAGCAAACGCTGAGACGGTGCTTTGGGCATTGTGGAACTCCACCGGGCTTGCCGCACGCTGGACTGACGCGGCATTGTCCGGCGGAGCGGCGGGGGCGCGGGCAGACCGCGACCTGGACGCCATGATGGCCTTGTTCCACACCGCCGAACGCTATGTGGACCAGTTGCCGGGGTCAGGCCCGGACCAGTTCCTTGAGTACCTGCTCAGCCAGGAGCTCCCCATGGACACCCTGGCGGCGCGCGCGCAGCTGGAGGACGCCGTGGAACTCATGACCCCGGCGAGTGCCGCCGGACGTGAATGGCCTGTCGTCATCATCGCAGGCCTGCAGGAAGGAGTGTGGCCCAACACCAGACTCCGGGGGGAGCTCCTGGGCAGCACGCTCTTCGCTGACGCCGTGGAGCACGGGGTGGCCCATGCCCTGCAACTCGGGCCGATCAGCAGGTTGCGGGAAATCCGGTACGACGAACTCCGCAGCTTTTCAACGGCTGTCTCCCGTGCCCGCGAAGTGCTGATCTGCACCGCCGTGTCATCAGAGGACGAACAGCCTTCCTCTTTCCTCGACTATGTCGCGCCGCTGGATCCCGGGCAGGACAGGCGGACCTTCACCCCGGTGGAACGGCCCATGACCCTCCGCGCCCTCGTGGCCGAACTTCGGCAGCACGCGCAGCTGGACGGGAGGTTCGTCGCTGAATCCGTCGAAGCAGCCAGGGTCCTGGCAGGGCTCGCCGCTGTCGAACCTTCCGTGCCCGGCGCCCATCCGGATTCCTGGTGGGGGCTCGCGGCGCTGTCTTCGGGGGAACGGATCGTTCCGCCAGGAGGAACGGTGTTCGTTTCGCCGTCCAAGGTGGAATCCGTGCAGAAATCGCCCCTTGACTGGTTCGTCCAGGCTGCCGGCGGTGAAGCAGCCACCGACTTCGCCAGGAGCCTGGGAACACTGGTCCACGCCATCGCGCAGGACCTACCCGACGCTTCTGGCGCGGAATACCTGGTGGAGCTGGTCCGGCGGTGGCCGGCCCTCGGCATGAAGGACAACTGGGAAGGAAAATTGGATTTCCAGCGCGCCGAAGGCATGGTCCGGAAGCTCGCCCAGTACATCCTGGTCATGCGCAGCGAAGGCCGGAGCCTTGTCGGCGTCGAGCGGGACTTCGAAGTGAAACTGCCCGACATCGTGGACCTCCCGGACCCGGGATTCTCAGTACCGGCGGCACCTGATGCCGAGCCCGAGGTCAGGTCCGCGGTCCTCCGCGGACAGGTGGACCGGCTGGAGATCGATTCAGAAGGACGCCTGGTGATCGTGGACCTCAAAACCGGCAAACGCCAGCCGTCGAAAGCAGACCTGGCCCGCCATCCCCAGCTGGGTGCCTACCAGGCCGCGGTACTGGCCGGGGGATTCACGGAACCCGGCGCGGCGGAAAGTGATATTCAGCCGGGCCACGTTCAGCCGGGCGGGGCCGTCCTTGCCCAGCTTGGCACGAGCAACAAAAGCCCCGGCATCCAGGTCCAGGAGCCGCTGGACGGCACCGACAACAACTGGGCGCTCGACATGGTGAACGATGCCGCACGGCTCATGTCCGGCAACGTCTTCGAAGCGCGCCACGATCCGGCAAAATCGGGTCACGGCGGCCACGGCTGCCGGCTGCCGGAGGTATGTCCCCTGTGTCCGCGCGGAAAGCAGGTTACCGAATGACCACGCCCCCCGAGGTCCCGACCGCCCGGTTTTCCCCGGAAGAACTGACTGCCATGCTGGGCGAACGTAACAGCCCCACTGCAGAGCAGTCCGCCATCATTTCCTCGCCGCTCACTCCGCGGCTGGTCATTGCCGGTGCCGGATCCGGCAAGACCGCCACCATGGCGGACCGTGTGGTGTGGCTCGTTGCCAACGGCTGGGTCCGGCCGGAAGAAGTCCTGGGCGTAACGTTCACGCGCAAGGCGGCCGGGGAACTGGCCAGCCGGATCCGGTCCAAGCTCTCGGCCCTGCAACGGATCGCGGCGGAGGACACCGAACACAGGATCTTTCCCGAGGGTCTGCTCAGTGAGGATGCCCTGGAACCCAAAGTCTCCACGTACCACTCCTACGCCAGCGGCATCGTGTCCGACTACGGGCTCCGGCTCGGTGTCGAACGTGACGTCGTCCTCCTGGGCGGAGCGCAGGCCTGGCAGCTGGCCAGCGAAGTTGTTGAGGCCTTCGACGGCGAATACGAACATTTCCGTGCTGCCAAATCGACGCTGGTCAAAGCCGTCATCCAGCTCGCGGGCGAGTGCGCTGAACACCTGCGCGATCCGGCCGAGGTGCAGGAATGGCTGATGAAGCGGGTCGCGGAATTTGAAGGCCTGCCCTACGTGGCCGGGGCCAAAAAGAACCCGACGCAGGCAGCCGGAGAACTCGGCGCCATGCTGCGCACCAGGGCCAGCGTCGCCGAAATGGTGGGCAGGTACGCTGACGCGAAGCGGGTCCGCGGCGCGCTGGACTTTGGTGACCTTGTGGCGCTCGCCGCGCGGGTCGCCAGCGAGATTCCGCTGGCCGCCGAAGTGGAACGCCAGCGGTTCAAAGTGGTGCTGCTCGACGAATTCCAGGACACCTCGCATGCCCAGCTGGTGCTGTTTTCCAGGCTATTCGGCGGCGGCCATGCCGTGACGGCGGTGGGCGACCCCAACCAGTCGATCTACGGGTTCCGGGGGGCGTCTGCCGGCCAGCTCTTCCATTTCGTAAGGGAATTCCCCGTCCGGGTCGGCGATTCGTTCGCCGTGGCACCCACCTCCTACCTGACAACCGCGTGGCGTAACGGGCGCAACATCCTTTCCGCAGCCAACGTCATTTCGGCGCCCCTTAGCGCCGCCGCGCTGCAGGCCGGCCCGGCGGGGGAACGGCAGTCAGCGGACTCCGTGGAAGTCCCGCCGCTGCAGCCCAGTCCGGCTGCGGCCGAGGGGAAGGTTGTCATCGGACGCTTTGCGACGGACGAGGACGAAGCCAGGGCCATCGCAGCGGATGTCCTGCGGTACCGCGTCACGGATTTCGAGGAACCCGTCGGCGCCGACCGCGTACCTCCTGCCATGGCGGTTCTGTGCCGGCGCCGCGCACAGATGGAATGCATCCGCCGCGAGTTCGAGCTGCGCGGGATCCCCTACGAAATCGTGGGCCTCGGCGGGCTCCTGGACACTCCGGAGATCGTGGATCTGGTCGCCACCCTGCGGGTACTCGCGGATCCGGGACGTTCGGACTCCCTCATGCGGCTCCTCGCCGGTGCGCGCTGGCGCATAGGCCCGGCCGACCTCATGGCGTTCCGGGACTGGTCATCATTCCTCGCACGCCGCCGGGGCCAACCGCGGACGGACGCAGATGAAGCTGACGATCCGGACGCCGCGGTCATCGAGAGCGACATCACCGATTCGCCGAGCCTTGTGGAAGCCCTGGACTGGCTGCCGCGCGAAGGATGGACCTCGGCCCACGGCCGGACGCTGAGCCCGGCAGCCCTCGACCGGCTGCATGCCCTCTCGGCTGAACTCCGGCAGCTCCGCGGATTTATGGGCGATGACCTCACGACACTGCTGGGCGAAGTGGAACGGGCCATGCTCCTGGACATCGAAGTGGCGGCGCGCCCCGGCGTCAGCATCCACCAGGCCCGGCGAAACCTGGACGCATTCCACGACGCCGCAGCAGGATTCCTCCACACCTCGCACCGCGTGGATGTCCTGGCGTTCCTGGCCTGGCTGGAAGCCGCGGCAACGGAGGAGGGCGGGCTGGACGTCGCGGCCCCGGAGGTCAACCACGAAGCGGTGCAGCTGCTGACGGTCCACGCGTCCAAGGGCCTGGAGTGGGACGTTGTGTTCGTTCCCGGCCTGAACGCGGGAGCGTTTCCGAGCAGCCGGGATTCGCGCTGGAGCAGCGGAAGTGCTGCCTTGCCCTGGCCGTTGCGGGGAGACCGTGCAGACCTGCCCCAGTGGGACACAGACCAGCCGGACCAAAAGGGCTGGCTGGACGCCGAAAAGGACTTCAAAGCCGACGTCCAGGCGCACGGAGAAGCCGAAGAACGCAGGCTGGCCTACGTGGCCTACACCCGGGCCAAATTCGTGCTGTGGGTTTCGAGCGCGGCCTGGGTCGGTTCCCGGGCCGGAATGGCGGAAATGTCGCCGTTCCTCTCGGAGCTGGCGCCCCTCGCTGGGGTCGGGGCAGGCGACGCCGAAACCGTGGCAGCGGAGGGCAGCACCCACGGGCGGACAGAAGCGTCGGCTGGGACCGCCGCCGTCGTGCATCCCGCATCGGTGGAGGAACCATCGCTGCCTGCCGAAAGTCCGTTGACCCAGGACCTCGAACTCGCCCAATGGCCGTATGACCCGTTGGAAGGACCGGCCGATCCGCGCACCGGTGCCAGGCTCAGGCTGGTTCCCGGACGGCGGGCAGCGATGGAAAGAGCCGCCGGACGGGTCCGCGAAGCCTTGGCCGCGGGCCCCGATTGGGAGCCCGCGGCGGATTCGGCCGCAGTGGAGGGCCCCCGGCAGCTCCGGAGTTTCGCGGCCAACTGGGCGAAGGAAGCTGACCTGCTGCTGGAGCGCCGTTTCCGCAGGGCCACGGTGCAGGACGTCCACCTGCCCGGCCACATTTCCGCGTCGACGTTCGTGGATCTGGGTGACGATCCCGCAGCAGTGCTGGCGCGGCTGCGGCGACCGGTTCCCAGGGAACCAGGCATGTCCGCCCGTAAAGGCACGGCTTTCCACGCCTGGGTGGAAGAGTACTTCGGCAAGGCGGGCATGTTGGACCTGGACGAGGCCCCCGGTTCGGACAACCACATTGACGAGGCCTACGGGCTGGATTCCATGGTGGAAACGTTCAGGAATTCGGAGTGGGCGCACCGTGCGCCGGCCCACGTGGAGGTTCCGGTGGAGACGCGCATCGGGGACGTTGTGGTGCGCGGCCGGATCGATGCCGTGTTCCGCGACGCCGACGGCGGCTGGGACCTGGTGGACTGGAAGACGGGCCGCCGCCCCGCCGCGGGACAGCTGAAGGTAAAGGCTGTCCAGTTGGCCGTCTACCGTCTCGCCTGGGCACGGCTCAAGGGAGTTCCGCTGGACAGTGTCCGGGCAGCTTTCTATTACGTCGGGGAAAACCAGGTGGTCCGCCCCCACGACCTCGGCACAGCAGAGCAGTTGGAGGACATCGTCACAGCTGCCCTTGGCGGAACGACAGCCCTGCTAAACGCCTCCGGACCGGCTAGTGGGACTTCGCGTCCACAATCTTGAGGGCGGCAGTGGACGTGTCCTCTGCTGCGGGCGGGCGCGGGGGAGCGGTTTCTCCCGGCCCGTCAGCCTCCCGGCCGGAGTCGCTGTCCGTCGGAGCCCGAGCCGGAGCCGGGGCCGGAGCATCGGGTTCGGCAGCCGGCTCGACCGGGATGGGTGATACGTGCACGGCGGGCATGGCGGCGGCCGTTGACGGTTCCTCCAGCGGCACAGGCTCCACCTGCACGGCCGGGACGGACTGCGGCAACGGTTCCACGCTGATGGGCTGTCCGCCGTGCTCAGTGATGTCCTCGGCCAGCGATGCCAGCATTTCTTCCGCTTCGCCGATCATGGACTGGTCTCCGGCTGCCAGCCCCTTGACCAGGTACTGGGCCAGCGCGAACTCGGCAGAGAGCGCCGCACGGCGCAGCAGGTGGGCATCGGGTGCGTCCCTGCGGCTCGATGTGTAGTTGCGCAGCACGGCGTCCACGAAACCCTGTTCATTGGAGGCGACCAGCCACGCCATATCGTCGGCGGGGTCGCCAATGCGCAAGTCGGTCCAGCCTGTCACCGCCGTCACGCGCTGACCCTCAACCAGGATGTTGTCCTCGTGCAGGTCGCCGTGGACGACGCAGGGATTGAAGCGCCAGAGCGACACGTCCTCGAGGGCGTGCTCCCACCGGCGCAGCAGCACGGGAGGGATCTTCCCGGTGGTCGCCGCCTGGTCGAGTTCGTTGAGCCTGCGCTGCCTGAACTCATTGGGTGTGTAGCTGGGGAGGTCGGCATTGCTGACCAAAGTCCTCGGAAGGTCATGAATGGCAGCCAGCGCCGCTCCCACTTCCCGGGCGAGTCCTTCAGGACCTGCAGTCAGCTCCTCGACGCTCCGGGTGGTTCCCGCCAGATGAGAGTAAACAAACGTGCTGAGTGCGCCCTGCCGCACGGTGCCTGCCACCGTGGGCATCAGAAACGGGAGCTCTGCCCTGATTCCCGGGGCAAATGCGCGCAGGACCATGAACTCAGTTTCCAGCCGGGCGCTGGCTTCCGCGTGCCGTGGCGAACGTACCCGCCACTGCTTCCCCTCGGAGTCCAGGAGAAGTGCCGAATCGAAGTCCGCCGGATCGTCGGGGGCGGAACTCACGGCGGTCGGCGTCAGTCCGGGGACTGCCGCGGTTGCTACAGCTGCAAGTTCGATCGGTTTTCTTCTCACCCGTCCACGGTAGATTGACTGGCGCCCAAGATGGCGATGTACTACGGCGAGTCTCCAGATCGTGACGATTTCCCATGTCAGATCAGCACATGGAACCCTTCCCGGGGCGGCCGGAGCGGCCGGAGCAAATGTCAATTGTCAGCCGGAGTCAGTACGGTGGGTACATGAGTCTTGCGGAGTCCCCGGCATCCAAAAACCAGTTAACAGAAAATGCGTCCCGGGGCAGCATGCCACCGTTGACGCGGCTCCCGGCGAACCACCTTATGGACACGGTCCTACCGGTCCGTCCGGCCCTCATTGACAGGGGATCGGGTGCCCGGATGAAACCGGGCATGGTTGACTCCGTGGTCAGCTCAGGACGGGCGCTGGCCATGGTCCTCTCGCACCGCCAGGCTCTGGTCCGCGGCGACAGCCTCCTGCTGACGGATGCCGCCGGACTCGCGGAGAGCCTGGGCGAGGCCGGAACGCCGCCGTCGATGACCATCTACCTCGGTTCCGCCCTCGCTGGCTCGCACCTGGACGAAGGTACGGAAATTGTCCTTTTTGTCCTGCCCGAGCCGTTCGAGGTCCGGGCGGAGCAGTTCGAACGCGGCATCGCCGGAATCCCGTCGGACGCCGTGTGGACGGGGTTCCGGGACGTGGCGGCCAGCCTGAACGCCACGGACACCGCCCTGTTCATCGAGGCCAGTGCCATCGCCAACTGGCACGCAACGCACGTTCATTGCCCGCGGTGCGGTGCCGCGACTGTCGTGGAAGCAGGGGGGTGGGTCCGCCGCTGTCCCGCCGACAACTCCGAACACTACCCCCGGACGGACCCCGCGATAATCGTGACCGTGGTGGGCCCGGATGACCGGCTCCTGCTGGGTGGCGGCGGGCCCCTCGATGCGAAAAACTATTCCACCTTGGCCGGATTCGTGGAGCCGGGGGAGTCCCTGGAACAGGCAGTCGTCCGCGAAATCCAGGAAGAAGTTGGTGTCCGGATTACGGCCACCCAGTACCTCGGTTCCCAGTCGTGGCCTTTTCCCGCCTCGCTCATGCTGGGTTTCACGGCCAGGACACTGGACACCGAGGCAACGCCCGACGGCGTGGAGGTCACCCGGGCGCGCTGGTTCAGCCGCGCGGAACTCCAGGCCGCTGTGTTGAGCGGGGAGATCGTTATTTCCAGCCGGCTGTCCATTGCCCGTTCCCTGATTGAGCACTGGTACGGCGGCGTCATCCAGGACCGCCCGGCCGGCGAATGACTTCACCACGCACTGCGGACCTCCGACTGACAGAACTGATCCACCAAGCACCAATCGACATGAGCAGCAAGTGACAACTGACAATTTTGAACGCACTTTGCCCGGCGACGGCGCGTCCCCCGGTACCGCCCTACCGGACAGCCGGTCCCTGGAAGAGCGCATTCTCGGCGGTTTGGACGACGAGCAGCGGGAGGTTGCGAGCACGCTGAACGGGCCCCTCTGCGTGCTCGCGGGTGCAGGCACCGGCAAGACGCGCGCCATCACCCACCGCATTGCCTATGGGGTGCACTCAGGCGTCTACAGCCCGCAGCGGCTGTTGGCCGTGACCTTCACTGCGCGCGCTGCGGCGGAGATGCGGAGCCGGCTCCGGGACCTGGGGGTGGGCAACGTCCAGGCTCGGACGTTCCACGCTGCAGCGCTGAGGCAGCTGCAATTCTTCTGGCCGCAGGCCGTCGGCGGAGCGCTGCCGAACCTCCTCGACCACAAGGCGCAGATGATCGCCGAAGCCGCCCGCCGCCTCCGGCTCAGCACAGACCGTGCATCCATCAGGGACCTCGCCTCCGAGATCGAGTGGGCCAAGGTATCCATGCTGACGCCGGCGAACTACCTCGAGAATGCGCAGGACCGCGGCAACCCCGGAGGGTTCGACCTGACAGCCGTGGCGCGGGTGTTCCAGTCCTATGAGGACGTCAAAACGGACCGCAACGTCATCGACTTTGAGGACGTCCTGCTGATCACTGTCGGGATCCTGCAGGAGGACCCGAAGGTGGCAGCCACTGTCCGCGAACAGTACCGCCACTTCGTGGTGGACGAATACCAGGACGTTTCGCCGTTGCAACAGCGGCTCCTGGAGCTCTGGCTGGGCGGACGCGACGAGCTGTGCGTCGTAGGCGATGCCAGCCAGACCATCTACTCGTTTACCGGCGCCTCACCCAAACACCTGCTCGGTTTCAAAGCCATGTACCCCGGCGCCAACGTCGTCAAACTGATCCGGGACTACCGCTCCACGCCCCAGGTGGTCAAGCTGGCCAATGACCTGCTCGCGGGACGGCGCAGCGGCGGCCCTGTGGCGGACGCCGCCTGGGCGGCGCCGCTCAAGCTCGTCGCGCAACGGCAGCCGGGGCCTCCGCCGCAGTTCACTGAGTGCGCTGACGATGAAGCCGAAGCCGCCACGGTAGCTATCAAGATCCGCGAACTGCTCGACGCCGGCACTCCGGCCAGCGAGATCGCCGTGCTGTTCCGCACCAACGGGCAGTCCGAGGCCTATGAACAGGCTTTGGCTTCGGCCGGAATCGGCTATCAGCTGCGCGGCGGAGAACGGTTCTTCGCCCGCAAGGAAGTCCGGGACGCAATCCTCCAACTAAGGGCTGCCACCCGGGCCGCTGCCGAAACCTCGGAACCCGAGCCCCTGGGCCAGCTGGTCCGGGACATCGTGGCGTCCCTGGGCTACACGGAATCCGCCCCGCACAACGGCGGAGCGCTGCGGGAACGCTGGGAGTCGCTGGCCGCACTGGTTGCACTGGCGGATGAGCTGGTGCTGAGCCGGGGCCCACAATTCAGCCTCTCGGATTTTGTCAACGAACTGCAGGAACGGTCGCTTGCCCAGCATGCCCCCACCGTTCAAGGGGTGACCCTGGCGTCCCTGCACGCCGCCAAGGGCCTCGAATGGGATGCGGTCTTCCTCGTGGGCCTCTGCGAAGGGCTCATGCCGATCTCGTTCGCCGACTCCCCGGAGGACGTGGATGAGGAGCGCCGGTTGCTCTACGTGGGCATCACCCGGGCGCGGGAGCATCTGTCGCTGTCCTGGTCGTTGGCCCGGACCCCCGGCGGCAGGGCCAACCGGAAGCCGTCGCGGTTCCTGGACGGCCTTCGGCCGGATTCGGTGGCCAGTTCGACGGCGCGCGGCAAGGGTCCGGCTCCCCGGCGGAAGGCGGCGACACCTGCGATGTGCCGGGTCTGCGGAAGCATGCTGTCCACCGGCGCCGAACGCAAAGTCGGCCGCTGCAGCCAGTGCCCGCCGAGCTATGAAGAACAGACCTTCGACGCGCTGCGCCAGTGGCGGAAGGACGTGGCTCTTGCAGCCGAAGTTCCGGCGTTCGTGGTGTTTACCGATGCGACGTTGACTGCCATCGCGGAGGCACGGCCGGCGTCCCTGGAGGAATTGTCCCAGCTGGCCGGAATCGGTCCCTCGAAGCTGGAAAAATACGGCGAAGCCGTGCTCGAGGTCCTCACGGAAAGCGGCAGCGCCTGATGGCCGGAAGCGCCCAACCACGGGCGATTCCGCTGACCACTTCCGACGGTGCCCCGGTGCTGGTCCGCCGCTCCGCGCGCCGGCGCCGGACCGTGGCCGCGTTCTGGGAGAACGGCACGGCAGTGGTGGCCATCCCCGCCCATTTCAGCAAGGCACAGGAAAGCGAATGGGTCCACCGGATGCTGGAGAAGCTCCGGCTGCAGGGAGTCCGGCGGTCGCGCGGGGCAGGACAACGCAAGCCGGCCACTGACGCCGCGCTCGCCGCGCACGCAGCCGAACTGTCGGCCAAGTACCTTGGGGGCCGTTCCGTGCCGACTTCGGTGCGCTGGGTCAGTAACCAGAACTCCCGCTGGGGTTCGGCCACACCTGCGGACGGAACCATCAGGCTTTCGGACAAGCTGCGGCCCATGCCGCAATGGGTGATCGACTACGTGCTGCTGCACGAACTGGCGCATCTGCTCGTCGCCGGGCACAACGCCGCGTTCTGGCGCCTCCTGGAGGCCTACCCCGAAACCCAGCGGGCCAAGGCGTTCCTGGAGGGCGTCGCGTTCGCCACGTCCCGCGGAATTTCACCGGACGTTGACGGAGAAAGCACGAGCACTGACGGAACCAACGTTCCGTCAGTGCTCAGCTAGCGGGCAGGAAAGCTAGCAGGTCAGGCCCGCGGCGTCCCGCCGTCGTCGTCCTTGCCCGCACCGCCCGTTTCCGTGCCAGTGCCGTCATTGTCGTGGTCGGAGCCTGCATCGTTCGCGGCCGGTTCGTCAAATCCGCCGTTCAACAGTTTCTGCAGGGCGTCATCCACTTCCGTATCGCTCGCTTCGGCAAGCTTGCGCCGCGCACTGAATCCCTGGGGGTCGTCCAGGTCCTCGCCCGTGGGCAGGAGGTCCGGGTGCTGCCAGATGGCGTCCCGGCCTTCGGTGCCGCGTTCTTCCTTGAGGGACGCCCAGAGGGCGGCAGCCTCGCGGAGGCGGCGGGGACGCAGCTCCAGTCCCACCAGGGATGAGAAGGCGTGCTCTGCCGGGCCGCCGGTGGCGCGGCGCCGCCGGACGGTCTCACGCAGTGCCGATGCTGAGGGCAGGAACTTCTCCGTGGCCGCTGCGGTCAGTTCATCCACCCAGCCTTCAACCAGCGCCAGCGCCGTTTCCAGTTTTTCCAGTGCCTGTTCCTGGGCGGGCGTCCGCTGGGGCATGAAGACACCTTGGGAGAGCGCTTCCTGGATGCCTTCGGGGTTGCCGGGGTCGATTTCCCGCGCCAGTTCCTCGATCTTGGACGTGTCAATGTGGATGCCACGGGCATAGGCCTCGATGGCACCCAGGAGGTGGCCGCGGAGCCAGGGCACCTGGACGAAGAGCCGGGCGTGCGCCGCTTCCCGCACCGCCAGGAAAAGCCGGATATCGTTCTCGGGCAGGCTCAGGCCTTCGCCGAATTTGGCCACGTTGGCCGGGAGAAGGGCCATTTCAAGGTCGGCCAGCGGCACCCCGATGTCCGTTGAACTCACTACTTCCGCAGAGAGCGCCCCGATGGCCTGGCCGAGCTGCATGCCGAAGATGGCGCCGCCCATGTTCTGCAGCATGGATGAAGCCCCGCCCATCATGGACTTCATTTCTTCGGGCATCTGCTCGGTCATGGCGGTGGACAGTGCATTGGCAATGCTGTTGGCCACCGGTTCAGTGAGCCGCTTCCACGTGCCGAGCGTCTCCTCGACCCACTCTGCACGGGACCATGCGCGGCCGATCAAGCCTGTCGCGGGGAGGTCCGTGACCTGGTCAAGCCACAATTCGGCCAAGCGCAGTGCCTCATCGATATCGCGCGACTGTTGCGCCGTGACCGAGGGGTCGGTGCCGCTCGCCGCTACCCGCCTCGCATTGTCGTGGGCAAGCTGCCAGTTGACGGGCCCTTCAGAGGGGGCGCTCATCATGGCCTGTGCCTGCGAGAACATCTGGGCAAGCAGGTTCGGATCGTCAGGAAGGCCTGCGGCCTTGGCCAGTTCGGCGGGGTCTATGTCGCCCATGCCCTTCCCGCCCATAAGGTTCTGAAGCATCTCCGCAAGCGGATCCTTGGGGTTGTCGTCGTCGCCATTGGACGGATTGAGTGGGTTGGAGGTCATGATCCCGCCGATCGTCGGTGTGACTGTTGCTCACCTTCACGGTACCCCGGTGCGTTGGCGGCTGTCTGCCGAATCCGGCCCCGTTCGCTGTAGGCAAAGAGCGGCACCGCCTGCTCAACGCGTAGTGTTAGTAATCGGAATATTTGCAGGCTGCCGTCAGTGCGATCCGGTTCAGCCACGGGGCCGCGTCCGCGGGCGCAGGTACGGAGAGGTCCTTCATTGTCAATCACTCAGGGTGACCAGGTTCCGGGGGATCCGGCGGAATCCGGAAACGGCAGCGGGAGCACACGCGGCAGTCTTTTGCGCCGGCCGAAGTCCCGACGGGCCAAAGCACGCGACAACCGCTACCCCGCCATGGTGACCTCAGGGCTGGTGGCACTGGCACTGGGTGTCACCGCCGCGAGCCTTCCCGTGCCTTATGTCGTGGAATCGCCCGGGCCAACCTTTAACACCCTCGCCAATGACAACGGGAAACCGGTCATCAGCGTTACCGGCCGCGAGACGTTTCCGGCCAAGGGCAACCTGGACCTCACCACTGTCTATGTCGACGGCGGACCCAACGGCCCGGTCAGCGTGTTCGAGGCTTTCTCAGCCTGGCTGGATAAGTCGAAGGCTGTCTATCCGGAAGAGCTCATCTTTCCGAGCGGGGTCACCAAGGAGGAATCCCAGCAGGAAAGTGCCGTGGCCATGACCACCTCCCAGGAGAACGCCACGGCTTCCGCCCTGAAGGAACTTGATATTCCCTTTGAGCAGAAACTGCGGGTGGCGGACCTTGCAGAGCGGTCGGCGTCCGCCGGCAAACTGCAGGCCGGCGATGTGTTCAACACTGTGAACGGCAAGCCTGTGACGTCGCTCAGCGTGGTGCAGGAGGAACTTGCCGCCGGGCAGGGGAAGCCGGCCACGGTCGTCGTCGACCGGAACGGTTCGCCGGTGACCGAAACCATCACCCCCACCGAGAACGCGGCAGGCAAGTTCATCCTCGGTGTGCTGCTGCAGTACGACTTCAAGTTTCCCTTTGACGTCAAGATTTCCCTCGACAAGGTGGGCGGCCCCAGCGCGGGCATGATGTTCGCATTGGGCATCATCGACACCGTCACGCCGGGGGACCTGACCGGAGGCAAACACATCGCCGGGACCGGCACCATCACGCCCGACGGCGTCGTGGGATCCATCGGCGGGATCGGACAGAAGATGTACGGGGCCAGGGCGGACGGCGCCGACGTGTTCCTGGCGCCGGCGGCCAACTGCTCGGAAGTGGTGGGACACATTCCGGACGGGTTGCAGGTGGTCAAAGTCGAGAACCTGGCTGAGGCACGGGAAGCCGTCACCGTGATCGGTTCAGGCGGGGACACATCCGGGCTTCCCGCGTGCACCAGCAACTAGACTAATTGCAGGAACTAAGCACCAGTGCCACTCGTGGCACTAGTGACTGCTGCTGAGCCCCGTCTTCGGGGCGACGCGGTAGTTCCGGCAGCACATCATCACCCGCACCTTGATTTTTTGACAAGACCAGTAACTGACAACCAGCTATGAGGTACCGAGTTTGTCCCGTCCCGCCAGCTCCACTCCGCCCGGAAGACCCCAGCCAAGGCGAGGTGCCTTGACGCCGACGTTGATCGTCGTAGCACTGGTTGTGGTCGGATTCATCTTCTTCGCCAATGTCTGGACCGATGTCCTCTGGTACCAGCAGCTCGGGTTCTTTGAAGTATTCCTCACGGAGAACCTGGCCCGGATCATTATCTTCCTTGCCGGCTTCGCGCTGATGTTCGTTGCCATGTTCTATGCCATCCGCATCGCGTACCACGCCCGTCCCGTCTACGCGCCGGACTCGGAGATCAGGGACAACCTGAACCGCTACCAGGCGCAACTGGAACCCGTCCGCCGCGTGGTCATGATCGGCCTGCCGGTGCTGTTCGGTCTCTTTGCCGGAAGCGCTGCCGCCAGCCAGTGGCAGAAAGTGCTGCTGTTCCTGAACCAGGAGCCGTTCGGCCAGAACGATCCGCAGTTCAACCTGGACATCAGCTTCTACCTGATGACCCTTCCGTTCCTTGGCTTCGTGACCGGCTTCCTCATCAGCGTTGTTGTGGTCGCCGGTATCGCGGGAATCCTGACGCACTACCTCTACGGCAGCATCCGGATCATGGAACGCGGCATCTTCACCAGCCGTGCTGCGCAAATCCACCTCGCCGTCACCGGTGCGGTCTTCCTGCTTCTGCTTGGCGTGAACTTCTGGCTGGACCGCTATTCCTCAGTTCAGAACAGCAACGGACGCTGGGCCGGCGCGCTTTACACGGACGTCAACGCCGTCATCCCCACCAAGTCGATCCTGGCTGTAGCGGCTGCGCTGGTGGCAATCCTGTTCATCGTCGCCGCAGTGATCGGCAAATGGCGCCTGCCCGTCATCGGCACGGCAATGCTGGTCATCACCTCCATCCTTGCCGGCGGTGTCTACCCGTGGGTCATCCAGCAGTTCCAGGTGCGCCCGTCGGAACAGACCTTGGAGAGGCAGTTCATCGAGCGGAACATCAGCATGACCCGTGCCGCCTACGGCCTGGATAAGATCCAGGAGAAGCGGTACAACGCCACCACTAACGCCACCACGGGCGCCCTGGCACCGGACGCGCAGACCACTGCCAATATCCGCCTCCTGGACCCGAACCTGATTTCGGACGCCTTCTCCCAGCTCGAGCAGTACCGTCCCTACTACCAGTTCCCGAGCGCGCTCAACGTGGACCGGTATGAAGTTGACGGCAAGGTGCAGGACACTGTGATTGCCGTCCGCGAGCTGAACCCGGACGGCCTCAGCGCCAACCAGCAGTCCTGGCTGAACCGGCACGTGGTCTACACCCACGGTTACGGCGTAGTGGCCGCCAAGGGCAACAAGTTCACCGCCGACGGCAAGCCTGAGTTCCTACAGGCGGGCATTCCATCCACCGGCGTGCTCGGCAACGATTCGACCTACCAGCCCCGGATCTACTTCGGCGAAAATTCGCCCGAGTACTCGATCGTAGGGGCACCCGAGGGTTCGCCGCACCGTGAGCAGGACCGCCCTGCCGGCAAGGAAGGCGACGGCGAAACCCAGTACACCTTCACCGGCAACGGCGGCCCGAACGTGGGCAGCTTCTTCAACAAGGTCCTCTACGCCATCAAGTTCCAATCGTCCGACCTGCTGCTGTCCGACGGCGTGAACACCGAGTCGCAGATCCTCTACGACCGCAACCCGAGGGACCGCGTCGAAAAGGTCGCCCCCTACCTCACGGTCGACGGCAACGCCTACCCGGCGGTGGTTGACGGCCGCGTGAAGTGGATAGTGGACGGCTACACCACCAGCCAGTACTACCCGTACTCGCAGCAGGAGCAGCTTTCCGCGGCCACCGCAGATTCGCAGACCACGGCCGGACGCACGGTCGCCTTGCCGAACAGCTCGGTGAACTACATCCGCAACTCCGTGAAGGCAACGGTTGACGCCTATGACGGCTCGGTGACGCTTTATGCCTGGGACGACCAGGACCCCGTGCTGAAGGCCTGGCAGAACGTCTTCCCGACCTCCCTGAAGCCGTACTCGGAGATGTCCGGTGCGCTCATGAGCCACGTCCGCTACCCCGAGGATCTGTTCAAGGTTCAGCGTGAGCTGCTGGGCCGCTACCACGTCACCCAGCCGGACAACTTCTACACGAACAACGATGCCTGGTCCGTGCCGAACGATCCAACGGTCAAGGAAGAGGTCAAGCAGCCGCCGTTCTACATGTCACTGCAGATGCCTGACCAGGACAAGCCGGCCTTCCAGCTCACCTCCTCGTTCATTCCGCAGGTGGTCAACGGGACCGCCCGCAACGTGCTCTATGGCTTCCTGGCTGCGGACTCCGATGCCGGCAACCAGAAGGGCGTGAAGGCGGAAAGCTACGGCCAGCTCCGGCTGCTGCAGATTCCCCCGGAAGCTCAGGTCCCGGGCCCGGGCCAGGCCCAGAACAAGTTCAACTCCGATCCCACGGTGTCCCAGGCGTTGAACCTGCTCCGGCAAGGCGCGTCCGCCGTCCTCAACGGCAACCTGCTGACCCTCCCGGTGGGCGGCGGTTTGCTGTACGTGCAGCCCGTCTACCTGCGCTCCACGGGCGAAACGTCCTACCCCACACTGCAGCGCGTGCTGGTTGCCTTCGGTGACAAGATCGGGTTCGCGCCGACACTGGATGAAGCGCTGAACCAGCTCTTCGGCGGCCAGTCGGGCGCCAAGGCCGGTGACTTTGCCAATAACGGCCAGACGCCGCCGCCCGCAGCCGGAGGAAGCACTCCGCCGGCCACCGGCGGTACGGACGCCAAGGCGGAGCTGAAGGCCGCGCTGGATGAGGCGAACGCAGCCATCCGTGCCGGCCAGGAGGCTCTGGCCAAGGGGGACTTCGCCGCCTACGGCGAGCAGCAGAATAAGCTGTCCGCGGCCCTGCAGAAGGCCATCGACGCCGAAGCGAAGCTCGGTGCCGAAGGTGCCTCGCCGACGCCCGGAGCCACCACTGCTCCCACGGCGGCCCCATCGGCTGCCGCGACGCCGTCGCCGTCTCCGAGTAATTGATCAGGAGGGCGGCGTCCCCGTAACGCCCGCCCGCGCCGGCCGGTTTTCCCTTCCACAAGGAAGGGGAAACCGGCCTTTGCCGTTTCCGGCGGGGAACCAATTCCCGGGCCGGGCATCGCCGGTCCGGAAGGCCCGTTTCGGCGCGGAGACGCAGATCACGTCCTCTCAATTTGGTCTGAAGTTCACCGGCAGGTAATGTTGTTCTTGCGACGCGGGGTGGAGCAGTTCGGTAGCTCGCTGGGCTCATAACCCAGAGGTCACAGGTTCAAATCCTGTCCCCGCAACTGATGGAAAAGGCCCGGAAAACTCGAAAGAGATTTCCGGGCCTTTTGCTTTGCCGCCACCGGGTTGCTCCTGGACCGTCCGGCGGACCGCACGGCGGGCCGTCCGGCGCGTCGGCCGTGGCCCGGCCTTGGTGGTGGTCGGGGCGGTCCCAAAAGTAGGGTAGTGTTGATCAAGCGACGCGGGGTGGAGCAGTTCGGTAGCTCGCTGGGCTCATAACCCAGAGGTCACAGGTTCAAATCCTGTCCCCGCAACCATATGAGAGGCCCTGACCGGGAATTATTCCGGTCAGGGCCTCTTTTCTTGTCTGAGGCGCACCGACTACTAGCATTTCCTAGTATTCTCATTCGCGGAGGCAACGTCCTGCGGTGGGCAGGCCGTCGCTGCCAGGAAGTGGACGCTATATTGCGGGGCATGACCGCCGCCCCGCACGGGTTCGCTCTTCCGCTGTTCATGATTCAAGCTATTAAGGCGCACTTAACCCGGCCGCCGCTCCTGTCGGTGCACCCGGCAGGGTGGACCCGCCTGTTTCTAGTCGATCATTCTCGAGAGGAATGCTGCTCGATGTCTCTACCAACCAAGAAGAAGTCCGGAACTGCGAAGAGCAAATGGGCCAAGCTGTACTGGGCAGTGCCGGCGGCGCTCGTAGCCCTTCTTCTCGTGGTACTGCTCGCTAAGTGGGTCACAGGGCTCGCCGGGGTAAAGGACTTCCTGGCGGCCTACCCGGGCCATTCAGAGCTGCCCGAGGGAACTCCCGTGGGCTTCCCGGCATGGCTGGCGTGGCAACACTTCCTCAACGGCTTCTTCGTGCTGCTGATCATCCGTTCCGGCTGGCAGGTGCGCACGCAGACGCGTCCGGCCGCCTACTGGACCCGGAACAACAAGGGCCTGGTCCGCACCAGGAACGCGCCGACGAAGATCAGCCTGGCGCTGTGGTTCCATCTCGTCCTTGACGCGCTGTGGATCCTCAACGGCATCGTGTTCGCCGGCCTGCTCTTCGCCACCGGCCAGTGGGCCAGGATCGTGCCTACCAGCTGGGATGTCTTCCCCAACGCGCTCTCGGCCGCGCTGCAGTACGCTTCGCTGAACTGGCCAACGGAGAACGGCTGGGTCAATTACAACGCCCTCCAGCTGCTGACGTACTTCCTCACTGTCTTCATCGCGACGCCCCTTGCGTTCATCACAGGTCTGCGGATGTCCTCGGCCTGGCCCAAGAATGCCAAGGCGCTGAACAAGGCCTACCCGATCGAGGCTGCCCGCGCCGTGCACTTCCCGGTGATGATCTACTTCGTCGCTTTCATTGTGGTCCACGTTTTCCTGGTGCTGGCCACCGGCGCCCTCCGGAACCTCAACCACATGTACGGCGGCAGCGACGACGTCAGCTGGGTGGGATTCGGCATCTTCGCGGCGTCAGTTGCCGTGATGGTCGCCGCATGGTTCCTGGCACGCCCGCTCTTCCTGAGTCCCATAGCTTCCCTGATGGGCAAGGTCAGCAGCCGCTGAGCGGTCCGCAGCAGGGGCTCCTGAACCGCGCCGCCGGTTAGCTGTCCTTGAGCTTCTGGTAGGTCTCCAGGGCCCTCTCACGTGACTCCGGCAAGCCAACCACAGGCTCGGGATACCCGGCGGCCAGTTCCGGCGCCTTCCACGGTTCGTGGATCTCTTTGTCACTGAGGTCCGCGATTTCCGGAATGAACTCCCGCAGGTAGCGGCCGGCGGCGTCGAATTTCTTGCTTTGCGTCACGGGGTTGAAGATCCGGAAATAGGGGGAGGCGTCCGCTCCGGAGCCCGCCACCCATTGCCAGTTGGCCGGGTTGCTTGCGGAATCGGCGTCCACCAGCGTGTCCCAGAACCACGCTTCGCCCAGCCTCCAGTCCGCGAGCAGGTTTTTCACCAGGAAGGACGCGGCAGCCATGCGGACGCGGTTGTGCATCCAACCCGTCTGCCACAACTGGCGCATCCCCGCGTCCACCAGCGGGTAGCCCGTCCGGCCCTGCTGCCAGGCATCCAGCTCGGCGTCGGACGGCGTCTGCCACTCAAACCGGTCAAAGTCGGGACGGTAGTTTCGGCTGGCCAGTTCCGGGTTCTCGTACAGAAGCTGCCAGCAAAACTCGCGCCAGCCCAATTCGGAGCGGAAGATTCCGACGTCGGCGGGAGCCTGGCGCGGGAAGCGCTCACGGAGCGCATGCCAGACGCGGAAGGGACTGATCTCACCAAAGCGAAGGTGGGGGGAGAGGCGGCTGGTGCCTTCGACTCCCGGCCGATCGCGGCCGGTTCCATACTCTTCGACAGGGCCGTCCAGGAAGTCCTCCAGCCGGCTGTGGGCGCCGGCTTCGCCGGGCGTCCACTGTTCTGCGAGTCCTGCGCTCCAGTCGGGCGTGCGGGGGAGCAGCGCCCAGCCATCCAGGTCATCGCTTTGCGGCAGCCCGCCGTCTCTGTGCCCGGCTGGATGAGGCAGGGTGCCCGGGGCATCGGCGGGCACCCGTGGCTCCCCGCTTTCGAGGCATGCGCGCCAGAATGGCGTGAACACCTTGTACGGCCCGCCCGCCCCGGTGCGGACGGTCCATGGCTCGAACATGAGGCTGGCCTGGAAGCTCGCCGCATCAAGTCCCTGTTCCCCTGCCCAGGCTTTGACCCCGGCGTCGACGCTGCGTTCGGGTCCGCCGTACCTGCGGTTCCACCTGAGGTGGGTGGCTCCGGTGTCGGCAGCCAGCTCCTGGATGATTCCGGCGGCGCTCCCGCGTCGAAGGACCAGCCGGGAGCCCGCCGCTTCCAGGGCGCCGGCCAGGGACGCCAGTGAATGGTGGAGCCACCACTTGGCCGCCCCGCCGAGCGGCCGCACCCCCGGTGATTCTTCATCCAGGATGTAGACGACGGTCAGCGGATGGCCCAGGGCCGCCGCATCGGCCAGGGCCGGATTGTCATCGAGGCGAAGGTCGTCACGGAGCCAGACAATGGTGGAAGGCATGGTTCCACGGTACACGCAGCACGGAGCTATTTACCGGCCGGTAACTTGGCCGTAGACTCGCTCCAGTCGTCCCCTGCGTTCATTCTCCGCACGGACGGTTCCGTTCGGATCAGGCCTCTTCCTGTTGACATCGGCACCCGGCTGGAGGCGGCCGGATGCCGGCCACCTGTTCGCCGCAACGTTGCCGCGCGCAGAAAAAAGGATGACCAATGAAGCTACTCCTTTCCCCGGCCACGCGGCCCGGGACAGCTCGCCGATGGCGCTGGGCCACCAGGGCGCTCGTTGCGGCAATCGCATCCGCTGCCACTGTGTCCGCTGTCATTGCCCCTCCGGCCCACGCCGCGCCCGTCGGCGGTGGTGAGTGGGTGGTCAGCGTAGGGGATTCCTACATTTCGGGGGAAGCGGGCCGCTGGGCCGGCAACTCGAGCGATCCCGGCCAGACTGATGCGCTGGGTGACGCGGCCTATCTTGATGCCGGTCAATCCGAGAGCACGGCCGGCTGCCACCGCTCCTCCTCGGCGGAGATCAGAATCGGGCAGGCACAGTCAGCGAATCTGGCGTGTTCCGGTGCCAAGACGGCCACGTCCTGGAACTCCTCCGGCGAATTCAAGCCGGGACTGGATTTCTACAAGGATGCTGCAGGCAATATGGGTCAGGCCCTTGCCCTGCAGAACTTCGCATCGGCCCACCGGGTCACGATGGTGGTGGTCTCCGTGGGCGGAAACGATCTTGGTTTTGCAGGCATCATCGCCACGTGTGTCTCGAAGTTCATGACCAGCCCGTCCTGGGCTCCGAGTTACTGCAAGGACTCCACCACGGTAGCTACGAACTTTTCGGCCACCAACCGGGCCGCAGTGGCATCCCGGATCGGCGCCTCGCTCGCGAACGTGGCCAAGGCCATGGCCGGCGCCGGCTACGCGCCCGGTGAATACAGTCTGGTGGTGCAAAACTACGTCTCGCCCCTGCCACGGAGTTCCAACATCGCCTACTCCGAAGCAGGGTTCAGCAGGCAGAGCACCTACGGCTGCGGATTCTGGAACGCGGACCTGGATTGGGCTTCGGGTACTGCCGTCCCCGCCATCAACTCCACCATTTCGGCCGGCATCGCTGCTTCGGGCCTGGACGGCGTTCACACGCTGAACGTGGCCGCGCTGTTTACCGGCCACGAACTGTGTGCGGACACAACGAAGAAACTGAACAACACAGCGCTGACTGACTGGCGGAGCGCCGGCGCCGCGGACGTCAGCGAATGGATCAACGAGGTCCGGACCGCCAGTACCGTGTTCAGCGACTACTACATCCAGGAATCGCTGCATCCCAACTACTGGGGCCAGCTGGCCCTGCGCAACTGCCTGCGCCAGGTCTATAACGACGGCGATGTCCGTTCCGGGAGCTGCGTGGCGTCCGGAGCCGGGCTGACCACGGCAGGAGAACCTGCTGTCACTGTGCGCTAGCACTGCCCGCACTGAGCAACGCAGAGAGGCCGGGGCCCCTTGATGGGACCCCGGCCTCTCTGATGTCCGGCCAAACACCGGAGGCGGTGCCTAGAGCTTGTCGAAATCAGCTTCTTCAACAGTGGAGCCGGCAGCCGTGGAATTGGCCGACGATCCGATGGCAGGCTTCGCGCCGCCGGACTTCAAAGCCGCGAGCCGGGCTTCGATCTCGGTCTGTTCGCCGAGGTCTTCGAGCTGGTTGAACTGTGCGTCAAGGCTGGAAGCGGCCAGTTCCTGCTGACCGCGGACCTTGGCTTCTTCGCGGCGGATCTTCTCTTCGAAGCGGCCCACCTCGCTGGTGGGGTCCATGAAGTCGATGCTCTTGAGTGCGTCGTGAACCTGGGACTGCGCGGCGGCGGTCTTGGAGCGGGCCACCAGCTCATTGCGCTTGCTGGTCAGCTCGTTGAGCTTGCCCTTCATCTGGTCCAGGCCGGTCTTGAGCTTCTCCACAACTTCGGTCTGCGAAGCGATGCTGGGCTCGGCAGCCTTGGCCTCGTTCTCGGCCGACATCTGGCGCTGGATGGCGACCTTGGCCAAGTTGTCGAACTTCTGGGCGTCTACGGTGTCGCCGCTGTTCCGGTACTCGTCGGCCTTGCGGGACGCTGCCAGGGCCTTGTTGCCCCAGTCCTGGGCGTTCTTGACGTCCTCGTTGTAGTCGTCCTGGAGCATCCGCAGGTTTCCGATGGTCTGCGCAACGGCAGATTCAGCTTCGGCAATGTTGTTCGTGTAGTCCCGGACCATCTGGTCCAGCATCTTCTGCGGATCTTCAGCCTGGTCCAGCAAGGAGTTGATGTTCGCCTTTGCCAGCTGCGCCATACGGCCGAAAATGGACTGCTTAACCATGGTGTTGCCTTTCATCCTGCTCAGTGGTCGCCACTGAATTCAGTGAACAGTTGATGTACCGTTTCTACCCGGCGGCCGGCGGAACCGGCCGCCGCCTAGTCTGTGGATCGGCTAGAAGCTGCCGGAGTCTCCGCCACCGAAATCGCCGCCGCCGAAGTCCCCGCCTCCGCCGCCGAAATCGCCGCCACCCCAGCCGCCGCCGTCGCTGTGGCCGCCGCCCCAGCCGCCGCCGCTGCCTCCGTTGAGGATGGAGTTGATGAGGATGCCGCCCAGGATGGCGCCGCCGAGGCCGCCGCCACCGCCGCCGCCGAACATGCCGCCGCGGCCGTAGCCCTGGTTTGCGTAGCCGAAGCTGTCCACATCCCCCTGGGCGAGCTGCGCAGCCTGGGCTGCCAGTGCGTGGGCCTGCTGGGCATAGGTCAGGGCGGTGACGGGATCATTGCGGGATATGGACAGGGCATAGTCCAGATTCCGCTGGGCCTCGGCAAGGCGCGTCCGTGCCTCGGTTCCTACACCGCCGCGGCGTGCGGTGATGTAGTCCGAGGTGGCACTGATCTGGGCCTGGGCCGACATGATGGTCTGCTGCAGCGAGGCCTGCGCACGGCGGGCCTGCTCCTGCTGGTCGCGGATGCCGGTCAGGGACTGATCCAGTGACTGATGGGCCGCTTCCACCCGTTCCAGCGTGGCAATCGGATCGATCTTTCCACCCTGGATCTCCGCCTTGACCTGTGCCAGGGCAGCTTCCACTCCGGCTACCGGACCGGCAAGTTCCGGGTGGGCTCCCGACTGGATCATCGCCCTGGCCTGGGCGAGGTCCTGGGACGTGTCAACCACGGCGGCCTCAAGCCTGTTGCGTGCCTCGTCCAGGCTTCCCGAGACCTTGGTGATGGCTTCGAGCAGTACTTTTGTCTGGTGCAGGCTTTCTTCGGCGGCGCGGACGGCCACAGCGGCCAGGCTGCCCTCGCCGGCGGCCAGCTTGTCCCGGGCTGTTGAACTGGCATTTTGCACGAAGGCGAGCCGCTCCTTGGCCTGGCCGATGTTGTCCGAGACCTGGACAAGGGCGCTGTCTGCATACTTGGCCCGCAGTTCAGTCAGCGTTTGCTCCGCACTGGCGATCCGGGCGTCAGCATCCGCGGCACCGGCGTTCACTGCGGCAAGGGCCTGCGGCGCGTTCTTCTCCAACTCACGCAGGGAGTCGAAGTCGGCCTTTTGTTCCTGGAGGGAGGCCAGTGCCGCCTCCGAACGGCGGATGATTTCGCCGAGCCAGCTGCGCTGCTGCTCTTCGGTGTCCGGAATGTGGTCGTCAAGCTGCTGCTGCAGCTTGAACGACTCGGACATGTGGCCCTTGGCTTCCTGCAGCGCCTTGGTGAAGTTCCCGACGGCGGCGTCTCCGTACTGCGCCTGGGCGAAGCCGAGTTCCTGCTCGCTCGAGTTGATGGCGTTGTCGGCCTCAATCAGCAGCGAACCGCTCTTCCGGCGCAGTTCGTCCACGCTGAGTGAAGCCAAGGGGTCCAGTTCCGCACCCTGCGGGCCATAGCTGGCGCTCGACGCTGCAGCCTTCTTTCGGCGGTTCCGGAAGTAGAGGTAAGCACCGGCGCCACCAGCCACAACGACGCCGGTGCCGACCAGTACTGCCGCTCCGGCACCATCACCGGACGAGACGGTTCCGCTGCCGCCACCGGCGGCGTCGCCGACTGCCGAGGCGGTGTCTATGGCGGCCTGGGCGTAGTCCTTCTTGCCACCGGCAAGGTTGGCCACGATGGCGTTCTGGGTGATGTTGCTCGTTTTGGAGGCTATGGAACTCGTTGAATTCGGGGCGAAGTAGTACTTACCCTCGTCCGACATAGCCAGTATTACGTCGGCCTTACCCATGCCCTTGTTCTTAGCCACTTCTTGGGCCCATGCCTTGGGATCCGTGGGGCTTTCGAACTTTTTCACGGTGACCACGTACAGGTTGTACTTGTGGTCCTTAAGGAGCTTCTGGATTGCTTCCTGGACTTCGGCCTTGCGGCTTCCGAGCACATTGGCGTTGTCCACGATGTTTTGGCCGGACGGGATGGTCACCGGTGGCTCGGCCCAGGCTGAGGTGGCGGGGACCGCCAGCAACCCGGCAAGGCCGATCACGGCGAGGAGACGTTTGAACTTAGACCGCATGTGCAACCCTTCAGCACTTCTGCGACTGATTCGGGCCGAGCCAGTCGTCACAGAATGCAGCAGCGCCCCCACGCATGTGTAAAGCCGCAGGTCGCTGTGGCAATTCCATTTGATTCTATGGTGCACCAAATTGCCCGTCCACAACGGGGAATATGCCACCAGCGAAAAGCGCTGCACGCATGGTTCGCACCGCGAAAAATGGATTCCGACGGCGTTCAGGAACCTCCCAGCCAACGTCCGCTTTAGCTTCAGTCTGAGGGTCCATAGTTAAAGGCAGACAAGGACGAAAGGAAGTCTAATGACTGAGAACCCAGCACAGGGTGGATCGCCTGAGAACAGGGGTCCGGAAAAGCCCCGGGATGGCTGGCCGGCGCAGCCTCCTCATGCGGACACCCAGCCGCTGGATGCGGCGCACCGGGCGCAGCCGCAGTCAGCGGAGAAGCCGGCCGGAGACTCAGACCATGACAACCCGACCGTCCGGCTGGATCAGGCGCGGTCCGACAATGGACAGCTGCACCCCGGCGCGGACGGTGCTCCGCAGCCCGTCTATCCGCAGCACCAGCCGTTCTACGGTCAGCAGGCCGGTGCCTCCACCCAGCATGGCGCCCACACAGGAAGCGGCACGTACTCAGGTGCCGGAGCCCCCCAGGCCAGTGGCCCCTACCAGGCCAACCAGCACCACCAGGGCAGCATTTATGCCTCGGACCCCGCGAGTGCCCCGAAGCGGAAAGCTGCCTTCGGGGTGGGAACCCTGGTGGCCAGCATCCTTGCCGCCGGCCTCGTGGGCGGCGGCGTGGTGGCGGCCAGTGACGCCTTCCTGAACAACGGTTCCACGTCTGCCGTCAGCGGTACCGGCAGCCAGCCCGGCACCGTGATCGTGAACAACAAGGACGACGTCAACGTCATCACTGCTGCCTCCCTGAAAGCGTCGCCGAGCGTTGTGACCATCAAGGCGACGAGCGGAAGCGACGGCGGCACCGGCTCGGGCATTATCCTCGACGACGAGGGCCATATCCTGACGAACACCCACGTGGTGACCTTGGACGGCAAAACGGCCAACGCCACCATCGAAGTCCGCACGAGTAATGGCAGGGTCCTCACCGCGAAGATCGTGGGCACGGATCCCCTGAGCGACCTGGCTGTCATCAAGGTGGACAACGCGTCCGGGCTGACTCCGGCAACCCTTGGTGACTCCGGCAAGCTGAATGTGGGGGACACCGCCATCGCCATCGGCTCACCCCTGGGCCTGACGGGCACCGTCACCGACGGCATCGTCTCCACCCTGAACCGGACCATCAGCGTGGCTTCTTCTGCCGCGCCGAAGGACGGAGCGGACGATTCGCAAAGCAATGGCGAGGGCGGCTTCCAGTTTGCGCCGCCGGACGGCGGCCAGAGCCAGAACGCCTCGAACCAGGGCTCCATCTCGATCAACGTTATCCAGACCGATGCCGCCATCAACCCCGGCAACTCCGGCGGCGCCCTCGTCAACAGCAAGGGTGAAGTCATCGGCGTGAACGTGGCCATCGCCTCGGCGGGTGGTGACTCAAGCTCCAGCACGAGCGGCAACATCGGCGTGGGCTTCAGCGTTCCCATCAACCACGCCAAACGCGTGGCCCAGGAGATCATCGATAACGGCAAGGCGACGCACGGCCAGTTCGGAGTCAGTGTCAAGGCGAAGTCATCGACGTCGTCAAGCTCTTCCTTCTCGGTGGGCGCCGAAGTGGCCACGGTGGAGTCCGGTTCCGCTGCTGCCAAGGCCGGGCTTAAGGTGGGCGACGTCGTCACGAAGTTCAACGACCTCACCATCAGCGATCCCAACCAGCTGACAGCAGCGGTCAGGGAACAGCCTGCGGGCGCGTCTGTGAAGGTCACTATCCAGCGCGGGGGCCAGGAACAGCAGGTTGACGTGACGCTTGGCGCGGCAGCGGAGCAGTAATGTCCGCACTACGTGCCGGGCAAAGGGCAGGACACGCCCCGGGCACGCAGTAACCCGACCGTGGAGGCGGGGACACCGGTACGGTGGTCCCGCCTCCACGGTGTTAACCCGCGGTCCTGAGGGCGGCCTGACACAGGCGTTAACGGGACGGCGCGGGTGCCCCGCTATATGGTTAGCTTGGATCTACCCGCACCCCGGGGGAGATCCGCGGCCATAACCTCACCCGGCTGGCTATCCACAAGCATGGAAGGCTGCTGTACAGAAAGTGGAAGAGACATTGAAGATCATCGTTCTGGTCAAACATGTACCAGACGCGCAATTGGACCGTCACCTCAGCGACGAGGACAACACCACCGACCGCGCCGATAGCATCCTGTCCGAGCTGGACGAATACGCCCTGGAAGCTGCACTGCAACTGACCGAGGCCCGCGGCGGAGCCAAAGCCGGCAACCAGGTCATCGCCCTCAGCATGGGTCCGGCGGGCGCCGTTAACGCCATCAAGAAATCACTCCAGATCGGCGCCACCGAGGGCGTACACCTCCGTGACGACGCCCTGGCCGGATCCGATGCCGCTGCAACCTCCCTGGCGCTGGCTGCAGCCGTCCGGCACCTCGGGGCCGACAGCCCGGTGGACCTGGTCCTGACCGGCATGGCATCCACCGACGGCGAAACCTCCCTGGTGCCCGCGCAGCTTGCAGAGCGGCTTGACCTCCCGCAGGTCACGTTTGCCTCCGAACTCGAAGTTGACGGCGGCCGCGTCATCGCCCGCCGCGACAGCGACACCCACTACGACACCGTCGAGGCAACACTGCCCGCCGTCGTGTCCGTGACCGACCAGATCAACGAGCCCCGGTTCCCCAACTTCAAGGGAATCATCGCGGCCAAGCGCAAGACGATCACCACGCTCACGCTGGCGGAGATCGGTGTGGACCCCGCACAGGTGGGCAAGGCCGGTTCCTGGACCGAAGTGAAGACGGCGGCTGCACGTCCGCCGCGCACCGCCGGCACCATCATCACCGACGAAGGCGACGCCGGCATCAAGCTGGTGGACTTCCTGGCCGCCCAGAAGCTGCTCTAAGAGGATCCCCGACATGGCAAAAGTACTTGTATTCATTGACAACCCCGGCCAGGCCCTCAAGAAGAGCAGCCTGGAACTGCTGACAATCGCCCGCTCGCTGGGTGAGACGGCCGTCGCCGTGAACGGCGCGCTGAACGACGACGTCGTAGCCGCCTTGGGCGCCCAAGGTGCCACGGCCGTCTTCCGCCCGTCGTCCGAGGACCTGGACGCCTACCTGATTGGTCCCAAGGCCGCCTACCTTGCCGGTGCCGTTGCGGCTTCAGGCGCCACCACTGTGCTCCTGGAGAACTCGTTCGACGGCAAGGAGATCGCAGCCCGGCTGGGCATCAAGCTCGGCGCGGGTGTCATTACGGACGTCGTGGGCGTCGAAGCGGACGGCACTGCCCACAAGTCCGTCTTGGCAGGCTCCTATACCACCACGGCCAAGGCCACCACGGCCGTTTCCGTGCTGACTGTCAAGCCGAACAGTGTCACGCCGGAACCCGCCGCTGCGGCAGCGAGCCCGGAAGTCCTCACCGTTGACGTTCCGGGCTCTGCCACGGCCGGCGCTGCCCGCATCACTGGACGCAAGGACAAGCCCGCCAGCGGCCGCCCGGACCTCACCGAAGCCCGGATCGTGGTGGCAGGCGGTCGCGGCGTGGATGGCGACTTCGGCCCGGTGGAGGAGCTTGCCGACGCCCTTGGCGCTGCCGTGGGTGCGTCCCGCGCCGCTACGGACGCCGGCTGGATCGGCCACGATGCGCAGGTGGGCCAGACGGGCAAGACCGTTTCCCCTCAGCTGTACATTTCGGCGGGCATCTCCGGCGCGATCCAGCAGAAGGCCGGCATGCAGACCGCCAAGGTCATCGTTGCTGTCAACAAGGATGCCGAGTCGCCCGTCTTCGAAATTGCCGACTTCGGGATCATCGGGGACCTCTTCCAGGTCCTTCCGCAGGCGACTGAAGAGATCAAGAAGCGCAAGGGCTGATGATTTGAGCACCAACGCTACGGCGCAAAGCCCGTTCAATCCGGAACACCACCGGGTTGAGCGGGTCCTTTGTTTTACCGCCCACCCGGACGACGTCGACTTTGGTGCCGCCGGAACCATCGCAGCCTGGACCGGGGCGGGGGTTGAGGTCAGCTACTGCATCATGACCGACGGCGATGCCGGCGGCTTCGACCCCGCGCAGCGCGAGGAAATAGTGGCCATGAGGGCCGAAGAGCAGCGCCGCGCCGCCGCACTGGTCGGCGTGACGGACATCCACTACCTGCACGAACGGGACGGCTATCTGGAGCCCACGCACGAGGTGATGAGGGGAGTGGTGAAGCTGATCCGTGAGATCCGGCCCGACGTCGTTCTTTCCATGCATCCTGAACGCAACTGGAACCGCATCCAGAAGAGCCACCCGGATCACCTGGCCGTGGGCGAAGCCGTCACCCGGGCGGTTTATCCCGCCCTGGAAAACCCTTTCGCCTACCCCGACCTTGCCGAAGCGGGCCTGGCGGCCTACAAGTTACCTTGGCTGTGGTTGTTTGCCGGGCCGGAGGAGCGGGAAAACCACTTCGTGGACGTCACTGCCCACGTGGACAACAAACTCGAGGCCATCCACGTTCACGCCAGCCAGCACCCGGACCTCGAAGCGATGGACCGGACGGTCCGGGGGCTCATGCTGGCTACCGGCGAACGGGCGGGAATGCCCTCCGGGCACAGCGCCGAGGCCTTCCACGTGGTCTCCGTTAACGGCCCGGGGACTATTGCGGGCTTCTAGCGCTGCGCCCGCGCAGGACTAGCTGAGCCGTGCTGCCGCGTAGGTCTTGATCCCCTCGAAAAGGTAGGGAGCCAGGCCTGCGCGGCGCTTGTCGTAGAAGGCAGTAAACAGGGGGTCCTCGACGTACATGCGGCCCAGGCCGACGTAGCCTTCGGCGTCCGGGGTCCAGCTGGCGCAAACCCACTTGTAGTGCCGGTCGACGACGGCCTGGACTTCCGGCGCTGCCGCCTTCAGGCCGGCATCGAAGCAGCGCGCCAGCTCCTCGTTGATGTCCTGTGCTTCCTGCATGAACGCCTTTTTTGCGACGTCGCTCATCGCGGCGTGACGTGTTTTGCTGTCTTCAACGGCCTGGTCGCCCCAGCGCTGCCGGGCCTCTTCCTCGTACGGGTTGTTGTCGAAATCTTTGAAGATTTCCTCGGCGGACATGGTGTCTCCTTGTCTTAGCGCGGTCATGGTGGCATCTACGGTGGCGGCCATCCGGCTGAGGCGGTCGCGTTCAGCCAGCAGCCACTCACGGTGCACTGCAAGTGCGTCCAGCTGGCTGGTTTGTCCGGCGAGGACCTCTGCGATGGCTTCGAGGCCGAGGCCAAGTTCGCGAAGCAGGAGGATCCGCTGCAGCCGGAGCAGCTGCTCCTGGGCGTAATATCGGTAGCCGTTCTGCCCGGTGTAAGCGGGATCCAGGATACCCAGCTGGTGATAGTGCCGGAGGGTGCGGGACGAGACGTTGCTCAGCCGCGCAACCTCGGCGATGGACCAGCCGCGGGGCTCCTTCTGCTTCATGCTTCCATCGTAAAAGTTGACGTTGCGTCAAAGTCAACACTCGTAGCGGTGAATCGGGGTAGTGCTTAAAGCCCGCGGCCTGCCGGTGCACGCCAGTGTGGCGGCACCGGCAGGCCGGTTTGGAAAACAGGGTCCCGCTAGGCTCCGAGCGGAGCCGCGGCAACCGTCGGCAGAGTGGGCGACGCCGAACCGCCGACCGGTTCAACCGTGATGCCCAGTGCCGCCGCCGAATGAATGCCCTTCACGACGGCCGGTTTGGACAGTGCCTCCGCGTCCATGAGCCCTTGCGAAACCGGAGCGGAACCGTCCTTGGGGATCAGCCACATCTGGTACACCTTGCCGGCAGGAGGAGCCGGGACGCCATTCATCTTGACCACGACTGCGTCCTTGGAGGTCGAAATGGCCACGGTGGCCGTGCCTCCGCCACTGACATCGACAGTTGCCTCCCGGACATCCTGGGCCTGGAGCACCTGGTTGAGCGGATCGTTCTGGTTGGCCACGTATGCGCCCACTCCCACTCCGCCCAGGGCGATGACAGCGGCCGCTGCCACGCCCACCAGCCAGTTGCGGAGCCCCGGTGCCCGGCGACGCTCTTCGCGGCGCACGCGGGCCGCACCGAGTTCATCGGCGACGGGAGCCCGGCCCGGTTCCTGCGCATGTCCGTGGAACGGGGGAGCAGCTGTGGGCATGGTGCCGGGCTGTGCCGGAAGCTGGCTCCGGGACTGCGCGGGCAGCTGTGCCAGGATGCGGTCGAACAGCCCGGCGGGCGGTTCCTCCTCGGCAGTAAAGGTAACGGCCAGCGTTTCGCGTCCCTGCCGCACACGCTCATCGAACGCCTCCCGTTCCGGCGCCGGCGCGGCCGAGATGTAGTCCTCAATGGCAGAACGTTCGGCGGGGTCCACGGCGTCCAGGGCATACAATTCCGCCAGTTCCACCGCGCGGCCGGCGGCCAGGTCCGCGGCGATGTCATGGGCAAACATTCCGGAGGAACGGCTGCTGTTAGGTTGGTTCATGTCGGTCATCTCAACTCACCCCCAGACAGGTCTTCAAACGGATCAGTCCATCGCGGATGCGGGACTTGATGGTGGGCACGGCGGCGTTCAGTTTCTCCGCGACTTCGCGGTACGTCAGCCCGCCGTAGTAGGCCAGCCGGACGGACTGCTGCTGGGTCTCGGTGAGGGTATCCAGACACCTGACCACGGCCTCGGCTTCCAGCCTGCTTCCGACCTCGTCCGAGACGGAGTCATGGTCAATCTCCTGGCTGCTGGCCCCGTACTTGGCCTCCCTGTCGGTTGACGACTGGGAGGACCTCACCTTGTCCACCGCCCGGCGGTGCGAAATAGTCATCAGCCAGGCCAGCGGGCTGCCTGCCTCCGGATTGAACTTTGCCGCGTTCTGCCAGACCTGGAGGAACACTTCCTGGGTGGTGTCCTCACTGAGCTCGGGGTCGATCAGGACGCGGCGGGCCATGCCGAACACACGCCGCGACGTCAATTCGTAGAACTCCGCGAAGGCCTCTTGGTCCCCGTCGGCGATTCGAGCCAGCAGGTCGCCAAGCCGGCGGTTCACGTCGGCCGAAGTGCCAGGGGAAGCAGTGGCCTCTGGGTTTGGGGCGTTGGGAGTTTCCATCACTCCCAAGCATAAGTCGATCCCGGCCGATCTTTTGTCAGCAGGGGCGCTGGGAACGTCGCGGTGGGTCTCCGGGCGCCGGGCCTGGTACCGGCGGACCTGCAATGTAGTCACCTGCCGCTCCTCGCAATCCTGTGGTTGGGCCGGGTTGGCCTCTACAGGTAATTCGGAGTGCATGCACCGATGGATGGGCGGCGATTTCTGCAAATTGGCGGGCTGCCGGCGCGGGGGAGCGGAAGCCTCCGGGCGCTGCCGCGCTAGAGCTTGGCGCCGGCGAAGCCGTTTTGGCGCCAGGCCTCAAAGACCGCGATCGAAGCCGCGTTGGCAAGATTCAGGGACCGCAGGGACGGCAGCATCGGAAGCCGCACCCGGGCCGTCACATGCGGATCGTGCTTGAGTTCCTCCGGAAGTCCCACAGATTCCGGTCCGAAGAGGAGGACATCGCCGGCGAGGTAACTGATGTCCGAATAGGAGGTTTCGCCGTCGGACGTGAACGCGTAGACGCGCTCAGGCTGCAAAGCCTCCCAGGCGGCCTCGATGCTTTTGTGCACCGTCACGACGGCGAGGTCATGGTAGTCCAGGCCGGCGCGGCGAAGCTTGGCGTCGGAAAAATCAAAGCCCAGAGGCTCCACCAGGTGCAGTTCGGCGCCTGTGATGGCAGCCAGCCGGATGGCGTTGCCCGTATTGCCGGGAATTTCAGGAGTGTGGAAGAGAATGCGGAACACCGTCCCATCCTAGCCACTTCGGGCCTTAGTGCATTCCCCGGAGCAGCCTGGCGAGGACGGGGACATTGACCGTGTTGGGGGCAGGCCCGGAGCCCAGGAACTCCTTGAGCCCGCGGACCAGTCCGGCCCCGTTGACCACCTGGAAGGTTTCATGCCCGCGGTGCGAGCGCCGGTGGTGGTCGATCACCGGTTCATGGAGGTTGCCGTCGGGACTGTGGATGACAGTCCACCCCGTCACGTTGAGCTCCGGGAAGATGTCCTGCATGCGCCGCACGATGTGCGCCAGCTGCGGCGGCGCAATGGCCCGGCCGCCGTGCGTGAGCGTGCTTCCGTTCCAGGCGTAGGCACCCTTGGGAAGCAGCATGGATCCGACCAAGGCCAGCCGGTAGCCGGACAGCAGCGCATGGTCGATGTGGCTGTTGTCCGCGGGCGACTGCAGCCCGTTGATCAACCTTGCCGCGGGAATGGCCGGGAGGATCTGCTTGCTGATCAGCTGGACGGTCCGCATCTCCCGCTGGATCCGGGCTTCCGCTCCGAAGATACCCCGTTTACGCGGCATGCCGTGGATCTGCCGGGCCGCAAGCTCCTCCGGAATCAGCGGCACGTTGCCGGACTCCGGATGCTCGAACGGCGGGACGTACACCGGCGGATCGCCTGCTGTGTTGCGCGGCGTGTTGGGCCGGTGGACGGTTGCCGATGCGCGGCTTCCGGCTGGCGGCGCATCGAAATGGGCGCCCTCCGTGGCTGTCGCGCCGGGGGTCCCGTGCGCGTACGAGCGGTCGTAGGCGGCGCGCCGCTTCGGATCTATCAGCGTCTCATAAGCCAGCGTCACCTGCCGGAAGACGGCGGCATCCCCGCCATGGTCGGGATGTGCCCGCCGGGCAGCCTTGCGGTAAGCCACTTTGATCTCTTTGTCCGTCGCCGTCACAGGAAGACGAAGGACCTGGTAATGGGAGCTGCTGCCCTGGGTCAAACACTGATCCTTTTCTTGTAGGTTCCAGTCCACTCAGGCAGTCCGGTCCGCCCAGTTTAACCGTGCATAGGCTCAACGTCCGCGCCCACAGCCAGGGTTCCCGCTGCTGGCATAATTCAGCGCACGATCATCGCCGTTGCCATTAACCCCCGGGCTTCCTTCGGCGGCGCACAGCGCACCGGCGACACGGTGGTGGACTACTTTCGCGCCGCCGGGGCCCGCGTGATCGTGCTGCGGAAGGCCAGCTATGAACGGCTGGCAGCTGCGGTGGGCAAGGTGCTGGCTTCAGGCTGCGATGCGCTGGTTGTTGTGGGCGGTGACGGCATGGTCCACCTGGGCATCAATGCGCTCGCCGAGTCCGGTGCCCCCTACGGCACGGTGCCGCTGGGTATCGTTCCCAGCGGCACAGGGAACGACATGGCCCGGGCCTTGGGTCTTCCCTTGAATGACACAGCTGCTGCCTGTGACCGTATGTGGTCCGCAATGGAGGCGGGCGGCCGCCTCATCGATGCCGGGCGCGTTACCGGCAACGGCACAAGCCGCTGGTTTGCCGGCGTTGTCTCCGCCGGGTTCGATGCCGCCGTTAACGAACGTGCCAACTCCTGGCGCTGGCCCCGCGGCAGGAGCAGGTACAACCTGGCCATGCTCCGCGAACTTGCCACCTTCAAGGCCATCGACTACACGGTAACGGCTGACGGGGAAACCTGGCGGCAGGGAGCCATGCTCATCTCGGTGGCGAACGGTCAGTCCATCGGGGGCGGCATGAAAGTTACTCCTGACGCCGTGCTGGACGACGGACTCCTGGATCTGTTCATCGTCGAACCACTATCCCGCCTGCGGTTCCTTGCCGTCTTCCCGAAGGTCTTTTCCGGCCGCCATACCGGGCACCAGGCAGTGCACATCCGGCAGGTGCGACGGGTTGAGCTTTCGGCGGGAGGCGTCGTTGCGTATGCCGACGGCGAGAGGGTGGGCCCGCTGCCGCTGACCGTGGAGGTGGTGCCCGCTGCCATCAGGGTGCTGGCCGCGCCGCGACGACATGCCGGCCGGACCGTCTAAACTCTTGCGGAGGACCGGCCGGAGCAGTGCCGCCGGCAGACCGTACGTGGGGGCAATGTGCAATCGACGGACAGGGGACCCGCTGCGGTCCGGTCGCGAAGAGTACCCGGGGCAACCAGGGGGATAGTTGTGGCGTTGACCCTGGCCGTAGCGGTGGCCGCCGTGGCCGGATGCAGCGTGGGCGTTCCGGATCCTGCCGCCCCGGGTGACGTCCGGACCACGCCCGCGCTTGCAACACCCACCATTACCCCGGGCTACGATGCGGCTGCGGTGGCGGCAAAGGACCTTCCGTTGACGGCCGGAGACTCGCTGGCCCCAGGAGTTGCCGTCGGACTTTCCGACGGACTCCGTGAGGCGCCGGGGTGGAAGACCATCAAGGAGGACGTGGCGGGGGAGAACCGCTACCTCAAAGCCGACGGATGCGTGGTCTCGGCGCGGGTCCGCGTGAACCAGACGGCGCTTGCCGTGGCCGGGGATGACAGGGCCTCCACGGTTGAACTGTTCAAATATCTGGATCCCACCATCCTGCCCGGCTACCTGAAGACCGACACCCTGCGCTGGGGCGGTGAGCCGGACAAGCCCGGGCCACGGGCGGAAGTGCTCGTCTTCGAGGGTGGATCTGCGCCAGGCGGAAAATCGAACGCAGTGCTGGCCCGGCTCTTTGCCACAGCGGGTTCGTCCGTCTTCATCTCGCTCTCGTGTCCTGACCCGGCCGCGCTCGCGGCGGCCCGGGCGGACGTGGCGGAACGACTGGTGGTTGTTCCGCCCACGAACTGAGCTGAGCGGCTGAGCTGTGCGACTACGGCTTGCGGGAACTGCGGGGTGACAGCCGGTTGAGGGCGAGCGCGCCCACGAGCAGTCCGAAATCGCGAAGCGCGACGTCAAAGAAACTGCCCAGGAGCAGCAGGTTGATGATGATGCCCAGCAGCCACACGGCCACGAGTATCGATCCGAAACGCGGCCGGACTGCCACCGCGATGCCGGCCGCCACTTCCACGACGCCGACGATGTACATGATCGTCTGGGCGGGGAGCGGCACCACGCCCGTTGCCACGGGCGCCAAATACACGGTCCAGTCGGCCAGGATGTTGGTGAATTTGTCGAGGCCGAAAATGATCGGTGCGACCGTGAACACTGTGCGAAGCAGCAGGAACGCCTGCCTGCCCGGTTCCGACGCCAGTACGGTGCCCGGCGCGTTCAGTGCAAAGGAAGATTTCATGACAGCTCCTTCTAAAAGTAGGTATTCTGATTTTAGAAACCTTTGAGTAATTAAGCAATGAATCTTGTTTTTAGAGTTAGGGTGTTCCATGCGCAGACTTCCCTGGGCCCGCCGGATCGTGGCCGTGGCATCGCTGGGCGATGAAAACCGCCGGAAACTTTTCGGATTTATCGCCGCTTCGTACCGTCCGGTGGGACGCGACGAAGCGGCCGCTGCGCTGGAAATGCCGCGAAGCACGGCGTCGTTCCATCTGGACAGAATGGTGCAGGATGGCGTTCTGGCCGTCGAATTCCGCAAGCTCGGCGGCAAGGCCGGGCCCGGCTCCGGGCGACCGGCAAAAATGTACCGGCTGGCGCAGTCGGAAGTGGGGGCGTCCGTTCCGGACCGCAATTACGATCTCGCCGGTGAACTGATGGCCACCGCCATCGAACGGTCGAGTGGCGCCGGAGAACCTGTCCGGGAAGCTCTGTTGGCCACCGCGTATGCGAAGGGCCTGGCAATGGCGGAGGGGAGTCAGAGCCTCGAGGAATTCCTCTCGGCGGAGGGCTACATGCCGAATCCCGACGGAGACGGAGGCTTTGCGCTTGAAAACTGCCCGTTCCACCGGCTTGCAGACGGCCACGCGGAGGTGGTCTGTGCCATGAACGGCGCAATCCTCTGCGGCGCGGCCGCCGGGTGCGGTGTTGAGGAAAGCCGGATAGTAGGGAACGCAACACCCGGCCAGTGCTGCGCCAGGGTTACGCCGCCCTGATTGCCGGAGACCGTTTGGGCCGGCTCGCCAGCAGGACGCCGGCTATCACAAGCAGCCCCCCGATCGCCTGGGGCAGGCTGACCGGAATGCCCATCATGACCGTGATGGCTGCCGTGAACACGACGATCAGGTTCAGGTAATTGCCGGCGGTCGCCGGTGCCGTCGTTTTGAGTGCGAGGTTCCAGCACAGATACGCCCCCAGCGAGGGGAAAGCGGCGATGTACGCGATCGACCAGCCTTCTGCTGCGGTCGAGGGGAATCCGGCTCCACCTGCAATCGCGACCGGAGCTAGGAAGGCGGTTGCCATCACCACCTGCACAGCCGTGGCCGCAATGGCCGGCAGCCCAAGCCGACGGGAAATGATGGTGTAGAAGCCCCACACTGTGATCGCCCCGATCATCAACAGTTCGCCAGAATTGAAGGTAATGCTGAACACCCGCTGCAGTTCGCCGCGGGTCAGTACCAGGAGCACGCCGGCGAGGCCCAAAGCTATGCCCAGCCAGCCGAAGACGCCGGGCCATTCGCCGAGAATGAAAATGGCCATCACTACGATCAGCGCCGGATTAGCGGCAGTGATCAGCGAAGCATTGAGCGCCGAGGTGTGCTGGAGGGCAACATAAAGCAGCAGGGTGTAGCAGCCCATGCCCAGGACGCTCAGGAGCAACAGCACCCGCCAGCGGCCCAGGACAGCGCGCCAGTCCGGACGTTCCACGAAGTGGGCCAGCGCGACGAGCGGAAGGGCGGCCAGCGCCCACCTCCAGAAGGTGAGTTCGAGCGGCGTCATGGTGTTCACGGCGGCCTGCCCCACCACGAGGTTGCCGGACCAGAAGAGGGTGGCCAGCACCAGGTATATCGAGGCTTTCACCGCTCGAATCTACACCGGCGCCTGAGCGTGCGGGGTGGCCGCGGCTAGAATTGAGTTGTGTCCGTCTACCTCGATCATGCCGCCACCACGCCTATCGCCGCTGAGGCATTGGCGGCCCTCACCCGCGAACTCGCCCGGACCGGGAACCCGTCGTCGCTTCACGGCTCGGGACGACGCGCCCGCCGTTCGGTGGAGGACGCCCGGGAGTCGATTGCTGCCGCAGCCGGTGCCCACCCCTCAGAGGTGATCTTTACCTCGGGCGGCACGGAGGCTGACAACCTGGCTGTGAAGGGCCTGTACTGGGCCCGCCGCGGCGAAAACCCGGCGCGCACGCGGATCCTTTGCTCCGCCGTCGAACATCATGCTGTCCTGGACGCCGTCGAGTGGCTGGAACGGCACGAGGCGGCAGAAGTGTCCTGGTTGCCTGTGGATTCCAGCGGCGTTGTTGACCTTCATGTGCTGAAGTCCGAGCTCTCCCGGGAGCCGGAGTCCATCGCCCTCGTCACAGTGATGTGGGCCAACAACGAGGTGGGTACCATCCAGCCGGTGCACGAAGTGGTTGAGTTGGCCCATGCCGTGGGAGTGCCGGTCCATTCCGACGCCGTCCAGGCCTTCGGTTCCGTGCCGGTGGACTTCCGGGGCAGCGGGCTGGATGCCATGTCCGTCTCCGGTCACAAGATCGGCGGCCCCGTGGGCGTCGGCGCCCTGCTGCTGGGCCGCGCCGTCAAGCTGACGCCGGTGCAGCACGGCGGCGGCCAGGAGCGCGATGTCCGCTCCGGGACGCTGGACACGGCGTCGATCGCCGCCTTCGCCGCTGCGGCGGAAGCTGTGACCAAGGACCTCCCGCAGGAGGCTGCCCGGATCGCCGGGATGCGGGACAGGCTGATCGCGGGCGTACGGGAGGCCATCCCGGAAGCCGTCCTGCGCGGAGCTCCGGGGGACGGCCGCCTCCCCGGCAACGCGCACTTCACTTTTCCTGGTTGTGAGGGCGACTCCCTGCTGTTCCTGCTGGACCTTGCGGGTGTGGAGTCCTCCACAGGCTCCGCCTGCACCGCCGGTGTGCCGCGGCCTTCGCACGTCCTGCTGGCAATGGGCCTGGACGAGGAGACCGCCCGGGGCGCGCAGCGTTTCTCCCTCGGCCACGCTTCAGTGGAGGCCGACGTCGACGCGCTTCTGGCAGCACTGCCGGGTGCCTATGAACGGGCCCGCCAGGCAGGGATGGCAGGGCACGAATCAACCATCCAGACGGCCGCGACGGTGGCCCGTCAGTCCGCCAGGAGCTGATCAAGCGCGACTGCGGGATCGGCCAGACGGCCCGGCTTGATGGTTGCCCGACTGGAGATCAGGGCCTTGATGGCTTTCTGCGTGCGCGGAATGTTGACGTTCATACCGGCCACCACCCTGCCCTCATGCTGCCAGAAGGCGATGAATTCCTTGCCTGCCAGCGTGCCCCGGATGACCGGCTCGGCGCCCGCCGCCAACGTGGGGAAACCCGAGTACTCCATGCTGATGTCGTACTGGTCGGTGTAGAAATACGGAATCGTGTCCAGCGTTGCCTCCTGTCCAAGCATGGATTTCGCGGCGACCTTGCCGCCGTTGAGCGCATTGGACCAATGCTCGCTGCGGTGGTGCTGCCCGGTGAACGGATGCAGGGCGTTGGCAACGTCCCCTGCGGCGAAGATGTCAGTAGCGCTTGTCCGCAGGGAGGCGTCTGCCAGTATTCCGTTGTCAATGGCCAGCCCTGCCGCCTCCGCGAGCGAAATGTCCGGAGCGACGCCCACGGCCACCACCACTACATCGGCGGGCAGTATCTCTCCTGATCCGGTGACCACCGCTGTGACGCGGCCGGAATCGCCCCGGAGTTCAG
This sequence comes from Arthrobacter sp. PvP023, assembly GCF_017832975.1. Classification (NCBI taxonomy): domain Bacteria; kingdom Bacillati; phylum Actinomycetota; class Actinomycetes; order Micrococcales; family Micrococcaceae; genus Arthrobacter; species Arthrobacter sp. PvP023. The sequence continues at coordinate 1,955,470 of NZ_JAFIBI010000001.1, forward strand.
CTGCGGTTGCGCCCAGGCGGAACCGGACACCGTTGGCTTCGTGGAGCGAGCGGAAGAACGTGCCCAGCTCAGGTCCGACCGCGGCGGCCAGCGGGATGTCCTCAAGCCCGAGCAGCGTCACCTGGTTGCCGTAAGCGGTGGCCGCAGCCGCAAGTTCCATTCCGATCCAGCCGGAGCCGATCATCACGACGTTCTTTCCGCCCGGCAAAAGCTGCTCCCGGAGCCGGCGGCTGTCATCCAGGGTCCGGAATGTGGCCACGCCGTCGAGCCCGCTCCCCGGCAGCGGGATGCGCCGGGGGAGTGCGCCCGTGGCCAGCAGGAGTGCGTCATAGCCCAGGGAGCCACCGCCGCTGAGATGTACCGTGTGCGGGCCGGGGTCGACGGCGGCGACCGTCACGCCCAGGCGGAGGTCGACGTCGTTCTCGGCGTACCAGGCGTCCGGTGCCACCGGGACGGCGTCCTCTCCCGCTTTGCCCAGGAGGTATTCCTTGGACAGCGGCGGGCGGAGATAAGGGTGGTGCGGTTCGGCGCCGATGAGGCTGATCCGGCCCCGGTAGCCCTCGCTGCGCAGGGTGCGGGCTGCGGTGGCGCCAGCCAGGCCCGCGCCAGCGATCACGATGCTTTCGATGGTGCGTCCGACAGTCATGATGCCGCTCGATTCCGGAAATGCCGGCGCCTCCTGCCGGCAGGCTCTAAAAATAGTAATCCTGACAATAGAAGCCGCGGGCATGGCAGTCAAGGGGTACTGAGGTGATTTCCGGGCACCCTTTGGCGAGGCAGTAGAATAGATGCGCATGCAGTGTGTCCGCCGGTGCGCAATAGGCCGGCCACGAGCGCGCTGCTGCAGCACCATGAAAACCTCCCCCTAAAGAAAGCCAGCATGCGAGTTCTTGCAGCCATGAGCGGCGGAGTCGATTCCGCCGTTGCCGCCGCCCGCGCCGTCGAGGCCGGACACGACGTCGTCGGTGTCCACCTGGCGTTGTCCCGGATGCCCGGAACACTCCGTACCGGCAGCCGCGGGTGCTGCACCATCGAGGATTCCCGTGATGCCTGGCGCGCCTGCGACGTGCTGGGCATCCCGTATTACGTGTGGGACTTTTCCGAGCGGTTCAAGGAGGATGTGGTCCAGGACTTCATTGACGAATATGCGGCCGGACGCACCCCGAACCCCTGCATGCGCTGCAACGAACGCATCAAGTTTGCTGCGCTGCTCGAAAAGGCGATCGCACTGGGCTTCGACGCCGTCTGCACCGGCCATTATGCCAAGGTGATCACCGATGCCGACGGAAACCCGGAACTCCACCGCGCAGCCGACTGGGCGAAGGACCAGAGCTACGTGCTGGGCGTGCTCACCCACGAACAGCTGAAGCACTCCATGTTCCCGCTCGCGGACACGCCGTCCAAGGCCGAGGTCCGCGCCGAAGCGGAACGCCGCGGGCTCTCTGTCGCCAACAAGCCGGACAGCCATGACATTTGCTTCATCCCGGACGGCGACACGGCCGGCTGGCTGGCCGAAAAGATCGAGATGACCACAGGCGACATCGTGGACGAGTCCGGCACGAAGGTCGGCGAGCACCCTGGTGCCAACGCGTTCACCGTTGGCCAGCGCCGGGGACTCAAGCTGGGCACCCCCGCCGCCGACGGCAAGCCGCGGTTCGTCCTGGAGATCCGCCCGAAGGAGAACAAGGTGGTGGTGGGACCGGAAGCGCTCCTGGCCATCGACGAGATCCGCGGCATCAAAGTATCCTGGGCCGGACTTCCGATTGCAGAGGTCGCCACCGGCGAAGAGTTCGATTGCCATGCCCAGGTCCGAGCCCACGGGGACCCTGTCCCGGCGACGGCCCGCATGGAACAGCTGACGGACGACGACGGCGCGGAGCGGACCAACCTTGTGGTCACGCTGGCCACTCCGCTGCGCGGAGTAGCTCCCGGACAGACGGTGGTCCTCTACCAGGGCAGCCGGGTCCTGGGGCAGGCCACCATCGATACAGCGCGCTCGCTGCAGCGCGCGGCCCTCTAAAAGGCCGACTTTCCCCGCCACGCGGCGCGCGCCGCCGTAGTCAATCATGCCCGCGACCGCAATAATTGAGGCCTGGGGAACCAGACTTGATGCAGACCGCCCCTTCACCAGGTGAGGCTGCAAAGTTGAGGAAAGCGGGCCCACTATGGTCTCTGCAGCGCTCGGAATCGGGCATGGCCTCGAGATGGTCGCGCTTACTGCGCTCGCCGAGGGCCCCTTCACCCGCAAATCAGGAAAGCCGCTCACCACCAGCGTCAGGGTTCCCGTGGAGAGGCTCGTCGACGGCCCGGTTGGAGCACGTCTGGCGCTGCGGGTGCGGGCCCCCGGAGCCGAAGGGCCGCGGCCTATTTCCCTGTCCGTCGACCGTAACGAATGGTGCATCGACGACCAACCCGCACCGGCCGGGCTCGATGAGTTGCTGGCCGACAGCCGGTTTTTGGCCCAACATGTCTACGCGGTGGCGACGGCAACTCTCCAGGCCTTTGAATTCACCTTGGGCCGCCGGATGGGCTGGGCCTCGGGCCACCGGCTGGTGATCAGCGTCTATGACAAGATCCCGTACGCCTCTACTGGCTACGACCGCGAGCGCGGCCTGATCCGGTTTGGGCACAGAACCGACGACCGGTCCAAGCGGTCTGTCCCCCTGGCCCTTTATCACGACCTTGTGGCCCATGAAGTGACGCACGCAGTCCTTGACGGTTACCGGCGCCTGTGGACGGACAGCGACGCGTTGCTTGACGGCTATGCCATGCATGAATGCATAGCGGATCTCGTGGCAATGCTGAGCGTGTTTTCATCGCCCGAACGGGTGGAGCAACAGTTGTCAGTGGCCGTTCCGGGCCCGGACGGCAGGCGGAGCGGCGTACCCGCCCGGAACATGGAAAAGGAAGTCCTGGCGTCCGGGCTCTTCGGGCTGGCGGACGGACTGTTCACCCGCGGCGCCGCCCGTCGTCCGCTCGACATGGACGTGCCATTCGAGTGGCGGCTGGATCCGGAACCACACCGGCGGGGCGAGATTGCCGTGAAGGCGGTGCTGGACGCCGTCGTCAAACTCTGGCTGCAGCGGCTGGAAAAGCCGGGGGGTCGCTCGAGTCGCTACCAGGTGGCCGAAGCCGGGGCGCATCTTGGACACCAGATGCTGGGGATGGTGCTGAGGGGGCTCGCCTACATGCCGCCGGTGGACCCGGGCTGGGAAGACCTGCTGCGCGGAATCCTCGCAGCCGATGCCGTGCTGGTGCCGACGGACATGATGGGGTACAGGCAGGCCGTGCGCGACGCCTTCTGGGACATTGACCTTTCCACGGAACCCGATGAACTCCTGGACGGGCTGAAGCATCTTCGCGACCTGCGCTACCCGGTCCGGTTGTCTGCGCTGGCCGCCGATCCCGAGGAGGTCAACCGGTTCATGTGGGAAAATCCGCGGTTGATCGAGGCAGCCGGCATCGATCAGAACACGAGCACCATTGTGAGCCGGGTGCGCCCCAGCACGCGCGTGGGGCCGGATGGATTCGTCGTCTCCGAAATCGGCGCCTCCTACGTGCAGTCAGTCACCATGTCGAAATCCGAAGCAAGGAACAAGCTTGGCCTCCGGGTGGACAGCGAGTACTACACAGTCCGCGGCGGGGGACTGCTGCGGTTCGATGAGGGCGGGAGGCTGTGTTTCGCCGCGCTCAAGCCGGTCATGGACGCGGAGTGGCAGCAGGAAAAATTGGAAACCATCAAACGGGAAGCCGGGGTAAAAGTGCCGACGGCGACGTTCCACCCCGAGGATGAACGCCGGGAGTGAGCCTCCGTCGGCTTCCCCCTCCGTCAGCTTCCCCAAGGAGCCTTGCGTGCCGCCGTCGAGCCTTCGAGCTGGGCCACCTGGTCGAACCCGCCGGCCCGGAGGCCTTTGCTGACCAGCTTGAGCAGGTCCGCCCTGCCCAGGGTGCCGTCGCCGGTGACGGCCTTGATGAAGTTGTAGGTGAAGGCGCCGTTGTAGCGGCCGTCGAGGAAGGCATCGGCGGCCGTCTGGTCGGCGCGGCAGGCAGCCAGGAGGACCGGCTTGACGCCCCTGCCGGCCTTGACCAGGTCGCGCAGTGCCCTGGTTTCGCTGAACTCGGTGGCGGCAACGCCGCGGGCTGTCGGTGCCGGCAGGAAGCGGGGGCGCCGCCCGGGCAGGAGGTCCAGTGATTTCAGGCCGGTGCCGCTGTGGCAGGTGTCCAGAACAACGTCCATGAGCACGCCGTCAGGCAGCCGGGCAAAGAGGGTGAACAGTTCATCGTCCGAGATGACGGTGCCGGGGTCCCACGAATCGCCGGTGTTGTTGATGTCGTAGCAGGCGAAGGCCTCGTCCAGCCGGTCCGCCTCGTCGTCGCTGGTGTCCGGAATCTGCGTTCCGTGGCTGGAGAAAGTGAAGACGATGTGCTGCAGTTCGCCTGCGGCGGCGCGGTCCATCATCGAATTGAGTTGCGCCATCACCTGCTCCTTCGTGGCCTGGGAATCCAGCAGCACCGAGATCTCCGAGGGGGCGAACCCATATTCGGCCTGCAGCAGTCCGGCGAGGTCCCGGGCGTCGTTGGCGCAGCCCTGCAGCCAGCTGGATTTCGGCAAATGGTGAAATTCGTTGATCCCTACACAGAGGGCGGCTTTGCTCATGATGTGTTCCTTCAGCCGGGGTAGGGCAACTCTATTCCCGGGAAGGGGGCTCTTCAATGGCAATCACCGATGACGTTTCGCAATCGTTCGGCCGGAGGCTGATCCGGGCCGAATCCTGAAGAAAACGATAGTTTTGCCCCAATCAGGTAAATTTTGTGTCTCATCTCACAGGTTGTAACGATTCATGGCGCCGTCGTCTGATTGAATCGTGTGATCAGGACAACGTCCCGCCCACCGAGTCCAACTGATCCAGTTGCGCGGCGGCACGCGTGTACTCATCGAACAGAAAGTCCACAGATGGCAATGAACAAAAAGGCCCTGCACAGCGCTATCGCGCTCGCGGGTGTTTCCGCGTTTGCACTGACAGCCTGCACAGGTCCGTCCGGCGGCGGCGGAACTTCCACCGGCAGCGCCGGAGGCGGAACCATTACCTACGGCACCACAGACAAGGTCGTTACCCTCGATCCTGCGGGCTCGTACGACGCCGGTTCCTTCATGGTGATGAACCAGATCTACCCGTTCCTGTTGAACGCCAAGCCCGGCACTGCGGACGCCACGCCCGATATCGCAGAGTCCGCGGAATTCACGAGCCCCACGGAGTACACCGTCAAGCTCAAGTCGGACCTCAAATTTGCCAATGGACACGCGCTCACATCCTCCGACGTCAAGTTCTCCATTGACCGTGTGGTCAGCATCGCGGACGACAACGGACCGGCCTCACTCCTGGGCAACCTGGAGTCGGTTACCGCCAAGGACGACTCCACGGTGGTCTTCAAGCTCAAGGCCGGCAATGACCAGGTCTTCCCGGGCGTCCTTGCTGCCAATGCAGGACCCATCGTCGATGAAGAGGTCTTCCCGGCGGACAAGCTGATGAGCGACGACGAAATCGTCAAGGGCAAGCCGTTCGCCGGCCCCTACACGATCGAAAGCTACAAGAAGAACGAGCTTGTGAGCCTGAAGGTCAACCCGGATTACAAGGGCCTCCTGGGCAAGCCCGCCAATGACGGCGCGAGCATCAAGTACTACGCCGATTCGAACAACCTCAAGCTCGACGTCCAGCAGGGCAACATCGACGTTGCCGGCCGCAGCCTGACCGCTACCGACGCCGCTGACCTCGAAAAGGACTCCAAGGTCACCGTCCACAAGGGTCCCGGCGGCGAGCTGCGCTACATCGTGTTCAACTTCGACACCATGCCGTTCGGTGCGAAGACCGCCGAGGCGGATCCCGCCAAGGCGCTCGCTGTCCGCCAGGCCATGGCGAACGTAGTTGACCGCGACGCCATCGCAACCCAGGTCTACAAGGGCACCTACCTGCCCGCGTACTCCGTGGTCCCCGACGGGTTCGTCGGAGCCATCCAGCCGCTCAAGGAAATGTACGGCGACGGCAGCGGCAAGCCCAGCCTGGACAAGGCCAAGAAGGCATTCTCCGATGCAGGTGTCACGGCTCCGGTCAACATCAAGCTGCAGTACAACCCGGACCACTACGGTAAGTCCTCGGGCGACGAGTACGCCATGATCAAGGAGCAGCTGGAGAAGTCCGGCCTCTTCAAGGTGGACCTGCAGTCCACTGAATGGGTGACCTACTCCAAGGACCGCACCAAGGACGTCTACCCGGTCTACCAGCTTGGCTGGTTCCCGGACTACTCGGACGCGGACAACTACCTGACCCCGTTCTTCGTACCGGGCAACTTCCTGAAGAACCACTACGAGAACCCGACCGTGACCGACCTGATCACCAAACAGCTCACCACGGTTGACAAGGCAGAGCGCGAGAAGGTCCTGGGTGATGCCCAGACGGCAGTCGCCAAGGATCTCTCCACGCTGCCGCTGCTGCAGGGCGCCCAGCTTATGGTCGCCGGAAAGGACGTCAAGGGTGTTGAAAAGACCCTGGACGCGTCCTTCAAGACCCGTCTTGGCGTAATTTCCAAGTAGGGCCAGTTCCCCATCCGGTCCTGACCAGCCGAAAAGGCGGGGCGCCAAGGCGTCCCGCCTTTCGTGCTGAGGCAGGGCAACAGATTCCGGGACTCACGAGGCCGCCGGAAGCACACATTTAGGTACCAATGACAACACTTATCGAGGCGCCGCCAACCGACGCCGACGGCCTGCTGCCGTCAAAGAAGAAGTCGTCCGGCGGGGGACTGGGCCAATACATCCTGATCAGGTTCCTCCTGATCTTTCCAACCATCCTGATTCTGGTCACGATGGTGTTCTTCCTGATGCGGATCACCGGTGACCCGATTACCGCCGCGCTCGGCGGGCGGCTTCCGCCCGAGCAGCTTGCCGAAAGGATCACGGCGGCAGGCTACGACCGCCCGATCCTCGTGCAGTACTTCGAGTACCTCGGGCAGTTGCTGACCGGCAATTTCGGCACGACGCTCTCTGACAACCGCCAGGTCACGGAGATGCTGACCACCTACGGTTCCGCCACCCTTGAACTGACCATCAATGCGTTGCTGGTCGCACTGCTGGTGGGCATCCCGCTCGGCATGATCGCGGCGCACCGCCGCGACAAAGCACCCGACGCCGTACTGCGCATCTTTGCGATCCTTTGCTACGCAACGCCGGTGTTCTTCTCCGGGTTGCTCTTCAAGCTGACCTTCTCCGTATGGCTGGGATGGCTCCCGGTTGCCGGACGCGCCAAAACGTCAAGCGAACTGGAACTCACCTCGCTGCAGGCCCCCACCGGCATCTACTGGCTGGATGCCGTCCGCAGCGGCAACATGGCAGCACTCGGCGACGTCACGGCCCACGCCGTGCTGCCGGCCCTCGCCCTCGGTCTGTTGACGGCCGGCATCTTCCTGCGATTGGTCCGCACCAACGTCATCGGCACCCTCGGCAAGGACTACGTGGAAGCAGGCCGTTCACGCGGCGTCAGCGAATTCCGCCTGGTGACCAAGCACGCCTACAAGCCTGCCCTTATCCCCATCATCACCGTGATGGGCCTGCAGATCGCAGTTCTGCTCGGCGGCGCGGTCCTGACCGAAACAACCTTTGAATGGAAAGGCCTGGGCTTCCAGCTGGCCACCTACCTGACGGCCCGTGACTTCGTGGCCGTCCAGGGCATCGTGGTTCTCCTCGCAGTGATCGTGGCCGTGACCAACTTCATCGTGGACATTGTCGCCGCGCTGATCGACCCCCGCGTGAGGTACTGACATGAGCACCGATTCCCTGGCGACTACCTACAAGGATCCGCGGGCCTCCTGGTTCCGCCGCCTGCCCGTCGTCTCACATTTCAACAAGAGCGTCGGCCTGCAGCGCGGAATGCTTGTCACCGGGCTCGTCCTGACTGGCATCTTCCTCCTTACCGCCATTCTTGCGCCACTCATCGCCCCCTACGGCTTCTCGCAGATATCCGACGCCGACGGCGGGTTCCCCGCCCAGCAGGCACCGGGCGGAAAGCACCTCTGGGGCACCACCGTGGGCGGCTACGACGTCTTCTCCCGGGTTGTCTGGGGCGCCCAGACCGCCGTCATGGTGATTGTGGTGGCCGTGGTCATGTCCATCTTCATCGGCGTGGTCCTGGGCCTGGTCAGCGGCTACATCGGCGGCTGGCTGGACCGCATCCTCGTGGTGATCGCAGACGCTGTCTACGCCTTCCCCTCACTCCTGGTTGCCATCGTGATGGCCATTGTCATCAGCGGCGGCAGGTCCAGCCTGTGGGGCGGCATTGTGGCCGCGGCAATTTCGATCACCGTGGTGTTCATCCCGCAGTACTTCCGGGTGATACGCGCGGAAACCATCCGCCTGAAAGCCGAACCCTTCGTGGAATCCGCAAAGGTGGTGGGAGCGTCGAATGTCCGGATCATGAGCCGGCACATCTTCAAGAACGCCACCCGCACCCTGCCGCTGATCTTCACACTCAACGCCTCGGAAGCCATCCTGACGCTTGCAGGCCTGGGCTTCCTGGGCTTCGGCATTGAACCGACGTCCGCCGCAGAGTGGGGCTTCGACCTCAACAAAGCCCTGGCGGACACCACCTCCGGGATCTGGTGGACGGGCGTGTTCCCCGGCCTGGCAATCGTGCTGACAGTCCTGGGGCTGACGCTCGTGGGCGAAAGCATCAACGACCTCAACGATCCGCGGCTGCGCGGCCGCAAGAAGGCCGTTTCCGGCAAGGGCGGGCCGGACTCCACCCCAGCGGCGCAGGCAGCGCACCAATCAGAAGTGAGTAGTTCATGAGCACCAACATCGACAGTCGCGGCACCGGGCCCGTCCTCGACATCGACCACCTGAGGGTCACGTTTGCCACCGACGCCGGGGACGTTTACGCCGTCAAGGACGTCAGCCTTGAGGTCAATCCGGGCGAAGTCGTGGCAATCGTCGGCGAGTCCGGTTCGGGCAAGACGGTAACCGCCAAAACGATCCTGGGACTGCTTCCGGAGACGGCGATCAGTTCCGGCGCTGTCCTGATCAACGGCAACAACGTGATCAGCGTCAGCCCGGCCAAGCTCCGGCAGATCCGCGGCCGGGACGTCGCCATGGTGTTCCAGGAACCCTCCACGGCCCTGAACCCCGTCTTCACCGTGGGGTGGCAGATCGCCGAAGGCATCCGCGCCCACGCCCACGGCAAGGGCGGGCGGATATCGGCAAAGGAAGCTAAATCCCGGGCCATCGACGCACTCCGGAAAGTGGGCATCCCGGATCCCGAAAACCGCGTTGATTACTATCCCCACCAGTTTTCCGGAGGCCAGAAGCAACGTGTGGTCATTGCGGCCGCGCTTGCCCTCAACCCGGGACTGATCGTCGCCGATGAACCCACTACAGCCCTTGACGTCACGGTCCAGGCGGAGATCCTCCAGCTGTTGAGGGACCTGCGGGATACGTACGGCACCTCGATCGTGCTGATCACCCACAACATGGGAGTGGTAGCCGATCTTGCCGACCGGGTGGTGGTGATGTACCAGGGCGACGTCGTCGAGGAGGCAACCGCCAAGGTCCTGTTTGCCGAGCCGAAGCAGGAGTACACGCGCAAGCTCCTGGCCGCTGTTCCGCACCTGGGCAGGAATTCCGCCTCCCAGGGCATGACCGTGCGGGCCCACCAGGACCGTAAGGTCCTGGTGGAAGCCAAGGGCCTGACCATCGAATACCCCGGCAGGCTGGGCAGTCCCGGCTTCAAGGCCGTGGACGGCGTGAGCTTCACGCTGTCCGAAGGTGAGGTATTCGGTCTGGTCGGTGAATCGGGATCCGGAAAGACCACCATCGGACGCGCCATCGCGGGCCTCAACCGCACCACGGGCGGCAGCCTGAAGGTGCTGGGCTACGAGATGCTGAACCTCAAGGAACGGACGTTCAAGCCGCTCCGGAAGGAGATCGGCTTCGTGTTCCAGGATCCGGCCGCCTCCTTCAACCCGCAGCTGACCATCGGTGACTGCGTCGCCGAGCCGCTCATCATCCACAGCAATCCCACGCCGGCACAGGCGCGGAAACGCGTTGGTGAGCTGCTCGAATCGGTGCAGCTGCCAGCGTCGTATGCTGACCGGTTCCCGCACGAACTGTCCGGCGGACAGCGGCAGCGGGCGTCGCTGGCCAGGGCCCTCATCCTGAACCCGAAGCTGCTGATTGCCGACGAGCCCACGTCGGCGCTGGACGTTTCAGTCCAGGCCGTGGTGCTGGAACTGTTCAAGGACATCCAGGCAGAGTTCGGGTTTGCCGCGCTGTTCATCAGCCACGACCTCGCGGTGGTGGATATCCTGTCCCACTGGGTTGGTGTGCTCTACAAGGGCAAGCTCGTGGAACAGGGGCTTGGCACCCAGGTGATGGGAACTCCCCGGCATGACTACACGCGCCGGCTCATCGCATCGCTCCCCGTGCCCGATCCGGATGAACAGGCCAGGCGCCGGGAAGCGAACCGGGCGCTGCTCGCCGGCTAGTTCCGTTCCGTGGTGGAGATGCCCGCTGTCCAGGCCGGACGGCGGGCATTTTCGTCCCCTGGGCAACGTTGCACGGACGCTTAACAGCCACAGGGAATTGGCGGGGTGCCCATAGACTGGAACCATGACCGAGCAGAACCAAGATCTTCCAGACGCCGATTCCTACGACCCCGCAGCCAGCTCATTGGCCGGACAGGTGGACCAAGCGGTCATGGCGGAACTGCTGTCTATCCGGTCCAGCATTGACAACATCGATGCCACCCTTGTCTTTCTCCTGGCCGAACGGTTCAAGGCCACCCAGAAGGTGGGCTTTCTCAAGGCCGCGCACAAACTTCCCGCCGGGGACCCCGGCCGGGAGACCGCCCAGATTGCACGGCTGCGCCGCCTTGCCGAAGAAGCGCACCTGGATCCGGCCTTTGCGGAGAAGTTCCTGAACTTCATCATCGGCGAGGTGATCCGGCACCACGAAGCCATTGCCGAAGACCACCAGGCGGCCGAGAACAACGGGGCGGCGGCAGGCCCGCCGGTGCTTTCCTCGCCCGCCCCCTCAACCGCCGTCGACGCCTAGGCCATGCCCGAATCGCAGGTAACTGCCACCGCCCTGGGACCATGGCCGGGTGAGGATCCGCTGGAGGCAACGCGGATCATCCGCGGCGAACTCGGCAGCCCGCACTTGCCGTTCCTCGTGGAGCTTCCGGACCGCGGAGTCGGCTCGGATGCGCTCGGCAGGACGGCCTCGCTCCTGGTTGACCTATCCGTGGACGTCCAGCCCTACGGATGGCGGATCGTGGATCGGCCGGGCAAGGACCTCATGCGGGCAAAGTCGGCGCTCTCCACGGACATCAACGTCCTGGCCGACGTTGCCGGGACCGAAGACAGTCCGGCGCCGGACTTCAAGGTCCAAGTGCGCGGACCGCTCAGCCTGGCCGCGGGCCTGCACCTCCACAACGGCGAACGTGCCCTGCTCGACTACGGCGCACGGCGTGACATTGCCGAATCGCTGGCGGCCGGTGTTGGCGATTTCCTGGCACGCATCGGCACTGCTGTGCCCGGGGCCCGGCTGGTGGTCCAGATAGATGAACCCGATATTGCGGCAGTCCTCGCCGGCACGATTCCAACATCCAGCGGCTACCGGACCTTGCGCGCTGTACCGGGCCGGGAAGTGACAGAGTCGTGGCGCTTGGTCATTGATGCGATCAGGGCGGCCGGGGCGGCCGAAACCGTCATCGCGGTTGCCGAGATTGAGGCGCCTTTCGAGCGTATTCTCTCCGCAGGGGCGGACGGGATAGCAGTTCCGCTTAAGGCGCTGACGTCCCGCCAATGGGAACAGCTCGCCGGTGCGGTCGAGGCCGGGAAGAGCCTGTGGGCCGGAGTGCTGCCCGCCAGCCACCGTGCTGCCTCACTGCCGCGCGTCCAGGAAGCTGTGGAGAGCGTCTGGCGGCCTTGGCGGCAGATGGGTCTTCCGGCTTCCTCGTTAGGTTCAATCCGGGTGACGCCGTCCGAGGGGCTATCCGGGCACACGCCGTCCTCCGCCACGGCCGTCCTGGTCCGCCTCACCCAGGTGGCGGACGGGCTCAACCAGTTGGCACTCGGCTAGATCCGGCTTTCCCACCTGTCGGGCCGGGCGTAGCCCGGGAGGTGGCCCGGCGTCGTGGCCGTTCCCGGGTAGGAACGGCGCCGATAGTCGAAGCTTCCGGCATAGACCAGGACAAGTCCCAGCTGCGGCTGGATCACCTTGACCTGGATCCGGTGTTTTCCGCGGACGCCTTCCGACGGTTCCCACCACTGCTCTGCGCAGGCCTTGGCGTCCAGTGCCGCCGGCAGCGGGATGCGCAGCGGTCCCAGGAACAGCCGGGACGCCTCAGAGACGCCGCGGAGCCTGCCCTCAGCGGTCACGCTGAGGTTGAGGTCGGTGACCAGGCGCCGGTAGCGGCCAACGTAGTCCACGAGTCCCGGGCTGCTTCGGGACTCGTCAAAGCTGGTGGTGTCGTGGAGCAACCGGGTGCGGCCGGGGAAGTGGATCTCGCGCCTGGCGGTCAGGCTTGACCGGCCGAACGGATCGAGGTGCGCGTGGTTTTCGATCCGGAAAGGAATGCGCTCACCGTACTCCGGGAAGAACGCTTCCTCCCCGGTAGTCAACCGAAGCAGCGGGCGGAGCCATGCCTGCCGGCAGCCGACGACGTCGAACACCCCTTCTCCGACGCCATAGCGTCCGGAGCCGGGGGCGAGCGAGAAGTATTCCTGAAGCTCGGGCTGCAGGCGGGCAAAGTCGCTGCCCAGGGCACGCTCATAGATAGGGGTATTCACAATAGCCTCCTGGTTTTCGACACGCGGATCATAGTCTTCCTGCCGCTTTGAGCCGGATGTAGGCGTCCGCGAGTGCGGGCGGCAGCTGGTGGGGTTCGGCGTCCACCACTTCGACGCCCATCTGGCGCAGCTGGATGGCCACTGCCTCACGTTCCAGCAGGGCGCGTTCGGCGGCTGCCGCGCGGAACACCTGTGCCGCCGTCGTCCGTTCCTTCTGCATCGCGCCCAGCATGGGGTCGCGCACGGAGGCGACCACCACCACATGCTGCTGCGCGAGCTGCGCGGCCATCGGCAGCAGTCCCTCTTCCGGTGCGCCGCTGTCCAGCGGGGTCAGCAGCACCACCAGTGAGCGGTGCGCGGATATCTGCCGGATCTGGCCCGGGACCTGGCTCCAGTCCAGCTCAATGAGTTCCGGTTCAAGCGGCGCCATGGCCTGCACGAGCTGCCCCAGCAGATTACCTTTCGACGCGGATCCGGCCCGTCCACGGGTCCGCCGGTCGAAGGCGAAGAAATCCACGCGGTCGCCGCCGCGTTCGGCGAGGACGGCCAGCAGCAGGGCCGCTTCGATCCCGGTGTCAAGGCGGGGTTCGTCGTCGATCCTCGCGGCCGCCGTCCGGGAGGTATCGAGCATGATCACCACGCGACGGTCCCGTTCAGGACGCCAGGTACGGACGACGACGGCGGAGCGCCGCGCCGTGGCGCGCCAGTCAATGGAACGGACGTCGTCACCACGGACATAGTCGCGGAGGGAATCGAACTCGGTGCCGGCCCCCCTGATCTGGACCGCCGCTTTTCCGTCGAGCTCGCGCAGTTTACGGAGCTTCGAGGGAAGGTGGCGTCGCGAGTGGAACGGCGGCAGCACCCGGACGGAGCCTGGGCACGGAAGTGTCCGCTGCCGGGCTGCCAGCTGCAGCGGCCCGAAGGCACGGAGGGTCACATGCGGTGCCTTGAGGTCGCCGCGCCGGGCAGGCTTCAGCAGTACCTTCATTCGCCTCCGCTCACCGGCCGGAACGTCCACGCGCTGGCGCGGGTTCTGCGCCCCGGCAGATGGCTGCCAGGCGTCCCGGACCAGGGCACGGAGCGGGCGTGAGCCGGTGTTCCCGATGGTCAGGACGGATTCGGTGCTCCCGGTCAGGGTGACGTTCCCCGGCAGGGTCCGGAACAATGTGACCTTCCGGGGGGACGCGGCCATGGCGAGGTCCAGCAGCAGGACAGCGCACAGGACCAGGCAGACCAGCAGGACCGTGCCCCAGCCGGGATACAGCATGACCGGCACCAGGCCCGCCAGCGCCAGAAGTACGAACCGTCCCGATATGGCCATGGCGTCAGCGGGGCACGGGAACGGTCGCCAGGATGCTGGCGAGGACGCCGTCCACGTGCACGCCGTCCATCTGGGCTTCCGGTTGCAGGGCCACGCGGTGCCGAAGGCAGGGGAGAGCCAGGGCCTTTACGTCATCCGGTGTCACGAACTGCCGCCCGGAGAGCCAGGCCCACGCCCGGGCGGCACTCAGCAGGGCTGTCGCGCCGCGCGGGGACACGCCGAGCTGGAAGGACGGTGCCGCGCGCGTGGCCCTCGCGATGTCAACGATGTAGGCGGCCACCTCAGGCGCCACCTCCACCGCAGCCACCGCCAGGCGGGCCTGCTCCAGCTCGGCTGCACCCGCCACCGCCCGGACGCCGGCGGCAGCCAGGTTCCTGGAGTCAAAGCCGGCCGCATGCCTGCGGATGACCTCGATCTCGTCGGCACGCCCCGGCAACGGCATGGCAAGTTTCAGGAGGAAACGGTCCAGTTGGGCCTCAGGCAGGGGATAGGTGCCCTCATACTCCACCGGGTTCTGCGTGGCTGCCACGATGAACGGAACCGGAAGCGGGCGTGAGGTTCCGTCCGCAGAGACCTGGCGTTCCTCCATGGCCTCCAACAGGGATGCCTGCGTCTTCGGCGGAGTCCTGTTGATCTCGTCGGCCAGCAGGATGTTGGTAAAGACGGGGCCTTCGCGGAAGCTGAACTCCGAGGTCCGGGAGTCGAAGACCAACGAGCCGGTGATGTCGCCCGGCATCAGGTCGGGGGTGAACTGCACGCGCTTCGTGTCCAGGCTTAGCGCCGCGGAGAGCGTGCGGACCAGCAGTGTCTTGGCCACGCCCGGAACCCCTTCGAGCAGGACATGACCGCGGCAGAGCAATGCGATGAGCAGCCCGGTGACGGTGGAGTCCTGGCCGACCACGGCCTTGGCAACCTCGTGCCGCACATCGAGCAAGGCCTGGCGGACGGGATCGGCGGCCGCCGTGGCCTCGGCGGTTGCGAGCGCGGGGCCGCCGGGGCCGCCCTGCGTGAATCCGTTGGTCTGCTCACTCATCGGGCGGTTACCTCTTTCTCTAGTGATTCAAGCTGCTGGGCCCAGCGCACCAGCTCGGTCTCCGTCCGGGGACGGGCCTCCAGCACACCGGCCGTGTCTTCGCGGGTGCGCCCAAGGTGCCTCGCGACGGCGTCGACAATCGCCGGTGATTCAGTATCCGTTCCCAGCCGGAGGGCCCGGGCGAGCCGGACCAGCGCACCCGCCCTGAGGCTGTCCGCTGCACGGTCCACGGCGTGGGCGTCATGGTACAGCCGTGCGCGGCCTTCAGCAGTCTCCACGGCCTTGACCACCACGGGCAGCGGTTCGAAGACCAGTGGTCCCAGCCGCCTTCCCCGCCAGGCCATCGCCAGAACGGCTACCAAGGCAAGCCACGGGCCGAGGAAGGCGACCCACGGAGGGGCGAGCTCATCCAGCGTCTTCGGGGTGTCCTCTGCCGTGACATCCGCCAAGCCCGGAAGGTACCAGACGAGTGTGTCCGACGACCCCAGTGTCCTGAGCGCCAAGGCGGCGTTGCCGTGTTCATCGAGCAGGCGGTTGCTGAAGATTTGAGCGCTACCCACCACTGTCAGCCTGCCGTCGTCACTGCTGGCAAAGAGCCCGCCCATGCCTGCTGCGGGTTCGTAGCAAACGCGGTTGGCCTGATACAGGTAGGCGGAGTCCGCCGAGACCGCTCCGGCGGCAGCGGGAGCGTCCAACGCGCAGCCGGGGTCCAGGGTTGCCACTTCCGCCGGCACGACTCCGGCGGGACGAATGTCGCCGCCGAGCGCGCTGAGCGTGCTCAGCCGGGGAGTGATAATCACCATCCTGTCCGTGGCCTGCTGCAAAGCCTGCAGCTGGTCGGGGTCCAGGTAGCCGTTTCGATCGTAAAGGAACAATGTGGGTCCGGGGCCGTCAGCAGATTCTGACGCGCTGTCTTCCGAGGCCCGGTCCAGCGCCGACATCGTTGCGTCGAAGGTGTCGGTCTGGCGAATGTTCACGCCCCGGCTTCCCAGTATCTCCGCTGCTGCCCGGGCTCCTTCCGGAGCAGCGTTGCGTGCCGACAGGGACAGGCCGTCGCTGCGGGGCGATTGCTGGGCCACGATTGTCAGCCCCACGCCCACGGAGAAGACCAGAATCAGCAGGGTCCACGTCCGGTGCCGGCGGATCCATGCCGTGACGGCGTGACCCGCTCTGCCGCCCCCGGCCACCGCAGGCGCCGGCCCATTCTCCGACTCCAGGACAGGCGTCATCGGGGCAGCTCCAGGTGATCCGCGGCGGTCCGGCCGTAGTCGGGCCTTGCTGTTTCAAGTAGCTGGTCCAACTCCACCATGCCTGCGTGGTCCCCGGCTGCGGCATCGGCGCTGCCATACCGTACGCCGTCGAAGATGCCGGCGGCACGCCGCAGCTCAGCGGCGTAGCTGCCAAATGCGCCGGCAAGCTGGCCGGCCACTTCATCCGCGGTGCGGCCGGGCAAGTGGTCGATAATGGTGCGCTCCTCGGCGGCCCGGACGATGGCACGGAACTGTTCGACGACGGCGGTGCGCCAGTCGGCGCGAGCTGCCGCGGCTGCCGCGAGCCGGCGGTATTCTGCCGGGCTGATGGAAGGATCGGCGTCGACGTCGTTCCTGTCCGGGCGGCGGCGCCGGGCGTTCAGCCGGGGGCGCGCCAGAAGGATGGCCCCGGCGATAAGGACGATAATCGTCACTCCGATGGCCGGTACAGCGACACCGCCGTCGATTGCGGGGTCGCCGCTGCCAAGCGACCGCAGCCATTCTGTGAACTGCCGCCAGAGACCGGTCAGCCAGTCGGGCTCGGCATCCCGGTATACGGGCTTTGAGAGCTCCTCGACCGCCCACCTGCGGGCTTCCTGCCTGTCGGGTTCAACAGGAGGTTCGGCCAGCGTGCGGCCTAACGTCGAATGCAAAACCGCACCTGCTGCGGACGCGGCCTCCAACGCCGACTCGAAAAAGCCAGGCCGGCTCATCCGGCGCCCGGCGGCGGGCCGGAGGGCGGTGGGTTGTACCCCTGCGGAGGGCCGTACCCCGGCGGGGGGCCGTAGCTCGGTGGCGGGCCGTAGCCCGGTGGAGGGCCGTAGCCCGGTGGCGGGCCGTACGGCGCACGGGTCCAGATGCCGGAAGCAGGGGTGCCCGCAAAGTTGCCCTCGGGCGCCACACCGCGCCCGGGAACGCCGTCGGAGTCGTTGCCTGATTCGAGCTGCCGCTGGAGGGCGAGGTCCAAGCCTTCCTTTCGCATCCGAAGGTCCATGTACAGAAGGCCCATGACGGAGGTTTGGAAGGCATACCCCACGGCACCGATAACGGCTGTGACAAGGATCGATGCGATCCCGACGACCGCGGAAAGGGCGCGCTGCCCGTCGTCTCCGCCATGGGGAGCGATGACGGAGGAGAAGCCGCCGGTAGCGAGGCCGATGGGGATCTGGACAATCTGGCTGATGATGCCGATCAGGAGGGAAATGACCAGCACGATGCCGAAGATGCGCCACCAGTTGTGCCGGGTGAGCTGCCAGGACCTCCGCAGGCCGTCAAGAACTCCTTGTTCCTCGACCACGATGGCCGCCGGCGTCACCATCAGGCGGATGGAGACCAAGAGTATGGCCGCCATGCTTGCGAGGAACAGGGGGACGATGATCAACGCCGACGTTGCGCCCATGGAATCGGCCAGCAGGAACGTCCCTCCCACCAGCACTACTCCGAAGGCGATGCCGGCCAGGATCTGCAGACCGCCAAGAGCGAGCAGTGCGCGGATCCTGGACCGCGACAATTTCCACATCTCCTTGAAACCGGTGCGTCGGTTCAGGACCGACCGGGCCACCGGAACCACCATCACACCCTGAAGCACAATGGAGATAAAGAAGGAGACCAGTCCCAGGAGGGCGGCGCCGATCAGGAGGCCCCCTCCGAGGTTGAGCATTTCCGGGGGAGCCATGCCGGCCAGCCACAGGCCCAGCGACTGTCCGCGCGATTCGGTCTCGGCTGCGAAGGCTTCACCGACAACGGTCGCCAAGGTCTGTGCCAGCATCGCAGCACCCAGCATCGCCGCGGGATTCCGCCTGATGGTCTGGAAGGCCCCGTCAAGGATTTCGCCGAACATCAAGGGCCGTAGCGGCACGATGCCGGGTTTTGGCGGGGCTACGTATGCCGGTTGAGCCCGTCCTGGCTGCTGTCCGGCGTAAGGAGGTCCCCATGGCGGCTGTCCGCTCGGGGTCGTCGACGGTGGGTTCCACTGCGCGGGCGCGTCCCAAGGGAGTGGTTGCACCGGCTGTGGCTGACCCTCCCGGGACGGCACGTTCGGATCCTGCTCTGACAACCTGTTCCTCCCCAAAAGACGCTGTCCGCGAGCTGACCGGCCACCGCTTCCGCCAGGCGCTCCGGGTCGGTTGTGGCTTGAATTGTCCGGCCCGCTCCCAGCCTATAGTTTTGGCCGTAAGCCACATAGCTTCCGGCTGATTCTTCCCGCTGTGGCGTCGCCGCGCCCTCCCGGCGTGCTTCCCTGGCGGCAGTGTCCGCGCCATGCCGTGTCGGCCCTCAACGGGACAAAGCCCATTCAATAGGCGAATATATAACTATGAAGGCACGCATTCTGGTAGTGGACGATGACGAGGCGCTGGCCGAGATGATCGGGATTGTCTTGCGCAATGACGGCTTCGAGCCGGTCTTTTGCGCTGACGGCGGGCAGGCGCTGGAGGTTTTCCGTTCCTCAAAACCGGATCTTGTGCTTCTGGACCTGATGCTTCCGGGCATTGACGGCATCGAAGTGTGCCGGCAGATCCGCGCGGAGTCGGATTCGCCCATCGTTATGCTGACCGCCAAGTCCGATACCTCGGACGTGGTCCGCGGCCTGGAATCCGGTGCTGACGACTACGTGCCCAAACCGTTTAAGCCGGCGGAACTGGTGGCCCGCGTCAGGGCCCGGCTGCGGCCGGGGGACCAAAAGGCGCCGGAGACCCTGCGCATCGCCGACATCACCATTGACGTGGCCGGCCACCTGGTGAGCCGGAACGACGAACGAATTTCGCTGACTCCCCTCGAATTCGACCTGCTCGTTGCCCTTGCGCGCAAGCCATGGCAGGTCTTCACCCGCGAGTTGCTCCTGGAGCAGGTCTGGGGATACCGGCACGCGGCAGATACGCGCCTCGTGAACGTCCATGTCCAGCGGCTGAGGTCGAAGATCGAGCGGGACCCCGAAGCCCCCGAGGTAGTTTTGACGGTCCGTGGTGTCGGCTACAAAGCAGGTTCCTGAACCGTCCAGCGGCGAAGCCGGCCGTGAGCCGGAGGTAGCCCGCCCGCAAAAGACGGAACACTCCCACTCGCACGGCGCTCCGGAGCATACGGACGCGATGGCCGGCGTATTCTCGGACGTACCGTTCCGGACCCGAATTTGGCTCCGCCGCGCCCGGATCGTGGGACTGCGGGTCGCGAGGCTCGTCCGGACCGGGCTGCTCCGGCTCCTTCCCGGCGTCCGGTTCCTGCTGCGGGCCGTGCACAGGCGCTGGCGCCGTTCCCTGCAGTTCCGCACAGTGCTTACCACGCTGCTGCTCTCGATCGGCTCGTTCGCCGTGGTCGGGGCCTACCTGTCGAACCAGATCGCCAACAACCTGTTCCAGGAACGGCTGACGCAGGCTGAGTCGGAGACCCTGTACAACGTCAAGCAGGTCCAGGACACGTTCGACGGCGCCCAGGTCACCGACCAGTCCAGCGTGATCACGTTGGTGTACGACACCCTGAATGCCGTGGAGGGCCGCGGAAACGTCATCCAGCGCCGGTATGTGTTTGAGGCGATGCCGGAACAGACCAAGCCCCGCAACCGCTGGGTGGAATCGCGGGCTTCGGACCAGTTGACGGTCAGTGTCATTCCGCCCGAGTTGCGGAAGGCAGTCCAGGAGTCCGGAAAAGACCAGTTCTGGGCATCCACGGAATTCCCGGTGGGTACCGAAGACCGTCCGGGCATCGCCGTGGGCAACAAAGTCACGTTCAACGGCACTGTGTACGAGCTGTACCTCATTTACGACCTGAACACCGCGCAGAAAACCCTGGACGAGATACAGAACGTCCTGCTCGCCGGCGGAGCGGTGCTGGTCCTGATCATCGGTGCCATCGCCTGGTACGTGACCCGGAACGTGGTCAGCCCCGTCAGCCATGCCGCGGTGGTCTCGGAGAAACTGGCGGCCGGTCAGCTCCAGGAGCGAATGGTGGTCAAGGGCGAGGACGAGGTGGCACGGCTGGGTGCGTCCTTCAACCACATGGCTGCCAGCCTCCAGGAACAGATCACCCAGCTGGCGACTCTGTCCCAAATGCAGCAGCGCTTCGTTTCCGATGTCTCCCACGAACTTCGCACGCCCCTGACGACCGTGCGGATGGCGGCCGAGGTCCTGTACGACGCACGGCACGACTTCGACCCCATCAACAAGCGCTCGGCTGAGCTGCTCTACAACCAGGTTGAGCGCTTCCAGTCCCTGCTCGCTGATCTCCTGGAGATTTCCCGGTTCGATGCGGGTGTGGCCATGCTCGACGCCGAACCCACCGATATCCTGCAGCTCGTGGCGAAAGTCGTGGAGGACGCAGGGCCCGTCGCAGCGGAGTACGGTTCGCAGGTCACCATTAATTCGCGGGATGAGAGCATCGTGGTAGAGATGGACGACCGGCGCATCGAGCGGATCCTACGCAACCTGGTGCTCAACGCGCTGGAGCACAGCGAAGGGAACCCGGTCAATATTTCGGTAGCTGCAAATGAAACCGCCGTCGCTGTCGCTGTCCGCGACCACGGCATCGGAATGACGCAGTCTGAGGCCGCAAGGGTCTTTGACCGTTTCTGGCGGGCGGACCCCGCCCGGGCGCGAACCACGGGCGGCAGCGGGCTGGGCCTTTCCATTGCCGCGGAAGACACGAAACTCCACAACGGATGGCTTCAGGCCTGGGGCAGCAAGGGAACGGGATCAAACTTCAGGCTGACACTTCCGCTGAGGCAGGGCGAGGTCATCTCCAAATCGCCGCTCCAGCTGGAACCGGCCGACGTCGAATTGCCTGGCGGATCGGGGCAGGGAACCATGCTGCTCCTGGGAACCGCAGCATCGCCCGCGGACTCGACGGATGCGCCCGTCCCGGCCCCCGGCGGGGATGCCCGTCCGGGGATGGAACCGGCAGGACCGTCGGCAGCGCCGCCACATGCACAGCCGGCGGCGGAAACGGAAGAAACACCATGACCGGCACCCCACCACGGTTGCGCAACGCGGCCCTTGCCCTGATGACGCTACTGCTCCTGCTGCTGACCTCCTGCGCACAGATCCCGCGCTCCGGGCCGGTGGGAAAAAGTACGGATGAGAGCGCCGGCAAGCCCAACAACGCGCCCGTTTTCTTTCCGGTGGCGCCACGCGAAGGCGCCGGACCGGAGTCCGTCATTGAAGACTTCTACCTCGCGGGCAGCGGCTACGAGGACGATTACGCCGTTGCGAGGGAATACCTGACGCAGGCAGCTTCCGTTGCCTGGAAACCGGATCAGCGCACACTCGTTTTCCGCTCCACCAGGGTGGTCCGGACCGGTGTGGAAAACGTCTTCAATTACGAACTGGATGTTGCCTACTCGGTCGATGCAGACGGGATCGCGACGCAGTTCCCCGAAGGAACCAAGGAAAACATTCCGGTGACGCTGACGCAGGTGGACGGTCAGTGGCGCATTTCAGCCATCCCTGACGGAATTGCCATCCCCGAGCAGACATTCAAGGTGATTTACGGCGCCTACCCCATCTACTTCTACGATCCAGGCTTCACGTACGCCGTGCCCGACGTCCGGTGGTTCAACAAGAAGAAAACGGTCAAAGCCATGACCAGCGCCTTGCTCAGCGGGCCGGCCCCGTACCTCAAGGGGGCCGTGGTCAGTGCCTTTCCGTCAGGAATGAAGCTCACGCGGGAGTCCGTTCCGGTCGTCTCCGGTGCAGCCCAGGTGGACCTTTCGGCCAAGGAACTCGTCGAAGCCTCCAGCGAGGACAGGTTGAGGATGCAGACCCAGCTGGCTCTTACCTTCCGTGGCCAGCCGGACGTCGTCAACGTCGAACTCCGGGCAAACCAGGACCTGGTCCGGGTCGAGGACAACGGCTCCGTGCTGCCTCCGGTCAGGGACAAGAACGTCCCGGCCCGCCAGATTGCCGTGAATGACGGCCAACTGGTCCGGTACGAGAACAACCGCATTTCGCCGTTGCCGGACATTCAGTCCGTGGGCGCCCTCGGCCCGGTTTCCCCTGCCGAATCGCCCGTTTCGCAGTCGGTGGCGTTCCTCAATGGCAGCCGGACGACCCTCTACTCGATCGTGCCGGGCCAGCCCGCCCGGGCACTGACCACCCGCTCCACCCTCACCCACCCGTCGTTCGGGCAGCAGGACTGGGTCTGGACGGCCGGACCCGGGGCCAACGGGGCAACGGAAGTGCTTGCCTACCGCCCCACGAACGTTGCCGAAGCGGCCGCCATGCCCACTGTCACGCTGGCGCCTGCCTGGCTCGCCGGACGCACCGTCAAAGAATTCCGCGTGTCGCGTGAGGGGGTACGGGCTCTCGTGATTTCCGAGCAGAACGGGAAGACCCGCGTGCAGGTGACCGGAATCGTACGCAATGCCGACGGGACCCCCCGTGACCTGACCGCCCCAACAACCCTCCTGACGGACCGGGAACCGGACCAGGGGGTATGGGTCAGTGACACGACGGTAGCCGTCATGAAGGCGTCGGCCACTGACAACGTCACCCCGGAATTGCTCTCCCTCGCAGCATCGCAGCCCCAGCAATTGGCGCCCTGGCCCGGGCTCACCGCGATCAGTGCCGGCAACGGACCCGAGGAAATCTTCGGGCAGTCCGCCGACGGTATCTTCCAGCGACTTGGAAACGGCTGGTCGCCTCAGCTGAAGGGGCCCGTGGACCCGTCATTCCCGGGCTGACACCGCTGCCGGCATCGCCGTGCTGGCCGGTTGTACGGGCTGGATGTTATCCACATAAGCGCCGGGCCCACATAGTCGAACGGCGAGCTGCCGCCGGGATACCCCGCGGTGCAGGCTTGGTCTGTGACAAGAAGCCCCGATCCCGATCTCGAGCCGCCTGCGCCGGCGTCGGCAAAGCACCGCAGCGATTACGCACGATGGTGGCTGCGGGCCGCGGACCGCGCAGCGGACGCGGGCCGCGAACTGCTGGCCCTCGCCGCACCCGTGGAGTGCGTCTGCTGCGGGTCGGAAGACTTCTCGCTGTGCGGACCCTGTGAGCGGGCGCTGCGGCTGCTCACGCGGACCCCGTTCCGTGCCGAGGGCCAGGCACCCGCCCTGATGGATGTGAACGGTTCAGTGATTCTTCCCGTCGTGGCCGCCGGGGTCTATCGGGAGGAGCTCGCCCAGGCTGTGCTGTCGTTCAAGAAATACGGCCAGGGCCAGCTTGAATCGGTGCTGTCCAGGGCGCTTGGGAGGGCGATCACAGGGGCCGCCGGCACGATGGACGGATTCTGCCTGATACCCGTACCTACCACCAACAGCGCGTTCAGGAAGCGGGGCTTTAGCCCCGTGCACCTCTTGTTGCGGAACCTGGACCGCAGCGGCCGCCTCGGCGGAGGAAGCCCGGCCGATGCACTGCGTAAGGGAAGGACCTTCGGACAGTGGCCAGGATCCGCCAGTGCCCTGCCCGAACGGCTGCAGGCGCTGGTTCCCGCCCATGCAATGGCGGGAGGGCAAAAAGGACTCGGACGAGGCGCCCGTGCCAAACGTGTCCGGGGTTCCATGCGGGCAAGGTCGGCGTTCCCCGCGCCCGACATCCGGGGACGGCCCTGCATCATCGTGGATGACGTACTGACCACGGGGGCCACGCTGGCGGAAGCAGCACGGGCCGTCCATCAGGCGGGAGGCGTCGTGCTGGGCGCTGTCGTACTGGCGGCGACACGCCCGCCGGACGTGGCAGATCCACCGGCCGTTCCCCGTGTCACAGCAGTGATGGGCGGCCGACTTTGAAAAAAATAAACGAAGAAAAGGTGAATAACGGGTAGCGATGAACTAACGTCGGTTGTGGGTACCAAGATCAGTTGTACCTGTCGATAGCGGCTCGGAAAGGGGCTCGACTGTCAGTCAGATCGGCCCCGGGAAGTGTCGCCGTCGTGTCACCGAAGTCATTTGGAGGGCACCATGGAGTTCATGATCAGCGGACGGAATTTGACGGTTTCAGACCGCTTCCGCGAATACGCCGACGAGAAGATCTCAAAGATCGCATCGCTGGGAGACAAGGTCCAACGGGTGGACGCGAAGGTCTCCAAGGAGACTAAGGCCCGCCAGACCGCAGAGTTGCTCACGGTCGAGCTGACTGTCTTGGGCCGGGGCCCCGTCATTCGGGCAGAGGCCAGCGCCGCCGACAAGTTCGCCGCGTTCGACCTCGCTTACAACAAGCTTCTTGAACGCCTGCGCCGGGCCAAGGACCGCAAGAAGGTCCACCATGGCCGGCACACCCCCAAGTCTGTCACCGAGGCAACAGCCAGCCTTGAGCCGGCCAGCACCACGGAGCCTCTGTACGTGGAGGCGAGCAACCATCAGGAGCCCCAGGCCGCACCGGTCGAAAAGTCGCCGTACGACGTCGACAACGACATCCCTGCGGGGGATTCGCCTGTTCTGATCCGCCGCAAGGTATTCCCGGCGGCATCCCTCACGCTCGACGACGCCGTCGACAACATGGAACTCGTCGGCCACGACTTCTACCTGTTTGTCGACAAGGAAACCAAAGCGCCGTCCGTCGTCTACCGCCGCGACGGTTGGACCTATGGTGTGATCTCCCTTGACCAGACCTGCGAGCCGGGTGTGGCTCCGCTGGAAGAGAAGATCCTCGCCTACCGCTCCGAGGATGAGCCAGCCAGCGCATAAGCTGGAGCTGACCATCCAACGAAGGGACTGACGTGCAGGAAGTGCTGAGCCTCAAACAGGCGCGGCGGATCGCACTGGCAGCCCAGGGATTGGACAAGGTACGGCCCGCCGGACCCGTGACTGCACGGGCGGTGGGCCGTACTTTTGCCCGCCTCCACCTCGTCCAGATCGACTCCGTCAATGTGCTCTCGCGGAGCCATTACCTGCCGTTCTTTTCCCGCCTGGGTAACTACGACCGCGCCATCCTCCAGCGAATGGCGGGCGCTCACCCGCGGCGCATGATGGAGTACTGGGCACACGAGGCGAGCTTTATCCGTCCTGACCATTTCCAGGACCTGGTCCTATGGCAAAGCCGGAAGTGGGTGGGAGCCCACTCCATGGACCCTGAGCTGCGGTGCGGTGTCGCCACCCGGGTGCTCGAGACCCTGGCCGCCGGACGGCCGATGACCGCCGCCGAACTCACCACGCACCTGGGTCACGTGGAGGACCGGCAGCAGGACAACTGGGGGTGGAACTGGAATGCCGTCAAACGGGTTTTGGAGCACCTCTTCGAAGCGGGCCTCATCTCGGCCGCTTCGCGCACGGAATCCTTTGAACGGCGCTACACCCTCACCGCCAAGGTCCTGCCCGAACGGCCCGGGGCAGTTCCGGGCGTTCCGGACGCCGGGTCGGACAAGGAGGCTGCGCTGGTGCGCCTCATCGAAGCCGCTGCCCGGGCACACGGGATAGGCACGTTGCGCTGTTTTGCCGACTACTTCCGGACGCCGATGCGTGCCTCAGCACTAGCCGTTGATCGTCTCGTCGAAACCGGAAGGCTGGTGCCCGTCACTGTGGCCGGCTGGAACAAGTCCGTCTACCGGCACGCCGAGGCGAAACTGCCACGCACGGCCACCGGGCGCGCACTGCTGAGCCCTTTCGACTCGCTGGTCTTTGAGCGGCAGCGCCTTGAAGCCTTGTTCGGCTTCCACTACCGCCTTGAGATCTACACCCCGGCGCCGAAGCGCCGCTTCGGCTATTACGTGCTGCCCTTCCTGCTGCGGGACGGAATCGTGGCCCGCATCGACCTGAAGGCGGACCGCGCCAACGGCCTCCTGCTGGCGAAGGCTGCCCACGCGGAGCCCGGGGCGCCCGCCGACACTGCCGTCGAACTCGCCGCGGAACTGCAGCTCATGGCAGAGTGGTTGGAACTGGACCGGGTTGTTGTGTCCCGGAAAGGAGACCTGGCACCGGCGCTCGCAGACGCCGTGTCCGGGGCAGGGAGCGGTGTATCCGCTGAGAGGGAACAGGCGTAACCGTCCCTGTGTCTCTCCCGTAGACTGAACACGCCAGAA
The DNA here is from genome assembly GCF_017832975.1 of Arthrobacter sp. PvP023. Taxonomy (NCBI): domain Bacteria; kingdom Bacillati; phylum Actinomycetota; class Actinomycetes; order Micrococcales; family Micrococcaceae; genus Arthrobacter; species Arthrobacter sp. PvP023. The sequence goes on from NZ_JAFIBI010000001.1 coordinate 1,981,853, forward strand.
TTCGGCAGCTTGAGACTGGGAGCAACTTCACGTGGCATCACTTATCGAAAAACTTCTCCGCACGGGTGACAAAAAAACCCTGAGGCAACTGCGGAACTATGCCGATTCCATCAATGCCCTGGAAAGCTCCTTCCAGACCTTCACCGACGCCGAACTACGCGAAGAAACCGACCGGCTGCGGGCACGCCACCAGGACGGCGAGAAGCTGGACGACCTCCTGCCAGAGGCCTTCGCCGCAGTCCGTGAAGCCTCCTCCCGAACGCTTGGCATGCGCCACTTCGACGTCCAGCTGATGGGCGGCGCGGCCCTGCATCTGGGCAATATCGCCGAAATGAAGACCGGTGAAGGCAAGACCCTCGTGGCCACCGCTCCGGCCTACCTGAACGCACTCACCGGCAACGGGGTGCACGTCATCACCGTGAACGACTACCTGGCTGAATACCAGTCGGACCTCATGGGCCGGGTTTACCGCTTCCTCGGCCTGACCAGCGGCTGCATCCTGTCCAACCAGGACCCTGCCGTGCGCCGCGAGCAGTACGCCGCGGACATCACCTATGGCACCAACAACGAATTCGGCTTCGACTACCTGCGCGACAACATGGCCTGGGACAAGTCCGAGCTCGTTCAGCGCGGCCACCACTTCGCAATTGTTGACGAAGTGGACTCGATCCTCATCGATGAGGCCCGCACCCCGCTAATCATTTCCGGTCCGGCCCAGGGTGACACCAACCGCTGGTACAGCGAGTTTGCCAAGGTGGTAATCCGGCTCAAGCCCGATGAAGACTACGAAGTCGACGAAAAGAAGCGCACCGTCGGCGTGCTCGAGGCCGGCATCGAGAAGGTCGAGGACTACCTGGGCATTCACAACCTTTACGAGTCCGCCAACACCCCGCTGATCGGCTTCCTGAACAACGCCATCAAGGCCAAGGAACTCTTCAAGCGGGACAAGGACTACGTCATCCTCGACGGCGAAGTGCTGATCGTTGACGAGCACACCGGCCGCATCCTCGCCGGCCGGCGTTACAACGAGGGAATGCACCAGGCGATCGAGGCCAAGGAAGGCGTCGAGATCAAGGCGGAGAACCAGACCCTGGCCACGGTCACGCTGCAGAACTACTTCCGCATGTACGACAAGCTTGCCGGCATGACCGGTACCGCCGAGACCGAAGCCGCCGAGTTCATGAGCACGTACAAGCTCGGCGTGGTGGCCATCCCCACCAACCGCGACATGCAGCGCATTGACCAGCCTGACCTCGTCTACAAAAACGAGGCCGTCAAGTTCGACGCGGTGGTCAAGGACATTGCCGAACGGCACGAAAAAGGCCAGCCTGTCCTCGTGGGAACCACCAGCGTGGAGAAGAGCGAATACCTCTCCCGGCTGCTGGCCAAGCAAGGCATCCGCCACGAGGTCCTTAACGCGAAGAACCACGCCCGTGAAGCCGCGATCGTCGCGCAGGCCGGGCGTAAGGGTGCTGTAACCGTAGCCACGAACATGGCCGGTCGAGGAACCGACATCATGCTGGGCGGAAACGCAGAATTCACTGCCGTCGCCGAGTTGGCGGCCAAAGGCCTGGATCCGGAAGAAAACTCCGAAGAGTACGAGGCCGCGTGGCCCGCGGCGTTCGAGGCCGCCAAGCAGGCGGTGAAGGACGAACACGAGGAAGTGCTGGACCTCGGCGGGCTCTACGTCCTCGGTACCGAACGCCACGAGTCCCGGCGGATCGATAACCAGCTCCGCGGACGTTCAGGACGCCAGGGCGACCCCGGCGAGTCGCGGTTCTACCTCTCCTTGACGGACGATTTGATGCGCCTGTTCAATTCGGGGGCGGCCGAACGGCTCATGAACAGCTCCGTTCCCGACGACGTCGCGCTCGAATCGAAGCTCGTTTCGCGTGCCATAGCCTCTGCGCAGGGCCAGGTTGAAGGCCGCAACGCGGAACAGCGCAAGAACGTCCTCAAGTACGATGACGTCCTCAACCGCCAGCGTGAAGCCATCTATGGGGACCGCCGCCGTATCCTCGAAGGTGATGACCTGCACGAGAAAGTGCAGTTCTTCCTCGAAGACACCATCACTGCCCTCATCGACGCAGCAACCTCCGAGGGCACCGGGGACGACTGGGACTTCAACCAGCTCTGGACGAACCTTAAGACCCTCTACCCGGTCAGCGTGACATCCCACGACGTCATCGACGAGGCCGGCGGCAAGTCCCGCATCACTGTGGACTTCCTGAAGGAAGAGATTCTTTCCGACGCCCGGCTGGTTTACCAGGCCCGGGAGCAGGCCATCGGGTCCGAAAGCATGCGCGAACTGGAGCGCCGCGTGGTTCTGTCCGTGATCGGCCGGAAGTGGCAGGAGCATCTCTATGAGATGGACTACCTCAAGGAGGGCATCGGCCTCCGCGCCATGGCACAGCGTGACCCGCTCGTGGAATACCAGCGCGAGGGATTCATCATGTTCCAGGCCATGATGGAGGCCATCAGGGAGGAGAGCGTTGGCTTCCTGTTCAACCTTGAGGTTGAGGTGACCCCCGCTGAGGACGTCGTTGTCGCCGATGGCGCGGGGGAACACACGGAGCATCATGAGCCGCAGATCCATGCAGCAGGACTGGAAGCACCGGAGAAGCCCGCCCAGCTGCAATACACTGCTCCGGGCGAAGACGGCGCCAGCCAGACCCGCGTCGAAGGCAGGTCGGCGGGGCGTTCCGGGAATCCGGCCAAGGCTGCCCAGGACGGCGCCCGGAAACCGGCCCCGAAAAAGAAGAAGCGCTAGAAACGCTAGGGGCTGCCTCAGCGGCAGTAGATTAAAGCACAAGTGAGGACCGGAACAGTTGTTCCGGTCCTCACCTGATTCCATTGGTGTCTGAACGCCAGGATGGCGGGACATTGAATACAGGCCGATCCCTCAGCCGATCTCCAGTGCCGTGATCCGCCATACCTGATTGCTGCGCTCAAGCCGCACGGCGACTGCGCGAACCCTTAGTTCATCCACTACTACGGCACTTGCCTCGTAGACTCCGGACGCGACTTCGCAGGCGCGGACCGATCTGACTGCGGGATTACGGTGCAGGCGCCCTGCCGTGGGTGAGGGTCCCGCCGCCAGCCGACGGGTCAGCGCCGCGCGGTGCTGGAGTGAGGCCAGGCACCGCTGATCAAGCCTCCGGGAGAGTTGCTGGATGGGACGTGTTCCGGCCAGCACTTCGATGGCGGCCTGGACGGTCCCGCGGGTAATTGCACAGACCTCCTTGTTCTCGCTCACTATCTGCAGGGTCGGCCCGTTCTTGGTGGCTTGACCCGGGTTGCCCGGCCGGGGCGTTGACGGCGTGCCGGCCCCGCCCTGAAGCGGGGCACGGCTGCCGGCTGCCGGGACTGCTGCCAGTCTGCGGGCTGGCTGTTCACCGGCCGCCGAGCGTTCCAACGCGGGTGATGTGGGGACCAGCTGCAATGCGCTCATGATGCTTCCTCTGATTGATGACGGATATTTGATAGCTATGGCCGGCTGCGGATCTAGGATCCGGAAGGAGGCCGGAGGACCTGTCCCGGAAGAAGTGCGTTGGGGTTGTCTCCTATGGCAGCCCTGTTGGCCTCGTACCATCGCGGCCATTCCAGGGCGATATCGAGATCGGACACCTGGGACCCGCCCAGCTGCCTGGCCGCAATGCTCCACAGCGAGTCCCCGGCCACCACGGTGACGTGCCCGCGGTCATCACCAGGTTGCTGGCGGGCGGATCTTGCAGGTTGTGCCGCCAAAGGACCCGGGGCCACGTGGGGTGCATTCGGTTTCCAGCGTGGATCCGAGCCCTCAACGGATGTGGATACTGCGGGCAGGGCGGACATAAGGGTGGCGCGGCCGTCAGCAGGCTGCCCGGTGGGGGTCCAAACCGCTGCAGTGGCGGGATTGGACGTTGGACTCCACCGAGGGTCCGCCGGATCCGCCGCTGCATGGGCGAACGGCGCCCCCAATAGTTGGACTCCGACTGCGGCGAGGGCGAGCCTGCGCATGAACGCTGGACTGAACTTTCCGGTGACTTCGGCAGCCCGGTTGCTTCCGGCACGCTCGAGGACCGCGGAGGCGAATGCGGACAGCATGGACAGGACCCACCAGGTGACGACGATGAGCCCTGCGGTGTTGACGACAAATCCGAGCAGGTCTTCGAAGTCCGGGGACTGGGCCTTTGCAGACGACCGCTGCCAGCGCTCCATCAGTGAGGCTCCGGTTGCCGCCAGAAAGAAACCAAGGAGCAAAATCGCCACCGCCAGGGTTGCGTCCGAGCCGAGCAACCTGCCGCGTGAAACCACCAGGACCCAGCTCCTCACTTCATTTGATGCTGTTTGATGCCGTTTGATGTAACTAAAACTAGTTTGACCTCCATCTTCGAGTTTTGTCTAGTCATTTGTTTTTTCGATGCCCGCGGGACGGCCGTGAATTGACCGCCGGGCGGCACCGGCCTAGATTTGCGGCATGCGATGGGATGCCTTGTTTGAGGACCTGGAGGCGCAGTTGGCCTCAGTTGACCGCTTGGAGCTTGAATCAGAAATCGCCGAGAGGTCGCGGGCGGACGTTGCGGGCATAGAGTTGGCGGACAGATTGCGCGGATCCCTTGGGCTCAGGGTGGCGGTCCATTTGGCATCCGGTGCCGCGTTCGAGGGAACATTGAGCCACGTCGGGGGAGAGAGCCTGCTCCTCAACGATCAATATCACCAAGTGCTGATTCCGTTTGCAGCGGCTTCCCGCTACCAGGGCCTGGGCAGGCTCGCAGTGTCGGAGCCGTCATCCGTCAGGCGAAAACTGGGACTGGCCAGTGCACTTCGCGCCCTGGCGCGTGACAGGGCTGATGTCACGGTCGTCCTCGTCGGAGCTACCGCGGAAGCCGCGGGGTTGAGCGGTGTCATAGACCGCGTGGGGCGGGACTATTTGGATCTGGCCGTAACCCGGCCCGGAGAAGCCCGCCGTGCCGCCAATGTCAGTCAGATTGCGTCGGTACCGTTTTCGTCGCTTGGTGCGCTACGGTCCGTCCGCGGCGCGGATCATCATCAGTAGGATGTATCCGCGGCAGTAGGACGCCTCAGCGTCCGCCGCTGGCTCAGACGGACTTGGACTTGGTTTGCTGGATCATTCGGTCCGCCTCGGCATAGCGCTCTTCGATGTATTGTTCCAACATCTTTTCTTCGACACGCCACTGTCCGCGGCCCCCCACCTGGATGGCCTTGAGTTCCCCGCTTCGCACGAGCGCGTAGGCTGCCGGGGAGTTGATCTGCAGCTGTTCGGCTACGTCTGCGAGGGTCAGAAATCGGGGCATGCCACTATTTTGCCACTATTGGTGCCGAATGATGCGGTTATCCACAGTTTGGCGTCGTTTGACCTTGTGACTTTCGATCCGGCCGTTTTGCCGTAACAATGAGGGAGTCCGGCGCACGAACCAGCCCGGCCGGCACCGATGGGGGGAGCAGTACGTGAGTGCAAGCACGACGACTACGGCAGTCAGGCTGAAGAAGCCTTCCTGGAAGGATCCGCGGCTCCTGCTCGGATTCCTGCTGGTTCTGGCGTCCGTGGCGGGTGTGGTCTCGCTGGTTAGTGCGGCCGACCAGACCACCGAGGTCTATGCGGCAAAAGGGCCGATCGCCGTGGGGGAGAAACTCACGGCGGAGAACGTCAACCGGGTAAAAGTCAGGCTCGGTGACGTCGAAGGGCACTACGTCACGGCGGAAGCCGGGCTTCCCGAAGGCGTGGTTGCGGTCCAGCGCATCGGCCCGGACCAGTTGGTCCCGCGGGACAGCCTCGGCAAGCCCGATGCACTAGACCGCAAACCGGTTGCCATCACCATCGACGAAGCTCTGCCGGAGCAGGTCGCCGCCGGTTCGCGGGTGGACGCCTGGGTGGCGCTTCCGGATGCCCGCAACGGGTTCAGCGAGCCGAAGTTACTGCTTCCCGGGGCCGAGATAGCCGAGGTCACTCCCGGCTCGACCGCCCTGGGGTCTTCCCGGTCCACTGTGGTCATGGTGCTCGTCACTGACGAGCAGATGCCGAGGCTGCTGGGAGCGCAGGCGAACAAGGCCAAGATATCCGTCGTCTGGAACCCGGGCGGTGGAACCTCATGAGTATTCCGGTGGTCACGGTCGGGCAATCCCGCGAGGACCTGGTCGGTGGCTTGGAACGCCTCCATGGACCGGTCACCGTCGTGCGGAGGTGCTCGGAACTGACTGAGCTTCTGGCCGCCTGCCAGAGCGGACTTGCGCGGGCAGCCGTCGTCGCCGAAGGAAGCGACGAACTGACGGCTTCGCTTGTTGACCGGCTCACAGCCGTGGGGGTCGTGATCGTTGCGTTGACGGACAGCGCAGCCGAGACGGCTCGGCTGACCGCGATCGGCGTTACTGTTGCGCCGGCGGGGGTGGATTCGGCAGCACTGGCGGGCAGGATCTCGGGCGCAGTTGCCCAGTGGGCGCCTCCCGGCTCGTTTCAGGCGGATGACCGCGGGTTCGCAGACACGGGTGCCGCCATCCGGACCGTGCCGGGCGCGGGAGTTGATGTCCAGGCAGAGCCGTCCGGTACGGGCCGGATCATCAGCGTATGGGGTCCGGCCGGGTCGCCGGGCCGGACGCTGGTGGCAGCCAACATGGCCGGTGAACTGGCTGCTGCGGGCAACTCAGTCCTCCTGATCGACGCTGACAGCTATGGAGCGAGTGTCGCGGGAGTACTGGGATTGCTGGACGAATCTGCGGGGCTGGCGCAGGCCTGCCGGTTGGCCGACCTGGGCCAACTGGATGCCGACGCCTTGCTGAAGATCGCCACCCCAGTCGCCCTGAAGACGGGCACGCTCCAGGTTCTGACCGGGATCACACGCGCTGATCGCTGGACGGAGTTGCGCGCTTCCGCCCTTGGCGTGGTCTTCGAGAAAGCCCGTGAAGTGGCAGAGTACACAGTTGTGGACACCGGATTCTGCCTCGAGGCAGATGAAGAACTCAGTTTTGACACCATGGCCCCGCGCAGGAACGCCGCCACGCTTCGGAGCCTTGAACTGGCGGACACCGTTTACGCTGTGGGGTCGGCCGACTCCATTGGCGTGCCGCGGCTGGTCCGGGGCCTTTCCGAGCTTGAAGCTGCAGTTCCCCAAGCGTCGCCGCAGGTGATCCTGAACAAAGTCCGTGCTTCGGCCGCCGGCCGCTTCCCCGAGCGTCAGCTCCGGGCGGCGTGGGAAAGGTACGGGCCGGCGGAAGGCATATCCGCGTTCCTCCCATCGGACAGCGTCTCCTGTGACACGGCACTGTTGTCCGGAAACCTATTGCTCGAGGCCGCACCCGAATCGGGGCTGCGTCAGGCGATTGCGAAAATCGTTTGTGCACCCGCCCAGCAAAAACGCCGATCCTCTGTCTTTTCTTCCACAGCGAAGCGTCATCTAAAGGGCTAGGCTCGCCATAAGGGTTGCAAAGAGGCAACTATGAACTTGTGATGGAGGCGTTTGTCGATGTCGTCTGGGTCCAGCGTGGAGGATCAGTCCGTTTTGCTCGGAGCCCGTGAAGGGTACTTCGGAGACTACTACGAGCACCTAGCGGAGGAGGACTCCCGGGCTTACTCACCGGATGTCCTTGCCGCCCGCGCCGAAACCCACCGCGAGGTGGCTGCTGTCCGCGTCCCGGGCACGGCCAACGTCCGGATTGTGGACGAACCCGATTGCAGCGTCGTGTACATCGTCACGGACGATATGCCGTTCCTGGTGGACTCGGTAAACGCCGAGCTCGTTCGCCAGAACTCGGCGATTCATCTCGTCCTCCACCCGCTTTTTGTTGTGACGCGTAACCGGGAAACCGCTCGGCTCACAAAAGTGGACAGGGTCCCGTCCAGCATCGGCATTTCCAGTGGCGACACTGCAGCCATGCCGAGCCTGTCGCACCTTATTGCCCAGGGCGACAACGCCTCGCATATGGAGTCGTGGATCGCTGTCGAAATCGGACCTGCCAGCGAGGAAGCGCATGCGCGGCTCATCGAAGGCATCGAACGAGTCCTCGGGGACGTCCGGGCAGCTGTGGAAGACTGGCCGAAGATGCGCAACAAGGCGCTTCAGATCGCCCAGGACCTGGACAACGTGGCCAACCCCTCGCAGATCGAGGAACTGCGCCAGGCCCAGGACCTCCTTCGGTGGCTCGACGACGGCAACTTCACCTTCCTTGGCTACCGCGAATATGACCTCGTCAACGAGTCCGGCGAGGACGTGCTGGAACTGCGGGAGGAGAGCGGCCTCGGGCTGCTGCGCAGCGGAGCCGACGGACACCACGTCCAGCACCTCACGGTTGCTGGCCGCAGGAAGGCGCGTGAAAAGCGCGCCCTGGTCATTACCAAAGCCAATTCCCGGTCCACAGTGCACCGCCCGGCATATCTTGACTACATCGGAGTCAAGAGCTTTGACGCCGCCGGAAACGTAAACGGCGAGCAGCGGTTCATCGGCCTCTTCGCCACCAGCGCCTACGCTGGTTCCGTTAGGAACATTCCGATTGTTCGCGAGAAGGTTGAAGCTGTCCTTCGCAATGCGGGGTTCCCGCCGCACTCGCACTCCGGCAAGGACTTGCTGGGCATCCTTGAAACGTACCCCCGCGACGAGCTGTTCCAGATCGAGATTTCGGACCTTGCTGCGACGGCAACCGGGATCCAGCGGCTTCAGGAGCGGCGGCGCACCCGGCTGTTCCTGAGGCCTGATATCTACGGTCGGTTCATGTCCGCACTCGTGTATCTTCCCCGCGACCGCTACACGACCAACGTCCGCCTCCGCATTGAGCAGGAACTCCGCGAGACCTTCCACGCAGTCTCCATTGACTACGAGGCAAGGATGACCGAGTCCGCGTTGGCCAGGTTGTTCTTCCGTATCCGGTTGCCCAAGGACGCCGACGTCAGCGACGTCAATGTTGAAGAGCTTGAGAAGAGGCTCGTCCGGGCTGCTCGTTCGTGGAGTGAGGGCATCACCGAAGTGCTGCGTGCCAGCGCCACCGACGACGACAACAAAGGGCTTGCCTCGGCCTGGGCTGAGGCCTTCCCCGCCAGCTACCGCGTGGACTACGAGGTTGAGGACGCCCTGACGGACATCGCGCGGTTCGAGAAATACGGGTCGGCTGCCGAGCTGGCTGAAAAGGGCACTCAGGAGCGGCCGGGGGTCCACGTGTACCTGCCGGAGGGGGCCGGAGCCACGCTTGAAGAGGACGCCCGGGTCAAGCTCTACATGCTTGAGCCGAAGAGCCTTAGCCAGATTCTGCCGTACTTCCATAATCTTGGTCTTGAAGTGCTCGATGAACGGCCTTTCGAGATCGAGACGGCGGACAAGCGGGACTTCTTCCTGTACGACCTCGGTCTCAAATACCCCGCGGGGGTGGCCCCCCTCGCGACCGGCCAGTTGTTGGCGGACGCTTTCGGCGCCGCCGTTTCCGGTGATGTCGAGTCGGACAGTTTCGACCGGCTGGTCCTGCGCGAGGGCATGCACTGGCGCCAGATTGTGGTCCTCCGCGCGTATGCGAAATACATGCGCCAGATGGGCAACACGAATTCGTTCGGATTCATTGCCGACACGCTGCTGGCCAATCCCGACGTGACTCGTTCCCTGAGCGCCCTGTTCGCGGCGCGCTTTGACCCCGCCGTCGAGGACGACGTCCGGGCTGAGCGCCAGGCGACCGTCCGCGCGGAACTTGCAGCCGCCATCGAACAGGTCGCCACGTTGGACGCAGACCGTGTGCTCCGGACGTTCGCGAACCTCATCGAGGCAACACTCCGTACGAACTTCTACCAGCAGAAGCCGTACCTGAGCTTCAAACTGAATCCGGCCGCGATCGACGGCCTGGCCTTCCCGCGCCCGATGTACGAAATCTGGGTGTACTCGCCCAGGGTGGAAGGCGTGCACCTGCGCTTTGGCAAGGTGGCCCGCGGCGGGCTGCGCTGGTCTGACCGGCGCGAGGACTTCCGCACCGAAATCCTTGGCCTTGTTAAGGCACAGACCGTCAAGAATGCCGTCATCGTGCCCACCGGCGCCAAGGGCGGATTCTTCGCCAAGCAGCTCCCGGACCCTGCCGTCGACCGGGCGGCGTGGATGGCGGAGGGCGTGGAAAGCTACAAGACGTTCATCCGTGGTCTTCTGGACCTTACGGACAACCTGATCACGACTCCGGACGGCGAAGCGGTGGTTCCGCCGGCCGACGTCGTCCGCCACGACGACAACGACAATTACCTTGTCGTCGCTGCCGACAAGGGAACCGCAACGTTTTCGGACATCGCCAACGGGCTGTCGGCAGAGTACGGCTTCTGGCTTGGCGATGCATTCGCTTCCGGCGGCTCCGTGGGCTACGACCACAAAGCCATGGGGATCACGGCGCGCGGCGCGTGGGAATCGGTCAAGCGCCACTTCAGCGAACTGGACCTGGACACCCAGTCGGAGCCGTTCACAGTGGTGGGCGTCGGCGATATGTCCGGGGATGTCTTTGGCAATGGAATGCTGCTTTCGCAGCACATCCGGCTGTTGGCGGCATTCGACCACCGCCACATCTTCCTGGATCCGAATCCCGATGAGGCGACGTCCTATGCAGAGCGGCAGAGGCTCTTCGATCTGCCTCGGTCCTCCTGGGACGATTACGACAAATCCCTCATCAGCGAAGGCGGCGGCGTCTTCGGACGGCAGGCAAAGTCTATTCCGGTCTCCGATCAGGTGCGCGTTGCCCTCGGACTGCCTGACGGCACCACCGAACTGAGCCCGCCGGAACTCCTTCGAGCCATTCTCCTGGCGCCAGCGGACCTGCTGTACAACGGCGGCATCGGAACATATGTCAAGGCAAGCACCGAAACGCATGCCGAGGTGGGTGACAAAGCGAACGACGCCATCCGCGTCGACGGCCGCGACCTCCGCGTCAAAGTGGTCGGAGAAGGCGGAAACCTGGGCATGACCCAGCGCGGACGTATTGAAGCAGCGCTTCAGGGAGTCATCCTGAATACCGACGCCATCGACAACTCGGCCGGCGTCGACTGCTCGGACCACGAGGTCAACATCAAGATCTTTGTTGACCGCATGGTTGCCGCAGGCAAGCTCGAGGCCGCGGAGCGGGCGGACTTCCTGGCATCGATGACGGATGAAGTCGGGCGGCTCGTCCTGGAAGACAACATCGACCAGAACATCCTGCTCCTCAACGACCGCATCCGTGTTGCGGAGTGGAGCCCCAGCTATGAGCGCCTCATGGACTGGCTGGAGAAATCCGCCGACCTCAAACGGGAGCTTGAAGCCCTGCCGACAACGGCGACGCTTCGTGAACGCCTGGAACAGGGGCAGGGACTGACCTCGCCCGAGCTTTCGGTGCTGGCGGCCTACGCGAAGATCGAACTCGCCACGGCGCTGCGTGAGAGCGATCTCGCGGACGATCCCTGGTTCAGGCAGACCCTGCGCGAGTACTTCCCCAAGCAGCTTCGGGAGAGGTTCGACGCCGAGCTCGACACCCATCCGCTGCGGCGGGAGATCATCGCCACTGTCGTGGCCAACGACATGATCAACCTCGGCGGCATTACGTTCGCGTTCCGCACCTTTGAGGAAACCTCCGCCAACGAAGCGGCCGTGGCCAAAGCATTCGTCGCCCTCCGCGAGATCTACGAGCTGGACGTCATGGTGGGAGAGCTCAACGAACTGCCGGCCTCCTTCCCGACCGAGCACTGGAGCACCGTCCACCTGGACATTCGGCGGCTTCTGGACCGCGCGGTCCGGTGGGTGCTGGGCCAGGGCAGCGCCTCCCGGCCGATTTCGGAAATCGTGGACGAATTCAAGCCGCTGATGGATCCGATGCGTGCCCGTCTCCTCGATTACCTGCGTGGTGAAGACCGTGCACGCGTCGCCGCGTGGCTGGAAAAAGCCCGAAGCTGGGAACTTCCGGAGGAACTTGCCCACCGCTGGGCCGAGCTGTTCGAAAGCTTTGTGCTGCTCGACATCGCCAAGATTGCCCACATCAGTCCGGAGCCGGTGGAGGACATTGCGCACGTGTACTACACGGTGTTTGACCGCTTCCATGTGGACTCCCTCCTGGAACGGATCACCAAGCTTCCGAGGCGGGACCGCTGGCAGGCACTTGCCCGCGCTGCCTTGCGCGACGACCTTTACTCCACGATTTCGGACATTACGACGTCGGTCCTTGAGTCCACCTCTGCCGGAGCCCCCGCGGAGGGCCGGGTCCTGGACTGGGAAGGCCTGAATGCCGAGCAGCTCAACCGTGCCAGGAGCATGTTTGACGAGGTCAACTCACTCGAAGCGGACGATATGGCGTCACTGTCGGTAGCATTGAGGCTCTTGAGGTCAATCGTCCGACGCTAGGGACCCGTTCCAAGCGTCGAATCTGGAGGTGTAGTGGCAATCTTTACGGACCCCATCAGGGAACATGCTGATTTTGGGCCGGGGGATGCCGAGTGGCTGCACCTCCTGGTGGGCGACTGGCAGATGGTCGCCGACCTCGCCTTCGCTGACCTTGCATTGTGGTTTCCGCATCCTGAGTTTGGCTACGTGGCTCTGGCCCACGTCCGCCCCTCCACCACGCACACGGTGTTCCACACCGACTTCGTGGGGGAGGGTATCAGGTCGGATCTGCAGCCCCTGGTTGACAAGGCCTGGAGCAGCCGGACCATTGAGCGGTCCAGCGAAACCAACTGGAGCAGCGACATGGCCCTCCGGGTCGAAGCAGTTCCCATGGTCAGAAACGGCCGGACGCTGGCTGTGGTGACCACACACATGGACTTGTCCAGTTCACGGATGCCGTCAAGGCTCGAATTGACGTACCGGCAGTGCGCCTACGACCTGCTGCGGATGGGTACCCTTGGCCTGTGGCCCGACTTTGCTTCGCCGACCGGGTCCCGCCGCGGCGCCCCGCGGGTGGGCGACGGTCTGATCCGGCTCGACGCCGACGGAATTGTGCAGTATGCCAGCCCCAACGGGGTATCGGCATTCCGGCGCCTTGGTGACGGTGAATCCCTCGAAGGCAGGTCCCTGGCAGAAGTCACAGCAGGACTGCTACGGGACCGTCGCATGGTGGACGAAACCCTGCCGCTCGTCGTGACCGGCAGGATGCCGTGGCGCAGCGAAATCGAATCCCGAGGAGTCAGCTTGTCACTTCGGGCCATCCCGTTGCGGGATGAGCAGCAGCGGTTCGGGGCTCTGGTGCTCTGCCGTGACGTTTCTGAACTTCGGCGCCGGGAAATGGAACTCGTAACCAAGGACGCCACCATCCGCGAGATCCATCACCGGGTGAAAAACAACCTGCAGACCGTGGCGGCGCTGTTGCGGATGCAGTCGCGAAGGATGGTCAGTGATGAGGCCAAGCAGGGCCTGGAGCAGGCCATGCGACGAGTCGCAACGATTGCCCTTGTCCACGAGACGCTTTCCCAGGGGCTGACGCAGAGCGTCGACTTCGATGAGCTGATTGGCCGTCAGTTCCGTCTTTCGGCCGAAGTCGCGTCACCCTCACAGCAGGTCAAGACGGCGAGATCCGGGCTGTTTGGTGAGCTCCCCAGTGATTTCGCCACCCCGCTGGCCTTGGTAATCAACGAGCTGGTGACGAACGCCGTAGAACATGGCTTGGAGGGAAGGACCGGAACTGTCTGGCTCCTGGCCGACCGGTCGGAAGGTGATGACGGAGACGAGTTCCTGACAGTCACTGTTGCCGATGACGGCGTCGGCCTGCCGGACACGCCTCACGTCGAGGGTCTGGGATTGCAGATCGTCCGGACCCTTGTCACGAGCGAGCTCGGCGGGAGTATCCAGTGGAAACCCCGTGAAGGCGGCGGCACTGCCGTGCAGATCGTACTGAACCTGCAGAACCGATGAGGCAGGACCCTTAAATGGCAGAGGCCGCGGACTGTGAAGTCCGCGGCCTCTGCCTTTGGCCCGAAGGCTGGAATATCCGTGGTCAGGAAGCCCGACGGGCGCGTGCAGCACGGCGCTTGAGGGCCCGGCGCTCGTCTTCGCTCATTCCGCCCCAGACTCCGGCGTCCTGTCCCGATTCGAGGGCCCACTGGAGGCAGGTGTCCACCACCGGGCAGCGGCGGCACACACTTTTCGCTTCCTCGATCTGGAGGAGAGCCGGCCCGGTGTTTCCTACTGGGAAGAACAGCTCCGGGTCCTTGTCGAGGCACGCTGCGCGGTTACGCCAATCCATGCTGATCAGTCACTCCATTCCTGGGAACTCGTTGGAAGCATCTTGTGAAAATATTCACTAGAGGCTACATAAGAAAGGGACCCTGCCGGGTCCCCTTGGTCATCTGAATTAAGCGTGTCATGTTAACGCTGTGTAAACAAGGGGTAATCGTCTAAGAAGTGCCTCTTAAGCGTGAGCGATACGTCACATAGGTCGCCAGCGCCCTCCCCGCTAACCGACTATGTCCGGTATGGTGCCAGTGTGTCAAGACCCCCAGAGAACCACGCCGGCCCCAGTTCCGCCTCCCCGGGAGCCCGGGCTGCCCGGCCCCCGGCCGTCACCGTGCTATCCCTGATCGTGGCCGTGGAAGCCACGGCTCTCCTTGTGGCAGCCGGCTGGTATGCCATTCAGCTGGTCACGGGAGCGCCGGTGCTTTCGTTTTGGGGAGCTGTGTTCACCCTGGCGCTCCTGCTGTCCTTTGCCGCCTGGCTCTACGCTGTTGCGTATTTCCTCTTCCGGGGATTCCGGTGGCCCAGGGCAGGGGCCCTGGTGGCCCAGTTGTTTGTCTTGACGATAGGATTTCCGACGCTTAGCGGCGGCTACATTGCCGCGGGAATCGCCATGGTCATCCCCGCGGTCAGCGCAGTGGTGCTGTTGTTCAACAAGACAGTGATCAGTTTTGCTTCGCGGGCCGGCGGGGCACCTCCCGCTCTGTGACCTGCGCGTGCGGACCGGGTCCGGCTGCCAGCTGCACGGGAGTTGTCCGGCCCTCGGCAATCAGGACCGCCCGCCCGGGCGGCGGGTTGGCTTCCACCTCGAAGCGGATGCCGAAGAACTCGCCGTCCATGATGTTCCTCGGCCCGATAAGGATTCCAGTACCCTGCCCGCGGGCGTGTGCAGCCAGCGGCACCCGGTGGCTGAGTGTCGGGCTGAACCCCGCCGTCAGTATTATCGAGAACCCCAACCCGTGCAGGGCTGCCAGGTGCCGGCTCGCTTCCGGTGTCTGCATATCGGCATCATCCACGAGCAATATTGAGTCGTTGGTGAGACCGCCGGAATCAGCGCCAGCCAGAACGCCCGCCCAATAGTTGGCTGCAATATCCTGGGGGCCGGGAAAGAACCATCCGGCAGCATCAGTATTCAAGTGCGGAATGGCTGCAAGAAGGGAACTCTTGCCGGAAGATGGGCCTCCCAGAACCGGCAAGACGCTTCCCGGTGTCAGGGGGACAACCGCCGGGACAAGTTCGTCACCGGTGATGCCGATGACTATTTTGCGGTTCTTGTGTATGCCTCCGGCGCCGGCCTCCCTGCTTGCAGCTGACGCCGCGACGGCAGTGACACGCGCCAGGACATCGGACACGCTCAGACGTGTGGGCAGCGCTTCGACTCTGAAAGGCCTGACGGCTGGTTCCTTAACCGTGGCCGTGGTTGTCATTCCCGCAGGGGGCGCGGCATAAAACTGGGCTGCCGATCCCTGGCTGCCCGTGAACGCACCGAATACGACTGCCCGTCCGCGGACCGCTGAGACGTCCGGCAGCCGCGGCCAGGCAAGTCGGGCCTCCTCAGTGGAGCCGGTGGGAAAGAAGGCCCGGTTGGGGACGGACGCGAAGTATCGGGACGTTACTACCTCCCGGTCTCCGGCAAGGAGCACCGTCACGCCAGCCTTGGCACCGTCCCGGATGATGTCCTGAACCAGGTCTTCCGCCCAGGCCAGTGGCCCGGCCCGAAGCGATGAGACCCACGAACCCCAGCCCGCAAGCACCAGCACAAGCGGCGGCCGCGCAGCCTCCTCCGCAGGGCGGCTAAGCCGCAGGGACAGTTCGAGTGCAACCCGTTCCAGGATTCTGACGGCCCGGCGAAGTTCGTGAAGCCCTGCCGCGGCGCCCACCCGCGGCAGGGAACGGACGGAGCTGAAGGAGTTTCCGGCGTCGAGCAGGTAGACGTGCGATTCCACGTCGTGAGCGATCAGCTGCTGCAGGGTCAGGTCCAGGGCTTCGTCCACCCCGCTGCCTGTTCCGCCGATGAGGGCCAGATGGCCGTGGCCGGACGGTTGCCATCCCAGCCGGGAAACCCGCTGCCGGCCGGGCTCGTCCAGTAGTCCGAGTTGTACGGACCAGCCGCAGGGATCGGAATTGTCTTCCGCGCCGGTGCCGGGAAGGGACACTATCGATGGCAACGGCATGGCCACGGGACGGCGGGGCGCGACGCCTCCCATGCTGTCCCAGAGTTGCACCAGCGATGTGACAAGAGGGCCGGCTGCCCGCGCCGGAGAGGGTGCCAGCGCAGGGGCTGCATACACGGCCGGGTCAGTTGCGGACGCCCCGAGGGCCTCCACAGCGCCGCGGACCCGGACCGCGGAAGCACCCAACGCAGCTTCGGCACCGGCCAGGGAGGCCGTCTGAAACTCGACGGGATCCTCCATCCCGCGGGCGAAGTAGGCCCGTCCGGGGCTGGACAGGGGAATTCCGGCGGCGACCCTGGAATTGATGATGTCTACCGATTCCATTTCCGACTGGACGCGCAGCGCAATACTGGTGGTGACGTTCGCGCGGATGTCCGCCGTAAGCGCTCCCTGGGGTCGCTGCGTGGCCATGATCAGGTGGATGCCCAGCGACCGTCCGATCGCCGCGATTCTCATCAGTTCCTTCAGCGCTTCAGGGGCGTCTTCGACGAGCATTCGGAATTCGTCGATGATGAGGACCAGGTTGGGAAGCGGACCGGCCGGGTAGCCCGCGGACCTGTAGCCCGCCAGGTCCGGGGCCTGCGCGGCGGCAAGCATTTCCTCCCGGTACCGGATTTCCGCGCGGAGGGAGGTCAGCGCGCGTTCCAACTCGTGCCTGGTGAGGTCTGTGAGCATACCCACGCAGTGGGGAAGCCCCGTCAACGGACCCAGGCCCGAACCGCCTTTGAAGTCTATGAAGAGGAAACTGATCCGATCTGGCGGGTAGCTGAGTGCAAGTCCGGCCGCCAGGCTCCGGAGAAGTTCGGATTTCCCGGAACCCGTGGTGCCGGCCACCAGGAGATGCGGGCCGTCCGACTCAAGGTCCAGCATGCGGGGACCCTGTGCCGCCATCCCGATGGGAACGGATAGGCCCGGACTCCGGTGCCCGGAAGCCCAACGAGCCGAGGTGTCCGCGGCGGAACCCGCAAGGACGTCGGCCAGGGAGCAGTTCTGCGGCACGGCCGGCCCGGAACTCGGACCGGGCTCAAACGACGGTGCCATGCTTCGGCAATATCGGTCGAAGAATCTTTCCGGGACGAAATCCGGGAAGAAGTCCGTCGCGGAGTCCGCAACGCTTACCCGGGCCGCGGGACCACCCAGTTCGATGAGACTGCCCGATGTGGCGGTACCGGCCTGTGTACAGTCAAGAACCTGCCAGCCTCGGCTGATCGCGGCGGCAGATATGCCTGGAAGTCCGGCGGGGCCGTCGGCGCCACCGGTCAGTATTAGTACGCCACGTTCATGGTCCCGGTCTATGCCTCGCTCCAGAAGGTGTGAAGTTGTCCTCAGGTTGGACGAAAGCGTTACCGGCGTCAGGTAGCGGGCGGTCAGCGGGAGGGACGAGGGTGGCCCGTGCACCAGGATCCGGGTCAGCGCCGAAGACCGGCAGCTTGTGAGCTGCATGATCACAAACCGGACCAGGCCGGCGACGTCCTGCTGCGGGCCACGGACAGATGTGAGGCCAGAAAGCTGAATGGTGACGGGCATGAGCCCCGCAGGTGGCGCCTCGAAGTCCGGGTCGGCCGGATCCAGGCTGATGTTGGCCAATTGCTCTGCCAGTCCGAGCCGCAGCGTGACGTCGTCGGGAACCGTCGGTCCTTCTGGCGGACCGGAATGGTCGGTTTGCCCCCTGAGAACGAGTTCGGCAGCCGACGGCGCGGACCGTCGTCGTCGTTCCACGTCCTCTTCAACGGCGGCAGTGACCAATGACTTGAGCCGGCGCCGCTGGCGGCGGCCGGCCATCACGGGAACGAGGACCGAGAACGCAGAAACCGCCGTAAACGCCAGAAACATCCACATCCCGGTGATGACTGCCAGACCCACGCCAATGAGTAGCGGCAGTGCCGCGGTGAGGAGGAGAACACCTCTGTTGCCCCCTTCCGGCCGATGCGGAATCTTCAGTGGCTCGGCCACGCTGGCTCCGGCCGACTCCCACTCCGGAAGCCGACATGCCGGCCCGGGACCGAACACTATGGACAGCGTCGAATTCCCGCAGCTGATGAGTGAGCACGTCGAAACCGAAGCCTGCGCCACCCGCTTTCCATCCACGAAGGTCCCGTTGACGCTATCCAAATCGGCGATGGTGACAGCCGTGTCCGTGACGTCCAACCTGGCATGCTCGCGCGACAGGGCAGCATCCGGAAGGGCGATTTCCGTGCCGCTGCGGCCGATCCGGTACGTGCCGCGCCGCAGGGGCACCACTGTCCCTGCGGCCGGACCGCTGTGTACGGCGATCAGCAGCGTCGCGGACCTTCCGTCGCCGACCTCTGGAGGTCTTTCTCCGGCCCCGTCAACGATGACGGCCCCGTTGACCAACGGCGGGGCGCCCAGAATGAGGCCGGACAACGGAAGACCTGATACTGACAGTTGCCCCGTGCCGTAGTCCCGCTCCAGGGCTTGCTGCAGCACGAGGCCGGCACCCCCGGGCGGGGACTCAATAGTGAGTTCGATCGGGGGACCGGCGCTGCCGGCGTCGGGCCCCCGGACCAGGGTGCAGTGGAGCGTCATCACGTGCTTTCCGTTGGGAAGGAGTAGATTTCTGCCCAAGCTACCGCCGGGCACCGCCGCGTGGCATCGGCCGCAATGGCCTATGTGGATAAGCCCGGCCCGGTCCCGGGATTCACTAGTGTCGGCATAGTCTCGGGTAGGCTAGAGCAGCAGCCAATGCACAACATTGGGCTGCCCGCATTCGAATCAGGAGATTTTGTGACCGCTGACCTCGTCATCGTAGGGTCAGGCTTTTTCGGCCTGACAATCGCAGAACAGGCCGCCACTGAGCTTGGCTTGAAGGTCGTTGTCCTCGACCGCCGCCACCACATCGGCGGCAATGCCTACAGCGAAAAGGAAGAGCAGACCGGCATCGAAGTGCACCGCTATGGTGCGCACCTGTTCCACACGTCCAATGAGCGTGTTTGGGAGTACGTCAACCGATTCACGACGTTCACGAATTACGTGCACAAGGTTTATGGAGTCCACAAGGGCGAGGTGTACTCCCTGCCGATCAACCTGGCGACGATCAACCAGTTCTTCCGCGCCAACCTGACCCCGGGACAGGCGCAGGCCCTCATCCAGGAGCAGGCCGGCGAGCTCGCGGGCACCGATCCCCAGAACCTGAACGACAAAGGCATCCAGCTGATCGGCCGGCCGCTGTACGAGGCGTTCATCAAGCACTACACGGGCAAGCAGTGGCAGACGGACCCGAAGGACCTGCCCGCGGGGATCATCTCCCGCCTCCCGGTGCGCTACAACTACGACAACCGATACTTCAACGATAAGTACGAGGGGTTGCCCACCAACGGCTACACCGCGTGGATCGAGAAGATGGCCGAGCACCCGAACATCGAGGTCCGGCTCAACACCGACTTCTTCGACGAGTCGCACGAGTACAGCAAGAACAAGGTCGTGGGAAACATCCCGGTGATCTACACGGGTCCCGTGGACCGGTACTTCGACTTCTCGGAGGGCGACCTGTCCTGGCGGACCATCGACTTCGAAGAAGAAGTGCTCGACGTCGGCGATTTCCAGGGAACATCGGTGGTCAACTACAACGATGACGACGTCCCTTATACGCGCATCATCGAACCGCGCCACTTCCACCCGGAGCGCGAATACCAGACTGAAAAGACAGTCATCATGCGGGAGTTCTCGCGGGCCGCTGTGAAGGGCGACGAGCCGTACTACCCGATCAACACTGCCGCCGACCGCGAACGCCTGCTGAAGTACCGCGACCTCGCGGCTGCGGAGCAGGACGTTCTCTTTGGCGGACGGCTGGGTACGTACAAGTACCTCGATATGCACATGGCAATCGGCTCAGCACTGACCATGTTCGACAACCAGATCCGGCCGCATTTTGAGGGTGGCGCAAAGCTTGAAAGCGGAGGCGTAGACGCATGAGTGTCTCCGCGGAGTTCGAACTGCAGAGGGTTATCTTTCCGCCCCCGGGTGAGTTGGATGCCATCGAGCTCTACGTCGATGCCGGCAGTGCGGTCGGGTTGCACCTGGTAGAGGACGACGGCCTCTACCGGTCGCCGAAGTTGCCCGAGGACAAGCTTCACCTTGTTGGGGCCACCGCGATCGAAGCGCACCATGAAGACTTCCTGTCTCGAACGTCGATGAAGATCCGCGCCGGGCAGCATGTTTCCTTCGGAACCTACTTCAATGCGTTCCCTGCCAGTTACTGGCGCCGATGGACGACAGTCCGATCCGTGCAACTTGCCGTCCGCACGGAGGGGACCGGAAGCGTTGTGGTCTACAAATCTAACGCGCGCGGTGTCCCGCAGCGCCTTGAATCCATCGGGGTCCAGGGTATGGACGAAGTGAGGCTGGATCTACCGCTGGAGACGTTCGGCGACGGCGGCTGGTACTGGTTCGAGCTGGTGGCAGGCAAATCCGAGCTTAAGCTGCTGGAAGCCGCTTGGGCTACGTCTGATAGTCCCACGATTCCCGCTGGTGAAGTGGCCACTGTGCAAATCACGACGATGAATAAGCCGGCCTTTTGCATTGCCAACGCAAGAATTCTGGGCTCCAACCCTCATGCGTTGAAAAGCGTCAAGGAGGTCCTCATTGTTGATCAGGGGACTGATAAGGTGACAGCTGCGGACGACTTCGCCGAAGTGAGCCAGCTTCTCGGAGGCAAGCTTAGAGTAGTTGATCAGGCCAACCTCGGCGGCTCCGGCGGGTTCTCCCGGGGGATGGCAGAATCAGTCCGGAACGGCAGCGAGTTTGTCCTGCTTCTGGACGACGACGTGGTGGTTGAACCGGACAGCGTTGAACGGCTCATCGCCTTCGCCCGCTTCAGCCGGAAGCCAACGATCGTTGGTGGACATATGTTTGATCTCTTCAGCCGCACAACTTTGCACACTTTCGGAGAGGTAGTAGATCCCTACCGTCTGAGCTGGATCAGCCCGGACAACGATATTGAGTACCGCCACGACTTCCGGCAGCGAAACCTTCGTCAGACTCCTTGGATGCACCGGCGCGTCGACGTAGACTTCAACGGCTGGTGGATGTGCCTGATTCCTACGGCCATCATTCGTGAAATCGGCCTGTCGCTTCCCGTCTTTATTAAATGGGACGACGCGGAGTATTCTCTGCGGGCCAAGGAAGCAGGCTACTCCACTGTGTCGCTTCCCGGTGCTGCGCTGTGGCACGTTTCGTGGATTGACAAAGACGATTCTTTGGGTTGGCAGTCGTACTTCCACGAACGGAACCGTCTGATCGCTGCGCTGATTCACAGCCCATTCCCTAAGGGAGGGCGTGTATTGCGGGAGTCTTTCCAAAATAACGTCAAGCATTTGATTTCCATGCAGTACTTCGCCCAGGAAGCGCGCATTATGGCGCTTCGCGATGTCTTGCGGGGACCCGCGGGCCTTCACCCTGATCTCGGTACTAAACTTGCTGAGGTGAATGCGTTGCGTTCACGCCATCCTGAGGCCCAAATCCTGTCCGACATCGACGACTTCCCGGCGCCCGGGTTGACTCGCGGCGGTCGCGGCAGCGCGCTCAACGAAATGCCGGCCAAGAAAGACCTCGTCAGGTGGGCTGCTAAGACGGTCCTGCGGCAGGTTTTCCGCAAACCGGATCCGCAAGCCTTGGAGCGGCCTCAGGCGCATCTTGCACACCGCGAGAACAAGTGGTGGACCTTGTCCAAATACGACAGTGTCCTTGTGTCCAACGCCGAGGGAACCGGCATTTCGTGGTATCGGAGGGATCCACGTCTGCTGAAGAGCAAGTTGATGGAAGCCTCGAAGCTACAGGCTCGGCTCTTCCAGCAATGGGAAAGCCTGTCGGCTGAATACCGAAAGGCGCTCCCGGAGATCACCTCTATGGAATCGTGGGAAAAGGCCTTTGGCACCCCTGTGGGTACACCAATGAAGGATCGCAGGTAGATGGTCCCGTCCGAGGAGCTAATTAAGCCGGGCTACGGTCGAGGATTGCTGGACGTCTACGCCAATCGCTTCCTGTTGAAGCTGCTGGTCCGGAAGGAAATTAAGATCCGCTACCGAGGCTCGGCTCTGGGTCTGCTGTGGTCCTACGTCAAGCCACTGATGCAGTTTCTAATCTATTTTGTGGCGTTGGGAGTCTTCCTCAACCTGCAGCACGGGACGCCAAACTACGCCATATACTTGTTCTCGGGCATTGTATTCGTGAACTTTTTTACCGAATCGCTGGGCAATGCCACGCGTTCTATTGTTGACAATCGTGACCTGATACGGAAGATCTACCTTCCGCGTGAGCTGTTTCCAGTGGCTACAGTCTGGGTGTCCGCTGCGCACTTCCTGCCGCAGGCGGCAGTGCTCGTCGGGGCCTGTCTGATCGCCGGCTGGGCACCCTCCGTTGTTCAGTTGCTGACAGTGATTGCAGCTTTTGTAATGGTCGCGATTCTGGCAACGGGACTGGGTCTCCTTTTCGGAGCGGCCAACGTCTACTTCCGGGATTCGGAAAACCTTGTCGACATGATTCTGATGATTGTCACTTGGGCGTCCCCGGTCCTGTACCTGTGGACCATGGTGGAACGGGTCATGGGGCCGTGGTATTGGATCTACCAGCTGAATCCCCTCACTGTAGGCGTTGAGATATTTCACTGGGCGTTCTGGTACCCGACGCTGAAACCGGACCAAATACCCTTGGCCCCGCTGCCGCCCGACCTCATCTCGCTCTGGCTGCCCGTCGCGTTTGGCATTTCCCTCCTAGTCCTTTTTGTGGGTCAACTGGTATTCCGCAAGCTAGCTATCCACTTCGCCCAGGAGCTCTAGATGATCGTAGACAACCGGGCGATTAGTTGCGTCGGACTTCGCAAGCAATTCGTGCTGCGCCACACCCGTTCCATGAAGGAAGCGCTCGTGTGGCTGATCCGGGGTCGCAAGGGTGACTTGTCGAAGAAATTCGACGCCTTAAAGGACGTCTCTTTGGACGTTCAGCATGGCGAGACCGTAGCTCTCCTGGGCCTTAATGGTTCCGGAAAATCCACACTGTTGAAACTCATCTCTGGGGTTCTGCAGCCAGACAGTGGAACAGTTCTGACCCGCGGACGGGTTGCGGGCCTCATTGAAGTGGGCGCAGGTTTTCATCATGACCTGAGCGGTCGGGACAATGTCTACCTTAACGGTGCGATCCTAGGAATGACCGAATCCGAAATCGACGAGAAATTCGACTCGATCGTAGCGTTTTCGGAGATCGGCGAATTCATCGATACGGAAGTGAAGTTCTATTCGTCGGGAATGTACCTGCGGCTGGCGTTCTCCATTGCTGTTCACACTGATCCCGAAGTATTCCTCATAGACGAGATCCTTGCCGTGGGAGACGAACCGTTTCAGCGCAAGTGCATTGCAAAGATCAAGGAACTAGCGGCGAAGGGTAAGACGCTTTTTGTAGTCAGCCATGATCTTGACCTTGTGTCTACGATCTGTGAACGTGGCGTATTGCTGGAGCACGGCCACATCGTGATGGACGGCGATGTCCACGAGGTTATCGCTGAACTCCGGGAGCGTTCAAGGGCCCTGTGAGCCGCCGGTCGGCTGCTGAAGATTCCCATTAGAATTAGCAAGTTGCCCAATTTGGGCGGGCCTCCGCAACGGGGGAAGGACGGGAGAACAACAGTATGCAGGAACACATGTCCGGCTCCGCAAAGAGCATGGGACGCCGTTCATTCCTAGTAGCAGCGGCCGCTTCGCCGCTGCTGCTGTCCGGCTGCCTCGGCCAGCCCGACGGACCTTCCGGCCAGGGGGAGACATCCACATTTCCCGTTACGTTGGCGCATTCCTTCGGTTCCACGACCATCAAGGCTCCCCCTAAGAGAATCGCCACCCTGGGCTATGCGAGCCAAGATGTCTGCATCGCTTTGGGAGTCGTCCCGGCTGCGGTGCCGCAGTATGAATTGCGCGGATTCGGTGTTAGCCTCTGGTTCAACAAGGCTGTTACGGCGATGAATGCCGTAATGCCTGCCCAGTACAGGGACAGTGAGGAACCGCCGCTGAAAGAGTTGGAATCACTCAAGCCGGACCTGATTCTCGCCGTTAATTCCGGCTTGACAAGAGAACAATACGATGAGCTGAGCGAGATTGCCCCGGTAGTGGCCTATCCGGGCACCCCGTTTGAGACGGATTGGCGCACGACGACGACGATGGTCGGTGCGGCGATTGGCAAACCCCAAGGGGCGCAGAGGCTGATCGAGGAGGTCGAAGAGGGCATCACAAAAGCAAGGTCCAGCTACGATGTGCTGGACGGTTCAACGTTCCTTTATCTAGGGGCAAGCCTGGCACCAGGCGCCGATTTCGAAGTTTATGACGAGGATTCGAACCCCGTTCGAATCCTTAAGGATTTCGGCGTTGTGCCGGCCCCTGTCTTGGCGAAGGTGGTGGAGGAAGGCGAACGCAAACGCGTCGAAGCGGGAACCGGTCCGGTTCTTTGGGAGGCGAGGCGGGCGCGTGAACTTGAAGCCGACATCAATGTTGTTTCTGTCATCTCGGACAAGAAGATCATCCTGAAAGATGGGGTTCTCGACGCACTTCCCGGAGCCCAACGGGACGCCCTCGTGCTCGTGAAGACATCTGATGATGCCCTCGCATTGGTGGAGGCATCGCCTCTTGGAGTTAAATGGGCGACTCTCACAGTGTTGCCGGAACTGGCAAGGGCGGCCTACGAGACGAAGCGCAGGCCGTAGGGCAGCCGGTTCCGGTTAATGAAGACCCGGGCAGACATAGATGTGGGCTCCACAAGACCTTGCGGAGCCCACATCTAGGTATTCAGGAAACTCAGTCACACGCCGTAGTCCGGACCAAGCGGGCCTCATTCGAAGTTGCCAGGATTTCGATGTCCGGAGCTGTCCCGGCTGCCACATCGGCCAGGCCGGGGAATGGATCCTCGGTGGGGATGACGGTTTTCGTACCGAAATCCAGCGCCCAGTAGGCGTTGAGTTCCCTGATCGCAGGGCAGACGTCCTTGTTATACGCGGCCTCGTCCCAGTGGTCCAGCAAGAGCTGCTCCTTTTCGGTCCGTTCACCGAAAATGTGGGGCGCCAGCGGCTGCCGGTCCGCCAGCGCGTAGACCAGTGAGCCGCCGGTGAGCGGGTTGGCCACAACGACCCCGTCGGCCGGGACCTTGGCGCCCACTTCATCGAGAATCTTCATTTCATCCTCGTCCACAAGATCGGACGTCTCAGTGATGTCGAAGATCGAGTGGAGGCGGTCCTGGACCTGGGACAGGGTGCCTCCCTGCGCGGCGATGCCCAGTAGGCCGAGTACTACCCAGACGGAAACCGCTTTGCTGGCTGCAGGAAACGGGACCTTGCCGAGATCCGCAATTGGCGCCGCCGGCGCAGAGCCGATCCCCGCCTTGAGCGTGGAGACATGGTCCACCAGGGCGCGGATGCGCCACAGGAGCCACTCGGCGCCGAAGACGGCGATAGGCAGTGTTACAACAGGAAGCAGGGCTGCGAGTCGGAAACTGTCATTGTACCACACGCCAGTCAGCAGCGTTCTGAACGTGCCGGGCGGCCAGCTCGACACGACCATGTAGAGCAGCGCGGCGACCAGGTACATTCCCAGGATCCACCACGTGCGCCGCAGCGTGCGGGCAACGACGTACAGGCCGATAACGGTGAGGATGGCCAGGATCCATGCGGTGGTTGTGCCCATGGGAGCACTGCCCAGGATCTCACCGATCGCCCGGGCATTCGACTGGAAAGGCAGCCACGGTGCCGCGCCCAGCCCTGGGCGCAGGACCATCCAGGCGGCGACCACGGCGGCAATGTACCCCGTACACGCGGCTGACCACCGAATTACAGCCTTTTTGGGTGTGGTGCCTTCCCGCCATTCTGAGAAGACCCTTACCAGCCGGCCGAGTAGGACTGGAACAAGGAAGCCCAGGAGTGCCACCATTGCACTGGGGTGCGTGAGGACCATTCCGGGCAGGGCAGCGCAGAACGCGACTGCGGGGGCAACGAACGAGGAAGCCGCGCTCCGCGACATGCCCAGCATCTCCACCGCAAGTCCCAGGATGACCGGCAACAGCGCAATAGCGGCGTTGTTCGGATACAGCACGCCAAAACCGATGAGGAGGTAAGGGAAAGCACTGAAGCCTGCGGAGAGGACTGCAGCGGCAATAAGTGCCACCGGCCGGTAGGCGACCAGTCGGGAAACAAGGAACATGCACCCGAGCGGCCAGACAATTGCACCGATCACGATAGTGCCGACATTGACGACAACGGGAACAGGGCTTCCCGTCAGCATTTGGAGGAGGGCCATCATGTCGTGCATGCCTGCGGGGTAGAAGTAGCTTGAGGCCTCAGTCAGGTTGCCCAGCGACAGGGATGACCCGTTTTGTGTCTGTGCAATATGGTGCACGGCATTCAAGTGATACACGTTGTCGAACGTCTGGGAGAAGTTTTCAGGGCTTCCGAAGCCGGTTACGAAGCGCCTGGCAATCAGCAGAGCTGCGAATACGAGCCCCAGCGGGACGGCCAGAATGGCGGTCCACCGACCAAGGTCACTTGCGTTGAGCGGGCCGTTGTCCGCTAGGGAGCCCACAGTCCTTCCCCCACGAACCCACCACCATCGGGCAGCCAGCGTCAGGAGTGCCAGGACACCGCTTATGGCGAAGTACGCAAGTGGTGTATACGGCAGATGCAGGTAAGGAGCGACGACGGCGGCGCACGCGGCCACCGACGTCGACACGGGGGCCGCGAGGGCAATGAGGTTAAGTCGGCGAACTCCCGCCGCCGCAAGAATGGACAGTCCCGGCAAGAAGTAGATCAATGCCGCCAACGCAAAAGTCGGAACGGTCTGCCACCAAGTCATCGATTAAGGCTCCTCATTGTGTGTTGTCAACCGTACAATTATGCAGGTTGCGGCTCCGGGGCACGGTCAGGCGGGCGTATGGAGCGCCGGGCCCCTTGCTATAGTTACAAATCATGAGTAACAAGACGCGGTCCGGCACGCTGATAATCATGCCTGCTTGGAACGAGGCCGAAGCAATCGGCAATACCGTCAGGGAAGTACGCCGCGTCGTTCCCCAGCATGACATCCTTGTGGTCGACGACGGGTCGCACGATGACACCGCACTCATCGCGGAACAAGCAGGTGCTTCGGTTCTCCGGCTGCCATTTAATCTGGGTGTTGGTGGCGCCATGCGGACCGGTTTCAAGTATGCCATCCGGCACGGCTACAGCTCTGCTATCCAAGTGGATTCAGATGGCCAGCATGATCCCCACGATATTGACCGGGTCCTGGCAGGGTTGGAAACCGCGGATATCTCGATTGGAGCGCGCTTTGCGGGTCGCGGTTCGTACGACGCCAAAGGACCGCGGCGTTGGGCCATGTCGGTCCTTGCCAGGGTGATCTCCAATGTTGCGCGGACACAACTGACGGACGTCACTTCAGGGTTTCGGGCCGCGAACGAACGTGCGCTACACCAATACATCGACCACTTTCCGGCGGAGTACCTGGGCGACACGATTGATTCCCTTGTGGTGGCGATAAAGTCCGGGTGCAAGGTGGTACAGATTCCAGTCGAGATGAAGGTTCGACAGGCCGGCACTCCCAGTCATAGTCCTTTCAAAGCGATGATCTATCTCGCACGTTCTGGACTTGTCCTTTGTTTTGCCCTGGCCCGTCGTAGGCCACGCGTGCAGACCGATACAGCTACACCCCGGCCGGGCGACATCGCCGGAGAAGGAAGTGTTCCCGCGTGAGTGTTGCTTTTTCTTTGGTCACGTCCATAGGGATGGTCCTGGCCGTTCTACTGATGCTCCGCGTGGGGAAACTTCGCGAAAAATACGCGGTCCTCTGGCTCGTCGTTGGCGGTTTGACTATTGTGCTGGGACTTTTTCCCAGCATGCTGGACTTCGCCGCATCGGCCGTTGGCGTTCGTGTTCCAGCGAACCTGCTTTTCGCGTTGTCCATTGTGCTGTTGGTGGGAGTGGGGCTTCACGTTTCCCGTGAGCTGACCATCCTTGAAGACGAGACACGTATCCTGGCCGAAGAAGTGGCGATCCTGCGTTCTTCCATCGCGAGGCTTTCCGATGGAAAGTCGGAGAGCGGCCGTCCTCCCGCTGCAGACCATGTTGCAGATCAGACCAGTAATTCCAGAGAAGAGTAAAAATTGACCATTGATGTGATGCTGCCCTACTACGGCGACGTGGCGATGATGAAGGCTGCCGTCGACTCGGTACTGGGCCAAGAGGACCGGGACTTTGTCCTGACGATCGTCGACGATGGCTACCCGGATGAATCCCTGCCGGCCTATTTTCAGAACCTTGTGGGTACTGATGGGCGCGTGCGCTACTTCCGTAACGAAGTCAACCTCGGCGCAAACGGTAACTACAAGAAGTGCCTTGGCCTTGTGCAGCACGACGTGGTTGTGGTCATGGGCGCTGATGACATCATGCTGCCCAACTACGTGGGAACGGTCCGCAAGGCTTTCCAGAACCCTGAGATCAAGATTGTCCAGCCGGGCGTTGAGGTCATCGACGAAAACGGTGCGGTTTACGAGCCGCTGGGGGACAAGGTCAAAGCCGGGTTGCGCCGCCTGGCCGTGGGCGGCTCGTCTGAAGCGATCATCGCCGGAGAACCCATCGCTGAAAGCCTCATCACGGGGGACTGGCTGTACTTCCCGTCCGTCGCATGGCGTGCCGACGCGATCCTGAAGCACGACTTCCGTGAGCAGTACAACGTTGTCCAGGATATTGCCTTGGCGATGGACATCATCATGGACGGCGGCAAAATGCTCGTCACAGACACCGTCTGCTTCCAGTACCGCCGCCACAGGGAGTCGGACTCCTCAGTGCGGGCCCTCGACGGGCGCCGGTTCGCGGAGGAGCGGGCCTTTTTTGACGAGTGCGCACGCGATTTTGCCAAACTGGGCTGGAACAAGGCAGCCCGGGCTGCCCGCATTCACCTGACCTCCCGGCTCAACGCTGTGTCGCTGACCCCCAAGGTGGTCAGCAAGCGGATGTGGCCCGGCCTTGGCAAACTGGTCAAGCACGCGTTCCGTCCCTGATCGGGGCGGACCAGGGAAGTTTGGATAAACCACGACGGCCGGCCGGTCGCCTGAGGGGCGGTTTCTAGGGGTCATTGCAACACCTGTTGGTTAGGTGGTTAGTAGTAAGTCACGTAAACGCTCGGCTGGAGATTTCCAGTCGAGCGTTTTGCGTGGGCGGCCGTTGAGTTCCTGCACGACGTGTTCGAGGTGGTCAGACCGTAGACGGACAGGTCGGCGCCTTTGGGGAAGTCTTGAGCTGCCGGGGGAGATCTTGGACAGTGGGCCCTCCTAAAATGAGGTCGAGATCAGCATGACGGCATCACGTAAACGATTTACCCAGGAGTTTAAGGACGAGCTGTGCCGGGAGATGATCAACACATCTAAGCCGATCAAGGACGTGGCCACCGCGTATGGCGGCGGCCCCGAAACGCTGCGCCACTGGCTGGTCAGGTACCACGAGGCCAACGGCGGCACGGCGGCGGACCCGACGGTGACGGAACGGGCGCGGCTGAAGGAGCTCGAGCGTGAAGTTCAAGAGCTGCGGGCGCAGACTGCCTTCTTGAAGAAAGCCAGCGCTTGCTTGTCGCGGGAGCAGCGGTAGTGAGCAAATATGAATTCATCGATTCCCAAAAGACTGAGCCCACCAATCTGAATTGGGTGGTGAGAATGTGCCGCTGGTTGGCCGTCTCAACGTCCGGTTTCTATCACTGGGCCACACGTCCGCAATCGGCCACACTGGCGTGCCGCCAGGCCCTGACAGAGCGGATCCGGCACTACTTCGAGGAGTCCGAGGGCGCCTACGGTTACCGGCGCATCCACGTCGATCTCGCCGCCCCGGGGTGAAGTTCGTCGGGGACATCACCTACATCCACACCTGGCAAAGGTCCGTCTACCTCGCCACCGCCATTGACTGCTATTCGAAGAAAGTCGTCGCCTGGTCCGTCGCCGATCACATGCGCACCGAGCTCTTCGCCGATGCGCTCAAAAACGCCGCTACAAACCGGATCGAGCCTGACGCAATCTGGCAATCCGATCGGGGCAGCGTCCACACCTTGGCCGACATGCGCTCCTCGATGGGACGCACCGGGGTGTGCTAGCGGCCATGAAAACTGCCCATAGGCGGCCACGAAAGTGCCCGCTGGCGGCCAGCAGAAGTGCCCGCCGGTGGCCATGAGATCTGCCCACTTCCTTACTGAACCGACCGCGTCTTAAGCGGTGGGTGCCTCTCCCTGGGGTTTGATGACGGTGTCTAAGCGCACCAAAAGCGAACCAGGAAGAGGCCCTGTATGAAGTCTGACGGAGAAATCATGGAAATTCTTGCTGCCTACGATCTGACCGGGTCGTTGCGCGCCACCGCGGAGCTCACGGGCTGCTCGCACCACACCGTTGCCAAACACGTTCAGGCCAGGGACGCTGGCCGGCCGATCGGGGAACCCGCGGCCCGGGCCGGGTCACGGACGCGTTCCTGCCCAAGATCGAGGAATGGATCGAGACCTCCAAAGGCCGGATCCGGGCCGATAAGGCTCACGAGAAGCTCCTCGCCCTGGGTTACACGGGTTCGGAACGGTCCACCGCCGGGCGATCGCGCAGGTCAAAGCCGCGTGGCGGCTGGGCCATACCCGCGTCCACCGGCCCTGGATCACCGAGCCGGGCATGTGGCTGCAGTACGACTTCGGCGACGGGCCCCGGATCGGCGGGGTGAAGACGATCCTGTTCGTGGCCTGGCTGGCATTCTCCCGCTTCCGGATCGTGATCCCGCTCAGGGACCGGACCGCGCCGAGTGTCTTCGCGGCCCTGGACCGGTGCTTCCGGATTCTGGGCGGGGCGCCGACGTATGTGCTCCCTGACAACGAAAAGACGGTGACCACGGCCCATGTTGCCGGGGGTCCGGTCAGGAATCAGCAGACCCTGGACTTCGCCCGGCACTACGGGATCACGGTGCTGACCTGCCAGCCGGCAGACCCGGCCACCAAGGGCGGGGTTGAAGCGTCCGTGAAACTCGCCAAGGCCGACCTCGTCCCCAAGGACACCAACCTCCGCAGCGAGTACGCCTCCTTCGCGGAACTTGAGGCCGCCTGCGCGGCGTTCATGGAGAACGTCAACAACCGTGAGCGCCGGGTAACCCGGCGCAAACCCGCGGCCGTGCTCGCCGAGGAAGTCCCCAGGTTGCACCGGATACCGGAGGCCGCCCACACGGTCGCGTTTGGGCTGGCCCGCACGGTCCCGGAAAACACCCCGATGGTCATTTTCGAAAACGCCCGGTACTCGGTCCCGGCCCACCTGCTCGGCGCCCGGGTGTTAGTCCGCACCCACGGCACCGGACCGGACGAGCAGGTCATTATCGTCCACCACGGCGCCGCCGGGCCCGTCGAGATCGCCCGCCACGGCCGGGCAGCCCCGCCATCAACGATGACCACTTCCCCGGAAACCGGTCAAAGGTCCCTGGCGATTATGAGGTCAGGGCCCGCAACGCGGACGAGGCCGCGTTCCTGGCGATCGGCGAAGGTGCCCGGACCTGGCTGCTGGAAGCCGCCGCGGCCGGGACGGCACGGATGAACGTGAAAATGGCCGAAGCCGTCACGCTGGCCAAAATCGCCGGCACCGACCAAGTGGACCGCGCGCTGGGCGACGCCGCCCTGCATGGCCGTTTCGCGCACCCGGACCTCGCCTCGATTCTGAACGCCAACATCCGACGGACCACCACGCACGCCGCCAACGAGTCGACTTCGCTGATCCAGGGAACTGGTGCGTGGGCCGCGATCGGCAACCGGGCCCTGGACACCGCGAGGAAGGATCCCCGATGAGCCCCGTCACCACCACCAACACCGCGACCCCGCCGTTGCCGGCGGACTTGGAAGCCCTGATGCGGTCCCTGAAAATGCCCCACGCCCGGGCGCTGGCCCCGGACCTGATCGCGACCGCCCGCGCGCAGCGCTGGGAACCGGTCGAGATCATCAAAGCCCTCTTCACCGAGGAAGCCGCCGGCCTTGCCCGGTCCATACTCGCTTCCCGCCGCAAGGCCGCTGGTTTCCCGACCGGGAAAACCTTCGATGCTTGGGACCCGGCAGCGTCCTCCATCCCGGCACCGACCCAGCAGGCGCTTCGGACCCTGGAATGGATCACCCGCAGGGAGAACCTGGTCATCTGCGGGCCCTCCGGCACCGGGAAGACGTTCTTCCTCGAAGCCCTTGGCCAGCTGGCCGTCGAAGCCGGGATGCGCGTCGCCTGGTTCAGGCTCGAAGACCTCGGCGTCCTGATCCGGCCCCACCGCACCGATGACAGCGTCACCCGCGCGGTCGCCCGGATCCTCCGCGCCGAGCTCGTGGTCATCGACGACATTGGTCTGTTGCCGGTGGCCACGGACGCCGCGGAAGGGCTCTACCGGGTCGTGGACGCAGCCTACGAAAAACGCTCCGTCGCGATCAGCTCCAACCTCCACCCCGCTGGGTTCGACGAACTCATGCCCAAAACCCTCGCCACCGCGACCGTTGACCGGCTGCTGCACCACGCTCACGTCTGCCAAACCAGCGGTGATTCCGTCCGCCTCACCCAGGCCCTCGCCGGAAAAGGAGTCACCCGACTGAACTGACCAACCCCACGATGGCCAACCCCGCCGAACCAATCAGTGGGCAGATCTGTTGGCCATCACCGGGCAGTTTTACTGGCCACCAGCGGGCACATCAACTGGCCGCCCGTGGGCAGAAACTCATGGCCATTGACAGGGGTGTGCTGGGACAACAGCATGGCCGAATCGTTGTTCTCAGTCCTGAAAAGTGAGCGTATGTATCGGACCGGTTACGCGACTAAATCTCTGGCCAGAGGCGACGTCATTTGCTTCATTGAGGGGTTTTACAACAGCCGGCGCAGTCACTCCGCGCTCGGTTGCCGCCGGCCTAACGAAGTCCACTATTGTTATCAACAGCCAGCCCTACCAGCGTCGAAGAATCCACTAATTCCGCTGCCCGAACCCCAGCAGTTCATCTTGGGGGACTGTCTCTAGCTCCTCTGTCAAGCGGCGAGGATGAGCGTGCGGGCTGCGGATGTGGGGTGGTCGTCGATCAGTGCTCGGTTTACGACGTCGGATAGTCGGCGTTTGAGGATACGCAGCGCTTCCAGGCCGCCGTCCCCGCCTGCTTTGCGGCGGGCCAGAAGCTCTCGCGCGCCCGGATGGCAGCGGGCCTGGGTGAGTGCGATCCGGTGCAGCGCAGCGTTCAGCTGTCTGTTCCCGGCTCGGGAGAGTCGGTGCCGGGCCTTGTTCGACGACCACACCGGCA
The DNA here is from genome assembly GCF_017832975.1 of Arthrobacter sp. PvP023. Lineage (NCBI taxonomy): Bacteria > Bacillati > Actinomycetota > Actinomycetes > Micrococcales > Micrococcaceae > Arthrobacter > Arthrobacter sp. PvP023. Next base: position 2,015,453 of record NZ_JAFIBI010000001.1, read on the forward strand.
GCGGGGCAGTCCCGTTATGGCGTGCGTAGGCGTCCTTCGAGCGGAACCGCGTGACGCCGGCGGTCTCGCCCAGGATCTTCGCCGCCGTCAACGACCCGCAGCCGACGATCGCCAGTAGTGCCGGAGCGATGACTGGGATGCGACGGCTGAGTTCGGCCGTGCATTCATCGATCTCCTCGGTGAGGCGGTGCAGATGGGGTGAGGAGCCGTTGAGCGAGGTCGGCGACGATCCCGGAGAAGTCGTCCAGGTGGAATTTGATGCGTGCGAACGCGCCGGCCCGGTCGAAGTTGACCGGGGCCGCCCATGCAGGATCGAGCTCGTGCAGGTGCCCGCGGAGCCGGCTGAGCACGCGGGTCCGTTCAGCGACGAGGTCCTCGCGGTGGTCGACCAGGAGGCGGATTGCGCGTTCGGCGCCATCGAGACGGGCTACGGGCAGATCGGGTTCTCGCAGGGCGGCACGCGCGATCGAGAGAGCATCGATCGGGTCGGACTTGCCGAACGTGCGGGCGCTGTCTCGAACATGGGACATCAGCTTCGGCGGCACCCGCACGACCTGTTCGCCCGCCGCGAGCAGGTCGCTTTCCAGTCGTCTGCTCAGATTCCGGCAGTCCTCGATCGCCCAGAGCAGTTCTTGATCATTATGCTTGTTCGCCCATGCCAGCAGGGCGAGATGATCGTTGCTGGTCGTGCCGATCGTCTTGACCGCGATCTGCCTGACAACCGTGTCCGCGATCACGGCCGTGTGGGAGCGCATGGTCGCATCGATTCCGATGATCACCATGGTCTTGTCTCCTTTCTCCGCCGCCCAGCAGGCTTCTCCGTTAAAGGCGACACGGTCGTTGCAGCTCCCATAAAATTGGGTGTTGCAACGACCCCTAGTAACCGCCGAGGGGCGGCCCGTCGTCGGTATGACTGGAGTGGGTGACGCAGGCCGCTGCGGAGGTGCGGTCAGCTGCGAGTTACTCCATTTATCGGCGTCCATTTCAGGGTGCCATTCTGGAACAGCTGATAGCACTCGCCGCCTAATTTGCACGTTTCGGTACCCGTCGGGTAGCCGAGCGGTCCGTTTTCCCAGCCGGACTGTGCCCAGTAGCTGGAAATTGCGCCGGCCCTCGTGGGGTGCGCTCCGGTTGCAGGCGACCAGTGGATCTGGCCCCCCTGGAAGGACTGGTAGCAGCCTCCGTCTTTGAGGCCGCAGGTCTCGATGCCGGTGGGGAATCCCAGGCCGCCGTCCTGGTATCCGGTGCCAGCCCATACATTCCGGATGGCACCGTTGCGTGTCAGCTGGGCCCCGGTCTTCGCAGTCCAGTGGATCTGGCCGTTCTGGAAGGACTGGTAGCAACCCCCGTCTTTGAGTCCGCAGGTCTCCGTGCCGGTGGGGTAGCCCAACACTCCCTCTTCGGAACGGGTCGAAAGCCAAAGGCTACGGATAGCACCGCCGCGCGTGAGGTTCGCACCGGTTGCAGCAGTCCAATGAACCTGTCCGTTCTCGAAGGACTGGACACACCCCCCGTCTTTGAGCCCGCAGGTTTCAGTACCTGTTGGGTAGCCCAGCACGCCTGTTTCGTATCCGATGGAGGCCCAGACGCTTCGGATCGCGCCATTGCGGGTGGGACGGGCGCCAGTGTCGGCACTCCAGTGGATGGCGCCATTTTGGTAGGCCTGGTAGCAGCCGTTGTTCTTCAGTCCGCAGATCTCCCCGCTGGATGGATATCCCAGGACCCCGTTCTCGAAATTGCTAGCGGCCCATGCATTGCGGATGGCTCCATAGCGGGAGACTTGGGCACCAGTCTGTGGGGACCACATGATGGCTCCGCCTTGGAACATCTGGTAACAACCGCCGGCCTTGAGCCCGCACTGTTCACCGCTACCGGGATAGCCCAAGGAGCTGTTTTCGGCGCCTACGAGACGATACAACGAGCGAATGGCACCGGCGCGTGTGGTTCGTGCCCCGGTTGATGAGGACCAGAGGATCTCGCCGTTCCGGAAGCTTTGATAGCATCCATTGTCCTTGATCCCGCAGACGACTGTGCCCAGCGGCGCACCAAGCGGCATGTCTTCTGCCAAAGTGGATATAGCACCTTCGCCGGCGCCTAGTGACCGCCCGTAAGCGAAGGCCTTGAGGTTGGCATAGGTGCCGTTCCACACATTGGAATCGCCAACATAGGGACCGTCGGGGGAATATTGCCAGATGCTGTAGAAGGTCCAACCGTTGGGCAGGACTCCTGGGCTAGTTGAGTAGCTGGCCAGATGTAGAGGATGGTCGGCGAAGCTTCCGCTATTCCCTGTGCAAGTTCTCCACCAATCTGTAGTGGTGTAGATTGCTGGCTTGCGCCCGGTCAACGCCACCATTGTGTTTGAGAAGTCCCGCACCCAGTTGACCATCTGGCTCGGGGACATGTTGAAGCAAAGGTTGCCCAGCGTGCTGTAAGGGTTGTATTCGATGTCCAGAAGCGGCGGTAGGGTCATTCCGTCCGCCGACCAACCGCCACCGTGTGCCACGAAATACCGTGCCTGGTCAGCGCCGGACGATGTGCTCGGTGTGGCGAAGTGGTAGGCGCCGCGGATCATTCCTGCGTTCCGCGACCCTGAGTACTGACTTGAGAACTCGTCATTTGTGTAGGTGGTGCTCTCCGTGGCCTTGACGTACGCAAAGCGGGCTCCCTGGTTGAACTGTGCGTCCCAGTCGATGCCTGTCTGCCAGCCGCTGACATCCACGCCCTGGATGCCTTCCGGCTTCCAGGTGCTAAGAGCTTCTGTGGACAGCAAAGTGGTCCTGCCGGACAGCGGAGATTCCGGTCCCGGTTCGGAGGCGGCCCGGGTTCCGACGCCCATGTATCCGCCGCCCTGCCCCATTTCGGCTTCGAGCGCGGCAGCATCGGCAGGAGAAAGAGGCATGATGCCGGAACGGTCGGCATTCGGATTGGTGGCGGCATCGGTTGGTGACGGAGCCGCAGCGGCAGTCTGCGTCGCCGTCGCGGTTGGAGCCGCGATCGCCGTTGCAGCGAACTCAGGTTGCGCCGGAAGAGTGGGTGCCTTGCTGGTAGTCGTCTGGTTCGTGGCCGCAGGCGATGGCGTAGAGGAAGCTGTGGCAGTCGGTGATGGCAGCGGCGACGCTGTGGCGGATGGGGTGGTTATCAGGCTCCCCATTACCCCGACGACCACCGCCGCGCATGCTGCCGTGAGCACTGGCATGATCTGCCGGCGCCGCACCCTTCCCGGGTGCAAGCTTGGCTTTTGGCGCTTGAACTTATTCATATGCAACTCCGGAACGGGCTCCCTCGGGTGACCGTGCGAACTCGGAGTGACCGTCGGGATCAGCGGGGGGGGCAGTGGCGGTTAGGTCGACCATGTCAACGGTCCCGAATAGCTGATCTAAGATAACACTCCTGTTGCGTGTGTTACTAGGGTTGCTGGAGTGACGATAGTGGCGGGTCTGCGCGGCAGCTTGAGTGCTGCGACCGGTAGAGTGGACATGCTGCCGCGGACGCTGCGGCAGGGCCGGCGACCCTACGTGGGATCCGTTCCGTGAGCACTAAGTAAGGACTCTCCATGCCTATCAGGACCAGCTTCGTGATGCCCCTTTACAACGGAGGCGCCACGGTGGAGCGTGCCATCAGGAGTGTGCTGGCACAGGATCGCGATGATTGGGAGTTGCTGGTCGTGGATGACTGCTCCGCGGACAATAGCCGTGACCTGGTTGAGGCTTTCGTCCAAGCGGATGGGCAGAACCGGATCCGGCTCATCAGGCAGGAGCGCAACGGCGGCCCGAGTGCCGCCAGGAACGCTGGCATTGCCGGGTCTGTCGGCGAATTCGTCGGGTTCTTGGACTGCGATGACGAGCTGCTCCCCAACTACCTCGCAACGATGGAAGCGAACATGGCGGACGGTATCGACATCGTGGTCGCCGCACATGTTGCGCAGACTCCGGCGGGCCGCAGGTATCCCCGGCCGGATTCCGCGCAGGGTCTGCTGACCGGGCTGGAGACGGTGGATGCCGCGCTGCAAGGGAAGCTCTGGAACTTCCTTCATGCCAAGGTCTACCGCCGCTCGCTTTTCGATCATTTTTCCTTTCCCGACCACTTGGTCCGGTACGAGGACCTGGTGGTCAATTCCATTGCCTACTCGTACAGCCGGCAAGTCCGGATCGTGCCCACGCCGGTGTACGTCTACCATGTTCAAGCCCAGTCGCTCACCTGGAGCCAGGAACCTTCGATGGCATTTGTCGAAGGTCCGCTGGACTGCGTCCGTTCAGGGCTCAACCCGGAGCTTGCGTCCCAGATCAAGAAGCGTTCCTGGAACACGTTGCGGACGTTTCTGGGTGTCCTCACCATTTCGGGCGGGCTGTTTGCGGGGAGCCCTAAACACAGCGTCGACAGGATTGTGCGCTACGTTCGTGAGGAACTCTCGTTCAGGGATCTTGCTGACGTGACATTGGCTGCGCCGCACCTGGGCCTGTCCGGAATGCTCATCAAAGTCTTCCCGGCACTGTATGCCAAGCTCTATCTCTGGCATGTCCGGCGGACCTTCGACATGGCCAAGTAGATGACTACTGAACCGCGGCTGACCGGCGAGACGTCACCGGTGGCAGTTCCATCACACCACCGTCTTCTCTATCTCGTCGCCGCCGTCGCCCAGGGCATTGGGGCCGTAGCAGTGCAGCCGTTCGCCATACGCTTGCTGGACCCTCAACAGTGGGGACAGGTGAGTTTCTCCCTGTCCTTCATTTCGATTGGCCTGATTGCACTCTCGGCGGGCCTCCCGATGGTCCTCAGCACGATGTACTTCGATCCTGATCGGGGACCCGAGCGGGCGCGCTCCCTGAACGGGTTCGGCGTCGGACTCAGCATTGTCGGTGCCAGCGTGGCTGGTCTGCTGTTCGCCGTCATTGCGTCCGTTGCCGGGTCCCTGGGCGATGTCTCTGCTTACCTGATTTCCATAGGAATAATCGGCCTCCACGGCATTACGCAAATGGCGCTCGCCTATTTGCGTTCTCAGCACCGAGCCCTGGCGTTCGTAGTGATAACGATCGTAGCCACTGTGTTGGGACACGTCGCGGGCCTCGCAGCCATCCTGATAATCGCGCCCACAGCGACGGTGTACATGGCGAGTTTCGCCGTGTGCGTTTTGCTGGCTTCGCTGGCGGGGCTTGCGCTCAGCAAGCCCGGGGCACCACTGAAATATCGTGAATCCATCAGGTCCGCAGTGAGAACGTCCCTGCCGGTCCTGCCGCATAGCATCGCGCTGGTTTTGATGCTCCAGGGTGAGTCAATCCTCATCACCGTTCTTCGCGGCGAGGAACTGGTCGGACGCTACAACGCAGTGATGCCGTTGGCGTTGGGTCCCCTCGCGGTCATCATGGCCCTCTCCAACGTGTGGCAGACGACTATTTTTTCCCACCGGGGAATTGACAGCACAGGGCAGGTCGCCAAGGTGCAGCGGGAGGCGGTCTTCATTGGCCTCATGCTGACCCTGGGGGGCAGCGGCGTGGCGGTGTTTGCTACCCACGTGCTTGTCAACAATCCCGAGCCGGTCCTCCTCCTTTTGGCGCGGGTCCTGCCGCTTCTCGGCTACGGCTACGTGGTCTTCCTCATTTCCACGTCACAGTTGTTTGCCATCGGGAAGACGCGGCTCATGGCCGTCGTCACTCCGGTGATCGCAGTCGTCGGACTGGGACTAGCGTTCTTCCCGGCTGGCGGCGGGAATCTCCTGTTGGTCGGAGTGATCAAGGTCGTCGCCTACCTCCTCCTTGGAGTGGTCTACGCACTGGTGGTCCGGAGCTACGACCGCAAGCTCGTGGACCTGGTATTGATGCTCAAAGGGATGGCGGGTGCAGTCGGCGTCACTCTTCTGATGCTGCTGTTGCCGGACTCCATCGGCTGGGGCATCGGGAGTGCAACTGCCACCTGCGCAGTAGGCCTCGTGGCCGGAATCTTCTACTTGAGAAGGTTGCGGAGCCATTAGACGAACTATATGGCTTCGGTTGAATCGCTAGGTGGCGGAGCATACGGGTAGAATCGGCTGGCAGTGCTAGAGTCCTGCCCCCACGAGGGTTCGAGTGCGGTGATGCGGGGCCGGGCCCTCACGTGACCGGCCTGCTTCCGATTTTTGGCGGGTGATCCCGCACGCCGCTTGGCGTGTCGCGGTAGGGTATGCAGCGCACCGGCCAACATAAAGCTAATCGATTAGATGGTGCCTGATGTCATCCCGCTTCCGGCCGAACACTGAGCAAAAGGAGAATGCGTGGCGCATCAAGTCGCGGCTACGGCTAGGCGGGCAGGTTGGCGCACTGAACTGGCAACCACTGCGACCCGGAAGGACATCCAAGCCCTACGGGCTATTGCGGTCTCGCTGGTCGTCTTCAACCACTTGTGGGCGGGTCGGATGCCCGGCGGGTACGTGGGGGTTGACGTTTTCTTCGTGATCTCCGGTTATTTGATCACACAACACCTCGGGCGCGAGTTGAACAGCTCAGGTTCGATCCGCCTCGGGGCCTTTTACGCACGAAGGGCTAAGCGGTTGCTGCCAGCATCGCTGCTGGTTGCGACAGTCAGTCTAGTCGGTGCTTGGCTATTCCTGCCATTTTCGCGTTGGGCGGTGATAGTCCAGGAAACGTTTGCCTCGGTCCTTTATTTCGAGAACTGGGCATTGGCTGCGAAATCCATCGATTACTCCGCTCACAACGACGCCGCTTCAACAGTGCAGCATTTCTGGTCGTTATCGGTGGAAGAGCAGTTCTACCTCTTCTGGCCCTTGCTCCTGCTTGGCCTTTTTGCCCTCGCTGGAAAGCTCCAGTTGCATACCCGCCGAATCATCATTTCGGGCTTGGCGCTTGTCAGTCTTCTGGCATTGATCTTCTGCATTTACTGCACGTTCACGAACCGGAGCCAGGCGTACTTTGTCACCCCTGCAAGGGTTTGGGAGTTTGGGGCAGGAGCATTGGTTGGCCTAATGGTGGCGGGGGATTCTTCCGGACCACTCCGTGCCAGATCACTGGCCCTCCGGGGAATCGGCCAATGGGTCGGGTTCGCCCTGATTGCATATGCGGCCCTCACCTTCGATGAGACCACGTACTTCCCTGGATATGCAGCGCTTGTTCCCGTAACAGGAACCATCTTGGTCATAGCCTCCGGCCCGTTCTCTCCGCGATGGTCACCGAACGGTTTCCTTGCTGCCCGGCCGGTTCAGTACATCGGCGACATTTCCTACTCTCTATATTTGTGGCATTGGCCGTTGATCATCCTTTCCCCGGCGCTGCTGGACAGAACGCTTACCACCGTTGACCGGGGCGGAATCCTGCTGGCGGCGCTGCTTCTGGCCGCAGCCACGAAGAAGTTCGTGGAAGATCCGGGCCGAGTCAAACTCTTGCCAAATTCGCCGGTGAGGTCGACGTTCATCGCCATGGCCGGGGCGATGGCAGTTTGTGTGGCGCTGTGTGGAGCACTCCTGATAGCGACGCAGGCAGCGCAGCAGAAGGCTGACCGCCAGCTTGAAAATATCGCGAGCGGGCGTTGTTACGGAGCGGGCAGCCTGACGGCCGGTGCCGATTGCCCCGATCCCTACGGTCCGCCCGAGGTTGCAAACGTCGGACCGAGTGAAGCGCCATGGTTTGATACTCCGGAGTGCTCGCCGGCCCCGGACCCTATCGTGGTCAAAGACATGAAGCTTCTGCGGGACTGCGATTTCGCGGCGCCCGGCAAAGCTACCGCCACGGTGTGGCTTGCTGGCGACTCGCACGCGGAGCAATGGAAAGTGGCGGTCTACGAGCTGGCCAGAAAGCACAAGTGGCGGATTCGCGAGAGCCTCATGGGCGGCTGTCCTCTTGTGGACGTTGACCGTGTTGCATTTATGGACGTGGAAAACCGCGACCCCAACAACCAACAGCGTTGCCGGCAATGGGCGAATGCCGTGTCCGATCGCATTCGGCAGGAGCGGCCGCAGTATGTATTCCTCTCGTCTTTCGCTGCCAAGGAGACGATCGACGACGGTACGGGCCGGTCCCAGCTGGACCAGTACCGGGACGCTGTAAATGACCGCGTAAAGGCTTGGACTGGAGCCGGCAGTAACGTCTTTGTACTCAGGGACACTCCGCTGACTCTTCGGAAGAGCCCGGCAGAATGTTTGCAGATGAACCGGGACACTCCGTTGGCCTGTGCCAATCCAAAGCAGGAAGCGCTACCCCCTGACCCGCTGGCCGAAGCTGCCAAATCAATGAAAAGCGCCCAAGTGCACGTACTGGATCTTTCCGATCAGTTCTGCGACGACACCCGCTGCTACGCGGCGATCGGCGGAAGTCATGTCTTTTTTGACGCCGACCATGCCTCGCGCAGCTACATCAAGTCAGTGACTCCCGTGCTTGAGCACCGCTTCAACCAAGTGAATCCATCCTGAGTAGGTTTCATCGATCCGGTTTTCGGGGCACAGGCCCCGGCCCTGTCGCGCTGGAGTATTCGGCAACCGGCTTCTCCAAGTGGTCTTGGACCATGGGACTCCTGGCCTTTATCTACTCCGGGATTGGCCTGTGGCGGCCGAGCTTTTGGACGGATGAGGCGGCTACAGTAAGCGCTGTGAGGCGCGAATTCCCAGACTTACAGGCGCTGCTGGGGACTGTGGACGCAGTCCATGGGGCCTACTACTACTTGATGTTCGGCTGGACCCGGCTGTTCGGTTTTTCAGAGGTGGCGCTCCGCCTTCCCAGCCTGGTAGCTATTAGTTGTGCTGCCGTGTTGCTTGTGGAGCTTGGTCGGAAGATGGCCAGCACGTCATTCGGCATTCTTGCCGCAACGTTCCTTGTGGTTATGCCGCGGACGCAATATGCGGGGACGGATGCCCGGTCCTATGCATTGACGCTTTTGGGTGCCGTGGCGGCGACGTACCTCTTAGTTTCGCTTCGCGAACATCCGCGAAAAGCCAAATGGGTTGGCTATGCCGCTATTGGGTTCTGCACAGTCAGTTTGTCGTTTTATTGCATACTCCTGTACTGCGCACACGCCGTGACCGTCGTACTCGACGCGAGGCTGCGAGGCCAATGGCGGTCGATGCTCGCCAGCTCCACAGGGTGGATCATTCCGGCGTTATGGGTCGGCATCGCCGCGAGCAGGCAGCAGTTCCAGATCGCGTGGATTCGAGACGTGGGTCCGGCATTTCCGTTCGAGTTCACCTTTCTGCAGTTCTTCGCCGACGGCTATTTCGTCCAAAACGGTCAGATTGTCCCTACACCCACACCGGGCGAGGAGTGGTCCATGGTGGGACTGGCAACCTTCATGTGGTTGGCCGTACCAACCGGCATTGTGCTGTGCCGGCGGCAGTTTCTTGTGCGCCTGGCACTGCCTTGGCTGGTCCTCCCCGCCCTAGCTGTGATCTGTGGCTCTCTGGTGACAGGGGGGAACTACTACCTGCCTCGGTACCTGACGTTTGAGCTCCCTGCCATGGCGCTACTGGCAGCCACGCCCGTCGCCAGACTGGCAACGGTCGCGTCGGAAAAGCCCTGGCGACAGATCAAGGTTGCCACGGGGGCTGCAGCTGTAGCGCTTCTCCTAATTTCGCTCCCGTCATACGTAGGCCAACGGACACAGTTCGGGAGAGACCGCGGGGACGATTTCCGTTTCATCGCGGAGTCGGTTGATAAGTTGGGAAGTCGCGGCGATTGCTTCGTAATGAGTCCGGCCAGTGACTTGGCGTACCAGGCCTACCCTGACGCATTTGCAGGACTCGGCGACCCCACCCTTGGAATCACGGCCGTCCAGTGGAAGAGGATATTCAACCAACGGTTCGACATACAGACTTCGGCGGAACGGATTCGGCAATATCGCACGGTAATCCTTATTGAAAGGTCCGGTGAATCCGGGATGGCTGATGCCCTCGAAAACCTGGGTTATTTTGCCGCCGAGAGCCAGACAGGACCCTCCTCCACGGTCACGAGGTTCAGCTATAAATAGGTCACTCTCAACTCAGCGCCATCAGGGATTTGTCCACAGACCGAAAATATGACTTGGCCGACATGTGCATGCTCCTTTAGCTTTAACGCAGTTGTACTGCCTCAGCCGGGGGCGGCAGTCGAATTGGGGGAACTCATGGATGCTGTTCGAATCGTGGAGGACGAGGTTCGCGAGCTGATCCGGCGCCGCGGCCTGGACCCTTTGCGGCAGGCCGGCGAGGTCAGGCGCCTGGTCGAGGCAGCCGTCAGCGACTATGACGAACGCGCACTGGTGGGGCCGCTTCCGCCGATCGGCCCGCTGGAGTCCGCCCGCCGGCATGTCTACGACGCCGTCGCCGGTTTCGGTGCGTTGCAGCCGCTGTTGGATGACCCCACCATCGAAGAAATCTGGCTCAACGCACCCAACGAAATTTACGTGGCACGCAACGGCGAATCCGAGCTCACCTCGCTCAGTTTCTCGGACCAGCAAGTACGGGACCTCGTGGAACGCATGCTGAAAAGCTCGGGCCGCCGGCTTGATATGTCTTCGCCGTTTGTGGACGCGGCCCTCCCGGACGGATCCCGCCTGCACGTCGTCATTCCTGATGTGACGCGGCGCCACTGGGCGGTCAACATCCGCAAGTTCGTGGTCAAGGCCAGCCGGCTCGAACATCTCGTGGAGCTTGGCACCCTGACTCCGCAGGCCGCCCGGTTCCTGGGCGCTGCAGTAGCCAGCGGACTCAATATCCTGGTCTCCGGTGCGACGCAGGCCGGGAAGACCACCATGCTGAACTGCCTGGCTGCCAGCATCGGCGCCCGGGAGCGCGTCATTACGGTCGAGGAGATCTTTGAACTGCAGTTTCCGTTGCGCGATGTTGTCGGATTGCAGTGCCGGCAGCCCAACCTGGAGGGTGAGGGCGAGATTCCGCTGCGAAGGCTCGTCAAGGAAGCCCTCAGGATGCGGCCGGACCGCCTGGTCGTGGGAGAGGTCCGTGAAGCGGAAAGTCTGGACATGCTGATCGCGCTTAATTCGGGACTCCCCGACTTGCATCACGCACAGTGCACTGTAGAATCGTAACGTGACCCAACGCGTTTTCATCTACACCCGCATATCCCAGGACAGGGGAGCGGAAGGGCTTGGCATCCAGCGCCAAGAAGAGGCTTGTAGGGAGTATGCCGCTCGCAACGATATGGATGTCATGGAGGTGTTCAGTGACAACGCTACTTCGGCGTTTAGCGGCCGGGCCCGTCCGGCCTACGCAGCCATGCTTGACCGCCTACGATCCCGGGAGGCCGACGCAGTTCTGTGCTGGCGTATGGATAGGCTCCACCGTCGCCCGATTGAGCTGGAGGAGTACGCAGACATCTGCCAAGGGAAACGGGCGGATAAACCCATACTCACGTATGCCGTTACGGCCGGCGGCGAGATTGACCTCTCCACAGCTGACGGCCTGCTGCGAGCAGGCATTATGGGACAGGTGGCAAGATTCGAGTCGGCGACGAAGCGAGACCGTGCAAGAGCAAAGGCGCAGCAGCTTGCCTCAGAGGGCCGCTGGACCGGAGGGCGACGACCTTTCGGGTGGGACGTGGTGGATGGGCGGCTTGTGCTTAATCCGCGAGAGGCCGAAGCCCTTGCGGCGGCGCATGAAGATGTCCTAGCGGGGCGCTCGCTGGGGGCAATCATCGCTCAGTGGAACGACCAAGGGTGGGATGGTCAGCCGCTGCTCACGACAGCGGCCCTGCCTTGGGCGTATGCACAGTTGCGTCAAGCGCTGCTTCGTCCACGCAACGCCGGGCTCTATGAGTTCCGTGGCGAGATTCTGAGTCGTGACCAGATACCGCCCATAGTCTCCGAGTCTGTGTGGCGCGCTGTTAAAACCATTCTTGAGATGCCTGAGCGTCGGCGCTCGCAGTCAAACAAGGCTGCCCACCTCCTATCCGGCATAGCCCTCTGCCACTGTGGGGAGGCGGTTCGTTCAGCCACGGTGTACGGCAGAGCCGATCCGGTAACGGGTGATAAGCAAAAACACACTGTGTACCGCTGTCCTGCCAAGGGTTCAGGACATGTCGGTAAGCGGGAAGAGTTCGTGGATTTGGTGGTGGAGATGTGGGCGTTCCGTTCTATGGCTCAGGCCTACAGGGCAGAGCCGGAGAGTTCTGTATCCCGCGCGGAGAGGACGTCCATCACTGCCGAGCTTGAGGCCCTGCACGTTCGAGAGCAGGAAGCAGGAGGCTTGCTTGCGTCAGGAGTTCTTGCTGCCAGCCAGATGCGGGAGTTCAACGAAACAATTCAGCGTCGTAGGTCCGAGTTAGAGGAAAGGATGGCTCAGTTCGGCTTCGATCAGGCGGCAAGCTTGGACCCCGTGGCAAAGCTTGACCGAGAAATACTTACTGTTGAGCAGCGGTTCAATGCCTGGCTGGCGCTTCCCATCGATGATCGCCGCGATTACATCCGTTCGCGTTTTCACGTAGTGCTGCACCCTCATACTGAGGGGTCTGCCCGGGTCTTTGACCCCGATACGGTCTGTGTCTACGTCAAACCAGCTGGCGATTCCCGTCGTGTCCTTACGAGTGAGGACATTGCCGCGATGGGGCGGGTATCACTGGGGCCAGGTTTACGGCAGTGGTTCGAGTCGTTTCGTGCCAGCCGTAGGGGAAGCGTCTACGACCGTCAGATCAAGAACCGTGAGAGCTTTGAAAAGTTACTCCAACAGCACCCCGGACTGGCTCAGCTCATCGAGCGCAGGCGCAAAGAACGCAGGGATTCGGGGGCAAATGCATAATATTCTTCTCGCTAAGCGGGGAGAGACGGGCATCCTGCCCTTTAGTGGCCGGCTTTAGGGTGCCTGCAGGCGCCCTTCTCCTTTCCCAACCTATCCCCGCACTGGTAGGCCCTCGCTCACCGGGAGCTATTCATCAGGTGGGCGCCGCCGCCCCCCCGGGCTTCGCGGAAGGGGCCCGTTGCGCGGGCGAACGATCCATGCCGTGAGCGTAGAAACGATTGCAGGAACCAGCAGTAGGACGATGCGACGGGGGGCGGCCTGGCTGACACGGTTCTACGGGCGGGATCTTGGCGACGTTCGGAAGGGGCCAGTGAGGTCGGGAGATCGAGCCTCCCCACCGCTACAGGCTAAGCCGCCGGAATCCCCGATATTCCGGGGGTTTCTAGTTAAGCGAAATTAAACCTTGACAGGTGGCCAATCTCCTGTATCCCCTTGTGTGATCGCCAAATCTCCAAGACGTGGCTACTAAATGGATGTTCCTCGAGCGCGCTCAGGTTCATCGTGGCCGTGCGGCCTTCAGTCGCCCCTACAAGGGACTGGCCGCCCTGCACCGGCTGCTCAGCGCATACGAACCCTCCCGGAGCCGCAGAGGGCGCTTGAGCGCCCAATTGGCGACGCACGCAGATCGTTACGGTCATATCGAACGTTCGCTGACTGTGCCATATATGGCCAAGGCGGGGACTTGCCTGCCAAAGCTACGGGGCGTCTGGAAAACGATATCTCCGACGGTGCGGGGCGACCGTCCGTCTGTAAATCGAAAGGTCACCGGATCGGCGCCGGTCGGAGCCACCAGCTAGAACCCCGCTGTTCCCAGTTTTTACACGGGGTTTTTTCGTTTGTTGACGAAGCTCGGTTGTCAGCCTGGATCAGGCGACAACACCCTGGTAGTCGTAGGTCGCTGGTAAAGGGCGTCAGCCTCAGCTCTCGCAAGATGTGCGTTGCTGACTGCAGCAACCGTACTGGGCCCCGCTGACTAATAAGAACTGCTCTGTGGCGCTGGTGTGAAATCAGGCCGAGAGACGGCAGGATGGCACTATGACGATTGATCTACCCTTGGCGCTCCTCACCCTCCTTGAAGAAGAGCCAACCCCGCAGGAGCCTTTTCGGTGGTGGTTTCGCCAACCGTGGCTCGATCAGATGCACGCCGGGCCGGAAGTGCTCGCAACCTTGGACTAACTCCCAGACCGAGGTGACCGTCCACTGACTCGATGTTTGGGGCTGGGGTACGACGTCAGGCCGCGGCGCTGTTCGAACGCATTGGATACTTACTGAAATTGCCGACAGGAGCCACCCCCCAGCGCCCCTCCCAGTCGCTGCATCCGCGAGTGAGAGGTTGGAAGCCGGCGCCCAGGCGGCCCGTACGGCCGGACCCAAGGAGGCCTACCGCCTGTTGTACCACGAAGGCGCTATCAAACACTTCGGACGTTCGTATTTCACAAAGTGGTTGTACTTCGTGTCTGCGCTAGAAGGTACCGGCCCCTCACCCTCTTATCAGCTCCGAAACGAATGACAGATCCAGGTCGTCGTCGCCGTCCGCCCCACCCGGAAGCACTGCCATGCACCGCGAGTTTCTCAACAGAGTTTGAGTGGAAGCTGATGCATGATGAGAGGTACTGAACGAACACTGCATTTGGAGGAACTTCTATGGACTGGACAGCCGTCATTCCAGCCGCTTGCGGGGCTGTCATCGGAGGCGGCCTGTCATTTCTTGGCGGCTCCTGGCAAGCCAGCCGTGCCGCTACTCGCCAAAGGCGAGCAGAGGTCCGCAGACGCTCCGAGGATTCAGCTGCTGAATCAATGGCCATTCTGCATGACATCCGAAAAACGGCCGAGAATCATCCGCACAAAGGAGGAGGATGGCCAGGCTTCTGGCTCTCCTCTGAGGGGACAGACCTCGTCAACGCTCGAATCGTGGACTTGGAACGATCGGCCCGCCTCATAACCAACTTGGAACTTCAAGCTCGTATCAAATCGGCCGCGACTTATCTCTCAGCCCCACATGAATTCCAGCATCTCGAGGGCGAAGCCGTCGTTGCGACCACCCGTCGTCTGGAATCTTGGATCAGCGACAATGTCACGGCGTACCTGACGGATGTAGCGCTTCCGGACCCGCCGGACCACATCAAGTCCTACGATGATTCCTATCAGGAGGCGTGCTCTATGGCAGAGGAATCTTGGAAAGCCCAGGAAGAGTGGCACAAAGAGGAACGAGAGAGGCTGCGCAAAGAGCCCGACCAAAACGGAGCGTAGCCGCAGACTCTCAGACGGCCAACCTGCGTCATTCAGGGTCCTCTGAGGTTCTTTCCAGCAAAAGCGTCAGCA
This sequence comes from Arthrobacter sp. PvP023, assembly GCF_017832975.1. Lineage (NCBI taxonomy): Bacteria > Bacillati > Actinomycetota > Actinomycetes > Micrococcales > Micrococcaceae > Arthrobacter > Arthrobacter sp. PvP023. The sequence continues at coordinate 2,030,475 of NZ_JAFIBI010000001.1, forward strand.
AGTCCTCCACGGTGCCGGAATTGCCGGAAGATTCGGTTGCCCCTTCGACATGGAGAAATGCTTCCAGCGCCTCGAGTCTTTCGTCCGCGAACTCGTGAAGCAACGGCAACGCTGCCACCAATAGATGGGCCATCAGAGGTGTGCTCCGTGTCTTTGCGGTTGCCGTCGCCTCCTTGAAGTCGAGGGAAAGTTGTCCATCAGGAATGAGGACCACCGCCTTTTCGGCTCGGCTGCTGGTAGATAGGTCGGCAGCTATCGTCGCAAGTCGCCCGTCTTGTCCAACACCTTCATCAGACATGAACTGAACGGCGGAACCGCCATCTCGGAGTGTAACCTCTGAGACCTTCATGCCTACAGATTTTCGGGAGAGTACGTCGACGGCTATCCCGATCTGAGGGCCATTGGCTCTATTATCGACATCATCCTTGCGGTCACCGATAAAGGCTGTGAAATCGGACCCCTCGATGGCCAACGTCCCACCTCGCACCGACCAAAGGAACTTTTTTTCCTCTGAGCCCAGCGTTGCGTTCGTCGAATTAACGGCAGCGGCACGGCATCTGATGACGTCGAGATTGGCGTTTACGAGCTGCTGGAATCCCTTCCCATTGGTGTCGGTGACATTCATGTTCGACAACTGGGTAACTGTAAGAGCCCTTCCGATCCGCCGCCAGAACTCCGGGTCCTCCGCACCGACGACGTCCAGGATGTATTGAAGCGAATCATCGTTCAGCATGCGAGAAAAATCAGCTGGCCCTGGGAACTGGTCCAGCCTCCCCTCGCTCCCCTCCCACACGGCCTGCAAAACGCGCGTCATGCGCGCAGCTTGAGGCTCGTCCAGGTACTGCTCGATCCTAGCCACAGCTAGACGGGTTGGATCGCTTCTTGTTTCGAGAGCACCGGTGAAGCCGTCCGATATCGCTCTCGTCACTTCTTCGACTTGGGGTCGAGCCAGTAAGCCCTTTCCTCCGCGCGTGAGCGCCTGGCTCAACAAGTTGACCCCGGCATTCGACTGCCGCCGCTCAATAAGGGTGTCAACTCCTTCAGCGTCTGTCACTAACGCATGGTTGTGCTGTGCCGTCTTTTCCAAACTGGCATATGCTTCATCGTTGCCCGGCGGCGGGCTCGTCAAACCGAAGAACATCGGGTTCAGGACATCAATCTTTGACATCCCGTCTCTAAGTTCATCCAGGTTATCGGTGAACCGCAGGTACACAGGTCGTTCAGCTTTCTCTCGCCAACTCAATACGAGATCTGGCGCGAAAGTGTGGTTGAAGTAGCTAGTGTCATGGATGCTTACGGACGAGTCGAGGGCTTCGAGCTCTTTGATCACGGCGATCTTTACCGCATTTATTGAGTCCTGCGGCGAACGGATCTCCAGGGCGCTCAGAATCTGACCCGCGAAGCTTGGCTGCGTGCTGGGTTTCACCTCACACCCCTTGCCGTGTCGTGCTGCTCGATGAGACCTCGATGTTCGGCTGAAACCGTCAGCATCTCCTGCTTATCGGACAAAACGATGAGCCAGAGCCTGTCCGCCACAGCCTTGCAGATCACGCGGTCAACCGCGGCCGCCGCCTCCGCCTCGTCCGCAATGCCGAGGGTGTCAGTGCGGTGCTTGACGACAGCCTCAAAGACCGTCTCGGCTGAACACAGATGCTCCCACTTTGTAGAGCTGAATGGGTGCCACGTGATCCACATGAAGCTGTCGCAATATTCAGGGCGGGAGACATAGGCACAGTAGCTCTTGGCCAGATACTCCTCATACTCGGATGCCTGGTGATTCCGAGTATTTCTGTAATTTTTTACCTCGGCGTAGAAGTTTTGGCCTTCAAGGTCTCCGCGTCTTAGCAGTCCGCCGAGGTCGTACGAGAAGGGCTGGCGGTCGCTGCCGGCCCAAGGGAAGGTCAGCTTGCGTACAGCAAGCTTGTCGGGGTTTACCCAACATGCATTGACGCGCGTTGTGGACTCGAGCCATTCTTTGGCTCGCCGTGCTCCTTCGCGACCCTTCTCATGTGTTTCTTCCCCTGACATGCCAGAACAATATCCCAGAATGGCTGAGCGGCCGGTGTCCGACGGTCCAGTGTCGAGTGCACCTAACGCAGGTCAAACGACCACTGTGAGGATCAAATGCATCGCCGTCTGACAGCAGGGGATGGCTGCGAGCCACATCCAGCGCCGGGAGCGGCTTCAAGAAGATCATATGATCAGAGGCACCGGTTTACGCCGGATTCACATGCTTCTCTTCTCTGGGGGTTTTCTCTTTGGCAACGACGTTCGATGTACTGCTCGATTCGTACCGTGACCTCGCGGACTCCGAGCGGATGAAGGGGAACTACTTCGAGCAGCTCGTTGGCCGGTACTTGGAGAAGGACGGCGTCCAGGCCCCGCAGTACCGGAACGTGTGGTTGTGGAGGGACTGGCCGGCCCGTGCAGGTAAGAAGGACAACGGCATCGACCTGGTGGGCGAGCGTCAGGATGGTGGCTTCACCGCGATCCAGTGCAAGTTCTACGCCGAGGGCCATCGGATTCAGAAGCAAGACATTGATTCATTCATCTCCGCGTCCGGAAAGGCGCCGTTCACACACCGGCTCATCGTCGACACGACCGGCCGGGACTGGTCAGGCAATGCGGAGGAGATGCTGGACAATCAACACCTCCCTATCCAGCGCATCGGACTGACCGACTTCCGGAATTCCAATATCGACTGGGCTACCTACGAACTGACCGATCCTTCAAAGGCTCCCCGGCTTCATGAGAAGAAGCAGCTGCGCACGCACCAGCACGAAGCGGTCAACGCCGCGTTGAAGGGCTTTGAAACCCGCCACCGGGGCAAACTGATCATGGCCTGCGGCACCGGCAAGACCTTCACCGCCCTGAAGATCGCCGAACGGGTCGCTGAGCAGGAAGGCCACGCCCGGATCCTGTTCCTCGTCCCCTCCTTGGCGTTGATGTCCCAGTCGCTTAAGGAGTGGTCGGACGAGACCACGCAGACGATGCACGCCTACGCAGTCTGCTCCGACACGAAGGTCGGTCGGCAGAAGAATTCGGACTTCACCGATGTGGCCATCCACGACCTGCAGATCCCGGCCACCACAGACGGATCCACGCTGCTGGAAGCGATGGGCGCCCGCGAGTTGGACGAGGGAATGACGGTGGTTTTTTCCACCTATCAGTCCATCGAGGCAGTGTCGCAGGCACAGAAAGCCGGCCTGCCGGACTTCGACCTGATCATCTGCGACGAAGCCCACCGCACCACCGGTGCCACTCTGGCCGGCACCGAGGATTCCCACTTCGTGAAAGTTCACCGCAACGACGTCGTCGCCGGCACCAAGCGCCTCTACATGACGGCCACCCCGCGGCTATTCAACGACGACACCAAGAACAAGGCGCTCGAGCGGGACGCGATCCTGTGTTCCATGGACGATGAGACCATGTACGGGCCGGTGTTCTACCGGATCGGCTTCGGCGAAGCCGTGACGAAAAAACTATTGACTGATTACAAGGTCCTGGTCCTCGGAGTGGAACAAAGCCAGGTTGTCTCCAGCTTCCAGGACCAGCTGGCGGATTCAGATATGGAACTGCAGATCGACGACGTCGCCAAGCTCATCGGCTGCTGGAACGGACTCGCCAAGCGCCGCTCCGGCACTCACGAGACGTCCTTCGGCAACGACCTGGCGCCGATGAAACGGGCGGTGGCGTTCAACCGGGACATCAAATCCTCCAAGCTTGTCGAGTCTGAATTCCCGGATCTGGTCCGGGTGCACCTGGCCAACCTGGACAACGATGACCCCACCGATGACCTGAAGGTCGAGGTCAAGCACGTGGACGGCGGCTTCAACGCCATCACCCGAGCTGAACGGCTCGACTGGCTCAAGGAAGACCTCGACGGCCCCGAAGATCAGCCCGTCTGCAGGATCCTGACCAACGCCCGCTGCCTCACCGAGGGCGTGGACGTCCCGTCCCTGGACGCGGTCTTGTTCCTGAACCCGCGCAATTCCATGGTCGACGTCATCCAGGCCGTCGGCCGGGTGATGCGTATCGCCAAGGGAAAGCAGTTCGGCTACATCATCCTGCCCATCGCTATCCCCGAAGGCATGTCTACCTCCGAGGCGCTGCGGGACAACAACCGCTACAAGGTCGTATGGCAGGTCCTGCAGGCTCTCCGGGCCCACGATGAACGCATGGACGCCGCGATCAACCAGATCGAGCTCAACGCCAAGGCGCCTGAATCCATCCTTGTCGACACCGTGGACCTGTCACCGAAAAAGAAGACCCGGACGAACGTGGGCGGTAATGCCGGCGGCGGGGGAGCCGCGGGTGGCGGTAGAGACAACGATGGCGAGGATGAACAGACTTATGTGCAGCCGGCGCTGCAGTTCCCGGTGGGGGAGTGGAAGGATTCTGTCTACGCGAAGATCGTCGACAAGTGCGGCAACCGCATGTACTGGGAAGACTGGTCCAAAGACATAGCAGACATTGCAAGCAAACACATCACACTCATCAACGCCCTGCTGACGGAGGCGCAACCGGAACACCGCAAAGCCTTTGACGACTTCATCCAGGGCCTGCAGGAGAACCTGAATCCGGAGATTGACCAGGCCCAGGCCGTAGAAATGCTCGCCCAACACCTCGTCACCAAGCCCGTCTTCGACGCCATGTTCACGGATTCCAACTTCACCGATCACAACCCCGTCTCGGTGGCGATGCAGAACATCCTGAACCAGCTGGATGACCACTCTGCATTCGAGAAGGAACGCGCCGGGCTCGAGAAGTTCTACGACTCCGTCCGCGCCCGGGTGGAGTCCATCGACAACGCCGCCGCCAAACAGAAGATCATCCTGGAGCTGTACGACAACTTCTTCCGCAACGCCTTCCCCCGCGTCGCGGACCGCCTCGGCATCGTCTTCACACCGGTTCCGGTGGTGGACTACATCCTGCGATCCGCGGATGCAGCCCTGCGACTCGAGTTCGGCAAATCCCTCTCGGACGAGGGCGTCTCCATCCTCGAACCCTTTGTCGGCACCGGCACCTTCGTGACGCGGCTTCTCCAGTCCGGGTTGATCAAGCCTAGGGACCTGCACCGCAAGTACACCCAGGAGATGTTCGCAAATGAGATCGTCCTCCTCAGCTACTACATCGCCGCCATTAACATCGAAACAGTCTTCGCCGAAGAATCTACGAAGAATGGCCTCAAGCACGGTTACGTGCCGTTCGACGGCATCGCACTGACCGACACCTTCCAACTCAATGAGACCGACGGCGCCTTCGACTCCGTTGTCTTTCCGGAAAACTCCGAGCGAGTCAAACGGCAGAAGACCCAAAACATCCGCGTCATCGTGATGAATCCGCCGTATTCGGCCGGGCAGACCAACGCCAACGACAACAATCAGAACCAGAAATATCCGCTGCTGGATGCGTCCATCGCCGACAGCTACGCGAAGCTCTCGACAGGGAGCAACAAAAATAGTCTCTATGATTCCTACATCCGCGGAATCCGTTGGGCATCCAATCGGATCAAAGAAGATGGCGTGATTGCCTTCGTATCCAACGGAAGTTTTATCGACGGCAATACGGCGGACGGCATCCGCAAAACATTCGTCAACGAGTTCAGTCGCATCTTCGTCTACAACCTTCGGGGAAATCAGAGGACGTCGGGAGAACAATCCCGAAGGGAGGGGGGCAAAATATTCGGGAGCGGATCGCGCACCCAAGTAGCCATCTGTATCCTCATAAAGAAAACCTCCAGCGTCGGGCCAGCCGATATCCAGTACCGGGACATCGGTGACTATCTCACGCGCGATCAGAAACTCGATATCCTTGAGATAGAGCAATCGCTTGAAGGCACTGACTGGGAGACGATCGTTCCAAACGATCACGGTGACTGGATTAACCATCGGGATGAGAACTACGACAAGTACCAGCCGCTCGGAGACAAAGCGACAAAGGGCAAATCAAACACCGACGGTATTTTTGAGAACTATTCTCGCGGTTTGGCTACCAGCCGCGATGCTTGGTGCTACAACTTCTCCCGCAAAGCTCTGGAATCGAACATGCGGCGCATGATCGCGAACTACGAGGCGCAGCGTCTAGCCGGAGGGCCCGTCGACAATGACCCCACCAAGATTGCGTGGGGCGGAGGCCTAGCCGATGACCTTAAACGCGGGCTAAAGCACGAATTTTACTTAGCCAGTGTTCGTCATGGGTTGTATCGACCCTTTTGCCGTCAGGCTGTGTACTTTCACCAGTCTATGAATGAACGCACCTATCAATTGCCGACAATGTTCCCGACCGAAGGGCTGCCGAATATTGCCTTGTTCATGAGCAGCCCGGGCGCCTCCAAACAGTTCTCACCCATGATTGTGGATTCAATCCCCAACCTGCATTTGATCCACACTGGTCAGGCCTTCAGCCTGTACACGTACGAGCCGGCTTCCGAGGACCAAGTGGACCTGTTTACTGATGCTGAGGCAATCGTCGATGGCTACCGGCGCAAAGACAACATCACCGACGCAACGCTCGCCGCCTATCGCGGCTTCTACGAAGACCCGCAGGTGGCCAAGGAAGATATCTTTTATTACGTCTACGGCCTACTGCACAGCCCTGCATACAGGGAGAATTACAAAGCAGACCTCATGAAGATGCTTCCTCGAGTACCCAAGGCCACGGACTTCTGGGGCTTCAGCAAGGCGGGCCGACAATTGGCGGATCTTCATCTCAATTACGAATCAGTTGAACCGTATGGCTTGGACGAGACTCGAACGGTGGCTGAGCCTGGATCGTTGCTGGAGCAGTATGAATTCTATCGGGTGACGAAACTTTCCTTTGGAGCACGCAAGGACCGCTCCAAAATCATCTACAACGGGCACATTACGCTGTCCGGCATCCCCGAGAATGCTCTCAACTACCAAGTCAATGGAAAATCTGCACTTGAGTGGATACTGGACCGCTACCAGGTGACCACACACAAGGACTCACAAATTACGAACGACCCCAACGACTACTGCCGTGAAATCGGCAATCCCCGCTATATCGTGGAGCTCATCAAACGCATCGTCACCGTTTCGGTGGAGACCGTCATGATTGTCGCTAACCTGCCCGCCCTAGAGATCGTTGAGTAGTAGTTACCGGTTGCAAACCATAGTGCCATTCTCCACCTTGATGACCGCCGACTACAGATGACGTAAGCACCGCCGTGCCCGGCCAAGCCGGGGACGCCGAGTCCTCGTGGTCGCATGAGATACCAGAAAGGGAAGTTCCGCCGGCATCGGGCGGAACTTCCCTTCGAATCTCGCTGCAATTGGGCCGGTCCTACTCCTTAGGAGTGTTCCTGTCTTCGGTTTCCGCGGGCCCGTGTGCTTGGTCCTGGGTCGGCGCTCCGCGGCCGGCCCCGGGCTGGTCCGTCACGCGGACCCCGTACTGGGGCCGGCCGTCCGGAAGGTCGGGGTAGCGGACCGCTGCGACGGGCGCCTGGGTGGGCTGGGGCGCACTCTCTGTGTGGCCACCCTGCTCTCCTGCACTACTGCCCTGTCCCGGAGTGCCAGAAGCCGGATCGCCGGCGCCCTGCTGGCCATAGGGGTCGTTCCAGCCCGCGGGACGGGCGGGTGCCTGACCCGGCTGCTGCGCCTGACCCGGCTGGCCGTGCTGCTGGCCCTGATACCCCTGCGCGCTGTAGGGAGCAGCGGCCGCATCCGAGCGGGTCATGGGCAGCTGCTGGAGGAGCCGGCGGGCCTCGTGCGCGGCTTCAACGGACACCACGACGTCGTAGCTGGTGGCCACAACCTGGCTGGTTGAGGTGAAGTCCCGCTTTCCGCGCTGCATGGCATAAGTGACGATGCCGAACAGCATAAAGAAGGCAGCACCCATCAGCACCGAAGCCAGGATGGAGAAGTAGCCCGGGGAGGGCGCAAAGAAGGACAGCATCACGCCGACAAACAAGCCGAACCACATACCGCTGAGCGCGCCGGAGAGGGCCACCCGGGGATAGCTGAGGCGGCCGGTTACCCGCTCCACCATTTTGAGTTCGTTGCCCACGATGGAAACCATCTGGACCGGGAACTGCTGGTCAGCGAGGTAGTCCACCGCCTTCTGGGCATCCAGGTAGGAGGTGTACGAGCCGACGGTGTCACCGACCGGAACCATGCGGGCGTCGTCGGCCCCGTTAGGGTTGCCGGCCTTGGGAGCACCAAAAATGTTTGACATACACCTATTCTTGCCCATAAAGGTGACTGTGTGCTGAATTCAGCTAAATGTGCAGCCGATGATTGGCGTTTCCGTACGTCGGAGCCGGGGAATGCGCACGGCAACGAACAGCAGGACGGGCGTCCGCGGAGCAAAGTCGAGTTGCCCGGGAGCCTGTGATCAGTGGCTAGGACTGAGCCGCCTATCCAAGCCGGACGTTCCGCGCTCCCGGTGGTCGGCCGCGGGTCCTGCCGTCCGGCCAGCCAGGTAGACGCGTGTTCAGCTGTATTTCTTTGTCCTGGTCCAGTTCTTTGCGGCGGTATTTCATGCGTTGGATGTGCAGCCACATACCAAGGAGCCGTTCTTCTTCGGTGTCTGTCTTCTTGTGGCGTGGCCAGTCGTTCCCGGCGGCCATGTAGGCGGTGAGCTCGTGCAGGCGTTGGACCCAGCGGGCTTCGTCATTGGATGTGCGGGTGCGCTGTTCCCAACCGGGGATTTCCTGGAGGCCGTCGCTGTAGGTGGAAGCGAGGGTGCCCCGATCTCGGTCCTGGCGTCGTCTCGTCAGCCACGTCGCGAGAGCACGTTCCCTTGGTGAGGCGGACTTCGTCGAAGGCAGCCGGCCTTCGGCCCTGTATAAGGCGATGGTGTCGGTGAGGTTTTGCAGCCCGCCTGACGTGAGGCGGGTGACCGGGGGCACTCGGGTTGCGTTGCGGTGCTCGTCCCTGATGGACGGTTCCGCCGTGATGGCGATGGCCAGATGGTAGCGCACGGTGCTTTGGGCAGCACCAGCAGTGGCAGCGATTTTTGCGGTTGTGAGGCCTTGCCGGTACATCTGGACCCACTCCGAGTGAGGTGCCGTCCTTTTGTATTCGGGCATGGCCGATCAGTGGTCCGTGCGGCTGGCGATCAGCTTCGTGCTTCCCGGGACGGCAGCCTCGATGGCGCCCTTGGCGTTGTCGTAGCTGTCGCCCTGGACGGTGATGTAGTCAATGCTGCCGTCGGCTCGCTGGATCGTTCCGATAAGGTCCATCGGATCAGCCTAAACGGCTCTCCGGGTTACCCGCCATGAACCTGGCAGGTTCGTGGCGAAGCGCCTCAGCGCATGTTGCAGCCTCGCTGTCTCACGGAGGCAGTCGACGGGTCGGAACCCGCCGAGCTCCGGGGTACCTGCCGGATGCCGGCTGCGGTGGTCCTGCGCTTCGCGGTCTGAGAGGAACATCTCTATCCCGGCCGGCCGGGAAGTCGAGTTTCAGAGCGCCCACTAAACTCCTTGCGCGCCGCCAAGAGGCCAGTGAACGTCGAGCTGATGAAGGGCTTGATAGCGGCGCCAAGGTTCAAGACAGGGCATCGACAACCACAGGCCACAGAGGTTTAGCTCGGTTTCTTCTGCAACATTCGTCGGTGCTGCCTGAACCACTTGCTGTACTTAGGTCGGCCAGTCGTCAAGTCTCCCTCGATGTTCCGCAGCCACGGTACCCGCGCCCCGTCCCGAAAGGAGATCCGCGGCACTTCCAAGCTCCGGTACGTCGTCTCCTCGCCAGGGTGGAGCACCTGTCGCGCTCCCGCCTCAATCTGCCGGCCACCATGGTGGTAGAAAAAGACATCGTAGACCGACTCGTCGCTGTTGTTGCGGATGTGGAACCAGCGGTCCTCCATCGGCTCACCCGGGATGAAGTAGCTGAAGTAGTACACGATGCGGCGGGCCTGAGACGTGCGGCGCAGCTTTGAATCTCTGCGGATGACGTAGAAGGTGGCGAAGAAGGCCGAGCCGGCGAAGACGGCTGACGCCCATTGCCCGACGGTTCCCCACGATGACGGGTCGAATTCCATGCGGTCAGTCTGCCAGAAATAGCGGACGGTCTTGCCGAGCAAGTCGGAAGGGCCGTCCCTTGTGACTGCAACCTGCCTCAGACCTTGGCCTCCCTACTAAGGGCGCCTCCCACACTTCCGGCTCGCACGATGACATGCTCATGCAGGCTGGTACAGAGTCCAACCGAGCGAAAGGAAGCGCGTGAAATTCTTCATCCCCGACGTTGAGCCCGACAAGCAGGAGGAAATGTATGAGACCTTCGCTGCCATGTGCAGAATGCGCCCCTTGCCGGATGGCCAACGCATCCAATCAATCACTTGGGACAAGACTCCGGTAGAGACGTGGACTGCAGAGATTGGTAAGCCGCTATCGGGCACAAGGCAGAAGGTGACTGGAAGGGGTGCCACACGCAGGGAAAGTACCGATCGGTTGGTTGATCAGGCTACTGTCCTGGCCATCTTCTCGGGGAATCCGTACATGGTGGTGACAGATAGAAGGCTCGATCCGACCGTGAGGTCTGCCTGGGATAACCCGTTTCTGGCAGATTCCTCGCCAAGCTCCGTAACGAAGTTCGAAGCTTCTGAAGCTCCCGAAGCAAATGATTCGGTTGCCGGGTGACCGCCGGCTCTGCTACATCCGAACTTCAGCACTGCGGCCACGCGCGCGCGGAGGTTAAGGCGAGGTCCGGACCTAAGTCCTGACGTTGCCGCCTTTCACAGGGTCGCCTCTGTTTCCCTGGGAGAATTCACGGTGGCGACCCGACTTCGAGCAACCCGTGGCTCGAAGTGGGGTACCGGCCGGTCCCTTGATCGTGATGTCCGCAACTTGGGGAAACCTATTCCTAGGTGTCCGGCGCTCGTCGTTCCCGACCCGGACTGGCCACATGGGAATAGGTCACGCAGCTTGAGCTGTGCGGAGGGCTCCATCTGGGCGCTAGTGTGCACAAACAAACCGCTCCCAGTGGCACCGATGTTATGGGGGCCGTCAGCCGTGGAAGCTCTGGCAAAGAGGGACTTGTGCTGCCAGGAACGGCCAGCAACTAAGCCATTACCTGCATACGATTGGGCTATGACCGCACAAAACAAATCCGCTGCGCGCTTCATGACCATGGAGCAGGTCGCCGAAGAGCTAAATGTCGGCATTCCCCAGGTCCGTTCATTGCTTAAGAGCGGGGAGCTGCGGGGACTGCAGATAGGTGCCCGGGGACTGTGGAGAATAGGCGTGCAGGACTTTGAGGATTACATAACCGAGGCATACCGCCAGACCGCCGAGCGTCGTGAGATGGAGGCTGTCGAAGCAAACCCGGCTGAAACCCAAGCATAAGGGGGGATCCCTGTGGTTGTAGAACCGTGCGCAGCAGGACAGGCGTTTTCGACGCCGGAGATGTAAATGACGACCAGACCACGTTAAGCGGAGGAGGACTGCGAATTAGTGGCGCCACGGCTTTGCGGAAAGCTACCTTGGGGAGCGCTACTAATAGCTGCGGCAAGGCTGATGCAGCACATTCAGGAGCAACTCCATTTTCTTGCTCCTATCGGTCCGAGCATAAAGCCGCTAAAATCGGCCGACGAGGTAAATCGCCAATCATAGGCAGGCGAAGTCATGAATACCGCGATGTACTACCCGCTGTTCTACCCGTCTGAGTCGTGGCTCAGAATGGCGTCACTTCTCTGGGAACGTGTCTACGTGATGCACACGGACGATGCGCCGCGAATGTCAGCCTCTCTGGACGAACTCGACGAAGCCCTGGGCGGGGTGTTGGAGATCGTCAAGCCCTGGGACACCGTCGCGACAGTACAAAAAGAGATTAAGGTCCCCATTAGGGGAGATGAACGGTGGGATAAGGCTCTACAAATGTACGTCGCACCGACCAGGTGGGAGAAACGTACCGAAGAACGCTCTGTGAGGGTGGATGAGGTTACGGATTCTAACGAGACCGTAGCTCAATTCGCCTCTTGGCTGGATCTGAGATCGGAGCTCTTGTCCAGACAGATGGAAGAGTCGCAATCGGATATGGCGATGCTGAGCAGGGGGAAGTTGGGGGGGGGCCCGTGCTCGATTTGCTTTCCGAGCATGGTCTTCTCCGCTACCAGGATGAGCCCGGCGACCGGCGAATTCCTCGGTGGGAAAAAGATGTGGGCTATGAAACTCCGTTGCGGGACCCAGAACAAGGATCCGACGAGGAACGCTACAAGACGTTGATTCGTCAGGCAGATCTTGAAGGTCGTGGCGGCAACAGCCAAGCTGCAACTGCGTTGCGCGCCGCAGCCCGCGAAATACTGCGACGAAACGAAGTCACAGTCCCCAAATTGGGCAAATACTACCTCCCGAGAGATGTGGCCTTTCACTATCTCTCCCTATGCGCGGGCAGACTTGCTGTAATGGGCCAGCGAGACCTCGTAACTGACCGGGGGCAGTTTACCGACGTCGTTCTGTCGAGCGATCTTCAGTTGCGGGGGGAGGTGGCCACAGCGGTTATTGAGGCATACCTTCCCGCTGATCTTCTCCATGTTGAGGTTCAGCGACTGGCTGAGTGCCGTGAAGAACTAAGTGTCAATCGACTCAAATTCCAGGCAGAGATCCACGGCTTGGTGAAAACATTCTCAGAGGTAGCATCTGTCGATACTTTTGAATCGCTTAAGGGTCAGCTTGTCCAGATCGGCCAAGAACGGATCAAACAGACGCAGCGAACTTACCGTCGAGCTAAGTTTGACGTGTCGCCGCAGGCGCTAATGGTGTCACTCACTCCCCCCGCCTTAGCCACAGCCGCCGAATCGGTGCTTCAGTCGGGCGTTATCGGTCCAATTGGATTGGCAGCTACCTTGGCGCTGTTCGCTGCTGGTAAGGTCTTGGATCTGCGCCAGGCACGCACCAACCGGGACGCATCGCCGTGGTCATACGTGCTTGACCTGTCCCAGCGACTTCACTGACCGCCGCACGTAATTCAATCGCGCATGGCCGACGCAGCAATTTTAAGGAGCCCGGCGTTGGCCTCGCTACTTGGAAAATCGGGGTCTTGGGATGGGATTTGTCGCTCATGCTCGGTTTGTATCTGGCAACGACTCTGATAGTCCGTTGCTGGGGCCGCTTGCTGTGACGGCTGGATGACTGGTTGTTGCGGAGATGAGGCTCTGTGCTGTCTCTCAACATTCTCCTATCGGGGAGGGCACGCTGTATGTCGGGGTTGGCGTCACTGGCTGCAGTCGGCTGCCGTGACGAGTAGCGCCGTCCGAGGGGACGCTGGACTAGGCATGCTCAGTCCCCCTATGAACTCGATCGCGAGATTAACGGGTTGTACTGCTGCGGGTGCTACCTGAATACGCTGCCAGGTTCAGGAGGGGGCTTTTCAAGCTCTATTTTGTACTTGAGACTGAGTCCAGCAACTGAGTTCGTGATTTCGTGTTCTCCCCGGCCGTAGGCGTCCCGCAAAACGTGATGAATAGGCAGCACCTGCCCCACCGAAGCGTAGATGTAGGTGGCATGGCGTGGGGATGCTGGCGCTGGAAAAATGGCCAAGTTGAAGCGTGCCACGTCCTCTGGCACCGGCCTCCAATTGCCGTCACGGACGACCGGCAGAAAACGCCGAACTAGGACGTTGTCGTTTTGATATTCCTGCATCGACAACTCGATATCGTATGGCCCGCTCGAGTCTCGCTCGGCTTTAACCTCAAGGAGAACCATCTTCATCTGGTATGGCTTCGCAGGGGGATCCATCACCATTGCGTTGCGGATGGCATTCCCGTACGCGATGTGACCATTGTCGTTTGGGTGTGCAGTTCCGAGCTTGTTTCCCTGAGTCTTATATGAACTCTCGTAGCTAGTGAACCAACTCTGGTTGCCGATCCCGCCCTGGATTGCTTCTGCAACACTGCCGGCGGGGCAGTAGGAATGATCAGTGAAGAGCTCTGTCAGGCTCGAAATCTTGTTCCATCGATGAGAATCGACTCGGTACTTGTGTGCGGCCTGAGATACCTTCTGATTCAGCCTGTCACCCCACGCTCGCATGGATCTTCCGTCAGCTTCCCCCAGCCCTCGTCCCTGGAGATGCAGCTTACCGCAGGCCCCGCCTTTGAAAACGTCTGCCGGGTAATCATTAACGTAGATCTCGCGTGTCTGCGGAAGATGTACTTGAATGGCATCCGCAAGAGCGTCGTATTTCTTCCTGAGGGCAGGATCCTCACCCCGGGCACCATCGATTTGGTCGGAGATACCCCCATCTCCCAGACAGTCGATATGGCCGGCAATCTCCGGTCGATGTGGTGTGGCTGGAGAATGACCGATCCTATCTGCTGGCACGTACAGCGCATCATATGAGCCGGGTCTCTTGACTGGCTTGTAACCTCCGGGCCAGCAGGCCGGGGCTCCGACACAGCCGTTACGGATTACGGTCGTAACGCAATTGGAGATTATGGTACTGAAATGAAGGTCGTTGATGCCGGCGGACACTATTAAGGCGTCTATGACGCGACCGCTCGCTTCCCCGGGTCTCCTCACAGATTCACGCGCGGCGAGTATCTGGGGAGGAAGCGTAGGCAGTATCAGGGTTGAACCGATTGTGGATTTTGGGGGAGGTTCCGCACCCGCGTATCGGGTGTCGATGAGCTCCCAGATCCTGGCTCCGGAACAGGCAAAGCTTAAGAATGTTACGGATGTGTGGCTATCCTCGAAGGATCTGGCCGCGCGTGCAGGGCCACTGTTCTTTGATCGATGACATCTCCGATCGGCCCATTCGACATCCTTCACCGTGAACCAAACGCTCATTTCAGCGTAAAACGTATCGTCCCCCCTTGTGACGTATTGACCCGGCTTGTCTGGATTTCCTTCGCCAGAAGCCAACGAATCACCGATAACTACAATGAGGCGGTCTTTGACGGTGATTACTTGACGGTGTTCTCGGCTGACCCCTTCCGTCCCCCCGCCCCAAGCAGTGTGAAGCGTGAGGTTGACAACATAGTTGCCCAGTTTTGGAAGTTGGACCTTCAAACTGCAATTAGAGGTCTTCCTCGTTACATTCCACGAACCGACGCCGGTCACGTCGAATGTGTAGTCGGTGATGCGGCGGGTGGATCTGGAACTGCATGCATCGAGGTTCACAGGCCACGACGCTGGGTTGACGAAGGACTCCTGATATGTTCCCTTGCTGGGGATGAAGGCCTGCCAGCTCTCGTCGAAACGCCCAGGCACACTATACGAAAGCGCCGGTCTTGCATCCTCGTCAAGTATTTGCTGGGCTTGGCCCAAGCGGTCATCATCACCAGGACGAATCATGCTATTGAAGTTCGCAGTCCTGGCCACCGTTGTGTTTACAGGTAATGCCAGGACAGCCGCCACAAGAAGGCTGTGGGATAGCCGCCGGTGCCTGAGTCTAAGACGCACGGATTCCCCCGCAAAGGAAGGTCCCACTATGAGGACGCGACTGTCTAAAGAGTAGATGTGATAGCCCAGCCTCTATCAGTACGTGCACCGCCGCGGCCGTGCCAAATAATCACTGCGAGCCGACCACCAGAATCAAAGAAGTCTGAGAAGAATTCGCTCTCAGCAAGTCAATGCGCTAAGTAGGGTATGGTCTACGCCCACATACTCTTGCTGTCAATGGTTTTCGTTTCCACCGCATTCCTGCAAACCGTTTCCGAGGAAAAAGCTTCTCTAATGGGTAGGGTCGACCCGAGTTCCAATTGTTGTGCGCTATGGGTTACGCGGTCCGGCTGGTAGCGAACTATGAAGGATGCCACCTTGTGCGAAGTATCAGGGATTAGGGACCGCGATGAGGTGAGGCACAGGAGGCGGAGCGCCAAGCCAAAGACACTAGCGAAATCCGTCGGAGAGCCCGCTCAGCGGGGACTGTCCGAGACGATTCGAGGGACCGTCGTCATGCCTGAGGCGTGGTGGTTCCGCCGGCCTCGTTGAGTCGACTCGGGTTCCTTCCGACGAGTATGCGGACAAAATTCGTCGCAGCGGCGCCCCCTGAAGCGCAACTGCAGTCACCCGACGGCCAATTGCGCCGTTGCAGGCATTGGACACATTGTGGGGCGGGCGCCCAGGTTGCGGTGTGTGCCAACCGTCAGCGCCCCGGTCCAGGAAGCGTGTCAATTTCGCGGCCGCGGAACCTGGGCTGCACCGTTGGACTGGGTCGCCTGGTCGATGGAACGACTCATGGCTGGTGCTCTCCCGTCGGAAGCAACCACGTCGGTGGCCAGAGGGCATCGTCCAGGCATGGCACTAGGCGGTTCTTCCCGCGCTACCGGCCCATCGGTCGCCGACCGCCGCGATAGGGCGTGTTCCTTGCTGCCGAATCTGGCGGGACAAGTAGCGCGGTCACTGGTACGTCGAGCACATCGGCAATATCCCAAAGTCGCTCGTAGGCCACGCTCTTCTTGCCCCACTCGATCCCGATGATCATGTTCCGGCTCAACCCGGACTCCAAGGCCAAAGCTTCTTGGGAGAGTGCCTGCTCAAGTCTTAGCTCTCGTATCCGCGCCCCGACGATTGCCCTACGTTCAGCCCACCGGAGTGTCTGCTCCTGGGAGGACTGGTGCGGGCGAGTGGGCATAGATCAATGCCAGCCAATAATGTCAGACTTGTCTGCTCTACTAGTGCTACATGCACCGACTGGTGCTCGCCTACACGATGTGAGCGGACGATGGAGACACCACAACCTGGGACGATAACTCCTACTGACACGGCGGGTGCCGTGGGATCTAAGCCAACGGAATCCAAGGAATGCAGCAGACTTGGACCCAGACCGGATAGTGATCATCCCGTCGCGACACCCCCGATGAGGTCAGATCGTGAGCGTTTCTACGATAAGACGCGCCCGGGAGAGGGTGGGTGCTTGCTTTGGACTGCGGGCAAGACCCTGGCAGGACATGGGAAGTTCATGTTCCACGGTAAGACCATGCTTGCCCACCGCATGGCGTGGTTTTTTGAGCACGGTGAGATCCTTTCGCGAGACCAATTGCTGTTGCACTCATGCAATGTCCCGTCCTGCGTGGAAGTCTCCCACCTAAGGATTGGAACGCACGCTGAGAACATGGCAGACAGGGTGGCCGCCGGCAACTATGCCGCTACTCGGGGCATGAGCTGTTCATTCGCCAGATTCACCGACGAAGAAGTCGCCCGCATGCGTGAAATGATCGCGGAAGGAATGAAGCAGCGCGAGATTGCTGCGCTCTTCGAGTGTTCCCAGTCGTACATCTCTGCGATCGCGCGAGGAAAAATCCGCGCCCACCCGACCAGCGAGCCATCGCCGGCGATCCTCGCCCAACGGGAGCGGGAGGCCAGGGCCAGTGCCAACCGGCAGAGAATCGATGAGATCATCTCTGTCGTCCACCCGGACGATGAAATCGTCGGCGAGGAATGGCGGCCAACACCGTTCGAGGGCTACATGGTCAGCTCCCTCGGCAGAGTCCGCGGGAGGACGATGATTATCCTCAAACTGTTCATCAGGGAGGGAGATTACGCTATCGTCCACTGCGGAAATCGGAATCCCCAAGCGGTGCACATCTTAGTCTGCGAGGCGTGGCACGGTCCCCGGCCGGCGCCAGGAATGCATGCCGCCCACCGGAACGGGGATTCGATGGACAACAGCCCCGAGAATCTTCGTTGGGCAACACCACTGGAGAACATCGGGCAGGACAGGTTACGGCATGGGACGGTCCTTCGAGGTGCCGACGCTAACGGAGCAAAGCTGACGCAGGAACAAGTCAACGCCATTCGCGCCCAACTACCGGGTACGCGGGGAATAATAGCCCGTCTGGCCAGAGAATACGGCGTGGTCCATGGCACCATAAGGGCCATCCGGGACAACCTCACCTGGCGAGAACTAAACCCATAGCGGACCAGCGCATTGGTCTGGTGCGGAGGTTCGAGTTAATCCCGCTCCCTGGCACTTGCGTCTCCTACCCCCCAATGCAAGGTACACTCTTGGCGCACCTGCGTCTCTTGCCGGCTGACGGTGCTTCGCGACTGCACCCGCGTCTTGCGGGCGTTCATGGCTCGTTGTGAGCCCACCTCCGCGTCTTGTGAAGCGGATCCCTGGCCTTCGCATTCTCCTGCCCGACGGCTCTCGACCACTCTGGCCTCTCGCGCCTGCACGAGCGAGAGCGTTGCCCAACTGGCGCCGCGCCCACAGCCGGAAAACCCCAACCTTGGATCAGGCCCGACCTACGGTGCGGGCGTGCCGAGGCGTTGTCGAGAATCCCAAGCACCTCCCCATCCAGACGCAGTGAGGCCACGACCGCCGGCAACCCTTCGCGTGGGTTCTTCACGACGATGGGACTGTCCCGCGGCATGCGCTTCAGCCTCATGGACACAAGGTCCAGTGCATAGATGGCGCTCTCGGTCTCAACGATCACAGTTCTCTTCCGTCAGTCCATCATGTCTTTGTGATAGGTGATGTACTCCGCTGCGGCTAGCAGCCGGTCGGCATCGTCATTGAACATGCCCATGCCAGTGTTGCAGGGCCTACACACCAGCCCCCGCACCTTCCCGGTAATGTGACAGTGATCGACGTGCAGTGGGCGTAACTTCTCGCATACGGCGCACAGGTTGTGCTGGTCCAGGAGCATCGCCGCATACTCGACGGCCGTGATGCCGTAGCGCTGGCGAATGCGGACGGCAAGCAACGGGTCCACACTGGCCACTGTGCAGCTCGTGCACATGACCAGCGCTACGCCACGGGCAAAGAAGTCGGCCATGGGCTTGAATCGCCCGCAGGTGTGGCATTGGATAGTCCCACGCGCAGGCATGCTACCTCCCCGTTCCGAGCAGCGAGAGCCCGCGCTGCATGTGCTTGGTATCTTCCTCAGGGTGGGGCGTGCGCCCCATCACCTTTGTGATCAGAGTACGGGCAAGACCTGCCACCGTGGGCCGACGTGTGCCAAGGGTCGCCCGCTGCGGGTTCCTGGACAGCTCAATCCCCACAGACCCCTGGGGGGAGACCCAAAAGCGCTCACTGTGCCTTCCCGGCCGTGGTAGCGCCTAGGGTCGCGTACGGGTTTAAAAGCTAGGGAGCGGGTGGGTTATGAGGCCCACCCGCTCCCGATCTTAGTTAATGACGGTTGCGCTTATGCTCCTGCCAGAGTTCGGCGCCCGTCTTGGTTTCCGGCAGGTACGCTGCCCTGATCTCGGCTGAGACGGCCCAAGCTTCCGGCGTGATGCCTTCGCTCATGGCTGTGGCCCGCCCGGCCTCGTAGGTTTCGTTGGCCTCCTGGCCGACTGTCTTGGTCTCAATGGGAAGCGCATTCACGTAGTTGGCATACTCGCGCTGGGCGTGTGCTTCTGCTGTGAAGCCTGCCCGCCGGGCTTCGTCATGAGTGCGGAAGAAGCGGTTGGGGTTGGTTTCGTTGGGAAGCTGCCACCTGCCCGGGCTCACCTCCACCGGTTCGAAGGTGAGAGTCTTGGGGTCGGGAGGGGGCACGGCATCACCGGCTGCGGCGGTGGCATCGGCGAGGTGCTCAGCCACAGACTTGCGGACGCCGAAGTAGTCGTAGTTATGTTCAGTCATCGTTGTTGGCTTCCTCATAGTGGTAGATGGCATCTTCGTAGTTGTAAATGCCGTTGGCTTTGTTGTATTCAGCCCGGGCCGATCGGGCTGCGGCGAGCGAGTAGTACCGCTTGAAGTCGAACTGCCAGACTCCCGGCCAGGGCTCGATGATCTCTTGGCTGTACGGCAGGGTGATGCCCGTCTTTTTGTACATTGATGTTCCTTCCTTTTCGTTATGAATCTGATCTGGGGTCATTGTGAATGTGCCAATGGCCAGGGACTGCGCCGGGCAACCCGTGAGAGGCTGCCCAGAGCATGAGCGCAATGGAGGTCCTGCCCCGGTCGTCAGCATCGATCCAGAATGCTGCTCCCGGGTGCCGCGCTCGACGGTCACGCCTGAGGATGTTGACCCGTCCTGTCACGGGCTCCATGTGGCGCGGATTGACGCAGCGCCGGCGCAGTTTGTCGCTTTCCTCCGAGCCGTTCTCGGAAGGACCGCCGCAAAGGTGGTCCAGTTGTCGGGATTGTAAGTGGGTCCCAATGAACAGGACATACATGAGGCGGTGAACGAGCCAGTCGGAGCGATCGACGAAACAATGGGCGTAACCGTTGTCGTCGATGCTTCCGTTCCATAGCCAACATCCCGTTGCGGGGTCTGGCGCAATAAGCGAAGCGATCTGTTCCAATAGTTCTGCCAAAGCAGTCTTGGGGAGCCGTACGAGAGCAAGCGACTCGTGGCGGCGGCAGAATCCCAGCTTGATCGACGACGTAGGGCAGGCGGGTTCACTGCATTGCTGGACGCCCTTGCGGCCAGCACGAGGCATGTGGGAGTTGCAATAACCATGGGCGTGATGGGGTTTGCGGCAACCCGAGATACTGCACTCGGGGCGACTGGTCTTGGGCAGTAGGATCGTCCTTTCGCGTGTCACGTTTTTGAAGGCTTTGCCCGGGACATTCATGACCGCGCTTACCTACTGGTAGCTGGAAAGCGGCGCCTCATCACAGGTCCGCCATCTTGGGTGTTATTACTACAGAGCGCCACCCTGTCAGTTGGGTTCTTGACGCTGCCGGAACACCCTGGATGGTGTTCCGGCCACTCGGACTCTGGGTGTCTCGTGGTTGCTGACGCGAGCGGCCCTGCAGCCGCTTGCGTCCCGGGCGGGAGGCGCGTTTCCTTCATGAGATCCATTAGTGGTCCCTTCCATCCGTTTCCAGAGAATTCAGAAATTTGTTCGCTGGCGGCAGAATCTCAATGCTTCGCGTTTGGTGCTGACCAACTGCAAGCAAGGAGCCCCAGCTTTCGGACCGTCGCTCCCGCACGATTTCCTTTCAAGACCTGTTAAGCGGCGTGACACGATAGTTAAGCCGCGTGGGATCGGGCGGGCGCGCACGGAGCGAACACAGAATCGTGCTCGCCCCATCAATACGGGAAGGCGGCAGCCCGAAGTGCCGGAGGGACCAGTGCCACTAGCAGGTAAAAGAAGGGAGTGGCATGCTCATAGCCCTTGAGCGAAGTCCGGGCTTCCCGGCATGTGCACTGTTCACGCCAATTCAGCACATGACGCCGTCACCAAGCTATGCACCCTGCCGCTCCTGGCCGGCGACAACATCTCCAGTGCCTTCGTTGTGCCGACGGTCGCCTCGTGCATTGATTTGGTGGTCCACTGCAGCCGGCAGTCCAGCGGCCGCCGCCAGGTGACGGAAATTCTGTCACTCGGACGGCGCGTCGAAAACGGCATCATCGAGTCATCCATGGTCTTTGCTATCACCGACGGCGAGCTGCAGCCCAAAGCAAGCTCCATGCCTGCCGTCGAGAAGTTTGCCAGTGCGGGATTCGACGTTGCAGCCTTGCTGGAGGTCCGCTGATGGCACCGGTGCTGGGGGTGGCTCTGGGTGCCGGCTTGTTCCTCATCTGGTGGTCGGCCTGGGAACAGCCCCGGTCCGCCAGGCAGCGTCCACGGTCCAGCCGGCTCCAGGACCTGCTGCGTGCAGCCGGAATTGAAAACGTCTCCGGGCTCGGCCTGGTATCCACCTGTCTTGGCGTGGCAGCATTCGTCAGCATCGTTTTCTTCGCCGGGACAAGGTCCTGGCCCATCTCTGCCTGCTTCGGCCTGTTTGGGGGATGGTTACCGATGGCCGTCGTCAGATGGCGGGCCCGCAAACGCTCGGCCACCCTGCGTCAGTTGTGGCCCGATGTTGTTGACCATCTTCGGTCCGCGATCAGGGCAGGGCTGTCCCTTCCCGAGGCGCTAATCCAGCTGGGTGAGAAGGGACCCGAGGAGCTGCGGCATGTCTTTCGGGATTTTGGGGCCGACTACCGCGCCGGCGGCCAGTTCGATCCAGCCCTCAACAGGCTTAAGGAACGGCTTGCAGACCCTGTCGCCGACCGGATCGTGGAAGCCCTCAGGCTTACGAGGGAGGTGGGCGGCTCCGACCTCGGCCGCCTGCTGGGAACCTTGGGCGAGTTCCTGCGGGAAAGCGCGCGAACCAGAAGTGAGCTGGAGGCCCGGCAGTCCTGGACAGTGAATGCAGCACGGCTTGCAGTAGCGGCACCCTGGATCGTCATGGTGCTGCTGGCCACCCGGCCCGAAGCGGTCGCTGCCTACAACACGGCGACCGGGGCGGCTGTGCTTCTCGGCGGACTGGTGGTTTCCGCCATCTGCTACTCCGTCATGTTGCGGATCGGTGCACTGCCTGAGGACGAAAGGGTCCTGAGATGACGTCGCCCGGCGCTGTTGCCGTTGTCTGCGGACTCCTGCTCGGAGCCGGCCTTTGGCTCCTTGTTGTGCGGTTGCCGTTCATGAGGCCAATGAGCTTTGCCGAACGGATCGAACCGCAACTCAAGTCGCAAAACCTGGAATCCAAGCTGCTGTTGGCTTCCACCGACAACCTCACCCCGTTCGGGCCGCTGGAGCGCATACTTCGCCCGATGCTGAAGGACGGGCTCTCGGTCCTGATGCGATTCAACCCGGGCTCGTCGGCGCTGAGCCGGAGGCTGGCGCAGGCCGGCGTCCGCAAGTCTGTCGTCGACTTCAGGGCCGAGCAACTGCTCTGGGCTGTGCTGGGGTTCGTGCTCGCCACCGGCTTGATCCTGGCCGGAGCCGCATCAGGACAGTTCAATCCTTTCCTCGCCGTCGTCGCCGTTCTGGGCAGTGCCCTCGGAGGGTTCCTCTTCAGGGATTACTGGCTGGGCGCCCAGATCAAGAGGCGGGAAAAGTTCATGATGGCGGAGTTCCCGAGCCTCGCCGAGCTGATGGCACTCGCCGTCAGCGCCGGGGAAAGCGCCACGGGTGCCCTGGACCGCGTCTGCCGCAGCTCACACGGCGAACTCGCCAGGGAATTTGAGCTGGTGCTTGGTGAAACCCGGGCCGGAAAGCCGCTCGTCGAAGCACTACAGAGATTCTCCGCACGGACCGACCTGGGACCTTTGGTGCGTTTCGTAGACGGAATCATCGTGGCAGTTGAACGGGGAACACCTCTGGCAGACGTCCTTCGCGCCCAAGCACAGGATGTCCGTGACACCGCCAAACGCGACCTGATGGAGTCGGCCGGAAAGAAGGAGATAGCCATGATGGTCCCGCTGGTCTTTGGTGTCCTGCCGCTGACCGTCATCTTTGCAGTGTTCCCGGGACTCGCCGCCATCAGCCTCGGACTCTGACCGAGTACAGACCACCCGGAATGCCGGGACAAGATCAGCCGAACTACAGAATGGAAGCTCGATGAAACACCTCGGAATCCGCGCCCTGGCCCTGATCCATGCCATCGCCCTGTTGCTCCGGTCAACGGCAGCGTCCACCGACAGTGGCGGCGGGAAGTTGCACCGGAACACGGACCATCCGGAAAGAGGGGATGTGCCGGGCTGGGTGATGATCACGCTCATGTCGGCAGTGCTCGTGGCCGCGCTGCTGGCCTTGGCCGGACCAGCCTTGGAGGGACTCTTCAATCAGGCCATGGACAAGGTCGGAAACTAGCGCATGACCGCAGGGGTCCGGGCGGCGGATGATGCGCCTTGCCGGGTAGGGGAGGCTGCGCCTTGCCGGTCGGCGGAAAAGCCGATCGGGCGCGATGACAAATCCGTGAGGGAACGCGGCTCCGCCGTTGTGGATTTCGTCCTGGTCGGCGGGCTCCTCACGATGTTTTTCCTGGCGGTGATCCAGCTTGCGCTCGTGCTGCACGTACGCAACACCCTGATCGACGCTGCTGCGTCGGGCGCGAGGTACGGCACACTCGCCGACCGGAATGCGGCAGATGCCAGGGACCGCACGGGCGAGCTAATCGGAATGGCGCTCAACGCAGACTTCGCCCGGGACGTGAGCACCTCCGAAGTTACGTACCAGGGCATCCGGGCGCTCGAAGTGACAGTCAGGGCCCCTTTGCCCGTGATAGGTCTGATCGGTCCCCGGGAGGCACTGGAGGTGAAAGGCCATGCTGCCATCCAGCCGTAAGGCTTCCGCCTTCCTGACTCGCCGATTCCGTGCGGCAGTGAGCACGGATGCGAATCCCGGGGAGCGGGGGAGTGCCGTCGTCGAATTCACGTTCCTCGCCCTTCTGCTGATGGTCCCGCTCGTGTACTTCATCATAACGGTGGGGCAGATCCAGGGAGGTGCCTTCGCCGTCGTCGGTGCAGCCGACCAGGCCGCAAAGGTTTACGTGGCACAGCCCGATGCAGGCAGCGGCCGCGCGGCAGCGGAACAGGCAGTCATGCTCGCGCTCGCGGACTACGGGCATCCGGCGGAAAATGCGCGCATGGAGGCAAGCTGCCAGGCCTCGGACTGCCTTGCCCCGGGGTCGGCCGTCACAGTTACCGTCCACCTGACAGTTCCTCTGCCCTTTGTGCCGTTCAGCGATTCGTTGCAGCTCAACGCAAGCCGGTTGGACGCCTCGGCCACCCAGGTCGTGGGGCGGTTCCGGTGACGCGGAACCATCGTCACGCCGAAGAGGACGGGCAGATGATGGTCCTGATCATCGGCTACGTTCTCCTGGCGCTTCTGGTCACCACCGCAGTGATGGCGGCGTCCTCCCTGTACCTGGAACACAAGAAGCTGTTGTCTGCGGCAGACGGGGCGTCCGTAGCCGCGGCGGACAGCTACACATTGGGCCAGGTCGAGACGGACGGCGGCAGCCCGTCCGCGGTGCTTAGCGGCGGGCGGGTGCGCAGTGTTGCCGCGGACTACTTGAGCCGGAACGGCGCCTACGGCAGGTTCGACGGACTTGCCGTCGCGCCCGATACCGGAAGCCCGGACGGTTCCACCGCCGTCGTTGTCCTGAGTGCCGAGGTGCATCCTCCGATCGTGAACTTCCTTATCCCGGACGGAATCAGGATCGACGCGACATCCACTGCGCGTTCCAGGCTCGTCCGGTAGCGGTGCGGGTCGGCTAGGAAGGATAGCGTAGGCTTTAACAACCATGGCTCAAATAGATTTTTCCGCAGAAATCCGCGCTTTGCGCGCCACCTACTCCTCCATCGAAAACGTCTCGAATGTTGAGGAGCTGAAGGAAGACATCGCCGAACTGAGCGAGCGGGCAGGAGAGCCCAACCTCTGGGACGACCCGGCCGCCGCACAGAAGATCACCTCCCGGCTCTCCCACCGGCAGAGTGAACTCGAACGCCTCAACACGCTGGTTTCCCGGATTGACGACCTCGAAGTCCTGGTGGAACTCGGACAGGACGAGGACGACGCCGATTCCATGGGCGAGGCCGCAGCGGAACTGGAGTCCATCCGTAAGTCGCTGAAGGACCTCGAAGTGGTGACGCTTCTGTCCGGTGAGTTTGACGAACGTGAAGCAGTGGTGACCATCCGTGCCGGGGCCGGCGGCGTGGATGCCGCGGACTTCGCCGAGATGCTGCTCCGGATGTACCTGCGCTGGGCGGAACGCCACGGCTACCCGACCACCATCATGGACACCTCCTACGCAGAGGAAGCCGGACTCAAGTCCGCCACCTTCGAGGTCAACGCTCCCTACGCCTACGGCACGCTAAGCGTGGAAGCCGGTACCCACCGCCTGGTCCGGATCAGCCCCTTCGACAACCAGGGGCGCCGCCAGACGTCGTTCGCGGCCGTGGAAGTCATTCCGCTGATCGAGCAGACGGACTCCATCGAC
Organism: Arthrobacter sp. PvP023; assembly: GCF_017832975.1. Lineage (NCBI taxonomy): Bacteria > Bacillati > Actinomycetota > Actinomycetes > Micrococcales > Micrococcaceae > Arthrobacter > Arthrobacter sp. PvP023. Next base: position 2,056,046 of record NZ_JAFIBI010000001.1, read on the forward strand.
ATCCCGGACAACGAAATCCGCGTGGATGTCTTCCGGTCCTCCGGCCCCGGCGGCCAATCCGTTAACACCACTGACTCCGCGGTGCGCCTGACCCACATTCCCACCGGGACAGTGGTGTCGATGCAGAACGAAAAATCCCAGCTCCAGAACCGGGCCGCTGCCCTGCGCGTCCTCCAGTCCCGGCTCCTCCTTCTCAAGAAGGAGCAGGAAGACGCGGAAAAGAAGGCCTTCGCCGGTGACGTCAAGGCATCGTGGGGCGACCAGATGCGTTCCTACGTGCTGAACCCGTACCAGATGGTCAAGGACCTCCGGACCGAGCACGAAGTCGGTAACACCTCGGCCGTGTTTGACGGTGAAATCGACGACTTCATTGACGCCGGGATCCGCTGGCGCACTGACAACCGGAACGCAGCCAACTAAGACTGCCGCCCGGCGAGGACGTCCATTCGCTGCCGAAATCCTGCGACACGCCCCGGGACTCCAGCTTTTCTGCAGGTGTCCGTGCGTATAGTCGAGGAGCCGGAGCTCTACTTCCCCCAAAAGAAAGCCCGTGCGCCGGCTGCAGTACGGGGCTCCATCAGCCATGTCCTGCAGGGTTCTTAGGGCAATGATCCGTTTCGAGAATGTCACCAAGGTCTATGACCAGAAAGCCCGGCCTGCGCTGGACTCTGTCAACCTTGAAATCGACCGTGGTGAGTTTGCGTTCCTCGTGGGCGCCTCCGGTTCCGGTAAATCAACTTTCCTTCGCCTGGTACTCAAGGAAGACCGGGCCACATCCGGCGCCGTCTACGTTGCCGGCCAGAACGTTGCGAACATTTCCAGCTGGCGGGTCCCGCGGCTGCGCCGGGGCATCGGCGTCGTGTTCCAGGACTTCCGGCTGCTGCCGCAAAAGAATGTCTTCGCGAACGTTGCCTTCGCCATGCAGGTCATCGGAAAGAGCCGCAGCATCATCCGGGATACGGTCCCGGAAGTCCTCAAGACGGTAGGCCTTGAAGGCAAGGAACACCGCATGCCGCATGAACTCTCCGGCGGTGAGCAGCAGCGTGTGGCGATCGCCCGCGCCGTGGTGAACCGCCCGGGTATCCTCCTGGCGGATGAGCCCACCGGAAACCTTGACCCCACCACGTCGATGGGCATCATGGGCGTCCTGGACAAGATCAACCAGAACGGCACCACGGTTGTCATGGCCACTCACGACGACGACATCGTCAATGAAATGCGCAAACGGGTGGTGGAACTGCGGAACGGTGTTGTCATCCGTGACGAAGCCCGTGCCCTGTACACCTCGATGATTCCGGTGGTCGGGCAGTCGCGGCGTTTCAAGGACGCCAGCGGACGCCCGGACGGCTCCGCTGCGGACCCCGGCGACGGATCAGTCTCCTCCCAGACGGGGGAGGCACTGTGAGGCTGGCTTTCATCCTCAGCGAGATCGGCAGCGGCCTGAGGCGAAACCTGTCCATGGTGGTGTCGGTCATCCTGGTGACCTTCGTGTCGCTGACATTCGTCGGTGCAGCGGGGATGCTGCAGCTCCAGATCAACCAGATGAAGGGCTACTGGTACGACAAAGTCCAGGTGGCCATCTTCCTCTGCGGTGACGGCTCGACGGCGGCCGGCTGCGCTACGGGGACGGCCACACCGGAGCAGCAGGAAAACCTGCGCACGCTGCTTGAATCGCCCGCCGTGGCCCAATACATCAATGACTTCCAGTTCGAGTCCAAAGACGATGCCTACAAGCACTTCAAGGAGCAGTTCTCCAACTCTCCGATCGTCGACTCGGTGACGCCGGACCAGCTGCCCGCCTCCTTCCGGATCAACATGAAGGATCCGGAAAAGTACCAGATCATCAGTGAGACGTTCTCCTCGCAGCCCGGCGTCGAGACAGTGATTGACCAGCGCCAGGTTCTGGAACGGCTCTTCTCGGTGATGAACGCGGCGTCCCTGGTCGCCGTCATCATTGCCGGCGTCATGATTGTCTGCGCCATCTTGCTCATCGCCACCACCATCCGCCTGTCCGCGTTCAGCCGGCGCCGGGAGACCGGAATCATGCGCCTGGTCGGCGCCTCCAAGACGGTCATTCAGTTGCCGTTCATTCTTGAGGGCGTCATTGCCGCCGTGATCGGAGCGGCGCTGGCCTCTGGCACGCTCTGGGCCGTGGCCCATTTCTTCCTTGGCGAGTACATGTCAAAGCAGTATCCCGACACGGCATTCATCTCTCCGGCGCAGACTCTCATCCTCGCGCCGGCGCTGATCGGGCTGGGCGCAACTTTGGCTGGAATTTCGTCTCTCTTGACCTTACGTAGATATTTGCGGGTCTAGGCTGTGCATACCAACGAAGGAATGACCATGACAGAACTGGACCGCAAGGCCCGCCGGCTCCGGACCGCGGGGAAGGGCAGCCGCATTGTCAGCGCCGCCCTGGCACTGATCCTTGCCGCGAGCCTGGGCGCCTCCACCCCTGTGGCCTTCGCGGACGAGCTGGAAGACAAACAGGCTGCACTTGAAGCCGAGGCGGCCCGCGTGCAGCAGTCCCTTGAGTTTGTGGACGCCAAGATCGCCAAGGCCGCCGGGGACCTGGTGATCTACCAGGGACAGCTTCCTGCCGCGCAGCAGGCATTGCTCGAGGCGCAGGGCCGGGTTGCGAGTGCTGTCAAGGAAGTCGAAGCGCTCGCGGCGCGTGTGGATCTGGCGCAGCAGAACAAGGCCAAGATCACGCAGCAGCTTGAATCCGATAAACAGAAGATCGCTGACACCAAGAAGCTCATCGGCCAGATTGCCACACAGGCCTACAAGTCCGGCGGCGTCCCCTCGAACCTCACGCTCTTCTTTGGATCCAAAAGCGGCGGCAGCCTGACGGACACCATGGACCTCGCAGACCAGGCCATGCGAAGCCAGAACTCCGCAATGGACAAGCTCTCCCAGCAGAATGCAACCAACGTCAATTCGCAGGCGCGCCTTCAGGCGGTTGAGGCGGAGATCAAGGACCTCAAAGCCAAGGCAGATGCCGCGCTGGCCAAGGAGAAGGCGGCCCGGGACGAAGCCGCCGCCAAGAAGGAACAGGTGGACAAGCTGATCGCTGACACCACCCGGATCAACAACGAGCTCCAGGCTGCCAAGCCGGGCATCCAGAACCAGCTCTCCAAGGTCCAGGCCGCCCAGGACGCCGTTGCCGCGGAGATCGTCGAACGTGACCGTAAACTGCGCGAAGCGTGGGAAGCTGAACAGCGCCGCATCGCTGAAGCGGCCGCCGCCGCGGCAAGGGCCGCCGGTCAGGCTGCCCAGCCCTACGTCCCCCAGGTCGGGCCGCCGTCGGCCTTCGGGCTGCGGCACCCGTTTTCGGCCGACGTCCCGATCACTTCAGGGTTCGGGTGGCGCGCGACCCCGCCCGGTACCGTCGACTTCTACGGCTCCGGCGGATACATGCACACGGGTATCGACTTCGGTGCCAGTTGCGGGACCCCCGTCTACGCCCCGGCGGCCGGAACTATCGTTTCAGCCGGATGGAGCAATGACGGCGGCGGCAATAACGTCAAGATTTCGCATGGCGTGGTCCAGGGCAACTCGTTGACCACCATCTACTACCACAACAGCAGCGTCGTGGTCTCTCTGGGCCAGCAGGTCAGCCAGGGACAGCTCATTGCGTACTCGGGAACAACCGGTAACTCCACCGGCTGCCACTCGCACTTCGAGACCTGGCTCAACGGGCAGGCCGTCGACCCCATGATCCTGCTCTGACGGCCCGGCCTGGTCCGGGCGCTGACCGGTACCGACGGCGGGCCCGGGCCTGCCGTAGAATTGAATAGCCCCCAGCCGCCACGGCCGGGGGCAACCATCCAGACCGAGAGCTGAGGAGTTCCACCGTGCCGAAAGAAAGTGGCCGTAAGGTAGTGGCCACCAACCGGAAGGCCCGGCATGACTACCATGTCCTCGACACCTACGAGGCCGGTATCGCCCTGATGGGGACGGAAGTGAAGTCCCTTCGCGAGGGCCACGCATCCATGGTTGACGGGTTCTGTACGTTCTACAACGACGAACTGTGGATGGAGGGAATCCATATCCCCGAGTACAACCAGGGGAGCTGGACGAACCACTCCGCCCGCCGGCGGCGCAAGCTGCTCCTGCACCGTGAGGAACTGACCAAGATCTCTCACAAGATCCGCGAATCCGGCTTCACCATCGTTCCGCTCCAGCTGTATTTCCTGGACGGCAAGGCGAAAGTGGAGATCGGCGTCGCCCGCGGTAAGAAGGAATACGACAAGCGGCAGACCCTCCGCGAACAGCAGGACAAGCGCGAAGCGTTGCGCGTCATGCGCGAAAGGAACCGCGGCTGAACCTGCCGCGGGCTGCCTGCCGGATGCCGGGAATGAATCCGGGCCGCAGTGCGTTATGATTGGTAGTCCGGGAAGGAACGGCGCGGAATCCGCAAAGATTCGGCAACGAGCCTCACCGGTTTGGTAACAAAATACGGGGATGATCGGTTTCGACGATGTTAGTCGCGACAGGTGAAGCGGGCCGAGGATGCAGAATTATCTCGTAAACGCTGTCTGCAAAACAATAAGTGCCAAACAAACGCGCACTGACTTCGCTCTCGCTGCCTAAGCAGTAAGACAGTCCGTCAGCCCGGGATTGCTATCGTCCCGGATCCTGGCGTCATTAAGATAGCCACTGCTGTTTACCTTCGTCATTGGGGTGAACGGGACTCTTAGATGACTGGGCCCGGATCAGCTACTTGTTTGCAGGATAGCTGGGGCCGAGAAAATCCGACGCAAACTGCGCCCGGAGAAGCCCTGACAACACGACATCGGACGGGGGTTCAATTCCCCCCATCTCCACCATCGGGACGGCGGCAACGCAGTTCCACCCCGTGCAAAAGGCCGGAAGCGAAAGCTTCCGGCCTTTTGTTTTCTGCACCGTTCCTGCATTCTCCAGCGGCCGTCCGTGGCCTCGGGGTCAGCGCTTCTTGATGTGCGCCACGGGGTCCACGTGGGTGTCCAGATCATGCTTGGACTTCTTTTCGGCCCTCTTTTGCTTGATGGTCTTGTCCGATTTCTTGGTGACCTGCCGGTGCGGCGATTTGTCAGGCATGTCGCCCTCCCTTACCTCGGGGCCTTGAATAAGCCCCGTGCTTGTAAGGTACGCCTGTTTTGCCACGAATGTAACTGGCCTACGAAACAGGCACTTCAACGTCAACTATGCCGACGAACCGGCTGCCGATTCCCTCGTACTCGCTGCGCACCAGCCCCGGAAGTACCGGCGGAAGGTCGCCCGGTGCGTGATGGACGCAGCAGACGTACGTGAACGGTGGCCACCACTTCTTCGGCCGCGCGGCCTCCGAGAAACCGCACACAGCACAGGTCAGCTGGACCCAGACTGGCCTCTTGCCGGTCCGGTTGGCCCTTGACTGGATGAGCCAGGCCGGAGGATTGTCCAGGAGCTCGGACAGTTCGGCCTCAGACAGCCGGGCGGGAATACCGTGACGGTGCGCCATTTCCAGGGGAATATCGAGGATCTGAGCTGCTTCACGTCGCGTAACCATTCGTTTAACGATACGGGACGCCGGGCCGCCTCAGATTCACGACGGCGGGCGTCCGGCCTCCACCGACGGTCAGCCACGCGCTGTCAGCCGGCGAGGGCGATCCCCACGGCTGCTGCGGAGAGCCCGGCCACGAGATTGACGGCAACGTTCAGGGCCGCAGCGAGGTACCGCACCTCACTGACAAGCCGGATGGTGGCCGTGGTCCAGGAACTGAACGTGGTCAGCCCGCCGGCCAGTCCGGTGGCGATCGCCGCATGCCATTCCTCGCCGAGCCCCAGCCGGCCGGTAACGCCCACGGACAGGCCGATGACCAGCGAACCGACGACGTTGACCACCAGGGTTGCCCAGGGCCAGTGCCGGCGGGTCCCGGCACGGTGCGCGAACCAGGTGTCGATGGCAAACCTGAGCAGTCCCCCCGCAACCCCGAAGATGCCCACCAAAAGCGCCGTCATGAGGCTCCACCCGTCCGGTCGCTCAAGGCCTTGCCGGCTTTCCAGCCTGCAGCGGCCGCAGCAAGCCCCAGCACCAGGGAAAGTGCCAGATAGATCAGCCAGGTCACGTGCTGTCCGGACCGTGCCTGCTGGTCAACGGAGAAGACCACGGCCGAGAAGGTGGTGAAGGATCCCAGCAGCCCCGGACCAATCCCGGCCCTGAGCCAGAATGCGGTCCTGGGGCGTGCGATCCACAGGGTGGTGAGGGAGGCGAGGACAAAGCTTCCGCACACATTGATGACCAACGTGGTCCAGGGAATCGCGCCGGCAGCGTCCGGAAAGAGCAAGCCCAGGCCGTAGCGGAGCTCTGTGCCCGCCAGCGCCCCGGCAGCCACCGCCGCCCACGCCCGCCAGTCCGGGTTACTGGCGGCACTCATTCAGGCGGCGCCCCTTCAGCCATCCGCCAGCCGGCATCCGGCGTGCCGGGATTCGCTGTAGACCCACAGCGCTGACGACACTTCGTCGGCGAGGTCGAATTCGCGGTCTGCGCCCGCGGAACCGATCCTGACCACGAGGGCGCCGCCAAACGGTTTCCGGCCCAGTACTTCGATGTCGGCGTCCAGGTCGATTTCCTGCGCGGAAAGGTAGCGCAGGAGTTCGGGATTGTCGTCGCTGATCCGGGTGATGCGGCCTTTATGGCCCTCGTCGAGTTCGCTCATCCGGTGCGCGTTCGGCATGTGGACCGTACCGTCGGCCGCCGGGATGGGATCACCGTGCGGGTCCCGCAGGGGGTTGCCGAGCTTTCCGGCCATCCGTTCGATGAATGTGTCAGACACCGCGTGCTCCAGAAGCTCGGCTTCATCGTGGACTTCGTCCCAGCTGTACCCGAGTTCCTGCACGAGGTAGGTCTCAATGAGGCGGTGGCGCCGCACCATGGAGAGCGCGAGCCGGACTCCGTCGGACGTGAGCGTAATGGCGCTGTAGGGCTTGTGGTCAACGAGGCCCTGGTCCTTGAGTTTGCGGACCATTTCCGAGACCGAGGAGTTGGCGACGCCGAGCCGCAGTGCCAGCTGCGAGGATGTGATGGGTTTGTCCTGCCACTCCGTAAAGGAGTAGATGACCTTGACGTAGTCCTCGATCGAGGAGGAGGGTGCGCCGGTCTTCACGAGTCCAAGCCTACCGCTTTGGCTACGGGACTCATGCCTTGAACGCCCGCCAGGTCTGGGTCAGGTAGGGGAGTCCGATAACGTCTCCGGCGGAGTGTGCCAGGTGCTCGTGGAGGTACCAGTCCAAGTTGGCGCGGACTTTGGCCCGGATGCTTTCTCCGGCGGCGAGGTAGTAGCTGCGGGACTTTGCCAGTTCAACGATGTCCTCAGTGGTCACGGGATCTTCCCAGCGCGTCAGGTGGCTCTCAAGACCGGCAAACTCCGGGCCGATCGCGGGGCGGAAGTCCGGTTTGTGCACATCGCCTGCATGCATGATCCGGGAGAGCCGGTGGACCCACGGGACCGACGTATCCAGCTGGTTCCAGATCAGCCCCAGCACGCCCCCCGGACGGAGAATGCGGGACAGTTCGGTGCTGGCCAAACGGGGATCGCACCAGTGCCATGCCTGGGCAACGGTCACGACGTCGAACGCGGCGTCCGGGAGTCCGGTGGACTCCGCTGTGCCCTCCGTCGCAGGAACCCCCGGAAGGGCCAGCCGGAGTTGGGCGAGCATATCCGGTGAGGGATCCACTGCGGTGACATTCAGGCCGCGCTGCACCAGCAAAGCGGTGTACTTTCCCGTCCCGGCGCCGATGTCAGCGGCGCCGGACGCGCCGCCTATCCCGCCGACGCTTCGGAGCAGCCAGTCCACGGAATCGGCGGGATAGCCGGGACGGACCCGGTCATAGTGTTCGCCGCCGTCCTGGAAACTCCGGCCGAGCTCGTACCGGCGCTGGTGGTGCAGTTTGGGGCCTCCCCGTGCCACGTGCAGTCTCCTTCGGGCAGGCTGGAATTCTTACCCCTCGAATTTACCGCACACGCCGCACCCTCAGTCTTCGGTGCAGGGTGCCGCGCCGGCAGTGCCGGGGGTGTTGGGTGCCCAGTCCGGATAACTGCGCGTGTCGTTGGCCGGCACCCAGCGGCCCGAGTCCACCACGTAGTCCCAGCCGAGGCCGGTCCGGCGGAGTTCCTCGACCCCGGCGAGCAGGCGCTGGGCGTCCTCCAGCCGGGAGCCGACGCCGAAGCTTGCCCGCAGCGAGCCTGACGGCAGTCCCAGCCGCTTCAGCAGCGGGTGGGCGCAAAAGCGGCCGTCGCGCAGGCCTACGCCGTGCTCCGCGGAGAGATAGGCGGCCACAAGGCCGGCGTCGTAGCCGGCGACGGAGAAGTTGACCACACCGATGGTGTCCGTGGCCTGGTCGGTGTCGCTGAAGATCTGGTGGACAGTGACGCCGTCGATCTTCCGCAGTCCCTCGACGAGGAAGGACCGGATGGCCGTCTCATGGGCGTGCCACAGGTCCTGGTCCAGGGCGCCGATGACCTGGGTGGCCCGGGCCAGGGTGGCGGCCCCAAGGACGTTCGGTGAGCCGCCTTCATGCCGTGCCGGCCCTGTAGTCCAGCTGACGGAGTCCAGCCGGGCCTCACGCACGGCTCCGCCGCCTGCGAGGTGGGGCGTCCCGGCGTCGAGCCAGTCCGGCCGGCCCACGAGGACGCCGCTGCCAAACGGCGCGTACAGCTTGTGGCCTGAGAAGGCGAGGTAGTCGACGTCGTCCGCGGCGATGTCGATGCGGCGGTGCGGGGCCAGCTGCGCCGCGTCCACAACGATCCTTGCGCCGTGTTCGTGAGCCAGTGCGGCCAGCTCGCGGACGGGAAGAATTTCGCCGGTGACGTTGGAGGCGCCCGTGACGGCCAGCAGGCTGATGTCACCCCGCCGCAGCTCGGACCGCAGGTTCTCCAGGGTGGCCCTGAGCGTCGGAGCGGCAACAACACTCCGGTGCGGCACACCCTGCCACGGGAGCAGGTTGGCATGGTGTTCGATGTCGAGGTACAGCACTTCGCCGGTGTGGCGGCCGTCGGACACCGGCAGGCACCCGGCCAGCAGGTTCAGTGAGTCCGTGGTGTTCCGGGTGAAGATGACGGAATCGTCTGCCCTGCCGCCCACAAACCCGCGGACGATGTCCCGGGCATTTTCGTACACCGACGTGCTGATCTGCGAGGCATAGCCCGCGCCGCGGTGCACGCTGGCGTAGTACGGCAGGATCTCGTTGAGGTAGGCCGAGACAACGGACAGCGCCGGGGCCGATGCGCCGTAGTCCAGGTTCGCGTAACGGACGTGCCCGCCCTGGATCAGCGGAGCCTGGATCTCTGCGCCGGTAACGGCTGAGAGGGGGCGCTGGGCGACGGTGAACCGCGGGTCCAGACGGCCTGCAGCGGACGTGGTTGCGGCGTTTGCGGGGAAAGTGGCAGTAGTCATGGGGACCTCACTGTAAAGGGACCCCGCACTCCGGGGATCCGCGCTTGCCGGGTCCGTTCCGGACCGGCCTGGTCGTCACCCGGGGCACCCCACCGCGAATGGAGGGTTGCCGGCCAGCAAACCGGGGTTTAGCGCTGGCACTCGTGACCTGTTTCGAGATTAGGACATTCACCGCGGAGCGGGAAAGTCGCGGCAATTATTAAGCTCTTTGTTACGCGCGTCGGAAGAAGGGGGATAGCGCCGAATAAAACGACGGCGGACACCCCCTAAGGAGGGAATCCGCCGTCGTTTATTCGGCAACCGGTTGATGTGCCCGCGGGTGATGCGCCCGGTCCGGAACCGCTTGGCGGCGGGCCGGGCACCGGGCCGGGTCGCGCGTCAGAGGAGGTCGTCGAGTTCCGGGTTCAGCCGCTTGAGGACCTCGGAATGAAGGATTGAATTGGTGGCCAGGGCGTTTCCGCCGAAGGGGCCGTCCACTCCTTCCAGCGAGGTGAAGCGTCCGCCGGCTTCGGTGACAATCGGCACGAGCGCCGCCATGTCGTAGAGGTTCAGTTCCGGCTCGCAGGCGATGTCCACCGACCCCTCGGCCACCATGCAGTAGGACCAGAAGTCACCGTAGGCGCGGGTCCGCCAGACTTCCTCAGTGAGTCCCAGGAACTCGTCCAGGTTGCCCCGTTCCTTCCAGCCGCCCAGGCTTGAATAGGAGAGGGAAGCGTCGGAAAGTTTGGACACGTTCGAAACCTTGAGGCGGGTGGCGGCAGCAAGCGATCGTCCCATGTAGGCGCCTGCGCCTTTCGCCGCCCACCAGCGCTTGCCCAGCGCCGGCGCGCTGACCAGCCCGACCACCGGCTCACCTTCATCCACGAGGGCGATCAGGGTGGCCCACACCGGCACGCCGCGGACGAAGTTCTTGGTGCCGTCGATCGGATCGATGATCCAGCGGCGGGAACCATGTCCGGAACTGCCGAACTCTTCGCCGAGGACGGCATCTCGCGGACGGGAACGGGAGAGCTGGCCGCGGATGGACTCTTCAGCTGCCTTGTCAGCATCCGTTACCGGCGTAAGATCCGGTTTGGTTTCAATCTGAAGATCCAGCGCCTTGAAGCGGCTCATGGTCTGGGAGTCAACAGAGTCGGCCAGGACATGGGCGAGGCGCAGGTCATCGTTGTAGCTCGAAGCGGGTTGGGTCATGGTTCCAAACTACCGTCTCTGCAGCCGGCGGGCCGGGATGTCACGAAACGATGCCGAGTTCCTTGGCGTCCTGCGCTTCCATCCGGGGGTCGGTGCCGAGCAGCCGCCGAAGGGACGCCAGGCGTGCCGCGCCGGACGGGCCGGCGTGTCCTTCGGCCACCCAGGCGTCCACGCCGCAGTTGACGGCGGAGGCATCGTGCTTGCAGCCGCGTTCACAGGCATCCGTGCCGGGTTCGAGATCGGGGAACGAACGCAGGATGCGGTCCGGATCCACGTGGGCAAGGCCGAAAGACCGGATGCCGGGCGTGTCAATGATCCAGCTACCGGCGGGCGCGTCACTGATCCGCAGGGCAAGCGCGGACGACGACGTGTGCCGTCCCCTCCCGGTGACGGCGTTGACGCCTCCCGTGGCCCGCTCAGCACCCGTCAGGGCATTGACCATGGTGGACTTCCCTACACCGGAATGGCCGAGCATCACGGTGACCTTGCCGTCGAGGTGGGCCCGCAGCTGCGAGACGGCGTCACTGTCCAGGCGGGCCGAGAGCCCGTCATCCGAGCGTGCATCGATTCCGGAGGCCGCGGCGTCCGCAGTTCGGCTGATGATCACCGGAAAATCCAAGTGCCGGTAGTTGGACAGGAGCTCCGTGGGATCCTTGACGTCCGCTTTGGTGACCAGCAGCAACGGCTCAATCCCGGCATCGTACGCCGCCACCAGGGCCCGGTCAATGAAGCCGGTGCGCGGTTCCGGATTGGCGGCGGCAACCACCACCACAAGCTGGTCCGCATTCGCGACCACTGCCCGCTCGATGGGGTCCGTGTCATCGGCGCTGCGCCGCAGCAGCGTGCGGCGGTCCTGGATCTTCACGAGCCGCGCAAGGGTGTCCGGGGCCCCCGAAACATCTCCCACCAGGGAGACGAAGTCCCCGGCCACCACAGGCGAACGGCGCAGTTCACGGGCGCGCGCGGCAATCACCGTGCGCTCGTTCCCGCTGTCCTCGCCCACCACTGCCGTATAGCGCCCGCGGTCCACCGTAATGATCCTGCCGGTCACGGCGTCGTCGTGGCTGGGGCGGTCCTTGGTCCGGGGACGGGAGCCTTTCTTGTTGGGACGGATCCGGATATCGGACTCGTCCCAGGAACCGGTGCTACGCCCCACGGGCCTGTTCCGTCTGCCGGCCCGGCTGTTGTGTGAGCATGGCTTCCCACAGTTGCGGAAAGTCCGGCATCGTCTTGGACGTGGTGCCGATGTCTTCCACCTCCACGCCGGGAACGGCAAGGCCCAGGATGGCCCCTGCGGTGGCCATGCGATGGTCCGCGTAGCTGTGCACGACGCCGCCGTGGAGCTTGGCGGGCCGGATCACCAGGCCGTCGGAGGTTTCCTCGGCGTCCCCGCCGAGGCGGTTGATCTCCGTGACGAGTGCCGCGAGCCGGTCCGTCTCGTGGCCGCGGAGGTGCGCGATGCCGGTGAGCCGCGACGGACCCGTGGCCAAGGCGCACAGTGCGGCTACTGTCGGTGCAAGTTCGCTGGTGTCGGCAAAGTCCGCACCCGTGATTTCGGGCCCGCCGGTAACGGTGAGTGTGCCGTCGTCCAGCGTGACCGTGGCGCCCATTGAAGTCAGGATGCTGCGCCAAAGGTTGCCCACCTGCGTGGTGGGGGAGGGCCAGTTGGGAATACGGACCGTGCCCCGGGTCGCCAGCGCGGCGGCGAGGAACGGCCCGGCATTCGACAGGTCCTGCTCGATGCGGCGATCGAAGGCCCGGATGGGACCCGGCGCGACGACCCAGTGATTCGGGACGGAATCGTCGACGGACACCCCAACTTCCCTCAGGACGGCGACGGTCATGTTGATGTGGTCCAGGCTGGGGACCGGCTTGCCCACGTGCTCAAGGTGCAGGCCCTCGGTGAAACGCGCGCCCACCAGGAGCAGCGCCGACACGAACTGCGAGGAGGCGCTTGCATCGATCACAAGGTGGCCGCCCCGAACCTGGCCAGTGCCCGCCACTGCGAAGGGAAGTGCCGACGGACGTGCCCCGTCCGCAGCGCGGACGTCAACGCCGAGGGCGGCCAGTGCCTCGATGATGGTGCCCATAGGACGCTTGCGGGCGTGCGGGTCGCCGTCGAAGACTGTCGCCCCGTTGCGGAGCGCAGCTAGCGGCGGAACAAAGCGCATGACTGTTCCGGCGAGTCCGCAGTCGATGGCGGCGTCGGCCGCCGCGGCGTCGGAGCTGAGGGGGCTGACCTCAAGGTCGGGCCCGAACGAGCCGTCGCCGGGAACTTCCCTGATGCCTGCTCCCAGTTGCCGGAGGGCCTGGATCATGAGGGCCGAGTCGCGCGAATGAAGGGGTGCTCGCAGACGGGACGGGCCGTCGGCCAGGGCCGCAAGAACCAGATACCTGTTGGTGAGGGACTTGGATCCCGGGACGGTGACCGTGGCGTCGACCGGCGCGCCGGCGAAAGGTGCCGGCCAGTGCGGCACGTCGGCAACGGGTCCTGAGGTAGTCGACGCGGTGGGGGCGGTGCCTGTCATTCGTGCCTATGCTTTCACTGCGTGGTCCACGGCCTTGCGGACAGCCTTGTCGGCCTTCTTGAGCTTCTTGGTGGTGGTCTTCCGTGCGTCAGCGGCCAGGTGGCTGGCACCCTTGCGGGCATCGGCAGCCAGGTGCTCAGCCCGCCAGGCAAGGCTCGGCTTGCCCGCGGTGTCGACGGATGCAAGCAGCACCCCGCCGGTGAGGGTGACATTCTTCAGCAGCTGCGTGCGCCGCGCGTCCCGGCCTTCCTTGGTGGTGATGTCCGCGCTGCGCCACTCGACAAAGGCGTTCAGCGCTGAAATGACCGCCAGGACGGAGGCAGCGAGCCGTGCCGACTTGCCCAGGGCGAAGAGCACTCCGGCGCCCACCTGGGTGCCGCCGATGACGCGGGCCAGGACCTTTTCGTTCGTGGTGAAGGGAAGGGATTCCGCTGCCCGGCGCAGCAGGGGGGACAGCTGCGTCGCAGTGTCATCCGCGTTCTTGAGCTTGTCCAGGCCGGCGAGAACGAAACTGGAGGCCAGCATGGGGCGGGCGAGAATACGGACAAACGACATGAATTTCCTCCTGGGTGGACGAGCCGCGGAACTTCTGCGGGGGAACCGGTTCTAGTCTTGCACTTTTGCGGAATATTTGCCCGCCGGCCGTGGTTGTGAAAAGCAGGTCCCGGTGGGTGAGGGAAGGTACTTGTTCACGGCCTCCGGCGCTGGCGAATGCCGCACGCCTTGGCCTGCTGCCCCGGCGCCCGCGCCGTGGACGCCGACACAGCAACACAGGGCCGGTTGCAAGGACACTGAGCGGAGATGGAGCTTTGACATTGGTTAGGGACAGCGTGGAACTCCTTGCGCCACTGGAGTTTTCCGGGCGCGGGGATGAGGCCGGCGGACGACCGCCGGGAGCTTCGCGACGCGTCACAGTAGACTTGAAGGCAATGAGCACCATTGATCCGGCCGTTGCGGCCATATATGAGGCTGCCGGAAACGACGCCAAGACCATCAGCGAGCGTCCGGCGGACGCCGGGGGCAGCAAGGACGGCGGGGTACGCCCCGCCGCGGCGCTGGAAGCTGCGGAGCCGGAAGCTGAGGTGGACGTTGTCTCCGAAACCTCCGAGCAGCGCAGGCTGCGGTTCGAACGCGACGCCATGCAGTACGTCGACCAGCTGTATTCGGCTGCCATGAGGATGGCACGGAATCCTGCCGACGCTGAGGATCTGGTGCAGGAGGCTTACACAAAGGCTTTCTCCGCGTTCCATCAGTACAAGCCCGGAACCAACCTCAAGGCGTGGCTCTACCGGATCCTCACCAACACGTACATCAATCTCTACCGCAAGAGGCAGCGCGAGCCGCTGCAGTCGAATTCGGACACCATTGAAGACTGGCAGCTGGCCCGGGCGGAGTCGCACACCTCTTCAGGGCTCCGCTCCGCCGAAGCGGAGGCACTGGACCACCTTCCCGATTCCGATGTCAAACGGGCACTGCAGGCGATTCCGGAAGAGTTCCGCCTGGCGGTGTACTTCGCTGACGTGGAGGGCTTTGCCTACAAGGAAATCTCAGACATCATGAACACCCCCATCGGCACTGTGATGTCCCGGCTCCACCGCGGCCGCAAAATGCTGCGCGACATGCTCGGGGACTACGCCGCAGAGCGGGGTTTCAAAGCCGCAACCGAAACCGGCGCAGCGGCCGATAGCACAAAACAGGAGAACAGGAAATGAGCGACTGCCAGGGACTGGGCGATTGCGACGACGCCCGGATGCAACGTATTTACGAATACCTGGACGGTGCGCTGACACACAGCGACATCGCCGAGATCAAGGATCACCTGGACGGTTGCCCGGAGTGCCTTGAGGAGTACGACCTCGAATGCGTCATTCGCAAGGTGGTCAAGCGGTCCTGTACGGAAGCCGCCCCGGAAAACCTGAAGAGTGCCATCCTGGACCGGATCCACGCGATCCGCCCTGTCGAAGCGTAGCTTCCCATGACGTTGCCGGACGGCGTCGCATCCTGACACTCACGGCATTCACGACGAAGGGCCCCGGAAACCATGTGGTTTCCGGGGCCCTTCGCTTTTAAGCTCATAATCCAAACCGTAGCTTAGGTGTTGGGGCGCTTCCCGTGGTTCGCGCCGCCACGCTTACGGTCACGACGTTTACGTGCACGCTTGCTCATAGCTGGCCTCCTTAATCTTGGTACTCAAAAGAGCTGCCCTCAAGTCTCCCACATCACGCGACGGCCCGCGAACCAGGCCCGCTTAGTGACTGTCGGCGTTCAGGGAGTTACGGATGGAAATGCGGGCCTGGTCGAGGACCATCCGGATCGTTTCGAGTGTGACGCCGCTGATGGGTGCTGCGGCGGCCTGGACCCGAAGCTCAACCCGGAGGTCGTCCCTGAATGCCTGGATTAGCATTTCCGCTTCCTTCAGCGTCCGGTCGCCTTCGGGAGTATGCCGGCTTCCGCGGTCGGGGAAGGCTGCGGAACGGGCAGCCGACCTGGCGGCTTCTGCGGTGGCGGCAAGATCGGCCCGGAGCCCGCGCATGTTGGCCCGGATGTCCTCCCGGAGATTGTCGGCCAGCCGGCGTACGGAATCGGAGATGTCATTCTCGACGCCGGCGAGTTCATCCCTGCGCCGGTTGAGCTCCACCAGCCCGGCCGGGGTGATGCGGTAGTTGGTGCGGCGCCCCGCTGCCTCCGTGGCCACGAGCCCCTCTTCTTCCAGCTTGCCGAGCCGCGGATAGATGGTGCCCGCGCTGGGGGAGTAGGTCCCGCCAAAGCGCTCACTGAGCGCTTTGATGAGTTCGTAGCCGTGCTTGGGGCCGGACTCCAGAAGGGAGAGCAGATAGAGGCGAAGCGCTCCATGGGCGAAGACGGGAGGCATCTAGGCCTCCGTTTCGGCGTCCGCGGGCGACTTGCTGTGGATGATCGAGGTCTTTCCGGAGACAGAGTTGGTCCGGACGATCATGAGCTGCGCGTCAGGGCCGGCGATGGTCTGGATCTTGCCGCTGGGCTGGATGTACCTCTGGTCGTCGATGACCACGGCGCCGCTGGCGGATTTGGCCACGATGTCCACGCCGACGTCGTGCGGCAGCCGGATAGTGAGGTCGCCCGAGACGGAGTTGGCTCCGAAGTCGTGCGTGAATCCCTGGAGGTCAAAGCTCATGTCGCCGCTGACCGTGTTTGCGCGGATGTTGCTGAACCGGCCGGACGCTGTCACTTCGCCGGAGACGCTCTTGGCGGTGAGGACGCCGTCGTGGTTCCGGGCGATGACTTCGCCGCTGACGGTGTTGACATGGAGTTCGCCGGCAGTGTTGTCCGCCATGACGGATCCGGAGACGGTATTCAGCTTCGTGTGGCCGCTGATGCCCGAGACCAGGCCATCGCCGCTGACAGTGCCCGCTTCCACTTCCACTCCGGCCGGTAGTGCGATGCTGATGACCACGGAGTTGGTGCTGTTGTTGTTGACGGTGCCCATGAGGTTCTTGAACCAGCCCTGCGCGCCGTGCAGCTGGTGGCGCACCTCAAGCCTCCCGTTCGTCAGGGAGACGGCCAGCGGGTCCCCGTGGATGTCGGACACTTCGATCCGCGTGACGTCCTCGGCGTGGGTCACCACGTCGAACCGTCCACGGATGATTCCGAGCTTGAGTGACCTCACTCCGTCGACGTCGATGGTCTGCGGACCGGTGACGGTCCAGGTTTTCTCGTCCACAGTTCCTCCAAGTTGCGATATATCGTGAATATGGTTAGACGATATATCGCGTCTTGGGCAAAAGCAATAGACGAATGCGCCTACCGGTAGATCTTTCCGATGAGGGCGCGGGCAATGGTGGTGGCGGGGTCCCGGCCGTCCGGCGCCGGGGCCAGGTTGGTCCAGACAACGAGGGTGACGTTGTTCGCCGGATCGTGGCCCGCGAAACTGTTGAAACCGGGCAGTTCACCGGTGTGCCCGAACAGCTGGCCGAACTTCGCGATCCCCAGCCCATAGAGTGCGCCGCCCGGGTCGTCAGCCTTCACCGGCCGGGGGCTTTCCAGCCGCAGCTTCTGCAGCTCGGGCCCACGAGGTTTTCATGGATGTCTGGTCTTCGGGCTTCAGGGTGCCATCGGCTGCAGCCTTCTGCATGTCCCCGGGGAGGGCCGGATCATCAAGGGTCAGCACTTTGTTCCCGTACATGTACCCCTGCGGATGCGGTGCCGGAATTGCGTTGGACGCCTGTTCCGGAAACACGGATGCGGTGAGTCCGAGGGGGGGTGAACAGCCTGTCGCGGAACGAGGCGGCAATCGGTTTGCCGTCCAGGACTTCCGCGATCAGGCCGAGCAGCACCGTGTTGGTGTTGGAATAGTGGAAACCCCCGCCGGGAGCGAAGTATGGCGGATGGCGGAATGCCGCGGCGAGCAGTTCATCCGTGGTCCACACCTTGCCGGGATCGGAATCCAGGACCTTGTTGACTTCAAGGTCCTCGGTGTAGTTGTAGAGTCCGCTGCGCATAGTCAGCAACTGTTCGATCGTGATGTTTGCGGCGCCCGGCACATCCGGACAGTAGGCCACCGGGTCGTTGAGCTTGATCTTCCCTTCCTGGACCAACTGGAGAATGACGGTGGTGGTCCAGGTCTTCGTGATGGAGCCGATCCGGACATGGTCCGACGGTGTTACGGGATCGTCGCCGCCCACGCTTCGCACGCCATAGGTTCACGGGCGGCGCTTGGGTGTCAAGCACTCCGCAGCACGTGCAGTAGCTCCGGTATTACTCCGGGACGGCCATGCCGAGCCATTGGAACCAGCCGCGGTGCAGCACAAGCCACGCCATCAGCCCGTAGCCGGCCTGTCCCGGCGTTCCGCCGTTGGCGGCCAGGTCCTGGCGCCACTGTTCGTGGTTGAGCAACGGGGAGAAGGTATCCACATACAGGTGCTTGCGCCGCGTGGTGACATCCGCGAAGGCCGTATTCAGTTCCCCAAGGCGGCGGTTCTGCGAGGGGTCCAGCGACGGCGGCGGACCCACCACAAAGACCTCGATTTTGTTCTGGGAAGCGGAGTCCAGGATGTTGGCAAGGTTCAGGCGGCTGCGGGCTGTGGACAGGCCGAATTCGACGTCCCGTCCGCTCAGTCCGATCACCAGGCGGTTTTCGTGATTGTTGCCAAAACGGCGCCCGGCCTCATCCAGCCAGCGGGCGGCCAGGCCTTCGGTGCCTTCCTGCGGGCAGGGGAGGGCGTAGCACTCAAGGGTGATGCCGTCCTGCGGGGTGCGGGCCAGCACACGGCCCAGCCAGCCAAGCGCCCGGGGGTCACCCAGGCCGGCCAACAGCTCATCCCCAACAGCCGCAATCCGCAGCTTCCTGTCTTCCACGACTACCTCTTAACCTCAATGTGCAACAAATTTCAGCGTTCCATGGAAACGGGTTCCTGGCCAACTCCGGCAGCTGGCGGCGGCAGCGTCCGCTCAGCAGCGCTGCCGCTTCCATTAAGCAGCGCTGCCCGGCCGGAGTCGTGTATTTCGAGTTCCGACCGGGCAGCGTTCAAGCTACTTCCGAGCAAACGCCTGCTTGAGGAGGGTATCCTGCTCCGCAGCGTGCCGCTTCATGGAACCGGCTGCCGTGGACGCCGAAGCCGGACGGGAAACCAGCTTCACCCGGCGGTCCAGTGCCTCGGGCAGGTTCAGGCCCATGAACGGCCACGGGCCCTGGTTGGCCGGTTCGTCCTGTGCCCACACCACTTCGGCGTTGGGGTACTTGGCGAGCTCGGCAGCGATTTCAGCGGCGGGCAGCGGGTAGAGCTGCTCGACGCGGACGATCGCCGTCGTCTTGTCGCCGGTCTTCTGCCGCGTGGACAGGAGATCGTAGTACAGGCGGCCGGACACCAGCAGCACACGCTCGACGGCGTCTGCCTGCAGCTGTTCGTGCTCGCCGATGACGGGCTTGAACGCGCCGGTGGTGAAGTCCTCCACCGAAGAGGCCGCAGCCTTCAGGCGGAGCAGCTGCTTGGGCGTGAAGATGATGAGCGGCTTGCGCGGCCGGCTGTACGCCTGGCGGCGCAGCAGGTGGAAGTGCGAAGCCGACGTCGTGGGGTTGGCCACGATCATGTTCTCTTCGGCACACAGCTGCAGGAAGCGCTCGATCCGTGCGGACGAGTGGTCCGGGCCCTGGCCTTCATAGCCGTGGGGCAGCATGAGCACCAGCGAGGAACGCTGGCCCCACTTTTGCTCGGCCGAGGAGATGAACTCATCGATGATGGTCTGCGCGCCATTGACGAAGTCACCGAACTGCGCTTCCCACAGCACCAGGGCATCGGGGCGCTCCACGGAGTAGCCGTATTCGAAGCCCATCGCAGCGTATTCGGACAGCAGGGAGTCGTAGATCCACAGTTTGGCCTGGTCATCGGAGAGGTTGCCCAGGGGCAGCCATTCATTGCCGTTGGCGCGGTCGTGGAACACTGCGTGGCGTTGCACGAAGGTTCCGCGGCGGGAATCCTGGCCGGCGAGCCGGACCGGAACGCCTTCCATGATCAGCGAGCCAAAGGCTGCGATCTCGCCGAAGCCCCAGTCGATGCCGCCTTCGCGGGACATCTGTTCGCGCTTCTCCAGCAGCTGCTTGAGCTTGGCGTGGACCGTGAAGCCTTCGGGGATCTCGATGTGGGCCTTGCCGATACGCGCCAGGGTCTCCGCGGAGATCGCGGTGGACGCCGGAGCGTTGATGCCGAAATCGGACTGCTGGGCGCTGGGCCGCTCGATGTCGGACACTGCGGCGGAATCCGCCGTGATGATCGGGATCGGTGAGGTCTGGGCTGCATGGGTCTCGGCGAAGACCCGCTCCAGCCGTTCCTGGTAGTCGCGGAGCAGCTGCTCGGCTTCTTCCTCGGTGATGTCCCCGCGGCCGATCAGGGACTCGGTGTACAGCTTGCGGACCGAGCGCTTGGCTTCGATCAGGTTGTACATCAGCGGCTGGGTCATCGAGGGATCATCGCCCTCGTTGTGCCCGCGGCGCCGGTAGCAGACCATGTCGATGACAACGTCCTTGTGGAAGCGCTGGCGGAACTCGTAAGCGAGCTGGCCGATGCGGACCACGGCCTCCGGGTCGTCACCGTTCACGTGGAACACCGGAGCCTGGATCATCTTGGCGACGTCCGTGGAGTAGGTGGAGGAACGCGACGAGGACGGAGCAGTGGTGAAGCCAACCTGGTTGTTGACCACCACGTGGATGGTACCGCCGGTGCGGTAACCGCGCAGCTGGGAGAGGTTGAGCGTTTCCGCCACCACGCCCTGGCCCGCGAAGGCCGCGTCGCCGTGCACCATGATGGGCAGCACGGGGAAGGCCTCGCCCTGGTCCAGACGGTCCTGCTTGGCGCGGACAATTCCTTCAAGGACCGAGTCCACGGCCTCGAGGTGCGAGGGGTTGGCGGCCAGGTAGACCTTGGTCTCCTTGCCGCTGTCCGAGGTGAAGGTACCCTCGGTGCCGAGGTGGTACTTGACGTCACCGGAGCCCTGTACGGAGCGCGGGTCCTGGGTGCCCTCGAATTCGCGGAAGACCTGTGCGTAGGTCTTGCCGGCGATGTTGGTGAGCACGTTCAGGCGGCCGCGGTGGGCCATGCCGATGGCCACTTCGTCGAGATCGTCGTCGGCTGCATCGGAGATGATGGCGTCCAACAACGGGATCAGCGATTCGCCGCCCTCCAGCGAGAACCGCTTCTGTCCCACGAACTTGGTCTGCAGGAAGGTTTCGAAGGCTTCCGCGGCATTGAGCTTGGACACAATGCGCAGCTGCTCTTCGCGGCTCGGCTTGGAGTACTCGTGCTCCAGCTGGTCCTGGAACCACTTGCGCTCGGCCGGGTCCTGGATGTGCATGTATTCGATGCCGGTGGTGCGGCAATAAGCGTCACGGAGCACGCCGAGGATGTCGCGGAACGCAAGCATGGGCTTGCCGCCGAAGCCGCCGGTGGGCCACTCGCGGTCAAGGTCCCACAGGGTCAGGCCGTAGGTGAGGACATCGAGGTCCGGGTGCTTCCGCTGGACGTACTCCAGCGGATCCGTGTCCGCCATGAGGTGGCCGCGGACGCGGTAGGAGTGGATCAGCTGCTGGATCCGGGCGACCTTGTTGATCTGGTCGGCCGGGTCGACCTGCAGGTCGGGGCTCCAGCGCACGGGCTCGTAGGGGATGCGCAGGGCCTCGAAGATTTCGTCATAGAAGTTCTGGGCACCCAGCAGTAGCTGGTGCACGAGCTTCAGGAACTCGCCGCTGCCGGCGCCCTGGATGACGCGGTGGTCGTACGTGGACGTCAGCGTGAGGACCTTGCTGATGGCGTTCTGCGCGATGATTTTCTCGCTGGCGCCCTGGAACTCGGCCGGGTAATCCAGCGCGCCGACGCCGATGATGGCGGCTTGGCCCTTGGAGAGGCGGGGCACGGAGTGTACGGTGCCGATGCCGCCCGGGTTGGTGAGGGAAACCGTGGTGCCGGAGTGGTCATCGGCGGTCAGCTTGCCGTTGCGGGCGCGCTTGATCAGGTCCTCGTAGGTGTGCCAGAACTCGGAGAAGTTGAGGGTCTCCGCCTTCTTGATGTTCGGCACCATCAGCAGGCGGGTGCCGTCCGGTTTGGGCATGTCGATGGCGATGCCGAAGTTCACGTGTGCGGGCTGGACCGCAACGGGCTTGCCGTCCACTTCGTCGTAGTAGACGTTCATGGAGGGGAACTGGGACAGGGCGCGGATGACGGCATAGCCGATCAGGTGCGTGAAGGAAACCTTGCCGCCGCGGGCGCGGGCCAGGTTGGAGTTGATGACCACGCGGTTGTCGATCAGCAGCTTGGCCGGGATGGCGCGGACGCTGGTTGCCGTGGGAACTTCCAGGCTGGTGACCATGTTGGAAGCGATGGCCTTCGCCGGTCCGCGGAGGACGGAGACGACGTCCTCTTCCGGAGCGGTGGGGGCCTTGATGTTCTTGGGCAGCTGGGCCGGGATGGGCGGCGTGCCTGCGGATTCGGGCTTCTTTGCGCCGTCGCGGGCTACAGTTGCAGGTGCTTTCTTCGCCGGTGCTGCAGCCGGAGCTGCCTGCGGCTGGGCGGAAGCGGTCTGGGGGGAAGCCGGCTGTGCAGCTGCAGCCGCTGCGGGTTTCGCCGGTGCTGCCGGCGACGGTGCCGGTGCGGCCGGAGCGGGAGCTACAACTGGAAGTTCGCGGGTTGCGGGGTCTGCGGGAGCCGGTGCACCCGAGGTCCCGTTGGAAGACGAGCTGTCACCGGCGTCGAAGGATTCGAACAGGGGCCACCACTTGGCATCTACCGTGTTCTTGTCCTGCTGGTAACGCTCGTACAGTTCGTCAACGAGCCACTCGTTTCCGCCAAATTCCTCTGGTAGACGGTGGCTAGGCTGCTCTGGCACTTGAAATACGCCTCTTCCATGAGTTTGATTTCCCTCTGGTCGCCTTCGGTGCCTCAGCACAACAATCGAACCAGTTCTCTGCGTCCTGTGAACCCAGACCTTTGCCAGTCTAGTGACGATCCTCGGTTAACTGCCAATAAGGGTGACCCAAATCATGTAGCGGCGAAACTATTGGGCAAATCGGCCCCCGGAGCTGCCCCCGGAGCCGCCTTGGGAGACGTCCTTGGCGCTGCTCCCGGCGCCGTCCCGCGGGGGACCGCGCTCTCGCCTAGACTCGCACTGGGAACACCATTTTCGACGAGGAGCAGCCGTGCGTTTTTTGAGTGAACCGTCCACCGACCTGACCTACTCGGACGCCTTCCTGGTGCCCTCGCGTTCCGACGTCACATCGCGGCTGGATGTTGACCTGGCGGCGGACGATGGCACCGGCGCCTCCATTCCGCTGGTGGTGGCGAACATGACGGCCGTGACCGGAAAGCGCATGGCCGAGACCATGGCGCGCCGCGGGGGACTGGCCGTCCTTCCGCAGGATGTTCCGCTCGATGTACTCCGCGACGTCACTGCCTGGATCAAGTCGCGCCATACCGTCTTCGAAACACCGGTGAGCCTGCTGGCCTCGGAAACCGTCATCGACGCCCTCCACCTGATGGGCAAACGGCCCCATGGAGCAGTGGCTGTCATGGACGACGCCGGGAATGTTGCCGGCGTGGTCCGCGCCGCGGACTGCGAGGGGCAGGACCGCTTTGCCTCGCTGGCGTCGGTCATGCGCCAGGCTCTGGTGCTGGATGCCTCCGCCTTCGGCGCCGGGCCGGTCGCGGGGGACGCGGCCGCGGGCGGCCGTGACGCTTCGCTGCGAAATGCCTTCGAGGCCATGGACGCCGCGGGGACGGACTTTGCGCCCGTCCAGCTCGGCGGCTCCCTCGCGGGAGTCCTCACCCGCAAGGGTGCCCTGCGGTCCACCATCTATCGTCCGCTGCTGGACGCGGCGGGGAAGCTCAAGGTGGCTGCCGCCGTCGGAATTAACGGCGACGTGGCCGGCCGGGCAGCGGAACTGCTCGCCGCCGGCGTCGATGTCCTGGTGATCGATACCGCGCACGGGCACCAGCAGAAGATGTTCGACGCCTTGGCGGCCGTCCGGAGCCTTGACCCCGCCGTTCCGATTGTGGCCGGCAACGTCGTCACGGGGGATGCCACCCGGGAGCTGATCGACGCCGGGGCGGACATCGTCAAGGTGGGCGTCGGACCGGGGGCCATGTGCACCACGCGCATGATGACGGCGGTGGGCCGCCCCCAGCTGTCCGCCGTGCTGGAGTGCGCGGCTGCTGCGCGCGACGCCGGCGGGCGGATCTGGGCCGACGGCGGCGTACGGTATCCGCGGGATGTGGCCCTGGCACTGGCGGCCGGTGCCAGCCAGGTGATGATCGGTTCGTGGTTCGCGGGGACCCATGAAAGCCCGGGGGACCTGCAGACGGACGCGAACGGACGCCTTTATAAGGAGAGTTTCGGCATGGCATCGGCCAGGGCCGTGCAGAACCGGAACCAGCGGGAGGGCGCTTTCGAAAAAGACCGCAAGGCACTCTTCGAAGAAGGCATCTCCACGTCACGCATGTACCTGGACCCCGCCCGTCCGGGGGTGGAGGATCTCGTGGACACGATTACTGCAGGGCTGCGCAGTTCGATGAGCTACGCCGGCGCCGCGGACCTCGCCGGTTTCCGCGAGCGCGCCGTGGCGGGAATCCAGTCGGCTGCCGGCTACGAGGAGGGCCGTCCCGTTCCGCAGAGCTGGTGACGGATGCGCGCAGGGGAGCGGTTAGTCCCTGCAGAACCGCTCCTGTGCGCTGTGGCTGCTCCTGTAGACTGAAATTCTTATGGACAGTAAATCTAGGTGCCGGCCTGGGCGCTGTCAGCGGAGCATGAACACCAGCTCCCCGCAGCCCACCCACAGAGCCGGCAAACCCCGTTCACGCGCCCATCACTCTGCAGCAGTCCGTGCCGCAGCCTTCCAGGAAACAGGGTCGGCACCGGCCGACCATCCTCCGCCGGCCCGCCTTCGCGGCAACACCGTCTTCCCCCGGGTAGCTCCGTACCCGGCGCCTGCCGGCTCCCGGAAGCGGATACCGTTCCCGGGACGGCCGGAGGCAAGCCGCTGATGGAATGGCTTCTCCTGGGAGCAGGCATCCTGCTCATCCTCGGTACGGGCTTCTTCGTCGCCGTGGAGTTCTCACTCGTTGCCCTTGACCAGGCCACTGTCCAGCGGGCCGTAGACAGCGGCGACGCCGCGGCCGTACCGCTGCTCAAGTGCCTGAAATCGCTGTCCACCCAGCTGTCCAGCTGCCAGCTCGGAATCACGCTGACCACCCTGCTGACCGGCTATGTCATTGAGCCGTCCGTAGGCAAGCTGCTGGAAGGGCCGCTGACCGTGGCCGGCGTTCCGGAAGCGGCAGCTGCTTCGGTCTCCCTCGTGATGGCCATGACCATTGCCACCCTGCTGTCCATGCTGATCGGCGAGCTCGTGCCCAAGAACATGGCCATTGCGCTGTCCTTGCCGATCGGCAAGGCCGTCGCCCGGCCGCAGCTGGTGTTCACCGCCGTCTTCAAGCCGGCGATCATTGTGTTGAACGGCTTCTCCAACAAGGTGCTGAATGTCTTTGGACTCGAAGCCAAGGAGGAGATCTCCGGTGCCCGGACACCGGCCGAACTGGCATCCCTGGTGCGCCGTTCCGCCGCCATGGGAACGCTTGACCCCGGAACAGCAAACTTCATTGCCCGGACGCTGAAGTTCTCCGGCCGGACCGCCGCCGACGTCATGACGCCCAGGATCCGGCTGGAAACCATCGGCGCCGCGCAGCCCGTGTCGGACATCATCGACGCCGCCCGGCGGACAGGCTATTCACGCTTCCCGGTCATCGGTGAGTCCGCCGACGACATCCGGGGCCTGGTGCACGTGAAAAAGGCGATCGCCGTCCCTTCGGACCGGCGCGCCAACCTTGAGGCCGGAGCCATCATGACGGACGTCCTGAGGGTTCCCGAGACCATCCACCTGGATGCACTGCTGGCAGAACTGCGCGAAGGAAACATGCAGCTGGCCGTGGTGCTGGATGAATACGGCGGCACGGCCGGCATCGCCACGCTTGAGGACCTCGTGGAGGAAATCGTCGGGGAAGTCGCCGATGAACATGACAAGGTGCGGCCGGGACTGCTCCAGAGCGCCTCGGGGGACTGGTACTTCCCCGGCCTGCTGCGTCCGGACGAACTGTCCGAACAGATCCCCGGATTGACGGTTCCTGATGAGTCCGCCTATGAAACCGTGGGCGGCTATGTCATGAGCCAGCTCGGCCGGATCGCCGCAGTCGGGGACACCGTGGACGTCGGCGGGGGCACCCTGAGTGTGACCCGGATGGACGGGCGCCGGATCGACCGGATCTGCTTCAAGCCTGTTCCCGTCCTCGGCGAAGAACACGCGGCCGGCCAGGGAGGCACGGCATGAGCGACTGGGTAGGAATTGTCTGGCTGGTGCTCCTGCTGATCGGGAACGCGTTCTTCGTGGCCGCGGAGTTCGCAGTGATGTCCGCCCGGCGGAGCCAGATCGAGCCGCTGGCTGAAGCGGGGTCCCTGCGGGCTCAGACCACGTTGCGGGCCATGGAAAGCGTGTCCCTCATGCTCGCGTGCGCCCAGCTGGGCATCACGGTCTGCTCCCTGCTGATCCTGCAGGTGGCTGAGCCGGCCATCCACCACCTGATGGCCGTGCCGCTGGAAGCCGTGGGTGTGCCGACGGAACTCGCGGACGTCGTGGCCTTCGCCGTGGCACTCCTCGCGGTGACCTTCCTGCACGTGACGTTCGGCGAGATGGTGCCCAAGAACATTTCGGTATCTGTCGCGGACAAGGCGGCACTGCTGCTGGCGCCGCCGCTGATGTTCATCGCACGCCTCGTGAACCCGGTGATCGTGGCCCTCAACTGGTCTGCCAACCACATCCTGCGCCTGCTGCGGATCGAGCCCAAGGACGAGGTCAACTCCTCGTTCACCTTGGAGGAGGTCCAGTCCATCGTGCAGGAGTCCACCCGGCACGGACTCGTGGATGACGACGCCGGCCTCATCACCGGCGCACTGGAATTCTCCGAGCACACGGCGTCCCGGGTCATGGTTCCGCTGGACAAGCTGGTCATGATGCAGTCGCCCACCACGCCGGTTGAGTTCGAAAAAGCCGTCAGCCGTACGGGGTTCTCCCGGTTCCCGATGATGGACGAGGACGGCATGCTTTCGGGCTACCTTCACATCAAGGATGTGCTGTCCATCCCGGAAGCCGGATATGAGCATCCGATTGCCGAAAGCCGGATCAGGTCCCTGGCGAACCTGTCCATGGATGACGAGATCGAGAAGGCGATGTCCGTGATGCAACGCACCGGCTCGCACCTGGCGCGCGTCATCGGACCGGACGGTAAGACCAGGGGTGTGCTGTTCCTGGAAGACGTTATCGAACAGCTCGTGGGTGAGATCCGTGATGCCACCCAGGCGAAGGGAATCCGCCGGCTTGGCCAGCGGAACGGCGACTAGGAGTCAGCGGAGGGCGCAACCGGACGCGGTAGCCCTAAATAGGAATGATTCCTATTTAGGGCTACACTCGTCTTGTTGCTAATGCTCCTGATTCTCATGTAGCAAGTCCAGACAACCAGATCCGAGGTCCTTCCGTGCGCCGTTCCGCAGTCTTCTCCGTCACCGCCCTTGCCGGCCTGAGCCTGGTGCTGTCAGCCTGCAGTACGACGACGGGCGGCCAGCCTGCGGCGTCCGGCACCATTGAAGTTGTCACTTCCACGAACGTTTACGGGGACATCGTCCGGGAAATCGGCGGCGACAAAGTGAACGTCAAAGCACTCATCAGCAAGGTCAGCCAGGATCCGCATTCCTATGAGGCCACCACGCAGGACAAGCTTGCGGTCTCGAAGGCCCGGCTGGTGGTTGAAAACGGCGGCGGCTATGACGACTTCATCCACAAGCTGGCCGACGACAGCAACGTGGGCCACGACAACATCATCAGCGCAGTCGAAGTCTCCGGGCTTGCCCCCGAAGAAGAGCCGGCGTCCGGGTCCACGGCCGGGGCCGACGACCACGGGCATGCCCACGATCACGGAGCCTTCAATGAGCACGTCTGGTACAGCTTCGATGCCATGACCAAGCTGGCCGACGCCGTCGAAGCCAAGCTTGCAGCGTTGGAGCCGGCGTCCGCGACGACCTTCCAGGCCAATGCCGCCGCCTTCAAAAAGGAGATCGCCGGGCTGAACGCAACGGTGGCCGGTCTGGCCGCCACGGCAGCCCAGGCTCCCGTTGCGGTGACCGAACCGGTGCCGCTGTACCTGATCGAGGCCGCCGGCCTGGTGAACAAAACTCCCGCCGACTACACGGCCGCCATCGAGGAAGATGCCGATGTGCCGCCCGCTGCCCTCAAGGAAGCCACGGAGCTGGCAGGATCAAAGGACATCAAGTTCCTGGCGTACAACACGCAGACGGAAGGTCCGCAGACGCAGGCCCTCAGGAAGGCCGCCGAGGCCGCCGGCGTCCCCGTGCTTGACTTCAGCGAAACCCTTCCGGAAGGGACGACGTACGTGCAGTGGATGAGCAGTAACGTGGACAGCATCGCGCAGGCCCTGAAAAAGTAGCCGTCGCCCCGCGGCCCCGCCGTCCCGCCGGGGGAAATCACCTCCCCCGGCAACGGACCGCACGGGTTGAACCATCCCCGGCCGGCCCGTCCTAAGATGGTGGGGGCGCTTCGCCCCGTATGAATCGAGGATTAAGAACGTTGAAACCGGTAGTGAGCCTCCGCGGAGCCACCCTGAAGTTCGGGAAACGGACATTGTGGGAGGACCTGGACCTCGACATCAACCCCGGCGAGTTCTTTGCGGTCCTCGGCCCGAACGGCAGCGGCAAAACCACGTTCCTGAAAGTCCTGCTGGGCCTGCAGGACCTCCATTCCGGGACCGCAACACTGGGCGGCCGCCCGGTGGAGCGGGGCAGTAAGCTGATCGGCTATATTCCGCAGCAGAAATCCTTCGCACCGGATACGCCACTGCGTGCCCGGGACCTCGTGGGACTTGGCGTGGACGGCCACCGCTGGGGACTCCGGCTGGGCGCCGCCAAGGCCAACCGCAGGATCGACGAGCTGCTGGACCTCGTGGGAGCGGCAGACTATGCCAAGGTCCCGGTGGGCCAGCTGTCGGGCGGCGAACAGCAGAGGCTAAGGGTCGCCCAGTCGCTGGCCTCGGATCCGCGGGTCCTGCTGTGCGACGAACCGCTGCTGTCCCTGGACCTTCAGCACCAGCAGGCCGTCAGCGCACTGATCAACGAGCAATGCCGCAGCAAGGACAGCGCCGTCGTATTTGTCACGCACGAGATCAATCCGATCATCGACTATGTGGACCGCGTCCTCTACCTTGCCGGCGGACGGTTCCGGGTGGGCAAGCCCGCAGAGGTGATGACAACCGAGGTGCTCTCCGGGCTTTACGGCAGCCGGGTTGAGGTAATCCGGGCCAACGGCCGGATGATCGTCGTGGGGCTGCCGGAGGGTGTCACCCACCACCACGAGGACGCACATTCAGTGGCAGGGGAGGTGGGCTAGATGGATTTCGACGGCATCCTGCGTTCCATCTTCAATTTTGACAACTACGGCGAGCTCCTGGCCCTGGTCCAGAACTCCATCTGGGCAGGAGCGCTGCTTGGCCTGCTGGGCGGGCTCATGGGTACGTTTGTGATGAAGCGGGACCTCGCCTTCGCGGTCCACGGAATCTCCGAGCTTTCCTTTGCAGGTGCAGCCTTCGCGCTGCTGATCGGAGCCAACGTCGTGTTCGGATCCCTCGTCGGTTCGGTGCTCGCGGCGCTGCTCCTGGGCGTAATGGGAGTCCGTGCCCGGGACAAAAACTCCATCATTGGCGTGATCATGCCGTTCGGCCTGGGCCTGGGCATCCTCTTTCTTTCGCTGTACGAGGGGCGGGCCTCCAACAAGTTCGGCCTCCTGACGGGGCAGATCGTGTCCGTGGATACGGTTCAACTGCAGGTACTGGCCACGGCGGCGCTGGTAGTGATGATCGCGCTGGTGGCCATCTGGCGTCCGCTCACATTTGCCAGCGTGGACCCGGAAGTGGCGGAAGCCCGCGGGGTACCCGTCCGGACGCTGGGCATCGGGTTCATGGTGCTGCTGGGAATCAGCGTGGCGCTGTCCATCCAGGTGGTGGGGGCACTCCTGGTGCTCGCCCTGCTGATCACTCCGGCCGCTGCCGCGCTTCGCGTAACCTCATCGCCCCCGCTGGTGGTGATTCTCAGCGTGGCCTTCGCGGTGACCGCCACCGTGGGCGGCATCATGCTGGCCCTCGGCGGCCGGATACCCATCAGCCCCTACGTGACCACCCTGTCATTCCTGATCTACGTTGTGTGCCGGATCATTGGCGGCATACGGGCCGGGCGCGGCCTCAACGGACGCGTCCTGCCGGCCGGGGCTGGCGCCTCTTAGCCCGCCGCGGCCTTGCGGGCCGTGCAGTCCGGGCACAGCCCGAAAATCTCCACGGTGTGGGCCACTTCGGTGTAACCGTGCTCCGCGGCGGTCCGCGCAGCCCAGGTCTCCACAGCGGGAGCTTCCACTTCCACGGCCTTGCCGCAGTTGCGGCACAGCAGGTGATGGTGGTGGCCTGTGACGGCGCACCTCCGGTAGACGGCCTCGCCCTCGCCGTTGCGCAGGACATCCACGAGCCCGTCGTCGGCAAGCGACTGAAGGATCCGGTAGGCAGTGGCCAGCGACACCGAGGTGCCCTGGTTCTGCAGCATCCGGTAGAGCTCCTGGGTGCTGACGAAGTCGTCCAGCTCATCCAGGGCGGCGCTCACCGCCAGTCGCTGCTTGGTGACACGCTGCTCCCGGCCGCCGGCGGAAACCGGTGCGGATAGCTTTGTGCCTTCGGCTTTGGCGCCGTGGGCCATGGATTGACTCGCTTCCCTAAGGGGTGTTGGCAATGTCCAAGATTACCAGCCGGGAGTTCAAGGACGGGTTCGTGGACGGGTTCGTGGACACTGCCGCGCGGCCCACCCTAGGCTGGCTCCATGAAGCTGACTAAATACACCCACGCCTGTGTCCGGCTCGAGAAGGACGGCCAGGTGCTGGTGATAGATCCCGGCACGTTCTCCGAAACCGGACAGGCCCTCGAAGCGGCAGGAGCCGTCCTGGTCACCCACGAGCACGGCGACCACATTGATGTACCGGCCGTGGTGTCAGCGCTGCGGGACAATGACTCGCTCCAGGTCTTTGCCCCGGCGGGAGTGGCGGCAAAACTGCGGTCGGAGGCGCCGTTTGCCGAGTCCCGGATCAGCGACGTCGAACCTGGCGAGGCATTCACCGCCGTCGGCTTCGAGGTTCAGGCGTTCGGCGGACAGCACGCCCTGATCCACCCCCAGATCCCCGTGGTGGCGAACATCGGATACCTGATCGACTCGAACGTGTACCACCCCGGGGACTCATTCGTGATTCCGGACGGCATTGGCGTCCGGACACTCCTGGTCCCGGTGCACGCGCCCTGGAACAAAGTGGGCGAGGTGGTGGATTTCGTCATTGGTGTCCGCGCCGCCAAGGCATTCCCCATCCACGACGCCCTGCTCAATGAAACCGGACTCGGCCTGATCGAAGGGCACGTGAAGCGGCTCGGGGCAAAATACGGCACCGAGTACGCCCACCTCTCCAGCGGGGAATCCGTGGAGGTCTAGGCGCGCCATGTTCCGGTGTCGAAAAAGTCCCTGATGGCGGCCTCGTGCGGCCTCGGGTCCAACCCGCGCGCCGCCAGCCACTCGGTGTTGTAGTAACTCCCGGCGTACCGGTCGCCGCCGTCGCACATCAGCGAGACCACGCTTCCCCGCCGTCCCTCCGCGACCATTCCGGCGATCAGCTGCCACACGCCCCACAGGTTGGTTCCGGTGGACGGGCCCGCATGCAGCCCGGCCAGGTCCCGCAGGTGCCGCATGGCCGCCACCGAGGCAGCGTCGGGGACCTGGATCATGTGGTCTATCACGGCGGGCACGAAGCTGGGTTCCATCCGGGGCCTGCCGATGCCCTCGATGCGGGACGGCATACCGGTGCTGAAGCCGGCGACGCCGTCCCGCCAGCCGGGGTAGAAGGCGGAGTTCTCGGGGTCCACGACCGCGAGCTCCGTGTCATGGCGGTGGTAGCGCAGGTAGCGGCCGATGGTGGCGCTGGTTCCGCCGGTACCGGCACCCACCACGATCCAGCGGGGGACGGGGTGCTCTTCGAGGGCCAGCTGCTGGAAGATGGACTCGGCGATGTTGTTGTTGCCCCGCCAGTCCGTGGCCCGCTCGGCGTAGGTGAACTGGTCCATGTAGTGCCCGCGAGCGGTGCGCGCGACTTCCTCCGCGGCGGAATACACCTCAGAAGCATGGTCCACCAGGAGGCAGGACCCGCCGAACTGCTCAATGAGGGCAATCTTCTCCGGGCTGGTGGTGCGGGTCATCACAGCGATGAACGGCAAGCCAAGGAGCTGGGCGAAGTAGGCCTCCGAGACAGCCGTACTGCCGCTGGAGGCCTCCACGATGGTGGTGTCCTCCCGGATCCAGCCGTTGACCAGGCCGAAAAGGAACAATGAGCGCGCCAGCCGGTGCTTCAGGCTGCCGGAGCGGTGCGTGGACTCGTCCTTCAGGTAGAGCTGGACGCCCCAGTGCTGCGGAAGCGGAACGGAGTAGAGGTGCGTGTCCGCAGACCTGTTGTTCTCGGCGTTGATCCTGCGGACGGCTTCATCCGCCCACGCCCGGTCCTGTTTGCCCGCACGGTTGCCCATTTTGTTCACCAATTCAGCCTACCCGGGACAGCGGGCGTCCACGGATACAGTGGGTACCGGCTGCCCGTCCGCGTTGTGCGCCGGCCGGACAGTTTGTCATCCGAATTAAAGGAGATTTGATGAACCCCCTGATGGACGTGTCCGCGCTGAACCACCGGATGACCTCCGGCGGGCGCACCGTTCTGCTGGATGTGCGCTGGGCACTGGGCGATCCCCATGGCCGCCAACACTATCTTGAGGCGCATATTCCCGGCGCTATCTACGTTGACCTGCCCACCGCGCTGGCAGCGCCGGCGGACCCCGGCCAGGGCAGGCATCCCTTGCCGCCGCTGCAGCAGTTCCAGGAATCGGCGCGGTGCTGGGGAATCCGGGACAACGACGTCGTGGTGGCCTATGACCACACGGGCAGCACCGCTGCCGCCAGGCTGTGGTGGATGCTGCGCAACGCCGGGGTGTCCACCGTCTTCCTGCTCGACGGCGGCCTGTCCGCCTGGCGGGCCGCCGGATACCCCGTGGAGGGCGGCCTCGAGCAGGCCTCGCTGGGTGACGTCACACTGACCGACGGAGCGATGCCCGTTATCGACGCAGCCCAGGCCGCGCAGTGGCCCGGGCGGGGAGTCCTGCTGGACGCGCGGGCGGCCGAACGCTACCGCGGCGAGATCGAACCGGTGGATCCGCGGGCAGGGCACATTCCGGGCGCTGTGAGCGCCCCGACGGCCGGCAACATTGGAAGCGACGGACGTTTCCTGCCGCCGGAGGAGCTGCGCGGGCGTTTCACCGCCTTGGGCGTCAGGGCGGATGTGCCCACCGCTGTCTACTGTGGCTCCGGCGTCACTGCTGCGCACGAAATAGCCGCACTGGAAATCGCCGGTTTTCCGGCTGCACTCTACCCAGGTTCGTTTTCGCAATGGTCCAATGACCCCGCCAACGTGGTGGCCACGGGAGCGGCCCCGTGAGCCCGACTCCGATTGGAGCGCCGGCCGGGGGCAGGGGTAGCGTCGGAGGATGACTCCTGGACGCCCCTTACCACCGCCCCTCGCCAAGCCGCTCCCCGGCAACCCGCCGCCAGGCGGACACCAGCCTGAACCTGCATCCCCCACGCCGCCGCGGCTCGCCGCGGCCTACGGGGCTACGGCCGCCGGCAGCGGACTGGTTCCGCTGACCGTCGCCCGCCGGGTTCCGAAGGACGATGACGTCGAGATCGCCATAGAGTTCTGCGGCCTCTGCCATTCGGACGTGCACGCAACGCGCGGCGAGTGGGGCGCCCACAACTACCCGCTGGTGCCGGGCCATGAAATCGTGGGCCGCGTCAGCCGCGTGGGAATCGCCGTGGAAGACTTCGCGCCGGGCGACCTCGTCGGCGTGGGATGCATGGTGGATTCCTGCCGTGAATGCGACAGCTGCCTGGACGGGCTGGAGCAGTACTGCGAAAACGGCATGACCGGCACTTACGGAGCGGTGGATGCCCGCAACGGCGGCGCCGTCACGCAGGGCGGCTACGCCACGTCTGTGGTGGTGGACCGCCGGTATGTGCTGCGGGTTCCGGAAAACCTTGACCCCGCCGCCGTCGCACCGCTCCTCTGTGCCGGCATCACCACCTATTCCCCGCTGCGGCACTTTGACGTCGAAGCCGGAGACGTTGTGGGGGTGGTGGGGCTCGGCGGACTGGGCCACATGGCCGTCAAGCTCGCCAAGGCCATGGGTGCCGAGGTGAAGGTGTTCACCACCTCGGAGTCGAAGGTGGCCGCGGCCCGTGAGCTGGGCGCTGACGGCGTCATCCTGTCCCGCGACGAAGCGTCCATGACGGCCGCGGACCGCAGTATCGACGTCATCATCGACACGGTGGCGGCACCGCATGACCTAAACCCCTACTTCCGGACCCTTCGCCGGGACGGAGCCCTCTTCCAGCTCGGCCTGCCTTCAGGCGCAATGCCGCCAGTCAACCCGGGGACCCTGATCCGGCGCCGGATCGCCTACGCGGGCTCACTCATCGGAGGCATCGCCGAGACCCAGGAGATGCTGGACTTCTGTGCAGAACACGGCGTCGTTTCCGATGTCGAGGTGGTGGGCGCGGAGCAGCTGAACGAGGCCTATGACCGTATGGTGGCAGGTGACGTCAAGTATCGTTTTGTCCTGGACACCAGTACCCTCGGGACCCCTTCGGAAAAGGCAGACGCATGAGCACCGTTTTCACCAAGATCATCAACGGCGAGATCCCCGGCCGCTTCGTCTGGCGGGACGAGGACGTAGTGGCATTCCTGACCATGGGCCCGCTTGCCGACGGCCACACCCTGGTGGTTCCCACGGAGGAAGTGGACCGCTGGACGGACGCTCCGCCCGCCCTCCTGGCCCGCGTGATGGAAGTTGCGCGGAAGATAGGTGCTGTCCAGGTCGATGTTTTTGACGCCGCACGGGCAGGGCTCATCGTGGCCGGGTACGAGGTCAACCACCTCCACGTCCATGTGTGGCCGTCCAACTCCATGGCCGACTACGACTTCGGCTCGGTGGACCACAACCCGGACCCCGCGCAGCTGGACGCCAACGCCGAAAAGCTCCGGGAGGGGCTCCGCGAGGCGGGCCACGGAGACCACGTTCCCACGGCCTAACGTATCCGCCGCAGGCACCGGCGTGGCTCCCTTGCGGGTGCTACGCCGGGGCCAGCGCCTTGTTCAGCACCGTGCGGATCCGCTTCTCGGAGACTGAATAGGCCGTCCCGAGTTCGACGGCGAAGAGGCTCACCCGCAGCTCCTCAATCATCCAGCGCACCTGTGTTAACTCCGCGCCCGCGCGGCGCCCCGGCAGCAACGCGGAGACAGCGTCATCGTAGTCGTCTTCCAGCCCCTGGACGGCTGCCATGCTCAGGGCGTCCCGCTGGACGTTGCCGGGCAGCTTCTCCAGCCGCTTCTCGATCGCGGCGAGATAGCGCGGCAGCTGGCTGAGCTGTGCGTAGCCCGTCCGTGCCACAAAGCCGGGGAAGACGAGCTGTTCGAGTTGGCTTTTCACATCGTTGAGCGCGCTGATGAGTGCCAGGCTCGTGGTGCCCTTCAGCTGCTTCTCGATCCGGCGCGTGCTGGCAAGGATACGCTCCACCACTGCGGTGACCGTGAACACCGTGTCGATGAGCTCGGCCCGGACCTGCTCGTACAGTGACTTGAAGGACGCCTCGTCCCAGGGCAGTTCGGCCGGGGTGAGCTTGTCGATCGCGGCCAGCGCGCAGTCCGCAATCAAGGCGGACACGGAGCCATGCGGATTCTGGCTGAAAGTCAGCTTCTCCGTGTTGTTCAGGTGTTCCAGGACGTAGCGGTCCGGCGCCGGGACCTTCAGCGCAAGGAGGCGGATGACGCCGCCGCGCATGGCCTGTTCCTGTTCGGAGGTGGTCTGGAACAGCCGGAGTGCAACGGACGTGCCCTCGTCGACCAGGGCGGGGTAGCCGGTGACAGTATGCCCTTTCACCATGCCCTGGACCTGGCGCTGCACGGTTCCGAAGGTCCAGTCCGTCAGCCCGGACTTCTCTGCAAAGCCGGGTGTCACGGCACCGTTTGGGGACGGCGTTAAGGCGCCGGCGTTCTTCGGTGCCTGCGCGGACTGCCCGCGCTGTGCGCCCTTCGGGCCCTTCGGGGCTGTTGTCACGGGGGTTGCCCCCAGCGATTCGGCGATCGCCCGCCGGGTGGCCGGGGCCAGCCGCTCCTGCAGTGCCGCAAGGTCCTTGCCCTCATCCAGGACCTTGCCCCGGGAATCAACCACGCGGAAGCTCACCCTGAGGTGGGCGGGCACGGCATCCCAGTTCCACGAACCCGGCGGAATGACCTGTCCGCGGATCCGGCGGAGGACCAGTTCCAGCGAGGGTTCGAGATCGTCGGCGGCCGGATCGAAGTCCGCCTCCAGTGCCGCCACCGCCTGGCGGGCGACGTCCGGGGCGGGCACGAAATTCTTTCGCACCTGCTTGGGCAGCGACTTGATCAGGGCCGTGACCAGCTCCACGCGCTGGCCGGGGATGAGCCAGCGGAAGGCGGCGTCGTCGAGCTGGTTCAGGAAGAGCACCGGAACCTCGGCGGTGACGCCGTCGGACGGGTTGGGCGGCGAGCCGGGCGCCACCGGATGGAACTCGTAGCTCAGCGGAAGCTCGAAGCCCTTGTGCAGCCAGGTTTTAGGGTAGGCCGAATCATCCAGCGCGTCGGCGTCCTCACTGATCAGCAGGGACTGGTCGAAGTCCAGCAGGGCGGGGTCCTGCTGGCGTGCTTCCTTCCACCACTTGTCGAAGTGCCGCTCGGACACCACGTCCTTGCCGATCCGGGCGTCGTAGAACTCGAAGAGCGTCTCGTCGTCCACCAGGATGTCCCGGCGACGCATCCGCGCTTCAAGCTCTTCGATCTCCTGAAGAAGGGCACGGTTGCGGTGGAAGAACTTGTGGTGGGTCTGCCAGTCGCCCTCGACGAGGGCATGCCGGATGAAGAGTTCCCGGCACAGCTCCGGATCCACCTTGCCGTAGTTGATCCGGCGGCTGGGGATGATGGGGACTCCATACAGGGTGACCTTTTCGTGGGCCATCACCGAGCCCATCTTCTTGGACCAGTGCGGCTCGCTGTAGCTCCTCTTGACCAGGTCCGGCGCCACCTGTTCGGCCCAGAGCGGATCGAACTTCGCGGCGACGCGGGCCCACAACCGGCTCGTTTCCACCAGTTCGGCGGCCATCACAAAGGTGGGGGACTTCTTGAACAGTGCCGAGCCGGGGAAGATCGCGAAGCGGCTGCCGCGGGCGCCCGCGTATTCGCGCTTGCGCTCGTCGAGGATGCCGATGTGGCTCAGCAGGCCGGAGAGCAGGCTGATGTGGATACCCTCATGGTTTCCCACGGGATCGGCCAGGCGCTTGTTGTCCAGGCTGATGCCCAGCGGGCGGGCGAGCTGGCGGAGCTGGGCGAAGAGGTCCTGCCATTCCCGCACCCGCAGGTAGTTGATGAACTCGGTCCGGCACAAACGGCGGAACTGCGTGGAGGACAGTTCCTGCTGCTTCTCCTGGAGGTAGTTCCAGAGGTTCAGGAAACCGGTGAAGTCCGAGTTCTCGTCCCGGAACCGCGCATGCTTTTCCGCGGCGAGCTGTTGCTTGTCGGTCGGTCGTTCGCGCGGGTCCTGGATGGTCAGCGCAGCGGCGAGGATCATGACTTCGCGGACGCAGCCGCGTTTGCCCGCTTCCACGATCATCCGGCCCAGCCGCGGGTCCACCGGCAACTGGGCGAGTTTTTGCCCGACGGCGGTCAGTCCGCCGCCGCCGTTCCTGCCAGCCGCAGCCCCTGCGGCACCCTGCGGACGGGCGGCGCTCAGGGCGCCGAGTTCGCGCAGGAGCGTGACGCCGTCGTTGATCGCGCGTGAATCGGGCGGCTCCACGAACGGGAAGTCTTCCACGTCCTTGGGTCCGCGGGCCACCCCCATGGCTGTCATCTGCAGGATGACTGCCGCGAGGTTGGTGCGCAGGATCTCCGGGTCGGTGAACTGCGGCCTGGACTCGTAGTCTTCCTCCGAGTACAGCCGGATGGCGATGCCGTCGGACACGCGGCCGCAGCGGCCGGAACGCTGGTTGGCCGAGGCCTGGGACACGCGTTCGATCGGCAGCCGCTGCACTTTGGTCCGGTGCGAGTACCGCGAGATGCGCGCGGTGCCGGTGTCCACGACGTACTTGATGCCGGGCACCGTCAGGGACGTTTCAGCGACGTTGGTTGCCAGCACGATCCGCCGTTTGCTGCCGGGGTGGAACACCTTGTGCTGTTCCTGCAGGCTCAGCCGGGCGAAGAGGGGGAGAACCTCCGTGCCGGCCAGCCGCCGGTTCGACTGGATACGGGCGTTGAGGGCCTCGGCGGCGTCACGGATTTCGCGCTCGCCGGAGAAGAAGATGAGGATGTCGCCCGGCGCCTCGAGGGCCAGTTCGTCGACGGCGTCGCAGACGGCGTCGAGCGGGTCACGGTCCTCCTCGAGTTCATCGTCGGAGGTGTTGTCTTCTTCGTCGCCAGGCGCGGCTCCGCCAGCCGGCTGGGACAGCGGCCGGTACCGGATTTCCACCGGGAACGTCCGGCCGGACACCTCGATGATAGGGGACGGCTCGTCCTCGGTGCCGAAGTGCTTGGCGAACCGCTCGGGATCGATGGTGGCGGAGGTGATGATGATCTTCAGGTCCGGGCGCTGCGGCAGGATCCGCTTGAGGTAGCCCAGGATGAAGTCGATGTTGAGGCTGCGCTCGTGCGCTTCGTCGATGATGATGGCGTTGTACTTGCGCAGCAGCTTGTCGCGCTGGATCTCCGCGAGCAGGATGCCGTCGGTCATGAG
The DNA here is from genome assembly GCF_017832975.1 of Arthrobacter sp. PvP023. NCBI lineage: Bacteria > Bacillati > Actinomycetota > Actinomycetes > Micrococcales > Micrococcaceae > Arthrobacter > Arthrobacter sp. PvP023. The sequence goes on from NZ_JAFIBI010000001.1 coordinate 2,094,669, forward strand.
CTTGACCTTGGTGGACCGGCTGACCTCGCCGGTGAAGCGGACCTGGAAGCCCACCTCCTGGCCGATTTCAACGCCGAGCTCCTCCGCGATGCGCTCGGCCACGGTGCGGGCAGCAAGCCGGCGCGGCTGGGTGTGGCCGATCAGTCCGTTGTCGCCCAGGCCCAGTTCGAGGCACATCTTGGGAATCTGGGTGGTCTTGCCGGAGCCGGTCTCGCCGGCGATGATCGTCACCTGGTTGGCCGCAATGGCGGCCATCAGGTCCTCGCGGCGCTCGGAAACCGGCAGCTCGGCGGGGTAGGAAATATGAAAAGTCATGGCTGGACACAGTCTACTGCGGCCGCGGCCGGCTGCTGCGTTCTGCTGTCCCAGGGCGAAGGACCCGGCCCGCAGGCGGGCCGGGTCCTTCCTGGTTGTTGTGCCCGCTGCCCGGGGTGAAACGGGATCCGGGCGTCACCGCTGTCAGTAGTTCCGCAGGGTGTAGCTGATGCTTGGCAGGTCCAGCGCGGACCAGTCCTGCTCCGAGCGTTCGGGAGGTGTGTGGCCCCGACCGTCTTTAAGGAGGGCGGCGATGGTGGCCGGCAGGATGATGAGCAACAGGACGATGAGTACAACTCCGAAGGTTTCCATGCCTCCATGTTTCTCCCCTTCGGTTCGGCAAAACAGTGGCAGAAATGCCCAAAAAGCTATAATTTCTGCCACAATGGAAGCATGCTCAACTCAGTCGCAGTGATTGTGGTTCCCAACTTCTCCATCTTCGAGTTCGGGACCGCCTTCGAGGTGTTCGGCATCGACAGGTCGGCGCGGGGGAGCGGTGTGCCGGCCTTCGATTTCCGCGTCTGCACGCCGGAACCGGGTGATGTCCGGCTTAAGTCCGGGCTGACCATGCACGTCGAGCTGGACCTGGAAGCGGCCGCCGATGCGGACCTGGTGATCATGGCTCCTTACGGCCATGACCAGGATGTCCCGGAAACGGTGCTGGATGCTCTGCGCGCCGCCCATTCGCGCGGAGCCTGGGTGATGTCCATCTGCTCGGGCGCTTTTGCGCTTGCGCGTGCCGGCCTGCTCGATGGCCGCCGCTGCACCACGCACTGGCACTTTTCCCGGGAACTGGCCAGCCGCTACCCGGCGGCGCTCGTGGACGAGAATGTCCTGTACGTCCAGGACGGCCGGATCATCAGCAGCGCCGGGACCGCGGCGGGCATCGACGCCTGCCTGCACCTGGTGCGGGTGGAACTCGGAGCCGGCGTGGCAGCGAGCATTGCCCGCGACATGGTGGTCCCGCCCCACCGCGACGGCGGGCAGGCCCAGTTCATCGACCGGCCCATTCCGTCCTGCGGGTCGCAGCCCATGGAGGAACTGCTGCAGTGGATGGTTCGCAACCTCGAGCACGACCACACAGTCAATGAGCTCGCGGCGCGGGTCCACATGTCGCCGCGGACGTTCGCGCGCCGCTTCCGGGCTGAAACGGGCGCCACGCCTGCTGCCTGGCTCAACTCCCAGCGGGTGCTGCGGGCGCAGGAGCTTCTGGAATCAACGGAGCTCAACATCGACGAGATTGCCCGGGAGTCGGGGTTCGGCCATTCCGTGCTGCTCCGGCACCATTTCGGCAAGGTGCTGGCGACGAGCCCGCAATCGTACCGGCGGGCGTTCCGCGGCCACCTCGAACCCGCCGTCTAGCATCCGGCACCTAACGACGGGACACGTGACGACGGAGCGTAGCTAATCCGGACGGCGCTCGCCGTTCCTTGCGGCTTCGGCCGCGGCCCGGGTGTTGTCGACAAGGACGCGCCACGGGCCGGTGACGGCCTGTTCCGGGAGGGTGGCGCGGTGCTGGCCGGCTTTGATCGAATACACAAACCGGTCCGGCTGGCCGCCGGCCTCGGCCGTGCGCGGCACGGCGTCCCACGGGCAGGCCTCAACCAGGGGCTCCCAGCGGCTCTTGTCCGTGGGGGTCGTGGCCTGGATGCTCCACACCCGCTTGAGCGCAGCAATCCCGCCGCTGCGCTGGACAGTGATCTTCATGGCCTGGTTTCCTGTGCTTCCGGTACTGCCTGGCCGCCGGCTGACCGCTCCGGCGGCGATCCCAGTTACAGCTTTACCTTCACAGTTTCCCACGCCTTCCGGACGGCGTCATGTTCCGGGGAACCGGCGCCGAACAGTTCCGCGGCCGACGCCGCGGTGGCTTTGGCGAACTTGGTGAACGTTGCGTTGGCAGGCAGTGAACCTCCGGTAAGGGTGTCGTACCAAATCCGGCCCGGGGTTTCCCAGGCGTTGCCGCCAAGTGCCGACGCCACGAGGTAGAACGCGCGGTTGGGGATGCCGGAGTTGATGTGCACGCCGCCGTTGTCCGCACTGGTCCGGACGTAGGAATCCATGGAGTCCGGCTGGGGGTCCTTGCCAAGCACGTCGTCGTCGTACGCGGTGCCGGGAGCCTTCAACGACCTGAGGGCTGAGCCTTGCACTTTGTCGGTGAACAGGTTTTCCCCGATCAGCCAACTGGCCTCCGATGCCGACTGCTGCGCGAGGTACTGTTCCACAAGCGCGCCGAACACGTCCGACAGCGATTCGTTGATGGCACCGGCCTGGTTCCGGTAGACGAGTCCGGCGGAATGCTGCGTCACGCCGTGCGCCAGCTCGTGGCCGATGACGCTCAGGGACCGGGTGAATCGCTGGAAGATTTCGCCGTCGCCGTCGCCGAACACCATCTGGTGTCCGTCCCAGAAGGCGTTGTCGTAGAGCTTGCCAAAGTGGACGCTGGCATCCAGGGCGAGCCCCTGGCCGTCGATCGAGTTCCGGCCGAAGGCTTCTGCGTAAAGCCGGTGGGTGTGGCCCAGGCCGTCATAGGCCTCGTCCGCCGAGGGGTCTCCCGTGGCAGGTTCACCCTCCTTCCGGACCAGCTGACCGGGAAGGGACTCGGAGGTTCCGGCGTCGTACACGGTGCGGTTCGGCGGACCGGGCTTCAGCTGCCGGATGCCGGACGGGACCGCAGGCAGCGGAAGCGCGCGGCTGGCCTGGATGGACCTGATGTGGAGCAGGGCTTCCTTCGCCGCCCGGGCCACCGCGTGCATGCGGGGTTCGTGCTGGGCCGCAAGGCGCCGCAGCAGGTAGGGCGGGATGATGGAGCAGTACATATATGTCCCCTTTACTCGTCGGCGATGAAGACAGCCTACGAGGGGGTTGCGACATTGCGGCGGGACACGCGTTAAGCAGGAAACCCCGCCAGCTGGGCTGGCGGGGTTTGTCTGTGCCCTCGATAGGATTCGAACCTACGACCTTCTGCTCCGGAGGCAGACGCTCTATCCCCTGAGCTACGAGGGCAATCAGGGTTTCCTGCCGTTTCCGGCGGGACGTCCTAGAGCTTAGCAGGAAGGTGGCCTTCAAAGGAAAATCGGCGTTCAGTATCCGGAAAACGAGTCGGTGCGGACCCGCCGCGCACCCGCGCTGCGGGCCGCGGCCCGGAGCGAGCGGACCCTGGCGGGCGAGCCGGAAATTAACACTGTGCGGGCGGTAATGTCCGGAACAAGTTCCTTGAGGGCCGCACTGTCGATCCGCTCCGGCGGCCGGGAAACCGTGCCGGCGTCTTCCATGAACGGCGGCGGCGCGGAACCGTCGGAGAGTCGGGCAATGACCCGGGCACCGGACTGTTCCAGCGCATCCGCGTAAGCGAGTTCAGCCGCCGACTTCGCCAGGTACAGCAGGACGACGTCCCGGTTCCTGGCCGCGCCTGCGGCGAGCTGGGCAAGGTAGGGCGTGATGCCGATGCCGGCCGCCACCAGCAGGACCGGGCCGCTGGACCCGCCCGGGATGACGAAGTCGCCGCCCACCGCGGTGGCCGTCACGGAGTCCCCGGGCCGCAGTGCGAGCAGGGCACGCTTGGCGGCGGACACGGGCTCGGCTGTTCCCACGCCGATGGTCACGTCCTGCGCGTCCGGGGCGCTGGTCAGGCTGAAGACCCTCCGGAGGCCTCTGCCGTCCGACTTGCCATGGGGCAGGTGCAGTTCGATGTATTGTCCGGGCGCGAACCGCACCGCGCGGTCGGGCCGGAAGCTGAATTCCGTCGTCGTCGGCGTCAGGGGCCGTGACTCCTGGAAGTTCAGCCGGATACCGCCGCGCTGCCCCGCCAGGAACGCGATCAGGTTCCCCACGAGCAGTGCGAGTTCGGGAGAATTTGCCACGAACCCCAGGTTGTAGGGGACGGCAAAGATAGCGCCGACGACGGCGGCGAGCGCCAGCTGCTGCCGGCGTCGGGGCGGAAGGGTCAGCGGTTCGGTCAGCATGAAACCGGCGAAGAACAGTACAGGGCGCTGCGCGAGAGGCTGCCAGAGTGCCTGGCCCGCCGACATGCCGGCCCGGAGGAGTTCCGTGGCCACGATGGAAACTGAAACCGCCGTGAACACGGCACCCATGAGCATCTTGCGGGTGCGGTAGAGCACCAGGAGAATGCCGGGAACCAGGAGGAAGAGCATTGAGGGGGTGGCCGCCCACCACGTGGCGATGTTGAGGCCGGTCAGCCCGGTCACGAAGGCCCCGGCCGCGGCCGGGTTGAAAATGTGCCGGCCGCGCCAGGCCAGGGCGTATTTTGACGCTGATGCCAGGACGCAGGCGAGGGCAACGCCGGCAACATCCAGCGTTTTGAAACTGGGCCAGAACAGGAAATACAGCAGGAGGCCGGTTATCAGGGATGATTCCGAGTGCGGCCGGACGCGGAACAGCGCAGCAAGCCCGCGGTTGGAGACGTAGGTCAGTCCCAGGCAGAGCGCCAGGTGCGTGAGCATTTCTGGGATGCCGAAGGTCAGCCAGCCCAGGACATTGAGCAGCAGGCTGTACGCGGCCAGCACGACGAGCACCCACAACACCAGGCGGTACATGGTGAAGCGGTTCAAGGACGTGTCCGCCCGCTGGATCATGGAACTCATTCGAACAGCACTCCTTCGAAACCTGCTGAGTAGGCGGCACTTCCGTCCGAGAAGACCGTAAGCCAGGAAAAATCAAAATCCTGCTCAAGCGCCTGGCCGGAAACGAAGAACAACGCCGTGGCCAGGGCGTCGGCCGTCATGGCATTCCCGGCGAGTGCCCACGTGGTAACCACTTTTTTGACCGGAGTCCCCGTGGTGCCGTCCAGCACATGGTGAAGCCCGTCTCCCCAGGCCCGGCGGTTGGCTGCCGAGGCGCACAGGGCTCCCGTTCCCAGGCTGATCGTGCCGATGGCACGGCCTGGATCGTAAGGGTGCTCCAAGCCCACGGATACCGGCACGGGGCCGGAATTGAGCAGGTCGCCGCTGGCATCGATGAAGTATTCCGTGATGCCCTGCGACCGGAGTTCCGTGGCGAGCAAATCTGCGAGCTGCCCCTTGCCGGCGGCGCCGACGTCCAGCACCACGGGAGCGCTGGTGGTCACCACGGTGTCCTGCCAGTCCAGCACCTCTTCCCACCGCGGGGCGGGCAGCGGGATTCCGCGCTGCCGGAGCGAATAATCCGGATCGTAGCCCAGCTGTTCCAGGCTGCCGCCGATCAGCGGTGTCATGGCGCCGTCCGTCAGCCGGTAGAGGCTCCGGTACAGGCGGCCCAGCGCGCCTGCACCGTCCGGCATGCGGAACCGGCCGGGCTCCCTGGCCGCCTGCGCCACGATCGAGTCAGGCCGGAAACGGGACCACGCGGCGTCGTACCTCTCCAGCGCGTCGAGCAGCCGGCGGCGCTGGCTGCCGTCCAAAGCGCCGGGCGTTGAAATCTCCCAGCTGGTTCCGATTCCGTCGAAACTGAACGCTGCCCAGCCCGGGTGCGGCACGTTGTCTCCTCTTGGCGTGGTAGGCGGGAACAGGGGGTACTTACCGGGCTTCGGACTTGATCTTCTCCACGGCCTGGTTGAAGCCTCCACTCGTGAGCGAGGAACCGGCCACCTTGGAGACATTCAGCTCATCCAGCCTCTTGCCCACGATCTGCGCCGCAATCCCGCCGGCGAACTCGCCCTGGAACTTCCGGGTGTTGGGGTTGGAAGGATGCTGGGTGATGTTCACGCCGGACACCGTGCCGCCCGAAAGCGTCAGCTCAACGCCCACCGTTTCCGTGCCGTTGGGGGAGACATAGTTTCCGTCCGCGCTGTAGGTGCCGTCCTTGTAGCCTGACGCGGCCGGGGAAGATCCGCCCGTCCCGGCGACCGGCGCGCTCCCGGTTGCTGCGCCCGGTGAAGCGGCAGCGGACTGGGCGGCGGGTGCCTGGGCGGACGGCGCGCAGCCGGCTACGGTTCCGATCAGGGACATGCCGGCGATGCCGACGAACAGGCTCTTGCGTACCGGGAAGCTCATGCAGGGCTCGTTTCGTGTAGTTGCAGGCAGTTACAGGATGGACAACGTCGGAATCAGCGTAATGGTTCAGCCTGTGACCAAGCCCATGCCTTCCTGTGCACGCAATAGGCGTCATGGCGTTCCCCCGATTCCGCGGCTTTCGCGGGCCACCGGTAGGCTAGATGCGTGACTCCCGAAGAACTCTCCCTCGCCATATCCGCCTGCCTGAAAGACGCCGTCGCCGCCGGTGAAATCACTCTTTCCGCGTCCGCCGTGCCGGACGAGGTGCGCGTGGAGCGGCCGAAGAACCGGGACCACGGCGACTGGGCCACCAACATTGCCCTCCAGCTTTCCAAGCAGGCAGGCGTCAATCCCCGGGAATTCGCCACCATCCTCAGCACCCGGCTCACGACCATCGACGGCGTGTCAGCCGTGGACATCGCGGGCCCGGGCTTCTTGAACATCACGGTTGACGCCGCGGCCGCAGGGGCTCTCGCCAAAGCCATCGTCGAAGCCGGCCCGGAGTACGGTACCAACTCGGCGCTCGCGGGGCATGTGGTCAACATGGAATTCGTCTCCGCCAACCCCACCGGTCCGCTGCACATCGGCCACACCCGCTGGGCGGCGCTGGGCGACTCGATCGCACGGGTGCTCCGGGCTTCAGGCGCAAAGGTCACCGCCGAGTACTACATCAATGACGCCGGATCGCAGATGAACGTCTTTGCGCATTCCGTGCTCTCCCGCCTGCACGGCCGCGGCGTGCCTGAGGGCGGCTACCCCGGTGAGTACATTTCCGAGCTGGGCCACCATGTCCTGACGGAACACCCGGACATCCGGGAACTGACCGACGTAGCGGCACTGCCGGTGATCCGCGGGGCCGCGTACAAGGCACAGATGAAGGACATCAAGGACACCCTCGCCGACTTCGGCGTCGCCTTTGACGTCTACTTCTCGGAGCAGGAGCTGCACGACGCCGGCGCCATCGAAAGTGCCGTCGCCCGCCTTCGCGAGCAGGGCCACGTGTTCGACGACGGCGGTGCCGTCTGGCTGCGCACCACGGACTTCGGTGACGACAAGGACCGGGTGATGATCCGGGCGAACGGCGAACCGACCTACTTCGCCGCGGATGCCGCGTACTACCTGTCCAAGAAGGACCGCGGCTACGACCAGAAGATCTACCTGTTGGGAGCAGACCACCACGGCTACATCAACCGGCTGAAGGCCATCGCCGCCGCCGCCGGAGACGATCCCGAGGCCAACATTGAGGTCCTGATCGGCCAGCTCGTGTCGGTGAACGGCGCCAAGCTGTCCAAACGCGCGGGCAACATCATCGAACTCAAGGACCTCATTTCCTGGCTGGGCAAGGACGCCGTCCGTTATTCGCTGGCGCGGTTCCCGGCGGACTCCCCGCTCACGCTGGATCCCGAGCTCCTGAAGAAGCACAGCAACGAGAACCCGGTGTTCTACGTCCAGTACGCGCATGCACGCTCCCGCGGCACAGCCCGCAACGCGGTGGCCGCCGGAGTGGACCGCCGCGTCGATGGAAAAGACGCGTTCGACGCCGCGCTGCTCGACCACGCCACCGAGAATGAACTGCTGTCCTACCTGGGCAGCTACCCCTCCATCGTGGCCAAGGCCGCCGAGCTGCGCGAACCCCACCGCGTGGCCCGCCACCTGGAGGTCATCGCCGGCGCCTACCACCGCTGGTATGACGCCTGCCGTGTGGCGCCGCAGGGCGACGAGCCCATCACCGACGTCAACCGCACGCGGCTGTGGCTCAACGATGCCACCAGCCAGGTGCTGGCCAACGGACTGGAACTGCTTGGCGTTTCGGCGCCGGAACGGATGTGACCGCCATGACCGGGAATTCCTTGAACCAAGCATCCCCCCTGGCCCCGGAGTGGCTTGCCGTGCCGGCCGACCTCAATGCACTCCACGAGCCCATGTGGGCCGCCGGGGTTGCCCGGAACGACGCCGGCGAACTCGCCATTGACGGCATTCCGGTCAGCGAGCTCCAACGCGAGTTCGGCACACCGCTGTTCGTGATGAGCGAGAACGACTTCCGGGCCCGGGCGCGCGCTTTCAGTGATGCCTTCAACAACGCCTTCGCCGACATCTGCGGGGGAGTGGACGTCTACTACGCCGGGAAGTCGTTCCTGTGCACCGCGGTTGTCCGCTGGGTGGAGGAAGAAGGGCTGCGCCTGGACACCGCCTCCGGCGGGGAACTCGCCGTCGCCGCCCGCGCCGGCATCCCGGGAGCGGACGTCGCCCTGCACGGAAACAACAAATCCGACGCCGAGATCCACCGGGCCCTGGACATGAAGCTGGGCCGGATCGTGGTGGACAGCCTTGCCGAGCTGGACCGCATCGCCGCGATCGCGTCTGCCCGCGGCGAGACCGCAAAAGTGATGCTCCGGCTCACCCCCGGAGTGCACGCGCACACTCACGAGTTCATTGCCACCGCCCATGAGGACCAGAAGTTCGGCCTCTCCATGGCAGAGGACTCCACGGACCAGGCCGGCCTGTCCGCGGCGGAGGAGGCCGTGGCCGCCGCCACCGGCCACGCCGGCATCGAGCTCCTGGGCCTGCACTGCCACATCGGCTCGCAGATCTTCGAACCGGACGGCTTCGCGCTGGCAGCGGTAAAGCTGCTCCGTTTCCTGGCTGCAATGCAGGAAAAGTACTCCATCGTCCTGCCTGAGCTGGACCTCGGCGGCGGCTACGGCATCGCCTACACGCCGGTGGACACCCCCCGGCCCGCCGCCGAGATCGCCCAGGCGATGGCCGCCGTCGTGCGTTCCACCTGCAACGAGCTGGGCATCACGGCCCCCCGGATCTCGATCGAGCCGGGGCGCGCCATCGTGGGCACCTCCACGTTCACCCTTTACGAAGTGGGAACGCTCAAGACCGTCCGCGTCGACGCGCCGGCCGCCGCGGACGGCACAGCCGCCGACCAGGCAGGAAATGCTGCCAAAAACGTTACGTACCCGCGCCGCTATGTGTCGGTGGACGGCGGCATGAGCGACAACGCCCGCCCGGTGCTCTACGACGCGGATTATTCGGCGATCGTGGCCTCGCGGACCTCCGGCGCGGCACCGCAGTTGTCCCGCGTAGTGGGCAAACATTGCGAGAGCGGCGACATAGTTGTTAGAGATGTATATCTGCCCGAGGACGTGGCAGCCGGTGATCTGCTCGCTGTACCGGGGACCGGCGCCTACTGCTGGGCCCTCTCCAGCAACTACAACTATCTGGCCCGGCCGGGCGTTGTCGCTGTGCGCGACGGATCAGCCCGGCTGATTGTCCGCGGGGAAACCGAACAAGATCTGCTGAACCGCGACATGGGAGTCTGAATGACTGAATTGCGAACCCTGAAGGTAGCCCTGCTGGGCTGTGGCAACGTTGGGGCCCAGGTGGCGCGGATTCTCATTGATGACGCCGACGCACTGGCCGCACGCACCGGAGCCCGCCTGGAGCTGACCGGCATCGCCGTACGCACCATCGATGCACCCCGTGACGTTGAGCTGCCGCGGGAGCTTTTCACCACGGACGCAGACACCCTGGTCAAGGACGCGGACCTCGTGATCGAACTGATGGGCGGCATCGAACCTGCCCGTTCCCTGATCCTCGCCGCCATCCAGAACGGCGCCTGCGTGGTCACCGGCAACAAGGCGCTCCTGGCCCAGGACGGCCCCACGCTCTATGAAGCTGCGGACAAGGCAGGCGTCCAGCTGTCCTACGAAGCAGCGGTGGCCGGCGCCATCCCCATCCTGCGCCCCATCCGCGACAGCCTGTCCGGTGACCGCATTACGCGGGTGCTGGGCATCGTGAACGGCACCACCAACTTCATCCTCGACCAGATGGACACCACGGGCGCGACGTTCGCGGACGCCCTGGCTGAGGCGCAGCGCCTGGGCTACGCGGAGGCGGACCCCACGGCCGATGTGGGCGGACTCGACGCCGCGGCCAAGGCAGCCATCCTCGCCTCGCTGTCCTTCCACACCCGTTTTGACCTGGAAAACGTCCATTGCGAAGGCATCACCGGAGTCAGCGCGGCGGACATCGCCGCGGCCAAGGACGCCGGGTTCGTCATCAAGTTGCTGGCCATTGCCGAGAAACTGACGGCCGCAGACGGCAGCGAGGGCGTGTCTGTCCGCGTCCACCCCACCCTGCTGCCGCGCGAGCACCCGCTGGCCGCCGTCCACGGTGCCTTCAACGCCGTCTTCGTTGAGGCCGAGAACGCCGGCGAGCTGATGTTCTACGGCCAGGGCGCCGGCGGGACTCCCACGGCATCGGCCGTACTGGGCGACCTCGTCTCCGCCGCACGCCGGATCGTCCTTGGCGGACCCGCGCAGACCGAGACCACCATCGGCAAGGTTCCCGCCCTGCCGATCGACGCCGTCAACACGAGCTACTACATCGGCCTTGACGTTGCCGACCAGCCGGGTGTGCTGGCAAAGATCGCCCAATTGTTCGCGGAGCACGGCGTGTCCATCGAGATCATGCGCCAGACCATCCACCGCGATGCCGACTCCAATGTGGAATCGGCCGAACTGCGGATCGTCACCCACCGCGCAACCGAAGCTGCACTGGCAGCAACCGTCCAGGCCGTGAAGGGCCTCGACGTCATCAATTCCGTTACATCCGTACTGCGGGTAGAAGGAGTCTAAGTGGCTCACCAATGGCGCGGTGTCATCCGCGAATACGCTGATCGTTTGCCCGTAACGGAAAGCACCAAGGTCATCACCCTCGGTGAGGGCGGCACGCCGCTTGTCCACGCGCAGAAGCTCTCCGAGCTGACCGGTTCCACCGTGTACCTCAAGGTGGAAGGCATGAATCCCACCGGTTCCTTCAAGGACCGGGGCATGACCATGGCCATGACTGCTGCGGTGGCCTCCGGTGCCGAGGCCGTGGTGTGCGCCTCCACCGGGAACACCTCCGCGTCCGCGGCGGCGTATGCCACGGCAGCGGGCCTCAAGTGCGCGGTGCTGGTTCCCGAAGGCAAGATTTCCATGGGCAAGCTGAGCCAGGCGATCGCCCACGGCGCCACCCTCCTGCAGGTGGACGGGAACTTCGACAACTGCCTGGACATCGCCCGGAAGCTGGGGGAGTCCTACCCCGTCTTCCTGGTGAACTCCGTCAACCCTGCCCGGATCCAGGGGCAGAAAACCGGCGCCTTCGAAGTTGTGGACGCACTCGGCGATGCCCCGGACATCCACGTCCTTCCGGTAGGGAATGCCGGTAACATCACCGCGTACTGGAAGGGCTACAAGGAGTACTCGGCACCGTTCGAATCCGACACTGCCGGAACCCTTCCCGCCGTGTCCACCAGGACCCCGCAGATGTGGGGCTTCCAGGCCGCCGGCGCGGCGCCGTTTGTCGCCGGCCACCCCATCACCGAGCCGGACACCATCGCGACGGCTATCCGGATCGGCAACCCCGCGTCCTGGGACGGTGCCATCGCCGCCCGTGACGAATCGGGCGGGCTGATCGAAGCCGTTACCGACGAGGAAATCCTGGCAGCGCACCGCTGGCTGTCCGCCAAGGAAGGCGTCTTCGTTGAACCCGGTTCCGCCGCCGGCGTTGCAGGCCTGATCAAGAAGCACGCCGCCGGGCAGGTCCCCGCCGGAAAGACCATCGTGATCACGGTGACCGGCCACGGCCTGAAGGACCCCCAGTGGGCGCTGCGCACCGAAGACGGCAGCGATGTCCAGCCCGTCAAGGTGTCCAACGATGTGGTCACCGTGGCCGCCGAGCTTGGCCTGGAAGAAAAATAGCCTTGGAAACCACCCTCACCGTCCCGGCCGAGTCTGCCGCAGGCGCGCCGGCAGTCCCGGCCGGGCAGCTGGTGACCGTCCGCGTGCCTGCCACGAGCGCCAACCTCGGACCGGGATATGACAGCCTGGGACTGGCTCTTTCGCTGCACGACACGTTGACCGTGGAAACGCTCGGCAGCGGCGAGCTTGAATTCGAACTCAGCGGCGAAGGCGCGGAGACGCTCCCGCGGGACGCGAGCCACCTGGTGGTCAGGGCAATCACTGAGGCCCTGCACCGGCTTGGCTTCCGGCACGAGGGCCTCAGGATCACAGCAGACAACGTCAACCCGCACGGCCGCGGCCTGGGCTCCTCGGCTTCGGCCGTGGTGGCAGCCGTGACCGCGGCGAACGCCCTGGTTCCGGAGGACTCGCGCCGCGGCAAGGACTGGATCCTGCAGCTTACCAGCGAAATGGAAGGCCACCCTGACAACGTCGCACCGGCCATATTCGGCGGTCTGGCGCTGTCGTGGCAGGACAGTGACCAGTACAGCAGCACCTGCGCCACCGTGGCGGATTCCGTGATTCCCGTCGTCGCAGTACCAGATTATGAACTGTCCACCGAAGCCGCGCGTGCGCTCCTGCCGGCGTCGGTGGGCCATCACGCCGCCGCGATGAACTCCGGCCGGGCCGCACTGCTCATCCACGCACTCACCAGCAAGCCTGAATTCCTGCTGGCTGGCACGGAAGACTACCTCCACCAGAGCTACCGGGCTGAGGCCATGCGCCCCAGCGCGGACCTGATCCGAGCACTGCGCTACGCAGGATACGCGGCCGTTGTTTCCGGGGCCGGGCCAACTGTGCTGGTGCTGGCCAACGGGAAAGAAGAGGCAGCCGCGGTGGTGGACTTCATCGAGGCCTATACCCGGGCCAACACGCCGGATGTGGGATGGCGCGTGATGAAGCTGGCGGTGGACGTTGAAGGTGCTAAAGTGGGAGTGCACCGGCGGTAATCCCGCAGGCAGTTAGTTATACGAACCAGAACCCGCAGTCAAAAGAATCCGATGTTGGCCATGGCGCCTGTCTGATCGTTTGCTGCTCTGAACTTCAACTGCGCAACATTCTCCGGTGCCGCCTGCTTGGTCTGTCGCAGGAATCTGCAGAATCGCTCTGCACCCCTGAACCGTCAGTCCGCCATTCCGGTCTTGTTGGAGTGTGCGAGGCGTATCAGTATCCGGCCCTGCTGGCCGAAATTCCATCCGGCAAGGCCGAAATCCGGCTGTAGATCTGAACTGCAGCCCAGATCAAATCATCGCGTCCAGCTCCCAGTCTGGACGCCGTCGAGGGGGAAGGATCCTTCGTGACCGAAACCACTGAGCTGTCTCCAGCTGTGGACACATCTTCTGCTACCGAGTTGTCGGCAGCACCCGCCAAGAGCAGCGGCCTTGCCGGCCTTAAGCTCGCCCAGCTGCAGGCCCTCGCCAGCCAGTTGGGTATTTCCGGCGGATCCCGCATGCGTAAGGGCGATCTGGTGACCGCCATTTCCGCCCATCGTGCGGGTACTCCAGCCACCAAGGCTCCTGCCAAGGGTGCGGAGAAGACCGGCGAGACCATCTCGGCACGGGCCACGGCTCCGGCAGCAGCTGCTCCTGCAGCAGGCGCTCCTGCGGCAGGAACCGCAGCAGAAGCCGCCGAGGCTCCCGCCCAGGAAGGCACCCGGGCCCGGCGCGGCCGCAGCCGCCGCGCAGGCAGCGACGGCGTGATCACCCCTCCCGCCACCGAGGCTCCGGCTCCGGAAGCCGCTCCCAGCGAGGCCCCTGTATCCGCTCCTGACGCCGGCCAGGCCGCCGTGTCCGAAGGTGCTGCGCCGGAAGCTGCAGAGCGCCGCCAGCCGCGCACCCGCAACCGCCGCCGCGGTGAAGCGGCAGCCCAGACGACTGCCCCGGCAGCCGAAGGCGAAGCGCAGGCCGAGGCTCCTGCCGAACAGCGCGGTGCTGAACAGCGCACCGAACAGCGTTCCGGCGAGCAGCGCGAACAGCGCGGTGCAGACCAGGGCGGCGAAGCAGCCGACGCCGGCCAGCGCAACGAACGCCAGTCAACCCGCACCCGTGGCGGACGCGACGGTGGAGACACCTCCGGTGCACCCCGCCGCGATGACACCCGCGACAACACACGCGACAGCGACGATTCGGACGGCGGAAGCCGCCGCAACCGCCGCAACCGCCGTGACCGCAACGACCGCAGCGACCGCTCGGGCGGCCAGGGCCAGGACAACCGCGACAATTCCCGCAACGACCGTTTCCGCGACCGGAACGACCGCCGTCGGGGTCGTGCCCAGGGACCGGACGTCGACGACGTCGAGGTCACTGAGGACGACGTCCTGTTGCCCGTCGCCGGCATCCTGGACGTACTGGAGAACTACGCGTTCATCCGCACCTCCGGCTACCTGCCGGGCCCGAACGACGTCTACGTTTCCCTCGCCCAGGTCAAGAAGTACAACCTGCGCAAGGGCGACGCCGTGGTGGGCGCCATCCGTGCACCTCGTGAAGGCGAAGACCGCAGCCAGCAGTCCGCCCGCCAGAAGTTCAATGCTTTGGTCCGTGTCACCTCGGTCAACGGCAAGACCCCCGAGGAACTCAAGGACCGCGTCGAATTCGCGAAACTCGTCCCGCTGTACCCCTCCGAGCGTCTGCGCCTCGAGACGGATCCCAAGAAGATCGGCCCCCGCGTCATCGACCTGGTTGCCCCGATCGGCAAGGGCCAGCGCGGCCTGATCGTTTCGCCGCCGAAGGCCGGCAAGACGCTCATCCTGCAGTCCATCGCCAACGCCATCACCACCAACAATCCTGAGGTCCACCTCATGATGGTGCTGGTTGACGAACGCCCTGAAGAAGTCACGGACATGCAGCGCACCGTCAAGGGTGAGGTCATTGCCTCCACCTTCGACCGTCCCGCCGACGATCACACCACCGTGGCCGAGCTCTCCATTGAACGCGCCAAGCGCCTCGTGGAAATGGGCATGGACGTCGTGGTGCTCCTGGACTCCATGACCCGCCTGGGCCGCGCCTACAACCTGGCAGCACCGGCCTCCGGCCGCATCCTGTCCGGTGGTGTTGACTCCGCAGCGCTGTACCCGCCGAAGCGCTTCTTCGGTGCAGCCCGCAACATCGAAAACGGTGGCTCGCTCACCATCCTGGCCACCGCTCTCGTCGAGACCGGTTCCAAGATGGACGAGGTCATCTTCGAAGAGTTCAAGGGCACCGGCAACATGGAACTGCGCCTGTCCCGCCAGCTGGCTGACAAGCGCATCTTCCCGGCCGTGGACGTCAACGCGTCCGGTACCCGCCGCGAAGAGAACCTGCTTTCCCCCGAGGAAGTCAAGATCATGTGGAAGCTGCGCCGCGTCCTCTCCGGACTCGAGACGCAGCAGAGCCTTGAGCTGCTGACCAACAAGATCCGGGAGACCCAGAGCAACGTCGAGTTCCTCATGCAGGTGCAGAAGACGACGCTTGGTGCGAAGTCCGATAACGACAAGTAGTTGACGCAGGGGTGGGGCCGTCGGTTGTTTAGCCGGCCCCGCCCCTTTGTCGTTCGGTTTTTGCCGCCCCCGCCCCTACGCGTGGAGGCTCGATCCTGACGGATCTGAGCCTCCACGCTCCGGCAGGCCCGATGCCACTCCCTGGGCGGCAAAAAACGGAACGACCTGCACTCGTCCCACCCAAACGCGCGGCGTTACTAGACTTGTAAGAGTCGAAAGAGGTTTTGAAAATGTTTGAGTCCGTACAGGGCCTGTTGGATGAGCATGCAGCTATCCAGGCGCAGCTGGGGGATCCTGCTGTTTATGCTGACCAGAAGCTTGCCCGGAAACTGGGGCGGCGTTCTGCACAGTTGAACGGCATTGTGGAGGCCTACCATCGCTGGGAAAGCATCCGCGACGACCTGGCGGCTGCCAAGGAAATGGCGGACGAGGACCCCGAGTTTGCCGCGGAGGTGCCGGAACTGGAGGCTTCGCTGGAGACGGCTGCCGCCAAGTTGCGCCGGCTCCTCATCCCGCGGGATCCGGACGATGCCCGCAACGTGATCCTCGAGGTCAAGGGCGGAGAGGGCGGCGACGAGGCTGCGCTGTTCGCTGCGGACCTGCTGCGGATGTACTCCCGCTATGCGGAATCCCGCGGCTGGAAGACGGAGCTGATCTCGGCCACCGAATCGGACCTCGGCGGGTACAAGGACGTCCAGATGGCCGTCAAGGGCAACTCCAACGACCCTGCAGAGGGCGTCTACGCGAGGCTCAAATTCGAGGGCGGCGTGCACCGCGTACAGCGCGTCCCGGTGACGGAATCCCAGGGCCGCATCCACACCTCGGCTGCCGGCGTGCTGGTGCTTCCCGAAGTGGACGAACCTGAGGAACTCGAGATCAACCAGAACGACCTCAAGATCGACGTCTACCGGTCCTCCGGGCCCGGCGGACAGTCCGTCAACACTACCGACTCCGCGGTGCGCATCACCCACCTTCCCACCGGAATCGTGGTGGCCATGCAGAACGAGAAGTCCCAGCTGCAGAACCGTGAGGCCGGCATGCGCGTGCTCCGGGCACGCATCCTGGCGCACCAGCAGGAGCAGATTGACGCCGAGAACTCGGCCCAGCGCAAATCGCAGATCCGCACCATGGACCGCTCCGAGCGCATCCGCACGTACAACTACCCGGAAAACCGGATCGCGGACCACCGCACCGGTTACAAGGCCTACAACCTGGACCAGGTCATGAACGGCGACCTTGAACCGGTCATCCAGTCGGCCATCGAGATGGACGAACAGGCCCGCCTGGACGCCATCGGCGAATAGCCCCGGGCCGGTCGTTTGATGACACATGGAACAGGACTGAGCCTGGCGGAGGCAGTCCGCCAGGCAACCGCGCTCCTGGCCGATGCCGGTGTCCCCAGCCCGCGGGTGGACGCGGAACTGCTGGCGGACCACCTCCTGGGAGTCGGACTGGGCAGGCTGCGGGCCATGCTCCTGGGCGATTCCCCGGCTCCCGAGGGTTACCCCGAGCTGGTGGCCGAGCGCGCGCGCCGGGTGCCTTTGCAGCACATCACCGGTGTGGCCCATTTCCGGTACCTGCAGCTTGCCGTGGGGCCGGGGGTCTTCATTCCGCGGCCGGAGACCGAATCCGTGGTGCAGCTGGTCATTGACTGGCTCAACGACCGTGACCGGCTGCCCGGACGGACCTACCCCAAGGTAGTGGACCTGGGCACCGGATCCGGTGCCATTGCAGGGTCCATCGCCCTCGAAGTCCCCGGAGCGGAAGTCTACGCCGTGGAATTCAGCGAGTTTGCGCACGCCTGGGCCGAACGGAACCTGCGCCCGCTCGGTGTCACCCTCCTCCGGGGGGACCTGCGCGACGCGCTTCCGGACCATAACGGAACCTTCGACGTCGTCGTCTCCAATCCGCCCTACATTCCCGCGGAAGCAATCCCCAACGAACCCGAAGTGGCGCTGCACGATCCGCCCGAAGCCCTGTACGGCGGGGGAGCGGACGGAATGGAGCTCCCGACGGCGGCGGCAGCGTCTGCCGCCCGGCTGCTGGTTCCCGGCGGCTACTTCGTGATGGAACACGCCGAAGTCCAGGCGACGTGGATCGCCGCCATGATGGAGAAGTCCGGCCTCTGGTCCGACGTGACGACGCACCTGGACCTCAACGGCAGGGAGCGTGCCACCAGTGCCGTCCTTGCCGGAGCGGTAAACGGAACAGCGTAGTCAACGGCAAAGCCCAGTAAACGGCACGGACCGGTGGATACGGATCAGTGCACGAAGTGATGAAAGAATAGGCCAGTGACCACAACCTATGACTGCACGGCAGCTGACCAGCGGGCTGAAGGGCTGGAGAACGCCCAGCGGGCCATCCGCCAACACAAATGCGTGGTGTTCCCGACGGACACGGTTTATGGAATCGGTGCTGACGCCTTCTCGCCACAGGCTGTCACCCTGCTGCTCGCGTCCAAGGGCCGCAGCCGGAAGATGCCGCCGCCCGTCCTGATTCCGCGCCTCAACGCACTGGACGGACTGGCAACTGATGTTCCGGCAGAGGCCCGCAAGCTTGCTGAAGCGTTTTGGCCGGGAGGCCTCACCATGATTTTCCACGCACAGCCGTCGCTGGACTGGGACCTGGGCGAGACCAAGGGCACTGTCGCGTTGCGGATGCCGGCCGACGACGTCGCGCAGGACCTGCTGACGCTGACCGGACCGCTGGCGGTGTCCTCCGCGAACCGAACCGGCCAGCCTGCTGCCCGCACTGCCGCCGAAGCCATGACCCAGCTCGCTGAATCCGTCGAGGTTTACCTCGAAGGGGGACTGCGCCCGGACGGCGACGCGGACGCCCTCCCGTCCACCATCGTCGACGCCACAGCTCTGCCGCTCAGGGTGGTACGCCAGGGTGCCATCAGCGTGGAACGGCTTCGCGAGGTCGTACCCGGTCTCCTGGACATTGACGGCAACGCGGCCGACGTCCCTGCGGCTGAGCCGGCGACGGACACGGAATCAGTGACGGATCCCGACGCCGAATGATCCTCACCCGGCACCACATACCTGTCCTCGGCGTTGACGCCACGCCGCTGACTGTTTCCGAGATGACGGCGACGCTCAACCGCTTTGTTGCCGAAGGCAGCACCCGCACAGTGGTGGGCCACAACCTGCACAGCGTGACACTCTTCCATTCGGACCCGGAGTTCCGCGCCCTCTATGAAGACAGCGACGTCGTGCTGCTCGACGGCGCCCCCGTCCTGTGGCTGTGGGGAAGATCGGGAGAGGCCGATGGGCCGGTCATGGACTACCGGCTGGGCTCCACCGACTGGATACCTGCCCTCGGCAGTGTCGAAGGGCTTGAACGAATTGCCGTGATCGGAGCCGGAGCGGAAGCCAATGCCAGGGCTGTGGCACGCCTGGCCGGAATCGTTCCCAACGCCAAGGTGGCCGGCATGCCAGGCGAGGGATGGAACAGTGCCCTGGAGGGCGAAGCTGTTGCCTGGCTGCAGGAACTGCGTCCCCAGATGGTGCTGCTCGGGCTGGGCATGCCGCTGCAGGAGATGGTTCTCCGCCGCAGGCTTTCCGTTCTTCCCCCTGCCGTGTATTGCGCGGTGGGCGGTGCGATCGAACAGATTGCCGGAATCCAGAAACTCGCTCCGCGCTGGCTGGGCCGCCTGGGACTGGAATGGGCCTGGCGGCTCATACTGCATCCGCGCAGGGTTGCCTATCGCGTGTTCGGCGAGCCGTGGGTGCTCCTGGCGCTTCTGGTCCGGCGACGCCTCACGTCAAACCGCTAGGGTCGCCGCCGAGCGCGCTAGAACTTCTGGTCCTTCAGGGGCCCGAAGCCCTTGCCCCTGAGGCCGGTGGAAAACGCACGGAACCAGTCGGCCAGCCCGCGGAAGTCGCCGCGGCGCAGGAAGTAGCCGAGGTAGCCGCCCACGTCGGCCACGAGCGACTTCACCCGGAAGTGGCGGCGGATCAGGTATCCGCGGTTCCGATAGTAGTAGTAGCGCTTGAACGCGGTCTCAGGAACAATAACGTGCCACCGGGCCCCAAAAACATGTTGAGTCTCTGCAAAGGCGTGGGGGTGCGTGATGGCCGTGGTGGTGACCGTACCGAAGCGGATGCCGGCTTTCCGGAGCCTGATGGTGAAGTCCACCTCGTCGCCACGGATGAAGAGCCGCATGTCGGGCAAACCTACTTTGAAGAAGACGTCTGAACGGATCAGCGCGCCATTGAAGAAGTGGCCGTCATCGGGCAGGAATCCGAGTTTTTCCACCTCTGCGCGGTCGTGGGTGACTTTGCCGTCGAGGCGGAAGAAAAAAGACAGCCGGTCAGGGTGGCCCGGCGCGGCAACCAGCGGAACCACGGCATCCAGGCCGCGCGCCTGTGCCTCGCGGAGCAGCGTGGCGAGGCACTCCGGGTCGCCGGGCTCGGCGTCGTCGTCCATCATCCAGATCCAGTCAGCGCCGCTGGCCACCGCCTTGAGGATGGCCAGGGAGAAGCCGCCTGCGCCGCCAAGGTTCGCTTCTGACCGGACATATTCCACGTTGGAGTGCCGGGAAGCCACGTCTTTTGCGGGCGCGGTGCCGCTGTCCACCAGGCAAATGGAACGCACCGGAGCGGTCTGCCTGTTGATTGCATCCAGCAGAACGGCGAGCTCACGGGGACGATCAAACGTCACGGCGGCAACTGCAACCGACAGGGACATTGCTGGTTCCTTTCAACACGGCTGCCGGTGGTTTTCCCGCCGGCAGTGGGCCGTGTGACGCGAAGCCAGCTAGCCGTTGGCATTAGTATCTTGACTAGAGTCCACTGTAATACAGCCCTGTCAGGCACTACGCACTGCCTGCCGCGCGCACGGCGACGGAGAAGTTTCATTTATCGAAAGTCAGTTCCACAGCAATCGCACCCTAGCCATCCCTGCCACCCGGCACTGACCGGGCCGCAGGGGTACACGCTGCCAGGGGTTGGTTCCGCTGACGGTGCGGGGACGGTGGTTTCCCCATGATCATGTACCTGCTCATGATGCTGACGGCAGCAGGCGTTTCGTTCGCCGCGACCTGGGGCGCACGGTTCATCGGCAACAGGCTCGAACTTTTCTCGCCGATCCGCAGCCGCGACACCCACTCCCACAAGGTCTCCAGGCTGGGCGGCCTGGGCATCTACGCAGGGTTCCTGGTGGCGCTGGTCGTGGCGAGCCAGTCATTCTTCGTCAAGGACATCTTCCGCGGCAACGCCTCCCCGTGGGGGGTCCTCGCCGGCGCCACGCTGATCGTCATTGTGGGCCTCGCCGACGACCTGCTCGACCTGCGGTGGTGGGTGAAGCTGATCGGCCAAAGCGCCGCTGCCATGGTCGTGGCCATCTGGGGCGTCAGGATGACCATCGTCCCCTTTGTTCCCGAGCCCATCATCCTCGAGAACGAGATGGTCCGCATCGTCCTCACCGCCGGGCTGATCGTGACCACCATGAACGCCTTCAACTTCATCGACGGACTGGACGGGCTGGCCGCAGGAGTAGCCATCATCGGCGGTGCAGCATTCTTCCTGACCGCATACTGGGTGCACCGGTCGGCAGTGCTGCTGGACTATTCGGACCTTGCGACGCTCCTGACCGCGGTAGTGGTGGGCAGTTGCGTGGGCTTCCTGCCCCATAACTGGTTTCCCTCGAAGATCTTCATGGGCGACTCCGGCGCCATGCTGATCGGTCTACTGCTGGCCTCCGCGGGCATAGTGTCGACCGGACAGATCACCTCCGGCCTCTACGACCGTGCGAACGGTATCCCCACGATCATTCCCATCCTGCTGCCCTTCGCCGTGTTGTTCCTGCCGCTGCTGGATCTTTGCCTGGCTGTCGTACGGCGGACTGCGCTGGGCCGTTCGCCCTGGTCAGCCGACCGCGGACACCTGCACCACAAACTCATGGACATCGGCTATTCCCACCGGGCCTCCGTCCTCCTGATGTACGCATGGACCTGTGTCCTGGCCTTCGGCGGTCTGGCTTTCGCGATTTTCCCGTGGCAGACAGTACTGGCCGTGGACGTTGCTGCGGCCGCCATCATGGCCGTGGTCACCGCGTGGCCTTACCTTCGCGACAAGGCGCCCGGAGCGGGGCCGAGGTCGGAAGCGGAGTCTGAGGCCGAAGCTGAAGCGGCGGGGCAGGAGTGACCTTTGGACACCCTTTTTCCGAATAATTTCTATCTCATGTAGAATTTCAGTGCAGCTCTTCGCCGCACCCTCCCTTGCCAGCCCGCAGTACACGACGATTGGGATCTTATGACCTCCAACGCCGAACCCGGACACAGATCCGGCAACGGACCCGTTGGTGTCTCCGGCCCCACAAAGTCACTGTGGCTGGGACTTTTGAAGCTGAGCGCGGGAGCGGCGCTGGCCGGCCTTGTGCTCGCCGGCATACCGGCCGCCATGCTCAACGGCTCCGGGGGAGTGCTGTCCAGTACTTTCGGCGGACTCCTGGTGATGGCCTTCTTCGGAATCAGCCTCCTGGTCGGCCATTTTGTCGGGCGGAACAATCCATCGGGTGCCATCGGGGTCTTCGTAGTCACCTACTTCGTCAAAGTAGTTGGTTTTGCCCTGGTGCTCTTCGTTATCGGTGCTCCCGCCTGGCTTCATGGCCGCTGGTTCCTGATCGGCGCGGTTACCGCCGTCGTATTGTGGCAGGCAGCAGAGATCTACGGATTCAGCAAGGCCCGCCTCCGGATTTATAACGACCCCCAACCCGTGAAAGACGGCAATGATGAACAGCCGTAATTCGAAGCGAAAAAACATGCGGGAAATCCCCAAATCCACCCAAGGTTCAGCAGGCGTATCTTCCGATGGCGGGGACGGCGGATACAACGCCGGCATCGCCGTCTTCAGCTACATAATTGGCGGAATCATCGTCTGGAGTTTGATAGGGTGGGGTCTGGATTATCTGTGGGGAACCCGCTGGATTGTGCTCGCAGGCGCTCTGCTTGGAGCTGCGGGAGGGTTCTATCTTTCTCATATGCACGGCCTCACCAGTAACAGAACGTCAACTGGTGAAGACAGTGCAGCCAGCGGCCCGTCCAAGGACGAGGAACAGTAATGCCTAACAATTTCACAAGGGGAAGGGCGGACACGATGATCGCCGGACCCTCACCAACGCCCAATGATGGACACTGCAGAGAGGAAACGCGTTGATCGCGCTTGCGCTCCCGGCCCAAGATTCAGGAGAGTTCAATCCTCCTGGAATTGAAGAAATGCACCTGCCGGCAATCCTGCCGTGGGGTGCGGCAGACGGATTCTCCAAGCAGATGCTGCTGGTAATCCTGTCGGTCGTCATTATCGCTACATTCTTTCTGCTAGCTGCGCGGAAGCAGCAGCTTGTTCCCGGCAAACTGCAGTTCGCAGGTGAGGCCGCCTACGGCTTCGTCCGCAACAGCATCGCCAAGGACATCATTGGCGGCAAGGACTTCATGAAGTACGTCCCGCTGTTGTTCAGCCTCTTCTTCTTCATCCTGGTGAACAACATCTACGGCGCCATCCCGCTGATCCAGCTTCCGAGCTTCTCGCACGTCGGCGGCGCCTACGTGCTGGCGGCCATCGTCTACCTGACCTGGATCGCCATTGGCGTGAAGAAGAACGGGATCAAGTACTTCAAGCTGGCCACCGTTCCCACGGGCGTGCCGGTCTACATTCTCCCGATCGTTATCCCTATCGAGATCATCTCCAACTTCCTGGTCCGCCCGGTCACGCACAGCCTCCGTCTGTTCGCCACCATGCTGGCCGGTCACCTGATCGTGATGATTGCCGGTTCCGGCATCGAGTACCTCGTCATGCAGGAGAACATCCTCCTCAAGGGCACCTCCGTACTGGTGCTCGTCGGCGCTATCGCCATGTACATGCTGGAAGCGCTGATCATGGCGCTGCAGGCTTACGTTTTCACGCTGCTGACTGCCATCTACATTGAAGGCGCTCTGCACGCGGACAGCCACTAGGCACCCACATACTTCCCCTTCGCGGGGATGAAGCAACCCAAACAACCTGCCACACGGGTGGCATCTTGAAAGGAAGAAAAATGGAAGGCTCCATCAACGGCTCCCTCAACCTCATCGGCTACGGCCTCTCCGCTATCGGCGGTGGTATCGGTGTGGGTCTCGTGTTCGCGGCTTACATCAATGGTGTGGCACGTCAGCCGGAAGCCCAGCGCGTCCTGCAGCCGATCGCATTCCTCGGCCTCGCGCTGACTGAAGCACTCGCCATCCTCGGCCTGGTCTTCGCTTTCGTTCTCTCCTAATCGTTAGAACCTAGCGAACATCCAGAACCGAGTAGATAAGGACGGGTGAAATATGAATCAGACGATCATCTCAGCCGCCACCGAAGGCACTAATCCGCTCGTTCCCAACCCTTGGGAAATGGGCGTAGTCCTGGCCGGCTTTGCTGTCCTCTTTTACATCGTGGTCAAGTTCGTTGTCCCGATGTTCGAGAAGACGTTCGCAGAGCGTGCCGAGGCTATTGAAGGTGGCATTGCCAAAGCCGAAAAGGCCCAGGCAGAGGCTTCTGCTGCACTCGAAGAGTACAAGCAGCAGCTCACCGACGCCCGTGCAGAAGCCAACCGCATCCGCGAGGAAGCCCGTGCAGAAGGCGCCCAGATCCTGGCGGACCTGAAGGAAAAGGCAGCTGCAGAGTCTGCCCGCATCACCGCCCACGCCCACGCGCAGATCGAATCCGAGCGCCAGGCAGCCGTTGTGTCCCTGCGCGCCGAAGTCGGCACGCTGGCCACCACGCTGGCAAGCCGCATCGTCGGCGAGTCACTGAGCGATGATGCACGTGCAGCCCGTGTGGTTGACCGTTTCCTGGCAGATCTGGAGAACCAGAACGCAGGTGCAGCTAAGTAATGGCAGGTGTATCGAGCGAATCGCTGACCGCGGCGCTGGTTGCGTTGGAAGCCAAGCTTCCCTTCGCTTCGCTGCAGTTGGCAAAGGAACTCTTCGGAATCCTGGGAACAGTGGACAGCTCGGCTGGCTTGCGCCGTGCCCTGACTGACCCGTCCCGCAGCGGCGACGAAAAGTCGGCACTGGTCAAGCAGCTCTTCGGTGGAAAAGTCTCCACCGATGCTGCGGAAATTGCGAGCGGACTGGCCGGTTCACGCTGGGCGTCGGCTCGGGATATCGGCGATGCACTCGAGACTCTTGCCGCTTCGGTGGTAATTGCCGTTGCTGAGAACAAGTCGGCCGTCTCTGCCTCAGGAATCACCGGACTGGAAACGCTGGAGAACGATCTGTTCGCCTTCAACCACGCCGTTGATTCCAGCCACGAGGTACAGCGTGCTCTGTCCGAGCCGCAGGCGAGCCCGGCTGCCAAGATTGCCCTCGCCGAAAAGCTCGTTCCCAATGCAAGCGAGGAAGCGAAAGTCCTTATCGGACAGGCAGTTTCGCATCCCCGTGGCCTCAAGGCGACCAACCTTGTGCGTCGGTTCGCCGAACTTGCAGCCAAGCGCCAGCAGCGCTGGATCGCAACGGTCAGCGTCACCCGTCCGCTGACGGAGTCGCAGACCGGCCGGCTGCAGGCAGGGCTGAACGCCCTGTACGGGCGCGAGCTCAAGATCAACATGAACGTTGACCCGGCACTGATCGGTGGCATCCGGATCCAGGTTGGTGATGAAGTGGTAGACGCTTCGCTGCTCACCCGCCTGGGCCAGCTCCAGCGTCAGCTTGCCGGCTAACCGGACAAGCACAACTTAACTGATAGAAACCCCGGTCATCGTGACAACGATGATCACGAAAACAGGAGAGCAGGGACTGCAGATGGCCGAATTGACCATCAACGCCGACGACGTCCGTATTGCGTTGAACGAGTTCGCGGCGTCCTACGAACCCGGAAACGCAGAGCGCGTAGAGGTCGGCCGTGTGACCACCGCAGGTGACGGCATCGCCCGTGTTGAGGGCCTTCCCTCGGTCATGGCGAACGAGTTGCTTCGTTTCGAAGACGGCACGCTGGGCCTGGCCCAGAACCTCGACGTCCGCGAAATCGGTGTCATCGTGCTCGGTGACTTCACCGGAATCGAAGAAGGCCAGGAAGTCCACCGCACGGGTCAGGTTCTGTCCGTGCCGGTTGGCGACGCCTTCCTCGGCCGCGTGGTTGACCCGCTGGGCCAGCCGATCGACGACCTCGGCGAAATCAAGGCTGAAACCACCCGTGCACTGGAACTTCAGGCGCCCGGCGTGACCCAGCGTAAGTCGGTTCACGAACCGATGCAGACCGGTCTGAAGGCTATCGACGCCATGATCCCGATCGGCCGCGGCCAGCGTCAGCTGATCATTGGCGACCGCCAGACCGGCAAGTCGGCAATCGCCATCGACACCATCATCAACCAGAAGGCCAACTGGGCTTCCGGAGATGTCACCAAGCAGGTGCGCTGCATCTACGTGGCCATCGGCCAGAAGGCGTCCACCATCGCGGCTGTTCGCCAGACGCTCGAGGATAACGGCGCACTGGAATACACCACCATCGTGGCTTCCCCCGCGTCCGACCCCGCTGGCTTCAAGTACCTGGCTCCTTACGCCGGTTCGGCTATCGGCCAGCACTGGATGTACGGCGGCAAGCACGTCCTCATCGTGTTTGATGACCTCTCCAAGCAGGCTGAGGCCTACCGTGCAGTTTCACTGCTCCTCCGCCGCCCGCCGGGACGCGAAGCCTACCCGGGCGACGTCTTCTACTTGCACTCCCGTCTGCTGGAGCGTTGTGCCAAGCTCTCCGACGAGCTGGGCGCAGGCTCGATGACCGGCCTGCCGCTCATCGAGACCAAGGCAAACGACGTCTCCGCTTACATCCCGACCAACGTGATCTCCATTACCGATGGCCAGATCTTCCTGCAGTCGGACCTCTTCAACGCCAACCAGCGTCCCGCCGTCGACGTGGGTGTCTCCGTTTCCCGCGTGGGTGGCGCAGCGCAGGTGAAGTCCATGAAGAAGGTCTCCGGTACTTTGAAGCTGGAATTGGCCCAGTACCGCGACATGCAGGCGTTCGCAATGTTCGCGTCGGACCTCGACGCCGCATCGCGCCAGCAGCTGACCCGTGGTGCACGCCTGATGGAACTGCTCAAGCAGGGCCAGTACTCGCCGTTCCCGGTCGAGAACCAGGTTGTGTCCATCTGGGCCGGTACCAACGGCTACCTGGACGACGTTCCGGTTGAGGACATCAGCCGCTTCGAGACCGAGTTCCTGGAGCACCTGAAGCACAAGTCCTCCATCCTGACGACGCTGGCACAGACCAACGTCATGGACGATGACACCGCTGAAGCACTGAAGACCTCGATCGTGGCCTTCAAGAAGGGCTTCTTCGGCGAGGGCGACAACCTCCTGGTTGGTGCGGGGCACGAGGAATACGCCCCCATCGACGAGGCGCAGGTCGACCAGGAAAAAATCGTCAAGCAGAAGCGCTAGTTTCGCTGGCAGGGACTGCCGGGACCCCCACGGGTTCCGGCAGTCCCGGCCACCGGGATCTTAGGAAAGGATAAGTATGGGAGCCCAGATTCGGGTCTACCGCCAGAAGATCAGCTCGACGACGTCGATGCGCAAGATCTTCAAGGCGATGGAACTGATCGCTACCTCGCGCATCGGCAAGGCCCGCGCACGCGTAGCGGCTTCACTGCCTTACGCAAACGCGATCACGCGTGCCGTTTCTGCTGTCGCAAGCCAGAGTGAAATCGACCACCCGCTGGTCACCGAGCCCGAGCAGATCCGCCGCGCCGCCGTCCTGGTCATCACTTCGGACCGTGGCCTCGCAGGTTCCTACTCGGCAAGTGTGCTCAAGCAGGCGGAAGGCCTCACCGAGCTGCTCCGTGAGGAAGGCAAAGAAGTCAAGACGTACGTCGTCGGCCGTAAGGCGCAGGCGTACTTCGACTTCCGCAACCGTCCCTACGCACAGGTATGGACCGGAAACACCGATTCACCGGTGTTTGCGACCGCTCAGGAAATCGGCGCAGCGCTGCTCGAGGATTTTGCCACCGCCTACGAAGAGGGAGGCGTGGACGAGATCCACGTCGTCTACACCCGCTTCAAGTCCATGGTGACGCAGGAACCGACGGTCATCCGCCTGCTTCCCCTCGAGGTCGTCGAAGAGCAGGCCGCGTCCGAATCGGACCTCCTGCCGCTCTACGAATTCGAGCCGGAAACGGAGCAGGTGCTCGATGCCCTGCTGCCGCGCTACATCGAATCACGTATCTTCGCCGCCATGTTGCAGGCAGCAGCTTCCGAGCTCGCAGCCCGTCAGCGGGCGATGAAGTCTGCCGGCGACAACGCCACGGACCTCATCAAGAAGTAC
The DNA here is from genome assembly GCF_017832975.1 of Arthrobacter sp. PvP023. Classification (NCBI taxonomy): domain Bacteria; kingdom Bacillati; phylum Actinomycetota; class Actinomycetes; order Micrococcales; family Micrococcaceae; genus Arthrobacter; species Arthrobacter sp. PvP023. The sequence goes on from NZ_JAFIBI010000001.1 coordinate 2,122,522, forward strand.
ACGCGTCTGCGCAACACTGCCCGCCAGGCTGAAATTACGCAGGAGCTTTCCGAAATCGTGGCCGGTGCCGACGCCTTGAACGCGTCCTAGCCGGCACGGTTGCGGATCCAGCTGTACCTGCACCAAAAGATAAACTTAACCCCCACGCCATCTACTGAGTGAAGTGAGAGAGATGACTGCCACCGCTACCGAACACGTAGCCGCAACGTCCGGTGCTACCGGCCGTATTGCACGTGTTATTGGCCCGGTTGTCGACGTCGAATTCCCGGCTGACGCAATCCCCTCGATTTACAACGCACTCACCACGGAGATTACTCTCAACGGTGAGACCAAGACCATCACGTTCGAGGTTGCCCTCCACCTGGGTGACAACCTCATTCGCGCCATCTCCCTGCAGGCCACCGACGGACTCGTCCGCGGCACCAACGTTGTGGACACCGGCTCGCCCATCACCGTGCCCGTCGGCGACGGCGTCAAGGGTCACATCTTCAACGTCCTCGGCAAGCCGCTCGACGTTGACGAGTCCGAGATCCAGGCTTCGGACCACTGGGCAATCCACCGCAAGGCTCCCGCCTTCGCAACCCTCGAAGGCTCCACCGAGATGCTGGAAACCGGCATCAAGGTGATCGACCTCCTCACCCCGTACATCAAGGGTGGAAAGATCGGCCTCTTCGGCGGTGCCGGTGTCGGTAAGACCGTGCTGATCCAGGAAATGATCACCCGTGTTGCCCGCAACTTCGGCGGCACCTCGGTGTTCGCCGGCGTCGGCGAGCGTACCCGTGAAGGTAACGACCTCTGGGTCGAAATGGAAGAGGCAGGCGTCCTCAAGGACACCGCCCTTGTATTCGGCCAGATGGATGAGCCGCCGGGAACGCGTCTGCGCGTGGCGCTGTCCGCACTGACCATGGCGGAGTACTTCCGCGATGTGCAGAACCAGGACGTGCTGCTCTTCATCGACAACATCTTCCGCTTCACGCAGGCAGGTTCCGAGGTTTCCACCCTTCTCGGCCGCATGCCGTCCGCCGTGGGTTACCAGCCGAACCTTGCCGACGAGATGGGTCTCCTCCAGGAGCGCATTACGTCCACCAAGGGCCACTCCATCACCTCGATGCAGGCCATCTACGTTCCCGCGGATGACTACACCGACCCGGCACCGGCCACCACGTTCGCACACCTCGACGCGACCACGGAACTTTCCCGTGAAATCGCTTCGCGTGGTCTGTACCCGGCCGTGGATCCGCTGACGTCGACCTCCCGAATCCTGGATCCCCAGTACATCGGCAAGGACCACTACAACACGGCTGTCCGTGTGAAGCAGATCCTGCAGAAGAACAAGGAACTCCAGGACATCATCGCCATCCTCGGCGTTGACGAACTGTCTGAAGAGGACAAGATTGTCGTGTCGCGTGCACGCCGCATCCAGCAGTTCCTCTCCCAGAACACCTACACCGCCAAGCAGTTCACCGGCGTGGAAGGCTCCACCGTTTCCATCAAGGACACGGTCGAAGGCTTCACCGCCATCTGCGACGGCGAGCTTGACCACATTGCAGAGCAGGCGTTCTTCAACGTCGGCGGCCTGGATGACGTTGAGCGCCAGTGGGCCAAGATCCAGGAACAGACCAAGTAATATGGCTGAGCTTGAGGTTGAGATTGTCGCAGCGGATCACTTCGTGTGGTCCGGAGCGGCCAAGATGGTCAAGGCCCGCACCAGCGATGGTGAAATCGGAATCCTGCCCGGCCACTCGCCCCTGCTGGCGATTCTGGCCGAGGGTGAACTGGCCATTGAGCCGGTTTCCGGTGAACGCATTGCTGTAGTTGTCGACGGCGGATTCTTCTCCGTCGACAACAACAGGGTGGTCATTGTCGCTGACAACGCCCAAATGGGTGAAGCAGCTACTGCGGGGATCCGCTAGCACGACCTTGATGAACGATCCTGGTTTTCCGTTCATCGCATTGGCAACTGTCTTTGCGTTGCTGATTTTTGCACTGTGCCTGTCCGGGGTACGCCGCTTTAACCTGCGGCGTGCCCTGGGCACAGTGGACGCCTCCATTTGCACGGCCGGAAAAGGCTGGCAGATGGGGGTTTGTCGTTATCAGGACAACGACCTTGAGTGGTTCAAGCTGCTCTCGCTCAGCGTCCGCCCCAAATACACGTTCCGGCGCAGCTCGCTGGAACTCGTGGGACGCCGTCAGCCTACTGAGGCGGAACGCGTGAAGGTCCAGCCTGACTCAGTGATCGTGGAACTTCACTACGAAGGCCAGGACGTGCTGCTGGCCATGAAGTTCGACGCCTACACAGGACTGTCCTCGTGGCTGGAAGCCGGGCCGGTCATCGGTGTGGGCACCTGGCGCTAACGCCGGTGGATCTTGTCGCTGACGTCCATCTGACCGACGGACCCGTGCTGTGGATTGCCTGGGCCGCCGGTGCCGCAGGCTTCGGCTGGCTGCTCTGGGCACGCGGACGCCGCTGGCTCCTGAGTGCCGGCGCTGCCCTCCTGCTGGCCGCCGGCGTTGTGGCCACGGTGCACTGGCTGCTGATGTACATTTTTTCGACCCTGCCCGAGAGTCTCCCGCGCGAAGTACTCGCGTGGTTTGCGGCAATGGTCTTTGCCCTTTTCCTGGGGGTGCTCCGGCTGTGGAAGCTTCGACGGTATTCTTCGCCGGAGGGATCTTCTCCGCCGGCCCGCCGGCCTGCCTGGCGGGGGAGGGCCGCCGCCGTGGCGTCGATCCTCGGCGTCCTGCTGCTAGGGGCCGTCCAGATCAACGCCTATTTCGGCCTGAACCATACAGTCAGTGATGTCATGGGCACGGCCGTAGCCAGGATCCAGCCCTTGGAAACCGGTTTGGAACGCCAGCCCGGGGCCGCCGCCCCTGCCGCCCTGGCAGCCTGGCGGCCGCCGGTGGAAATGCCCTCCGACGGCGTCGTACGGAAGGCACAGATCCCGGGCACTGATTCGGGTTTCAGCAGCCGTGAGGCGTACGTCTACCTGCCGCCGGCCTACCAGGCCGTGCCCCGCCCAGCGCTCCCCGTCCTGGTCCTCTTTTCCGGACAGCCCGGAGGGCCGGCCGATTGGCTTACAGGAGGGGCCCTGCGCAGCCGGATGGACCGCTTCGCAGCGGACCACAACGGCGTGGCGCCGGTTGTCGTGGTGGTGGATCCCAACGGAACAGCATCGGCCAATACTCTCTGCATGGATAGCCGCATAGCCAAGGCTGATACGTTTCTTGCCCGGGATGTACCGCGCTGGATCGAGCAGACCCTGGACGTTTCCGCGGACCACCGGCAGTGGGCTGCGGGCGGATTTTCCTTTGGTGCCACCTGCGCGCTGCAGATGGGAACACGCCATCCCGGCATCTACGCCTCTGTCCTTGCGTTCTCGAGCGAACGTGAGCCGGCGCTCGCGAAGGAGCGGCAGAAGACCATCGACGCCTCGTTCGGCGGCGATGTTGCAGCCTTTGATGAGCAGACTCCCTTGAACATCATGGCTAGAACGCGGTTTGAGGGTCACTCCGTCTATTTCGGCGCCGGTGCAAGGGATCCGGAATTCCTTGCCTACATGGATGAGCTTTCCGCAGCGGCCCGGCGGGCAGGCTTCTCCGTTCATGCTGAGCCGGTGGCCAACACCGGCCATTCCTGGGAGGCGGCGTCCAAGGCCCTTCCGGCTGCCCTGGATTTCCTGTCATCACGATGGGGAATCGCGCCATGAACGGGCAATCGAACCCTGCCCAGGTGATCGACAGAAAGGGCTCCGTGCCGGACGGCGGCGTCAGGTGGGCTGACGTTGCGCTTCGGGCCCTGCGCCGCACGCAGCAGCATTTCAAGGCCGTGCCGTTCACCCTGGCTGTCCTTGGCCTGTTCCTTGGCGCGGGCGCGGCAACCAACAGCTTCCTGTCCGGGCCTCCGGAAGCACTTCTTGACGTGGCCTCGGTGCACGCGACCGCCTTGAAGGACGGCCGCTGGTGGTCCATGTTTACCTCGCTCTTCTTCGCCACGAACCCGGCGGCGTACCTCACGGCCGCAACAATGGTCCTGCTGTTCCTGGGCCTGGCCGAGCGCAGGCTGGGGACACTGCGGACCGCGGCGTTCTTCTTCGGCGGGCAGTTCGCGGCCGTCTCACTGTTTCTGCTGGTTACCCAGCTCGCCCGCTTCGCCGGGGACGGCTGGCTGGGCCTGATGGTGGATGCCCGGCTCATTGGCCCCTACGCAGCTGTGCTGGCGGCCGTGCTGGGGGCCAGCGGCCTCGCGCCCACCCTGTGGCAACGGCGCCTTCGTACGGGCATTGTGTCAGCGTCGCTGCTCCTCGTCCTCTACGTCGGGCATCCGGAGACCGTGGTCGGTTTCCTGGGTGCCCTGGCGGGGCTTGCCGCCGGGTGGTGGATCCAGAGCGACCAGGGAACCCTCCACCGGCACCGCTCCACCGGCCGCGAGACGCGTAACCTTCTGGCCCTGATCGTGGGGATTTTTGCCGTCGGACCCATCCTGACCGCCGCCGTCCGCAGCCCCACCGGGCCGCTGGCGCTGCTGCGGGACGTCGTCCTTAATCCGTTGCCCACCCTGAGCCAGCTGGAGCAGAACTGCGGCGGCACTGTGGACGTGAGCTGCCTGGAAATCGGGCGGACGGGGTTTGCCGGACCGCTGGGCCTTGCGCTGGCCGTGGTGCCCGTACTGCTCCTGCTGATCTGCGCGGACGGCCTCCGGCGTGGCCGCAGGCTTGCCTGGCGGATCACCATCGGTGTCCAGCTGGCCGTCACGGCATTGTCTGCCGTGTACCTCACGCTGTTTGCCCGGATACCCCACTACCCGTCACGGCCGCACACGGCCGTCATGGGCTCAGGATTCGTCCACGTGCTCCCGCTCGTGGCTGTTCCGATGCTCCTCATGCTGCTGCTGTGGATTAATCGGCGCCAGTTCCGTGTGGAAACTTCGGCAAGAGGACGGCGTACCCTCACCCGGGTGCTGGCAGGAACCTGGCTTGCACTTGCCGGTACCTACACCGTGGCGTGGCTGGGAGCCGGCGGAATGGAACGTGACGGCGGACTGTCCGGGCTCGCGGCGGAGCTGGCACGCCAGTACCTTCCGGTTCCCATCCCCAGCCTCTACAACCGCATCTTCCAGGACCGGCAGTCGGTGGAGGCCTTCCTGTTTGCCTATTCCGGCATCGCGTTCTGGGCGGTGGCACTGGCGGGCGTGTGGGTGGTGTTGCTGGGGCGGCACCACGGTGCCGGCGCGGGTGTCGAGGAGAGGGATGTGGCCCGCCGGCTGGTGCGCCGCGGCGGCGACTCGCTGTCCTGGATGGCGCTCTGGGAACCCAACAAATACTGGTTCACACCCGGCGGCGATGCCGGTGTGGCCTACCAGCAGCATGGCAGTGTTGCCCTCACGCTGGGCGGTCCGTTCGGAGACCCGGCGCTGCGGGAGGAAGCCGCTGCCGGATTCATGCAGTATTGCGCCGAGCATGCGCTGGTGCCGTGCTTTTATTCCTGCACCGACGAGCTGTGGCCCATGCTGCACTCCCGTGCGTTCGGCCGGGTTGCCGTAGCTCAGGAGACGCGGCTGGCCGTCAGGGAGCTCGAGTTCAAAGGCAAAGAATGGCAAAACGTCCGTACCGCACTGAACCGTGCGCGAAAGACCGGCGTCACGGCCGTCTGGGGACGCTACAGCGGGTTGCCTGCGGCGCTGCGCGCCCAGCTCCTCGAGGTATCCGAGGAATGGGCTGCGCAGAAATCCGTTCCGGAAATGGGATTTACGCTCGGCGGCATGGACGAGCTGATGGATGACGACGTGCTGTGCTGCGTCGCTGTCGACCCTGACGGAGTGGTGCATGGCGTGACCAGCTGGCTCCCGGTATATGAGGAGGGACGCGTGGTCAGCTGGACGCTCGATTTCATGCGCCGGCGGGAGGACGGATTACCCGGAGTCATGGAGTTCCTGATTGCCTCCGCAGTGCTTGAGCTGCGAAATTCGGTTGAAGTTATTTCCCTCTCCGGCTCACCCCTGGCTAAGGAGCCCGAGGAAGCGGCAGTATCCGACGCACCTCGGGATACAGACCAGGAAACCGGCCGGGACACGGACCAGGAGCCGGACCGGGGGAGCGGGCGGGAGCCCGAGGCCCTCACCGCGATCCTTGATGTGGTGGGGCGGGCACTCGAGCCGGTGTACGGCTTCCGCTCCCTGGCCACTTTCAAATCCAGGTTCAAGCCTGATTACCGCACGCTCTACCTTTACTACCAGGACCCCCTGCAACTGCCCGCGATCGGCCGGGCACTAAGCCGTGCCTATCTGCCGGGCCTTTCGGTCCGTCAGAGCGCACGACTGCTGAGGACGATGGTCCGCTAATTCCGTAAAGCCGGTCGAAGTTTATGGGCATCATGATTTCAGATTCCGAAAACATTTGTGACAAGCAACAATGCGTCGAAGGGGCCAAAGGAAAATGCCCAAAAAATGATCCCCGGCACTAATACCGGGGATCACTAATTCGCAGGACGCCGCTGACAGGCGGCAATCCGACGAGGGACTAGACCAGAGTTACGCCGGTAGCCTGGGGGCCCTTGGCGCCCTGGCCGATCTCGAACTGAACGCGCTGGTTCTCGTCGAGGGTCTTGAATCCGCCGGTCTGGATCTCAGAGTAGTGAACGAAGACATCACCATCGGAGTCATCCGGGGTAATGAAGCCGAAGCCTTTTTCAGCGTTGAACCACTTGACGGTTCCCTGTGCCATTTATTTCTCCTCATTATGGAACTTGGTTAAGCTCGGCACACTTCGTGCCGTGCTTGGTCACTCCGCGAGAAGAATCCTGGCTTGCCGCCCGGTGGTACCGGACACTAGCTGACGAAGCTTCGCGCTCGCAACATGTCTTGCGAGCATGAAAAACACCTACACAAAGACTTATATAAGAATTTCACGTGGGTTGCGTCAGGTCAACGGGCAAAAGAGGGAATTCGATAAATTTTGCGTAAAGCCCTCGTGAACCGCTTCGTTATGACAGTGCACCGGGCTAGTGACCGGCCGCCTATTTAGAAGAGGCGCGATTCGCTATCATCCACGCCGCGCATGGCGTCGTAGTCCAGGGTGACGCAGTCGATGCCGCGGTCGTTGGCCAGCACCTTGGCCTGCGGCTTGATCTGCTGGGCGGCGAAGATGCCTCGGACCGGTGCCAGCAGCGGATCCCGGTTGAGAAGCTCAAGGTAGCGGGTCAGCTGTTCGACTCCGTCGATATCGCCGCGCCTTTTCAGCTCAATGGCCACCGTGGCGCCGTCGGCGTCCCTGGCGAGGATGTCCACGGGGCCAATGGCGGTGAAATACTCGCGCCGGATCAGGGAAAATCCGGTGCCGAGTCGCTCAATCTGGTCAGCCAGCAGCCTCTGCAGGTCGGCCTCGACGCCGTCCTTGATGAGGCCCGGATCCTGGCCTAGCTCATGGGACGTATCGTGCAGCTGCTCGTGGATGTTGATGATGAGCCGGTCATCTGTCTTCGCGGACTGGACGGTCCACTGTTCAGTGACGCCGAGCTCCAGGTCCACTTCGTCGGGAGTGGAGACCCTCAGGCTGGCCGGAGGGCTCATCCAGTTCAGCGGCTTGTAGGAGCCGCCGTCGGAGTGCACCAGCACGGACCCGTCCGCCTTGACCAGCAGAAGCCGGGTGGCAAGGGGGAGATGGGCCTTGAGGCGGCCGACGTAATCAACAGAACAACGGGCTATGACTAAACGCACCCGGTAAACACTACCTTCTGGGCGCCGCACAGCGACAGCATGCGACAGCACAGTTCGCCTGCTGGGGCAGAATGGAAGCATGCCCCGTTCCAACCGCCCCCGCCGTGCCGCCTCCGGAAAACTGGGGCAGGCCAGTCGCAAGCACGCGGCGGGCCCCGTGCCGGAGCTGGATCTTGAGCGTGCCCGGTCGGGGATAGCACGGCGGGAGAGCGCGCCCGACGGCGAATGGATGGTCCGCACCATGACGGCCAAACGTGCCGAAAAGGCCTACATCTGCCCGGGTTGCTCAACTGCAGTCCTCCCCGGGGTGGAGCACCTGGTGGTCTGGGCGGAGGACCACCTCTTCGGCGCGGCCGCGGGCCTTGCGGAGCGCCGGCACTGGCACTCCAACTGCTGGACGTCACGCACGTACCGCTATCGCTAAGCTGTTGGTCATGACTTTTGACCCGGCGTCGTTCGTATTCAGCCAGCCTTCCGCAGCAACCGCCATCCGGGCTTCAACAGTCCTCCCGGCCCGCCGGGAAAACATCGAATTACGCACCGAGGACGGTCACGTCCTCGTCGGCGAGCTGGCTGTCCCGGAATCGGGCGGGATCAACGCCACGCTGATCACGCTGCATCCCCTTCCCACCCACGGCGGCTTCATGGACTCGCACGTGTACCGCAAGGCCTCCTACCGGTTGCCGGCACTCGCCGGCGTCGCCGTCCTCAGGTTCAACACCAGGGGAACCAGTTCGCCCCGCGGCACCAGCGAGGGCCGGTTCGAGGAGGGTGTCGGCGAACGGCTCGACGTCGAGGCGGCGGTCCGGTTCGCAGCGTCCAGGAACCTGCCCAACCGCTGGCTGGTGGGCTGGTCGTTCGGAACGGAACTGGCGCTGATGTACGGCGCAACGGAGCCGGTGGCATCCCTGGTGGAAGGTGCCGTGCTGCTTTCACCTCCGCTGCACCGTGCCACCGACGCGCACCTGCGGGAGTGGGCAGCCGCAGGGAAGCCCCTGAAGGTGCTGGTTCCCGAGCACGACGACTACCTCCAGCCTGCGGCCGCTGAGGAGCGCTTCAGCCTGGTGCCGCAGGCCGAGGTTGTGGGGGTCGACGGCGCCAAGCACCTGTGGGTGGGGGAGAAATACGCCGCCCGCGTGCTCAACGAAATCGTGGACGAGGTCACGGCGCGGGGCGCTGGTCCCGACGGCCTGCCACAGGAATGGAACGGGCCCGTGGCCTCGGCGGCGCCGTAAGCCCCGGCGCTAGTGCTTGTCCTGGCGGACGATGAAGATTTCCTTCACGAGCAGCATGACCGCGGCGGCGGTGGGAATGGCGATAAGGGCGCCGAGGACGCCGAGCAGGCTGCCTCCGGCGATCACCGAGATGACAGCCACAGCGCCCGGCACGGCCACAGCCTTTTGCATGATGCGGGGCGAGATGAAGTAGGCCTCGAACTGCAGGTAGGCAAAGTAGCAAATAGCGTAGACAAGGGCGGTCTGCCAGCCTGCGGTCAGTGCGATCAGCGTGACCACTACGCCCGCAATCATTCCGCCGACCAGGGGGATGAACGCCAGCAGGGCCACAACGAACGCCAGCAGCACGGCAAAGGGGACGCCGACGATGGACATCACGATGAACGCAAACGTCGCGTTAAGGAGGGCTACGCAGGCCTGGCCGATGACGTAGTTACCCACTGACCCGGTGATCTCTTCCGAAAGCGCTTCCACCCGGGCCCGGCGGGAGCGGGGCGCGAGCCGGTACCCCCACTTCTTCATGGCGGGGAGTGCAGCAAGGAAGTAAAGGCTGAGCACGAGGACGATGAGGGTTCCGAAGAGTCCGTTGGCCACCGTGGATCCAAAGCCCACGACGCCGCCGAAGATGCCACCCATGGCATCCGGATTATTGACGAACTTTTCCAGCTCCTGCGTAATGCGTTCCCGCACGCCGAACTGGTCGTCAACACTGCGGAAGAAATCCGAGTCAATGAAGTCCTGGATCCAGCGGGGTGCCTCCTGCACGATCTGGGTCACCTGCTGGACGATGGTGGGGATCAGCGTGGCGAAGAAGCCGGCGACGGCCGAGACGAGGACCGTGACCGACACCAGGATGCCGATGGGCCGGGGAAGCTTGCGGCCTTCAAGCCAGCGCACCACCGGATCCAGGCCCAACGCGATGAAGAGCGCGGTCACAATCCAGAGCAGGAGCTGCGTGGTGTTGGACCCGATCCAATACACGAGCAGGGCCAGGCCGACGCCCACGGTGCCCATGAAGCCCATATATAAGGGATGCTGTGACGACATCCGAGGCCCCGGATGTCCAAAGCGGGTGCCGGTCTCGGTTTCGGGAGTCGTGGCGTCTTCGTCGAAGTCGGGCGGCATTTCGAAGCGGAGCCGGGGCTGCGCTCCGGGAAGGGGCGTCCGCAGCCTGCGCAGCAATGCCGCGGCCAGGCCCGGCAGCACCGGTTTGCGCTCGTGCTGCGAACTGCCCGGGACACTGTCGCGGGTACCGGATCCGGGCGTGGCTTCCTGTCCTGGGGTGGACGAATCCGTGTGTTCAGTCACTGCGTTTTTGGGCCCTTTACCGTCTGTGGCGCCGCTGCTGCGGGACCGTGTGATGATCATCGCAAACACTATCAGCAGGCCTGTCAGCGCCCCGTTTTCCCCTTGGCGAGCCCGGTTGCCCTAGGCTGGGAACCAAGCTCCGATCTGACTCATTGGTAACAAAATGGTTACTATTGAAAGTAAACCCCCGCTGATGATAGGTATCCCTTTGCGTTTCAAGACTGCAGTTGCACTAGTGCTGCTCGGCCTCCTGACACTGCTGGCCGGCGTAGGACAGAAGACCATCTGGGCTCCGGCCGAGACCGTGACAGCCTCGGCGCCTTCCGACGGCACCGCCGCACCACTGACCGTTATCGACCAGAAATTGCGGACCCTTCACGGGGGTACGGTCAAGATCAATGTCAAGGGCGAAGGCAGCTTCATGCTGGCAGCAGGCCGTCCTGACGACGTCGACGCCTGGGTGGGCAAGACAGCCCACAACACGGTCTCCGGAGTCTCCGAAGACAGCAAATCGCTCCAGCTGACACACACGGACGGCGAAGCAACCGCGCCGTCGCCCGCCGGCTCCGATCTCTGGGTTACCACCGAGAACGCCAGCGGCGAACTGAACTACACCTGGAGCGCCCCGGCAGACGGCGAGTGGTCGCTGCTGTTGGCCTCGGACGGCACCAAGCCGGCACCGTCGTCCATCTCCATGACATTCCCCAATGACACGTCCACTCCGTGGGCCGTGCCGTTGATGGTGCTCGGCGGCCTCCTGATGCTGGCCGGACTGGCGCTGCTGGTGATCAAGCCCAAGGGCGGCAGGCCCGCCGGAGTTGGCGGGGACGACGCCGGCGAATCCCTGAAGGACAAGCTTGTCCGCCGTGCACGCGCAGCCCGCCCGGCCGGCAAGCCGGCGCCTGACGCTTCCTCGCCCGTTGAGTCACCCGCTGAGTCGCCTGGGGAAAAGCGGCCCGGCACCGCCACCTTCAGCCCGACGCGCGCGGGAGTGGCCATGGCCGCCCTTGCCGCAACCATCGTGGCCGGAACCGGCGTAGCTGCCCAGGCAGCCACAAGCCCCGCGCCGTCGCCGTCGTCCAGTGAGTCCGCCGCCGCGGACGCCGCCCCCGACGCACCGGTGCTGCTGGATGCCCAGTTCCGCCGCATCCTGGAACAGGTTTCCAGCACTGTGGACGCCGGCGACGCCGCCAAGGATGCGGCCAAGCTCAAGCCCCGCGTGGACCGCACGGAGCTTGAGGTGCGCACCCAGAACTATAAGATCCGCTCACAGGTGGGCGCCTACGAGGCACGCATGCCCGTCCGCGCCACCAAGCTGCTGACCACCGTTGTCACCAGCAAGCGTGCCTGGCCCCGCTCGGTCATGGCCGTCACCCAGGGCGAGGGCAACGTTGTGCCCCAGCTGCTGACCCTCGTGCAGAAGTCCCCCCGCGAAAACTACAAGCTCGTGCAAACCAGCCCGCTGCAGCCGGGCACCACGTTCCCCGCCATTGGACGCACCGGAACGGAAACCCTTGCCGCTGACGACAAGTCGGGCCTGCTTTACAGCGGCCAGGAAGCCCTTGCCGGGCTGGGCGACCGCCTGACCAAGGCAGATTCGACATTCAAGGACAAGCTCGTGGAGGGCCAGTCCTCGCCGTACATCGCCGATACCCTGGCCTACCAGGCCGATGTGGCCAAGACGGGCGTCAACGGCAACTTCAGCTTCACGCACAAGGTGGTCCCCGAGGACACTGTGGTATTCCGCACCGCGGACGGCGGCGCCCTGGTTCTTGGCCGTTTGAACTTCGCGTTCGACGGCACACCCAAGGCTGAGGGCGACAAGCTCGCGATCGGTGACGACGCAGCCGTGCTGGCCGGTGGCAAGGAAACGAGCTCCGGCATGGTGCTCAACTTCGCCGAATCAGCGGCCGTGTACATCCCGCCGGCCGGATCCAAGGACCCGATGAAGCTCGTGGCCGCCACCCGCGGACTCGTGGGGGCCAGCTTCAAGTAGCCCGCGTCGCGGGTATGACCGGCAGCGGCCGGAGTGGCTAGAGTGGAGGCTATGAGTTCGCCAGCCTCCCGTCCAGTCCCTCCAGCCGCTGCCAGCCAGCTCAACCTGCGCGGCGCCGTCGACCTTTCCAGCCTGAAACAGCGCACCGCGCCACCGGCCGGACAGTCTCCTGCCGGCGGCCAGCCCGGCCCTGGCGCCGGCCAGCCGGGGACGCCTGCCCCGGGGGCGGCGCCGGAAACCGGCGGTCAGCCGCTCCGCGTGGACGTCACCGAAGGAAACTTCCAGCAGCTTGTTGAGTTGTCCGCCCAGGTGCCCGTGGTCTTCGGCCTCTGGGCAAGCTATTCACCCGCCTCGGGCGAACTGATCAACGTCCTTGAAGGCATCATCAACAGCTACGGCGGCCGGCTGGTCCTTGGTGCCGCGGACATCGACGCCTTCCCCCAGCTTGCCCAGGCATTCCAGGTCCAGGCCGTCCCCACCGCCGTGGCGGTGGTAAAGGGACAGCCCGTTCCCCTGTTCCAGGGCGGAGCCGACGAACAACAGGTGCGCAGCCTGCTGGATGAACTTCTGAAGGTCGCAGCCGCCAACGGCGTTACGGGCAGTCTGGGCGGTTCCGGAACGGCAGCTGCCGAGGCCGAACCGGCCCCGCTGCCGCCACTGCACCAGGCCGCCTACGATGCCATCGAAGCAGGAGACTATGCTGCCGCGGCCGCGTCCTACCGCCAGGCGTTGCTGGAGATGCCGGCGGATGCCGAAGCCAAGGCCGGACTCGCCCAGGTGGAGCTGATGGAGCGGCTGCAGTCCCTGACCGGTCCGGACGGCGAAGCGCTCCGCAAAGTCGCGGCCGATGAGCCGGACAACCTTGATGCACAGCTGGGCGTAGCGGACCTGGACATCGCCGGCGGACACATCGATGACGCACTGGGCCGGATCGTTGGCTTCATCGGCCGGAACTTCGGTCCGGAGCGTGAGACCGCCCGCGTGCGGCTGCTCGAGCTCTTCGAGGTGGTGGGTCCGTCTGATGAGCGCGTTGCCAAGGCGCGGCAGGGACTGGCGCGGGTGCTGTTTTAATGCACTCGGCACTGTTTTCGCCGCTGGAGCTGCGCTCACTGAAGCTGCGTCACCGCGGCTGGGTTTCGCCCATGTGCCAGTACAGCTGCGGACCGGACACCGGTGAAGGCGTCCCGCATGACTGGCACCTCATGCATCTGGGGTCCTTCGCCGCCGGGGGAGCGGCCCTGATCCTCACCGAGGCGGCCGCAGTGAATGCGGCAGGCCGCATCAGCCCGCGCGACGCCGGCCTTTACAACGACGAACAGGCCTCGGCATGGGAGCGGATCACGGCGTTTGTGCACCGCTACGGCGCCGCTGACGCAAAGATCGGCACGCAGCTGGCGCACGCGGGCAGGAAAGCCTCGACTTACTGGCCCTTCTCCGGGAAGCACGGCTCCGTGCCGGCGTCCGACGGCGGCTGGGAGACGGTGGGGCCGGGCACCGGCGCCTTCGACGGCTATGCGCCACCCGCAGCCATGACAGCGGCGGAGATTGACGGCGTTATTGCCGATTTTGCAGCGGCCGCCGTCAGGGCGGTCGACGCCGGGTTCGACACGATCGAAATCCATGGCGCGCACGGTTACCTGCTGCACCAGTTCCAGAGCCCGCTCATCAACGACAGGACGGATGCCTGGGGTGGCGACGAAGCCGGACGCAACCGGCTCACCCTGGCTGTGGTGGACGCGGTCCGGAATGTCATCCCTGATTCGATGCCGCTGCTGCTGCGGATCTCCGCCTCGGACTGGGCCGACGGCGGGATCGACGCCGCCGCCTCGGTCCGGCTGGCCAGTGCCGCCGCAGAACGCGGAGTGGACCTCGTGGACGTCTCCAGCGGGGGTGCCGTGGCGCACCAGCAGATTCCGGCCGGCCCGGGCTACCAGACGGGGTTTGCAGCCCGGATCCGGCGCGAGGCAAGCGTCCGCACCGGCACCGTGGGACTGCTGACATCGGCCGGGCAGGCGGAACACGCCGTGGCCACAGGGCAGGCTGACGGGGTCTTCATTGCCCGCGCCGCACTCCGGGATCCGCACTGGTGGCTGCGCGCCGCCTTTGAGCTCGGCCACGAACTGCCGTGGGTCCCGCAATACGAACGTGCCGTTCCACGCCATTCGTTCTAGGAAGTAGCCCTTTCGGACGATCCTCCCCAAGCGCCCGGGAGGCTACGCTGGCAGCATGACTGAACCGCAACCCGGGATTCGTCCGCCTGACAGCCCCCAGCAGCACCCTGTTCCCGCCTTGGCGATCCGCGGCCTGGCAAAACGCTTCGGCGGGAAGATCGCGGTGGACGGGATCAGCCTGGATGTGCCGGCGGGGTCCTTCTACGGCATTGTGGGTCCTAACGGCGCGGGGAAGACCACCACGCTCTCGATGGCTACGGGGCTGCTCCGGCCGGACTTCGGCACGGCGCTGGTGCACGGCGTGGACGTCTGGGCCCGGCCCCTCGACGCCAAGAAGCTTATGGGCATCCTCACCGACGGCGTCCGGCTGTTCGACCGGCTGACGGGCGAACAGCTGGTGAGCTATGCGGGCCTGCTGCGGGGGATGAACAAGGACGTGGTGTCCGCAAGGGTTGCGGAACTCCTCGCCGCACTTGATCTCAGCGCCGACGCCGGGACGCTGGTGGTGGATTATTCCGCCGGCATGACCAAGAAGATCGCACTGGCTTCCGCCCTCATCCACGCCCCCAGGTTGCTGGTGCTGGATGAACCCTTTGAATCGGTCGACCCGGTTTCCGCGGCGAATATCCGGGACATCCTGGACCGCTACGTTGAATCCGGCGGGACCGTGATCGTCTCCAGCCACGTCATGGACCTGGTGCAGCGGATGTGCGACCACGTTGCAGTGGTTGCCGGAGGCAGGCTGCTGGCAGCCGGCACGGTGGAGGAAGTCCGGGCCGGAGCCTCCCTGGAGGACCGGTTTGTCCAGCTGGTGGGCGGCCGCAGCCAAACGGAGGGCCTGGAATGGTTACGCACCTTCTAAGGCTCAAACTGACGCTCCTGCGCAACAGCCTCCGGCGCAGCCCCTGGCAGCTGCTGGGGCTGATCATCGGGGGACTCTACGCCGTCGGCATTGCGGGTTTCTTCGGGGCGGCACTTGTGCTGCTCCGGACCGCCAACCTTGAGCTCGCCCAGACCGTGGTGGTACTGGGCGGTACCGCGGCGTTCCTGGGCTGGGCAATAGTGCCCGTCATTGCCTCGTCCGCGGACATGACCCTGGACCCGGCGCGTTTCACCACCGCGGCAGTTCCCATGCCCCAGCTGCTCACCGGCCTTGCCCTCGGCGGACTGATCGGGATTCCCGGCATCGCCACCACCCTCGTAGCGCTGGCCACCGTCGGCACCTGGAGCAGGGGATGGCCCCCGGTTGTGGCCGCCACAGCGGGAGCCGTCCTGGGCGTGCTGACATGCATTGTCCTTTCCAAAGTGGTGACGACGGCGACTGCAGGCCTGGCATCCTCCCGGCGGTTCAAGGACGTCAGTGCGCTCGCCTTTATGGTGCCGCTGATGCTGATGGGGCCGATCGTGGCCTTCCTGGCCCAGGGAGCCGCCGGCTCCGCCGGTTTCATGACCGGCCTGGCCCGGACCCTGGCCTGGACACCTGCCGGTGCCGCGTGGTCGCTGGGCGGAGACACCGCGGCGGGCCAGTACGGACCTGCCGTGCTGAAGCTCCTGATCGCCCTGGCAACACTGGCCGGCCTGGCCTGGTGCTGGAAGATGCTCCTGCAGCGTGCCCTGGTCACGCCGCCCTACGCCGCGAGCGGCAGGAAGCGCGCCGGCCGGATGGGCCTCTTCGGGGTGCTGCCGGCCACGCCCACCGGCGCCATTACGGCCCGGGCCCTCACCTACTGGATCCGGGACCCCCGGTACTCGGGATCCCTGGTGGTCATTCCGCTGCTGCCCGTCCTGATGTTCTTCCAAGCGGGCCAGACCGGGGACTACGGGGTACTGGCGATCATCGGTCCGTTGGCAGCGTTCCTGCTGGCGTGGTCGATTTCCGCGGATGTGTCCTATGACAACACGGCGTTCGCCCTGCATGTGTCCAGCGGGGTCCGCGGCGTCCATGACAGGCTGGGGCGCGCCCTCGCCTGCCTGGCGTTCGCACTTCCCATCGTGCTGGTCTTCAGCGTCGGCCCGTTCTTCTTTACCGGCGACTGGGAATGGCTGCCGGCGCTGCTGGGCCTCTCCCTGGGTGTCCTGTTCACAGGCCTGGGCCTGGCATCGGTCATCTCGGCGCGGTATACGGTGGCGGTCCCGCTCCCTGGCGACAGCCCGTTCAAGAAACCGCCGGGAAACGTCGCCCAGACCATGGCTGTCCAGTTCGGCGGGATGGGCGTATTGCTGGTGCTGGTGCTGCCGGAAGCTGCCCTGGTCGTCGCGCAGTCCGTCACGGGCAGCATGGTGCCCGGATGGATCAATCTGGTGCTGGGCCCGGCCCTGGGGCTGCTCCTCTTCGCCGTAGGGGTCCGCCTCGGCGGGAAATGGCTCGACGCCCGCGGCCCTGAACTCCTGGCCCAGCTCTCAGTCAACCGTTAGGCCTGATAGGGGCATGATGGGTACTACAGCACGCGAAAGGCGGTACGCCATGGAAGTGGTTATTCTTCCGGGGAGCAAACAGATCGGGGCGCTCGCCGCGGATGCCATCGAGGCGTTACTGCGCCGGAAACCGGACGCGGTACTCGGCCTGGCAACCGGGTCGTCACCGCTGCCGATCTACGACGAACTCGCCCGACGGCACGCGCAGGCCGGCCTCGACTTCAGCCGCGTACAGGCGTTTGCGCTGGACGAATACGTGGGGCTGGAACCGGGGCACCCCCAGTCCTACCGCGAGGTCATCCGGCGGGAGTTCACGGACCGGGTGAACATTGCTCCCGGGAACGTGCATCATCCCGACGGCTCCGCGGCGGACATCCCGGCGGCCTGCCAGGCCTACGAAGACGCCATCAAGGACGCCGGAGGGGTGGACCTCCAGTTGCTGGGAATAGGCACCGACGGCCACATCGGATTCAACGAGCCCGGCTCCTCGCTGGCGTCCAGGACGCGGATCAAGAGCCTCATCGAACAGACACGCCGGGACAACGCCCGGTTCTTCACAAACATCCATGATGTTCCCCACCACGTGCTCACCCAGGGGCTGGGCACCATCATGGAGGCCCGCCATGTGATCCTGGTTGCCACCGGTGCGCAGAAAGCGCAGGCGGTCCGGGACTTCGTGGAAGGTCCGGTGGCCGCCATATGTGCCGCGTCCGTCCTGCAGATGCACCCGCACGTCACCGTCCTGGTGGACGAGGCCGCCGCGTCATCCCTGCGGCTGGCGGACTACTACCGCCACACGTATGACAGCAAGCCGGCCTGGCAGGGCCTGTAGCCCGGAGGTCAGGTTTTTTGTCCGGCGCAACGGCTAAGATGGATGCCATGACTAGCATGACGGACCCCCTCGAAAACGACCCGATGCGTGAGCTTTCCGGAGCAGGAACGTCCACAGCCACTATCGAGCGCGAGGAACTGCGCCAGGAAGTGGAACCCGGCGACCGGGAACGGTTCTCCCACTACGTGCGCAAAGAGAAGATCATGGAATCTGCCATGACGGGCGATCCGGTCATCGCACTGTGCGGAAAAGTGTGGACCCCGGGCCGCGATCCCCAGAAGTTCCCGGTCTGCCCCCAGTGCAAAGAGGTCTATGAAGGCCTTCGTCCCGGTTCGGACGGCGGCAAGGGCTCCGACGGCGATTCCGGCAAATAGTGCCGCGTACCGGTCACCCGGCTGATTCGGGTGACCGGCCCGCCCTGCGGTGGCGGGGCAATACAACCACGGGGCGCTGATCTCTGCTGCGCGTCCCCGTGCCCACGAAGATTTTGATGACCGGACCAGTGCGGCTCCTCCGGAACAGATTGGTGTTTATGTTTATGTGTCTTTCGCTCACGGCTGCCGCAATGCGGGGAATTGAGGGCTCTGCGTGACGGAGACACTCTTTGGCGGGCCAACGCTGCCACCGGCCTACCCGGAACGGGCAGCGTGGGGAACCGCTCCGAAGCTCCGTGCGTGGCAGCAGGAAGCGCTCGACCGCTATTTTGCAACCGGCCCCAAAGACTTCCTGGCGGTGGCAACCCCCGGGGCAGGAAAGACCACCTTCGCCCTGCGTGTGGCGTCGATGCTGATCGAGGCCGGCACCGTGAACCGTGTGACCATCGTGGCGCCCACGGACCACCTCAAACGCCAGTGGGCTGATGCTGCGGCACGGGTCGGCATCGCGATCGACCCCAACTTCAAGAATTCGGACGGACAGCACGGCCGCGGCTTCATCGGCGTGGCGGTGACCTACGCCCAGGTGGCCAGCAAGCCCATGCTGCACCGCGCCAAGACGGAAGCAGCCCGGACCCTGGTGATCCTCGACGAGATCCACCACGGCGGCGAAGCCCTGTCCTGGGGTGACGGCCTCCGCGAGGCCTTCGACCCGGCGGCACGCCGGCTATCGCTGACGGGTACTCCCTTCCGTTCCGACACATCACCCATTCCGTTCGTGGAGTACGCCGAGGACCGGGACGGCATCCGCCGCTCCAAGGCGGACTACACGTACGGCTACGGCAACGCCCTCCGCGACCATGTGGTCCGCCCCGTGATGTTCATGGCGTACTCAGGACAGATGCGCTGGCGCACCAGCGGCGGCGAGGAGATGGCGGCATCCCTGGGCGAGTCGGCGGTCACCAAGGACATCATTGCGCATGCCTGGCGGACTGCCCTCAACCCGGCCGGCGAGTGGATCCCGGCTGTCCTGGCAGGGGCGGACAAGCGCCTGAGTGAGGTCCGCCGCACCGTGCCTGACGCCGGCGGCCTGGTGATCGCCACGGACCACGACGCGGCGCGCGCCTACGCGGGCCAGCTGAAGAAGATCACCGGTGAATCCCCCACCGTGATCCTTTCCGATGACGCCAAGGCCTCCAGCAAGATCGAGGAATTCACCGCCAGCGAAAAGCGCTGGATGGTGGCCGTCCGGATGGTGTCCGAAGGCGTTGACGTGCCGCGGCTTTCGGTGGGCGTCTACGCCACCTCCACGTCCACGCCGCTGTTCTTCGCCCAGGCCGTGGGCCGTTTTGTGCGCGCCCGCAAGCGCGGCGAAACCGCCTCCGTGTTCCTGCCGTCAGTGCCGCAGCTGACTGCACTGGCGAACTCGATGGAAGCCGAACGGGACCACGCCCTGGACCGGCCGGAGAAGGAGGACGCCGACGGCCTGTTCAACCCCGAAGACTCGCTCATGGACGAGGCCAACCGGGAGGACAAGGCGTCCGACAGCCTCACCAAGGGCAAGTTTGAGGCCCTGGACTCGCAGGCGTCATTCGACCGCGTGCTGTTTGACGGCGGCGAGTTCGGCACCGGCGGCGACATCGGATCCGACGACGAACTGGACTTCCTGGGGATTCCGGGCCTCCTGGACGCCGAGCAGGTTGGAACGCTGCTGCGCCAGCGCCAGCACGAGCAGCAGAGCCGTAAGAAGCTGAGGGCTCCCGAGAACGCACCGGCTCCCACCGTGCCGGACCACCGGATGCTGATGGACCTGCGCAACGAACTTGCCAAGAACGTGGCTGCCTGGTCCGCGCGGACCGGAACTCCGCACGGCGTGGTGCACACGAAGCTCCGCACCGTGTGCGGCGGCCCGCCGGTGGCGCAGGCGAATGAGGAACAGCTGCAGGCCCGGCTGCGGAAGCTTCAGGACTGGTTCATCGGCCGCAAGTAGGGCGCGGCCGATGAGGGTGCGGCCGGGGCGGGCTGCCGAAGGAGCGCCGGATCAGGCGAGGTCCACGCCGCCGAGTTCCATCTCGGCGAACGCGTCGTCAAGGTCGGCCGCGATCCCGGCCGTCAAGTTCCGGACCACCGTGACCGAGTAACCGGCCTGGACGGCATCCAGGGCCGTGGCCATGACGCAGTAGTCGGTGGCGATGCCCACGATGACGACGTCCTCCACATCGTGGCTCTGCAGCCAGTCGTCCAGTCCGATGGCGTCCTCGTCGGCGAATGAAGCCGCGGTGAGCGCCTCCACGTCGTCCGGCAAAGACAGGGCCCCGGGTTTGCGCTCGCCCGTGGGCACCTCGTCCTCCGGAGCCAGGATGCCTTCGAAGCCGGAGTAGGCGGCTGTGAACTGGCCCTTCCGGAAATAGGCCTGGATGTACTCCGTGTCCAGATCCGGATGCAGCTCCGCGCCGGGCGTGCCGGCAACGCAGTGCGGAGGCCAGCTGTCAATGAAGTCGGGGGCTTCGGAGAAGTGGGCGCCGGGCTCGATGTGCCAGTCCTGCGTAGCCACGATGTGGTCGAACTGGCCGTGGTAGGCGTCCACGTACTCGCTGATGGCGCCCGCGACGTCGGCCCCGCCCTTGACGGCCAGGGAACCGCCCTCGCAGAAATCGTTCTGCACATCAACAATAATCAGGGCGCGTGACATCAGTTCTCCTCATAAACGGTGGGGATGGCCGCCTCGCCGCGCTGCAGGCGGTTGACGACGGGCGGCAGTTCCGCCATTGAGTCCATGTGGCGCTGGCGGGCGCGGAAGACGCCCTCGGTTCCCGTCCAACCGGGGAGGAGCTCGCCGTTTTTGACGAACTGCTGCAGCAGCTGGCGGTCGTTGCCGTCGTCCTCGGGACGGTGGCCCACCCCCACGATCTCGTGCGTGGCGACGCCCCGTTCATTCAGCCTGCGCAGCGCGTACTTCCGGCCGCCCTTGCTGGTCTTGTTCTTGGCCGCTTTAGCCACGGACACGAATTCCCCGGAGTCGTCGGTGCGGCTGACGAGCTTGTACACCATGCTCGCGGTGGGGGCGCCGGAGCCGGTGACCAGCGAGGTGCCCACGCCATAGGAGTCAACCGGCGCCGACTGCAACGCCGCGATGGCGTACTCATCCAGGTCCGAGGTGACCACGATCTTGGTGTTCTCGTTGCCCAGTTCGTCCAGCAACTGACGGACCCACTGGGCCTGCGCCACGAGGTCCCCGGAGTCCAGCCGGACGGCTCCCAGTTGGGGACCCGCCAGGTCAACGGCCGTACGGACGGCCGCTTCGACGTCGTACGTGTCCACCAGCAGCGAGGTTCCGCTGCCGAGCGAGGCGATCTGCGCCTCAAAGGCTTCCCGTTCGGTGTCGTGCAGAAGCGTGAAGGAATGGGCGGCGGTGCCCACCGTCTTGATGCCGTAACGCCGGCCGGCTTCGAGGTTGGAGGTGCTGTCGAAGCCGGCGATGACGGCTGCACGTGCAGCCGCGGCCGCTGACTCCTCCTGGGTCCGCCGGGATCCCATTTCGATGCAGGGGCGGTTGCCTGCGGCGGTGATCATCCGGGACGCCGCGGAGGCGATGGCGCTGTCGTGGTTGAGCACCGAGAGGATATAGGTTTCCAGGATGCAGGCCTCAGCGAACGTCGACTCCACAATCAGGATGGGGGAGTTGGGAAAGTACGCTTCGCCCTCGGCATAGCCCCAGATTTCCCCGCTGAAACGGAACCCGGCCAGATAGTCCAGGGTTTCGGCGTTGACCACTCCGGAACTGCGGAGGAAGTCCAGCTCGGGGCCGCCGAACCTGAAGTCCGCGATGCCTTCCAGCAGCCGGCCCGTTCCGGCCACGATCCCGTAGCGGCGGCCGTCCGGGAGCCTGCGGGCGAACGCCTCAAACACCGACTTCCGGTGTGCGGCACCGGAGTGCAGCGCGGCCTGGAGCATGGTCAGCTCGTAATGGTCGGTGTACAAGGACGTGCGGGGATGGTCCCAGCCAGCAGAGGTACTCACAAATTCACTCTAGTCCCCACCGGCTCCCACGTCTCGCTTCGCTTCGCCGCGGGGCCCTCGCCGGCGTGGGCCCACCCACCGGCTCCCACGTCTCGCTTCGCTTCGCCGCGGGGCCCTCGCCGGCGTGGGCCCACCCACCGGCTCCCACGTCTCGCTTCGCTTCGCCGCGGGGCCCTCGCCGGCGTGGGCCCATCATCGCCCTAGAATGGACAGATGACCCTTAGCGTTGCGCTCGGCCCCGACACCCGGGAGAGCACCCAGACCGGAACTGTGACGTCCACCGACGCCCTGACGGCCCCGGACATTCCCTGGAACCTGGTGATCTGGAACGATCCCGTCAACCTGATGAGCTATGTGAGCTACGTCTTCCAGAGTTACTTCGGCTATTCCGAGCCCAAGGCCAACAAGCTCATGATGGAGGTCCACAAGAAAGGACGTTCCATCGTGGCGCACGGCAGCAAGGAGCAGGTGGAGCAGCACGCCGTCGCCATGCACGGCTTCGGTTTGTGGGCAACGGTGGAGAAAGCCGCCGGCGGCGGAAAAGACGGCGGATCCGGCAAGGGCAAAGGCAAACGTGGCTAAGGCATTCAAATACGGGATCAAAGGCATCACCGGGTACCTGGAGCCGGCGGAGCGGGAACTGCTGCGCAGCCTGATCGACGACGTCATCTCCATGCTCCAGCCGGCCGAAAGCGCCAGTGAAGATCCGCTCACCGCCCTGATCGGGCTGGACATGAATGTCCGGGAACCGTCGGACCGTGCGCTGCGGCGGCTGCTGCCCAACGTGACGAAGGACGACGACGCCGCCTCACTGGAGTTCCGCCAACTCACCGAACGCTCTCTGCGGGAAAACAAGATCGGCGCCCTGCGGGCAGCCGCCCTGGGGCTGGACACCAACGAACTGGTTCTTTCGCCGGCCGATGCCAGGCACTGGTCGCAGGCGCTCAACGACGTCCGGCTTGTCCTGGCCGAAAGGCTCGACATCCGCGATGACGCCGATGCCGAACATGTCCATGCCATGCAGGACTGGTCCCAGGCCGAGGACGTTGAAAGCTACCTGGCACTGGTGTACAACTTCACCACGTGGCTGCAGGAATCTCTGGTGCAGGCCATGCTGCAGTCCATGGAGCCGCGCGGCTGACCGGACCGGCCCGCGCCCCCGTGCGGCCGGCCGGCCAATTGTGACCCATCCGACATGAGTCGGGCGACACAATGTAATGGCCGCACCATCAGGGAAGCCCTATCCTCGAATAATCATGACTTCAGCATCGAGCATGGATCCGGCAGCGGCAGCTGTGGCGGATTCCCCAGCGAGCAGCCCGGACGACAGCCCTATGGGCTCGCGCCCCATCGGCATCTTCGACTCCGGCGTCGGCGGACTGACCGTGGCACGGTCCATCATCGACCAGCTGCCGAATGAATCGATCCTGTACGTAGGGGATACGGCCAACGGCCCCTATGGCCCGCTGCCCATCGCCGAGGTCCGCGCCAACGCCCTCGGCGTCATGGATGAGCTGGTGGACTCCGGCGTCAAGCTGCTGACCATCGCATGCAACTCGGCCTCCGCCGCCGTGCTGCGGGACGCCCGTGAACGGTACACGGCCCGCTACGGAATCCCCGTCATCGAAGTCATCCAGCCGGCCGTGCGGCGGGCAGTGGCCGCCACCCGGAGCGGCCGGGTGGGCGTCATCGGCACCTCCGCCACCATCGGCTCCCGCGCTTACGAGGACACCTTCGCCGCCGCGCCCGACCTGCACATCACCTCCGTGGCCTGCCCGGCATTCGTCAGCTACGTGGAGGCCGGCATCACCACGGGCCCGGAACTGCTGGCCGTCGCCCGGGAGTACCTTGAGCCGCTGCGCTCCGCCGGCGTGGACACGGTGGTGCTCGGCTGTACGCACTACCCGCTGCTGACCGGCGTCATCTCCTATGTCATGGGGGAGGACGTCACCCTCGTATCCAGTGCCGAGGAAACCGCCAAGGACGTGTACCGGGCGCTCGTCTCGCACGACCTGCAGCGGACCCTCGAAGCACCGCCCGAGCACCACTTCATTGCCACCGGTGAAGCAGGCCAGTTCGAAACCCTGGCCAGGCGTTTCCTGGGGCCCGAGGTGCTCAGCGTGCGGCACGTGGACCACGTTGCCGCGCAGTACCCCACCGGCAGCCTGGCGAAAATTACGCCGGAAATGATCGCGGCCGCGCAGGCCGGCGCCTCCCGGCCGCGGATTTCCAACTTCGTCGGCGGATCCGCGGCCGGGGGGTCCCGCCGGTGAAATTGACCATTGTTGGCTGCACCGGATCCTTCCCCGGACCGGGCTCCCCGGCGTCGTGCTACCTGTTGACCGCCCACGACGGCGAGCGGACCTGGAAGATCGTCATGGACCTTGGCAGCGGGGCGCTGGGCGCCATCCAGCGGTACACGGACCTCGAGGACATCGATGCGATCTTCCTCACCCACCTTCATCCGGACCATTGCATGGACCTGTGCGGGCTGCACGTGGCTGTGCGCTGGAAGCCGGGCGGCTGGGGCCGTGACCGGATCCCGGTGTGGGGACCTGCCGCCACGGCCGACCGGATGGCCACGGCGTACGGGCTGGAACTGGATCCGGGCATGCATGAGGAATTCGACTTCACCAACTGGACGGAACGGCAGTCGGTCACCGTCGGGCCGTACACCGTGACGCCCTTCGCGGTGAACCACCCTGTGGAGGAGGCCTACGCCCTCCGTGTCGAAGTCACCGAACCATCCGCGGACGGCGCCCCCGTCACCCGTGTACTCACGTACTCGGGTGACACTGACTCTTGCTCCGGACTGGAGGAGGCCGCGAAAGACGCCGACCTGTTCCTGTGCGAGGCAGCCTTCGAGGAAGGCCGCGACGACGACATCAAGGACGTCCACCTGACCGGCAAACGCGCCGGTGAGGCCGCTGTGGCCGCCGGTGCCCGCCGGTTGCTGCTGACCCACATTCCGGTGTGGACCTCGCAGACAACCGTAATGGCGGAAGCCAAGCAGGTCTTCGGGCAGCACGTTGCTGTGGCCGTGGCGGGCGTGCACTACACCATCTGAGGCGCCGGCCGCCCGGGGCAGTTGTGGTCCGGGCACGCCTGGGCGGGTCGATAAGCTAAAGGCATGACTTCTGAAGCAATTGCCACCCCCGTCATTCGTGCCGACGGCCGTACCCCTGATCAGCTCCGCCCGATCAGCATCACCCGCGGCTGGTCCAAGCAGGCCGAAGGTTCGGCCCTGATCGAATTCGGTAATACCCGGGTGCTATGCACGGCTTCCCTGACCGAAGGCGTGCCGCGCTGGCTCAAGGGGGAGGGCCGCGGCTGGGTCACCGCCGAGTACGCCATGCTGCCCCGCGCCACCAACACCCGTTCCGCCCGTGAGTCCGTGAAGGGCAAGATCGGCGGCCGCACCCACGAGATTTCCCGGCTGATCGGCCGTTCGCTCCGTTCCATCATCGACACCAAGGCTCTCGGCGAGAACACGATCGTGCTGGACTGCGACGTCCTGCAGGCCGACGGCGGTACGCGCACCGCCGCCATCACCGGAGCCTATGTGGCGCTCGCCGAGGCCATCCGCTTCGCCCGCGAAAACAAGATCATCTCCAAGAACGCCCAGCCCCTCATCGACACGATCGCGGCCGTGTCGGTCGGCATCATCGACGGCGTCCCCATGCTGGACCTGCCGTACGTCGAGGATGTCCGCGCCGAGACGGACATGAATGTGGTGGTCACCGGCTCCGGCAAGTTCGTGGAGGTGCAGGGCACCGCAGAGGGGGCACCCTTCGACCGCGACGAGCTGAACAAGCTGCTGGACCTGGCCCTGCTGGGCACCGAGCAGCTCGCCGCCATCCAGCGCGAAACCCTGGCGGAAGCCCCGTGACCCAGCCCGACGGGATCCGCAGCGACGGCGTTCCCGGCTCCGCCGCTGCGGCTCCCGTGCTGGTCCTGGCAACGCACAACAAAGGCAAGCTCCGGGAACTGCGGGAGCTTTTGCGCGGGCAGGTGCCGGGGCTCGACGTCGACACCCAGGTAGTGGACGCCGGCGCCGTCGGCGCACCGGACGTCGCTGAGACGGGAGTGACGTTTGCCGAGAACTCCCTGCTCAAGGCACGGGCAGTCGCGGAGGCTACCGGGCTGGTGGCCATTGCGGATGATTCGGGTCTCTCGGTGGATGTCCTCGGCGGGGCGCCGGGGATCTTTTCGGCACGGTGGAGCGGCCGGCACGGGGACGACGCCGCCAACCTGCAGCTTCTGCTGGCGCAGCTGGCCGATGTTCCGGACGGGTACCGCGGCGCTGCCTTCGTTTGCGCCGCGGCGCTCGCCGTACCGGGCCACGCAACGGATGGCGGCCGCGAAGTGGTGGAGTACGGCCAGCTCGAAGGATCGTTGCTGCGCGAACCGCGTGGCGAGGGTGGATTCGGCTATGACCCGGTGCTCCAGCCGAGCGGCTTGGACCGCAGCTGCGCCGAGTTGAGCCCGGAGGAGAAGAACGCCATCAGCCATCGGGGCCAGGCGTTCAGGGCGCTCCTGCCCTCAATCGTTGAGGCGTTGGCCGAGCACAGCCCGCGGAACCGGTTCTAGCGGTCAGAAATGATTGAAGGCGCCCCCGCAGGGGGCGCCTTCAATCATTTTGCAGTGCTATCCGTCAGCCGGAGCTACATGTTCGTCTTGCGTTCTTCTTCGGGTTCGTGCTCTTCGATGAACTCGTCCACGGCGTCCGTGCCGAAGTGCGCGGCCTGGCGCTTGGCGGACAGCCCGCGGAGCACTTCGATGCCGATGGGGATCACGGAGACCAGCACGATCACGATGAAGATGATGTCGAGGTTCTCGCGGACCCACGGCACCCGGTCGCCCAGCAGGTAGCCGAGCAGCGTGACGCCGCCGCCCCAAAGGACGGCGCCGATGACGTTGAAGAGGAAGAACTTGCGCTTGCTCATCTGCGCGACGCCCACGATGACCGGGACGAAGGTGCGGATGATGGGAACGAAGCGTGCCAGGATTAGCGCCTTGCCGCCGTGCTTTTCGAAGAAGGCGTGCGCGCTTTCGACGTTTTCACGCTTGAACAGTTTGGAGTCCGGCTTGTTGAAGATGGCCGGACCGGCTTTGGAACCGATGAAATAGCCGGTCTGGTTGCCGATGATGGCCGCAACGATGATCAGGGCGGAGAACAGCCAGATGTTGAACTTGATGGTGTCCGTTGCTACCAGAAGCCCGGCAGTGAACAGCATGGAGTCGCCGGGGAGGAAGAAGCCGATCAGCAGACCTGTCTCGGCGAAGATGATGCCGCAGACCAGCAGCACAACCCAGGGCGCAAGTGCCGGATCGGCCAGGAAGATCTGGGGGTTGAGCCAGTCGGGGAGGAACGAGGCCAGGTGCGGCTGCACCGGTCCCGCACCCCCGAGGGTGGACACGGCAAAGTCACTCATCGCATGTAGGTTCACCACTCAAGGTTACTGGACCTCCGGTGCCGGGCCCGTCCTGCACGGCCGTTGCGTGACCATCGACACCCGCGACAAGCCGGCTTAGTGTGCCGGGGCGCGGGCCGACCGGCGGTAAAGTTTGACCCGTGGGTTTGGACTTTACGGCGATCGACTTCGAGACAGCCAACGGCTTCCGCGGTTCGCCGTGCGCCGTTGGCCTGAGCAAGGTCCGCGGCGGCGTGGTGGTGGAGGAAGCCTCCTGGCTGATGCGGCCGCCCGAAAACCACGACCGGTTCGACTACCACAATGTGCGGATCCACGGCATCAGGCCCGAGGACGTGGCCGGCCTGCCGCGCTTCGGCGAACTCTTTCCTGAGATCGGCGCATTCATTGGCGGCGATGTCCTGGCCGCGCACAACGCCGCCTTCGACCTGGGCGTGATCCGGTCAGGTCTGGAAGTGTCCGGGCTGCCGGGCCCCGCCTACGACTATGTGTGCACGGTGATGCTCTCCCGCCGGTGCTATTCGCTGGTTTCCAATTCGCTGCCCTACGCTGCCGAGGAAGCGGGCGTCCCGCTGGTCAACCACCATGACGCGGCTGAGGATGCCAGGGCATGTGCAGGAATCCTGATCGACATTGCGCAGCGGAACGGTGCCGGCAGCATCGCCGAACTCTACCTGTCCCTGGGGCTCCCGCTGCAGCACCAGCAGGCGTTTGATCCCGCCCGTGACGGCCTGTCGAAAGCAACCCTGACAGCCTTGGGGGCGGCCGGCGGCACCGGGACCGCGGCACGGCCGTTCACGCCGGGCTGGCCCGAGGAAGGGGCCAACCCCGCGCCGAATTCCGACGCCGAACCCGGCCATCCGCTGTTCGGGCAGACCGTCGTGTTCACGGGGGAACTGGCCATGCCCCGGCCCGAAGCCAAGGTCCTGTCCGCGGAGTTCGGTGCACAGCCTGAAAGCCGGGTGACCGGCCGGACCACGGTGCTGGTGGTCGGCGACGGCTTTGTGGCTTCGGATCTCCGCTCCGGCCGCCTGACGGGCAAGGCGCGGCGGGTACTGGAACTCCACGAGCGGGGCCAGCGTATCGAGGTGCTGTCCGAAGGTGAGTTCCTGCAAATGGTTGGCGGGCAGGTGACCGCTGCCGCCGCCCTGATGTAGCAGCTGCTTCCCGGGCGGTCGCCGGAGGGTCATATGGCGCAACAATGCTTCCGGTGCTGCCGGCGGCCTCCTAGCCTTGCACCATGGGCAAACTGCGGGTCACCGATTCCACCACTGTCACTGCGGCTGATGCCGCCCCCGCCACCGGCGCTGCCATTGCGGCTGAGAACCAGCGCGCCGGGGTGGACTGGCGCAAGGTGTTCGAGTTCCCCAACCCGGTCAACGAGTATGCCGCCCGGATCACGGCGGGCCTGGTCGTGCTGCTGGCCGCCGTGACGCTGATGACCGGCTGGGGCTGGGGGCTGGCCGTCATTGCCGCCGGCTTCTGGCTGCGCGTGCTGTTCGGTCCCCGGATTTCACCGCTGGCCCAGCTCTCCGTCAAGGTCCTGGCGCCGCGCCTTGGCCGGGCCAAGCTTGTCCCCGGTCCGCCCAAGCGCTTCGCGCAGGGCATCGGTGCAGCCATGTCGACTGCCGCGGCGCTGCTGCTCGCGGCAGGGCTCGCTCCGGCTGCCTGGTCGCTCCTGGCGGTCCTGGTCCTGGCAGCCTCGCTGGAGGCGTTCGCAGGGTTCTGCCTTGGCTGCGCGATCTTCGGCTTCCTTCAGAGCCGCGGGCTGATCCCGGAGGACATCTGCGAGGCGTGCAACAACATCACCCTCAGGCGATCGTAACTTTGACCAGCTGACCGGCCATGCCCCGGATGACGTCCGGTGCTTCCAGGGAATCCAGCCACTCCGCCGGAAGGCAGTCCTCACCGTAAAGGGCTCCTAGGATGTTCCCGGCAATGGAGCCGGTGGAGTCGCTGTCTCCGCTGTGGTTCACAGCGAGCACAATTGCCTCGCGGAAGTGTGACTGCGGGTCGACGCCCGCGGTCTCCGGCGCGGTGTCGCCGGCCACATCCGGTGCCGTGGCCAGCACCGCGTAAAGCGCGACGGCGAGGGCTTCCTCTGCCACCCAGCCCTCTCCGAGTTCCCGCACCAGGTCCTCGGGGCCGAGGCGGCCGGCACCGGCCGCCGGCCCGGAAACTCCCGCGAGCTGAAAGGCCCGTTCCAGCCGGTCGATAAGCGCCGGCTCGGCGTCGTCCCGGCCCCGGGCATGGGCGAAGGCATAGGTAGCCGCCTCAAGGAGACTTTGGCCACTTACCAGGGCATGGATCAGGAGGCTGAACGTTCCTGCGCTCTGCCGCGCTGAACGGTGGCCGTGGGTCAATGAAGCCGCGTCAGTGCTCAGCTTGTACACCGCGTCGGCAGGAATATGCGGAATCAGGCCGAACGGTGCCGAGCGCATCACCGTTCCGCAGCCCTTCGACCCGGGATTGACCGGGCGGTACACGGTTCCCATTTCACCTGTGGCCAGGCCGCTGAGGCAGGCATTTCCGGGCGCCCGCCGGTGCTTCAGGGCCGCCTGGCCGTCAATCCACCGCGGCTGCGGAACCGGAGCCGACGGCGGGACAGGCACACCCTGGGTAGCCAGCCACCGCAGGTAGGCGAGCCACACACAGGCGTTGGCATCGGCGGCCGTGCCGGCATTTGCCCATTCCAGTGCCTCCACCAGGCCGTCAACTGTATACAGCGTCATTTGGGTGTCGTCCGAAAAGTGGCTGCCGGCGTCGAGCGCTGAAAAATCCTGAAGTCCCGCGGGGCCAAACCGGCTCCGGATGGTGGAAATATCGTCGAATTCCACGGCGTAGCCGAGGGAATCGCCCAGTGCGCCGCCCAGCAGGCAGCCATGGATCCGGGACTGGGGCGTCGGTGCCGGCGGGCGGGAAGGTTCAGTGCTCATGACTGTAAATTTACCCCGGGCAGGCCCGCCGAGTCGCCGGGAGCCGGGGCCCCGGTCGCTGCGACGGCGTGCCGCGGGCTAAGCTCGAATCCAGCAAGCGTCCAGACTCCGTTGGCAGAATACGTCGGACAGTACATTGCCGGGCGCACCGCCGTCCGCACGCCCGCCGGAATCACCGGGCGGGCAACGAAGCAAAGGATTTCCAGAACATGACCTCCCCCGTGCCTGCACGCCAGACCACAAGTCCCGTTTTGCGCTCCGCTCCGGAGGCTTTCACACCCGGGCTTGCGGCACGTCTGTCAGCGGAGGCCTTTGGAACCCTTTTCCTGGTGATCGCCGGACTGGGCGTGCCGCTGTTCACGATCCCGCAATCCAACCCGTTGTCCGCCTCGCTGGCCGCCGGGCTTGCCGTCACGGCCGCCATGCTCGCATTCGCCTATGTCTCCGGCGGCCACTTCAACCCGGCCGTGACGCTGGGCAACGCCATCGCAGGCCGCATCAGGCTGCCGGAGGCTGCGGCGTACCTCGGAGCGCAGCTTGTCGGCGCCGTCGCCGGAGCCCTGGCACTGTTCGGAATCCTGCGAACGGTGCCCAAAATCGAAGACACCCGCGCCGCCTTTGACACCGTGACGGCTGGCTTTGGGGAGCATTCCATCATCCAGGCGCCCATGGCCGGAGTCCTGCTCGTCGAGGTGCTCGGCGCTGCGATCCTGGTGGCCGTCTTCCTGGGCACCACGGCTGCACGCAACACCAACAAAGCAGCAGCCCCCTTCGCAGTGGGACTCACGCTCGCCGTCCTGCTGCAGCTGGGCCAGGCCGTGGGCAACACCCCGTTCAACCCCGCCCGCGCCACCGCATCGGCCATTTTCAGCAACTCCTGGTCCCTCGGGCAGCTGTGGCTCTTCTGGGTGGCCCCGCTGGTGGGTGCCGCCATCGCCGGCCTCGTGTTCCGCGGGTTCGCCGAGACCCCTGCCGCTGTTCCGGCCCGTGCCCGGGCCGACGCTGCTGCGGACGGGTCCGACGACGATCTCCGCGACGATGTTGACGATGACACCACCGATTTTGAAGGCGACGCCGCCGGCCGCTCCGACGCGCGGCCTGCCGGCGCCTCGGCCGACGATGACGCCCGGGACTTCTTTGACGGCAAGCGCGGACAGTAGTTGCCCGGCCGTGCCGTGTCTGTGCCGCAAAACTGTCGGTACCCGCGGATAGCTTAAGAACATGCGGTTATTGCACACTTCCGATTGGCACCTGGGCAGGTCGTTCCACGGCGTCGGCATGCTGGACGCCCAGCAGGGCTTCATTGACCAGCTGGTCGAATTCGTTGGCGACGAGAAAGTGGACGTTGTCCTGATCGCCGGTGATGTTTACGATCGCGCCCTGCCGGGAGTTGACGTGGTCCGCCTGCTGGACGACGCCCTCGTGCGGCTGACGGAGGCGGGTGCGCAGGTGGTTCTCACCAGCGGAAACCATGATTCCGCCATCCGCCTCGGCTTTGCGTCACGGCTGCTGGAGCGCGGGGGAGTGCACCTGCGTACCCGGCTCGCGGAACTGGACGTACCGGTCCTGTTGCCGTTGGACACCGCGGCGGATGGTCCCGTGCTGGCCATCTACGGAATTCCATGGCTTGAGCCGCGGCTGGTCGCCGGGCAACTGGGCGTTGAACCCGCCAGCCACTTCGAAGTGACGCGTGCGGCGACGGAAATGATCCGGGCCGACGTGGCCACCCGGTCCAAGGCCAGGACGGTCCATCCGGTTGTGCTGGCCCATACATTCGCGAGCGGCGGGATCAGCTCCGACAGCGAACGGGACCTGAGCATCGGTGGAGTCGGAGCCGTTCCGCTGGACCTCTTTGACGGGTTCGGCTATACCGCGCTGGGCCACCTGCACGGCCGGCAGTCGCTGTCGCCGACCGTCCGCTACTCCGGATCGCCCCTTGCCTACTCCTTCTCTGAAGCCACGCACCGGAAAGGCGGCTGGCTGGTCGAAGCGGATGCCACCGGCATCACCGACGTCACGGAGGTCTTCTGGGAAGCGCCGCGGGCACTCGCCGTGTTGCGTGGCACCATCGACCACCTCCTCTCAGCCGAGGAACATGCCTGGGCCGAGGCCGCCTATTGCCAGATCACCCTGACGGACCCGCAGCGCCCCGCCCAGGCCATGGACAAACTGCGGGCCCGTTTTCCTGACACCCTGGTCCTCGGCTTCGAGCCCGAAGGCGCAGCCGCTGATGTGAGGACGAGTTACAGCACCAGGCTCGCCGCAGCAGATGACGATCTGTCCATCTGCTGCGGCTTCCTGGAACACGTCCGCGGCCGCAGCACCGACGACGCCGAAGCGGCTGTGCTGCGGGAAGCCCTCGACGCCGCACGGCTGGAAGAGATGTCATTGTGAGGATCCACCGGCTCGAAATTTCCGCCTTCGGCCCCTTCGCGGGCACCGAACACATCGACTTTGACCGGCTCAGCGCCCACGGGCTCTTCCTGCTGAACGGCGCAACCGGAGCCGGCAAGACCAGCGTCCTGGACGCTATCTGCTTTGCCCTGTACGGGTCCGTGCCCGGTGCACGCCAGGAAGGCAAGCGCCTCCGCAGCGACCACGCCGACGCCGCCGCGGAACCGCGTGTCACCTGCGAGTTTTCGGCCAAGGGACGGCACTTTGAAGTCTCCAGGATTCCTGCGTGGAACAGGCCCAGCGCCAGGGGCCGGAACGGATTCACGGAACAGAAGGCCAACACCCTGCTGCGCGAACGCGTTGACGGGCAGTGGATCGAGAAGTCCGGCCGTAACGATGAAGCCGGCGCGGAAATCAGCTCCGTGCTGGGCATGGACCGTGAGCAGTTCACCCGGGTGGTCATGCTGCCGCAGGGGGACTTCGCCGCTTTTCTCCGCTCCAAGCCTGCCGAGCGGCTGGAACTGCTCCAAAGCCTGTTCGGCACGCAGCGCTTTGAGGCCGTGGAACAGGAGCTCGCCAGGCGTGCCGCGGATGCCCGCACCCAGGTGGCCAGCCTCAACAGCCAGTTGGACCTCCTGATGGCACAGGCCAGGTCCGAAGCAACTCCGGCGGAAGAGGAACTGCCGGATGTCCCGGCAGCGCCGGAAGACGCCGGACTCCTTCTCGAGTGGCTGCAGGACACCACTGCGGCCAGAGCCGGGACAGCGCAGGCCGAAGCGGACCAGGCGGCAGCAGGACGCGCCGGGGCTGCGCGCCGCCTCGAGGCCGCCGAAGCGCGTGCTGCCCGCCAGGCCAAGCTTGCTGCGGCGGAACGCCGGAGATCGGCTGCAGACGCCGCAGCGCCCGAACTCCGGGAAAAGGCACGGCAGCTTGGCCTTCACCGCAAGGCCGAGGTACTCGGCGGCCAATTGCAGGCCGTGGACAAGGCCGACATCGCTGAGGAGCGGGCTGCCCGGGCCATGGCAATGGCGGCCGACGAATTGCACGCTGCAGTCCTCGTGGACGCCGAGCTCGCCGCCCTGTCCGCCTCCGCCCGCCGGGAAAGCGGCAGTGCGGACGGACAATTCTTCGATGCTGCAATCGTACGGAGTGAACTCAGCCGCCTGAGGTCCCTCCGCGCGGTGCTTGAGGAACGGCTGCCGGACGAAGCCAGGCTGTCCGGGATGGTGGCCCGCGGCGCGGAACTTCGGAAGACCCTTGACCAATTGCGTGAGGGAAGGCGGGCCGGCGCCGCCGCGCTCGACGGTTTGCGGGCGGAGGCCGCCGAATTGCTTGCGGGCGTGAAACCCCTTGAGGAGCTTGCTGCCGAAGCCCAGCTGCGGACCAAAGAGGCCGCAGCCGCGGAGGAACTCGTAGCTGTCGTAGGCCGCTACGCTGCAGCGGTCCGGGTCAGTTCCGGCGTTGCCGAACGGCACCGCCTGGCCCGGGACGACCACCAGAACCACCGCCAGCGGTGGCTGGACCTGAGGGAAGAGCGGCTCGCCAATGCAGCTGCGGAGCTTGCTTCCCAGCTGCGGCCGACGGAGCCCTGCCCCGTGTGCGGCAGCCCCGAGCACCCTTGTCCGGCTCCGGCGGCCACGGCCGCGCTGGCCGTTGCTGATGCGGAACGCGCGGCTCAGGAAGCCTGCGAGGCTGCGGAAGCGGTCCTGGCAGCGCTGGACAAAGAACTTGCCGAAGCGCGGCAGCGGGTCGCCGTGCTGGCGGCCCAGGGCGGCGATCTCCCGCCGGAGGAAGCGCGCGCGGACGCGGCCCGGGCGAAGGAGCGGGCGGACGAGGCAGTCCGGGCGGCCGCTGACCTCGCCGCCAGCCGCGAGCGCCGGGCAGAACTGGACGAACACATCGCTGCTGCGGAATCGGCTCGGGCCGCAGCCGATTCCGGCATGGCGAAGACTGAGTCCACCCTCATGGAAGTCCAGGAACAGACGGACGCCCTGGATAACGCACTGGGCAAACTGCGTGCGGGCTACCCGACACTCGGCAGCCGCCTGGGCTCCCTCGATGAATCCACGGCGCTCCTGGAAAGAACAGACGCCGCGAGGAGCAGCCTCGAACAGGCCGGGCAGCGCACCAGGGATGCCCGCCAGCAGCTGGACCAGGCGCTTCCGGAGTCCGGGTTCGAATCCGACGCGGCCGCCCGGTCCGTCCTGCTTCCGGTCCCGGAAGCAGCGCTGCTCGAAGCCGCAATCCGCGCGGGCCAGGATGAAGAAGCCCGGGTCGGGGAACTTTTCGCCAGCGAGGAACTGGTCCTGGCCACACGCGAGCTTGAGGAGGACGGCCCGGTAGAGGCCGGCGTGCTGGAACAGCTCCGCGCGGAGGACGCTGCCGCCGAACGGACTGTCCGGCAAGCCGTCGTCGCGGCGGGGCTCGCCGAGAAGTCAGTCCTGACCCTCCGCCGGATCGCGGAGGACTACGGCCGCCTCGCGGCGTCGGGCCAAGGTCCGCGGGAACGTGCCGCGCTGCTCACGGCGGTGGCCGAGGCCGCCCGCGGCGCCGGCGACAACACCTACCGCATGAGCCTGAACAGCTACGTACTCGCGGCGAGGCTCGAGCAAGTGGCCATTGCCGCTTCGGAAAGGCTGGTCGGCATGAGCGATGGCCGGTACACCCTGCAGCACACGGACGCCAAAGCCGCCCGCGGTGCCAAGTCCGGTCTGGGTCTGGAAGTCGTGGACCAGTGGACCGGGCAGCGCAGGGATACCGCCACGCTGTCCGGCGGTGAATCGTTCATGGCCTCCCTGGCCCTGGCGCTGGGTCTCGCGGACGTGGTGCAACAGGAGTCCGGCGGAGTCGACATCGAGACGCTCTTCGTGGACGAGGGCTTCGGCAGCCTCGACGAGCAGGCGCTGGAACAAGTGATGGATGCCCTCGAGGGGCTGAGGGACGGCGGTCGTGTGGTCGGACTGGTGAGCCATGTGCCCGAGATGAAGCAGCGCATCAGCACCCAGCTCCAGGTGGTCAAGGGACGGAACGGTTCCACCCTCCACATTTCGGACGACGCCCTGGCCTGAGCCGGCGGATCCGCCCGCGCTTCCCGCGCCTCCCGCCCGGTCGGCCCGGAGACGCACCGCGCCCTCGGCTACAATTGAGGAGTTACCGGGTCGCGCGCATCGGGAGGAGGGACGATGCGCACCATTGAGCGAACCCGGAACAATGAACCCTTCACTCTCTTCCCAGGCACCCGCCGCCACACCCCCTGCCGTAACCGCAGCAGCTGACACCGCAAAGCCCGAAGCCCCGTCCGGGCAGGGCTTCCCCGCCCCTCCTGCGGGCACGGGAGGCCGATTCGCCCGGCTTCCGCTGCTGGCCGGCAAGGGTTTCATCCCGATTGGCCTTTTCGCCCGGCTGCCCCTCGCCATGCTGACTGTAGGCGCCCTGACACTCGTTACGGCCGTCACCGGCTCGTACGCCGTTGGCGGGGCAGCAGCCGGTGCCGTGGGCATCGGCTCAGCACTGGGAGCGCCCGTTCTGGGTGCATGGGCGGACCGGCTTGGACAGCGCCCCGTGCTGCTGTTCGCCGCAGTCTTCAACACTGCCGCGGTGGTGGCCCTGATCCTCATGGCGTATCTCGTTCCGGCGGGCCAGGACCTGGCAGCGGCGCTCCCCGTCCTTGCCGCGGCTTTCGTGGCTGGAGCCAGCTGCCCCCAGGTGGGCCCGCTCGCCCGTGTCCGCTGGATGGCCCTTACCGCGCGAAGCAGAAGCGGCAACGCGGAGGATTTGGACGCCGCCCTGTCCTACGAGAGCACCGCGGATGAGCTGACCTTCGTCCTCGGCCCTGCACTGGTGGGCATCCTCGCGAGCCTGATTGCCCCGTGGCTCCCGCTGGCCGTGGCCGCGGCCCTGACGCTCACCCTGGTTCCCGCATTCGCGGTCCACCGCACCCACCTCGCCGTACCGATAAGCGTGCGCCGGCGCCGCAGCGCCCCGGCCGTTGCGGACCGGGCGGCGCCGCACGACGCCGTGGCCACCAGCGCGGACTCCGCAGCCGGTTCCCGGACGACCGGTTCCCGGACGACCGGTTCCCGCGGTATGGCTGCCGTTGCCCTGCCTTTCCTGGCCATGCTGTGCATGGGAACATTCTTCGGTTCCACCCAGACGGGATTGAGCTCTTTCTCGGCGAGCTTTGCCACGGCCGAGGTTGCCGGACTGCTGTATGCCGTGATGGGCCTCAGTTCCGCCGCAGCCGCACTGAGTGTCGCCTACTGGTCCAAGCGATTCACCTTCCCGGCGCGCTGGATGGTCAGCGCCGTGCTGATGGCCGGCCTTGCGGTGCTTCTGTTGCTGCCGGAATCGGTGTTCCCCATGGTGCTGGTGCTGCTCGTCCTGGGGCTGCCGGTGGGCCCGCTGATGGTCACCGTGTTCGCCATCGGCGGGGAAGTGGCTCCTGCCGGGCGCCTGGGAACCGTGATGACCGCCCTGGCCAGCGGCATTGTTGCCGGCACGGCACTGGGGTCCTCGGTCGCCGGACAGCTGGCGCAGCACCACGGGTATTCCGCAGCCTTCCTGGTACCGGTCTGCGCCGCAACGGCGCTGTTCCTGCTGGGGACCGCCGCCGCCGTCGTCCTCCGAAACGGCAAAGCGAGCCGCCGGGGCAACGGCACGGGCGGCCGCTAACGCGGGAACGATCTAGAGCAGTTGCTTCTCGATGCGTGCGGCGCTCGACGTCAGGGCTGCTGCCACTTCGGCCGGGTCCTGCGTTGAGCGGATGTAGACGACGGCAACCGACGCCGGGCGGCCGCCCGGCACGTTGATGGGGGCCGCCAAAGACGAAACACCTGCAATGACTTCATCGTGGCTTGCCGCGTAGCCGCGTTGACGGGCCTCGGCTGCCTCAGGCCGGTAGGGGATGTCCGGCGCCAACAGGGTCCATTCCTGTTCCGTGAGGGCCGACTGGATGGCTATGCCCGGGGCGCCGGCGCTGATCGGGTGCCGGGAGCCGGGGTGCTGGACCACTGTTGCTGCCGAATGCCTGGGCTCCACCGTCACCAGTGTGATGCAGTCCTGGTGGTCCCACACCGCAACGAAGGCCGTCATGTTCAGTGTGTTCGCAAGCTGGGTGAGTTCAGGCAGGGCTGCCGATTGCAGGTTGCGTGAAACGCCGCGGGCCAGGACCGCCAGACCCGGTCCGGGCTGGACCTTGCCAGCGTCGTCCCGGACCAGGAGCGAATGATCCTCCAATGTGCGCAGGATGCGGTAGGCCACGGATCGGTGGACGCCCATGGCATCGGCAAGTTCCGCGATGGTGAGGGGCTGCTCGGCTTCCGCCAGGATTTCCAGCGCGCGGATCCCGCGTGAAAGGGTCTGCGACGGGGAAGCCTGGGCGGTCGCGGCCTGCGTGCCGGCGCCGGCGGTTTGAGTCATGCTGTCCATCCTAGGCCGGGAACAGTGGCGCTCCGCCCTGCGGGTCTTGTGTTGCAACTCACTTTGAGCTAGCGTTCTATATGGGAACTATATGTTCAAATATAGAACATTTCAAGGATGACTCCCATCGAAATCGACAGAGCAGACCATCCAAGGGGTCAATGATGATTGCCAAGCCCCGCCCGGGGGAGGCTCGCGGAGCCGTCGGCCACGCGTCGGCTCCGAGGGCCCATCATTTTCGCGGGAGCCTCGGGCGGTTCGCCACCGGCGTCGCGATTGTGACCTTCGACGGCGCTACCAAGCGGCACGGCATCACCGTCAATTCGTTCACGTCCGTGTCCATGGAGCCGCCACTGGTCCTGGTGAGCATTGCCAGGACGGCCAGGGCGCACGACGAGCTCGCGGGCCGTCCGTTTGCGGTGAACATCCTGGGCGCCGAACAGCGGTATCTGGCAACGCATTTCGCCGGCTGGCCCGGGCCGGAACCCCGGTGGGTGGAAGGTGGCACGGCGCCGCGCCTCGCCGGTGTCCTGGCGTACTTCGAGTGCAGGCCCTGGGCTGAATACGACGGCGGCGACCACACCCTGTATCTCGGGGAAGTGGTGAACTTCGACTACCGCAGCGGCGACGCCCTGGCGTTTGCGAACGGCAGCTACACCACCATCCCGGAAAGCCAGCTGGGCATGGAGGACCTGCTGTAGCCCCGACGCCCCGCATCAGATAGAAGCGCACTGCAGCTCAACGAAGACTGGAGAAAGAACTATGGGCATCCGCACCGGCCGACAGTACCTGGACAAACTCAACGCCATGACGCCCCACGTGGTGATCGACGGGGAAGTCGTCAGTGAAAAAATCGCCGAGCATCCCGCGTTCAGGAACGTGGCCAGGTCCTACGCCAAGCTCTTCGACATGCAGCACGACCCCGCCTACCAGGAAGCGCTGACGTACACCTCGCCCTCCACGGGCGACCTGGTGAACGCGTCCTTCCTGGTTCCCCGGACCATCGAGGACCTGCAGCGCCGCCGCCGGGCCATCTCCACCTGGGCCGAATCCTCCAATGGCTTCCTGGGCCGCTCCGGGGACTACATGAATTCCTCCCTGACCGCGCTGAGCACCGCGGAAAAGTGGTTCGCCCAGGCCGACCCCGCGTTCGGCGAGAACATCCGCAGGTACTACGAATGGGCGCGGGAGAATGACGTCCTGGCCACGCACACCCTCATCCCGCCCCAGGTCAACCGCTCGGTCTCGGGCTCTGAACAGATGGGTGGGCAGTTGTCGGCGCGCATCATCGAGGAGCGGGATGACGGCATCGTGATCAGCGGCGCCCGCATGCTGGCCACGATCGCTCCCATTGCCGACGAGCTCCTGGTGTTTCCGTCCACCGTCTTGCGGGGCACGCCGGAGGATGCCCCCTATTCCTACGCCTTTGCCATCCCCAATGATGCTCCGGGCCTGCGCTACCTCTGCCGCACTTCGCTGTATAACGGCGGCAGCACCCACGACGAGCCTCTGGCCTCGCGCTATGAGGAAATGGACGCGGTGGCCATCTTCGACAACGTTTTCGTGCCAAGCGAGCGGATTTTCATGCTCGGCCACCCGCAGCTCTGTAACGCCTTCTATTCGGAAACCGGCGCGGGCGCCCTCATGACGCACCAGGTGGTAACCCGGACCATCGCCAAAAGCGAGTTCTTCCTTGGCCTGGCATCAGAGCTGGCAGAGTCCATCGGAATCGACGGCTTCCAGCACATCCAGGAGGACATCGCGGAACTGATCATCGACGTCGAAATCGGCAAGGCGCTGGTCCGTGCGTCGGAGGCCGACGCTGGCCTGAACGAGTCCGGCGTCATGCTGCCCAAGTGGACCACGCTGAATGCCGCCAGGAACTGGTACCCCAAGATTGCCCAGCGCTTCCCGCAGATCATCCGGAAGTTCTCGGCGTCCGGGCTGATGGCATTACCCGGTGAAGCCGATGTCAACAGCGAGGCCAGGGCGGACATTGAGATGTACCTGCAGGGCAAGACGCTCACCGGCCCGGAGCGCGTCCGCCTGTTCAAGCTTGCCTTTGACGCCTCCATCTCGGGGTTCTCGGGCCGGCAGTCCCTTTATGAGTATTTCTTTTTCGGAGATCCCGTCCGGATGGCCGGCGCCCTCGTGAGCAGCTACGACCGCGAGCCGGTCCGTGCCAGGGTCCGCGAATTCCTCAGCAGGCAGGACTGACCGTCGCGCCTGGCAGGGCCCTGCTGCCGAAGCCCAAAAGGCCGTAGGCAGCAGAACCCGAAAGACTTAGTGCGCTTTGTCACACATTCGAGTATCCTCATACTAACTGACCGTTCGATCGGTAATTCGTTCGACGTCATTCCACATTCGGTAGTAGCACGTATCGGTACTGCCCACAGCCACGGAGTTCCAATGACCGCAACTTCACACGTCGATTCAGAGGCGGGTCCCAGCAGCAAGCACGAGGAACGGAAAGTCCTCGCAGGCACGCTGGTAGGCACCACCATCGAGTGGTACGACTTCTTCATCTTCGCCCAGCTGACAGCGACGCTGCTGTCCCCACTGTTCCTTGCCCCGTTGAACGACGCCAACCCGGGACTTGCGCAGATTCTGTCCTTCGCGCTGATCGGGATCAGCTTCCTGTTCCGTCCGCTCGGCGCCATCATCGCCGGCCACCTCGGCGACCGCCTGGGCCGCAAGGCCATGCTGGTCTTCACCCTCGTTATGATGGGCGCCGCCACTGCCCTGATCGGCATGCTGCCGACCTACAAGGACATCGGCGTCTGGGCTCCGATCCTCCTGATCCTGCTCCGCGTCATCCAGGGCTTCTCTGCCGGCGGTGAATGGGGCGGCGCCGCCCTGATGGCCGTGGAGCACGCTCCGAAGAGCAAGCGCGGGCTGTTCGGCGCCTACCCGCAGATCGGCGTTCCCGTCGGCATGATCCTGGCCACCGGCCTGCTGTACTTCCTCAACACGGGCATGTCCAAGGCAGACTTCGCTTCCTGGGGCTGGCGGGTGCCGTTCCTGCTGTCCATCGTGCTGATCGTCGTGGGCTACCTGATCCGCCGTGCGGTGGCCGAAAGCCCGGTCTTCCAGGAAATGATCGAGCGCAAGGAGAAGGCCAAGGCGCCTCTCGGCCAGCTGATCAAGTCCCACAAGAAGTCCGTGCTCTACTCCACCATGATTTTCATCGGCAACAACGCGGCAGGCTACCTGCTGATCGCGTTCTTCATCTCCTACGCCACCAAGTCATTGAAGATGCCGGTCGCGGAGATCCTCCTCGCCACCACCCTGGCTTCCTTCGGCTGGCTGATCTTCACGCTGGTGGGAGGCTGGCTTTCCGACAAGATCGGACGCGTCAAGACGTTCCTCATCGGCTACGGCATCGTGTTCGCCTGGATGATTCCGATGTTCGCCCTGATCGACACCAAGAACATCATGCTTTACGGCGTGGCACTCTTCGTGCTGACCGTCGGCCTGGGGCTGTCCTACGGCCCCATGTCCGCCATGTACGCCGAGATGTTCCCGGCCAACGTGCGCTACTCCGGCATCTCCATCGGCTATGCGTTCGGTGCGATCCTGGGCGGTGCGTTTGCGGCCACCATCGCGGAGACGCTCCTGCAGAGCACCAAGTGGACCGGCTCGATCGGTATCTACATCATGATCCTGTGCGTCATTTCGGCAATCGGTGTACTCCTGGCCGGGGAAACCAAGGGCCGCCCGCTGGGCGTCAGCAGCCACCACTAGCCGCTGGCTGAACCAAGCGGCGTTGCATGCACGACGGCGGGCGCGGACCATACGGTCCGCGCCCGCTTTTGCGTTGTCCGGCAGGCCCCGGGACTACTAAACGCCCAGGAACTCCGTTGCCGCCTGCTTGAACGCCCTGCTGGTGATCACATTGCTGTGGTTCCGGCCGGGAATCAGCAGCTGCTCCACGAGTGCCCCTGTTTTTGCACCCAGTTCGGCGAGCTCGGGCATGGTTGCGGCGCGGCCGTCCTTGTCCCCGGCGACGAGCAGCATGGGCATGTGAGGGACGGCTTCGGCAGGATCGAAAGGCTCGCCCTTGATCGCTTCCACCAGGGACAGCAGGGCAAAGATGTTGTTGCTGGGCAGCCCCAGGGCCATCTTCAGGAGGGCGGCCGTGGACTCGTCCGCGATGGGCGTGCCGTCGGCGAGGTAGCGCTGTGCGGCCACCAGGTCGAAGGCCGCCAGCGGGTCCGCGATGTTGGGGCCGCCAAGCACCAGCCGGTGAACCAGTTCGGGCTGCGTGGCGCCGAATTCCCAGGCGAGCCGGGACCCGAGGGAGTAGCCGATCACGTCAAGCCCGCTGGCGGGGTCACCGTCGCGCAAAGGACGGACGCCGGCGTCGAACGCTACCTGCAGGAGGTCCGCGCGGATCCTGCTGGGGCTGTACGAGTCCATGTCTTCCGGGGCTCCGCTGCGGCCGTGGCCGGGCAGGTCGACGGTGATGACGCGGCGGCCGGCGTCCAGCAGCGCGGCCAGCCAGCCGGTGTCCTGCCAGTTGAGCTTGGTGGAGGAGGAGAATCCGTGGAGCAGGAGGACGGGGCGCAGGCCGGCATCGGTTTCCGGTTCGTGCACCTCCACGTAAAGCTGGGGGTCGGTGCCCTCCACAGTGTGGTGGTGCTGCTCGCCGGTGTGCCTGCCGCTCATGGTGTCAGTCCTCATCAAGTACGGCGCTCAGGCGGACCCGGCGCTTCGGTGCCTCTTCCTTCGGGACCGTGCCCACGATACCGGCGGTGTTGTCCGGTACCTCAAACACAATCAGGGGCTCGCCGACATTGATCTTGTCACCGGGCCCGCCGTGGATACGCACCACTTTACCCGCCTGCGGACTGGGCAGTTCAACAGCTGATTTGGTGGTCTCCACCTCGACGAGCGGCTGGTTCCGCTCCACCTGGTCACCGGGTGAAACCAGCCATTCCAGCACGGTCGCCTCGATCAGGCCCTCACCGAGATCGGGAAGCGGGAAGGAAATTTCAGCCACGGCGGTACTCCAATACTCGCTGGATTCCGAAGAGGATCCGGTCAATGTTCGGGATGTATTCGTCTTCGAGGTCGCCGGAGGGGTACGGGACGTCGAAGCCGGTAATTCGTTCCACGGGAGCCTTGAGGGTGTCGAAGCAGTTCTGTGTGATCAGTTGGGCGACTTCGGCGCCAAGCCCCGAAGTCCGCGGTGCTTCATGGACGACGACGGCGCGCCGCGTCTTCCGTACGGACGCCGCCAGCGCGGCTTCGTCGATCGGCTTGAGCCAGCGCAGGTCGAGGACCTCCACATCGATTCCGTCCTCCGCGGCGAGCCCGGCCACCTGCAGGCAGCGGGCCACCATGGCGCCCCAGGCAACCACGGTGAGATGGCGGCCTTCACGCATGACCTTCGCACCGGTGGGGGCGCCTCCCGCGGGGGAGCCACCATCGGGGGAACCGGAAGGGTCCGCGGAGTCGAAGTCGACCTCGCCTTTTTGCCAGTAACGGGACTTCGGTTCCATGAAGATCACCGGGTCCGGCCGCGTGGCGGCGTACTTGAGCAGGTGGTAGGCCTCGTGCGGGTTCGACGGCGAGACCACCTTCAGCCCGGGCACGTGTGCAAAGAGCGCTTCAAGGCTTTCCCCGTGGTGCTCCGGGGCGCGGATACCGCCGAAGCTGGGCACGCGCAGGGTGATCGGCATCGGCAGGGTGCCGCGGCTGCGGTAGTTCATCCGGGCGATCTGGCAGACGATCTGGTTGATGGCCGGATAGGCGAAGCCGTCGAACTGGACCTCGGGAATGGGGTGGAATCCGGCCATG
This sequence comes from Arthrobacter sp. PvP023, assembly GCF_017832975.1. Lineage (NCBI taxonomy): Bacteria > Bacillati > Actinomycetota > Actinomycetes > Micrococcales > Micrococcaceae > Arthrobacter > Arthrobacter sp. PvP023. Next base: position 2,166,566 of record NZ_JAFIBI010000001.1, read on the forward strand.
GCCAGGCCCACGGACATGCCCAGGATGCCTGATTCGGCGAGCGGGGTGTCAAACACCCGGCCGGTGCCGTGCTTCGCCTGGAGGCCGTCCGTAATGCGGAACACGCCGCCCAACCGGCCGCAGTCCTCACCGAAGACCAGCGATTTCGGGTTGCCGGCCAGCACCTCGTCCAGGGCCCGGTTCAGGGCCTGCTGCATGGAAAGCTGTTCCACTCCGCGGCGTGGAGTTCCGTCGGCCATGGCGGCCCCGCTTTCCAGGATGGAGTTAGACATGTTCGGACTCCTCGCGCCAGTTGGCGGCCTGGGCCTGCAGGGCAGGCGTGGTTTCCTGGAAGACCAGGTCGAACATTTCGACGCCGGGGCGTGAGCCGAGCGACTGGATCCCCGCCCGGACGTGTTCTTCTTCGGCTTTGGCGGCTGCGAGTGCCTCAGCGAAGAAGGCCTCGTCGGCGACTCCGTCGGCGAGCAGCCGCTTCCGGAAACGCTCCAGCGGGTCTTCCCCGGCGTCGTCGCGCTCTTCGTTGAGCGAACGGTACCGGCCAGGGTCATCGGACGTGGAGTGCGGGCCGCGGCGGTAGGTCATCGCCTCGATGAGGACCGGGCCGTGGCCGGCCCGTGCGTGCGCCAAGGCGCGCCGGGTCGCGTCCACCACTGCTACCACGTCGTTCCCGTCGATCCGCAGTGCCGGGAGGCCGTAGCCGGCAGCGCGGGCCGCCACCGAGCCGCCGGCCACCTGGCGTTCGGCGGGAACCGAGATGGCCCAGCCGTTGTTTTGGACAAAGAAGACCACGGGGGCCTTCATGACCGCCGCAAAATTCATGGCTTCATGGACGTCGCCCTGGGATGATGCGCCGTCGCCGAAATACGCCATTGCCACGCCGTCCGTCTGATCCAGGGTCTGGCCGTGGGCCCAGCCCACGGCGTGGAGCACGGATCCGCCAACCACGGCCTGGATGGGTGCAAGCCGGGATTCCAGGGGGTTGTAGAGGCCGCCGTGCCACGTGGCCTTGTGCGTGGACATATAGGCCACCATGTCCACGCCCATGGCCCGGGCCACGCCCATTTCGCGGTAGGTGGGGAAGACAAAGTCGCGGGTGGTGTCCACGGCGTACCCGCTTCCCACCTGTGCGGCCTCCTGGCCCAGTTCGGGGGCGTAGCCGGGGATGAGGCCCTGCCGCTGCCAGCCGATCGCCGAGGTGTCCAGGTGCCGGACGGCGACCATCAGCGAATACAGTTCACGCAGCTGGTCACCGGTCAGCGGCTCGGCCGGCTGGCCGGACAGTTGGCCGGAGAGCGGTCCCGGAAGTAGGCCGGCGTCGTTGCTGGCGGCGGGGGAAGGCGAGGTATCCATAGCTGTGACCCTAGTCACCTGCGGAATGCCCGGCAATCAGTTCATTGTTCACTAGCCAGATTGCCGGAAGCTGCCATGAGCAGAGCCGAATCTCATAGCAATTTGCTTAGCGGAATCGGGAGTGGTCCGCAGCCGTGGCGCGACTTGGTCGGGGAGCGGGCCTACTTGGCTGCGCTGCCCTGCCGCGACGCTGCCACTCGTGCCCCGAGCCAGCAGGCGCCGGCAATCCCGGCAACCAGGGCGATGGTGCTGAAGAGCTGCCGGCTGCTCTCGGCGCCGCTGAAGCCGACGGCGAAGATCAGTGCCAGCAGGACCAGCCCGAAGATCGTCAGGCCCGGGAATCCCTTCATCCGCAGCGGAAGCTCAGTGCCGTCGCGGTCCGCCCTGCGGCGCAGGATCAGCTGGGAGATGAGGGCGGAACCCCAGACCATGAGGCAGGTTGAGCCCACCAGCTGGAAGAGCGCCGGCAGGATCTGTTCCGGAAAAAGGAGCTCCAATACGGCGGCAATGAAGCCGAAGGCCACGGATACGCCCACGGCAACCACCGGCACCCTGGCCTTGTTCAGCTTCGACAGGAAGCGCGGAGCCTCGCCGCGTTGGGCCAGGGAGTAGATCATCCGGGAGGAGCCGTAGAGATTGGCGTTCAGGGCGGACAACAGCGCGATGACTGCCACAAGGGTGATGGCCGTGCCGGCACCCGGGATGCGTGCGGCGTCGAGGACACCGGCGAACGGTGACGACAGGGATTCGGAAGTCGCCGGCAGGACCGCGGCAATGACAAAGACGGAGCCGACGTAGAACACGAGGATTCGCCAAAGCACCGTACGGATGGCAAGGCCCACGCTGTGGCGCGGGTTCTCGGTCTCAGCCGCAGCCACGCTCACGATCTCAGTGCCGCCGAAGGCGAAGATGACCACAAAGAGCGCTGTAGCAATTCCACCGAGGCCTGCCGGCGCGAAGTTGCCGGTGATGTTGCCCAGGCCCGGGCTTGGCGCGTCAGGCAGCAGGCCCAGGAGAAGAGCCGTTCCGATGCCAAGGAACAGCAGGATTGCCGCCACCTTGAGGATCGCGAACCAGAACTCGAATTCGCCAAAGTTGTTCACGCCGGCCAGGTTGATGGCCGTAAAGAGGGCCATGAAGACCAGGGACAGCGCCCAGACGGGAACCACCGGCCACACCGTGAACAGCAGGCCGGCTGCGCCAAGTGCCTCGGCGGCAATGACCACCACCAGTTGCAGCCACCACAGCCAGCCCACGGTTGCCCCGGCAGTGCGGCCCATGGCTTTCTCCGCATAGACGGAGAACGCGCCGCTGTTCGGGTTGGCTGCAGCCATCTCACCCAGGGCCCACATGACCAGGATGATCAGCGTGCCGGCCACGAGGTAGGAGATCAGGACGGCCGGCCCTGCGGCCTGGACGCCCGCCCCCGAGCCCAGGAACAGTCCGGCTCCGATAGCGCTTCCCAGTCCCATCATGGTGAGCTGGCGGGGTTTCATGCTGTGGCCGAGCGAGGTGGATGGGCGCTCTGCGGTGGACTTCATCGTCATGCTTGCGAACCTTCTTGTGGTCGGTGGTCTGGTCCTTTTAGGACATATTGAATTTACCGCCCCGGGCGGAACGCTTCGCACTCCGTTCGTGAGAGCATGGGGGCAGTTTGCGGGAGAAGCGCCTTCTTTTTCGGCGATTTGTGACCTGTTTGGCCGGGTTGAAAGGAAAATCGATGAACGTGGACACGCTGGACGCAAAAATTGTCCGATTCTTCACGGATTCACCCAGGGCGTCGGTGCTCGAAGCCTCGCGGGTCCTGAAGATTGCCCGCGCCACGGTGCAGTCCCGGCTGGACCGGATGACCGCCGGCGGGGTTATCGGGTCCTGGGTACCCCAGCCGGACCCGTCCCGCTTCGGCTACCCCGTGGTGGCGTTCTGTTCGCTCACCATCAACCAGGACCTGGGCCATGACGCGGTGGTCGAAGCGCTTGCCCGCATTCCTGAACTCACGGAAATCCACACGGTTTCCGGCAGTTCGGACCTGATGGCACGGGTCGTGGCACGGTCCAACCCTGACCTGCAGCGGGTTCTGGATGCCATGATCGCCACAAAGACGGTGCTCCGGTCCTCGTCCGTGATCGTGCTAAACACCCACTTCCAGGGCCGGACCCTGCCGTTGCTCGAGGCTGCTGCCGCAATGTGACCTGAAGCATTTTGCCTCAGGGCCGGGCAGTCGTACCATTAGTTCTAGTCATATTGACTATAACTAGCCGAAGCGACCCGGATGGGGACGCCGGTCGAAGCCCAGAGGCGCCGCCAGGCGCGAGGAAAGCGGGGTGAACCGCTGTGTACACAAGCTCTGCCAACGTTGCTGAGCGGCAGTCGGCGCCGCCGTCGCTCGCCATTTCCACGGTGATCTTCGCCCTCCGCCCCAGCGAGACGTCCGGCCGTCCCACGCTGTGGCTCCCGCTGGTGCGCCGCATCCGTGAGCCGTTCAAGGGCCTGTGGGCGCTGCCCGGAGGTCCGCTGACCCACGCCGAATCCCTCCAGGATGCGGCCTCCCGGAACCTTCGGGAAACCACCGGGCTGGCCCCCAATTACCTGGAGCAGCTCTACGCCTTCGGCGGCCTCCACCGCTCTCCGACCCAACGCGTGGTGTCGATCGTGTACTGGGCGCTGGTCCAGCCCACGGAAGCCGCGCTCGCCGACGAGTCCGAAAACGTCAGGTGGTTCCGCGCGGACCGCCTGGGAGACCTGGCCTTCGACCACAACGCGATCGTGGACTACGCCCTCGGACGCCTGCGGAACAAGCTGGCCTACGGTTCCGTTGCCTACCACCTGCTGGGGGAGTACTTCACCCTGGCCCAGGTCCGGGAGGTCTACGAAGCCGTCCTTGACCGTGAGCTGGATCCGGCAAACTTCCGCCGCCAGCTCAAGTCCACGCCGGAAATCGAAGAAACCGGCGAATACCTGCAGGGCGGGAAACACCGCCCTCCCCGCCTCTACCGCTTTACCGGCCGCCCCGGCCTTGACCCAGATAACAGGAGCACACCATGAGCAGCGTCAACACGGCAATCCAGTTGATCACTCGCGAACAGGCCGAACGAAAGGCCGCAGGCGTTGCAGCCGGCACTGCCGCTGCTGCAACGTGTAGCCCGGCACTGGCCCGCGGGCCCTGGGACTACGATCTCGCCGAAGCCCTCGCCGGTGTGCCCGCCTACGGTCCGGGCGCCTCAAGCGCCGACGTCGCCCCCGCCACCACCCCGCGCCAGGGCCAGTTGCCGGAGGAATACAAGAAGGCAAGTGACGCCGAACTGGACGCCCGCATCAGGGCCGCCAAAGCAACCCTCGGGGACAAAGCCGTTATCCTGGGGCACTTCTACCAGCGGGACGAGGTCATCGAATACGCCGACTTCGTGGGCGACTCCTTCCAGCTGGCCAATGCCGCTCTCACCAGGCCGGACGCCGAAGCCATCATCTTCTGCGGCGTGCACTTCATGGCGGAAACCGCGGACATCCTGTCCAAGCCTGACCAGGCGGTCATCCTGCCCAACCTCGCAGCGGGCTGCTCCATGGCGGACATGGCGGACATCGATTCCGTGACCGAGTGCTGGGAACAGCTGGAGGAACTCTTCGGCACCGAGCCCGACGCCGACGGCCGGGTTCCGGTCATCCCGGTCACCTACATGAACTCCTCCGCCGCCCTCAAGGGCTTCTGCGGCGAGAACGGCGGCATCGTCTGCACGTCATCCAATGCCGCCACGGTTCTCGAGTGGGCCTTCCAGCGCGGCCAGCGGGTCCTCTTCTTCCCGGACCAGCACCTGGGCCGCAACACCGCCAAGGCCATGGGCGTGCCGATGGAGCAGATGCCCCTGTGGAATCCGCGCAAGGACTTCGGAGGGAACGACGAACAGACCCTGCTCGATTCCCGCGTGATCCTCTGGCACGGCTTCTGCTCGGTGCACAAGCGCTTCAACGTGGGGCAGATCGAGAAGGCCCGCGCCGAGTTCCCGGGCGTCAACGTGATTGTGCACCCCGAGTGCCCCATGGAAGTTGTGGACGCCGCCGATTCCGCGGGGTCCACCGACTTCATCAGGAAGGCCATCGCTGCGGCCACGGAACCGACCACGTTTGCCATCGGCACCGAGATCAACATGGTCAACCGGCTCGCCGCGGAGTACCCCCGGCACACGATCTTCTGCCTGGACCCGGTGATCTGCCCGTGCTCCACCATGTACCGGATCCACCCGGGCTACCTCGCCTGGGTGCTGGAGGCGCTGGTCAACGGTGAAACCCTGAACCGCATCACCGTGGACGACGACGTTGCAGCGCCCGCGCGCGTAGCCCTCGAGCGGATGCTGGCGGCGCGGCCGTGACCACGGCCCGTGCGGCCCGCAAGGGCGCGCTCGAAGATGCGCCGCAGCGCCGCCGCCTCGTGGTGGTGGGCAGCGGGATTGCCGGGCTCTACGCAGCGCTGCTGGCGGCCGACGCCGAAGGGGGCACTGCGGCGGACGTTGTCCTGCTGAGCAAGGGGCAGCTGGAGCACAGCAACACCTTCTACGCCCAGGGCGGCGTGTCGGCCGTGCTGGAGCCCGGCGAAGCCGCCCCCGGCGACACCGTGGATGCGCATGTCGCCGACACGCTGGCAGCAGGTGCGGGCCTGAACAACCTCGAAGCCGTGCGGATCCTCTGCACGGAAGCAGTGCGGGACATCGCCGGTCTGCGGCGGTACGGAGTCCTTTTCGACGCCGACGCGCAGGGGGACACCGCGCTGGGGCTGGAGGCTGCCCATTCCGCGCCACGCATCCTGCACGCCGGTGGAGACGCCACCGGAGCCCGCATTGCCCGCGGCCTGATCGCCGCCGTCCTGGAGCGCGCGGTGTCCGGCCGGCTCCGGCTGGAAACCGGTGCGTTTGTCACTGAACTGACGACGACGGACGGTCGGGTGACCGGCGTGAATTACCTGCAGGCCGGCGAACTCAAGAGCCTGCCGGCGGCGGGCGTCCTGCTCGCCACCGGCGGCGCGGGCAGGATCTTCGCACGCACCAGCAACCCCCTGGTTGCCACGGCGGACGGACTGGCGCTGGCTTGGCGCGCCGGCGCCGTGGTGGGCGACCTCGAATTCTTCCAGTTCCACCCCACCACCATGGCGATGCCGGAGGCAGCAGGCGGCCCGCCGCCCCTGCTGGTGTCTGAAGCAGTCCGCGGCGAAGGCGCGGTGCTGCTGGATGCCGACGGCCACCGTTTCATGCCGGACTATCATCCGGACGCGGAACTCGCGCCGCGCGACGTCGTCTCCCGCAGCATCGCGCTGCATCTGGCCCGGACCGGCGCACCGGCGGACAGTCCGGTGTTCCTCGACGCCCGGGGCATTGAAGCGGCAAGGGGCTCCGGTTTCCTGGCGCGGCGGTTCCCCACGATCTCCGCCGCCACGGCAGCAGCAGGCTTCGACTGGACCGCTGAACCGCTGCCGGTGTCTCCGGCCGCCCATTACTGGATGGGCGGAGTGGTAACGGACGTGGACGGGCGAACCACCGTTCCGGGACTCTACGCAGCAGGCGAGGTGGCCTGCACCGGCGCCCAGGGCGCCAACAGGCTGGCCAGCAATTCGCTGCTCGAAGGGCTGGTCTTCGGGCGGCGTGCTGTGGAGTCCTTCCTTGATGGGGAGCCGGGTTGGGTGTCGACTGCCGGCGTTCCCCTGCGTGCTGTCTCGGCCGCGGGCGGCCTCACCTTGACGCACGCTTCCGGAACACCCGCAGTCGACGACTCACATCTCACTTTCGCGTACGGGGAAAGTTCCCCAGCGGAGGCCCCCGAAGGTGTTGTTGGGACTGCGACTGATCCCGGGCCGTTTTCCCGTGACGCTTTGGGGCGGTTGATGACGGGTGCTGCCGGGGTGTTGCGCACAGGTGCGGAACTCGACGCCACAGCCGCGCAGCTTGCCCTGTGGCAGGCCTCAATCAGCTCCACTGAAGCCCGGGACCCCCGCGAACACGAGGACCGCAACCTGCTGCTGGCCGCCCGCTTGCTGGTGGAGGCAGCCCGGAAACGGACGGTATCCCTGGGCGCCCACCACCGGGCCGACACGGACCATGCGCCCGCCCCCACCCATTCCATGCAAAGGATCTCCTCATGACCACCACAGCCGCTGAAACGACAGCCCTGACGGGCGTTGAGCCGACCGGCAGCCTTCCCGAAGCAGCAGTGCAGGATGTGCTGCGCGCTGCGCTCGCCGAGGATGCCCCCTATGGCGACATCACCTCGCAGGCCCTCATCCCCGCGGAGGCCCGCGCGACGGCGGTGCTGAACGCCCGGGTGCCGGGAGTCCTGAGCGGAGGAACCGTGTTCGCAGCGGCCATGAAGCTGACGGACCCGGACGCCGTCGTCGAGCTGCTGGTGGCGGACGGCGAACGGTTCGGCGCGGGGACACCGCTGGCCAGGGTGACCGGCAACGCCCGCGCGGTCCTGCTGGCCGAGCGCGTGGCTCTGAACCTGGTCCAGCGGCTGAGTGCGATCGCCACAAAAACCGCTGAATTCGTGGACCTCGTCCAGGGAACCAAAGCCCGGATCACGGACACCCGGAAGACGACGCCAGGCCTGCGCGTGCTGGAACGCTATGCCGTTCGCTGCGGCGGCGGCGCCAACCACCGCTTCAGCCTGTCCGACGCCGTGCTGGCCAAGGACAACCACCTCGCGGTCATCACCGGAGGGGACCCGGCGAAACTCACCGCTGTGCTCAGGGCGGCCAAGGCGCAGCTCGGCCACACCACCCACTTCGAGGTTGAAGTGGACCGGATGGAACAGGTGGAGCCGGTCCTCGCCGCTGGAGTGGACACCATCATGCTGGACAACTTCACGCTCGAGGAACTGGCCGCCGGAGTGGCCCTGGTGGACGGGCGGGCACGGGTGGAAGCCAGCGGCAACGTCAACCTCGGGACCGTGGCAGCGATCGCTGCCACGGGTGTGGACGTCATTTCCATCGGCGGCCTCACCCACAGCGTCATCGCCCTTGACCTGGGCCTGGACGTTGAACTGACGGTGGGCTGAACCGGCCATGATCTTCCTTGACGCAGCGGCCACCACGCCGGTCCGCCGCGAAGTGCTGGAAGCCATGTGGCCCTACCTCACCGGCGAATTCGGTAACCCGTCGAGCCACCACTCGCTCGGCGAGTCCGCCGCCGCGGCGCTCGCAACCGCCCGCACAGCCACCTCCAGGGCGCTGAACTGCCGTCCGGCCGAGATCACCTTCACCTCCGGCGGCACCGAGGCGGACAACCTCGCCGTAAAGGGCATCGCGCTGGCCCGGCAGGCTGCGGACCCGGCCCTCAACCGCGTGGTGATCAGCGCCGTCGAACATCCCGCGGTGGAGGAATCTGCGCGCTACCTCGAACGCTTCCACGGGTTCACCGTTGATATCGTCCCGGTGGACGGCTTCGGGCAGGTCACGCCGGACGCCCTGGCGGCTGTCCTGCGCCCGGAGACCGCGCTGGTCAGCGTGATGTACGCCAACAATGAGGTGGGGACCGTCCAGCCCATCCGGCAGCTCGCCGGCCTGGCCCGGGAATCGGGGATTCCGTTCCACACCGATGCCGTCCAGGCTGCGGGCTGGCTGCCGCTGGACACGAAGATTCTGGGCGTGGACGCCATGAGCATCTCCGGGCACAAACTCGGGGCGCCGAAAGGGAACGGGGCCCTGTTCGTGCGGAGCCGCACCCGCGTTGAGCCCCTGCTCCATGGCGGCGGGCAGGAACGCGGCCGCCGCTCAGGAACAGAGAACGTTGCCGGCGCCGTGGCCCTGGCCACCGCGCTGTCGTTGGTCCGCCCCGAACAGGAGCACGTGGCCGCCCTGCGGGACGAATTCATCCGCGAGGTCCTGGCGGGAGTCCCGGGCGCGCAGCTGACCGGCCACCCGCTGGAGCGGCTGCCGTCGGTGGCTTCGTTCTGCTTCCCGGGAACCAGCGGCGAATCAGTGCTCCTTGAACTGGAACGGCAAGGCGTGGTGTGCTCCAGCGGATCGGCCTGCGCGGCAGGGTCCGACGCCGCCTCGCCGGTGCTACTGGCAATGGGCGTTCCGTCCGAGGTTGCCCAGACCGCCGTCCGCTTCAGCTTTGATGCCGCAGTGACAGCGGCGGAACTGCACGAAGCCGCAGCAGCCGTCAGGAACGCCGTGGGCAGTGTGCTGACGCTCGGTATCCGCTAGGCGGGCAACATCGCGCCGGCAGCGGTGCTGCGTCACCGGTGCCGTGCGCGGCGGAAGATCCAGTGCCGCAGGAGCGCGAAGCGCACGGCGGTTGCCAGGAACCCGGACAGCGTGGTGGTCCACAGCTCATCCGACATGGTGGCCTCCGGGTTGAGCCAGTGCAGCACGCCGAGGCTGCCGCCGGTGATCACCAGCGCAATGACGATCACCACGAGGCCGCTCAGGTGATCCCTGCCAACTTTCCCGCGGCCCGAAATCTTGAACGTCAGCCGCCGGTTCAGGGCCGTGTTCATGACCGAGGTAATGATCAGCGCTGCGGCATTGGCCAGCTGGGACCCCAGCCAGGGCCGGAGCAGGGCGTACAGGGCAAGTGAGGTCAGGGTGCACACGATGCCCACGCCGGTGAACCGGAGCAGCTGCCGGACGGCCGGAAAGCGAAGCATGCCACGGTAGTGTTTCGTGGCTGGAAGGCGCCGCGCGGCAGTTGCGGAACCGGACTGTTGCGTCAGCGGGACGGCGGGCGCAGCAGGTGATTCCATCGCTCAAGCCTGCCACACCGCGCCGGCATATTCGGTCAGGCAGCGCCCCTGACCGGGTTTGTCAGTTCGCCGATTCCCTCGACGCGGCAGGTCACCGTGTCCCCGGGGTGCAGCCGCGCGCTTTCGGCAGGAAATCCCGTGAGGACCAGATCTCCGGGGTGGAGCGTCATGAAGGACGTCAGGTACACCAGGATTTCGTCAACGCCCCAGCCAAGGTCCGCCGAGCTGGCAACCCTGAGCTCACTGCCGTTGTGCACGATGCCGATCGAAAGTGCGGCAGTATCCAGGCCCGTCACGATCCACGGTCCCGCCGGCGTGAACGTGTCCTGGCTCTTGGCGCTGATCCACAGCTCGTCCGTCTTCTGCAACTCCCTGGCCGTGACGTCGTTGCCGATGGTGAAGCCGAGAACGGCCTCCCGCGCATTCTCCAGCGTCAGCCCGCGGGCCTTGCGTCCGACGACGACGGTCAGCTCGGCTTCCGGGTCCACGTGCCCCACTCCCGGCGCGAGTTCTATGGCGTCGCCCGGTCCCACCACGCTGGTGGCTGCCTTGTGGAATGCCTGGGGAGGAAGGTCCCGGCCGGCCTGCCCCGTGTTGTGGGCCATGCCCAGGACATTGGCTGGAACACTGGGTGCCAGGAAAGTGAATGAGTCCTCGTGGACAGCGGAGCCAGGCTCCCAGCCTGCCCGCGGAGCGGCTCCGGCGTTCGCCAGGGAGCCGGGGAAGGGGCTGTCGATGACTGTCCAAAGCTTTCCCGTGTCGCCGCCGAAGTCGTGGGCGTCGTTGGCAACGAAGAACTGTTCAAGCGCGGAGGCGGGGGAGTGCGGACGGACCCGGGCAATTCGGCGCGGCTGGATGGCGGTCATTATGACATCCTACGTCCTGCCCGTGGCCGGGGCGGACTGTTTCGGCCGAGCGGCTCCCGGGGAAGTCGGTCAGTACAGTTCGCCCGCCGGGATCTCCACTGCAAGCCGGTTGGACGGCCCCGCCAGCGGGCATGCCCAGGCTTCGTTGTAGGCGCAGGACGGGTTGTACGCAAAGTTGAAGTCCAGGATGAATTCGGCGCCGGGCCCTGATCCCTGGACCCCGTGGAAGGCTCCCTTGATCGTGTCCAGCAGGTACCGTCCGGCGCCGTAACTGCCGCCGGGCTGTCCCGCGGTCGCGTCCCGGAAGGGCACGAAGATGCCGCCGCCGTAGCCGTGCAGCTTCCAGACGGCCAGCTGCCCCATCTCCGGCAGGTCGAAGGTACCCAGGCGTACGAACCTGACAACGCCGTCGGTCCCGGTCTCAACATTCATCTCCCGGCCGGCGCCCTCCTTTGTCAGGGGAACGTGGAAACGGTAAATGGGGTCGTAGTCAGCTGTCCGGAGGCCGCTGAAGGTGGATTTGGCTTCCGCCGTGAGCGCGGATGCCGGGTGGGTGCCGAACATCCGGTCGCGTTCCTGGCGCCAATATGAGTGGGCCTCAGCGGGACTGTCCGCGGCTATTCTCCGGACGTTCTGGTACATGGCGAAAGTGCGGATCCTCCAGTCGGCGATGTCCAGGGCCGAGATGTCCGCTACGCTGTCCTGCTCCGTGTCAAAGTGCTGTTCCGCCATGTCCCCAGCGTAACCCTCTTTGCGGACGGGAAACCCCGCCCGGCCAACACTCCGCCCGGAACGCGGCGCCTGCGGCGGCGGCGCGGCTACGCTTGCGTCATGACAGGGAAGGCAGCAGCCCGCAGGGCGCGTTTGGGGGCGGCGTTCATCGTCGCAGCCGTAGTGATGTCCGGTTGCAGCGGCGAGGGCAAGGGGGAACCCGCCTGGACGGCGGGCGGCAGTCCAACGGAAAGCACGACGACGGCGGGCACGTCGCCGGCCGCGTCGCCAGGGGCAACTCCCGGCGCCACGGACACCGGAGCGCAACCTTCGCCAACGGGTACGGAATCCGCGTCCGCCGGCGCGACGGCGGCGGCGTGGAAGGCCTTCTCGGATTCCGGCAAGAACGTCAGTTTTGAACTGCCGCAGGACTGGATTGCGCAGTCCGTCACGCCCGACCAGGGGACGCTTCCGGGGGCCATCAAGATCGAAGTCAAGGATGCCAAGGGAGGTTATCTGGCGACGCTGCAGACGGGCCTGCCATCGCCGTCGGCTGCCGCCTGCCAGGAAGCGGCCCGAAAGCCTTACGTGGTGGTCAGCAGCGTTCCGGTGGACCTGCCGCACCGCGAAGGAGACGGTCTGATTGCGCCGCACGTGGTTTTCCGTGTGATCCAGGGTTACAGGTACTTCGGTTCCTACGGCATCACCAACGTGGTGGGAGGAAGTGACGGCAGAGCCTGCGCCCTGCAGAACATTGTGCGCGGTCCGGAGGGCAAGGGGGATGTCTCGTTCGGTGACCTGACCGCACTCGAGGCGTTCGCCCCGGACGAGAAAGTGGCCCCCGCCAAGGCCTTCGATACCCTTGACCAGGCGGCCAAGTATGTCAACGAGGGCTCTGAATTCGCGAATGTCCAGCGGATGCTAATGTCTCTGAAGATCAAAAGTTAGTCCCGCCGCCCGCCCGTAAACCCCACCGGCCGGCACGGGTACTGTTCTGCAACTACCTCACACCCCGGAGATACATGGAACGCAGCGTGGCCGCTCGGCTCGTCTTCAAGACCGCAGCCGAAACCAAAGTCGCACTGGCGGTTGCCGTCGCAAGGAATGCGGGCTATTCGTCGCTCGTGGAAACGATGTCGGTGACCTCCGGGGAGGACCCGGTGCCTGTGACGGAACTTTCCGACCACCACGGCGGACGGTTCCATTACATGGAGTTCGCGGAGCCCGCTGAGGTGACCGTTGACTACACGGCAACTGTTTCCGGGCTGGCGGTTCCGGAGGAGCCCAACCTTATGGAACTGATCCGCTACGTCCGGCCCAGCCGCTACGCGGAGTCGGACCGGCTGTTGCCTACGGCCTACGCCGAATTCGGCGGCCTCCAGGGCGAAGAGCTCCTGCACGCCGTCCGCAACTGGGTCTTCAGCGAGCTCCGCTACGTCAGCGGCTCCTCGCGCGGGACCGACGGCGCGGTGGAGACGCTCCTGCACCGCCGCGGGGTGTGCCGCGACTTCGCCCACCTTGCCATTTCACTGCTGCGCTCCAAGGATGTGCCCGCGAGGCTGGTGGCGGTCTATGCTCCCGGGCTTAGCCCGATGGATTTCCATGCCGTGGCCGAGGCCTATATTAACGGGGCCTGGTACGTCATCGATCCCACCGGGCTCGCCCCGCGGGAGAGCATGCTGAGGATCACCGCCGGCCGGGACTCCTCGGACACAGCGTTCCTGTCCACGGTCGGCGGAAGCCTGTCCCTGAGGGAGCTCCGCGTCACCGCAGTGGTGGACGGGGAGCTGCCCCGGGAAGACCCCGCGAAGCTCGTCGCGATTTCCTGACGCCTAGCGCCCTGACACGGACCCGCGCAGCTTCTCGGTGAGCCGCAACAGTTCGCGCTGTTCGCCGGCGGTCAGCGCCGGCGTCATTAGCGCGGAGATATCACGTACGTGCTCGCGGCCGATCTGCTTCTGCAGCTCCCGGCCGGCGTCCGTCAGTTTCAGGAGGACACCGCGTCCGTCCTGGGGTGCCGGCATACGCTCCACGAGTCCGCGCTTCTCCAGCCTCTCCACCAGCCTGCTGAGGCTGGACTGGCTGAGGAGTACGTTGTCATTCAGCTCGTTCAGGCGCAGCCAGCCGGAAGGGCAGCGTGAGAGCGTGAACAGGACGTCGTATTCGTTGACGGCCAGTGCTTTGAAAGCAGGGCCGGACTGAAGCTTCCGCATTACCGCCACCTGGGCGCGGAACAGTGATTCCCAGGTTTCGGCGGCGAGCCGTACAGGCGACTCGCCCGGCTGCGCGCTCATCAGGCGTCCTGCGCCGTGGGCTTGGTGAGTGAGTCCTCCTGCACCTGGGCAGCCATCCTGGCTGCCACCCGCCCGGCATGGGTGGGCGGTTCCGGCACGTGGGCGGGGGTGAGGGCGGCGTACTCCCTGCGCAGCACCGGCAGGACCTCCTCGCCGAACAGGTCCAGCTGCTCCAGGACGGTCTTCAGGGGAAGGCCGGCGTGGTCGATCAGGAACAGCTGGCGCTGGTAGTCGCCGAAGTACTCGCGGAAGGTCAGGGTCTTTTCGATGACTTCCTGCGGGCTGCCGACTGTCAGCGGGGTCTGCGAGGTGAAGTCCTCCAGCGAGGGGCCGTGGCCGTAAACCGGCGCATTGTCGAAGTACGGGCGGAACTCCTTCACTGCGTCCTGGGAGTTCTTCCGCATGAAGAACTGCCCGCCGAGGCCGACGATCGCCTGGTCGGCCTTGCCGTGGCCGTAGTGCTCGTAGCGTTCGCGGTAGAGGCCGATCAGCTGCTGGTAGTGCTCCTTGGGCCAGAAGATGTTGTTGGCGAAGAAGCCGTCACCGTAGTACGCGGCCACTTCAGCGATCTGGGGCGTGCGAATGGAGCCGTGCCACACAAAGGGGGCCACGCCGTCGAGCGGTCGTGGGGTGGAAGTGAAGTTCTGCAGCGGCGTGCGGTGCTTGCCGGACCAGTTCACGGTGTCTTCGTCCCAGAGCCGGCGCAGTAGGCTGTAGTTCTCGATGGCCAGTTCAATGCCGTCCTGGATGTTCTTGCCGAACCAGGGGTACACCGGCGCCGTGTTGCCGCGGCCCATTACCAGGTCCACGCGACCGTCCGCCAGGTGCTGCAGCATCGCAAAGTCTTCGGCGATCTTCACGGGGTCGTTGGTGGTGATCAGTGTGGTGGCGGTGGACAGGATGATTCGTTCCGTCTGCGCCGCGATGTAGGCCAGTGTGGTGGTGGGGGAGGAAGAGAAGAAGGGGCGGTTGTGGTGCTCGCCAATGGCGTACACGTCCATGCCGATCTCTTCGACCTTCTTGGCAATGGCAACGGACGCTTTGATGCGCTCGTGTTCCGTGGGCGTGCGCCCCGTAGTGGGATCAGTGGTGATGTCACTGACACTGAATACGCCGATCTGCATGGTGTGCCTTTCCGTTTTCCGAACTGCTCCGGGTCTTGTTCCACTATAGCCGATTTACATGCATTTGCATCTATCGTTGGATGTAACGTCCGGCGCGCCAGGATATTCCCGCCCGGTTAAACAGCAGTGCCCGTGCCACCGGGGCGGCACGGGCACTGCTTGGTTCAGGATCGTCAGTTCTTCAGGGTCCGGGGCTACTCGGGTTCGCCGGCTGCAGCCCGGCGGCCGGAGACCTTGGGGACCATGCCTGTTGTCCAGTCACGGAACTCTGCGTCGACGTCGTCCGGCGGCCCGAAGTCGGGGCGTTCGTGCATCGCACGGAGCAGCGCCTTCTTCTCACGGCGCCCTTCCACCAGCCGATAGAGGACCGGCACCAGGACCAGCGTCAGCGCCGTCGAGGACACCAGGCCGCCGATCACCACCACCGCCAGGGGCTGGGAGATGAAACCCCCTCCGCCGGTGAGGCCCAACGCCATGGGCGTGAGTGCGAAAACGGTGGCCAGGGCTGTCATCAGGATGGGGCGCAGGCGCTGCCGCGCACCGTGGGTGATGGCGTCGGCCACGTTCATTCCGGGCTGGCCGTTCCGCGGCTGCCGGTACTGGTTGATGAGGTCGATCAGGACGATGGCGTTGGTCACCACAATGCCCACCAGCATGAGCATGCCGATCAGTGACGGCAGGCCCAGCGGCACGCCGGTCGCCAGCAGCAGGGCAACGGCCCCCGTGGCTGCGAACGGAACGGATACCAGAAGGATGAGCGGCTGGATGAGCGATTTGAAGGCCGCCACCATGATCACGTACACGATGGCGATCGCGGCCAGTAGCGCCAGGCCCAGCTGCTGGAACGACTCCGTCTGCTGCGTGGTGGCGCCGCCGATCTCCGCCGTGACGCCGGCCGGGAGTTCCACCCCCTTGAGCCGGCTTTGCACCTCGGTGCTCACCGCGCCCAGATTGGCGCCAGACGGCGTCACCGAGACCCGCGCGGTACGCTGGCCGTTGCTGGCGGTGATGGACACGGGGATGTCAACCTGTTCCACGGTGGCGATGCTTCCCAGCGTCACGGCCCCGCCGGATGCCGGCAGTGGGATGTTCCGCACCGCGGCGACGCTTGTGAACCGCGTGCCCTCGCCGATCTGCACCGGGAAATCGTTGGTATCGATGCGCACTGTTCCGGCTGGCAACGGACTGATCGTGGAGGCCAGGACGCCGGCCACCTGCTCCTCGTTCAGGCCGGCCGCGACCGCTTTGGCGCGGTCCACCTTGACCTGAACCACCGGCTGGCTGGCTGCAAGGTTCGTGGCAACCTCAGTACTGCCCGGGACACCCTCCATGGCCTTGACCATGGCATCGCTTGCGGTCCTGAGGTCCGCTGAGTTGGCCGCCTTCAGGGTGATGTCCACCGTCGAGGTGGTGCCGAATCCGCCCTGCTGGGATCCCACGGAGATCTTTCCCGCGTCACTGATCTTCGCCAGTTCGTTGCGGACGGTTTCCTGCAGCCGGGCCTGGTTGGCCTTCTCCTCGGTGACCACGGTGAACGAGGAGTTCGAGGCGCCGCTGGACGTGAGCGCGGTGAAGCCGGTCTGCGCGTTCCCCGACGTGACCTGTACGTCCTTGATGCCGTCGATGTTCCGCAGTACTTCCTCGACCTTCACTGCTGCCGCGCTGGTGTCCGTGAGGCTCGTACCGGCCGGAAGGACCTGCTTGACAGTCATGCTGTTCTCGCCGGAACGGCCCAGCAGGTCGGTGGCGAGCAGCGGCGTCATCGCCGCCGTCCCGCCGAGGACCAGGACTGCGGCGATGAGTGTCACCACCGGGTGCTTCTGTGTCTTGTCGAGGACGGGCAGGTAGCCGCGCTGCAACAGGCTGCGCTGCTCGGCCTCATGCGCCTTGGCCGCGGCTTCGCGCGCCGCCGCGGCGGACAGGGAAGCCCCTGTGCTGTCAGCCGGTGACTTGAGGAACCAATAGGCCAGTACGGGGACGATGGTGAGGGACACCAGCAGCGACGAGAGCAGCGCGATGGTCACCGTCAGGGCGAAGGGCCGGAACAGCTCGCCGGCCAGTTCCCCGACGAACGCAATCGGAAGGAAGACTGCCACTGTGGTCAGCGTCGACGCCGTGATGGCGCCGGCGACCTCGCGGATGGAGGTCAGGATGGCTGACAGTTTTGACTCGCCGTAGCTGAGGTGGCGCTTGATGTTCTCGATCACCACAATCGAGTCATCCACCACGCGTCCGATTGCGATGGTGAGTGCTCCGAGGGTCAGGATGTTCAGGGAGTAACCCGTTGCGGAGAGGCCGATGAAAGTGATGAGCAGGGACAGCGGGATGGAGACGGCAGTGACCAGCGTGGACCGCACGGACATCAGGAACACCAGGATCACTGCGACGGCAAAGCCCAGGCCCAGCAGGCCTTCCGTGGTGAGGTCTTTAATGGACTTTTCGATGAACGGGGCCTGGTCGAACACCGGGGTGAACTTGGCGTTGGAGCCCAGCTCAGCCTCGAGCTGGCCGATGGAGTCCTTCACTGCATGCGAGATCGCCACCGTGTCGCCCTCGGGCTTTTTGGTCACGGAGAGCGCCAGCGTTTCCTTGCCGTTGGTGCGGGTAATCGACGTGCGGACGTCATCCTTGATGCTGACGTCCGCGACGCTGCCGATGGTGGCGGCGTCTTTGGCGCCGCCAAGCGGCAGGGCCTTGACGGCGTCCAGGGAGTCCACCGGGCTGCCGATCTGCAGCGAGAGCGTTTTGCCTTGTTCCTCGATGGTGCCCGCCGGAATAAGCGCCCCGTTGTTCTTCAGCGCATTGCTGATGGACTGGATGGTGGCGCCCTTGGCCGCCATGGCCTCGGGGCGGGGGAGGATCTGGATGTGCTGGCTGGCGCCGCCGGTGACGTCGGCGCCCCTGACGCCGTCGAGCTTCTGAAGCCGGGGGACACTGAGGCGTTGCAGGTCGGCGTTTAGTTCACTGAGCGGTTTGTCGGAAGAGACTGCCAGGAACACAATCGGGAAATCGCTGATGCTGCCTGCAATGGCCTGCGGCTGGACATCATCGGGCAGGGCGCGCTTGGCGTTGGAAATGGCACGGTCGATCTGGTTCCGTGCCCGGTCCAGGTTTGAACCGTAGGTGAACACCATGGTGATCTGCGAAACGCCCGTGCGGGAAGTGGACGACGTCGATTCAAGCCCCTCGACACCGTTCAGTGCAGTCTCGAGGGGCCCGCTCACCTGCTTGTCCACTACCTCCGGCGATGCACCGGGCATGGCCGAGATGACCGTGATCTGCGGAAACTCGATGGAGGGAATGAGTTCCTGCTTGAGCGAGGACATGGTGATCACGCCGAACACCGACGCGAAGACGGTGATCAGCGCGATCAGTGCCCTGTTTGCCAGCGATAGTTTTGCCAGCCGGTACATCTCATTGTCTCCTGGTGGGTTAACGGTCTTGTGGTTGGGGGTGGAACCTGCCGTAACCCGAACAGGGTCTCAGCTGGAGGGTGCGTCTATGGCTTCCAGCTGGAGGGTTTTGGCGGTTTCCGCCTCCAGCCGTTCGGCCAATTCCGGGTTGTCGTTGAGCTTGATGCCGTAGCCGGGCATCATTTCCTTGAGCTTGGACTGCCAGCCCTTGAAGTTCCTGGGGAAGGACTTCTGGAGGAGTTCGATCATGATGGGGACTGCGGTGGAGGCTCCCGGGGAAGCACCAAGCAGCGCACCGATGGAACCGTCGCGCGCGGCGATCACTTCAGTACCGAACTGGAGGACACCACCCTTCTTCGGATCCTTCTTGATGATCTGAACACGCTGGCCGGCGGTAATGAGTTCCCAATCGCCGTCTTTTGCTTCCGGGTAATACTCGCGAAGGGCCTCCACCTTGTCGCCGTGCCGCTTCGCGACTTCCTTGACCAGGTAGGCCGTCAGGTCCATGTTGTCCTTCGCCACGGCAAGCATCGGAATGATGTTGCCCGGGCGGATCGACAACGGCAGGTCCAGGTACGAGCCGTTCTTCAGGAAGTTGGTTGAGAATCCGGCGTAGGGCCCGAAGAGCAGCGAACGCTTGCCGTCGACGTAACGGGTGTCAAGGTGCGGAACGGACATGGGCGGGGCTCCCACGGACGCCTGGCCGTAGACCTTGGCGCTGTGCTGGGCGGCGAGGGCCTCGTCGGTGCAGCGGAAGAACTGGCCGGAAACCGGGAAACCGCCGTAGCCCTTGCTCTCGGGGATGCCGGAGGCCTGCAGCAGATGCAGTGCACCGCCGCCGGCACCGACGAACACGAACTTCGCGTGGATGTTGCCGTGCTCTCCGGACTTCTTGTGCTTGAGCGTCAGGTCCCAGCCGCCACCAGGGGCGCGCCGGATGCCGTTGACGTCGTGTCCGTAGTTGATCTCCACGCCGTTGTTGCCAAGGTACGTGGTCAGCTCACGGGTCAGTGCGCCGAAGTCGACGTCGGTTCCCTCGGCCGCGCGCGTGGCCGCAATCCTCTGCTTCGGGTCACGGCCCTTGACGATCAAGGGCGCCCACTTGGCAATCTGTGCGTGGTCTTCGGAGTACTCCATGGAACGGAAGAGGGTGTTCGGCTTCAGTGCCTCGTACCGGGTCTTCAGGAAGTCCGCATTGGCGTCCCCGATGACGAAACTCATGTGGGGGACCGTATTGATGAACCCCTTGGGGGAGCCGATGAGCGAGTTGCTGACCAGGTGGGACCAGAACTGGCGGGACAGCTGGAACTGCTCGTTGATGTGCAGCGCCTTGGATGGATCAACCGAGCCGTCTTTGGCTGCGGGCGAGTAGTTAAGCTCACACAGGGCGGCGTGCCCTGTGCCTGCGTTGTTCCACGGGCCCGAGCTTTCCAGGCCGGCTTCGTCGAGCCGTTCGAACAGCGAAATGGTCCAGTTCGGTTCGAGCTGCTTGATGAACGCACCCAGCGTGGCGCTCATGATGCCGCCGCCAATCAGGACGACGTCGGCATGTTGGGTCTTGGAAATGAAAGTCACAATCAGTCTCCGATAGCAGCGGCTCTGGCTGTCACAGAATATCCCCGAGCACCCTACTAACTGAAATTGGGGCAGTCCGTCAAGGTTTTAGCTCCACCTTTGTGAAAACCTCGTTTAATACCGGTGAGGCAGGGTACTTCAGCACCCGGTCGGAGAGTGCCAGCGCTGAAATGGGGAAAGCGATGGGGACGGCGGGGACCGATTCGGCGATCTGGGCGTTGATGGTGCGGTATTGCTCCGTCCGCTCCTCGCCCTCAGGCAAGCCGCGTGCCCGCGCGATCTTCGAAAAGACCTGCGGGTCCTGGTAGCCGAATTCGCCGTTCTTCTCGCCAAACAGGGGACCCACAAAGTTGTCCGGATCGGAGTAGGAACCGTTCCAGCCGAGCAGGTGCAGGGCGTGGTCCCCGGGTGACTGGACTTTCTGCAGGTACCCGTCCGACCACTCCACCGGAACCGGCTTGATGTTCAGCCCCACGGCGGTGAGTTGCTTGCTGAGCTCTGCGTACACCTTTTCCGGTGTGGGAAGGTATGGCCTGGTGACATTAAGGGGGTAGTAGAACTTGAGTTCCTCGCCCTTGTACCCGGCTTCCTCCAGAAGCGCCTTCGCCTTGGCCGGGTCGTGGCCCAGGGAGGGGGCGTTGTTGTTGAACCCGCTGAGCTTGGGCGGGACGAACTGGGTTGCCTGCGCGGTGTTGTCGATGAAGAACCGGCGGATCAGCGTTTCCTTGTCCACCGCCAACTCGATGGCCTGGCGCACCTTGATGTTCTGCAGGATGGGCACTTCCTGGTTCATGCCCAGGTACATCACGGAGAACGGGTCGCGCTGGATGATCTGCTGTCCGCGTTTGACGAGCTGGTCGAAGTTGCCCACGGTGACGGCATCATAGCCGTCGATCTTGCCGTCGAGGAGAGCCTGGAGCCTGGACTGCGGGTGATCGTAGGTGACGAAGTTGATGGTGCCGATCTGCCCCCTGTCACCCCAATAGTCCTTGTTGCTGACCAGCTTGACGCTGGAGTCCTGCCACGCGGCGAAGCTGTAGGGACCGGTACCGACGGGGTGCAGGGCATAGGCCGACACGGGCTGGCCGTCCCGGGTCTGGCTGAGGCTGTCCGCCTTCTGCGCCGCCATGGCCGTAGGGGAGGACATGGCGAAGGCCGGGAGCGTCAGCGCCTGGAGGAACCCGGTGAACGGCTGGGTGAGGTCGATCCGGACGTTCCCCGCAGAAACGGCGGTGCAGCCCTTGTAGATGGAGAGCGACGCCTGGTCGGCGTAGGCCTTGAACACGCCCTTGAACGACGTTCCGGGCGCCTGCTTCCGCAGGCTCGCCGGGAAGTTGAACCATCTGTTGAAGTTGGAGCAGACAGCCGCGGCATCGAAGGGTGTGCCGTCCTGGAAGATGACGCCCTCACGGAGCTTGAAGGTGTAGGCGCGGCCCTCGTTGGATTCCGCCCACTCAGTGGCGAGCAGGGGAGTGGGCAGCCCCGTGGTCTGGTCCACTCCCACAAGGCCCTCCAGGACCTGGCGGGTGATCCGGTAGGACTCCACATCGGATGCCAGCGCGGGATCAAGTCCCAGCGGCTGGGCCGCCGTGCCGAAGGTGAAAGTCGCGGTAGGGGCAGCGGCAGTAGTGCCTGCAGGAGCCGCAGAGGGCGACGCCGGAGCCGGGGCAGGCGTTCCTGTGCATGCGGCCAGCAGCAGCGACAGGACCCCTGCACCGATACTGACCGCAATGCGGCGCGATTTACTGCTGGGCACTCGATGATCACCTCTGGGCAGGCCGGAAGGTCCGCGGACAGCGGACCGGTCCCCAGTCTAATTGAACGATCCTGGACACTCGCCGGGTGCGCCACCCGATGCCGGCCGCGCCCTCCGGAAGACAAAGCTGAGGCCCGCACCGGACGGTGCGGGCCTCAGTTTCTCCAGGATCGGCCCAGGGAGTCAGGCTGGAGCCGGGACAGGAGTGTTCGTGGTTGCCTACTTCGGCATCAGGACGGAGTCCACCAGGTAGACCGTGGCGTTGGCCGTCTTGACGCCGCCGCAGATGACGCTGGCGTCATCGACCTTCAGTGCGTCCTTGGTGCCGGTCACGGTGACCGAGCCGCCCTGGACAGTCTTGTGGGTGCCCACAATGTTGTCGGGGGTGATCTGGCCGGGAACAACGTGGTAAGTCAGGATCTTGCTCAGGAGGGCATCGTCGGTCTTGAGCGTTTCGATAGTGGCGGCGTCGATCTTGGCGAACGCATCATCCACCGGTGCGAAGACCGTGAATTCACTGCCGTTGAGCGTATCCACGAGGTTGACCTTGGGGTTGAGCTTGCCGGAAACCGCCGCCGTGAGAGTGGTCAGCAGCGGGTTGTTCGAGGCTGCGACCGCGACCGGATCGAGGGCCATGCCTGATACCGATCCTGCACCGCTGGGAACCTTCTCGGCGTAACCTGCGCAGCCGGGGCCCACCAGGTTGGCGGCGGGATCCATCGCCGCCGCGGAGCTGGCCGACGGTGACGGCGCCATGCTCGAAGCAGACGGGGTTGAAGCCGGTGCGGAGGAGCTGTTGGCCGTGGTGGCCGATCCGCCGCATGCGGTCAGGCTCAGCAGAGCTGCAGCTGCAACACCTGCAACGGTGAAAGTTGTGCGCTTGAATGACTGCATTTCGATTCTCCTTGTTAGTGCCGATTATTGCCTGCGGCGAACGACTTCTTCGATCACTGCACTGGCTGTTTCCGACTGTGGGCACCGACCCTTGGTTGGTGTCTCAATGGGTATTCGGCAGTTCGGCAGTAATGGATGGGTGACGGGGGAGAATCTTTTTTTCGGGGGCCTTCCGGTGCCGGTGCGGCGGCGTTAAACAAAGGAATCCCGGACCGTGGGGCCCGGGATTCCGAGGGTTGTGCTGCTGTGCGCAAGGGGGGACTTGAACCCCCACGCCCGAAGGCACAGGAACCTAAATCCTGCGTGTCTGCCAATTTCACCACTCGCGCGCGGCGCCGTCGTGCGTGTTTTTCCTGCTGTCCGGGGAAAGCGAAAAGACGTTCGACGGCGGATTCCAGGCTCCAGTGTACCTGCCGGGCGCGCCTTCCGCTTGGGGGCGGATCAGCAGCGCCCGCTGGCGCCCGGAGTCCGGCTAGGCCAGTCCGAGGTCCCGGCGGAGCTTGGCCACGTGGCCGGTGGCCCGCACGTTGTACTGTGCCACGGCGACGTTGCCGTCCGGGTCCACTACGACAGTGGACCGGATGAGGCCCTCGTATGTCCGCCCGTAGTTCTTTTTCTCCCCCCACGCGGCGTAAGCCTCAGCCACGGCGTGGTCCTCGTCGGACAACAGGGGGAAAGTCAGGCCTTCCTTCTCGGCGAACGTGGCGAGTTTCCCGACCGGATCGGGGGAGACACCCAGGACGTCGTAGCCTTCACGTTGCAGGGAGGCAAGGGTGTCGCGGAAGTCGCACGCTTCCTTGGTGCAGCCGGGCGTGGATGCGGCCGGATAGAAGTAAACGATGGTGTTCCGGCCGCGGTAGTCCTTCAGGCTGACGTCCTTCCCTGCGGAGTCCTTCAGAGTAAAGTCCGGCGCCGGAGTGCCGGGAATGAGTCGTTCAGCCAATATTTTCTCCTTAGGAATGTTGTGGACATTTAAGCTTAGTAAGCGGGGGAAGCGAGGGACGAATCCCACGCTGGCTATACTAAGTTGTATGCCTGATATGGATCGCTGGCCCACTGGGCGCCTCTTGTCCACCGCGGCACGGCTCGTGGAACACTCCTGGAACGAGAAGCTGGGAGCCATTGGGCTCACCCATGCGGGGGTCATCGCCATGGAAGTTCTTGCCCACAATGGACCCATGACCCAGGCACAGCTGGCTCAGTTGGTCCGCGTGCAGGCGCAGACCATGGGCAAAACCCTCAGCCGGCTCGAGGTGCATGGGCACATCCGCCGTGAACGCAGCACGTCCGACCGGCGGAGCCACGTGGTGTCCCTGACCGAGCGCGGAGTTGAAGCCGTGGCCGCTGCAGCCGACATGGAACGAACCGTGCTGGCGGCCGCATCGATCGATCCCGACGTTCTCCGGCAGGAGCTCCAGGCCGTAGTGACCGTCCTGGCCAGCCGTTTTTCCTCGCCGGAGACCAAAGCAATCGTGGCAGGTGCCGAGTCCGGCCTCACCGTGGAAGCGAACAGCGTCAACTGACCACCCGGTCCTACCCCAGAAGGCGGACGGCGATCGCCTCCAGCGCCTGAACGTCCCAGCCCTTGTTCAAGGGGCCCAGTTTGGCTTGCAGGATCGCCATCACGCCCATCTCCAACAACGCCTGTAGCGCCGAGCCGGGGTTTTCACTGAACTCCAGGCTTGTCTCCAGTGCCGCCAGCGTTCCGGAGTCCGTGGACGGGGCCGGCAGCGAGGCGGCCATGGCCGCGCCTATGGCTTCGGCATCGGCTTCGATCGTGCCGGTAACAGTAAACCGAAAAACAGCCATGGTTTGCCCTCCCACCCCTAGTAGTGACGCCACTCTATCCAGTTCGGCTCAGCTATTCCGATGCTTAGGATGAATTTTTCCCAAAGAAGTGCCCGGGGTCACGGGGCGGCATACGGCTGTGGAGCAGTCCACACCCATCAGCTTGAAGTTTGTGACGAGCGAAGCGTAGGCACGTGCCGATCCGCGGACATCGGCGGCGACTTCCGGACAAAACAAAACCCCGCCTTCGTGGCTTGTGGCCTGTGAAGACGGGGTTTCTGTGGTGCACCCCCCGGGACTCGAACCCGGAACCCATTGATTAAGAGTCAATTGCTCTGCCAGTTGAGCTAGAGGTGCAGCTGTTGTTTTGGTTCTTCCCGGGGGCTTTTGTTTCCCTCGTTCATCTCCGCAACGACATGAAACTCTACACGAGATTTAGCCCCGTGTGAAATCGGCGGTCGTTTCAGCTTCCAGCCCTGGCCGGAAGCGCCAAAATCAGCGCAGAATCAGGGTTTTGGTTGTTGGTGAGCATCCACAAATTGCCGTCCGGGGCGAGTGAAACGTCCCTGATCCGCCCGAACCTCGCTGTGAAATGGCTCACAGGTTTGCCCGCTTTTTCACCGTCGAGGGGGACGGCCCACAGCCGCTGGCCCCGTAGCGCCCCGAGGTAAGCCGTGGACCCGGTGATCTCCAGTCCGCTCGGGGAAGATTCCGCGGTGGAAGGCCATACCACCTTGGCATCAATGAAGCCCGGCTTGCCGGGCGCCCCGGTGACCTCCGGCCAGCCGTAATTGCCGCCCGGCTGGATCAGGTTCAGTTCGTCGTCCACGGCGGGCCCGAACTCGCTGGACCACAGCCTGCCCGCGTCGTCCCAGTCGAGGCCTTGCACATTCCGGTGGCCAAGGCTGTAGACCGGGTTGTCGCCAAACGGGTTACCCGGCGCCGGCTTGCCGTCAGCAGTGATCCGGAGGATCTTGCCGCCAAGCGCGTTCGGATCCTGGGGCTGTTCGCGCCGTTGCGCATCACCGGTTCCCACATAGAGGTTCCCGTCCGGCCCAAAACGTATGCGGCCGCCGTTGTGGGTTGACGCCTTGGGGATGCCGGAGAAGATTATCTCCGGCGGCCCAAGGCTCAGCGTGCCTCCCGGCTCGGCCTCAGTCAGGGTGAGGCGGGCAATCCTGTTGTCCGCCCGGGCCGTGAAGTAGGCAAATATCGACTTGTCCGACGCGTAGTTCGGTGACACCGCCAGCCCCAGAAGGCCGCCTTCGCCTCCGGGCACAACCCCGGGGATGCTGCCAAGCAGCGTCGTCCTGCCGTCCTTGACCGTTTTGACGTCGCCGCTGTCACGTTCAGAAATGACGGCTGTGCCATCCGGCAAAAACACGGCGGACCAGGGCAGCCGCAGCCCTTCCACCGTCCGGAGTACCCGGAGTTCCCCGGACGCCTCGTCGCCGCCCGAGGCTGAACCTGCGGTACCGGTGGGACCGCCGTCGCCGCCTCCGGTGCAGGCGGACAAAACCAGCGTCCAGACGAGGGCGGCGGCAGGCATAAGGCGGAGTGCAGGCCTGGACGCAGGCACCGTTCGCTCCTGATGCATCCGGACGCCGACCCCCATTGGCCGGACGGCCTAGTGCCGGCTCCGGCGCGGGGCGCGGAATCCTGCCGCTTCCGCGTGCGCGGCCGACTCGAACCAGACTTCCGCAGTTGTTTCCTCGTATCCGGGGCTGGTTTCGTCGTGGTAGATCATCGATTGCGCATTGCCCTTGACCGTATAGCCGTCCGGTCCGCTGCCGTCAGGCCCCGGGGCTGCCGATCCCTCGCCATACGGCTTGTCCGCAGCCAGGTGTCCGGCGGGCTCTGCCGCATGGCTTGCGGCTGCTTCCGTCGCCGCCGAGGATGCGGCCGCCTGCATTGTCTCTGCGTCTCCCTCGGAGAGGACCTCCGTGCTGCTTACGGCGGCCGTGCCGCTTCCGCCGGCGGGCGGCAGCCCGGCGTCGGCTCCTGGATCCTTGACGTTTGTGTCCTGGACATCTTCCGCCGCGGCCGATTCGGCGCCGGGAAGCGTGGGTGCATGGTGCTCCGTGTACTCAGGGTGGTGAACCGGAACCTGCTGGCCGGTCGCCGCGGCGGGAGTCTTCCCGGCCGCTGATTCCCTGGTAGGAACCTCCTTGGTGTGCACCTGGTCCGCGTGCGGGGTGCTGGCCGCCTCGGACCACTGCGCCTCCCACTCCGCTTTGTCCTCTGTGCGGGCTGCAGCTTCAGGCCCAGCTGCAGTGCCCTCGGGTTTGGCTGTCACGTCAGCTGTCGTTGTAAGCCCGGTGTCCGCGGCGGGCGCGCCGCTGGTCGCCTCGGCGTCATCGTCCCAGTCATCCACGTCTCCGCCGCCGGGTGCGGCGTTCGCTGTCGGGGAAAGGCCCGGCCCGGGTTCGGCCGGCACGGACGGCGACGGCGAAGCGTTGGCCGTCTGGCTGAAACCTGCCGCGCCCGGCATTCCGGCCGTGGCTGCGGCGTCTGCCGACGCTGCTGCACCGCCTCCCGCGGACCGGTCGACGGCGGACTGCCGTGGCTGTGGAACGGACATGCCGGAATCGGAGGCTGCCGGTGTGCCCGTGGTGTTCCCTGAACTATTTCGGTTCAGGAGCCACCACACCACTCCGACGATTACTACGATGACGATGACCCAGATAATCCAGTCCATAGCAGTGCCCTTCTGTCCACAAGGCAAGGTTGCCGTTGCTTGACGTTACGTCGGTGTGATTAGGGCTGTAAAGGCTCAGAGCGGCAGGCCGCGTTGCACAAAGTCGG
The DNA here is from genome assembly GCF_017832975.1 of Arthrobacter sp. PvP023. NCBI lineage: Bacteria > Bacillati > Actinomycetota > Actinomycetes > Micrococcales > Micrococcaceae > Arthrobacter > Arthrobacter sp. PvP023. The sequence continues at coordinate 2,193,869 of NZ_JAFIBI010000001.1, forward strand.
CCATGAATTCATGGAAGTCCGCGGCGTCGTGGGCCTGTTCGATGCTTCGGGTCCCGCGAGTGGCGCGCTCACCCGGACGTGCGGACGGCGGAGCCAGGGGCATGGAGTCGTCCACTCCGAATCGGAATGCTTTTCCCGTGCTTGCCGCCACTTCGTAACCGCCCGGGGACGAGTTGACTCCCGGCAGCCGGCGGACGCGGGCGAGATTGGTCATATTGATCGCGACCGGAACACCCGTGGCCGCCAGGGACTCTTCATCGAAAGGGGCCACGACAACCTCGGCCGGGTGCCAGCGGTAGCCGATAACAAAATTCCGTCTCCGCGGGGGAGCCCAGCCCCGGGCTGCCGCCCCCGGGGCCTCGAAGCTGTTCGAACCGCAGACGAGGTTATAGTCGCCGTAGTTGGGGATCTGGCGCTCAAACACGGCCCGGAGCGTCGCCTTGAGCTCGTCGCTGGTGGGCGCGGGAGGAAGGGGCGCGGGGTCGGGTGCCGGGTTGATCGGCAAGGGCTTGCTGTTCACAGTGGAGTCCTGATGGTCGGGCAGGCAGAGTGGCTCGCACGCTACCAGACCCGGCTCATGGCTCCGTGTCACGCCGGGGTGCGACGGCCCCACTCAGGGTGCCGTCCTGTAGCCTCGCCTCATGGATTTGAAACGCCTCCGGATTCTCCGTGAACTCTCGGACCGGGGCACAGTGGGCGCCACGGCCGAAGCGATGGAGGTGACGCCCTCGGCCGTCTCGCAGCAGCTTAAGACCCTCCAGGATGAACTGGGCGTTGTCCTCGTTGAAAAGTCCGGCAGGGGAGTGCGTCTGACCGAAGCAGGGCGGGCCATGGCGGCGGCCGCGGCGGACGTTTCGACAGCCATGGCGCGCGCCGAAGCCACAATTGACACGTACCGGCGGGGCTGGCAAACGCATGTCAAAGCGGCCTTCTTCCCGAGCGCAGCGGAAATGTTCCTCCCCGGCCTCCTGCACCGCGTCAAGGCGGTGGAGGGCCTGCGGTTCGAGGCCTGTTTCGAAGACCCGGGCGTCGCGGGATTTGCTGCCCTCGCCGCCGATTACGACATCGTGCTGGCCCATAGCGTGGATGGTCCCGATGTTTTTGCCCGGCAGGGGCTGGTGGTGGTTCCGCTCCTGAACGAACCGCTTGATGTGGCCGTGCCCGCGGGGCACGTCCTGGCGGCGAAGCCTTCGCTAACGGCCGGCGATGTGGTGGGCTTTCCCTGGATGGGCGTCCCGGAAGGCTTTCCATTCGATACCGTGCTGCGGCAGATCGAGGTCCAGGCAGGTTCCCCTGCGGTCCGCGCGCAGCTGTTTCCGGACCTTCGTGTCCTGGAGGCCCTTGTCAGCGCCGGCCACGGGCTGAGCCTGCTGCCGCGGTACACGGCCCTGGGCAACCAGGAGCGCGGCTTCGTCCTCCGTCCACTGCTTGGCGTCACTGCCCGGCGCAGCATCGTGGCGCTCGCCCGTCCGGACGTGGCGGCCCGGACCACCATTGCGCAGGTTTTGTCCATGCTCGAGGCTGAAGCCGCCTCCATTGATGCGGCAGGCCTGAGTGACGGCTGACACTTTTTCGACCCTGCGCGCCGCGCTAATCTCATTATGTGAGACGAGAGTCCACTATTTGATCGAAATATTCCCGCTTTTCGGCTTAACGGTCCATTCCGGGTCGTTGGTGCCCATCTTTGCGCCATAGACTTTGACGCATGAGTGAGGACACCCAAACCGCGACAGAAAACAAGCCGGACATCAAGCCCCGCAGCCGGGTCGTAACCGATGGAATCCACGCCGCTCCCGCGCGTGGAATGTTCCGGGCGGTCGGCATGGGCGACGACGACTTTGCGAAGCCCCAAATTGGCGTGGCTAGTTCCTGGAACGAGATCACTCCCTGCAACCTTTCCCTAAACCGGCTGGCCCAGGGCGCCAAGGAAGGCGTCCACGCCGGCGGCGGGTTCCCCATGCAGTTCGGCACCATCTCCGTCTCTGACGGCATCTCCATGGGCCACGAAGGCATGCACTTCTCCCTCGTCTCGCGCGAAGTCATTGCCGACTCCGTGGAAACAGTGATGCAGGCCGAGCGCATTGACGGATCGGTGCTCCTGGCCGGTTGCGACAAGTCCCTGCCCGGAATGCTCATGGCAGCCGCGCGCCTGGACCTCGCCAGCGTGTTCCTCTACGCCGGCTCCATTATGCCCGGCTGGGTCAAGCTGGAGGACGGTTCCGAGAAGGAAGTCACCCTGATCGACGCCTTCGAGGCCGTGGGCGCCTGCGCCGCGGGCAAGATGAGCAGGGGAGACCTTGACCGCATCGAACGCGCCATCTGCCCCGGCGAAGGTGCCTGCGGCGGCATGTACACGGCCAACACCATGGCCTGCATCGGCGAAGCCCTGGGCATGTCCCTGCCGGGCTCCGCAGCCCCGCCCTCGGCAGACCGCCGTCGTGACGAGTTCGCCCGCAAGTCCGGTGAAGCGGTGGTCAACCTGCTCCGCCTCGGCATCACCGCACGCGACATCATGACCAAGAAGGCCTTCGAGAACGCCATCGCCGTGACCATGGCATTCGGCGGCTCCACCAACGCCGTGCTGCACCTGCTGGCCATCGCCCGCGAAGCTGAAGTGGAACTGACGCTGGACGACTTCAACCGCATCGGCGACAAGATCCCGCACCTGGGCGACCTGAAGCCGTTCGGCCGTTTCGTGATGACCGACGTCGACAAGATCGGCGGCGTTCCGGTCATCATGAAGGCACTGCTCGACGCCGGGCTGCTGCATGGCGACTGCCTCACCGTCACCGGTAAGACCCTGGCGGAAAACCTGGCGTCCATCAACCCACCGGACCTGGACGGCAAGATCCTTCGTGCCCTGGACAACCCGATCCACAAAACCGGCGGCATCACCATCCTGCACGGTTCCATGGCACCTGAAGGCGCCGTCGTGAAGAGCGCAGGCTTCGACGCCGACGTCTTCGAAGGCACGGCCCGCGTGTTCGAGCGCGAGCAGGGTGCCCTTGACGCGCTCGACAACGGCAAAATCGCCAAGGGCGACGTCGTGGTCATCCGCTATGAAGGACCGAAGGGTGGCCCGGGCATGCGCGAAATGCTCGCCATCACCGGCGCCATCAAGGGTGCCGGGCTGGGCAAGGATGTCCTGCTTCTCACGGATGGCCGCTTCTCCGGCGGTACCACCGGCCTGTGCATCGGCCACGTCGCCCCTGAAGCAGTCGACGGCGGCCCGATCGCCTTCGTCAAGGACGGCGACCGCATCCGCGTTGACATTGCCGCCCGCAGCTTCGACCTGCTCGTGGACGACGCTGAGCTCGAGTCACGCAAGATCGGCTGGGAGCCGCTCCCGGCCAAGTTCACCAAGGGCGTCCTGGCTAAGTACGCCAAGCTGGTGCACAGCGCCTCCACCGGCGCATACTGCGGGTAGTACCCCGCAGCCGCGCTGACCCAACTGACTGGCAGTTAACGTCGTCAAACACGCTTTTCGGAGCGTTAACTGCGAGTCGGTTGGGGATGGCGCTCAATCCGTGGACAATGGAGTCCATATAGTGAGACGGGGATGTGTGTCGTTGACACCCGTCTCACTTAGAGGGAAAACTGAACGCATGATCGCATTCGTTACCAACTGCGCCGCTGCAGAAGCAGTCGTCGTCCTTACCAAGCGCGTGGCTCAATAGCCCGACTGGTAACGAACCGTCACGCGCAACCCCTCGAAGAGCCGCCAGGCTGAGGGGTTTTTTTTATTTGTTTCAGTTATTGCACCCGTCATGAGAACCACCCGCTAATAAAGATCCACAAAGGAAGAGTCCGATGAGCAAAGGATCGCCGATCAGCCCCTCGCTGATGGCTACAAAGTCCGCTGGAGCCCCCAAGGCTCCGGAACGCGCCGACCGCACGGCCGATGCCGGCGTCGAGCACGCTGCTGCTGTCTCTCCTGTCCTTGGACCGAACAACGTCGTACCCCCGACGGTGATGACCGGTTCACAAGCAATTGTCCGCTCGCTCGAAGAACTCGGCGTGGACGATATTTTTGGTTTGCCCGGTGGCGCGATCCTGCCCACCTATGACCCCTTGATGGCCTCAAGCATGAATCACGTGCTGGTCCGTCACGAACAGGGAGCCGGCCACGCCGCGCAAGGCTACGCCATGGTTACCGGGCGGGTTGGCGTTTGTATTGCCACCTCGGGTCCCGGGGCCACCAACCTCGTTACCGCCATCATGGATGCGCACATGGACTCCGTGCCGCTCGTGGCCATCACCGGCCAGGTGTCCAGCGGAGTCATTGGTACAGATGCTTTCCAGGAAGCGGACATCGTGGGCATCACCATGCCTATCACCAAGCACTCGTTCCTGGTGACCGACCCCAACGACATCCCGCATGTCATGGCGGAGGCGTTCCATCTTGCGTCCACGGGCCGGCCCGGCCCGGTGCTGGTGGATGTCGCCAAGGATGCCCAGCAGGGCCAGATGACCTTCTCCTGGCCGCCGAAGATCGACCTCCCCGGCTACCGCCCGGTGCTCCGCGGCCACAACAAGCAGGTTCGCGAAGCAGCGAAGCTGATTGCCGCGGCCAGCAAGCCCGTCCTCTACGTCGGCGGCGGCGTGGTGAAGGCGCACGCCTCCGTTGAGCTGCGGGAACTCGCAGAAATCACCGGCGCGCCCGTGGTCACCACCCTGATGGCGCGGGGCGTGTTCCCTGACTCGCACCCGCAGCATGTCGGCATGCCGGGCATGCACGGCACGGTCTCCGCCGTGACCGCGCTACAGCAGTCCGACCTGCTCATCACGCTGGGAGCCCGTTTCGACGACCGGGTAACCGGCGTCCTGAAGACGTTCGCGCCGAATGCGAAGGTGATCCACGCGGACATCGATCCTGCCGAGATCTCCAAGAACCGCACAGCGGACGTTCCGATCGTGGGCTCCGTCAAGGAGATCATCCCGGAGCTCACCGAGGCCGTGAAGACGCAGTTTGCGGCTTCCGGTAAGCCGGACCTGGAGAACTGGTGGACGTTCCTGAACAACCTGAAGGAAACGTATCCGCTGGGCTGGACCGAGCCGGAGGACGGGCTCACCGCACCGCAGCGCGTCATTGAGCGCATCGGTGCCCTGACCGGTCCCGAAGGGATCTACGTCGCTGGCGTTGGCCAGCACCAGATGTGGGCGGCGCAGTTCATCAAGTACGAACGCCCCCACGCCTGGCTGAACTCAGGCGGAGCCGGCACCATGGGCTACGCCGTCCCCGCAGCCATGGGCGCCAAAGTGGGCGCGCCCGACCGCGTGGTCTGGGCCATCGACGGCGACGGGTGCTTCCAGATGACCAACCAGGAACTGGCCACCTGCGCCATCAACAAGATCCCCATCAAGGTTGCCGTCATCAACAACTCCTCGCTGGGCATGGTGCGCCAGTGGCAGACCCTCTTCTACGAAGGCCGCTACTCGAACACCGACCTGAACACCGGCCACGAAACCGTCCGGATCCCGGACTTCGTGAAACTGGGCGAGGCCTATGGCTGCGCATCCTTCCGGTGCGAGCGCGCTGAGGACATCGACGCCACCATCCAGAAAGCCCTGGAAATCAATGACCGCCCCGTGGTCATCGACTTCGTGGTGAGCCCGGACTCCATGGTGTGGCCAATGGTGCCCGCCGGAGTGAGTAACGACCAGATCCAGGTCGCCCGCAACATGACCCCGGAATGGGAAGAGGAGGACTGATCATGACCCGCCACACGCTGTCCGTTCTGGTCGAAGACAAACCCGGTGTGCTGACCCGAGTCGCGAGCCTCTTCGCCCGCCGGGCCTTCAACATCAATTCACTGGCCGTCGGCCCGACGGAAGTTCCGGGCATGTCCCGGATGACCGTCGTCGTCGACGCCGACGGTGACCTGATCGAACAGGTCACCAAGCAGTTGAACAAACTAATCAATGTGATCAAGATTGTTGAACTCACCTCAGAATCTTCCGTACAGCGCGACCACATCCTGGTCAAGGTACGTGCGGATGCCGCAACACGCCTGCAGGTGACCCAGGCTGCAGACCTGTTCCGCGCTTCAGTGGTCGACGTCTCCACAGACTCGGTGGTCATTGAAGCAACCGGCCATCCCGAAAAGCTCACCGCGCTGTTGTCAGTGCTCGAGCCCTTCGGCATCCGCGAAATTGTGCAGTCCGGCACCCTTGCCGTTGGACGGGGATCCCGCTCCATGAGTGACAGGGCCTTGCGCTCCGCTTAAGACACAGTCTCGGCCGCAGGCGGGGCACAGTCCCGCCTGCGGAGCAACGCCCGTGCAGTACCGCAACACCACAGACTATTTACACCAGAGAATCCACTCAAAAGGAGTTACGCAAGTGACTGAAATGTTCTACGACGACGACGCAGACCTCTCCATCATCCAGGGCCGGAAGGTGGCCATCGTCGGCTATGGCTCGCAGGGCCACGCCCACGCCCTGAACCTGCGCGACTCCGGCGTCGAGGTGACGATCGCCCTCAAGGAGGGCTCTTCCTCGATCGCCAAGGCCCAGGAGGCCGGCTTCACGGTCAAGAACGTCGCCGACGCCGCCGAATGGGCAGACGTCATCATGATCCTGGCGCCGGACCAGTACCAGCGCTCGATCTACAACGACTCCATCAAGGACAAGCTGACCCCCGGCAAGGCCCTGGCCTTCGCGCACGGGTTCAACATCCGCTTCGGCTACATCCAGGCACCGGAGGGCGTTGACGTCATCCTGATCGCCCCGAAGGCTCCCGGCCACACCGTGCGCCGCGAATTCGAAGCCGGCCGCGGTATCCCGGACATCATCGCCGTCGAGCAGGACGCCACCGGCGCAGCCTGGGACCTCGCGAAGTCCTACGCCAAGGCAATTGGCGGCACCCGCGCAGGTGTCATCAAGACCACTTTCACCGAAGAGACCGAGACCGACCTGTTCGGCGAGCAGGCAGTCCTGTGCGGCGGTGTCTCCCAGCTGGTCCAGTACGGCTTCGAGACCCTCACCGAGGCCGGCTACCAGCCGCAGATCGCCTACTTCGAGGTCCTGCACGAGCTCAAGCTCATCGTTGACCTCATGTGGGAAGGCGGCATTGCCAAGCAGCGCTGGAGCGTTTCCGACACCGCAGAGTACGGCGACTACGTTTCCGGCCCGCGCGTCATCACCCCCGAGGTGAAGGAAAACATGAAGGCTGTCCTCGCCGACATCCAGAACGGCGCGTTCGCCAAGCGCTTCATCGAGGACCAGGACAACGGCGGCGTCGAGTTCAAGGCGCTGCGGGCCAAGGCAGAGCAGCACCCCATCGAGAGCGTTGGCCGCGAACTGCGCGGGCTCTTCTCCTGGCAGCAGCAGGACGAGGACTACGTCGAGGGCTCGGCAGCCCGCTAAGGCTGCCTGCCGCCCAGGCCGTCGGCCAGGCGCCCTTCAGGAGTCAACAGTGAGGCCGGGTTCACACTTAACAATGTGAGCCCGGCCTTTCCGTCAGCCTAGACTTGATTCATCCCCCGGACTGCAACGCAGAGGATCAGCCGTGTCAAAACCCGTAGTACTGCTCGCCGAAGAACTTTCACCCGCCACAGTCGAGGCCCTCGGCCCGGACTTTGAAATCCGCCAGACCGATGGCGCCGACCGTTCCCAGCTGCTCTCTGCCATCGCGGATGTTGACGCAATCCTGGTCCGCTCCGCCACACAGGTGGACGCCGAAGCCATCGCCGCGGCCAAGAACCTCAAGGTCATTGCCCGCGCAGGGGTCGGCTTGGACAATGTCGACATCAAGGCCGCCACGCAGGCCGGTGTCATGGTCGTCAACGCGCCGACGTCGAACATCGTCTCCGCCGCCGAACTGACCGTGGGCCACATCCTGAGCCTCGCCCGCCACATTCCGCAGGCCAGCGCCGCGCTCAAGGACGGCGAATGGAAGCGCTCCAAGTACACGGGCATTGAACTTTACGAAAAGAAGATCGGCATCATCGGCCTCGGCCGTATCGGCGCCCTGGTGGCAGCCCGCCTGAAGGGCTTCGACACCAAGATCCTGGCGTACGACCCCTACATCACCTCCGCCCGTGCCGCCCAGCTGGGCGTGCAGCTGGTCACCCTGGACGAACTGCTGGCGCAGTCCGACTTCATCACCATCCACATGCCCAAGACGCCTGAAACGGTGGGCATGCTGGGCGCTGAGGCGTTCAAGAAGATGAAGAAGACCGCCTACGTCATCAACGTGGCCCGCGGCGGACTGGTGGACGAGGAAGCCCTCCACGCCGCCCTGAAGGACGGCGAAATTGCCGGCGCCGGTGTTGACGTCTTCGTCAAGGAACCCAGCACCGACCTGCCGTTCTTCGAGATGGACAACGTGGTGGTGACCCCGCACCTGGGCGCATCCACTGACGAAGCGCAGGAAAAAGCAGGCGTTTCCGTGGCCAAGTCGGTACGGCTCGCCCTGGCCGGTGAACTGGTTCCGGATGCCGTCAACGTTGCCGGCGGCGTCATCGCGCCGGACGTCCGTCCGGGCATCCCGCTGATCGAGAAGCTGGGCCGCATCTTCACCGCCCTGACCCATGCATCCCTGACGCAGTTCGATGTTGAAGTTGCCGGTGAGATCGCCTCCCTCGACGTCAAGGTGCTTGAACTGGCGGCGCTCAAGGGCATCTTCGCCGACGTCGTGACGGAACAGGTTTCCTACGTCAACGCCCCGGTCATTGCCGAGCAGCGCGGCATCAACGTCCGCCTCATCACCACCCCCGACACCGAGTCGTACCGCAACCTCCTGACTTTGCGTGGTGCCCTCAGCGACGGCAGCCAGATCTCCGTGGCCGGAACGCTGACGGGTCCCAAGCAGATCCAGAAGCTCGTGGGCGTCAACGGCTACGAGGTGGAAATCCCCATCAGCGAGCACCTGGTGGTGGTGGCCTACGCGGACCGCCCCGGCGTGATCGGCACGATCGGGCACATCCTTGGCATGAACAACATCAATATTGCCGGCATGCAGGTTGCGCGCCAGGCTGAGGGCGGCCAGGTCCTGGCCCTCCTGACCATTGACAGCTCGGTTCCGCAGCAGGTCCTTGATGCGATCAAGGCCGGCATCGGCGCCGAGATGGTACGGGAAGTCGACCTCGAAGACTGACCTCCCGCCTATTCGGTGAACTTCTCGTGACAGACGTTAACTTCTGCCACGTATGATTGGCCGGTCTGCGTACAATGGCTGGGTCCGATTTTCGGATCCGGCCCGCAGACCGGCCATTATTTTTTGCACATCCGGCAGGGGACGCCTTCACATCCATTTGGTGTGGACTGAGGTGTGCGCTCACGCAATCCAGCTTTTCAGGGAGCCCAATGAACGCCGTCCAGAGGTTCATCAGAAGCCGAGTGCTTTTGCTGACCGCGGCCATTTTGATCGTCGCCATGTGCCTGTCCGTCCTCGTCCAGGGCCAGTCGCAGGCAGCGCTCAACCGAACAGTCGACCAGAATTCCCGCGGACTCTATGACATCCTGGTCCAGGCCAAGGCGGGGTCCGGCGGAGCGCTCATGCAGCCGGAAATCGCCAACGGCCAGGGCGGCATCAGCTTCGACCAGCTGGACGGCATCCGGAAACTGTCCGGTACGTCCGTGGCGGCTCCCATCAGCCTCGTGTCACGGGTATCCCAGAACCTCGAGTCGCCGCGCCTTGACGCCATGGACTACCTGGGCTTCAACTCCGGACTCGTGGGTACGGCGACCGCCGGGGAACCCGGCGCAACCGATCCCAGCAAATGGCCGGCAGCGGAATCGGTCCTCACTGACGAGGCCAAGAAGTACCGGCTGACCGCCAGCGCCGTCAGCTCGGACGGCCAGTCGGAACAGACCCTGTTCAAGTCCATGGCCGAGGGTTCCCTCGGCAAGGCCAGACTCGTCGAGGAGCAGGCCGCAGGCGGCAAGAGCATCCGCATCGCGGGCGCCGAAGGGGAAACCGGCATCAAATTCCCGGCCCCCGCGGGCGGATCCGAACACAACCTCTTCAACCTTTCAGTGTCACTGCCGCTGGCCCCGCAGGTGACCGAGTCCGTCGTCGCCGTCGACCCCGTCTCCGAACGTGCACTGCTGGGCACTGCCGGCGACTTCCTGGCTCCGCTCGAAAAGGCGCCGCCGGCGGACGCCCGGAACGCCGGCGCCATTGGCCGGCATTTCGAGAGCCTGTTCACCACAGGCATCAGCATGAAGGAGCTCGAAGAAGGTCCGGACTTCCTCGGCGTCAAGCTCAAGTACTGGGCGCCCCTGATGACGCAGTACCAGCAGGCAAAACGGAACGGCCAGCTCACCGCAGATTCCCAGGCCATCCCGCTGATTGTGCGCTCCGGCACGTCCCTGGACCTCAAGTACTCCGTGAAGATCGAAGAAATCGACGACTCCGGAAACGTGGTCAAGGATGTCGGCACGGTGACCAGGTCGCTGGACAAGGACTACCTGCCGTTCGTTTCAAAATCACCGTTTGCACTCTCCTGGCCGGGCTCGCAGGACTACTCCCAGCTCCTGGGAAACACCGGCAACTTCAGCCAGGGCCTCTACAACCCGGCAACGTGGAGCACCGACTTCGCCTCCGCCCCCAAGTACACCGACGGTGCCACCGCCGGCAACGGCGCCGTGGACAAGACCGCAACGCCGGGGGAGTGGATCACCGTCAACCGGCTCCCGGAGAAGGGCGCCGGCGGCGCACCGGTCGACCAGACCCAGCGCGAGCCGGTGGACGAGCGTTCCTACCGCGAAAGCCTGCAGACCGGCACCAAGGTCGCGGCACCGCTGGCCATGGTCTACGGCACGTTCGACGCCGACAAGGTCAAGGAAGCTGCGGGGGACGTCAACCGGCTGCCGCTGGGCGGGTACGACCCCTCACCGCTGACCCTGACCGAGGATGCCCAGGGCAAGAAGGTGGAGAACACCGTACTCAAGCCCTCACTGAGCGCCACGGGCCTGGTCAGCCAGTCCGCCGGTGCCATTACGGACTACTACGGCCTCGCCGCGGCCCGCGGATATGAAGAGAATGCTTCGGTGATTGACGCCGTCCGGGTCCGGGCCAAGGCGCCCGGCAGCTGGAAGGAGTCGCAGCCGGAGGTGGAGAAGCTCGCGAACGAAATCCGGGACATGGGACTGGAAGCGACCGTGGTTGCCGGCTCCGCGCGTGAAGACGCCAACATCTTTGTGCCGGGTTACTCCAAGGACGACGCCGGCAAGGAATCCGCGCTCGGCACCGTCACCCAGTCGTGGGTCCGCCAGGATGCCGCCGACGCCGTGTCCGGCTCATTGACCGGTACCAATATCACACTGCTGTTCCTCACGTTGTGCGGCGCGGCCCTGCTCACCGGTGCCTCCACCGTCAGCTACATCCGCCAGCGCCGCCGCGAAGCAGGCACCCTGCGGGCCATGGGCTGGACCCAGAAGAGGATCCGGAGCTGGGTGCTCGCGGAGTTCGGCGTGGGCGCCGCCCTCCTGGCGATCGCCGGCACCATCCTGAGCCTGCTCAGCTGGAACCTCGCCACGGTCATCGTTTCCGTTTCAGTCCTGGTTCTCTACGCCGCCGCGGCCTACTTCGCGGCACGGCAGCTGAGGCACCGTGACGAAGTGGACCAGGAGCCGCAGCACGACGAGCGGCTGATCGCCGTCGACTCCCCGCTCACGTTCGCCAACCGCCAGCTGAGCACCAACAAATTCAACACGATCTCACTGGCTGTGGCAGTGGGTGTGTTCGGCGCCGCAGTGGGCGGACTCATCGCCTTGCTGATCGACATCCCGCGGGCCGCCGGCGCAAGCGCCCTGAGCGGGCTGGCGGCGGCCAGCGTGGCGCTGCCCAGCATCGTCCTGGCACTGTCTGGCGTAGCCGTGGGCCTGGTGCTGACCCTCGTCACCGGCCGCTTCGAGCTGCAGGCCAAACGCCAGTACCTCGGCACCCTTGAAGCCATGGGCTGGAACCCGGACATGCTTGGCCAGGTCCGGCTGTTCGAAAACGCCCTCGTGGGCACGGTGGCCCTGCCGCTGGGCGTGGTCGGCGCCCTCGGCATCGGGCTCCTGCTTGCACCCTATGCCGCGCTCTGGGCCGCCCTGGCCGGACTCGTGGCTGTACTTTGCTGGATTCCAATTGCAACGAAAGTGGTCCAATGAACAACGACCTGAATCTCGACCGGATTCCCCAGGATGACGCCGGGGACGGCTCGCTCCAGACCCGTGCCAACACCATCCTGAAGGCCGCGGACCACGGGACCCCGCTGGAACTGAGCAACATCACCATCCGCTACGGCGGGCAGAAGGGCGGCGCCGACGCCGTCAACGTCGTCGAAGGCTTCGACCTGACGCTCCACGCCGGGGAGATGCACTGCGTCGCCGGCCGAAGCGGCTCCGGCAAGACGAGTATCCTGACCGTCGGCGCCGGCCTTACCCTGCCGACGTCGGGCCGTGTCTTCTGGGAGGGCCAGTCACTGGAGAGCATGGGCGACGACGAAATCGCCGACCGCCGCCGGGCCCTGATCGGCTACGTTGACCAGGGCGGCGCGCTGATCGACGGCATGAGCGCCCTCGAGAACGTGCTGCTGCCCGCCGTGCCGGACGGTGAAGTGGACCAGCGCCGCGACATGGCCAAGGACCTCCTGGACCTTGTCGGCCTGGGGCGGCGGATGCGCCACCGCCCGGCGCAGCTGTCCGGCGGCGAGCGTCAGCGCGTGGCGATTGCGCGCGCACTGATCCTCGGAACACGCGTCCTCGTGGTCGACGAACCCACGGCAAGCCTGGACCGCACTTCGGCCAACCGCATCATCAGCATCCTCAAGGACACCACGTCCGACGGAATAGCCGTGCTGGTGGCGTCACATGACCACGAACTTGTCCGGCTCAGCGATACCCTGACCGAACTGATCTAGATTTGGGGGTAGTACTCCCAGCTCCCGGTCCGCCACGCTTTCGAAAAAAGGTAACTTCCCAGAGTGTCGTCTTCAGCCCAGACCCCGTTCTACATCACCACTGCCATCACGTACCCCAACGGTGTGCCCCACATCGGCCACGCCTATGAGTACATTGCTACGGACGCAATGGCACGGTTCAAGCGCCTGGACGGTTACGACGTCTTCTTCCTGACCGGAACTGACGAACATGGCATGAAGATCGCGCAGACGGCCGACAAGGAAGGCATTACGCCGAAGGAACTGGTGGACCGGAACGCTGAGATCTACAAGGCCGCCCATTCCGCCCTGGGAATCTCGTACGACCGCTTCATCCGGACCACGGACGAGGACCACTACGCCGCATCCCAGGCCATCTGGAAGAAGATGGAGGCCAACGGGGACATCTACCTGTCCAAGTACGAGGGCTGGTACTCGGTCCGCGACGAGGCGTACTACGTTGAAGACGAGACCGTGGTCAAGGAGGACGGCCTCCGCTACTCGCGCGAGACGGATACCGAACTGACGTGGACGGCCGAGGAAAGCTACTTCTTCCGGCTTTCCGCCTACCAGGACAAGCTGCTGGCGCTGTATGAAGCACACCCCGAATTCGGTGCCCCCCAGTCCCGTTTCAACGAGGTCATCAGTTTCGTCAAGCGCGGACTCGAGGACCTGTCCATCAGCCGGACGACGTTCGACTGGGGCGTTCCCGTCCCCGGCAATGACAAGCACGTGATGTACGTGTGGGTGGATGCGTTGACCAACTACCTCACCGGCGTGGGCTACCCGGACACCGAATCGGAATCGTTCAAGAAGTACTGGCCGGCCGACGTCCACGTGATCGGCAAGGACATTTCCCGGTTCCACGCCATTTACTGGCCGGCGTTCCTGATGAGCGCCGGGCTGGAGCTGCCCAAGCGGATCATGATCCACGGCTTCCTGAACAACAACGGCGTCAAGATGTCCAAGTCGCTGGGCAACGTGGTGGCGCCGTCCGACTTCGTGGCCCAGTACGGCCTTGACCAGGTGCGTTTCTTCTTCCTGCGGGAAGTTCCTTTCGGCGCCGACGGCAGCTACAGTCATGAAGCCATCGTGGGCCGGATGAACTCCGACCTCGCCAACAACTTCGGAAACCTGGCACAGCGCTCATTGTCCATGGTCGCCAAGAATTGCGAGGGACGGGTCCCGGTCCCGGGCGCCTTCACGGCGGAGGACAGCGCGCTGCTGGCCCGGGCCAATGGCCTGCTGGACGCTGCCCGGGCGGCGTTCGAGAAGCAGGAATTCAGCCGCGCCCTGGAGGCGATCTGGGGCGTCCTGGGCGACACCAACGCGTACTTCGCCGAGCAGGCACCGTGGGTCCTGCGGAAGACCGACGTCGAACGCATGAACACGGTGCTGTACGTGACCCTTGAGGTGCTACGGATCGTGGCCATCCTGGTCCAGCCGGTTATGCCGACGGCGTCGGCAGCGCTTCTGGCGACCCTCGGCCAGCCCGACGGCGACGCCCGCCTCTTCGCGGCGATCGCCAAGCCGCTCGTTCCCGGGACGGAACTCCCGGCTCCTTCCCCGATTTTTCCGAAGTACGAGGAACCGGCCGAAGGGTAGTCCCTCGGCCCCTACCCGCTGTTTGCTGTGTTCGAATATTGAGACAACTTGACCATCATGTGGATGCCTTGGCTACCCTGAAAACATGAGCGCACCCACGATAAATCTTGCTGTCATTCCCGGCGACGGCATCGGCCCGGAGGTCATCGCCGAAGCCTTGAAGGTCCTGGAAAAGGTTGTGGCCGCCGAAGGCGTCACCCTGGACCAGACCCATTACAAGCTCGGAGCCCAGCATTGGCTTGAGACAGGGGAGACCCTTCCGGAGGAAGTGCTGAGCGATCTCCGCACCCGGGACGCTATCCTGTTCGGCGCCGTCGGTGCAGCCCCCGGTGACACCCGGATCCCGTCCGGCATCATCGAGCGCGAGATGCTGCTAAAGCTCCGCTTCAGCCTCGACCACTTCGTCAACCTGCGGCCGTCGCGCCTTTTCGGCAGTGTCGGCAGCCCGCTCGCCAACCCCGGCAAGATTGACTTCATTGTGGTCCGCGAAGGCACCGAGGGTCCGTATGTCGGCAACGGCGGCACACTGCGCGCCGGGACAATCCACGAGGTTGCCACCGAGGTTTCGCTGAACACTGCCCATGGCGTGGAACGGGTTGTCCGCGACGCGTTCCGCCGCGCCAGCGAACGTCCGCGCAAGCACGTCACGCTGGTGCACAAGCACAATGTGCTTGTCTATGCCGGCCACTTGTGGAAGCGAACCGTTGAGGCGGTGGCCAAGGAATTCCCGGATGTCACCCACGACTACCTGCACATCGACGCAGCCACGATCTTCATGGTCACCGACCCCGCGCGCTTCGACGTCATTGTCACGGACAACCTTTTCGGCGACATCATCACGGACCTCGCGGCAGCCATCACCGGCGGCATCGGCCTGGCGGCTTCCGGCAACATCAACATGGAACGCACCGCCCCCTCCATGTTCGAACCCGTGCACGGATCTGCCCCCGACATCGCCGGCCAGCAAAAAGCCGATCCGACGGCGGCAATCCTGTCAGCGGCACTGCTGCTGGACCACCTCGGCTATGCAGATGCAGCGAAGAAGATCGAAGCGGCAGTCATTGCCGACGTCGAAGGCCGCGATGGCCGGGAGCGCACCACCAGTGCGATCGGCGACGCAATCGCCGCCGCCCTTTAGGGTCCCGCATCGGGCGTAAGCTTGTCTCGAATCACCAATAATGCTGCCGTGGTCCGACGCTGAACCACGTTCACACACCAGGCAGCCGACCGTGGAGGAACCATGACTCAGACTGCCCATGGCGTCGAATTCACCCATCAGCCCTCGGTAACCCCGAAGTCTGCTGAAGAGCGTGCAGCCATCCTGGCGAACCCGGGTTTCGGCAACTATTTCACCGACCACACTGCGATTGTCGACTACAGCGTTGACGAGAACGGCAAGGGCGGCTGGCATGATGCACGCATCGAGGCATACGGTCCCATCTCGCTTGACCCGTCGGCAGCCGTGCTGCATTACGGCCAGGAGATCTTCGAGGGGCTCAAGGCCTACCGCCATGCCGACGGCTCGGTCTGGACGTTCCGCCCGGAGGCCAATGCCGCCCGCCTGAACAAGTCCGCCCGCAGGCTGGCGCTGCCGGAACTTCCAGAAGAGTACTTCCTCGGCGCCATCCGCGAGCTTGTCCAGGCCGACCGGGAGTGGGTTCCGGCCGGAGACGGCGAGGCACTCTACCTCCGCCCCTTCATGATCGCCACCGAAGCATTCCTTGGCGTGCGCGCGGCCAGGGAGGTCTCCTTCCGCGTGATCGCTTCCCCGGCCGGCAACTACTTCGGCGGCGAGTTGAAGCCCGTGTCAATCTGGATCTCCCGCGAGTACGCCCGTGCAGGCCGCGGCGGCACCGGCGCAGCCAAGTGCGGAGGCAACTATGCCGCCTCGCTGATCGCCCAGCAGGAGGCCGAGGCCAACGGCTGCAAGCAGGTCCTCTTCCTGGACCAGTTCAATGACAATGCCGTTGAAGAACTGGGCGGCATGAACGTCTTCTTCGTGATGAAGGACGGCTCGCTGGTCACGCCAGCCCTGACCGGAACCATCCTGGAGGGCGTCACCCGGATGTCCGTCATGCAGGTGGCCAAGGACATGGGCCGCACCGTCACCGAGCGCAAGATCACCCTGGACGAATGGCGCGACGGCGTGGCTTCGGGCGAGATCACCGAGGTCTTCGCCTGCGGGACTGCCGCCGTGATTACGCCCATCGGTGTCCTCAAGGACGCCACGGAGTTCATCGGCTCCGAGGACGCGAAGGCAGGCGAGACCACCATGGCCATCCGCGAGCAGCTCCTCGGCATCCAGACAGGCACGGTCGAGGATACGCACGGCTGGCTGACCCGCCTCGCCTGAAGTCCTAAAGACTGGCGCCGTTCCCGGCTGAATCACGACGCCGGGCGGACCGAGAATGATTTCGGTCCGCCCGGCGTCGTGCGTTTTAAATGCGAAGATGGAACGGTGAATCCCGAATCTTCTCCGTCGATTCTTCCAGCCAGCGGCCTGGCGCGGTTCCGGCTGGCACCCAACCCCGGCCCCATGAGCCTGGACGGGACCAATTCGTACCTGCTGGGCCGGCCGGAATCGGAGACCACCGTGGTGGTGGACCCCGGGCCGTTGGACGAACGGCACCTGCGGGAACTGGCCGCGGCGGGTCGGGTGGAGCTCATCCTCATCACGCACCGCCACGCCGACCACACAGCGGCGGCGGGGCGCTTCCATGAACTCACGGGGGCGCCGGTCCGTGCTGCTGATGCCCGGCACTGTCACGGCGGGAATCCGCTGGCTGACGGTGAAACGCTCCTTGCCGCGGGCGTGGAGCTACGCGTCATTGCCGCTCCCGGCCACACGTCCGACTCGCTCTGTTTCCATCTGCCGGGTGACGGCCCGCACGGCTCCGTGCTCACCGGCGACACCATCCTGGGCCGCGGCACCACGGTCCTGGATTTTCCCGACGGCAAACTGGGCGACTACCTGAGAACGCTGGACAGGCTGGAAGCGATTGGCCCGGCCACGGTCCTGCCCGGGCATGGAGCGGTGCTGCCGGCGCTGGACGCGGTGGTCCGCGCCTACCGCCACCACCGCCAGGAACGGCTGGCGCAGATCCGTATGGCCCTGGCGCAGCTGGGACCCGATGCGGAGGTGGGCGACATCACGGATGCCGTCTATGCGGACATCGATCCCGCCGTCCGTGCGGCCGCGGAGAATTCAGTCGCAGCCCAGCTGGAGTTCCTCCGCAGCTGAGCACCTGGCCGGGGCCTGCACGGCAGCGCCGCCCGGGGCAGGACGCCGTTCCGGAGGACTGTACGCTAGGAACCATGCGTATCGCCCGATTTGTAGCTGATTCTGATCCCCTTTACGGCGTTGTGGAAGGCGAGCCCGGCAGTGAGGAAGTCACTGTCATCAAGGGTGACCCTTTCTTCAACGGCGTTGAACGCAGCACCGTCAAGTACAAGCTTGAGGACGTGCGGCTGCTCGCACCCATCATTCCGCGCAGCAAGGTGGTGGGCGTCGGACGCAACTTCGTTGAGCATGCCAGGGAGCTCGGCAATGACGTGCCGCAGCAGCCACTGCTGTTCCTGAAGCCCAACACGTCGGTGGTGGGGCCCAACGATCCCATAGTGCTGCCGGAGTTTTCGGAGGAGGTTTCCTTCGAGGCCGAGCTGTGCGTGGTGATCGGACGCATCTGCAAGGACGTTCCCGAGGACCGCGTTGACGACGTCATCTTCGGCTATACCTGCGGCAACGACCTGACGGCCCGGGATGTCCAGAAGACAGACCTGCAGTGGGCCCGGGCCAAGGGTTTTGACACCTCGGCGCCCCTGGGCCCGTGGATCGAAACCGAGCTGGACACCGACGACCTCCGGATCCAGGGCTGGCTCAACGGCGAACTCCGCCAGGACGGCAGCACGAGCCAGATGATCCGGGGCGTCCGTGAGCTTGTCTCCGTCGTGTCGCAGGCCTTCACGCTGCTTCCCGGCGACGTCATCATGACCGGCACGCCTGCGGGCGTGGGCCTGGTGGCGGCCGGCGACCGGTTTGACGTGGAGATCGAAGGCATCGGGCGGCTTTCCAACCCGGTTGTCCGGCGCTAGCCGCACACAGCACCGACGTCACGGCAGCCGCCCCGGGGATCCCGGGGCGGCTGTCCGTTTCCGTGCCGGATTTCGCGGCGGGTCCGAGTCCCGGGCAGGCGGTAAAGTTGGAGTCACTATGACTACTCCTTCTGTGTCCAACGCTGTCTCCAGTCCTGCCGTCACCGCCGAAACCCCGGTCCGGGTGCGGTTCTGCCCATCGCCCACGGGCACCCCGCACGTGGGTCTGATCCGCACGGCGCTGTTCAACTGGGCCTACGCCCGGCACACGCAGGGCACGTTTGTGTTCCGCATCGAGGACACGGACGCGGCGCGGGACTCGGAAGAAAGCTACGAGCAGCTGCTTGAGGCGCTGAAATGGCTGGGCATCTCGTGGGAAGAAGGCGTGGAAACGGGCGGCCCGCATGAGCCATACCGCCAGTCACAGCGTCTTGACCTCTACAAGGACGTGGTGGCCAAGCTGCTGGAGGCCGGCTACGCCTACGAGTGCTACTCCTCGCCGGAGGAAGTTGAAGCGCGCCACCGTGCGGCCGGCCGCGACCCCAAACTTGGCTACGACAACTTCGACCGCAACCTCAGCGCCGAGCAGGTGGCCGCGTTCAAGGCCGAGGGCCGCGAACCGGTGCTCCGTGTCCGCATGCCCGACGAGGATGTCACTTTCACCGACATGGTCCGCGGCGATATCACCTTCAAGGCCGGAAGCATCCCGGACTATGTGATTGTCCGCGCCGACGGTTCCCCGCTGTACACCCTGGTGAACCCGGTGGATGACGCCCTGATGGGGATCACCCACGTACTGCGCGGCGAGGACCTGCTCTCCTCCACGCCCCGCCAAGTGGTGCTGATCCGCGCCCTGATGGAGATCGGCGTCGCAAGCTACATGCCTGTGTTCGGGCACCTTCCGTACGTTATGGGCGAGGGCAACAAGAAGCTGTCCAAGCGTGATCCGCAGTCCAACCTCTTCCTGCTCCGGGACCGCGGATTCATCCCCGAAGGCCTGCTCAACTATCTCTCGCTGCTGGGCTGGAGCCTGTCCGCCGACGAAGACATCTTCACGGTGGAACAGCTGATCGAGCACTTCGACGTCCACGACGTGCTGGCCAACCCGGCGCGCTTTGACATCAAGAAGGCCGAAGCAATCAACGGCACCCACATCCGGATGCTGGACGCAGACGACTTCAGGGGCCGCCTGGTTCCGTACCTCCGGGCAGCGAACCTGGTGGGGGATACGCTGACCGCCCGCGAGGAGGAGATCCTCGCCGAGGCCGCACCGCTGATCCAGGAGCGCATCGCCTTGCTGGGTGAGGCGCCGGAGATGATTTCCTTCCTGTTCAAGAACGACGACGCCATCGACGTAGCGGATGACGCCCGCAAGGGACTTCCGGAAAACCTCACCGAGGTGCTGGACGCTGCGATCGCGGCCCTGGACGCCGTCACCGACTGGAGCGCCGAGAGCATCCAGGCCGCGCTGAAGCAGGCACTCGTGGAGGACATGGGCATCAAGCCGAGGCTTGCCTTCGGCCCGGTCCGGACAGCCGTCTCGGGGCGCCGGATCTCCCCGCCGCTCTTTGAATCCATGGTCATCCTGGGCAAGGCATCCTCACTGGCCCGCCTCCACGCTTTCCGCGGCTGATGACTGCCATGCGCGGCGACGGCGGCCGTGTCCTGCACACGGGCTTTGGCGTCGTCCGGGGTGTGCTGTTCGACATTGACGACACCCTGGTGGACCTTGAATACGCCATGACCACGGCGCTGCGTGACGTCAGCGAACATCTCCTGCCCGGCCTGGACCAGGCCGGGTGGGAGAAGTTCGGGCGCATCTTCACGCACGAGACCACGCACTTCTATGACCGCTACCTGGCCGGCGAGCTGACCTTCAACGAGCAGCGGCTGCTCCGGGGAAGGGCGGCCCTGGGACACTTCGGAGTGGAACTGGAAGAGGGCGAGGAGTCCCACGCCTGGGTCACGTCCTACGCAGCCCTGCAGCACGGCTACGTCCGTGCGTTCGAGGACGTTGCCCCGGTCCTGGACGCCCTCGACGCCGCGGGAATTCCCTACGGTGCGGTCAGCAACAACGTGCACGACTACCAGCGGGTGAAGCTCGATACCGCGGGGCTCCAGCGGATCACCGTATTGGTGGGAACGGACACCGTGGGCGTACCCAAGCCGGATCCGGCCATCTACCTCGAAGGCGTACGCCTCCTGGGCAGCAGCGCCGCTGAGACCCTCTATGTGGGCGACAACCGCCTGCTCGACGCGGAAGGTTCGACGGCGGCGGGCTTGCTGGGCGTCTGGCTGAACCGCGGCGGGGAAACTGAGTCCGAGTTTGCAGGTCATCAGGTGGGTTCCCTCGCGGATTTGCTGGGGTAGGAGCGCCGGCAGGCCGGCTGGCCCGGCCTGATCACCGCCTGATCAGCGCCTGATCACTGCCGGGCCGGCTGCCGGCTCAGGCGGGTTAACCCGCTTTCCGACGGTTGCGCAGCGCCATAAAGGCGCCCACTGAACCGAATCCCAGCACGCCCACCATGCCGACGGCAGTTCCGACGTCGGGCCGGCCCACCACGTCCGACGGCGAGACCGCCGCTGCGCTTGAGTGCAGTGTCTCTGTTCCGGCTGCCACTTTTGCATTCCCCTCCGCGAGCTTGCTTGCCCCGGTGGCCAGCTGCGAGGAACCGGACGCGAGCTTGGTGTTGCCCTCCGAGAGCTCGGTGGCTCCGGCGGCCAAGGCTTCGGAGCCTCTCAGAAGCCCGGGATTAGCGGGATCCGCGGGGTCTCCCTTGATGCCTGCATTCAATGCCGTGGTCCCGGCGGCAAGCCGGGAGGAGCCCTCGGTCATACTTGCGGTCGCCTTGAGCAAGCCCGGACGGTCCGGGTTCCCGGGTATTCCGTCCATGCCTTCCCTGATCTTCGCTGTCCCGTCGGCAAGGAGACGCGTGCCGAGGACAACCCCGGGGTTTTCGGGATCCTGGCTGTTGAGCTTGCCGCTCAGGGTTGAGAATCCCGCAGTCAGCTTCCCGGCACCGGCCCGCAGTTCTCCGGTACCTTCGTGGAGCCTGGAGGCCCCGGACTGGAGCTGGGCGGCTCCGGCGTCGAGCTTGTGGGCACCGGCCGCAATTTTGGCAATCTTGTCCTTGACCACGGAGAGCGGCACGAGCCCCTGGACGGGGTCGTCGGCCGCAGCCTGCAACAGCTCCAGCGCCTGGGCCAGGGCTGCGGTGCCCGTGCCCGCCTCCGGACTGCCGTTGGCGCCGCGGTAGCCCTTGAGCTGAGTTGTCCCCGCCGCAAGCTGGCCGGCGCCGCCCTCCAAGCGGGACGCTCCGTCGCTGAGCTGCGTGGCGCCGTCGGCGAGGTTGTTTTCCGCGGTTCCCGAAGCAGTGGGGGTCAGCGCGGCGGAGAGTTGCTCCACTCCGGAAGCAAGCTTGCGCGCACCGTCATCGACTTTGTACACCCCCGGGGCCAGCTTGTTGTTGACGTCTGCCTCGATTTTCACCGCCCCGGCCGCGAGTTTCCCGGCGCCGGCCTGGAGCTGGTCCGCACCGGGAGCGAGCTTGGTAGTGATGCCGGTATGGATCTTCTGCGCCCCGGCGGAGAGCCTGCCTGCCCCGGTGTCCGCCAGAGTGGCGCCGGCGGCAAGCTTCCCGGCGCCGTCCTCAAGCTGATCGGCGCCGGCGGAAGCCTGGCCGGCTCCGTCCTTCAGGCGCCCGGATCCGTCCGTGATGCGCCCGGTGACCAGAGTGTAGAAGCCCAGCAGGGCGATCAGGAGCAAGGCAAGGAGCGCAATGGAGATCTGTTGGCCGCGGGTGCGGGCGTTTTGGGGAGCAGTGGCACGACTCTGTGGCACGGTTGGTTCCTCTCGACGGTGGTCTCGGACTCCTGTGGTCCCCGGCCCCCGGCCGTGATGCAGCTAACATCCGAAAGTGAGCGTGGAACTGCCGGTCGGGAGGGGTGCAGGGGAGTTGTTACTCTTCGGTAACTTACCGAGAGTAAACTTGTCGGCCCTGTAATTGCAAGGGTTTCTTTGCCCTGCGGCCGGTTGCGGCGTACCCGGACGGGCTGTTTGGCGGCCTCCGGAGGGGCTGTCGGCGCCGATTTGTGCCAGCCAAAAGTCTCGGGTAAAGTAATTACTCGTGCTGAGGCGCAGGGAGCGAAGGTTTAGGCCTGAATGTCCGGCCCGAAAGTGCCATTGGGATATGGTGTAATTGGCAACACTACGGTTTCTGGTACCGTCATTCTAGGTTCGAGTCCTGGTATCCCAGCTCTGAAAAAGTCGCATTCCGGTGCGGCGGATCAGGGGTTTCAAGCGGCTTAGCCGATTTGAAACACTGGCTTTGTGTATGAAACAATCACTGAGCCTGATGGTAGAAATACCATCCGGAAGTACGCGGCCCCATCGTATAGCGGCCTAGTACGCTGCCCTCTCACGGCGGTAACGCGGGTTCGAATCCCGCTGGGGTCACCACTAAAGCGGTCCCGGGCAATTGCCCGGGGCCGCTTTGTTTTGTTTGCTTAAGCTCAGCTGTCGCCTAGGTGACCGCTCTTGCCGCGCGGTCTGCGCCGGATTCGGGCCGGACGCGTGCTGAACTGGCATGATGAAGCTGTGACGTCCCCATCTGAGAGTTCACCCGCGGGCCCCGCCGTGCACCATACGCCCGCAGTAGCGGCCGTGGACCTGCTCGAGACCGTCCGCAGGGACCTCGGTGAGGCCCGGCTTCCGCTCGCACTTCCCGGCGCGGACGCCGCCCGCCTGGATATCCGGAATGCGCTGGCGCAGCTGGACGACTATATGCTTCCGCGCTTCCGCAGCCTGGACGCTCCGCTGCTGGCAGTTGTGGGCGGATCAACCGGAGCCGGCAAGTCCACATTGGTCAACGCCCTGGTGGGTCACCCTGTCACCAGGGCCGGCGCCATCCGGCCGACCACCAGGCAGCCGATCCTGGTCCACAACCCGGCGGACTCCGGCTGGTTCGAAGACCAGCGCGTGCTGCCGAACCTGAGCCGCATCCGCGGCGCAGTGCTGGAAACGCCTTTGCCCGCCAGCCGGGCCGGTGCTGCACCCGATGCGGCAGCCATATCCTCCCTGGTGCTCCTGGGACACCCTGCCGTGCCGCAGGGAATCGCCATACTGGATGCTCCCGACGTCGACTCCGTCTCGGATGGCAACCGGACGCTTGCGGGCCACTTGCTGGCTGCAGCCGACCTCTGGATATTTGTGACAACAGCCAACCGCTATGCCGACGCCGTGCCCTGGAAGCTGCTCCTCGACGCTGCGTCAAGGGACATCATGGTGGCGGTGGTGTTGGACCGCGTGCCCCCGGCCGCCGAGGCGGAGGTCAGCGCGGACCTCCGGACCATGCTGCAGCGGGAGGGCCTGGGTGCAGCCCGGCTGTTCATTATTCCGGAGGTGACCCTGGACGGTCTCGGAATGCTGCCCGACGGCGCCGTGGAACCGTTGGGTCATTGGTTGCGTGAACTGGCAGCAGATTCTGCCGGAAGGGCTGAGATTGCCCGCCGGACGCTCAATGGCACTGTACGCGCGCTCAGCGGCCGCGTTGCCGCCCTTGCGCAGGCATCGAGGGAGCAACAGCAGTCGCGGGACGTCCTCGCCAGGGATGTCCGCAACGCCTATCAGGATGCCGGGTCCAGGATTCTGGACGCAACGCGGGACGGTGCCCTCCTCCGCGGCGAAGTTCTGGCCCGCTGGCAGGACTTTGTTGGTACCGGCGAGTTCTTTCGCGTCCTGGAACAGAACATCGGTCGCATGCGGGACCGGATGGGCGCTTTTTTCCGCGGTGAGCCGGCTCCCGCTGTCAAGGTGGAAACAGCCATTGAAACGGGGCTGCAGGCGGTCATCGTGGACGAAGCCGCCAACGCGGCCGAGGACGCTGACCAGCGCTGGCGCTCGGACCCTGCAGGCCGCCAGCTGCTGGGCGCGGACGACCTGTCCGGCACCAGCGCCGGCTTCGCGGACGCGGTGGCGGCAGAGATCAGGGCGTGGCAGGGAGCGCTGATGGAGCTGATCCGTACGGAAGGGCAGGGCAAGCGTACCCAGGCCCGGTGGCTTTCCTTCGGGGTCAACGGACTCGGGGCGGCCCTCATGATCGTGGTTTTTTCCATGACCGCCGGGCTGACGGGACTGGAGATCGGAGTGGCGGGAGGTACCGCCGTCGTAGGTCAACGGCTCCTGGAGGCCGTCTTCGGCGAGGACGCAGTGAGGCGCCTCGCGCAAACTGCGCGCGAGGACCTGAACTCGAGGTGCCACAAGCTGCTGCAGGCAGAACAGCAGCGCTTCCTGGACCGCCTGGACGTTAGTACCGGGGTTCCGCCGGAGGTCCTGTCCGATCATGCGCGCGCCCTCCTGCAACTGGCCGGAACCGCATGAGCCGGCACAGCGGAACCCGGGAAGCCTCCCGGCTCGACGCCCGCCTGCAAGCCCTGAACGATGCGCGGGAGCTCGCCGGCGGGGTGTTGCCGGACGAGGCGCTGGACGACGTGCTTCAGGTCCTTGAGCGCGCCAGTTCCCGCCGTTCACTGTCCGCGGTGCACACTGTGGTGGGATTCTTCGGCGCCACGGGCAGCGGGAAATCGTCGCTTTTCAATGCGGTCAGCGGTGCGGAAATAGCAACGGCGGCGGTGCGCCGTCCCACGACGTCCGAACCGCTGGCCGGTGTCTGGGGACAGGACGGCAGCGAACCGTTGCTGGACTGGCTCGGGGTCACCAAACGCCACCATTCCTCGGCCCTGCCGGGGTTCGCCGATGAATCCACGGGCCTGATCCTGTTGGACCTGCCGGATTTCGATTCAACGAAGGCCGCCAACCGGGAGATTGTCCAGCGGATGGTGGGTCTGGTGGACGTCCTGGTGTGGGTGCTGGACCCGCAGAAATATGCGGACGCCGCGGTGCACAACGACTTCCTTGCGCCCCTGGCGTCGCACGGGGCGGTCACGCTGGTGGTCCTGAACCAGGTCGACCGGCTTCCGCCGTCGGACATCGGACCGGTGCTGGAATCCCTTAAAGCCATCCTTGCCCGGGACGGCCTGGGGAAGGTCCAGGTCCTTGGCGCCTCGGCGCTGGAGGGGACCGGCATCGACAAAGTCCGGGCCGCCATTCGGCACGTGGTGGTGCAACGGCAGGCGTTGTCGCAGCGGCTGGCCGCGGATGTCTCCAAGGCCACGGCCCGCCTTGCGGCGGCATCCGGAACCGGGGAGGCAGCCGGAGTCAAAGCCGGCACCAGGTCCCGGCTGGCTGACGAGCTTGCGGCGGCCGCCAACGTCCCGCTCGTTGCTGATGCTGTGGCGACGTCGTACCGGCAGGAAGCCACCAGGCGCACAGGCTGGCCGCTGACCCGCTGGCTGGTCCGTTTCCGCCCGGACCCGTTGCGGCGGCTGAACCTGCGGCGGGAAGGTGCCGCAGCGGAGGTGAACCGGACATCGCTGCCGCCGGCCGGTGCCCCGGAACGCGCCAGGACGGACGCTGCCGTGCGGGAATTCGCGGATGCCGCCAGTGCCGGGGCTCCGGGACCGTGGCGCGCGGCCATCCGGGGCGCGGCGCGTGAAGGCCGGGACCAACTGCCGGACGCGTTGGACCAGGCAATTGCCGGTACTGAGCTGATGGCCGGCAGAAAGTCGTGGTGGTGGGGACTGTTCAACGTTGCCCAATGGCTGGCCCTCGTGGCGGCCTTGGGCGGCGTGGGCTGGCTCGGGGTCCTGGCCGGGCTAGGGTATCTCCAGCTGCCTGTTCCGGCGGTGCCCAGGGTGGAAGGTTGGCCGGTTCCGACGCTGATGATCGCCGGGGGAGTGTTACTGGGCGTAGTGCTGGCCCTCGCCGGAAAGGCCATCGCCGGCGCGGCGGCCCGAGTGCGGGGCGGCGCGGCGGGGAAGAAGCTCAGGGCGGCCGTGGCCGCCGTTGCGGACAGACGCGTGGTTGAACCGGTGGAAGTTGAAGTCAGCAGGCTGAAGTCCTTCAACGCGGCCCTGAAAGCCGCGGGCCGCGACTAGCCGTTTCCCAGTGCTTTCGTGGCGTCGCGGACCTTGATCATGGTGCGAAGGTTGCGCGTCGTGGTGGTCGATTTGTAGCGCGCTTTGGATGAAAGTTTGCTGAAGGGACTGTCCAGGGTGCCTCCGGCGGGTGCAAGCCAGGCCATGGCCTCGGGACCCAGGCGCTGCTGCTGCGTTCCGTCCAGCCGTGAACCGGCCTCGAACAGCTCGTCCAGCACGTCTGTATCCGAACTGAGGGTGATATAGGTGTGCGTCGTTTTGTCCTCGGCAGGGTACGGGCATGCCTCGACGAGTGCGGCAACCCTCGCGTCGGTCAGAACCACCACCCATGCGTCATAGCCAAAGGACCCGCGCAGGCAGGCTTCGACTTCCTTCTTGACTGCGGCGGCGCCGAGAGGGCTGGCCAGGGCAACGTTGCCGCTGGCCAGGAGCGTCTTCACTCCGCCGAAGCCGCGTTCCGCCAGGGCGCCCCTGAGGTCCGCCATTTTGATGTTGATTCCGCCCACGTTGATGCCGCGGAGGAAGACCGCATAGCTGTTCATGGGCACAGCCTAATACCCGGAGCCTGCAGGAGCCGGCCGGCTGCGGCGGCTGCGGCGCCACGGGCGGCTGCGGCGCCACGGGCGGCTGCGGCGCCACGGGCGGTTGCGCCGCCACGGGGTGTCAGTCGTTGTTCTTGCGGAGCGCCTCGGTCAGCACCCGGGCGGCATTGCAGACAACTTCGGCGTGCAACCGGCCCGGCTGGCGGGTCAGGCGCTCGATCGGACCGGAAATGGACACGGCGGCAATCACCCGTCCGGACGGGCCGCGGACAGGCGCCGACACAGAGGCGACCCCCGGCTCGCGTTCGCCGAGGCTCTGGCCCCAGCCCCGCCGTCGTACTCCTGCCAGGACGGTGGGGGTGAAGCGCGCCGCCTGCAGTCCTTCGAGGAGCCGGTCGTGGTCCTCCCAGGCCAGGAGGACCTGGGCGGCGGAGCCGGCCTTCATCGAAAGCTGGGTACCCACCGGGATGGTGTCGCGGAGACCGATGGGACGCTCGGCGGACGCAACGCACACCCGCCAGTCACCTTGCCGGCGGAAGATCTGGGCGCTTTCGCCGGTGGCGTCGCGCAGCTGCATCAGGACGGGGCCGGCGGAGGCGATCAGCCGGTCCTCGCCTGCGGCGGAGGCGAGCTCCACCAGGCGGCTTCCCAGCACAAAACGGCCCTGGATGTCGCGGCTGACAAGCCGGTGATGGACCAGTGCCAGGGCAAGCCTGTGTACGGTCGGGCGCGCCAGTCCGGTGGCAGCCACCAGCTGCGCCAGAGTGGTGGGCCCGGCCTCAAGTGCGTCAAGCACATGGGCCGCTTTATCGATGACACCGACGCCACTAGAATTGTCCATGTAATGATATTGCCGTCTCAATATCTGAGATGCAAATCATTTGGCTGGCGTATTACGCGGGCGTGCTGGTTCAGTGGATGTAAACAGCCAACAGCAGTGAAGGGAGATGGCCATGGCAAAGACATTGGCCGAGAAAGTCTGGGACGCGCACGTGGTGCGCAAAGGCGACGGCGAAGGTGCCAATGCCCAGCCGGACCTTCTCTACATCGACCTCCACCTGGTGCATGAAGTCACCTCGCCGCAGGCCTTTGAAGGACTCCGGCTGGCCGGACGCCCGCTGCGCCGCCCGGACCTCACCATCGCCACCGAGGACCACAACACCCCCACGCTGGACATCGACAAGCCTATCGCTGATCTGACCAGCCGGACCCAGATCCAGACGCTGCGCAACAACTGCAAGGAGTTCGGCGTCCGCCTGCACTCCCTGGGCGACGCCGAACAGGGCATCGTCCACGTGGTCGGTCCCCAGCTTGGCCTGACCCAGCCCGGCATGACCGTGGTCTGCGGCGACTCGCACACGTCCACGCACGGTGCCTTCGGTGCGCTGGCCATGGGCATCGGCACCTCCGAGGTGGAGCACGTCATGGCCACCCAGACGCTGTCCCTGAAGCCGTTCAAGACCATGGCAGTCAACGTCGAGGGAACCCTGCGCCCCGGAGTGTCGGCAAAGGACATCATCCTGGCGGTCATCGCGAAGATCGGCACCGGCGGCGGGCAGGGCTACGTCCTCGAATACCGTGGTTCAGCCATCCGTGCACTGTCCATGGAAGCCCGGATGACCATCTGCAACATGTCCATCGAAGCCGGCGCCCGAGCGGGCCTCGTTGCCCCGGACCAGACCACGTACGACTACATGTACGGACGGCCGCACGCTCCGCAGGGTGCGGAGTGGGACGCCGCCGTCGAGTACTGGAACACGCTCCGCTCGGACGACGACGCAACGTTCGACGTCGAGGTGGACCTGGACGCCGACACCCTGGAGCCCTTCGTCACCTGGGGCACGAACCCCGGCCAGGGCGTTTCGCTGTCTTCCAAGGTGCCTTCGCCGGAGGACTTCGGCGATGAAAACGCCAAGGCCGCGGCCGAACGGGCACTGCAGTACATGGGGCTGGAAGCCGGCACCCCGATGAAGGAGATCCGGGTGGACACCGTCTTCCTGGGCTCCTGCACCAACTCCCGGATGGAAGACCTTCGCGCCGCGGCGGACATCATCCGCGGGCGCACCAAGGACCCGAACATCCGGATGCTCGTTGTCCCGGGCTCGGCACGCGTCCGGCTCGAGGCGGAAGCCGAAGGCCTGGACAAGGTCTTCAAGGACTTTGGAGCTGAGTGGCGTTTTGCCGGCTGCTCCATGTGCCTGGGCATGAACCCGGACCAGCTGGAGGTGGGGGAACGCTGTGCCTCCACGTCCAACCGCAACTTTGAAGGACGCCAGGGCAAGGGCGGCCGCACCCACCTCGTCTCACCGGTCGTGGCGGCAGCCACGGCGGTGCGCGGCACGCTCAGTTCGCCGTCGGACCTGGACCCCGCTCCGGAGTCCGCCGCCGTCAGCAGCAGTGCCGCTTAGATAACGCCGACTAGCCCGCGCAGCCCACACCCACCCAGCATCAAAGGATCCGCCATGGAAAAGTTCAGTACCCACACCGGAATCGGCGTACCGCTGCGCCAGAGCAACGTGGACACCGACCAGATCATCCCGGCCGTCTACCTGAAGCGCATTACCCGCACGGGCTTTGAGGACGCACTGTTTGCGGCCTGGCGCAAGGACCCTGCCTTCATTCTGAACCAGGAACCGTTCAACGCCGGCTCCGTGCTGGTGGCCGGACCGGACTTCGGCACCGGGTCCTCCCGCGAGCACGCAGTATGGGCATTGAAGGACTACGGGTTCAAGACCGTCCTGTCCTCCAGGTTCGCCGATATCTTTCGCGGCAACTCCGGCAAGCAGGGCCTCCTGGCAGCCGAAGTCGCCCAGGATGACATCGAGCTTATCTGGAAAGTGCTGGAGAACGCTCCGGGCACCGAGGTGACGGTGGACCTCGTTTCGAAGACTGTGATGTGCGGCAACGTGGTGGCGCCGTTCGAGATTGATGACTACACGCGCTGGCGGCTCCTGGAGGGCCTGGACGACATTGGGCTGACCCTCCAGCACGAAGAAGACATCACTGCCTACGAAGCCACCAGGCCCGCCTTCAAGCCGAAGACCCTGCCCGCACGGCTGTCCTGACCTGGTCCCGGCTGCACCCTTACCGGCCCCGCTGCGCCCTCCGGAAAAACGCGCCGTATTTCAGATCGGTAACGCTAGCTCCTATGCTTAGCTGGAGCCTTTGTAAGGATTTGGGGGCGAGTAGTCGTGAGGAAACCGGTATATGAGTAGTGTTTTGACAATCCGCGGAGGCGTCCCGCTAACTGGACGCGTCACCGTTCGCGGGGCCAAGAATCTTGTCCCCAAGGCCATGGTGGCCGCCCTGCTGGGCAACGAGCCGTCCGTGCTGCGCAACGTCCCTGAAATCAAGGACGTCGAGGTTGTCACCAGCCTGCTCCAGCTTCATGGCGTCACGGTCGAAAAGGACCCCGTTACGGGAGACCTGACCCTGGATCCGAAGGGCGCCAAGACCGCGTCCAGCACCGCAATCGACGCCCATGCAGGCGACTCCAGGATTCCCATCCTCTTGTGCGGTCCGCTGATCCACGCCATCGGTGAAGCGTTCATTCCCGACCTTGGCGGCTGCAAGATCGGTGACCGACCCATTGATTACCACCTGAACGTCCTGCGCCAGTTCGGGGCCGTCGTCGAAAAGCGTCCGGGCGGAATCCACATTTCCGCGCCCAAGGGACTCCAGGGCGCCAAGATCTCGCTGCCCTACCCGTCCGTAGGGGCCACCGAGCAGGTCCTGCTCAGCGCCACCCGGGCTGAAGGCATCACGGAGCTTTCCGGGGCCGCCACGGAACCGGAGATCATCGACCTCATTGCCGTGCTGCAGAAGATGGGCGCCATCATCAGCGTCCAGACGGACCGCACCATCCGCATCGAAGGCGTCAGGGACCTTGGCGGCTACAACCACCGGGCACTCTCGGACCGGAACGAATCCGCGTCCTGGGCCTCAGCGGCACTCGTGACACGCGGAGATATTTTTGTCGAGGGCGCTTCCCAGCGCGACATGATGACGTTCCTGAACACCTACCGCAAGGTGGGCGGCGGGATGGACATCGGCGAGGACGGCATCCGCTTCTACCACCGCGGCGGCAAACTGAACCCGCTTGTCCTTGAAACGGATGTGCACCCGGGATTCATGACGGACTGGCAGCAACCCCTTGTGGTGGCCCTGACCCAGGCCGAGGGTGTGTCGATCGTCCACGAGACCGTCTACGAGAACCGGTTTGGCTTCACCGACGCCCTGATCCGGATGGGCGCCAACATCCAGGTGCACCGGGAGTGCCTCGGCAGCGTGCCGTGCCGCTTCGGCCAGCGGAACTTCCTGCACTCGGCCGTCATCTCGGGATCCACGCAGCTCAAGGGCACCGACATCGACGTCCCGGACCTCCGGGGCGGCTTCAGCCACCTCATCGCCGCACTGGCTGCCACCGGCACGTCCCGGGTGACCGGAATCGACATCATCAACCGCGGCTATGAGCGTTTCACCGAGAAGCTCGCAGGCCTGGGCGCCGATTTCGACATCACCGCAGCCAAGTAACGGGGTCCCAGTGAAGGAAACGGCCAAGAGCCGCACCACCTTTGTCATCGTCGCCGGGATCGTCAGGCCCGTGATGAACCTGCTCATGAACAAGAAGTGGGAAGGGCTGGAAAAGCTTCCGGCGGGCGGCTTCATCGCCGCACCCAACCACTGCACCGAGATCGACCCGCTGGTGATCGGCCACATGCTGTACAACCAGAAGCGGATGCCGCACTTCCTGGCCAAGGGCGGACTCTTCAAGGTGCCGGTTTTGGGGGCGGTGCTGCGCGCCACCAAGCAAATTCCGGTGGAACGTTCGACGGCGGGCGCCAACCGTTCGCTGCAGGTCGCCAAGGCAGTGGTGGACGAAGGCGGTGCGATCATCATCTACCCCGAGGGCACGCTGACGCGTGACCCGGAGCTGTGGCCGATGAAGGGCCACACCGGTGCGGCCCGGATGGCACTGGAGAGCGGCATTCCCGTGGTTCCCATGGCCCACTGGGGAGCACACCAGGTCTTTCCGCGCTATGCGAAGCGGTTCCATCTGTTCCCACGGCGGACCTCCCGTGTCATCGTGGGCGACCCCGTGGACCTGAGTGCTTTCGAGGGCCGTCCGCTGGACAAGGCCACGCTGACGGCCGCCACGGCGGTCATCATGGAGGCCATTACGGGCCTGCTGGCCACCCTGCGGGGGGAACAGCCTCCCGCTGAGCGGTGGGATCCTGCCGCCCACAACCAGACCAAGCATGGACGCAACATCGAGGGGAGCGGCACATGACCCCCGACCAGGCCGCAGCCGGCTCAGCAATGTCGGTCGCCGTCCTCGGAGCAGGTTCCTGGGGCACCACCTTTGCCAAGATCCTCGCCGATGCCGCCACCGCCTCCGGTGTCCGGCGGAGCATCCGGCTCTGGGGACGCCGCCGCGAGGTTGTTGAGCAGATCAACACCACGCACCGGAATTCGCAGTATCTCAAGGACATCGACCTCCCGCACACCATCACCGCCTCCACTGACGTGGCGGAGGTGCTCTCCGGGGCGGACCTTGTGGTTCTGGCGGTGCCGGCCCAGTCGCTGCGCCTGCAGCTTCGCGAGTGGCGGCACCTGATTTCGCCGGACGCCTATGTGGTCTCCCTGATGAAGGGCCTGGAGCTCAGCTCCGATGCCCGCATGAGCGAGGTCATCAGTGAGGAGCTTGGCATCAAGCCGGACCGGATTGCCGTGGTGTCCGGACCGAACCTGGCCATGGAAATCGCCCGCGAGGAACCCACCGCCTCAGTGGTGGCGTGCGCCGACGCCGAGGTGGCGTCTTGGATCGCCCGCAGCTGCACCGCACCCTATTTCCGCCCGTACACCACCACGGACGTCGTCGGTGTCGAAATCGGCGGCATCGTGAAAAACGTCATTGCACTTGCCGTGGGTATCTGCGAAGGCAAGAGTATGGGCGACAACACCAAGGCGTCCGTGATTACCCGGGGCCTTGCGGAGACGTCCAGGCTTGCCCTTGCCCTTGGGGGAGAGGCACAGACCATGGCCGGCCTGGCGGGCCTCGGAGACCTGGTGGCCACCTGCTCCTCGCCGTTGTCCCGGAACCACACCGCGGGCCGCCTGCTGGGCAAGGGCCTGACGCTGGAGCAGGTGACCGCGGAAATGACCCAAACGGCCGAAGGGATCAAGTCCGGCCAGGCCGTGCATGATCTTGCCGGAAAGCTCGGCGTCGAGATGCCCATCACCGCCGCCGTGGTTGCCGTGCTGGCCGGAAAATTGTCCGTTGACGAACTGGGACCGCTGCTGCTGGCCCGGGACCTGAAATCCGAAGGCGATTACTGACTGTGTCGGAAGAACAAGTGAACAAGCACACCGGACCCGGCCACGCCAAACCCCGCGTCGCCGTGTTGTTTGGTGGCCGCTCCAGCGAGCACGCCGTCAGCTGCGTGACAGCAGCCGGCGTGCTCGGGGCCATCGACTACGACAAGTACGATGTCATCCCTATCGGCATCGCAAAGACCGGACAGTGGGTCCTTGCTCCGGGGGACACCCGGCAATGGTCCCTCTCGGCCTCCTCGCTTCCCGAGGTGTCGCCCTCCGCCCGCACGGTCACACTCGCCGAAATCGGTGGCGAACACCAGCTGATCGTGGCGTCCCCGAACGAAGTTCCGCAGGAACTCGGTGCCGTGGACGTTGTGTTCCCGCTGCTTCACGGCCCGTTCGGTGAGGACGGCACTATCCAGGGACTGCTGGAACTCTCGGACACCCGCTACGTCGGTGCCGGTGTCCTCGCGTCCGCTGTCGGGATGGACAAGCATTACATGAAGGTGGTTTTTGAGGCCGCCGGCCTGCAGGTGGGCCCGTACATCGCCGTGACGGACCGGCAGTGGCTCACTGACCCGGAATCCGTCCGTAAACGCGTTGACCGGCTGGGTTACCCCGTATTCGTCAAGCCCGCCCGGGCAGGCTCTTCAATGGGCATCTCCAAAGTGGACTCCCTGGAGGGCTTGGACGCGGCCATCGCGGCCGCCCGCGAGCATGACCTCAAACTGGTGATCGAGGCCGGCATCGTGGGCCGCGAAATCGAATGCGCCGTCCTTGAAGGGCGCGGTACGGAACCGCCGCGGACCTCCATGCCGGGAGAGATCGCCGTGGCCCCGGGGGAGCACGAGTTCTATGACTTCAATGCAAAATACGTGGAAGACGACGCCGCCTCGCTGAGCTGCCCGGCCGACCTCCCTGAGGAGGCGATCGCCAGGGTCCGTGAGCTTGCCGCCGCCGCGTTCGACGCCGTGGGGGCCGAGGGGCTTAGCAGGGTGGACTTCTTCTACACTCCCGACGGCGAGCTGATCATCAACGAGATCAACACCATGCCCGGCTTCACGCCGAAAAGCATGTACCCGCAGATGTGGGCTGCCTCCGGACTGGGCTACGCGGAACTCATCGACGAACTGATCCACCTTGCCCTGAACCGTAAGACCGGGCTGCGCTAAGCGCTATTGCAGCCGGCTGCCGGGACCTCAGGCCGCTATCGTCCGGTGGGCAGGTTCTGCAGCTCTTCCTGGCCCACGCAGTTCCTGGTGGCCTTGATTTTCCCGGCGGCGGCGGACAGTTCGGCCAGCACGGTTGCGGAACTGATCTGATCCGGGTCCATGAGGATCTCTGTGGCCGGTTCGCGGCCGAAGGTGGTCAGCGTCCAGACGGGGTCGCCTTCCTTGATGACCCAGTCGATCCCGTTGACGCTGACGCAACGGTCTGTGGTGGGACCGGGAACGTTGACTCCGCAGCGCAGGATGACCTTGGACGGATCGCCCCAGGCGGCGGTTGCCTGGCTGTTGGTTTTCCGCAGGGCCGCGTCACCCATCGTGTCCGGAAGGGCCACCATCATGGGTGCACAGGCCGGGTTGGCCGCATCCTTGGCCGGCGCGACGTCCACCACCGGTGCGCATGCGCTGAGGGCCAGCACCACTGCGGCGGCCGTTGCCGGCAGGCGAAGCGAACGGGTGGAAACCGGGGTGCGGAGCTGGTGCATTGTTTAAGCCTATCCCGGTCCGGACGGCTGGCCGGACGCCGTCCGTCCGCTCTGTCCCCGCTTCCCGCCTTGCCCGGGAGGGGCGCGACAGGACCTTGTGGACGGTGCCCGCGAACGGATGTCGGTCCCTGACTGTAGCGTAGTGGTGTGCCTGAATCTCACCTCACCGTTGACGGACTTTCCGAATCCGAGCTCCTCGCCAGGATCTTTCCGCGCCTGAATAAAGGGCCTTCCGAGGGGACTGCGCTGCTGCTGGGACCCGGGGATGACGCCGCAATTGTGGCAGCCCCGGACGGCCGGACCGTGGTCAGCATTGACACGCAGGTCCAGGACCAGGATTTCCGGCTGGTGTGGCGCAACGGGTACCGGACCACCGGCTTCGACGTCGGCTGGAAGGCCGCGGCGCAGAACCTCAGCGACATCAACGCCATGGGTGCGCGGTCCGTGTCCATGGTGGTGAGCCTGACCCTGCCTCCGGAGACGCCGGTTTCCTGGGTTGAGGATTTCGCGGACGGGCTGTCCCACGCCATCAGCGGCCTTGGTGCCGCCGGATGTTCCGTGGCCGGCGGGGACCTGGGCCGGGGCCGCGAACTGGCCGTGACCGTGGCTATCCTGGGTACCCTGGACGGGCGTGAGCCGGTATTGCGCTCCGGGGCCCGTCCCGGGGACACCGTCGCGCTGGCCGGAACACTCGGGGTCGCGGCGGCGGGCCTTGCCCTGCTGGAGTCGGCGTTGGATGTTGAACGGTTGACGCCGGAACAGCGGACCATCATGGACAGGCAATGCCGGCCGCTGCCGCCGCTGGATGCGGGGCCGTCCGCACTCGCGGCAGGCGCCTCGGCCATGATGGATGTTTCCGACGGACTGGTCCGCGACGGCAACCGCCTGGCCGCCGCCAGCGGTGTGATGCTGGATCTTGATCCCGCCGCCCTGAAGCAGCTCGCAGAGCCTTTGGCCGCTGTCGCCGACGCGGTGGACGGTGACCCCATGGGCTGGGTGCTCGGCGGCGGGGAAGATCATGGACTTCTTGCCACATTCCCCGCGGACGTTCAGCTGCCTCCGGGTTTCGCTGCGATAGGCTCAGTAGAAGCCCTTGCACCAATGGAAAGCACTGGCGTGACGATAGCGGGCCGGCCCGCGGAAACTGTGGGATGGGATCACTTTGCAGACTAAGATTGCCGCCAACGCGCAAGCGATGAAGCGGTGGTTGGGCAAGGCCGAAACAGTCCTGGGGAACCACAGCGACCGCCTCAATGCCATCAATATTTTCCCTGTGGCGGACGGCGATACCGGCACCAACCTCTATCTGACGGTCCGTGCAGCTGCACAGGCCCTCCATGGCCCCGCAACGTCACCGGACCCCGAATTTGCGCCGCAGTCCGGGGGGACCCCGGGCCAGCAGGACGTCGGGGCCGTACTGGCAAGGGCAGGCCAGGCTGCGATGGAGCAGGCGCGCGGCAATTCCGGCACATTGTTCGCTGTGTTCCTGTGCGCCGCTGCGGAGCCGTTGGCCGGTCATACCCGCCTGAGCTCGCCGCTGCTCGCAGCCGCGCTTAACCGCGCCCAGATCCGCGCCTGGTCGGCGTTGAGCGATCCTGTTCCGGGGACCATGCTCTCGGTTATGGAGGCTGCTGCGCGCGCCGCCGCCGGAGTGGACGCCGAGCAGAACGGCGACGACAGCAACCATGTCCTGGGACTCGCCCTGGACGCAGCGGTGGAGGCGGCCCTCGAAGCCGTGGTCCGCACCGAAGACCAGTTGGCAGCCCTGCACGAGGCCCATGTCGTGGACGCCGGCGGAGTGGGGATGCTCCTGATCCTTGACTGCCTGCGTTCCGCGGTGCTCGGCGAAGAACTTCAAGGCGACATGCTGGACGGCCTGCACGGCTACAACGT
The DNA here is from genome assembly GCF_017832975.1 of Arthrobacter sp. PvP023. NCBI lineage: Bacteria > Bacillati > Actinomycetota > Actinomycetes > Micrococcales > Micrococcaceae > Arthrobacter > Arthrobacter sp. PvP023. The sequence continues at coordinate 2,230,900 of NZ_JAFIBI010000001.1, forward strand.
CCAGGACCCCCACATCCATGCAGACATGCCCGACGACGACGGCGTGGAAGTCATGTGCACCATCAACCTTTCGCCCCTGGATGCGGCCACCCTGCGGCAACGGCTGGACGAAATGGGTGATTCGGTGATCATGAGCCAGGTTGGCGGTGCAATCGACGCCGACGGAAAGTACCGCTGGCGCGTGCACGTCCACGTGCCCGCCCCGGAACCGGCCGTGGCGCTCATCGGTTCCCTCGGCGAACCCACGGACATTTCGGTCAGCCAGCTCGCCCTGCCGCGGGACCCCGACGGACATGAACACTGAGCTGGAACTGGGCCTGGAACGCCGCATCGGCAAACGGTCCGCAGCCGTCATTGAGAAACACCTGGGCATCACCACCGTCGGCGGCCTGCTCAACTATTTTCCGCGCCGGTACCTCAGCCGGGGTGAGCTGACCCCCATCAGTGAGGTGCCACTGGACGAAGAGGTCACCCTGATTGCGCGCGTCGTGTCCAACAGCACCAGGGCCATGCGGGCGCGCCGCGGCACGCTGACCGACGTCGTGATTACGGACGACGCAGGCACCCTGAAGGTGAGCTTCTTCAACGGTTACCGCGCCAAAGCGGAGCTGCTCCCGGGCCGGCGGGCACTGTTCTCGGGCAAAGTGACCCGGTACGCCGGCAGCCTGAGCCTCACGAACCCTGACTTCCAGCTGCTCGATGAAGACCCTGACACTCCGGGCATGGATCCGGAGAAGCTCGCCGCCAGGCCCATCCCGATCTATCCGGCAACAGCCAAACTCACCAGCTGGTCCATCCAGAAAGTGATCTCAACCCTCCTGGACACGGTCGACCTGGACCTCCTGGACGACCCCCTGCCGGCGGAAGTCTCGTCACGGGAGAAGTTCCTGCCGTCTTCGGAGGCCTACCGGCTGATCCATATCCCGGAGGTGCCCGGCGACTGGCAGCGGGCCAGGGACCGCTTCAGGTACCAGGAGGCCCTGGTCCTGCAGACCGCCCTCGCGCGGCGCCGCGCCCAGCTGGCCGCCGAGGAGGCCACGGCCCGCCGGCCGGTTACCGGCGGAATCCTGACCGCGTTCGACCGCCAGCTGCCCTTTACGCTCACCGCCGGCCAGTCCGCCGTCGGGAAAACACTTGCGGAGGAGCTCTCGCAGGACAGCCCCATGAACCGGCTCCTCCAGGGCGAGGTGGGGTCAGGCAAGACCATCGTCGCCCTGCGCGCAATGCTCCAGGTGGTTGACGCGGGGGGCCAGGCCGCCCTGCTGGCGCCCACGGAAGTCCTGGCCGCGCAGCACTTCGAATCCATCCGCAGGACCCTGGGTCCGCTGTCCCGGGACGGCCTGCTGGGCGGATCAGGTCCCGACGCAGTGCAGGTCACGCTGCTTACCGGATCGATGCCCACTGCTGCCCGCAAACAGGCCATGCTGGATGCCGCGTCAGGGACTGCCGGGATCGTGATCGGGACGCATGCCCTGCTGAGCGACAATGTCTCGTTCTACGACCTCGGCCTGATCGTGGTGGATGAACAGCACCGCTTCGGGGTGGAGCAGCGCGACGCCCTGCGTGCGAAGGCCAGCAAACCGCCCCACCTGCTCGTCATGACTGCCACGCCCATTCCGAGGACCGTGGCCATGACCGTGTTCGGCGATCTCGAAACCTCCGTGCTGGACGAACTCCCCGCGGGCCGTGCCCCCATTTCCACGCACGTCGTTGGCCTCGCCGAAAACCCCGGGTGGGCCGGACGTATCTGGTCCCGGTCCCGGGAGGAGATCGACGCCGGGCACCAGGTCTACGTGGTGTGCCCCAAGATCGGCGAAGACGACGACGGCGACTTCAGCCCCGGGGAAGCGGAGCCTTCCGCGGCGGACCTGGAAGGTGACGGCCCGGCCCGCGAGCTCGCATCCGTCACCGCCGTCGTCGAACACCTGCAGGACGAACCCGCGCTGGCCGGTGTTCCGCTGGCACCGCTGCACGGCAGGCAGGATCCCGTGCTCAAATCCGCAATGATGGCATCCTTCACGGCGAATGAAACCAAGCTGCTGGTGTCCACCACCGTGATCGAGGTCGGAGTTGATGTCCACAACGCCACACTGATGGTGATCCTGGATGCGGACAGGTTCGGCATCTCCCAGCTGCACCAGCTGCGCGGACGGGTGGGCCGCGGCGGGCTGCCCGGCACCTGCCTTCTGGTCACCACGCTTGAGCCCGGACATCCCAGCCGCCGCCGCCTGGACGCCGTGGCGGCCACGACGGACGGCTTCGAGCTGTCGCAGGAGGACCTGAAGCTGCGCCGCGAAGGCGACATCCTCGGCGCATCGCAGTCCGGCGGACGCTCCACGCTCAAGCTGCTGCGCGTGCTGGAGCATGAGGGCGTCATTGCCAAGGCACGCCGGGACGCGCAACACATCGTGGCCGCCGATCCCGGCCTGACAGACCATTCCGCACTCGCGGAGGCAATCGATGAGTATTTGAACCCGGAAAAGGAGGCCTTCCTTGAGCGTGGCTAGGACATGGTGTGTGGCTGGACATGACGGGACGGATCCGGCGTGAGCCGCATCATCGCCGGGGCCTGCGGGGGAATGCCGCTGGCCAGCGTGCCCGGGTCCCTGACCCGCCCCACCACCGACCGCGTCAAGGAAGCACTCTTTTCGCGCCTGGAGGCCTTCAATGTGGTGGCGGGTGCCCGCGTCCTGGATCTTTATGCGGGCTCCGGCGCGCTGGGCGTGGAAAGTGCCAGCCGCGGGGCTGAAACTGTGGACCTCGTGGAGTTCGACGGGAAGGCCAGTGAGGTCTGCCAGCGCAATGCGGACCTTGTCAACGGGGCCGTTGGTCACAAGACGGTGTCTGTCCACCGCTCCCGGGTGGAGTCCTTCCTGGAAAGGACCGTGCCGGGCACGCTGTGGGACCTCGTGTTCCTGGACCCGCCGTATCCGCTGGACGAGCCCGCCATGGGCGCGGTCCTGGAGGAGCTGTCGCCGTACCTGGCAGAGTCTGCCGTCGTGGTGGTGGAGCGTTCGTCCCGCAGCCCGGAGCCGTCATGGCCTGCGTCGCTGGAGCGGTTCGCCGAGAAGAAATACGGCGAGACCAAGCTCTGGTTTGCCGAACCCGTGGGCGGCGGCAGCTGACTTAGTCCGAGATCGCGTCGAGGTCCACGCCGGCCAGCACCTTCGCGGGGTGCGGACCGCGTGCCGCCAGCTCCTGGGTCCATTCCGCAGGCCACGGACGCCTTGTGCCGGCAAGGATGATGTTGCCGGGATGCCGCCCGGCGAACATCCCGGACTCGGCGAAAGCGGCGACACCGCCCATGACCTGCCGCATGGCTGCCACCTGGCTCCGTACCAGGGTCAGCCCCGGTTCATCGCCCACGTTGACGATCAGTACCCCGCGTGGCGTCAGCCTGGCCGCAGCCTCCTCGTAGAAACCGGCACAGGCAATGTGCTCCGGCGCCTCCGGCCCGGAGAATATGTCCAGGATCACGACGTCGAAACGCAGTTCAGCCGGCAGTTCCGCCAGAGCGTCCCGTGCGTCGCCGATCAACGTGTGCAGCACCGTTCCGTCCGGCATGGGCAACTGCTGCAGGACGAAGTCCAGCAGCTCGCGTTCGAGCTCGACGGCGTACTGCAGGGACCCCGGGCGGGTCGCCTGGATGTAGCGGGCCAGCGTCAGCGCCCCGGCTCCAAGGTGCAGCGCGTTGACCGGTTCGCCGGCAGGCGCCGCCAGATCCACGACGTGCCCGATCCGGCGGAGGTACTCGTAGAAGATTTCGCCCGGCTCGGCGAGGTTCACGTGGGACTGCTCCGCTCCGCCGATACTCAGCACATAGGACCCCGGGGTAAAGGCATCCGGTTCGATGGTGGCGTGCTGTCCGGTGGTCCGGAGGAAACGTGATCCCGCCGGCGTCCGGGCGGGCATCGTCACAGCCTGTCCCGGAGGGTGGCGAGCCGTGATGCGGCCTCCTCGAGGACCTCGGTCTTCTTGCAGAACGCGAAGCGGAGCAGGCTGCGGGTCCGTTCGGCGCCCGCAGGATGGCAGAAGACGGGAACCGGGATGGCGGCAACCCCCACCAGTTCCGGAAGCCTCCGGGCCAAGTCGACGGAATCCGAGATTCCCAGGGGAGCCGTGTCCACATTCACGAAGTAGGTTCCCTGCGGTGTGAAGACGTCCAGGCCGGCGGCCTTCAACCCGTCGCTGAGGATGTCCCGTTTGCGCCTGAGTGTCTCGGAGATCCCGCTGTAGAAGTCGTCGGGCAGGGCGAGCCCCACGGCGATGGCGCCCTGGAACGGCGTGCCGGAGCTGTAGCTGAGGAACTGTTTCACCGTCCTGATGGCGGATACGAGGTGTTCCGGTCCGCTCAGCCAGCCGATTTTCCAGCCCGTAAAGGAGAAGGTCTTCCCGGCGGAAGAGATGGTGACGGTCCTCCCGGCGGCTCCGGGCAGCGTTGCCACCGGGATGTGCTGTTCCCCGAACGTCAGGTGCTCGTAGACCTCATCGGTGATGATGACGGCGTCGTGCCTGGCGGCAAGTTCGACGACGCGCTGGAGAACCTCACGCGGAAAGACCGCGCCGGTGGGGTTGTGCGGATTATTGATCAGCACAACTTTCGTGCGGTTGCTGAAGGCCGCTTCCAGGGCCGCCATGTCCGGCATGAAATCCGGAGCGAGCAGCGGAGCTGTCACATGCGTGGCTCCCGCCAGCCCGATCATGGCGCCGTAGGAGTCGTAGAAGGGTTCAAAAGTGAGCACCTCGTCACCGTGCTCCACGAGGGCCAGCAACGAGGCAGCGATGGCTTCGGTGGCGCCCGTCGTGACGATGATCTCAGTCTCCGGATCCGGCGTGAGCCCGTAGAACCGCTGCTGGTGCGCCGAGATGGCCTCCCGGAGGGGAAGTATTCCCTTGCCGGGTGCGTATTGGTTGGCGCCGGAGGCGATCGCCGCCTGGGCGGCCGCTTTGATTTCCATCGGACCGTCCTCATCGGGGAAGCCCTGGCCAAGGTTGATGGCGCCGGTCCGGACCGCGAGGGTGGTCATCTCCTCGAAGATCGTCACCCCGAGGGTGCCGTTGGCTGCCAGGAGATTGGCACCCGACGCTGCCCGCTGCCACGGTGCCGGAACTGTTGCGTTCACTGTCTGCCTGCCTGTCGGTTGGAGGCGGCGTCCTCTGCGCGCCCGGTGAATTTTTCCATGCCGGCGTAGATCCGGAAGACCCGACCGCCGATGAAGTCCCATACGCGGACCGGGAGGATTCCCCGCAGGACCTTGCCAAGATTGGCCGTCGCCGGAGCAATGAGGAGCGGGCGGCCAGCGGCCATGGCCCGCCATGCCCGGTCGACGGCGTTATGGGGAGTCATGAGCGGCGTGAGCAGGGGGCCGCGGGCGCCGGCGAACATTCCGGTGGAAATGTAGCTCGGACAGAAGGTGGTGACCCGCAGATGCCGGTAGCCTTCCTGTTCCAATTCAAGCCGCAGCGAGTCGCTCCAGCCCACTACAGCCCACTTGGAGGCTGCGTAAACGCTCATCCTGGGGTTGGAGACCGTGCCGGCGGCGGAGGCGACGTTCAGGATCCGGCGGGCGCGCCCGCCGTCGGCCATCATGTCCGGAAGGAAGGCAAGGGTGGCGTACATCGGCGCCAGCGCGTTGACGTCCATGGTCAACGCAATGTCAGGGCCGGGCCGGTGTTCCCAGAAGAAGGCACCGCGCACGATTCCAGCGTTGTTAATAAGTAGGGTAAGGGCGCCTTCCGCCCGGCATTCCCGCGCGGCCTCGGCGATGGCGGCACGGTCTGCAAGATCCACGGCGCGGGCGACGGCCCGGGCGCCAAGCGCAGTGACTTCGTGGGCAACGCCCTCGAGTCCGGCAGCGTCCACGTCCCACAGGATCACCACTGCGGCGCCTTCGCTCGCGGCGCGTAGTGCGTGCAGCCGGCCCATGCCCATGGCTGCGCCGGTGACCAGCACCACGCCCCCTGCAACAGTGAAGGGAATGTTCGACTCGGGCATCCAGTCATGTTATCCCGCTCGAGGGATGCGGTAGGTTCGGAACATGAGACGCGCCGTATGCCCAGGCTCCTTCGACCCGATCCACAATGGCCACCTGGAAGTCATCGCCCGGGCCGCAGGCCTCTTTGACGAAGTCATCGTGGCGGTGTCCACCAACTACGCCAAGAAGTACCGCTTCCCGCTGGAGGAACGGATCGACATGGCCCGGGAGACCCTCGCGTCGCTGCGCGGCATTGTGGTGGAGCCGGTGGGCGAAGGGCTGCTGGCCGAATACTGCAGGCAGCGGGGTGTGTCCGCAATTGTGAAGGGCCTTCGATCGTCGTCGGACTTTGACTACGAGCTCCCGATGGCAACCATGAACCGGCAGCTGAGCGGCGTGGAAACGGTCTTCCTTCCCACCGAGGGCCACTACCTCCACTTGTCGTCAACGCTCATTAAGGAAGTCTTTAGCCTCGGCGGCAACGTGTCCGAGTATGTGCCGCGATCAGTGTTGAAACGGCTGCTGGCGGGCGAGTCGTCCCCGGATCAGCCCGGCAGAGGGTAGGCTTGATCGGTACGCAACGGCCCCTGCCGGTTTTGCGGCCCATTCCCTGTCCGTCCCGCGGTGCTCAACTGCGTGGCATTCAGCCGGTTTGAGTCCGCCCGGAAGATCAGGCTAAGATAGTACGTCGGTCATATGTTCAACAGGAGTTCTCATTAAACGAGATGCTAGTTCGCCCTTGGCGTTCGACGTCAAGGACCTCGGGCGCAGCCCGGGGAGCATGCGGACGCTGAAAGAACATGTACCCGCACCAGCTGAGCTTGGTGTGGCACTCATTGGCGTTCAGGAAGGCTCGGATGTCGGGCTGGATCTGCGGCTGGAGGCCGTACACGAAGGAATTCTGGTATCAGGAACCGTTCACGTCGAAGTAACCGGCGAGTGCGGCCGATGCCTGGATCCCCTTGCGTATGACCTCGAGGTCGATGTGCAAGAACTTTTCTTCTACGAGGACGCCCAGTTCTCCGCCGAAGAAGACGAAGAAGAGCAATATCGAATCGAGCACGATTTAATCGATCTTGAGCCGGTGTTGCGGGACGCGGTTATAACCATGCTGCCGTTCCAGCCGGTGTGCCGGGAAGACTGCCAGGGCCTTTGCTCCGAATGCGGAGTACGCCTGGAAGACGAGCCGGGGCATCACCACGAGGTCGTAGATCCTCGCTGGGCTGCCCTAGCTGACTTGGCTAAGCCTGACCGGCAAAATTGATTTGTAAGTGTTTTTCTAGAGAGAAATGAGTTAGCCGTGGCTGTCCCGAAGCGGAAAATGTCTCGCTCGAATACCCGCGCCCGCCGCTCCCAGTGGAAGGCAACCGCCCCCCACCTGGTGAAGACCGTTGAGAACGGCCAGGTTACGTACAGCCTGCCGCACCAGGCAAAGGTCGTTACCGACTCGGCTGGCACTGCGCTGTTCCTTGAGTACAAGGGCCGCAAGGTCGCGGACGTCTAATCGGCCCACTGGCTGAACATGACGTCTTCAACTGAAGAGCTTTTGAAGCGTCTCGGTGTCTCTATTGATGCCGGGACGCTTCGTCTTGCTCTGACACATCGTTCGTATGCCTACGAAAACGGCGGCATACCCACCAACGAGCGCCTCGAGTTCCTGGGTGATTCCATCCTGGGCTTTTCCGTGACGGATGCCCTGTACCGCGACAACCCTGCACTGCCTGAGGGTGACCTCGCGAAGCGGCGTTCAGCTGTGGTCAGCACCAGGGCGCTTGCCGGAATCGGCCGCAGCCTTGGCATCGGCGAGTACATCTACCTCGGGCAGGGCGAAAAGCTCACCGACGGCAAGAACAAGGCCTCCATCCTGGCGGACACCATGGAAGCGCTCATTGGCGCCACCTACGTGTCCAACGACATCGAGACGGCGCGCCAACTGGTCATGCGGCTGATCGGCCCGCTGCTGCAGGACGCCGCTGCCCTTGGTGCAGGCACCGACTGGAAGACCAGCATCCAGGAACTGGCGGCAAGCCGCCAGCTGGGCAGCATCTACTACGCCGTGGAAGGTTCCGGCCCGGACCACGCACGGACCTTTGTCGCCGTGCTCCGGATCGGCGGGACCGACTACGGGCAGGGTGCCGGACGTTCCAAGAAGGAAGCGGAGCAGGAAGCTGCCGCTGACGCCTGGCGGAAGCTGTCCGTTGCCGGGACGTCAAGTCTTCCGGCGGAATCCGAAGCCGGCCTCTAGGTCTTTCCGTGCCCGAACTGCCGGAAGTCGAAGTTGTCCGCCGCGGCCTGGTGAGCTGGGTCCGCGGCAGGACAATCACCTCTGTCGACGTCCTGGATCCGCGTTCAATCCGGCGGCACGCCCTCGGCGCCCAGGACTTTGCCGGCAACCTCGAAGGCGCCCGGGTGCTGGACGTGGTGCGCCGCGGAAAGTTCCTCTGGCTTCCGCTTGAGGAGGCTACCGCGGGGCAGCCAGATGCGGACGGTGTCCCGGCAGCGGGCATGACCCGGCCGGGAGTAGCGCTCATGGCCCACCTGGGAATGAGCGGCCAGCTGCTGATGCAGGATTCCCTCGTGCCGGATGAGAAGCACCTGAAAGTCCGCCTGCGGCTGAGCCCCGCCGATGGCATGCCGGAACAGCTTCGATTCGTGGACCAACGCATCTTTGGCGGCCTGTTCGTCACATCGCTGGTACCAACAGACGACGGCGGACCCGGCGGCCTGGGGGAGACCCCGTCGCCCTTCATTGCCGGGGAAGCCTCCCACATTGCCCGGGATCCCCTGGATCCCCATTTTTCCTTTGATTCCTTTTACCGCCGGCTGCGCGCCCGGAAGACCGGGCTCAAACGGGCGCTACTGGACCAGGGACTCGTTTCCGGGATCGGCAACATCTATGCGGACGAGGCACTGTGGCGTGCCCGCCTCCATTACGCCCGGCCCACCGACACGCTCCGCCGCGCCGATGCGGTGCGGGTTCTCGACGCCGCCCGTGAGGTCATGCTGGACGCCCTGGCCGCCGGCGGGACAAGCTTCGACTCCCTCTACGTCAACGTAAACGGCGCCTCCGGGTACTTTGACCGGTCGCTTAACGCGTACGGCAGGGAAAACCAGGAGTGTAAACGCTGCGCCGCTGCAGGCATCGTCAGCCTGATGAAGCGCGAACAATTCATGAACCGGTCGTCCTATACCTGCCCCGTTTGCCAGCCGCGTCCCCGCAACGGCCGGTGGTGAGCCAAGGCCAAAATCCGGGCCTTGTCATAGGCACGCAGTAGATTTAAGCCGGGAACAGACCGCTTCAGCCATTCAGGAGATCCGAACCACCTTGCACCTCAAGAGCCTGACCGTCCGCGGATTCAAGTCGTTCGCGTCAGCCACGACGTTCGACTTCGAGCCGGGCGTCACTGCAGTGGTCGGTCCGAACGGTTCCGGCAAATCCAATGTTGTGGATGCCCTGGCCTGGGTCATGGGGGAACAGGGTGCTAAGACACTGCGCGGCGGCAAGATGGAGGACGTCATCTTCGCGGGCACGTCCGGCCGCCCGCCGCTGGGCCGGGCCCACGTCTCGTTGACCATCGACAACACTGACGGCGCCCTGCCGATCGAATACAGCGAAGTGACGATCTCACGGACGCTGTTCCGCACCGGCGGGTCCGAGTACGCCATCAACGGTGCGGGCTGCCGTCTCCTGGACATCCAGGAACTGCTCTCCGATTCCGGCCTGGGCCGGGAAATGCACGTGATCGTGGGGCAGGGGCAGCTGGACAAGGTCCTCCACGCCACCCCCGAGGACCGGCGCGGCTTTATTGAAGAGGCGGCGGGCATCCTCAAACACCGCCGGCGCAAGGAAAAAACGGTCCGGAAGCTGGAAGCGATGCAGGCAAACCTGCAAAGACTGAGCGATCTCACCAGTGAAATCCGGCGACAGCTGACCCCCCTGGGCAAACAGGCGGAAGTGGCGCGCCGGGCCCAAAGTGTCCAGTTTGACGTCAGGGACGCCCGTGCCAGGCTCCTGGCGGACGACCTGGTGCAGTTGCAGTCCGCCCTTGCCCAGGACGTGGCCGACGAATCCGCGCTGAAGGCGCGCCGGGCCGTTGTGGAGGAGGGCCTTGAAACCGGTCGTCAGCGGCAGGCGGCGTTGGAACAACTCGCGGCCGAGGCAACCCCGCGGCTCAATGCAGCGCGTGACACCTGGTACCAGCTATCGGCGGGCCGGGAAAGATTCCGTTCCCTCGGGTCGCTTGCTGAGGAACGCCGCCGGCTGCTGGGAGCTGCGGACGAGATACCGGATTCCGGAAGGGACCCGGACCAGCTCGAAAGGAATGCCGCCCGGGTCCGCGAAGAACAGGCCGCCCTGGAAGACGCGATCCTGCGACAGCGAACGGCACTTGAAGCCGCGTCGGCAGCCAAGCAGGAAGCCGAAAGTGCTGCAAGTGCCGAAGACAAACGATTGGCTGCGGTGCTCCGTGCCGCCGCCGACCGCCGTGAAGGTCTGGCAAAATTGGCCGGCCAGGTGGGTGCGGCGCGCTCACGCGTGGAAGCTGCGCAGGCCGAGCTTGGCCGGCTCCGGGAATCCCAAACGGCCGGTGATGAGCGCCGACGCCGCGCCCAGAGCGAGTTCACGGCGCTGGAATCGCAGGTCGCGGGCGTCGAGGACGGCGAGGAATCCCTGGACGCTGATTACGAGGATGCCAGCGATTCGCTGGACGCAATCCTAGCGGACATCGAGGCGCTGAAATCTGCCGAACGCGAGGGGGAACGGGAGCGCGATTCGCTGCAGGCCAGGCGGGACGCGCTGCAGCTTGGGCTCAACCGCAAGGACGGGTCAGGCCGGGTGGCGGACTCGGGACTGCCCGGGATCATGGGGCCCCTGGCATCCATGCTCTCGGTCGAGCCCGGGTATGAAGCGGCAATCGCTGCCGCGCTGGGAAACTGTTCGGATGCCGTTGTGGTCAGGGATGCCGGCACCGCCGTCGAGGCCCTGGAGCTACTGAAGGCCGACGACGCCGGCCTTGCCTCGCTGCTGTTGGCGGTGCCGGCCGGGCAGGTCGCCGCGGACCCGCCGTCCGGCGTCGAAGCCGCGCCAGCGCCGGGGCCCCTTCCCGGGGGTGCCCGCTGGGCCGCGGACCTGGTCGCCGCCTCTGCCGCCGGACTTAACGGGTTCCCGTCAACACCGGAGGATGACGCCTCCGGGACGGCCGCCCCGATGCACGCCCTTCTGCGCAGGCTGCTGGCGGGTACTGTCGTTGCTGAAGACTTGGAGTCGGCGTCGGCGCTCATCCACGCGCAGCCCGGTCTGACCGTCGTGACACGGGCGGGCGATGTCTTCACCGCATTCACCGTCCGGGGCGGCTCGGCGAGTGCACCGTCACTGCTGGAGGTGCAGGCCGCCGTCGACGACGCCGGGACCAGGCTCGCCAAGGTCAGCGCTGATCTTGAACGGAACCGGTTCGCACTCGCCGCCGCCCAGGCACGAAAGACACAGGCCCAGGAACGCGCGGATGCCGCCTTGGAGCGGCTCCACGAATCGGATGCCCGGCTGGCGGCCGTGGCCGAAAGGCTGGGACATTTGAACTCGGTGCTGAGGAGCGCCGTGGGCGAGAGCGAACGGCTTGGTGCTTCGCTGGCAAGGGCAGAGGCCAATATGGTGGCCGGGGAGGAGGCTCTGCAGGCTGCAGTCGCACGCCTGGAAGCAGCCCGGCAGGCCCCTGAGGATGAGGAACCGTCGGCTGAGCTCAGGGACGAACTGGCCCTGGCTGCGTCTGCTGCGAGGGCGGCCGAGATGGAGGCCAGGCTTTCGCTGCGGAGCGCCGAAGAGCAGCTGACCGCCACCCGCAACCGCGCCCTGTCCCTGGAGCGGGCGGCGGCGGCGGAGCGTCGGGCACGGGAAGAAGCCGCTCAGCGCGCCCGCCGCCGCAGGCTCCAGGCGCGCCGGGCGGCGGCCGTATCAGCTGCGGTGGAGCAGGTCATCGGCTTCATGGACATCTCCGTGGAGCTTGCCCGGCATTCGCGGGATCTGGCAGAGGAAGAGCGGGAGCTCCGGGACCGTGAACTGGTCGACGTGAGGTCCCAGAACGATTCCCTGAGCCGCGAGCTTGCGGAATTGACGGATTCGGTGCACCGCGACGAGCTTGCCCGCACCCAGCAGCGGCTGCGGATCGAATCCCTCGAATTGCGGTCCGTCGAGGAACTCGGCTTATCACCGGACCAGCTCGTGGCAGACTATGGACCCGACCAGCTGGTGCCGGTGCCGGCGGGGACGTCCAATGACAAGTGGGCCGCCCTCCGGGCACCGGTGGACGAGAACGGCGCGCCGGTCCTGGAAGGCAAGCCCTTCGTCCGCGATGAGCAGGAAAAACGGCTCCGCAAAGCAGAGCGGGACCTTTCCTCGCTGGGACGGGTGAATCCGCTGGCCTTGGAGGAATTCGCCGCGCTCGAGGAACGGCACCAGTTCCTTAGCAGCCAACTCGAGGACCTCAAATCCAGCCGTAAGGACCTGCTGGACATCATCAAGGAAGTGGATGACCGTGTGCAGAAGGTGTTCGCCGAAGCGTTCGCTGATACCTCGGCACAGTTCGTCCGGGTTTTCGCCCGGCTCTTTCCGGGCGGTGAAGGCCGGCTTATCCTGACCGACCCTTCAGACATGCTCACCACCGGAATTGAAGTGGAGGCGCGGCCGGCCGGCAAGAAGATCAAACGGCTCTCACTGCTGTCCGGGGGCGAGCGTTCGCTGACCGCAGTGGCCCTGCTGGTGGCCATCTTCAAAGCGAGGCCATCCCCGTTTTATGTGATGGACGAAGTGGAGGCCGCCCTGGACGACACCAACCTGGGCCGGCTGATCACGATTTTCGAGGAACTCCGCGAGTCCAGCCAGCTGATTGTCATCACGCACCAGAAACGGACCATGGAGGTTGCCGACGCGCTCTACGGCGTCACCATGCGGGGTGACGGGGTCTCAACCGTCATCAGTCAGCGGCTCGGCGCGGACGTATAGCGGCCCGGACCGCAGCATTTCATGTGTGACACATGGGTGAAACGTGTGTGAGAAGCTAGGGGAGTGAATGACATCCTCCCCATTATTCTTGCCATCCTCGCTGCCCTGGTGGTCATTGGCGGACTGATCCCGGTCCTCCTGAAGACCCGCCGGAACATCACCAAGTACCCGGGCACCCGCGACGCCAACGATCCCGTCGAGCCCGTGCGCGGCGCGGGCGGAACGCTGGTGGAGGACCGCCCGGCGGTGACGCCCGAGCGCAAGGCGCCCGGCGCCGTCGACCTCGAAGACCTGGAGACCGCCGAGGTACCCGATGACGCGGCGGGGCTTGAGACCATTGCAGTAGAGACACCGTTGCCCGTTGCGGGACGGCTGACGAGGCTCCGGGAACGCCTTGTCAGGTCCAACAACATCCTCGGCAAGGGCCTGCTGGCGCTCCTCTCCAGCGACAAGATCGATGAGGACGTCTGGGACGAGGTCGAGGAAACCCTCCTTCTCGCGGACCTTGGCACCGAGCCGACCATGCAGCTGGTTGACGCCCTCCGGGAGCGCGTCAAGGTGCTGGGCACGCGGACCCCCGAACAGGTCAAAGCCCTGCTTCGTGAAGAACTCATCAAGCTCGTGGACCCGACCATGGACCGCAGCCTCCGTACCGAACGCCATGCCGACAAGCCCGCCGTCATGATGGTGGTGGGCGTCAACGGCGTCGGTAAGACCACCACGGTGGGCAAGCTCGCACGCGTCCTCGTGGCCGAGGACAAGGACGTTCTGCTGGGCGCCGCGGACACTTTCCGTGCGGCCGCCGCGGAGCAGCTCGCCACGTGGGGCCAGCGCGTCGGTGTCCCCACGGTGAAGTCCGACGTCGACGGCGCCGATCCCGCCTCTGTCGCCTATGAAGCGGTCAAGGCAGGCATCGACCAGGAGGTCGACGTGGTGATGATCGACACCGCCGGCCGGCTCCAGAACAAAGTGGGCCTGATGGACGAGCTTGGCAAGGTCAAGCGAGTCATTGAAAAGCTGGCCGAGGTGGATGAAGTCCTGCTGGTGCTGGATGCCACCACCGGACAAAACGGCCTGAACCAGGCCCGCGTGTTTTCCGAAGTAGTCAACATCACCGGCATTGTGCTCACCAAGCTGGACGGCACTGCCAAGGGCGGCATCGTGGTGGCAATCCAGAAGACGCTCGGGGTTCCGGTCAAGCTGATCGGGCTGGGCGAAGGCGCGGATGACCTGGCCCCGTTCGATGCCGAGAGCTTCGTGGACGCCCTGCTGAACTGAGCAGGCTACCCAACCCGGCTGGCTACTGAACCCGGCATGCCGCTGAACTAAGCGGGCCGTTTGAGGGTCTCCCGCGCGAGCAGCCAGCCGGCCGCGGCCACGACGAGCACGCCGCCGGTCACGCCGAATGCCCACCCGTATCCGAGCCGGTCCGCCAGGAGCCCGGCAAGGACCGGGCCGATGATGGCGCCGGCGTCGGACATCATTTGGAAGACCGCCAGCACGCGGCCGCCGGAACGGCCGTTGCCGATCACATCGGCGATGGCGGCCTGCTGGGCCGGACCCAGCAGGCCGGAACCTATTCCGGCGACGGCGGAGGCCGCCAGGAACCAGGGCATGTCGTGGGTCAGTCCGATGCCTGCGGTCGCCACACCGGTGAGTACCAGCCCGGAGATCATCAACGGCTTGCGGCCCAGGCTGTCGGCAAGTTTCCCCGAGACGGTCAGCGCTGCCGCATTGCCGCCGGCAAAAACCGCCAGCGCCCAACCCGCCGCAGCCGGTCCGGCGTTCAGCGCAGCCACGGCGAAAAGCGGCACGGTGGCCATCCGGACACCGAACGTTGCCCAGCCGTTGGCGAAGCTGGAGAACAGCCCCGCACGGTAGGCACTGTCATGCAAAGCCTCGCCGAGCTTCATCGCCGGCTCCAGGCTGCCATCCTTCCGTGATTTGCCGGGCACATGGCTGAGTTGCGTCTGGACCACCAGCGCGGCCAGGACCAGCGCAGCGGCATACGCCAGGAACGGGATGCGGAGGCCGAAACCGGCAAGCATTCCGCCGACGATAGGGCCGCAGACGTTGCCGATGAGGAAGGCGGACGCGTAGGCGCCGGAGACCCGGCCCCGGCTCTCCGGCGGCGCCAGCCGGACCACCAGCGCCATGGACGCGACTGTGAACATCACCGAACCGGCGCCGCCCAGGCCCCGGAAAATGAGCAGCTGCCAATAATCCTGGGCGAAGGCGCAGGCCGCAGTTGAGGCTGCCACGATCAACAGGCCGGCCACATAGACCGGCCGTTCGCCCAGCTTCACGACCAGCGCGCCGCCGGCGGGCGCGAACAGCAGCCGCATGAAGGCAAAAATACTCACGATCACGGCCGCGGCCGTTGCCCCGACGTCAAACGTGGTGGCGAACTGGGGCAATACCGGCGCAACGAGCCCGAACCCCAACGCGATCAGGAACGCAGCGGCCAGCATCACCTTAATGTCGCGGGGGAGCCTTGTGGAAGCAGGCTGTATTGCAGCGTCGGGGTGGTCGGATTGGCCACCATCCCGGCGGGGCAGGGCCTTGCCGGAGCGGAAACGATCGGTCATGGTGCCGTGGTCCTTGCAGGGTGCTGGGAAGTGCGGTTTGGGACTGGTGAAACATATCCGTAACAAGCAGGATATGCACCATTTACTTCCGGGAGGTTGTTGTAACAACCCGGACATCTAATTCCTCCGCCGGCGAAACACTGCCCGGCAAAAATCGTCTAAGAACGCAAAAAGGCGTTGGGCAAGCGGACGAGTCCGCAGGATCAACTAAGCATCTAGGCAAGGGAGGACGTGCACCATGGAACTTACCGCAGGTCACGTATGGCTCATGGTTGCGGCGGCACTTGTGCTGTTCATGACACCAGGGCTGGCATTTTTCTACGGCGGCATGACACGTGCGAAGGCCGCGCTGAACATGATGATGATGAGCTTCATCTCCATCGGCATGGTTGGCGTGGTGTGGGTGCTGTGGGGCGCATCGATGAGCTCCGGCGAAGGCTTCATGCAGATCGTCGGCAACCCGTTCGCAACGTTCGGACTTGAAGGCATCACCACTCCGGACGGGCTTATCAAGGTCGGCTACGCAGCAACGTTCGCCATCATCACGGTGGCACTGATCAGCGGCGCCATCGCGGACCGCGCAAAGTTCGGCGCATGGACCGTGTTCGTCCCTGTCTGGGTAACGCTGGTCTACTGCCCGATCGCTTACATGGTCTGGGGCGGAGGCCTCTTCGGGCCTGAAGGCGCAGTCGGCCAGGCTCTCGGTCCGGCAATCGACTTCGCCGGCGGTACGGTAGTCCACATCAACGCCGGTGTTGCAGCCCTGATCCTTGTCCTGATCATCGGCAACCGCAAGGGCTTCGGCAAGGACCCGAACCACCGTCCCCACAACATCCCGTTCGTGATGCTCGGCGCGGCCATCCTGTGGTTCGGCTGGTTCGGCTTCAACGGCGGCGCGGCAACCACGGCAGAACAGGGCGGCCTCATCTGGGTCAATACCCTTGCCGCACCGGCAGCTGCCATGCTCGGCTGGCTCGTCACCGAACGCATCCGCGACGGCCACCCCACCTCACTTGGTGCCGCTTCCGGTGTTGTTGCCGGCCTGGTCGCCATCACCCCGGCCTGCGCCAATGTCAGCCCGGTCGGTGCACTTGGCCTGGGCGTCGTCGCCGGTGTGGCCTCCGCCCTGGCAGTCGGCCTCAAGTTCCGCTGGGGCTTCGACGACTCGCTGGACGTCGTCGGCGTCCACCTTGTATCGGGCATCATCGGCACTGTCGCCCTGGGCTTCATCGCCCTCCCGGTTGAGGGCGTCGGCGGCGGCCTCTTCTACGGCGGCGGCCTGACCCAGCTGTGGGCCCAGCTCGCAGCGGCAGGAATCGCCATCGCCTACTCGGCCATCCTGACGTCGGTGATTGCACTGGCCATCCACAAGACGATGGGCTTCCGTGTCTCACAGGAGCAGGAAGTTGTGGGCGTGGACCTCAGCCTGCACGCAGAAACCGCCTACGAGTTCGGTGTCGGCGGCCACGGCGGAAGCTTCCAGCCGCTGCATGAACTGATTACCGGCAAGCAGGGCGATGAGTCCGCTCCGGTAACCGAAGACGGTAAGAAGACTGACGCAGCAACAGGTAAGGAAAGTGTGGGGGCATGAAACTGATCACAGCAATCGTCCGGCCGGAAAAGCTAGACTCCATCCGGGAGGGGCTCGAATCCTATGGTGTGCAGGGCCTCACGGTCAGCGCGGCCAGCGGATACGGCAGGCAGCGCGGGTATACGGAGGTATACCGCGGGGCTGAGTACAACGTGGACCTGCTTCCTAAGATCCGCGTTGAGGTCCTGGCCACGGACGAACAGGCGGACGACATCCTGGATGTCATCATCGCCAGCTCCAACACAGGGCGTGCCGGCGACGGCAAGGTCTGGACGGTGGACGTTTTTGAAGCTGTAAGAGTACGAACGGGAGAACGCGGCTCGGCCGCTATCTAGCCCACGCACAACGCATGAAGCGGGCCGCTACCTTCTGGTAGCGGCCCGCTTTGTGCATTCGAAACGACCTAGACAGGCCAGCCTTCGGGCCCCGATGTTCCTGCAGCGTATTCCTCCAGCGGAACACTGCCGCGGCTCCACGCTTTGATGACCGGCTCAATGATCCGCCAGCAATCCTCTGCCGTGTCCGCCCGTACGGACAGCAGCGGATCACCGGTGAGGACTCCCTCGAGTACTTCGCCATAGGGGAGCAGCTCGGATGCGCTGAGTTCGGCGTTCAGGGTGGCCCGGTCAAGGCTGAGGAAATTGCCGGGGCCGTTCACGTCGACGTCGAACTGAAGTGTGTCGGGCCCGAACCCGATGCGGAGCTGATTCGGCGAATCGACGCCGGTGAATCCCTTGGGAAGGTGGGGCACCGGCTTGAAGGTGATCACGGCTTCCTTGCGTTTTGCCCCGAGCGCCTTGCCTGAACGGAGGAAGAAGGGCACGCCCGCCCAGCGCCAGTTGTCGATGTCAACCTGCACTTCCGCGAGTGTTTCGGTGTTCCTGGACGCGTCCACGCCTTTTTCCCTGGCGTAGTCCGGCACTTCCCGCCCGTCGATGGACCCGGCAGTGTACCGGGCACGCCGGGTGCTTGACCGGTAGGGCGCCTTGACTCTGCTGGCGCGAAGGAGTGTGGCCACAGCGTCCCGGAGGTCTCGCTCGTCAACGGAAGCCGGCGGCTCGATGGCCATCAGCGCCATGATCTGCAGCAGGTGGCTCTGGATCATGTCCCTGAGCGCGCCGGCGGCGTCGTAGTAGCGGGCACGGCCTTCGAGGGCGAGGTCCTCGTCGAAGATGACCTCCACCTTTTCGATGTAATCGCGGTTCCAGATCGGTTCCAGGAAGGTGTTCGCGAAGCGAAGGCCGAGGATGTTGAGTACCGTTGCCTTGCCCAGGAAGTGGTCCACCCGGTGGATGTGGTCTTCGGGGACCAGCGCCGCGAGGGTCTGGTTGAGGTGGCGGGCGGAATCCTCGCTGGATCCGAAGGGCTTTTCCATCACCAGCCGGGTGCCGGCGGGTACTTCCTCCGGGGCCAGCACTTCGCAGGCCTTCTGGCTGACGTGCGGCGGCAGGGCGAAGTACACGGCCACCGGGGCTTCCAGGCCGGAAAGCAGGGAGGCCAGCTCGCCGCCCGCCGTCACGTCAAGCTGGTGGTATGCCGTTGATCCCGCAATGCGTTTGAGCTCGCGCTTGCCGGCGGCATCTGCCTGGGAGTTCGAATCGGCAAAGGACGTCTCGACGCGTTCCAGCCATTGTTCCTGGGTCCAGGGATCCGAGCCGGCACCCACTAGCGTCAGCCCGTCGGCACGCCCCCGGGCAGCGAGGCGGGCGAGTCCAGGCAGCAGCAGCCGGCCGGTGAGGTCCCCGGACGCGCCGAGGATGAGCAATGTTTTTACAGTGGTTTGGGCGGCCATCCTGCCAGCATGCCATCTTAAAGGGCTGTCTTGGTACCCTAGATAGTCGAGTCCCGTTGTCGAGGCAGTTGGTCCAGGCCAACAACAGTCACGACTCTGGCGAGCCGCACCGGCCGCCAGCTGTAGATCCACTGAAAGAAGTGCACGGCGCGTGTTCAATTCACTCTCTGACCGGTTGACAGCAACCTTCAAGAATCTCCGCGGCAAGGGCCGCCTCACCGAGGCGGACGTTGACGCCACGGTCCGCGAGATCCGGCGGGCCCTCCTGGACGCCGACGTTGCCGTGCCCGTGGTCCGCGAGTTCACGGGCCGGGTGCGCGAGCGTGCCCTGGGCGCCGAGGTGTCCGGTGCCTTGAACCCCAGCCAGCAGATCGTCAAGATCGTCAACGAGGAACTCGTCGAAATCCTGGGCGGCGAGACCCGGCGTATCCGCCTGGCCAAGACCGGCCCCACCATCATCATGCTCGCGGGCCTCCAGGGTGCCGGCAAGACCACCCTCGCCGGCAAGCTCTCCAAATGGCTGAAGTCCCAGGGCCACAGCCCCATGCTCGTGGCCTGTGACCTCCAGCGGCCCAACGCTGTCAACCAGCTCCAGGTTGTCGGACAGCGCGCCGGGGTGCCCGTCTTCGCCCCGCACCCGGGTGCCACCTCCATGGAGCTGGAACACCCGGCCGGCGACCCCGTGGCAGTTGCCCGGGCCGGTGTCGAAGAAGCGCGCCAGAAGCTTCACGACGTCGTCATTGTGGACACCGCCGGGCGCCTTGGCGTGGATGCCGAAATGATGGAGCAGGCGCGCCAGATCCGCCGGGCGATCGTGCCCAACGAAGTGCTCTTCGTCATTGACTCGATGATCGGACAGGACGCCGTCAACACGGCGCTTGCCTTCGATGAAGGCGTCAACTTCACCGGCATCGTACTTTCCAAGCTCGACGGCGACGCCCGCGGCGGTGCCGCGCTGTCCGTTGCGTCGGTCACCGGCAAGCCCGTCATGTTCGCCTCCACCGGCGAAGGCGTGGACGACTTTGAGCTGTTCCACCCGGACCGCATGGCGTCCCGCATTCTCGACATGGGCGACGTCCTCACCCTGATCGAGCAGGCTGAAAAGTCCTGGGACAAGGACGAAGCGGCCCGGATGGCGAAGAAGTTCGCCGACCAGGAAGACTTCACGCTGGACGACTTCCTGGCCCAGATGCAGCAGATCCGCAACATGGGCTCTATGAAGAAAATGCTCATGATGATGCCGGGCGCGCAGAACATCCGCCAGCAACTCGAGCAGTTTGACGAACGCGAAATCGACCGCGTCGAAGCGATCGTCCGCTCCATGACCCCGCATGAGCGCGTTGCCCCCAAGATCATCAACGGCTCACGCCGGGCCCGCATCGCAAAGGGCTCGGGCATGCATGTGTCGGACGTCAACGGCCTGCTGGAGCGGTTTGCCCAGGCGCAGAAGATGATGAAGAAGATGGCAGCCGGCGGCGGAATGCCGGGCATGCCTGGAATGCCTGGCATGGGCGGCGGAGGAGCCCGCAAGGGCGCCAAGAACGCGCCGAAGAAGAAGGCCAAGTCCGGAAACCCGGCCAAGGCAGCGCAGGAACTCCGCGACGCCGAGGCCCGGCGCGCCAGCGCCGGCAAGGCACTTCCGACCGGGGCGGCTTTCGGTCAGCAGGGAGCGGACTTCGACCCGTCGCAGCTCAACCTGCCCAAGGGGTTCGACAAGTTCCTCGGCGGGAGCAAGTAGTTACTGGCGGCGCGGTTTTACGTACGGTCAACGTGGCTGCCGGCAGGTTCGATGTCGTCCGGCCGAATTGTCCGGCCATTGCCATAGGGTTGGGGCATGTTTAAGCAGCGCGTAGTGTTCGTCCACGGTTCGGGAGCCTTCGGGTCTGCCGCGTGGCCCAAGCAACACGGCATGGCCTTGGCCTACGACGCACTGTTCCTGCGCCGCCACGGTTTTGACGCGTCTGCGGAGCCCGTCGAATCGGACTTCCAGACGGACGCCGGGATTGTGCTGGGGGCCTTGGCGGACGAGGGCCGGGGCGCTGCCGGCGGACATGTGGTGGCGCATGCCCAGGGCGCCATTGCGGCTATGATGGCGGCCGTGGAACGCCCGGATCTGGTGCAGTCCCTCACCCTCGTGGAGCCCGCCTGCCTGTCACTGACCGCTGAACTGCCTGCCACTGCTGCGCACCGCGCACTGATGCAGCCGCTTTTTGACGTGCGGCACCAGCTCGGCGACGACGACTTCCAGCGGGAGTTTGTCCGGCGGGCGTTTTCCGTGCACAGTGATGGCCCCGCCACGCCGGAAGCACTCAACGCTGCCCGCCGGCTCCGGTTACAGGCGCCTCCGTGGGAGGCGCCGCTGCAGATCGTGCCGGGTGTCGCCACGCTCGTCCTGACCGGCGGCTGGGAGCCGCTCTACGAAGAGATTGCGGGCTACCTGCGTGAAACCGGTGCCCAGCACCGCGTTGCCGCGGGCGGACACCGGCCTCAGGATTCGGTGGAGGGAGACCGGGTTATCCGGTCCTTCATCGCAGAAGTCAGCAGGCGTCAGCACTCACAGGCGTCGTAGCGTCGCCCGTCGCTGCACTGCGCCGGCCCGGTTGTTCCGGGTTTGGAAGCTGCAGCTCGGGAAGGTAAACCTTGCCGCCGGCTGCCAGGAATTCGTTGCTCTTTTCACGCATGCCTGCCGCCATCTCGGCGAGTGCCGACTGTGCTTCGGCGGAACCGTACTCGTCCCTGATGTCCTGGCTGATGCGCATGGAGCAGAACTTGGGCCCGCACATGGAGCAGA
The DNA here is from genome assembly GCF_017832975.1 of Arthrobacter sp. PvP023. Taxonomy (NCBI): domain Bacteria; kingdom Bacillati; phylum Actinomycetota; class Actinomycetes; order Micrococcales; family Micrococcaceae; genus Arthrobacter; species Arthrobacter sp. PvP023. Next base: position 2,252,631 of record NZ_JAFIBI010000001.1, read on the forward strand.
AGTGCGCGGTCTTGGCCGGTTCCGCGGGGAGGGTCTCGTCATGGAAGGATTCGGCGGTGACCGGGTCCAGTGAGAGGGCGAACTGGTCCCGCCAGCGGAATTCGAACCGGGCCTTGGACAGGGCGTCGTCGCGTTCGTGCGCGCCGGGGTGGCCCTTGGCCAGGTCGGCGGCGTGGGCGGCAATCTTGTAGGTAATGACGCCGGTCTTGACATCGTCCTTGTTGGGCAGCCCCAGGTGTTCCTTGGGCGTGACGTAGCAGAGCATGGCCGTGCCGTAGCGGGCGATTTCCGTGGCGCCGATGGCGGACGTGATGTGGTCGTAGCCCGGGGCTATGTCCGTCACCAGCGGCCCCAGCGTGTAGAACGGTGCTCCCTTGCAGAGTTCCTGCTGGCGTTCCACGTTTTCACGTACCAGGTGGAAAGGCACGTGGCCGGGTCCTTCCACCATCACCTGCACGTCGAACTCCCAGGCGCGCTGCGTCAGTTCGGCCAGGGTATCCAGCTCGGCGAACTGGGCGGCGTCGTTCGCGTCCGCGGTCGCACCTGGCCGCAGCCCGTCGCCCAGCGAGAACGCGACGTCGTACTTGGCGAAAATTTCGCACAGCTCGTCGAAGTGCGTGTACAGGAAGTTCTCCTGGTGGTGGGCAAGGCACCAGCCGGCCATGATGGAGCCGCCGCGGGAGACTATGCCGGTGACCCGGTTGGCCGTCAGCGGCACATACCGCAGCAGCACCCCGGCGTGGATGGTCATGTAGTCCACGCCCTGCTCGCACTGTTCGATCACGGTGTCGCGGAAGATTTCCCACGTCAGTTGGTTGGCCTCGCCGTTGACCTTTTCCAGGGCCTGGTAGATGGGAACGGTGCCGATCGGGACTGGCGAGTTGCGGATGATCCACTCACGGGTGGTGTGGATGTCGTCGCCGGTGGACAGGTCCATCACGGTGTCGGCGCCCCACTGTGTGGCCCATTGCAGCTTGTCGACCTCCTCCGCGATGGAGCTCGTGACGGCCGAGTTGCCGATGTTGGCGTTGATCTTCACCAGGAAGGCCTTGCCGATGATCATCGGCTCGGATTCCGGGTGGTTGATGTTGTTGGGGATGATGGCGCGGCCCGCAGCGACTTCGCTGCGGACCAGCTCCACGTCGCAGTTTTCGCGGAGGGCAACGAACTGCATCTCGGGCGTCACCACACCCTGCCGGGCGTAGTGCATCTGCGTGACTGTTCTGCCTTCGACGGCGCGGTGGGGCACGGGCTGCGCGCCCTTCCACTCCGCGGACGCGGCGCCGCGGCGCACTGCCGACCTGCCGTCATCGAGCAGGTTCCGTTCCCTTCCGCCATAGGGCTCGGTGTCTGCCCGCGACTCGATCCACCGGGTTCTGAAAGGCTCCAGGCCCACCACGGGATCGCTGCCGGGCCCGGCAGTCCGGTACACGCGGAACGGCGGGTTGGCTGCCCCGCCCGGTGAGTCCTCAAGGGCGATTTCGGTCACCGGAACCCGGATCCCGGTGGCCTCATCGGCGATGAATGCCAGCGAGTGGGACTTCAGGGACTGCGCTTCGGCAAGTGCCGAATTGCCGGGTGCGGTCTTGTTTTGGGCACGGATCAGCTGTGTTTCTTGTGTATTCACGGAATACTCACTTCCTTCGCCGGCATTACCCGGACAGGTTCAACGGTCGCAGGCCGCGTCAGCCCGATCTCAGCCCTTGCAAGGGCACCCGTGTGGTCGTAGACGAAGCTACCACAGGGCCGGGGCGGGTCCATGTCACATGCAGGTCACAACAGGGGAGGGTGCCCGGCCGGTCTAGGCTTGAAGCATGCGTGGCGTCATCGAATTCAGCGGAACCGTGCTCACCGCCCCGGACCGGGAACGGCAGGGCCTCTGGGCTGTGGACGGCAGGCTGACGTTCACACGGCCGGCCGCTCCGCCTGACCTGGTGTTGAACGGCTGGGTGCTGCCTGGCCTGGTGGATGCGCATTGCCACATCGGGCTGGGACCAGCCGGTGACGTTCCGGATTCCGTGGCCGAGGAACAGGCCCTCACGGACAGGAATGCCGGTACGCTGCTCGTCCGGGATGCCGGCGCCGTCCACGACACCCGCTGGCTCCAGCAGCGGCCGGAGCTGCCGCGCATCATCCGCGCCGGCCGCCACATCGCCAGGACGCGCCGCTACCTGCAGGGATTCGCCGTCGAAGTTGAGCCGGACGGACTGGTCGAGGCCGTGCGGAAGCAGGCGCTGGCGGGTGACGGTTGGGTCAAGCTCGTAGGGGACTGGATCGACCGGGACGCCGGCGACCTGGCGCCGTCGTTCCGCGCCGCAGTGGTGCGGGACGCTGTCCGCGCAGCCCACGACGAAGGCGCCAGGGTGACCGCCCACTGTTTCGCGGAGGACACCCTGGATGACATGCTCGACGCCGGCATCGACTGCATCGAACACGGAACCGGCCTGCTGCCGCGCCACATCCCCCGTTTCGTGGACCAGCGCGTCCCCATCGTTCCCACGCTGATCAACATTGCGACATTCCCCGACATTGCGGCCCGTGCGAAAGCGAAGTTTCCGGTGTACGGGGCGCACATGCAAAGGCTCTGGGAACGGCGGAACGAGCGCATCCTCGAGGCCTTCGAAGCCGGCGTGGCGATCTACGCCGGGACCGATGCGGGCAGTGTCATCAGCCACGGCAGGATCGTGGACGAGATCCAGGCGCTCCACGCCGCCGGCCTGCCGGCGGCCTCAGCCCTGGACGCCGCTTCCTGGGCCGCGCGTGAGTGGCTGGGGGCCGACGGCATCGCCGAAGGTGCCAGCGCCGACGTCGTGCTGTGCGAACTGGACCCCAGGCTCAATCCGGCAACACTGCGGGACCTCAAGCACATCGTTCTTCGGGGCCGGCAGCTCCGCTAGGAATAAATTGAAGCTTCAAGTAATTTACTCTATGTAATCGTCGCCGGTCGCCGGCGGCCGAGTTTCCAGAGTTTGGAGTTGGAATGACCGTGGAATCCAGCAGCAAGGACCTGTTGCCCGCCGATCTCACCATGGGCACGGTGATGCTCAAGGTGGGCGACATGAAGCTGATGACGGACTATTACCAGCGCGCGCTCGGGCTGGACGTCGTGGCTGAGCAGGATGGCGGGGTGTACCTCGGCCGCCGGGGTGCACTGCTGGTCCACCTGGCCGCGGCCCCCGGGTTGAACCTCCCGGCCCGTGGCGAGGCGGGGCTGTTCCACACGGCACTGCTGTTCGAGGACCGGTCGTCGCTCGCTGCCACGGTGGCCTCTGCCGCCCGGTATGAACCGCGGCTGTTCACCGGAAGCGCAGACCACCTCGTCAGTGAGGCCTTCTACTTCAACGATCCCGAGGGGAACGGCATCGAGCTGTACTGGGACCGTCCCCGCAGCGACTGGTCCTGGGAGGGAACCAATGTGGTCATGGACAGCCTTGCCCTGCCGCCGCAGCGCTTCCTCCAGGACTTCCTAAGCGAGGACGCGGTGAGCGGGCAGCGCGAGGCCGCGGCCGGCGTCGGGCACGTCCACCTGCAAGTGGGTGATGTCCAGTCGGCGCACGACTTCTACGTGGGCACCCTCGGTTTCGAGAAGACTGCCGGATGGCACGGGCAGGCCCTGTTCGTCTCGGCCGGCGGCTACCACCACCATATGGCCATGAACGTCTGGAACAGCAGGGGCGCCGGGCCCCGCCGGGACACCCTGGGGCTGGGTGAAGTCCTGATCGAGGTGCCGGGAACGGACGACGTCGGCGCGCTCGCCGACCGTTTGCGGGTCGCCGGCGTTGCTTCGCACCATACGGGAGCCGAGCTGCGGTTTGAGGATCCGTGGCGCAACCGGATCCGCGTCGCCGTCCGCTGAGGCGGCGCCGAGCTGCGCGTTCTTCTGGGCTAGGCTGAAGCCGGAAGTCCGTGGAGGCTGCGAAGCTGCCCTGCCGGACCATGACACCGCCGACGGAATGAGGATGATTTCCATGGGTTTCACCGAAATCTTTGTTTCCACCCACGACGAGGCGCTCAAGCGCGCGGCGGCACTCGACGGCGGAGGCCCCGCTGCTCCGGACGCGCTTCGGATTACGGACATCAGCGATTTTGAGATTGAGCAGCTGGGCGACCTCGCCGGAGCGGCGGTCCACGCGTCAGGAGCGGACTATGAGCTCGCCATGGTGGACGTGGCCAGCGATTCGCTCCTGGGCGTGCCGGCCGCCATGGTGCGTGCGCTCGCCGAACTCCTCAGCTATGAGACCGAAGGCGAGGGCAATGTCCTGGAGGACGTGGCGGCCAGGTGGGCGGCGGAGGAGGATATGCCTTTTGGTTCCGAAGAGGCCCTCGGGTATGTCCAGCGGCTCGCGCAGATGGCCGGCAGCGTGGACCCGAACGCGCGGACCGGGCTGTACGTGTGGTCGTCCTGAACGGCCCGCCGGGTGTCAAGTCGAAATCCCGCCGCTGATCTGGCACAATAAACAGGTACTCGATCTGCGTGGCCCCTCTCTCCGCGTCCGGATCCTGTCCTTTTAGAACCCCCTAGTACGGCCCGCCCCACGGGTGCAGAACGCCGGGCTCGACCCCGTTTCAGAAACAGGAGTGACCACAAAAGTGGCCGTAAAGATTCGCCTTAAGCGCTTTGGCAAGATGCGCGCACCGTACTACCGCATCGTCGTCATGGACGCACGCTCCAAGCGTGACGGCCGTGCCATCGAAGAGATCGGCAAGTACCACCCCACCGAAGAGCCCTCATACATCGAGGTCGACACGGACCGTGCCCAGTACTGGCTCGGCGTCGGCGCACAGCCGTCCGAGCAGGTTGCTGCGATCCTCAAGATCACCGGTGACTGGCAGAAGTTCAAGGGTCTCCCCGGCCAGGAGGGCACCTTGAAGACCAAGGCTCCCAAGGCTGCCTTCGTTACCCCGGAAAAGGGTTCCGTGATCATCCCGGAAGCCATCACCAAGAAGGCCAAGAAGGACGAGGCAGCCGACGCTTCCACCGAAGCTGAAGCAGAGACCACCGAGGCTGAGTAAATTGCTGGCAGAAGCGCTCGAACACCTTGTCCGCGGGATCGTTGACAGTCCCGAGGACGTCAAGGTCAGTGCCAAGAACAACCGCCGCGGGGACACCCTCGAGGTGCGGGTTCACCAGGACGACCTTGGACGGGTGATCGGTCGTCAGGGCCGCACGGCACGCGCACTGCGCACCGTCGTGGCGGCGCTGGCCGGCGGCGAGCAGGTCAGGGTCGACGTCGTCGACACAGACCGCCGCCGGTAAACGCCCCGCAATACTTGTCTCAAGTCCGGCCCCTTCACCAGATTATGGTGGAGGGGCCGGACTGTTTTCGGCCGCAGTAGAACCACAACAGAACGAACCCCGGAACAGAGGAACAGATGCAGCTTCAGGTGGCACGAATCGGCAAACCGCACGGCATCCGCGGCGAAGTGACCGTCCAGGTCCTGACCGACGCGCCGGAGGACCGATTCATTCCGGGCACCCGGTTCATGGTTGAACCCGCGTCGGCGGGGCCGCTCACCGTTGACAGTGCCCGCTGGAACAAGGACATCCTGCTGCTGGGCTTCGAAGGCATCGAGACGCGCAACCAGGCCGAAGCCCTGCGCGGTGCCAAACTGTTCATTGAGACCGAGGAACTCGAGGAGGAAGACGACGAAGGCTGGTACGAGCACGAGCTCGTCGGCCTCGAAGTCCGCGTCGGCGACGCCGTGGTCGGCAGGATTTCCGGCCTCCGTACCCTTCCGGTCCAGGACCTCATTGTGGTGGAGGCGCCGGACGGCAAGGAAATCCTGATTCCCTTCGTCGAGGAAATCGTGCCTGAGGTTAATGTCGGCGAGAAGTACATCCTGGTCACCCCGCCGCCCGGCCTGTTCGAAATCAACGTTGACGATTCCGGCGAAACCCCGGGCGCCGGCGGGGCCGGAGCGGACGAGGCGGAGCCGGGCAAGCCTCAGGCCGGAGACAACGCCTAAATGAGGATCGACGTCGTCAGCATCTTCCCGGAGTACCTTGCGCCCCTGGAACTTTCGCTGATCGGGAAGGCACGCCAGGACGGCATCCTGGACTTGAACGTCCATGATCTCCGGGAGTTCACCACTGACAAGCACCGCTCAGTAGACGACACTCCGTACGGCGGCGGAGCCGGCATGGTGATGAAAGCGGAACCATGGGCGCAGGCGCTCAGTTCTGTAGCCGGAGCCAGGGGCGGCGACGCCGCCCGCAAGCCGGTGCTGATCGTCCCCTCCCCGGCAGGGGAACGGTTCACCCAGGCGCTGGCGCACGAACTGGCCGAAGAAGACCAGCTGGTCTTTGCCTGCGGCCGGTATGAGGGCATCGACGAGCGGGTCATCGAGTGGGCGGAAGAGCACTTCACAGTCCGGCCCATGAGCCTGGGCGACTACGTCCTCAATGGCGGCGAGGTGGCTGTGCTCGCCATGACGGAAGCCATCGTCAGGCTCCTTCCGGGCGTTGTGGGCAATCCTGAGTCCCTCGTCGAGGAATCACACTCGGACGGCCTGCTGGAGTACCCCGTGTACACCAAGCCGTCCTCCTGGCGTGACCGCGAGGTTCCCCCGGTTCTGCTGAGCGGCAACCACGGCAAGATTGCCCAGTGGCGCCGCCACCAGCAGTACCGCCGGACCGCCGAACGCCGCCCCGACCTGCTTGCAGAGTTCGACGCCGGCAATCTTCCCCGCGCGGACCGCACCGCGCTCGGTGACCTGGGGTACGACGTCGTCGACGGTCGTCTCCGGCTCCGCCCGGAGGAGCCCGGGAACGGCGCGCCGGCGGACGGCTGACGCCTCGCGGAACCGCCGAAGCCGTCAGGCGGGTAAGGATTCGCCGGAATCCTTCGAATGTGGCAAAATTAGTCCTTGTGCCTGCTGGGTGCGCACCTGCCACAGGGGGAGCGCCACCAACAGCCCGGCACCCCGGTCCCGTCAATCAGTGACGGAGCCGGATCGGAAAATTTTCGGCAGTGATTTCCGGGACTGTTCCCGGGCTTGGCCGCCGTGACCCAAAGTGGATGACCTGTGGCGTTCACCAGGAGTGGATCAATGCATATCCTCGATACCGTAGACGCAGCGTCGCTGCGCACCGATGTTCCCCAGTTCCGCGCGGGTGACACCCTCAAGGTTCACGTGAACATCATCGAAGGCAAGAACTCCCGTGTCCAGGTATTCCAGGGCTTCGTCCTGGGCCGCCAGGGCGACGGCATCCGCGAAACCTTCACGGTCCGCAAGGTTTCCTTCGGTGTCGGCGTAGAGCGTACCTTCCCGGTACACTCCCCGATCATCGACAAGATCGAGGTCGTCACCAAGGGTGACGTCCGCCGCGCCAAGCTTTACTACATGCGTGCACTGCGCGGTAAGGCCGCGAAGATCAAGGAAAAGCGCGACTTCAGCACCGCCAAGTAAGTCCCCGGACTTCCACGGCGGGTCCAGAACCCGGATCCGGTCCGCGCCGGAGCCTTCCGCAACAGCGCCACAGGATACGGATCATGGACCAGTCAAAACGCCAGCCCAGGAAACCGGGCTGGCGTTTTGTGTTGCTGGCACTGGCGCTGGCCGTTCTGATCAGCGGACTTGTCCGCGCCCTCTGGCTGGATGTGTACTACATACCGTCCGCCTCCATGGAGCCGCTATTCGGCGCGGGGGACAGGATTCTGGTGTCCCGGACCGACTTCCAGTCCGAGCCGGTCCGGCGGGGTGACGTCGTAGTCTTTGACGGCCGCGGGACGTTCGCCCCGCTCAACAGCGGCAACGGCCCGCTCCAGGACGCCGCTGCGGCGGCGGGCCACTGGCTTGGCGTTACCGGGAGTGATACAACCTACATAAAGCGGGTTATCGGGCTGCCCGGGGATCATGTTGTCTGCTGCGACGACCAGCAGCGGCTCACAGTGAACGGTCAGGCGCTTGAGGAACCATACCTCTATGGCGGAGACGTTGCGAGCAAGCAGAAGTTCAGCGTGATCGTTCCAGCGGGACGGTTATGGTTGCTTGGGGACCACCGCTCGATGTCCGCCGATTCCCGGAGCCTCCTGGGCGCGCCGGGCGGCGGCATGGTGCCTCTGGGGCGGGTCATTGGCAGGCCGGTCCAGATCATCTGGCCACTCGACAGATTTGCGGCCGTTCCCCGGCCAGCAGAAACCAGCACGACGACGAAGGACGGACAGTAGATGCCCGAGACCGACCCCCGGACTCCTGATCCGTTCAAGCACGACACCGGACGCGCCTCGGCCGGAGGCGACCAAACGGGAACCGCCACGGACAGGGAGACCGCCCTTCCGTCCGCAGGCACACCTGCTGATCCGTCAGCCGAAACCGGCCTGCCCGCCGGAGCCGGGAGCCGGGCGGCCGGTTCGCACGGCGCGCATTCGAAATCCGGCCCGTCGAAAGCGCCTAAAGAAGGCAAAGCCCATGGCGCGGTGTACCTCTGGGTCAAGGAGGTGCTCACGGTGGTGGCCATCGCTGTGGTGCTGTCCTTCCTGATCAAGACTTTCCTGTTCCGGGCGTTCTACATCCCCTCCGAATCCATGGTCAACACACTGGATGTGAACGACCGGATCTTCGTTAACTTGCTTGTGCCTGAACCTTTCGCCCTTGAGCGCGGCGATGTGGTGGTCTTCAAGGACACCAAGGGATGGCTGGTGCCCTCACCGGAGAAGGCCGACGGCCCGTATACCTGGGTCCAGGACGGCCTGACGTTCGTCGGCCTGCTGCCGGACAATTCGGAGCAGCACCTGGTCAAGCGCGTGATCGGCCTCCCGGGTGACCATGTGGTGTGCTGTGACGCCGGCGGCAAGCTCACCATCAACGGCACCGCCGTGGACGAGACCTACGTCAACCCCGCCGAGGTGCCGGACATCCGCAACTTTGACGTCATTGTCCCGGACGGCAAGATCTGGGTGATGGGAGACAACCGGAACCACTCGGCCGATTCCCGCGCCCACCAGGACAGCAACGGCGGCTTCATCGACATGCCCGATATTGAGGGCAAAGCGGCCGTTATTGCGTGGCCCCTCAACCGGCTGACTGGCCTGGGCAACTATCCCGACGTGTTCCGGAACGTCCCTGCGCCGGCTGGAAAATAGATGTCCGTTGCACCCACCCTCGACTACGAGCACCGGTTCTTGAGTTCCGGCGCCAGGCTGCTGGCCGGCATCGACGAAGTAGGCCGGGGTGCCATCGCGGGGCCCGTGACCGTCGGGATCACCGTCGTGGACCTGAGCCGGCCGGTGCTGCTGGACGACGTCCGAGACAGCAAGCTCCTGAAAGAATCCGACCGTGAGCGGCTGGAACCCCTGGTGCGGAGCTGGAGCGTCGCCTCGGCGGTGGGGCACGCCTCCGCCGGCGAGATCGACGCACTGGGTATCATCGCTGCCCTGCGGACAGCCGGCACGCGGGCCTGGCTGCAGATCCTGGCCGCCGGGGTCACCCCGGATGTGGTCTTGCTCGACGGCAGCCACAACTGGCTCTCCCCGGAGACGCAGGCCTCCCTGTTCGACGATGCCCCGGCGGGTCCGGGCTGCGACGCGCCGGTCCACACCCTCATCAAAGCGGACATGCAGTGCCTGAGCGTGGCCGCCGCCAGCATCCTGGCCAAGGTGGAACGCGACCGGCTGATGCGTTCGCTGCACGAGGAGTACCCTGCCTTCGGCTGGGATGAAAACAAAGGCTACGGAACGGCGTCACACAAGATAGCGCTCAAAGCAGCGGGCCCGACGCCCTATCACCGGGTCAGCTGGCAGATTCTCTAACTCCGGCTCCCCGCCCTGGCCGCGGGGCAGCGCGGAATAGTGCAAGATGGAACCATGAGTGCCGAGGATCTTGAGAACTATGAAACCGACATGGAGCTTCAGCTCTACCGCGAATACCGTGACGTCGTCGGGCTGTTCAGCTACGTAGTCGAGACCGAACGGCGTTTCTACCTCGCCAACCACGTGGACCTTCAGGCGCGCAGCGCAGACGGCGAAGTCTATTTCGACCTCACCCTCCAGGACGCCTGGGTGTGGGATGTCTACCGCTCGGCCCGATTCGTCAAGAGCGTCCGGGTGATCACGTTCAAGGACGTCAACGTGGAAGAGCTGCCACGCAACGAGGAACTGGCCCTTCCCAAGGACGTGGATCTCGGCAACTGACGTGGCCGTTGGCCCAGGCACCTGACCTTCGCCTCTGACCACCGGTTCGGCGGTTCGCACTACTTGTTTTTTGCCCGGGGGCTGGCATCCCTGCCATCCTTGGCGCGAGACTACTGTAAGGGATTGATTCGCAGTTCTGTTCCGACGGCTTACCGCGATGCGGAGGGGTCTCGCGTCCTGCAGATAAATACTGGCGGTGCTTGAGTCGAGCGCCGCGGGCTCGTACTGGCACCGCCTACCCGGCTGAAATCAGAGAAGATCTCACCATGAAAATACTCTGCTGGTTCCTAGGGCACATCTGGAGCAGCCATGCCGGCTTCTACGATGAGCGGCCGCACCAGTCTGCCCACTGCATGAGATGCGGAACCCGTGCCTAGCCGTACTTCCCGGATCCAACATCTCCTCCACAGCACCCGATTAGCAGGCTTTCCCACATAGCGGCGTTCGCTGCTATGCCCGCCTCCGCGCCCTCCCGCAGTCTGGTGGCGGAGGTAAGAATGAGAGCCAAAGACTTGCTTGGCCGGCGCGGGGAAGAACTAGCCGCCGGATATCTGGAATCACAGGGCATGCGGATCGTGGACCGTAACTGGCGCTGTTCCGAAGGCGAAATCGACATCGTGGCCCTTGACGGCGATTCGCTCGTCATCGCCGAGGTGAAAACGCGGAAGTCCCTCGCGTACGGGCATCCCTTTGAAGCCGTCGGCGTTGCCAAACTGGCGCGCTTGCACAGGCTTGCATCGGCATGGTGCCGAGACCACGAACTGCGCATGCCCTGCCGCCGCGTCGACGTGGTTGCCGTCCTGGACGACGGCGCCGGCCAGCCGCGCGTGGAGCATCTCAGGGGGGTGGGGTAGGTGGCCCTGGGCAGGACGTACTCCGTGGCGCTCGTGGGACTCAATGGGTACATCGTGGAAGTTGAAGCTGACATCGGCCAGACTCTCCCGGCCTTCGTGATTCTCGGTTTGCCGGACGCTTCGCTGAACGAAGCCAAGGAACGGATCCGGTCGGCCGCGCAAAACTCCGGCATTCCGCTGAGCCGGCGCAAGATCACCGCCAACCTCATCCCTGCGTCGCTGCCAAAACGGGGCTCGGGTTTCGACTTGGCTATCACCATGGCGGTTCTTCGGGCCGCAAATGACATCCACTCAACTGAACGGACAATCTTCATCGCTGAACTGGGCCTTGACGGCAGGCTCAGGCCGGTCCGCGGCATCCTCCCCGCCGTGATGGCCGCCGTGCAGGCGGGCTACCCGGACATAGTGGTGGCCCAGGCGAATGCGGCTGAGGCCGGCCTTGTACCCGGCGCCCGCGTACGCGGCTACAAGACACTTGCCCGACTTGCCTGTGACTTCGGGGCTGATCCGATGGAGCTTGCGCTTGACTTCGAACCCGAAGACGAGGCATGCTCCGGCGAAGCTGCGGCCGGACCCACCGTGGCACCGGACATGTGCGATGTGTCGGGCCAGGGGGAGGCCCGGAGGGCACTCGAAGTCGCGGCCGCGGGTGCCCATCATCTGCTCCTGTCCGGTCCGCCCGGTGCCGGGAAGACAATGCTCGCCGAACGGCTCCCGGGCCTGCTGCCGGACCTGGCTGACACCGAGGCCATGGAAGTGACGGCCATCCACTCTTTGTGTGCCCTGCCGTCAGCCTCCGTGCAGCTCCTTCGACGGCCGCCGTTTGAGAATCCCCACCACAGCGCCACCGCCGCCGCCATCATCGGAGGCGGATCAGGGCTGCCGCGGCCGGGCGCCGCCTCCAGGGCACATCGTGGCGTGCTGTTCCTGGATGAGGCCCCGGAATACGAACGGCGTGTCCTCGATGCCCTCAGGCAACCCTTGGAGAGCGGCGAACTGGTGATCCACCGGTCCGCCGGTACAGCTGCCTATCCGGCAAGATTCCAACTCGTGCTGGCCGCCAACCCGTGCCCCTGCGGCAAGGCCTCGGGGAAGGGGCTCGATTGCACCTGCACCCCGATGATGCGGCGCCGCTACCTCGCCCGGATGTCCGGGCCACTCCTGGACCGGGTGGACATCCAGTTGCAGGTGGAGCGGGTTTCGCTTGCCGATTTCGGGCGTACCGGTGCGGAGGAAGACACTACTGCAATTGCCGCACGGGTCCGTGACGCCCGCCTGCGCCAACTGCAGAGGCTTCGGCCCCTTGGGCTGGAAACCAACTCCCAGGTGCCCGGCCGTGTCCTTCGCGGGGCATTGCGCCTTGCATCACCCACCACACGCATCCTGGACCACTCGCTTGAACGCGGTGTCCTGACTGCCCGCGGATACGACCGTGTTCTGCGCCTTGCCTGGACACTGGCGGACCTGGCATGCCGTGACACCCCGGATCTCGACGACATCGGGCAGGCGCTGGGACTCCGGCAAGCTGTCTCGGCTGCCGCCTGAAAGGAAAACGATGACTGACCAAGAACGCATATCCCGTGCCGCCCTATCGCGACTTATGGAGCCGCAGGACGCCGTAGGCCTGGCACTTGTCAGGGCGGCCGGCGCAGTGGACGCGCTCCGAATCGCCACCGGCCAACTGGGGTCCGGGCCGCAGCTGGAACAGGACGTCACGGCTTTGCTTGCGGAGAACGGGACAGCGAGCTGGCCCGGAATGAGCGCTTCGCTCAAGCGCTGGGCCCCGCGCATTCCGGACCTGGCTCCGGAGCGGGATCTCGCCACCATGCACCGGCTGGGCGGCCGGATGATCATGCCGTCCGATTCACTCTGGCCCGGGCAGTTGGCCGACCTGGACCTTCATGAGCCCATCTGCCTCTGGTGGCGCGGACTGGAACTCCCGCTGCCTGCGGCGGCGAAGTCCATCGCCTTGGTTGGTTCCCGCGACAGCACCAGCTATGGCGCGGCCGTCACGGGCGATCTGGCCTATTCGTTGGCACAGCGGGGCTTCACCATTGTGTCGGGAGGGGCTTACGGGATCGATGCGCACGCCCACCGGGCTGCGCTGGCCGGTGCCGGTGACACGATGCCCACAATCGCTGTCATGGCCGGGGGAGTGGACCGCTTCTATCCGTCCGGCAACGAAGACCTGCTCAGGACCGTCGCGAACCAAGGTGCCGTCCTGGCTGAAGTACCGCCCGGATCCGCACCCACCAGGTACCGGTTCCTGCAACGGAACCGCCTTATCGCTGCGTTGTCATCGGTGACCGTGGTGGTGGAGGCCCGCTGGCGCTCCGGTGCACTGAACACTGCCCACCACGCGGAAAGCCTGAGCAGGGCCGTCGGGGCCGTCCCTGGGTCCGTCCACAGCGCAAATTCCGCCGGGTGCCATCGGCTGATTCGCGAAGGGGGAGCCGTCTGCGTCACGGACGCCGGCGAAATCGCGGAACTTGCCTCACCCAGCGGCGAATCGTTGGCAGACGAGGCCCCGGCAGAGCGTGCCGACCATGACGGACTTACCCTGGAGGACCTCATCCTCCTGGACGCACTGCCGCTCAGATCCACCAGCTCAGTCGAAAAACTGACGTCGGTCGCGGGACTGAGTACTGAGGCGGTCAGGGCTGGGCTGGGCAGGCTGGGGTTGCTGGGGCTTGCCGAATCCGAACGCGGCGGCTGGAAACGGTCCCGGAAAGCCGGCTGACCGTATCCCTCCTGCCGGCCATGTGGCCGCTGCACTCGCTGCCGTCAGGCCTGCGAGTTCCGTTAACCGGCTGCCCCGGCTGCGTGGTTCCTTGATTGGCAGTCGAATAATGGGGAAAGTTGGACCGTGGACACTCCTGACCTCCCTCCGGCCCTCGCTGACGCCGCCCGCGGTTTCGGCCGCTACCTGGAAGGCGAACGTGCCAGGTCGCCCCACACCGTGCGCGCCTACCTCTCCGACGTCCAGAGCCTGCTCCAGGTGGCGGCAGCAGACGGTGCCACCAACCTCGCCGGGATCGAACTGTCCACGTTGCGGCGCTGGCTCGGCGCGCAGAGCGAGGCGGGCATGTCCCGGTCCACGCTGGCCCGGCGCGCCGCGACCGCCCGGTCCTTCACCTCCTGGGCGGTGCGTGAAGAGCTCCTGGGGTCCGATCCGGCGCTGCGACTGAAGGCGCCAAAGCGGGAACGAGCCCTGCCGGGCGTCTTGCACCAGAAACAGGTACTGCGCGTCGTCGACCGGCTGAAGGCGGCAGCTGAAGACGGCGGCCCGCTCGCCCTCCGGGACCGCGCAATGGTGGAGTTGCTCTACGCCACCGGCGTCCGTGTCGGGGAGCTGGCAGGCATGGACGTGGACGACCTCGATCCAGACCGGCGGACGCTCAGGGTTGTCGGCAAGGGCAACAAAGAGCGGACAGTTCCGTACGGGCTGCCGGCAGCAGTCGCCGTCGACGACTGGTTGCGCCGCGGACGTCCGGCGTTGGCAGTTACCGGGAGCGGTCCGGCACTGTTCCTCGGAGCAAGGGGCCGACGGGTGGACCAGCGGCAGGTTCGCACGGTGGTGAAAGACGTGCTGGACGCGCTGGGAGACACTGCTGCCACTGGACCCCACGCTCTCCGGCACTCCGCCGCCACCCATTTGCTGGACGGAGGAGCCGACCTGAGGGCAGTTCAGGAAATCCTCGGCCACAGCAGCCTGGCGACCACGCAGATCTACACCCACGTCTCGGTCGACCGGCTGCGGCAAAGCTACCAGCAGGCGCATCCGCGAGCCTGAAACGTATCCAGGGGCCGCCGTTGGGCCTCTCGCTCTCACGTTCGGCCCCGCCGGGGCCGCCTGCAGAGCCCCGCCAGCCGGAGTGCAGGATTTCTTGATCACTTCCGGCGCGCCGAATTGCACTGGCGTAATTAGGCGGGGTACGGCACAATAAGAATCACGCTCGGCAACTCTCAAGTCAGGCTTGAAGCTCGCCCTCAAGCGGTTTCAAGTTTCGCCGGGCACTAATTTCATAGTCTTGCAGGGACCACCGGCAGCATGCGGACCCGGCGCGGCAGACACACATCCAGGCAGAGGTCGTTGGGGAAGACGTACCTACAGCTATGGAGGATGGAATGTCTGTTGCAATGACCCGCGGTGTCTTGTTCGTTCACTCGGCCCCGACCGCCCTGTGCCCCCACGTTGAGTGGGCCATCGGGTCGGTCGTGGATAAGCGGACGGACCTGGAGTGGACTGCCCAGCCTGCTGCGCCCGGAATGTTCCGTTCGGAGCTTTCCTGGACAGGCAGCCCGGGGACCGGTGCGCTGCTGGCGTCAGCCCTACGTGGCTGGGCGCACCTGCGCTATGAGGTCACCGAGGAGCCGAGCCAGGGCGTGGATGGCGGCCGATGGTCACACACCCCGGAACTGGGAATCTTTCATGCCGTCACGGACGTGCATGGAAACATCATGGTCTCCGAGGACCGCATCCGCTATGCCTACGAGTCCGGTGCCGGCGACCCGTCCGCCGTCTACCACGAGCTGTCCCTTGCGCTCGGTGAAGCCTGGGACGAAGAGCTGGAGCCGTTCCGGCACGCTGCCGAGGGCGCTCCAGTACGCTGGCTACACCAGGTGGGCTGACCCGGCCCCCGCGACCCGGCCCCCGCGAGCGGATTCAGCGCAAGCGGACACAGCGCGGGCGGACACAACCGGATCGCTCAGCAATACCCTCCATAACGTAAGAGGCCCCTGCCGGACGGCAGGGGCCTCTTACTGTGAAATCGCGGACGCTAGATGCTGCGGACGGCAATGACGGCGTTGTGGCCGCCGAAGCCGAACGAGTTGCTTAGCGCCACGATGCTGCCCGAGGGCAGCTCGCGGGCGGTCTTCGTGACGACGTCCAGCGGAATCTCCGGATCCTGGTTTTCCAGGTTGATGGTTACGGGAGCCTTGCGCTCGTACACGGCCAGTACGGTCAGTACGGCCTCTACGGCGCCCGAAGCACCCAGCAAGTGACCCATCTGGGATTTCGTCGCGGAGACCGCCACGTTGTCCACGTGCGATCCCAGGGCGGCTCGAAGGGCCGTGTACTCGGGCTTGTCACCTACGGGCGTGGACGTCGCGTGCGCGTTGACGTGCACGACTTCCTCGGCCTGGATACGGCCGTCGAACATGGCCGCCTTCAGGGCGCGGGTGGCGCCCAGGCCCTGGGGGTCCGGCGCGGTGATGTGGTAGGCGTCTGCCGTCACAGAGGTTCCGGCGAGCTCGCCGTAGATCCGGGCTCCACGGGCAAGCGCGTGTTCCTCAGCCTCGATGACCAGGGCTCCGGCGCCTTCGCCCATGACGAAACCGTCGCGGCCCGTATCGTAGGGGCGGGACGCGTGCTCGGGATCGTCATTGCGACGGGAGAGTGCCTGCATCGAGGCGAACGCGGCAATGGGCATCGGGTGGATCGCGGCTTCGGCGCCGCCGCAGACCACGACGTCGGCCTTGCCTGAGCGGATGAGGTCCAGTCCGAGGTGCAGGGCCTCAGTGCCGGACGCGCAGGCGGACACCGGGGTGTGGGCGCCGGCGCGGGCGCCAAGGTCAAGGCTAACCGCTGCGGCCACGCCGTTGGGCATGAGCATGGGCACGGTCATGGGCAGAACGCGTCGCGGGCCCTTTTCGCGCAGGGTGTCCCAGGCGTCCAGCAACGTCCAAACGCCGCCGATGCCCGTTGCGAAGGCCACCGCCAGGCGGTCGTGGTCGACTTCGGTGATGCCGGAGTCAGCCCAGGCTTCGCGTGCGGCGACGACGCCGAACTGTGTGGACGGGTCCATGCGCTTTGCTTCCACACGGCTCAGGACATCCAGGGCGGGGGTGGAGGCGCGGGCTGCGAAGTGAACGGGCAGTTCATACTTCGCCACCCAGTCATCCTCGAGCGTGCGCGCGCCGGAGACGCCCTTCAGCGCGTTGTTCCACATTGTGGGGACATCGCCGCCAATGGGCGTGGTGGCACCCAGACCGGTAATGACTACTTTGCGTGCCATGGGATCACTCTCTATCGGTGCGCATGCCGTATCCGGGGAGATGCCTGGCCGGGGATGCGTGGGGAAAACTTGAGGTCATTCAGCGGTGCCCGGTCCGGGGCGCGTGGTCAGCGCTCCGGACCGGATACCAGTGCAGGCCGTTGCCGGCAGGAGCCAGGACTAGGCCTGTGCGTTTGCGATGAAGCTGACAGCGTCACCGACGGTCTTGAGGTTCTTGACCTCTTCGTCCGGGATGCGCACGCCGAATTTCTCTTCGGCGTTGACCACGATGGTCATCATGGAGATGGAGTCGATGTCGAGGTCCTCGGTGAAGGACTTGTCCAGCTCGACTGCTTCGGTGGCGAGGCCGGTCTCTTCGTTGACGATTTCAGCCAGGCCGGCCAGGATCTCTTCGTTGCTAGCCATTGATGGCTCCTTTTCTTGTTGTTGCCGGCAGGTACTGCCGGAAATGATTCAAGCCGCGGTTACGGCTTGCTTCGCGAATCCGTACTGTTCAGAACGTATTCAGTTGTGGGTAAAAGGTTCGGCTACGGGAGCACGATGACCTGGGCACCGAACACCAGACCTGCGCCGAATCCGATCTGTAGTGCGAGTCCGCCGCTGAGTTCGGGATTTTCCTGCAGGAGGCGGTGGGTGGCCAGCGGAATGGAAGCTGCGGAGGTGTTTCCGGCCTCAGCGATGTCCCGGGCCACCTTGACGGTCTCGGGGAGCTTGAGTTTCTTGACCATTTCGTCGATGATCCGCATGTTGGCCTGGTGGGGGATAAAAGCCACTAGGTCGTCAGCCGTGATCCCGGCGGCGTCGAGGGCCTGCTGGGCGACCTTGGCCATCTCCCAAACCGCCCAGCGGAATACGGTCTGGCCGTCCTGGCGCAGGGTGGGCCAGATGGCAGCGTCGGTTACCTCGGCCTCCTCGGCGCTCAGTGCGCCGGACTTGTTCGCGGCCAAGGCGAGTTCCCGCACATCAAGCAGCGAATGTGTCATGCCGATGGCATCCCACTTGCTGCCGTCCGAACCCCAGACCGAGGGACCGATGCCAGGGGTGTCGGATGGGCCGATCACCACGGCGCCGGCGCCGTCACCAAGCAGGAAGGAGATCGTGCGCTCGGTGTTGTCGATGACGTCGGAGAGCTTCTCGGCTCCCACCACCAGCACGTACTCGGCCGCTCCGGAGCGGACCAGGGCGTCGCCCTGGGCAATGCCGTAGCAATAGCCGGCACACGCAGCCGAGATGTCGAAGGCCGGAGCAGGCGTTGCGCCGAGGCGGTCTGCCAGGCTTGCAGCAGCAGATGGCGTCGCGTACGGGTGCGTAACAGTGGAGACGATGACGGCGCCCAGCTGGCTGGCTTCGATGCCGGCCTTCGCCAGGGCTTCGCGGGCCGCGCCTTCCGCCATGTCAATGACACTGACGTCTGCGGGGGCCCGGTGACGGGTCACGATGCCGGTACGCTGCCGGATCCATTCATCCGAGGAGTCGATCCACTGGCACACATCCTCGTTGGTGACGATGACGCTTGGCCGGTAGGCGCCAAGTCCGAGGATGCGGGTGTGTTCCCGCAGCGGTGCCTGCTTGAGTACGGGGGCGCTCATGCCTGTCCCTCCAGTTCTGCGAATAGTGCAAGGGCGGCGGTGAGATCGTCCGGGGTTTTGACGGCGACCGTCTTCACTCCGGGCATGCCCCGCTTGGCGAGTCCGGCCAGGGTTCCGGCCGGTGCAAGTTCAATGACTCCGGTGACGCCGCGCTGCACCAGCGTTTCCATGCACAGGTCCCAGCGGACCGGGCGGGAAACCTGGGCGATGAGGCTGCCGACTGCTGCGTCGCCGTCGGTCACTTCCTTGCCGTCAAAGTTGGACAGCAGCGGTACCTGGGGGTTCCGGGGCTTGAGCGACGGCTCCAGGGCTTCCAGGGCAGCGACCGCCGGGGACATGTGCGAGGTGTGGAAGGCACCGGCCACTTTCAACGGGATCACGCGTGCCTTGGCCGGCGGGTTCTCCGCGAGGGCCTTGAGCTGCTCGAACGTGCCTGCGGCGACGGTCTGGCCGGCACCGTTGACGTTGGCAGGCGTGGCTCCGGAGGCCTCAATGGCCGCCAGGACCTCGGCAGGGTCCCCGCCAACCACGGCACTCATGCCGGTGGGCGTGACGGCTGCTGCGGCGGCCATGCTGTTGGCACGTTCCCGCACGAAGGTCATTGCCTCGGTCTCGGTGAGGACACCCGCAAGCGCCGACGCCGTGATCTCGCCGACGGAATGCCCGGCGAGGATGACGGGCAGGGTGCTGAGTTCGACGTCGAACAGCGACTTGGCGGCCACCAGTCCGGCCGCAACGATCAATGGCTGGGCCACCGCCGTGTCCTTGATGGTTTCCTCATCCGACGTGGTGCCGTGTGCGGTGAGGTCGATGCCTGCTATTTCACTGAGGGAGGCCAAATGGCCTGCGACGGGAGGCAGTTCCAGCCAGGGGGCCAGAAAACCAGGGGTCTGGGAGCCCTGTCCAGGGCAGACGATTGCAAGCACGTATCCAGCTTTCCAAATTACCGCGTGATTCTCGGTGTATTCATGCACCAAGCTCACTGGGTCAGTTTGTAGGAAGTCTACAACGGTTCAGCTGCCGTTCCGGGACGGCTGGCGTTCGGCGGGTGCCTTGGGCGGCACGGAAAGCCGCCCCACCACGAGGGCTGCCTGCAGCACAAACGCCTCCCGGGGAAGGAGCGGATCCCAGCCTGTGACGTCACAGACGCGCTTGAGCCGGTAGCGGACGGTATTGGCGTGCACAAAGAGTTCACGGGCCGTTGCTTCCAGTGAGTGCCCGAGTTCGAGGTAGGTACCGAGGGTCTCCACCAGCCCGTTGGACGCTGCGATCAATGGCCGGTAGATGTTCTTGATAAGCGAGCGGCGGGCGGCATCGTCCCCGGAAATGACCCGCTCCGGCAGCAGGTCGTCGGCAGCAACCGGGCGCGGCGCCGAGGGCCACGCGCGTGCAGCTGTCAGCCCGGCGAAAGCCGACTGGGCCGAACTGCTCGCTTCCAGCAGGGAACCCGCTTCCGGCCCGTAGACAACAGGACCCGGGGCGAAGAGTTCGCTGAGTTTCAGGTAGGCGCTCTCCCGGTCCTGGACCCCTCCGAGGATGAGGATGAGCCGGTCGCCCTGGATCCCCACCAGCGCGTCTTCGGCGAACCTGCCGGCGGTCCGGCGCAGTTCGCTGACGTAGCTGGCGCTGGGTTCCGACGGCGAATTTCCCACCATCACGGTAAAACGTTCCTGGGCTTTCCAGCCGAGGGCGGCAATGCGGGACCTTAAGGCATCGGTATTCTCGCCGCGCAGGATCGCATCGACGATCAGGGCTTCCAGCCGGGTGTCCCAGGAGCCCCTGGACTCGGCCGCCCGGGCGTAGACGTCAGCCGCGGCAAAAGCCACTTCACGTGAATAGCGGAGCACGGCTTCACGGAGTGCGGGCTGATCCGCCTCCGGGGCGATCACGGGCACCTGGTCCTCCACCACCTCCACCACGATCCTGATGAGCTGGAGGGCCTTCTGCAGGCTGATGGAGCGGGTTAGTTCAGTCGGCGCGGTCCCGAAGACGTCGGTGAGGATCCACGACGGCGAGCTTGGCCGCTCGTACCAGGTCACGAACGCGGCAATACCGTTCTGGGCCACCATCCCGAGGGCGGACCGCTCATCGGAACTGAGCCGGCTGTACCACGGCAGCGATTTCTCCAGCTGGCGCATCGTGGTGGTGGACAGCTGCCCCACGCTCGCCCGGAGTTTCTTCAGCGTCTGGGCTTTTTCCGGCGTCAGGGCGCGCGAGGCGGGCTTGCGCTTTGCGGGGGTGGGGGTTGGCTCTGCCATGCATCGAGCATACGGTGCGCGCAGGCCAAGCTCCATTTGTGCAAAGGCTACAACTCGGTTTGCGCTGCGTCACAGGCCAGCCCGGTACGCGCAACACCCCGCCCGGTCAGGCCAAGACAGGGCAGCAACGACGACGGCGGCCCCCACCATTGGTGGGGACCGCCGTCGTCAATCTCCCTGGCTAGGGGCGGAACGTCAGGATTCGCCTCCGGCGTTTCCGGTGGAACCCGCGTTCACATTGTGCAGGCGGTACTTCTCAATGGCCTGGGCGGGAGCCTGGGCGTCAACTTCGCTGCGCCGAGCGAGCATCTCCAGTGAACGGACCACGATGGAGTGGATGTCGTTCTTGAAGAAGCGGCGGGCGGCGGCGCGGGTGTCGGAGAAGCCGAAGCCGTCCGCGCCGAGCGAGGCGAACTCGTTCGGGAGGAACTGGCGGATCTGGTCCGGGACGGCCTTCATGTAGTCCGTGACCGCCACGATGGGGCCGGTGGCCCCTTCGAGCTGCGCGGTGACGAACGGTACCCGCGCCGGCTGGCCCGGGTTGAGGAAGGCCTCTTCCTCGGCGGCCATGGCGTCGCGGCGGAGTTCGTTCCAGGACGTGACGGACCAGACGTCCGCGGAGACGCCCCAGTCCTCGGCCAGGATCCGCTGGGCTTCCAGCGCCCAGGGCACCGAAACGCCCGAGGCCAGGATCTGCGTGCGGGGGCCGTCAATCTTGGCCGGTGCGAGCAGGTAGATGCCCTTGATCACGCCTTCAACGTCCAGCTCTTCCGGCTCGGCCGGCTGGGTGATGGGTTCGTTGTAGACGGTGATGTAGTACATCAGGTTCCGGTCAGTGGAGTCCGGTCCGTACATCCGTTCGATGCCGTCGCGGATGATGTGGCCCATTTCGTAGCCGTAGGCGGGGTCGTAGGTGACGACTGCCGGGTTGGTGGCGGCGAGGATGGGGGAGTGGCCGTCGGCGTGCTGGAGTCCTTCTCCGGTGAGGGTGGTCCGTCCTGCGGTGGCGCCGATGATGAAGCCGCGGGTCATTTGGTCCGCGGCTGCCCAGAAGGCGTCGCCGGTGCGCTGGAAGCCGAACATGGAGTAGAACACGTAGACCGGGATCAGCGGTACGCCGTGGGTGGCGTAGGCGGTGCCGGCGGCGGTGAAGGCTGCGACGGCGCCGGCTTCGTTGATGCCGGGGTGGATCAGCTGGCCCTGGGCGGATTCCTTGTAGGCCAGGACCAGGTCCCGGTCCACGGAGAGGTAGTTCTGGCCCTTGGGGTTGTAGATCTTGGCCGTGGGGAAGAACGCGTCCATGCCGAACGTGCGTGCCTCATCGGGGATGATCGGCGCGATGTGCTTGCCGAACTCCTTGTCCCGCATGAGGTCCTTGAGCAGGCGGACGAACGCCATGGTGGTGGCTGCCTGCTGCTTGCCCGAACCGCGCTTGGCCACCTCATAGGACTTCGCGTCCGGAAGCGTGATGGCGGCATGCTTGCTGCGGCGCTCCGGAACGGAGCCGCCCAGCGCTGCCCGGCGCTCCATCATGTACGCGATTTCCGGCGCATCGTTGCCGGGGTGGAAGTACGGCGGCTGGTAGGGATCGCCCTCGAGCTGCTCATCCGTGATCGGGATGCGCAGGTGGTCCCGGAACGACTTGAGGTCGTCGAGGGTGAGTTTCTTCATCTGGTGCGTGGCGTTGCGGCCTTCGAAGTGCGGGCCGAGGCCGTAGCCCTTGACCGTTTTGGCCAGGATGACGGTGGGTTTGCCCTTGAATTCGGTGGCTGCCTTGTACGCGGCGTAGACCTTGCGGTAGTCGTGGCCGCCGCGCTTGAGGTTCCAGATCTGGTCATCGGTGAGGTCCGCGACGAGGTCCTTGGTGCGGGGGTCCTTGCCGAAGAAGTGTTCGCGGACGAACCCGCCGGATTCGGCCTTGTAGGTCTGGTAGTCCCCGTCCGGGGTTTCGTTCATGATCTTCACCAGCGACCCGTCGGAGTCCTTGGCGAGCAGCTCATCCCATTCCCGGCCCCAGACGACCTTGATGACGTTCCAGCCCGCGCCGCGGAAGAACGCTTCGAGTTCCTGCATGATCTTCCCGTTGCCGCGCACCGGCCCGTCCAGGCGCTGGAGGTTGCAGTTGATCACGAAGTTCAGGTTGTCCAGGTTCTCGTTCGCGGCGAGCTGGAGCAGGCCGCGGGACTCGGGCTCGTCCATTTCCCCGTCGCCCAGGAACGCCCAGACCTGCTGGTCCGAGGTGTCTTTCAGGCCGCGGTTGTGCAGGTACCGGTTGGACTGGGCCTGGTAGATCGCGTTCATCGGCCCGATGCCCATGGACACGGTGGGGAATTCCCAGAACCCGGGCATCAGCCGCGGGTGCGGGTAGGAGGACAGGGCATGCCCGGCCTTGGACTTTTCCTGCCGGAACCCGTCCAGGTCCTCCTCGGTCAGCCGGCCTTCCATGAACGCCCTGGCGTACATGCCGGGGGAGGCGTGGCCCTGGAAGAAGACCTGGTCCCCGCCGCCGGGGTGGTCCTTGCCGCGGAAGAAGTGGTTGAACCCGACCTCGTACAGGGTCGCGGCACCGGCGTAGGTGGAGATGTGCCCGCCGACGCCGATGTTCGGGCGCTGGGACCGGTGCACCATGACCGCGGCGTTCCAGCGCATGTACGCCCGGTAGCGGCGCTCGTATTCCTCGTTGCCGGGGAACGGTGCTTCCTGGTCCGCGGGGATGGTGTTCACATAGTCCGTGGTGGTGACCATCGGAACCCCGACGCTCTGGGCGCCGGCACGCTGCAGGAGACTGCGCATGATGTACTGGGCACGCTCAGTGCCCTGTTCCCTGATCAGCGTATCCAGGGACTCAATCCATTCGGCGGTCTCTTCCGGATCACGATCAGGCAGCTGGTTAGTCAACCCGCTGAGGATATGGGAGGTATCTTCTCCTGCAGCCACGTCCAACCTCTCTTTGCGCGCATGCATCGGCGCCCTCAGGTCCGGCAGGGTAACTGCCTGGCGTGAACGCGACGTGTGCGACGTATCGGTTACATCAGCCCGGTCATGTGCGCCGGGCAGGGTCCTATCACGTCTATGTCCTCTTAAAACCAGGGCGATCGCCCCGCCGGCATAGTCGTCATCAGCCACTCTAGCCGTGAGAGCTATCCGATGCGTAGCCGCCGCCTGACGTGCCTGTCGTATTTGACGTCATACTGGTTTGTGACGGAAAGCCGAACGGCCGGTCCGTCGCCAGGCCCTGATGTGACGCAGAATAAGTGGGATCGCGGGGGCAACAGCTTGAAGAGCAGGCACAAAGGGTGTTGGCTTGTAGTAATGGAAATCACTAGATTTATGCAGATGACTAAGCATTGGAGGAACACGTGAGCGAGGCCGACGCCGCCACTTCGGTAAATGTGGCGGAAAAATTGGGTTTCAAAAACGGGGATCTGATTCAGGAGTTCGGTTACGACGACGACGTCGACTTCGACTTACGTGACGATATTGAGGACCTGACCGGTTCTGAACTCCTTGATGAAGACGACCATGACGTGGTTGACGCCGTCATTTTTTGGTGGCGGGACGGCGACGGGGACCTGATTGACACCCTTATGGATTCCCTCACCACTTTGAGTGAGAACGGTGTGGTCTGGGTACTCACTCCGAAGTCGGGAAGGCACGGCTACGTGTCGCCGGCGGAGATTCAGGAAGCCGCACCCACGGCAGGGCTCCATCTCACTACTTCCGCGGGCGTTTCCAAGGACTGGAGCGCCACGCGCCTGGTCACCAGGAAGAACAAGTGACGCTGCAGCAACTGCAAACGGTTGACGACGCCGGTGCGGCCCCCGCTGTTCCCGAGGTCGGAGACCTGGCACCGGACTTTGAACTGGTCAATCAGTACGGCGAACCCGTCCGGCTGTCGGAACTGCGGGGACGCAACGTCGTCGTCGTTTTCTATCCGTTCGCCTTTTCCGGAATCTGCACGGGCGAGCTCTGTGAAATCCGGGACAACCTCTCCCTGTTTGAGGACGCGAATGCCACCGTCCTTGCCCTTTCCGTGGACAGCAAGTTCACTGTGCGGGCCTACGCGGAAAAGGAGGGGTACGGATTCGACCTGCTGGCTGACTTCTGGCCCCATGGGGCAGTTGCCGCCCAATACGGCGTCTTCGACCCCAATAGCGGCATGGCTCAACGGGGTACGTTCATCATCGATGCGGACGGCATCATTCGGTACGTCGTGGTGAATCCTCGCGGCCAGGCCCGCGACCTGGCCGCCTACCGTGCCGCCCTGTCGGAGCTCGGCGGGAACTGACCCAATGAGGCAGCGGCACCCCGGGCTCGGCATGACTGGCTTCGCCAGTCTGCCGCCGGTGGGTGCCGCCGCTCCTGCACCCGATGAGCTCGGTGTCCTCCGGGGCATCAGGGACACAATAGCCGGAACGCGCTTCGCGCTCCTCACCGGAGCCGGCCTCAGCACCGACTCCGGCATACCGGACTACCGGGGTCCGGATGCTGCCCCCAGGGCGCCGATGACCTACCAGGAGTTCATCGGACACGCCGGCAACCGCCAACGGTACTGGGCGCGCAACCATATCGGCTGGTCCCACCTGCGGCGTGCGGACCCGAACGACGGGCACGCGGCAGCGGCCCGGCTTGAGAAGCGCGGCCTGTTGACCGGCCTGATCACCCAGAATGTGGACCGGCTCCATGAGGACGCCGGGAGCGTCAACGTGGTGGACCTGCACGGCCGCTTTGACCGGGTGGCCTGCCTGTCCTGCGCGCGCCGCTACAGCAGGACGCTGCTGGCCGGAGTGCTGGAGGAGCTGAACCCGGGATTCCTGGAGCAGGCCCTGGCTGACGGTGTGGTTGAGATGGCTCCGGATGCCGACGCAACGGTGGAAGACTCGGACCTCATCCGCAGTTTCGTCGTGGCGCACTGCCCGGCCTGCGGGGGAACCCTCAAGCCTGACTTTGTGTACTTCGGCGAAAACGTACCAAAAGACCGGGTTGAACGCTCCTATGCCATGGTCGATGAGGCCGGCGCGCTGGTTGTCGCCGGATCCTCACTGACGGTCATGAGCGGGCTTCGCTTCGTCCGGCACGCCGCCAAGCAGGAGAAGCCGGTGGTCATCATCAATAGGGGAGCGACGCGCGGCGACGACCTTGCGACCATCAAGCTGGAGGCCGGCGTTAGCGAATCGCTCACGTGGCTCGCCGCCGAGCTTCCGGATCTGTGACGTGCACCTCACCCGCACGTTGAGACGGTTGCCGATTGGCTTTCTGCACGTTGCATCCGGTACAGTTGCTGTTCGTTGGTTGAAGCGCTGAGGCGCGGAAATCATCGTTTGGGTCTTTAGCTCAGCTGGTAGAGCGCCACGTTTACACCGTGGATGTCATCGGTTCGATCCCGGTAGGACCCACCACCAGAACCCCGTCATTGCAGGCTGAACAGGCCGCAATAGCGGGGTTTTTTGGGTCCAACGCCAAAGATACATTGTCGGACCCCGTCCATAGTGTGGCGGCATGGAACACATCATGATGAGGATGGCCCCGGACGGGCGGCCGCTCTCGATTCTCCGCGGCGGCCGCGAATGGACCATCGGCGCGGAGCCTGTCCGCTGGTTTGAGCGCGTGAGCTGGTGGGAGGCCGAGCGCAGGATGCCCAAGGGCCTGGGCAGGGTGGACATCGAGGTGTGGCGGGTCCAGGCAAGGCTGGGCAGGAACGAGAATTCGGCTCTGACCACCATGGAACTGATCCGCGACGGACTTGGCGGAGGCTGGCGGCTGAGGGAGGCTATTGCGGACGCCGCGTGATTCCCGGCCCGGCGATGCTGCCGGGGAATTGGAAAAGCCTTCCACCGCGGCTATTGGGGGATGCCGCGGTGGAAGGCTTGAATTGAATATACAGTGAATTTTTCGAAATGTGAAACAGTTTGAGGCGTGGCGTCCGCGCTCTCCAGAGTCAAAGGTCCTGAGCTGCCGGACTTAGCGGTCCAGGACTGCCGGCTTCCCCTGTCCCGGCAAGCGGGGCGCAGGGGAACAATTCGCGTCCCCAGACATTATGATGGTTACTGTTCAGCTGAATGAACAGGTTTGAATGAACGGCGCATTAACGGACGCGCTTTAACTGAAGGAGAATCATGGCCGATTCCCGGGCTCCCCGCACCTCCGACGGACTGGGTAGTGCGTCCCCCGCGCCGGCTGTGACGCGCGCCGCCGCCGTGCTGGAGGCCCTGGCTGCCTCCGCGACGGGCAGGCTCACGCTAAGTGACCTTTCGCGTGAACTCGGCATCCCCAAGTCGTCCACCTCGAACCTTTTGCTCGCCCTCGAAGAGGCGCGCCTCATCAACCGGCAGGGAGCCGACTTTACGCTCGGGCGCAAGCTCGTGGAACTTGGCGCCGCGTACCTCAGTCGGCTTGACGAGGTCCAGGAGTTCTACCGCTTCTGCGAACAGGCTCCCACCCTGTCCGGGGAGACGGTCCGCATCGCGATGCTTGACGGAACCAACGTCATCTACCTGGCCCGTTATGAGGGCCACCCTGCGGTCCGGCTAACGTCGAACATCGGCGACAAGATGCCGGTGTCGCTCTGCGCGGTGGGCAAGGCGCTCATCGCACGGCTGCACGACCACGACATTGACGAGCTGTTCCCCGATGACGCGGAGCTTCCGGTGCTCACGCCGAAGTCGCTGCGGACGGGTGCCGAATTTAAGAAGCAGTTGCCGGTCATCCGCGAGCAGGGATATGCCTTCGAGGATGAGGAATCCACCACCGGCGTCGTCTGCCTCGCCGTCTCCGTCCCCACGAGGGGAGCCCACGGGCCAAGCCTGGGCCTGTCGGTCACCGCCCTGAAGGCCACGTACTCCGACGAGCAGGGCGCCCTCATGGTCAAGGAGCTCAAGGAGTTGGCCCGGTCCCTGGGCAATCCCATGGGCTAGGCCGGGCCCGCGCGTGCGATCACGCGCGGCCGGAAAAGTAAATCGGATTTCATCATTGGCTATCCGTTCAGAGTGCTGTACTCTGTTCAATATAGTGATCGACACCACCGGTGACGCCGCTATCCCACCAGACCAACGGGGGTCTGGAGTGTTCTTAAGGGAGTGCTAGTGACAACTCGTACTGAATCACCGCTTGCCGATGCGGACGGCGCCGTCGTCGAACCGGAACAACTGCGGAGGGCAACTCTTGCCAGCTCCGTGGGCTCCGCTCTGGAGTATTACGACTTCTACATTTATGGCCTGGCTTCAGCCTTGATCTTCGGTCCCCTCTTCTTCAAGCCCCTCGGTGAGGACGGCGCGCTGATCGCGTCGTTCGCCACGTACGGCGTCGGGTTTGCTGCCCGTCCCTTCGGCGGAGTCATCTTTGGCGTCATCGGTGACAGGTTCGGCCGAAAAATGGTGCTGATCCTCACGATCGGCCTGATGGGAACCGCAAGCTTCGCCATCGGGCTGCTGCCCACCTTCGAGCAGGCGGGCATGCTGGGCGCGGTCCTGCTCGTGACCCTGCGCATCCTCCAGGGCCTCGGTGCCGGTGCTGAACAGGCCGGTGCAACAACATTGATTTCCGAAGTGGCGCCGCGCCGTCGCCGTGGATTCTTTGCTTCCCTGCCGTTCGTCGGCATCCAGCTGGGCACCCTCCTCGGTGCCGGCACGTTTGCACTGATCGCCATGGCTGACAAAGCCGTCCTTGAAGGCTGGCTGTGGCGTGTGCCGTTCCTGGCCAGCATCATCCTTATTGCGGTGGCCATCTTCATTCGGCTGCGGCTCAAGGAAACGCCGGTATTCCAGGAGCTCGAAAAGCACAAGAACGTGGTCAAGAACCCCATCGGCCAGTTGTGGAAGCACTCCAAGAAGAACGTCCTGATCGGCATCGGACTGCGCATGGGAGAGAACGGCAACTCCTCGATCTATTCCGCGCTCCTGATCGCGTTCCTGGCGGCAAAGGACGGCGTGTTCCCGGGCGACAAGTTCATCGGGCCTGTAGGCCTGCTCATTGCGGCCGGCTTTGCTGCCGTCATGGTGGTCACGTTCGGCGCACTCTCGGACCGTTACGGTCGCGTCCCGGTATACCGCTACGGCGCCCTGTTCCAGGCCGTCATCGCCCTTCCGGCGTTCTACCTCGTGACGCTCGGCAACGTTACCCTTGTCTGGGTGGTCATGGTGGTGGGCATCGCCATCGGCGTCCAGTCCATGCTTGGCCCCCAGTGCCCGCTCCTGCCTGAACTGTTCGGCTCCCAGTACCGCTTCACCGGAGTGGCCATGAGCCGCGAACTCTCTGCCGTCATGGCCGGCGGTCTTGTGCCCCTCGTGGGCGCATCGCTCCTTGCTGCAACGGATCACTCGTGGCTGGTGCTCGCCATCTACTCGCTGGTGCTCGCCCTGATCTCGTTCGCCACCACGTTCTTCACTCCGGAGACCGTGGGCCGCGACCTCGTCCTCACGGAGGATGCGAGCTAAGCCCCGCACGGACCCGGCAGCGCCGGAAGTGCATTTCCAAAGCTAAGGACGTGGCTCCCTCCGCAAGGAAGGAGCCGCGTCCTTTGCTGCGCCCGCCACCAGTCATCCCTTCTGGTTTAGGAACGGTTCCGTTCAATTGACTCGCCGATGATCCGCGCCCCTTCGGGGAAGGCGCCCGGGTTGGACCCGGAGTAGTTGAGGCGGATAAATGCGCCGGCCGGTTCGGCCGGGAACCACTCCCGCCCGGCGGCAATGATGACGCCCCGGCTTTCGCATTCACGGGTCAGCCGATCGAGGTCCGTCCCGTCGGGCAGCCGTGCCCAAAGATTCAGGCCTCCCTTGGGAACCTGATCGATGTGCGCCTGCGGTGCGTGCTCGCGGATGCTGGTCACCAGGAGGTCGCGGCGCGACTGGAGCTGGTGGCGGAGGCTGCGCAGGTGCGTCTGCCACCCGGGCTGCGTCACGACGTCCAACGCTGCGGCCTGGAGCAGCCCGCTGACGTACATCGACTCGGCTGCCCGGTCCGCGAGGATGCGCTCACGTGCCGGGCCGCGAGCGATCACGGCGGCAATGCGGATGGCCGGCGACACGCTCTTGGTCAGGGAACGCAGGTACACCACATGGCCGGAGTCGTCGCGGGAGGCGACGGGTACCGGACTGGTGGTGATGCCGAAGTCGTGCGCCCAGTCGTCCTCCACCAGGAATGCACCCTTCCCCCGCACTACCTCCAGGACCTCTTCCCCCCGCCCCGGCGCCCACTGAGCACCCGTCGGGTTCGCGTAGTTGGGTTGCGCGTAGAAGAGGCGCGCGCCGGTTTCGTCAAACGCCCGGGCCAGTTCCGCCAGGTCCGGGCCGTCCGGACCGCTGGGTACCGGGACGACGCGGACTCCGGCCTGGGCCGCTGCGAGGATGGCTCCCCAGTAGGTGGGGGATTCCATCAGCAGAGGCTGTCCGCGGCCCGCGAGCGCGCTGAAGATGGAGCTGAGCCCGCTCTGGCTTCCCGGCAGTACGACGACGTCGCTCGGGTTCGGCGGTGTGGTTCCGGCGGGTGTCGAGGCGCCGAGTTCGCGGGCGAACCACGATTGCAGTTCCGGCAGGCCCGCTGCGGGTGGACGGGACAACGCGGCGTCGCCCCGGGCTGCGCGGGTGAGTGCTGCACGCACCAGTCGCTCCGGCAGGAGTTCCCGGTCCGGGTAGCCGGAGTGGAAGGCGATGGCGTTGTTCGCGACGTCGCGCATGGTGGTGGAGGCCGACGGAAGCGGTGCCCGTGGTGACCGCAAGGCCGCCGTCTGCCAGCCGTAGTCCGAGGGGCGTGCGGTCCGGACGGCCCGGACGAAGGTTCCGACGCCGGGCCGGCTCTCAATGAGCCCCTGCGCTGTAAGGGTCTGCAGTGCCTTTTGAACGGTCACCGGACTTGCCTGGTATTCAGCCACCAGCGATCGCGTGGACGGCAAGCGGGCCCCGGGTGCTGCTGCGGCGATCCATTCCCGCAGTCGCGTGGCAATCCGGGAACTGCTATCGTTGTTCATGAAAGACCATAGTAGCGCTACTGCGCCAAAAGCTCGAGTGATACTGACCGGACCGCCTTCCGGCCTCTGGTGGGGCATCCTTGGAGTAGCGGTCTTCTCGTTCACCGTTCCGTTCACGAAGGTCGCCGTCGCGGGAATGTCGCCGCTGTTCATCGGATCCGGACGCGCGGTCGTGGCCGCTGTCCTGGCCGCTGCCGCCCTCACACTCGCGCGCCAGCGACTTCCCCGCGGCGTGCAGTGGGCCCGCCTCGCGGTGGTGGCCGCCGGCGTCGTGATTGGCTTTCCCCTGCTGACATCCTTCGCGCTCGCCACCACTCCGGCCAGCCACGGCGCGGTGGTCATCGCACTGCTCCCGGCTGTGACCGCGACGGCGGCAGTGCTGAGGGGCCGCGAGCGTCCGCCGATGTTGTTCTGGCTTATCACCGGTGTGGGCGCCCTGGCGGCCATCGGCTTCGCTTCGATGCAGTCCGGCGGATTCGGACAGTTGCACTCGGCGGACCTGCTGCTCCTTGGCTCAGTGGTCGCAGCGGCCATCGGCTACGCGGAGGGCGGCCTGCTGGCCCGTGAGCTCGGCCCGTGGCAAACCGTGTCCTGGGCATTGGTGCTTGCGTCGCCGCTCATGGTGATCCTGACACTGTTTGCCATGGTCCAGCAACCACCGACGGCCACTCCGGTCCAGTGGGCGGCGTTCGCCTATCTCGGTGTGGTGAGCATGTTCCTCGGGTTCTTCGCCTGGTACCGGGGCCTGGCCATTGGGCCCATGGCGCGGGTCAGCCAAGTACAGCTCATCCAGCCCGTACTGAGCATCTGCTGGGCCGGGCTCCTACTGGGCGAGGCCCTGACCTGGACCACCATCATCGGTGGCCTGGCCGTCGTCCTCTGCGCCGGCGCAGCTGTCCGGGTCCGACTCAGCCCGGTGCCGACTCCGCAGCCCAACCTTCACGCCACAAGATCCCTCCAGCCCGCAAAGGATTAGCACCATGTACACCCCAGCCCACTTCGAAGCCGGACCTGACGCCATCAGCGACCTCCTGGCCCGGCCGGCCGCAGCCAATCTGGTCACCATGACCTCGCAGGGCCTGCTCGCAACGCTGTTGCCGTTCGTTTTCGATCCGTCTGTCGGAGGCCACGGCGCCCTGCACACCCACCTGGCCCGGAACAACATGCAGTGGTCCGAACCGGCGATAGGCGAGGCACTCGTCATCGTCCAGGGCGCGGACGCTTACATTTCACCGTCCTGGTATGCCTCAAAGGCTGAGCACGGGCGCGTCGTACCCACCTGGAACTACACGACGGCGCACGTATACGGCGAGTTGGTGATCCACGACGACCCGGTCTGGCTGGCCAGCCAGGTCAGGCGGCTGACGGGCGTGAACGAAGCCGGCTTCGGTCAGCCGTGGAGCGTGGACGATGCCCCGGAGCGCTATATTGCCGGGCAGTTGCGGGCCATCGTCGGCCTTGAGCTGGTGATCACCAGGATCGAGGCGAAGGCCAAGCTGAGCCAGAACCGGCCTGATGCGGACGTTGACGGCGTGGTGGCGGGACTTGCTGCCAGGGGCCAGGCAGAGAGTGCCTCCGACGTCGAGCGGGCAAGGAAGCCGTAAGCGCCCGTAAGTCCGGAGCCCACAGCACAGGGCGGCCCTTCCGTTCGCCGGAGGGGCCGCCCGTGTGGTGCGGTGTGCCGCGCAGTCTGATGGACCGCGGATTAGTGCGGCTTAGTAGAAGTGCACGGTGTCCACGAGGTGGGGGAGTTCCCCGCCGTCAAGGAACGTGCGCAGATTGCTGCTGAAGCGTTCGGCGATCAGCCGGTTCTCGGCTGCGCTCAGCGCCGAGGTGTGCGGGGACACCATCACCTTGGGGTGGTTCCAGAGCGGGCTGTCCTGCGGCAGGGGTTCGACGGCGAACACGTCCAGGCAGGCGTACCCCACCTGGCCGTTGTCCAGCGCTTCCAGGAGCGCGTCTTCGTCCACCACGGTGCCGCGGCCTACGTTAACGAAAACCGTTCCCGGCTTCATGGCAGCGAACACGTCACGGTTGAACAGCTTTTCCGTGTAGGGCGTGCCCGGCAGGGTGTTGACCACTGCGTCAGCCGAAGCGAGCAGGCCGGGCAGTCCGTCGTTGTCGGCAACGTCAACGATTCCCTCGATCGGCTCCACGTTCCGTTTGGTACCGCTGACCTTCATTCCCAGTGCGCGGGCGATGCGGGCCGTCTCCAGCCCGATCTCGCCGAGGCCGGTCACCACGAGCGTGGAGCCGTTGACCAGGCGGGTCGGCGTCCGCAGTTCGGGCCAGACCCTGGCTGCCTGGTCCGCGGCGAGCTCGGCGCTGCGCTTGAATCCGTTGAGGATGCCCAGCGCGGCGAACTCCGCCAGCGGCAGGGCGTGCACGCCGGCCGAGGTGGTGACCCTGAACTTCTGCAGGGTTTCCTGGTCCAGGCCGGATGCCTTCACTGCTCCGCCTGCACCCGCGGCCATGGCATGGATCCACTGGAGCCGGGGGTTGCTGCCGGCAATGCGGGCAAGTCCGGACGGGCTCTCGTTGGGAAAGCCGTACAGGACATCAGCCTTGTTCAGCATGTCCCAGTACCGTTCCTCCTGGTCCGGAGTGCGTTTGAAGTCCGGGTCGCCGGCGTGGTCGGCGGGAAAGCGTTCGGGCGGGAGGAGGTCGGGCTCGTACAGGACGGTCACGGAAGGATCTACGGCGCGGATGCGCTCCACCAGCTCAGCTTCGAGCGGGACGGCGATTGCGACGGTGGTTTTAGTCGTCATGGTGTTCATCATACTGAATGGAGGCTAGGATATTGAACAGATTTCCTCCCATTAATCCGACGATCAACCACAATGAAGTGAGGTGGCGCTGCCGATGAGTGTGCAGACAGACCCTGATGTGAGGGAAGAGTTGAGCCGGAAGAGGGCCGGCTTCGTAGGGCTGGGCCTGATGGGCGGCCCCATGGCAGCCAACCTGCTGAAGGCCGGCTGGAACGTCACCGGCTGGAACAGGTCCGCGGCCGCCCTGGACGATTTCGCCGCGCGCGGCGGCATGCGCGCGGCGGATGTTGCCTCGTTGCGCGACGAACCGGTCATCATCTTTATGCTCCCTGACCTGTCCTACATCGAGGACGCGGCGGCAGGGCTCCTCGCAGGCTGGGCCGAAGAGCCGCCCGGGCCGGGCACCGTCGTCGTGGTCATGAGCAGCGTGTCGCCTGCGGCCGTACGGGAGTTCGGGGTGAGGGTAGCCGCCGCGAGCCGGGGCAACGCCGTCGTGGTCGACGCACCCGTCAGCGGCGGCACCAAAGGTGCCGAGGACGGAACCCTTGCCATTATGGCGGGCGCAAGGGAGCAGGACTTCCAGCGGCTCCTTCCCCTTTTCAGCGCTATGGGCGGCACGGTCCGCCGGCTGGGGCCGCTGGGTTCCGGATCGCTGGCGAAAGCCTGCAACCAGCTCATCGTGGGAACCACGACGGCGGCGCTCGCCGAAGCCGCCGAGCTCGCCGAACGCTCCGGCATGGACGTTGCGGCGTTGTACGAGGTGCTCGCCGGCGGGCTGGCAGGCAGCAGGGTCCTGGACATCGTCGGGCCCCGCCTCGCTGCGAAGGACTACGAGCCCACCGGACCCGCGAAATTCATGCACAAGGACCTTTCCTTCGTCCTGGAGAGTGCCGCCGCCGTGGAAGCCGCCGTACCCATGGCCACGGCCGGCGCCCAACTGTACGCCGAACTGAAGCGCCAGGGACTCGGGGACCTGGACCTCGCCGCCGTCCGGCAAACCATCGCCAATCTCAGCAGGGACGCAAGTCACAAGCAGTAGTAACAACCAGAAGTCATGACAGCAGTCAGAACCGGCAGCCACACCCGGCAGTCGAGACCAATTGAGGAACAGCCAACCATGAGTGCACTTTTTGACCTGACGGGGCGCGTTGCCCTGGTGACCGGTTCGAGCAGGGGGATCGGCAACGCGCTGGCGAGGGCCCTGGCCGATGCCGGCGCCACCGTGGTGCTGAACGGCATCAACCCGGAACGGCTCAAATCCGCCGAAGCCGCGATGGCCGCCGACTATCCGCCGGGGCGGGTACACAGCTGCGCCTTCGACGTCACCAGCGACGCCGAGGCCGCGCGCGGCGTCGCCTGGGTGGAAGAGAACGTGGGGCCGCTGGAGATCCTGGTGAACAACGCCGGAATCCAGCACCGGGTGCCCATGCTGGAGCTGGATGTGAAGGACTGGGAACGCGTCATCTCCACGGACCTGACCAGCGCATTCCTGGTGGGGCGGGAAGCTGCCCGGCACATGATCCCGCGCGGCCGGGGCAAGATCATCAACATCTGCTCGGTGCAGACCGACCTGGCACGCCCCACCATCGCCCCGTACATCGCGGCCAAGGGCGGGCTGCGGAACCTGACCCGGGCCATGACCGCGGAATGGGCGGCGTCCGGGCTGCAGATCAACGGGATCGCG
The DNA here is from genome assembly GCF_017832975.1 of Arthrobacter sp. PvP023. Classification (NCBI taxonomy): domain Bacteria; kingdom Bacillati; phylum Actinomycetota; class Actinomycetes; order Micrococcales; family Micrococcaceae; genus Arthrobacter; species Arthrobacter sp. PvP023. The sequence goes on from NZ_JAFIBI010000001.1 coordinate 2,287,898, forward strand.
CCGGGCTACATCCACACTGAGATGACGCAGAACCTGGTGGACGATGAGCAGTTCAACGCCTGGATCCTGGGACGCACCCCGGCCCACCGCTGGGGGACCGTGCAGGACCTGGCAGGCCCGGCCGTCTGGCTGGCCTCCGACGGTTCCAACTTCGTGAACGGCCAGACCATCTTCATCGACGGCGGAATGACGGTGGTGGTCTGATGCCAGGTTTCCACCAGCTCCCGGCCACCTCGGCCGCCGTAGTAGCCCACGCGGCCGGTGACCTCCGGATCGAAGACATACCTGTGCCGCCCCCGGGTTCCGACGAAGCGGTGGTGGAGGTGGCCTTCGGCGGCATCTGCGGCTCGGACCTCCATTACTGGCTCCACGGTGCCGCGGGTGAGTCCATCCTCCGCGCACCTATGGTCCTGGGGCATGAAATTGTGGGAACGGTCCTGCACGCGGCTGCGGATGGCACCGGACCTGCAGCCGGCACCCCGGTCGCCGTTCACCCGGCAACTCCGGCACCCGGCGCAGCCCGGTATCCGGCGGACCGGCCCAACCTCTCGCCCGGGTGCACCTACCTGGGCAGCGCCGCCCGCTACCCGCACACCGACGGGGCCTTCAGCCGCTACGTGAACCTGCCGGCGCGGATGCTCCGTGCACTGCCTGCTGGACTCAGCCTCCGGACTGCCGCACTCGCCGAACCGGCCAGCGTCGCCTGGCATGCCGTCGGCCGGGCCGGGGACGTCCGCGGAAAGACTGCCCTTGTGATCGGCAGCGGCCCCATCGGTGCGCTTGCCGTCGCCGTGCTGAAACGCGCGGGTGCCCGGCGGATTGTGGCCGTGGACATGCATCCAAAGCCACTGGAAATAGCCCGGGCCGTAGGCGCCGACGAAGTCCTCAAGGGAGACGAAAGCGACGCCATCGCAGCGGTGGAGGCGGACGTGGTGATCGAATCCTCCGGCAGCCACCACGGTCTTGCCTCCGCCATCAAGGGCGCTGTCCGCGGCGGCAAGGTGGTGATGGTGGGCCTGCTGCCGTCCGGACCCCAGCCCGTCCTGATCTCGCTGGCCATCACCCGCGAGCTGGAACTCCTGGGCTCCTTTCGCTTCAACGGCGAAATCGACGAGGTCATTGCCGCACTCGCCGACGGCACCTTGTTCGTTGACCCCGTGGTCACCCACGACTTCCCGCTGGAACGTGGGCTCGAGGCCTTCGAGGTGGCCAGGAACTCGGCCGAATCGGGGAAGGTGCTGCTGGACTTCAGCCCTGCTGCAGGGGGATGAAAACCCTGGGCTGGTCCCGCCAGCCGGCTTCCATCTCGGAGATCGTCTCGCGCATGATCCGGCTGGACGCCTCGCGGGCTCCGGCAGCATCCCCCGCTGCGATGGCCTCAGCAACGTCCACATGCCACTGCAGGGCGGTCTCACGCGGATGGTCCGGCATCAGGCCGTGGATGGTCCGGCCGGTCAGCGTTTCGGCCACCTGCCCGACCAGGTTCGCGAACATTTCGTTTCCGGAGCCCGTGAGGAGGAGCGAATGGAACTTGATGTCCAGCTGCAGGAACTCCGCCACGCTGCCGGCCTGGCCGGCGTCGCGCATTGCCCGCGAGACATCCAGCAGTTCCCTGCGGATCTCCTGGGGGGCGTTTGCGGCGGCCAGCTCGGCGGCCACAGGTTCGACGGCGGAGCGCAGCTCCGCGAGGGACCTCAGCTGGGCGCCGCGGCCGTCGCCGGCCAGGCGCCAGCGGATCACCAATGGATCGAACGGATTCCAGCGGCTTGACGGCAGCACCCGGATACCTACGCGCTTGATGGTCTCCACCAGGCCGAGGGACTGGAGGACCCGGACCGCTTCGCGCACCACTGAGCGCGAGACCTTCAGCTCGTCTTCGAGCTGCTCAGCCAGCATCACATGGCCCGTGGGAAGCGCGCCGCTGACGATGCGGGTGCCGAGGTGTTCGATGGCGCGGTGGTGGAGGCTGGTTGACATAGTCGTAAGCATAATCGGGCCGGCGCTGCCGTCCTGTGCGTGCACGGACCCCGCCGGGCGTCCGCCCGGCGGAACGCCGGCGGCATCATAGACTGTTTTGTGACGCGCCACCTTCCAAAACGTGGGCGCAACTTTCCGGTAGTCGGCGGAAATACATATGGTTTATTGACAGCCACTGGTTCTTAAAGCGTGTTCCGCAGGAAGTGCGGAACAGAATGCACACGTTGCACAGAAATGAATTGGAGTTTTGATGTCAGCACACATCGGTGTCACCGGCCTTGCGGTGATGGGGGCCAACCTTGCCCGCAACCTGGCCCGGAACGGCTTCACCGTTGCCCTGCACAACAGGTCTGTTGAGAAGACTGACGCGCTGCTGGAAAAGCACGGACACGACGGCGACTTCGTGCGTACCGAAACCCTCCAGGAGCTTGTGGATTCCCTGGAAAAGCCGCGCCGCGTGCTCATCATGGTCAAGGCCGGCAAGCCGGTCGACTCCGTGATAGAGCAGCTTGAGCCCCTCTTGGAGGCAGGCGACATCATCATCGACGCCGGTAACTCGCACTACGAGGACACCCGCCGGCGCGAAGCCGCACTTGCGAAGAAGGACCTGCACTTCGTGGGCATCGGCGTGTCCGGCGGTGAGGAAGGCGCCCTGAACGGCCCGTCCATCATGCCCGGCGGTTCCAAGGAGTCCTACGACGCCCTCGGACCGCTGCTGGAAAAGATCGCCGCCCACGTTGACGGCAAGCCCTGCTGCGCCTGGATCGGTACCGACGGCGCGGGCCACTTCGTGAAGATGGTCCACAACGGCATCGAATACGCCGACATGCAGGTCATCGGCGAAGCCTTCGACCTCCTCCGCTCCGGTGCAGGCATCGAGCCGGCCGAGCAGTCCAAGATCTTCGCCGAATGGAACAAGGGTGAGCTCGCCTCCTTCCTGATCGAAATCTCCGCCGAGGTCCTCGGCCACGTGGATACCCGCACGGGCAAGCCGTTCGTCGACGTCGTGGTGGATGCCGCCGGCCAGAAGGGAACCGGCCGCTGGACTGTCATCTCGGCACTCGAGCTGGGATCCCCGACGTCGGGCATTGCCGAATCCGTGTTCGCACGCGCCCTCTCGTCCCAGGCCGAACAGCGCAAGCTGGCCCAGGAGCTGCTCGCCGGTGAGGAAATCGCCGTCGAGGTTCCGGAGACGTTCGTTGAGGACGTCCGCCAGGCGCTGTACGCCTCCAAGCTGGTTTCCTATGCCCAGGGCCTGGACATGCTGACCTCGGCCGCGAAGGAATACGGCTGGGACCTGAAGCTGGACGAGATCGCTTCGCTCTGGCGCGGCGGCTGCATTATCCGTGCGGAACTGCTGAAGGAAATCACCAAGGCCTACGCCGCGGACGAAAAGCCGGCCAACCTGCTGTTCGCACCGGCCTTCACCAAGGCCATCGCCGAGGTGCTGCCGGCCTGGCGCCGTGTTGTTGCCACTGCTGTGCAGCTGGGCATCCCCGTGCCGGTGTTCTCCTCCTCGCTGGCTTACTACGACGGCCTGCGCCGCAAGCGCCTGCCCGCCGCCGTAATCCAGGGCCAGCGCGACCTCTTCGGCGCGCACACCTACGGCCGCGTCGACGCCGAAGGCACTTTCCACACCCTCTGGGGCGAGGACAAGTCCGAAATCGAGGCAGTGGACACCCACTAGCTTCAACGCCACACCGGCTCAGACACCAACGGTGACATCAACGGCCGGCGCTTCCCGGATACTCTGGGAGGCGCCGGCCGTTGGGGTTAACGGGCTTTGTCCGTCCCATGGGCGCCGTCCGTTCACTGATTTGCCGTTTCCAAGGAGTGCAGCCCATGTCGCAGCCAGTAGCGTTTGTCACCGGTGCGTCCACCGGCATCGGGTTCGAGGCAGCCAGGAAGCTCAGTGGGCAGGGATTCACTGTTTATGCCGGGGCCCGTCGGGTTGAGAAGATGGAGCCGCTGAAAGCATTCGGCGTGAACGTACTGGCGCTGGACGTCACTGATGAAGCGTCCATGGCAGCAGCAGTGGGCGGAATCCTCGAGGCCCACGGCCGGATCGACGTCCTGGTGAACAACGCCGGCTACGGATCCTACGGATCGCTGGAAGAAGTGGAGCTGGCCGAAGGCCGGCGGCAGTTCGACGTCAACGTCTTTGGCCTGGCACGCATGACCCAGTTGGTCCTGCCGGCCATGCGCGCAGCGGCGCAGGGGAGGATCATCAACGTGTCCTCCATCGGCGGCAAGATGTACGAGCCCCTGGGGGCCTGGTACCACGCTACGAAGTTCGCGGTCGAGGGCCTGAGCGACTCGTTGCGCCTCGAACTCGCGCCCCACGGCATCAAGGTGTCAATCATCGAACCGGCGGGCACACAGACGGAGTGGGGCGCCATCTCCGGCGAGAGCCTGCTGGAAACGTCCGGGCACGGTCCCTACCGGGACCAGGCCAAAATCGTCGCGGCGGCGCTGGCCTCCACTGAAGGCTCCGGCATGTCCACGCATCCGGACGTCATTGCCGACGCCATTGTCCATGCCGCCACCGCCGCCCGGCCCAAGACCCGATACCCGGTGGGCAAGGGGGCGAGAGCCATCCTGACCCTGCGAAGGATCCTTCCGGACACCGTCTTCGACGTGGTGCTCTGGACGATCTACAAGCGGTTTGCCGCCTAGATCCGGTATTCGATGTAGTATTCGGCCGGATCCACGGCGGGCTTGGTTTCACGCTGGGCATCACGGTGGCGCCAGGTCGCCGGGACGCCGGTGATGATGGATTCCGGCGGAGCGTCTTTGACCACCACGGCATTGGCGCCCACGGCGCTGTCGCGTCCGATAGTGATGGGGCCCAGGATCTTGGCGCCGGCACCGATGGTCACGCGGTCCCCGATGGTGGGGTGCCGTTTGACCTTTGCCAGGGAGCGGCCGCCAAGGGTCACACCGTGATAGATCATGACGTCCTCACCGATTTCCGCTGTTTCGCCAATGACCACGCCCATGCCATGGTCAATGAAGAACCGCTTGCCGATCGTGGCGCCCGGGTGGATCTCGATCCCGGTCAGGAAGCGCGCAAGCTGCGAAATCAAGCGTGCAGGGAAGCGGAGCGAGGGATTCTGCCAGAGCTTGTGCGTGAGGCGGTGCGCCCAGATGGCGTGGAGGCCGGAGTAGGCGAAAAAGTTCTCAAAAGAACCTCGAGCCGCCGGATCGTGCGACCGGGCGGCGTCGAGGTCTTCCTTAAGTCTTGCGAAAAAGCTCACAAAGACCTTTCTACAGGAAACGGTGAATGTCGGGCTAAGGCTTAGCCCCGGATGTCGTCATAGAGCACGGTGGAGATGTAACGCTCGCCGAAGTCGCAGACAACAGCGACGATGAGCTTACCGGCGTTCTCCGGGCGCTTGGCGAGCTCGAGGGCTCCCCAGACGATTGCACCGGAGGAAATGCCGCCCAGGATGCCTTCCTTGACGCCGAGGTCGCGGGCAACGCGGACGGAGTCCTCCAGGGTGGCGTCCAGGACTTCGTCGTAGACGTTGGTGTCCAGGATTTCGGGAATGAAGTTGGCGCCGATGCCCTGGATCTTGTGCGGGCCGGGAGCGCCGCCGTTCAGGATGGCGGAGTCCTTCGGTTCGATGGCGACGATCTGGACGTCCGGTTTGCGTTCCTTCAGGACCTGGCCGACGCCGGTGACAGTGCCGCCGGTGCCGATGCCGGCGACGAAGATGTCCACCTTGCCGTCGGTGTCGGACCAGATTTCCTCGGCAGTGGTGGTGCGGTGGATCTCCGGGTTGGCTTCGTTGGCGAACTGCTGTGCCCAGATGGAGTTCTCCGTGTTGGCCACGATCTCCTGGGCCTTTTCCACGGCGCCCCGCATGCCTTCAGAGCCGGGGGTCAGGACGATTTCCGCGCCGAACGCGCGGAGCATGACTCGGCGTTCCGTCGACATGGTCTCCGGCATGGTCAGGATGACCTTGTAGCCGCGGGCCGCACCCACCATGGCCAAGGCGATGCCGGTGTTGCCGGAGGTGCCTTCGACGATGGTTCCGCCGGGCTTGAGGGCACCGGACTTCTCGGCGGCGTCGACAATGGCCACACCGATACGGTCCTTGACGCTGTTGGCCGGGTTGTAGAACTCGAGCTTGACCGCCACCTGGGCGTCGAGGCCCTCAGTCAGCCGGTTGAGCCTTACCAGCGGGGTGCCGCCGACAAGCTGGGTGACGTCGTCGTAGATCCGTGCCATGTATTTGTGCCTATCTCTGAAGAGTTCTCTGAACAGCGAATACTGAGGTCAGCCTAACGAGGGCGGCAGGACCGCTGCTAAGCATTAAGCCATGCAGAGTAATATTTCCGCGCCTTCGCCAGTTTCGGGTTGATGATCACCTGGCAGTAGCCCTGCTCCGGATGCTTGGCGTAATAGTCCTGATGGAAATCCTCCGCCACATGGAACACGGGCAGCCTGCTGACCTCGGTAACGATCGGATGCGCCCACAGCGCCTGGTTCCGTTCGATGGCTTCTTCGAAGAGGATCTTTTCTTCCGTGGTCTCGTAGAACATGGAGGAGCGGTACTGGGTGCCGACGTCGTAGCCCTGGCGGTTGAGCGTGGTGGGATCGTGAAGGGCAAAGAACATGTCCAGGATGACTTCTGCCGGGATCACGTCCTCCTCGAAACTGACCGCAACCACTTCGGCATGTCCTGTGGTGCCCGAGCAGACCGAGTAATAGTCCGGATGGCGGTCGTGGCCGCCGGTGTAGCCCGAAATGACCGACGTGACCCCTTTGGTTTTTTGGTAGACGGCGTCAAGGCACCAGAAGCAGCCTCCGCCAAGCACAAAAGTTTTCATGTCCTCTTCAATGGTCGAAGCGTGCTGATGATTCCCCCACCACCTTACGAGACTGTTACGGGTGCAGGCGAAGCCGGCGGATAGGGTAAAAATGAGGGTATGGAACCTGTGAACACCGACGTTGCAGAAGACGCGCGAAATACTGCTGATCCCGCCGGTGCCGAGCACGCCGAACCCGCCGAATCATCCGCTGTACCCACGCTCGGCGAGGTCCTGCTGGCAGTGGAAGAGCTCTGGCCGGAGTCCCTGGCCGAGGAATGGGACGAGGTGGGACTGGTCGCCGGCCATCCGTCGGCAGAGGTCAGCAGGATCATGTTTGCGGTGGATCCCACCCTTGACGTCATCGAGGAAGCCATTGAGTGGGGCGCCGAACTCCTGATAACCCACCATCCGCTCCTGCTTAAAGGAGTCACCTCCGTTGCGGCCACGACCGCGAAGGGCAAGGCGGTCCACCGACTCATCGAGTCAGGGACCGGTCTCCTGACCGTCCACACCAACGGTGATTCCGCCGTCGGGGGCGTCTCCGATGTCCTGGCGGACGCACTGGGCCTCCACGATGTAGTGCCGCTCACGCCCGCGCCGAACGGCCTGCCGGAAGAAGGCATCGGCCGGGTGGGCGACCTTGAGGACGTCATGACGCTGGGAGACTTCGCCGCCCGGGTCTTCGGCATCCTGCCCTCGGTGGCCGGCGGCGTGAGGGTCTCAGGAGACAAGGACGGCCTGGTGCGGCGCGTCGCCGTGTGCGGCGGCGCGGGGGACTCCCTGTTCAATGAGGTCAGGGCGAGCAACGCCGACCTTTTTGTAACCGCGGACCTCCGCCACCACCCGGCGTCCGAAGCCCGTGAGAATGCCCTGAATGACCGGCCCTACCTCATCGACGTTTCGCACTTCGCCAGCGAGTGGTTGTGGCTGCCGGCGGCGGCCGAAGCATTGGGCAACGTCCTCAGCGACCAGGGCCACGACGTCGACATCAGGGTCAGCACCACCAACAGCGATCCGTGGGACTTCATTCTGACTCCGGGCGGGGACTAGAGTCTAAACTGCGCCGGTCCGGTGCCCGGCTGCGGCCGGTAGGAACAAGCGGAGGTAATAGTGGCCAAGGCAGCACCGGCGGAACAGTTGAAATTGCTCGAACTGCAAGGACTCGACGCCAGGCTCAAATCGCTGTCCAACCGCCGCCGGACCATCGAAAACGATCCACGGATCAGTGACCTCCAAGCGGCGCTGTCCGTTGCCAACGGCGAACTCGGAGCGGCGAAAGTGGCCGTTCACGACGCCGAAGCCGAGCTCAAGCGCTCTGAAGCGGACGTGGAGCAGGTGGCCTCGCGGATCGAACGGGACGAAGCACGGCTGAACAGCGGCACCGGCCTGTCCAAGGACCTTGTTGCCCTGCAAAGCGACATTGCCTCGCTCAACAAACGCCGGTCGGCCCTGGAAGACGTGGAACTGGAGGTCATGGAACGCCTGGAGGGGCTCCGTGAGCGTCAGTCGGCCCAGCAGAAGATCGTGGACGATGTCCAAGGCTCCTTTGGCGGGATCCGCGCGGAGCTCGACGCCGCCCTGGCCGAGATTGCCGCAGAGGCCGCAGAGGTAGGTGCCAGGCGTGCAGAGTTCGCCGCAGGCCTTGATGCCGGCCTGCTGGCAATCTATGAGAAGACCCTGGCCAAGCGCGGAGTGGGCGCGGCCCGGCTCTTCCATGGAAAGTCCGAAGGCTCGGGCATGCAGCTCAGCCCCGGTGACCTGGCCGAAATCAAAGCAGCCGCCGAGGACGACATCGTCTTCTGCCCCGACTCCGGCTGCATCCTGGTGCGCTCGGCCGAATGGGCCTAAGCCGGCAGGACGATGTTCAATGCGTGCGCCTTGCGGGGAGTACCGTCCACTAGTTCGGATTCCCACTTTTCGCGGGCCGCCTTGAGCAGCTGGGCCGGGGTCCCGGGAGCGGAGCCCCGGCGTGTCAGCAGGTGCCGGGCCAGCTCGCCGCGGGTGTGCTTGGCGAAGTGGCTGACCACCTTGCGCACACCGTTGGTTTCGGTGAAGACGTTGACGGCGACCGTCTGCGCCGGCGGGGGAGCCCAGGCGGCGGAATAGGTGCTCGAGCGGCAGTCCACCAGGAGCTCCCCTTCGGTCTCGGCCGCCAGGGCCTCGGAAATCTGGGGCTTCCAGAACGAGGCGAGGCGGCCGACGTCGGGCAGTGACGTTCCCATCGACAGCCGGTAGGCCGGCACCCGGTCGGCGAAGCGGATGGCGCCCCAGAGCGCGGAGATGACCACTACCGATTCATCCGCCTTGCGGCGCTGCGCCGCCGTCATCGACCGGTAGCCCAGCGCGTCGTACAGGACGCCCGAATAGACCTGGTGCGCGGGGGCCGCCGGTTCGCTGTGCAGCCGGGTGTTGCGTTCGACGTCGGCACTCAGCGAGGCGCCGACGCCCAGCAGTGCGAGGGCGTCCCGGTGGGCACTGACGTTTCCCAGTGCGTCGAGGACCTTCGCGCGGTACGTGTTCAGTCCGGGGAAGCTCAGGGCGCTCCAGTCGACGGAGTCGCCATGGACAGCGGGGGTCTTGCCTTCGGACGGGGGGAGCAGAATCAGCACCGTACGATCTTACCGGCGGCGGGGATGGGTGCTGTGCGGTGCGGCCTTAGGCCAGGTTCCGGCCCAGGAACGAGAAGACATCCGGGAGGATGGAACGCCAGTAGCCGCTGTCGTGGCCGCCGTCCTGGAATCCCCCCTCGTGTTCCCCCGGGAGCCCGCTCACATAGTCCTTGACGCTGAAGAGCAGGTTGTCTGAGGTGCCGCAATCGATTCTCTTGGGCAACGTTTCCAGTTCCGGCCTGAGCGCAAAAATGTCGTTGGCCGCGAAGTCGGCGGCGCTGTCAAAGTTGTCCGCGCGTCCGTCGTCGTACAGGCTCCAGACGGCCGGGCTCATCGCTGCGACGGCGCGGAGCCCGGGGATGCGGTGCTGCGAGGCGAGGAGCAGTGCGCCGAAGCCGCCCATGGACAGCCCAAACACGGCGAGCCTGCCGGTGTCGAGGCCCTGCCCGGCAAGCAGGGGGATGAATTCCTCCACCACCATGGCCTGGGTGTCGGTGCCTGTGTCCCGGCGGTGCCACCAGCTTTCGCCGCCATCCACCGCCGCGACCGCGAACGGAGTCCCGCCGCGGGCCACGTGCTGTGCCAGGAGCCGGTCCGCTCGGAGATCGTCAAAAACCATACGATGGTCAGCGCCCGTCCCGTGCAGGAAGACGGCAACGGGGAGGGGACCTTGATCGCCGCTGGCGCCGCGGTCCGGAACGGCTACGGACCAGTTCGTGTCGGTGTCCGGGCGGAACTTCGACGTGAAGGATCCGCTGCGCACTTCCGCGGCCGAACCCTCGGGGCCGGCGCTGACGGGCGCGCAGGCGGCCAGCACGGCGGCAGTCACGCCCCCGGCTCCGAGTTCCAGCAACCGCCGGCGTCCGAGCGTCGGAAGATCCATACGCCGATCATAGACGCGGAGGCTCCGGATACCGGGCCGGCTCAGGCCGCCTTGACCGGCGGTTTGGCGGCAGCCGTGGCCGCCTGGTTCTCGCGGGCGAGGAACGCGGACAGTTCGCCGATGGTGCTCATCAGCGGCGCCGGGAAGACGACCGTGGAGTTCTTGTCCACGGCGATTTCCACCAGGGACTGCAGATTCCGCAACTGCAGGGCAAGCGGGTGGGCCATCATGGTGTCCGAGGCCTCGCCGAGGGCGGCTGCCGCGATGGCTTCGCCTTCAGCGGCGATGATCTTCGCCCGCTTCTCCCGCTCGGCCTCTGCCTGGCGGGCCATGGCGCGCTTCATACTGTCGGGAAGCTGGATGTCCTTCAGCTCCACCAACACCACCTCGACGCCCCAGGCGAGGGTCAGTTGGTCCAGAATTTCCCGGATATCACTGTTAATGCGCTCGGTTTCGGACAGCGTCTGGTCCAGGCTGTGGCGGCCCACCACCTTCCGCAGGGTGGTCTGGGCGATCTGGTCGATTGCCGCTGCGACATTTTCAATGGCCACGACGGACTTCACGGCGTCCACCACGCGGTAGTAGGCGACAGCGGAGATGTCCACGCTCACATTGTCCTGGGTGATGATGCCCTGCGACTGGATGGGCATGGTCACTATCCGCAGGCTGACCAGCGGAAGGCGGTCTATAACGGGAATGATGAACCGCAGTCCCGGCATCCTGACGCCAATGACCCTTCCCAGCCGGAATAGCACGCCTTGCTCGTACTGCCGGACGATCCGGATGGACATCTTGAGGAGGATGAGCAGCAGCAGTGCGACGGCGATGGCGATAAACGAATTGGTGGGGTCCATCAGGATCCCCTCCTTCTTGCCTGGTGTGGTCTTGTTCAATTGTCCCACCAAGGGATCAAAAAGCGCCCGGCACCCGCTGCGCAAACGGGCGCCCGGGTTGCCCGTAGAATGGACGGCGGATGGGTTGACCAGGCGGCCGCGCGTCACGCAAGTGGCTCGAGGAACGTCCGGGCTCCGCAGAGCAGGGTGGTGGGTAACGCCCACTCGGGGTAACCCGCAGGCCAGTGCCACAGAGAACAGACCGCCTGCCTCGGTCCGTGTCCGCACGGTCCGTGAACAGGTAAGGGTGAAACGGTGGTGTAAGAGACCACCAGCTTCCCGGGTGACCGGGAAGGCTAGGTAAACCCCACCCGGAGCAAGGCCAGACAGGACACGTTCGAGGGCTGCTCGCCCGAGTGTCCGGGTAGGCCGCTGGAGGGCGTCGGCAACGGCGTTCGTAGATGGATGGCCGCTATTCCTGCCCCGGCAACGGCGCGGGAACACAGAACCCGGCGTATCGGTCAACCCATCCACCACCACCGGCGCCGCGGGGCCCGTGGCAGGGCGTCGGCAACCGTCCGTGAAAACGACAAGGGGCCGGCACCGTGTGGTGCCAGCCCCCGCCGGTAGAGACCGGGTTTCAGGTCAGGCCTTGGCCTTCCGCTTCACCCATCCCCAGGCCGCCGTAGCGACAAACAGGATGAGGCCGATGACAGCCAGCCAAAGCAGGCCTTTCACGACGAAGCCCAGGATGGAAAGAATGAGCCATATGACAAGAAGTGCAATGATGAGTCCCATTCGGACATCCTATGTCAAGGGAGTGCGGTCCGGCGTGTGAGTGACTTCACGCTTTTCCGGGCGCGGGAGAACCCGCCGCCGCCCTAGAATGGATAGCGAACGTAGAAGTTCTGCCGCCGGGTCTGCGTTCGCAGCCGGCGGTTTTTCTTTGCGCTTCTCCAAGGTGTCCGGGGTGGACCGAATCCCCGCCGATGCCTGTGCCCCGGAATACCTCCGGTGGCCGACATCCGCATACGAGGACGTATGTGGTTGACCCAAGGAAGGTAGTTCTGTGAGCCAGACGTCAGATTCTTGTCTTGATACGTGGATGGGCCGTGAGGCGCTAGCCGAGGCCATGATCCCGGTCATCGGCCGGCTGTACCGCGAGAACAACGTGGTGACCTCCATCCACGGCCGCAGCCTGATCAACAAATCCACCATGAACATCCTGAAGGCGCACCGCTTTGCGCGACGGATGAGCAAGGACGAGCTGCTCCTGGAAGAGACGGCCCCGCTGCTGGATGCCCTCGCCGGGCTGGACCTGGGCGCTGCGGCTATCGACATTGCCCGCCTGAACCAGAAGTTCAAGACCGAGGCCAACGGTGCAAGCCTGGATGAGTTCCTGCGCGCCGAACTTGCCGACATCGTCGGGAAGCGCGGCGGCGACGACCGCACCAGCACCGACGTCGTGCTCTATGGCTTCGGCCGCATCGGCCGCCTGCTCGCGCGCCTGCTCATTGAAAAGGCCGGCGGCGGCCACGGCCTCCGGCTCCGGGCCATCGTGGTCCGCCGCGGCTCGGACAACGACCTCGCCAAGCGTGCCAGCCTGCTCCGCCGGGACTCGGTCCACGGCTCGTTCGAGGGCACCATCAAGGTGGACACCGACAACAACACCATTACGGCCAACGGAGTCCAGGTCCAGGTCATCTACTCGGACAACCCCTCAACAGTGGACTACACCGCCTACGGCATCAAGGACGCCCTCGTGGTGGATAACACGGGACGTTGGCGCGACGCCGAGGGCCTGTCCCAGCACCTCCTGAGCAAGGGCGTTTCACGCGTCCTGCTCACGGCACCGGGCAAGGGCGAGCTGAAGAACATCGTCCACGGCATCAACCACGGCACCATCCTTGACTCGGACAAGATCGTTACGGCCGCGTCCTGCACCACCAACGCCATCACTCCGGTCCTGAAGGCCATCAACGACAAGTTCGGCGTAGTCCACGGGCACGTCGAGACGGTGCACTCCTTCACCAACGACCAGAACCTGATCGACAACTTCCACAAGGGCGACCGTCGCGGCCGCTCCGCCGCGCTGAACATGGTGATCACCGAAACCGGTGCCGCCAAGGCCGTCGCCAAGGCACTGCCCGAGCTGCTGGGCAAGCTCACCGGCAGCTCCATCCGCGTTCCCACCCCGGACGTGTCGCTGGCCATCCTGAACCTGAGCCTGGAACGCGGCACCACCAAGGACGAGGTCAACGACTACCTGCGGCAGATGTCCCTGCATTCCGAGCTGCGCAAGCAGATCGACTACATCGATTCCCCCGAGGTTGTTTCCACCGACTTCGTCGGCTCCCGCCGCGCAGGCATCGTTGACGGCCTGGCCACCATCTCCAACGACAAGAACCTGGTCCTCTACGTCTGGTACGACAACGAGTTCGGCTACAGCTGCCAGGTAGTCCGCGTGATGGAGGAAATGGCCGGCGTCAACCCGCCGTCGTTCCCCGTCAAGGAACCGGCCGCCGCACTGGCAGCCATCGCGGTCTAATTCCCGGGACAGGTCCGGTCTGAGGTTTCCCGGCCGATGCTCTGGCATCGGCCGGGAAACGGACCCAAAATGGAGTCATGGAACACGAATCGACTCTCGAACATGAAACCACCCTCGAACACGCCCTCGACGTAGCACGGAAAAACCATAAGGAAGCCACTCGCCTCCTGGACCAGGCGCGAGTGTCGCATGCCGCGGGAGAGATTCCCGACAGCAGGATCAAACAGCTTGAGGAGCTGCTCGACCTTGCCGCCAACGACCTTAAACGTGTGTTGAAGGAGCAGTAACACCTCCTCCACACTGTGGATAAGAGGCCACGTTGTCGGTGGCCTGCCCTAGGCTCGTCCGGTGCATAGGAATTTTCACCGGGCAGGGCAACCATGACCATCAGCTGGGCGGCGTACCGCCGTGCCCGGCGCCGCTCCCGCCAGGCCTGGGCGGTCCTGATCGTGCTGGCTGTGGGGCTGGTTTCCGCCGTCTGCTGGTTTTTCACCGCAGGCCAGTTCGCCGCGGCAGAGCCGCCTGTCACCGGCCCGAGCGAAGCCCCCGTGCTGGATACTGCGTGGATGAAAGCCGTTCCCTCGGTCCGGCCGGTGCCCGGGGGCCGGGCTGTGGAAGCGCTGGAGGCACTTGCGGTGAAGGGCCGGGCGGCCAACGACAATTACGAGCGCACGGCATTCGGCCAGGCCTGGCTGGACGTGGACCGCAACGGCTGCGACACCCGCAATGACATCCTGCGGCGGGACCTCGACGGCGCACAGTTCACGGAGGGCTCCCGGTGCCGGGTGGCAGGCGGTGAATTCCATGAGCCGTACACCGGCGCGGTGGTCACGTTTTCCCGGGGAGCGGAGAGCAGCAAGGCCGTCCAGATCGACCATGTCGTGGCACTCGGTGACGCCTGGCAGAAAGGCGCCCAGCAGCTCACGCCGCAACAGCGCCAAAGCCTGGCCAACGATCCTCTCAACCTCGTGGCCGCGGACGGTCCGGCCAACCAGGAAAAAAGCGCTTCGGACGCAGCCAGCTGGCTGCCGAAGAACAAGGCCTTCAGATGCCACTACGTGGCGCGCCAGATCTCCGTTAAGGCCGCTTACGGCCTGTGGGTGACCCAGGCGGAGAAGGACGCCATGAAGCGGGTCCTCGACTCATGTCCGCAGCAGCAGACTGTCATACCGCGGTAGGGCAGCAAGGAGTCCTGCGGGTTAGTGACCGAACGGGTCGGGGTCGACGCCGGGCATCCACGTCAAACCGGGAACCCCCCAGCCGCTCCGTTTAGCCTGCTTCATGGCTTTCCGGGCATAGCGATCCATCAGCCGGTTCACGTAGAGCTTGCCGTCCAGATGGTCGTACTCATGCTGGATGATCCGGGCGAACCACTCGGTCGCCTCAAAGTCCACCGGGTTCCCGTCCCCGTCGAATCCCTGCACCCGCGCCCACTCCGCACGCTTGAGCGGGTACTGGCCGCCCGGGAACGACAGGCAGCCCTCCACTTCCTCGTCCGGGTCCGGGAGTGCGCCGGAAACCTTGGACAGCGTCAGGACGGGGTTCACCACAACCCCTGTGGGGGGCACGCCGTCGTCGTTGGCGAACTTGTAGACGAAGAGGCGCTTGCCCACGCCCACCTGGGGGGCTGCGAGGCCCACGCCGTTGGCGGCGTCGTTCGTTTCGAACATGTCGGCGATGAGGGTGCGGAGTTCGTCGTCGAAGACTTCCACTTCGGCGGCCCGGCGGTGGAGAACCGGCTCGCCCCAGATGGTGATCGGCAGAACGGTCATGTCAGGCGGTTCCTTTGATGCAGTGCGGTGAAACACAAAAGGCCGCACCGGATATCCGGTGCGGCCTCCTTGCTGGACGGCGGCAATACCATCCTGTGAGGGTGAGCTACGGGGGTTGAACCCGCGACCTCCTGGACCACAACCAGGCGCTCTGCCAACTGAGCTAAGCCCACCATGTGCCTGAGGACCATCCGGCTAACCGGCTGTCTTGGAAGGCAACGTCATATAGCCTACCTGCTCCGCGGAGCTGTTTTTGCCACTTTTGCCTGTTTCGAGGAAATTTCCCTCAAACGTGGCGCAGATTACTTCTCCGACGGTTCCGACAGGGGCTCGGCGGAGGCCATGACGGCCTTGGAAATCCGCTGCGCTGTGGCACTGTCCGGACCCGGCGCGGGGACAAAGATTGCCTCCCGGTAGTAGCGCAGCTCATCGATGGAATCCTTGATGTCTCCGAGCGCGCGGTGCCCGCCGTGCTTGGCCGGAGCCTGGAAGTACGCCCGCGCGAACCAACGACGGGAGAGTTCCTTGATGGTGCTGACGTCAATCACCCGGTAGTGCAGGTGCTCAACTACCGCAGGCATGTCCCGGGCGAGGAAGACGCGGTCCGTGCCCACGGAATTGCCTCCCAGCGGAGCCTTGCGGGGATCCGGAACCCACTTTGCGATGTAGTCCATGATCACTGCTTCGGCCTCAGCCATCGTTTTGCCGTGCGGAAGCTCTTCGAGGAGCCCCGAGCGTGTGTGCATGTCGCGGACGAAATCGTTCATCTGGGCCAGCGCGGCATCGTCCGGGCGGATGACGACGTCGACGCCGTCACCGAGGATGTTGAGTTCGGAGTCCGTCACCAGGGCGGCCACCTCAATGAGGGCGTCGTTCTTGATGTCCAGGCCGGTCATCTCGCAGTCGATCCAGACAATGCGTTCGTTAGTTATAGGCACCCGCCCAGCCTACCGTTCAGCTGCCACGGAGCTGTCCGATGCTAGGATTTCGGATACGTGGCGGTGCCTCTTTTTCATTGCTGCGGCCCCACCCCCGCCGGCTTGCCCGGCTATCACCGGGTGAAAAACGCCCCACAACAGATTGGACGATCCTGAGATGACGGCGCGTGTGCCTGCGGCGGGAAAAGTGGCTGCCGGCAGGTCGCCGGAGCCGGCCACTGCCGAAGTGGACAACGCGCTCTCGCCGCTCCTCTCGGGGTTCGCCGGCTCGATGTTCATGGCGATCGGTTCGCTGGGCGTGGGCTGGCTCGCGCCTGTTTCCGAGCTTCGCCGCCTGCCGCTGTTCATCTGGATGCGCACGGAAGCCGTAGGGGTGGCGCTTTCCATTGTGCTGCTGGCCGTGGGCGGCATGCTCCTGGTGCGTGCCTGGCTTCGCCTTGGCCAGCGGGTCCGGGTCTGGGGTGCAGGCGCCCGCAAGGCCACGCTGCAGGCTGTGGCGCTGTGGGGGCTGCCCATGATGTTCTCCGTGCCGCTCTTCAGCAGGGACGTGTACGCCTACATCGGGCAGGGACGCCTGATGGTGGAAGGCTTCAACCCTTACGAAAACGGGATCTCGGCGCTGTCCAACTACTTCCAGCTCGGTGCCGACAAGATGTGGACTGAAGCGCCCGTTCCCTACGGCCAGCTGTTTCTCTGGATCGAACAGCTGGTGGTGTGGTCCACCAATGTGCAGCCTGAGGCCAGCATCATGCTGTTCCGCGTCGCCGCCCTGGTCGGCGTGGTCCTGTGTATCGTGTACGTCCCCAAACTGGCAGAGCTGCACGGCGTCAATCCACACCGGGCACTGTGGCTCACCGCAGCCAACCCGCTGTTCCTCACCAACTTCATCGCCAGTGTCCACAACGATGCACTCATGATCGGACTGGCGCTGGCCGGGCTCTACTACTGTGCCACCCGGCGCGTTCTTTTCGGCCTGGTCCTCGTGACGCTATCCATCTCCGTCAAGCCGATCACCATCGTTTTCCTGCCGTTCATAGGGCTCCTGTGGGCCGGCAAGAACGCCGGCTGGCCGCGGAAGTTCGTCTTCTGGGGGCTCACTGCCGGCATCAGCCTGGCCATCCTGTACCTGATGAGCATGGTGAACGGCTTTGGCTTCGGCTGGGTGAACGGACTCTCCGCCCCGGGCAGCATCTGGATCTGGTACGCGCCGGTGGGCCTGCTGGGACTTGTGGTGGCCTCCATCTCCAACGCCTTCGGCCTGGACGGCTGGGGTCTGGCCAAATGGGTTTACGACGCCGGCAAGCTGCTGGCCGTTGGAATTGTCGCCTGGCAGATCTTCCGCGGCGACCACGACCGCCTGATGCGCCGGCTCACGTTGGGGTTCGCGGCAGTGGTCCTGCTGGCGCCCATGATCCAGTCCTGGTATGTCGTGTGGCTTATCCCGCTGTTCGCCGTGACGGGTATCCGGGATGACTGGCAGGTGAAGGCACTCTACTTCATCGTGTCCTTCTTTATGGTCTACGCCATTTCCGACCAGCTGGAAGTCTTCCCGTACCTGCAGACGGAGGACCTGGGCCTTCCCCTGGCCCTGGCGCGCAACGCGGCGGCCATTATCGCGCTGATGTTCGCGCTGTACCTGATCTTCCTCGATCCCAAGACCAAGCAGTTGTTCAGCAAACCCGACGAGCCGGTAACCACCCGCCCGGTCATCTAACCGGCAGGTTCCGGAGGGCCTCGCGGCGGGAGAGCGGGCTGAGCACGGTGTCGTGCCTGGCCACAAACTGACGGACCCAGTCCGCATCGGTTTTTGCGTACTCACGCAAGGCCCAGCCAATCGCTTTGCGGATAAAGAACTCCCGGTCGGCCAGGTTGGGCTCGATGACCGAGGCGAGCAGCCCCGGATCGGTAGCGGATTTTGCCCCGAGCTGCGCCGTGATGGCAGCCCTGCGAACCCACATGTCAGGGTCGCTGCTCCATGAACGGAGCACCCGGCCGAGCTCCGGACGGTGTGCCTGCAGCAGATCGCAGATCCGGTGCGCCACTCCGTCCACAAGATCCCACCATGCACCGGTGCGGATGATCTCCTCGTACACGGGAAGCATCTCCAGCCTGCCCCTGGCCGGCTTCGCACCCGTCAGGTCAATGGCGGCGTAACGCTCTTCGCGGAAGGCTGCTGAACGCCAGAGCTCCAGGACAGTGTCGCGCAGCTCCTCGAACGACCCGCAGGGCCACTGCCCGGCGGCGGCATTCGCGATCTTGCGGACCTCGGGAACCCTGACTCCCAGCGTCGGCATGTCCGATTTCATGTAGGCCTGGCTTCCCGCGGCCCGGCCTTGATCCGCCGCTGCCTTCAGCCTGGTGCGGATCCCGGCGATCAGTTCGTCGTTGGCCATGGTGGATACTCTACTGACGGGCCGACAGGCACTATAATAGTGAGCGCTAACACAAGTATTCCGGCAGCATTGGAAAGCCATGACCCACACCGAACATGAGATCAGTTTCGGCCCCTACACGGCCGTCGCCACAGCGCGTGGAGGAGCGCTCCGCGAGTTGCGGCATGAGGGCCGCGACCTGGTGGTCGGCTTCGGTGCCGACGGCGAAATTCCGGACTACCGCGGCGTCATCTGTGCACCGTGGCCGAACCGGCTGGCTGATGGCCGGTACAGGTTCGAGGGCAAGGACTTCCAGGCGGTGGTCAACGAGGATGAGCGGGGGACTGCACTGCACGGGCTGGTGTTCGGGGCGGACTGGGAACCGCAGGAACACACTGCGTCCTCCGTCCGCCTTGGAACCCGCATCGAGCCGGGGGACGGCTATCCGGGACGCCTTGACGTGTCAGTTGACTACGAGCTGCGGGCAGACGGGCTTCACAGCACTGTGCGTGCCCGGAATATTGGCGTTGAAGCAGCCCCCTACGGCGTGTGCCCGCACCCGTACCTTATCGCCGGTCCGGCCCCGCTTGATGAGTGGACCGTGCAGATCCCGGCCACGGAATTCATGGAGGTCTCCGCCGACCGGCTGCTCCCGGAAGGCATGGCCGGGGTGGAAGGCCATGCCTTTGATTTCCGGGCAGGGAAGGTCCTCGGAGCCGTGGAAATCGACCACGCTTTCACGGGCCTGACTTCCAACGCGGACGGTCTTGCCGCGGTGCGCATTCATGACCCCTCGGGCACCGGAGTGGAGCTGGAATGGGACAGGGCGTGGCCCTGGCTGCAGATCCATACCGCGGACAAGCCGTCAGGGCCTTCCCGGCTTGGCCTCGCCGTTGAACCCATGACGTGCCCGCCTGATGCCTTCAATAGCGGAACGGATGTGGTCCGGCTGGCTCCGGGGGAGTCCCATAAGGCCGGCTGGACCATTCGGGCGATCAGCCGTTAAGTTGGGGCTCACCCGTTGAGGTACGTCCTGGCGAAGCGCCGGTACTGTTCGAGCACCTCGGACGCGCCGCCGTCGGCCGCCGTCACTTCGGTGCCGGACGACTCCCACTCCGGCCACCGGCCCGCGAGGACGGCCGCCGCCTGCCGGGCGGCGCCGTCGGCCACGTATTCACCGGGCTCGGGCACCACGACGGGAAGGCCGAAGACGGACGCGGCAATCTGCTGCACGGCAGCGGACTGTGCGCCGCCTCCCACGAGGATGACGCGTGCGGCCGTAACTCCCTGCGCCTGCAGGGCCGCCAGCCCGTCCGCGAGGGAGCAGACCACGCCTTCGACGGCGGCCCGGGCCAGGTTGGCCCGCGTGTAGCTCGCCAGAGTGGCACCGTGCAGCGAACCGGTGGCGTGCGGCAGGTTGGGTGTGCGCTCGCCTTCGAAATAGGGAACGAGCGTGAGGCCGCCCGAACCTGCCGGGGCGGCAAGGGCGAGTTCGTTGAGCCCGCCCAGCGTCACGCCGAGCAACGCGGCCGTGGAATCGAAGATCCGGGTGGCATTCAGCGTGCAGGCCAGCGCGAGGAAGTTGCCGGTGGCGTCGGCAAATCCGGCCACAAGTCCGGTTGCATCGGCGGCCGGAGTCTCCGAGACGGCGAAAACCGTCCCCGACGTCCCCAGCGATACCACCACGTCGCCCGGACGGGCGCCGACGCCAAGGGCTGCAGCCGCATTGTCGCCGGCGCCGGGGCCGATGATTGCGCCCGACGGCGTTGTGCCTGCGGCCTCCATCGAACCGGCGACGGCGGGCAGAACGGGGACATGTCCCAGTACCTTCCGGAGGAGTTCCGGGAGGTAGGTCCCCGCGGCCGTGGAGAAGTATCCGGTTCCGGAGGCATCGGACCTGTCCGTCCTGAGCAGCTGCAGCGAGGAGGGTCCCGATCCCGGGCCATGGCCCGCGAGACGCCAGCTGAGCCAGTCGTGAGGCAGGCAGACGGCCGCCACGCGGCGTGCGCTGTCCGGCTCATGGCGGGCCAGCCAGCGAAGTTTGGTGATGGTAAGGGAAGCCACCGGAACGGTACCCGTCGCCTTCGCCCAGTAGGCGGCTCCGGCTCCCGCGTCGCCGTCGCCCGCCTCTTTGATGAGCTGTTCGGCATCCTCCGCGGAGCGCGTGTCGTTCCAGAGCAGGGCGGGGCGCACCACCGCACCAGAGACGTCCAGGCACACCATGCCATGCTGCTGGCCGCCTACGGAGACGGCGGCCACATCGTCCAGGCCGCCGGCCTGTGCGATGGCCTCCTGGAGCGCGGCCCACCAGTGGTCGGGGTGGATCTCGCTGCCGTCGGGGTGGGCGGCGCGGCCCTGGCGGATCAGCGTGCCGGTGTGCGCATCCCGGATCACCACTTTGCATGACTGCGTGGAACTGTCGATTCCTGCTACCAACGGCATGGCGGGTTCTTTCTGAAGGGCTGCCGCCGGATCCGGCGGTCCGGATCCGGCGGCAGTGGAGCTGGCTGGTTGGGGGAGCCTGGCCTAGCGGGCGCCGAGCAGGTGCTCGATGGCCAGCTGGTTGAGGCGGACGAAGGCGAAGGACCGCCGGGCGGCGGCATCGGCGTCGAACTCCGCGAATGCGGAAGCGTCAGCCAGCAGATCCGCCGTGGTCTCTCCGGCGGCGAGGGTGGGTTCGCCGAGTTCGAAGACGCCGGAGGTCTTCAGGGCTTCCTGGACATCGGGGTCGGCGCGGAAGGCCAGGGCACGCTCCTTGAGGAGGAGGTACATGGACATGTTGGATTTCGCGGATTCCCAGACGCCGTCGTATCCGTCGGTGCGTGAGGGCTTGTAGTCGAAGTGACGCGGGCCGTCGTACTTCGGGCCGCCGTTGGGGAAGCCGTTTTCGAGCAGGTCCACGGTGAAGAATGCGCTGGTGAGGTCGCCGTGCCCGAAGACGAGGTCCTGGTCGTACTTGATGCCGCGCTGGCCGTTGAGGTCGATGTGGAAGAGTTTCCCGGCCCACAGCGCCTGGGCGATGCCATGGGTGAAATTCAGCCCGGCCATCTGCTCGTGCCCGGTTTCCGGGTTGAGGCCCACGATGTCGCCGTGTTCCAGCTGTGCGATGAAGGCCAGTCCGTGGCCGACGGTGGGCAGGAAGATGTCGCCGCGGGGCTCGTTGGGTTTTGGTTCCAGGGCGATCCGAAGGCCGTAGCCCTTGTCCTTGATATAGGCGGCGGCCGTGTCCACGCCTTCCTTCATCCGGTCCAGGGCGGCAGAGAGGTCCTTGGAACCGTCATACTCGCTGCCTTCGCGCCCGCCCCACATGACGAAGGTCTCTGCACCCAGCTCTGCTGCAAGGTCGATGTTCTGAAGGACTTTGCTGAGCGCGAACCGGCGGACTGAACGGTCGTTGGAGGTAAAGCCGCCGTCCTTGAAGACGGGATGACTGAACAAATTGGTGGTCACCATTGGGGTCTTGAGGCCCGTCTCGGCCAGGGCGGCCTTGAAGTTCTTCAGGATCAGCTCGCGCTCGGAGGCTGTGGCGTCGAACGGGACCAGATCGTTGTCATGGAAGGTGATGCCGTAAGCGCCCAGTTCGCTGAGCTTGTGGACGGCTTCGACGGGGTCCAGGGCGGGACGGGTGGCGACGCCGAAGGGATCCGCCCCGGTCCAGCCGACGGTCCAAAGGCCGAAGGTGAAGCGGTCTGCAGGGGTGGGCTGGAGGGTCATGAAACATCCTTGGTTCGGAGGTGTAGTGGAAGCTGTCGGCCAGGTAGGAAAGCAGGCCGGTGAATTAGTTTTCAATCTGAACTATATGCGTCATGATTGACTTGGGTCAATGATTAAGGCGGCGGAAATGTCACGGGAAAATAATGTTGACGGCAGTGCGGCGCGTCCGGCACCCGGCCGGGTGGAGGACGTCCGGCGTGGCAACCTCGTCCGGGTCCTCGCGGCCATTGCGCAGGCACGGACGGATCCGCAGCGCTACCCGACGCGTGCTGAGCTGGCCTCCCTGACCGGCTTGACCAAGGCTTCAGTGTCCAGCCTGGTCGCCGAGCTCGCCGACTCCGGCCTGGTCATGGAGTCCGGCGCCACGCGCGACGGTGAACGCGGCAGGCCCGGGGTAGGCCTCCAGCTCAGCACCCGCCGCGGTGTGGTGGGCATGGAAATCAACGTGGACTACATCTCGGCAGGCCTTCTGGACCTCGGCGGTGCGCTGCGCGCGTTCAGGACGCTGGAATGCGGAAACCGCGGCCAGTCGCCGGAATCCGTCATGGCCCTGTTGTCCGGGCTCGTGAACGACGTAGTCGCCGAGGCAGCAGCCGCCGGGATCGCAATCCTGGGCGGCGGACTGGCGGTGCCCGGACTCGTGGACACGGCATCCGGAACGGTTTCCAGCGCCCCCAACCTGCAGTGGCACAATGTTGCCCTTGAGCTGGGCGGGTTGCTGCCGGGCGCACCTCTGGGCACGGTTCTGTATAACGAGGCAAACTGCGCTGCCCTGGCCGAACTCTGGTACGGGCACGGATCGGAATTCCGCGACTACCTGTTTGTTTCCGGTGAGGTGGGTGTCGGTGGCGGCCTGGTCATCGGCTCCCGGCTCTTTGCCGGACCCCACGGGCAGGCGGGGGAGGTGGGCCACGTGGTGGTTGATCCGTCGGGTCCGGACTGCTCGTGCGGCGGCCGCGGCTGCCTGGAAACATTCGCCGGCCAGGAGGCCATCTTTGCCGAGGCCGGCATTCCGGCAGGAACTGCCTCCGTGCGGCTGGGGCAACTCGTGGAACAACTTGGCGCCGGCAATGCTGCCGCCGCATCGGCCGTGGCCCGTGCCGGCCGCTACCTTGGCATCGCCGCAGCCTCCACGGCACGGCTGATGAACCTCTCCGCCGTTGTCCTCGGCGGCCACTTCACCCGGATGGGGCCGTGGATTGCACCGGCCGTAATAGCAAGCCTCGCCGTCCATGCGCCCGGCGTCGTCAGTCCTGCCAGGGTGGCGGTTTCGGAACTCGGCCAGTCGGCTGCCCTCCTGGGCGCGGCCGGGAGCGCCCTGCGTTCCGTCCTTGCCGCTCCCTCCGGCCTGACGACTGCCGGCTAGGTGCGGCCCGGGGCGGCGACGAAACAGCTCACCCACCAGAGAGGGCCTTCCGGCTTCCCGCCAGGACCGCCGTGGGCCACCGGACCCGCCGCCTTTAACACCTGGGACCGGAGGATCCGCGGGTAGCAGTCGCGCGGCTCCACGGCACACCAGCCCACCGGCGCTCCGTCATGGAAGGCGAGGACGCCCGACGTCGGGCCCTTCCGCCGGTCCTGTGATTATGGGTGATGCGGTCACGGCCGCCAGCCGTGTCCGGTAAGCCAGGTGGCACACAGCTCTGTCCACCGCTCCACGCCGGCCACCCCGGGAGCGAGGCCCAGCCCGTGCCGGCCTTGCGGAAAGACGTGCAGCTCCGCAGGCACGGCAGCCTTGCGCAGCGCCATGGCGTAGCGCAGGCTGTGTTCAACATCGACCGCTGCGTCGTCAAACGTGTGCCAGATGAACGCCGGGGGAGTGCTGCTTGTGACGGTGAGCTCGGCGGACAGCTCTGCCAGCAGGTCACCGGAGGGTGCCGCGCCGAGCAGGTTGTCGATGCTGCCCTGATGGACGGCCGATTCGAAGGACACCACTGGGTAGCACAGTATGGCGAGGTCCGGCCGGGACCCCGGCGCGTCGAGTGTCTCGTCTCCGGTGGGAACGCCTCCGGCGAGGGTGGCAGCCAGGTGCCCTCCGGCGGAGAACCCCAGGACACCCACGCGGGAGCCATCCACTTCGAGTCCGTGGCCGCCGCACCTGATCCATGCCAGGGCCGCCTTCGCGTCCGCCAGCGGGGCCGGGTGGCGGTGCGGAGCCACCCGGTAGCGCAGCACGAAGGCGTGGATGCCCAGGGACGCCAGCCATTCGGCCACCGGCTCTGCCTCGTGGTCTGCGTGGCGCGCGTAGCCTCCGCCGGGAAGGACCAGGATTGCCGGGAACCGCCGGGGGGATTGCCCGCCGTCCGAGTGTGCGCGGGCCGGTGACGTGCCGCCTCCGGGCGCGGCAGGACCGTGGCGGGCCGGGACAACGGTGAGGCCGGCTGGCATCCGGGAGTTGCCGGTCAGGCGGTCCATTCTGTGCTCCGCCGGAGCGTCACCTGACCGGTGACGGCCGGACCGTCGTCGTGTTTTCCTTCAGTTCCGGCGGCCGCTGTGGACCCCACCGTGCTCAAGGTGGCCAGGCGGCCGATTTCCTCCAGCGGAAGGCGCACCGTTGAAAGCCCCGGGCGGAAGTCCCGGAGCGTTTCGATATCGTCAAACCCTGCGATCAGCGCGTCGCGGGGAATTCGGAATCCCTGGGAGCGAAGCCCTGCAGCTGCGCCGATTGCCATGACATCGTTCGCCGCGAAGATGCACAGATCCGGCTTCCCGCCCTCGTTCGCGGGGGCGGAGTTCCGGGCGTTCCGGATCCGTTCGGCCAGCACGAGTCCGGCTTCGTAGCCGCCGGCACGGTTGAAGGAGGCGCGGAGGACTTCGGCTTCGGGGCGGCCGGTCGAGGCGAGGCCGGCCTGGAAGCCGCGGATCCGGTCGTCGGACGTGATCAGGCCTTCGGGGCCGCCGATGATGACGAAGTCGCCTGAATGGCTGCCTGTGAGCTTTCCGGCAAGTTCCGCGGCCAGCTGCTCATTCGGCACTTCCACAAGGTGGTAGCCGTCCAGTTCAGCGGCTCCGACGATGGCTTGGCCCACCACCCCCACGTGCCCGCCATTGCGGCAGTAGCGGTCCAGTTCGGCGGCAAGTTCGGCGTTGCCCTGGTGGTCTTCCGGGCGGCTGGACCGTGAGCCGGCAATGACGATGGCGTCGGCCCGCCTGGCAGCGAAGGCGGCGACGGCTTCCTTCTCATCGGCCGGAGTTCCGCCTGTCGTGGCCAGCAGCACCATCTTGTGCTGCTCGCGGGCCACTTCCTGGACGCCGCGGGCTATGGCGGAGAAATACGGATCCGCGATGTCGTGCACAATCAGGCCCACCAGTCCCGAACTGGACTTCGCGAGTGCCTGGGCCTGGGCGTTGGGGATGTAACCAAGGGTCTCGGCTGCCTGCCGTACCCGCTCGGACACTCCCGGGCCGGGTTTGCGGGCGGAGCCATTGAGGACGCGTGACGCAGTAGCCGGCGAGACCCCGGCCAATCGTGCCACCTCGGTGAGGGTACTTGCAGCCACTGATATTTCTCCTGTTCAGCCAACGTGCGCGTAGTGGTCATTATGGCAGTTTGAACGACTTTCGGGAAAGCGCTTGCCATGCGGCGCGGGAAGATGCATCATAAATGCAGTGGGAATGCGCTTTCCCAGCACACCGTACTGAACCAACTCACCGTGGAGGACACATGGGCTTCGAAACAAAGACGATCCGTATCGCCATGAACGGCATTACCGGCCGGATGGGCTACCGCCAGCACCTGCTGCGTTCCATCCTCCCCATCCGCGACGCGGGCGGCTTCACCCTTGAGGACGGCACAAAGGTCCAGGTCGAACCCATCCTGGTCGGCCGCAACGAAGCCAAGATCCGGGAACTCGCCGAACTGCACAAGGTCTCCGAGTGGAGCACCGACCTGGACGCCGTAATCAACGACCCCACAGTCGACGTGGTCTTTGACGCGTCCATGACCAGCCTCCGCGCCGCCACCCTGAAGAAGGCGATGTCCGCGGGGAAGCACATCTTCACGGAGAAGCCCACGGCGGAAACCCTGGCGGAGGCCATTGAACTGGCCCGGATCGGCAAGGAAGCCGGGGTCACCGCCGGCGTCGTCCACGACAAGCTCTACCTGCCCGGATTGGTCAAGCTGCGTCGCCTCGTTGACGAAGGCTTCTTCGGCCGCATCCTGTCCATCCGCGGAGAATTCGGCTACTGGGTCTTCGAAGGCGACGTCCAGGCAGCCCAGCGCCCGTCCTGGAACTACCGCAAGGAAGACGGCGGCGGCATGACCACGGACATGTTCTGCCACTGGAACTACGTCCTCGAAGGCATCATCGGCAAGGTCAAGAGCGTCAACGCCAAGACCGCAACCCACATCCCGGCCCGCTGGGACGAAGCCGGCAAGGAATACAAGGCCACGGCCGACGACGCCTCCTACGGCATCTTCGAGCTGGAAACCCCGGGCGGCGACCAGGTCGTCGGCCAGATCAACTCCTCCTGGGCGGTCCGCGTCTACCGCGACGAACTGGTGGAATTCCAGATCGACGGCACCCACGGTTCGGCGGTCGCGGGCCTGAACAAGTGCGTCGCACAGCAGCGCGCCCACACCCCCAAGCCCGTCTGGAACCCTGACCTGCCCGTGACCGAGTCCTTCCGCAGCCAGTGGCAGGAAGTGCCGGCCAACGCCGACCTGGACAACGGCTTCAAGCTGCAGTGGGAAGAGTTCCTGCGCGACGTCGTTGCCGGCCGCGAACACCGCTTCGGCCTGCTCTCCGCGGCCCGCGGCGTCCAGCTCGCCGAGCTCGGCTTGCAGTCCAACGACGAACGCCGCACCATCGACATCCCGGAGATCTCGCTCTGATGACATCCCTGATCCTTCCCACCGACGACGGCGGAACCCGCGAATACCGTCTTAAGTCCGCGCCCGCCTGGGCAAAGCCCTCGGCCCCCATCACCTCGCGGCACGCCTACGCCGCAGCCCACGTCATCCCGGAAGTCACCGCGGACAACACCCCCGGCGCGCCGGCCCGGCTCGACTGGGACGCCACCATGGCCTACCGGCACGAACTCTGGTCCTACGGCCTCGGGGTGGCCGATGCCATGGACACCGCCCAGCGCGGCATGGGCCTGGACTGGGCTGCCACCCAGCAGCTGATCAAGCGCACCGGCGTCGAGGCGGCGTCGGTGGTCGCCGGGGGCGCTGCCGCCACGGCCGGCAAGTCGGTGCGCGACCTCGTCTCGTGCGGGGCCGGCACCGACCAGCTGGATCCGGCCGCCCTGCCGACGGGCGCCGCCGGCATCCAGGCCGTCCTGGACGCATACCGTGAACAGGTCGCCGTCGTCTCCGAGGCCGGGCCAAAGGTCATCCTGATGGCCTCACGCGCCCTGGCCAAAGTGGCCAGCGGGCCTGATGACTACCTGCACGTGTACTCCACGCTGCTGCGGGAAGCGGACCAGCCGGTCATCCTGCACTGGCTTGGCACCATGTTCGATCCCGCGCTCGCCGGCTACTGGGGTTCCGACGACGTCTCCACGGCCACTGATACGTTCCTCTCCCTGATCCGCGAGCACGCTGACAAGGTGGACGGCGTCAAGGTTTCGCTTCTTGATGCCAGCCACGAGGTGGCGCTGCGCGCCGCACTCCCCGACGGCGTCCGTCTCTACACCGGCGACGACTTCAATTACCCGGAACTGATCGACGGCGACGGCACCCACCATTCGGATGCCCTGCTCGGCATCTTCGCCGCCATCTACCCGGCAGCATCGGCAGCGCTGCAAAGCTACGACGCCGGCGATGCAGTCAAGGCGCGTGCCATCCTGGACTCCACCCGGGAACTGGGCAAGCACATCTTCAGCGCCCCCACGTTCTACTACAAGACCGGCATCGCGTTCATGTCCTGGCTCAACGGCAAGCAGCCCGGTTTCCAGATGGTGGGCGGGCTGCACTCCGGCCGATCCGTGGTGCACCTCGCCAAGACCTTCGAACTTGCCGACCAGGCCGGACTGTTGCAGGACCCCGCCCTGGCTGCGTTCCGGATGTCCGACTACCTGCGCATCAACGGGGTGGGAGTATGACGTTCAATTCAGGGCAGTCCCCTTTTTCGCGACTTTCCCTCAACAGCGCCACCACCAAGAAGTGGACCCTGGCCGAGGCCGTTGATGGCTGCGCCCGTGCGGGGATCCCGGCGATCGGCCCGTGGCGTGACCGCGTTCACGAGGCCGGCCTGGACAAGGCCGCCAAGCTCATCCGGGATGCCGGACTGCGGGTGTCCTCGCTCTGCCGTGGCGGCTTCCTGACGGCAGCCGACGCGGAGGGGCAGGCTGCGGCGCTCGCCGACAACCGCGCAGCCATCCTGGAAGCCGTGGCGCTGGACACCCGGGAGCTGTTCCTGGTGGTCGGCGGCCTCGCACCGGGGGAGAAGGACGTAGTGGCTGCCCGCCAGCGCGTCGCCGACCGCCTCGCGGACCTGGTTCCGTTCGCTGCCAAGAACGGCGTCCGGCTGGTGCTGGAGCCGCTGCACCCGATGTACGCCGCCGACCGCGCCCTGATCTCCACCCTGGGCCAGGCCCTTGACCTGGCGGCACCGTACGACGCGAAGGCCGTCGGCGTCGCCGTCGACACCTTCCATGTGTGGTGGGACCCCGAGTTGAAGGCCCAGATCGAACGTGCCGGGCGGGAGAACCGCATCGCCTCCTATCAGGTCTGCGATTTCAACCTGCCCATCGCAGCAGACGCGCTGTTGTCCCGGGGCATGATGGGCGACGGCGTGATCGACTTCGCAACCATTGGCACCTGGGTGCGCGATGCCGGTTACACCGGCGACATCGAAGTGGAAATTTTCAACCAGGAAATCTGGGACGCCGACGGCGACAGCGTTCTGGCGACCATGAAGGAGCGCTACGCGGGACTCGTCCTGCCGTACGCCTGACCGGCCGTAGCGTCTTCCCGCGGGGACGCGATTCCTGATGCAGACCGCGGGCCCCTGCTTCGTCACGGCCGGGGCCTGCGCCCCACCGAACGGCCCGGCACCGAGCAGCGGTGCCGGGCCGTTTTTGGCTCCTCCGATCTTCCGGGGCCGTAACTCTTCGGGGTCCTTAACAACGCCCGCCGTGGCGCGTAGGGTCGTGCGCAGGAGGGACTGACATGAATGATCAGATCAAGCTCGCGGAAGCATCCGTGCTGGTGGAAGCCCCACGGAGCCGGGTATGGCAGGCGCTGACCGATCCGGAAATCGTCAAGCAGTATTTCCTCGGCACTACTGTGACCACTACCTGGCGCGAAGGCGAGCCGGTGACTTTCGCCGGGGAGTGGAAAGGCAAACACTACGAGGACAAGGGCGTCGTGCTGGAGAACCGGCCTGAGGACCTCTTGCGCATCAGCCACTACAGCCCGCTGACCGGGCTGCCGGACATGCCGGAAAATTACCATACGGTGGAGTACCGGCTGGATGAGAAGCCGGACGGCACTCAGGTCACCATCACGCAGGGGAACAACAAGAGTGACTCCGAGGCGGAGGAGTCTGCGAAGCTCTGGGAAATGGTCCTGGGAAACCTCAAGGGGCTGCTTGAACGCTGACGGTTCCTGCCGGACGGAGTGGTTGCCTGGGACGCACGTGTGAAGCGTCGACAAGCCGAACGTTCCGGACTAGCTTGGGCACATGACTGAGATTCCAGACGAAAACGGCACCGCCCGGGGCGACGACGGTACGGTCCGGCCGGCGGAAGAGGCCGCCCGGGTTTCCGTCGCCGGCGACCTGGCGGAAACGGTTGAGCCCGATATCGCCGACATGGACGACACCCCCGAAGGACACCGCGGAGACGTGGATTTCGGGTGAGGTTGCACGGGTGACACGGACCGCTTCGGAATGACTTGGCGGTGCCGCCAACGGGTGCTTTAGCGCACCCGCTGCGCAAGCACCCGGCGGCGGTGGGCCGCGGCACGCAACTGGATGATCCGGGCTGCGCCGGCAAGAGCCACCAGCACCCCGCCGCCCACAGCGGCAATGAAGAGTGCAATCCCCAGCGGAACGGCGCCCTCCAGCCCGAAATACCTGACCTGCACGTAGTCCTGGTTCTGCAGGATGAAGATGATCAGGAGCACCATTACCGCCAATGCAGTGGCGACGGCGGCCCAGACCATCCCGGCGCGTGTCACGTGCCGTTCCTCCGTCGGCGCAGTCGACTGCGTTGCGGGTGCGCCGGGGGACGGAACGCGCCGGGCCGGTGTAGCCTCTTCCGTTCCGCGCTGTACCGGTACGCCTTGGGCTCGCCCGCCGGCGGAGTGCTCTGGGCCGCACCGGGGCCCGTTTGCGGTGATGACGTAGTTGTTTCCTGCGGCTCGTAGTCCGGTGATTGCTGAGTCATTCGGTCCATCCTCTCCAAGATGATCCACCGCGGCGGAAGATGCGGCGCCGACGCCACTTCAAATGAGTCGGCGCCGCCCTCAAATGATAAGCATGCTTAGCGTGAATTGCTTGCAGAAGCATGGTGTCCTACATCCGGCATGTCAGTTAACACTGTCCTCCGGAGACTCGCGTCTGGAAAGGCCGGGGCGGCATTGCCCTTGCCGCCACGATGAAGGGCCCGGATCCGGCTGACCCCAGGATGAACGAAACGGCCCCCACTGCGTTGACGCAAGTGGAAGCCGCTTCCTGTTAAGTGCCCCAGGAGGGAATCGAACCCCCGACCGGCGGATTAGAAGGCCGCTGCTCTATCCCCTGAGCTACTGGGGCACGTAGGCGTGTCCGGACCAATCCGGCAGCGCCTAGAAAAGTTTACAGTGCCACGCGCCTCCGGCCAGTCAGCCCCGTCGCGGCGTTTTGACTCGTCCCCAACATCCCGGGTGCACCCGGAGTTGTCCACATAGCGACGCGGGCCCCTCGCCCCGGCGCTTATCCGGCCTGAAGCTGAAGATGCCTGCTAGGGCATCACCATTCGAGACAGGACACCAAGATGACCGACAACATCACCGTCCGGGGCTTCGTCGCCACGGAAATCAAGAGTTCGACCACGCCCGGGGGAGTCGCCACCGCGTCGTTTCGGCTCGGCTCCACGGACAGGCGGTATGACCGCGCATCGAGCACGTGGGTCGATGGCAATACAAACTGGTTCACTGTCCAGGGCTACCGGCAGCTTGCCGGAAACATGGGCTGCAGCATCAAGAAAGGCCAGCGCGTCATCATCGTGGGCCGGCTCAAGATGCGAAGTTGGGAAAAGGACGGCAGGATCTATCACGCGGCCGAGATCGATGCCGAGTCGGTTGGCCATGACCTCATGTGGGGCTCTGCCAATTTCACCCGCACAGCCGGCAACTCCGCCCACTCCGGCCCGGCCCAGGGGCAGCAGGACCACGCGTCCGGACCGCAGGAAGACAGCGGGCCCGGCGGGGAGGACCCCGATGACGCCGGAGGCCTCAGGGAGGACGGGGGCGACCCGGATCCCGCAGCTGAAGGTATCTTCATCGACGACGAGAACGGTGACGTCCTGCAGCTCGATTCGGAGACCGGTGAACTTACCGGAACGGCTGCCTGAACATGCCCCGCTGATGCCCCGCGTGCGGCACCGTCCCCTGCGGTGCCGCATGGCAGAATGGCAAGGTGATCCGAGCAAAGACACCCCAGCCACACCACGGTCGCCAGTCCGGGACGCAACAGTCCGGCACAGGGCGGCGGCTGCGCGGCGCGTCAGTTGTGCTCCTCGGGGCGTCCATGCTTGCGGCGGGCGCCGCAGGCTGCAGCGGTGCGGGTGCGGGTTCCGGGGCCTCTGCCTCTCAGGCCGCCGCCGTGCCCGGATCCCAGGTCGCGCAGCCGGCAGCGTCAGCTACTGCGGGACCCCCGGGCGCTCCGGCGCAGCTGCCCGAACTGGACGCTGCCACCGCACGGCTGAGTGAAACCGTCGGCAATGCCCTTCGCGGAGTCGCCGCGGCCAACCCCAAGCCGGGGCAGGACCAGCTGACGGCGGCCCTGACCGGCGCCGGGATACCCGCCGGTTCCCTGCAGGTATCCGCCAGCCGCACGCCCACCGGCCTGGAAGTCGACGCCATAGAGGCCGCAGCGCTTCAGGGTAGGGATTGTGTGATCGGCCAGATCCGCGACGGAAGTGTCGTGGTCACCGTCCTGCCCGTGCTGGCAACCGGAAAGTGCTTCGTCGGCGGCTGAGGCTGAGCCGGGTTGCCCACGAATGACAGCCGCGAATGTGAGTTAACCCCGCCGACCCACTAGATTTGGAACCATGGCGGAATTTATCTACACAATGACCAAGGCCCGCAAGGCCGTTGGCGAAAAACTTATTCTCGACGACGTAAGCATGTCCTTCTTCCCGGGGGCCAAGATTGGTGTTGTTGGCCCCAACGGTGCCGGTAAGTCCACCATCCTTAAGATCATGGCTGGCCTGGACACCCCCTCCAACGGCGAGGCACGGCTTAGCCCCGGCTACACGGTGGGCATCCTGCTCCAGGAGCCGCCGCTGAACGAGGAGAAGACCGTCCTGGGCAATGTCCAGGAAGGCGTAGGCGAGATCTACGGGAAGATCCAGCGCTTCAACGAGATCTCCGAGGAAATGGCCAACCCTGACGCGGACTACGACACGCTTCTGGAAGAAATGGGCCAGCTCCAGGAAGCCATCGACGCCGCCGACGCCTGGGACCTCGACTCCCAGCTCGAGCAGGCCATGGATGCCCTCCGCTGCCCGCCGGCGGATGCCGACGTCACCCTCCTCTCCGGTGGTGAGCGCCGCCGCGTTGCGCTGTGCAAGCTCCTGCTGCAGAAGCCGGACCTCCTCCTGCTCGACGAGCCCACCAACCACCTCGACGCCGAAAGCGTCCTCTGGCTGGAACAGCACCTCTCGAACTACGCCGGCGCCGTCCTCGCCGTCACCCACGACCGGTACTTCCTCGACCACGTGGCCGAGTGGATTGCGGAAGTGGACCGCGGCCACCTCTACCCTTACGAAGGCAATTACTCCACGTACCTGGAGAAGAAGCGCGCCCGACTGGAAATCCAGGGCAAGAAGGACGCCAAGCAGGCGAAGCGCCTCACCGAGGAACTCGAGTGGGTCCGCTCCAACGCCAAGGGCCGCCAGACCAAGTCCAAGGCGCGCCTTGCACGCTACGAGGAAATGGCCGCCGAGGCGGACCGTACCCGGAAGCTCGACTTCGAAGAGATCCAGATCCCGCCGGGACCCCGCCTGGGCGGCCTGGTGCTCGAAGCCAAGAACCTGCAGAAGGGCTTCGAGGACCGGACCCTCATCGACGGACTCTCCTTTACGCTTCCCCGTAACGGCATCGTTGGCGTCATCGGCCCCAACGGCGTCGGCAAGACCACCCTGTTCAAGACGATCGTCGGTCTGGAACCGCTTGACGGCGGCGACCTGAAGATCGGCGACTCGGTCAAGATCTCCTACGCCGACCAGAGCCGCGGCGGCATCGACCCCAACAAGTCCCTCTGGGAGGTTGTTTCGGACGGCCTCGACTACATCCAGGTGGGCCACGTTGAAATGCCGTCCCGTGCCTACGTCGCGGCGTTCGGATTCAAGGGCCCGGACCAGCAGAAGAAGGCAGGTGTCCTCTCCGGTGGTGAG
Organism: Arthrobacter sp. PvP023; assembly: GCF_017832975.1. Lineage (NCBI taxonomy): Bacteria > Bacillati > Actinomycetota > Actinomycetes > Micrococcales > Micrococcaceae > Arthrobacter > Arthrobacter sp. PvP023. The sequence continues at coordinate 2,321,912 of NZ_JAFIBI010000001.1, forward strand.
CGCAACCGCCTGAACCTGGCCCTGACCCTCAAGCAGGGCGGCAACTTGCTGCTCCTTGACGAACCGACCAACGACCTCGACGTCGAAACGCTCAGCAGCCTCGAAAACGCCCTGCTGGAATTTCCCGGCTGCGCCGTCGTGGTGTCGCACGACCGCTGGTTCCTGGACCGCGTGGCGACCCACATCCTGGCTTACGAAGGTGACGAGGAGAACCCGTCGAAGTGGTACTGGTTCGAGGGCAACTTCGAATCGTACGAGGAAAACAAGGTGGAGCGTCTCGGCCCCGATGCGGCCAAGCCGCACCGCGTGACGCACCGCCGCCTGACCCGCGACTAGGCTCCGCGCCCACGTCAAGGCAGGCAAAAGGCCGGTTCCCCGACGGGAACCGGCCTTTTGCCTGTGCAAGCCCGGACCGGGCCGCCGGCCGCTGTCGCCCGGCGGCTCTGCTCCGGATAGGCCGGTTAGTCCTTCCCGGCCTTGCGCATCTGGTGCTGGAGTACCTTTGTCTGGAAGGCGCCCACCACTTTGTTCTTGAGGTCGGTCGGCACCCGGACCATGCCCTCCTGGGCCACCGTTGCGACGTGCTGTCCGTCCCGGCTGAATATCCTGCCCGTAGCCAGCCCGCGTGCGCCCTGTGCGCTCGGTGATTCCTGCACGTACAGCAGCCACTCATCGACGCGCACCGGGCGGTGCCACCACATGGCGTGGTCGAGGCTTGCGACGCTCATGCCCGGCGTGATCCAGCTGAGTCCGTGTTTGCGCAGGATGGATTCCAGCAGCGTGTAGTCACTGGCGTAGGCAAGGGCTGCGCGGTGTGTATTGGCGTCGTCCGGCATGGGCCCGAAGGTCTTCATCCAGACGGCATTGCGGGCTTCCCGTTCACCGTTTGCGGAAACGTACAGCGGCGGGTCCACATGCCGGATGTCGAAAGGACGCTCGTAGGCCCAGTGCCGTGCCACCGGGTGGTCGAACTTTCCCAGCAGGTCTGCCGTGCTGGGCAGCGATTCGGGGTCGGGGATGCCCTCGGGCATGGGGGACTGGTGGTCGATTCCCTCGTCTTCCTCCTGGAAAGACGCGATCATGGACAGGATCGGCATTCCGTCCTGGTAGGCGTGGACCCGTCGGGCAGAGAATGACCGGCCGTCCCGCAGCCGCTGGACGCCGAAGGTAATGGGCTTGTTGGCGTCCCCCGGGCGCAGGAAATAGCCGTGCATGGAATGCACGTTGCGGGCGGGATCAAGGGTGCGGTTGGCGGCGATCAGCGATTGTGCCAGGACCTGGCCGCCGAAGACCCGCTGCCGCGGCTGCCGCTGGGAAGGTCCCATGAAGATGTCCTCATCGGTCCGGGCACCCTCAAGTTCGCCGAGGTCAAGGAGTTCAATGAGCGAGGAGGTGGGGTCCTGTGTCGGTGGCCCCGGCAGTCCGGCATCGGCTTCAGTCATGGTTCGACTTTAGACGTCCCCCGGCACCCTCCCAAAGAGGCGCAGCCGGTAGAGTCGATATTGTGTCTGACGTCCTAACCCAGTCCCTGCAGTTCACCGATCCCCGAGACCTCGCAGATTTGCGCACCTTTGCCACCCGCGCCAAGTCGATCGACGACGGCGCCATCCGCCTCCAGGCTTCCGGCCCGGTGCTCGCCGCCTACGTGTGCGTGCTGCGGCCCAGGCTGTTGGGCGAGGCGACGCCGACGATCCTTGGGCTGCGGACCATGGCCCTGGCACGGCCGGCGGACACCGACGTCACCGTTCCGATCTCGGCGGTACTGGACCGGCTCGCCCGGGCAGGGGAGAACGACGTTGAGCTGCCGCTGCCGCCGGTGACCGTTACCGAGTCATGGGCCGGCGTCGGCGCGCCGCGCTCGGGGTGGGAGTCCGTCGGCGCGCTGCCGGACGCCACGCTGCGGGAGGCCGCCGAGGCCGGGATCACCGAGATCGCCGCCATCATTCCCGACAAACCCGGCGCCCTGATCGTCAACAACGCCCGTGCCACCGTCTGGGGCAGGGAATTGCCGGGTGCCGCCGGACTGCCACTGGGGGCCGCGTTTGCGGCCCTGACGCTCGGTTTCCTGGCCGACGGTGAACAGCAGCTTTACCGGGCTGGGCGGTGGTTCCGGCTCAGCGGGTCCCGCGGACACGTCCTGGCCCGCACCGGATCGGGGCTTTAAGACCCTCGTAAGGGTGTGAACGGGCCTGCCATACTGGGGCGCATGAGCGTCATGTCGGTGCTGGTTCCCCCGGTCGAGAGGCACCTTGGCTTTAACGACGCGCTGCATCCGGACCGAATGTGGATCCGCGCGCTGCGTTTCGCGGTCGGCGCCTTTGTGCTTATCGCCCTTGTCCGGAAGACGTATGATGCGACGCTCCCGGGCAATGACGTGGACGTCGCCCAGCTCTATTCGGAATTCACGGTCCAGTCGAACCTTGTCCTGGGACTCGTGCTCGTCGCATCAGCCGCCATGCCGCGCACCCGCCTCCCGGAATGGTGGGACCGCCTCTTCGGTGCGTTGGCGCTGTACCTGGTGATGACGGGCCTCATCTATGTGGTCCTCGTGGCCCCGCCTGGCGAGCCGTGGTGGAGCCTGGACATGTACTGGCCACAGCTGGCCCACCACCGCGTGGCGCCGCTGTTCGCCGCGCTCGACTGGCTCCTCGTGACGAGGACGGTGCGGGGCACACAGATCCGTCCGCTCGTTTGGCTCGGATACCCTGCCGCCTTCCTCGTTTTCTCGTGGGTGCGCGGAGCCGTCGACGGCTGGTATGTCTACGATTTCCTTGATCCGACGCTCGACGGCGGCTGGCCGGCCGCGCTGGCGACGACGGCGCAGGTGCTCGTCGCCTTCCTCATCGTGGCGGTCCTCCTGCACGTCGCCGGCAATGCCCGCGCAGCACTCGCGGTACGGCACGAGCGGCGCTGATCACCGGACCATGCCGCGCCGGGACCTGCTGCCGCCGACGCGTCCACACGGAGGGTGGACCGCCCTCAGGCGTCCGAGGGGCTGTTGATCATGGACAGTGCAGCGCGCTCCATATAATCCCACAGCGTGCCCTCGTAGAGCGGCGGCAGTTCCAGCGCGTCAACTGCCGTGCGCATGTGGTATAGCCACCGGTCCTTGGCTTCGGGGGTAACGCGGAACGGCATGTGGCGCATGCGCAGCCGGGGGTGTCCGCGTTCTTCGCCGTAGGTGGTGGGGCCTCCCCAGTACTGCTCGAGGAACATCAGGAAACGCCGTTTCGCCGGTCCCAGGTCCTCTTCCGGATACATCGGCCGGAGCAGCGGGTCGGTGGCCACGCCGTCGTAGAAGACGTCTATGAGTTTCACGAAGGTCTCGTGGCCGCCCACGGCGTCGTAGAAATTGTCCGTATACCCGGGACGGGAGAACGGATCGTTCTGCATCAGCATCTTCGGTTGGCGCGGTTCAGGGGTTGGCGTGCTCATGGCTACTCTCCGGCTTTCTGCTGGGGTGCGGTATCGGGGTCGGGCACGTCCGCGGTGTCGTCCGCCGGCGGGACGTAGTTGCCCTGCGAGCGGTTGCCCACGCGCAGGATCTCACCGTTGCGCAGGTACCAGATGGCGCCGTCGTCGGAACGGACGCGGGTGATCCGCAGGCCCATGGACTCCACAGTGCCCACCACTTCGCTGGTCTCGATGACATCGCCGATGCCGTACTGGTCCTCGATTGTGATGAAGATGCCGGCCAGGAAGTCGCGGATGAGCTGCTGGGCGCCGAAGCCGATGGCGACACCCAGGATGCCCACGCTCGTCAGTAGCGGCGCGATGTCCACATCCAGGTTCTTGAGGACGTACATGATGGTGATCACGGCGATCAGGACACCCGCCACGCTGTTCAGCAGCGATCCGATGGTTTTGGCCCGCTGAACGCGGCGTTCGTGGTCCAGGGCCCGCAGCGCAGGGGCGACCCAGCGGAAGTGCGGCTTCTTGAAGAACGTGGTTCCGGCGGCCACACTCTTGGTGATTCCGGCAATCACAAACGAGGCTACGAGCCAGATTGTGACGCCCACTCCGATGCTGATCACGATCCCGGCGGCGTTGATTCCGGACATGTCCGGGGTGGCGGGCGGGGTGATCGACAACATGCTGTACATCGGCAGGGATGCTCCTTATTGCTTAGCGGCTCTCGCCGGAGCTGCCGGGCGTTCGCCGGGCGCATAACACTCTTTTCACCTTCAACAGTAGCGCCGTAGCGTGGCCACATGCGCATCCTGATTCTTGGCGGCACCGCATTCCTGTCGGCCGAAATTGCCCGGCAGGCAGCTGCCGCGGGCCATGCTGTGACGTGCCTCGCCCGCGGCTCGGCGGCCACCCCGCCGGAAGGAACGGCCTGGCTGCGGGCCGATCGGACCATGGGGCCGCCGGCCTACGCCGAGGCGGCAGGAGACTGGGACGCCGTCATTGACGTGGCCCGTGACCCGGAGCAGGCCAGGGACGCGCTCGAGGCCCTGGCGCCCACGGCCGCGCACTGGACCGTGGTGTCCAGTTGCTCTGTCTACGCCGACCATTCAGTGCCCGGCGCGGATGAGGGTGCAGCTTTGCTGCCCCCGCTCACGCTGGGCACCGGCTTCGCGCCGGAGAACTACGGCGAGGCGAAGTCGGCCATCGAGCACCATGCCATCGCCATCACCGGCGGGAGGGCCCACCTCTGCCGGGCCGGGCTGATCGGCGGTCCTGGCGACAGTTCGGACCGATACGGCTACTGGCCGGCCCGGTTTGCCCGTGACGCAGGACCGGTCATCGTTCCGGACACAGGCACCAGTGCGACGCAGGTCATCGACGTCCGCGACCTCGCCGCGTGGATCCTGAAGGCAGCCGGACTGAAGATTACCGGAGCCCTGAACGCGGTGGGAGGCGTCGTGGGGTTCGATGACTACCTTGACGAAGCAAAGCGTGCAGCCAACTATTCGGGCCGCATGCTGGCGGTCCCGGAGGACTGGCTGGTTGCCCGGGGGATCAGCTACTGGGCAGGCCCCGATTCACTGCCGCTCTGGCTCCCTGCGGGACACGACGGGTTTGCCACACGCTCCAACGACGCCGCGCTGGAAGCCGGCCTCAGCCTGCGGCCGTGGCAGGAGACGCTGCAGGATACGCTCGACGACGAACGCCGCCGCGGCCTGGACCGGGAACGGAAAGCCGGGCTCAGTGCCGACACCGAAAAGCGGCTCGTGGAAGCCCGCGGCTAGGCTTCCCGCACCCGCACGGAGGGTTCGTGCAGGACGGGAAAGTTCACGCTCCGGGCAATGAAGCAGATCTTGTTTGCCTCCTCATGCAGCTGCTCCAACAGTGCGGGGTCCACGGCGGCGGCAACGGTCACCTCGGGCCGGAGGGTGGCGGACTCGAACTGGCCGCTGCCGTCGCGGTTGGTCCGCATCAGGCCTTCGGCGCTGTCCTCGTAGGCCGTCACCACCACGCCGTGCTTCACCGCGACATGCAGGAAGGACAGCATGTGGCATTGCGACAGGGCAGTCAGCAGCAACTGTTCGGGGTTGTAGCGTGTCCTGTCGCCATGGAAGGTGGGATCCGCGGAACCCTTGAGGACCGGAAGCCCGGGGATTTCGATGTCGTGGTCCCGGGAGTACCCCCGGTACGTCGACGTTCCGTCTCCCCGGTTCCCGGTCCACCGGACCGTCACGGCGTAGCGGTGCTCATCGAAGCTCATGCCGTTGGCTATCCGACGTCAGCCTGGCGGGCCCGCAGCGCGCGGGCAACGCCGTCGCGGTTTTCCAGCATCATGCGCCGCAGGGCGGCGCTGTCTTCGGGAAGCGAAGCCAGGAACTGGTCCGTCCGGTCCACGGTGGCCTGGGTGGTCTGCTGTGCCGGATAAAGCCCGACGACGATCTGCTGGGCGAGCGCGTGGGTGCGGTTCGCCACGATGCCGGGAACGGCGTCGAAATACTTCTCCGTGTAAGGTTCCAGCAGCGCCGGGTCCAGGACGCGGGTGAAACCTGCCACCGCGGACGCCTGGAGGGCGTTGGACAGTTCGCCCTTCACCACGATGGACTCCCAAGCCGCAGCCTTGGCCTCGGCCGTGGGGATGGCCGCCTTGGCCAGTGCCGCCGCGTTCTGGCCGTTGGCGGTGTTGTCATGTTCGAGTTCGGCGTCGATCCGGTCCTGGCCGGCCCGGCCGCCTGCCACCAGCGACGCAAGCAGCTCCCACCGCAAGTCCTGGTCGACGGTGAGGCCGTCCAGTGCCGCCGAGCCGTCCAGCAGCGCGGAAACCGTATCCAGCTGGCTGTCGCTGCGCGCCAGCAGCGCGAAGGACTTGACGAACTGCAGCTGCGCGTCCGATCCCGCCGGGACGGAACCGGCAAGGTCCCAGAGGGTGTCCGCTGCGGCCACGGACGTCTTCTCCCGGTGCTCTTCGGCAACGTAGTAGCTGAGCGTCGTGGCCAGCTGGCGAAGCTGGACCAGGATCACTGACGAATCGGATTCGGAGGCGATGTTGGCGAGGATTAGTTCGACGTAGCCGCGGGCGGGTGTTTCGCCGTCGCGCGCCGCATCCCAGGCGGAGCCCCAGACGAGCGTCCGCGGCAGGCTCTCGCGGAAGTCCTTCAGGTGGGCCGTCGCGGTGGCCAGCGACTTCGGATCGAGCCGGACCTTGGCATAGGCGAGGTCGTCGTCGTTGAGCAGGATCAGATCCGGCTGCTGCAGGCCGGCGAGGGCAGGCACGTCGGTGCGTTCGCCGTCGACGTCCAGTTCCTCGCGGTGCACCCGGACAAGCTGCCCGTCGGCGACGTTATAGAAGCCGACCGCGAGCCGGTGCGGCCGGATGGTGGGCTGCTCGGGCACCGCGGACTGCACGATGGAGAAGGACGTGATGACCCCTGCGGAATCCACCGCCACATCAGGAGTCAGCGTGTTGACGCCGGCGGTTTCCAGCCACAGCCTGCCCCACTGGTCCAGGTCACGGCCACTGGCTTTCTCCAGCTCCACCATGAGGTCGCTGAGCTCGGTGTTCTTCCAAGCGTGCTTGGCGAAGTACTCGCGGACACCGGCCATGAACTGCTCCGGGCCCACCCAGGCAACCAGTTGGCGCAGCACCGAGGCGCCCTTGGCGTACGTGATGCCGTCGAAGTTCACCTCCACGTCCTGCAGGTCGTTGATCTCGGCGAAGATCGGGTGCGTGGTGGGCAGCTGGTCCTGGCGGTAGGCCCAGGACTTCTCCACCGAGGCGAACGTGGTCCAGGCGTGGTCAAACTCGGTGTTTTCCACGGCAGCCAGGTGGGACATGTACTCGGCGAACGATTCGTTAAGCCAGAGGTCGTTCCACCAGCGCATGGTCACGAGATCCCCGAACCACATGTGTGCGAGCTCGTGCAGCACGGTGATGGCACGGCGTTCAACCTGCGCGCCGGTGACCTTGCCGCGGAACACGTAACCTTCCAGGATGGTCACGGCGCCGGCGTTTTCCATTGCGCCGGCATTGAACTCGGGAACGAAGAGCTGGTCGTACTTCTCGAAGGGGTAGGGGCAGCCGAACTGCGCCTCAAAGAACTCGAATCCCTGCCGGGTGAGCTCAAAAATGTTGTCCGCATCCAGGTACTGCATGAGCGACTTGCGAGCGAACACGCCCAGGGGAACAACGCGCCCGTCGGCGCACTTCACCTCGCTGCGCACGGACTGGTACGGGCCGGCGACGAGCGCCGTGACGTAGGAGGACAGCCGCGGGGTGGCGGCGAATTCCCAGACGGAGCGGGCGCCGCCGTCCTCGCCGGGAATGGTTTCGATGGGGACAGGCGTGGGGGAGTTGGACACCAGGTCCCAGTGCGACGGCGCGGTGACGGTGAACGTAAAGCTCGCCTTCAGATCGGGCTGCTCGAACACTGCGAACATCCGGCGGGAATCCGGAACCTCGAACTGCGTGTACAGGTAGACCTCGTTGTCCACCGGGTCCACGAAACGGTGGAGCCCTTCGCCGGTGTTCATGTACGGCGCTTCGGCGACTACCAGCAGGTCGTTTTCCGCGGCCAGGTACGGGAGCTGGATGCGGACACCGTCGGACACTTCCGCGGGGTCGAGTTCCTCGCCGTTGAGCATCACGCTGAGGACCTTATCGGTCACCGCGTCGATGAAGGTGGAGGACCCGGGCCGTGCGCTGAACTTAACGGCCGTGGTAGTCCCGAAGACTTTGTCGCCCCGGGTCAGGTCCAGGCTGACGTCGTAGGACTCAACGGAGATGAGGTCGGCGCGCTCACGGGCTTCGGCGCGCGTCAGGTTCATGCCTGGCAAAGGGGGGCCTCCAGAATGGGTTGCGGTTGCCGGCCGGCAACGGTCATTGCCGGCACTGTGAAGTTATTCTTTCACTTCAGTGGGCGATGGCAAGTTAGGTGGATCACGCGGCGCCGGCGCGGAGTAGCGTTGGGGGTATGGGAATGATCAGGGATTCGGTGGACGCCAGGGCACTGCGGTTCGCGTTGGTGTTCCCCGTGCTGCTGGCCGCCGCGTTCGTTGTCTGCGCACTCTTGATCCGGCCGGACATACCGGACCCCATGGCGGTGCGCTGGACTGAGGCCGGACCGGCCGGTTTTGCGCCGTTCTCCGCCTTCGTGACCTTCGGGGGCCTGATCATCGCGCTGGTGGGCTGGCTGGTCCTGGGGCAGGCCGTACCGTTGAGCCGGCCCGCCGTCATGCGGCGTCTCATGATGGGCGCCGGACTGACGGTCAGCCTCTTCGTCACCACGGTGCTGGCTGCGGTGCTCGTAGGCCAGGCGGGAATCGCCGACGTCCGCGAAGCCCGTGTGGACATGACCGTCCTTGCCCTCGGGAGCGGGGCCGCACTGCCGCTCGGCGTCATCATGGGTTTCGTCTTCAAGGCCGACGAACGGTGGTCGGTGGATGATGACCGCGCTGTGCGGCAGGCGCTGGACCGCGAAATCGACCCTGAGCTGGCGGCGGATTCAGTCCGTTTGTGGGTCCATGCACGTAGTTCCGTGTTTGTGATGCTTGGCGTCGCTTCGCTCTTCCCGGCAGCCCTGATCTCCATCGCCGTCCCCTGGCTGGGTGCGCTCCTCGTGGCGCTGGCGGTGCTGGCAGCCGCCTTCCTCTTCGCCAGGGTCATCGTTGACCGGAGCGGGTTGCGGGTATTCGCTGCAGGATTCGTCCGCGTGATGGAAGTCCCGGCGTCGGCGATTTCCTCCGCAACGCCGGCCGTTGTCCGTGCCGCAGACTACGGCGGCTGGGGCTACCGCCACCACGGCGGAACCACCGCCATGCTGGTCAGCAGCGGACCCGCCGTCGTGGTCAACCGCGCCGACGGCAAGAAGGTGGCCATCAGCGGCGGCAGCGCCGATTCCGCCGAACGGGTGGCCGCCGTCCTGTCCCGCGTGGCCGCCAGGGCCCGCGGCGGGAAATAGCCCCCCCGCGATCCGGGTTCCGACGCCTGTTGCACCTCCCGGCGTCCGCAGAGTGTTCACGGCAGGCAGCCGGCGCCCGCGGGCTAGTACGCTTGGATCCGACCCCCGAAGCAGCCCGGAAGCCTACCGGTGCTTATGACTGAACGGACATTGCCGTGACCACATCCTCCGACTTTCCGCGCGTCCACATCGCCACCGACCACGCCGGCATGGAGCTCAGCGCCCACCTCGTAACCCACCTCACGGCCAAGGGCTACACCGTGGTGGACCACGGGCCCAAGGTCTACGACGCGCTGGACGATTACCCGTCCTTCTGCATCAACGCGGCGCTTGCCGTCGTGGCGGACCAGGCTGCGGGAATCAATGCCTTGGGCATCGTGCTCGGCGGCTCGGGGAACGGCGAGCAGATCGCCGCAAACAAGGTCAAGGGCGTCCGTGCGGCGCTGGCCTGGAACCTGTCCACGGCCACCCTGGCCCGCGAGCACAACGACGCCAACGTCGTGGCGGTCGGCGGCCGCCAGCACAGCGTGGACGAAGCGACGGAAATCATCGAAGCCTTCCTGCAGGAACCATTCAGCAACGATGAACGGCACGTCCGCCGCATCGGCAAGATCGCGGCCTACGAGAACACCGGCGAGGTTATCGCCTAGTGCCTGAGGGGCATTCGGTCCATCGGCTGGCCCGCCAGTTCGGGGACGTATTCGCCGGCCAGCGCCTCGCCGTTTCCAGTCCGCAGGGCAGGTTCGCCGACGGCGCGGCCCTGCTGGACGCCCGCACCTTGCTCAGCACGGTGGCGCACGGGAAGCACATGTTCCTGCATTTCGACAACGGACTCGCCCTGCATGTGCACCTGGGCCTCTATGGCGCCTGGGATTTCGGCGGTGACGCCACTTTCCGGGGCGCGTCCAGCATCGGCGCACCCCGGAAGGTGGGGGAGCGGGAAGTGTTCGACGACGGCGCAACGGACCCCGGGGCCGGCGGCGGACCGGAATACACCGGGCCGCCGGCGCCGGTGGGCGCCGTCCGTGTCCGCCTTGCCGGTGCCCACGGGTGGGCGGATCTCAGGGGTGCCACCACGTGCCACGCCATCACGGAGGCGGAGGCCGATGCCGTCCTGGCCCGGCTGGGGCCCGACCCGTTGCGTAACCTTCCCGGGGACAAGGAAGGTTTCATTTCCGGTGTTCGTGCACGCAAGACGCCCCTCGCGGCGCTGCTGATGGACCAGAAGGTGATCGCCGGCGTCGGGAACGTCTACCGCGCCGAACTGCTCTTCCGCCAGGGCCTGGATCCCTGGCTTCCAGGGCGCTCCCTGGGCGCGGACGCGGCGGACGGGCTCTGGGAGGACACTGTCGCCATGATGTCCGACGGCGTCCGCGACGGCAGGATCATCACCACGCCTCCCCGATACTGGACGGAACCCGGGGCCGGCCTGCCAGCGCCCGGGGAGTCCCATTTCGTCTACCGGCGGCACGGCCTTGACTGCCGGATCTGCGGTTCCCCCGTGGCACTGACGGATCTTGGCGCGCGCAAGCTTTGCTGGTGCCCCGTGTGCCAGCAGGGGTCCTGAGGCAAGTTGCCGGGACAACAAGAAAGCCCCTCCGGAGAGGGGCTTTCTTGTGGTGTCCTGGAGGGGACGACGGGAATCGAACCCGCGTAATCAGTTTGGAAGACTGAGGCTTTACCATTAAGCTACGTCCCCGTGGAAAGGCATCCGGCCTTGCTGCTGATCCGCAGGGGCTGTTGGTGCATTTCTTCCGGTCGGCTGCTCGAGCCGGATATAACTAAACCTAATTCAGGGCCCCAGTGTCAAATGTGCATATCCGGCCGTTATGACCGTAGACTGTTCTGTGCACTTACGGGGTGTAGCTCAGCTTGGCTAGAGCGCCTGCTTTGGGAGCAGGAAGTCGCAGGTTCAAATCCTGTCACCCCGACTCTGCAGCTTGTCAGATCATTGCGTTTGCAGAACCCCATCCCACAAAACCAGGAGTACTTAGACTGTGAAGAGCGCTGTCGAGAACCTCACCCCCACGCGGGTCAAGCTCAATGTTGAGGTCCCCTTTGAGGAATTGAAGCCCAGCATCGATGAGGCATACAAGACTGTTGCTTCGCAGATCCAGGTCCCTGGCTTCCGCAAGGGCAAAGTCCCCGCAAAGCTGATCGACCAGCGCGTTGGCCGCGGCTACGTGCTGGAAACCGCCATCAATGAAGGCCTCAACGGCTGGTACCAGGAGGCTGTCCAGGAAACCGGCATCCGCCCGCTGAGCCGTCCCGAGGTTGAAATCACCGAGGTCCCGGATCCCACCGCGACCGACGGCGAACTCAAGTTCCACGCCGAAGTTGACGTCCGTCCCGAGATCGAACTGCCTGACTACTCCGGCATCAAGGTCGAGGTCGCCGCTGCCGAGTCTTCCGAGGCAGACGTTGACAAGGCGCTCGACGAACTCCGCGGCCGCTTCGGCACGCTGAAGTCCGTGGACCGTCCGGCCGCCGACGGCGACTTCCTGACGATCGACATCACCGCCTCGATCGACGGCGCCGAAGTTGATTCCGCTTCCGGCCTGTCCTACCAGGTTGGTGCCGGCACCATGCTCGAAGGCTTGGACGAGGCTGTCACCGGCCTCAGCGCCGACGAGGACGCCATCTTCGACACCACGCTCGTTGGCGGCGACCACGCCGGCGAAGCTGCCCAGGTCAAGGTAGTGGTCAAGTCCGTCAAGGAGCGCGAGCTTCCCGAGGCCGACGACGACTTCGCCCAGCTGGCATCCGAGTTCGACACGCTGGCCGAACTGCGCGAGGACCTCGCCAAGCAGGCTGCCGAATCCAAGGTTGTTGAGCAGGGTGTCGAGGCACGCGACAAGGTCCTGGACAAGCTCGTTGAGCTCGTTGAGGTTCCCGTTCCCGCGTCGGTCGTCGAAGAGCAGCTGGAGCAGCACTTCAAGGCTGAGAACTCCCACGGCGACGGCGAGCACGACACCGAAGAGCACCGCGCCGAGGTCAAGGCCAACACTGAGCGTGCCTTCCAGAACGAGATCATCCTCGACGCCATCGCTGACAAGGAAGAAGTCGGCGTCAGCCAGAACGAGCTGATCGACTACATCGTCACCACTGCCAGCCAGTACGGCATGGACCCGAACCAGTTCGCCCAGATCATCGATCAGTCCGGCCAGGTTCCCATGATGGTTTCCGAGGTTCGCCGCCGCAAAGCGCTGGCTGTCGTGCTGGGCCAGGCCGAGGTTACTGACTCCGAAGGCAACAAGGTTGACCTGAGCGACTTCGTCCGCCCCGGCGGCGAAGAGGAGCCGGCCGCTGAGGCTGAAGCAGCCCCCGCCGTCGACAGCGACGCCGTTGAAGGCGAAGCTGCCACCGAAGAAGCTGCGCCGAGCGACGATCCGGCAGCAGTGAAGTTCTAGCACGCGTTGCACGGAAGCCCCCGGATCCCTGATCCGGGGGCTTCCGCCGTTTAACCCCGGAATTGCGGCTGTGTCGTGCTCTGCGGTGCCGTTGCGGGCAATCGTGCGCCGTCAGCGAACAGCGCGATCCGTGAGAACAAAACGGCCGCCAAACCGGTTAGTGTCCAAGTAGTGATTTTCAGTGACGTCGTCCCGTGACGTCACCGTCGCCAGCGAGAGGTAAGTACATATGTCACAGCAAGCAGGGGCCCCCCGGATGGCTACTGTCGATCCGGCAGCCCAGGACAACTACATCTACAACCGCCTGCTGAAAGAGCGAATCATCTGGCTCGGCTCCGAGGTCCGCGATGAAAACGCCAACGCGATCTGCTCGCAGTTGCTGCTGCTGTCCGCGGAGAACCCCGAGAAGGACATCTACCTTTACATCAACTCGCCGGGCGGCTCCGTAACGGCAGGCATGGCCATCTACGACACGATGCAGTTCATCCCGAACGACGTCGTCACCGTCGCCACCGGCCTCGCTGCGTCCATGGGCCAGTTCCTGCTGTCCTCGGGCACCAAGGGGAAGCGTTACGCCACCCCCAATGCCCGTATCCTGATGCACCAGCCGTCCGGCGGCATCGGCGGCACCGCCTCGGACATCAAGATCCAGGCTGAGCTCATCCTGCACATGAAGAAGGTCATGGCGGAACTCACCGCGGACCAGACCGGCCAGACCGTGGAAACCATCCTCAAGGACAACGACCGCGACAAGTGGTTCACGGCCCCCGAAGCCCTTGAGTACGGCTTCTTCGACAAGATCGCCGCGCACGCGGGATCTGTGGCCGGCGGCGGCGGAACCCAAAACGCCAGCGGCGCGGAAAAGTAACCGGGGTAGACAGAAATGATTCCAGGAGAAATGAACATGAACTACAATTTCGGATCGTCTGCCGAGAACCTGCCCACCAGCCGCTACGTGCTGCCGCAGTTCGAGGAGCGCACCCCTTACGGCTTCAAGCGCCAGGACCCGTACACCAAGCTTTTTGAGGACCGGATCATCTTCCTTGGCGTGCAGGTGGACGACGCCTCCGCCGACGACGTCATGGCGCAGCTGCTGGTGCTTGAGTCCACGGACCCGGACCGCGACATCACGCTGTACATCAACTCCCCGGGCGGTTCATTCACGGCCATGACTGCGATCTACGACACCATGCAGTACATCCGTCCCGAGATCCAGACGGTGTGCCTGGGCCAGGCAGCAAGCGCCGCGGCCGTCCTGCTGGCGGCCGGTACGCCGGGCAAGCGCCTGGCACTGCCCAACGCCCGCGTGCTGATCCACCAGCCGGCACTGTCCGGCGGCCAGGGCGGCCAGGCCTCGGACCTCGAGATCCAGGCTGCGGAAGTCATGCGGATGCGCTCCTGGCTTGAAGACACGCTGGCCAAGCACTCGGGCCGGACGTCCGAGCAGGTCAACAACGACATCGAGCGGGACAAGATCCTGACGGCCGCAGAGGCACAGTCCTACGGGCTCATCGACCAGGTGCTTGATTCCCGCAAGATCAAGCCGCAGGCGATCACCAGGTAGTCAGCAGGACACGCGGAGCCGGTGCGGTTCATGAAAAATGGACCGCACCGGCTTTCGTTTTCAACGCGTAAGGTTCCACCTCTCAGGCCGAATGTGACCTAGAGTGGAAGATGTCACGGCCGGACCTTCCGGACCCACCGTGATTCCAGCAACCGGTGCAGTGCTGCGGTAGCAGCAGGATACTAAGGGGTTCACATATGGCTCGGATTGGCGAGAGCACGGATCTGCTGAAGTGCTCTTTCTGCGGAAAGAGCCAGAAGCAGGTGCGAAAGCTCATTGCCGGGCCCGGCGTATACATCTGCGACGAGTGCATTGAGCTCTGCAACGAGATCATTGAAGAGGAGCTCGCGGAAGTAGCGGACCTTGGCAGCTTCGAACTGCCCAAGCCGCGCGAAATCTTCGATTTCCTGCAGGAATACGTCATCGGCCAGGAACCGGCCAAGCGTTCCCTCGCCGTCGCGGTGTACAACCACTACAAGCGGATCCAGGCCGGCCACGCCCCGAAGAGCGGCAGCCTGGCCGAAGGCGTCCATCACGACGACGTCGAGATCGCCAAATCGAACATCCTCCTGATCGGCCCCACCGGTTGCGGCAAGACCTACCTGGCCCAGACCCTGGCCCGGCGCCTCAACGTTCCGTTCGCCGTCGCGGACGCAACGGCACTGACCGAGGCCGGGTACGTGGGCGAGGACGTGGAGAACATCCTCCTGAAGCTCATCCAGGCCGCTGACTACGATGTCAAGAAGGCCGAACAAGGCATCATCTACATCGACGAGATCGACAAGATCTCCCGAAAGAGCGAAAACCCGTCCATCACCCGGGATGTCTCCGGCGAGGGCGTGCAGCAGGCCCTCCTGAAGATCCTGGAAGGCACGGTGGCCTCGGTGCCCCCGCAGGGCGGCCGGAAACACCCGCACCAGGAATTCATCCAGATCGACACCACCAACGTGCTGTTCATTGTTGCGGGAGCCTTCGCCGGACTCGAGGACATCATCGGCTCCCGTTCCGGCCGCAAGGGCATCGGCTTCGGTGCTCCGCTGAACGAAGTCAAGAACAATTCCGACTCTTACGGCGAGGTCATGCCGGAGGACCTGCTCAAGTTCGGGCTGATCCCGGAATTCATCGGCCGTCTTCCCGTCATCACAACGGTCTCCAACCTGGACCGGCCGGCCCTGATCCAAATTCTGTCCACGCCCAAGAACGCACTGGTGAAGCAGTACCAGAAGATGTTCCAGCTGGATGGCGTGGAGTTGCTCTTTGACGACGACGCGCTGGACATGATCGCCGACCAGGCCCTGGAACGGGGCACCGGTGCCCGCGGACTTCGCGCCATCATGGAGGAAGTGCTCCTCCCCGTGATGTTTGATCTCCCCAGCAGGGACGACATCGCCAGCGTTGTGATCACCGCGGATGTCGTGGCAAAAAAGGCCCCTCCCACCATGATCGCCCACGACGTGGTCGCGAAGCGGCGGAATAAATCCGCTTAGTTCGTCGCTCTAGGTAGACGTGCGCCTGAAGTGCGCCACGCCCTGATGACTTTACGAGGAGATCTCCGTGCCTGAAACCGCCGTGAGCAAAGCCGACTTCTGGTTCGACCCCCTGTGCCCCTTCGCCTGGATCACGTCCCGCTGGGTGGGCGAGGTGGAGGAAGTCCGCGATATCCAAACCGAATGGCACGTGATGAGCCTTGCCGTCCTCAATGAGGGCCGCGAGCTGGACCCGGGATACCGCGAGGCAATGGACAAGGCATGGGGCCCGGTCCGCGTCATCATCGCCGCCCGTGAGCAGCACGGTGACCAGGTCATCAAGCCCCTCTACGACGCAATGGGCAGCCTCATTCACGACGGCGGCGAGAAGGATTTCGGCATCGTGATCAGCAAAGCGCTGGCGGAGTGCGGCCTCCCGGCAGACCTCGCGGCCGAAGCATCCTCAGACGCCTTCGACCCGCAGCTCCGCGCCAGCCACGAAGAGGGCATCTCCCTCGTGGGGCAGGATGTGGGAACGCCCGTAGTGGCCTTCAACGGCACGGCATTCTTTGGCCCGGTGCTGACCCGCATTCCCCGCGGCGAGGAAGCGGGCCGCCTGTGGGACGCCGCGGTGACCCTGGCTTCGTACCCGCATTTCTTCGAGATCAAGCGCAGCCGCACGGAGCGGCCCGAATTCAACTGACGGTCCCCCTGGCGGCCTCCCGGCGGGGCGTGGGAATTACTGCCTTGTAGTTCTTTCGGCACCCTTGCTAATCCCCCTGGGTGGGACAACAATAGTTCTTACCCACTTCGAAAGAAGCGGGACACGGAAACCAAAGATTCAGTGACACGCATCTGACGCAGCCTTCGGCAAAGTCAGAAGCTGGCTACCAGTGACGAGGTAGGAAGACCTGAAATTCCGAGGATTCCGCCAGATTGTCACAGACGTCACGAGACAATCGAAAAAGTCGAAGCCCCACCAACGGCAAAACGCTGATGGGGCTTCCCCTTTGCCCAAAAACAGGTGAACTGCCCGAAAACAGGGTGAACCGACTTAAAGCAAGGGACTCCGCCAAAGACAGAAGCCCCACCAGCGTTGAACGCTGATGGGGCTTCACGTATGTCCGGTAGCCGGTGAACGGCTAAGCGCCCGGCGCGTCTTCCGGCTGGGCCAGCACAACGTCGCTGACGGTGAGTTCTCCCTCGCCCGCCACAAGGGTCAGTTCGCGCGCATTGGAGGCTGCCTTCAGGTCTGCAAGGCCGGCCTTCAGCTGCGTGGTGAGCGACTCAGTGGCGGTGATCGTCGCGGAGAGCACCTCAGTGCGCTGCTTGACCTTCGCCTCTGACTTGGCCTTGCGGATACCGCTCAGCGCAATCCCCACAGTCGCGAGCATGGTCGTGTCACCGTCGGACACCTCCAGGGCGGACGGCCACTCGGCACGGTGCACCGAGCCGCTGCGCCACCAGCCCCAGACCTCTTCGGTGGCGAAGGGCAGGAACGGCGCGAACAGCCGCAGCAGGGTATCGAGGGTGGTGGCCAGGGCTGCCAGCACGGACGCCTGCTCGGCCTCGCCTGCGGCGCCGTAGGCCCGGTCCTTGATGAGTTCCACGTAGTCGTCCGTGAACTGCCAGAAAAAGCTCTCGCTGATCTGCAGGGCACGGGCGTAGTCGTAGTTCGCGAAGGCCTTGGTGGCCTGTGCCACGACGTCCGAGAGCTGCGCCAGCACGGCGCGGTCCAGCGGGTTCGTGAGCACCGACAGGTCCGTGGAGACCACCGAGTTTTCCGTGGCACCGAGGTTCAGGACGAACTTCGAGGCGTTGAGGAGCTTGATGGCCAGGCGGCGGCCGATCTTCATCTGGGCGATCTCGTAGGCGGTGTCCGCCCCGAGCTTGGCCGAGGCCGCCCAGTAGCGAACGGCGTCCGATCCGTACTCGTTCAGGACGTCGGTCGGGACGATCACGTTGCCCTTGGACTTGGACATCTTCTTGCGGTCCGGGTCGAGGATCCAGCCCGAGATGGCCGCGTGCTTCCACGGTGCGGTGTTCTGCAGGGCATCGGCGCGCACGGCAGTGGAGAACAGCCACGTCCGGATGATGTCGTGGGCCTGCGGGCGCACGTCAAACGGGTAGACCTTGGCGAAGAGGTCCTCATCCGTGCTCCAGCCGCCTACGATCTGCGGCGTCAGCGAGGACGTGGCCCAGGTGTCGAGGACGTCGGCGTCGCCGGTGAAGCCGCCGGGCTGATCGCGCTGGGCTTCTTCGTACCCGGGGGCGGCGTCAGCGGCAGGGTCGACCGGGAGCTGTTCGTCGGTCGGCAGGACCGGGGCGTCATAGTCGGGGTTTCCGTCGGCGTCGAGCGGGTACCAGACCGGCACGGGCACGCCAAAGAAGCGCTGGCGGGACACGAGCCAGTCGCCGTTCAGTCCGGAGATCCAGTTCTCGTAGCGCGAACGCATGAAGGCGGGGTGGAACTCAATCTCATTGCCGCGGCCGATCAGGCGTTCGCGGCGGTCCTCGTCGCGTCCGCCGTTGCGGATGTACCACTGGCGCGACGTCACCACCTCGAGGGGCTTGTCGCCCTTCTCGAAGAAGTTGACCGGGTGCATGATCTTCTTGGGCTCGCCGTCGAGGAGTTCGGCAGCAGCGAGCTGCTCGACGACCGCTTCCTTCGCGCTGAAGACCGTCTTGCCGGCGATCGCTGCAAAGGCCGCCCGCCCTTCGTCGGTGGTGATCCATTCCGGGGTCTCACCGACGATGCGGCCGTCGCGGCCCACAATCGCACGGGTGGGAAGCTGGAGTTCGCGCCACCATGTCACGTCGGTGAGGTCGCCGAAGGTGCAGACCATGGCGATGCCCGAGCCCTTGTCCGCCTTGGCAAGGTGGTGGGCCTTAACTTCCACCTCGACACCGAACAGGGGAGAGGTGACCTTCTTGCCGAACAGCGGCTGGTACCGCTCGTCGTCGGGGTTTGCCACCAGGGCGGCGCAGGCTGCCAGCAGTTCCGGACGGGTGGTCTCAATGTAGAGCTTCTCGCCGTCTTCGGTGAAGAACGGGTAGCGGTAGTAGGCGCCTGCGACCTCGCGGTCCTCAAGTTCAGCCTGGGCCACGGCCGTGCGGAAGGTGACGTCCCACAACGTGGGGGCCTCGGCCATGTAGGCGTCGCCGGCGGCTAGGTTCGCGAGGAACGCACGCTGGGAGATGGCCCGTGACTTGTCATCGATGGTCCGGTAGGTCAGGTCCCAGTCAACGGACAGGCCAAGGGTCTGGAACAGGTTCTCGAAGACCTTCTCGTCCTCGACCGCGAGTTCCTCGCACAGCTCGATGAAGTTCCGGCGCGAGATGACATCGAAGTCGCGCTGGTTCTTGGCGGGCTCAGCCGGCGGGCGGTAGCCGGCGTCGTAGTGGATCGCCGGATCGCAGCGCACACCGTAGTAGTTCTGGACGCGGCGCTCGGTGGGCAGGCCGTTGTCGTCCCAGCCCATCGGATAAAAGACATTCTTGCCGGTCATGCGCTGGTAGCGCGCCAGGACGTCGGTCTGGGTGTAGGAGAACATGTGCCCCACGTGCAGGGATCCCGACGCGGTCGGCGGGGGAGTGTCGATCGAGTAGACCTGCTCCCTGGTGGTCTCCCGGTTGAACTTATAGGTCCCTTCGTCAAGCCAGCGCTGCGTCAGGGCAGCTTCCAACCCCTCCAGGGCGGGCTTATCCGGAACGTTGATAGGGGCGGTGGTGGGCGTGTCTGTACCCTGATTGTCTTCAGCCATGGAGCAATTGTTTCATGATCCCCGGCCCCGCCTTGCAGCAGTATCCAGTTAACCCGTGTGCTGCTCGGCTTCCTCCGGCGCTAGGGTGGTGCCATGACTGAGGAAATGCGCACGAAAGCAGCAGTAGTTACAGGAGCAAGCACAGGCATCGGCGAGGCCACCGTCCGCGCGTTGCGGGCCGAAGGGTGGACTGTTTTTGCCGTCGCGCGCCGGGCTGACCGGCTCGCCGCACTCGCCGAAGCCACCGGGGCCACAGCGATTCCGGCGAACATCGTCGACGACGCTGACGTGGAACGCCTCCTCGCCGAGGTGACGCAGGCCGGCGGGATTGACACCCTCATCAACATCGCCGGCGGTGCGCGGGGCGCGGACCGGATCGCGGATGCCAAAACCGAGGACTGGGAATGGATGTTTGACGTGAACGTCCTGGGCACCATGAAACTGACCCGTGCCTTCCTTCCGATGCTCCGGGCCTGCGGGGAAGGAACAGTCCTGAACCTGACTTCGACGGCGGGACTCTCCGCCTACGAGGGCGGCGCCGGCTACAACGCTGCCAAGTTCGCCCAGCACGCCATGACCGGAGCACTGCGGCTGGAAGAAGTGGAAAACAACCTCCGTGTCATCGAAGTGGCCCCGGGCCTGGTACAGACAGAGGAGTTCGCCCTCAACAGGCTGGGCGACGAGGAGGCTGCAGGGAAGGTGTACCAGGGCGTCGAGAAGCCGCTCACGGCCGGGGATGTGGCCGATGTGGTCCGCTACGCTGTCACGGCGCCGCACCACGTCAACCTTGACCAGATCGTGATCCGGCCCGTGGCGCAGGCTGCCAACTATAAGCTCATCCGCAAGCAGGGCTGAGCCGGGGACTATCCGCCCGCCGGCAGGCTCAGCGTCGCCAGCACACCGGCGTGATCGGTTCCGGGTACGCGGTGGACCGCGTAGCCGGAAGCGGCGATGCCGGAGCTGGTCACCAGGTGGTCGATGGCAATGCCGGGCAGCCGGTGACCCTCCATCGGCCAGGTGGGCACCAGCCGCATGCCGGCGGCTGTTCCCACATCGACCATCTTCCGGCCGTCCGGCCCGGCGCCAAGCAGCGCGCGGAACTCGGCGTGATCGTACGTGGCGTTGAAATCACCGATCAGCAGCCGGTTGCCCGGCCGCGCGGACAGGCGGGCGAGGGCAGCCAGGTCGCTGCGCCACTGGTCCACACGCACGTCCACCGGCGGAAGCGCGTGGACGTTCGTCACCTCCAGGACCGCCGGCGCTCCCGTACCTTCCACCGTGAGCCTGACGATCGGCATATGGAACGGGGTGTCAGGCAGGACGCCAACCGCTTCCAGGCGGTGGGCCGAGTAGATGGCGCTGCCGGCGCCGTCGTCCGTTGGAGAGCTGATCCTGTTGGGCAGCAGGCCGGCCAGCCCGGCAGCGGCCAGCCCGTCCTCAAGCGCCTGCGAATGCTCCTGCACCGTCAGCAGCCCCACGCCGTTCTCCCGGACCAGCCGCACAATGCCGGCCGCCTCCGCCTGGCCAAACTCCGAATTGATGCTCATCGCCGTCAGCTTCGCCGCGGGCGCTCCGGCCTCCGTGATGCTCCGGCCGTGGTCCAGCGGGAACAGCCAGAAGAGCTGGACGGCCGCGAGGGCTGCCGTCATCCAGACGAGAAAACGGCGCCGCCCCGGGATTGCGAGGAGCACTGCGGCGCCGGCCGGCACCACCAGCCATGGAGTGAAGGACTGGAGCTGGACGGCCAGGGTGGGCCATTCCGCCGGGACGGCGCGGACCACAGAGAGGACCGCAACCGGCAGGGTCAACAGCACGGCGGGCACCGCCCACACGGCGGACCAGCGGCTACGTGGCCGGACTCCGGCAGCGGCCGGGGCAGTGAAAGTCATACGCCCGAGTCTAGGCACGCCCCCGGTTACGGAAGAACACTGCAACTCCGGGTAGAATCGAGTATCAGCTTCGACCCGGCCATCACCGGTGAGCTTCCGGAAGAACCTTCGGACCCCTGCCAGCGCAGGAACCCGGAGCAGTAGAACCGGACGGGTAAGCCCGTCACAGCAGCAATGAGCGGCCGACGCCGGTGCTCTCCCTCAACGGGGGTCCGGCGACGGTAAGTGAGGTGGTACCGCGGTGCCGGTGCTGTTGCAGAACAGCGTACGGGCCGTCCTCGCATCCTGAATGATCCACTTGTTCACTAGCTCAACCCAGGATGTCGAGATGACCTATTACCCCAAGGCGTCAGCCGCACCGTCAGGCACCAGCAGCGTTTCCGCCTCTGTGAAGTTCCCGGAGATCGAAGAGCGCATCCTCAAGTACTGGGACCAGGACGGCACCTTCCAAGCGAGCATCGACCAGCGCGAAGCGGGCAAAGACGGGTCCAACGAATTCGTCTTCTACGACGGCCCGCCCTTCGCCAACGGCCTGCCGCACTACGGCCACCTGCTGACCGGCTATGCCAAGGACCTGGTGGGCCGTTACCAGACCCAGCGGGGCCGCCGCGTCGAGCGCCGCTTCGGCTGGGACACCCACGGGCTCCCCGCCGAACTGGAAGCAATGAAGCAGCTGGGCATGACGGACAAGACCCAGATCGAGGCCATGGGCATTGACAAGTTCAACGACGCCTGCCGCGCTTCCGTGATGAAGTACGCGGACGAGTGGAAGAGCTACGTCACCCGCCAGGCCCGCTGGGTGGACTTCGAAAACGACTACAAGACGCTCAATGTCGAGTACATGGAGTCAGTGCTCTGGGCCTTCAAGCAGCTGCACGAAAAGGGCCTGACCTACAACGGCTACCGCGTCCTGCCGTACTGCTGGAAGGACGAGACCCCGCTGTCCAACCATGAACTGCGCATGGATGACGACGTCTACAAGAACCGCCAGGACCAGACCGTCACGGTCACCTTCCCCATCACGGCGGGGGAGTCGGAACTGTCCCGGCAGCTTGCCGGAGTCCAGGCGCTCGCCTGGACCACCACGCCGTGGACACTGCCCA
This sequence comes from Arthrobacter sp. PvP023, assembly GCF_017832975.1. Classification (NCBI taxonomy): domain Bacteria; kingdom Bacillati; phylum Actinomycetota; class Actinomycetes; order Micrococcales; family Micrococcaceae; genus Arthrobacter; species Arthrobacter sp. PvP023. The sequence continues at coordinate 2,344,473 of NZ_JAFIBI010000001.1, forward strand.
CCAACCTGGCGCTCGCCGTCGGGCCGTCCATCACCTATGCGGTGCTTCCGGCCGGACCCAACGGCATCAAAGCGGCGTCCCCGGATGCCCCGGTCGGAGGCAGCTTCCTGCTCGCCGCAGACCTGCTGGGCGCTTACGCGAAGGACCTTGGCTATGGCGACGGCACCGCCGGCGTTGAGGAGGCGGAAGCCGCGGTCACCGCCACGTACACGGGCGCCGAACTCGCCGGCCTGGCATACCAGCCGCTCTGGAACGACTTCAGCGATACCGAAAAGTACGGCACCGAGAACGCCTGGCGCTTCCTGGTGGCGGACTACGTCACCACCACCGACGGCACCGGCATCGTCCACCAGGCACCCGCCTACGGTGAGGACGACCAGAAGGTCTGTGAAGAGGCCGGCATTCCCGTGGTGCTGTCCGTGGACGAGGGCGCCAAGTTCCTGCCGCTCTTCTCACACGGCGACCTGCACGACATCGTTGGCCTGCAGGTGTTCGAGGCCAACAAGCCCATCACCCAGGTGCTGCGTGCCCAGGGCCGCCTGGTCCGCCAGGCCAGCTACGAGCACAGCTACCCGCACTGCTGGCGCTGCCGCAACCCACTGATCTACCGGGCGGTGTCTTCCTGGTACGTCGAGGTCACCAAGTTCAAGGACCGCATGTCCGAACTGAACCAGGAGATCAACTGGATCCCCGGCAACGTCAAGGACGGCCAGTTCGGCAAGTGGCTGGCCAACGCCCGCGACTGGTCCATCAGCCGCAACCGCTACTGGGGCAGCCCCATCCCGGTGTGGCAGTCCAGCGACCCCGAATACCCGCGCACCGACGTCTACGGCTCGCTCGCCGAGATCGAAGCAGACTTCGGCCGGCTGCCGCTGAACAAGGACGGGCAGGTTGACCTGCACCGGCCGTTCATCGACGAACTGACACGCCCGAACCCGGATGATCCCCGCACGCAGGAAGAAGGCCAGTCCGTCATGCGCCGCGTCGAGGACGTCCTGGACGTCTGGTTCGACTCCGGCTCCATGCCCTACGGCCAGGTCCACTACCCGTTCCAGAACGAGGAATGGTTCGACACCCACAACCCGGCTGATTTCATCGTCGAGTACATCGGCCAGACCCGCGGCTGGTTCTACATGCTGCACATCCTGTCCACCGCGCTGTTCGACCGGCCTGCCTTCCGCAACGTCATCAGCCACGGCATCGTGCTGGGCTCGGACGGGCAGAAGATGTCCAAGAGCCTGCGCAACTACCCGGACGTCTCCGAGGTCCTGGACCGCGACGGCTCCGACGCCATGCGCTGGTTCCTGATGTCCAGCCCGATCCTGCGCGGCGGCAACCTGGTGGTCACCGAGCAGGGTATCCGCGACGGCGTCCGCCAGGTCATCCTGCCGCTGTGGAACGTGTACAGCTTCTTCACGCTGTACACGAACGCGGCAGCCGGCGGTGCCGGCTATGATGCCAAGCTGCGCTATGACGGCTACGCTGACACCCTGGACCAGTACCTGATGGCCAACACCGGGGACCTGGTCCGGAACATGACCGCGCAGCTGGACAGCTACGACATCTCCGGCGCCTGCGACGAACTGCGCAGCTACCTGGACATGCTCACCAACTGGTACGTCCGCCGCAGCCGCCAGCGCTTCTTCGACGAGAGCGTTGACGCCTTCGATGCGCTATACACCGCGCTGGAAACCGTCTCCCGCGTGGCGGCATCCCTGTTGCCGCTGGTTTCCGAAGAGATCTGGCGCGGCCTCACCGGCGGGCGCTCCGTGCACCTGGCCGACTGGCCGGACGCCGGGCTATTCCCTGCCAACGCTTCCCTGGTGGAAGCAATGGATCGCGTCCAGCAGATCTGCTCCACCGGATCTTCGCTGCGCAAGGCCGCCAACCTGCGCGTGCGGCTGCCGCTGCAGGAGCTCACCGTCGTGGCACCCGGCGCGGACGCGTTGGAAGGCTTCGCCGCCGTCATCGCCGATGAACTGAACCTGCGTTCCGTCCGCCTGCTCGACGCCGACAGCGCCTCCCCGGAGGAGTTCGGCATCGAACAGAAGCTCGTGGTCAACGCCCGGGCAGCGGGCCCGCGCCTGGGGAAGAACGTCCAGCAGGCCATCAAGGGCTCCAAATCCGGCGACTGGTCTGTTTCGGAAGCTGGCGTGGTGACGGCGGGCGGGCTCGAGCTGGAGCCGCAGGAGTACACACTGGAGACGGTAGTGGCAGAAGCCGCGGAAGGAGAAGGATCCCGCGCGGCGGCGGTCCTGCCCGGCGGCGGTTTCGTGGTCCTCAACACCGAGGTCACCCCGGAACTGGAAGCCGAGGGTGCCGCCCGCGACATGGTCCGCGCCATCCAGCAGGCCCGCAAGGACGCCGGACTCAACGTAAGCGACCGGATCCACACCACTGTTACCGCGAAGCAGGACGTCGTCGATGCTTTGCTGGCGAACGCGGAGCTCGTCAAGACCGAAACACTGACGGTAAAGCTGGACACCGTCCCGGCCTATATCAATGAACCGCAGGTCAGTGTTGTCAAGACCGCGGCAGAAAAAGTAGAGGCCTAAGCAATGACTGACGAATTTTCCGTAGAGAGCGTCTACGCCGAGCTGCTGGGCCGGGCGCCGGAAAACAAAATGGAGCCGCGCCTTGCGCCGCTCTTCCGGGCCATGGACGTACTGGGGGAGCCCAACAAGGCGTTCCCGATCATCCACATCACCGGCACCAACGGCAAAACGTCCACGGCCCGCATGATCGAAGCGGGGCTCCGCGCCCACGGGCTAAGCACCGGACGGTACACCAGCCCCCACCTGTCGAAAGTGACCGAGCGGATCAGCATCGACGGCGCCCCCGTGCCGGATGAGACCTTCGTCCGGATCTGGGACGAAATCCGCCCTTACCTCCAAATTGTGGACAGCGAGCTTGAGGCAGAGGGCCAGCCCCGGCTGACCTACTTTGAGTGCCTGACCATCCTGGCCTTCGCCATCTTCGCGGACCAGCCGGTCAATGTCGCCGTCATGGAGGTGGGACTGGGCGGTATCACCGACGCCACGAACGTCGGTGACGGCCAGGTGTCGGTGGTGACTCCCATTTCACTGGACCACACGGACCTCCTTGGCGACACCACGGAAGACATCGCTTACGAGAAGGCCGGCATCATCAAGCCGGGAGGCTTCCTGGTCAGCGCCGCGCAGCCCGTCGGCGCCGCCCAGGTGCTCCTCGAGAAGGCCCGCGAAGTCCAGGTTCCTTACCGTTTCGAAGGCGTGGAATTCGGCGTCGAATCCCGGACGGTTGCCGTAGGCGGCCAGATGGTGACCATCCAGGGCCTGGCCGGACGGTACGAGGAACTCCTGGTGCCTTTGCACGGAGCGCACCAGGCGGAGAATGCCGCCGTCGCGATTGCCGCGCTCGAGGCGTTCTTTGGCGGCGAGAAGCCGCTCGACCCCGAGGTCCTCCAGGAGGCCTTTGCCTCGGTCACGTCACCGGGCCGGCTCGAAGTGCTCCGGACTGCCCCGACCATCATCGTGGATGCCGCCCACAACCCGGAGGGCATCCGGGTTTCAGCCGAGGCCATCCACGAAGCCTTCAGCTTCACCCGACTGGTGGTAGTGGTGGGCGTCCTGAAGGAGAAGGACGCCGAGGAGATCCTTCGGCAGCTCAAGGAGTCCCTGGGCGACCTCGCCGCCGAATACTGCTTCACCCAGTCCAACTCGCCCCGTGCAGTGCCTGCCGAGGACCTGGCGGAAATTGCGCTCGATCTCGGCTTCGGTGAGGACAACATCCATGTTGCCGAAAAACTCGACGATGCCCTGGAGTGGGCAGTGGAGCACGCCGAAGCCAACGAGGACCTCGCCGGCGGCGTCCTGGTGACCGGTTCCATCACCCTCGTGGCGGAAGCACGGATCCTGCTCGGAAAGGCGGATGCCTGACCATGGCCCGACTCACAAAGGCGCAGCGGGAGTGGCGGCCCGGCATGCCCAAGAAGAGGCGCTCCACCAAAGTCATGTTCGCCTCCACGGTCCTGGTTCTCGAGGGGTTCGTCGCATTCTTCGCGACGCTGGCGGTCTTTGGACTCCGCCGCGACGAGTTCCCGCCGGCAGTGATCCTCTCGGTGGGCATCGTCCTGAGCCTGGTGCTGGTGTTCACTTGCGCGGTGCTGTCCAAGCCGTGGGGTGTGGCACTGGGGTGGATCCTGCAGCTCGTCCTGATCTTCACCGGATTCATTGAACCCATGATGTTCGTGGTGGGAATCCTCTTTGCCGTGGCTTGGTGGTACGGCATCAGGACCGGCATCCGGATTGACCGCGAGTCCGCCCAGCGCGAACGCGAACAGGCCGAATGGGACGCCGCCCACCCTGACGGCGAAAGCAACTAGACTTATTCCGAACCCCACACCAACCACATTGGAGCAGCTGTGAGCATTGAGCGCACCCTCGTCCTGATCAAGCCTGACGGCGTGACCCGCAACCTGACCGGCTCCATCCTCGGCCGGATCGAAGCCAAAGGCTACACCCTCACCGAGCTCAAGAAGGTCGACGCCAGCCGCGAATTGCTGGAGCAGCACTACGAGGAGCACGTAGGCAAGCCGTTCTACGAGCCGCTCGTCGAGTTCATGCTCAGCGGGCCGGTTGTCGCTGCAATCTTCGAGGGCCACCGCGTGATCGAGGGCTTCCGCTCGCTCGCCGGTACAACGGATCCGACGACGGCGGCGCCCGGCACCATCCGCGGCGACTTCGGCCGTGACTGGGGCCTGAAGGTCCAGCAGAACCTGGTCCACGGTTCAGACTCCGTCGAGGCCGCCGAACGCGAGATCAAGATCTGGTTCCAGGACTAACAGCCACCAGCGCGAACGTACAGTTGAGGCCCCCTTTTCCGAAGAAACGGGGGCCTCAACTGTACGTTCGCACTTTCTTTGGCTTTAGTAGCCGGACGTCCCGATGAACACCTGGATGAAGGCAAAGAAGATGGTGGCGATGACGGCCACGTACAGCAGGGCGAGGGCGATCCAGCCGGAGTCGCCGGCGATCTTTGCGGCGCCGGCCGGAACCTTGATCACTCCGTGCGTGATGTTCCGGACCGTAACCCACACAAAGAGCGGAATCATCGCTGCCCACACCACCATGCAGAACGGGCACAGGATGTGGATCGAGTACAGTGCCTGCGACCACAGCCACACCACGAAGGCAAAACCGAGCGTGACACCCGCCTGCAGGCCAAGCCAGTACCAGCGGGAAAACTTGGCGCCGGCAAGCACAGCCATGCCGGTGGTGATCACCACGGCGAAGGCCACGATGCCGATGAACATGTTGGGGAAGCCGAAGAGGGAACTCTGCCAGGTCTGCATGACGGCGCCGCAGGAGACCCACGGATTGACGTCGCAGGCCGTGACGTGGTTCGGATCCTTAAGGACTGCCAGCTTTTCCAGGACCAGGGCGCCAGAGGCGAGCCAGCCGATAACGCCTGTAATGACCAGAAGCCAGCCAAACGGTTTGTCCCGGGTCATGGGAGGCAGGCCTTCCTGGGCCGCTGAACGCTCGCGGAGGTCGCCGTCCACCACGTTGTTCTGCATGGAATTGGAGATGCTGGGCATGGGATGTTGCGTCCTTTTTCTCGAGGGCTCCTCGCCCTGATTGTAACGCCGGAGACTGGGCGGGCCGCACAGACTCCTCGCGGCCCTGCCCTGATTATCCGCCTGCCTGCCCCGCTTCCCCCTCGTTTGAGTGAGCGTATGAGAGAATGAAGCTGGCTGGAATACGATCCACATTCGGATTCCGGTCCGGTGGCTTGTTTGTAAGACCGCCAATGATGAGCAGGGCACGCTCCGGATCCACGATAGATCCCGGCCTCCCCGCAATGCCATTGGACGGCACCTGGTTGTGGCTTTGAGGAACAACGGGTTTCAGAACAACGTCGCCGGCCCTCCAGGGCTGCCGCACCCCACTGCCGGTGCGAACCTGAGGGTATCCAATTGACTTCTGTCAACGCCTGCGGGTTTTGACAATATGTGCCCCAATGGGTGCCGGATGTGGCGGTGCGTCAGGGGCAGGAGCGTCGCCACATATGGATAATGACCAGGTTCTAGCCGTTAATGAAGAAGCCGCTGCCAGCGAAGAGGCTGCAGCGCCCCAACCGCCCAAGAGGGCAGTCCGCACCAGGCGCAAGGCCGCCCCGAAAGTAGAAGCCGCAGAAGCCGGCGAAGCGGACGCAGCCCCCGCGGAGGCTCCCGCAGCTGATGCCGCTGCGGAGGAAAAGCCCCCGGTGCGCCGCAGCCGTTCGCGCAAGAAGGTGGAGCCCGCCGAGCCGCTTCCGGTTTTCGCCGATGATTCCGCCGCCCCCGTTGAGGCAGCGCAGGCTGACACTGCACCCGCAGGGGAGGCAGCAGAGTCAGCAGAAGTCGTCGAAAAGCCCGTCCGTCGCCGCGCCTCTCGCGCCAAGGCCCCCGCAAAAGCTGCCGAAGCCTCCCAGGCCGCCGAGCCTGCCAAGGGTACCGACATCCGGGACGCCGCGGCCGTTGCCGAGCCGGCAGCCGAAGAAGAAGTGGCCGCCGCGGGCCAGGAAACTGAAGTCCTGGAATCCGCCGCTCCCGTGACTGCCACTGAGCAGCCGGCGGCAGCCGAAGCGGCCAGCCCTGTTGGCGCGCTCTTCCTCGAGCCCGGTTCGGTGACGTCCATGATTTTCCAGGCACCGGACCTGAGCACCGTGGTCCGCCCGGCAGCCGCTCCTGCTGTGGCCAAGGAAGACGTCGAGGAAGACACGGAAGAAGACTCCGAAGATGTAGACGCCGGCGGCTCCCGCCGCCGCCGCAGCCGCGGACGCCGTGGCCGCAGCCGCGTGACCGACCGGGACACTGCCGGTGAGACGGAATCCGCCGAAGGCGCCGCGGGCGACGAGGATTCTGATGAGGAGTCCACCCGGACCACCGACGACGGCGTTACCTCCCGCCGTCGCCGCCGTCGCCGCCGCGGTGACCAGGACCTCGAACTGACGGGCGGGGGAGACGATGACCCGCCCAACACGGTGACCCGGGTCCGTGCACCCCGGGCCATCAGCGAGGCGCCGGTCAACAACCGCGTCACGTCCGTCAAGGGCTCCACCCGCCTTGAGGCGAAGAAGCAGCGCCGCCGCGAATCCCGCGACACCGGTCGCCGCCGCACCGTCATCACCGAGGCTGAGTTCCTGGCCCGCCGGGAGTCGGTGGACCGCCAGATGATCGTCCGCCAGCGCGACGACAGAATCCAGATCGGCGTCCTGGAGGACGGCGTCCTGGCTGAGCACTTCGTCTCCAAGACCCAGCAGGACTCCCTGATCGGCAACGTCTACCTGGGCAAGGTCCAGAACGTGCTGCCCTCCATGGAAGCCGCTTTCGTGGACATCGGACGCGGACGCAACGCCGTCCTCTACGCCGGTGAAGTCAACTGGGACGCCGTCAACCTCGAGGGCAAGCAGCGCCGGATCGAGAACGCGCTGAAGTCCGGCGACTCCGTGCTGGTCCAGGTCACCAAGGACCCGGTCGGCCACAAGGGTGCCCGCCTGACCAGCCAGATCTCGCTGCCCGGCCGCTACCTCGTATACGTTCCCGGCGGTTCCATGACCGGCATCTCCCGGAAGCTGCCCGACGTCGAACGCAACCGCCTGAAGCGGATCCTCAAGGACCGCCTGCCGGAAGACGCCGGCGTGATCGTGCGCACCGCGGCCGAGGGCGCGTCCGAGGAAGAGCTGACGCACGACATCAACCGCCTGCGTGCCCAGTGGGAAGGCATCGAAAGCCAGGCCACGTCCACCAAGATCCTTGCCCCGGAGCTCCTCTACGGCGAACCGGACCTCACGATCAAGGTGGTCCGCGACGTCTTCAACGAGGACTTCTCCAAGCTGATCGTTTCGGGCGAGGAAGCCTGGGACACCATTGAGGCGTACGTAACGTACGTGGCTCCGGACCTGGTGGGCCGGCTCGAAAAGTGGACCAAGGACACGGACATCTTCTCGGCCTGGCGGATCGACGAGCAGATCCACAAGGCCCTGGACCGCAAGGTCTTCCTGCCCTCCGGCGGCTCCCTCGTGATCGACCGCACCGAAGCCATGACCGTGGTGGACGTCAACACCGGCAAGTTCACCGGCAGCGGCGGCAACCTGGAGGAAACCGTCACCAAGAACAACCTGGAAGCGGCGGAGGAAGTGGTGCGCCAGCTGCGGCTGCGCGACATCGGCGGCATCATCGTCATCGACTTCATCGACATGGTGCTCGAATCCAACCGCGACCTCGTGCTGCGCCGCATGGTGGAGTGCCTCGGACGCGACCGGACCAAGCACCAGGTCGCGGAAGTGACCTCGCTGGGCCTCGTGCAGATGACCCGCAAGCGCATGGGCACCGGCCTGCTGGAAGTCTTCGGCGAGCAGTGCGAGGCCTGCGCCGGCCGCGGCATCGTCACGCACGACGAACCGGTGGAACACCGCCGTGCCAACACCGTTGCCGCAGAGCACCACGTGCAGCGGGCTGAAACCCAGCAGCCTCCCAGGACGGAGCGCAAGAGCCGCCGCCGCGGCAAGGGCGGCCAGCCTGTTTCCGAGGCCGCTCCGTCGACGCCGGCTCCGGTGCATCACGAACCCACCGACGCCGAACGCCATGCCAAGGCTGAAGCGACCCGCGTTGCCCTGGCCAACATCGCTGCGGCAGCACATGCCGCCCACCTGCACGACGCCGAGACCGGCCATGCAGCCCCCGCCGCCGCAGCACAGGCAAGTGCCGCCCAGGCAGTGGGCCAGGCACTCGCCGCCCAGGCTCCTTCCGGGCAAACCGGAGCGCCGGCCGGGGGAGGGGCTGCCCAGCCGTCCGCCGCCCAGCCCGCCACGGCGCGGCCGGCCAAGGTGTCGGAAACTGAAGCAGTAGCCGCAGGACGGCCCGCGGCCGTTCTGACCTTCGGCGGCGAAAAGGTGGCACTGCCGTTTGTTGAGCATGCCGGCGAAGCACCTGCGTCCGGAGCGGCCCTGACACTCGATCGGCTCGCGGAGGCTTTCGCGCACTTGGGTGAGCCTGCAGCCGCTGAGGCTCCGGCGTCACCGGCTGAACAGCAGGCTCCGCCTGCCCAGTCACCGGCCGAGGCACCCGCCCGTGTTCCGTCGGTCCAAGCCCAGGCTCCAGCCCGGACCCAGGCCCCGGCAGCACCCGCTGCTGAAGCCGACTACACCGACCACACCGCGGTGCAGGGCAGGGCGCGCCGTCCCCGCCGTCACCGGAGTGCCAGCCGCGCCCAGGGCGCAGCCAACGAGACGTCCGTGGAACACCACGAAACTGCTCCTGTGGCCGCGTCAGGGCACACCCACGAAGCAAAGGCTCCCGAGCCGGCGAAGAAGGATATGCCCGCCAAGGCACCGGCCAGCGAGCCGATCATCCTCGGTGTGGGAGTACCGGCCTCCGAGCTCTGATCCCACAGCACCACGGTCCCACACGCTGACATCGCGGGTGCGGTCCGGGACTGGCGTAGCAATACGCCGGTTTCGGGCCGTACCCGTGAGTTCGTTGCGGTGGAACAGCTAGGCTAGGGGTCTGACACGGGGTGCCGCGCACAGGGCCGGCTGAGATCCACACCCGTTGAACCTGTCCGGTTAGCACCGGCGAAGGGATGTCTCCTTTGGCCTCATCATTCCTGCCCACCCCTGCCTCCGAAGCCGCCCGCGAATCATCACAGGGCGGCACTGTCCTGCGCAGTACGCCGCGGGTCCTGGCCATCGCCGGCTCCGATCCGTCCGGCGGGGCGGGGATCCAGGCCGACCTCAAAAGCATTGCCGCAAACGGCGGATACGGCATGGCTGCCATCACCGCCCTGACGGCGCAGAACACCCGTGGCGTTCGTGCCGTTCACGTGCCCCCGGCGGATTTCCTGACGGCCCAGCTTGAGGCCATCAGCGACGACATCGGCATTGACGCCGTCAAGATCGGCATGCTGGGTGACTCCGCCGTGATTGCCGCCGTCCGCAGCTGGCTCGAGAAGGCCCGTCCCGCCGTCGTGGTTCTCGACCCCGTGATGGTCGCCACCAGCGGGGACAGACTCCTGCAGGAAGCGGCCGAGGCGGCACTGCGCGAACTCCTGCCCCTTGCCGACCTTGTCACTCCCAACCTGGCGGAACTGGCGATGCTCCTCGATGAACCGCTCGCGGGTGACTGGGAGGCGGCACTCGCCCAGGGGAAGCGCCTCGCCGCCCAGGCCGGCACCACGGTGCTCGTCAAGGGCGGACACCTCGACGGCGGGGAGTGCCCTGACGCGCTGGTCAACACGGCAGGACTGCTCGCCCAGGACGTTGTGGTTGTGCCCGGCGAGCGGATTGACACCACGAACAGCCACGGCACCGGGTGTTCCCTGTCCTCGGCAATGGCCACCGCGCAGGCGAGGCTGGGGGACTGGGAGGCATCCTTGCGGACAGTGAAGCCGTGGCTGCAGGGGGCGCTCCGGGAAGCCGGCGCCTTGGACGTGGGAACAGGCAACGGCCCGGTACACCATTTCCACCATCTGGCCCCCACAGGCAATGAAACGCCGGCCGAAGGCCGTTTCGCAGCGGTCCTCTGGCAGGATGCCGGGCCGGACCTGGACGCCGTTTACGGGCTCGACTTCATCCGCGGCCTGGCCGACGGGTCCCTCACCGAGCACCACTTCGCGTACTACCTTGCCCAGGATGCCATCTACCTGAACGGCTATTCCCGGGTGCTGTCCCGTGCCGCCGCGATTGCCCCCACCGAGGCGGAGCAGCTGTTCTGGGCGCGGTCGGCGCAGCAATGCCTCGAAGTCGAGTCCGAACTGCACCGGACATGGCTCAGCACCCGGAGTGTGGACAGCGGACTGGGGCCGGTCACCAAGTCCTATGTGGACCACCTGCTGGCCTCATCCGTTTCCGGCAGCTACGGCGTGCTCGTGGCGGCCGTTCTCCCGTGCTTCTGGCTGTACGCCGAAGTGGGTGCCGCCCTGCACGGGCAGTTCCTGGCGGCAGGCTCGCCGTCGGACCATCCCTATGCCGACTGGCTCCGCACTTACGCGGACGAAGGATTCGCCGCGGCCACCCGGCAGGCGGTGCGCATTACCGACGACGCTGCCCGTTCCGCCTCTGACAAGGAACGGCAAGCCATGCGGGTGGCCTTCCGGCAGTCGTGCCGCTACGAGGTGGAGTTCTTCGACGCGCCGAGGCGTCACGCTGCACCGCAAACCATTCCCGAGCCGGTACGATAGTGGGGCACGGTTCCGGAAGTCGTTGCGGCAACAGTCTGTTTTCAGCAGAGTGGCGCCTATCACGTACTACTACCGGAGCCAGCCTCATTTGCGGCCGAAGGCAAAATTAGCGTATTCTAGATCTTCGGTGCTTACGCCAACACTTGGGTTATAACCTCAGAACAGTCCGTTTGGAATTCCAAATGGCATTGTTCCTTGGATAACTCATGGGTTCCCCCGGGGAACCCACCGGCGTTGAGGCACAGCGTGAACCAGGCCAAACAATTGGACCCAGGTTCCGCACGCAAATCTAGTAATAAACGTCGAGAGAAGTGAGTTCCCCAGTGGTGTACGCGATTGTCCGCGCAGGCGGCCGCCAAGAGAAGGTTTCCGTTGGAGACTTCGTTACCCTGAACCGCGTCCCCGGTGGAGCCGGCAGCACCATTGAGTTGCCCGCACTGCTCCTGGTAGACGGTGACAAAGTCACGTCTGCCGCTGCGGACCTGGCCAAGGTAACGGTTACGGCTGAGATCCTTCAGGACCTTCGTGGTCCGAAGATCGTCATCCAGAAGTTCAAGAACAAGACCGGGTACAAGAAGCGCCAGGGTCACCGTCAGGAACTGACCAAGGTCAAGATCACCGGTATCAAGTAACCTTCCGTTACTTTTCAGGTTTTCAGCAGATTCCCCAGAATTTTTAAGGCAGGCATTTCAAATGGCACATAAAAAAGGCGCGAGCTCCACTCGCAACGGTCGTGACTCCAACGCCCAGTACCTCGGCGTCAAGCGCTTCGGCGGTCAGGTAGTTTCCGCTGGCGAGATCATCGTCCGCCAGCGTGGCACCCACTTCCACCCGGGTGCCGGCGTTGGCCGCGGCGGCGACGACACCCTGTTCGCACTGACCCCCGGCGCCGTTGAATTCGGTACCCGCCGCGGACGTCGAGTCGTGAACATCGTTGCTGCTGCAGCTGCAGAGTAACAACTAGATCCAAACCGGTGGAGCGGGCCATGATGGCCCGCTCCACTGTTCTTTTAACCGCATTACAATCAATTTGGGCGTCCAAGACGGTCAGGTTAAGCAATAGAGGAGATTCACGTGGCGAGCTTTGTAGACCGGGTAGTACTGCACGTATCCGGCGGTAGCGGCGGTCACGGCTGTGTCTCCGTCCACCGCGAGAAGTTCAAGCCCCTGGGCGGTCCCGACGGCGGCAATGGCGGTGATGGCGGCGACGTCATCCTGCGCGTCGACCCGCAGACCACCACGCTGCTGGACTATCACCACGCACCCCACCGCCACGCCACCAATGGCGGACCCGGCATGGGTGACTGGCGCGGCGGCAAAAACGGCGAAACGCTGATCCTGCCCGTTCCGGAAGGCACCGTCGTCAAGACCAAGGACGGCCGCGTCCTGGCCGACCTCGTCGGCGAAGGCACCGAGTTCATCGCGGCCGCAGGCGGACCGGGCGGCTTGGGCAACGCCGCGCTCTCCTCGCAGAAGCGCCGGGCCCCCGGCTTCGCCCTGCTCGGCATTGAAGGCGAGTCCAGCGACATCGTCCTGGAACTGAAGTCCATCGCGGACATCGCCCTCGTGGGATTCCCGTCCGCCGGCAAGTCCAGCCTGATCGCCGCCATGTCCGCTGCACGCCCCAAGATCGCCGATTACCCCTTCACTACGCTGATCCCCAACCTTGGTGTCGTCCAGGCCGGCGACGTGCGCTTCACCATCGCAGACGTGCCCGGCCTCATCGAAGGAGCCAGCGAAGGCAAGGGCCTGGGCCACCACTTCCTCCGGCACGTGGAGCGCTGCGCAGCTTTGGTTCACGTTTTGGACTGCGGTACGCTCGAAGCTGACCGTGATCCGCTCTCCGACCTGGCGATCATCGAAGCCGAACTCGAAAAATACGCCGTTGACATGAGCTACGCCGGCACCGACGGCGAAGTCGTCCCGCTGAACCACCGGCCCCGGCTGGTTGCCTTGAACAAAGTCGACCTGCCTGACGGCAAGGACATGGCCGAATTCGTCCGGCCCGAGCTTGAGTCCCGCGGCTACCGGGTGTTTGAGATCTCCGCCACGAGCCACGAGGGCCTGCGCCAGCTTGGCTTCGCCATGGCAGAGATCGTCAAGGCGGCCCGCGACGCCGTGGCCGCCACCCCGCCGAAGGTGCACGCGCCCGTACTGCGCCCCCGCGCGGTCAACGAAGCCGGCTTCAAGATCCGGCGCGAGGAAAAGAACCTCGAGCCGCTGTTCCGGGTCCTGGGCGACAAGCCCGTGCGCTGGGTCAAGCAGACCGACTTCACCAACGAGGAAGCCATCGGCTACCTCGCCGACCGCCTGGCCAAACTGGGCGTGGAAAACGAACTGTTCAAGCAGGGTGCCAAGCCGGGCGACACCGTAGTGATCGGTGAAGACGACGGCGTGGTCTTCGACTGGGAGCCCACCATGATGGCCGGCGCCGAACTGCTCGCTTCGCCCCGTGGCACCGACGTGCGTTTCGCCGACATCGGCGACCGCCCCACCCGCGGCCAGAAGCGCGACGAGCAGCAGGAGCGCCGCGACGCCAAGGCAGCGGCCCGGGCCGAGCTGGAAGCCGAGCGCAAGGCCGGGATCTGGACCGAATCAGTCAGCGGGCGCCGTGCCGCACGGCCGCTCCAGGAGAGCGGACTGACCACCGAAAATGAGGAGTGAACCCCCACACGTGACCGATAATTCCGCAATTGTCATCGAGGAACCCAGGACCGACGACCGCAGCATGCTCGCCAGGGCACGCCGCATCGTTGTCAAGGTCGGGTCGTCGTCGCTCACCAGCCTCAAGGGTGGAATCTCTGAAGAGGCGCTGATCGAGCTCTCCGACGCGCTGGCTGCGAAGCACAACGGCGGAACCGAGATCATCCTCGTTTCCTCCGGCGCGATCTCGGCAGGCCTTGCCCCCCTTGGCCTGGTGAAGCGTCCCCGGGACCTTGCCACCCAGCAGGCAGCCGCCAGCGTTGGCCAGGGCCTCCTGATGGCCCGTTACACGCACGCTTTCGCAGCGCACGGCGTGACCGTGAGCCAGGTCCTGCTGACCGCGGACGACCTCATGCGGCGCAGCCACCACATGAACGCCTTCCGTGCCCTGAACCGGCTCCTGAACCTGGGCGTTGTGCCCGTGGTCAACGAGAACGACACAGTGGCAACGCACAAGATCCGCTTCGGTGACAACGACCGGCTCTCCGCCCTGGTGGCGCACCTGGTCCGCGCCGATGCCCTGGTGCTGCTCTCCGACGTCGACTCGCTCTATGACGGGCCGCCCTCGAAGGGGGCCAAGCGCATTCCCCAGGTGGACGGACCCCAGGACCTTGAGGGCGTCAACATCGGCAAGCCGGGTCAGGCCGGCGTCGGAACCGGCGGCATGCAGACGAAAGTGGAGGCCGCCACGATGGCCGCCGATTCGGGCATCCCCGCACTGGTCACCTCCACCGCGAACGCCGCCGCAGCCCTGAACGGCGAAGACGTCGGAACCTGGTTCTCCGTCAACAGCGGCCGCAAGTCGGTGCGCATGATGTGGCTCGCGCACCTTGCACACGTGCAGGGCCGGCTGCTCCTTGACGACGGCGCCGTCACGGCTGTCCGTGACCAGCACTTTTCGCTGCTCCCCGCCGGTATCACGTCAGTCGAAGGCACCTTTGAATCGGGCGACGCCGTCGAAATGGTTTCGCCGGACGGCACCGTGATCGCCCGCGGGCTGGTCAATTATTCCTCGGACGAACTGCCACAGATGCTGGGGCGTTCCACCGTGGAACTGGGGGAGTCCCTCGGACGCGGCTTTGACCGTGAGGTTGTTCACGTTGATGACCTGGTTCTGGTCTAGCGGACTGATTCGCCTAGACTTGAATGATGACTGAGGCACTGATTCACCAAGCGGCCGAGAAATCCAACGACTCCACGGAGGCATCTCCCACGCCGGAAAATGCCCAGCTGTCCCCGGCTGACGTCGAGGCTGCCGTGTACGCGATCGCTGACCGATCGCGTCACGCTGCCCGCAGCATGGCACGCGCCAACCGCGCCTGGAAGGACAAAGGCCTCCGCGCGATCGGCGCCGCCCTGCTCGACAGCAGGGCGCAGATCCTGGCCGCCAACGCCAAGGATGTGGACGCCGGCCGCGCCAACGGCACGTCGGCGGCGCTGCTTGACCGACTGACGCTGAACGACGCACGGATCGAGGCGCTTGCCGCCGCCCTGGAAAACCTCGCCGGCCTGCCGGATCCCGTGGGAAACGTGGTCCGCGGCCAGACGCTTCCCAACGGCCTGCGGTTGCGGCAGGTCAACGTTCCCATGGGCGTCGTTGCCGCCATCTACGAGGCCCGTCCCAACGTGACGGTGGACATTGCCGGGCTGGCGCTGAAAAGCGGCAACGCGGTGATCCTGCGCGGCGGCACCGCCGCCGCGGCCACCAACGAAGCCCTCATCAGGGTCCTCCGGGATGCCCTCACTTCCGTTGGACTGCCCGCCGACGCCGTTCAGACGGTCGACCAGTTCGGCCGTGAAGGAGCCAATGTGCTGATGCGGGCCCGCGGCCGGGTGGATGTCCTCATTCCCCGCGGCGGCAGGGACCTGATCCAGACGGTCGTCACCAATTCCTCCGTCCCGGTCATCGAGACCGGCGAGGGCAACGTCCATATCTTCATCGACGAATCCGCCAGTGAAGACATGGCCGTGGACATCCTGCTCAACGCCAAGACCCAGCGGCCCAGCGTCTGCAACACCGTGGAGACCCTCCTGGTGCATTCCGGGTCCACCGTCCTGCCCGCCGTCGCCGCGGCGCTCCGGAAAGCCGGAGTCACCCTCCACGCCGACGAGAGGGTCCGCGCCGCGTTGCCCGCATCCGTGGAATCCGTCCCCGCCACTGACGAGGACTGGGCCACCGAGTACATGGACCTGGACCTCGCGGTGGGCATGGTGGACAGCCTTGACGAAGCGGTGCAGCACATCCGCAAGTGGTCGACCGGACACACCGAGGCCATCATCACCAACGACCTCGCCAATGCCGAACGCTTCATTTCCGAAATCGACTCGGCAGCGGTCATCGTCAACGCCTCCACAAGGTTCACGGACGGCGGGGAACTGGGCCTCGGCGCCGAGGTGGGCATTTCCACCCAAAAGCTCCACGCACGAGGCCCCATGGGCCTCACCGAGCTCACGACCACGAAGTGGATCGTCCAGGGCGAGGGCCAGATTCGCAGCTAGCAACGCTGTAACATGGAACAGAAGTCCGGAACGGCGGGAATGACCGCCGTCGTCATTGTGTGAACTCTTTAGGGGAGAAAATGCTGTTGCAGCAGGTGGGCGCGTCCGTCGCCGAACATGAAGAACTGGCTCCGCTGTGGGCCGAACCGTGGGTCTTTGGTGTATCGATCTTTGCGATCATGCTGGTCCTGATGTTCGTGACGCTGTCCTACAGCAACCTGGGCAACCGGCACGAGGCCGTCGAGGAGCACTCCGACCCCCACCGCCAGCACCCGAACAAGCACGATCACGGCCAAGGCCACTAACATCACTGCGGTCCTGAAGCGGCGCGGCGCCAAGCGCCGCCTGCGTTTAGGTGTGATGGGTGGGACATTTGATCCCATCCATCACGGCCACCTTGTTGCGGCCAGCGAAGTTGCGGCGAAGTTCGGCCTCGACGAAGTGGTATTTGTACCGACCGGCCAGCCGTGGCAGAAAATGAGCAAGAAGGTCAGCGAACCGGAGCACCGGTACCTGATGACTGTCATTGCCACGGCGTCCAACCCCAGGTTCACCGTCAGCAGGGTCGATGTGGACCGTCCCGGCCCCACGTATACCATCGACACCCTGCGGGACCTGCGTACGCAACGGCCGGATGCGGATCTTTTCTTCATCACCGGCGCGGACGCCATGGCACAAATCCTGTCCTGGAAGAACATCGATGAATTGTGGTCGCTGGCGCATTTCGTCGGTGTGACCCGGCCGGGGCACGTCCTCGACGGTATGGGCAGGAAAGACGTCAGCCTCCTGGAAGTGCCTGCGATGGCGATTTCCTCCACTGACTGCAGGACGCGGGTGGCGGCCGGGAACCCGGTCTGGTACCTCGTACCCGACGGGGTGGTCCAATATATTGCGAAATACGGCCTGTACGCCGGGCAGTCCGACCCCGACCCCAGTGCCGCACTTACCGAGTTACACGAACCAGCCAGTACCGAGTGAGTTGTGAGATGAGCCAGGAACAGCCTCCCCTCCGTAGCCGTCGCGAATTGCGGCAGGCCAGAGATGAGCGCGCGGAATCACGCCAGGACACGGGGACCTCTGCCCCGGGTCCGGTTCCCCCTGCCTCAAACGCGCCCGGCAACGGCACGCCGGCGCCTGCCCGGGAGGACGGCACCGGCCGCATCCGCCGTGTGGCTCCCGGTCCCGTCGACTCCGTCCGTACACCGTCGGGATCCGAGCGGTCCTCGCAGAGCCGGGCGCGCGACCGCGCCGCCCTGCGCACCATCAAGGAACTTGCGGAGAAGGAGGAGCGGCTCTCCGGCGGTGGTCCGCCCACGCGCCGCCAGCTCCGGCTCCAGCAGCTCCAGGCCGAGGCTGCGCCCGCTACGGCCGCGAACGTGATCGTCCCGCCGGCCCGCACTTCCGCACAGCGCACCGTGCCGCCAGCCCGGACGGGACAGTCAGCGCCGCAGGCGCGGCCGGGGCAGGCCTCGCCGCCGAAGGGGCCCTCCCCGCAGGCAGCAGCTCCGCGGGCGGACTCGCCGGAGGCAAGCACGGACAGCAAGCTTCCCGAGGGCATGACTGTCGAACAGGCCCTCGCAGCGCGGTCACTCATCGCCGAACAGGCCCGGAACCAGATCGCCAAGATGGAGCACATCGCGGCGAACGACCCCGAAGCGGTGGATCCGGAAATCCTCGCGGAGCAGATCGCCCTGGCCGAGCGCGCCGCCGTCCTGAACAAGCGGGCCATGGCCAAGCAGAAGCTGGCCGAGCAGGCCAGCCAGCCGGCCCACCCAAAGACCGAACCATCAGCCGTCAGCAACCTTGCGATGGTCACGCCGCTGGAGTTCGAGAAGGTTCCAGGGATCGACCGGCCGGTGATGAAGAAGCCTGCCACCTCCTACGTGCCGGTGGTCACCAATCCCGGCCCGAGGCTGCAGCCGGCCGGCACCAAGGGTGCGCGCAAGCCTGGCCCCGCGAAGCGGACCGCGAGGCCTGCGACAGGCCGGGCCGGGGTGCTTGCCCGCGCTGAGGCAGCCGCCCAGGCGGCAGCCGATCCAGCGGCGGTAGTCCAGGCATCCGCCCCCGGTGAGCCGTGGGCTGCTGAAGCCGGCGAGAATTTCGTCGACAAGCCGCGCGTCGCCGCCAACACCGCCTACGGTCTGGAACCGCTCGACGCCGTAACAGCCGGCCTGGGCAGGGCACACCGTATCCGGCTGCTGCAGCTCGCCGTCCTCGCACTGGGGATCGTCGCGCTGATTGCAGGCGTCACCATGATCATCAGCGGCCTGACGCCCTGACCAACCGCACCGGCCCATCAGGGCGCCGCCATCCTCACGCATGACGGCGCCGACATCAACGGCGCCGGACCTACATAGCTTTAAACCACTACAAGGAGTCCCGTGACTGCAACCGATTCATCCATCGCCATAGCCCGCGTCGCCGCGCGCGCTGCAGCGGACAAGATAGCCCAGGACATCGTTGGCCTGGACGTCAGCGAGCGGCTGGCCCTGGCCGACGTCTTCCTGATCGCCTCCGCGCCCAGTGAGCGCCAGGTCAACGCCATCGTCGACGGCATCGAAGAGGAACTGGGCAAGCAGGATCTCCGTCCTGTCCGCCGCGAGGGCCGTTCCGGCGGACGCTGGGTCCTGTTGGATTACTCGGACGTGGTGATCCACGTCCAGCATGAGGAAGACCGTGTGTTCTATGCCCTGGAGCGCCTGTGGAAGGACTGCCCGGTGGTTGACCTCCAGCTCGGAGAAGACTCGTCCGCCAAGGCGGCCGTTTCCTCGGACAGCGAGTAATCCCGGGCCGGCCGCCGAATATGCCCGATTTGGAATTTTCGGAACGGCTGTTCTAAGATATTTGAGTTGCTTCGGAGAGATCCGGACGCAGAACCGGGCCCGACAGTGAAGACTGAAGGTGCCGGAGCAATGAAAATTCGGGGCTGTGGCGCAGCTGGTAGCGCACCTGCATGGCATGCAGGGGGTCAGGGGTTCGAGTCCCCTCAGCTCCACCGAATGGTCCGTCGGAATCGAGAGATTCCGGCGGACTTTTTTGTTTATTACCCTGTTTCCTTGCTGAGGTTCGCTGGTTCCACCACCTACGGCCGACCAACTGCAGGGTTCCGGACCCGAATTGGCGTCTTACACAATTGTGGTTTAAGATAATCAAGTTGCTTACGGAGATCGATCCGAAAGAAACAAGAGTTTGGGGCTGTGGCGCAGCTGGTAGCGCACCTGCATGGCATGCAGGGGGTCAGGGGTTCGAGTCCCCTCAGCTCCACCCTGGATTGAACAGCAGAAGCCGCCCGGTCGGGCGGCTTCTGCCGTTTAACGCTCGACTAATATGGGAGCGTGAACGAATCCCTTCCGCCCTGCCCGGAATGCTCCAGTGAATACACCTATGAAATGGGAGCGCTGCTGGTGTGCCCCGAGTGCGCACACGAGTGGTCCGCAGAGGCCCCGGAGGCGCCAGGAGCCGCTGACGCGGTTATCAAGGACGCGGTGGGCAATGTCCTCGCCGACGGTGACACTGTGACCGTAATCAAGGACCTTAAGATCAAGGGAAGCTCCACAGTCATCAAGGTGGGGACCAAAGTACGCGGCATCCGGCTCATGGACGGCGTGGGTGACCACGACATCGACTGCAAGGTGGACGGCGTCGGCCCTATGCAGCTGAAGTCCAGCGTCGTCAAAAAGGTCTAGGCGGGTCCCGACATCCCCGATGCCCAGGCGGCGGAACTGCACGCCGCAGATGTAGTGGTGGTCGGTGCGGGCCAGGCCGGTCTGTCTGCCGCTTACCACTTGCAGCGGCGCAGCTTCCTGCCCGCGGGGCAGACCGCGGGTCCCGCTGCCGTGCAGGACGTCCCGGGAACCTACGTGGTGCTGGACGCCGAAGCCGGACCCGGCGGGGCCTGGCGCCACCGCTGGCAAAGCCTCAGGATGGCCACCGTCAACGGCATCAGCGACCTGCCGGGCATTCCCCAGCCCGAAGTAGACCCGGCTGAGCCAAGTTCAGAGTTCCTTTCGCGCTACTTCGGGGATTACGAGGAGGAACTCGGGCTGAACATCGTCCGCCCCGTTAGAGTCCGCTCGGTATCCCGGGAAGATGGCGCCCCGTCCGGGAGGCTAAGAATCGAAACCTCTGCGGGCACCTGGTCCGCGCAGGCGGTCATCAATGCCACAGGCACCTGGACCCGGCCGTTTTGGCCCATCTACCCGGGCCAGTCCTCCTTCCGGGGCAGACAGCTGCACGTGGCCGACTACGTGGCGGCAGAGGAATTCCGAGGGAAGCATGTCATTGTGGTGGGCGGCGGCATCTCGGCCGTCGGCCTGCTCGACGAAATATCCCGGGTGACCACCACGAGCTGGTTCACCCGCCGGGAACCGGTGTGGCGCGATGCCGGCTTCGACCGGAAGGCGGGGCACGACGCCGTCGCGCTCGTTGAAGAGCGGGTCCGGGAGGGACTTCCTCCGCAAAGCGTGGTGTCAGCCACGGGACTGATCTGGACGCCTTCGCTGCGTGCGGCCGCCGCGCGCGGCGCCCTGGACCGGCACGCGATGTTCACATCAATAGAGCCCCACGGGGTCCGGCTGGACGACGGAACCTTCCTGGCAGCCGATGTGATCCTGTGGGCCACCGGGTTCCGGGCCGAGCTGGAACACCTTGCCCCGCTGCACCTTCGCGGCAGCGGCGGGGGGATCGTTATGGACGGCACGCAGGTGGCAGCGGACGAACGGATCCATCTGGTGGGTTACGGGCCGTCGTCGTCCACCATCGGCGCCAACCGGGCCGGCCGCGCGGCAGTGGCCGGCATCATGAAGATGCTCGGCCGGCGACGCCCGGACGGGGTGCCTGCGGCGTCAGTCGGGGCCGTTTCACGGTAGGTTTACCGGGTAGCTTTTCGCCGGGGGATCCCTCCCCGACGGCGGAGCCATGGTCGGCAGGATGATTGCCGGCCGAAGGCGATGAACAGAGAAGAAGGCAGCTTGGACGTGGCGGAAAACACCCTGGAATCAGTCCTCTCCGGTCTGCGCCGGTTCCCGGATGTCGAAGCCCCCAACCTGCAGGCCTGGGATGCCACGGACAAGCTGCTCCTCGAAACAGCGGCCGGACTCCTGGCCCCGGACAGCCGCGTCGCGGTGGTGGGTGACCGCTACGGCGCCCTCACGCTCGGGGCACTGGCTGCCTGCGGGGTCCGGCACGTGCGAGTCCACCAGGACCTGATTACGGGGGAGCGGGCCCTCCGCAATAACGCTGCGCCGCTCGGCGCCGACGCCGGTTTTGAGCAGCTGCCGCTCGGTCCGGCCCTTTTCGACGGCGCCGACGTGGTGCTGCTCCAGCTGCCCAAAACGCTCGCGGAACTGGAAGAAGTGGCCGACGCCGTGGCCCGCTACGCAGGGCCGCACACTGTCCTGCTTGCAGGCGGCCGGATCAAGCACATGAGCCTGGGTATGAACGCCGTCCTGCAACGCCACTTCAGCGACGTCCAGCCACAGTTGGCGCGGCAGAAATCCAGGGTCCTGATAGCCAGGGACCCCCGGCCCGTTACGGGACCGCCGCCGTTTCCCGTCGCCGACCGCAACAGCGAACTGGAGCTCACTGTCTGCGCGCGGGGCGCGGTGTTCGCCGGCACGAAGCTCGACATCGGGACACGGTTCCTGTTGAGGTACCTGCCTGACATGCCGTCGGCCGGGAACGTGGTGGACCTCGGCTGCGGTACCGGCATCTTGGCCGCCATGTATGCCAGGCGCCACGCGGAATCGAAGGTTACGGCGACAGACCAGTCGGCGGCCGCCGTCGACTCCGCCCGGGCCACAGCGGAAGCCAACGGACTCGCAGGCCGGATCACCGTTCTCCAGGACGACGCCATGAGCTCGCTGCCGGACGGCAGCGCCGGCCTCATCCTGCTGAATCCGCCCTTCCACCTGGGTGCCAGCGTCCATGCCGGGGCAGGAATCAAGATGTTCGGGGCCGCCGGGAGAGTGCTGGAGCCGGGCGGGGAACTCTGGACCGTATACAACAGCCACCTGCATTACCTGCCCGCCCTGGAACGGTACGTCGGTCCCACCCGCGTGGCCGGCAGGAACGCGAAGTTTACGGTGGCTGTCAGCACCGGACGCGCCCAGCACCATTAGCAGCGCGAACGCCGGCAGGTCGGCCCGCGGCGCGACCCGGCCCTGCAAGTGACACCACGGTCCCGGAACTCCGCGTGGGAGCGTACCGCCGCGCGCGCAGGTAACGTACGATTCAAGCATCAGTAGTGCATAACCGAAGACGTTTAGGGGAATCCGTGACTGAGATCCGCACGCCAACGCCGAGGCGCGGAACCAATTTGCCCCGTATGGGGGACTTCAATCTCACGGTGATTTTGGATGCCATCCGCCGGTCCTCGGGAGGCCTCAGCCGGGTGGAACTCGCCCAGATCGTAGGGCTCTCCCCGCAAACGATCTCCAACATCTCCCGGCGGCTGCTTGACCAGAACCTCATCGTCGAAGCCGGGAAGGAAGGAAGCGGGCCGGGTAAGCCGCGCACCATCCTCCGGTTGAACCCCGCCGGAATGTATGCCGTGGGGGTCCACTTGGATCCCGCCGTGACCACTTTCGTGGTGCTGGACCTCGTGGGCTCCGTTGTCAGGCACTCACGGATCAACACCCCGGGCGCCAGCGACCCCGACGGCATCATCGCCACCATTGCCGCCGAGATCAAGGACCTGGTGGCAGCCTCCGGCGTCGACCCGGACAAGATCGCCGGGCTCGGCGTCGCAGCCCCCGGTCCCATCAACCTGGATGAGGGAACCGTCGTTGACCCGCCGCTGTTGCTGGGCTGGGACCGTGTGCCCCTGCGCGATGCCCTCGCGGAGGCGACCGGACTGTCCACCCTGGTGGACAAGGACGTCACCAGCGCGGCCGTCGCCGAAACCTGGGCCGGCGGCCCCAGCGGCTCCGGCAGTTTCGTTTTTATGTACATGGGCACCGGCATCGGCTGCGGCATCGTCCTGAACGATGAAGTGGTGCGCGGGACGTCGGGGAATGCCGGCGAAATCGGGC
Organism: Arthrobacter sp. PvP023; assembly: GCF_017832975.1. Classification (NCBI taxonomy): domain Bacteria; kingdom Bacillati; phylum Actinomycetota; class Actinomycetes; order Micrococcales; family Micrococcaceae; genus Arthrobacter; species Arthrobacter sp. PvP023. The sequence continues at coordinate 2,367,907 of NZ_JAFIBI010000001.1, forward strand.
ACATCATTGTTGACCCGGACGGTCCGCCCTGCGACTGCGGTCTTCGGGGCTGCGTGAAGTCAAGCAGCATCCCGCAGGTCCTCGTGGCGCAGGCCGAAGCCGCCGGCGTGCTGGAGGTTGTGCGCCAACCCTCCGGTGCCCTGGACATCCAGGAGAGCTTCGCCAAACTGTGCGACGAAGCCGACGCCGGCAACAGCAAGGCGGGGGAGATCATCGACCACTCCGCCGTCCTGGTCGCCCGGGCGGTGGCGGTGGTCACGAACACCCTCGACGTCGAAAGGGTTGTCTTCGGCGGCCCCTTCTGGACGCGCCTCTCACGGAGGTACCTGGACCGGGTTCCCCAACTGCTGGCAGACAACAGCGCAGCCCGCCAGATCCACGGGATAGAAGTTGTTGGAACCGGAGTGGGAGAGGACGTAGGAGCCATCGGTGCTGCCTGCCTGGTGCTGGAGCATATGCTGGCACCGCGCGCACAGCGGCTGCTGCTGGAAGGCTGACGCCGGCCTTCCGCTGCTCTGTCAGTGGGGAGCACTAACCTGAAATTGCATATCGGCTAAAGGCTGGGGCCAGCTGGAGGATATTGGGGGCTGCAGCCGCTCGAAGATTGGAGCGTCATGCACCGCCCTGCCAAATTCCTTGCGGCGATGATGTCGGCGGCAGCGCTGCTGGCCACATCAGCCTGCTCCGCCGAACAACCGGCGGCCGAGAACCGGACCCTGAAGATCGTTTACCAGAAGACTGACTCGTTTACCGCCCTCGACACCTTGTTCAAGGACGCCAAGAAGGATTTCGAAGCTGCCAACCAGGGCACCACCGTGGAGCTGCAGCCCATCGAAGCCAACGACGACGACTACGGCACCAAGCTGGCGCTGGCCCTGCGGTCTTCTGAGACCGCCCCCGACGTCTTTTACGAGGACACGTTCAAGGTGAGGTCCGACGTCGACGCCGGATACCTCCTGAAACTGGACGGATACCTCGAAAAATGGGCCGACTGGAAGTTGTACAACGAGGCCGCCAAAGCTGCCGGCACCGGGGACGACGGCGGGATCTACGCCGTGCCCCTCGGAACTGACACCCGCGCCATCTGGTACAACAAGAAGGTCCTTCAAAAGGCAGGCATTTCGGTTCCCTGGCAGCCCCGAAGCTGGGAGGAGATCCTTGACGCCGCCCGCAAGATGAAAGCCGCGGACCCGTCCCTGGTCCCGTTCAACATGTATGCCGGCAAGGCCACCGGTGAAGGCACAGTCATGCAGAGTTTTTACGAACTGCTGTACGGCACGGACAGCGAACTCTATGACCAGCAGGAGAAAAAATGGGTGATCGGTTCCCGGGGGTTCACCGATTCCCTGTCTTTCCTGAAGACACTCTACGACGAAGGACTTGCCGTCACGCCTGCCGAGGCGCTTGACGCAAACGTGTGGAAGAAGGTCTTCGGCGACTGGCTGCCGCAGGGCAAGATGGGGGCAACAGTGGAAGGTTCGTACACGCCGTCGTTCTGGCAGAAGGGCGGTAATTACGAATGGGCCGGCTATGCGGAGGACATGGGAGTGGCAAAGTTCCCCACCCAGCGTGGCCAGGAACCCGGCGGCGTCAGCATGTCCGGTGGCTGGACCCTGGCCGTCGGAGCCGACTCGAAGAACCCGGACCTGGCGTTCAAGTTCCTTTCCGAGGCCCTGAGCAAGAAGAACTCACTGGCGTTCACCGTGTCCGGGTCCCAGATCGCGGTCCGGACAGATGTCGCCGCCGAACCGGAGTACCTGGCGGCGAATCCGTTCGTCAAGGACGTCTCCGAACTCGTATCCGTCACGCACTACCGGCCCGCCACGGCGGACTATCCGCGTATCTCCGCCGCGGTCCAGGAGGCCACCGAAGCCGTGATCACCGGTGCCCTTTCGCCGCAGGAGGCCGCCGCGCAGTACGACAAGTCAGTCAGGGACCAGGTGGGTGACGCCAAGGTCCTGCAGAAATAACGCATGGCTGAACGACGAACTGTCCGGCGGCAGCTCCGGCTGCTGCCGGTGGTGCCCTCTGTCCTGCTGCTTCTCCTCTTCCTGGCGGCGCCCGTTCTGTGGTCCTTCCACGCTTCCTTCACCAATGCCGCCCTCACCGGCCGCAACGCCAGGAACCCGGCCTGGACCGGCGTCGAAAATTATGTGCGGCTGTTCAGTGACTCTGCGTTCCCGGCCGCGGTCCTCCTGACCATCGTCTTTGTTGTTGCGTCAGCGGTGGTGGGCCAGAACCTGCTGGGACTCCTGATTGCGGGCCTGATGACGCGCGCCCGGAAGCCGGTGTCCGCAGTCGTGGGTACTGCGGTGGTCGCCGCCTGGGTGCTTCCCGAGATTGTGGCGGCCTTTGCCGCTTATGCCTATTTCAGCAAGGACGGGACGCTGAACCAGCTGCTCGGCAATGCCGGCGCTGCCGGGCCGGACTGGCTCTATGCCTATCCCATGGTGGCCGTGGTGCTGGCCAACATCTGGCGCGGCACCGCGTTCTCCATGCTGGTGTACCGGGCGGCCCTGGCCGACGTTCCCCGGGACATCTCCGAGGCAGCCCTGATGGACGGCGCTTCCGGCTGGCAGCGCCTGGTGTTCATCACGCTGCCGCTGATCAGGTCCAGCATCGCCACCAATTTGATGCTCGTGACGCTCCAGACCCTGGCCGTGTTCACCCTGATCTGGGTGATGACGGCCGGCGGGCCGTCCAATGCCAGCACCACCTTGCCGGTCCTCGCCTACCAGGAGGCCTTCAAGTTCGGCGACATCGGCTACGGCACGGCCATCGCCTCGGTGCTCATCGTCCTGGGCCTGGTGTTCGGGATTGCCTACGTCCGGCTGCTCAAGGGGGACAAACGATGACGACGACAGGCCGGCGGCCCCTTGAGGGGGCTTCACGGCGGCCCACCCGCAGGGGAGTTGCCTCGCCAGGATTCCGCCGGGCCCGGACTCCGGCAGACGCGGCCCTGCTGCTGATCGGCGCCTGCTTCGTGTTGCCGCTGCTCTGGCTGGTATTCGCCTCCCTGGACACAACGGCGGGTTACCGGACCCAGTTGCCGGCCAGTGCTTCGCTCGACAACTTTGCGGCTGTCCTCACTCCCGAACTGCTGCTCGGACCGCTCTGGAACAGCCTTTTGCTCTCCGCCGGGACGGCAACAGTTACCCTGGGCGCAGCCGTTCTGGCCGCGTACCCGCTGTCCCGTTTCCAGTCCAGGTTCAACCGGCCGTTCCTGTATTCGATCCTGTGCGGCACCTGCCTGCCGATTACGGCCATCATGGTGCCCGTTTATGGCCTGTTCGTCCAGCTGCGCCTGCTGGATTCGCTGCCGGCCACAGTTCTCTTCCTGGCGGCAACTTCCCTGCCCATGGCCATCTGGATGACCAAGAACTTCATGGACGCGGTGCCCGTTTCGCTGGAGGAGGCCGCCTGGGTGGACGGCGCCTCCGGGCTGACTGCCCTGCGTTCCGTGGTGCTGCCGCTCATGCGCCAGGGGCTGGGAGTGGTGTTTATTTTCGTCTTCATCCAGACCTGGGGGAACTTCTTCGTACCGTTCATCCTGTTGCTGTCGCCGTCAAAGCAGCCCGCGTCGGTTTCAATCTTCAGCTTTTTCGGACAGCACGGCGCAGTCGCCTACGGCCAGCTGGCCGCATTCTCCATTCTCTATTCGGTTCCGGTCCTGGTCCTCTACGTGCTGGTGGCGCGGGGAGCCGGCGGGTCGTTTGCGCTGTCCGGAGCGATGAAAGGCTGAGCCGCCTTCAGTCGATGTCCTCGACCACTGTCCCGAACGGAATCGTGTTGTCCAGATGGGCCTGATGGCCGTGGGGCAGGTTGAGCACCCGGACTCCGTGTACTTTTTCCGCCGCCGACTGCATGAGGATCGGACGGACAGTGTTGATGAAACTCTCGCTCTTACCGGCGAGGTACTCCTGGTAACTGGCTGGAAGCTGAATCATGCCATCAGGATAGTCCTGCGCGGCCCGCATGGGGAGTGGTCCCCATTGTGGAATCTGCCGCCCGGGGCTTGGATAGTATGGCCCGTGGCGGGCGCCTAGTGACCGCCGGACATCCGGCAGCAGCAGCGGCCGTTCATGAACTGCAACCAGGGGGAATTCCAGTGCTTCAGACTACGGCCGCCGTCCGGATCGAAGCGGCGGAACTGGCCCGGGCGCAGCAGGTCATGGGCAGCATCTCCCGCAGCTTCGACGCAAAGGTTGTGGGCCAGGCCAGGCTCCGTGAATCGCTGCTGGTAGGGCTCATGACCGGCGGCCACATCCTGCTCGAAAGCGTCCCCGGACTGGCGAAGACCACGGCCGCGCAGACGGTCGCGGAGGCCGTCAGCGCAGAGTTCCGGCGGATTCAGTGCACGCCGGACCTGCTCCCCAGCGACATCGTGGGCACGCAGATCTATGATGCCGCCAAGGGCACGTTCGTCACCCAGCTTGGCCCGGTCCACGCCAACATCGTGCTCCTGGACGAGATCAACCGCTCCAGCGCGAAAACCCAGAGCGCCATGCTCGAAGCGATGCAGGAGAGGCAGACGTCCATCGGGGGAGTGGTGCACCGGCTGCCTTCCCCCTTCCTTGTCCTGGCGACGCAGAACCCCATCGAGCAGGAGGGCACCTACCTGCTGCCCGAGGCCCAGATGGACCGCTTTATGCTCAAAGACGTCCTGGACTACCCCACGCCTGCCGAAGAGGCCGAGATCATCCGCAGGATCGATTCCGGCGTCTTCACCGACGAACAGCGCCCCGCCGCGGCTGCGTCCCTGGCCGCGGTCTCGGAAGTGCAGGAGCTGGTCAAACGCGTCTACATCGATCCCGCAATAGTGCGGTACATCGTGGGGCTGGTGTTTGTCACCCGGAACGCGGCCCAGTACATCGACTCCCGCCTGGCGGGTTTTATCGAATTCGGAGCCAGCCCGCGCGCCAGCATCGCCTTCAGCCAGGCCGCCCGCGCCGTCGCCCTCCTGAACGGCCGGGACCACGTGATTCCCGAGGACGTGAAGGCACTGGCCCACCGCGTGCTCCGGCACAGGATTATCCTCGGCTTCGAAGCGGTGGCGGAGCAGGTTCCCGTCGAAACCGTCATTGATGCCATCGTGGCGTCCGTCCAGACCCCCTGAGCGCGCCCGCATGTCCAGCCTCCTGACCAGGGTGAAATCGAAGATGTCGATCTTCGCCCACCGCAAGGCACGCGGAATGCTCGACGGCGAATACGGTTCCGTTTTCAAGGGCCGCAGCCTGGACTTTGACGACCTCCGGGCTTACATTCCCGGAGACGAAGTCCGCGACATCGACTGGAAAGCCTCTGCCCGGCACGGATCCCCGCTCATCAAGCGCTATGTTGCAGTGCGGCGGCAGACCGTGCTGCTGGTCACGGATACCGGACGCAACATGGCTGCCTCTGCGCTCGGCGGCGAGGAGAAGAAGGACATTGCCGTGATGGCCTTGGGCGTGGTGGGCTACCTTGCCCACCGTCACGGCGACGTGGTGGGGCTCGTCTGCGGCGACGGGACGTCGACCCGGTCCCTGCCCGCGAAAGCCGGCGAGGCCCACCTGGAAAGGCTTCTTCGCGAAGTCAACGATGGCACGGCGCTGACCTCGCCCCGCAGCGACATCAGCGAGCAGCTCTCCTATGTGGCACGCAACTTCGGCCAGCGCATGCTGCTCTTCGTTGTGGCCGATGAGGTGGTGCCCGACGCCGGAATGGAGCGGCTGCTTCGCCGCCTGCGCGCCCAGCACGAAGTCCTCTGGCTGACCGTCCGCGACGCGCAGCTGGCCGGCCCCGACTCCGCCGTACCAAACTCCACCGGGACACAGGCAGCCGCCGCCGGACCAGCCGACCGGTACGACGTTGCGGACGCCGGCTTCCTTCCCGGCCGCCTGGCGGCGTCCGAGGCCATCATCCGTGCCTATGCCGCGGCGCAGGAGCAGCGCGATGCAGCGCGGGAAGCTGTGCTGCGGCGGATGGGCATAGCCCACGTCCACGCGGGCAGCAGCCATGATCTAATGCCTGCGGTGTTCACCCTGCTGGAACGGCACCGCCGTGGGAAATGACTCCGGGTTCTATGGCCCCTTGGAATACAGTGCCTGGCTGCCGTGGGCCGGCCTCGGCGTGCTGGTGCTCGTGGCTGCGTGGCTGGCCTACGTGCTCCTGAGCACCCGGCGGCGGCCCGACGTATTCGCCGTACCTCCGCCCGCGCCGCCATCGGATCCGTCCGGCCTGAAACGGGACTACCTGCGCCGGATCGATGGTGTGGCGGCTGATGCCGCGGCCGGCCGGCTGTCCGCCCGCGCCGCGCACCAGGAGCTGAGCCTGCTTATCCGGAGTTTTGTCCGCGACGTCACCGGGATCAATGCTCCACGGATGACCCTGGCTGAGCTCAACGAGCAGAACATTCCGGCGGCCGCCCTGGCTGTCAGCAGCTTCTACCCGGCGGAATTCAGCCCCGAACCCCGGGACACTGAACCCCGCTCCACTGAATCTCCCGCCACTGAACCCCGCGACGCTGCGGCGATGGCGGCGGAAACGGCCCGGGAGGTGGTCAGGACATGGAGCTGATCTTCTGGTGGATGATTCCAGTGGCCCTGCTTCTTGGCGCAGGGGCGTACTGGATGGCGCGCAGGCAGCGGGGCGACCAAGCGACCCGGCGGCCCGTGGCCCACGGCAGCCGGATCACCGAGCTGCCGGAGTATCGGGCCGCCGTGCGGCGGCACCGGCGCCTGCTCACAGTTGCCGCCGTCGCCGGCGGGGTGCTGATGGCGGCAGCCGTGGTGGCAGCAGCACGTCCCGCCGAACGAACCACAGTCAGCCCCGAACAGCGCAACCGCGACATCATCCTGTGCCTTGACGCCTCGGGATCCATGAGCAGCGCCGACGCGGCGGTGGTGGAAGTCTTTGCCCGGCTCGCAGAGGGATTCGACGGCGAACGGCTGGGCCTGACCGTCTTCGACAGCAGCGCGGTACAGGTCTTCCCCCTCACCGATGATTACGACGTCGTGCAGGAGCAGCTTGAGGCAGCCCGGAAAGCTTTTGATGGCGCACCCGGCAGCGCCGCGTTCCTGGACGGCACATGGAACGGCGCAGGTTCCTCGCTGATCGGCGACGGGCTGGCCTCCTGCGTGCAGGGCTTCCCGGCAAACGGCGGCGGTACCGGCACGGGTGGGAACGCAACCGACGGCACGGAGGAACGATCCCGCTCCGTAGTACTGGCCACCGATAACTTCATTTCCGGTGAGCCCATCTTCACCCTGCAGGAAGCAGCGGCACTGGCCAAAAAGAAGGACGTCCGGGTCTACGCCCTCAACCCCGGAGACTTCGACTACGGCACGGACCCCGACCAGCCAGGCGTTCAGCTACGCACCGCTGCGGAAGGCACCGGCGGTGCTTACTACCCGCTGGACAGCCCGGAAGCCGTCGCGGAGATCATCCGCAGGGTCCAGTCCACAGAGGCCAGCGTCTTCAAAGCCGCCCCGCAAGCTGCCGTTTCGGACCGTGCCGAGATTCCCCTGAGCATCGCTTTGCTGTCCGGGCTGGTGCTGGCCGGCGCTACGTGGAGGCTGCGGTCATGACGTTCCAGCCCATCTGGCCGTGGTGGATCATGCTGCCAGTTGTTGTCGCCGTCGTCGTCTTCCTTACGTGGACGGCCGTCGGAAGCCGGCTCCGCGGCGCCGGCCTTCGCGGGTTGCTGCTGCCTTCCGGACTTGTGGTCCTGCTGCTGCTGGCGGCCCTCCGCCCGGGTGTGCCCGGCGGGAGCGTCCGGGCCGCGGCAACCGACGTGAACGTTTTCTTCGTGGTGGATACCACCAGCAGCATCTCCGCCGAAGACTACGGCAAGGGAAGTCCAAGACTGGACGGCGTCCGGAAGGACATCATGGCCATAGCCGGGGAGCTGGCCGGGGCCCGGTTCTCCATGATCACGTTCGATTCACAGGCGGTGGTCCGGATGCCCCTGACGACGGACACATCAGCCCTTGATACGTTGACCGGCGTGCTGGAACCCCAGATCACCATGTACTCGACAGGCAGCAGCGTCACTGCCGCCCGGACCGTCCTTAACGAACGGCTGGGGGCAGCGCGGGAGAGCCACCCGGAGCGGGCGCGGATCGTCTACTACTTCGGCGACGGCGAGCAGACCAGCGGAAGGGCACCGGAGCCTATGAACGTGGATGCTTCGCTGGTCAACGGCGGCGCGGTGCTCGGCTACGGCACAGGCCAGGGCGGGCGAATGAAGGAGAAGAGCAGCTATTCAGCCGACGAAGCCACCGGCTACATCCAGGACCGCAGCGGGGAAAACGCAGGGGACGCCGTGTCCCGAATCGACGAGGATAGGCTTCGGGGGATCGCAGCGCAGCTCGGCGTTCCCTATGTCCACCGGGCAGCTGGGGATGCAGTGGCCCCGATGATGCAGGCGGCCCGGCCCGGCGCCCTCAAGGAAGCAACGGAGTCACTCGAGGGCAGGGTGGAACTGTACTGGGCCCCGGCACTGGCCGCGTTCTTCCTCGCGCTGTGGGAGAGCCTCACGGTGCTCCGCCAGCTGAGGCAGCTCAGGCCCGGAAGACAGGAGGCCCGCGCATGACCCGGGCCGCGGGCCTGCAACCGGTGCAGGACCTGCGCAAGCGTCGACGGCGCCGTTTGCTGCTGGGGTCCGCAGTGCCTGGGTCAATCGCCGTGGCGCTCGCCGTCAAGCTCCTGAGCGTCGGCTACCTGGGCGGCGAGGCGGCAGGATCGTTCGGCCGCGGCGACCAGGCCGCCCTTGCCTCCGCGGCATCCGGACTGGGCATCGCCAATATCGTGGAACGGCACAAAGCGCCTTTTGCGGCCGCCGATGCACTGGTGCTGGGCGGGGACTACGACGGTGCCCGGGTCCTCTTCGAGGCAGCCCTCGCTGACGCCCCGCCGGCTGACGAATGCAAGGTGCGCGTCAACCTGGTCCTGAGCATCGAACGGCTGGCAGACAAGGCCGTCGAGTCGGGTGGCTCCGGCGCCGAAGCCGGCCACCTTTACGGCGACGGACTGGCGGCGGTCAAGGCCGCTCCGCCCGGGTGCTTCAATCCCCAGGGCAGCGAGGCCGCCGCCAACGGGGCGGACGGCGAAGGCGACCGCCTCAGGGAAGCGGAACAACGGCTGCAGGGCAAAGCGGACAAACTCGGAGACGCCGCGTCCGGCACCGAACCCGGGTCCGGCGACAAGCAGCCGCAGCCCGATCCGGAACCGCAGCAGAGCCAGCTGGACAAGCTGGCGGAGCAGGCCAGGTCCGCGCAGCGGGAACGCAACGGTGGCATGCAGCGGGACGAGTACCTCAGGAAGGCCGACACCGGATCTAGCACAGACAAACCCTGGTGATCCGCGGAGGTTGCGACCAATTCCCCTAGCGCCGGGAGTTATCCTCCACCACGCTGATAAGGGGGAAGCCGAACAACAGAGCGGCGGCAGCGGATGAAAATCGCAAGGTATGTCAACGGGCCTCAATGGATGTGGGCTTCGTGGCTGGTTGCGGCGATGCTCTCGCTGGCGTTCCTGGACCTGACTCTCTACGGTTTGGTGATCCCGGCTTCAGCACTTGTGCTCGCTCTCCTCGCAGGTCCCGGACTCCGGAGGTCCGGGAACGCACGGCCACGAGTCGACAAGCTGGACCTGGCCGTGGTTGCGGCACTGTACCTCGCCGTCGTCGCGCTCTTCCGACTGGCATTCACGGTCTTCACCACGGCCAACGTCCTGGGCCTCTTCCTGTGCTTCGGCACCGGGCTTGTCCTGGGAGTCGCGGGGCCGGTCTTCTACACGGTGCGGCGGCGGCGGCCTTTGTCTGACCTGGGCCTGTGGCTGGGAAACTGGAAAGAGGCTGTCATCCTGGGCCTTGTCCTTTCCGCAATCCAGTTCGCCATCACCCTCCGGGGTTATACGCTGCCGGCGCCCGTGGACTGGATTCCGCTGCTGGTGATGTCGCTGACCGTCGGGGCCTTTGAGACGGTCTTCTTTAGAGGATTCGTCCAGACGCGCCTGAGTGCAAGCCTGGGCCCGGCCCCCGGGATCGCGCTGGCGGCGGCCCTGTACGCGGTGTACCACGTCGGCTACGGGATGAGCGGGCAAGGGATGGTCTTCCTGTTCGGCCTCGGCGTCGTCTACGCCGTGGCCTTTGCGCTGGTCCGGAACGTTCTTGTCCTGTGGCCGCTGCTCACCCCGCTGGGTTCGTTCTTCAACAACCTCAACAGCGGGGATATCGAGCTGCCCTGGGAAGCGATCCTTGGATTCGCCGATGTCCTGGGCCTGATGGCCGCCGCGGTGTGGTTGGGGCACCGGAGGATACGGAAGGCAGCCGGCCGCCAGCCCTGAATCCGCAGGCAGCCGCGCACATCATTCCGGGTGCTGGTCAATTGCAGGCGTTTCGGCGAACAATGTTCTGCGCGGCGACGCAACAGAGCGTAAAGGTGCGTCTTAATTCGGGAGCCAGCTTGAACGCCGCGGAGCAGGGCCCTAGAGTCTTATACAAGTTACCGAGGTAACGTGTCAGCGATCCTCCGGCAGGAGGGTGTGGGTGCCCCCATGTGGGCCTGACATTTGCTCACGGACAACTTCCTGTCAGGCGTAACAGTCGCGGCTGCGCCCTGCCGAAGTTTTCTCCGTGTTCCCAAACTCAAATTCATTGACGGTTCAGCGTTTCCGAGGTCCCCTGGACTGAGGCTCGGCTGCCGGCAATGGCTCAAAGCCAAGGACGCAAATGTCTCCACCTAGCCTTATTGACACACATCCGAATCTCTCCGACGCCGCCCCGGTGGCGCTTTCGTACGAGCTGTTCCCGCCGCGTTCTCCGGCGGCCGCCGAGTCGCTCTGGACGACTATTGGCGAGCTGGAAGCCACGGACCCGGACTACGTTTCCGTGACGTACGGCGCCAGTGGATCAAACCGGGACACCGCCGTCGAACTCATCAACCGGCTCCTGCTCGAGACGACGCTGCGCCCGCTGGCCCACCTGACCTGCGTAGGCAACACGCCGGAGGAACTCTCCGAGATCATCGGTGAGCTCCTCGACGTGGGCGTCCGCGGGATCCTGGCCCTCCGCGGTGACAGGCCCAAGGACGGAGCGGCACCGGTTACCGGTTCCCTTCGGTACGCCCAGGACCTGATCGAACTGATCCGCCGCGTGGAGCAGCGCCGTTCGGCCCTGCTGTGTGCCGGCAAAGTGGCGGTCGGCGTGGCCGCGTACCCGACGCGGCACCCGGAATCACCCACCGAAGCCCACGACGTCGAGGTGCTGCTCGCCAAGCAGCGCTCCGGGGCGGACTTCGCCATCACGCAGGTGTTCTTCCACACGGAGCAGTTCGCCGACCTCATCACAAGGGCGCGCCGGGCCGGGGTCACCATCCCCATCATCCCGGGCGTTATGCCCCTAACCAGCGTGCGGCGGCTCAACCGGCTGGCTGAGCTGACCGGCGTCGAACCCGCACCGGAACTGATGGCGCGCCTGGCAGCCGCGGACACCGACGCCGAGCGCCGGCTGATCGGAGTCCGGGCAACGGTGGACCTGGCCAACGCAGCCCTGGATGCCGGAGCACCGGGCATCCACCTGTACACCTTCAACGAACACGCGTGTGCTCTGGAGGTCCTGGACAAGCTGGCCCTGCCGCGCCCGGCCCGTCCGGCGAGCAGGCTCAATGCCATTGCCCGCCGCCACCAGGAAATGGCCAGCTGAGCCGGCTCCGCCCGACAGCACCGCCCGCCCGACAGCACCGCCCGCCCGCGGCACGCACCGCACGTTCGGCAGCACCGCCCGCCCGTGGCTCCGGCGCGCCCTCCGGCATTGACACTTTCATCCAACACCCCTGACTTTCACCAACACCCAAGGAATTCCACATGACTGAGCAGAACACCCCGGCCGTGACCACTCCCTTCCCGTCCGCTTCGATCCTGGGCTACCCGCGCATCGGCCGCCGCCGCGAACTGAAGAAGGCCGTCGAAGCCTACTGGGCCGGCAAGATCGACGCCGCCGCCCTCGATGCCGCAGCGAAGGAAATCCAGCTGGGCACCGCCAAGCGCCTGCAGGGACTCGGCCTGACCGAAGCCGCCGCTGTTCCGGGCACCTTCTCCTTCTACGACCAGGTGCTCGACGCCGCCGCCCACCTCGGCGCCGTGCCGGCCCGTTTCGGCAACCTCCTCAACGCCGAGGGACAGCTGGACATCGACGGCTACTTCACCCTGGCCCGCGGCACCAAGGACGAGCAGCCGCTGGAAATGACCAAGTGGTTCGACACCAACTACCACTACCTGGTGCCGGAAATCGGCCCCGAGACCAAGTTCGCGCTGACCTCCAACCGCATCGTAGAGGAGTTTGAGTACGCCCTCGCCAACGGCGTGGAGACCCGCCCGTACATTGTGGGTCCGGTCACCTTCCTGCTCCTGAGCAAGGCTTCCGACGACGCCCCGGCCGGTTTCAGCCCGCTATCCCGCCTCGAGGACGTCCTGCCGGTCTACACTGCACTGCTGGAGAAGCTGGCCGCCGCCGGAGCAAGCTGGATCCAGCTCGACGAGCCCGCCCTCGTGGTTGACCAGGACACCTCCGCCGAAGCGATCCAGGCCGCCGTTGCCCGCTCCTACGAGGTCCTGTCCGCTGCAGCCCGCCGCCCGCAGCTGTTCGTTTCCACCCCGTACGGCGCACTCAATGGCCAGCTTGGCACCCTCGCGGCCACCAATATCGACGCCCTGCACATCGACGTCTTCAAGGGCGCGGTTCCCTCCGCAGCGGCACTCGCTGCACTGGGCAGCAAGACCCTGGTCGCCGGCGTCGTTGACGGCCACAACATCTGGCGCAACGATCTCGCCGCCTCTGCGGAGAAGATCGCCGAACTGAAGAAGTCCGTGGCCAAGCTCGCGGTCAGCACCTCCACCTCCACCCAGCACGTCCCGCACGACGTCGAGGAAGAGACCCAGCTGTCCGAGCAGCTCCGCAGCTGGCTGGCATTCGCCGACCAGAAGGCCGTTGAAGTGGCAACCCTCGCCGGCCTGCTGACGGATGCCGCCGGTGTTGAAACAAACACAGTGCAGCAGGCCATCGACGAAGCCACCCGCATCATCGCGTCCCGCGCCGCCGCCGAGGGTGTGCAGCGCGCCGATGTCCGGGCCCGCACCGCCGCCCTGACCCCGGCCGACTTCAACCGCTCCGAGTACTCGGTCCGAGAAGCAGCCCAGGAAGAGGCCCTGCACCTGCCGCCGCTGCCCACCACCACCATCGGCTCCTTCCCGCAGACCTCCGAAATCCGTTCCGCCCGCGCCCGTAACAACAAGGGCGACCTCACCGACGAGCAGTACGAGCAGCTCATGAAGGACGAGATCAAGCGCGTTGTGGAGCTCCAGGAAGAGCTCGGCTACGACGTCCTGGTCCACGGCGAGCCCGAGCGCAACGACATGGTCCAGTACTTCGCCGAGAACCTGGAAGGCTTCGACGTCACGGTCCACGGCTGGGTCCAGTCCTACGGCTCACGCTGCACCCGTCCGTCCATCCTGTGGGGCGACGTCACCCGCAGCGCCCCCATCACGGTGAAGTGGGCCGAGTACGCCCAGTCGCTGACCAGCAAACCGATGAAGGGCATGCTCACCGGTCCGGTCACCATCCTGGCCTGGTCCTTCGTCCGCGACGACCAGCCGCTGGGCGAAACCGCCAACCAGGTCGGCCTGGCCCTGCGCGACGAAATCGCCGACCTCGAAGCAGCCGGCATCAAGGTCATCCAGGTGGACGAGCCCGCACTGCGCGAACTCCTTCCCCTGCGCAAAGCCGACCAGGCCGCGTACCTGGACTGGTCCGTCAACTCGTTCCGCCTGGCCACTGCCGGTGCTGCCGATTCCACGCAGATCCACACCCACCTGTGCTACTCGGAGTTCGGCGCCATCATCGACGCGATCGACGGACTGGATGCTGACGTCACCTCGATCGAGGCCGCACGCTCCCGCATGGAAGTTGTCCACGACCTCGAGTCCCACGGCTTCGGCCGCGGCGTTGGCCCGGGCGTCTACGACATCCACTCGCCGCGCGTCCCGGGTGAGCAGGAAGTCACCGAGCTGCTCAGCACCGCCGTGAAGCACGTCCCGTCCCGCCAGCTCTGGGTCAACCCGGACTGCGGCCTGAAGACCCGCGGCTACGCAGAGACCGAAGAGTCCCTGCGTAACCTCGTCGCGGCCACCAAGACGGTCCGCGCTGAACTGCTCGAAGCAGCCAGGTAACAACCACTGACTAAAGCACGACGGCGCCCGGTCACTTTTTAGGTGACCGGGCGCCGTCGTCGTTAATCACGCATCGACTGCTGAGCAACTGCCCTTTTGACCGCTCAAAAGGGCGCCCACGGAGCAGTCGATTTAGGACTCCCAGACGATTTCGTCGTCGACGACGCCGTCTTCATCCGCGGAGGCCACCAGGACTTCGTCAGTGAAATGCTCGCCCAGGGTGAAGTCGAGGACAAAGTAGCGTTCAGGCTGGCCGGGGTAGATTCCCACGTGGCCGAGTTTCAGGGCCTTCAGGAACACCGCATTCGTCAGCTGGCTTTTGTCTTCCACGCCGAAGACCTTCTTGAGGTGCTCATCCTTGATGGCGTTGCAGTGGAAGTGCCGGTACTCCTGGGGGCTGGTGCCCTCCTGTTCCAGCTCCTCGGCGATCATGTCCCGCACCTGGTCCACGAGCTCGGGCAGGTACCGCAGCCGGTAGTCCACCTTGTGCATGGCCGCCTCGTCGAAGTGGTCGTGCGCATTGATGTTGAGGTCCAGCTCAACCGGCTGCCCGCCCAGTTCATGCTTCGCTGCAATGTTGTGGTCCCGGCCGTGGTTAAGCTCGATCTCACCAAAGAGCCGGCTCGCTACCTTGTTCATATGTTCAACATAGTCCTCTCGGGCAGTCCATTCCAGCATCAGGGATTTTTATCTGGCGCCGGACCCCCGGTCCATAACCCTCGTTGCGTCCTTGCCCGGGTACATTGATCGGATGCTTACTGCCGCTGCCGCCGTCGCCCGATCCCGAGAACTGTTCGACAGCGGGGTGAGCCGCCCGCTGGCCTGGCGGCTCGAACAGCTGGGCAATCTGCGCAGGATGCTGACTGAACACCGGGAGGATTTTGCCGCTGCGCTGCTCAGCGATCTGGGCAAGCACCGCAGCGAGTCCCAGCTGACCGAGATCGGTTTTGTGACCGCGGAAGTGGCCCACCTGGAGCGGCATCTTGCGGGCTGGCTTCGGCGCCGCCGGGTGGACGTTCCGCTTGCCGTGCAGCCGGCCCGGGCCTGGACCGAGCTGACTCCGCTCGGAGTGGTGCTGGTGATCGGTACCTGGAACTACCCGGTCCAGTTGACGCTGGCGCCGATGGCCGGGGCCCTGGCGGCCGGCAACACCGTGGTGGTCAAGCCGAGCGAGCACGCCCCTGCCACATCGGCCGCCCTGGTCCGCTGGGTGCCGGAGTATCTGGGCGGTGCCGCCGAGGTGGTGCCCGGAGGCATCCCGGAAACCAAGGCACTGCTGGCAGAGCGCTTCGACCACATCTTCTTCACCGGCGGCCAGGACGCGGCCCGGGTGGTCATGCGGGCTGCGGTCGAACACCTGACGCCGGTGACCCTGGAACTGGGTGGCAGGTGCCCGGCTTTCGTGGACGGGACCGCCGACCTCGCGACCACCGCCGGACGCCTTGCCTGGGGCAGGTTCATGAATGCCGGGCAAACGTGCGTCGCACCGGATTATGTGCTGGCCGCCCCCGAGGTTCTGGACGCGCTGGAACCGCTGCTTGTGGACGCCATCACCGCCATGTTCGGCAAGGACCCGGCGTCCAGCGCTTCCTACGGCCGGATCGTGGATGGCCGGCACTTTGAAAGAATCGCTGAACTGGCGGACGGCAGCACCGTGGTGCACGGCGGCCAGCGGGACCCGGGCAGCAGGTATTTTGCACCGACCCTGCTGCGCCCCGCCCCCGGCGATGCAGTCCTGGGCGAGGAAATCTTCGGTCCGCTGCTGCCGCTGGTGCCGGTATCCGGGCGTGATGAAGCCATCCGCATGATCAATTCCGGTTCCAAGCCGCTGGCAGTGTATGTCTTCAGTGAAGAGGACGCCGTGCGCAGCGCCTTCGCAGCGGAAACGTCGTCGGGCGCGCTGGCCTACGGAGCACCGGCGGCACATCTCACGGTTCCGGGCCTCCCGTTCGGCGGGGTGGGCGGCAGCGGCATGGGGGCATACCACGGTGAACATTCCGTGCGGACGTTCTCGCACGAACGGGCAGGCATGGACAAGCCGATGTGGCCGGACACCCTCCGGCTGGCCTATCCGCCTTACGGAGGGGCGAAAGACAAGGTGGTGACCGCCCTGCTGTCATTGGCCGGGCGGGTGCCGGGCCGTCCGAGAGCGGGCCGTCCGAAAGTCGGCCGTCCCGGTGCCCCTCAGGCCTAGCGGGCGGTTCCCATGCTGTGCAGGGTGTCAGCCAGGAGTTCGACGAAGAGCTGCACCCGCGCCGTCCGCTTGTCATTGATCAGCAGGGCGAAGACGTTCCGTGCCAGCCGGATCTCCGGAACGTCCAGGACCACCACCCCGGCAGGCCGGTGACGCAGGGCAAGCTCAGGGACCAGCGCGGCGCCCAGCCCCGCGGCGGCCATTTCGAGGCTGGCATGGAAATCGTCGCTGTAGGCCACTACGCGGGGGTGCAGGTTGCAGCTGGCGAACAGCCGTTCAATGACCGTGGCGTCGCTGGTGCCCGGGTGGTGGACGATCCATGGCATATCGGACAGATGGTCCGCCGCCACTTTGGCCTCGGCACGGAAACCCCAGGCTGCCGGCAGCACCACACGGAATTCGTCGTCGCCGATCCATTGCCGGTTCACGGTGTGGGGCCATGCCAGGCCGGACTGGCCCACCTGGTAGACCAGGGCCACATCTAGTTCGCCGCCAGTGCGCAGCCCCTGGATGGTCTGGGACGGCTCAGCCACGGACACCCTGAGGTCGATGCCCAGGTCCTTCCACTTCGGGTTCTGCAGGATCCGCGGCAGGACATACGTTGCCAGGCTCGGGAAGATGCCCAGCCTGAGCTCCTGATGGGTGGCGTCGTGCGTCCGGGAGGCGGCCGCCATGAGGGCCTCAATGTCGGTGAGGACCTTGGCGGCGTGCCGCGTCATCACCAGGGCGGCCTCGGTGGGCTGGATGCTCCTGGCCGAACGCTGGAAGAGGTCCACGCCCGTGTCCCGTTCCAGGGCAGACATCTGCTGGGAAACCGCGGAAGCCGTGTAGCCCAGCCGGTTGGCGGCTGCCGCGAATGAGCCAAGGCGGGTGACCTCCACGAGGGTCCGCAGATGAACGGGGTTGATCAATTGTTGCCCTTCGCCTTGGAAATCCCGCTTCATTGTGGCATATCGCCCCTCAGCCCCGGAATGTCGCGTCAGGCGGGCCGCGTTCATGGGGCAGAATCGCGTCAAGGCGCCCGGCTGGAATTCGTAGTCATCCGGGAACCCCTCGGTGACGAATTGCCCATAAGACGATTCATCAGGACGATTCAGGCGAAGCCAACAGGAGCAGATCAGTGTCGCAAGCAGCAAGCATTCCGGACGGCCGGCGGGTAGCCGTCATTGGCAGCGGCGTGGCAGGACTGACCGCGGCATATGTCCTGAACCAGCGGGACAACGTGACGTTATTCGAGGCGGACTCCCGGTTGGGCGGGCATGCCCACACCCACGATGTAGGGCAGGAGGGCGGCCCTGACCTTGGCGTGGACACGGGTTTCATCGTCCACAACGAACGCACCTACCCCACGCTCCTGCGGCTCTTCGCGGAGCTCGGCGTGGAGACGCAGGACTCCGAGATGAGCATGTCGGTGCGCTGCGACGGCTGCGGCCTGGAATATGCCGGCGCCCGCGCCAAGGGGCGCGGCATCATTCCCCGGCCGTCCACCCTCCTGCGCGGCCGGTACCTGCTGATGCTGCTGGAGGTGACACGCTTCCACCGCCGTGCCCGGGCTTTGCTTGCCGGGGCGTCCCGGAATGCGGCCGCCGGCGGGGAACCGGAACTGACGCTGGGGGACTTCCTCGCCCGGGAGAAGTTCAGCAACTACTTCATCTCGCACTTTATGACCCCCGTGGTGAGCGCCGTCTGGTCCTGCGACCCCGCCACGGCGCTGGCGTACCCGGCCCGCTACCTGTTCACTTTCCTTGCCCATCACGGGCTGCTCGGAGTGTCAGGCTCACCCCAGTGGCGGACGGTCAAGGGGGGCTCACGCACGTACGTGGATAAGCTGGCCGCGACGCTGACGGACATCCGGCTGTCCAGCCCGGTCACCTCGGTGCACCGCCGCGGTGACGGCGTTGAGCTGACCACCGCGCAGGGCACGGAATCTTTCGACGCCGTCGTGATTGCCACCCACCCGGCCCAGGCGCTGAGCATGCTCGCCGATGCCTCATCAGCCGAGCGCGAGGCGCTCGCCGGCATGCCCTACTCGGTGAACCAGACACTGTTCCACCGCGACGAAGCCGTCCTGCCGCGCAGCGCAAACGCCCAGGCGTCCTGGAACTACCGTCTGCCGTCCTGCGACGCACGTCCGGACAAGGTGCTGGTCAGCTACGACATGACGCGCCTGCAGCGACTCGAACCTGCCGACGGCGGACGCTACATCGTGAGCCTCGGGGAATCCGAACTCATCGCCGACGGGACGGTTCTGGACCGGATGGTCTACGAGCACCCGCAGTACACGCCGGATTCGCTCCGGGCACAGCAGCAGATCCTGGCCCTGGGGGACGAACACCTGGCCTTCGCCGGCGCGTACCACGGCTGGGGCTTCCACGAGGACGGTGCCCTCTCCGGCGTGAAAGCGGCTGCCCGGCTTGGCCGGAACTGGGAGGAGCAGCCGGTTTCCGGTCCAGGCTTGCAGAGCGTTGCCGCGGAGGTCGCCTGATGCAAGGGGCAGCCATCTACCGTACGTCCATAGCCCATGTGCGGCGCACACCCCTGCAGAATGCCTTTACCTACCGCAGCTACAGCTGGTACGTCGACGTCGACAGGCTTCCGTTACTTCCGTGGCCGCTCCGGCCGCTGGCCGGTTTTCGCGTCTCGGATCATCTTGGCGACCCGGCCGGCTCGCTCCGGGGCAATGTCGAACGGTTCCTGCGGACCCGGGGAATAGAGCTCGACGGCGGCAGGATCACCATGCTGGCCAGCGCCCGGGTTTTCGGCCACGTGTTCAACCCGCTCAGCCTGTTCTGGTGCCATGACGCCTCCGGCGGCCTGCGCTGCGTGGTTGCGGAGGTCCACAACACCTATGGTGAACGGCACTGTTACCTGCTCGAAACAGACCATTCTGGCAGGGCCAGCGTTCCCAAAGCGTTCTACGTTTCCCCGTTCAACGACGTCGAAGGCCAGTACCGGATGAAACTTCCGGAACCGGGGGAGCGGCTCGCAGTATCCATCGTGCTGGAGCGCGAAGGCCAGAAGCCCTTCGTGGCAACGGTTGACGGCGAACGCCGCGAGGCATCGGTGCCGAACATCCTCTCCGCCGCGCTAGCGGTTCCGCTGGCGCCGCTCCGAGTGTCTGCGCAGATCCGCTGGCAGGGCATCAAACTTTGGGCGCGTCGGCTGCCCATCATCAAACGACCACAACACCCTTCACAGGAGGCAGTACAGTGACCATCACCGAAGCTACCGGATCCGCAGCGGGGCGCGGACAGGGCGAAGGCCACGCAGGCCGGGTTCCGTACTCGGTTCCACAGCCGCCCGTCACTATCGACGCCGCCATCTGGCCCAGCATCGCCACCACGCCTGACAGCCTCAAGGCACGGGTGGCCGGGCGGATTGCGGACGCCATCTTCAGGGCCGCCGTCCGTACCCTGCCGCTGGAAGTCCGGTACCCGGACGGCACCGTCCTCGGCAAAGCGGCGTCCGATCCGGCACCCGGCAATCCGTACCCGGTCATGACCATGAACCGGCCGGAGGCTTTCGCTGCCCGGCTGGGCGACGGCGGGCTGATCGGACTCGGCGAGTCCTACATGGCCGGCGACTGGGACGCCGACGATCTCACCGCCGTCATGGAAGTCTTCGCGGCCCGCGTCGGGACCCTCGTGCCCGAGCCCTTGCAGAAACTGCGCGCACTCTACCTGCCGCGCCAGCCGCGCAGGGAACGGAACACCGAACAGAACACACGCTCCAACATCTCCCGGCACTACGATCTCTCCAACGAACTGTTTTCCTCGTTCCTGGACAGCACCATGACCTACTCCAGTGCGCTGTTCCCGGAACGGGGCGACTCCCTGCGGACGGTGGCCTGGGACGGTTTCGCCGCCGCGCAGCAGGCGAAGATCGACCGGCTGCTGGACAAAGCCGGCGTCGGCGAGGGGACGCGCGTGCTGGAAATCGGCACGGGCTGGGGCGAACTCGCGCTGCGTGCTGCTGCCCGCGGCGCCACGGTGTATTCGGTCACGCTCTCCAGCGAACAGCAGGAACTTGCCCGCCAGCGCGTGGCCGAGGCCGGCTACGCCGATGCCGTCACCATTGAGCTCAAGGACTACCGGGCGGTGGAAGGCGAGTACGACGCCGTTGTCTCGGTGGAAATGATCGAGGCCGTCGGCTACGAATACTGGGCCACCTACTTCCAGACGATCGAGCGCGTCCTGGCACCCGGCGGGAAGGTGGCCATCCAGGCGATCACCATCGCGCACGACCGGCTGATCGCCACCCGGACAAGCTACACCTGGGTGCACAAGTACATCTTCCCCGGCGGCGTCATTCCATCCGTCCGGGCCATCGAGGAAATCACCGAGAAGCAGACCGGGCTCCGGGTCCGCGAACGCCTCGCCATGGGCGAGCACTATGCGCAGACCCTGCGGCTCTGGGAGGAACGCTTCATGTCCCGCGCCGACGAGGTAGCGGCCATGGGGTTCGATTCGATCTTCCAGCGGATGTGGCTGTTCTACCTCTGCTATTCCAGGGCAGGCTTTGAGACGGGCTACCTCGACGTCCAGCAGATTGTCCTGGACCACGCAGCATCCAGGCGTGCGGCCGGCGGAGCCGCAGTATGACGGCTCCGCTCGCGGACACCATCGCCGAGGTCCTGCGCCCGGTGGTCGGCGGGGAACTTCCCGTCCGGCTCAAGGTGTGGGACGGCAGCGAGGCGGGCCCGGCCGACGCTCCGGTAGTGCGGCTGAAGGATCCCGACGCCATCCGCCGGCTGCTGTGGGCGCCGGGGGAGCTCGGGGCAGCCCAGGCGTACGTCACCGGCGAACTGGACGTCGACGGCGACCTGAACTCAGCCCTGGAACACCTCTGGAAGGTGGTCCGCGAACGAGGACTCTCCGGGATCCGGCCCACGCCTGCCGTCCTGGCAGGCGTGGGCAGGATCGCAAAGGCGGCAGGTGCCATCGGCACTCCGCCGCAGCCGCCCGCCAGCCAGGCCCGGGTGAAGGGAAAGCTCCACAGCCTCCTCCGGGACCGGGCGGCCATCAGCCACCACTACGACCTCAGCAACGAGTTCTACGGCCTCATCCTTGATCCCCAGATGGCCTACTCGAGCGCGTACTGGACGGACTCCTCCGAGAACTACGGGCTGGAGGACGCCCAGCGGGACAAGCTGGACCTCGTCTGCCGGAAGATCGGGCTTAAGCCCGGCATGCGCCTGCTCGATGTCGGCTGCGGCTGGGGTTCGCTGAGCCTGCACGCAGCACAGCACTACGGTGCCGACGTCGTGGGTGTCACGCTTTCCACGGAACAGAAGGCCTTCATCGACGCCCGGATCGGCGAACGCGGACTGGAAGGCCGTGTGGACATCCGGATCCAGGACTACCGCGAGATCCCGGACGGGCCGTTCGACGCCGTCGCCTCCCTGGAGATGGGCGAACACGTGGGCCAGCGCAACTACCCCGTGTATGCAGCTGCGTTGTTCAATAACGTCGTTCCCGGCGGGCGCGTTCTGGTCCAGCAGATGTCCCGGCGCGGAAAGCACCCCGGGGGAGGGCCGTTCATCGAATCCTTCATCGCACCGGACATGCACATGCGCCCGGTCGGCGAGACCCTCGGTTTCCTGGAGGATGCCGGCTTTGAGGTCCAGGCCGTGGAGGCAATGCGGACGGACTATGTGCGCACCCTTGAGGCCTGGTACGCCAATTTCGAGGCGAACCAGGAAGCCGCCGTCGACATGATGGGGGAGGAGATAGCGCGCGTCTGGCGGCTCTACCTCGTCGGTGCCCTGCGCAGCTTCGCTGAAGGCAGGATGGGCGTGGAACAGATTCTCTGCAGCCGGCCGGCTCCGCGCGGCTGAGCCCGACACCGTCCGGCGGGTCGGCTCTGGCCGCCACGCAGTTCCTTTCATCACATCGGGGGTCCTGAAAAAGGTTTCAGGACCCCTTTTGTGTGCCCTCCGACACGCCTGCCGCGCGGCGGCGACACGCCGTCTACGGCGCGACACGCTGGGGGATTAATTGTGGCTAACTCCTCCACAGGGTGTGGATTTCGTCCATTAAAACAGCTGAAACACGGACATTTTTCAGCCCCTGGCCTGTGGATTAACGGTGCATTAAATGACATACTTGTAATACATCATGTTGGGGTCCACATCGGGGCCGTGCACTACATGTAGTATCGACATACAGATTGAGCGGGACGCAGGACCGGCATCGAGCAGGGGTTTCAGATCCGGGCAGTGTCTACCGCAACGATGATCCAGAGACTTCAAAAAGCAGTGACTTCAACAAAGGGGACAGGAACCATGACCGTTACGGTTTACACGAAGCCGGCCTGTGTTCAGTGCAACGCAACATATCGCGCGCTGGACAAGAAGGGCATCACCTACCAGAGCGTCGACATCTCCCAGGACGCGGATGCCCTCGAGCGGCTGAAGGCCCTCGGCTACATGCAGGCTCCCGTCGTGGTCACGGACCAGGATCACTGGTCAGGCTTCCGCCCGGACAAGATCGAGGAGCTGGCGCTGAGCGCAGCCGCCTCAGTGGCCTAGGCGCCGCCCGCCGCTTCCGGCAAAGAACTTTACGTAGATGAGGTGACTCCCATGGCAGCGCCGGCACTTGCCGATGCGCCGCTCGCAGCAGATGCTGTGAATACGACGCCCATGAACCGGACCTCCAGTCACCTCATCTACTTTTCCTCGGCTTCCGAGAATACCCGGCGCTTCATTGAGAAGCTCGGCCGGGATGCAGCCCGGATTCCCCTGCATCAGCGTGAAACTGAACTCGTAGCTACCGAACCCTTCGTCCTGGTGGTTCCCACCTACGGAGGAACGGGCGGCGAGGGTTCAGTGCCGAAACAGGTGATCCGGTTCCTCAACAACCCGCAGAACAGGGCTCTGATCCGCGGGGTGATCGGCGCAGGAAACACGAATTTTGGGGACAACTACTGCATGGCGGGCGACATCATCGCCTTCAAATGCCAGATACCGCACCTCTACCGCTTCGAACTCATGGGGACGCCTGAAGACGTCCGCCTGGTAAACCAAGGATTGGACAAGTTTTGGACACTACTGTCGCAGACACAGAAGTAACCATGCCTGAGGGTCAGGGTCCCCGCGCGGGGGCCGCCGTCGAGAAGACCGCAGAGAAGCCCGCGCTGCCCGCCGCCTACAAGGGGCTGGGCTACCACGAACTGAACGCGATGCTGAACCTGTACGGACCGAACGGGGAGATCCAGTTCGAGGCGGACCGCGAGGCCGCGCACCAGTACTTCCTGCAGCACGTGAACAACAACACCGTGTTCTTCCACGACCTGGAAGAGAAGCTCGACTACCTGGTGAAGAACCAGTACTACGAGCGCGAGACCCTCGACCAGTACACGATGAACTTCATCCGTGAACTCTTCAACCGCGCCTACAAGAAGAAGTTCCGCTTTGAGACCTTCCTGGGCGCGTTCAAGTTCTACACGTCCTACACGCTGAAGACGTTTGACGGCAAGCGCTTCCTGGAGCGCTACGAGGACCGCGTCTGCATGGTTGCCCTGCACCTGGCCCGCGGCGACGAGCAGCTTGCCCTGCAGATGGTGGACGAGATCATCGAGGGCCGCTTCCAGCCGGCCACCCCCACGTTCCTGAACGCCGGCAAGAAGCAGCGCGGCGAGCTCGTCTCCTGCTTCCTGCTCCGCATCGAAGACAACATGGAGTCGATCGGCCGTTCCATCAACTCCGCCCTGCAGCTGTCCAAGCGCGGCGGCGGCGTGGCGTTCGCGCTGACCAACATCCGCGAAGTCGGCGCGCCGATCAAGCAGATCGAAAACCAGTCCTCCGGCGTCATCCCCGTGATGAAGCTCCTCGAGGACAGCTTCTCCTACGCCAACCAGCTCGGTGCCCGCCAGGGTGCCGGCGCGGTGTACCTGCACGCCCACCACCCGGACATCTACCGGTTCCTGGACACCAAGCGGGAAAACGCGGACGAAAAGATCCGCATCAAGACCCTCTCACTCGGCGTCGTGATCCCGGACATCACTTTCGAGCTGGCCAAGCGGGACGAGGACATGTACCTGTTTTCCCCGTACGACGTCGAACGCGTCTACGGCATGCCGTTCTCCGATGTCTCGGTCACCGAGAAGTACTACGAGATGGTGGACGATTCCCGGATCAAGAAGACCAAGATCAAGGCGCGCGAGTTCTTCCAGACCCTCGCCGAGATCCAGTTCGAATCCGGCTACCCGTACATCATGTTCGAGGACACCGTGAACCGGGAAAACCCGATCGACGGCAAGATCATCATGTCCAACCTGTGCTCCGAGATCCTCCAGGTTTCGCAGCCCACCACGTACCACGATGACCTGTCCTACGACCAGACCGGCAAGGACATCTCCTGCAACCTGGGCTCGCTGAACATCGCGAAGACCATGGATTCGCCGGACTTCGGCCTGACCATCGAGACGGCCATCCGCTCGCTCTCGGCTGTGTCGGACATGTCCAACATCACCTCGGTGCCGTCCATCGCCCGCGGCAACGACCAGAGCCACGCCATCGGCCTGGGCCAGATGAACCTGCACGGCTACCTGGCACGTGAGCGGGTGCACTACGGTTCCGAAGAGGGCCTGGACTTCACCAACATCTACTTCTACTCGGTGGTGTACCACGCGGTCCGCGCCTCCAATAAGCTGGCCATCCAGACAGGCCAGACCTTCGGCGGCTTCGAGAAGTCCAAGTACGCCTCGGGCGAGTTCTTCGACAAGTACACGGAGCAGGAGTGGGTGCCTCAGACCGCCAAGGTTGCGGAGCTGTTCAAGAACATCCACATCCCCACCCAGGATGACTGGCGCGAGTTGAAGGCGTCCGTCATGGAGCACGGCATCTACAACCAGAACCTGCAGGCCGTTCCGCCGACGGGCTCGATCAGCTACATCAACAACTCCACCTCCTCGATCCACCCGGTCGCGTCCAAGATCGAAATCCGCAAGGAAGGCAAGCTGGGCCGCGTGTACTACCCGGCGCCGTACCTGACGAACGACAACCTGGAGTACTACCAGGACGCGTACGAGATCGGCTACGAGAAGGTCATCGACACCTACGCCGCTGCCACGCAGCACGTGGACCAGGGCCTGTCCCTGACGCTGTTCTTCAAGGACACCGCCACCACGCGCGACATCAACAGGGCCCAGATCTACGCCTGGAAGAAGGGCATCAAGACCATCTACTACATCCGTCTCCGCCAGCTTGCGCTGGAAGGGACCGAGGTGGAGGGCTGCGTCAGCTGCATGCTGTAACCCCCGTGGTCGAGCCTGTCGAGACCATAGCTTGAGTACGACGGCGGGCGCCCGCCCGCCGTCGTACGCTTTAACTTAGAGAAACCACCCAACGTTTAGGGGATGACATGACCGAGAAGGTCAAGCTGCTTAGCCACGTCGAGGCCATCAACTGGAACCGCATCCAGGACGACAAGGACGTGGATGTCTGGAACCGCCTGGTCAACAACTTCTGGCTGCCGGAGAAGGTGCCGCTGTCCAACGACGTCCAGTCGTGGGCGACGCTGACGCCGGACGAGCAGCAGCTCACTATGCGCGTGTTCACCGGCCTGACCCTGCTGGACACCATCCAGGGCACCGTTGGCGCCGTCTCACTGATCCCGGACGCGATCACCCCGCATGAAGAAGCCGTGTACACGAACATCGCCTTCATGGAGTCCGTGCACGCCAAGAGCTACTCATCCATCTTCTCCACGCTGGCCTCCACCAAGGAGATCGACGAGGCGTTCCGCTGGTCCACCGAGAACGCGAACCTTCAGAAGAAGGCGCAGATCGTCATGGACTACTACCAGGGTGACGACCCCCTGAAGCGCAAGGTGGCTTCCACGCTTCTGGAGAGCTTCCTGTTCTACTCGGGCTTCTACCTGCCGATGTACTGGTCCTCACGGGCCAAGCTGACGAACACGGCAGACCTGATCCGCCTGATCATCCGCGATGAGGCCGTGCACGGCTACTACATCGGCTACAAGTTCCAGAAGGGCCTGGAGAAGGTCTCCGAGGAGAAGCGCCAGGAGATCAAGGACTACACCTTCGAACTGCTCTTCGAGCTGTACGAAAACGAAGTCCAATACACGCACGACCTCTACGACTCCGTCGGCCTGGCCGAGGACGTCAAGAAGTTCCTGCACTACAACGCCAACAAGGCCCTGATGAACCTGGGCTACGAAGCCATGTTCCCGGCCTCCGTCACCGACGTGAACCCGGCCATCCTCTCGGCCCTGTCCCCGAACGCTGACGAGAACCACGACTTCTTCTCGGGCTCGGGTTCGTCTTACGTGATCGGCAAGGCTGTCAACACCGAGGATGAGGACTGGGACTTCTAAGTCTTCTTGTTCTTCGAGGTTCAGCCGACCTCCCTTGAAAGCCGCGCCGCATCCTGTGGCGCGGCTTTCTTGCGCGACCGCACACCACAATGTGTCGAGGAGAGTATCCTTTTCGTGGTCGCCGCCCACGCGCGTCTCCTGTTCCGGAGCCACTCTTGACGCTTGCCGGACTGGCCTTCGTTGCGTACGCCGTGGTCTTCCTTGACATCAGCCATCTGCACATTGCGCTCAGCGGCTTCATCTCTGTGACAGGACTGGCCATCGCGGGCCTGTCCTGGTGCGGGGTGGGCCGAGGTGAACGGTGGGCCTTCGCAACAGCCGTTATGGTCCCGACCGTCGGGCTCGCAGTGGCCCTCCCCGCCCATTACCCGTGGGGTCTGGCCACGCTTGGGCAGCTGGGCCCGGTCTAACCTCACTGTCCTGATTTTCCTGGCTGGGGCCGGGGCCGCCTACAGGGGGATGCGAAGCCCTGCGATGAACCGGGCTGCCGGCGATGGTGGAGGTGAGTCAGACATGACTGAACGGACCTACCCGCAGGGCGTCCCATGTTGGATCGATACCGGGCAATCTGACGTCGAGGCCGCCGCAGAGTTCTACTTAGGACTCTTCGGCTGGACATTCGAAGACGTCACGCGGCCGGGAGTACCGGGCCGTCACTTGATAGCAAAGCTCAACGGCCAGGACGTCGGCGGGTTGGCCAGCACCCAGGGCGGTGCCGCGGTGTGGAGCACCTACATAGCCGTCGAGGACGCGGATGTCGCAGTGCAGCGGTCGGTTGCTGCCGGTGCCGCGGTGCGATCGGCGCCTGCCGATGCGGGCGAAGGCGACGGAAGTGCGGTGCTGACCGATGCCGGCGACTGGGCGCCCAGGTCCTCCGCCAAAACGAAACCAAGTGGACGCTTACAGTACTGATCCGGGACCCCCAGGGAGCGGAGTTCACTGTCAGCCAGTTCACGCCCCCGTCGGGATGAACCGTCCTGCACAAATGCCGCAAGGGTGACCCGGCCTGGTCAGCCCTTGGAGTCCGTGTCGAGAACGGTGACGTCCAGGGGCATGCGCTTGGCGCGGCGGAGGCGTCCGGAGACTAAATTGCGCACCCCGCGGGTCACCATGTTCGTCTTGGTCAGATACCGGAACTCGCCTGCGTCCGACGTTACGAGGTCCAGAAGCGGGCGCGCGGCTTCGTCGGGCGTCTGCCCCCATAGTCCGACGACGACCTGCAGGCCGCCCAGTCGATGCTCATACCCCGGCTGGGTCGTAACGTGCCCCAACATGTCTGTCACCACCAGGCCCGGGTTCATGCCATGCACCCGGACGCCGGTGCCTCGGGTCTCCAGCCGCAACGTCTCGGTGAACTGGCGGACCCACCGCTTACTCGACGCATACGCGTTCTGTAGCGCCACCGGCCCCTGGTCGCCTTGGCCGTACACGTTGACAAGGTCGCCGCGGCCTTGGCCGAGGAAGACCGGCAACGCAACCCTGGACCCGTGGAACGTGCCGAGGATGTTCGTACGAACCACCCGCGTGAAGTCGTCGACCGGCGTGGACGCCGTGGGCCCGAAGACACCGGAGACTCCGGCATTGTTGACCCAGATGTCAAGCGTCCCATGGTTTTGGGCCTCGTCGCGCAGGGCCTCGACGTCGGCCAGGTCAGCAGTGTCGCAGCGACGTCCGGACGCCGCGATCCCTTCCGCGTGCAGGATCTCGACGGCGGCCGCGACGTCGACGTCCGACCTGGATGCCAGCACCACAGTTGCGCCGTGATGGCCCAGCAGACGGGCCATCGCAAACCCCAGACCGCGTGTCGAGCCCGTCACGACGGCTACGCGTCCGCGGAAGACTCGTCGTTGCAGGGACACTTCCGGGGTGCCGTTAGCGGTTCTCACTCGGTCACGGTGTCGGCGTGCCGATGCGCCACCTTCCATCCGCCGTCTTCACGGCGGTAGACCTGGGTGGCGCGCAGGGTGTAGCTGCGCGGCTGACCGTCCACGGAGGTGGAGACATGCTCCAGGCCGGCGGTGTATGCCATGGCGCCGGCCACGTCATAGGCCTGTAATTCGAAACTGTAGGACGTGCAGTTGGAGAAGGACTTCTCCAGGGCGGCGAAGGCTTCTTCAATCTCCTCACGGCCGTACGCATTGCGCCATGCGCCCAGGATGCTTACGGGTTCATTCCGGGACCATAGTGCCCGCCGGGGTGTCGCATCGCCGTCATGAAGCGCCCGTTCCGCTTCGTGCAGCGCGGACTTAACCCAGGCTAAGAAATCTTCGGCGTCGGTCATATCTCAGTATGCATCCGGGCCGGGGCATTGCACAGTGCGTCGAGGGGCGCGCAGAAACGGCACCAAGGTGGTCGATCAGACCCGTTGGAGCATGAGCTCTTCAGGGAGGAAGTGGTCCAAGGGCATTGGCCACGGCATATCGTCAACGGCTGGGGCGGGGAGCCGGTACGCGGACGTGAATAAGTGCCATTCCGGGAAGGGATCCTGCGGTAGTGCCGAGTCGGATTCCGGGAGTGCGTCCCCGATCATCAGGTTGTCCGGCCATCGGGGTGGCTCCCAGTCCTGGTGTTCACTGGGGTAGTGCCGCCCTGCCGGCGAAGTCCACCCGGGCGGGTTGTCCTTGCTGGCACCGGCTGGTGTCCAGGCAGAGCTGTGTTTGAGGCGGTGGTGCTTGCGGCATGGCTGGCCCAGGTTGGAGATGCCGGTGGTGCCGCCGTCGGCCCAGGCCAGGAGGTGGTCGGCTTCGTTGTCCAGTGACTGGTTGCTGCAGCCGGGGAACGGGCATCTGCCGTCGCGGAGGCGGAGCCACTGACGTTGGGCCTTCGTGAGCCGGTAGCTGGTCCGTCCGATTTCCAGCGGGGCACCGTCGCGCGGGTCGACCAGGACGCGGTGGAAGGAATCGGCGCCGTCGGCGATCAGGCGGCGGGCCGTGGACGGCGGGATCGGCCCGTACCCGTCCAGCATGGCCGGTTCATCCGTGGCGCCCAGCATTGACAAGACCGGGACAGTGATGAGGACCTGCGCCCTCGGGGACGGGACGTCTCCGGCCAGTTCCCCACCCAAGCCGGTGCCGCCGTCGGCCGTTCCGTCAGCGGTTCCGCCGCCGATGGCGTGGCCGCCGAGGAGCCACGTGGCGGCGATGTCGGCGCGGAGCTGGGTGAGGGTCCTGGCCTCGTCCGGGCTTTGCAGGGAGCGCGCGGCGGCGGTGGTCCGTTCCCAGATTCCCGCAGCTGTGTCGGCGGGAAGGTAGGCGGAGAGCCATGCCATGCCGTCCCGGTCCGGGTGGTACTCGCCCCGCCGGTCCCCGGCACTCTTGGTGTGGCGTGTTTCGATGCTGACCGGGTGGTGGCGTTCCCGCCAGGTGCGTGCCTTGGCCCGGAAGCGGGACGGGACGAGGTCCCCGGCTGTGCATCCGCGGGCGGGGTTGGGGGCTTCGGGATTCAGGAAGTGCGCTTCCAGGGCGGCCGCTCCGGCGGGATCCAGGCTGGTGGTTTCGTCGACGATGATCCGGGCGTGCTGCCAGGAGATCTTCCCGGCCCGCAGTGCCGCCAGCGTCAGCGGGAGCGAGGTTGTCAGTGCCAGGGAGTCGGACAGGAGGGCTCCGGCGGAACGTTCGCTGACGGTCAGGACGCAGGCGACCTCGGCAACGGTGGCCATCTCCTGGGCGGTGCGGTCCTGCAGGGATGCCGCCGGTGATGCCAAAGCCCTGGTTGCCTCCACATAGTCGGCAGCCAGCCTGACTTTCAGCGCGGCGGTCCGGGCTTCCAGCCGGGCCAATTCGGCGAGTCCGTCCAGGCAGTCATCTGCCAGATCCCGCAGCGGATCGGTGCCGGGCGGACCGGCCCGGTCCATGCCGGTTTCGATAATGGACGAAAGCGCAGCAGTGGAGGCCAGGACGGCCGCCATGGCCTCCCTCATCTCCCCGCTCCAGGCTGTGCTGCTGTCCATACCCACAGCATCTCTGGAGCCACTGACATTATTGATGCGGCTGCTGGAACCGCCATCAGCCGTTGCCGCCCTAGGCGTTATGTTTCCTTCGGCCGGTAATAGGAGGACCCCGAAGGGGTCCGTTCCAACAGGCCGAAGTCGACCATGTAACGGCGCAGCAGCACGACATCGTCCGTATAACTGAGAAGCCGTTCATTGACCTGTCGTTCCGATAGGTCTTCGTCGGGCCTGATGGAATTGCTGAGAATCCAGGCGAGGAGCTCCCGTCGTTCCGCCTTGTTGGCCGGATACCGCTCGATCCTGCCCAAGCGCAAAAACCGGTCCAATCCGGTCTGCGGCTGTCGCCGGGGTTGTTGCGTGAGAAGGCGGCGGAAGATCGCCCCGGAAGCCTCCAGCTCGCCGGCAGCGTTGGGTTCGACGAGCCCGGACTCGAGCAGGGCAGTAACGGCCCGGTTTCGCCGCTGTTCGTTCAGATCAGCGATCGCTTCCGGGAGCTTGGCGCCGAGCACTACTTGAGCGTAAGCCGTCCGTGCATCATCGTTGCCGAGGGCTGCCAGCACCCGCCGCCAGTGCGGTCCGCCTTGCCTCGCTGGCCCGCTCCCGCCATCATCCCCGCTCTGCGTCTTGACCACCTGTACTCCTAGCCGCGTGCTTGGTTACCCTGCAAGATCGTAGCCTCCGTCCGACTGTGACCGACAGGGACTGCGGGCGGGCGCTGGCTGCGCCGCATCGAAAGGCTGTTTCCCCGGCCCTGAACCGGCACGACGGCGGCCGTTGGCGGGGGGACGGCCCGCTCACGGTGTGAGCGGCCCCCGGAGGACGCGAAGCGCAAGGTCTGCGTCGCCGTCGATGATCGCCCCGTCTTTGAGGCTGGCCCTGCCCCAGAGGCCGAAGTACATGTCCGCTACCGACGCGGTGACAGACGCCGCCGCGGTACCGCTGCCCACCGTCCACGCGCCCGCCCCCGCCACATGGAACGCGACCGCTTGCTCCGGTGGCTGCATCCGCTCCAATCGCAGCTGTCGCGGGGTGAATATCGACAGGACCTCGTCGGCGCCGTCGAGCATGAAGTCCGCGGCGGGAACCGGCGCAGCAAGTCCGGACGCCCGGCTGGCGTCGATGAGGTGGATGGCATGCTCGTGCGCCTGGCGTCTAAGCCAGAAACCCGCCGTGCGTGGCGGAGGTCCAAAGTTCCAGCACGGTGCCGCGGGCTCAAGGGACGCCATCGTCTCTAAGAACGGTTCAGTGCCCTCGATGAACCATGCGGCGGCACCCGCGGCCGGGGGTGCCGGCTCGTCAACGTAATTCCCGCCACGAACCACAGCGGCAGCCCAGCGTTCGATGGAACCGAGGTGCCCGAAAAGCTGTTCGAGTGTCCAGCCGGGGCACGCCGGAACGGAACGGGACAG